>JAGXAN010000015.1 GCA_019075865.1 Hyphomicrobiales bacterium | reverse complement strand
CGGACTTTCGCAATCGTTTCCAATACCAACATCCCTGCAAGGCTCCCATGCAAAACATGAAAGCCAATATGAACCATGCATCAGAGGGGTCCCGTTTGGATGCCGATAACCCCTCAAGAGGGGTCCTTATTCCATGCCGAAACACAGCCGCCGCACCTCGCCCCTTCAGCGGCGAGCCGCCAAAAAACAATGTGCAGACAAACACTTAGGAACGAAGGTCCGGCAGCGAGGCAACTCGCTTTATCTTGCCCTCCTACTCAGGCCCGCAAATCACCGCTGAGCCCCGTCCAGAAACCAATCAAACATTCCGCTGGATCGACAGGCAGCAGCGCAAACCCTATCCTGCCTGATCCGTGATGAAGCGGCTGTCGCCGGTCGCGGAAAACACCCACATCATGCTGGCGGCGGCACCGGGGTCTGCGCCCGCTTGGCGGCGTCGAATAGTCTTTCTTGCAGCCAAGCCTTGAAAGCCTTGTCCGTATTGTAGAGCGCATAGAGGTCGGTGTGATCGGCCAAGCTGCCGAGCAATTCATCATCGACGGCGCGGTCGTGTTCGATTCGTGCGTTCTGATTGTCGCTGTTCCGCAGTGCATTCTGCACCCGATCATTTGCGCCAATCTTCCCCGGCAACTCCTCGAACAGAAACCGGGTGACACGATCCTGATCGCGAAACTCCGTGGCGCCAAAGCGTTCATTGAAGTCACGGATGACGCTGCTCAGCTGGTCAACATCTGGCTCTGGACGACCTCCTGCCGCACCTGTTGGAACCGGCTCGATCTCCGCATCCGCATCTGCCAGGGCGATCTCCATGGCAGCCTCGACCTCGACCCGATAGCTGTCCATGTCGATGGTTTCCAGCACGTCGACGGGCGTTTCGTCACTTGCGGGACTGGGCAACTTCGGGATCAGCAAGGTGAGGAAAGTCGACAACTTCTCCCACTCCGGCACCGCATATCGCAGGATCGCGCCGAGGAACGCGTAGGTCCGAACGAACGCCTTGGCCGCACCCTTGAACGCGATCTGATAGTCTTCCGGGAGTGCTTCGTACTGCGCCGAACATGCATCCAGGATGGGGTCGATCTGGTCGCGGGGCGCCGCTTGCAGGAAAAGCGAGACGACGTTCTCGACGTCGGTCTCTGTGTAGGCACCCGCCTCGTCGAGCGCGCGCTTCAGGTCATGCAGCTTGTTGGGATCGGTCTCGCCGGACAGGATTGTCGTGCGGTAAAAATCAGAAAACGCAGCTTCGATGACGGCGGGGTCGTTGCGGAAATCCAGCACGATCGGCTCGGTCTTTCCCGGCCGGGCACGGTTGAGACGTGACAAAGCCTGCACCGCTTTAACGCCGGCAAGCGTCTTGTCGATGTACATTGCGAACAGTTTGGGCTGATCAAATCCGGTCAGATATTTGTCCGCGACGACGAGAAACCGGTAGGGGTCGGCGTCGAATTTGTCCTCCAGTTCGCTGCTCGGAAATCCGTTGAACGACGCCTCCGTGCGCTGCTCGCCCGCATCATCGACGCTGCCGGAAAACGCGATGATCGCCTTGTACGGGGATCCCCGTTTGACGAGGGCTGCGCTGATCGCGCGCCAATAATCGATTGCTCGCTCGATGCCGTCAGCGGCCATGATCGCGCGTGCTTCGCCGCCGACCTTCCGCCGCGCAATCACCTGATCGAGGAAATGATCGACCACGATGCCCGCCTTGGTGGCGATTGCATGGTCATGGCCTTCGACATAGTGGCGCAGCGTTTTCAGCGTCCGGGACACATCGACTTCAGGGTCATCGGCTGCGGTCTTGGCGAGGCGATAGTAGCTGGAAACCGGCGTGTAATGGGCCAGCACGTCGAGGATGAACCCCTCCTCGATCGCCTGCTTCATGGAATAGAGGTGGAACGCCCGATGCTTCACCACCCCGTCTTCCTCATAGCGCTCGCCGAACAGCTCCAGGGTCTTGTTCTTCGGCGTCGCGGTGAAGGCGAAGTAGCTGGCGTTATCCAGCATCCGGCGGCCCTCAATGATGGCGAGGATGCGATCCTCGGTCGTCATCTCGTCATCCGCCGCGCTGCCGCCGAGCGCCGTGTTCAGCGCCCCGGCCGCACGTCCGCCCTGGCTTGAATGCGCTTCGTCGATCACGATAGCGAAGCGGCGACCGCGATGTGCGCTGCCGATATCGTCCAGGATGAAGGGAAACTTCTGCACCGTCGTGACGACGATCTTCTTGCCGCTTTCGATGAAGCCGCGCAGGTCGCCGGAACGCTCGGCATGGCCCATCAGGCGCGCGGTCTGCGCAAAGCCGCCTATCGTATCTTTCAGGTTTTTGTCGAGCACCTGGCGGTCCGTCACCACGATGACGGTATCGAAAACCGACGCGCCCGCGCGCTCCAGCCCGACCAGCTTGTGCACCGTCCAGGCGATGGAATTGGATTTGCCTGAGCCCGCGGAATGCTGGATCAGGTAGCGCTTGCCCGCGCCCCGTCCGGTGGCGTCGGCGCATAGCGACCGCACGACGTCGAGCTGGTGATAGCGCGGGAAGATTGGTTTGCGCGCGGTGATCCGGCCGCGCGTGTCGCGTTCCTCGATGATGCCGGCGAAATTTTCGATGATGTCGGCCAGGCTGCGTTTGGCCAGCACCTGACGCCAGAGGTAATCGGTCTTGATGCCGCCGGGATTGGGCGGGTTGCCGGCGCCGTCGTTCCATCCGCGATTGAACGGCAGGAACCAGCTTTTCTGCCCGGCAAGCTGGCTGCACATCCGCACCTCACGGTCGTCGACGGCGAAGTGAACGGCGCAGCGGCCGGAACGGAAGATGAGCTCCCTGGGGTCACGGTCGGTTTTGTACTGCGCCTCGGCATGGGCGACAGACTGGCCGGTCAGGCTGTTTTTCAGCTCGAAGGTGGCGAGAGGCACGCCGTTGATGAACAGGCCCAGGTCAAGCGCGCGGCGGGCGGCATCCAGCGAATAGCCGAGTTGCCGTGTTATGGAGAAGCGATTGGCGTCGAAGCGCGCGGCCGCCGTCGTGTTGCCTGGCGAGGGCAACGGAAAATACAGCTTCACCTCGTGCGGACCGTGGCGAACGCCGGCGCGCAGCACATCGATGACGCCGCGATTGGTGATCTCGTCGCGGACGCGGGCGAGGAAGGCGCGCCGCACCGGCGTGTCGGCGTCGATCGATAACGGGCCGGCAAGATCGGGCTGGGTCGCGTGGATGAAGGCGGCGAACTGGACGAGGTCCAGCGCGTATGCGCGGTCGTAGTCGTCCCGGCGGCCCTCGGTATAGTCGTCGGGGCCGGTGAAGGGCGCGGACTCCTCCGATAGCCCCGGTGTCGAGGATTCCCGCGCGGGCGCGGCGCCCGTGAGCGCGGCGAAGATCAGCGCCTCCAGCCCGCCCTCGCTCACGTCAGTCGACCGCATCGAGCGCATCCTCCATGTCTTCTTCGTCGGTCGCCGTTTCCTCGGCAAGCCCGTCGCCCTCTACAACGCGGACCGCGGCTTCGCGCACATCGAGCTGGCCGGTGACGACGGAGGCGATCAGGCTGTCACGATATTCGAGGATGAGATCGATCTGGCTGCGCTCCTTGGCGATGGCCTCGTTGAGGTCACCGGAGACAGCAGTAAAATGATCGCACAGCCGATCTTGCTCGGCCAAGCTCGGAATGGCCACCGGTATTGATGCGATTGCCTCCCATTCAGTCCGTGGCATCTTTGCCCCGACACTGTGGGCGGCGACAAACTCAATGAACGGCTTGGATCGAAGCAGCTCCTCAAGGAAGCGCGGCCTAAAGGCGGCTGGTTTGGCGCGGAGGACGAGGAACTCTGTTCCTGCCAGTCCGGCCTCCGTGGTCCGCGTCACTTTGGCTAGGTAAGGGCGAAGCTTTCCGAACAGCACATCCTCTGGCTGGAACACTTTGCCGGTGAACGTCTCGCTGGTCGTCGGCGAGGCATCGAGCACTCGCCCCGACCAGCTTTCGACACGGTCGAGCGTGATGATAGAATTGCTTGGCTCCGCAACAGAACCCAACTCGGTGATGTTGCCTACAAAGGGCTTGAGGCGGTTCACGCGCCAGTTGCCGGGCCTTTGATCGATCCACGGCAGGTCGCCGACCACGGTGGCCGCCTCATCCATCCCGCAGCGAAGCAATTCGCTCAGAATTGCCTGCTTTCTCTCGATCAGCGCGGTGATGGTGCGGCGCTTGGCGGCGATGAGGCGGTGGACCTGTGCGGTGTAGGCGTCGAGGAAATCGGCGATCCGCCGCTGCTCTTCGGGCGGGGGCGAAGGCGACAGCATCGGCTTGAAGTACTGCCAGTAGAGCCGATTGCGATCAGGCACGATCCCACGTGAGGCGAAACTAACCTCGTGCATATAGGCGGTTGTGCGGAACAGGTAGGTGTAAAAGCGCGGCTCGACGTTATCGAGCGGTCGGGCGACAACATAGGCGGGGCTGATCAGCCCATCGCAGGGGGCGATGCCGACCGCGCCCTGCCACATCCGCATGATGTTGTAAGCGATATCGCCCTCGGCGGCGCGCTTGTATTTGGCGCGGTCGGCCATCTGCTGCTTGCGACCGCCCTCCATGTCGCGGACCCGCACGCCCGTCCGCAGCGATACCTCCAGGATCGGCAATTCGGGAAACCCGGTCTCATTGCGTTCCGCCAAGAGTCGACCGTTGCGGACGAAATCCCAATGGGCGGGCACTTTTGGCAGCCAATCCACGCCACTGTCGCGATACTCGGGATAGGGCTTCAGTGCCGCGCTCATGCGTCCGCCTCGACCAGCACGGCGTCAAGCAGCGCCTGGGTCTGGCGTTCCAGCGCGTCGATTTCGGCCTTGATCTGCGCGAGCGGCCGGGGCGGCTTCGGCCTGTAGAAGTGCCTCGCGAACGAGATTTCATAACCGATCTTCGTCTTTTCCCGGTCGATCCACGCATCCGGCGCATGGGGCAAAACCTCGCGCTCGAAAAAACCTTCGATCCCGCCCGCATCGTCGAACGCCACGATCTCGGTATCCGACAAAGCCTTGTCAGGTTCATAGGCGACCACTGTCGCCTTGCCTTTGACGGTAACCGCAAACAGCCCGCCGCGCGGATCGGCGGTCTTCTTCGACACCGATTTGACGATCGGCTTGGCATCCGCCGCGCGCCAGCTCATCGCCCGCGCGATCAGCCGCGCCTCGGCGGGTTTCAACGCGAGCTTTTCGGCCTTGATCGACGCCGCGACCTTCGCCTCGAACAGCGCGTAATCGTCATGCTCGGCGTCGCTGATCACCGCCATCAACCGCTCGGCGGCGCGATGCAGGCGCCGGTCGCGCGCCCAGCTGGCCGCGTCGAGCAGCTTCTTCACCGTCTTGCGCGGCAGCTTCGGCGTGGCGTCCTCAGCTTCAACGGCGGCGTCCTCGCCCTCGGCGCTCGCCTCCTCATCACTCTCGGCGACCTCCTCGATTTCCGCTTCGGGCGGGTCGAGATGGGCCTTGAGCCGTTCCGCGACGCTGGCGAAGTCACCGAACAGCGCGTCACCGAACTCGGTGTGCAGCGCCTCTCGCAAAGCGCGGTACCCACTCTGGAAGCGCAACGCCTCGACCGCTTCGCGCGTGAAGCGCGAGCGCAGTCGCAGTGGACGCTCGACGACGATCTTCCAGTAGCCGAAGGACGAATTGGGCAGCACGACGGAGGTGTCGCTCGTCTCCATCGTCTCATAGGCATCGAGCACGGCCTGGATATGCCCAGGCGTCATCTCGCAATTGCGCTTGCCAAGATTGCGGCGGAGCGGTCGGAACCACTTGGTCGCGTCGATAAGCTGAACCTTGCCCTTGCGGGCTTCCGCCTTGCGGTTGCTCAGCACCCAGACATAGGTGGCGATGCCGGTGTTGTAGAAAATGTTGAGCGGCAGGGCGACAATGGCTTCCAGCCAGTCGTTCTCGATGATCCAGCGGCGAACATTGCTCTCGCCCGAGCCCGCTTCGCCCGTGAACAGGGCCGATCCGTTGTGAACGTCGGCAATGCGCGAGCCGAGCGGCGTGTCCTTCATCTTGGACAGCTTGTTGACCAGGAAGAGGAGCTGGCCATCCGATACGCGCGGCAACAGGCGCAGCCGATCCTCGTCGCCGGCCAGACCCTCATGCTCGACCACGAAGCGCGGATCGTTGGCGGCGGCCTTGCCGCCCATCTCGGCCAGGTCGATCTTCCAGGTCGTTCCGAATGGCGGATTGGCCATCATAAAGTCGAACTTCAGCCCGTTTCGCCCATGCGCGTCGGCAGACAAAGTCGAGCCGAAGGCAATGTTGCGGGCTTCTTCGCCCTCGCCCTTGAGCAACAGGTCGGCCTTGCAAATGGCGTAGGTCTCGGGGTTGAGTTCCTGACCATAGAGGTGGATTTCGGTCTTCTTACCCTCCTTGCGGGCAAGGTCGCGCAACTTGGCTTCGCCAACCGTCAACATGCCGCCGGTGCCGCAAGCGTCATCGTAGAGAAGGTAGGTACCGTTGCCGATGCGGTCCTTGATCGGCCGGAACACCAGTTCGGCCATCATCTCCACGATGTCGCGCGGCGTGAACTGTTCGCCGGCGCCCTGGTTGTAGTCTTCGTTGAAGCGCCTCAGCAGCTCCTCGAAGATCGTGCCCATGGTATGGTTGTCGAGACCTGGTAGGCTCACCCGCCCCTGTTCGTCCCGAACCGGGGTCGGCGCCAGATTGATCCGCTCATCGCAGAACTTCTCGATCAGGGCATGGAGCCTATTATGCTCAGCGAGCCTTCCGAGTTCCTCGCGAAACTTGAACCGCGCGATGACTTCTCGGACGTTCTCGGAAAACCCGTCCAGATAGGCCTCGAAGTCCGCCTTCTGCGTCTCGGGATTGGGCCGAGCCAAAAGCTGCCGGAGAGTGAAGGGCGAACGGTTGTGAAAGGCCTGACCGGCCGCACGGTCCAGTGCGGGACCTTGCGCGGCCTCCGGGATGCCCGCCGCGTCCAGTTCCGCTTTCCGCGCCATAACGGCGGCGCGGGTGGGTTCAAGCACCGCATCCAGCCGCCGGATGACTGTCATCGGCAGGATGATGTCGCGGTATTTGGTACGGTCGTAGACATGGTGGAGCACGTCATCGGCGATGCTCCATATGAAGCCGTTGATGTTCATGCCGTCACACGACGCGTGAAGGGCACCACATTGGCGGGACGAATATCCTCGGGTAGTTCGCCAGCGCTTTCGTCCGACAGGCGCTCCAACGGCCTGACGACGGTTTCCTCCCAAAGCGCAGCCATCACGCCCTCCAACTTCTTATTCAGCTCGGTCTGCTTCTCGAACCAGTCGCGGATGATCCGCTCGACGCGGACCTTGAAGCCCGGCCCGGCGCCCCATTGCGCCGCGCAGTGAGACCAAAGCCCAACATCGGCTTCCAATGGTCCGCGATAAACCTCGACTGCCGCAGTACGTGCAGCCTCGGCGAAGGCCCGCCGCCAGCCTTCAGCACTGACCTCGACCTGTTGGATGGTCTTTTGCGCCAGCACTAGGTCATCGTCTTGCTTCAGCGTATCGAGCACACCCTGGAGCTTCTCGAACCAGGTTTTGGAACGGAGAAGCGCATCCTTGGCTCCACCAGCTCCAACCTGATGGCTGACACTGAAATTATAGGATTCGCCATTTCGGCGCGTCATCGCCCAAATGGTCGACGCATATCGGATCGCGCCCATAGCCTCGATCAATTCCGCCGACGGTTGCCGGACACGGGGGGGCAAGGGAGCATGCGCCCCTAGAAAGTTACTGAGTTGATCGGCGACCGCCTGCACCGCCGATGTGAAAGCCTGGGTCTCGTGGTGCCGGACCACTTCGTCGGCGGCGGCGCATTCGTCGAGCAACCGCTCCTCGTAGGATTTGCGGAGGCGGACGATCTGCTCGATGAGCTGGCCCCGAACCTTCGCCGCGTCATCCTTCTTGGCGTTGAAGAACAAAATCGGCACACCGTTCAGGGCTCCGTCGCCGCTGGCCAGGGTGCGGAGGATCTGGTCACGCTTCAGATGGTAGCCGTCCTCGTCGTCGATCGGCGGCTCGCCGCTGTCGTCCTTGACGGCCATCGCCTCGTCATCGCGCGGCAAGGCCAGCACCGACACCTTGCCCGCGTCCACGCGCACACCGTGAGCGTTGCGAAGATGATCGAGCAGAAGCTGCACTGAGGTGCTGGGCGCCTGGTTGAAGGTCGAGCACAAGACAACATGCGTCCGGGGGTCTTTCAGGCGGGCGTCGAGGTCGGCTCGGACCGCGACTTCATCAAGGCCCTTTGTATCGACCGCGGATACCGCGAGGCCGGGCACCTCCGAGCCAAAGCCTGGGATCAGGAGGTCGATCGATGCCGGCATCGGTACGTCGCCCAGGCGACCGTTATTGATGTCGCGGAACAGCTTGCGCAGTTGCTGCATGGCCGCCTTGGCACCGCCTTCCTCGATCCATATTTCACGCCGTGTCCGCAGTTCGAGCTTCATCCGCTCGATGACGCGGGCGCGGAATTCTTCTTCCGTGGCGCATTGGCTCGCCAATTCGGCGGCCTGGTCGCGGGAGTTCGTCTTACCCTTGGCATCTCGCTCGCGCCTAACCGTCAGACCGGACATGTTGCGAAGCGCGCGCTGCACCTCCTCGCTGACATTGACGCTGTCGTTCTTCTGGCCATCGCCACCGGAGCGGCGCAGCCACGTCGCGGCGCAGAAGTCGCCAACGAGGTTCCGCATTTCTTCGTCGGATTGCGCCTGGACAACGATGCCGAAGCCCGGCCCGCGACGGATGTTGACTTCGCACAGCGTCGTATGACCACCGCCGGTCTCAAGCACCACGCGCTCGCGCAGGTCGCTTGGCGGCGAAGTCGGATCGAGCAGGCCATAAAGAAAGCTGATAGCGGTCGATTTCCCGACGCCGACTTCGCCGATGAATGCGATCTGGTGGGCGTTCTTACCCAGATACACGGCCGACGCTTCGATCGCCGCACGCTGGCGTTCCAGCTGGCGCTTCAGGGGCCAGGGACGCTCTTCCTCCTCCAGGAAGTCCGCAATTTGACGAAGGCCTTCCTCGGCCAGCTCCAGGATGTTCCTTTGCGGATTGGAGAAGTCGGGGCGCTCCACGTACTGCCAGCCCTTGGCGAGATACGCGCCATAATCCGCCGCGCCCTTTGATCCGAGCGCGACCAGCGCATCCAGTATTTTGCCGAGTTCGCTTGGCGTTCCGGCCTCACCCTTCTCAATGCGTGAAACCCGGCTCTGATCGACGCCCGATTTGGACGCGAGCTGGCTTTGAGTCGCGCTGATCTCAGCGCGAAACTGGGCGATGTCCTGGCCGATGCTCGTCGGCGCCGAGGCGATTGCTTCCATGGTCTTGCTCCTGCCGACCGCCAGGCCACCCCAGCGCGTTGGAGTTTATGTAGAAGATAATCGGCATATATGCAAGAGTGGTTTTCATATTTGATTCTGCGACAAGGCTTTGGCCTGTGTTTCGGCATGGAATAAGGACCCCTCTTGAGGGGTTATCGGCATCCAAACGGGACCCCTCTGATGCATGGTTCATATTGGCTTTCATGTTTTGCATGGGAGCCTTGCAGGGATGTTGGTATTGGAAACGATTGCGAAAGTCCGCC
>JAGXAN010000005.1 GCA_019075865.1 Hyphomicrobiales bacterium | reverse complement strand
GGTGAATGGCCGAGCGTATTCGGCGACGCCAAAATGACAACGGCGCTCCTCGACCGCCTCACGCATCACTGCGATATCGTCGAAACCGGAAACGACTCCTGGCGCTTCAAAAACAGGGCCTGACACAAAACAGATCCAGCCAAGCCTAACCCGCGCTTACCCCGTCTGCGCAACCCCGACCAGCTTCGACGGGGTAAGCCCTACCGCTGCTGCCTCACGACCAAAAAGAGGGGTCCTTTTTCGATGCTTATTGGGGGTCCCAATTGCTTGCTGATTGACACCCAGTTCCCCGATCAATCTGCCGATGGCCGGTTGCAGGTCGGGCCAGAACCAGGAAGGCCCCAGATCGAATCCGTCCTCTGCGGGGCGACCGGTTGCATCGACGGTCAGAATCCTGCCGCCAAGGCGGTCCCGGGCTTCGAACAGGACAAAATCAATACCGGACCTATGCAGGAGATGCGCGGCGTAAACACCGGCGAGGCCGCCGCCGACGATGGCGACTTGTGTTTTTGTCACGATTAACTCCCTGGCAACGCAAACCGCTGGCCCTGTTGGGCGAGGGGGCTTCCGCTTCGCTGGCTTTATTCTATGCCTGCAAGGCTTCGCTGGTGTCCATGGGGCAGACCGCGGCATGAAGCAGCGGGGCGCTCTTGTACCAGACGCGTGCGCCCTCAGGTCCAACCCGGGCGTGAAGTGCCTCGCCGGCGGGCAGGCGCAGCCAGCTCCAACCCTCAAAACGATCCTTCCCGCGCGTGAAGGCCCCGGCAAGGACCAGGAGCTCAAGCCCTTCGGCATTCGCCAATGAGATTTCGGCACCGGCCTGCCATTCTTCGAGCCTCACGCGCTCGTCGGCGCCTTCAAACAGCAGGGCCGAAGTGGTCACGCCGGGACGCAAGCCGGTCGCCTCGCCTTCGCCGGGGCGGCGTATGACCCGGGCCTGGTCATCACTCCGAAATTGCCAAAGCTTGACGAAGATCACGCATCCCGTCTGGCTGCCCGGGGCGTGCCCGGTCCCCGGCGGATTGCGAACATAGGTTCCTGGCGGAAAGTCTCCGGTTTCGTCCTGGAATATACCCTCCAGCACGAGGAACTCTTCGCCACCGGGGTGGCCGTGCCGGGCGAAGCGACTGCCGGGCGCGTAGCGCACAATCGAAGTCGCGCGCGCTTTCTCCGCGCCGATGCGAAACAGCATTCGGCGTTCAACGCCCTTCGCCGGACTCGGGATCCATTCCATCGCGGCGGCGTGGACGGATGTTGGCGCAGAAAAATCATCATTCAGACGCATCGCGAGAAACTCCGCTGTGTGGATGTCGAGGCCGACATCTGAACTATATCGACCTCTCTCATATAATGGCCATAGGTCAGTTGGTAGAGCGCTTCGATGGCATCGCAGCCTTGTCGCTCAGCGAAAATTGAAAATGCGTGCCGGTGCGACGGTTGGTCAGACCCTATCGCGGGGAAAAGCTCTCCCTACGCAAGCGGGGCAGCCGCAAATGCGCCCCGGGAATGCGGGCCGCGCAGTTGCGGTTGGTTGAAATTGTCGATACACCGGATAGCAATGTGCCAGGAGATGCTGCCGCACCCACGCTCGGCGTGTTCCTAGCCGGGCTACGAACATCCTGGGAAGCTGCTGAAAAATCTCGTCTGGGCCATCAGATATTTTCGGGTGTGTAGATGTCAAAGCCTAACACCCTTTTACCAGGCCCTCTTCCTGTTCGTAGATCTTGCTGTATCTGGCCGATCGCCTCGGTCGCCATCCGCGACAGCGGGTGCGCCAGCAGCACGGATAAATCACCGTCGATCAGGCCAGTGCGGCTGTGAATGGTCAGATCGTTGCCAACCACAATGAGCGGGCGGCCGCGATGTGAAGCCCTTAACGCCTCCAGAACACCAACCATCCCGCCGCCGGCTAGATAGAGGCCCACTAAATCAGGCTGGCGCTGCAACAATTGCTCCGTCACTTCCCGGGCAATCGACTTGTCCTCAAAGGTCTGCATGGGCTCAAGCAGCGCGAAGGCCGCGCCGTGCTCACGAAAATAGGAGCGAAACCCGGATTCGTTTAATTCTTGGCAACGGTAGCGATGGTTGCCCACCAAAATGCCCACTGGCCCTGGATGTTTACAAAGCCCCGTCACGGCCCAGGCCGCTGCGCGCCCCACCCGCCAATTATCTAGCCCGATATAGCCAACGCCGCAGGCAGCGGTCAGTTCCGAGATCAGGCCGTAGGTCGTAACGCCCCGGCTCGCCAGTGCCTCAATGGTTTGGGCGATGCGTGGATGTTCTGCCGAGACGACAGCCAGGGCCTGGACGCTTTCGCCCAGCCGCAACATCTTGCTCGATACCGCTTCGGGCGAGAGATCATCAAGATGGTCGATTACAATCTCGACCGGTTCGGGGCTTTCTGCCGCCGCCTGATGCAGCGCCTCAGCGATCATGCGGTAGAAGGTGCGGTGTGATTGAAGCAGCAGAAAGCCGATCCGAACCAGCGGCGTGTCCACGTTCAACCGCTTCTTGAGCGCTGGCAGTGCATAAAACTCAAGCTCTGTCGCCGCTGCGAGCACGCGCGCCGCCGTCGCGGCACGGACATTGGCGCGACCATTCATAATTCGGTCAATTGTCGAGACGCTGACCCGCGCCATTTCCGCGAGGTCGCTGATTGTTGAGCGCTGGGCCACGATATCCTCCATGAAAGAATCCTTCATTCTGACATAAATTGAAATGATGCAAATGAAGGAAAATACGTTTTTTAGACGAAAAAAATGTTTCAAAATTGATTTAGATGATATCGAAATTCCAGGCAACTGGAAGAGCCGCAATCCCAAGCGGACGTGGGCAGGCGTGAGGACGGGATGGACGATCTGAAATCAGGCTCTCGCGACAAGCGCGACAACTGGACACCGAACGCGTGTTTGGAGATAGCGCCGTTTTGGACGGGCAAATTCGAGAGGTTGGGGGCGTGGTTCGTCGGCTATCTCTGGCCGTGGAACGCTTTCCACATGGTAACGGCATTGCTCTATTGGTTTTACATCATTCCCGATGTGCAGACGATGCGTCACCTGGCATGGGGCTGGGCGCTGTTTCTGTTTGCTGTGAACGCTGCTGGCATTTTCGTGATGTACGGCGCGGTTGAGTTTTTCTACTACATCAGGCGCAAGCAGGGGACGCGGTTCAAATACAATGGCAAGTTTCCAGCGGATCATCCCTCCGAAGTGTTCTGGTTCAAGAGCCAGAACCTTGACAACTTTCTGCGCACCTATTTGTCGTCTGTGCCATTATGGACGCTATGCCAGGTTCTGGCGCTGTGGGCCTTCGCCAATGGGTGGGGCAACTGGGTTGATTGGCGCACGCATTGGGTTTGGTTGGTCCTGCTCACGCTGCTTGTTCCGGCCATCCACGAAGTTCATTTCTTCTGCATTCACCGCCTGATCCACACACCTCTGCTCTATAAATGGGTGCATTCCGTTCACCACAATTCCATCAACCCCAGCCCGTGGTCGTCGCTTTCGATGCACCCGGTGGAAGGGTTCCTCTATTTTGCCGAGGTATTCTGGCATCTGATCATTCCCTCGCATCCCATCGTGATGATGTTCCAGCTTAACGCAACTGCTTATGGCGCGATCAACGGCCATATCGGGTTTGACACGCTGGAGATCGCCGGTGATGTCCCGCTCGAAAGCCATGCTTATGCGCATTATCTGCACCATAAATATTTCGAGGTGAATTACGGTGCCGACGGGTTGATCCCGCTCGATAAATGGCTGGGCTCTTGGCACGACGGCTCCAAAGAAGCCGACGAGCTGATGAAAGAACGCTTCCGCAAAAAGAAGGAGCGAATGAAGGCGAAAAGCCAGATTACCACGCCGGCGCAATAGCGCGGCGCGTTGAGGATCTGAAAACCACCATAATCAAAAACGCCTGCCGCAGCACGGCGACAAATTCAGGGAGGAAACCAAATCATGAAACTCAAGCACATTATTTTGACGACCGCAGCGATAATCTTCAGCACAAATGCAGCCTTTGCGGCCAACATCTTCGTGGTCGGCGGCAAAGCCGATGACCCGTTCTGGTCCATTGTGAAACGCGGTGCCGAGGATGCTGGCAAGGTTGTTGCCGCCGAGGGCGGCAAAGTCATCTGGCTCGCCCCGCAGAACTATGACAATCTTGGCCCGGATGCTGCCGAATTGATCCGTCAGGCCATTGACCAGAAAGCTGATGCCATCGTGGCCCCTGATTGGGTGCCGGCTGCTGAAGACCCAGCGTTTGCGGCTGTGAAAAAGGCGGGAATACCGTTCATCGTCTATAATGCTGGCGGCATTCAGGCGGCTGATCGTCTGGGCGCAATGAACTATGTCGGCGCGGTCGATTACAAGGCCGGCGTCGCAGCTGGCGATTACTTGGGCAAGGCCGGTCACAAAAATGGTGTCTGCGTCAATTCACTTCCGGGCGCTGCCAACATCGAGGATTATTGTCGCGGGTTCAAGGATGGCATCACCAAGGCGGGCGGCAAATCTGACGTTTTACCGCTTCCCGCCACCGCCGAGGGCAATGTGAACGCTGTTTCGCAGGCCGTGCGCGCCTATTTGCTGCAACATGCAGACGTGGACGCTGTCATGGCAACTGCCAACCTGGATGCCGTGGCTATTGTTCAGGCCGTTGGCCAGGCAGGCAAAAAGGGCAAGGTGCATTTGTGCGGCATCAATTTTGACCAAGCCATCCTGGCGCAGATTACCGGAGGAACGCAGGACTGCGCGGTCGATCAGCAGGGCTATCAGCAGGGTTTCTATTCGGTGTCCATCCTGAATGGCTATGTCAAGTACGGCCTAAGCATCCCGACCCGTGAAATTCTGACCGGTCCTGGCATAGTTGACGCAAAGAACATCCAAAGCACGATGGCCGGTGCGAAAGCAGGCACGCGCTGATTTCCAAGCGCAAAGGGGCCGCGTGACGCGTTTACGCGGTCCATAGTCATGCGGGATATTGACTACAAGACTCCACCCAAAGACTTCGCATGCTTGTGACTGGCCAAAGGGAAATCTATGCCAAAATCGATCAATAAGGGCGGGGCCCTGGCCGCATCGCTCGGCCGACTGGCCCGAAGGCAGGAGACGGGATCGTTCATGGGAATGGTCGTCGTTTATATCTTCTTTGCGGCATTGGGTGGCACCACATTCCTCGGTGCGCCGGGGTTTTCCAGTTTTCTGAACATGGCGGGCGAAATTGGCATCATCGCGTTGCCCGTTGGCCTTTTGATGATCGCTGGAGAGCTGGATATATCCGTCGGCTCGGTCATTCCGGCCTCGTCCATGACAGTCGCCATTATCTCTGGGCATTACGGCCTGCCCAACGCCGTTGGCATTATCGGCGGCCTGAGCGTTGGGGTGCTGGTTGGTTACATCAACGGCCTGCTCGTGACGCGCACCGCGATTCCCTCCCTGATCATCACAATTGGCACGATGTTCGGGGTGATGGGGCTAACGCTAGGTCTTTCCATCCTGATCGCAGGCAGCACGGGCGTTTTCATCGTGCCCGATGCGTGGGCCAAATCGCTGCTGGGCAGTGCCATCGGGGGCATGTTCCAGGTTACCATATTCTGGTGGGTGGGGTTCGTTGCGATCATGTTCTATCTTCTGCACATTTCGCCTTATGGAAACTGGATCTACGCATTGGGTGGTGATCGCGAAAGCGCCCGCAAGGCCGGTATTCCAACACAGACACTGACCACGCAACTTTACATCCTGTCCGGCTTTGCCGCAGCGTTTGTTGGCGTAGCCCAGGTGGTGACCTTCAACAGCGCGCAGGTCGCGGCCGGGCAGTCCTTCGTATTCAACTCGATCATGTGTGTTGTGATTGGCGGCGTACTGCTGACGGGCGGTTCCGGTTCGGTCATAGGCATTGTGATCGGAACCCTGACATTTGCCATAGTCAATCAGGGCATCTTCTTTTCCAGCCTCGATCCGAACATCGGTTCGGTCATCATCGGCGCGCTGCTGCTGGCTGCGGTATTGTCTAACGATAGTTTCCGACAAATAGCGATGGGCCTTTCGATCCGAAAAAAGGACATGAGGGTGCCATCATGAAGATTTTAGGAAGTTTCCTGCGCCGCCCCGAAGCGGGTGCCATCCTTAGTCTTCTGGCGGTGATCGCTTTCTATGTTTTCTTTGGCGGCGTCCATCTCGAGAGGCTGGTCAAGGCGGCAAGCTGGGTGAATTTCGCAGCTAATCTTGGGGTGGTAGCCATCCCGGTGGGTTTGTTGATGATCGGTGGTGAGATCGACATTTCCATCGGCGCGATGATCCCGGCAGGCTCAATGACCACCGCGATACTTTCCGGCTATTACGGACTGCCCATCGAGGTCGGCATGCTGGGTGCACTTTCAATAGGCGTGCTGGTTGGCCTGGTCAACGGGCTGCTCGCCGTGCGCACGGCGGTGCCCTCGCTGATTATTACACTCGGCACGCTCGTCGGTATGCAGGGTGTGGTTCTCAGCGGTTCGGTTCTGCTCACTGGCAACACCAGCGTCTCTCTTGAAGCACCGTATTGGGCGAAATTTATGTTCGGCCAATTGATGGGTGGCACGCATCAAGTCATCATCCTGTGGTGGATCGCCTTTGCGCTGATCTTCGCTTTTGTCCTGCATAAGTCGCGCTTCGGTAATTGGATCTATGCGATGGGAGGCGACAAGAAGAGCGCCCGCAACGCCGGAATCCCGACGGAGCGCCTAACCATCATTTTATTTATCCTGTCGGCCACCAGCGCCTCGTTCGTCGGCATGTGCCAGGCCATATTATTTAACTCGGCGCAGGTGTCAGGCGGTATGAGCTACATCTTCAATACCATCGTCAGCGTCGTAGTTGGAGGGGTGTTGCTTACCGGTGGCTTCGGTTCTGTGCTCGGTTTTTTCATTGGCACGCTGACCTTTGCGATAGTCAGTCAGGGCATCTACTTCACCAACATCGACCGCAATTGGTCGAACCTGATTATTGGCACGATGCTGCTGCTTGCCGTGGCGATGAACGAGACATTCCGGATTTTGGCGCTTGGCTATCCCGCAGTGAAGAAAAAAGAAGTGAGGGCCTAAAAATGTCTGACACGATACCTGTGCTTGAACTTCGGAAAGTCGACAAGAGCTTTGGGCCGATCGACGTGCTGCATGAGATATCGCTGAAGGTAAACAAGGGTGAGGTTCTATGCCTGCTCGGCGACAACGGTGCGGGTAAGTCGACGTTGATCATGAACCTGTGCGGGGTACAGCAACCGACGCGTGGCGATATCCTGATGGACGGGGAAAAAGTGAGTTTCCAGGGGCCAAAGGACGCTGCGGATCGCGGCATCGCCACAGTGCATCAATTCGGGGGCACGTTTCCGTTGATGAGCATCGGGCGGTCGTTCTTTGTCGGTGTGGAACCGACCAAGGGCTGGGGGCCGTTCAAAATCTATGACCGCAAACGTGCCAATGAGATCGCTGTGAAGGCGGTGCAGGATTTCGGCATCACGCGGATTGACGATGGTGACCGGCTCGTGGGTGGCCTGTCGGGTGGCGAGCGGCAGTCGCTTGCCATTGCCCGCGCCGTACATTTTGGTGCCCGCGTGCTGATCCTTGATGAGCCGACTGCGGCACTCGGCGTGAAACAGGCCGCCCATGTCCTGCGTATCGTGAATGAGGCCAAACGGCGTGGGCTGGCAGTGATTTTCATCACCCATCAGGTGATGCATGCGATGGCTGTAGGTGACCATTTTGCGGTGCTGATCCGGGGTGCCGTCGCCGCCGACTTCAAGAGAGGCGACAAAACGCGCGAAGAGATTACGGATTTGATGGCAGGCGGTGAAACCATGGCCGATCTGGAAGCCAATATCGCGGGCTACATGGAAACGCATGACGGGCATCCGCCCACAATCGTTGCATGATCAGCCCGAAGTGTGGCGTCCCCAAAAGCGCCCCGCGTCAGTCTATGCGCCGATATTGAGGTGCGCTCGGAGTGGCCCGTGTCGCCCCCTTTTGTAGCATTAAGCAGGATATGAAATGACAAAACGAATAGCTGTTATCGGTGCAGGCCTCATGGGCGCAGATCACGCAAGAATCGTGGCTGCCGATCTTCCCGGTGCCACCCTTCAAGTGATTTGCGACATGGATCAAGCACGGGCTCGCCGGGTGGCGGATGATTGCGGGGCGTTGGATGTGAGTTCCGATCCCGAGGCCACAATTGCACGCTCTGATGTTGATGCTGTGATCATTGCCAGTCCAGATTTCACCCATGCGCCGCTTTCAATAGCCTGTATCAAGGCAGGCAAACGGGTGCTTTGTGAAAAGCCGCTGTCGCAATCCTCGAAGGAATGTCAGGCAGTGATGGCCGCAGAGCGCGCGGCGGGTGCGCGCTTTATCCAACTCGGCTTCATGCGCCGCTACGACCAATCCTATATAGAGATGAAAGCGGCGCTGAACGATGGCACGCTTGGTCGCGCACTTATGATGCACAATTTTCATCGCAACGTGGAGACACCGGCAGCAGATTTCACGGGGGCAATGGCCATCACGAATTCCGCGCCGCACGAGTTTGATGTTGTCCGTCTCGTGCTGGGCTGCGAATATGCTACGATCTCGGCCTATCAGCCCAAGCGGTTGGATGCACGGGTCGCACCGGTGTTCATGGTTCTGGAAACCACAGCTGGGCAAGTGGTGACCATCGAGATCAACAATAATGCTGCCTATGGCTATGACGTGCGCGCGGAACTGGTGGGTGAAGCTGGCAGCATTGCGATGAACACCATCGCCTATACGCGCACCGATGTGAAACTCGCCAGCAGCACCCGTTACGATGCCGATTGGCGCAGCCGCTACGCCGAAGCCTATCGCCGCCAGAATCGCGCTTTTATGAATTTCGTCGAAACCGGGGACTACCCGGCCACTGGCGCGACTTGCTGGGATGGCTATTGCGCCGCCATTGTCGCCGAAGCTGGCGTAACGGCCTTGAACGAGGGCCGCAAAACGCCCGTTGACAGGATCACAAAGCCGGAGTTCTACGCATGAAACTGGGGTTCGTATCCGATAGTCTTGGTGCCCTGTCCTTTGACGCCATGCTCGACCAGGCGGCTCTGTTGGGCGTGTCCGGGGTCGAGGTCAATACCTGTGGATGGTCCACCGCGCCGCATTTCGACCTGAGGGGGATGTTGGGCAATGCCGCAAAACAGAAGGCTTTCCTCCAATCCTTTACTGAGCGGGGCCTTGAGGTCATCAGCCTGAACGCCAACGGAAATCCGCTGCACCCGACCGACTCCCAGCAAGCCGAGGGGCTGAAAAACACGATACGTGTGGCGGGCGAGATGGGGATCAAAACCGTCTGCGCCATGTCAGGCTTGCCGGAGGGCCATTCGGGCGACACCATGCCGAATTGGGTCATCTCATCCTGGCCACCGGAAACCCAGGCTATCCTGCGCTATCAGTGGGAGGAAAAGCTGTTGCCGTTCTGGAGCGAGATCGTGGCCCTCGCAAAGGCCAATGGCGTCGAGCGGATCGCGCTAGAACTGCATGGCAACCAATGCGTCTATAACGTGCCTTCGCTGTTGAAATTGCGGGCGATGGTTGGCCCTGTGGTCGGGGCCAATCTCGACTCTTCGCATCTTTTCTGGATGGGAGCCGATCCGTTGGTGGCGGTCGAGGCGCTTGGCGGCGCCATCTATCACGTTCACGCCAAGGACACACTCCTCAATGCCCCCGTCCAGGCGACGACGAGCTTGCTGGAAAACGGAAACCTGATGAATGTTGCAGGCCGCAGCTGGTCGTACATCACGCTGGGCTTTGGTCATGGCGAGGCATGGTGGCGGCAGTTTTGCTATCGGCTGAAGATGGCGGGCTATGACGGCTGGCTTGCCATCGAACATGAGGATGTGATGCTCAATTCGCTCGAAGGGCTGGAAAAATCCGTGGCCTTGCTCAAAGGCGTGATGCCTGCAGCCCCGGCCGATTATAAACCCCAATCAATCTAAAGGGACGCAAAATGCCTTGGATTAACGCCTGTTCCGCCAATGATATCAAAACCGAGGACGTTATACGTTTTGATCACGGCGGGAGGACATATGCCATTTACCGCAATCATCTCGATGAGGTTTTCTGCACCGATGGCCTTTGCACGCACGAGGCAGTCCACCTCGCGGACGGACTCGTCGTGGAGAACTCAATCTCATGCCCCAAGCATTCCTCGATTTTCGACTTCACCAATGGCGAAGTGGAAACGCCCCCCGCCTGCGAGAACCTGCACACCTATTCCACGCGGGTCGAGAACGGCCGTATCCTGATCGAAATATGATTTAATCTTGGTCGCAAGGCCGTGAGTGATTTTATGGGATTGACCGAAGCTGAAGATGCGGGAGAGGAGTGTGCATGGACGAAACGGGCCTCTTGACGGGAGGATCGGGTTGCTGAGATCAACCAGACCAAGAGACAGCCTCAGCCATGAATCCTGGGCCCGCTCTCCAGTCACTTTCCGCCGAGGCTCTAAACCTCGCTGAATGAAAGTTTAGTGGCAGGTCAGAGTTTGGCGCAAGGCCGCTCCTGTTAGATTTCAAGCAGCGTCAACCAGAATGATTTCGCTGTTGTCGGAGGCGGTTACCGTGAAGCTGTCGACGTCGCGGATGGCCACGCCGTCACGGGCGTTGACGCGGATGCCGTCAATTTCCACGCAGCCAGTTGCCGGAACCAGATAAGCGTTTCGCCCCGCGCCCAGCGCAT
This sequence comes from Hyphomicrobiales bacterium, assembly GCA_019075865.1. Classification (GTDB taxonomy): domain Bacteria; phylum Pseudomonadota; class Alphaproteobacteria; order Rhizobiales; family Beijerinckiaceae; genus REEB77. The sequence continues at coordinate 308,478 of JAGXAN010000005.1, read as the reverse complement.
AGGTTGTGGATTCTCCCGCTTTCAAGGTTGCACCCAGAACCCGCGCATTGGTGCGAATGGGCAAAGCGTCGGTTTCATTGGCAATACCGGAGGCCAGCGTCACAAATTTACCGGCGCGGTCGCCTTTGGGGAAGGGCCGTGTGCCCCAACTGGGCTGCGAGCCACGACTGGTGGGCAAAATCCAGATTTGGAAAATCTGGGTGACTTCATCTTCCATATTATATTCCGAATGATAAATGCCGCTGCCCGCTGACATCACCTGCACGTCACCGGCTATGGTGCGACCCTGATTGCCGAGGCTGTCTTTGTGGGTGATGGCGCCTTTACGGACATAGGTGATGATTTCCATGTCCTTGTGCGGGTGGGTGGGGAAACCCGATTTTGGCGCGATGGTATCATCGTTCCAAACACGCACAGATCCCCAGTTCATCCGGTGCGGATCATGGTAATCGGCAAAACTGAAATGGTGATGGGCTTTCAGCCAACCGTGATCGGCGCCGCCGAGGGTAGAAAATGGCCTGAGTTCAATCATGTTTACCTCCTGTGTTGGTACTTAAAATAGGGATTTACAGAAGGTAATAAATAGAATTTATTGAACTTCATTGTTTCTGAAAGTTTGCTAATGCGGCTGCCTGATTTTGAAGCATGGGCGATTTTCGCCAAAGTTGCGGAGCTTGGTTCCTTTGTCCAAGCGGCTGAAAGCCTCGACTTGTCAAAGCCGACGGTTTCAAAGGCCGTCAGCCGGCTGGAGCAGAAGCTTGGCACAAGCCTGCTGCATCGTTCCTCGCGCCGATTGTCGCTCACGCAAAGCGGCCGCACGGCTCTGGAGCGGGCGGCCCGGATATTGTCCGAAGGCGAGGCCCTGGAAGCGGAAACCGCGATGCAAATTGCCGCGCCACGCGGAACCGTGCGACTGGCAGCCCCCATGTCCTTCGGAATTGACGTTTTGGCCGATATTTTACCGGAATTTCTGAGCCGTTACCCGGAAGTGACCATTGATCTGGTGCTCGACGATCAGACTTCGGATCTGATTGGCGATGGCTTTGATCTGGCGTTACGGATCGCGTTGCTGCCGGATTCATCTTTGCGGGCCCGGCGGCTCTGCGGGGTGCGGCGGCTATTGGTGGCCAGTCCGGCCTATTTGGCCCAACGCGGTCACCCGCAGCACCCCTCTGAACTCGGGGCGCATAATTGCATGATCTACACCTACACGGCTTCGCCCGATCTTTGGTATTTTGAACATGCAGAGCAGGGCGGCTTTAGCGCCCGGGTTGGCGGCAGGCTGCAATGCAACAATGCCGATGTGTTCAATGCGGCGCTTTTGGCCGGGCAGGGGATGGCCCTGCAACCGGAATTCACGGTTTGGAAGCGCGTGCAAAGCGGCGCGCTGGAGGTGGTATTGCCCGAATGGTCGGCGACGCAAATCGCGCTCAACATTGTGCTGCCGCCGGGAAAATTGCGCCCGTCACGGGTCACGGCGCTGATGGAGTTCTTCATCGAGAGGCTCTCGGCGCAACTTTGGGCGGTTTGAGCGAGCCGGGGCAACCCTCTCAACTTCACCTTCTAAAAGGTGCCGATTTTCAGCCTTTGCACGGCCTGCATATGCTGGAGCGTGACTTCTTCCAATTTTAATTTGGCCTTGATTTCAGCCTGAAGCCTTATAAACAGATGCGCCGTGGCTTCGGCGTCGGCCAGCGCGCGGTGAAAATTGCCTGACATCGGCAGGTTCAGCGATTGAACCATGGTGCCGAGCCTATGGTTGGTCAAGTTTGAAAATACCCGCCTCGACAGGCGCACGGAGCATAAAAAATCCTGGCGGCGCTCCTGGCCGATGGCTTGCAGCCCCGCATCCCAGAATTTGGTGTCAAAGCTCGCATTATGGGCCACCAGCGGATGGTGGCCGACAAAGGCGCAGGCTTGCGCCATCACTTCCTGTATGGGCGGTGCCTTGCGGACCATGGCGTTGGTAATGCCGGTATAATTTTCGATAAAGCTTGAAAGCCGAACGCCGCCATTCATCAGGCTTTGGAAGCGCTCCGCGATGGCTCCGTCGCGCACCAGCACAATGCCAATTTCGGTTGCGCATGCGCCTTGACCGGGCGACATGCCGGTGGTTTCAAAGTCCAAAACGGCGTAGGTGGCCATCACAAATCCCTGCTGCCCCATTGATGGAGACACTCAAGGCTTAACCTCAAAATGCCCCAAAACCAACGCATTTTCTGGCATGGTTTTGAACAAGACCGGGTTCGCGTCCCCTACTTGCCAGAACCACCCAAGGCCATTGCATCCACAGCCCAAGAAGGGCAATCTTGAGGCCGAGACCCTGTTCAAATCTGGATCGTCCCGGGGTATCAGGTTAACCCGCCCATCGTTTACAAGTGAGAAGATCGTGGCTGAAGATTTCAAACCCTATCCCTTCACCGCGAAACATTACCCCGCTTCGCTGCAGGGATTGGGGAGCGGCGAGGCGACGCGGCGTCATCCTGTTGTTGTGGTTGGGGGCGGGCCGGTCGGCTATTGCACGGCTTTGGGCCTTGCCAATTACGGGGTGCCGGTCGTTTTGCTGGAGGCGGACGATTCGGTGTGTTTTGGCAGCCGCGCGATCTGCATTTCGCGGCGCAGCCTGGAAATCATCGAGCGTCTGGGCGCGGTCGACGGCTTTCTCAAAACCGGACTGGCATGGACGGGCGGGCGCAGCTTTTACCGCGACACGCAGGTGCTGCATTTCAAGATGCCGACGGACGAAAACCAGAAACTGCCGCCGATGGTCAATCTTGCGCAATATAGTATCGAACAATTTCTGTTGGATGCCGCCGAGAAGCGCAAGGACCTGATCGACATTCGCTGGCAAAACCGCCTGACTTCCATTGAAGAACTCACAGATGGCGCGCGACTGACGGTGAACACGCCCAATGGCGATTACACGATGGAGACGGACTGGGTGGTCGCCGCTGACGGTGGCCGCAGCTTTCTGCGCGAGACGCTCGGCCTGAAACTGCAAGGCGCGAGTTATGAGGGCCGCTATGTGATTGTCGACATTTGGCTCGACAGCCAACGCCCGACGGAACGCCTTGCCTATTTCGATCCGGCCTGCAATCCCGGCTCAACGGTGCTGGTGCACAAGCAGCCCGACAATGTTTGGCGCATTGACTATCAATTGCGCGATGGGGAGGACCCGGATGCAGCGATCCAGCCGGAAAACGTGCTGCCTCGGGTGCGCGCGCTGCTGGATATGATGGGCGAAAAAGGGGCGTGGAACCCGATCTGGATCGGCATCTACAAGGCCAATGCGCTGACGCTTGAAAATTACTGCCACAAGCGCGTGTTTTTCGCCGGCGATGCAGCCCATCTTGTGCCCATCTTTGGTGTGCGCGGGGCCAATTCCGGCATTGATGATGCCGATAATCTGGCGTGGAAGCTCGCCTTTGTCATCCAGGGTCTGGCGGGGGAAAAATTGCTGGAAAGCTATTCGCTGGAGCGGGTTGCTGCCGCGCATGAAAATCTAAGCTATGGCACCAAAAGCACCGAATTCATGGCGCCACCCTCTTTTGCTTTTGAGTTGATGCGCACGGCGGTGCTGGGCCTGGCCGTGAAACACCCCGAATTAAGTTCGCTCATCAACCCGCGCCAGTCATCCCCGATCGCTTACACGCAATCCTCGCTCAATGCGGTGGGCTCGACCGATTTTGACGCGGGTCCCGCCGCCGGTCATGTATTGCAGGAATGCCCGCTGACGCTGGCCGACCCGATGGGTTCGCGCCAGATCCATCTGACCGATCTCATCGGGCCACAGCTGACTGCCCTCTGCTTTACCGAGGCAGGGGAAGCGCCTGCTGAGTTGATCAAAATGCAGGAGACGATGCACGCACGGGGCATTCCCTTTGGTGCGGTGATACTCACACGCCGGCCCGGCACCGCGCGCGACATGGTGCAGGGCTGGGACCATACAGGAAGGCTGTTTTCGATGTATGGTGCGCAGCCTGGCACGTTTTATCTCGTGCGGCCCGACGGTCACGTGCTTGGTCGCTGGCGCAGCTTGGATGCCGCCGCCGCTGCTGCGGCCATTGATGCCATGCTCCAACTTTGAAAAAATCGGGATTAACGCCATGACCAAGGCCAAGACCATGACCGACAGCGAGCTTGATGGAGCCTATACCGATCTGTGCAAGACGATGACGCGTCTGGGGGAGGCGCAATCCGCGCTTTTCCTCGCGCGCTTTGCGCTTTTGTCGATGGTGCGCATCGATGATGCAAAAGAAATCCAGAGCCTCATCGCAGAAGCTGCCGCGATATTCGAAAAAACCGATGCTTGAGCGCGTCTTGCGGCTTGATATTCGCGCCGTATGTTGTCGAGCCACTCGGCGACCGGGGTTTCCCTGGCGGCGCTTTCATTGGTTACTTCGCTTTGCTGCTTCAGCATGACGCGATTGCAAATTTCCAGGGTCTGGGCGTAATTACGGGCATCATCCTTCAAACTTCGGTCGCCAAAGATACGAGCAAATCAAGCAATTTTTGTTGCAGGGTGGTCGGGCGATAGCCTTCGCGCGTGGTGATGCCAATGGAACGCGCTGTCCCGGTAAGCGCGGGGCCCAGGACTTTGAGCAGGCCGGCTTCCAGCTCAATACCAATCTGGCGGGCCGACAGGAGCGCAGCATGGTCGCTTTGCAGCAACAGGGCGCGGGTGGCGACCAGCGATGAACATTCAATGACATTGCACGGCAGTGGCAGGCCCTTGAATATCAAAAATTCATCAAACCTGCGCCTGGCGGGCGTGTCGAGGCGCGGCAATATCCAGTGCAAGCCGGCGAGTTGCGGCGCTGAGAGCCTGTCATTCTGGCTGTCAAAGCCGATGGCCAACGGATGGCCGGCGCGCACAACAATCGCCAGCGGATCATCAAACAGCGGTGTCTGCACAATGTCTTTGGCGGGTTTGACCTCGCGCAGGGCCCCCAGCACAAAGTCGATCTGGCCGTGACGCAGACCGCGCAGCAATTCCCCATAGGGGCCGTCGACAATCGCCACTTGTGCATGCGGGTAGGCTTTGACCAATTGCGCCACGGCGGCGGGGAGCCATCGGGAACGCGCGAGTGGCAGGGAGCCGACCGTGACGCGCCCGTTCATGATGCCATGCTGTTCGGCCATTTCGTCGAGTCCGGCAATCCATTCGCTTTTGCACAATTCGCCGAGGCGGGCCAGTTCGCGGGCTTCGGGCGTTGGCTCAATGCGGGTGCCGTAACGCTCCCAAAGCTTGATGCCACATAATGTTTCAAGTTCGCGCAGGCTGCGATGCACGGATGGCTCGGCGCGTTGCAACTGGCGGGCGGCGGCGCTGAAAGTGCCGGTCTTCAGCAGGGCCGAGAGCGCGGACAGTTGGGTTTCATGAACCAGCCGATGAAACGGCAGCGCGGTTTTGGGGTTGCGCCGTGTCGCAAGATAGTTCTCGCCATTTCGCAAATGTGCCAGTGCCAGCCCGATACGTGCGCAAAGCACGCGGCCGTCCGGCGTCGGGGTCATGCCGCGCGGGTTTCGGCTGAACAAAGGTCGATCCAGCCGCTTTTCAAAGTTGCGGAGCGCCGTGGTGACGGCCGGCTGCGAGCGATGCACCATCTGGGCCGCTTTGAGCGCACTGCCCGTTTCCTGGATTGCCAATATGGCGCGAAGCGTCATGAGGCTAAAATCCATATGCAGCATCGCGAGGCTCGTCATTATTGCCGATATTTCCAAGTTATAACAAAAATCTATATCTGCAAGCCCAAAAGACTATATCGGTTTCGCGGCAGGCGGGCCTAATTGTAGAGCCGATGCTCCAACCCCGTGAGGTTCCATGTCTGTCGTGATTACCGATATTGCTCGCCCTGATCTGGCCGATTGCGCCCGCCTGCAGGGGCATGGTGTTGCCACGGTGCATGAAGCGCAGGGGCGGGTGGGACTGATGGCGGCGCATTTGCGGCCGATATATCGTCCGGCGCAAATTGCCGGCCCTGCGGTCACGGTGGAACTCGCCCCCGGCGACAATTGGATGATCCATGTTGCCGTGGAGCAATGTCGCGCCGGAGACGTGCTGGTTGTTAGCCCGACCAGCCCTTGCGAGGATGGCTATTTCGGCGATTTGCTGGCGACATCGCTCAAGGCGCGCGGCGTCAAGGGGCTGATCATCAATGCCGGCGTGCGCGACATCGCCACCCTCACGCAAATGGGATTTCCGGTGTGGTCCAAGGCGGTTTATGCGCGTGGTTGCGGGCGCGAATATCTGGGCAAGGTTAATCTGCCGATGGTTTGCGCCAATGCGCTGGTGCATCCGGGTGACGTGATCGTCGCCGATGATGACGGGGTTTGCGTGGTGGCGCGTCTGAAGGCCAAGGAGGTCGCGGACAAGGCCGATGCGCGGGTCGCCTCCGAGGAGGCAAGGCGCGTGCGCTTTGCCAATGGGGAGCTTGGCCTCGACATTTATGACATGCGTCAGAAACTGAAGGACAAGGGCCTGACCTATATCAGGCAAGCCGATTACAAGGGGTAAGTCATGGCGCATGGGCTAGGCGATCAAAGGTCGATTCCAGCGTATCTAATGCGTGGCGGCACGTCGAAGGGTCTGTATTTCATGGCCCACGATCTGCCCGCCGACAGTGCGCGACGCGATGCGGTTCTGCTGGCAGCCATGGGCTCGCCGGATGCCCGCCAGATCGATGGCGTGGGCGGCGCGCATCCGCTGACCTCCAAAGTCGCGGTGGTTTCAAAATCAACCCGCCATGATGCGGACGTCGACTATCTGTTTTTGCAAGTTTCGGTCGACAAGGCCGAAGTTTCCGACACGCAGAATTGTGGCAATATTCTCGCCGGTGTCGGGCCTTTCGTCATCGAGACGGGGCTGGTTGCAGCGCAGGACGAATTCACTGACGTGCGGATTCACATGGTCAATACGGGTGCCCTGGCGAAAGCGCGGGTGCTGACGCCGAACCGGCGCGTCATCTATCATGGGGATGCGCGCATTGACGGGGTGCCGGGCAGCCATGCGCCCGTTATGCTGGATTTTCTCGATGTCGCCGGTTCCAGTTGCGGCGCGCTGCTGCCGACCGGCCATGTCATCGACGAGGTGGATGGCGTCAAGGTGACATTGATCGACAATGGCATGCCGGTTGTGGTGATGAATGCCAGTGATTTTGGCTTGAGTGGCTATGAAAGCCCGGCGGAAATCGAGGCCAATGCGTCGGTTCGGGCGCGGGTTGAGGCCATAAGGCTCAAAGTCGGGCCGATGATGAATCTGGGCGACGTTACGCGCAAATCCGTGCCGAAAATGACATTGATCGCCCCGGCGCAACATGGCGGCGATGTTTCCACCCGCACCTTCATTCCGCACCGCGTGCATGAGGCCATCGGGGTTTTGGGTGCGGTTTCGGTCGCAACGGCCTGCGCGCTGAAAGGCTCGGTTGCTGACAAAGGGCAGGCGATGAACGGCTCCAGAACTTTCCAGATCGAACATCCCACCGGCTTTTTCAGCGTCGAGATGCAGGTGGAAGGGCAGGGCCAGCAACTGAAAGTCGCACGCTCGGCGCTGCTGCGCACGGCACGCCTGCTGATGCGGGGGGAGGTTTTCGTGGCCGAGTCGCTATTTGACGCAGACCCTTCATGAGCATCGCCCCGATGGCGCTCACCGGATGAAACACTGAGGCCAAATTCCTTGGAGGAGAGAGCATGACATCACATCATTCCATTCCGGGCACGGTGCCCTTTGGGCCGGAGGAGGCCATGAAGGGCTACGCGCTCAACCGCATGTGCTATTCGTTCAACGCGGGCGAGTGCCGCAAAGCATTTCTCGCCGATGAAGAGGCCTATATGGCCAAATACGGCCTCAACGACCAGCAAAAGGCGGCTATTCGCGCCCGAAATGTGCTGCAAATGATTGCTGCTGGCGGCAATGCCTATTACCTCGCCAAGCTCGCCGGGATTTTTGGCTTGAACATGCAAGACATTGGCGCGCAGCAAACCGGGAAAAGTGTCGAGGAATTCAAGGCCTACCTGCAATCCTTTGCATCGAAAAACGAAATGGTGATGAAAGGCGGAAAAAATGTCTAAAATCCTGGGGAGCGTATCGACATCGCACATTCCCTCCATCGGCAAAGCCATAGCGCTCAAGCTGCAACAGGACGCCTATTGGAAGCCGTTTTTTGACGGATTTCACAAGGTGCATAGCTGGATTGCCGAGCAAAAACCGGATGTGGTGGTAGTGGTTTACAATGACCACGGTCTGAATTTCTTTCTAGACAAAATGCCGACTTTTGCGATTGGCGCAGCCCAATCCTATGCGACAGCCGATGAAGGCTGGGGGATTGCCACCATCCCGCCCGTGGCGGGAGACGCAAAACTGTCCTGGGCGATCATTGAAGGTGTGGTGGAAGATGAATTTGATGTCGTCACCTGCCAGGAAATGCTGATCGACCATGCCGTGACGATACCGCTGCAATTGCTGTGGCCGGATCTATTGCCGCCGCCGGTCAAGATTGTGCCGGTGTGCATCAATACGGTGCAGCACCCGTTGCCGACCGCCAAACGCTGCCTCGATTTTGGCAAGGCCATTGGCCGCGCCATTCATGCTTATGGCTCGAACCAAAAGGTAATGGTGCTCTCCACGGGCGGCCTGTCGCATCAATTGGATGGCGAACGCGCCGGCTTTATCAACGCCGATTTTGACGCGGAATGCTTGCATGCGCTGATCAATACGCCCGAAGACCTGACCAAATATTCCATTCATCAATTGGTGGAATTGTCGGGAACCCAGGGCCTTGAGGTGTTGAACTGGATTGTGGGGCGCGGAATTCTGGGGGCAAAAGCCGAGGAAATGCACCGCAATTACCACATTCCGATTTCCAACACGGCTTCGGCCATTCAAATTTTGCAGGCGGTATAGGCCATGAGCAAGCAATCGCCGAACAGAGCGCCGATGATCATCGATTGTCATGGCCACTATACCACGGCACCTGCGGCTTTGCAGGCGTTCCGCGACGGACAGATCGCGCATTTCAACAATCCGCAAATGCCGCAGCCCAAAGGCGTGGTGATTTCGGACGATGAGCTGCGCGAGAGCATTGAAACCAACCAGCTTAAATTGCTGAAGCAACGCGGCGCGGATATGACCATTTTCTCGCCGCGCGCTTCGGTGATGGCACCGCATGAAGGCGATGGCGCCACCAATATCGCCTGGGCGCGCGAATCCAATAACATCATCAAGCGGGTGGTGGATCTCTATCCAACCTATTTCGCCGGTGTCTGCCAATTGCCGCAATCACCCAAGGCTGATTTGGGGGCGGCCATTGCCGAACTCGAACGCTGCGTCAGCGAGCTTGGCTTTGTTGGCTGCAATCTCAATCCCGATCCATCGGGCGGGCATTGGACGGGCAAGCCGCTGTACGACAGGAGCTGGTATCCGTTTTATGAAAAGATGGTTGAACTGGACGTGCCAGCGATGATCCATGTCTCGGGATCGTGCAACTGCAATTTCCATGCGACCGGTGCCTATTACATCAATGCGGACACCACGGCTTTCATGCAATTGATCCAGGGTGATCTGTTCAAGGATTTCCCGCAACTTCGGCTGATCATTCCGCATGGCGGCGGTGCGGTGCCCTATCATTGGGGACGGTATCGCGGGCTGGCGGATATGCTGAAAAAGCCGAACCTGCGCGATCACGTGATGAGGAATGTCTATTTCGACACCTGCGTCTATCATCAGCCGGGCATTGATCTCTTGGCCAAGGTAATTGACGTCAAAAACATTCTGTTTGGCTCGGAGATGGTGGGCGCGGTGCGCGGCATTGACCCCGAAACAGGGTATTATTTTGACGACACAAAGCGTTATGTCGATGCTTTGCCGCTGTCGGACGCCGACAAATTCGCCATTTTCGAGGGCAATGCGCGAAGGGTCTATCCGCGCCTTGATGCGCAATTGACGGCGAGGGGGCTGTAACATGGCGGTTTTCACCAAGGACGCCGATTGGCTCGACTGGCATCCGCATCCGTCCAAGCCGCAATTCAGGTTGCCGAAAGGGGCGGTGGATGCGCATTGTCATGTTTTTGGCCCCGGTGATGTGTTTCCTTTCGCGCCGGAGCGCAAATATACGCCTTGCGATGCTTCTGCCGCGCAATTGTTTGCGCTGCGGGATTTTCTCGGCTTCGAGCGCAATGTGATTGTGCAGGCCACTTGCCACGGTGCCGATAATCGGGCGCTCGTCGATGCGTTGCAAAAATCAAATGGCAAGGCGCGCGGTGTCGCCACGGTCAAGCGTTCGGTCACGGATGCAGAGTTGCAGGCACTGAATATGGCTGGCGTGCGCGGTGTGCGGTTCAATTTCGTCAAACGCCTGGTGGACGCGCTGCCCTTCGATTCCTTGGCTGAAATCGCGGGGCGGGTTGCCAAACTGGGCTGGCATATCGTGATTTATTTCGAGGCGGAAGATCTCGCCGAATATTTTGATTTTTTCGCCAGCCTGCCAACGACGGTCGTTGTCGATCACATGGGCCGTCCGGATGTCAGCAAGGATGCATTTGGGCCGGAATTTGAGCTTTTTGTCCGATTGATGCAGCGCGATAACTTCTGGTGCAAGGTGACTTGCCCGGAACGCCTGAGCCGGACTGGGCCGAACACCTATGATGACGTCGTTCCCTTTGCGCGGCGCATTGTCGAGGCTTTCCCCGAGCGTGTCCTCTGGGGCACCGATTGGCCGCATCCGAATTTGAAATCGCATATGCCCGATGATGGAAAACTGGTGGATTTCATTCCACGAATTGCCGTCACCGAGCGCCTGCAAAACCAGCTTCTCGTTGAAAATCCGATGCGGCTCTATTGGCCCGGGCAGAATTAAATCAGGAGAAAACCATGAGAGTCGCGCTTGCCGGAGCCGGTGCCTTTGGCATCAAGCATCTCGATGCCATCCAGCAGATCCAGAAAGACCATGCCGATATTGAGGTTGTTGCGCTGGTCAGCCGCAAGCTCGAGGATACCTTGAATGTCGCGAAGAAATACGGCATTGCGCATGCTTTTACCGATCTCGACGCGGCGCTGAAACTGCCGGAACTGGACGCGGTCATCCTTTGCACGCCTACCCAGATGCACGCGGGCCAAGCCATTGCCTGCATGAAAGCTGGCAAGCACGTGCAGGTCGAGATTCCGGTGGCCGATTCATGGGCTGATGCGCAGGCTGTGATGCAGGTGCAAGAGCAGACCGGCCGGGTATGTATGGTCGGCCATACCCGCCGCTTCAATCCCTCGCACCAATTCGTGCACAAGAAGATTGTGGCAGGTGAGTTGCGCGTTACGCAGATGGATGTGCAGACCTATTTTTTCCGCCGCACGAATATGAATGCGCTCGGACAGGCGCGGTCATGGACGGATCATTTGTTGTGGCACCACGCCGCGCATACTGTGGATTTGTTTGCTTATCAGACGCAAGATGAAATCGTGAAGGCCCATATCGTTCAGGGGCCGATTCATCCGGCGCTTGGCATTGCCATGGATATGTCCATCCAGCTGAAAACGCGAGGCGGCGCGATTTGCACGCTCAGCCTCTCGTTCAACAATGACGGGCCGCTCGGCACTTTCTTCCGCTATATTTGCGACAATGGCACCTATCTCGCGCGTTATGACGACCTGTTTAATGGCAAGGAGGAGAAAATTGATGTCTCGCGCGTGGATGTCTCGATGAATGGCATCGAGTTGCAGGATCGCGAATTCTTCGCCGCCATCCGCGAAGGGCGCGCGCCCAACGCCTTCGTGGCGCAGGTTTTGCCGTGCTATCGGGTGCTGCATGAACTGGAACAGCAATTGAATGTGGAGGCGGCGTAGATTGACCGACTATGTTACCGGCGCTGGATTGAACAAGGTGAGATCATTGTAAAGACCCCATTGATCCGACCATGGTTTTACGCGCCCGCTGGCGACATCGAGGATGGTTTGGAACAATTCCCAACCGGTTTCCTCGATGGTTGCTTCACCGGTGGCGATCTTGCCAGCGTCAAAATCGATCAGGTCGTGCCAGCGTTGCGCCAGTTCGGTGCGTGTTGCCACCTTGATGACCGGCGCAGCGGCCAGGCCATAGGGTGTGCCGCGACCGGTGGTGAATACCTGTAAGGTCATGCCAGAGGCCAGTTGCAATGTGCCGCAAATGAAATCACTCGCTGGAGTTGCGGCAAAAATCAGGCCCTTCTGATGCACTTTTTCGCCGGGTGACAGCACGCCGGAAATGCGGCTGGTGCCGGATTTGGCGATGGAGCCCAGCGATTTTTCAACAATGTTGGCCAGCCCGCCCTTCTTGTTGCCAGGCGTGGTATTGGCGCTGCGGTCGGCGCCGCCGCGTGCCAGATAATCATCATACCATTGCATTTCGCGCACCAAAGCCTGGCCCACCTCCTCGGTTGCAGCGCGCGGTGTGAGCAAGTGAATTGCATCGCGCACCTCGGTGACTTCCGAAAACATCACGGTCGCGCCGGCGCGCACCAGCAGATCGGCGGCAAAGCCGAGGGCCGGATTGGCGGTGACACCGGAAAAGGCATCGCTGCCGCCGCATTGCATGCCGACGACCAGATCTGCAGCCGGGCAGGTCTCGCGCTGACGCTTGTTGAGCTGTTCAAGCCGGGCTTGCGCCATTGCCATTATGCCATCCACAATCGCCCCAAAGCCTTCAAATGCCTCATCCTGCATGCGCAGGATATGGGCGGGGGTGCCATCGGGGATTAGTCGCTCCGGGGCCAGTTTCTCGCAACCAAGGCCCACCACCATGACCTCGCCGCCAAAATTCGGGTTTTTGGCGAGATTTTGCAGGGTGCGGATCGGGACATTTGCGAGGGGCGCGGCTATGGCGACGCCGCAGCCATAGGCGTGGGTGAGAGCAACGACGGCATCGACATTGGGATATTTTGGCAAGAGCTCGGTACGAATGCGTTTGACCGCAAATTCCAGCGTGCCGGTGACGCATTGGACGCTGGTGCTGATCGCCAGAATGTTCTTTGTGCCGACCGAGCCATCCTTGTTGCGATAGCCTTCAAAGGTATGGCCCTCCAGCGCCGGCTGGAGCTTGGGGATTTTTGTGGCCAGATCAAGCTGCGCCAAAACCGGCGGGCTCGGCATGGCAATGCGCGCTTCCTCCACCCAGGCACCCGCCTTGATCGGCCCGATGGCAGTGCCGATGATTTCGCCATAGCGCAGAATAGGTGCGCCATCGGCAATGTCGGCAAGGGCGGTCTTGTGCCCTTGTGGCACGAAGTCGATCAATTGCAGCCCGTCGGCGAAGGTTGAACCGGCAGGCAGGCCAAAATCATTGACGACAATCGCCACATTATCGCGTGGGTCAATGCGGATATAGCGAGGCGCATATTTGCCGTTCAGCTTTTCCTGCGTGGAACTTGTCATGGCCTTGTCCCCTGATTGCCCTGCCTGAGCCGGAGTTTAGCCGACCGGCTCGCCAATATCGAGGCCTTGCACCAAAGATTTGCGGCCCAAATTGGGGTCATGCCGTTTGCTAACCGTTGTCGGCCCGCAACGGGGCAGTATCCATCCTGCCCCCAGCAAGGGCGCGAACTGGCATGTGGCAGTTTAGCGACCGGGCGGACAAGACGATGCCTTGCCGCACGGTCGCTTTGCTATTTTGTCACCTGTTGAGAGGTGTGCTTTTAGTCGTGTGTTTCATCCATGTGGCCATGCATCATGCCCATGCCTGAACCCATCTCGCCCGAACCCATCTTGCCCGAACCCATCATGCCCATGCGGCCCGGGCCGCGTTGGGCAAGGCCTGGCAGCACGGTCTGGGCCTTGGCTTTTTGCGCGTCATCCAGTGTTGGCAACAGCGCTTCGGCCGCCGTCTTCACCTTGGCAAAGGTTTCCTCGTGGGCGCTTTGCATGGAAGTCATCATAGCCGTGCGATCCTGCTCTGACATTTTGCGCATGGTATCCATGTCCGGCTTTGGCATCTGCCCGGCGGCATCCTGCACCGCTTTCGCATAGGTGTCCCAAGCCGCGGTCTGGGTTGGGGTGATATTAAGTTCGGTCTTCAGCGTCGCGAGATGTTCGGCAGGATTGCGAAAATCGCCGCGCTGACGGTCTTTCCCCATCCCGTTTTCCATGCCCATCATGCGATGACCCATGCCCGACCCCATATGCTCGTGCATGAATGAAGGGCCGAAGCCATGTCCCGACGTTTCTGCCATGGCGGTAATGCCAATACCGGCAAGTGCGGCGACAATGGCACCGATTCCGATAACCTTGGTGATCTTTTTCATTGAAATGCTCCTGAAATGCGGCGGCGCGATTGCTGCCGTTGCGACATATCTGACGCCGACTTGTCACCGGTGTTTGTCGGCAGTGGCCAAAATTGTAACAAGATGTTTCAAGATGGCCCGGGGTCACATCCGGTCATGATTTTTCGGAAGATTTCCCAGAACCAATCACTTATGGTCGCTGCATGAATAGCGCGCCCCACATATTGATTGTCGATGACCATCGCGAAATCCGCGAATTGGTCTCGCGGCTTCTAATGCGGGACGGGTTTCGGGTCAGCGCAGCGGCAGATGGCAAATCCATGCGGAAAGTCCTTGCGGATGCAAGGATCGACCTCATCCTGCTCGATTTGATGCTTCCGGGCGAGGACGGGCTGACCCTATGCCGGGCCGTGCGCGCACAAAGCGCCATTCCAATCATCATGCTTACCGCCAAGGGTGAGGAAATTGACCGGGTTATCGGGCTTGAGATGGGCGCGGATGATTATCTGGCCAAGCCCTTTGGCAGCCGCGAGTTGGTCGCCCGCATCCGGGCGGTGTTGCGGCGCAGCCGCGTCGACCTCGCCGCACTACCAAGCGAGCCGAAGCCGAAAAGCTATCGGTTTGATCGGTGGCTTTTGCAAACCGAAAGCCGGGACCTGTTGCGCGACGACGGTGTGAGCGTGCCGCTCAGCACCGGTGAATATGAATTGTTGCTGGCGTTGGTGGATCGGCCGCAGCGCGTCCTCAGCCGTGACCAACTGCTTGATCTCGCGCGCGGCCGATCGGCGGCAGCCTTTGACCGGAGCATCGACACCCAAATCAGCCGCTTGCGCAAGAAGCTGGAACGGGACCCGGTAGAGCCGCAACTCATCAAAACCATTTGGGGCGGCGGCTATATGTTTGTTCCGGCGGTCAACAAGACATGACCAGATGGCTGCCCCGCACGCTGGTCGGCCAGATGATCGCGATCCTGCTGGGGGGATTGCTGTTCTCGCATCTGGTCACAAGCTGGATCTATTCCTCGGATCGGGATCAGGCGCTGCGGACCGTGGGCGGGTTTGCGGCCACCCAGCGCATCGCCAATCTCGCGCGGTTGATCGACGAGGCCCCGGTAGACTGGCGCGACCGTATTGTTTCGGCTGCCAGCGACCCGACGCTGCGGGTAGCGCTATCGGCACAAGCGCCGTTTGTTGCCGGTGCCGGGTCCGATGACGCGGACTTTCCGATCCGCAGATACCTGGCCGGGCAATTGCCCGATGCGCTGGCGTCACGGTTGCGGATTGCGGTAACCGGCGCAAAAGGCCCGCTGGCGCCGCAGCTTCAGCATTCCATGCCGATGATGGGGCCGTGGATGCATGGGGCGATGGGCTGGCGCAGCCTTCAGGCGGCGGTGCAGCTTTCCAATGGGCAATGGCTGTCCTTTGTTGCGGCTTTGCCCGATGCGGGGCCGTCCGCCTCGTGGCAGTTCATGGTTGCGATGGTGTTCATGTCGGTGATCGTCGTGTTTACGTCCATCTGGGCCGTGCGGCGTGTGACGGCACCGCTCGGCATTCTGGCGCGGGCCGCCGAGCATCTTGGCCGGGATGTCAATGCGCCGCCGGTGGCGGAAGTCGGCAGCAGCGAGATGCGTCAGGCGGCGCACGCCTTCAATGAGATGCAGGGGCGGTTGCAGCGACTGCTTCAAAACCGGACACGCATACTGGCGGCGCTTTCGCATGATCTGCGCACGCCGCTGACTTTGCTGCGATTGCGAATCGAGGGCCTGCCAGAAGGCGAGGAGCGCGAGCGGATGCTCGCCAATATTGGCGAACTGGATTCGATGATCGAGGGAACGTTGCGATTTGCCCGCGACGAGGCTGCCGCCGAGCCGTTGCGCAAGACCGATCTGACGGCATTGATGGCTGCCATTGTCGATGATATGGCCGATGTCGGCTTGCCGGTCACACTGGTGGCTTCGGCACCGGTGGTGCTCGAATGTCACCCTTCCGGGCTGCGGCGGGCCGTCGTCAACTTGCTCGATAATGCGCTCAAATATGGCAAGTCGGCCCGGGTTTCCCTGATAGCCTCGCCTAAAGACGTCAAAATCGCAGTTGATGACGAAGGGCCTGGTATTCCGCAAGACGAACTGGCCAATGTGCTGGAGCCGTTCTACCGCCTCGAACAATCGCGCAACCGCGAAACCGGCGGTGCCGGCCTTGGGCTGGCCATTGCGCAGACGGTTGCGCAGGCACATGGCGGCCAGATCACTTTGACCAACCGACCGGGCGGGGGCCTGCGCGCTGAAATTTCGCTGCCGCGATGACGCACCAGGGTTAGCCTATCCGCGCTCGGCGATTTCACGATAGAGCGCTTCGGGGCTGACGCCGATCTCGCTCGCGATCCTGCGCCATTGACCTTTGGGCGGCAATTGACCGTTCCAGACCAGCCAGGCATTCAGCCGGGCTTTGACTGTTTTGAGCGACAGAATTTCGGCCTGCAGGCGGGCCCGCTGCAATCCTTGCGCAAAATGCTGCATCAGGGCTTGCGCGGCTTGCGGACTTGAATCGAGGCGATTGCGCAATTCGTCGCGCTCCACGGCAAAGGTGACCGCTGCTTCCTGCGCGCAAGCGTCGCAATGATAAACATCTGAATAGAGGGAAGCTTCGGCGAGCATGGCCCCTTGTGCCGCGCGCTGCAAGACCAGAGCCGTGCCATCGCTTTGATAGCGTAACAAATGGATGATTCCGTGCCGCACGAAATGAACGTGGCGCACGGGGTTTCCAAGATGGAATACGGTCTGGCCGGCCAAGAAGCGCCATTCCTGCCCAGCCATTCCCTCCAGGAGCCAATTTAATGCCAGCGACATGATAGCTATCATGCGCAAATTTAGGGACTTATGGCAAGCAGATTTCAAATCACGCACGTCGCAACAAGGAGTTTGTCATGATCCGCACCCTCACCATTATCGCCGCCCTGCTGCCTGGCGTGGCACTGGCCCAGACAGCAACGCCGCACCCTACCGACATGAAGGGTGCTCATACCATGGAGATGCATGGCCAAATGATGAATATGGGAACGTCGCACACCGGGATGGCGATGCCTACCCAACCTGGCCAAGGCGCCTTTGCGACGATTCAGGAAATTGTCGACATGCTCGCCGCCGATCCCAAAACCGATTGGTCGAAGGTCAATATGGATGCGCTGCGCCAGCATCTGATCGACATGAACTTTGTAACCCTTGACGCGCAGGTCAAGAATGAACCGATTGCGGATGGCATGCGCTTTGTTGTGACCGGCGCTGGCCCGGTGCGCGATTCCATCCAGCGCATGGTCTTGGCCCATGCGGCCACGATGATCGGCGTTGGTGGCTGGAAATATGAAGCGGCCAAAACCGATGACGGTGCCAAATTGACCGTTCACGTGCCGGTTGGCGATCAAGCCAAATTGCGCGGGTTGGGCTTCATTGGGGTCCTGACGCTGGGCATGCATCATCAGGCACACCACATGATGATTGCGCGCGGTGAAAACCCGCATGGCTGAAGGATGGGGCGGTGCGCAAGGCATGGACGTCTAACCCGCTGCCCGATCTGAAAGGCAAAATCATTTCCTCGAATCGCGGCGGCGTATGGGCGGGCTTGTTGTAACCCGCTGCGCCCTGTGGCAAAGGGTCGGCTGGAGCCATCAAATGTAGTGACGCCGCCCCGGTTTTCGTAATAACCATGTTCCCCGGGGTTCGTTTCTCATTTACGCTGAACGCCCATTGAACAAAAGCCATAGGCAATTCCAAGGAAAGGTCACCACCCATGCCCGCATATCGTTCCCGCACAACGACCCATGGTCGCAATATGGCTGGTGCCCGGGGGCTTTGGCGGGCGACGGGGATGAAGGATGCCGATTTCGGAAAGCCGATCATCGCGGTGGTCAATTCCTTCACGCAGTTTGTGCCTGGGCATGTGCATTTGAAGGATCTGGGCCAATTGGTGGCACGCGAGATCGAGCAGGCGGGCGGCGTTGCCAAAGAGTTCAACACCATCGCTGTCGATGATGGAATTGCGATGGGGCATGATGGCATGCTCTACTCGCTGCCTTCGCGCGAACTGATTGCCGACAGCGTCGAATATATGGTCAATGCGCATTGCGCGGATGCGATGGTTTGCATCTCCAATTGTGACAAGATCACCCCCGGCATGCTGATGGCCTCGCTGCGGCTGAATATCCCGACCGTGTTTGTTTCCGGCGGCCCGATGGAAGCGGGCAAGGTTTTGCTGCGCGGCAAAGTGCAGGCGCTGGATCTCGTGGATGCCATGGTCGCCGCCGCCGATGACAAAATGTCCGATGAGGAAGTCAATACCATTGAGCGGTCGGCTTGCCCCACATGCGGCTCCTGCTCGGGTATGTTCACGGCCAATTCGATGAACTGCCTGACCGAGGCGCTCGGGTTGTCTTTGCCCGGCAATGGCTCGATGCTGGCAACCCATGCCGATCGGCGACGGCTGTTTGTCGAGGCGGGCCATCTGATCGTTGAACTGGCGCGCCGTTATTATGAGCAGGATGATGTCAGCGCCTTGCCCCGCACCATTGCCAGTTTTTCTGCTTTTGAGAATGCCATGACGCTCGATATTGCCATGGGCGGCTCGACAAATACGGTATTGCACCTTCTGGCTGCGGCGCATGAGGCCGAAGTGCCGTTCACGATGAACGATATCGACCGGCTGTCGCGCCGGGTGCCGTGCTTGTGCAAAGTCGCGCCTTCCAAATCGGACGTGCATATGGAAGATGTGCATCGGGCGGGCGGAATCATGGCCATTCTGGGCGAGTTGGATCGCGCGGGCCTCATCCATACGAATTTGCCGACCGTTCATTCGCCGACAATGGCAGAGGCTTTGGCGCGCTGGGATGTCAGCCGCACCGACAGCGAAACCGCCCATACCTTCTATCGGGCCGCGCCGGGCGGGGTTCCCACGCAAGTGGCGTTCAGCCAGCAACGCCGTTTTGAGACGCTGGATCTGGATCGCGACGCCGGTGTCATCCGCAACAAGGCCCATTCTTTTTCAGAAGATGGCGGCCTGGCGGTGCTTTTCGGCAACCTTGCCGAGGAAGGGTGCATTGTCAAAACGGCGGGCGTCGATGACTCGCTTCTGCGTTTCACCGGCAAGGCTTGCGTGTTTGAAAGCCAGGATGCAGCGGTTGCCGGAATCTTAAGCGGCAAAGTGCGCCCGGGCGATGTTGTGGTCATTCGTTACGAGGGCCCGCGTGGCGGGCCGGGCATGCAGGAAATGCTCTATCCGACCAGTTATTTGAAATCGAAAGGTCTGGGGAAAGCCTGCGCCCTGATCACTGACGGCCGTTTTTCGGGCGGGTCTTCCGGCCTCTCGATCGGGCATATTTCCCCCGAAGCTGCTGAAGGTGGCACGATCGGACTGGTTCGCGATGGCGATGTCATCGAGTTCGATGTCCCCAACAGAAAAATCCATCTTGCCGTGGACGCGGCCGAGCTAAAAACCCGACGCGAGCAGCAGGATGCTGCCGGCTGGCAACCTGCGGTGCAGCGCAAACGCGCGGTTTCCGGCGCGCTGCGGGCCTATGCGGCGATGACAACCAGCGCTTCAAAGGGCGCAGTTCGAAAAATCTAGGCCGCTGGATCCCCGCGCAAGCCCAAATCTGCATCTGGCTTTCACCGGGCTGATTTTGCCATTCCGTGCGATGGTGATGCACGGAATTGTGTTGACGCGGCGCACATTTCTGTTGGCACATGGTTTCAGGTAAAACCTGAGGTGATCCGACGGGAATTGAAATCTTGGATGAAGCGCACCCGATCCCAAATTTGGACAGCACGAAGCGTGAAGTGGAGGTCAAATTCACTTGCGATCCGGCGATTTTCCCTAAACTTGTCGTGTTGCTGGGGTCGAAAGCTACAGCTGTGCGTGTGAGAACCCTGCATTCCACTTATTTCGACACGGCGGGGTTTGCGCTTAACCATGCCGGGGTCAGCCTGCGGATGCGAACTGGCGAATCCGGCAAAAAGCTCTGGTGCATCAAGGCGGCGGGCGAGAAAACCGCCTCCTTGTTTACCCGCACGCAAATCGAGGTTCAGGATCAGGCGAAGCGGTCGGTTGCGGAACAATTTGACGGGGACACGGGCGACTGGCTTGCCGCTCTGGTGGATGGCGAAGCGCTTGTTCCGCAGTTTACCGTCGATGTCCGGCGGCAACAGCTGCTCATTGAACATCTAGGTGCCACCATCGAGATTGCGATGGATGAAGGGCAGGTCAACCGGGAAGCCGAAAGCCGGCCATTCACCGAACTGGAACTGGAATTAAAAAGCGGCGACGAGCGGTCACTGCTCGATTTTGCGCGGTTTATCGCAGGCGAACTGGCGCTGGCGCTGAATTTTACGACGAAAGCGGACAGGGGTTTCGGGCTTGCCTTGCCGCGCGGGCCCAAACGGCAAATGGCGCGACCGCTTGCCTCCTTGTCCGGCCTGTCCTTTGGGCCAGCGATTGCAAGATCGGGTGCCAATGCATTGGATAATTTCACCCGCAACTGGGCGGCGCTGCTGCGCGGGCGGGATCCTGAGGCGATCCATCAATCGCGCGTTGCCTTGCGCAAATTTCGGGATTTGACCGGGCTTTACAATGACGCTTGTCCGCATCCCGATTTTGGCAAAGTTCAAAACAACGCCAAGGACTTTGGCAAGGTGATTGGCATGGTCCGGAACCTTGACGTGTTTTTGAAGGCAATGGCCCATTTTCACACAGTGCCCGATATCGATCCGCAGGGGTTGGCGGCTGTGGGTGTGATCGTGGATCGACATCACGCCCGCGCTTGCGAGAATGTGCGCCTGGCCATCCGAAATGATGCGCTCACACAGTTTGTGCTGAAAGCGCAGGAACAAATCCTGCAATGCGATGCCATGGCCCATGCTTGCGGCGAGGGTGGGTTGGAAGCGCCCATGCCCGCGGCGGCGCAGGCAAGCGTGATATTGGGGCGATTGCATCACGACATGCTTAAAGCGGGGCGTGGCTTTTCAAAACTGTCCAGAAAACGGCTTCATGCGCTGCGGCTGCAAGCCAAAGAAATGCGAACCGCAACCGATTTTTTTGCCAGGGTCGCGGATTGCGACCTGAAGGTCTCGCGCTATGTCAAAGCCCTTGAAGCGCTGCAGAAGGCGCTTGGAAAATATAATGACAGCCGTTTTGCCTTGCATTTTCTGAAAGCGCTTTCTCAAGAGGCGTCGCCGGAAGTTGCGACCTGCATCCAGAAAATCCGCCGCGATTTGAAGGGCTTCGATAAGCGCGAGCGTCAGGAACTGCCAAGGATCTGGAAGAAGTTCAAAAATTCCGATCCCTGCTGGTAGAAACCTTGGGCTAAGTCCGGATTGGCCGCCAAATGGTTTGCGGGGCATGATCGGACGCAAATGCGCGTGCGGGCCGGTCAGGCGTTGCCATCGGGTTTGAGGCCGGGGAGCTTTTTCGCAAAGGCTTCCATTTCGGCTTTTGGGGCGGCAACGATGTATTCGGCGGTTGGCCATGCGCCTGATTGCACTTCGCTGACAAAGCTCTTGAAGGCGTCGATGCGGATATTCTGGATGCGCGCGAATTCGGTGGCCAGATCCGCGTATTTCTTGGAATGGCGCGGCACGTGGCCGCTATTGTAGCCCAATACGTCGCAGGCAAACAGATATTGGCAATCGCCACCTTTACCGCCGCCCATCGAGACCAGAAAAAGCGAGGTCCGCTTGGCGATTTCCGCGGTCACTTCGGGCGGCACTACTTCGATTTCGACGCCAAAGGCGCCGGCCTCCTCGTAGCGCTGGCATAATTCCCAAACTTTCATGGCGCTGTCGGCGGTCTTGCCAACCGCTTTGAAGCCGCCGGTCCAGGTGCAGGTATGCGGAATGAGACCGACGTGGCCGATAACCGGAATGCCTTCTTGCGCCATGCGTGCCACCGTGGCGACCGAGGCCGCGCAATAGACCGCATCCGCGCCCAGGCGCATCATTTCGAAACCCCAGCGCAGGAAGCCGTCGGTTGGCCCGTCATTGTCATAGAGCGGCCGGCCGGGAATCGCAAAAAGCGATGGGGCAACGTCGCGAAACCGGGGCAGCGCCAGCATTTCCGGCGGAACCGAGACCATATCGATGCCGGCGGCTTCGGCTGCGGCCAATTCCTCCCAGCTTTCAGTCCGCATCATCGTATATTGAACCTTGCCTTTATTGGCGCGAACGTCGGCGATGGTGGGGCGTTTTTTGGTCATGGGTGGGTCCTTGGCGCGATGGGATTGTGGAGGCGGGCGTCGATCGCGTCACGTTTTTTGCGCTGTTTTATGAATTCAGGGTGGCGTTTGCCATGAATCAATGCAATATGAATGAGATTGTGACGCTCATTTTATGGCAAATAATCTCAATCTTGGCGCGCGAGCCTTGCGCTAATTTGATGTGGAGTAAGTCATGGCGAGGGCGACGATTCTGGATGTTGCGAAAGCGAGCGGCCTGTCTGTTTCTACAGTGAACCGGGCCTTGCACGAACCGGAAAAAGTGCGCGATGAGACCCTGATGTCTGTGCTTCAAGCTGCTGAAATCGTGGGATTTTATGGGCTTGGTTCGATACGTGAAAGCGTCAAGTCAGCGCGGCCGAAAGTGCGCATAGGCATTCTGCTCTTGCAGCGAAACCGGGCGTTTTACAAATCACTGGGTGTCGCGTTTGAGGCCGCCGCCAAATCGCATCGCGATCATGAGGTGGTGATACAAATTGACTATCTTGATGAGCTATCACCTCAAAATGTTTCAGACGGTCTCATACGTTTGGCGCAAAAAGCGGATGTGCTGGGCGTAGTGGCACCCGAGCATCCGCTGATATCCGCCACGATTGAACGGCTGGCCGAGGCAGGCAAGAAATTTTTTGGGCTGATTTCACCGCTCACCGCGCGCTGCGGCGTCGGTTATGTGGGGCTGGATGCGTGGAAAGTCGGGCGCACCGCTGCCTGGGCTTGCCACAACCTGTGCCGCAATGAAAACGCCAAAATAGGGATTTTGGTTGGCAATCACCGCTTTCGATGTCAGGAAACCAATGAAAGCGGCTTTCGCTCCTATATGCGCGAGCATGCCAGCGGAATTGTCATTCTGGAGCCGCAGTCGACCTTTGAAAGCGCCAATATTGCTCGCGAGATCACCGAAACCATGCTGATACGGCACAAGGATCTGGCGGGCCTGTTCGTGTGCGGTGGCGGGATATCGGGGGTCATTCAGGCGTTTCGTGAATCCGACCGGCGGCAGAATGTGGTGGTGGTTGGCTATGACAATACGGAAGTTACGCAAGGTGCCTTGCTGGATGGCACAATGAATTTCATGATCTCCCACCCGATCGCGCGGCTGGCGCAGGAAACCATCCAGGCCATGACTCTCGCCATCACCCGCAGCGCGGATTCAACCCCGCAATCGATCACCTTGCCATTCGAGATTTTTACGCCTGAGAATCTGTAGGCGCTGCATCAATTGCGGAAGGCTTGGACGATGGTGCCGCCCAACTCTGCCGCGGCATTGAATCCAGCACGCGGTCGACCATTTGCGGTGCGAGCCCGAGATAATTCTCCGGCGCGGTCAATCGGTCGATGGTGGCTCGGTCAAGGCGCTCTGATACGCGCGGGTCGCGCGACAAGGCGTCAGCCAAGGTCAAATGTTGCTCATTGGCGATGCGACAGGCATCATAGACTATATCATGCGCCTGCTGGCGGCCCACCTGGGGTGCAAGCCCCATCATGACGGCTTCAGCGACAATAAGGCCGCGGCTGATCTCAAGATTGCGGGCCATCTGGGCTTCATCGACAATGAGGCCGCCCAGCGCGAAGCGCGCCTGACGGAGGGCACCGGCGGTGAGCACGAAACTTTCGGGAATCGCCATCCATTCCGCGTGCCAGGGCCCGGTCGCGCGTTCAAAATCCTGCACCATGGCATCGAGCATCAGACCCGCGTGCTGGCGAACGCCCTTGGAAGCGGCAAGCATCAGTTCGGAGGAAATGGGGTTGCGCTTTTGCGGCATGGTCGAGGAGGCGCCGCGTCCCTTGACGAAAGGCTCGTAGACCTCGCCAAATTCGGTTGAGGCCATAATCATGGTGTCGAGCGCGATCTTGCCCAGCGAGCCGGTGACGAGCGCGAAGAAATTGAGGACTTCGGCCAGGCCGTCACGGGCGACGTGCCAGGTTGAGACCGGCACGGCCAAAGCCAGTTCCTCGCAGAGCGCCTTTTGCACCGCAAATCCCTTGTCGCCCAATGAGGCGAGCGTGCCCGCAGCGCCCGCAAACTCGCCGACAAGGACGCGCGGCATCAGCTGCTCCAATCTTTCGGCGTGGCGATCAAACATGGCAAGCCAGATCGCCACTTTGTAACCGAAGGTGATCGGCAGGGCCTGCTGGAGGTGGGTTCGTCCAGCCATGGGCGTGTCGCGATGGCGCTTCGACAATTCGGCGAGAATGACGCGCAACGCGGCAATGTCGTCTTCCACAATCTTCAAGCCGGCGCGCACTTGCAGGATGACGGCCGTGTCCATGATGTCTTGCGTGGTTGCGCCCCAATGGACATAGCGGCCGGCGTCGCCGCATTGTTTGGCTATCTGGTGCACCAGCGGCAGGATCGGATAGCCGACAATATCGGTCTCCTGCCGCAGAAGATCGAAATCCAGACTGGCGACATCGGTGCATCTGGCGATTTCTTCGGCCGCTTCGGCTGGAATGACGCCGCAACGGGCCTCGGCTTTGGCCAAGGCGATTTCTACTTCGGCGTAACGGCAGATCAGGGCGTAGTCCGAAAATACTTCGCGCATTTGCGCCGTGCCAAAAGCGTCGCGAAACAGAATCGAGTCGAAAACGGTGGTCGCAGTTGGCGGGGTGGGGCGCATGGACGGATCTCCGGAGGGGCCGGAACGGGTGCGTCCGGTCGAAATTTGATATTTATGTCCGGACATATTGTCAATGGTCTGCTATCATGCGGCTTTGATCTATTGGGAACCCGGGGCGTTCATGAGCGAGACATTTTATGCAAGGGTGGCCCGCGATCTGGCCGAAGGCATTGCATCCGGCCGATTTCCGGTGGGCTCGCGGTTGCCACGGGAACTTGATCTTTGCACGCAATATGAGGCGAGCCGCCATACCGTGCGTGCGGCAATCCAGGAATTACAGGGGCTTGGCCTCGTGTCGCGCAAGAAGCGGGCTGGCACGCGAGTCGAGAATTCTTCGTCGACCCGAGGCTATCGGCAATCCCTCGCTTCCGTAGAGGATCTGGTGCAATTTGGCGCGGCGCATCGGCGTGTCGTTCAAAACATCGGCGATGTGGTGGTGGACCGGGGGCTGGCGCGGCAATTGGGCTGCGCCGCAGGGCGGGCGTTTTTGCGAATTTCGAGCTTGCGCCTGAACGGGGATGCGGATGCGCCGCCCATAGGTTGGACAGATGTTTACATCGACCCGGCTTACGCGCAATTGCGGGATGTGATTGGCGAATATCCCGAGGTTTTGATCAATGACCTGATCGAGGCCCGATACGGTCGCCGGATTGCGGAAATCCGTCAGGACGTGCAGGCGCTGGCCTTGAGTGCAAAACTGGCGCGGGCGTTGAATGCAAAAGCCGGTGCTCCGGCATTGCGGATCATTCGACGTTATCTCGATCAGGCCGGCGAGGCTTTCGAAATATCGGTCACGATCCATCCGGCGGACCGCTTTACTTTTTCAATGTGTTTGCGGCGGGAGCGTGGATAATGGGAAGGTTCAGAGGTCGAGTTTCAGAAACTGGCTGAAAGCGTTTGGCTGGTAATTGCCAAAGGCGGCGGATTCTTTGAAGCCCCGGTAGCGATAGAGTGCCAGCGCTGGCTCGAAAGACGGGCCCCTGCCGGTTTCCAGATAAATCACGGTCATGCCCCGGGCGCGCGCGACATCCAGAATGTGTTTCAGCATCAGTGCGGCGGCGCCTTGGCGCAGAAAATCCGGATGCGTGCGCATGGATTTCAATTCGCCGGTGTACGGGTCAAGGGTTTTGAGCGCGCCCATGGCCGCAATCGTTTGATTGCGCCAAACCGTCCAAAGCGTGACATCGGGTGCCGTAAGCCCTGAAAAATCAAGCGCGAACACGCTTTCAGCCGGTGAATTGGCATGCATGCCGGCAAGGTGCAGTCGCACCAATTCACGCGTTGCCGCGCCGGAGAGATCATCTTCGCGAATTTGCCAACTATTGCCTGTCATGAAGGCAGGCTACAAAACTCCGGTTTCATCAGCAAGGGCGCGCAGGCAAGTCTGGTTTGGCCAACAGATAATGTCGCCTATGGATGGGCTAAGTCTCAACCGCCAGATTGCGCTTCGTAATTTCCCGCCCGACCCTTTGCTTCATTGACAGGAGAAAATCATGAACACTGCGCTTGCGCCCGCTGGCTCCGGTTGGCTGAACAAGGTGCCAGAGGTGACTTTGGCTTTCTGGATTTTGAAGATCATGTCGACGACGGTGGGTGAAACGGCGGCTGATTATCTGGCGGTTGGGGCTGGACTTGGGCAGATGACAACTCGTTTGTTGATGCTGGCGCTGTTGGGTGCTGCTATGGTGCTGCAAATGCGGCTGCGCCGTTACGTGCCCTGGGCCTATTGGCTCAACGTGTTGCTCATGAGCATCGTTGGCACCCAGATTACCGATTTTCTCACCGACAGCCTGGGCATCAGCCTATATGTCAGCACGGCGGTGTTTGCGACGCTGCTCGGTTTGGTCTTTATCGTCTGGTACGCGGCGGAGCGGAGCCTGTCGATCCATGAGATTTTCACGCCGCGCCGGGAGCAATTCTACTGGGCCGCTATCCTCTGTGCCTTTGCGCTGGGTACCGCGTCCGGTGATCTGGCAACCGAGGCGCTGGGTCTGGGCTTCATGCGCGGCGTGATGGCTTTTGGCAGCCTGCTCGCCCTGAGCTATGCTGCTTGGCGGATGGGTGGCAATGCGGTGCTGACGTTCTGGATCGGATATATTCTGACACGCCCGTTTGGCGCTGCCTTGGGTGATTGGTTGACGCAGGACAAGGCCGCAGGCGGTCTCGGCATGGGTACCATGTGGACCAGCCTGCTGTTCATCACTTCCATTACGATTTTGGTGGCATGGGCGCAGATGAACCCCACTCGCAAATTGGCGGCTGGCAGCGCACGATGATTTCCCCCTTCAAAAAAGTCCGAAAAGATACAAATAGTGCAGCTATTGCCACGATTGCGATCTAACCTCCCCGAAAATCAGGGACGGCAGTCCCAGCGAACTGGATCGGGGCCTGCGAAGCCTTGGTTCCGATATATCGACCGCCAAGCCCCCGATTTGAACCTTACCTGACAACAGGATTTGATGAGATGACTTCCAGCAAACGAACCTTGAGCAAAGTCCCTGAAGTGACTTTGCTGTTCTGGATTATCAAGATTGCCGCCACAACGCTTGGCGAAACGGGCGGTGACATGGTCACCATGTCCATGAAATTTGGATATTTGATTGGCACCGGCATTTTCCTGGTGTTTTTTCTCGCTGCGGTTGTTGCGCAGATCCGATCCCGGACCTTTCACCCGGTGCCCTACTGGCTGGCCATCGTTGCCAGCACCACGGTCGGAACGACCATGGCCGATTACGCGGATCGATCCTTGGGGATTGGCTATGCCGGGGGCACCAGCCTGTTGTTTGCCTTGCTGATCACTTCGCTGTTCGTCTGGTATCGAACCCTTGGATCGGTTGCCGTCGACACGGTGCGTTCGGCCAAATCCGAAGTTTTCTATTGGGTGACCATCATGTTTTCACAGACGCTGGGCACCGCGTTGGGGGATTGGATGGCGAGTACGGCGGGGTTTGGATTTTCGGGTGCCGCCATCGTGTTTGCCGTCTTGCTGGGCGTGGTGCTGGCTGCTTATTTCTGGACGAATATTTCGCGAACCACCCTGTTCTGGGCGGCTTTCATCCTGACGCGGCCACTAGGCGCGGCAGTGGGAGATTTTCTCGACAAGCCGCTGCACGATGGCGGCCTCGCCCTCAGCCGTTACTCGGCTTCAGCTGTGCTATTGCTGTTCATTATAGGCTGTCTGTTGATCTTCCGGCAGCGGCCCGCCAAAATCGTGCATTGATAGGCTTTGTTTGGCGCAGACATTATGCGGGTATTGCTGGTTGAAGATGACACGATGATCGCACAGACGGTGCAGGCGGCGTTGAAAGACGCCTCCTATGCCACGGACTGGGTGAAGGATGGACATGCCGCGCTGACGGCAGTTGCGTGCCAGACCTATGATTTGATGCTTCTGGATCTGCATCTTCCCGGCAAGGATGGGTTTGCCGTACTGGATGGCGTGCGGGCTGGCGGCCATGACATGCCGGTGCTGATCCTGACCGCGCGCGACGGGCTCGATGATCGCTTGCGTGGCCTCGATGCCGGGGCCGATGATTATGTGGTCAAGCCCTTTGAAATGGCTGAATTATTGGCGCGAATGCGCGCGGTTCTAAGGCGCAAGGGGGGCAGCGCCAAACCGATGCTGGGCAATGGCAATTTGGTGCTGGACCCCGCCACCCGCGAGGCCAGCCTTGGCGATGGAATGCCCGTGACGCTTTCCAACCGCGAATTTGCCTTGCTTCAGGCTTTGCTGATACGGCCGGGGGCGATCCTTTCTCGAAGCGACCTTGAAGACCGAATATATGGCTGGGGCGACGAGGTGGAAAGCAATGCGGTCGAATATCTCATTCACGCATTGCGGCGCAAGCTCGGCAGTGCGACCATCAAGAATGTCAGGGGCGTTGGATGGATGGTTTCAAAAAACGTCTAAATGAGTCGATTCAATTCAAGCTGTCGGTTACTCTGGCGCTGGCGATTTTGATCGTGGCCATTCTTGCCGGGGCGTTCTCGTTTTTTGTGGCAGCTGATGAGGCCCATGAGTTTCAAGACGATACGCTGCGCCAGATCGCCTCGCTGTTCAATGTTCAACCGGTAACCATTTCCGGCTCCAAAGATGCCGGCCGTGCGATCAGTAGCGATGAAGATGCGCGTGTCATTCTTCAGTATTTGAACAAGGACGGCGGCGATGTGGCGAGTGCTGTCCGGCTCAATTTGCCCAAAAATCTGCCGGCGGGATTGCAGACCGTGCCAGTGGATGGGGAATTGTATCGTGTGCTGGTTGCGACGGGCACCACGGGCCAGAGATTTGCGGTCGCGCAGGCCACCCGGGTTCGCGATGAAATGGCGCGCGACAGTGCGTGGCGCACGATCATTCCATTCGCCATATTGTTTCCTATCCTGCTCCTCGTATTGGCCGATCTGGTGGATCGCATGTTTCGACCCGTGCTGGCGCTGGCAAAGCAAATCGACCAACGCAGCGTGCAGGAATTGCATCCGATCGAGGTTGACCGGTTTCTGGTCGAAATCCGGCCTTTCGCGGTCGCAATCAATCGGTTGCTGGTGCGCATCGAGCAGGCCATGGCGGGTCAGCGCCGGTTTGTGGCGGATGCCGCGCATGAATTGCGCTCGCCGCTGACGGCGCTTTCCCTGCAGGCGGAGCATCTGGCGCAAGCGGAAATGTCCGGGGCGGCACGCGAGCGCCTCGCAACCTTGCGGCGTGGCATATTGCGCGGGCGCAATCTGCTCGATCAGATGCTGACGCTGGCGCGAGTTCAATCGGTGGAAGGAAGCCCGCGCGCGATGGTTTCGGTGCAGCAGGTTTACCGGCAGGTGCTGGAGGATGTGATGCCGCTGGTCGATGCCAAAGGCATTGATATTGGCGTGGAGGGCGATACGGACGCGCAATTGTGGCTGCACCCGATTGATCTGACGACCTTGGTCAAGAATTTGGTGGTCAATGCCATTTCCTATACGGATGCAGGTGGCCGCGTCGATTTGAGCGTCTGGACGCAAGCGGGCCGGGCGGTTCTGCAAATCCAGGACACCGGACCAGGCATAACGGAGGCGGAACGCAGCCTGATTTTTGATCCGTTTTATCGCAGTCTCGGACAGGACAGCGAGGGTGCCGGGCTTGGCCTTGCCATCGTAAAAGCCTGCGTCGAGCGATTGGAGGGCGAGATTACGCTGGGCTTTACCGACGAGATCCATAGATCGGGACTGCGCGTCCGCGTCTTCGTGCCTTTGCGCGCGCCGGAAGCCTGAGGCAGGGCCGCGCGGCGTGCCTTAGGCGTGTAATACGCCCCGCACAATCTGGTCTTGCTCGATCGACTCAAAAAGCGCCTTGAAATTGCCTTCGCCAAAGCCGTCATCGCCCTTGCGCTGGATGAATTCGAAGAAGATGGGCCCAATCATGGTCTTGGAGAATACCTGCAACAGGATGCGGGTGATGCCGCCATCGACGACGCCTTCGCCATCAATGAGAATGCCGTGCTTTTTCATGCGCTCCAGCGACTCGGTGTGGCCATGCACGCGGGCGAAAGATTGCTGGTAATAAAGATCGGGCGGTCCGGGCATGAATTCGACGCCGTTTGCCGCCAGCAAATCGGTCGAGGTGTAAATATCATCGGTGGCAACGGCGATGTGCTGGATGCCCTCGCCCTTATATTGCTGCAGATATTCCTCGATCTGGCTTTTGTCGTCGGCGCTTTCGTTGATCGGGATGCGGATGCGACCGCAAGGCGAGGTCAGGGCGCGGCTGGTGAGGCCGGTGTGGCGACCGGCAATATCAAAGAACCGGATCTCGCGGAAATTGAAAATATCAGCATAGAATTTGTACCAGGTGTTCATCTGCCCGCGCATCACATTATGGGTGAGGTGGTCGATATAATGGAAGCCAAAGCCGACGGGCAACGGATCGACCGCGCCCAGCCAGTCAAATTCGGTGGAATAGGGCGAACCTTTGGCCCCAAAAGTATCAATGAGATAAAGCAGCGAGCCGCCAATTCCGATCAGGGCGGGCACGTCGAGTGTTTTGTCGCGGCCCTTGTATTCTGTGGCACCCAGGGCCAGTGCGTGGGCCAGCGCATGTTGGGCATCCACAACCCGCCAGGCCATCGCCGGCGCGCAAGGCCCGTGCATGTCGACAAAGCGCGCGGCATGGGTGTCGGGCTCGCGGTTGAGAATGTAATTGATGCCACCCTGCCGGTAGAGTTCGATGGCCTTGGTCTTGTGGCGGGCCACCCGCGTGTAGCCCATGTTCTGGAACATGGTTTCGAGCTGTTTGGGGTCCTTGTGCGCGAATTCGACAAATTCAAAACCGTCGGTGCCGGCCGGGTTCTCTGCCGAAATCTTGGCTGGCGGTGCATTATGCGGAAAAGGGCCCATGACACGATCTCGCTGACAATGAAGGAGATTGGTATGATATCGCCATTTTGATGCAAAATTCGTGCATAATCAGGCTTATTTTGTCCAATAGTGCATGATACATTCAAAATTATGTTATTTTATGCGGGAGATGTGCATGGACGGATTTGACGTGAAGCTATTGGAAGCGCTTCAGCAGGATGGCCGACGCACCAATAATGAACTGGCTGAGCAGATTGGGCTTTCGGCCTCGCAATGCTCGCGCCGGCGGGCGGCGCTGGAAGAAGCGGGGGTTATCAGCCGGTACGATGCTGTGTTGTCGCCCGAGGCGGTGGGGCTGGATGTGCTGGTGTTCGTCAATATCACGCTGGCGACGCATTCGCCGGACAATGCCCGCCATTTCCGTGACCTGATTGAGCGGTTGGACGAAGTGCAGGAATGCTATGCAATGAGCGGGGAAGCCGATTACATCGTCAAAATGTCGGTGCCCAATCTCAAAGCGCTTGCGCAAATCCTCAATGACGTGTTTTTGCCGCACCCTTCGGTGGCGCATGTCAAATCATCCATCGTGCTGGATCGGCTGAAGCAGAGCGGCCGTTTATCGTTGCAGCACCTCAAAAAGCGAGTGGTCTAGCTGACGTCAAAGGGATTTTGGCGATAAATCGCCAATATCCGGCGTCAAATACCTCAAAATAGGTAGGAATCGATAAAACGGGCGAATGGCGCTGAAACTGCCGTTGGTGGTCTTACCTCGATCGGTCTATTTCGCCCTGCTTGAGCGGGTCATCGGCAGGTCGTCGGCCCAAAACTCGTTCTTTTGGATTATATTTTTACAAAAGTGTTATAACTTTCGATTAGTTTTTCCCGTTTTCTACCCCCGTGCTGGTCCCGCTTCACCCTTTTAGGCAACTTATGTCCAGGCCCGATCTCGGTCAGGTTGACTGGGTCACGTCTTACATCCTCGGGTCTGGCATTGATATCCGATTTCGCAACCGGCGTGATTGCGAAGCTCAAGCCGTCAGACTTTTCAATTTCGGGAGTATTCGCATGAAAAAATTTCTCCTCGCATCCGCCGCTGTTGCAGCATTGACCCTGTTTGCGGCATCCGGCAGCACCGCCAGTGCGTTCGGCTGCACTGGTTGCGGCAATGGCAACGGCAATGGCAACGTTGGCATTGGCAACGGCAATGGCAATGGTAACGCCAATGATGGCGCATTGAGCGGCAATATGAATGGCAACAACAACTGGGGCATTGGCAACGGCAACGTCAACGGCAACGGCAATACCGGCCACGTCAATGGCAACGGCAATGGCAATGGCAATACGGGCTTCATCAGTGGCAATGGCAACGGCAACAACAACTTTGGCTTTGCGAGCGGCAACGTCAATGGCAACGGCAACCTTGGAACCGGCAACGGCAACCTGAACGGCAACGCCAACTGGGGTGCATTCAACGGCAACTACAACGGCAACATGAATCATTGATATGATTGCAAGTAACCCGCAGCAGATCATTGGCCGTGTTGAGTAATCAAGGCCTTGGTCTGCTGCAATTGGTGTTCCAAGTGATGGTCGAGTGCCTGAAATATCACTTGAATGCACTTTGTATCGGAATTTCAATTCAATTTCGGGAGCGGGCGATGTTCCATAGATCGATACTTGCCGGACTTTGCTTTTGCGGGGTGAGCTCGCTGGTGCAGACCGGCGCGGCTTTTGCCCAATCCATGGATGGGGACGACCCGCCTGGCATTCAAATTCCCAACGCGCAAATTCCCAACGTGCAAATCCCCGACGTGGCCGCCTTGCGGGCGGAGGCCCTGGAATATGTGCGCCATCATCATCGTGCGATCACCTGGGGCAATATCGGGGCCTTCAACCATGGTCATGGCAATATTGGCTCGTTCAATGGCGGCTTGGGTAATATCGGGGCGTTCAATGGCCTTGGCAATCACTCGCGCACCAGCGGCAACCAGAACATCGGTGCCTTCAATGGCAATGAAAATGGCGGCAAGTTCAACGGCAATGGCAATGCCGGCAGCTTCAGCGGCAATTTCAACGGTCATTCCAACGCCGATGGCACCAGCGGCAATTTCAATGGCAATGGCAACATCGGCTTCAATAACGGCAATTCAAACGGCAGTTTCAATTCGGGTTCGTATTCAGGCAATTTCAACGGCAATTTCAACGTTGGCGCGAGCAGCGGCAACATGAACGGGAATTCGAACCACTGAAGGCTGCATCTGCCGAAGGGCATGTGGCAAGCGCATCCGGGTTGGGCCACAAGATTACAGGAGGGATTTATGAGACAGACTTTATTCGCGGCAAGTGCCTTTGCCCTCGTGGTGGGCACGTCGGCGGCGAGCGCAGCCGTGCTCCCGCCTGTTCATCCGTCCTCGCGCCTGGCGCAAGCGGGACTTTCCTCAAGCCAATCGGGCATTCCGGTGCTGCGGGTGGTTTGCATTGGCTGCGGCAATGGCAACGGCAATGGCAATGTCGGCAGTTCATCGGGAAGCTATAATGGCAACGGCAATTCGGGTGCCGGTAATGGCAATGGCAACGGCAATGGCAATGGTCGCCCGGTCATCAATGGCAATTATGGCTATGACAATGGCGGCACCGGCAATTACGGCTTTGGCAATGGCAACGGCAATTCCAGTTCGTCCAGTGGCAATAACAATGTTGGCGCGCTGAACGGCAATAACAATGGCGGAACGAACAATGGCAACGGCAATGTCGGCTTTGCCAACGGCAATTTCAACGGCATTGGCAATATTGGTAGCGGCAGTGGTTCCATGAATGGCAACGCCAACGTGGGTGCTTTCAATGGCAATTTCAACGGCAGCTACAACCATTGATGGTAAAGCTTCGAAGGAGGCGGTCATGTCTTTGCAAATATCGTCTCTGCATATGTCCCTGAACTGGCCGGTGGTGTTGCTGGGCCTGTTGATTGTGCTGCGGGCCGATGGTGCCCTGGCACCGACGCGGGCGCAACCGATCGGTAACGGCAACGGCAATGGCAATGGAAACGTCGGGAATTTCAACGGCAATTTCAACCAGGGCAATGGCAATGGCAACGGCAATAGCGGGAACCATAACGGCAATAGCAATGCTGGAAACGGCCATGGAAATTGCAACATTGGCAATGGCTTTGGCAATAATGACCGCAGCGGTTCCTATACCATGAACATGCGCGAGTTGAATGCGCTATTGCGCTGCCAGATGCAGCAGCGCCGCACTCGCCAGGCGCCTGGCCGCGGGCATGGCGGCGACCGCGGGTTGGGATGGTTTTCGGGCACGGATATGGGAGACAGGTCATGAAGAAAATGCTGGTTCCGACTTCGATTCTTGCGCCGATCCTCGCCCTGATGGCCGGAGGCTTGTGTGCCATGCCCGCGATTGCCGCCAACAATGGCAGCACAACGGATCAATATGGCGTCGGCAATTCCAGCTTCACGACGCAGGCTGGAACCCACCGCAAGAATCGCGCGGACACGTCCCAGAATGGCATAGGCAATGCCGGTTTTGTCGACCAAAGCGGTTCGATGGGCACCAATAATTCCGTGATGGCGCAAGTGGGCACTGGCAATGCCGGTTTCATGACGCAGGGTGGCATGCAAAACCAGAACAATGCCAGCCTGTCACAGACGGGCATCGGCAATGTTTCGGTGGTGACGCAGAAATAGGTCGCGCAAGACCCAAGTTTGCAAGACCCGAGTTTGAATGAGGGCGCTTTTTTAACTGCAGGCCGGGATGGCCTTTGTCGCAGGAGGCTGAAGTGTGTGCAGACCTTTCAAGAAGCGTATCATCGGCCTGGGCGGGTTCGCCTGCGGATGCGACAATCACTAAATGTTTCGGCTTTTCTCACGGCCTTGCCCGTTCATTTGCCTGCGCCTGCGGATTGATGGCGCTGGGACTGAGTGCTCCGGCCCTGGCCAGTGACGCCCGGATAGAGCAAAGCGGCCCGCTCAACATTTTCCTTGGCGTGCAGAATGATTTGTCCAACACGGCCCATGTCACCCAGCGTGGTGGCCGCAACATGGATGGGCTTCAGCAATATGGGTATAGCAATAATGCGGCGGGTGACCAGCACGGCCGGGGCAATTCCAATTCTACGATTCAGGTCGGCCCGCAGAATTACTCGGATATCAATCAGGGCGGCTTGGTGCATGTTCCGGTGCAGCAAAATACAGCGGCGGTGATTCAATACAATAACGGCCCTGCGGCGCAGGTCATTGGTGCCAACCCGGTCAACGGCCCCAGCATTCAGATCACCCAATCGCGCAATGACCCGGCGACGATGACGAGGCAGCAATTCACCAGCAATGGCATTGTCAATTTCGCGACCATCTATCACACCGGCGGCGTCAATATCATTACCTTGACGCCATCGCAGCTCAGTTATGGCGTCATGGGTCGCGGCCACTGACTATTATGCCGGCCTCGCGGGCGCGGAGATTTTAGAAATTGCGCTGAACGTAAATCGAGCCGGACCAGATGCCAACCGTTGCCGGCTGACCGGCGACGCTGGCGTAATTGGCTTTCACGTGATCCAGCGTATAATTGCCCTCAGCGCCAATCACGAAATTCGAAACCGGCGTGTAGGCGCTGCCAAGCTGAGCCGCAAAGCCACGCACGCGATAATCAAAATTGAACAGACCGGCCGGGAAAGATTGGCCCTGAAGCGGTGCAAAGGCCGTGATCATGGAGGGTTGGGTGTGCGTGCGTGCGCCGTAGGTCGACACGGTCAACGTGGTCTTGACGAAAGGGTTCCACAAATGCTCGTAGGAAATCAGGGCTGAATAGCCGTTGGACGGGCGGATCGTGCCGTCCTGCTCGGAGACATAATCGGTCGCAAAGTATGGAATGCCGAGATAGCTCATCGCGCCTTGCGCGAAAGCGCCGGTGATCATCAGGCGGCCATAGGAATTGCCCGCTTTGGCACCAAAAACATCGCTCCACTTGGTGCGAAGCTCAAGGCCGGACATGAGAGCGAAGCCTTCCTTGCTGCGCACGGGCGCGTTGCAGCAACTATTGGCGGTGCCGTCGGTCATCTTGTGGAGCGCCCCAGCCACCTGGAAGGTTGCCCATGAAGGCGCGACACGCAATTGGCCGACAATATCGGGTTGGGTCTGCCCGCCCATACCGCTCAAAATGCCATCCTGCTGCACACGGCTGGCATTGTCTTCCAGCGATATCGTTGCGCTGACGAGATTGCCGAAAACGTGGGAATAGGCCAGCATATTGAGGTTCACCAGCGAGGCGTAACCACCGATATAGCCATAGCCGGGTTGGGTGAAGTCAAAGAACGAACGGTGCATGCCTGCCGTGAAACCCGCAAAGCTCATCCATGCCTGATCGATCAGCAGGGAATCGCTTGGGTTCAGGTTCAGGCGATCATTGGCGAGGGTCAACTGCGGGAAATTACGAAAATTGCCGTAGGCGATCAACGGGCCGTAATCGGTTGGGGTCACCGTGGTGACGCCAAATTGCCAAGTCTCGCGCGGCACATAGTGATTGGCGGTCTGCGAGAGGTTTTGCTTGAGATATTCAATGATTGGAACCGAACCGAGCGGGAAAGCGGCGGTCGGCAGTCGCAGGGTCTGAACGGTAATGTCGTTCTGCACCAAATCAAGCTTGGTTTCGAACTGCACCCCCATATTGATTTTCATGCAGGTCTGCGAACCTGGAATCTGAAAAAAGCCAAAGCCAACGCCGGGGCAGGTCGCCAGATATTGCGTATTGAGCGGGGTTTTCAGGCTTGGCAGGGCATCGTCCGCCATAGCGGGCAGACTCGCGCAAAATGGCAAAGCCAAGGCGAAGCCGGCAGACAACCGCAATTTTTGACGTTTATTCATTTTGCAACCATGTTTAGTTTATTGCAAACCGTCAAGATGTCAGGGTCCGTAATCGATGGCCCGTTGTAATTTAGCAACGCCCTAAAGCCTTATTTAGCCTTGAAATTCGAAAAAAAGAGTTAGGAAAACCGACGCCCCGGCAACGAAGGTGCTTTACTTGGAAACAAGGTAAATTGCGCACTACCAAAAGTGCATTTACTGCCTAACCGGATTTAAGGTGCGGCCTGAAACCACTTGCAGGTGCAACCAAAAGCTTCATTTTGTTCGATGCGGCTAGCTTTGTGCGAGGTTTTGCTCTTGGGTATGGCGCGATTGGCGCATGAGGAACAAAGCTTGCGTGCGGTTGCGCGCCTTCAGTTTCTTCATCACGTTGCGCAAATGCACTTTGACGGTGCTCTCGGAAATCTTGAGTCGATAGGCGATCAGCTTGTTGGGCAATCCCTGCTGCAGGAACTGGATGATTTCGCCCTCGCGGCGGGTAAAGCGATGATCATTGATGGCGGGTGTTAAATCGGCGTCCGTGTCAACTGCCTGAATTTGCCTTGGCAGCGCGCCTTCGCGCATGCAGTCAAACGGTGCAAACGTGCCGCCGGCCAGCGCAAGCTGGATCGAGGCAATGGCGATTTCTATATTGGCTTTGGCGGGGAGCACGCCGGCTATGTCGGGCACCATGATCTGGCGAAGCCGAGCGGGGTCGTCATTGTCCAGCAGCGCCATGATGGGCACATCCGGATATTGGCGCTTCAGGTCTGCAACGTGTCGAAGATAGTCAGCAAAACTGGCTTGATCGCTGCCAGCTTGCTTGTCCGGTGCGGCACCCACGATAAAAAGCCGGATATTGCACAATCGAATGTCGGCGAGGTTCGCAACGGCTTCAATTTGAATAAAGGGCATGTGGTTGCGAAGCATGCGGGTGAAGCAATCGCGATGCAACAATCGGTCATCGATAACAACGATTGCGGCGTCGCCCTTGTAGCTGGTCTCACCCAATGCGTTTGGATGTGAGGTGTCGGCATGCAAATCGGATGCGTGGCCCCTGTATGACATTGCTTCCCCCTTATATGTGACAAAATTGGCTAATGCGGGTGCAATTGCTGTCCTGACAATGGATGCATGTTTAATTTCCAGAATTTTACGGCAGTTTAGATGGCTTTAGCATGCTGACCGGGATGAATTTGCCGCCAGCCAGCACCAGTCGCGCCGCCGCTACCAGTTGGCGGGCTGAACTGCTTGCCGGGAAATAGCCGTCGCATCCCAATTCAAAGGCTTTGCAGCATTCCTCCGCAGCTTCAAGCTCGGATATGACAAGGATCGAGGTTTCGATATTGCTGGCGCGAATGATCTCCAATTCGTGCTGAACGGCCGCACTGGCAACGTGAAGCCCCTGAATATTCAGCACCAGCAGATTTGGCTCATATTCTTCAATGATCTCGCGCAATTGGGTATGGTCGGCGGTGACGACACAATAATCTGCATCCGACCCCGCAAAGGCTTCGCTGAAGCATTCCTGCATCAGCGTGGAATCGTCGATGATCGCAATCATGTCGAGGCAATCCTCGTGATTGGCGCCTTCCTGCGCCGCCGCAAGTGCAGGGCGTGAGCCGATCAAGGAAGCGTGATTGCGCGAATTGGGATGGGGATTGCGCGTAATGTGTCGCGCGGGCGGGTGGAGGGCCCTGCCGGATGTGGTCGCCTCTCGCAAACGCGAGTGTCTGGGCTGGGTGCCACCCTTCGTGTACGCCATATGCGCTACCTCAACGCGTTACGCCCCTACTGCAAACCCGGCCGAACGGTTGCCCCAGCACCCCGCGATCCATTGGAATTTGTTAACAATGGATTAATACAAAAGTATAATGAAGTCAATCAGCATTCTGTAATGTTGGGGTCGGGGGGGCCTCAATTGGCCGCCTGACAACGTCCCGGCGTGCGATTGTTATAAATCTTCTGTCAAAGGGGCGTAAAACACGGTAATTGATCAGCCCTTCAGGAGCCAATTTCATGAATCAGGTTGCCATCCCTCCCTTGACAAGCCAACCGCTCGCGGCCCCTGCGGCCCGCCATTCCAGCGTTGGCGTGCAGGTGGGAGCCTTGCAGGTTGGCGGCGGCGCACCCATTGCGGTGCAGTCCATGACCAATACCGACACCGCCGACATTGCCGGCACGGTGGCGCAGGTTTTGGCGCTGGCGCGTGCGGGTTCGGAAATGGTGCGCATCACGGTGGATCGCGATGAAGCCGCCGCCGCCGTTCCGCACATCCGCGACCAGTTGCGCAAAGCCAAATGCCAGGTGCCGCTGATTGGCGATTTTCATTATATTGGCCACAAATTGCTGTCGGATCATCCCGCTTGTGCCCAGGCGCTGGATAAGTACCGCATCAACCCGGGCAATGTCGGATTTCGAGACAAGCGGGACCGGCAGTTTGCGCAGATCATCGAGATCGCCATCGCCAACCAGAAGGCGGTGCGGATCGGCGCCAATTGGGGGTCGCTGGATCAGGAATTATTGACGCATCTGATGGATGAAAACGCCAAATTGGCGCAACCTCTCGATGTACGCTCGGTTACCCGCGAAGCGATGGTGCGCTCGGCGCTGTATTCGGCAGCGCGGGCGGAAGAACTCGGTCTGGCGCGCAGCAAGATCTTGCTCTCGGCCAAGGTTTCGGCCGTGCAGGATCTGATAGCGGTATATCAGATGCTGGCATCGCGCTGCGATTATGCCCTGCATCTGGGGTTGACCGAGGCGGGCATGGGTTCCAAGGGCATTGTCGCTTCGTCGGCGGCCATGGGTATTTTGTTGCAGCAGGGCATTGGTGACACGATTCGTGTGTCCTTGACACCCGAACCGGGCGGTGACCGGACGCTTGAGGTGAAGGTTGCGCAGGAATTGCTGCAGACCATGGGTTTTCGCACATTCGTGCCACAGGTTGCGGCTTGCCCGGGGTGTGGACGCACCACTTCAACCGTGTTTCAGGAACTCGCACGCGATATTCAAAACCACCTTCGCGATGAAATGCCCAATTGGAAATCCCGATACAAGGGCGTCGAGACCCTGAACGTCGCGGTAATGGGTTGCATCGTCAACGGGCCGGGCGAATCCAAGCATGCCGATATCGGCATTTCCTTGCCGGGTACCGGCGAGTCGCCGATTGCCCCGGTGTTCATTGATGGCAAAAAGGCGTTGACGCTACGCGGGCCCCATATCGCCGATGAGTTCAAGGTGCTGGTGCAAGATTATATCGAGAAACGCTTTGGCGGTTCCAATTAACGCAAGGCTGCCGGTCAGATGACCGGCGCGATACCGGCACGCGGCCGCAGCATGGTGCCAACAAGCCCCAATGTATCGTCAAACGCTTCGCTCCAGATCGAAATCGGGGTTGCCAAACGCCCCACCATCCGCCCTGTCACCTGATCGGTGGCAAAAGTCAGATCAGCGGAGAAGTGCCGCGCCAATTGCTGCATCGCGCGGTTTTGCGACAGGCACATCATCATCAGGGTCTTGTCGCTGCGGTTGCGGGCGGCGCGCACAATGCGAGACATCAGTGCCGTGCCAACGCCGGTGCGCCGCCATTGCGGCTCTACACTGAAGGCGGCCTCGGCGGTGCCATCGCCCAACTGGCGTAATTCACCGGCACCGCGCAATTCCTCGCCCACGAAATAGCCGTAGGCAATGTCGCCGGAGCGAAAGAAGCCAACCACATAATCTTCGATATAGGCGTCGGAGACGGCGGCCGCGAATCGGTCATGCCGGCCTTCGCTGTCCAAACGCAGCAAATGATCCCGAAAAGCATGGGAATCGAGTGGATAAATGCGGCGCAAAACGCCGGAATTGATAAAAATTGGTTGCACGGTCTTGCTCCTGTGGAAAGTGTCCACGTCAAGCCCATCAAAAGCGCATTTCCCCTGAGGCTTACATAGGCCTTGCGTCTGTTTTAATCAACGCTGGAGTTTTTTATTCGCATGGATTGGATTATTTTCCATTAAGGCCCATATTCGCCGAGACATAAATGCAGGTCGATATTATCCCCAATCCAGCCCGATTTTTCATGCTTTTTCGCCTCGCACTCCGCGATTTTCGTGGGGGATTGCGGGGATTTGCGATTTTTCTGGGTTGCATCGGGCTGGGCGTGGCCGCGATTGTCGGGGTGGGTGCGACATCGCAAGCCATATCCGATGGGCTTGCCAGTCAGGGGCGAATCATTCTGGGCGGCGATATTTCAATCGCGCTGGCGCATAGGCAAATGCCGGACGATGCCCGTCATTTTCTGGAGCAACAAGGCGCGTTGAGCTCGCTTGGCATGATCAGGGCGATGGCGCGCTCGCAAGCGGGCAATGCGGCGCTGGTCGAGATCAAGGCGGTGGATGAGCTTTATCCGACGCTGGGACAGCTCGAAATGGCTCCGGCCCAGACGATAAAGGATGCCCTGGCGCAGCATGATGGCATTTGGGGGTTGGTGGCTGACCCGGATCTTATGGCACGGCTCAACCTCAAGACCGGCGACACGTTGCGTATCGGCGAGGCGCAATTCGAGTTGCGGGCCGGCCTCGTGCATGAACCTGACCGGCTCGCGGCGGGTATCGGGTTTGGCCCGCGCGTCATTATGGCGCAACCAGCGCTGATCGCCAGCGGGCTGGTGCGCCCCGGATCGCTGATTACCTGGCTGTATCGGCTGAAATTGCCCAGTGCTGCAGGAACGCCAGCGGCGCAAGGCCTCAATGAAACGGTTCAACGCATCAAAGCGGCTTTTCCCAAAGAGGGTTGGGAGGTTCGCACCCGCACCAATATCTCTCCCGAATTTACCGACAATTTGGCGCGGTTCACGCAGTTTCTGACGCTGGTGGGACTGACGGTGCTGCTGGTGGGCGGCATTGGCATTGCCAATGCGGTGCGCGCCTTTGTGCAGGGCAAGCAGGCCACGCTGGCGACCTTCAAATCGCTGGGGGCCAGTGGCCGCACCGCCTTTGCGCTGGTGCTGGTACAGGTGATGATCGTTGCGGTGATTGGAACGGTCATTGGCATTGTAATCGGGCTGGCCCTGCCATTTTTGCTTAACGGAGTGCTCACGCAGGTCATTCCGTTTCCTTTGGAGCCGCATATTCATGTCAGCCAGATTTTCATCGGGCTGGCCTATGGGCTGCTCACCGCCCTGACTTTTGCCATGCTGCCGCTGGGGCGGGCGCATGATGTGCCGGTGGCGGCGCTGTTTCGACACGCGTTGCATGGCGGCAGGCGCTGGCCGCGGCCCTTCTATCTGGTGTTGACGCTGCTCGCCGCAGCCGGGTTGCTGGCCACCATCCTGCTTTTGTCGGACGATGTGCGGCTTGCGCTTTGGTTCATGGGGCTGGTGATAGGCGGCGCGTTGATGTTGCGTGGCATTGCCGCACTGATCATGCTGGGCGCGGCCCAAATGCCGCATATTCGCCGGGTGCATTGGCGTCTGGCCATTGCCAATCTGCATCGCCCGGACGCGCTGACCCCCGCCATGGTGCTGTCCCTGGGGCTGGGGCTGTCGCTTCTGGTGGCAATCATGCAGATCGACGGCAATATCCGCCATCAATTGTCGCGTGGCACTTCGGGCAAAACGCCTTCCTTTTTCTTTCTCGATATTCAAAGCCAGCAGGCACCGGCATTTGACCAATTCCTGCGGGCCCATGCGATCGATGCCAAGATCACGCAGGTGCCTCTGTTGCGCGGGCGCCTCATCAAATTGAACGGGCGCGATGCCGAAACGGTGCCGGCCAGCAATCCCGATGCCTGGGTCTTGCGGGGGGATCGCGGCATCACTTTTGCCAGCGCCATGCCGAAAGGTTCCGTACTCACCGAGGGCCAATGGTGGGGCGCGGATGTGAGTGGACAGCCGCAGGTCTCGTTTGATGACAAGATTGGCAAAACACTTGGGTTAAAGTTACACGACACTGTCTCGGTCAATGTTCTGGGCCGCGAATTGACCGCGCAGGTGACCAGTTTTCGCAAAGTGCAGTGGCAGGACATGGGCATGAATTTTGTCATGATCTTCTCGCCCAACACATTCGCGGGCGCGCCCTACAGCCAATTGGCCAGCCTCACCTATGGTGTGCCGACCAGCGCTGGCGCGGAATTGACGCTGCTGAAGGATGTTGCCCAAAAATGGCCGGAAGTGACCACCATCCGCGTCAAGGATGCGCTTGATTCGGTCAAGCAGGTGGTGAGCCAACTGGCCTTTGCGATTCGCGGTGTTTCGATCATTGCGCTGGTGAGTGCGATTCTCGTGTTGGCGGGGGCGGCAGCTTCGGGCCAGCAAGCCCGACTTTATGATGCTGTCGTGCTAAAAATGCTGGGGATGAAACGCAGCCAT
The DNA here is from genome assembly GCA_019075865.1 of Hyphomicrobiales bacterium. Taxonomy (GTDB): domain Bacteria; phylum Pseudomonadota; class Alphaproteobacteria; order Rhizobiales; family Beijerinckiaceae; genus REEB77. The sequence goes on along the minus strand of JAGXAN010000005.1, from coordinate 264,838 downwards.
CTGTTGACGACTTTTCTGATTGAATTTCTGGCGCTGGGCCTGATTACCGCGATATTTGGCCTGACTTTGGGGATATTTACGGCACGGCTTGTTGTTATCTATGTGATGAAACTGGATTTTTTCCTGCTTTGGGGCACTGCTTCAGGTTCGGCCTTTCTGGCGATGCTGCTGGTTTTGGTTTTGGGATTGGCCAGCACCTGGCGGATTCTGGGTCAAAAACCGGCCGGCGCTTTGCGTGAATTGGGGTGAGTGGGTAAATTCTCCTTCACAACTCCGTCACAGGCGTTATACATTATGAGAGTTGTAACGCCGCATCGCCGGAATGTTCCAGCTTTGCAAAGGTTGAGGGTCCGGCATTGACGGTTCACTTCGCACCCATTGTTTCACCAGACGCCTGTCCCGCGTTGGTTTTGAACGCTGATTTCAGGCCGCTGTCCTATTATCCGTTGTCGCTATGGTCGTGGCAGGATGCCATCAAGGCTGTGTTTCTGGATCGCGTCAACATTGTTTCCAATTATGACCGCGTGGTGCGCAGCGCCAGCTTCGAGATGCAATTGCCTTCGGTGGTTTCGCTCAAGACTTATATCAAGCCGGCCCGGCAGCCCGCCTTCACGCGCTTCAACGTGTTCCTGCGCGATCGTTTCACCTGCCAATATTGCGGCACGCATGAGGATTTGACGTTTGACCATGTCACGCCCCGTTCCAAAGGCGGCATGACTACGTGGGAAAATGTCGTTGCTGCCTGCGCCTGCTGCAATTTGCGCAAGAGTGACCGTCTGCCCGCCGAAGTGCATATGTTCCCCTCGCAACGCCCGTTCCAGCCAAGCGTGACCGACTTGCACCAGAATGGCCGGTTGTTTCCGCCCAATTATCTGCATGAAAGCTGGATGGATTACCTTTATTGGGATACTGAGCTTGAACCGTGAGCGGAGCGCCTGCGGCCTGTTTCAGGAATGGCCGGGGCGAAAATGCTGCATATCATTTTGACGTCAGCCCTGCTGTTCTCTCCCAAACCGATGGTGGACCCGCAGGCGGGCGCATCTGGAACGCCGTTAACAACCTGCATTGTGCCGCCATCGCCGGCCTGCATTCATCATCCTGATACCTATAAATTCAAGAAGCGCATTCGTGCCTGCGAACTGGATGTCGCGCATCAGGTGTCGGCGCTGTATCAGTGGCGTCAGTGCATTGAGGCCAATACAGAGGCCACGATCAGCCGCTCGAATCAGGATGTCACTTATTTCAAATGCCGGTTGGCCCATCAAAAGCATTGTCAATATCTGGGGGCGGCAAGGCCAACGGCCGGGCCAGAGGCCCCGGCCCCAAGGCGTTGAGCCAGCTTTTGAGAAAGTGCTTCAGGGCGTCTGCAACTGGCTTGTCACGCGGTTTGCCAGCACGTCGTCCAGCCAGTCGGCGCGCATTTGCGGAACGCTGGTCAGTAATTTTTCGGTGTAGGGGTGGAATGGCGGGCTGAAAATTTGCGCAATCGTGCCTTGCGTGATGATTTCCCCCTTCAGCATGACCGCGACCTTATGCGCCATGCGCCGCACGATGCCCAGATCATGGGTGATGAAGATATAGGCGATGCCGGTGGTCTGTTGCAGCCTTTGCAGCAATTGCATGATTTCCTCGCCAATCAGCGGGTCGAGGGCCGAAGTTACCTCATCACAAATGATCAGTTTGGGCTCTGCGGCGAGCGCGCGGGCAATGCAGACGCGCTGTTTCTGCCCGCCGGACAGTTCACCCGTGCGGCGATGAAGAAAACTCTCCGGCAAATCCATCTGGGCGAGCAATTCGATGGCGCGGGCGCGTACAATCGCCGGTGAATGATTGAAATAGAATGCCATTGGCCGACCAATCACATCCAGCACACTCTGATGCGGGTTGAGCGCGGTGTCGGGCATTTGGGTGACCATTTGCAACATCTGCAACTGGCGCTTGCTGCGTTGTGCGAGGCGGGGGGGCAAGGTCTCCCCCAAAAAGGCAATATCGCCGGTTGCCCTTGGCAGCAGGCCGGTGATGGCGCGCGCCAGCGTGCTTTTGCCGGAGCCGGACTCCCCCACAATCGCGAAGGTTTCCCCCATGCCAATGGTGAGGTTGATATCGCGCAGGGTGCGGCTGGCTTTGGTGTAGTTCGCGTCCATGCGGGTGATGGTCAGAACCGGCGGTGCGGCGTCCGGCTGCTTGCGAAATTCGGTTGGGCTGGCGCGCTCGCGCACCAAGCGCCGGGTATAGTCTTGCTGCGGCGATTGCAAAATCCGGGCGGCCGTGCCGCTCTCGACGACCTTGCCGTGCCTCAGCACCATAATATGATCCGCGATCTGGGCGACGACTGCCAGATCGTGCGAAACATAGAGTGCGGCGGTATGTTTTTGGCGAATGAGGTTGCGGAAGGCGGCGAGCACTTCGACTTGCGTGGTCACATCGAGCGCAGTGGTCGGCTCGTCGAATATCAGAATATCGGGGTTGGCCATCATCGCCATTGCGGCCATGGCGCGCTGCAACTGGCCGCCGGAAACCTGATGCGGGTAAGCGTTGCCAAAGCTTTGCGGATGCGGCAGCCCGAGTGCATCAAACAGCGCGATAGCGTCCATTTGTGCCTGGTCGACGGGCATCAGGCCGTGGAATGCCACGGTTTCAATGACCTGTTCCATCAGGGTTTTGGCCGGGTTGAAAGCGGCGGCGGCGCTTTGCGCAATATAGGCGATTTTGGCACCGCGCAACTGTCGGCGCTCGGTCGCCGGCATTTGCCGGATGTCGCGGCCATGGAAGAATTCGCTTCCCCGCACCAGTTCGCAGCCACGGCGGGCGAAGCCAAGCGCGGCGAGGCCGACGGTGGACTTGCCAGCCCCCGATTCACCAATCAGGCCGAGCACTTCGCCGCGCTGCAAATCGTAGGAAACATCATCCACGATGAGGCTGGCATTCCCGCGCCGGTCAACCGCCTGAACGCTCAAGCCCAGCACACGCAGCAAGGGGTCTGAGGGGGCGATCATGCGCCCTCCCCATGGCCGCGCGACTGGATGGAGAGGAGCCAATCGACAATGAAATTGACGCCAATGGTGAGCAGGGCTATGGCGCCGGCTGGATAAAAGGGGGCTGACGAGCCAAGGCTGATCATGCCGCTGAGATCCTTGACCATGGAGCCCCAATCGGCGTTGGGGGGTTGCACGCCAAGCCCCAAAAAGCTGAGCGCGGCGATCAGCAGGAATGTGAAGCAGAAGCGCAGGCCAAATTCGGCCAATAATGGTGGGGCGGCATTGGGCAATATTTCGCGCAGCATGATCCAGCCAAGGCCCTCCCCACGCAACCGCGCCGCCTCGACATAATCTTGCACGACAATGCCCATGGCGACCGAGCGGGCGAGGCGATAGACGATGGCCGAATTGAGAATTCCGACGGTAAGAATGAGCACCGGAATGGCGGTTCCCATAACCGACAGGATCATGAAAGCGAAAATCAGCAAAGGCATTGACAACAAAAGGTCAACGAGACGCGAAAGGAGGGTATCGACCCAGCCACCGGCTATGGCGGCGGTAAAGCCGGTGGACACGCCCAGCGCGAAGCACAAAAGCGTGGCGCTCAGCGCCAGCCCGATCGACATGCGTGCCCCAAAGATCAGGCGGGTGAGCATGTCACGGCCGAGGTCATCGGTGCCCAACCATTGCTGCGAATTGGGGGTAAGCCAGGCGTCCGCGACGATCTGATTCTGGCCGTGCGGTGCGATCCATGGCGCGAACAGCATCAGGCACAGGTTGATGGCAACAACGACAATGCCGAAGGTCGCCGTCCAACCCAATTTATGGCCAAGAAGCTGCATGAAGTCACGCCGCCCGGTAGCGAAGGCGGGGGTTGCTGATAATGGCGACCACATCCGCAACCAGATTGAGCAGGATGAAGGCGACGGCAAAGATCAGTCCGCAGGCCTGCACCACTGGCACGTCATGTTTGGTGACCGCATCCACCATCAATTGCCCAAGACCGGGGTAAACAAACACATTTTCCACCAAAACAACGCCAACGATGAGATAGGCGAGGTTTATGGCAATGACATTGACTATGGGGCCGAGCGCATTGGGCAGGGCATGGGCGATGACGATGCGCCAGGTAGGCAGACCTTTCAGATAGGCCATTTCGATATAGGGGCTGGCCATGATCGACAGGATCGAGGCGCGCGTCATGCGCATCATATGCGCGGTTATCACCATCACCAGCGTCAGCATGGGCAGAAAAGTAAGGTAAAGGCGCTGCGCCAGGGTGGTGACGGTGTTGACATTGGCGAGGGAGGGAAACCAGCCCAAAGACACGGTCAGGTAATGGATCAAGATGTAGGCGAGAAAATATTCGGGCACTGAAATTACGGTAAGGGTGAGCAGATTGATTATCCGGTCAAGGAAGCTGCCCTGCCAGATGGCTGCCAGCAGCCCGAGGCCCACCGCCAAAGGCACGGCGATGATGGCGGCATAGGCGGCCAGAAACAATGTGTTTTCAAGGCGCGGCGCAACTTCGGCGATCACGACCTGGCCATTGGCCAGGGAGGTGCCGAAGTCGAAATGCAGGGCGTGGTTGAGCCATTCGAGGTAGCGCTGCGCAATGGGGCGGTCCAACCCCAGTTGCGCCCGCAATGCAGCCAGGTTGGAGGGGGTTGCGTTATTTTGCAAAATTGCGCTGGCGAGATCGCCCGGCAGCCATTCCGTGCCAGCGAAAATGAGCAGGGACGCAACAAAGAGCGTCACCGCGCCTTGCGCCAACCGGTTGCGGATGAGCCGGAACAGGGTCTTAAGCCCGCAACCAGGCCTTTTCGCAGATCATGCCATTGTCCATGTCATAGCCTCCATGCGGGGTATGGCCGCCAACTTTCTTGGAACTGCCGTCGAGCCAGTCACGGAATACGGGGATAACCGCGCCGCCTTCGTTGGAGAGCATTGACTGCATGTCCCAAAGGTAGGTTTTGCGCTTGGCTTCATCGGTCGTGGCTTGCGCCATGGCAAGCAACCCATCAAATTTCGGGTTATCCCAATGGGTTTCATTCCAGTTGGCTTTGGATTTATACGCCGAAGTGAACATTTGGGTCGCGGCAGCGCGCCCGCCCCAATAGGAGGCGACAAAGGGGCCCTTGAGCCAGACATTCGACCAGAAGCCGTCGGCCGGCTCTTTCTTGATGTTGACTTTGATCCCGGCATTGCCAGTGCTGGCCTGAAACAGCGTGCCCATATTGACCGCGCCATTGAAGGCGGCGTCCGAAACCTGCAGGGTGATGGCGGGGTCCGTCAAACCCGCCTTTTTGAAATAGAATTTCGCCTTGTCAGGATCGTGCGGGCGCTGGGCGAGCTCGGTGTTGAAATAGGGATCGCTGCGCGGAATCGGGTGATCATTGCCCAAAGTGCCATAGCCGCTGAACAGGGATTTCAAAATTTGTTCGCGATCCACCGCATATTTCAGGGCGAGCCGCAGGTTCGGGTTGTCGTAAGGCGCCTTGTCGATTTCCATCGCCATCACCGCGTGCCAGCCGCCCGGCGCGCGCACGATTTTCAGGTTCGGGGCCTTTTCGAGCAGCGCCACGGCTTGCGGTTCCACCCGGTTGATGGCATCGACCTGGCCGGAAATCAGCGCATTGAGGCGGGCGGTCGCGTCATTGATGATGGTAATGTCGACGTGGTCGACATGGCCGCGCCCCGGTTTCCAGTAATGGCCGGTGGCTTTCATCGAAATGCTGACGCCCGGGGTGAATTTCTCCAGCACAAAAGCGCCGGTGCCGATCGGGTTGGCCCAGTCGGTATGGCCATTGGGCACCATCAACACGTTGAAATCGGTCAGGACATACGGGAAATCGGCGTCAGGGGAATCCAGCGTGAATTCGAGGGTATTGGCGTCGATCTTCTTGACGTCGGTGATTTCCTTGAGTGCGCCGACGGCGCCTGATTTGCTGTCCTTGCCGCGGTGCATGTTGATGGAATAGATTGCATCATCCGCGTCGAAGGTCTTGCCATTGGAAAACGGGATGCCTTTGCGAAGCGAGACTATCCAGGTCTTGGCGCTGTCCTTGGGTTGCCAGTCGAGGGCCAGTTCCGGCGATATTTTGCCATCGGCATCCCATTCCACGAGCCCGTTGAAGAGCGCATGGGCAACTGAAATCATCGCGCTGTCATTGTAGCTGCCAGGCTTGATGGAATCGGTGGTTGAGCCGCCGCCAAGGCCGAGGCGCAGATTGCCGCCCTTGACCGGTTCATCTGCGGCCAGCGCGGATTGTGGAACGATCAGCCCCGATGCCAGCACGGCCGATCCGCCAAGGAATCCACGACGCGACAGGGCCGGACCTCGCATGTCCAATGTTGAGTTTTTGATCCCGTGCATCTTATGCTCCCACCAATATCGCTGTTAACCGCGGGCAGTTAAGCAGCTTTGCGTCTTGAAAACTACCCCCCTGCGGAAGCTAAATAGATCACAAAAACGCCATCCCGGAGGGATGGCGTGAACAAATGCAACTGGCAATTGGCCGCGGTCTTAAACGGCCGGGCTTTCGTCTTTCAGGCCAGCCCATACCTTCTTTTTGACGAAGTAGAGCAGGCCGGCGAGCACCACCAGAAATGTCATGACGCGGAAGCCGAATTTCTTGCGCTCTTCCAGTTTGGGCTCGGCGGCCCACATCAGGAAGGCGGAGACGTCGCGGGCCACCTGGTCCTGCGTCATCACTGTGCCGTCGGTGTAGAACTTCGGGTCCTGCGGGCTACCATCGGCGTTGAACAACGCCGCCAATGGATTTGGCATTTTGATGCGATGCTGGGTGCCTTGAATGACGGCATTGTAATAGAAGCCGTTGGGCACCGGCTCGGCTCCCTTTGGTGGGTCGACATAGCCCTTGGTGAGCAGGGCATAGATATAATCGGGGCCTTGCTCTTCATTCACGAAGAACGGCAGGGCCTCGATAAGGAACCAGGGAAAGCCGTATTCAACCGTACGCGCCTTGGCCAGTTCCGACATATCCGGCGGCAAAGCACCAAGCGCTGCCTTGGCGGCGTTCTCGTTGGCGAAATTCCACGGATAATTGTCCGAAGGCCGGCCCGGACGCTTGAACATGTCGCCCGCGTCATTGGGGCCATCTTGCACCTGGAAGGTGGCGGCAAGGGCTGCGACCTGTGCCTTGGAAAACTCCGGTCCGCCCTCTTCATCGAGATTGCGGAAAACCAGCTGGCTGGCCTGATGGCATTGCGAGCAGACTTCCTTGAACACCTTGAAGCCGCGCTGCAACTGGCCCTTGTCATAATGGCCGTAAACGCCCGCGAACGACCATTGCTGATGTTCGGGGATGACCGTGTCCGCCGATTCTGCGGCATGCACCGCAGAAACAGCCAGCAGGCCCGTCAAAAGGCTGGCTGCGGCCAGGGATGAAAACTTGCGCATGAATGCCACTTTCTTTGTCTTAAGCATGTGACCACCTCAACCTTTGGTATTTGGTTCGGCGGCGGCATTTTTCGGCTGCACATAGGCAGCGCCACCGGAACCCAGAACCGCTTCGGCAATCGAGGCCGGCACTTTCGACGGGGTCTCAAACAAGCCCAGCATGGGCAGGATGAGGATGAAGAAAATGAAATAGTAGGACAAGAGGATGCGAGAGGCGATGATGTAGCCGCCTTCGGGAGGCATCGAGCCAAGATAACCAAGGCCGATGACGCAGGCGACAAAGGCCCAGAAGAATATCCGGAACAACGGGCGATACTTGCCCGAGCGGATTTTCGAGGTGTCCAGCCAAGGCAGGAAGGCGAACAGGCCGATCGAGGCAAACATCGCGATAACGCCGATCAACTTGTTGGGCACTGCGCGCAGAATGGCGTAATAGGGCAGAAAATACCATTCCGGCACAATGTGCTGCGGCGTAACCAGCGGATTGGCTTCAATCACATTGGCGGGGTTGAGGAAATAATCCGGCACAAAGAACACGAACCAGGCGAAAAACACCAGAAAGCAGCTCAGGGCGAACGCGTCCTTGGCGGTGAAATACGGATGGAAGGGCAGGGTGTCCTTTTCCGTCTGCGGTTCGACGCCCGCCGGGTTGTTCGAGCCCGGAACATGCAGCGCCCAGACGTGGAGCACGACGACACCGGCGATCATGAAGGGCAACAGGTAGTGCAGCGCGAAGAAGCGGTTCAGCGTCGGGCCACCCACCGAATAACCACCCCAAAGCCAAGTGGTGATGGTGCTGCCAACCAGAGGAATGGCGCTGAACAGGTTGGTGATGACGGTAGCGCCCCAGAAGCTCATCTGACCCCAGGGAAGCACGTAACCCATGAATGCGGTAGCCATCATCAACAGGAAGATGATGACGCCCAGAATCCAGAGCACTTCACGCGGCTCCTTGTAGGAGCCATAATAAAGGCCGCGCAGCATGTGAATATACACGGCGAGGAAGAACATTGTCGCGCCGATGGCATGCGAATAACGCAGAAGCCAACCGAAGTTGACGTCGCGCATGATGTGCTCAACCGAATCGAAGGCCAATTTGGCATCGGGCACATAATGCATGGCGAGGGTGACGCCCGTGATGATCTGCGCGACCAGCATGAACGACAAAATGCCGCCGAAGGTCCAGAAATAATTCAGGTTTCGCGGGTTAGGAAAAACCACGAACGAGGAGTGGACAAGACCCATAATGGGCAGCCGCTTTTCGAACCAGCGACCAAGTGCACTTTGTGGAACATAAGTTGAAGGACCGCTCATGATGCTCTTCTCTTCGGAATGGACTGCGCACAGGCGCATATTTTTAGAAACGGATCAGCCAACAACAATCGAGGTTGGCTTGGTGAATACGTATTTTGGCACGGGCAGGTTGAGCGGTGCCGGGCCAACGCGCACCCGCCCGGAGGCGTCATATTGTGAGCCGTGGCACGGGCAGAGCCAGCCATTGAACTTGCCCTCGTAGCCGTTGGGTGTGCAGCCAAGATGCGTGCAGACGCCGACCACAACCAGCCATTCGGGCTTCTGCACCCGGGCTTCGTCGGTTTCCGGATCAATCAAATCGGTGAGCGGAACCGCGCGGACGTCAGCGATTTCCTTGGGGGTGCGATGGCGCACGAACAGGGGCTTGCCTTGCCATTTGACCGTGATTTCCTGCCCCACAGCGATAGGGGTGAGATCGACTTCGGTCGTTGCCATGGAAAGCGTCGCCGAATCGGGGTTCATCTGGTCAACCAGAGGCCATAGCATGCCACCGACGCCGACAGCGGCGACGGCAGTGGTGGCGACATAAAGCATGTCGCGGCGCGTTGGTTCAGTCGCTAGAGCTTCAGACAATGATAATCTCCTTTTTGAACGCTCTGCACCTAAGGGCAGCTATGCGCAATATCCCATGGCCATATCTTCTATAGATCGCGAATAGACCAATTTATTTGCTGTAGCAATGTGCCACATCAACAAAAAGGCGCATTACATAGTCGAAGTGCCGATGTTCATAATCTAGCGCTTCTTCGGCCGGTGCGATTGCGTCAAAATGTCCCATATCTTTCAATGCCAGGAGCCCATGCCCGACAGTCCTTTGCGCCTTGCGCTTTATCAACCTGACATCCCGCAAAATACCGGGACCATGTTGCGGGCCTGCGCCTGCCTTGGCGTGGCAGCCTCGATTATTGAGCCTGCCGGATTTGCCCTGTCCGACAAGCACTTTCGCCGGGCCGGAATGGATTATCTGAACGAAGTTGCGCTTTTGCGACATGCCAGTTTTGCGGATTTCATGGTTTGGCGCGCCCAAATGCAGGCGGAACGTGGCGGGCACAGGCTCTTGTTGCTGACCACCCAAGGTGCGACAAAATACACGGATTTTGCCTTTGCCAAAGGCGATATCCTGATGGTTGGGCGCGAATCAGCAGGGGTGCCAGCCAGCGTGCATGCGCTTGCAGATGCGCGGTTGAAAATCGAAATTGCCCCACAGATGCGGTCTTTGAACGTTGCACTTTCCGCCGCCATGGTATTGGGTGAGGCCCTACGTCAATTTGCAATACAGGAACGGTCGGAATGCTAAATCTGGAGCAGAGGAAGAATGCGGCAAGTCAATGGTTTGCCACATTGCAGGCACGCATTGTTGCGGATCTGGAAGCCCTCGAGGCCGAAGCGACCGGGCCGTTTGACGAGGCCGTGCCCGCGCCGGGGAAATTCGAGCGCAAGCCGTGGAAGCGCGTCGATGAACATGGGCCGAATGGCCCGCAGGATGGCGGCGGCGGCACGATGGCGATTTTGCGCGGCCGCGTCTTTGAGAAAGCTGGCGTTCACGTTTCGACCGTCCATGGCCAGTTTGCCCCTGAATTTGCCAAGCAGATACCGGGCGCGGATGTTGACCCAAGGTTTTGGGCGTCGGGCATATCCTTGATCATCCACCCGTTGAACCCGCATGTGCCGACCGTGCATATGAATACCCGCTTCGTGGTGACGACCAAGGGCTGGTTTGGCGGTGGGGCCGATCTCACGCCCATGCTGGATCGCCGGCGCGTGCCGGAGGATGCGGATAACCTGCGCTTCCACCAGGCCATGCGCGAGGCCTGCGACAGCCATGCCGCAATCGCGCCCTATGAAAAATACAAGGCCTGGTGCGACGAGTATTTCTGGCTCAAGCACCGCAATGAAGCGCGTGGCATTGGCGGCATATTTTATGACTATCATGATTCTTCGGCGACCGGGGGCGGCTGGGACGCGGACTTTGCCTTTACCCAAAACGTCGGCGAGGCGATGCGCGCGGTTTATGGCACCATCGTGCGTGAGAATTTTCACAAGCCATGGACGAAAGCCGATCGCCATGAGCAAATGATGCGGCGCGGACGCTATGTCGAGTTCAACCTGCTTTATGACCGGGGCACGATTTTTGGCCTGAAGACCGGCGGCAATGTGGAATCCATACTTTCATCAATGCCGCCGACGGTGATCTGGCCCTAAAACGTCCAGAATTTATGCGCGATGAAGTTCAGGCACATGATAATGCCGGTGGTGAAGACCTGTGCCGGCAGCCACGGAATGTGCGACACATTCACCAGGAATTGCATGAAAACATAGGTCGCGGCAAAACCGGCGCAGGCGACTACCAGATATCGCCAGCCCGCTTCACGGTGCAGCCTTTTTGAATCAAAGGTATGGATGCGGTTGAGGTTGTAGGAGACGATGCCGCCGCCAATGTAACCGGCCAGTGTCGAGGGCACCGGCGGCAGGTGGAACCCCATCACGAGCAGGGTCAGCGTTGAAAAATGCACCGCTGCCGCCGCCAGACCCACACCGAAATAGGTGGAAAATTGCGTGAGCAATTCAGCCCAGTTCAAAATGAACCCATATTGTCAACAATGAGCTGCTGCACGAACATGATGACCAACAAGGCGATAATGGGCGAAATATCGACGCCGCCGAGGCTGGGCAAAAGATTGCGGATCGGCCGCAGCAAGGGCTCGGTGACGGCGTTGAGCCCGTTCCAGACCATGCGCACCAATTCATTGTGAACATTGATGACATTAAAGGCCAGCAACCACGACATGACCGCGACGACGATGATAACATATTGCAATAAATGCAGGACTTCGAGAATCACTACGAGTAGCGCGTGCATGATCAGGCTCCGGTTTGATGGGGTAAATCGCCTCGTGCCATGCCTTTAGCGCGGGTACCGCCTTTCAGCAAGCGCCCGTGATCCGTTGACAGGCCTTGACTCAGCCTCAACAAATCGTCACTTCAAGCCTTGCAATCTGGCTGTCGGGCCGGTTTGTACCATTTTCATCGGCACAAGGCGATCATTCGGCTCATGCGTTCATATCTCGACTTTGAAAAACCGGTCGCCGACCTCGAAGCCAAGGTCGAAGAATTGCGGGCCATGCCCAGTGGTGGCATTGGCATCGGCGAAGAATTGACGCGGATGGAGGCCAAGGCCGCCAAAGCGTTGAACGATCTTTATACCTCGCTCACCCCCTGGCAGAAAACGCAGGTAGCCCGGCATCCGCAGCGCCCGCATTGCACGGATTATATGGACCGGCTGTTCACCGATTTCACGCCGCTGGCGGGGGACCGTAAATTTGCCGAAGATGCGGCGATCATCGGTGGGCTGTGCCGCTTCCGCGGCGAGGCTTTGTGCGTCATTGGTCAGGAGCGCGGATATGACACCCAGTCGCGCCTGAAACATAATTTTGGCATGGCCAAGCCCGAGGGCTATCGCAAGGCCGTGCGGTTGATGGAACTGGCCGACCGCTTCGGCCTGCCGGTTTTGTCCCTGGTGGATACGGCGGGCGCGTTTCCGGGTATCGAGGCGGAGGAGCGCGGACAGGCTGAAGCCATTGCCCGCTCGACCGATGCTTCGCTGGCGTTGGGGGTTCCCAATGTGGCGCTGGTGATTGGCGAGGGGGGTTCAGGCGGCGCTGTGGCCATTGCCGGCTGCAACCGGGTGATCATGATGGAACACGCCATTTATTCGGTGATTTCACCCGAAGGCGCGGCTTCGATTCTGTGGCGCGATTCGACCAAGGCCCAGGACGCCGCAACCAGCATGAAAATCACGGCGCAGGATTTGCTGAAATTTGGCATCATTGATGCCATTGTCGCCGAGCCTACGGGCGGCGCGCACCGTGATCCGGAGGCAGCCATGGATGCGGCCGGGGATGCGATTGCCAGCGCGCTGAGTGCTTTTGGCAATTATTCGCCCGAAGAAATTCGCAGCATGCGCGCTGAGAAGTTTTTGGCGATGGGCCGCAAAATCTAAGTTTCCAACGCGGCGGCCTGGCGTGGCCCGTTTGCCGAATCTGCCAAGGGTTTAACAGCTCCAAGGTGGCGCCTGCTGCCGCACGCAAACAGATTAGGCAGTGCCTGCGCTCTCATCCAGCAGCATCAGGTCTTCGGGCATGAAATAGACCTCTACCTGAGCTTGGCGCTCGGGTATTAGGTTTCTCCGGTTGTTGAACTGATCCATAAACAGAATTTCGTTGCCGACCCGTAGCTTCAGGCGCAATATGGAACCCAGAAAGTCGACGTCCTCAACAATCGCGGATAATCGATTTGCCCCCGCTGGTCCTTCACCAAAGGCTATGGCTTCAGGCCTCAGGCCAAATATCAGCCGGGCGCCTTCGTGGCCGCCGTGAAGGCTGGAATTGGCCGTCACTTTGAGACCGTCAAAATCAAGCTCGCCGGTATGGGGCGCGCCCCTGACCATGGTCAGCCGGTTCAGTTTTCCGACAAATTCCGCAATAAAGGGGCTTGCCGGTGCATTATAGAGTTGGTGGGGTGTCGCAATCTGTTCTGCGCGTCCCTTATCCAGGACGACGATGCGATCCGACATTGAGAGCGCTTCTTCCTGGTCGTGGGTGACAAAAATGGTCGTCAGGCCAAGTTTGCGCTGCAATTGGCGGATTTCCTCGCGCAGTGACACCCGTATTTTTGCATCCAATGCCGAGAGGGGCTCGTCCAGCAACAATATTTGCGGGCGCAAAGCCAGGGCGCGTGCCAGCGCCACGCGTTGCTGTTGCCCGCCCGATAGCTCGAAGGGAAAGCGATGACTTAGCCCTTCCAACTGCGTCAAGGAAAGCATTTCTGCGACGCGGTCAGCGATTTGCCGGCGGTTCCATTTGGCAATTTTTAAACCGAACGCAATGTTGTCAAACACATTCATGGCCGGGAAAAGCGCGTAAGCTTGAAAGACCATGCCTATTTGGCGCTCGCGCGGGGGCTTTCCGGTTACATCGACGCCCGCCATCCGGATCGCGCCCGCACTGGTGGTCTCGAACCCTGCGATCATCCGCAAGAGTGTCGTCTTGCCACAACCGCTCGGCCCCAAAAATGAAATGAACTCGCCCTTTTCAACCGTCAGGCTAAAGTCCTTGACCACAAGCGTTTGACCAAAGCTCTTTTGAACGGAAACCAGCTCCAAAAATGACGAACCTGTGGTCAATTCAAACTCCCCGACGCCAATTGGAAAAATACTGGAAAAAGCCCATGCAGAACCAGGTAAGCGAAAAGGCAATAACGGCCAAAGCTGCCGGTTCATAGGCGCGGTTTGCGCCAATCAGTTGCAGATAGGGGCCCAGTGCCGGCCGATCGAGAAGGCTGGCCAGCGTGAATTCCCCCATGACGATCGCCAGCGTCAGAAATGCGCCATTGAGAATGGAGCCGCGCAGGCAGGGCAGAATAACGCGGATCAGGATATTCAGGGGGCCAGCACCCAAACTCTGGGCTGCTTCGGTAAGTGTGCGCACATCCATGGCCCGCAGGCCGGCATCAATGGTGCGATAAAGATAGGGCATAGCCAGTGTCACATACCCAAAACTCAACAGGGCATCCGTGGAACGCGCATTACTGGTCAAAGGCAGCCAACTGGCGCTGTTATAAAGCCGCAAATAGCCAAACACCAATATGATGGACGGGATCACCAGCGGGAGCAGCGTGATGAATTCCACCCATTGTTTCATGGCGGGCAAATAAAGGCGCACCCAATAGGCCGCTGGCACAATCAATAATGTGCTTATCAGCACGGCGGCAATGGCTTGCGCAAGGGAATAGCCGAAGGCGGCGATAAAGGAACTATCGGACAAGACAATCCGATAGGCTTCGAAGCTCCATCCATTGCGTTTCATGCTCAACGAAAAAATAACGGTGGCAATCAACGGGATGGTAAAAAAACCGGCGGCGATCCCAAATATCGCCCATGCGGCCAAGGGTTGGGGCTTTAGCGGAGCCATGTTTCACTCCGCGACCGTAATTGCAGATAGCAAAAATTCGAAATCCCGGTAATCGCGATCATGCCAAAGGCCATGGCAAAACCAAGGTTTTCATTGTGCAAGACATCGCCCCGGATCTGCGCGTAAAGCAGCAGGGTAATCAGGTTTACCGAGGAGCCGGTCAGGGCATAGGCGGTCGCAATGGCGCCGAATGCATTGGCAAAGAGCAAAATGGCTGAGCCAATAACACTGGGCCAGAGCATGGGGAACAGGATATGGCGCCAATATTGCCACGAATTGGCACCCAAAATCTGTGCCGCTTCCCCCCATTCGCGCTTGATGCCATCCAGCACCGGCAAAAAGATCAAAACCATCAGCGGAATTTGAAAATACAGATAGGTCATGATGAGACCACCGACGCTCAACAGGTTGAACCCCATCGCGTAAATATCGATGCCAAACCCATGGCGTAAACCGCTGGTGACAAAGCCGATGCGCCCAACCGAAGCGAGAAACGCAAAAGCCAGGGGAATGCCGGCAAAATTGGAGGCAACGCCGCAAAAGGTAACGATGGTGGCGCGCAATTGCGCGGGCAATCCGCCAAAGGCTATCGCCCACGTCAGGGCAAAGCCAAAACCCATGCCCAAGATTGCGGAGACCGCGCTGATTTCAAGGGATACAAAAAACGAGCCGGTAATCTCTGGCGCCAGCAAGCCCAGAAAATTTGCCAAGGTGAAGTGATCATGGCTGTCCCTGAATGCGCCGACAATCAGGTACATGGTCGGGAAAATCAGGAACAGGGCAGAAAAAACCAAAAAGGGTGCGACGCCACTCCAGTCGCGCACCCATTTGTGCCAGTGACTTTTCATCATCGGGCCCGATGGCAATCCCTAAGCCGGCCTATTTGGCAACATTGGCACCCACTGTGCTATCCCAGCCCTTGGTGATCTGGATCTTGGCGGCATCCTGCTCTGCAAGGGTTGGAAAGACGGCCTTGGCATAGCTTTCGGGCGAGGGAAGCTTGGCCAGCAGGGCGGCCGGAATTTTCTTGTCTGCGGCAAGGGTCGCAAAGCGAATGGGGTGGCAATAGCCGTCCAGCCAGGCCAATTGCCCTTCGTCGGAGTAGAGATATTCCTCCCAGAGCCTGGCGGCATTCGGGTGCGGGGCATAGGCGCTGATGCCTTGCACATACACGCCAGCGACCACGCCGGTTTTGGGCACCACGATCTCGACTTTCGGATTTCCCTTGAGGGCATCGCGGGCGGCAAAGGCGTTGTAATCCCACATGATGATGACAGGCGTTGTGCCTTGCGCCAGGGACGCCGCCTTGCCAATGACGGGAACAAAATTGCCGGCTTTCTTCAGCGCCGCGAAAAAATCGAGGCCGGCGGTGCCCGCCTTGGCAATATCACCCTTGTCACTCGACAATCCGGCTGCGAACACGCCCTGAACGGCTTGCGCTGCAACGCGCGGATCACCACCCAGTGCCACCGAATTCTTCATGGCGGGGGCTTGCAGGTCAGCCCAGTCCATGGGAACGGATTTGACCAAATCGGTATTCACCGCAAAGGACAGAACACCGTAATAATCGCCGGTCCAATAGCCGTCTGCGTCTTTCTTGTCAGCGGGAATGCTGTCCCATGTCGATACTTTATACGGCTGGAGCAGCCCATCGGCTTTCGCGCTTGGCCCAAAAGCCAGACCCACGTCGATCACATCGGGTGCCTGCGGCCCCTTGTTGGATTTATTGGCCTTGATCGCCTCGATTTCGTCGCCCGAACCTGCATCCGGGTTCAACTCATTTACCGAAATGCCATATTTGGCCTTAAATCCATCGATTACCTTGCCATAGCCACACCAATCGTGAGGCAGGGCAATCACTGTCAAGGCGCCCTCTTTTTTTGCGGCAGCCACAAGATCGTCCATCGGGCTGGCCATTGCTGCCACCATGAATGACAGGCTCATTGTGGTCGAAAGCAAAAGACGATTGAGATGGGCAAAATTCATGGGGCACCTTGGCGTTTTGAGGAGCGGCCCAGTTTCAGCCGCGAGCGGTAGGCCTAGCCACCTTCTATGACGGTTGCGTGTCAGGTGCTTGCCGGGTCATCGCAATCCGATGCGTGCGCCGTTCGGGCCCATGCGATGCGACCCGAGGGGTGAGTTCGGTAGATGAAAGGGGTAACGATCGGCACCGACAGGAAACCCACGAATTGGGCATATGCGGCAGATTTAACAACACTTTAGCTGAGTTTCGAGGCGGGGTCCCAATTTAGGGCTGATTCACAGCCACACTGCGAAATCCCAGAAGGCTGTTTAAACTAGCAAAAGGGATTGCCGCCTATATACTGCGCATATGAGTATATTGATGGATTTGAAAGGACTTGATGTGAATCAGCACCAAATTGGGGGCCCGTCTCGAAACTCAGCTTAGGTGTTGTTAAATCAGCCGCATGTGCCCAATTTGTGGGGTTCCGATTGGCACGCCCGTCAGATACCGAATTCACGCAATAGATCTTTGGGTTGGCACAAATATGGGGTGGGGTCCCACTTTGATGCTGAGTCACAAATGTCCGATTTACATTGAGTCGTTGCAAGCTAAATGCGGCTTTGATAGGCTTTAGCCAACGGCTGCCGGCAAGCGCGGCCGATCGGGAGGCTAACGTCATGAAAAAGCTATTGATTTCTACACTTTTAGCAGGTGTGGCCAGCTTTGGTCTCACCTTTGCCGGGGCGCAGGCCGCCGATATCACGCTGCATGTTTTTGTGGGCGGCAATGCCAGACCTGATCTTGTCACCAAGCTTCTCTCGGATTTTGACGCGAAAAATCCGGGAATCACGAGCAAGATAGAAGTCGGCGGCGCGACCTCCGAGCAGCAATCCAATTACCTGAACACGGTGCTTTCCTCACAAGATGATGCTATCGACGTTTACCTTGTCGATATCGTGCGCACTTCCGAGAACGCGGCAGCGGGATGGTCTGCCCCGCTCAACAAATATCTGGGCAGCGATCCCAAGAAATTCATGTCCCGCTATCTCGCCGCCTATAGCAATGCCGATGTGGTTGATGGCAAGGTCATCGCGCTGCCCTTCTTTGCCGACGCACAGTTTCTGTATTACCGCCAGGACCTGCTGAAAAAATACGGCCTGACCCCGCCCGCCACCTGGGACGAGATGATCGCCGATGGCAAAAAGATCGAAGCGGGGGAGAAAAACCCTAACCTGACCACTTTTTCTACCGCTGGTGCGCCCATTGAGGGCACGGTATGCACCTATCTGGTGCCGATGTGGGATGCAGGCTCCGACCTCACGGTCAATGGCAAGCTGGCACTGGATACCGCCGCCGCCAAAAAGCCGTTCGAGCTGTTCACGCAGCTGAAAACCGAAAAGGCGATCCCGGTCAATCTGGCCGAAATTGCCACCGACCGCATCCGCACCGACTTCCAGGCCGGCAATACGGTATTTGCCATGCTGTGGGTCTATGCTTACAACCTGTTTCAAACCCAGCAGGACAGCAAGGTCAAGGGCGTCGTTGGCGTGGGAACGCTGCCGGGCTTCACCGCCGGCAAGGGCTATACCTGCATCGGCGGCTGGCAGGTTGCCGTTTCATCATTCTCCAAACACAAGGCAGCGGCGGCGAAACTGGCGATGTTCATGGCCTCAGAGAGCAGTTCCAAAACGCTTGCAGTCAGCGGCTCGCTGTTGCCAGTGTTTTCCACGCTCTATAAGGACCCGGATGTGGTGAAGGCCAATCCCTGGTTTGCCGGGGCCTTGCCGGTGCTGCTGTCGTCGAAGGCCCGCCCGGTGACCCCGCGATATGGTGAGGTGTCGGAGGCGCTGCGCACCAACATGAATGCCTATCTTGCCGGCACCAAGACCGCCGATGCGGCGCTGGCTGACATGAAAGCCAAACTGCAGCCTGTATTTGGCCAATAGCGGTGGCGCTGTCGGAACTGGAGCGCAGCGAGCGGCGGCTGGGGTATCTCCTGCTGCTGCCTGCCGTGCTTTTGCTGGCAACCATTGTCGTCTATCCGGTCTTTGATCTGGTCCGCACCTCGTTCTACCAGCTCAATCTGACCACCGGCCTGCTGCACCCGCGCTTTACCGGTCTTGCCAATTACGCCCGTGCTTTTGCCGACCACCAGTTGCTGGAATCGGCGCTTGCCACCATCCTTTTGACCGTTATCAGCGTGCCCAGTGCACTGGTGACGGGGCTGGCGCTGGCCTTGCTGGCCGATCAGGTCAAGGGCGCGCGCTGGTTTGTGCGCCTCGCCCTGCTGATGCCATGGATGCTGCCTCTGGTGTTTGTCGGACTGGTGTTTCACTGGTTTTTTGATTACCGGCTGGGCATCGTCAACGATATCCTTGTGCGCATGGGTCTGAGCGCATTGCAATGGCTGTCCTCACCGGCGCTCGCCTTCATCGGCATAAGCCTCGCGATCATCTGGAAGACATCGGCCTTTGTCGCCATGATCCTGCTGGCGGGCCTGCAGTCTATCCCCAAATATCTCTATGAGGCGGCCGAAATTGATGGCGCGGGAACGCTCACCAAATTTCGCTACATCACCCTGCCCATGCTGCGCCCTTCCATTCTGGTCGCCCTTATTTTCCGCACCATCACCTCGATCCAGACTTTTGATATTCCTTATGCAATGACCAATGGCGGCCCCGGCAATTCAACCGAGACCCTCGCCATGTTCGTGCGCAAGACCAGCATCGACTTCCTCGATTTTGGCTATGGCTCGGCGCTGGCGACTCTGATGTTCATCGGCTCGATGCTGGCCACCAGCGTCTATCTGAAACACGTCCAGCGCGACGCCCCGGAGGGTTGATGTGAAAATATCGCACAATGTGGTGGTCTGGGGCGCAGCCATACTGATCACCGTCAACGGCTTCTTTCCCGCGCTGTGGATCCTCTTCACCGCGCTGAAAAGCGAGACCGAGCTGGCCCATATCCCCATCACCTGGCTGCCGCAGGCCCCGACACTGGCCAATTTCATTTCGGCTTTCTCGGAACAGCCCTTGCTGCGATTCACCCTCAATTCGGTGATCGTTGCGGCCGGCTCGACGGTCATTGCGGTATTTGCGGGGGCCTGCGCCGCCTATGCCCTGGTGCGGCTGCGCATTCCGGGACGTGGACTGGTGCTCTCCACGCTGCTTGCCGTCTCGATGTTCCCCCTGATTGCGCTCATGGTGCCGCTGTTCCAGATTTTCCGCAGCCTGCACCTGCTCAACACCTATATGGGGCTCATCCTGCCCTATTCGGTGCTCTCGCTGCCAGTTTGCACATTGGTGCTGATCTCGTTCTTTCAGGACATTCCCGCCGATCTGGAGAATGCCGCGATGATTGACGGCTGCTCCAGACTGGGGGCGCTCTGGCGGGTTGTTGTGCCGCTCTCGACACCGGGCATTCTCACCGCCGCATTGCTGGCCTTTGTCAATTCGTGGGATGAATTCCTGCTGGCGCTCACCATCAACACCCGCCTGTCGATGCGCACACTGCCTGTTGGCATCACGCTCTATCAGAGTGAATATGCGGATCGCTGGCCCGTGGTCATGGCGGCACTGGTCATCGCCATCGTGCCGGTTTCCCTGCTGATAGCCCTGTTTCAGGACAGGGTTGTTGGCGGCCTGACACAGGGCGGTCTGAAAGGCTGATCCCCTTTAACGTCGCCGCCGCTTAAAACCCAAAACATCCCCACCCACCAAAATTCTCCTTAAATAGCAACTCAAGGCGCTATTGAAACCAATCCCGGGGCCAAATCAAAGGCGGCCTGCGGCGCAGGGTTGCGATGTTAAATGGGAAAATACCAATTCAAAATGGCTTAATTTGATGAGAGCAGGTCAAGTCCTGAGCGAGATCTCTATATTCGGCTTTCCGGACAGAATGTGATGCGAGATCGACCAAGCTTGATCCGTCGCACGCCAATAGGTGAACGTCCCCACATCCTTGCGGCGTGCGAGATAAGGTAGTCCTGATGAGGTGGGGGTGAGGCATGGAGCGGTACCGGGTTATAACCGCAGTTATAACCAAAAGCCCATCCCGGTCGTTACTTACGACCGGGATGTAGCATTTTCAGGCACTTAAGGCAAATTTGGAGCGGGCGAAGGGGATCGAACCCTCGACCCCGACCTTGGCAAGGTCGTGCTCTACCGCTGAGCTACACCCGCAACATTGCTTGCGCGAACGCAGCAACAAAGCCTCTATGCCCCAACGCGGCGACAATTGCAACATGATTGCTGCAAATATTTTGATGTTGAGGATAAGTTCTTGCAAAGGCCCCTTGCTGTGCGCATTTATGGCTCAGGAATGAGGGAAATCGGATTCAAGATTGTGAATCCTGGAATGGAGTTTAAGGCATGAATATTGCGCCAAAGGCGACGGTCGCCACTAAAGCCACGACAGCCGCCGAGTTTCGGGCGGATGTTTTGACCGAATCCGCGCGCCAGCCGGTGCTGGTGGATTTTTGGGCACCGTGGTGTGGCCCCTGCAAGCAGTTGACCCCGATCATCGAGCGGGTGGTCAAGGCGGCTGACGGCAAGGTCAAACTGGTGACCATGAACATTGACGAGCACCCGCAAATCGCCGGGCAACTGGGTATTCAGTCGATTCCAGCCGTGATTGCGTTTCAGCGTGGCCAGCCGGTGGATGGTTTTGTCGGGGCGCTGCCTGAATCACAAATTCGCGGTTTCATTGAGCGGCTGGTTGGCCCGCTGGCCAGCGCCAATGCTGATTTGCTGGTGGAAGCGGCGGCCCTTTACAAGGCCGGTGAACTCGACGCTGCCGCCGCCCTCTATGGCGAAGTGCTGGCAGATGAGCCGGATCTGGCAGCGGCCCTGGCCGGCCTTGCGCGGATTCATCTCGATAAAGGCGAGATGGATCAGGCCAAAGCGGTCTTGGCGGGCGCTACGGCCAAAGCGGCCAAGGACCCGGAAATTGTCGCCGTGCAGGCCCTGATCGATATTGCCGGGCAGGCGGCCCATGTTGGGGATTCGCAGGTGCTCGAACAGGAAGTGGCGCGCAATCCCCTCAACCATCAGGCACGGTTTGATCTGGCGCTGGCGTTGAATGGCGAAGGGAAACGTGATCAAGCGGCAGATGCCCTCCTTGAAATCATCAAAGTGAATCGCAAATGGGAAGAGGACGGTGCCCGCAAGCAATTGGTTCAATTCTTTGAAGCTTGGGGGCCCATGGATGAGGCGACGTTGACGGCAAGGCGCAAGTTATCGTCTTTGCTCTTTGCATGAGCCTTGGATGGTTAGAGGATAATCATGAGCATCAACACCCCTTACGAGAATGCGAATGATCTCCCAGATACCCTGCCGGTGTTTCCGTTGGGTGGGGCGCTGCTGCTGCCACGGGGCCAATTGCCACTGAATATTTTTGAGCCGCGCTATCTGGCGATGGTGGATTTTGCGCTGAAAACCAATCGCCTGATCGGCATGGTGCAACCGCTCAATGACAAGAAATCTGCCAAACCCGCCATTCATCAGGTGGGGTGCGCCGGAAGAATCACACAATTGGCCGAGACGGGGGATGGTCGCTATGTCCTGACCCTGACCGGTGTGGTGCGGTTTCAGATTATCGAAGAATTGTCGGTGCTGACGCCGTTTCGGCAGTGCCAGGTGCAATTTTCCGGGTTTGTGGCCGATTTGGGCGAGGACGCAATGGAGAGCGCCGTTAACCGGAGCGGTGTGATTGATGCGCTGCGCCAGTTTGCCGGCGTGCATAAGCTGCAAGTCGATTGGGAATCGATCAACTCGGCCAGCAATGAAGCCTTGGTCAATGCTTTGTCGATGATGGCCCCCTTCAATATCAAGGAAAAGCAGGCTTTGCTGGAGGCGACGGATTTGTCGCATCGCGCCGAGGTGCTGATTGCCATCAGCCAAATGGAATCGGCCAAATCGAATGGCGCACCGAGCCGGCTGCAATAGCGACGGCCCAGGGTGTGGTTGCAAGGGAAATTTTATGTCAATCCTGCCGCATAAATTGCCGGAGACGGCCCCGAGCCCGCAGGTGCGGCGGGTCAATCCGCGATTGCTCGAACTTCTGGTTTGCCCGTTGACGCGCACTGCGCTCAGCTATGATGCCGAGCGCCAGGAACTCATTTCACGCGCGGCGCGGCTGGCCTATCCCATTCGGGAGGGCATTCCGATCATGCTGCCGGAGGAAGCCCGCGTTCTCGACGATTGAGCGGGTCGGCAAGCGCACCTGAAGCTTCGGTTTTTCCGGCGGCATGGGCGACAATACGCGCTTTGGCGCGCGGCAGGCGCTCCACCAGCCCCATGCCAAGGTCGCGCAGCAGGCGCAGGGGCAAGCTGTCATTGCAAAACAGGCGGTTTAGGCCGTCGGTGGCGGCCGCCATCAAGGTTACGTCGGTGCGGCGCGCGCGTTGATAATCGGTCAAGCCACGATGGGCCCCAATATCCAGCCCCAACCGCGCCTGTTCGGCTATGATGTCGGCCAAAGCGATGGCGTCGGCGAGGCCAAGGTTGGCACCCTGTCCAGCCAGAGGATGCACGACATGGGCCGCATCACCGATCATGGCGAAGCGCTCATCTATATAGCTGCGCGCCAATTGCAGACGTAGTGGAAAGCCCATCTGCGGGCCGATCAATTGCATCTCGCCAAATTGGGGGCTGAAATGTTCTTGCAGCAGCGCGTTGAATTCCGTGGGGGAAAGCTGGAGATAGGCGCGGGCGGTGGCGGTTGGCAATGTCCAGACGATCGAGGCGCGGTTTTGTGACAGTGGCAGCATGGCAAATGGCCCGCCCGCCAAAAAATGCTGAACCGCAATGCCCTGATGCGGGCGTTGCAGTTGCAGGGTCGCGACTACGCCAAATTGATGGTAATCGCGCCCGGTGGTGGTGATGCGAAAAAGTCGCCGTGCCCGTGAATTGGCACCGTCGGCGGCGACCAGCAAAGCACCGCTATGGGTGGATTGATCGTCCAATGTCACACAGACCGAGCCATTTTGCTGGCTCACTGCGCGCAAATTGGCTTTCAATGTCTTGATGCCGGCCTGCGTGCAGCGACGGCGCATGGCCAGGAGCAAGGGGGCTTCCTCAACCACATGGGCAAACGGCTCGCCCGCACCGACCTCGCCGTCCAGATGCAGATAGGTCGGGCGAAGCGCATCCTTGAGGCGCGAATCAGTGATGTGCATGGCTTGGATGGCCTGAACATGATCGGCGATCTCCTCCCATACCCCGGCGGCCTGGAAAGCCGCGCGCGGGCCAGCGGCAATGGTTGAGGCGCGGCCGGATTTGCGTAAATCGTCCAGCGTCGCGTCGCAGAGCAGAATGTCGACGCTTTCGCCCGCCAATTGCTTGGTGCGCAAGGCAAACAGCATGCCCACGATACCGCTGCCGGCGATGATGATTTTTTGCGAAGTGGATGAGGCCAAGGCTAATCTCCTTTGGGCAATAGCGTGCCGGGCTTGCGGCAGGGCAATCCCGGTCAAGGCAAACCGGTTGCCCCGCAATGATCGCTTGACGAAAGCCTTTGCGTCAGTTCACCTATGGACGGTGTGTTTTGCAAGGGATTTTTATGTCGCAGGCGATCAATGAGCTTTTATCGATACTTGATCTTGAAACCCTCGAAATCAATATATTTCGTGGGGTAACGCCAGCCGGTGGCTGGGGGCGAGTGTTTGGCGGGCAGGTTATTGCACAGGCTTTGGTTGCGGCAACCCGCACCGTCGAGGGAAAATCCCCGCATTCTTTGCACGCTTATTTCATTCTTGGTGGTGATCCGAGCATTCCGATCATTTATGAAGTGGAGCGCATCCGCGATGGGCGCAGCTTTGCCACGCGCCGCGTCGTTGCCATCCAGCGTGGCCAGGCGATTTTCTCGCTGTCCGCGTCGTTTCAGATCGACGAACCGGGCCTGACCCATTCCTTTGCCATGCCGGACGTCCCCGATCCGGAAAGCCTGCCCTCGGAGGCGGACGTCAAGGCACAATATGCGCATCTGGTGCCAGAGAATGCGCGTCGCTATTTTGAGCGGCAACGCCCGATTGAAATTCGTCCGGTGACCCTTGCGCGTTTCCTGGATCGCTCGAAGGTGTTGCCACCGCATGAGAAACTCTGGGTGCGGGCCGTAGCACCGTTGCCGGATGATCCAGCAATCCACCGTGCCGTTCTGGCTTATTTGTCCGACATGACCTTGCTGGATACGGCGCTGCGGGCGCATGGCAAATCAATTTTCGACAAGCAGATGCAAATGGCGAGCCTCGATCATGCCATGTGGTTCCATCGCCCGTTTCGGGCGGATGAATGGATGCTTTACGTGCAGGATAGCCCGAATGCCAATGGCGCTCGCGGCCTGACCCGGGGCACGATTTTCTCGCGGGACGGGACGCTGATCGCCTCGGTGGCGCAGGAAGGTCTGATGCGCGAGCGCACCTGATCAATATCTGATCATATTGGCTATTTTTTAAGCAACTATCATTGTCGCTGGATGCTCTCCAAGGCTGACGTCGCTAAGTTTCGGTCAATTTTGGCCAAAATGTGGCTTTTTTATCACAATAAAGGGTGGTGAATCGCATTGTCTGCGGCGGATCGCGCTGTTGGCATAACAATTGATTGTTATCGTCCCGAGGAATTGCGACGCCTTGCGTGCGGCGTGAATCCACAACCGGTTGGTTCGCCAGGATCAGCATTTTTGAGGGACGTGAGATGAAAATAGTAATGGCAGTGATTAAGCCGTTCAAACTTGAAGAGGTGCGCGACGCGCTCACAGCCGTTGGCGTGCATGGTTTGACGGTTACGGAAGTAAAGGGCTACGGCCGGCAGAAGGGCCATACCGAGATTTATCGCGGCGCAGAATATGCCGTGAGCTTCTTGCCAAAAATCAAAATCGAAGTCGCGGTTGCGGCCGATGTGGTGGAGCGGGTGATCGACGCCATCACCGCTGCTGCACGTACCGGGCAAATTGGTGACGGCAAGATTTTTGTCAGCCCGCTCGATAGCGCCGTTCGCATCCGTACCGGCGAGAAAGACGCCGACGCGCTTTAA
Organism: Hyphomicrobiales bacterium; assembly: GCA_019075865.1. GTDB lineage: Bacteria > Pseudomonadota > Alphaproteobacteria > Rhizobiales > Beijerinckiaceae > REEB77. The sequence continues at coordinate 239,159 of JAGXAN010000005.1, read as the reverse complement.
TCCCTTGCTTGATTGCAACATTCCAGGAGTATGAAATGAAACTTGTACCACCCCCCAAAACCATGCTGAAAGCATTGGGTTTTGGATTTTTGATGACGGCGATGATGGCGTCCAGCGCCTATGCCGCTGATGTGCCGGTGCCCAACAAGGGCGATACGGCGTGGCTGCTGATTTCCTCGGCATTGGTGCTGATGATGTCTATCCCGGGTCTGGCGCTGTTTTACGGCGGCCTGGTGCGCACGAAGAACATGGCGTCGGTTCTGGCGCAAGTATTTGCAATCGTCTCGCTGGTGGGCGTTGTATGGGTGGTTTACGGCTATTCGCTGGCTTTTGGCGATGGCGGTTCGTGGAATTCCTACATCGGCGGCTTTGGCAAATCGTTCTTGATGGGCGTAACCTCCGACTCGGTCTGGCCGACTTTCTCCAACCATGTCTACGTGCCTGAGCTCGCCTACATGGTCTTCCAGATGACCTTCGCCATGATCACGCCAGCGCTTATCGTTGGTGCCTTTGCCGAGCGGATGAAGTTTTCTGCCGTGATTTTGTTCATGCTGCTGTGGGTGACTTTCATCTATTTCCCGATTGCACATTGGGTATGGAGCGCCGTGACGCCGGATGACGTTGCCAAGGCCGCCAAGGCATTGGCCGATGCCGGTGCCGATCCGGTCAAGAAGAAGGCGGCGCAGGCTGCGCTCGATGCGGCAACCGGTGCTACCGGCTGGCTCGCGGGTGGCACGGCTCCCTGGATGGGCGGCGTTGGCGCACTCGACTTTGCTGGCGGCACGGTTGTGCACATCAATGCCGGTATTGCTGGCCTCGTCGGTGCCATCGTGCTCGGCAAGCGTGTGGGCTATCCCAAGGAGCCGATGTCTCCGCACTCGCTGACCATGACCATGATCGGTGCCTCGCTGCTGTGGGTGGGCTGGTTCGGCTTCAACGCTGGTTCCAACCTCGAAGCCACCGGCGTGACCGCACTGGCATTCGTCAACACCATGGTGGCGACAGCGGCTGCGGCCATGTCCTGGATGTTTGTGGAATGGTTTGAAAAGGGCAAGCCAACCTTGCTTGGGCTGTGCTCGGGTGCGGTTGCGGGTCTTGTCGCCGTGACGCCAGCTTCGGGCTTTGCTGGCCCGATGGGCTCGCTGGTGCTCGGCTTGCTGGTCAGCCCGATCTGCTTCTTCTTCGTCTCGACGGTCAAGAGCAAGTTTGGTTATGACGACGCACTCGACGTGTTCGGCGTGCACTGCGTGGGTGGTATCACCGGCGCATTGCTGACCGGCATCCTGGTCAACCCGGCGCTGGGTGGCGTCGGGATTACCGACTACACCAACATTGCGCATAACAATGCTGGCGTTTACGCCCTCGGCCCGCAGATGATTGCCCAGCTCACCGCTGTGGTTGCAACCCTGCTGTGGTCGGGTGTCGGCTCGTTCATCCTTTACAAGATCGTCGATATGATCGTTGGCCTGCGGCCCTCGACTGACGCCGAACGTGAAGGTCTCGATCTCACCGATCTTGGCGAACGCGCTTACAATTACTGAGCTTGCGGATCGGGGGCGGCCACAAGCGCCGCCCCCGACCATGGCTTCCTCCCGTAACTGGCGGCTCCATCCTGGATGGGGCCGCCTTTTTTGATTTTTGGGACGAAGCGGCATGCGGGGCATGATCTTCGCCAAAACGACATAAGGTTAAGGCCCTCTTAACCGCGACAGCCTAGCCTGATTCAGGATCGGGGAAATTTCCCGGTCAGGTGGACATTTTTCCGGCAGGCGGCTTTTTCATGCGCACGACGAGCTTTTCATCTCCCGATTATTTTCCTGAGCCGGTGCGCAATTTTGCGGCGCGGCGGATGGCGGAATTGTTGGGCCTGGTGTTGCTGGCGGGCAGCGGGATGATCGCGGTTTCCCTGATGTCGTGGTCGGTCGCCGACCCGAGCCTCAACCACGCGACTTTTGGGCCCGTGCATAATTATCTGGGCAATGGCGGTGCCATTGTCGCTGATTTCTTCATGCAATTGTTTGGTCTGGCCTCCATCGCACTGCTGCTGCCGATCGTCATGTGGGGATGGCGGCTGTTGCGGACACGGCAATTGGGACGCGTGCGGGCGCGGCTGGGTTTGTGGCTCCTGGGTTCGGCCGCTGCCATGGCGCTGGCTTCAACGCTGCCGGTTTCAGGCCGCTGGCCGCTACCGACCGGCTTGGGCGGGGTCTTGGGCGACGCCTTGCTGATTCTGCCCTATCGGTTGATGGGCAATTCGGCGGCGGTGCGGCTGGTTCTGGCGCTGGTGCTCGCGGTCTCGACCCTGGTGGCGCTGACGGCGGCGGCGGAACTTGGCAGCGCGGACGCTGAACCGGAGCCAGAAATGGTGCCCAAATTGCGTGCGGATTCGCGACGCAGGCCGCCACAGGCCTATGAGGATGAACTCGATGTTTCCGGGGTGGATGATCCCGGATTTGGCATTGTCTCGATGGGTGCATTGGCGCATGGCGTGCTCAGTGTCAAAAGCGCCTTGTCAAGGATGCTGCAAAAGCGGGCCAGCGGGCCGGGCAACCATGCCCGCGCGCCCTGGATGACCACGCCAGGACTGGACTCGGAAGGTCTGGACTCGGAAGGTCTGGATGGCACCGGCTTGCCCGAACCTGGTGCGGTCCATGCCGGGCGTGCTGGCCCCAGCCGCGTGCGGCAGGAACCGCGTTTTCAGGATTCACGTTTTCAGGACGCACGGTTTCAAGATTCACCCGCGCCCTCGCAACGGTCGGCGACCGCACCGGAGCGTCCGATCTCGCGCGGGCAAGCCGCGCAGGGTAGCGCCTCGGCGGGAGTGGCATCGCCCAAATCGCACCCTGAGGAACTGGTCACGGAATTTAGCCAACGCGTTGCCGCGCCGGCTTCGCCACTGCGCGCTGGCAAGCGCGTGGTGCGTGAATCGCAGCCTGGCCTTCTGGAAACCAACACCTATGAATTGCCACCGCTGTTCTTGATGGCAGAAGCCAAAAATTCCGGTACGCAGCAGATTTCCGAAGATGCGCTGGAGCAGAATGCGCGGCTTCTGGAAGGGGTGCTCGACGACTTTGGCGTCAAGGGCGAGATTATTCACGTACGCCCCGGCCCGGTGGTCACCATGTATGAGCTGGAGCCTGCACCGGGGATTAAATCCTCGCGGGTGATCGGGCTTGCCGATGACATTGCGCGCTCGATGTCCGCGATTTCAGCCCGCGTGGCGGTGGTGCAGGGGCGCAATGCGATTGGCGTCGAATTGCCCAACCAGCGCCGCGAGACGGTTTATTTGCGCGAATTGATCGGTTCGCAGGACTTTGAAAAATCACGCCACAAACTGGCGATTGCCCTTGGCAAGACCATTGGCGGCGAACCGGTGATTGTCGATCTGGCGAAGATGCCGCATCTTCTGGTGGCCGGCACCACCGGTTCGGGCAAGTCGGTGGCGATCAACACCATGATCCTGTCGCTGCTGTACCGGTTGAAGCCGGAAGAATGCCGCCTGATCATGGTCGATCCGAAAATGCTCGAACTGTCGGTTTATGACGGCATTCCGCATCTGCTCACCCCTGTCGTCACCGATCCCAAAAAAGCGGTAGTTGCGCTCAAATGGGCCGTGCGCGAAATGGAAGACCGCTACAAAAAGATGTCGAAGGTCGGGGTGCGCAACATCGATGGTTTCAATGCGCGCGTGCTGGAGGCGCAGGCCAAGGGCGAGGTGATTACCCGCACCGTGCAGACCGGCTATGACCGCGAAACCGGCGAGGCGATTTACGAGCAGGAGCAGATGGACCTTGCGCCGCTGCCGTTCATCGTGGTGATTGTTGATGAAATGGCCGATCTGATGATGGTGGCCGGCAAGGATATCGAGGGCGCGATCCAGCGTCTTGCGCAAATGGCGCGTGCCGCCGGCATTCACCTGATCATGGCGACGCAGCGTCCTTCCGTGGATGTGATCACCGGCACGATCAAGGCCAATTTCCCGACCCGTATTTCGTTCCAGGTCACGTCCAAAATCGACAGCCGCACCATCCTTGGCGAGCAGGGCGGCGAGCAATTGCTGGGCCAGGGCGATATGCTGTATATGGCGGGCGGCGGACGCATCTCGCGCGTGCACGGACCATTTGTCAGCGATGGCGAGGTGGAGAAGATCGTTGCGCATCTGAAAACGCAAGGGCAGCCGGAATATCTGGATGCCATCACCGTCGAGGAGGAGGAGGCCGCCGCTGAAGGTGAAGCGCCGCTGGCCAGCCCTGGCAGCATGGATGCCGACGAGTCGGCGGATCTTTATGATCGGGCCGTCAATATCGTGCTGCGTGACAAGAAATGTTCGACCAGTTATATCCAGCGACGGCTGTCGGTTGGGTATAACAAGGCGGCTTCGCTGGTCGAACGCATGCAGAATGAGGGCGTGGTCAGCGCGCCCAACCATTCGGGCAAACGCGAAATTCTGGTCGGCAACGGCGTGGATCGCGGTGCCTTCGATGCGGACGACGAGGATTAGCGCCTCGCAAGCCGTGTTACCCCGTTTTTGCCGTATATTCGCCTTGTGCAAGCGTTAGCGATGGCTTCGGCTTTCTTTTCAGGATGATGGATAATGACCCTTTTGCCGGTTCGCACAAATTTGATCGCGCTGACTTTGGCTTTGGCCTGCCTTGGCCTGACGGCGCAGGCGGCGGGCCCGCTGCAATTGATGCCCAAGGAATTGCCCGCCCAGAGCGCGTCGCAGGGTGGTTCCAAAGACGTGAACGCCAAGGAGGCGATTCAAAAAGCCAATGCCTATTTGAATTCGACACCCCGTTTCTCCGCAGATTTCGTGCAGACAGGTGCGGATGGTGCGCGTTCGGATGGCAAGCTGGTCGTGGAACGGCCCGGCAAGATGCGGTTTGAATATGCGCCGCCCGCCAAACTTGAAATAATCGCGGACGGACGCTCGGTCGCGGTGCGGGATCGCAAGCTGAAAACGCAAGACCTTTATTTCATTGGCCAAACGCCGCTGAAATTCCTTTTGCAGGATCACATTGACCTGGCACGGGACACCAGCGTCCAGAATGTCACGCAAAATGCCAATACGACCTCGATCTTGCTGATCGACAAGGCGACATTTGGCGGAACTTCGCGAATCAGCCTGACCTTCGACAACAAGGATTTTGCTTTGAAGCAATGGAAAGTCATTGATCCGCAGGGCTATGAAACCTTGGTGAAACTCTCCAATATCGACACGAAATCGGTGCCCGATCCACGGCTGTTCACCATTGATCAGCAAGCCTATTCGCGGCAATAGCGCGTTGGGCGCAAATTGCAGCGCTGAGGCACTTGTTTTGTTGGCCGGCTGATCCACTTCCACATCTACCAGTGACGCGTTGGCAGTTTTGCTTATTTGCCGACCTACTGGCTGTCGGTCCCCCTCCCGGCAGGACGCCAGACTTTATGGCGTGAGGCGCCCGGTCTCGCCCCAGAGACCGGGCGTTTGTCGTTGATCGGCTTGGCGCCCATTTGACGCCGCTTGCATCGGCCCCGTTAATCGTGGCAAATCCTTGCGCATCTCAAGCTGAAAGTAGCCTCGACGTGACCTTTTCTGTTGCCACCTGGAATATCAATTCCGTTCGACTTCGCATTGATAATGTCACCCGTTTTTTGCGCGATGAGGCCCCGGATGTGCTTTGTCTGCAGGAAACGAAGTGCCGGGACGCGGAATTTCCGCATGGCGAGTTCCATAAAGCGGGCTATGCCCATATCGCGATCCATGGGCAGCAGGGCTATCACGGGGTAGCGATCGTCTCCCGCCTGCCGCTGGAAAATGTCCAGCGCCGCGAATTTTGCGCCAAGGGCGATGCCCGCCATGTCAGCGCGACGCTGTCGACGGCGGGGCGAAAAATGACGGTGCATAATTTCTATGTGCCGGCAGGCGGCGATGAGCCGGATGTCACGATCAACCCGAAATTTGCGCACAAGCTCGATTTTCTGGATGAGATGCGCGACTGGTTTGCCAGCGATAAAGTGGCAGGCGGCGATGCCATGCTGATGGGCGATCTCAATATAGCGCCGCTTGAACATGACGTTTGGAGCCACAAGGCGCTGTTGAAAGTGGTCAGTCACACGCCGGTTGAAGTGGAGCGCCTGGGTCAGGTGCAGGCCAGCGGGCCGTGGTTTGACGCGCTGCGCGCACGGGTGCCCGAGGCGGAGAAGCTCTATACCTGGTGGTCCTATCGCTCGCCCGATTGGGACAGTGCCGACAAGGGCCGCCGGCTTGACCATATCTGGTTGAGCCATTCGCTCGCGCCGCATTTGCAGGACATGCGCGTGCTTCGGGCCGCGCGGGGGTGGGAGCGGCCTTCCGATCACGCGCCGGTGCTGGTGCGAATGGCGCTTTAGCCGCTTTCAGCCGACAAAGCCGCGCTGGCGCAGGCTTTCCAGCTCGCGGGTGAAGGATTTCAGGTTCTGCGCGAGATGCTGGCGCACGCGCACGGCGCAATCGGGATATTCCTGCATCACGCGGCGAAAGGTCGGCTGGGTGACTTTCAGCAGCGTCGCCGCCTCGAGGGCGCGGGCGCTGGCTGGGCGGGAAGTGATGACGGTGAGAGCGGTTTCCCCAATTAGCGAATTGGGCGGTGCCGTCTTTTCGAATTCGTGATACTCCAGGGCCAGGCTGCCGGTCAGGACGACATAGGCGCAATCTGCGACATCGCCGGCCTCAAACAGCCGGTCGCCTTTCTTCAAAACCACGGTTTCGGCCGAAAATGCCAGTAAACGCAGAGCTTCCGGTTCGAGATGCGTGAACAGCGGGATCTGCGACAGGCGTTCGACATCGGTGGCAAGTGACATGATAATCCTCAAATATCAGGGCATTAACCGGTAGCCGCCTGGCTCGGTCAAAAGTAATTGCGCGTTGGTGGGGTCTGGCTCTATTTTCTGGCGCAGCCGATAAATATGGGTCTCCAGCGTATGCGTGGTGACGTTGGCATTATAGCCCCAAACCTCACGCAATAGCACGTCACGTCCAACCACCTGCTGGCCCGCACGATATAAAAACCGCAAAATCGCGGTTTCCTTTTCGGTCAAGCGCAGTTTATTGCCCTTTGCGCCTACCAATTGCTTGGTGCCGGGTTTGAAAACATAGGGGCCAATGTTAAAAAACGCGTCGTCGCTGGCCTCGTGCTGGCGCAAATGCGCGCGGATGCGGGCCAGCAGCACCGCAAAACGCAAGGGCTTGGCCACATAATCATTGGCCCCCGACTCCAGCCCGAGCACGGCGTCCGCATCCTCGCTCTGGCCGGTGAGCATGATGACCGGATTTTTGAAGCCGTCGCGGCGCATGAGGCGCACCGCCTCGCGGCCATCCATATCGGGAAGGCCGACGTCCATGATCAGCAAATCGGGGGGCAAAGTGCGGACCGCGGCTATCGCGCCGGTGGCGTTCTCAACTTCCGAAACCGTAAATTCCTCGTGCAGTGCCAGTTGCTCGGCCAGCGCTTCGCGCAAATCTGCGTCGTCATCGGCAATGAGAATCATCCTTTTTTGTGTCATTTGACTTATAAACCCCCAATTGGCGCGGATATTGAATTTAGGATGTAAAGTGGAATGCGTCAAAACCGCGGGAATGTGTTAAAAAAACTGGCGATTTTTTGCGACTTGGTTATGGTGCGCGGAATTTGTCGTTTATGCCCAATATGTCTCTTCTGTCACACTCAAGGAAAACCAAGTGAAAGTTATCGCAAGCTCTATTCGCAAAGGCAATATTCTGGAACGCGACGACGGCCAGCTTTATGTGGTGCTCACAGCTGAAAGCTTCCATCCAGGCAAGGGCACGCCGACGACGCAGATCGATATGCGCCGGATCTCGGATGGCGTGAAAACCACCGATCGCTACAAGACCACCGAGCAGGTCGAGCGCGCCTTTGTTGAGGATTTTGACTATAGCTATCTCTACAAGGATGGCGATGGCTTCACCTTCATGAATACCGAAAATTACGAGCAGATGATTGTGAAAGACGATGTCATCGGCGATCAGGCGGTATATTTGCAAGAAGGCATGAAGTGCATTCTTTCTGTGTTTAACGATGTATGCGTCGCTATTCAGCTTCCGCCGCGCGTTACGCTTGAGATCGTGGAAACCGAACCGGCGATGAAAGGCCAGACGGCTTCATCTTCCTACAAGCCGGCCAAGCTCGAGAATGGTGCGCGCATCATGGTGCCACCGCATATTGCCGTGGGAACGCGCGTGGTCGTGCAGACCGAAGATGGCGCTTATGTCGAGCGCGCCAAGGATTGATGCCATAAAGGGCTGAGCCCAAAAGGATTTGGCTAATTACCAATCGTGATGACGGCATGGCGGCTGAGCCGTGCCAGCAAACACATCATGGCGCGGCGCTCTATGGCAACGCACCCGGCGGTGGCGACAAAGCCGGGTTTGGCCAGATGGAAAAATATGGCGCTGCCGCCATTTTGACGGCGCGGGCGCTGGTTGTGGTCCAAAATCAGCACGACATCATAAACCGCATCTTCCCGCCACAGGCTTTCGTGGCTTGCGGCAAAGGGCAAATGCACCGGGCGGTTGTAGTTGCGATGGCCCGGCGCGTCGCACCACCCCAGACGGGGCGTGATGGCGTGTAGCGTCAGGCTGGTGCGTGGGCGCGGCAAACGATCCGCCCGCCACAGGCCCGATGTGATCTTGAAAGTTCCGCGCGGGGTCGCGCCATCGCCCTCGCGTTTGATGGCGCAGATGCCAGCGGGACCGAGGGCGCAGGGCAGGGTGAGGCCGCCAATCTGCAAATGGCCATGATGTCGGCCCAGATGCCCGCCAGTGGGTGAGAATGCCGGCCGCACGCGAAGCTGCGTCAGACCGCGCCTCAAAAGGCTGTCCTTTGGCGCAAGGCCGCCGAGAGCGTGCCATCATCGAGATAATCAAGTTCACCGCCCACCGGCACGCCATGCGCCAGACGTGTTACCTTCACCGGCAGGTGGCTGACCAGATCGGTGATGTAATGGGCGGTGGTCTGACCATCAACCGTCGCATTCAACGCCAGAATGATCTCGCGCGTCGGGCTGTTGGCCAATCGTTCCGGCAGACTGGCTATGTTCAACTGGTCGGGGCCGATGCCATCCAGTGGCGAGAGCGAGCCGCCTAGCACGTGATAGGGCGCGCGCATCGCGCTTGCCCGCTCCAGCGCCCATAAATCGGCGACTGTTTCCACGATGATCATGATCGAGTGATCGCGACGCGGGTCGGCACAGATGGTGCAGGGGCTGCGGGTGTCGATATTGCCACAAACTTCACATACCATGATCCGCTCATGCGCGACCTGCATCGCAGCGGCAAGCGGCCCGAGCAATTCCTCGCGCTTGCGAATCAGGTGCAATGCCGCTCGCCGCGCCGAGCGCGGGCCAAGGCCGGGCAGTCGGGCCAGCAGTTGAATCAGGCGCTCGATCTCGGTACCGGCAATCTTTTCGGCCACAATTGCCTCGGGTTAGAATGGCAGTTTCATGCCGGGCGGCAGTTGCAGCCCGGCGGTCACGGTTTTCATTTTCTCAGCCATGACCCGCTCACCCTGCTTGCGGGCGTCCTCATGGGCGGCAATTATGAGATCTTCGAGGATTTCCTTTTCCTCGACCTTTATCATGGATGGGTCGATGGCGATGCCGCGCATTTCACCTTTGGCGGTCAAGGTAATGCGGACCATGCCGCCGCCCGAGGCACCCTCGACCAGGGTGCGTTCCAACTCCTCCTGCATGGCCTGCATTTTCGCCTGCATGGCCTGCGCTTGTTTCATCATTCCCATAATATCAGCCATTGACCCTGCTCCGCTCACGAATCATCATTATTTTCATCTGTGTAGGCGATTTCATCGTTGCCTGTCTCGATTTGTGGAGCCGGTTCCAGGTTTGGCTTGCGCACATCGGTAATTTTAGTTCCCGGAAAGCGTGCCATCACAGCTTGAATCAGCGGGTGACTTTCGAGGCTTTCCTTTTGGCTCCGTTGTGCCATGTCGGCCTGCTCGCGCAGGGATGGCGCGCCCTGCTGCGAGGAGACGGCAACCATCCAGCGCTGGCCGGTCCATTTTTGCAAGGTCGTCGACAAAGTCTGCGCCAATTGTGGTGAGCCTTCGGGGCCGAGCGAAAATTCGATCAAGCCCTGCTCAAATCGCACAAGGCGGATGTCGCGCTCCAAAGCCATCTTCAGCTTGATGTCGCGCAAGGAGCCGGCATGCGCGACGATTTCCGCAAAACTGCCAAGGTGCAATTGCGGTTCTGCAGCGGCGGTCGTCTCGGTGCGCGGCTCGATGCGGGCAACGGTCTGGGAGGTGGTGGCAAGGCGCGGCATGGTTGGGCTTGCGGAGGCATGTGGCGCGCTGGCTTGCGGCGCGCTGGCTTGCGGCTCGCTGCGTGGCAAAGCCGGGGTGGATGCCGGGCGCGGGTTGGCGGCCAGACGACGCAAGGCTTCGTCCGGGGTTGGCAAATCGGCGGCATAGGCGAGGCGCACCAGAACCATGTCGGCGCTGGCCATCGGGCGCGGCGAATCCTTCATTTCCTCCAGTCCCTTCAGCAGGATCTGGAAGGCACGGGTGAGCACGGCGATGCTCAGGCCACCGGCCTTGACGCCACGCTGGCGTTCCTCGGGGGTGAGGCTGGCATCTTCGGCCGCCTGCGGCACCAGCTTGAGGCGGGTGACGAGGTGGATGAATTCGGCGAGTTCGGTGAGGACCTGAACAGGGTCGGCACCCTTGTCGTGCAGATCCTTCAAAATGTTCAAGGCCGGGGCGATCTCGCCGCGCATCAAGACCTCGAACAGGTCGATGATGCGGCTGCGGTCGGCCAGACCCAGCATGACGCTGAGGTCATCGGCGCGGATCGGGCCTGCACCGGCGCTATGGGCAATGGCCTGATCGAGCAGCGACAATGAATCGCGCACCGAACCTTCGGAGGCACGGGCAATCAGCGCCAGCGCATCCGCCTCGATGGTGATGTTTTCCTTGGCGCAGATTTTGGCCAGATGCGCGATCAGATCACCCGCCTCGACGCGGCGCAGATCGAAACGCTGGCAGCGCGAGCGCACGGTAATCGGCACTTTTTCGATTTCCGTGGTGGCAAACAAAAACTTGACGTGATCGGGCGGCTCTTCCAGCGTTTTCAGCAGCCCATTAAAGGCTGCCTTGGAGAGCATGTGCACCTCGTCGATGATGAACACTTTGGTGCGGGCAATAACCGGATTATAGCGCGCATTGGCGATGATTTCGCGCACGTCATCAATGCCGGTATTGGAGGCCGCGTCCATCTCGATCACGTCCATATGACGGCTTTCGATGATCGCCTGGCAATGGCGGCCAATCTCCGGCATATCAATGGTTGGGGCGTCGATCCTGCCGGGCAATTCGTAATTGAATGCGCGTGCCAGAATGCGTGCCGTGGTGGTTTTGCCGACACCGCGCACGCCGGTCAGGATATAGGCCTGATGAATGCGGTTGAGCGCGAAGGCGTTGGAAAGTGTGCGAACCATCGGTTCCTGACCGATGAGATCCTCAAAACCGATAGGGCGATACTTGCGCGCCAGCACGCGGTAGGGCGCGGGCGCTGCATTCGTCGGCGGCTGTGGCGTATCGGCGATCACAGGTCGACCCGCTGGATGTGTTAAAATGGCAGGAGGCTGACGATAACCCGCTCAGTTTCGTTAGGGCTGCTTCCTTCCGGACCTGACCCGATTGGCGAGTGAAACGTCCACCGCCAACCTCCCGGGCTCTATTTGAACCAGAGACGCCCAAATCGCAAGAGGTAATATTGCCGCCTTCGCGCGTGAATCTCTTGCCATGGACAATGCTTGTGGCCATGATGGCGCAAAGCCGCGTTGGCCTGACAATTTCCTCCATGAGCGCCCCATGCCCGATTTTGAAATTTTGATGCCTGCCCCGATGATGCCGATGATTTCGGAACAATTGTCCGCACGGGCGCGCCTGCATAAATTATGGGAGGCGGATGACAAGGTAGCTGAAATGGCCAGATTGGCGCCGCGGATCAAGGCGCTGGCCGTAGGTGGTGGCCACCAGCCCATCGACGCGGGTTTTCTGGCCCAATTTCCGACGCTGGAGATCGTGGCGAGTTTTGGGGTCGGCTATGACCATGTCGATGTCAATGCAGCGCGCCAGCGGGGTGTGATCGTTACGCACACGCCGAACGTGCTGAATGAGGAAGTCGCCGACACGGCGCTCGGGCTGCTGCTCGCGACGGTGCGGCAATTGCCGCAGGCGGATCGCTTCTTGCGCAGCGGTGCATGGCCAAAGGGTAATTTTCCGCTGACCGCGACGCTGCGTGGACGCTCATTGGGTATTGTCGGGCTTGGGCGCATCGGCAAGGCGATTGCCACGCGGGCGGAGGCCTTTGGCCTGAGCGTGTCCTATCATGGGCGCAATGTGCAGAAGGATGTGCCTTATAGTTATTATCCCACTTTGCTCGGCTTGGCCAAGGCATGCGACATTTTGTTGGTCATCACGCCGGGCGGGGCAGGCACGCAACAGATGATCAATGCGCAAGTGCTGGAAGCCCTCGGGCCAACGGGTATTTTCATCAATGTGGCGCGTGGGTCCGTGGTGGATGAACCGGCGTTGATTGCGGCCTTGCAGAAGGGCACCATCCTGTCGGCTGGGCTAGATGTTTTCGCCCATGAGCCCAACGTCCCGCAAGCCCTGATCGACATGCCGCATGTGGTGCTGCTGCCGCATGTTGGCTCCGCCACCCACCACACGCGCGATGCCATGGCGCAATTGGTGATCGACAATCTGCTGGCTTGGCAAAAGGGGCAGCCGCCGTTAACCCCGGTGCCGGAGACGCCGTTTCCGTTGCTATAATCAGGTTTTGGCCGAGCGGCCTTAAATCGAGCCGCCTTGCAAATTGTGCAGGCGGCGTTCCCAATTGAGCGCCTCGCGCACGATTTCCTCGAGATTGTCGTGTGTGGGTTGCCAATGCAGCACTTCGCGGGCGCGATCCGCAATGGCGATCAGGCGGGCGGGGTCACCGGCGCGGCGCGGGCTGAGCTGCACCCTGAAATCAACGCCTGTGACTTTTTTCACGGCAGCGACCACTTCCAGCACGGAAGCGCCGTGCCCGTAACCGCAATTGCACACAAGGCTTGGCTGGCCATCGCGCAAATAGGCGAGCGCCTGCATATGGGCACTGATCAGGTCGGTGATCTGGATGTAATCGCGGATGCAGGTGCCATCGGGCGTGGGGTAATCCGTGCCAAATACTTCCATTTGCGGATAACGCCCAAGCGCCGTCTGCACAGCGCGCTTGATGAGATGCGTGGCATTGACGGCCGATTGACCATGCCGCCCTTTTGGGTCGGCACCGGCGACATTGAAATAGCGCAGGGCCACATAGGCAAAATCATGCGCCTTGCTCGCATCTTCCAGCATCCATTCGACCATCAGTTTCGAGCGGCCATAGGGGGAAACCGGCATGGTTGCCTCGGTTTCGGCAACGGCTGCGACGCGCGGTTCGCCGTAGACCGCCGCCGTGGAGGAGAAAATGAACCTTGAGACGCCATGCTCGATGGCCGCAGCAATCAGGTTGCGGGCCTTGGAAGTATTGTTGAGATAATAACCCAATGGGTCGGAAACCGACTCGGGCACGACAATGCGCGCGGCAAAATGTGCAATGGCATCAATGGGATGGGCTTTGAAAATGCGGTCGAGCAAAGCAACGTCCCCAAAGTCACCCTGATAAAAGGTGACTTCTTTGGGTACCGCCCATGCAAATCCAGTGGATAAGTCATCCACCACAATGACGGTCTCGCCAGCGTCCAGCAATGCCAGCACCATATGCCCGCCAATATAGCCGGCGCCGCCGGTTACCAAGACACTCATTCTTTTCCCTCAAACGGTCGTATCAATCTGAATTTAATCATTTTCTGTCAAATCTGATTTAACAGGGCATTATCATCGGCCGACTTTAACCCCAACCAGCGTAGGCACCATCACATGCAAAAGCGGATAAGAAAAGCTGTCCTTCCGGTCGCAGGGCTTGGCACAAGATTTTTGCCGGCTACCAAATCCATTCCCAAGGAAATGCTCAATATTGTCGATCGCCCGATCCTGCAGCATGTGGTGGATGAGGCACGCGAGGCGGGTATCGAGCATTTCATATTCGTGACCGGCCGCAACAAGGCGGTGATCGAAGACCATTTCGACATGTCCTACGAGCTGGAGGACACGCTTCAGAAACGTGGAAAGTTGAAAGAATACAACGCGCTGATGGCTGATTTGCCAGCCGCCGGAAAAACTTCGTTCACCCGCCAGCAAGCTCCGCTGGGGCTGGGTCATGCTATCTGGTGCGCCCGCGATATAATCGGGGACGAGCCTTTTGCGGTGCTGTTGCCGGATATGATCACCATGGGTGCCAACGGCACCGGGGACCGATGCCTCGCGCAATGCGTCGCGGCTTATGAAAAACATGGCGGCAACATCATTGCCGTCGAGGAAGTGCCAGCTTCCGAAACGCATCAATATGGCGTGGTGGCCATTGGCAAGGATCACGGCCCAACATTTGAAATCTCCGGCATGGTCGAAAAGCCGCCCGCCGGCACCGCGCCTTCCAACCTGATCATTTCAGGGCGCTATATTTTGCAGCCGGAAGTTCTGGATATTCTGGGCACTGTGAAAAAAGGTGCCGGGGGTGAGATTCAGTTGACGGACGGGATGCGTGAACTTGCGGGCAAGCAGAGCTTCCATGGCGCGCGGTTTGACGGGCGCACCTTTGACTGCGGCATGAAGCTCGGATTCCTCACCGCCAATATCGCCTTTGCTTTGCAACGGCCCGATATTGAACCGACGCTGCGGGCCGAACTGAAAAAAATGCTCGGCTAGGTGGTTATTTCTGCATGAAGCCGCGCTCGGCGATGGTGCCCAGAAGTTTGGCCAGGGATTCCTCGACGCGGCTGCCGGAAGTATCGACCGCCGCCTGAGCACGGGCATATTGTGCCTCACGGCTGACGAGGATCGACTTTAACTCCTCCATCGCGGCGGGGATACCGGCCATCGGGCGCGTGTCGCCCTGGTTGCGAACGCGGGCCATATGCTCTTCGGGTCTGGCCTTCAGCCAAATCGTGTGGGTGTTTTGCAGCAGGAAATCAAAGGTTTCCGCCTCGGCGACTATGCCACCGGCGACAGCCAAAACCATGGCTTGGGTCTGGGCGGTAATTTTCTGCAGGCTCTGGCGCTCAAGGCGGCGGTAGCCTTCCTGTCCATAAAGCGCCATCAACTCGGTGACCGGCATGCCGCTGGCGCGTTCGATCTCCTGATTAAGCTCAATGAAGGGCACACCCAAAGCGGAAGCGGCGAGACGTCCGAGCGTGGATTTACCCGCGCCGCGCAGGCCGATGAGGGCAACGCGCCGCAACCGGTTGGAATGTTGGCCACTGGAATCGAGAATGGCGGAAATAGCGGCCAGTTGCTCGGCGTCGGCACGGTAGAGCAGGGTCGACAGGCGCGCCGCCTCCGATCCAGCCGCGCCAAAACCGCGAATGAAGGTCTCCAGCGGTTGATCGAGTGCTGCCGCCACGCGGACCAGCAAAGCGATGGATATGTTGCCCGACCCATCCTCCAGCTTGGCCAGATAGCGTTGTGATACGCCGGAAATCTCGGAAAGCTCGCGCCGCGAAATTCCCTTGAGGGCCCGTGCCTTGCGGATGCGTGTGCCCAGTTCGTTCAGAAAATCTGCCTCGTCGCTGCCGGAAACCGGGAGGGTCGTCGTAACTTCCAAATTTGGGTCGGATTTTTTGAGCATCGCGTGCGTGTCCATTTCATGCACTAAAATGCTCATATTCGAAGTTTTCGCAAGCTGAAAAGCATCGATGATGCACTTTGACGCATGAGCGCGTCACGATTCCCGCAGGCTCAAAAGGGTCGCATGATGGCGCGGGATTTACGGTCCAATTGCTGCATCATTTTGGATATACGCCGTTTTTGCTTGTGGAAGCGGGCGATTTTGCCTTTGACGGGCAGGCTTTCGGCCTTGTCGCGGGACATGGCGAGCATTGCATCCTGCAAATTGGCGTAGCGGCCATGGGCAACGGCCCCAAGCATGGCCGACCCGAGCAGAACCGGCTCCTCGCATGCGGGCAGGGCCACCTTGCAACCGGTTGCATCCGCAATGATCTGGCGCACCAGGGCGCTTTTGGCGAGACCGCCGCTGATGACGATGGTGTTCAACTGATCGAGGCCATATTGCACCTGCTGATCCACAATATCGGCTATGCCATGGGCGAGGCCGCAAAGCGCCGCGCAATAGAGCCGGGCCAGACCCTCTTCGCTGTCATCCATGCCAATGCCCACCATCATGCCACGCATATGCGGGTCGGCGAGGGGGGAGCGATTGCCATTGATGTCGGGCAGAATGTGCAGATCCCGCGCTTTCAGGGCGACGTGCGAGAGCGATTTGCTTTCGGCACAGGCGTGTGCCTCCAGTTGTGCGAACAGTCCGTCGCGCAGGTTGCCTTGCCCGTCATAGGCTTTGGGATGGGTGGCGATGAAATAGTCGACGGCGGCACCGGCGGCCGATTGTCCGCCTTCGGTCAACCAGTATTCATCGACGATGGCGGCGAAATAGGGGCCCCAGAGCCCCGGAATGAAAGTTGCCGTCGGGGCAAAAGTCATGCAGCAGGCCGAAGTTCCGACAATCAGCGCCATGCGGGCAAACGGGTCGAGGGGCTGGCCCTGGCCATCGCGGCCACCCATGGTGCCGAGCGCGCCGGCATGGGCGTCGATCAGGGAAGCGCCAACTTTTATGCCAGGGGCCAGGCCGAGTTCAGCGGCGGCCTGCGGGGTGAGGCCCTGGCCAATGGCGGCGCCAGGTGCAATCACGTCATTGCCTATTCTGGCGTGATTGTTGTGGCTCAGATCGGAGAGACCAATTTCGCAGAAGAAATCATCCGCCCATCGGCCTTCATGCGCCAGATAGGTCCATTTGCAGGCGAGGGCGCAAATCGAGCGGGTGAGGCTGCCGGTGGCGCGATAGGTCAGGTAATCCGACAAATCGAAAAAATGGCCAGCGCTGGCGTAGGTCTTTGGCAGGTTCTCTTTGAGCCAGAGAAGCTTGGGGGTTTGCATTTCGGGGGATATGGCACCCCCGACATATTGCAGCACCCGATGGCCGGTCGCGTTGATCCGGGCGGTCTGATCGAGCGCGCGATGGTCCATCCAGACGATGACATTGCGCGCCGGATCGGCTTCCGGGCCAACCGCCATTGGGTTGCCAGCCGGATCCAGCACCACCAGCGAGCAGGTTGCGTCAAACCCGATGCCTGCAATCGATTGGGCATCAATCCCGGCTTTTTGAACCGCCGTGCGCACACTGGCAATCACCGATTCCCAGATATTTTGCGCGGATTGCTCGACCCGGTCGGTGGGGGCCCGCCAGATTTTGATGTCCTTGCGGCCAACGCCCAGCAATTGCCCGGACGCGTCAAAGACACCGGCACGCACGCTGCCGGTGCCAACATCGACACCCAGATAATAAGGCTTCATTCCGACCCAATCCTTGCCGACCCAACCCTTGCCACTTTGGGCCAGTCTACCAGCAGGTATAGCCGCCGTCGACCAGCATGATCGATCCGGTCATGAGGCTCGCGGCGTCGCTGGCGAGAAACAGGACGGCGGAGGCAATTTCATGCGGCTCGCCCAAGCGGGCCATAGGGGTGGAATCAATCCAGGTCTTGTACATTTTCTTGTTGGACTTGGCGAAAGCGGTGAGCGGGGTGTTGATATAGGTGGGGGCGACCGCGTTGACACGCACTTTGCGCCGCGCCCATTCAGCCGCCAGAGAGCGCGTCAGGTGATGCACACCGGCTTTGGAAGCGTTGTAGAAGCTTTGTTCCTGGGGCTTGTTGACGATATAGCCCGACATCGAGCCGATGTTGACGATCGAGCCGCGCTTGGCTTTCAGCATGTGGGTGCCGAAGGCGCGGCAGCACCAGAATGTGCCATTCAGGTTGACGTCGAGCACGTTCAGCCAATGTTCGTCGGTCACGGTTTCAGCCGGGGTTTCGCTGCGGGCTATGCCGGCATTATTGACCAGAATGTCGATATGGCCGAGCTTTGCCACCAAGGAATCGGCGATCTCGGTCACTTGGGTCGGTTTGGTCACGTCCATATGGACGATATCGGGCGCATAGCCCTTGCCGCGCAGAATGTCGCGACCCTGTTCGGCCACGCCAATGTCGGCGTCCGCAATAATGACATGCGCGCCCGCTTCGGACAGGGCCTCGGCGCAAGCCAGGCCAATGCCTCGCCCGCCGCCGGTAACCAGGGCGTTGCGTCGTTTCAGCTTGAATTTTTTCAGGTACATCTGGTCTCTCCTTTTTAACTCATCTCAGAATGATTGGGCCGGCCTGTCAACGGCGCGCAGGTTCAACTCATCCAATTGCCGCCATCGACATTCAACGTCTGGGCTACAACAAAATCACTTTCGCCGGAGGCGAGGAAAATGGCGGCACCGACGTGGTCTTCGGGCAGGCCCATGCGGCCAAAGGGCACAGCTTCCCCGACCAGCCGTTTTTTCTCGCCACGCGGGCGGTGTTCGTAGCGCGCGAACAGCGCATCCACCTCATCCCACATCGGCGTATCGACCACGCCGGGGGAGATGCCGTTGACGTTGATGCGATCCTTGATCAGGGCAAGGCCTGCCGATTGGGTGAGGCTGATGACAGCGGCCTTGCTGGCACAGTAAACCGCCACCAGAGGCTCACCACGGCGGCCGGCTTGCGACGCCATATTGATGATCTTGCCGCCTTTGCCTTGCGCCACCATCACCTTGGCGCAGGCTTGCAGCATGAAAAGCGCGCCTTTGACATTGACCGCGAAAATCTGGTCGTAGCTTTTCTCGGTGATTTCGAGGAACGGCCCCATATCAAATATCGCGGCATTGTTGACCAGAATATCCAGATGGCCCCAAGCCGCGATACAGGCTTCAACGCAGGCATCGATGGATTCCTGGCGGGTCACGTCCAGATGCACCGCAATGGCGGCGCTGCCCAAAGCCGCTGCCGTTTTCTGGGCCTGCTGGAAGGAAATATCGGCGATGGCGACGCGCGCACCCTCGCGCACATAGCCCTCGGCAATGGCTCGGCCAATGCCTCCGGCCGAGCCGGTGATGAGGGCGGTTTTTGCCTGAAGTCGATTCATCGGATTGCATCTCCCTTATCATCAAACCGGTGAAGGCGCGTCGGGTCCGGGCTGAGATACAGGCTGTCTCCCGGCTTCACCGCGAAATCCCCATCCGCACGCACGGTTAGCGGCCCAATGCCATCCGCATCGACATAAAGGAATGTGTCGCTGCCCAAATGCTCGGCGATACTGACCTGCGCTTTCCAATCGCCGGAAGTTGTCGAGAGTTTCAGGTGCTCGGGTCGAATGCCAATGGTGGGGGCACCGTAACGGGCGGCGGTCGCTCCGGAAATGATGTTCATGGTCGGTGAGCCGATGAATTTGGCGACGAACAGGTTTTTGGGGCGTTCGTATAATTCCAGCGGCGCGCCAGCTTGCTCGATGTTGCCGCGATTGAGCACAACGATCTGGTCAGCCATGGTCAGCGCTTCCACCTGATCATGGGTGACATAAATCATCGTCGTTTTCAGCGATTGATGCAGACGGGTGATCTCGAGGCGCATCTGCACCCGCAGGGCGGCATCGAGATTGGAGAGCGGCTCATCGAACAGGAAGGCTTTGGGTTCGCGCACAATGGCGCGGCCAATGGCGACGCGCTGCCGCTGGCCGCCCGACAATTGTCCCGGGCGACGATTGAGATAATCCGTGAGGTTGAGCATGGCCGCGGCATTGGCGACTTTGCGGTCGATTTCTTCGCGCGGCATACCGGCCATTTTCAGCCCGAAGCCGATGTTCTTGGCGACATTCATGTGCGGATAGAGCGCGTAGGACTGAAACACCATGGACAGGCCGCGTTTGGCCGGAGCGGCCTGCGTCACATCCATGCCGTCGATGAGGATCTTGCCGCCCGAATTGTCCTCCAGCCCGGCAATGAGCCGCAGAAGGGTTGATTTTCCGCAGCCAGAGGGGCCGACGAATACGACAAACGAGCCTTCTTCAATGACAAGGTCAATGCCGCTGATGACGACTACCTCGGCGAATGCCTTTCGAACTTTTTCTAATACAATGCGGCCCATGGAGAACTCCTATTTAACCGCGCCAAAGGTGAGGCCGCGCACCAATTGCTTCTGGCTGAACCAGCCAAGCAGCAGAATGGGGGCGACAGCCATGGTCGAGGCGGCGGAAAGTTTGGCCCAGAACAGCCCTTCCGGCGCGGAATATGATGCAATGAATGCAGTGAGCGGTGCGGCGCTTGTCGTGGTGAGATTGAGCGTCCAGAATGCTTCGTTCCATGAGAGGATCACGTTAAGCAAAACGGTCGAGGCAATTCCAGGCACGGCCATGGGGGCCAGCACAAAGACGATTTCTTTCCAGCGGGTGGCACCATCCATGCGCGCCGCTTCGAGAATTTCGACCGGGATTTCCTTGAAATAGGTGTAGAGCATCCAGATCATGATGGGCAGATTGCCGAGGAACAGGATCACGATCAGCCCAATATGGGTGTCGAGCATATGCAGTTTCAGGAAAATCCAATAGATCGGCATAAGCACGCCGACGGCTGGCATCATTTTGGTCGAGAGCATCCAGAGCAATATCTGCTTGGTGTTCTTGGTCGGGGCGAAGGCCATGGCCCAGGCCGCGGGAATGCCAACCAGCAGCCCGAGCAAGGTCGCGCCCCCGGCCAGGATCACCGAATTGGCGGCAAATAGCGGGTAATTGCTGCGCCCCTGAACGGTTATGTAATTTTCCAGTGTCCAGTGGAAGAACAGGAATTTGGGCGGCAGTGCGAAGGCATCTATCTCAGATTTGAAGCTGGTGATGATCATCCACAAAACCGGAAAGAAGATCATGAAGGCGAACAGGTAGGCAATCGTCGTCATGGTGATGCGGCGGGAAAGCGAATGCTGTCGTGACATGGTCAGCCCTCCAGGTTCTTGCCAACAAGGCGGGTGAGAAAAATCGCAACGATATTGGCCAGCACAACCGCGATCAATCCGCCCGCCGCTGCACCGCCCGCGTCAAACTGCAACAGCGCGGTTTGATAGATGAGGAAGGTGAGATTGGTGGAGGCAAGGCCTGGCCCGCCGCCCGTGGTGACGTAGATTTCGGCGAAGATGCTGAGCAGGAAAATGGTCTCAATGAGGATGACCACCGTAATCGGGCGCGCCAGATGTGGCAGCAATATGTGAAAGAAAAAAGGGATCGGCGGCGCGCCATCCATTTGTGCGGCGTCCTTTTGCTCCTGGTCAAAGGATTGCAGGGCGGTGAGCAGGATGAGCGCGGCGAAGGGCAGCCATTGCCAGGCGACGATGATGATGATGGCGGTAAGCGGATAATCGCCGAACCAGTCGATCGGCTTGGCCCCGAACAGGCTGGCAATCCAGGCGAAAATGCCAAAAACCGGATGCATCATCAGGTTTTTCCAGATCAAGGCGCTGACCGTTGCCATGACGAAGAATGGCGAGATCACCATGATGCGGGCGAATCCCTGGCCCCAAATGGGTTGGTCGAGCAGCAGTGCCATGCCCAGTCCGCCAAGGATGGTGATGACCAGAACCGCCCCCACCAACAGCAGGGTATTCATGATCGAGGTGAGGAAGGCAGGGTCGGTGAGGAAATAGTAATAGTTGGACAGGCCAACAAAAGGCGTCGTCACCGAAGTCTGCAAATTGTAATTCAGCAGGGAGAAATAGATGGTGATGGCGAGCGGAACCACCATCCATACAAACAAAAGGCCGATGCTTGGGGCCGCCAGCAGACGCGCGGCGAGACGGGTTTCTTGAGTTGCCAAGCGAAGAATCCTTTCGTGCAAAAGGCGCGCCTTCTCACAAGGCGCAACTGGCCGAGGCGCGCACGGGCGCTGGCCTGCGAATCCATCGATATATGATTCAATGAGGTGAATGGCGTGCCGACTTTGCCGGCACGCCCTTTTTCAAAGGCCGGGGCTACTTGATGTAGCCGGCTTTGGTCATGACCCGCAGGGTCGATGCCTGTGCATCTTTCAAGGCCTGGTCAATCGTGGTCTTGCCAGCCAAAGCCGCCGAGAAGTCCTGACCAACGGTTTCGCCAAGGCCCTGGAATTCAGGAATGGCCGCAAACTGCACACCGACGTAAGGCTTTTTCTTCACGGTGCCATTGACGGAAGGATCCGCCGAGTTGATCGAGTCGAGGGTCATCTGGGCGAAAGGTGCCGCTTTCAGATAGGCCGGGTTCTTGTAAAGCGAGGTGCGGGTGCCTGGCGGCACATTTGCCCAGCCTTCCTTCGCGGCGACCAGATCGAGATAATGCTTGCCAGTGGCCCATGCGATGAACTTCTGCGCGGCATCCGCGTTCTTGGAAGCGGAGGGAACGGCCAGCGACCATGCCCAGAGCCAGTTGGCGTTCTTGCCAAGACCCGCATTGGGAGCCAGCGCAAAGCCAACCTTGTCGGCAACCTTGGATTTCTTCGGATCGGTGACAAAGGAAGCTGCCACGGTGGCATCAATCCACATGCCGCACTTGCCGGCGTTGAACAAGGCCAGATTCTCGTTGAAACCATTCGAGGAAGCACCGGGAGGGCCCGATTCCTTCATCATGTTGACGTAGGTCGTCAGCGTCTTCTTCCATTCCGGGCCGTCAAAAGTGGGCTTCCACTTCAAGTTAAACCAGCGGGCGCCGAATGAATTCGACATGGCGGTGAGGAACGCCATATTCTCGCCCCAACCGGCTTTGCCGCGCAGGCAGACGCCATAGACGCCGGCTTTGGTGTCGGTCATCTTTTTGGCAGCGTCGACAATGAAATCCCAGCTTGGCGATTTCGGCATGGTCAGTCCGGCCTTTTTCATCAGGTCGGTGCGATACATCACCATCGAGCTTTCGCCGTAGAAAGGCGCGGCATAAAGCTTGCCATTGACGGTAAGGCCGGAGCGGATGGCGGGAAGCAGATCGTCGACGTCATAGTCCGCACCCAGTTTGTCGAGCGGAACCAGCCAATTCTTGGCACCCCAAATCGGAACTTCATAAGTGCCGATGGTGATGATGTCGAACTGGCCACCCTTGGTGGCGATGTCGGTGGTCACTTTCTGACGCAACACGTTTTCTTCCAAAGTCACCCAGTTCAATTTGATGTCGGGGTTGGACTTGGTGAAATCGTCGGTCATTTTTTGCATGCGAATCATGTCACCATTGTTGACAGTGCCAATGGTAAGCGTCGTCGCGGCAAGCGCCGTTGTCGTCATGGCAAGCGTAAATACGCCCGCAAAAAATGCGTGGGTAGTCCTCATGCGTTCCTCCGAGTTATGCCTGGGCATTTGCCCTTATTGCAGGCAAATAATCACATCGCTTTGATGATCTGTCAACTGCAATGTTCGCCCGCAAAATTAAAAGTGCGTGGCGATACGAGCCGCAGGCGGTGTTGGGGAAGGGGGGACTCTATTCGAGCAGGGCGGCTGCCGTGGCTTCGTCTGTAATGAGGCCGTTGATCAATTTGCCGTTCAGGGCACCCCGAATGGGGCTGCGTTTGGCCGGCCCCATGGCAATGCCAATGACCTGCGCATTGGCGCTCGCCAGGGTGGTGGCGCTCACCACACGGGCATTGGTGAGGCCCTCCAGATACACGCCCTGCGAGTCAAAGGCGCGGCCACCGATTTCTCCCACGGCACCGGCGTTGAGCAGGGTGCGCATTTCATGGCGGTCGATGAAACCGTCGATCAGCAGGGCGGCATCCTCGCCAAGGCCGCCAATACCCACCAGCGTCACATCGGCCTTGGCCGCCAGTTCGTAGATCTGACGCACGTTGCGCAGTTTCAGAATTTCCTGCTTTTCCTCGGCATTAGCGGCATAAACCGGAACCGGCAGGGGATAATGCGGCGCGTTGATCCTGTCTGCAATATTGCTGATAACGTCATAAAAGCTGGCTGAACCATCCTGGGCGATATTGCCCATCAGGGACACCACCTTGTGTTGCGGGCAATCCATTTTGGGCAATTGATTGACCGCCGCGCGCACTGAGCGGCCGGTCCCCAGCGCCAATATCTTGGGCACGGGTGATCGCAGCACCCGCTCCATATAATCGGCCCCGGCCTGAGCCGTGCCCAGAACCGAGCTTTTTGAATCCGGGTCGGTGGGCACGACATCGCAATAGCGCAGGCCGTAACGGGCCTTCATCTTTTCAACCAGCGCCATGCAGGCGGCGATCGGATGATCCAACCGCACCTTGATCAACTGGCGGCTGACCGCGAGCGATACCAGCCGTTGCGCGACCTGGCGCGAAACCCCAAGTTTGCGTGCAATTTCGTCCTGGCTGTTATCCGCAACATAATAGAGCCAGCCGGCGCGCGCTGCGTCATCGAGGCGCGCCAGGTCGTTTTCGGCGGTTTTGACCATGTACCAATCCATGCGATTTGTGGTATTTCTGCGCATCATAAGGCTTGGTGACAAAGAGTGCATCAAGGAAATTTAATTGACACATGACGCATGTAATATGCTTATGTCTCAGCACAGGAATCGCAGTTTATGTGATGATTGACTATTTCGTTGGAAATAGTTTTTGGAGGTTCCGATGCTCAAATCGAGCTTTCGAGAATATTGGCCAGCATGTCCCTGCAGCCTTGATATATATTCTTCGGCTATTCGTGGCGCGGAGAGCTGCGTCTGCCCGATGCTGGAACCCAACCTGACATCCCAGCAATTTGGCAGTGTCCGGTGCTTTGATGCCGATCAGGAAATCTTTCTGCAAGGCCAACTCGCCGATGTCTTTTTCAAGGTGCTGGACGGGACGGTTCGGGGTTGCCGGTATTTCAGCGACGGCAAACGACAGGTCGACCGCTTCTATCGCTCCGGCGATATTTTCGGCTTCGAAATAGATGGTGCCTATCCCTTTACCGCCGAAGCGGTGAACCCGTGCGCGCTGACGGTGATTAGCGCCAGGGAAGTTCGCCAAATGGCCGCCATTGACCAGCATCTCGCGTGGCAGTTGATGTCCAATGCCATGACAGGGATGAGGCGGGCGGTGAATCACGCAACCGTATTGTCCCGGCGCAATGCGGTGCAAAAGGTTGCGGCCTTCCTGATTGAATGGGCCGGAGATGGCGATGGTGGCAACAGCATCCTTTTGCCGATGACGCATAGCGATGTTGCTGACTACCTCAATTTGACGGTGGAGACGATTTCGCGCTCGATCGCCAAACTGGAGCAAGAGGGGCTTATTCGCCTCCAGAGCCCAAAACGAATCAATATCGTCAATTTCGACGCGCTTGAGGCGCTGATTTAACGGTGCCAGCCTAGGCCCGTGGTCTATGCGCATGTGACATTGGCGCAACATTAGAGCGAAAGCAGACTGTTTTTCATTCTTTCTCAGCCAAACTTGATCTTGGTCAATTTAGTCATTTTTGCGGCATGCCATATTCGGCCGCATGAAATTGATTTCATATCAAGGAGCTGAAACATGTCTGACAAAGTAACCACTCTCAACCTCTCCCGCCGCAATGTCATTGGCCTTGTTGCCGGTGTTGCACCTTTGATGATGGTCGCATCGGCCAGCGCCGGTGCGCAGGTTTCTCCCAAATCGGTTGGTTATGTGACGAGCCCGAAGGCAGGTCACGAATGCTCGGGATGCAATCTGTTTGTGAGCCCAGGCTCGTGCAAGGTCGTCAGCGGCGCGATCAGCCCCAAGGGCTGGTGCCAGCTTTGGGTGGCCAAGGCCTAACGGTCGCAGCTTTTTTTCTCTCACGCGGCGGCCACCAGCCGTCGCGGGCCGACTGGGAATTGGATTAAGACAATGGTGAAGAACAATTCTATTGTGGGCGCTGATGAAACCGCAGGTGTGGCTTCCACGCCTGCGGCATTCGCGCCGGTTGTCCGTCGCGCCATGGGTGGCTGGCGGTTGCTATTGGCAATTTTTGGCCCGATCAGCGCCGCCGGCGCATTGATTGTGCTGGCTGCGACAATGGCACCACGACCCGCGGACGCGCTTCCCAGTTTCGCGCGGCAGACCGGCCAACCTTGCGCGGCCTGCCACACGGCTTTTCCTGAATTGACGCCGTTTGGCCGTCGCTTCAAACTCGGTGGTTATACTTTGGGTGGCGGCGATACCAAAAGCCCGCACGTTGCGGCCATGATATTGCCGACGTTCACCCACACGACCGCCAAGCAGGATGCGCCGCCCACCGACCATACGCGCACCAATGACAATACCATTCTGCAACAGGCCAGCATTTTCTATGGTGGCCAGATCTATGGAAATCTCGGTGCGTTCGTGCAGGGCACCTATGACCGCGCCTCGAACCGGTTCTTCCTCGACAACACCGATATCCGTTACGCGGATACGGCCAAGTTGGGTGGCATGGATGTTCTCTACGGCTTGACGGTCAACAATACGCCTACCGTGCAGGACGTGTGGAATACGACGACAGCCTGGGGTTTCCCTGAGGTTGGGTCAACGCTCGCGCCACAATTCAAGCCACCGGGCACGCTGATTGAAGGCGGGTTTGCCGGGCAGGTTGTCGGTGCCGGTGTCTATACTTTCTGGAATGACATGCTGTATGCCGAAGTCACCGGTTATCGCGGCTTATCGGTGGCGGCCCTGAGTTCCTTGGGTGAGCCTGATCCGTCCTTGACCAATGGGCTTCCAAACATTGCGCCCTATTGGCGCTTGGCGATTGAACCAACCTTTGGCGAACATTCCATAGAGATCGGCACATTTGGCATGATGGCCAATGTCTATCCGGGACGTGATTCCTCGATGGGCACAGACCGCATCACTGATTTCGGTTTTGACAGCCAGTATCAATATAATGGCGACAAGAACAGCTTTACGGTAAAGGTTACCGACATCATTGAGCAGCAGCATCTGGGGGCGACCTTTGCCCTGGGCAATAGCTCGAACATCAATGACAGGTTGAACAGCTTCAAGCTTTCCGGGTCATGGGTTTACGATCACACCTATTCGCTTTCGGCAGGTATGTTTGACGTGGCCGGCACGGCGGATGCCACGCTTTATGGCGGTGGCGGTGCGCCGGGTTCTGTGATGGCGCTGGGCAAGCCAAATGGTCGTGGCCTGTTGTTTGATGCCGCCTATCTTCCCTTCAGCCATGGCGGCCCCGCGCTCTGGCCTTGGGCCAACGCCCGGATCGGTGTCTCCTACACCCATTATCTGAAGCTCTATGGCGGCAACCGGAACTTTGATGGAATGGGGCATTCCGCCACTGGCAATGACACGTTGTTCCTCTACTCGTGGATTGCATTCTAGGCAGCAAAATATCGGCGGCGGATGTATCAATCCGCCGCTGATTGCAGCCAGGGTGACGGTTGCAAGGTAAGTTTGGAAATACCAATGGCACGCACGGTGAAAGTGTCATAGGCGGGGCGAAACCCGGTCTGGTTGAGATGAATGGCCAAATGGGCCGCGCCTTCAGGGCCACTCAACAATTGCAATTCAGCGTGGAAACAATCCCCATCCTGCCAGCGGGTCGTGGTGCCATTGTCATCATAAAGCTCGCTGCGCACGGCGCCGGTGTTACCACCAAACGCCCATAATTCCGGTGTATCGGGCTCCGGCGACAGCAAACTCATCTTGGCTGAAATGGGCAAAACCGTCCCGGCGCGCACGAATATCGGCAAAGCGCCCAGTGGTGCGTCCACGATTACTGTCTCACCGCCGTTGTATTGCGTCCGCGTTGCCAGATGCCACCAGCCGCCATTGCACACCGGCAGATAAACCCGCCTTTGCCGTTCGCCGGCCGACAGAACCGGTGCCACCAGCAACCGCGATCCCAGCATGAAGGCATCTTCAACGTCGATGGCGACCGGATCTTGCGCAAAATCATAGGCGAGAGGGCGCACCATCGGTTCGCGACGGGCGCTGGCTGCATGGGCGAGCGTGTAAATATAGGGCATCAGGCGGTAGCGCCATTGCATCGCGCTGCGCACCTGCTCCAACACACTGGCGTGCATCCATGGCAGGTTGACGATGCCATCGTCTTTCCATGAGTTCATGATGAAGCGCGGCCACAGTGAGCAAAACTCGACAAATCGACAGAAGAGTTCCGGGTCGGGACTTGGGCCGTGAAAACCGCCCACGTCATGGCCGATGTTGAAAAGCCCGGAGAGGCTCATGTTAAGCCCTTGCGTGAGGTTATAACGCAGGGTTTTCCATGCGGTCTCATTGTCGCCTGTCCAGGTCTGGCCATAGCGGCCAAGGCCCGCGGGGCCAGCGCGGGTGATGACATAGGGGCGTGAGGCCGGGTCCCTCGCCATTTGAGTCTCATAGGATAGCCGCGTCATCAGCATGCTCTGCGCCGGACGGGCCAGTGCTTGCGCAAAGGGGTGGCCATCACCATCGCATTTGGCGTCCTCATCCCAGATTTCATATTCGTTATTGTCGTTCCATACGGAAACGACGCCTTTGTCGAGCAGCGCGGTCTCAATGCCATTGCGCCACCAGGCGCGGGCTTTCGGGTTGGTGAAATCGATGTGGAAGCCAAGGCCATCCCAGAACTGCGCCACGGCGGGGGTGCCGCTGTCATCTTTGACCAGCAGACCATCCCGCTCCGCCTCGTGAAGGCGGGGGTGGTCATCGAGCAGGCAGGGCTTGATGTTGGTGACCGGCATCATGCCAGCGGCCTTGAGCGAGGCCATTGTGGCGCCGGGATTTGGAAATTTTTCATAGTTCCAGTTGAAGACGTAACGTCGCTTGCCAATCGAGGTATAGCCCGAGCCAAAATGAAACGAATCGCAGGGGATGTCGTGGGCCTTGGTCCTGGCGATAAAATCGGCGATCCGGGCATCGGCATCGGGCGCGTCGGCAATGGTCATTGAGGTGCAGCCAAAGCCAAGCGACCATTTCGGGGCAAAGGAATGGCCCCCGGTCATCCAGGAAAACCGTTGCACGACATCGGCCATTGAAGGGCCGTCGATCACATAATAATCGAGGTCGCCGTCCTGGGCCTGGAAGCTGCGAAACAGGCCGTGGTAATTGTCGATGGTGCAGCCAAGATCGACCTCGGCCGGCGTTAGCGTATCATAGAAAATGCCGCAGGTGCCGGCGCTGCCGCTGATGATGGTGAAAGGCAGCACCTTGTAGAGCGGGTCGCTGATTTCCGCATCGAAACCGCATGGATCGACCGCATCCATCTTGAAGCGTCGCCCGGTATGGTCGAGCGGCCCGGCCTTGTCGCCGAGGCCATAATGGCGATCAAGGGCATCGCGCTCCATGAAATGCGCGAAGGCGGGGGTTTTGTTGGAGACCAGATAGGCTTGGGTTGTGCGGTCGCGGGCGATCAGACTGCCATTCGTGCGCTGGAAGGTGAGGCCCAGATTGGCAAGGTTGACGTGGATCTGCATGCCGCCGCCGCTGATGAGCATTGACTGCGGCGCGGCATTGACGTGCATGGCGGGCAGGGGAAATCCGGAAAGGTCGCTGCGGCTGCGCCCAAACCAGGACGATTCCAGCCCGCCCGGCGCGAGGCTCCAACTGCGATCCAGCCGCCAGCCTTCCCGTCGGCGCAGGGAAATTCGGGCAATGCCGGGAGCGAGAATGGCAATGGCCAATTGGCAACCCAACCCCGCATCCAACAAGGCCCAAGCACCGTCCTGACCCAGATAAGTGCTTTTGCCTAATGCTTTCATGAGAGGTCGCCAATTTTGGGGTTGCTGGAACGGGTTGCCCTTCAGGTCTGCCGGGCAACGGCTTTGCCGCTTTCATCAAACAGATGCAGATTGGCGCGGTTGAATTTCAGGCCGAGCTTTGTGCCGCGCGCCCGGGCGTGCTGGCCCTCCTCATAAAGCGTGATCTGCGGCAGCCCTTGAGCCGCCGCGTAAAGAAAAGTGCCAGAGCCCAGATGCTCGGCCAATTCCAGTTGCGCATCCAGGTCCCCGCTGCCCGCGGCGACGGCGGTTATGTCCTCGGGCCGAACGCCCAATGTCACGGGGCTGCCCGGCGGCAGGTGGGTGGCCGTCATATGCAGCACCATCGCGCTGCCATCGTCCAGAACCAACTCGGTGCGGGCGGGCTCGGCTGCGCGCACCTTGGCCGGCAAAAGGTTCATTCTCGGCGAGCCGATGAAGCCGGCCACGAATACATTGGCGGGGTTGTTATAGAGGTCGAGCGGGGCACCGACCTGCTCAACCTGTCCGGCCCGTAACACCACAATGCGGCTGGCAAGGGTCATGGCCTCCACCTGATCATGGGTCACGTAAATCATGGTGCCGCCAATTTGGGCGTGCAATGCCGACAATTCCTTGCGCATCACCACCCGCAATTCCGCGTCCAGGTTGGAAAGCGGCTCGTCGAACAGGAAAATCTTTGGATTCCGCACAATGGCGCGGCCGATGGCGACGCGTTGGCGCTGGCCGCCCGAGAGCGCTTTGGGTTTACGCTGCAGGTAGGGCTCGATCCGCAACATCCTTGCTGCATTTTCCACCCTTGCGGCGATCTCCGCGCGCGACATCCGCATGTTTTGCAGCCCGAACGCCATATTTTCCCATACGCTCATATGCGGATAAAGCGCGTAGGATTGAAAAACCATGGCGAGGCCGCGTTCTGCGGCGCTGACCTCATTGACGCGGACATTGTCCATGCGCAATTCACCGGCGGTAATGTCCTCAAGGCCGGCGATCATCCGCAAAAGCGTGGATTTGCCGCAACCCGAGGGGCCGACCAGGCAGACAAATTCACCGTCCTGGATTTCGAGGTCGACGCCGTGGATGACAGGGATAGCGCCGTAGGATTTGCGCAGGCCTGCAAGTTGGAGACTGGCCATTATTTCATCCCCGTTGTGGCTATGCCGCTGGTGATAAAGCGTTGCAGAAAGACAAATACCAAGGACACCGGCAACAGTGTAACCACGGTCATCGCCAGCAGATAGTGCCATTGAACCTGCAATTCACCCTGAAAGGCGTTAAGTGCGATCTGCAACGTGTACACCTCGGATTTGTTGAGAATGACCAGCGGCCACAGAAAATCATTCCAGCGCCACATCACCGAGAAAATGGCGAGCACTGCAAGGGCGGGTGCGCTGAGGGGCACGACGATACGCCAGTAAATCTGCCATTCGGAAGCTTTGTCCATGCGCGCCGCCTCGATCAGGTCGCGCGGCAGGGTCAGCATATATTGGCGCAGCAAAAATACCCCGGTCGGTGTGGCGGCACCCGGCAGAATGACGCCCCACAGGCTGTTCACCAGCGCGAGTTTGGTGGCGACCAGATAGACCGGCACAAGAATGACCGTCACCGGGATCATCAGCGTGCCGATGACCAGAAGCAATATGGCGGTGCGGCCCTTGAATTCGTAAATGGACAGCGCGTAAGCCGCCATGGAGTTGATCAGGAGGGTGATGATGGTGGCGACAATGGTGACAAACAGCGAATTTTTCAGATAGCGCAGGAAATTGAACTCGCGCAGCGGTTTGGTGTAATTGTCGGTTGCAAATTCGATGTGCCGCTCGGGTGTGAGTGCGTCGATTGAGACCTGCGATGTTTGGTCTGGGTGATTCGGGCTGGCAATGGTTGCCATAATGCCCATGCGATGCAGTTGCACGACTTCGCGCGAGGTGCCATCGGCCTGGGTCAGGGTATAGAGCGGCAAAGCTTCGCGCCCGGATGATTGCGCCATTTTCTGGGTGAGTGGCAGCAGGCTTGGCGGAAATTCCATCAGGGCCGAGGGCGTCTTGAATGATGACATTACCAGCCAGATCACCGGGCCGAACATCAGAACTACGCCAAGGCACAGATAAATATAGGCGGCAACATCCGTCCAGTGCCATTGATTGCGATGACGGCGTTTGAGCAGCAGGCTCATAGGGCTTCCCCCTTGCGGCGGGAGAGCGCCAGTTGAAGCAGCGTCAGGAAGAACAATGCGACGCCGAGCACGACCGAGGCCGCAGCCGCAAGGCCGAAATTCTGCACTTGATTGGCAAAACCGGTTTCATAAATATATTGCACGATCATCAGCGTTGCCGTGCCGGGGCCACCGCCGGTCAGCACATAGACCTCATCAAAGGTCTGCACGCTCTTGATGAGCGCAAGCACGACCACCACAATCAGGTTTGGCATTAGCAAGGGCAGAGTGATGCGCCATAAAACGCGGGTGGCGCTGGTCGCGTCCATTTGCGCCGCCTCATAGAGATCGCCGGGGATCGCTTGCAGACCGGCCAGCAATATAAGCGTGTAAAACCCCATATGCGCCCAAACCGATACGAAAATCGCCCAGAACATGGCCCAGTGCGGCGAAATGAAAAACAGCACCTTGCTGCCGCCAAAGGCTGTCAACCAGGCATTGAGCAGGCCATCGCGCTGCAATATCCATTTCCAGATCAATGCGACCACAACCGGCGACAGCAGCACGGGAAAGAAGAACACAGCCCGGAAAAACCCGCGGGCACGAATGCGCTTGTTGAGCGCCAGCGCAGTGATCAGCGAGGCCAGCACCATGGCGGATACCTGAAACACGACAAAAGTGCCGGTATTGAAAATCGCGTGCCAGAAGCGATCCTGCTCGCAGGAATTGGGATTGCTGAAGTTCTGGCAATTGAACAGGTGGCCGTATTGGGCGCTGCCATCCCAGGGGCGTTGCGACAAAAACAGGTGGGTGCCACCGGTGAGTGAATAGCCAAAGTCGATCAGTAACGGAACAAATACGAATGTTGCAAAGAATACGAGATTGGGGGCGAGAAACACCCAAGGCATCCGCTTCGCCCCAATGAGGCGCTGAATGCCTGCCATCACTGGCTCTGCCAAGGACATGGTCACATGCCAGAGCCGTGTCGCCAGACCGGCGAGGAAATTGTCTTCTTGATCTGGCGCTTTATCCAAAGCCAAAATTCTGCTCCGTTTGTGACGGTGCGCGAACTATTTCTTGCGGGCGACCGCAAGTTGTTCGGCCACGTCCGAGGCAATCCGCTTTTCAGCGTCTTCCAGCGACATCTCACCGACAATCACCTGCCCGAGGCGCGAGATGACCGGGTTGAAGATGGCGCGGTTATACTGATAGCCCTGCAGTTTGAAGGCCAACGGGCTCGTGGTCTTCACCTGCCCGACAAACACATTGAGGGCAGCCTTTACCAGCGGGCTGTCGGTTTTGTAATCAAGGCCCTTGGCGGCGATCCCGGTATGGCCGGGGATGAACAGCGAGCGGGCGTAAAACTGCGACAATACCGGCTCACTGGCCAGATATTCCAGTACTTCCGCCACTTCCTTGGGGTGCTTGGTCTCCTTCAGGCCAACGAGTGCAGCACCGCCCGGCATGCCCGAGCAGGCGGCTGGGCCGCAGGGATTGGGCACAGCCTGCCAGTCGAAACTATTGCCGATGGTCTTGGCAAATTGCGGAATCTGCCATGAACCAGAAAGATACATGACGACCTGGCCATTTTTGAACTGGTCGTTGGCGCCCAGGTAGGTCGCGCCGGAGACAGAGCCCCAAAGCTCTTTGGACATCACGCCTCTGGCATGCCAGTCAACCACCCGCTTGGCAGCCTCCTTGAAGCCATCATCAATGGGGGCCGGTTCGCCCTTGTCATCAAAGACCTTGGAGCCCATAGAAATGGCAATGCCGTAAAAACGGTGCCCCGAGCGGTCAATGGCCAGCGGGTAGGGTGCCTTGACCTTGTCGGCGACCTGCTTCACGGCTGCGGCCCAGTCATCCCAGGTGGCTTTGGGCCCCGGAACAGCGACGCCCGCCTGGTCAAACAATGTCTTGTTGATGAATGGGCCGGTGACGGTCATTTGGGTCATCACGCCGCCGATGGACTTGGTGTCCCCATTCACCCGCATCCACGGCAGGAATGGCCCAAAATTGGTGTCGAAATAGGCCGGATCCTTCAGCAAGGGCCGCAGATCGAGAAAATAGCGGGCAAGGCCGCCGAGGTCGGTCACACGCGCCATGTCAGGGCCCTGACCGGCCGCCAGTTGCACCGGCAGGCTTTCGTTGATGGCCTTGTAGGGCACGGTGTCGAGGACGACCTTGATGTCGGGGTGGGTCTTTTCGAACCCGTTGAGCAAATCCTGCATCACCTGGCCTTCGCCGCCATCCGAATACCACATCATGTGCAACGTGGTTTCTGCAAAGGCTTGCGGGCTGGGCAACAGCCCCAAGCCGAGAGCGGCCAAAGAAACGAACTTCCTGAATTGCATGAACACCTCCCATATTATCTTTTACCCGCTGAAAATTTGGAAATTCCCCGGGCTTTTCAACATTCAAGCACGGGAAAGCGAGCGCTGCAAGGTTCATACGCAAACGAAATTGCGTGCATTGCAGATGCTAGGCCGGGTGCGGTTTTCGAGATTGTG
Organism: Hyphomicrobiales bacterium; assembly: GCA_019075865.1. Lineage (GTDB taxonomy): Bacteria > Pseudomonadota > Alphaproteobacteria > Rhizobiales > Beijerinckiaceae > REEB77. The sequence goes on along the minus strand of JAGXAN010000005.1, from coordinate 204,813 downwards.
GAATCAGGGATGCAGGATTTGACCGATGGTTTCCAGCACCAGCCGTGTTGTTTCCCCGCCTGGATCAAGCAGCGGGTTGAGTTCGGCCACTTCAAGGCTGCGAACGAGCCCACTGGCCTGAAGCACTTGGGTGATCTCGCGGACCTGCTGCAGGTTGGCACCATCGGCAACGGGTGTGCCAACGGCCGGCGCCAGTGTCGGATCGAGAAAATCGACATCGAGGCTTACATGCAAATGGCCATTGGCTGCGCGCACCTTTTGCAAGAAGGCGGACAATGCGGCGGTGGGGCCCTGGGTCCTGAGGCCGACGCTGTCAATAACAGTGATATGGCTTTGGGCCAGCGCCTGTTGTTCCTCCGGGTCGATGCTGCGTGTGCCAAGCATCAGGACGTTTTCCGGGAGCAATGGCGTCGCCAGTTTCGGGAAAAATCCATCAAATCCGGGCTGCCCCAAAGCATAACCCATGGGCACGCCGTGCAGGTTGCCGCTCCGGGTGGTTTCCAGCGTGTGCATGTCGGGGTGCGCATCCAGCCATAGCACAAACATGGGCTGACCGGCTTGCTGGCAATGCTGCGCGAGTCCTGGCAGCGTGCCGGCGGCGATGACATGATCGCCCCCCAAAATCAGCAGCGGCCAATTGCCGACGCCGCGGCGGATTTGGGCGGTGATGGTTTTGATCCAGGCGACGACCAGCGGCCAGTCGCGGCGATACGGATCGGATACCGCAGGCCCGGGCTGATCCTGGCAAACCATATTGCCCAAATCCTCGATCTGGTAACCCTGTGCCTTCAGGCTTGCGGCAAGGCCAGCGGCACGCAGGGCATCGGGTGCCAGTGCGCATCCTACGCGCCGTGCCCCGATTTCCACCGGAATTCCCAAAATCGTGCAAGTTCCGGCAGTCATGCGCTTGAGCCCCCATTCGTCGCGTTGGTGCCATGGATAGGGGGCGGGAATGCAAAAGGCAATTGCCGACCTAGATCGAAAAGGAGATGCGGTTGCCAGCGGAAGTGTCCGGGTCTACCTCAATGCCGGTCTGGTATTGTTCGAGAATGTCCTGCACGATGGCAAGGCCAAGGCCGGTGCCCTCGCCCGCCGCGGCCGTCGTCTGGCCACGTTCCAGCCAGCGATGGATCGAGGCTGCGGGCATGCCGGGGCCATCATCGATTACGGTGATCTTCCACCGGAACTGGACCCGTTTGGCTTCGATGCGAATTTCCGATTGGGCAAATTTGCGGGCATTGTCGAGGAGATTGCCCATCACCTCGCCAAAGTCATCCGGGTCCATATTCAGGCGCAGCGTCTCAGGCACCAGATTGCGCCAGGTCAGGCGGTCGGCGTCCGGCATGCGGTCAAACAGCCCGATCAGGCGCGAAATGCTGCGATGCGCATCGGTTGCCAGCCCGCCCGCTGCGGCCAGTCCGTGGGTGCGGGCGCGCGCCAACTCACGGTCGATATGGTTGCGCATGAGCCCTATCTGTTCGCGCAAGGCGCTGGCGGCTTCAAAATCACCCTTTTTTTCGAGCGCATTGGCTTCGAGCGCCAAAATAGTGAGCGGGGTTTTCAAACCATGGGCGAGATCTCCGGCGCGGCGGCGCGCCCGACTGACCAGATCGTCCTGACGCACCAAAAGCTGATTGACCACCTCAACCAATGGCGCGACTTCGGCGGGGTAGCTGCCATTGAGGCGGGTGGCGGCGCGATTGTGTATGCGCGCCAACTGGTGACGCAATTCAGTGAGGGGCTGCAAGCCAATGCCGGCCTGCGCCACCGCGCCGAGCAGCAGGGCGACCGCAATGAGGGCGAGCGCAATCGCGGTATCCTTCTGAAAAGCCTGCCGCAAATGCGCGACCTCGCCGGCATCCAGCGCCACCGCAATTTCAAACTTGCGCATTTTGCCGTGATCGGAAGATTGCGGCCCACCGAGCGAAATATCGCGCTCCAGCAGATAGACTTTTGACTTGTTCGGGCCGCCGGTCAGATAGAGTTTGGAGTCGTCTTCAATTCCGGCCTTGTCGGGAATGTTAATGTCCTGGTCCCAAAGTGACCTGGAGCGCAATATCGATTTGTTGTTTTCAAATACCAGCCAATATGCGCCGCTAAAGGCAATCTCATAGCGTGGATCGGAGGGGTTTTGCGTTAGCACCGGCTGGCTGTCGCGGTCGATTCTGAACAGTCGAATGATCTCGATGATTTTCGAATCGAGTTCGATCTTTATGACGTTTTCGATGCTGCGATCAAAAATATTGGTTAAAACAGCAAAGCTGATAACCAATGCCAGTGTGATTATTATTAGGAATATACTTAACATTCGGACGCGAAGTGAGGCCAACTTCATACTTCGATCCATATCCAACCATGAAAATACAATTGATAATCAATTCAAATGGCTTGATGCGTCGTCAATGATATAGCCCAATCCCCGCCGTGTCACAATCAGATCGCTGCCGATTTTCTTGCGAAGCCGGGTCAGCAATACCTCAAGTGCATTCGAGTCCGGGCTGGCATCGCTGGCGTAGACATGATCATTAAGCTCGCTTTGCGATATGACTTTGCCTTTATTGTGAACCAGATAGCGCAACATGCGGAACTCGAGGGGGGTTAGCGAGATGAGCGCATCGGAACGCATCACCCGCATGCGCCGCGTATCAATCTGCACGTCCGCGACACTAAGAATGGGGGTGGAATGGCCACCGGTGCGGCGCACGAGGGCACCAATGCGGGCGACAAGTTCTTCCATCTGGAAAGGTTTGGCGAGATAATCGTCGGCACCGGCGTCAATGCCATCGACGCGGTCACGCCACGCGCCGCGCGCGGTCAGGATCAGCACCGGCACATCAACGCCAGCTTCACGCCAGCGCCGCAAGATGGTCAGCCCGTCAATCTTGGGCAGGCCGAGATCCAGCACGATGCCGTTGTAATTTTCGGTTTCCGCCTTGAACCAGGCTTCTTCACCATCGCGGCAGATTTCGCAGACATATCCTGCCTGACTCAGGGAACTGGCGACGGCATTGCCAATTTTAGCTTCGTCTTCCGCAATGAGAATACGCATTACCTTTCCTTTACACTGAGTATTACGTTGTGAAGTGCGTCGATTTCAAGGTCGCTGTAACGCCCCTTTGGTGTCAGCACGGTAATCGCATAGGCCAATTGACCATTGCTGCGATGGTAGAGATGGGCATCCAGAATCTGTCCCGGCACAATCCTCAGGGCCTCGCGCATCACGTTGATCAAGGATTGCGCATAGCCTGCCGATACGGCAGCGCGGGCGCGGTCGATTTCCATTTGGACATTGAAAAAATTCCGCTCATTTGAATAGACGCCCCCTGGCCCATTACCTGCCGCGCCGGATGCACCTGAGCTTGAACCAGCCCCAGATCCTGCCCCCGCACCAGCACCAGCCCCCGCACCAGCCCCCGCACCAGCCCCTGCACCAGCGCCACTCCCTGATCCACTCCCCGACCCTTCGCCGCTACTTTCCGCCCAAGCGCCCTCCATGACAGAAAGCGCGAGCCAACTGCATAAAACGCCACTAAAAATGATACGTCCAAGGCCCCAACGTGATTTCGGTTTTCGCGAATTCATGGTAACAATCTATCTAAAATATACACGCTTACAAAACACTGATAATTATTTGAACTTTACTTTGATTTTGTAGCGCGTTTCTTAAAACAGGCACTCCAGGCCGCGAGTGGCGGTTACCCTGAAATCGCCGTCGCTGTCGAACCGCATAAATTCTTCGGATCAGCAAATTGCCTTGAAATGGTTGGATAAATCAACTTGAAATATTCGGTAAATTGAAAAATAATTCAACAAAGGACAATTCTTTTATCAAAATGATAGGCACTTGCCATAATGAACGGGGCCTGCTCCGCCTGAGAGCGACCCAGCGAATGGTAATTGAAGCCTGCCATGCGCATGGTGCAGGGGTCAAAAATGTTGCGCAGGTCGACAAATACATTGCCGCGCATCGCCTCCAAAAGCTTTCGCGGGTTCAACCGGCGAAATTCGCTCCAGTCGGTAACCGTTATCACGGCATCGGCCTGCTGCACCGCGCATTGCAGACTGGCGCAGAACTTCACGCTGCCATGAAATTGTGCATAGGCATTGTCCATGCCCATAGGATCATAGGCATGGACTTGTGCACCGAGGTCGACCAGCCCTTCCAGCAGCGGCAGGGCGGGCGAGTTGCTGATATCGTCGGTATCGGGTTTGTATGTCAGGCCCAGAACCGCAATTTTCTTGCCACGCAGCGAACCGCCGCACGCCGCCGACACGCGTGAGGCGAGGGTGTTTTGCCGGGATTGGTTGGCGCTGATGGTGGCCTCAATCAGGCGGGATGGCACGCCGGCGTGTTTGGCCGAGGTGGCCAGTGCCTGCAAATCCCCGGGCAGGGAAGCGCCGCCAAAGCCGGGGCCGGGGTTGAGATAGGCCGAGCCGATGCGCCGATCCAGACCGAGCGCATCCCCCACCGCCTCGATATCGGCACCTAGCGATTCGCAAATATCCGACATTTCGTTGATGAAGGCGATTTTCATGCCGAGGAAGCTGTTTGCGGCATATTTGATCATCTCCGCCGTTTCAAGCTCCGTGTAGATGATGTTGGCGCAATGGCTTTCCAGCGGCTGATAGACGGCTTGCATGAAAGCATGGGCACGCGGGCCTTCGCAGCCCAGAACGATGCGGTCGGGACGCATGAAATCATTGATGGCGCGGCCATTGCGCAGAAATTCGGGATTTGCGGCGACTTCTATCGCAAGATCGGGGCGCAATTTGCGCATTTGCTGTGAAATTTTGCGTGACGTGCCGACCGGGACGGTTGATTTGGTGACCAGAACAATCGAGTGCCGCAGGCAAAGGGCGAGGCGTTCCACCGCCTGAACCAAGGCGTCCGTGTCGACGTGGCCGTCGCCCCAGTGTGATGGCGTTCCGACCGCCAGAAAAACGGCGTCCACGCCCTGAACAGCCTGATCGAGGCAATTGGAAAACCGCAGCATGCCGCTGGTGGTCTGCAAAGCCACGAGTTCTTCGAGGTTTGGCTCGTAAAGGTGCAAACGCCGGCTCTTCAGATCGGCAAAGCGGTCCGGATCGGTTTCAACCAATATGACTTCGTGGCCAAGCGACGCAAAACATGCGCTGGAGACCAAACCCACATAGCCCGCACCAATCACGGCTAACCGCATTTGCCCATTCCCCCGGTAGGTTTATTTATTCACACGCTGTGCCCGCCCCAAATTCAGCGATTCCGGGCGGCGCAATTGCCTGTCCAGGCTGGAAATGGTGCGTTGCTGTGAAGCTCCAGAAGACGCGGACACAGACAACGCACTGATGAGACTAGAAAATTTGAAATAACGGGAACATTACAAAAGCGGCGCGGCGTAAAATATTGCTGAACCAAGACGCAATCCGTGCATCCGGCCGCGCTCTCGCTCCAAAAACAAAGCCCGACCGCGAGGTGCACTCGGGCCGGGCGTTGAAATTATCGGCTATCCCACCATCCAAACGGTGGCAATGGGTCACTCAGGGCGCGCAACCGGCAAAGCCGTCGGCTGCCATTTTGGCTTCATATTTGGGACCGACCTGCGCACCGGGGGTGAGCGTGGGCTTCACTTCGTCCCAATTGGTTGGCTTGAGCACCACCAGCCACCCGGCGCCATAGGGGTCGGAATTGGCAAGGCTGGGCTTATTGACCAGTTCGTCATTGACAGTCACGATCGAGCCGGCGGCGGCGGATTTGGCCGGGCCGACCCATTTGCCCGATTCAACGGTGGCGCAGGATTTGCCTGCATCAACGGTGCGACCTGCCTTTTTGGGCGTGACTGCCACCAGATTGCCGGCCAGCGCCGTCGCAATGGTTGTCATGCCAAGTCTTACCGTGCCGTCACCTACTTCCTTGAACCAGGTGTGGTTTTCGACATCGTACAAAAGGTCATCTGGCAAATTGCAACCGCGAACAACTGTCATTTACGTCACTCCCCTGATCATGATGCTTGTTCTAATCTCAAATCGCGCGAAGAGCAACAAAACTCGCCCAATTGGGCGTTCTGCATCTTGCCGGAAACAAAGTAATAAAGATGCGAGGCGACGAGGCGCATCATCATCAATCGCGTGCGGATTTCGGGATGGTCGGGTGTCGCGATAATCAAGTTGTAATGATAGACCAACTCGCGGCAAGTTTCGCGGCAGGCGTTGAAGCTGGGGTCGCCGCGCGAACTTTGCTTGTGCAGCGCGAGCAGGCGAAAACCCTCCACTTTCAATTGCGTTGGCTTGTGCGAATGGGCGGTGAGCCAATGCTCCAGCACTTCTTCGCCCAGTGTCAAATACAGCTTCGCGGCCGCCTGCGGCGTGCTGTCCGCCTCCTGCTCGACCAGAAATTCGATTTGCGCCAGCGTCCTCATGCCAGCCCCTGCTTCTGCAATAGCTCGAAAGAATCGGACATGTTCTCGTGGACGCCCACCTTTTTGGCCGATAGTCCCAGTGCCATGCCCAGCAATTGGGTGAAATAGAGGATTTTGACGTTGGTTTTGACGCCAAAGCGCTTTTCGGCGCGGATTTGGTGCATTTCCAGCCCCGTGTGGCAGGTTGGGCATTCGGTGGCGATGACATTGGCCCCGGAGGCTTCGGCAGCCTTGAGAATGTTCAGCACCAGCTTGGTGGACATGTCGGAGTCCGACAGGGTGTGCGCGCCGCCGCAGCATGCCGTTTTCAACGGGAAATCGACATTGGTGGCACCGGCGGCGGCCAACAGATCATCCATGAAATGCGGTTGCGAAGTCGATTCCGTGCCCGGCCCCTTGTCCTTCTCGGGGAAGATGTTGCGCGGGCGGGTGTACATGCAGCCGTAATAATTGGCGACTTTCATGCCTTTAAGCGATTTGGAGACCTTTTTCTTGAGGCCTTCCTCGCCAATGCCGTGCTTGATCCAGTCGAGGGCGTGAATGGTTTCCACTTCGCCGGCTTGATAGGTTTTATGCCCGGCCTTCTTGGAAATGCGATCCACGACCTCGCGGGTGCCTTCCTCGTTTTTCAGTTCAAATTCGGCCTTTTTCAAATTGTGGTAGCAGCCGTTGCAGGGTGCCATGACAACGCTATGGCCCATTTCATTGACGGCCTGCGACATGACGCGCGAGGACAGATAGGTCTGCACTTTCGGATCGACGTTCTTGACCTCCATCGCGCCGCAGCAGTTCCAGTTCTTCACCTCCTCCAGTTCAAGCCCCAGAGCCTTGCCCACTTCCTTGGTCGAGCGGTTATAGGCATGGCCGGTGCCTTCCAGAGCGCAGCCCGGGTAATAGGCGACCTTCTTGTATTTCTCAGCGCGATTGTCGGTCATTTGACATAAATCCTATTCAGCGGCTTGTTTGAAGGGGGCTGCAGCTTCCAGTTTGGCCATTTCAACCAGACTTTCGAGGCCCAACGCCTTGCGGTGGTGGGCGTCCTGCTCGGCCACATATTCCTTGATGGCGTCACGTGCGCCGCCCCAGTTTTTGGTGCGCGGGCGCAGGACCGTGGCAATGCCCAAGGCCATCAACATTTTGACGGGCAGATGCGCGACCATGCGCTTGACCATTTCAATCAGCCAATCCTGCGTCAGCGACTGGCCGGTGCGCTGGAAGAAGTTGCGCACGACGAGGCTGTCCTCGATCTTGCCGGTTTCGATCACCTGCGTGGAAAACACGTCATCGAAAATGGTTGAAGGTGACTGCGGTGTATGGCCCTTGAGTTCGAGCCAATGGGCCGTGGCTTTCATCACGCCTTCGGGGGCCACTTCACGCGGGCAGACATAGGTGCATTTATTGCAACTCACGCATTGCCAGATAATGTCCTTGTCGCGCAAAAGCTCAGATTCCATGCCCATGCGGATCAGGTAAATCCAATAACGCGGGTTGAAATCGGGGTTGATGGCATTGACCGTGCAAGCATTGGTGCAAGAGCCGCACTGCCAGCAGCGGTGCACATATTCGCCGCCCGGCAGAGCGGCGATTTCGTCCTGGAGGCTCTCGTTGTAATCCTTGACCACACGGGTCTCGATGAAAGTGCTCCAATGGCCGGAAATATCAATTCCGTCCATCACGAGCTTGTCGTGGGACTTGATGTTTTCAGGACGAATGAGGTGCTTTTCGTGAATGGGCATGGTCGGCTTCTCTCATTCAAGGAGTTTGGAATCGTCGAGGATGAAGGCTTCCCCGTCGATGGCTTTCAGGCGGGTTCGTGAGGATCCGGGGCGAACCCCGTCAAGGCCCAGTATCCGCCTTGTGTGGTGCATCGGATCTTCGGCGGATGAGAAATCGGCGCGCAAATAGGTGCCACCCTGTGCCGAAATATAGTTGGCGTAAATCTGCGCGGTGAGCATGTCGACGGTGAACATGACATCGCGGTAAATGCCATTGGAGGTGAGAAACTGCGCCAATTCCTCGCGCAGCATCAAAAAGGTCGGGTAGCCATCGGGCAGTGGGATGGTGATGTGATCGACATTGTCGCCAAACCAGATTTCGCGCACGGCACCGGTATTGGGCTTGGCGTCCCAAACCCAGCGGTTCATCAGCGGATAACGTTCCGGGTCGACATTGTGAAGGACTTCGGCAGCCAGATCATGGACGAAACGATGTTCCTTGTCAGCCGGGAACAGGGCACAAAAGGCAGTCATGCGCTGATCGACGGTGGCGGGTGCGCCCTTGAGCAGATCCACCAACCCGCCACGGATCAATACCAGCCCATCATTCGACAGGTAGCGGGCGATGCGGCGGCGAACGGTTGCCATGAAAGTGCAAAGGCTCATCAGGTCTTCCAGCGACATGGAAGCTGCCTTGCCATTGCCCAACGTGTCCTGAAACAGCGTGGATTTCAGCTTGAGCGCGGCGATGTAGCGCTCAATACCGCCCAATTCCTCGGCACCGCGCAACAGGGCCTGGAAGGCAGAGGACAGCAGGGGGCCACTCAAATCGAGTTGCGGCCTTGCCAGTTCCGGGATGCCTTTGGCATCTGATGTCAGCCATGCCAGTTTTGCCACGCCAACCTCTATTCTGCAGCCATGCCGATATTCATCATGCCAAGTGCCGACATGGCGGCAGCCTGCCCCTGCGCAATCGAATCATCGATGGTTTCCGGGCCGGTCGCGGAGCCGGCGACAAACACGCCTTCGCGATTGGTAGCACCCATGATGCCGTAGGTGTTTTTGCGGTCGATGAAGCCATTGGGTTCCAGCTTGACGCCAAAGATCGAGGCAATGGTGAGATTGTCGACATTGGGGTCCATGCCAACCGCATGGACAACCATGTCAAAGGGAATCGTGATCGGGCGTTTGACCAATGTATCCTCGCCCTTGACGATGAGTTGCGACCCGTTCGAGGTCACTTCCGCGATACGTGCCTTGATGTATTTGACCTTGAATTCTTCCTGGCTGCGCCAATAGTATTTTTGCTCCAGCAGGCCAAAGGTGCGAATGTCCATGTAGTAGATATAGACATGGCAATCGGGCAGTTCCTCGCGGATTTCCATCGCGATATTGGCCGAGACCGTGCAGCAGATCTTGGAGCACCATTCGCGCCCGATCTGGCGATCACGCGAGCCGACGCACAGCAAAATCGCGACGCGCTTTGGGGTGCGGCCGTCCGAAGGGCAATGCACGCCCTTGCCGGAGGAGAACATCTGTTCCACCTGCGTGGTGGTGACCACATCAGGGAAAAGGCCAAAGCCCCATTCCGGCTTGTTGATCGAATCAAAATGGGTGAAACCGGTGGTCAGGATCGCGGCGCTTGCCGCAATCGTGGTGCCATCATTGAGCACGGCGCTGAAATTGCCGGGTTGTCCGTCAAAGGACTTCACCGTGGTGTTGAGCCGAACATCGGTGGTCTTGTTGTCCATAACGCGCGACACCATGCCGCCAATGGCGTCCTTGGCCCATTCGCCCGACGGCACCAGTTTGGCATAGCCCGATAGAATCGGCGCTCCGCCCAATCGGTCCATTTTCTCGACCAGAATGTTGGGACGCCCGACGCTGGAAAGCGCATGGGCGGCGGCGAGACCGGCGGGGCCGCCGCCAACTATCAATACAGGTGCATTCATCAGGGTCTCCCGATCGCCAGCGTCGTGGTCTTGGTTATGGGGTTGTAGCCGGGGCCGGAAGTAATCATCCGCCGCGGATCATAGAGGTTTTCTTGTTTGCCGAGTTTGACCTCTTCGAGATAGGCCTCGAATTCAGCCTTTTTGGCGCGCCAGTCGATGCCCATCTTCTCCATCAGCTTTTCAGTCGACGAAGCGTGCCAATGCGATTGCACGATTTTGTAGGGATGCGCACCGCAGGCGAGCGCGGCGAATTGCACGTCGGCCAGAACCGGCAGGTCCACCGGCTTGCCGGCCGATTTGCCAATCCACTGGCTCTTGTCGAGCGTGGTGATGCACCCTGTGTCATGGCCGATCATCACATCCGAATGCGCCTCGTTCTGCGCCACCATAATTTTGCGATCAATGGCGAAAGAGCGGGTGAATTCGCGCTCCGAGATGATGTGGCGGAACCCAAAACCGCAGCAATCATACCAGGTTGAATAATCGATGACCTGGGTGCCGAGCGCTTCCATGATGCCGGTGGAAACAGCAACGCGGTTGCCTTCCAGAATGCTGTCGTCGTAAATCGCATCCTGCGGCACCATCTTGTAGACATGGCAGGCCGGATGGATGGTCGAGCGGATCTGGCTGCAATCGATCACCTGTCGTTTGGCGATCTCGTGGCGCATGACATGCACCCATTCCGAATAATGCACGATTTCTTCGGGGATCAGCAGCTTGCCATCGACAAGGCGGCCGAGCTTGCCCAGAATTTTCTTCACGCGCTCACGCAGTTCTGCCGATTGCAGCAAATAGCCGCGCACTTCCTTGTAATTGCCAAAGGAAGTGCCGCAATGCACCAGCGGGTAATAATAGCCTTCAGGCAGGCATTCGGCCTTTGCCGAAACATAGGCCTGATGGAAATTGCGCAAAAATACCGCCGCAAGACTTTCCAGATTGCCAATACCGGAACCATGGTAGTTCCATGCGGTGCAGGAAGTCTGATCGGTTTCGTCCAGATATTTCTTGTCCATCTGGTTCATCAGCCAAAGCAGTGAGGCTGGATAACCGGGGATATTGCCGCACTGGCCGCAGGATTTATGGTGCCAGAGCTGGGTGGTTGGAATGCGCTTGGTCCACCCGTAGAGGGTTTTGGCTTCGATCGGTTCGTGCTCGTCGCGGATGCGATGCACGACGATTTCGCCATCCTTCTCCAATTGCCACATGATGTCGCGCACGTCATGGACGCGGTCTTTGTTGGTCAGCATGGAGCGTTTGTCGATCCGCTGCTCAACCCAATTGGTGGCGGTGCGGGCGTCCTCGGGGCTGAGGTTGGAATCGCGCCATTCGGATCCGTGGCCGGTGAGCTTTTCGCCGCAGTTTGGTGCACTCATGGTCTGCTCCTGTCGTTGTTTGCGTCGAAATCAGGCGTCCTGATCCGCCTGTTCGTCGACGAAATCTTGATAATCCTGCTTTTTTTCGTCCATAATGTCGGAGATGACGTCGAAGAGGTTTTCATCGATGGTCTCAAGCTGGTTGAGAACGCCGGTCATTTCCCAGATCGTGTACAGTTCGACGGACGTTTTCAAATTCACTTCCCACGCCGTCTCGGTCGTGTTCAGCGTTGGCATGGGGATGGCCCTGCGCAGAATTTTAAGCGGCGCGTTGACCTTGGAAATATTGGGCCCCCAATCGGCAAAGCCGTCGGCGGTGATCATGTCGGGTGCCAATTGGTTGCCGGTGGAAACCAGCTTCAGCATGACGCGGCTGAACGGGCGCAGCACGTTCTTGGCCGATTCCATGCCGTGTTTGATCGCAGTCTCGCGCATGATCATGATCAGGCCGCCGGGCGAATTTTCGAACGGGCAGCGGGCGGCGCAGGTGTAGCATTGCGCGCAAGACCAGATTTTCTCCTGCATGGCATCGTAAATGCCCTCAAGATTTTCCGTCCACAGCAATTGCACGATCTCGCGCGGGCTGAAGTCGTAGTAATGCGCAGCAGGGCAGGTTGCGGTGCAGATGCCGCAATTGAGGCAGCCGTTCAACTCGTGGTCAAACCGCATATCCGCCTGAATGTCGGCAAACAATTCCTCGAGCTTGGCGCGCGGAATTTGCGGGGTATCGGTTAGCGGGTCACCAATATAGGTTTGAATGCGGCTCGAATGTGCATGATCCATGGTCATCTCGCCCTATCAATAAGTCAAAACCTTGCAATCGCCTTCCATGACTTCCTCAATGAGGTAAGCGCCCCCGACAATGCCGGTGCATTCGGGGATCAAGTCTTCCTTGGACATGTTGAAAAGGTCGAGATTGGGAGAGCAGCACAAGAATTTCACACCCGATTCGTGTGCTTCCTGAATGAACTGATAAACCGTCTTGGGCGAGCCTGGCTTGACGAACAGCTTTTCTGCCACACCCTTTTTCATCAGGGCGCCGGAGGTCGCGGTGCAGATTACTTCGACTTCATAATCCATCGCGGCGGCTACTGAAGCCTGAAAAAAAGGCGCGCCCAGTTCCTCACCATTGCGGGGGTCTGTATTCGCCATAACTATCAATAGCTTTTTTGCCATTCCACACTCCCGACAGCACGTTTCCCAAGCGACCTGGCCAGTTTGAACTGACCTGTTTTTGAGGATGACACAGATTTATCCGGGTCATGGTCGCGATTATTAGGAAATCCTAATACATCAAGATCGCATAAGCAAGAGGCCGTTTCGCTTGGCTTCGTTAATTTTTATTCATCCAACCGGTAAGTTGGATAATGCCGGTCATGATCGGCACCAAAGCATCTTCCATTTCGTGCTTCATCTGGCCGAGCGCCGTGAAGCGGGGTGCCGGATTTTCGGGGGATTCTTCAAATTCCATGACCAGGTCTTCGGCCATGGCCAGCTTGAAGCCGGGATGGCCGGTAAAGCCGATGGCAGATTGACCAATCTGGAATATGGCGGGGTGGCCGCTTTCATCGCGTGCCAGAATGCGCGCATAGGCTGGCGGTTCGGGGCGGTCGCGCATGTAAACGACATGCGGGCTGGTGAGCGGCAAATAGCCATTGAGCGCATCGTCGAGTTCGCGCCGGGCATGGCCGGTGGAAAATTGCAGCGGGGCGGGACTTGCGCCACCATCGGCCGCCAGGCTGAGGATTTGCGCGCCAAGGCCAATGCCGATAACCGGCTTTTCCAGCATCAGGCACATGCGCGCCAGCCTGATTTCCGCGTCGAGATTGGGCACGATGCGATCCCCCACGCTGCCCCAGGGGCCGCCCCCCAAAAGGATCAAGCCGTCGGTTATGGCTTCAGCTTCCGGCAATTTACCGCCCGAGGTGAACGGCCGGAAATAGCTGAAACCAATGCGCCGGCCTTCAAGATGGTCTTCCATCAGCCCAAGGTAATCGGCAGAGGTGTGCTGGATTACGGTGAGGTGCTTCAATGGGTGACGCTCATTTCTTCGCTGAGGGCGGCTGCGGTCAGGGCTTGCGCAAATTCTTCCGGTCTGGCGGATAGCAGTCCGATCTGGGCCGTTTGGAAAAACGCGGCAATGTTGGTGGGCGCGTCGCGCCAGGGGGTGCCGCGCAAGCTGCCCTCCAGATCGAGAATGACGCGCGGCGGGGTGACGAAAAAATCGCCAGTGAACAATACTTCCCGGATTCGGCTGTCCTCGAGGCGCAAATGGGCGCTGATGGTGCCGCCCTGGCCGTGGTGCGAGGCGCTGCGCACGCCCGCTTGTCCGGCTGGATCGTCGAGCTCAAAAACAAAATCATCCGTACCGATTTCGGTATCGCACAGGTGCTGGGCCAAGGTTTCTTCCTGGGGGGAAATCGCGCCTTTGGTGAATTCGATGTTCAGCGATTGCGCAAAACCGCGCAACATGGCGGCCTTGATGTCGTCGATGGCCGGCAGTTTCGCGCCCATCAACTCGCGCAGGGTAACCACCCGCTGCTGCGCCGAGTCGAGGGATCGTTTGGCCAGTTTGGCCTGCGGCACATTCAGGGCGGCCAGCATGGTTGCGGGGTCCATATCAACCAGCAGGGTGCCTTGATAGATCAAGGTATCCCCGTCAAAGAAGCCACCGGTTCCGCTGATCTTGCGGCCATCGACCTCGATGTCATTGCGCGGGCGATAATTTGCCTTGATCCCCAGATTTTGCAGGCCGGCTGCGGCGGCTTCGCAAATGACGCGGGCAAGGTCGGTCAGCGAATTGAGCCCCAGCGTGTTGCGATGGAATACCATTTCGTAGCCAAACTGGCCGGAATCCATGTAAAGCGCGCCGCCACCCGTGATGCGGCGCACGAGCTGGATGTTATGGGCACGGCAATAATCGAGGTGAATTTCGCGCGACAAAGCCTGATGGCGGCCCACCAGCGCCGAGGGCCGAAATTGCAGAAACCGGAAAGTGTCGGGAATGGCACCCTGGCGGTGCAAATCGATCATCGCCTGATCGAAGGCAATGTTGGCGCGGCCGTCCCGCAATCCGGTATCGATGACCCGAAACGACTTGCGCATGCGCTCCCGTCTTTCTCGCATCAGTTGCGGGTTCGGGGAATAGCCAATTGCCGGCGGATTTTGGTGACATCCGCCTTGTTGGGCTGAAATGGAAAGCTGGCGATATTGCTGGGCGGCGAGTCGCCGTAAGGGCGATCGCAAGCCGAAATATCTTCCGCCACCTTGCCGGGGCAACCGGAGGTGCGGAATGCCACCGCCTTGTCGATGATCGGGTCGAGTTCGCTTTGGCTCATGCCAAAATCAATCACCCGGCCCTGTTCGTCAAAGCGCATCTGCTCCACCCGGCCGCCGGCATAATCAATCAGGTAGCGGCCAAGCTGCACCCGCCGCCATTGATCGCGCGGGGTGGCGGGCAGATGGTCCATCAGCGAGCCTTTTTCCGGAAAGAAGCAGAACATGTGGCTGTGGCCGCCCATATCGACAATGCGCTGGATAAGGGAGAGCGAGTCATATTCGGTCTCGCCCATGCCAACGATGATATGGGCACCGAATTTTTGCGGCCCGAAAATATCTCGGGCATCTTCGAGGATTTCCCAATATTTGCGCCAGGAATGCGGAGAATTGACGCCTTTGCCACGGGTGGCGTCAAAGATTTCCGGCGTCGCGGCATCCAGCGCCACCGTGAAAATATCGGCGCCCATATCTTTCAATCTGGCAACATCGGCGCGTTGCATGGTGGTGGGGTTCGAGAGGATCGATACCGGAATGGCTTTGGGATCAATCTTGTCCGTCCAGGCCTTGAGCACACTGAATGTGTCATCATCCGAGCGCGGGTGGGTGATCATCGAAATGCACATGCGATGAAACGGGCTTTTGGCACCGTCTTTGGCCACAATGTCGATGATCTGGGCCATGGGCACCGCCGGCCAGTCCACGCGAATGAAATTGCGATCGGCGTAATCGCGATCCGCTTCGCGGTGGCGCGCGAGGCCGCAATAGGCGCAATTGGCGCGGCAACCTTCCGGGTAGGTCAACAGCAGGTTGAGGCAGCGCGTGCAACCGCAGCGGTGCATCTTGCCTTGCATCAAGCCCAATGTGATGGCAGCGGCGGTGGAAAGTTGCACGTAATCGGGAGAGCGCATCTCCGGGGTCTGGATGTTATTGTTGGGCATGTAAAAGCCCTGCGGCGACACGCCATTGGCCTTGACCGCCCCACCATTTTTGCGCTCGCCGGGGGTTGGCGCGGGCGCGCGCGGTTTCATCAATGCCGCCGCGTTGAAATCAGGGGCAAGGGCATTGGCGGCGGCGGGCATACGGGCTTCGGGTTTGAGGCAGGTCATTGGCCGATACTTTCATTGAGGTTGGCGGCATTGTCAGTCATGGCTTCCCAATATTGGGGGAATGCGATCCAGCTTTCACGCAATTGCGCGTTATTGGGGGGCTGAAGGCTGGAGCTCTCGCGCATCAGTCTCGCGCGGCGAAACACCGCGCGCTTCAGCGAGGGGCCGAAAACGTCGTCGATTTCTTCGGCGTAATCGTCCAGGGCGCCTCGCTTGCCACGCACAAATTGCGCGGCTGCCTCGCCGGCCATGCGGCCCGATTGCACAGCCGAGGCAATGCCCGCGCCCGTTACCGGGTTGGTGAGCCCGGCTGCGTCGCCCGCCAACAGCACCTTGTGCCCGGCGATTTCGCCGATGCAGCGGATGAGACCGCCAACTGGAATGGCACCGCCCGTATGGCGCAGAATTTCGGCCCCGACGCGGCCCTGCGCGACCATATCCGCGTGCAAGACAGCCAGCAATGGCTTGAGGCGATGGCGCAGGCCAGGCTCAACACCGAGCCCGATATGAGCGACGTCGCCTTTAGGAAACAGCCAGGCATAGCCGCCGCGATAGTCCGGCGAGAGAAAAATGTCAGTCGCTTCATGGCTTTGCAGCAGGGCCACGGTGATCTGCCGGGTTTCCACGCATTCATGGTTGATGGCACCGATTGCCTTGCCGAGGGCAGAGTGGGGGCCATCGGCACCAATCAACACTGGCGCGTTCAGTAGGGTGCCATCCTGCAAAACCAGACCTTGCGCGGTGACGGCCTTGACCAATTGGCCAAAGCGGATTTCGACCCCCGCTTTGGCGGCCTCATCCACCAAATTCTGGTCAAATTGGGCGCGATCGATCATAGCGCCACGAAAATCGTCGGTGTGGTGCGGCAAATCCCGCTCCACTCTGGTCACCATGGCGTGGATGGGCTGGCGAATGGCGGCATTCAGGTTCGAGACATGACCAGACATCGGGCCGGGCACAAATTCGGCGCATTGCACCGGCAGTCCCGCGGTGCGTTTGCGATCCAGCGCCAAAACACGCAGCCCGGCCTTGGCTGCCGCTTGCGCCGCACTGGCCCCGGCCGGGCCCAGCCCGACCACAATCAGATCATAGTTTTTTTGGGCATTCATGCCGCACACGAGGCAAGGCGTGGCGATTCGCCGCCAACCTTAATCGAGCAACAGGCGTGCTGCTGGCTGTAGGGGCGTCCGATTGCGTCGGCTACGGCCACCGCGCCTTCGGCCGGGAAGGCAATGCCATCAAGCCCGGCCATGACGGCGTAAGCATCGGTCACACGCTTGTGCATGCCGGCGGGACGGGCGCAGCCGAGTAGCACCGGACTTTGCGGCAGGCGGCGGCGGGCCTCCAGAAATATGCGTCCGACATCCGCCGTTTGCGGGGTTACGAACATGCCGTCGCGACCATAAAACGGCATGATGACAACCAGAACCAGTGAGTGCACCTTGTGGCGCGCGACAATATCCAGCGCATTGGCTTCGCCCAGTATCCGGCCGTAATGCAGGCCAATGACGATGTGGGGGACAATTTCCATCCGGGTGGCGCAAAGCGCGGCCAGGGTCGCCTCAAAGTCGTCGACACTGCGGTCGAGGTGGTAGACGTCGCGAATGGTATCCTGCGCACCGATCACATCCATCATGGCGGTATCGACACCGGCGCTCGCCATCAACCTTGCGCGGCGTTCATCGGTCAGGGCCGAATGAATGGCGATCTTCAAATGCGGAAAGTCATGCTTGAGTTTCTCGATCACCGGGAAATAGCGCTCATATTTGATTTCATTGCGCTTGTTGGAGCCGCCCGAGAGCAAAAAGCCCTGCAAATCCTGCAACAGCACCAAATCGCGGACCTTCTGGTCCAGCATTTCCGGGGTGGTGGCGGGGATCATTGGTTCGAGAATCTTGGCCTGGCAATGGTCGCAATCCAGCGCGCAGGCGCTTGCCGTAACCGAAAAAGCGGGAAACGAATTCTTGGCGCAGCCACTCAATTCACCCGACGAATACTCTTTGAATGTCGGCGTCGAAAACTTGATGGGCCGCGCTTCTCCTCTGGCGGCCAGTTCCTGCATGTCGGCGATGAGGCCGGCATCCAGCTCCGCATCCTCCAACGCTTCGATTTGCCCAATCCGCGCGCTCCAGTCCATCCTTGCGCTCCAGTCCATGGCGTTCCTCTATTCGTTTTTTCTAATATAGATGCCTGCAATTTGAAAAAACGCAAATGCTTTTTTGGGCAAGCTTCAAGGCGCAAGTGTCGCTTTGGCAATGGCAATGATGGCATCGCGGACGGGGCCGGGGTTCGGGGCATCCTGAAGTGTTGTCAGCCACAATGGATTGATATCGCCTTCATCGTCAATCAAATCGCATGACAGGCCCGCCAATAGCCGCGTCGCAGCATCGGGTAGTCGCCCGGGTATGGGAAAATCGCAAAGGCTCGCCCAAAGTCCCGCCCAAGCTCTGGCCAAGGTCCAGGGATTATAACCGCCGCCACCCAAAATCACCGAAACTTCCGTGAGCGCGGTGAGGGATTTTACGGCCCGCCACAAGGCGACATTACTTAGTTCCATGCTGGAAAGCGGATCGCCCTTGAGGCAATCCGTGCCGCAGGTGACAACCAGTGCTTCAGGTTGCCATCGCGTAACCTGCGGCAGAATGGCGTGTTCCAGCAAATAATCAAATTCGCTGTCGTTGATGCGCTTGGGGACGGGCAGGTTGCGGGCTCGGCCCTGGCGGCGATCCTCCAACCGGCCAGTGCCGGGCCATCGACCTTGCTCGTGCATGGACAGGGTGAATACGCGTGGCTCATCGGCAAAGGCGTCCTCGACGCCATCGCCATGATGGGCATCGAGATCGACATAGACAATGCGTTGCAGGCCAGCTTCCAAAAGCGTGAGAATGGCAAATACCGGATCGTTAAAGAAGCAGAATCCATTGGCGCGGTCTGGTTGGCCATGATGGGTGCCGCCGGCCGGATGGAAGGCAATGCGCCCGGCAAGTGCCAGCTCGGCTGCCAGAATGGAGCCACCGACGGAGGTCGAAGCGCGATCAAAAATGCCGGGAAATACCGGATTTTCGCGGGTGCCGATGTTGTAGGTTTCGCGGTCAATGGTGCGGGTGATGCCGGCCTGCTCGGATTGCTGTAGCGCGTCGATATAGTCGGACTTGTGGAATTTCAGCAATTGGGTTCGGCTGGCAACGGGGCTCTCGCGCATGCGATCCTGCGTCCAGCCAAGGATCCGGCAGAGGTCAATGGCGGTCTCGACCCGGGGGATGGACAAGGGGTGATCGCGGTTGTAGGCGGCGCGGCGATAGACGTCCGAGTGAACGATCAAAGGGGATTGCAGCCAGCGCGTCAAAATAGCTACCCTGATTTGGTAAAAGCCCATGGTCTCAGCAAAGATTGCTTGACAAGCTCGAACAGAGCATATTCATTTATGCTAATAAAGAGAAATATATTGGCGGGCTCAAGTCGAGCCTCGGCCTTTCGGGATGGGAGTTGCATATGGATACGCCGGCACCTGGCAATACAGTTGCGTCCAACGCCAAGTCTATGTCGATCATTGTGACCAAGGGTTCGCTGGATTGGGCCTATCCGCCCTTTATTCTGGCGACCACCGCGGCGGCGATGGGCGTGGATGTGACCATGTTCTTTACCTTTTACGGCTTGCCGCTTTTGTTGAAAAAGCTGGATTTGCAGATTTCGACGCTCGGCAACCCGGCGATGAAAATGCCGATGATGGGCACGCATATGGTGATGCCCAACCTGATCGGCATGTTGCCTGGCGTTGATGCCGCCGCATCGGTGATGATGAAAAATCTGATCAAGAAGAAGGGCGTCGCCTCGATTGAGGAATTGCGCGAGGCGGCAATCGAGTCGGATGTAAAAATGATCGCCTGCCAAATGACCATGGACCTGTTTGAATACAAGCTTGAGGACATGATTGACGGGCCCATCCTCGGCGGTGCCGCGAGCTATATGGAACGGGCGCTTAAAGCGGATGTGAATCTTTATATTTAGGGTTACAATAAGCGAAGGGGCGACTGGTTCGCACGGGCCCCGCGAACGCCACTCTTTTAACAAATCGAGGAAATCTATAATGGCCGACCAAATTCTAGATGCCAAAGGCTTGAACTGCCCGTTGCCGATCCTGCGCGCCAAAAAGGCGCTAAAGGAGCTTGCAACAGGCCAAGTGCTTGAAATTCAGGCGACCGATCCAGGGTCGATCCCGGATTTTGAAGCCTTCTGCCGTACCACGGGCAACCAGCTTCTCGAGTCGAAGCAGGATGGCAAAATCTATACATTTTTGATCAAGCGCACCGCTTAAGCTTCAAGACAGGATGTAACGATGGCAGACAATGGCCTTTATATTCTGCTCTGCTCGGGCGAGCATGAGAAAATTCAGATGGCGGCCATGATGGCATCTGTGGCGGCGGTTTCCGAGCGGCCGGTGCAGGTGTTTGTCAGCATGAATGCCATATTTGCCTTCGACAAAGGCGCGGCGGCGGAAAAGCGCTATCATGGCGGCGCGTTTTCCAAGCTCTTGTGCAGCCAGCACGCACCCGATGCCATGACGCTGTTTCATCAGGGCAAAGAATTGGGCGACCTGAAAATGTGGGCCTGCTCGATGGCGCTGGACATTCAGGGCTGGGAATTGGGACGGCTGGATGAAGGCCTGTTCGAAGGCGCGCTCGGGCTGACCAAGTTTCTGTCGGATGCCGAAAACGGACAATTCGTGACATTGTGAGCCGGTCCGGCCATCATGGGACCGTCAGGCCGCCGCATGGTTTGCGGGGGCCAAGGATACAAATCTTGGAGCAAAGGTTCATGAGTGAAAAAACAACAATAGATGCACGTGGTGCCTTTTGTCCGGGCCCGCTGATGGAATTGATTGCAGCGCTAAAGAATTTGCAGATTGGTGATGAAGTGGACATTTTGTCGACCGACAAGGGATCGGTCACGGATATTCCGGAATGGTGCAAGAAGGTCAAGCATGACTTTCTGGGGATCACGGAACACAAAGGCTATTGGAGCGTGTTGGTGAGGAAAGCAAAATAAAATTTGCAGTTACCTGATCTGAATACAGACAGGCTGATAATAAGGGGAGAGAAAAATGGCCAAGCAGGTATTGATCATCGGTAGCGGTGTAGCGGGGACTATTATCGCCAACGGTTTGTGTCGACAAATCAAGAATGAATTGGCGAGCGGGGCTGTCACCGTCACGATGATCGGTGCGACCGACAAGCACATGTACCAGCCCGGCCTCCTTTATCTCACCTTCGGAAAAATGCGCGAGTCCGAGATGTACCGCGACCAGCGCAGCATTCTGGACAAGCGCGTTGCTTTCTTTGTCGACCCGGCCAAGAATATCGATGTCGAGGCCAAGAAAGTCACGACCGAATCGGGCCGAACCTATGGTTATGACTATCTGGTCATTGCCACCGGCTCGCGAATTCGCCCGGACATGATCCCTGGCATGAGCGAAGGCGCGCATTGGTTCTATGATCTCGAAGGCGCGCGCAAATTGCGGGATGCCTTGAATGATTTTCAGGGCGGCAAAGTAATCATCAATGTCAATGCACCGCACAAGTGCCCGGTTGCACCGGTGGAAATCACTCTGATGCTGCGTGAATTCCTGACCGCAAAGGGCGTGATGGACAAGTCTGAAATCACTTATACTTACCCGATCGGGCGCTTGCATGGACTGGAACCGGTGGCGCATTGGGCGGTTCCCGAATTCCAGAAGCATGGCATCAAATCGGAAACCTTCTTCAACACCAAGAGCGTGGATGCCGCTGCCAAAACCATCACTTCCGAGGAAGGGGTGACGCTTCCCTATGATCTGCTGATTACCATTCCCCCGCATACGGGTGCGCAGGTGATTACCGATTCCAAGCTGGGGGCTGGCGGCTGGGTTCCAACCAACAAACTGACCCTGCTGCGTGAAGGCTCCGACAATGTGTTCATCGTCGGGGATACCACCAATATCCCGATCTCCAAGGCTGGGTCGACGGCGCATTTTGAGGCGGATACGGTTGTCGACAATCTTTCCTCGCTTTTGAAAGAGCAGCGCTGGTCACGCAATTACGATGGCAAGGTTTACTGCTTCATCGAAACCGGTATGACCACCGGCACTTACATCATGTTCAACTATACGACGCCACCCAATCCGGGGCCGCCGTCGCACATGGTGCATTGGCTGAAACTGGGCTATAACCGGCTGTATTGGCTGTCTGCGCGCGGCTTGTTGTGAGGAGGGTATCATGAATGATCTTTCCCGCTCCAATTTGCCATTGGATGAATTGACGCGCACCGGGGTTGCCATTCGCGAGGCGCTGACCGACCAGATGGTGGAACGTCTGGCGACGACCGGCGCAACCGGCCTCGAATTGCTGGATCGTCTCAATGACGAAACCACCAATGCTGCGGTTCACAGCCTGATCGACCGCCTGACCGAAGTGCACAGGGCCGGCGCGCTGGACACGGCGTTTGACCTGATCGTGGCCGCGCATGCGGTGCGCAATGCGCTGACGGATCAAATGGTTGAACGTCTGGTTGGCTTTGTCGAGCATATGGTCACCAATGTCGCCAATGAGGATGTCGGTGATCTGGTTACCCATGCGCGCTCAGCCATGGCTGAATCCGCTCAGGAGGCGGCCAATATGCCAACCGGTGGCCTGATGGCGACGATTTCGCTTCTGCAAAAGCCGGAGACCCAGCGCAGCCTGAAATTCCTGTTGGCCTTTGCGGGCAAAATGCAGGACCACGCTACAGGCAAATAAGCTGTGATCATGGCAGGATGGGGCCTGTCCAACCCGCCGGGAGCGGGTTGGTTGCCATTTCCAACACCGTGCAGTTGCGCTATGTAGGGCCATGTCCAATCCGCAAGCATCCCCTCGCCCCGTCCAAGCTGGAGACCATGTGTTTCTGGTGGATGGATCGTCCTTTATCTTTCGCGCCTGGTTTCAATCGATCAAGCAGGATCGCAAGTATAATTATCGCTCGGATCAATTGCCGACGGGTGCCGTGCGGCTGTTCTGCAACAAGCTGTTTCAGTTCGTCCGGGATGGCGCGGCTGGCATCAAGCCGACGCATTTGGCGATTATCTTCGACAAGTCGGAAAACTCGTTTCGCAAGCAGATTTACCCGCAATACAAGGCGCACCGCCCGGATCCGCCCGAAGATCTGATTCCGCAATTTCCGCTGATGCGCGCCAGCGTGCGGGCATTCGGGCTGATCCCGATTGAGCAGGACGTTTATGAGGCCGATGACCTGATCGCCACCTATGCGACGCAGGCCCGTGCACGCGGTGCGGATGTGCTGATTGTCTCCGCCGACAAGGATCTGATGCAATTGATCGAGCCGGGTATCGCCATGTACGATCCGGCTTCAGGCGAGCGCGACGAGCGCCGGATCGGGGCACAGGAGGTCAAGGATTATTTCGGGGTCGATGCGGACAAGGTGGTGGATGTGCAGGCGCTGGCTGGCGATGCAACCGACAATGTGCCCGGTGCCCCCGGCATAGGTATCAAGACAGCCGCCCAATATATCAATGAATATGGCAGTCTCGATAATCTCCTCGCCCATGCGCATGAAATCAAGCAGCCCAAAAAGCGCGAAACGCTGACCGATCCGGCGATCATCGAAAAGATCAAGATTTCCAAAGAATTGGTACGTCTGGTGCGCGATGTTGTGGTGCAAGTGCCTTTGGATGATCTTTCGCTGGTGCACCCTGATCCCAAGACTCTGATTTCGTTCATGAAAGCGATGGAATTTTCGACGCTGGCCCGGCGCGCCGGCGAGATTTATGGTTGTGAGACGCAGGATGTCGAGCCCGACCCGAAGCTGGCGGGGCCGGCAGGCTGGCAGGGTCGCAATGGCGAACCGCTGGAGCCACGGGCACCCGAGGCCAAACCGGCCGATGTGGCGGGCCCGCAGCCCGTTGCCACGGCGAAGGCGGGGCAGTTGAGCCCGCAATATCTGGCGGCGCAGCGGCTGGCCGAGGCATCGCAGCGCCCGATCAACCGCAGCGCCTATGAGAATCTGTCAAGCGTCGAGGATCTGGATCGTTGGATTCGTGCTTGCCATGCGGCGCAAGTGATGGCCGTGGATACCGAGACTTCGTCGCTGGATGCCATGCAGGCCGACCTCATCGGCGTATCGCTGGCGCTTCCGGAAGGGCGGGCCTGTTATATTCCAATTGGCCACCGCAAGAACAGTTCGGGGCAGGATCTCTTCGGCGACAGCCAATTGCTGGCCGGGCAGCTTGCCGAAGCCGTGGTGCTGGAAAAGCTCAAGCCACTGCTGGAAGCCAAGGACGTGCTCAAGATTGCCCAGAACATGAAATATGACTGGCTGGTATTCGCGCAACGCGGCATCCAGATTGCGCCTTACGAGGATACGATGCTGCAATCCTATGTGCTGGATGCGGGTAAGGAAATCGCCGGGCATGGCATGGACGCTCTCAGCCAGCAATTTCTGGGGCACACCCCGATCAGTTATAATGACGTGACCGGGACCGGAAAAAATCGCATCAACTTTGCGCAAGTGCCGCTGGAGAAGGCGTGCGAATATTCCGCCGAGGATGCGGATGTTACCTTGCGCCTGTGGCAGGTGCTGAAACCGCGCCTCACCGCCGAGGCGATGAACACGGTTTACACCACGCTGGAGCGGGATATGCCGCAAGTGCTGGCGCGCATGGAACGACGCGGCATCGCCATTGACCGAACCATTCTGGCGCGGCTTTCGGGCGAGTTTGCCCAGGAAATGGCGCGGCTGGAAATTGAGATTCACCAAATCGCCGGCGAGCCTTTCAACCTCGGGTCGCCCAAGCAATTGGGGGATATCCTTTTTGGGCGAATGGGTCTGCCCGGCGGGCGGAAAACCGCGACCGGGGCCTGGTCAACCGCTGCCAATGTGCTGGATGAATTGGCCGAACAGGGAAATGTTCTGGCCGCGCGGATTCTCGAATGGCGGCAAATCGCCAAGCTGAAATCAACTTATAGCGACGCTCTGCCGACTTTCGTCAATCCGGGCACCGGCCGCGTGCATACGTCCTACGCACTGGCGGCGACGACAACCGGGCGGCTGTCGTCGAGCGATCCCAACCTGCAAAACATTCCGGTGCGCAACGAGGCGGGCCGCAAAATCCGCAAGGCTTTCATTGCTACTCCCGGCCACCAGTTGATTTCAGCTGATTATTCGCAAATCGAATTGCGGGTGCTGGCGCATGTTGCCGATATTCCGCAATTACGCCAGGCATTTGCCGATGGGCAAGATATTCATGCAATGACGGCAAGCGAGATGTTTTCGGTGCCGATCGAGGGCATGCCCTCCGATATTCGGCGCCGCGCCAAAGCCATCAATTTCGGGATTATCTACGGCATATCGGCATTTGGGCTAGCTAACCAGTTGGGCATATCGCGCGAGGAAGCTGGTGCTTACATCAAGAAGTATTTCGAGCGCT
The DNA here is from genome assembly GCA_019075865.1 of Hyphomicrobiales bacterium. Taxonomy (GTDB): domain Bacteria; phylum Pseudomonadota; class Alphaproteobacteria; order Rhizobiales; family Beijerinckiaceae; genus REEB77. The sequence continues at coordinate 179,539 of JAGXAN010000005.1, read as the reverse complement.
TCCCAGGCATTCGCGACTATATGGAGGCCACCAAAAAGCAGGCCCGGGACTTGGGGTTTGTCACCACGATCTTTGGCCGCAAATGCCATTATCCGCGCATAGCCTCGTCCAATCCGTCCGAGCGCGCCTTTAATGAACGGGCGGCGATCAACGCCCCCATTCAGGGATCGGCCGCTGATATCATCCGCCGGGCGATGATGCGGATGGATGATGCGCTGACGGCGCAGAGCCTGAAAACCCGGATGCTGTTGCAGGTGCATGATGAATTGGTGTTCGAGGCACCCGATGCGGAAGTCGAGGCCGCGATCCATGTGGCAAAAAGGATCATGGTAGATGCGGCGCTGCCCGCACTCACCCTTGCCGTGCCGCTTCAGGTGGATGCACGCGCCGCCCGCAATTGGGATGAGGCGCATTAGTCCATTCTTGAGACCAAGCGCCGGGATCGCCGGCAAATTCGGCCGGCGGGCCAAATCAGGCTGTTCTGGCGAGGTCGCGGAGGAAGACGCGCCGCACCAGGAGGAAGGCTACGGCTGAAAGCAGACTGAAGAAAGGCACGATCCCGAGCGCTACCGGCAATCCCAGATGATCCGACAAAATGCCCGTGAACGCTGGCCCTGCCGCCAGTCCGAGCAGATTTTGGACCAGCGCCCCAACGGCCAGCGCGGTGGCGCGGATGCCAGGATGTGCCACCTCGACCGTCAGGGCGCTGGTGGTTCCGAGCGTGCCGCCCATGAACAAACCGCCAAGGACGATCACCCGAAATTGCCAGGGGCCGGGTGCCATGAAGTTGAAGGCAAATGCGAAAGTGACAAATGTCAGGAATGCCGAGACGGCAAGGGCTTCGAATTTCCGCCCTGGCGAGTGACGGCTGATGCGGTCAGCGACCAAACCGAATATAATCGTGCCAAGGCTGCTGGCGATCAGCACCATAACCATGCGCACGGAGGCAACGTCGGTTGCAAGCCCATAGGAGCGGTTGAGGAAGCTGGGTAACCACGAGACTATGGCGGCGAGGACGAAAAGTTGGAGCGCGTTGCAAACGTAAATCAGAATCGCCGACGGCGTTTCCAGCAGCGCACGCATCATTGCCGCAAGGCTCTTGAGGGACGATCTCCGCGCCACGCCCGGTTGCAGTTCGACGGTCTTGTAATCGGGTACCAGAAAATACATCAGCGCCAGAATGAGGCCAGGGAAGCCAACAACGCCAAACGCTGAATGCCAGCCGTATGTCTTGGCAATGTAACCGCCAATGAGCACACCGCCCATCGAGCCGAGAAGGGCCGCAGCGTTGAATGCGGAAAGCAGGAACGCGCGCATCTGGGCTGGAAAGAGTGTCGACAGGAGGGCGATGCCAACGGAGCCATAAGCCGCTTCGCCGACTCCCACCAAGCCCCGCATTGTCAAAAGTTGCGCGTAACTGGTGGCATAGCCGCAGGCGATCGTGGCGAGGCACCATAGCAAAGCCATGGCGGCGATGCATTTCACCCGGCTCCAGCGGTCGGCGAGGATCGAGACCGGAATGGCCAGCAACGCAACCGTCACCATCACCACTGAAATGATCATACCAAGCTGGGTGTCGCTGAGTTGCCAGTCGATCTTGATCGCAGGCAGCATCGAGGTAATCACCTGCCGGTCCACGAAATCAAAGATGTAAAGTGCGAAGGTCAGTGCGAAGGTCGCCCAAGCCATCGACTTCCGGCCCATAAAGTCTTGGCGCATATTGGCATGCGCCCCGTCGAGTTGGACTGTCATCCAGCGGCCTCCCTGCCATTTTCACATCGGAATTGACGAGCCGCCTCTTTGGTGCGGTCTTCGGGCACTGCACCAAAGGCGCAACGCACTGTTACTTTCCGATACGGACGCATTCGCGTTCGCAATTTCAGTTCAGGATATCGAGACGACAGGTTGTGTCTGTCAAGTCGGCGACAGTTCTGTGGGCTGTGCCGTGCCGACAGATGTGTTGCAGGCGATAAAGCGTTGCGGCCGATTGCAATTGCATCCCGCTGTCACCAGTCGCGCTGCGCGAGTTCCTCGGCCATGTTCACAAAGCTGCCCGGCGCTTGCGGGCCGGGGTCAATGCGCAACCAGTCGATGCGACCCGGATAGGCAAAGGTGCCACGCCCTTCGCATTCGGCGCAAACCTTGAGGCGGCGGTCGAGTCCGATGTCGAGCCCTTCGCCGATGATGCGAAGGATCGTGGGGGACATGTTGAGGCTGCCTTGCGCCGCGCCGGTCGGGTTGTCGAGTGTGATGGTTGCATCGCCCTGCATTCGGCCCTTGGCCTTGTGGCTGATGCGCAAAAGCTGCTCGCCGGGTTGGATCGGCAAGCGCAGGTCGCGCTTCACCACAAATCCGCCGTTGTAGTGCACCACCAGTTCGCCACCGACGACGAAGGCCGCCATTCCGCGCGAAATGTCTCCAAGAGCGAAAATCACACCCTCTTGCCCCACGGCATGGAGGAAAGATACCGCCATTTCGTAATCGCGATCCGCGATCAGCGGGCTGACCAGCAATCCATGCGCGGTCTCTGAGCCGGGATAGAAAACATGGGTCTGGTTGAGCTTGCCAATGCGGTTGGGGTCGACGGCCAATGCGCGCTTCACACCGCGGTTGTCGATGGGGTAAACGTAATTGGCTGCCGCATCCGCCTCGAACAAGGCGATGATCTCGGCTAACTTTTCGGGCATGGCGGCGGCGAGGTTGTTGATCTCGGTCGGGTCCGTCGCAAGGTCGAACAGCACCCAGTTATCGAGATCGATTTTGATGCCAAGCGGTTGTAGCGATGCGATCTTCCAGCGTCCATCGGCGATATAGCCGCGGTTTCCTTCCAGTTCATAGTGCTGCGAGCCACGCCGGGTTGCGGCTTTTGCGTCAAACAGCATATCGCGGAAAGAGACGCCATCGAGGCCGCGCGTGCGGTAGCCTGCGAATTGGGCCGGATAGGCCGCGCCGAGCAATTCCAGAAGCGTTGGCATAAAATCGGTGACATGCACCCATTGCGTCCGCACCGCCCCGGCATCGGTTATCCGGGCTGGCCAATGAATCACCATCGGCACGCGAATGCCACCGTTCATCGGGGTGCGTTTGTAGAAACGGAACGGCGTGTTGCAGGCATTGGCCCAGCCTACCGGATAGGCTGGTGCGGTTTCCACGGCCCCCATGCGCCCCTCGGCCATCATCTTGTTGGCCAGTTCCGGGCTTTCCTGCATCGTCACGCGCTTTTCGGCGAAGTTGGCGGCCCCGTCCGGACCACCGATCGATGAGGCGCCATTGTCTGAGGTCAGTATCACCAGTGTGTTGTCGAGCACCCCCAAATGCTCCAGTTCATCCAGCAAGCGGCCGATGTTCTGGTCGGCGTTGTCGATTAGGCCTGCGTAGATCTCCATGTAGAGTGCCATAAGCGCGTGCTGGTCCTCTGGCACTTCAGTCCAGTCAGGCACGCCGGGCGTGCGGCCCGGCAGTTTCCAGTCCGCACCGATCACGCCAAGTTCCTTTTGCCGCGCGAATCGTGCTTCGCGCAGGGCTTGCCAGCCGTTCGCATAGCGACCCGCGTATTTGGCCATGTCCGCAGGTTTGGCGTGCAGCGGCGTATGCGGCGCGTTGGTTGCATAATAAAGGTAGAAAGGCTTGTCGGGGCAGGAGGAGCGGTGCGCCCGGAGCCAGCTTATCGCCTTGTCGGTAAAATCGTCGGGCGCAAAATAACCCTCCGCCAGGACATCGGCCTGCACCGGTTCGTTGCCTTCCACCAATTGGCCCGGCGCGTGGTAATTGGTCTCGGCGCCCAAAAAGCCGTAGAATCGATCAAAGCCGCGTTGCAGCGGCCAGGCGGCGCGGTCGGTTGCTGCGGCCAGATTATAGTCAGCGGTGTTGTGCCATTTGCCGACTGCGTAGGTTGAATAGCCTGAATCGCGCAATATCTCGGGAATAGTTGGCGCATCGCGCGAAATTTCACCTGCCTGATAGCCGGGGTAGCCGGGGTTGTTGTGAGTCAACCAGCCGCAACCGACTGAATGCGGGTTTTTGCCGGTCATGAAGGCCGCACGCGCGGGCGTGCACATGGGCACCGTGGTGTAGTTGTTGAAACGCAAGCCCCGCGCTGCCAGACGGTCGATATTGGGCGTGGCAATCTCCGAACCAAAGCAACCAAGGTCGGAAAAGCCCAGGTCATCAAGCAGGATCACCACGATGTTTGGTGCGCCTGCCGGCGCGGTTTTCGGGGCCCGCCACCAAGGTGTCGATTCGGCCAGGGTCTTGCCAATGACGCCGCCGAACCCGTCGCCCGGATCGCCAGATTTCAGCCCATCGCCCTCTTTCAAGCTGCCTTCATGCATTTGGCATCCCCTCTTCGATCCATCCCGCAATTTTAGGGCGAAAGCTTGAGCGGTTCTGTCGTGCAAGTGACAGACTGACCGACCTTGACTGTAGCCTGCCTGGCAGTCTTTCCAAAATTTCCGCTGCCAATTCCACGATCATTGGAGGCCAATATCCGCCCTAGATGTAACTTTGTGCCACAAACAGGTGCGGTGGCGGCGGGCGCACGCCTTTGCGCAATGATCCTTTGACCCATCGTCATCAAGGTGTAGGCTTGGTGTTCATTAAAAGCCCGATAACAGGGAGATCATCAAAACAGAATGGTGGAGGCGATGACGAAAGGAGACAAATGGCCGCTTGGAAGAGCGACCGCTGTGCTGCATGGCCCTTCTTCGCACCTGCGCGGCATGTCGGATGGCGCTCTCGATCGGTTGATCCGCGTTGGCACAATTTCGCATTATAACGACGGGGAATCGCTCGGCAATGCCGGCGATCCGATCAAGAATTTGCACATCGTTCTCAGTGGAACCATCCGGGCCGAAAAAATCTCCCCTGACGGTCGTATCCACGTGTTTGCGATGCTGGAACCTGGCAACATAAGTGGGCTTTTCGGCGTGATCGACGGCCAGCCCAACCCGCATAACCACGTGGCCCAGGGGCTGACGGTCACCTTGCGAATTCCGGCCAAGGCGGCGAATGAATTGATTGATACCGACAAGGAATTTCGCGACAGCATTTTGGCGCTGTTTTGCGAAAGACTGCGGTATTCGTTCAGCGCGTTGCACGAATATGCCATAGGGCCGCCGATCGCGCGGCTGGCGTCAAGGCTCTTGTGGCTGGCGCAATCGCATGGACGATTGACGAAAGAGGGCACCCTCATTGATCTTCGGCTTACACAGGATTCGCTCGGCGCGATGATCGGTCTGTCGCGCCAAAGCACCAATGGGATGCTGAAGGATCTGGTGGGAGATGGCGTGCTCAGCATGGCCGACCGCAAGATCACAGTGGTCAACCGCGAGGCTTTGGTGTCGCTGGCTTATGCTGATTAGCGCATTCTGGCCCGCCGCGACCCTTCAGTCGCGCATTTTCGTCAGTTCCGACTCAAGCCGGTTGAAAAGAGAGTCGGGTGCCTGGTCGCCGGGTTCGACGCGCACGCGCTCTATGCTGCCGGTGTAAGCAAAACTGCCCCGGCCGGCGTATTTGCTGATCGTGCGTTGGCGCCTGTCCAGACCGATGTCGATGCCCTCGTAGTGCACGCCGATGATTGAAGGAGACATATCCGTCATCGCGACCACCTCAATGCCGTTGATCACCAACCTGGCCCGGCTCCGCCTTTTGCCAAGCGCCTCAAATTCTACCACCACGCTCTGATGGCCCGGAGTCATCACGGCTTCGGGCATCTCGATCGGCGACATCCAGCGGTGATAGGTGAATTGCAGCCTGTCGTTCATCACATAAAGCGACAGGCCGACAAAAATCTCGCCGATCGCGAAAATCACGCCCTCCTGCCCCGGCTGCCAGTCGAATTCGGAAAGGATACGGAAGTTGCGGTCAGCAATGAGCGGGCCGATGATGACTTTCGAAATGGTCTGCGTATCAGGGTAGAAGTCGCGCGGCGTGTTAACACTTTCCTTGAGGAAGGGCGGAATGGTGATGGCGCGCGCAAGATCGCGGTTGTCGAGCGGATAGACATAATTTGCGAAGGCCACCTCGTCGAATTTGGCCATGAGTTCCTGCACTATTTCGGGGTGCTGGCTGGCCAGATTGTGGCACTCGGTTGGATCATCCTTAAGGTTGAACAGCATCCAGTTGTCGAGCGTTTCGATCTTGCCGCCGCGTGGTTGCAGCGAAGCGATTTTCCAGTCGCCCGCGATATAGGCGCGGTTTGCTTCCAACTCGTAATATTGCTCGGCGCGGGCGCTCGGCGCGGCGGCTTGCAGCATCGGCTTGAAGCTGACGCCGTCCGGCTTGCGTGCCTCAAAACCTTTGATGGCATCGGGATGGGCGAGGCCAATCACGTCAAGGATGGTGGGGGTGATATCGGTGACATGCACCCAGTCTTTGCGTACGGCACCCGGTTCACCCAGTCCCTTGGGCCAGTGAACGATCAACGGCACCCGGATGCCACCGTTCATCGGCGTGCGTTTGAAAAAATAAAAGGGGGCATTTGAGACCTGCGCCCAGCCGGTGGGATAGGCGGTCATGGACTCGTGGCTGCCAAGGCGGCCATCTTCAGCCATGGCTTTGGCGGCCGCGTGGTTGGGTGGCACGCCTTCGCGTTGGTCAATGAAGTTTGGTGTGCCTTCAAGCCCGCCGACGGCACTGGCGCCATTGTCCGAGGACAATACGATCAGCGTGTTTTGATCGAGGCCCGCGGCGCGCAGAAATGCCATCACACGGCCGACGTTTTGGTCGATGTTGTCGACGAGGCCCGCATAAAGCTCCATATATTTGGCAAAGAGCGCCTGCTTTTCGGCGGGAAGGTCGGCCCAGGCCGGAACGCCTGGCGGCATGGGTGCCAGGGCATAGCGCTCGTCCACAAGTCCGGTGGCCAGTTGTTTGGCGTGGCGACTTTGGCGAAATGCATCCCAGCCCGCCGCATAGCGGCCCGCGTATTTGCCTGAGTCCTGCGCCTTGGCGTGGATTGGCATATGTGGCGCGTTAAACGCCATATACATGAAGAAGGGTCGATGCGGCTCGCTGGAATTATGTTCTTTCATCCAACTGATCGCCTTTGACGTCCAGTCATCCGTGGCGAAGTAATCCTCCGCATAAGTATCCATGTCTTTGAGCACGTTGCCCTCGTAGATTTTGTCGGGGCAAAAATAGTTGGTCTCGGCATCGAGGAAGCCATAAAACCGCTCAAAGCCGCGCTGCGTCGGCCATGAGTTCTTGTCGGCGGCCTCATGCACGTTGTGGTGCCAGGTGTTGTGCCATTTGCCCACCATCATCGTGGAATAGCCATTCTCACCCAATATCTCGGCCAGCGTTGGCGCATCATTGGAAATTTCCGAATAATAGCCAGGAAAACCGGGGTTGGCGTGCGCAATCCAGCCGCAGCCAACCGAATGCGGGTTCTTGCCGGTCAACAGCGCCGCCCGTGCGGGCGAGCACATGGGCACCGTGGTGTAATTCATGAAGCGCAGGCCGCCCGCAGCCAGAGCATCAATGTTGGGGGTCTCGATCTCGGAGCCGAAGCAGCCGAGATCAGAAAAGCCAAGATCGTCGAGATAGATGATCAAAACATTCGGTGCGCCTTTGGGCGCTGCCGTCGGCTCTGGCCACCAAGGGGTGCTTTCCGGGATAACGCGCCCGATTTTGCCCTTGAAGGCCTTGCCGGGATCGCCGTTCTTCAGCCCGCTGGTCGTTTTGGAACCGCTCATCTCAACCTCCCCGGTGTTTTTTATTCTGCAGCAGAGGCTTGGGCCAATGCCTCGGAATTGAACTGCATTGCCTTGATCTCCATGAATTCCTCCATGGCGTAATGGCCCCTCTCGCGGCCGATCCCGGATTGTTTGAAACCACCGGCCGGGGCATTGATGTTGAACCCACCGCCGTTGATGTCAACCTTTCCGCAGCGCAGCGCGCGGCCAACACGGGTGGCGTGTTCGACATCCGACGACCAGACCGCACCGTTCAGCCCGTAGATCGTGCCGTTGGCAATCTGGATCGCCTCGGCCTCAGAACCTGCAGGCAGAACGGACAGAACCGGCCCGAATATCTCCTCCTGCGCGATGCGCATTTCGGGGCGGACGTTGCCGAAAATGGTTGGCTTGACGAAGTAGCCGTGGTTCACGTCGGCTGGGGCATCCGCACCGCCGGTGATCAGCGAGGCACCTTCGGCCTGGCCTACGCGGATGTATTGCTGCACCCGATCGCGGTGGCCGGCATAGGCCATTGGGCCCAGCATCGTCGTTGGGAGCATCGGATCGCCGGGGATGAATTTCGCCGCCTCGTCGACCGCGATCTGCAATGCCTCGTCCTGCTTTCCTGCCGGCACGATCAACCTTGTCAAAGCGATGCAGGTCTGCCCGCCATTGATGAAACAACCCTGCACGGCACCACGCACCGCCTTTTCCAGCGGGGCGTCATCCAGCACCAATGTTGCGGATTTGCCGCCCAATTCCAGCGCTAATTTCTTGATTGTGCCAGCTGCCACCGACATCACCCGGCGTCCGACGGCGGTCGAGCCGGTATAGGTGATCATGTCTACGTCCGGATGCGCGACAATGGCCTCACCCACTTCGGTGCCAGTGCCGTTGACAATGTTCACCACGCCCTTGGGGAAGCCGATCTCGGCCATCACATCGGCCAGGATCATCGCGGTCAGCGGGCTGTATTCGCTGGGTTTGGCCACGACAGTGCAACCCGCCGCGATGGCAGGGGCGATCTTGCCGAAAAGCAAAAGCAGCGGGTAGTTCCAGGCCGCGATGGCACCGACCACGCCCACAGGCTCGCGCACGACGCGCGAATTGCCAATCAGTTCATCATGCGGACCCTTTTTCAAAAGCTGTGCATGACTGGCAAGAACCATGATCGGCAATTGTGTCTGCGCGAGTTTGGAAAAGCCGATCGGGCTGCCCATTTCGGTGGTCTCCAGCGCGGCGATGGTATCGGCACGCGCCGTCAGCGCCCCGGCCAGCTTCATGAACCAGCCAGCGCGTTCATCGCGCGACAGCGCGGCCCAGGCAGGAAAGGCGGCACGCGCCGCGCGCACTGCGGCATCCACATCCGCTGCGGTGCCAAGTGTCACAGAGCCGAATACCTGTTCGGTATAGGGGTTGAGAAGTTCATGGCGCTTACCGCCCCGTGAGCCAACAAAGGCACCATCAATGAAGTGGTTAGGGCGATTTATGAGGTTATCGTCGAACGGCATGCATATCTCCTGTAAATTCGGTAAGGGTTATTTTGCGGCGGCAAGCGCCCATTGGGCAGCGCGCTCGCCAATTACGATCGAGGGTGCGTTGGTGTTGGCCGAGGGCATCGCCGGCATGATTGAGGCGTCGGCAATACGTAGCCCCGGCAGGCCGTGGGCGTTGAGCGTGCTGTCCACCACGCCTGAGTCCTTGTCACCGATGCGGCAGGTGCCGACCGGGTGATAAACCGTCAGTCCGGTGCCTCGCGCAAAATCCAGCAGCGCATCCTCCGACGTGTGATCGACGCCGGGGAAGGTTTCGCTTTCGAGGTATGGTTTGAACGCCGGTTGCGCGGCAAGCGTGCGGGCCAGTCGCAATCCCGCCACCGTCACTGCCTGATCGTAGGGATCGGCAAGGAAGTTCGTCAGGATTTCCGGGTGATCCCACGGCATGAGCCCGTTCAGGTGGATATGCCCACGCGAGCGCGGATAAATCGGCCAATTCAGGATCGACAGTCCCGGCTTCGGGTCTACCGGAAAGGCCATTTTTCCGGGCGTCGAAAAATCATTGGCCACCCCATTCAATTGCAATTTGAGATCGGAGGTGCCGCCATCGACGCCGGAGTTGACGACCAGTTGCGAATTCATGGTGGCGGTGCGCAGCCAGCCGCGATGCGCAAGGAAGAATTCCAGCGCGCCACGAATTTTTCCCAGCGGGCTGCGCACGATGTCGTTCACCGTGAACGCGCCCTTGACGCGGTAAGTGATGCAAGTGCGCAAGTGATCGATCATGTGCTCCCCGACATGGGGGTTCGCCAGCCGCACCTTTATGCCCTGTGCCGCCAGCAAATTCGGGTTGCCGATTCCGGAGCGCTCCAGCAGCAGCGGCGAGTGATAGGCCCCCGCCGACAGGATCACTTCGCGCCGGGCGAGCGCGGTGAAACGCGCGGGCGCACCCTCGCCATCACGGCGCAGATAGTCCACGCCGCTGACCCGCGCCCCGTCGAAACGCAGCGTATCGGCATAAGCGCCCGTTTCTATTTTCAGATTCGCGCGCGTCATCGCCGGCTTCAGATAGGCGTCGTAAGTCGAGCAGCGCCATCCATTGCGCGTATTGGTCTGCAACCACGAATATCCGGCAGCCGAGCCACCGTTGTAATCATTGGCCTCATTATAACCCGCCTGGGCGCAAGACTTCAGGAAAGCGCTTCCCAACGGCTCGGGCTTTTGCCATTCGACGTGCACCGGCCCGTCCTGCCCGCGTTGCAGATTTCGCCCCTCGGGAAAGGTCTCGATGCGGCGCAATACCGGCCGGATGTCGTCCCAACCCCAGCCTTTGGCCCCGGCGTCGGTCCAGGCGTCCCAGCCTTTGGCTGAGCCGATCGCCCAGATCATGCCATTGATGGCGCTGGACCCGCCCAATCCGCGCCCGCGCGGCGAGGCGACCTTGTGCCCACCCAGATGCGGTTCCGGCCCGGTCTGCATCTGCCAGGCCAACTTGTCACTATAGACCAAATTGGCCACGCCCAGCGGCAGGCGGTGGTTAAATGTGTCGGTCTTTTCACCCGGTTCCAGCAGCAAGACCGTGTGGCGACCATCTTCCGACAGTCGCGCCGCGCAGGCGGCTCCAGCCGAGCCCGCCCCGATGACGATAAAATCGAATGTCTCCATGTTGTTCACCAGGACGGGGTTGCAACGTGATAGCGACTGATCTGGTCAACATCGACTTCGACACCCAGACCCGGGGCGTCGCCGATCTCGATTTTGCCATCCCGAATTTGATGACGCACGAAATCGTCCCGCGGGGGATTATACTCGATGCCATACTCCAGTGCGCCATCCGGCGAATTGGCGGCGGCAAGGATGTGGGCAGAGGCTAACAAGCCCGGCGCGCCTGAGAAGATGTGCGGGGCGTAGCGTTTACCCGCACCCACGATCCGAGCCGCGATCGGCGCAAGGCCAGAGAAACCGCCGTATTTGCAGATATCGGGTTGCACCACGCCATAAACATCGCCGTCGATGGCATCGTCGAGCATGGCCTCGGTAATCATGTTCTCGCCGCCCGCAATCTTGGCGGGGGCGCGGCGCGCAATCTCTTGCCAAACCGCCTTGGGCGAGTCGACGGGGATCGGCTCTTCGATGAAAGACATATTCAGCCCGGCGAAAGCCTGTGACCAGTCGGCGGCATGGGCGATATCCCAGGACGAATTGCAATCGGTCATCAGTTCCATATCGGGGCCGATCTGGGCGCGGGCCTTGTGATAGGCGCCAATGTGCTGGTCCGGGTTGCCCCAGCAACGCAGCTTGAATCCCCGGAAGCCGCGCTTCATCGCGTCCTCGATCATTTCCTCGCCCCCATGCGAGCGCCCGAGGCTGGCATAGGTGTCGATGATGCCGACCTTGCCGCCCAGAAGGCTCCAGATTGGCCGCCTTTCGCGCTTGCCGACGATATCCCAAAGGGCAATGTCCACCCCGGCGATGGCCGAGGCAATGGCGCCGGTATCGCCCGATTGCAGACGCAGCACGTTGGCGGCTGTGCTCATCGCCGACCAAGCCTCATAAGGGCCAGCAAACTGGCGCGATTTCAGGAAGGGGCCAATCACCTTGGTCAAAATCACCGCACGGTTGAACGCACTGAAACGCGGGAAATTGCACCAGACTTCGCCCCAGCCTTCCTCGCCTTGCGTCGTGGTTACGCGAACCAGCAGGGCGATGGCAGAATCGACCATGCCCATCGGGGTTTTGACCGGCGTGGCGATTGGAATGCGCAGAATAAATGGCTCAACCGATGCGATGGAGAGCGTCGAGTGAATGGTTGCAGGATCAATCATCTTAGAGGACTCCTATTCCGCAGCCAGGGACGGCGCGGCAGGGTTAAGCAGGGACTCTCGGGCAGCGAGGGCCGCCTTGGCGCTGCGCTCGCGCACATGGCCGAAACCGCGCACCTTCTCCGGCCAGGCGGCCAGGTCGGCCACTGTGGCAGTGGTGGGTGACGCTGCAATATGATCGAGGTCAGCCTCGTATTGGGCCCGCAGCGTGTTCGCCAGCTTGCGTTCGGCCGAGTTGCGGAACGGATCAAATGCGGTGCCGCGCAGGCCCCTCATCCGCGACAGAACTGCCATAGCCTGCGGCATCAGCGTGGATTTTTCAGTCTTTTTTGGTTCGCCGGTCTGCTTGTCCTTGCGGGCCAACCAACCGCCACCAATGTGGTAGTGAACCTTGAGGTCGCCCTCAAATTCCTGCTCCAGTGTGGCGCGGAAGGCCGGGTCGGTGTAAAGCCGCCCCACCTCGAACTCGTCTTTATGGGCAAGCAAACGGTAATATTGTCGCGCCACCGTTTTCAGCGTGGCTTCCGGCACGCCCGCCTTGGCCAATGCGTCGAGCCGCGCCTTGTAGGCGGCGGCAAAGCGCGCGTTTTGGTATGCGGTCAGCCGCTTGACGCGGTCGGCGATGATGTCGGGCAACCCGTCCATCACCATCGGCGCGAAGGGCGAAGCCGTCCCGCTGTGTGCCGCCAATGCGGCGGCCCCGGTTACACGCGCCGGGTCGGCCGCATAGGCCCGGCCCCAGGTGAAGGCAGCCCGGTTCATGTCGACTTTCACGCCGTTCAACTGGATCGCCTGTTGCAATGCGCCCAGTGAAACCGGCAACAACCCCTTTTGCCACGCGACGCCGAGCAAGAATATGTTGGCAAATACGGCATCGCCGCACAGCGCTGTTGCCAGCCGAACCGCATCGACCAGAGCAAAGCGACCGTCCGCCATCGCGGAGAGACGCGCTGTCAATGGCCCGGTCGAAAATGCCCAATCGGGGTTGCGCGCGAATTCAGAGGTGGGAACCTCCTCACTGTTGATGACCAGTTGTGCCGTTCCCTTGCGCAACCGGCTCAGCGCCTCGTCGCCTGCCGTCACCAGCAAGTCACAACCGACGACGACATCGGCCTCGCCCATTGCCAACCGCGAACTGGTCAGCCGCGCGGGATCGTGGGCGATGCGCATATGCGTCATCACCGCCCCGTATTTCTGCGCAAGTCCGGTGACGTCGAGTGTCGACACCGCCAGCCCGTCGATATGCGCCGCCATCGAGACAATGGCACCCACCGTCACCACGCCCGTGCCGCCGATACCGGTGAACAGCACGCCCAATTGGTCTCGGGTCAGCGTTGTTTCAGGCAATGGTAGTCCGGCATCGTCCGGGGGCCTGACGCCCGCAGCGGCGGCACCGACGCGCAATTCGGCACCATGAACCGTGACAAAGCTCGGGCAGAACCCCTGCACACAGGAGAAATCCTTGTTGCATGATGATTGGTTGATCTGGCGCTTGCGGCCCAAATCGGTGTCGAGCGGCTCGATCGAAAGGCAACCAGACTTTTGGCCGCAATCGCCACAGCCCTCGCAAATTTCGGGATGGATGAAGGTGCGGATCTTGGGGTCGGCCCATTTGCCGCGCTTGCGCAGGCGGCGACGCTCGGTGGCGCAGGCCTGGTCGTAGATCAGCACCGTGGTGCCCTTCATCTCACGCAATTCGCGTTGCACAGCATCCAATTCGCTGCGCGGGCGCAATGGCACACCGGCGGGCAGCCCGAGGGCGCGCACCCGTTCCAGGTCCTCGGTCACCACAACGATATGTGCGACGCCTTCAGATTGCAGTTGCAAAATGGTGCGTGGCACTGACAATTCGCCATCCACCGGCTGACCGCCAGTCATCGAAACGAAACCATTGTACAAGAGCTTGTAGGTCATATCGGCTTTTGCGGCCACCGCTTGCCGAATCGCCAACAGGCCCGAGTGGAAATAGGTGCCGTCGCCCATGTTGGCAAAGACATGCGGCTCGGAGGTAAAGGGTGCCTGTCCGGTCCAGAGCACGCCCTCGCCGCCCATGTGCGAGACCATCATGGTGTTCTGCGGGCTGTTGAGCATGGCAATGGTGTGGCAGCCGATGCCGGCCAGCGCCCGGCTGCCATCGGGCAACTTCGTCGAGGTGTTGTGCGGACAGCCTGAGCAAAAGCTCGGCAAGCGCATCGGGCCAAGGATCGGCCGACCCGTGGCATCGAATTTCATCGGCGGTGCCAGCGGTACACCGGCGGCTAGCGCCTCGCGGCCCAGCACTTTGGCAATGGCATGGGCGATCACATTGGGGGCCAATTCGCCAATCGGCGACAATAGCGCCTTGCCCAGTACCTTGGGCGCGCCCGGCAGGGCGGCGTCAAACAATGTGGATTTGATCTGGTTCTCGATCAACGGGCGCTTTTCTTCGATCACCAGTAATGCGGTTTTGCCCGCTGCAAATTTCACCACCACCTCGGGGTCGAGCGGGAAAACCATGCCCAGCTTCAAAATGGCAATTCCGGCCGCGTCGGCACGGATGCCCATTTCAGACAGCGCTTGTAACGTGTCGGGGTAGGACTTGCCTGCCGTGACGATACCGATCTTTGCGTCATCCGCGCCGGCCATGACCCGGTTGAGCCCGTTGGCACGCGCATATGCCACCGAAAGCGGCAGCTTGGCCTGATAAAGCCTGGCTTCCTGCACCTGTGGCATGTCGTGCAACCGGATCGAGACGCCACCGGGGATCGGCGGCACCGGCGGAATCACCGGCTTGACCCGATCCAGATCCACACTTGCGGTCGAGGCGCTCTCTACCACGTCGGTCACCAGCTTCATCGCCACCCAACAGCCCGAAAAGCGGCTAAGCGCGATGCCGTGCAACCCGTAATCGAGGATTTCCTGCACGTTCGACGGCGCGAGGATGGGCATTCCTGCCGCCATCAGCGCCGGTTCTGACTGGTGTGCCGTGGTTGAGGATTTGGCGCCATGGTCGTCGCCCGCCAGCACCAGAACGCCCCCCTTTGGACTGGTGCCCGCAAGATTGGCGTGCTTGAAAACGTCGCCCGAGCGATCGACGCCCGGCCCTTTGCCATACCACAGGCCAAACACCCCCTCGACCTTCGCGCCGGGTACGAGGCCCACGTTCTGAGACCCCCAAACCGCTGTGGCCGCCAGATCCTCATTGACGCCGGGCTGGAATTTGATGCCAAGGCTTTGCAATTGCTGCGCCGCGCTCCAGAGTTCCATGTCGTAGCGCCCGAGCGGCGAGCCGCGATAGCCCGAAATGAAGCCGCCGGTGTTCAGCCCTGCCGCCTGATCCACCAGTCTCTGCTGGATCGGCAGACGCACAAGCGCCTGATTGCCTGACATGAATACTGTGCCAGACGTCTGCGTATAGCGATCATCCAAACGCGTCGGCTTGGTGGATGCGGTTGATGGTTTGGCCGGCATGCTTCCTCCCGGTTGGCAGTTCATGCCCAACCCTGTTTGTCAGACCTTTGGCAGGCCTTTGACAAAAACTTAGGTTAGGGGGTGTCAACCTGTCTGTCGGCAAACTGACAGCGGTCAAAACAAATCGGATGTGCGCCATCCCCTTCCGCGTCGGGTAAATCCAGGGCACGTTTTTCCTGCGCGTGTGCAGTGGCGGGTGCCGGTTTGGCTGAAAAGGACGGCAATCGAGCCAAAAAGTTACGAAAATGTCAATTCAGTGACAGTCACGCCGGGTTACTTCGTCTTTGATGGTCCCAAATAAACGCGCCCAAGGCGCCATGGGAGGGATTATGAACCGAATTTTTGTGACGGCGACAGCGTTTGCGCTGATCGCGGGGGCCAGCAACGCAGGCGATCTCGATCAGTCGCTACAGCCCATTGGTGCCTTATTTGCTCCGGGCAATTATGCTGAGTTTTCGCTGGGTTACTCGATGCCGAGTGTGACTGGCGTCGGCGTGAATGCGCCCACACCGGGCAAGTATTCGGGCAATATGGCAAATGCAAAAGTGCTCACCGGCTTTTCCATAAAGAAATCCTTCAGCGACAAGCTGGATGCGGCACTGATTTATGATCAACCTTTTGGCGCGGACATCAGCTATCCGACCGGCACGGGCTATTATGCTGCCGGGACCAGTGCCCGACTCAATACCTCTTCGCTCACCGGGCTGCTGAAATACAAGGTCGTTCCGAATTTCAGCGTTTATGGCGGCCTGCGTTATGAACTCCTGGACGCCAAGGCCAATATTGTGACCGCAAAGGGGGTCTATACGCTCAGCGTTCCGTCGTCATCGGCGTTTGGCTATGTGGCTGGCATCGCTTATGAGGCACCGGAAGTGGGCCGGCGCATTTCGCTGACCTACAATTCCGCCCTCAACCACGGAACCACCAGCAACGAGACGTTTGCCGGCGGCCCGGTGACATCGTCCTCCACGGCTGCCGACATGCCGCAATCCGTCAGTCTGGATTTCCAGACGGCGATCAGCAAGGCGACGCAGATATTCGGTTCCGCCCGCTGGTCCAATTGGTCCGCCTTTGATTACAGCCCTCCGGTCTACAAGAAAATCACGGGCGGTAAGTCACTGATTTCGTATCCAAAAGACATCATGGATTACTCATTGGGTGTCGGCCACAAATTCACGGATAACTGGTCTGGCGCGGCCACCATTGGCTACCAGCCCTCAACTGGCCTCTTCACCGGCAACCTCGGTCCCACGGATGGCAACGCCAGCCTTGGGCTTGCCGCCATTTACACGCAGGGCAAGGTGAAGATAACCGGCGGCGTCAAGTATATCCGCATTGGCAATGCGCAGGCATCAAATACCGGCCTTCTTGCCTCCAGCAACTTTACCGGCAACCACGCCATCGCCGTCGGTTTGAAAGTGGGTTATTCTTACTGACCTGACATTGATGTCGGTCGCACAGCACGGATCGTCCACCGTCGTCTCCGCTTTCAAGGGGTTCGTGCGGTGGCGATCATTGCTGCATTTATCAACCATTGCCCTGCACCGCAATCGTTTGAATTGTGCGGTCTGGGCCGGCCGGAAACAGGGCTTGGCGCGCCATTTCTGAAGCCAAACGCAAAATGGCTATTGAGTTGAACCTTATGTATCCCCTCGCGGATGCGGCAACCTGAATGGGCCAACTTCGTTCGAGGCGTGGCAGGGTTGGCGGCATCGAAATCGCCTTGCGCCGGATTTTTGGACCATGTGACCCGTGTTTCGGTATGGTTTGAACCGCGCCGGCAATCTCTGAAAATCCCCGTTCAGACCCAAGTTCGGCCAAAAAAGCAGCAATTTTTCCAAAATGGTGGCAATTGCCGGGGGGCATAACAAAACTTCTTTGCGCGCGGGCGCAAACGGCTTAAGTTGAAGCCAGTTCAGGATGGGGCCTTGTGAACATTCTCGGGATATTGCGATGAGCAAAGAAAAAACAGTGGTAACCATTAAAAAGTACGCGAACCGGCGACTTTACAATACCGGAAGCAGCACATACGTGACGCTCGAAGATTTGGCCGAAATGGTAAAATCAGGGGACGAGTTTACCGTTGTGGATGCCAAGACTTCCGAAGATATTACCCGCTCGGTGCTGGCACAGATTATATTTGAGCAGGAGGGCAAAAGCGGCCAGAGCTTGCTGCCGATCTCTTTTTTGCGGCAACTCATCGGCTTTTATGGCGATTCCATGCAGATGATCGTGCCGACATATCTGGAATTCACCATTGGCAAACTGGTCAGTGACCAGCAAAAATTCCGCGACCAGATGCAGGCAGCGTTTCAAACGCAAGCCCTGGGGCAACCTTCTATAAAAATGTTTGGTGCCATGGAAGAACAGACCCGCAAGAACATGCACCTGTTTAGTCAGGCTTTGGCCATGTTCAGTCCCTTCAACGCGCCGGGCAATGTCATGGGTGCCGCCAGCACTCCAGAACCCGCCGAGCCCAAAGCCTCGCAAGGCGATGATATCGAGAAAATGCGTGAGGAGGTGCGGAACATGCAGCGCCGCCTGGATGGCCTGACCGGAAAATCCTGAACCCGTTCAGGCGGATCGGGCTGTCCGGGCTTCCTGGCTGTCATCCTGTTGGGTGAACGTCAAAACGGGGGCAAGTTCGGCTTGTCCGAAGAGATGGCCTTGCAGGTAATCCGCGCCCCATTCGGTCAGCAGGCGGGCGGTTTCGACTTTCTCTACCCATTCGGCCACCACGGGAATATCGAGGTGGTGGGCAAGGTCGATCATGGTGCGCACGAAATAGCGGTCATCAGACGATGTCAGCAGATTGGGCATGAAAGCCCCGTCAATCTTCAAAAGATCGACATTGAGCTTGCGCAGATTGCGGAACGAGGTATGGCCGGCACCAAAATCGTCCATCGCCACCTTGATGCCCAAATCCTTCATCGCCTGAACCACCGCGCAGGTGGCGTTGACATCTTCTATGGCGCTGGTTTCGGTGATTTCCACCATCAGGCGGGGAGCTGTTCCGGGGTGAACCGCCAGAGCCGCCGCGAGGTGGCGCGGCCAGCTTTTGTCGGCCAAGGTTATGCTGGAGGCATTGATGGCAATCCGCATTTTGGGATTTGCGGACAATTGCTGCAGCGACAATTCCAGCACGCGATAGTCGATGTGGCTGATCAGGCCCGCTTCCTCGGCAATGGGCAGCACATGGCCGGGAGATATGATGTTGCCGTTGCCATCACGCAAACGCATCAAAGCTTCATATAAATAGGGCTGGCCGGTGGACGAATGCACGATCGGTTGCATGGCCAGAACCACGCGGCGCTCGTTGAGGGCAGCGACGATTTCATCGGCGATGCGGGCATTGCGGACGCGCTTGTCATCCATCGCCTTGGCAGCATCGTAAATGACGGGGCGGTCATCCATGGCGTGAATGGCCAGATCCAGCGCGGTTTCGGCCTGCTGGAACAAAATGCGCGGCGTGCGTGCTGCATGTGGGGCAAGGCAGGCACCGATGCGGATGGTGGCGCGCATAGGCCCGGCTGTCGTGGCGAAGTCGTCGTTGGAAATGCTGTCGATCAGGCGCTGCGAAGCCTGCATCAGACGCTCACCGTCGCAAGAGTCAAGCAGCAGCGCAAGACAGGAACCGGAATAGCGGCCAAGCGAATCATTGTTGCGCAAATTGGTTCGCAGTCGGTTGGCAACGCCGGAGATGAGGTCATCGCCGACGTCAAAGCCAAACACCTTGTTGATGTTTTCCAGATTGGGGATGGAGATCAGCAGAAGGGCAAAGGTCGCACGCTTGCTGGTGCGATCCTGAAAACTGCGGGCCACCCGCTCAATGAAGGGCTTGCGCTCCAATGCGCCCGTCAGTCGGTCGAAGATATAGGCGGGGCGCATGTCGCGCTCCGATTGATGCTGGGGCGGAATGACACGAACTACACCGTGGACATGGGTCGGGCGCAAATCCGGCCCGCAGAAAACGCGGCCGTTATCCTCAAGCCAAAGCCGTTGCTCGTCGCGGTTTTCAGATTCGGAGGCGGGAAAAACGAGGCCGTATTGGGTTTGGAACGATACGCCTTCGCCGACATCCTGGCGCGCCGCCATCATCATGGCTTCGTAGCGTGAGCGCGGGCTGTCGGTCGCAAGAAATTGCCCAAACCGCGCACCGGAATTGAGCTGCCGCGCCGCTTCCGTGCCCATGACTTCAGCCAAATTGGGGCCCCAGCGCAGGACATCGCTGCTGATATCCCAGTCGTAGACGACTTCACCGATGGAATTGAGAACGGCGCGCGGGTCCGCGATGAAAATGGGTGCGTTGCCGCTGGCGGGGTGAGCGCTCTGGCTTGGGGAAGCATTTGTCGAAGATGCTTGCGGCTCCGAATTCTCACGCACTTTGAATGACCTCGCCTATTTGTTGGGGTGCTATTCACCCAGCCGAGGCCATTATTGAGCTTGAGCGTTAACGTCACGTTGCGCGCAATGAGAAATTACGGCTTCGATCTCCATTTTTCGATCATTTTAATAAATATCTTAGCTGCCCTTTTGAAAGAAATCGAACACCAGCTTCGCCATTGCGGCATTGACGCCGGAAACCTTTTCCAGATCCGATAATGCGGCGCGCGAAATGGCTTTCACGGTTCCAAAGGCGTGGAGCAGGGCGCGCTTGCGGGCGGGGCCGATGCCGGCGATCTCATCGAGCGGGCTTTTGATGAAATCCTTCTTGCGACGGGCGCGGTGGGTGCCGATGGCAAAGCGATGCGCTTCATCTCGCAAGCGTTGGATAAAATACAGCGCTGGGTCACGCGGGCTCAAGCGAAACGGCTCGCGCCCTTCCAGAAAAAAGGTCTCGCGGCCCAAATCGCGGTCGAGCCCCTTGGCAATCGAGGCAATGGTCACGTTGTCGATGTTCAATTCGGCGAGCACGGCTCTTGTGGTTTCAAACTGGCCACGGCCACCGTCAATCAAAATGAGATCGGGCCAGGCCGGAAATGCGGTTTCGGCGGGTGAATCGTCGCTTTCCATTTCGCCAAATTGTGGTGGCTCGTCGGGCTGTGGTTTTGGGGGTGAGGCTTCGCGCTGCAATCTCGAAAAACGGCGGGTGAGCACCTCACGCATCATGCCAAAATCATCGCCCGGCGTGACATCTTCCGAGCGGATATTGAAAGTGCGATAATGGGTTTTCATGAAGCCGGCGTCGCCTGCCACCACCATGGCACCCACGGCATTGGTGCCAGAAATATGCGAGTTGTCGTAAATCTCGACCCGGCGTGGCGGGTGGTCCATGCCAAATACCTGGCCGACCGCTTCGAGCAGTCTCGCCTGGCTGGCCGTGTCGGCGAGCTTGCGCCCGAGCGCTTCGCGGGCGTTTTGGGCGGCGTGGTCGACCAGTTCTTTTTTCTCGCCGCGTTTGGGCACGGCAATCTCGACCTTGCGTTCCGCCCAAAGGCTCAAGGCTTCGCCAAGCAGGCCGACATTCTCAATATCATGAGATAGCAAAATCAGGGCGGGAGCTGGTTTGTCTGCGTAAAACTGGGCCAAAAAGGCGTCCAGCACTTCCCCGAGTGACAGGCTTTTATCGGCGCGCGGAAAGTAGGCGCAATTGCCCCAATTCTGGAACGTGCGAAAGAAAAACACCTCGATGCAGAATTGCCCGGCTTCTTCGACAATGGCGAAAACATCGGCCTCCTCGACGCTGCGCGGGTTGATGCCCTGGGCGCCCTGAATGGCCGAGAGCGCAGCGATGCGATCGCGCAATCGCGCGGCGCGTTCAAATTCGAGCGTTTCGGCGGCTTGAGTCATATCGGCGGCCAGATGGGCGCGAACGGCCTGGCTTTTGCCGGAAAGGAAGGCCTTGGCATCTTGCACCAGCCCGTCATATTGCTGGGGCGTTATTTCCCCCGTGCAGGGGCCCGAGCAGCGCTTGATCTGGTGGAGCAGGCAGGGACGGGTGCGGTTCTCGTAATAGCTGTCATTGCACGAGCGCAACAAGAAGGCGCGTTGCAGGGCATTGAGCGTGCGGTTCACCGCCCAGACGCTGGCAAAAGGCCCAAAATAATCGCCCTTGATGGTGCGGGCACCGCGATGTTTGGTGAGTTGCACCGCCTTGTCACTGGCGGCGAGCAGAATATAAGGAAAGCTCTTGTCATCGCGCAGCAACACGTTGAAGCGCGGCTTCAATTGCTTGATGTAATTGGCCTCCAGCAGCAAGGCCTCGGTTTCGGTCGCGGTTGAGACAAAAACCATCGTTGCCGTGAGGCTGATCATCCGCGCAATGCGGCTGACATGGCCGTTGGTGCGCATATAGGAGGCGATGCGCTTGCGCACCGATTTGGCTTTGCCGACGTATAGCAATTCGCCATCAGCGGCCAGCATGCGGTAAACGCCGGGGCCAATCGGCGCATTATGCCAATAACTGCGAATGACCGCCGCGCCGCGCCGCAATGAGGCCGGTGCATCCGGATCATCGGCAAGATCAAGGTCAGTTAAAATCGGCAGGTCGTCATTGAGCGCAGTTTCGTCGGTCATGGCATCTACATAAGGAATGATGCGTCCGTTGTGAACAGTTGCAAGCCGACATGCTGCTTCATTTATGAAGCAAGGCGCGCACCAACTCGGCTGCGGTAAGCGCTGCGATGATGGCGGGGCGCTTGTCCTTGACGTCCGCGCCACCAATCGGGCAGGTGAGACGCGATAATGCCGGCCGGGTGCCGCCAGAGGCCATGAACCAACTGGCAAATCTGGCTTTTTTGGTTTGCGACCCGATCATCCCGACATAGGCGAAATCGTGCCGCCGCAAGGCAGCGGCGAGAATGGTGTAATCGAGCGCGTGGGAATGGGTCAGCACAACAACGGCGGTGCCAATTGGCAAATCGGCGATCAGATCACCCGGATGATCGTGCTGAAGTGGCAATATCGGCGCGCAAACCGTCGCAAGCGTGTCGATGCGGTCATCAATCAACCGGACTTTGAACGGCAGGTGCGCCAATTGGCGGGCGAGGGCCTGGCCGGTATGGCCTGCGCCAAATATAGCTATGTCGGGCAGGGCAGTCTCGTCTTGGGCTTCTAGGCGGGCAAGGTCGGTTACATCAACGCTTTTCGCCCGCCACAGCTTCAATTGCACGCGCCCGCCGCAGCACTGGCCCATTTGCGGGCCCAGATGCAGCGTCAATTCGCGCTGATCCTCGCCACCGGCCAGCATGGCACGGGCCATATCGATGGCATGAAATTCCAGATGGCCACCGCCAATTGTGCCAAAGCTCTGATGCGCGGATACCAGCATTTGCGCACCGGCCTCGCGCGGCGTCGAGCCTTCCGTCTGGGTGATTTCAACGATCGCCGCAGATTCGTGCCGCGCGAGCAGGCTCGCCAATTCCATTGACAGCAAGGTCATTTTCGCAATCGTTCAATCGCGGCCAGCACCGCTTCGGGCGTGGCGGGCGGATCGAGACGCGGGCAGATTTGATAATCGCCAACGCTGGCAATGGCATCCGACAATGCATGCAGCACGGACATGCCGAGCATGAGTGGTGGCTCACCCACGGCCTTTGATTTCAGGATGGTCGCTTCGCGGTTCTCCGAACCCTCGACCAGTTCGACATTGAAAATCCGGGGCAGGTCGGAAGCCACGGGAATTTTGTAGGTTGAGGGCGCATGGGTGCGAAGCCGCCCTTTGTCGTCCCACCATAATTCTTCGGTGGTCAGCCAGCCCATGCCCTGAATGAATCCGCCCTCGACTTGCCCCCGGTCAATCGCCGGGTTGATGGAGCGGCCGACATCGTGGAGAATATCCACGCGCTCGACCTTGTATTCGCCGGTCAGCGTGTCCACCACCACCTCAGCCATCGCCGCGCCATAAGCGAAATAATAAAACGGGTGGCCTTTGCCGGCGGCGCGGTCCCAATGGATGTTGGGGGTTTTGTAAAAGCCGGTCGCTGAAAGCTGAATGCGGGCCATATAGGCAGCCTTGACCAGCGCGGCAAAGCCAATGGTTTGCGCGCCCGCCGATATTTGCCCACCCGAAAAGACGATCTCATGGGGCTCGACATTCCACATCCGTGCGGCAAATTC
This sequence comes from Hyphomicrobiales bacterium, assembly GCA_019075865.1. Taxonomy (GTDB): domain Bacteria; phylum Pseudomonadota; class Alphaproteobacteria; order Rhizobiales; family Beijerinckiaceae; genus REEB77. The sequence goes on along the minus strand of JAGXAN010000005.1, from coordinate 156,037 downwards.
GCTGAGGCGGTTTTTTAGTTTCATCGCGGCATTATGGGCGGCGAAGGCGTTGATGTCGGTGCCCGACGAGGCTGCGGTTGCTGAAGTATTAGGGACTTTGCCGGTGTTGGTGGGGGTGATCCGGATCTGGTCAATATCCACCTCAAAGGTGGTGGCGACAACCTGCGCCACTTTTTGATACAGGCCCTGGCCCATTTCGGTGCCGCCGTGGTTCACCTGAATGGAGCCATCCGTATAAATATGCACCAATGCCCCGCCCTGATTATACCAGGTCGCGGTGAAGGAAATGCCAAACTTCACCGGCGTCAGGGCAATGCCGCGCTTGATGATGGGGTTTGCGGCATTGAAGGCGCGGATTGCGGTGCGGCGGGTGCCATAATCGGCGCTTTTCTCCAATTGGCCGACCAGTTCGGGCAGAATATTATCGCTGATGCTTTGGTGATAGGGCGTGACGTTGCGTGAATCCGTGCCGTAGAAATTGGCCTTGCGGATTTCCAGCGGGTCCTTTTGCAAGGCAAAGGCGATTTCCTCGATCAGGCGCTCAGCCGCGACCATGCCTTGCGGCCCACCAAAGCCACGAAAGGCAGTGTTGGAGACACTGTGCGTGCGCAATGGCTGTGAAACGGCGCGAACGTCGGGGTAAAAATAGGCGTTGTCGCAATGAAACAGCGCGCGATCGGTGACCGGCCCGGATAAATCGGCCGAATAGCCGCATCGCGCCGCAAAGACAAAGTGGACGCCCTGAATGCGGCCCTGTTCGTCAAATCCGACCTCATAATCGACCACGAAATCGTGGCGCTTGCCGGTCATAATCATGTCGTCGTCGCGATCGGGACGGCATTTGACGGCGACGCCATATTTGCGCGCTGCGAGGGCGCAAATGGCTGCAAACAGGTTGGATTGGGTTTCCTTGCCGCCAAATCCGCCGCCCATCCGGCGCACCTCAACCGTCACGCTGTGCGATTCAATGCCCAGAACATGCGCTACCATATGCTGCACTTCGGAAGGATGCTGGGTGGAGGAATAAACCGTGACATCCTGATCCTCGCCGGGGATCGCCAGTGCGATATGGCCTTCGAGATAAAAGTGATCCTGCCCGCCGATTTTCATGGAAGCCTGCACGCGATGCGGCGCTTCCTTCAAGGCGCGGGTGGCGTCACCGCGCACCAGCCTGAGCGGTTCAACCACCGTCTCGCCCCCCGCCGCGCGCGCTGCTGCCACATCAAGTTTGGCCGGCAAATCCGCATATTCAACGCGGGCCAAAGCGCAGGCGCGGCGTGCCGCATGGCGTGTTTTGGCAACAACGGCGAAAAGCGGCTGGCCGTGGAACATAACCTCGTCGGTGGCGAACAATGGCTCATCGCCAAGGCCAACCGGCGATATGTCATTGCTGCCGGTGATATCGGCACTCGTGAGCACGCCGACAACGCCGGGCGCTTGGGTTATGGCCGATAAATCAAGGCGCAGAACACGGGCATGGGCGCGCTGCGACAGGCCGAAATAAACGTGCAATGTGCCTTGGGGTTCCGGCATGTCGTCGATGTAGATGGCTTCGCCAGCAACATGTTTGTGGGCGGAATCATGCTGGATCGGTGCACCAGCGCCGCCGTAGATTTTGGAGTCACGGGTGGGTTTGCGCTTTTCATGCATGGGCAACTCCCAATGCGATGGTGCGGGACTGGATTTCAGGTTGCAGGGTTTCAAATGCAAGTCGTTTCAATAAGTTGGCGGCGACCTGGCGGCGATAGGCGGCACTGGCGCGCCAATCGTCCAGCGGCGAAAAATCCAGGTCAAGCGCATGGGCTGCGGCTTGCGCGGCGGCGTGCGACCAAATTTCACCAACAAGCGCGGCTTCCGCCTTGGCCGCACGTTTGGGCACGGCCGCCATGCCCCCGAAAGCAAGACGGGCCGCGAGCACCCGCCCGTCGCGCAATTCCAGCCAGAAAGCACCGCATACGGCCGAAATATCCTCGTCCATGCGCTTGGTGATCTTGGATACGTGAAACAGTGATTGCGGGGCGAGGCCTGGCACGATGATGCGCGTGACAAATTCACCCTGTTGTCGATCTTGCTTTTTGTAGTCGAGAAAAAAGGCTTCGAGCGGCAGGCTGCGCTCGGTTTCGCCGCGTTGCAAAACCACGCGCGCGTTCATCGCGATCAGCACTGGCGGCAGGTCTCCGATCGGGGAGCCATTGGCAATATTACCGCCGATGGTGCCGGAATTGCGCACCTGCTCCGAGCCAAACCGGCGCAACAATTCATCGATTTGTGGATGCATCGCGCCCATAACGTCGCGAAGTTTGGTCAATGGCACCATCGCACCGAAGCTGGTTTCTTGCGCAGAGGCATGGATTTGGGTGAGCGCCTCGACGCGGTTGAGCGCAATCACCACGTTGGGTTGCTGCATGCCCTTGGTAACCCACAAGCCGACATCGGTGGCACCGGCCACCAGAATGGCTTGCGGCTCTTGCAAAACCAGCCGCGCCAAATCCGGTAAAGTGGCGGGTGACAGGAACCGGCCTTCCGCGCTTTGCAGGCTGAGGGTTTCATCGTCGGCCAAAGCGAGCAATTTGGATTGCATATCGGCATGGTCGCGCAGCCATGGGTCGAGGTCGCGGTCGGGATTGGCGCGCAGCGACATGGCAGCGTCAATGATCGGCCGGTAACCGGTGCATCGGCAGAGATTGCCGGCGAGCACATCCTCGATGCGGCCGATATCCGGATTGGATTGGTTGAGCCAGAGGGCAAACAGCGACATGACAATGCCGGGGGTGCAGAAGCCGCATTGCGAGCCATGAAAATCGACCAAGGCCTGTTGCACCGGATGCAGGGTGCGACCAGCCTTGAGATGCTCGACGCTCAGGATTTGGCAGCCGTCGAGGGTTGGCAGGAACAGGATGCAGGCGTTGAGCGCCCGATAGGTGAGGCGTCCGGCTTCCAGCCGCCCGACCACTATGGTGCAAGCGCCGCAATCGCCTTCCGCGCAGCCTTCCTTGGTGCCGGTCTTGGCCATTTCCAGCCGCAGCCAGTCCAGCAGCGTCAGCGTTGGCGCGCAGGAATCGAGTTCATGCAGCTCATTTCCAAAATAAAACCGAAGCTTGTGGCGCATATTCACCCTTCCCAATGGCATCCTGAGCCCGCGCTCACCGGCTTGTAAAGCAAAACCCGCACTTGATTGTCGCCATTTGCAAATTGCAGTTGCCATTCGATTGGAATGGCCGTAGCGCAAGCCCTGCTGTTGCCGCTATTATAGCGGCCATGCAGCGCCAATCCAAGGCTGTCACACTTCTCCCATGCCTTAATCCCACGAGCCATCGTTCATGAAGAAAATTTCGAAAATTGCGGTGCGTGCCCGCCTGTTTTGGTTTGTAGCCGACCCGGTTCAGGCATCGGGGCAGGCCTATCGCTATATTGATGATGGTTTGCTTCACGTTGAAGGCGGTCTCGTGTGCGCCGCCGGGGAGGCCAGCGAGCTGTTGCCGCAACTGGCCAATGACGTCACCCTCATCGACCATCGCCCGCATCTGGTGATGCCGGGTTTTATCGACGCACATATTCATTTTCCGCAAACGCAGGTGATCGCCTCTTATGGCGAGCAATTGCTGGATTGGTTGCAAAAATACACATTCCCGGCAGAAATGCGCTACGCTGATCCTGCACTAGCGGCGCTTCAGGCGCGGTTTTTTGTCGATACATTGCTCAATCACGGCACCACGACGGCGGTGGTCTATGGCTCGGTGCATCCGCAATCGGCGGAGGCTTTTTTTGTCGAAAGCGAGCGGGCCAACACAAGGATGATTGCCGGCAAAGTGATGATGGATCGCAATGCCCCCGACGGCCTTTTGGATACAGCGCAGCGCGGTTATGACGAGAGCGAGGCATTGATAGGCAAATGGCATCGGCGCGGTCGCCAGCTTTATGCGATCACCCCGCGCTTTGCCATTACCTCGACAGTCGAGCAATTGCAGGCGTGCGGGGCTTTGGTGAAAGCCTATCCCGATTGTTACATGCAAACGCATATATCCGAGAATTTGCGCGAAATTGAACTGGCGCAATCCCTGTTTCCGGCAGCGGCGGATTATACCGATATTTATGACACCTACGGCCTGCTTGGCCCCCGCAGCCTGTTTGGCCATTGCATTCATTTGTCGGAGCGCGAATTGGCGCGATTTAGCGAAACGCAAAGCGTGGCGGTATTCTGCCCAACTTCCAATCTGTTCATCGGTTCCGGCCTGTTTGATTGGGCGAAGGTCGCGCGCAAGGATCGTCCGGTGCCCATAGCGCTGGCAACCGATGTCGGGGGCGGCACGTCCTATTCCATGCTGCAAACGGCGGCGGAAGCTTATAAGGTGCTCCAGCTTCAGGGCCAGAGCCTTTCGGCGCTCACGGCATTTTACACCATGACACTGGGTAACGCCAAAGCCTTGCAATTGCAGGATAAGATAGGCTCATTCGAGCGCGGGTGCGAGGCGGATTTCGTGGTGCTCGATGCCCATGCCACGCCGGTCATGGCGCATCGCATGCGTTGCGCGCGCGATTTGCTGGAGGAATTGTTCATCCTGATGACTTTGGGCGATGATCGCGCCATTGCCGCAACCTATGTCATGGGTGAGCGCCATGTGCCCATGCCCGCTGAAACCGCGGTGTCTACCGGGGAGGCCGCTATTCCTTGACCGCGCCGGTCATGGCCGAGACGTAATATTCCACAAAGAAGGAATAGAGCACCACCAGAGGCAGCGAGCCGCAAAGCGCGCCGGCCATCAAAGTGCCCCAATGATAAACGTCGCCGTCAACAAAAGCGTTGACCAGCGCCACCGGCGCGGTTTTGCGGCTCTCGGACGAAATGAAGGTAAGCGCATAGATGAATTCGTTCCAGCACAGGGTGAAGGAAAAAATGCCGGCTGAAATCAATCCGGGCACGGCGAGCGGCAGGATCACGCGGGTCAATATCTGCCAGCGCGAAGCACCATCCATCAGCGCGCATTCTTCCAGTTCGAAGGGAATTGTTTTGAAATAACCCATCAAAAGCCAGGTTGAGAATGGAATGAGGAATGTCGGGTAGGTCAGGATCAGGGCCAGCGGCGAGTTGAACAGGCCAAAGCGCACCACGATCGAGGCCAGCGGGATAAACAGGATGGAGGGTGGCACCAGATAGGCAAGGAATATCGCGCCGCCGACCCAGTTGGCACCCCGAAAACGCAGCCGGACAATCGCATAGGCGGCGAAAATGCTGGCGATCATCGACAATGTGGTCGCGGCGAATGCGACATAGAAAGTGTTCCAGAGCCATTGCGGATACATGCTGTGAAACAGCAATTGATTGATGTGCGCCATGGTCGGGCCGAACACGAAGAACGGGTTGTAGGTGTTCATGTCCAGCAATTGATTGTCAGGCTTGATGGCGGTCAGCACCATCCAGTAAAATGGAAACAGCAGTACGACCATGATGATGGCGAGCGGCAAAAACACGGTGACGGCGCGGCGCGGCAGCGTGTCGAGATAGCTCATGCCCTCGTTGGTGTCGCCCTTGATGGCGGTGTCCACGGTCATGCGTCGCTCCCTTGCTGCCATTTGCGCTTTTGCAGTCCAAACCACGAGAACATGATGGCGGCCAGCAGGAACGGCACCATGGCGGTGGAAATGGCCGCACCTTCACCTAGGCTGCCGCCGATAATGGCGCGCTGATAGGAGAGCGTGGCCATCAAATGCGTGGAATTGATCGGCCCGCCGCGCGTCATTACCCAGATCAACTGAAAATCGGTGAAGGTGAACAGCACCGAGAATGTCATAACCACGGCGATGATCGGGGTCAGCAGCGGGTAGGTGATGAAGCGGAAATTTTGCCACGGGGTAGCGCCGTCAATGGTCGCCGCTTCATAAAGCGAGGGCGAAACGGTTTGCAGGCCGGCCAGCAGTGTAATCGCGACAAAAGGCACGCCGCGCCAGATATTTGCGAATATCACGCAGATCCGCGCCAGCGTCGGGTCGCCGAGGAAATCAATATTGTGGTTGATGAGCCCCATTTTGGTCAGCGACCAGGAAATGATGGAAAATTGTGCGTCGAATATCCACCAGAACGCCATGGCGGACAGGACCGTGGGTACAACAAACGGGATCAGCACGATCGAGCGAAGCAGGGCCTTGAGCGGCAGGCGCTTGTTCAGCAGCAAGGCCAGATAGAGACCCACCGCGAATTTGATGGTCGAGGCGACAAGTGTGTACATAATCGTGAAAACGGTGGCGTTGATGAATGAATCATCGCCCAGAATCCACGAATAATTGTCGAGGCCGACGAATTTGCCGACGCTGCCGATGGTGGCATCGGTGAAGGAAAGCCAGATGCCAAGGCCAAGCGGATAAACCAGCAGCAAAGTTAAAATCGCCGCTGCCGGCAGCATGAACCAGAAGCCCAGCCACTCGCGGTTGACCATCAGACGGGACAGTGCCGAGGGCGCGGCTATGCGGGCGCCTTGGGGAAGTTTGTTGTCTGCGAGGCTGGTCAAGTCTTTGGTCCTCGGGGTTCACGCTGCCATTGTGCAGCCTTGCTTTGTGCAGGGTAAACGCACCACCCTTGGGGGCGGCGCGTTTGCCGGTATTTCAGGATGCCAGTCGGCCTTGTATCAACCAAACAGCCGCTTGGTCTGGCGTTCCGCATTGGCCAGCGTGCTCTTCAGGTCGCTCTGGCCTGTGACGTAGCGGGCGAACATGTCGATGACGATAAAGTCAGCCAGAGACTCCGCCGCCTTTTGCGGGTTGGCGCTCATGCCATCCAGCACGGAGCAGCGGTTGGATGCGTCCTTGAACACTTTGGCTTTGGGGTCGGCTGTCCAGACCGGATTGCTGTCATAGGCTTTCAGGGTCTCCGTCAGGTAGGCCTGCGAATCCACCAGCCATTTATTGTATTGGGCCGCCTCCAGCATGAAGGCCATGAAGGCTTTGCAGGCATTGGGATATTTGGTGTAATTGAAAGCCATCATCGGATAGACGCTTTGCAATTCGCCAATTTTGCCGACGGGCCCAACCGGCCAATAGGCGTGGTTGATGTCTTCGGCCAAGGCTTTCATCTTGGCGTCGCCTTTTTCACCGGCGGTCTTGGCGGCAACATAGATCGAAATGCCGTTTGCGGTGAGATAGAGTTCGCCGGCGAGAAATGCCTTGTTGTTGGAGCCATCATTCCAGGACGGCGTGCCGGGAATGAAGGTGGCATAGAGCTTTTTGCCATATTCGAGCGCCTTGGCGGTTTCGGGCGAATTGATCGTCACTTTGCCCTTTTCGTCGACAACATGTGCGCCAAAGCCCCACAGCATCCAGTAAACGAAGCTGTTTCCGTCGCCGGTGGCATGGCCAAGGGCGAAGCCGGGAGGCGTGTTGTTCTTCTTCATCGCTTCGCAAAGCGACAGGAAGCCGTCGAAATCGGCTGGAATTTCCTTGAAGCCGGCCTTGTTGATGGCCGATGTGCGATAATTGATGTAATTGCCGTTGGTGGCAATCGGCAGGCCAAGCCAATGGTCCTTGTTGCGCACATAGGCTTCGGGACCCTCGGTCCAGCCGCCATATTTCTTGCCGAGGTAATCGGCCAGATCATCCATCGGCACGCATTTGCTGGGGAATAATTGCGGCAGCGAGAACGAACCCCAGACAATGTCGGGACCCTGGCCAGTGGCGGCGGCGACCGAGGCTTTCGGCTGCACATCGTCGAGACCTTCGCGCGTCACCTGCACGGCGACGCCGGTTGCCTTGGTGAAGGCGGCAACGATTTCATCGAAAGATTTGCCTTCGGATGGGATGAATTCTTTCCAGCGCATCAGTTTCAGGCTGGCACCGGCTTCGGGCTTCCAGCTTGCGTTCTGCGCCCATGCGGTTGCGAAACCGTCGAGGCTCATGGTGCCGGCCAATCCGGCGACGCCAGCGCCCTTGATCAGTGATCTGCGTGATAGATTGAACATTGTGCTTCTCTCCCCTGTTTTAGTGCCGAATTATTCCGGCATTTTTGAATTACCCGTGCGGTTTGGTCGGTTGGCCGAAGATTTAGGGAACTGCGATTCTCCTCCCGGTTTCGGCGTCGAAGAAATGGACGTGGGCGGGTTCAGGCGCGAGCTTCAAGGCATCCCCGGTTTTGGGAATCATGCGATCGCGGATCAGGCAGATCATGGAATGATCGCCGGCCTTGGCTGCAACCTGGGTCTCGGAGCCCATCGGCTCTACCACGCCGACGCGCACTTCAAAGCCTTGCTCGGCGACCAGCAGATTTTCGGGGCGCACGCCCAGCACCAACGGGCGGCCATCGCTGTTTGCGGGCACTTTGCCCAGCGGCACGCGGCCGCCACCTTCCAGCGTCATATGCGGCGTGCCCTCATGCAGGTTGAGCGTGCCGTGCAAGAAATTCATCGCGGGTGATCCGATGAAGCCGGCCACGAATTGGTTGGCGGGGTTGTCGTATAATTCGAGAGGGGCGCCAATCTGCTCGACAACGCCATCGTGCATCACGACGATCTTGTCGGCCATGGTCATGGCCTCGATCTGGTCGTGGGTAACATAAACCGTGGTTGTCGCCAGGCGGCGATGCAATTCCTTGATTTCCGCGCGCATGGCAACGCGCAATTTGGCGTCGAGGTTGGATAAAGGCTCATCGAACAGGAAAACCTTGGGATCGCGGACGATGGCGCGGCCCATGGCGACGCGCTGGCGCTGACCGCCGGACAATTGCCGCGGATAACGCTCCAGCAGCGGGTTCAGCCCGAGGATTTCGGCCGCCTTGGCAATGCGACTGTCAATTTCCGCCTTGGATGCCTTTTTCAGCATCAGGGAGAAGCCCATGTTCTGTGCCACGGTCAAATGCGGATACAGCGCATAGTTTTGAAAAACCATCGCGATGTCGCGCGATTTGGGCGGCAAATTGTTGACGACCTGACCGCCGATGCGAATTTCGCCGGAAGTGACGTTTTCGAGGCCGGCGATCATGCGTAGCAGCGTGGTTTTTCCGCAGCCGGATGGCCCGACAAGGATAACAAACTCGCCGTCATTTATGGTTACATCGACGCCATGCACAACTTCCACGTTTCCGAAGGATTTGCGCACATTGACGATATCAACGGCAGCCATATTGATTCTCCCATCCGTTTTTGTTTATTTTTATATTGCCTTGCGATCAGCCAATCGTAAGGAAACTTCACGGTAGTCAGCTCCAGAATAATTGTCAAACCAAGCTAGATTTGACCTGAAACCAGTGGTTTGTGCCCGCTCAACCCGCATTTACAATCGCTCGCCGGTGCCTTGGCGGTTTCTGCTTTTTTGAAAATCGGGGGCTTTCCTGTCCCGGTGATCCCCTGGTTTTTGAAGTAAAGAGATGACCAGTTCTATGAATGAGCCTCCCGCCATTGACCTCGATAAAAGTCTCAGTGCGACCACTATCTGATTGAAGTTTCAAAGAATCAAATGTTAAAAACGCCACGTAAGATGAAAATAATTCATGTTGCAAAGTGAAGAATTCTTCAACCGAGCATCTTGAGGCTTGCGTCTTGAAGCTTGCGCGCAAGGATGCCCGATAAGGCTACACCGGCCTATGGTCAGGATAAAACCGTTTTCACTGGCGGCGTGGGCTGCTAACCATAGGGGGACGGGTGCCGTAACTTGCGCCCCTTTATGGCGCGTTTGGGCGTTATATTTGTGGCAGTTTGAAGGTGTGGTTGGCAGGGTGCCGGTGGACAGATTGGGGCCATGGTTCGCGCGCCCTGTTTGGTTTGTGAACATGCGATCTTTGAGCGCCGCGCGCATCACGTCGGCTTTGAAACGGGGAGAATAACAGCAATGATACCTGCCTATGTGGCACCGGCGCACCGGGCTTATGATGTGGTGATCGTGGGCGGGGCGATGATGGGCTCCGCCGTCGCCTGGTTCTTGACCGACAATCCCGATTTCAATGGCCGTGTGCTGGTGGTGGAGCGCGAGCCCGATTATGCCAATTGCTCGACCAGCCATACCAATTCCTGCATAAGGTTGCAGTTTTCGGCCGAGCTCAATGTCCGGATTTCGCAATTTGCGGCCGATTTCATCAAAAATCTTCGCCAGTATATGGGCAATGATCCACGCGTGCCGCAATTGCGCATCCAGAACTATGGTTACATGTATCTGGCGGACAATGACGATTTTGCCGGGGTGCTGCGTGCCAACCAGCAGGTGCAGGTGCAGGCGGGGGCGGGGGCGGGGACGCGAATCCTGAGCGCGGCGGAAATCCAGCGCGAATATCCGTTCTATAATGTCGAGGATATTGTCGCGGGCAGCATCAATCTGGTGGATGAAGGCTATTGGGACGGCATCACGGTATTTGACTGGCTGCGCAAATCGGCGCGCGAGCGCGGGGTTGAATATATAGCCAATGCGGTGGTCGGCATGACGCGAAACGCCGCGGGCGACCGTGTGGAAAGCGTGACGCTTGCGAGCGGTGAGACGATTTTTTGCGGGCAGGTGGTCAATGCCTCGGGGCCGCGCGCTGTCCTGACCTCGCGCATGGCTGGCATTGAGATCCCGGTCGAGCCGCGCAAGCGTTTCACTTATGTGTTTTCCGCCGAAAAGCCGCTCGACCGCGAATTGCCGCTGACGGTGGACCCGTCTGGCATTCATTTTCGTCAGGATGGCAAGACGACTTATATGGCGGGCGGGCATTGTGCCGACGATCGCGCGGTCGCCTATGATGATTTCGAGATGGATCATGCTTTATGGCAGGATCATATCTGGCCGCATATCGCGCATCGGGTGCCGCAGTTTGAGGCGATCAAGGTCATGCGCGAATGGGCGGGTCATTACGCCTATAATGTTTTTGACCAGAATGCGATCATGGGGCCGGATGCGCAGGTGAAGAATTTCATCTTCCTCAACGGATTTTCCGGTCATGGCCTGCAACAGGCACCCGCAATGGGGCGTGGCACAGCCGAATGGCTGACCTATGGCGCATATCGCACGCTCGATATGCGCCCCTTCCATTTTGATCGCATTGCCAAAGGGCAGCGCTTTATTGAAAAGGCGATTATCTAAGGCTGGTTGATCCGGCTAGGCTTAGGCGAAAGGATTGGTAAAAATCAAAACTGCGCACTTGCCACCATCCATTGCAGCACGCATGATGCGACCAGCCGCCGGAGACGCGGATTGAATTATAAAGGGTGGGAGCGGTGCATGAGGAGCCATAGTCTGCTGGGCAGGGGCCGACGCGCGCGTTTCGAAATGGTGCGGCCCCATGGCAGGTGAGGCGACCGTGAGCCCGTCGGCTTTGCTTCGTGTCGAAAAAGTCAGTGTCCGGTTTGGCGGCATCATTGCCCTCAATGAAATTTCGTTTGATGTCGGGCGCGGCCAAATTTGCGGGCTGATTGGCCCTAATGGCGCCGGCAAGACAACGCTGTTTAATTGCCTTTCGCGCCTTTACACGCCCCATTCCGGGCAGATCCAGTTTGAAGGACGCCCCATTCTGAAATTGGCGCGCCACGAGATCGCCAGGATTGGCATAGCGCGCACCTTTCAGAATGTCGCGCTGTTTGGGGCGATGAGCGTGCTCGACAATGTGTTGGTGGGTGCCCATTCACGCGGGCGTCAGGGCTTTGGTGCTGCGGCGCTGCGCCTGCCAGCGACGCGGCGCGAGGAAGCCCAATTGCGCGAGCGCGCGCTGCAACTGGTGGCTGAATTTGGTCTTGGGGACTGCGCAAACATTGCGGCTGGGCAATTGCCGTTTGGCACGCAAAAGCGGGTGGAGCTGGCGCGGGCGCTGGCCAGCGAGCCCAAACTCCTGCTGCTGGACGAACCTGCCGCCGGTCTCAACCATGAGGAAGTCGAGCATTTGCGCGGCGAGATTCTGGGGCTGCGAGACCGGCATGGCATGACCATCCTGCTGGTGGAGCATCACATGAATCTGGTGATGCGGGTTTCCGACCAGGTGGTGGCCCTCAATTTCGGTGCCAAGATCGCCGATGGCCCGCCTCAGCAGGTGCAAAGCCACCCGGAGGTCATCCGCGCCTATCTTGGAGATGCGGCATGAACGAGCCGGTGGCCACACCATTGATGCAGGTGCGTGCGCTAAAAGCGTTTTATGGGCCGCTGCAAGTGGTGCATGGCGTGGATATGGATGTGGCAGCTGGCGGGATCACGGCGCTGCTGGGTGCCAATGGTGCCGGCAAAACGACGATATTGCGGGCGTTGAGTGCAATGGTGCGGCGCGAGGGCGACGTGATCTTTGCCGGTCAAAACCTGAAGGGCCAGGCGACGGAGGATGTCGCCCGTCTGGGCATTGCGCATGTGCCCGATGGCCGGGGCACGTTTGGCGCGCTGACGGTTGCGGAAAATCTGCGCCTGGGTGCCTATACGCGGCGCGATCGCGCCAAGGTGGCGGCTGATCTGGAGATCATCTTTTCGTATTTTCCACGCCTGCGCGAGCGTTATCAGCAACAGGCCGGCACGCTTTCGGGCGGCGAGCAGCAAATGCTGGCAATCTCGCGGGCGCTGATGCTGCGCCCCAAACTGCTGCTGCTGGATGAACCCTCGTTCGGTCTGGCACCGATCATTGTCAAAGATATTTTCAGGATCCTGCGGGCGATCAACCGCGAGCAGGGGGTGGCGATGCTGCTGGTGGAGCAGAATGCCAATCTGGCGCTGGATCTGGCAGATCACGCTTATCTCGTTGAAACCGGCCGGGTGGTGCTTGGCGGTTCGGCGCAACAAATTCGCGCCGATGACGCGGTGCGCCGCGCCTATCTTGGCTATTGAGGCAATGACATGAGCACATTCGCGCATCAATTTTTCTCAGGTCTGGCGATGGGCGGGGTCTATGCCATTCTGGCACTGGCGCTGGTGATGATTTACCAGGCAACGCATCTGGTGAATTTTGCGCAGGGCGAAATGGCGATGTTTGCGACCTATATGGCGTGGAACATGATGGATTCTGGCTTGCCCTATTGGGCGGCTTTTGGCCTGACGGTCGTTTTGTCTTTCGCCGCGGGTGTGATTATCGAGCGCGTTATCGTGCGTCCGTTCGCCAAAGCGCCGGTTTTGAGCATGGTGATCGTGTTTATTGGCATGGTGTTTATATTCAACTCGGTGGTGGGGTGGATATATGGGTATGAGATCAAGGACTTTCGCAGTCCGTTTCCGGAAAAGGCGTGGTTTGGCAATACGTTGATGTCCTCGCATGAATCGGGGGTCATCGTTGTCACCTTTCTGGTTCTGGCGCTGGTGTACGGGTTTTTCCGGTTCACGCCGCTGGGCCTCGCCATGCGGGCGGCGGCGCAAAATCCAGCTTCAAGCCGGTTGGTTGGCATCAAGGTCGGCTGGATGCTGGCGCTGGGCTGGGGTCTTGCCGCCGCGATTGGCTCGATCGCCGGGATGATGGCGGCACCTGTCGTCTATCTTGATCCCAACATGATGAGTTCGCTGCTGCTTTACGGCTTTGCTGCGGCTGTGCTTGGCGGCATCGACAATCCGTGGGGGGCAGTCGCCGGCGGGTTCATTGTGGGGGTAATGCAGAACCTGGTGGGTGCCTATCTGGTGGGCACGCAAATCCAGTTGTCCGTGGCGCTGGTCATTATAATTGGCGTTCTGGTGATGAAACCGTCCGGCCTGTTTGGCCGGGTCATTGTGACGAGGGTTTAGGATGAGCACGCTGCCAACAGCCAAGGCGGAACCGGAGCGTTCAGGGTTTATCGGCTGGGGCCGTGTCGGGTTGGCATGTGTCGTGGTTTTTGCGCTGGTGCTGCCGTTTATGAGCAGCGGTTATCATCTGTTTCAATATGCGCAGGTGCTCAATTATGCGATCGCGCTGGTGGGGTTGAACTTGCTGACCGGCTATAATGGCCAGATTTCGCTTGGGCACGGCGCTTTTTTTGCCATTGGCGGTTATGCCAGCGCGATTCTGGTGGCCAAATTTGGGATGCCCTACTGGGTTACGCCGCCCATTGCCGGAATGGTGTGCCTTGTGGCAGGATTCCTGTTTGGACTGCCAGCGCTGCGATTGGAGGGGCTGTATCTAGCGCTCGCCACCTTTGCTCTGGCTGTCGCCATGCCGCAATTGCTGAATTACAAGCATTTTGATGCCCTTACCGGTGGATCAGGCGGCTTGCAGCTTGCCAAGCCCGGCGCGCCCTTCGGCCTGCCGATCACCTCTGATCAATGGCTGTATTTCTATTGCCTCGGATTTGCGGCGCTCCTGTTTCTGGCAGCGCGCAATCTGGTGCGCGGGCGGATCGGGCGGGCAATGGTCGCCATCCGTGATCAACCGGTGGCGGCCGAGACCATGGGCGTTCCGATCTCCTATGTGAAGGCGATGTGCTTTGGCATCAGCGCGCTTTATGCGGGTGTGGGCGGGGCGCTGAGCGTGACCATTGTCGGCTATGTATCGCCCGACAGTTTCGGCCTGTTCCTGTCGCTGTCGTTTCTGGTGGGCATTGTGGTTGGCGGGTTGACGTCCATTCCGGGCATGCTGTTTGGGGCATGGTTCATCGAATTTGTGCCCAATTATGCGGATCAGTTGACCAGCAGTCTGGGCGAAAATGCCAAGGCGCTGCCATGGGCGGTTTATGGCGTGCTTTTGATCGCGCTGATGTTTGTGATGCCCCGTGGCATTGCCGGCGCTGTCACTGCGATGGCGGCGCGTTTGCAACGCTTTACGAACGCGACCAAGCGTGCGTAGTATAGATGTAAACCAGCACCAAGCTGGAAAAATTGCGCTGCGGGATCAGTGCAAGGGAGTTCAAGCCTAGGGAGAGACTGTCATGTTCACGCGTCGAAACCTGTTGTTGAGCGGTGCTGCGGGCGCAGCACTTGCGGGCCTGCCCGCTGTGGCCTTGGCCGAAGATATGCCGGGCGTAACGGCTACGGAAATCAAAATCGGCCAGACCATGCCTTATTCCGGCCCGGCCTCCGCCTATGGGGTTATCGGCCGCGTTGAAGTCGCCTTCGTGAAGATGATCAACGAGCAGGGCGGCATCAATGGCCGCAAGATCAACCTGATCAGCCTTGATGATGGCTATTCGCCGCCCAAAGCCGTCGAGCAAATCCGCCGATTGGCGGAACAGGACAAGGTGGCATTCATCTTTCAAAGTCTTGGCACGCCGTCCAATGTCGCGATACGGAGCTATCTGAACGAGCATAAGATTCCGCAATTGTTTGTGGCGACGGGGGCCAGCCTGTTTGGTGAGCCCAAGCAATTCCCCTGGACGATGGGCATCAACCCGTCCTATCGCACCGAGGCGATCATTTACGGCAAATATATCCTCGCCAACATGCCGGACGCCAAGATTGGCGTGCTGTATCAGAATGATTCTTTCGGCAAAGACTATATCGACGGTCTGAAGGCAGCCTTGGGTGATAAAGCTGCGAAGATGATTGTCAAAGAGGCCTCTTATGAGGTTTCTGAGCCGACAGTGGACTCGCAGGTGGTGACGCTGCAAGGCTCGGGTGCCAATGTTTTCGTGATTGCGGCAACACCCAAGTTTGCAGCGCAGGCAGTGCGCAAATCGGCGGATCTGGGCTGGAAAGCCGAGCGGTTCCTCACCAATGTTTCGGTCGCCTATCCGATTTTGAAAGGCGCGGGACTGGAAAAATCCAAAGGGCTGATCACAGCGGCCTACGTCAAGGACCCGGCAGACCCGATCTGGAAAGACGACCCCGGCTACAAGGCATGGGCGGCCTTTGCCACCAAATATATGACTGCCAGCGTCATTACGGACGGCAATGCCGCCTATGGCTATTCGGTGGCGCAGGTGCTGATGCAGGTGCTGAAGCAATGCGGCAATGATCTGTCGCGGGCCAATATCTTGAAACAGGCCGCAAATTTGAAGGATGTGAAAACCGCCATGTTCCTGCCTGGCGTGCTGGTGAACACTTCGCCCGACAATTACTTCCCGATAAGAACCATGCAATTGCAACGGTTTGACGGAACCCGTTGGGTTTCCTTCGGCAAGCTGCTGAGTGACTGAGGCAGAACCCGCCAAACGAGGGGTGTGAAGTTTGGCGGCGCTGTCACGTTTGAATGTCAGATCAAAATCGGGAGGGTTGCCATGGTTACGCGTCGTGAATTGCTGGAATATGCCTCGCTCAGCGCTGTGGCTGCGGGGGCTGGCCTGGCCGCCCGCCCGCTTGCCTTTGGCGCGGATATGCCCGGCGTCACGGCCACGGAAATCAAGATCGGCCAGACCATGGCCTATTCCGGGCCAGCTTCGGCCTATGGTGTGGTGGGGCGGGTTGAGGCTGCCTATTTCAAGATGATCAATGAGCAGGGTGGCATCAACGGTCGCAAGATCAATCTGATCAGCCTCGATGATGGTTATTCGCCGCCCAAGGCAGTGGAGCAGGTGCGCCGCCTGGTGGAGCAGGACAATGTCGCCTTCATCTTCCAGAGTCTTGGCACGCCGTCCAATGTCGCGATCCGGCCCTATCTGAACGCGCATAAGGTGCCGCAATTGTTTTCAGCGACGGGTGCCAGCCTGTTGGGCGATCCCAAGCATTTCCCGTGGACGATGGGCGTCAACCCGACCTATCGCACCGAAGGCGCGATATATGGCAAGCATATTCTGGCGACCAAACCCGATGCCAAAATCGCGGTGCTCTATCAGAATGACGATTTGGGCCGGGACTATTTGAGCGGCCTGAAGGATGGTCTTGGCGAGAAAAACCTCGGGATGATTGTCAAGGAAGTATCTTACGAAGTGTCGGAACCGACGATCGACTCGCAGGTCGTGACCTTGCAGGGGTCTGGCGCAGATGTGTTCCTGATAGCCGCCACCCCAAAATTTGGCGCCCAAGCGGTGCGCAAATCGTTTGATCTTGGCTGGAAAGCGGTTCGCTATATTGTCAATGTGACGGCGTCTTTCACCATTCTGAAAGCGGCAGGTCTCGAAAAATCCCACGATCTGATCACCGCCTCTTATGCCAAGGACCCGACCGACAAGATCTGGAGCAATGACGAAGGCGTCAAGCAATGGACGGCCTTCTGCCAAAAATACATGAGTGCCAGCGTCATCCCAGACGCAAATGCCGTCTATGCCTATGGTGTCGCACAGGTGTTGATGCAGGTGCTTAAGCAATGCGGCAATGATCTCTCGCGCGAGAATGTCATGAAACAGGCGACCAGCCTCAAGGATGTGCCGGTTTCCGTGTTCCTGCCGGGCATAACGGTGAGCACTTCACCTGACAATTATTACCCGATTCGCAAGATGCAGCTGCAACGCTTTGATGGCGAGAACTGGAAATTGTTCGGAGACCTGATCAGCGGGTGAAGCGCGGGCGGGCGTCGGGGGCGTGAGCTAGTCTCACGCCTGACGGATGGCCCCGGCCACGTCGGCAAATGCGTCAGGTTGCAGCGCGCACCAGAGCAGGCGGGCAGGGTCAACCGGGCCGGGCATAAGCAAGCGTCCGGGCGGCACCCGCTCGAAGCCGAAACGGTTGTAATAGGCAAAATCTCCGACCAGAACGACGCGTGACTGCGCCTGTGCCCTGGCGGCATTGAGTGCGGCGTGGATCAGCAGGCCGCCAATGCCGCGGGAGCGAAACGCCACCTCCACGGTCAGCGGCCCGAGCAGCAGTGCGGTGGCGTTGCCGCATAGAATTGGCGTCATGCGATTGGCACCGACGATCAATGTGCCGATGCAGGCGACAAAGGAACTGTCGAAAGCCGGATCCACCCCTTCGCGCAGGCGATAGGCGCTGCGGGCGAAGCGTCCGGGCCCAAAAACGCGCTCGTCCAACCGCTCGATTTGCGGCAGGTCGTTTTGTGACATGGGCGTGATTGTGAGGGGAAGGTCCATCATGCAGGGCTTTTCGTCGAGAGGTGTCACAGGCAAAGGCTGCCGCCGGAGTTGGGCCGTGCGGCATTATCGAGTCATTCTCGTCGGCGAAGGTCCTGCATGGTTTGGGTCTGCCCTGGAGTGGATCGCTATTTGCCGGAAATTGCGTGATAAGCGTAAATCACAATAACCGATCCAAAGATAGCGGTGATGAGGCTGGTGATGTTGACGCCGGTAACGCCGTGCCCACCAAAAAATTCGAAAATCTCGCCGCCGACTATGGCACCCACAATGCCGAGCACGATGTCCATAATGATGCCCGAACCGGCCTTGTTGACGATCTTGCTGCCCATGAAGCCTGCAATGAGGCCCAATACAATCCAACTGATCAAATGCATAATCTTCTCCCCGATGATGGCGCCCTGTCAGAAAAACTGTCGCAAGGTGCGTCAATAAGCTACGGCAAGTCAGCGTCCTAAATCAAGCCGCGAACTGGAAAAGCGCGCTGAATGAGCCCCGAATTGTCTCGAGGCGGGGATTTGTCCGAAGGGGCGTGTTCAGAGATTGCGGGAATCCCCAAATGCAGATAAAGTGTATCGCTGATGATGTTGCCATATTTTTGTATCGGGGCCTTTGCGTCGGGCGGGCGTTGCGGTATGTGATTGCCAAACAAATGTTTTGGTGAATATCCAGCAGGGTGCCATTTATGAATCAGGTTTCAAACGATTTTCAGCAAATGGAGCAATTGGCGGACAAGGCGGGTCACGCTGCTATGGTGCTGAAATCCATTAGCAACAAGTGGCGGCTGCTGATCTTGTGCCAATTGGTCAAGGGCGAAAAATCGGTGGGCGAACTGGAATCGCTGATTGCGCTCAGCCAGTCGGCCCTGTCGCAGCATCTGGCCGTGTTGCGCAATAATGAACTGGTGCGAACCCGCCGCGTGTCGCAGATGATTTATTATTCGGTCAATGGGACAGAAGTGCCATTCATCCTTGGCGCGCTTTACGAGCTTTATTGCAACAGTTCCGATGACGAATGTGCGAATCTGGGTAAAACCAAAGTTGCCGCCGTCTAGGGCCAAAGGCTCGGAAAGCCGGGACGCTGACCAACGGATACCGACATGCCGACGGATAAATCATTGTTGATGGCGTAATTGAAGCCAGCCGCGACATGCCCGAAGGTCTTGGTGCCGGAGGACGGGTTCAACAAATCATTCAATGAATTTGTGGTGCTGGAATAGGCGTAGCTGTTGAAGCTCGGCTTGGCTATCAGCCCCCCTGCCGAGACAAAAGGCGTCAACCGGCCCATGTCATAGGCGAGCTTGAAACTTGAATCGGCATAGTCAAAGCCGGAGAGGCCGGTCTTGGGCACGAGGCTGGGCAGATAGCCGGTGCTGGCGCGCACATCGAGTTGCAGATTGTTGGAAAATCGCTTGTCATAGCCAATGTAGCTGTCGCCGCCCAGTTGCGATTTGAGGCCCTTGCTGCCAATGACAAAGGCGTCGCTGCCAAAATAAAGGCCCTTCCAGAAAGATTCATGGCTGGTGTCGTCCGGCGGATGCAGCGCAAAAGTCGGCAATGGGGCCGGCAAATCCTCGGCATAGACATGCGTGGCCAAGCAGGTAGCCAGGGTTGCAACAAGGGTTAAAGTCCAGCCAGTCAGACGCATAAATCGGCTCGCTATTGGTTTCAGTCCGGTCGACAACCATCGGTCAGATGTAGCATCTTATGAATAGGGGGCAAAAAGGGCCATTTTGCGATGGTCATGTTTGAGAAGCTTTCGGTTTCGGCTGCGTGGCTTCACCGCCCGGGTCACCGGCGCGTCGGCCCCCCCCAATCAATATGAAATCTTCGCCAGGCGGCGCAATTCGGCGGATGTGGTCGAGGGCAGGCCAAAAAACTCGAGATAGGCGGGAATTTGCTCAAACAGCATGTCCGTGCCCAGTTGCACGGCGCAACCCTTGGCGATTGCGGCGCGCAGGAAGGGCGTATGCGCCTGCTTCATCACCACTTCGCCAACAAATACGTCGGCCGAAATCCGGTCCATGTCGAAGGGCAGGGGGTCGTCGTCCTTCATCCCGATCGGGGTGGCGTTGACGACAATGTCATAGCCCTTCAAATCGTCGGAGCCGGCGGTGACTTCGATTTGCGGATAATTGGCGCGGATGCGGTCGGCCAGCGCCTGCGCGGAAGCGGGATTGAAGTCTTTCAATGACAGCGCAGAAACCCCTGCGCCAGCCAGCGAAGCCACAATGGCGGAGCCGACGCCGCCAGAACCGAGCACATAGGCGCGTGACCCCTTGATTTGCTTGCCCTTGCTGGCGAGGCCGCGCACAAAACCTTCGCCGTCAAACATGTCGCCGACCAGTTTGCCATCTTCGCGACGGCGCACGGCGTTGCAGGCACCGGCAATTTTGACCTTGGTGGATACTTCATCGAGCAAGCCGACGGTTGTTACCTTATGGGGCATGGTAATCAATGCGCCAACGATGTTGGTAAGGCTGAACGTGGCTTTGAGCACATTTTCATAATCGCCGACCTTAACCCCCATCGGGACAACGAGGACGTCAATGCCACGATCTTCGAAATAGGGATTGTAAATCATTGGCGATTTGAAGGTCTCGGTGGGATAGCCAATATGAGCGATGAGCTTGGTCTTGCCGGTAATCATGATGCTTTCCATTGGTGATTTGGGCCAAAAATTTAATAGAAATCATATCCGCACGCATCTTTTGGGTGGCTTTTATGCGCTTGTGCTTTCGCCCATGCATAGCTTTAACCCGGCGGGGGTAAAAGCCCTGTCATATTTTGTTCGCTTTCCGGCGTAATGGGTCTTGTATTCATGCGAATCGCGAATGCCAATTGAATTGCTTGCGGTGATCATGTTGATTTTGTGCTGATTCGTGACTATGGCTTGGATACGGATTTTAGCAGGGTTTTTGAGGAAATTTTATGAAAATTACGCCTTTGATCATGTGCGGTGGCGGTGGAACCCGGTTGTGGCCTGCCTCGCGCACCAATTATCCCAAGCCGTTTGTGCCCCTTATTGGCCATGTTTCGACGTTTGAGCTGACTTTGAAGCGGGTCGCCAATCGCGATTTGTTCGCGGCTCCAGTGATTATCGCCAATGAAGATCACCGCTTTCTGGTCGCGGATGCCTGCGCTACGCAAAAGGTGCATGATGCCGTTCTGGTGCTTGAGCCGGAAGCCCGTGACACAGCCGCCGCCATTGCCGCCGGTGCGCAGATCATCGCGCATGGTCACAAGGATGCGGTCATGCTGGTGCTGGCAGCCGACCATCTGGTTGAAGATGTTGCCGAGTTCGAAGAAGTCTGCCGCAAATCGCTGGCAGCGGCACTTGCCGGGCGCATCGTTACCTTCGGCATCAAGCCGAGCGAAGCCAATACCGGCTATGGCTATATCCAAATGGCCAAAGAGAGCGATGACAATGGCCTGCACAAGGTGCGTGCCTTTCACGAGAAGCCTGACGCGGAATCGGCCAAGAGCTATATTGCGCAAGGCTACTTGTGGAACTCCGGTAATTTCATGATGCGCTGCTCAACCTATTTGAGCGAAATCAAGACTTTTGAGCCGGAATTGGCCGATCATGTCGGTGCGGCGGTGGCCAACCGAACCGAATTCTGGGGGGCGCATCGGTTGGGCGCGGAAGATTTTGCCAAGGCGCGCAAGGTTTCGGTTGATTATGCCGTAATGGAGCGCAGCCAGCATGTCGATGTGATCGCCGCCGATTATGGATGGTCGGATATTGGTTCGTGGGAAGCGATCTGGTCACTGATGGGCAAGGATGCGTCCAAGAATGTGTTGATCGGCGAGGTCGAACAGATCGACTCGCAGCGCTGCTACGTGCATTCGCCAAACATGCTGACTTCGCTGGTCGGGGTGAAGGATCTGGCCGTGGTGGTGACGGCGGATGCGGTGCTGATTTCCGATCGTCGCAAGACCGGCGATGTCAAAAGAATGACCGAGCAATTGAAAGTGTCGCGCCCGCATGTCGTGGCCGCTCCCAAGCGCGGTTATCGGCCCTGGGGTTATTATGAAACGCTGGATATGGACACGCGCTATCAGGTCAAGCGGATCGTGGTGAAGCAGGGCGGCAAGCTCTCCCTCCAAAAGCATTTCCATCGCGCCGAGACCTGGACCGTCGTGGCTGGTTCGGCGATGGTGGAGGTGGATGGCGAGCGCAAGCTGGTCAGTGAAAACCAGTCGATTTATTTGCCGCTCGGCTGCGTGCATCGTCTGGAAAACCCGGGCAAGGTGCCGCTGGTGTTGATTGAGGTGCAGTGCGGCACTTATCTTGGCGAAGACGATATTGTGCGTCTCGAGGATGTTTACGCCCGCGTTTAGTGCTCTGGGCGGGGCGTCAACTGGCTTCGGCCAATTGTTCTGCCTCGCTCAAATCCACCGACACGAGTTGCGACACACCTTGTTCGGCCATGGTGACCCCAAACAGCCGATCCATGCGGGCCATGGTGATCGGATTGTGGGTGATGGTGAGAAAGCGGGTGTCGGTGCGTTGACGCATCGCCACCAGAAGGTCACAAAAGCGCTCGACATTGGCATCGTCCAGCGGCGCATCGACCTCGTCCAGCACGCAAATGGGCGATGGGTTGGTCAGAAATACCGCAAAGATCAGTGCCATGGCGGTGAGTGCCTGCTCGCCGCCCGACAGCAGCGACATGGTTTGCGGCTTCTTGCCGGGCGGGCGGGCGAATATTTCAAGGCCGGCGGCCAGCGGATCCTCGGATTCGATCAGTTGCAATTCTGCGGTGCCACCGCCAAACAAGGTGGTGAACAGATCACGGAAATGCCCGTTGATGACGTCGAAGGCCGCCTGCAAGCGTTCGCGACCCTCGCGGTTCAGGTTGGCGATGGCTTGGCGAAGGCGCTTGATCGCCTCGATCAGGTCATCCCGCTCCGCCGCCAATGCGGTCTTGGCGGTTTCCATTTCGTCGAGTTCAAGATTGGCGCGCAGATTGACCGCGCCCAGCCGATCCCGGTCGGCGCGCAGACCCTCCAGCTTGCGCTCCAGAGCCTCGCGGTCCGGCAGGGGGCCGCCCGGCTTGAAACCGGTCTGGGCAAACAGGGTGGCGGGCGTCATGTCGAGTTCGGTCTGGATGGTCGTCAATAATTCATCGCGGCGGGCCTGGCGGGCTTCGAAATTGGCACCGGCGCGGGCGGCTTCCTCACGCGCCGCGCTCATTTCTTCCAATGCCTTTCTGGCGTGACGATCGGCCTGCGCGAGGCGGGCTTCACCCAGAGCGCGGGCATCTCCAGTGCTCTTGAGCTGCTCTTGCGCGGTATCTATGGCTTGCATGAGGGCGCGTCGGCGTAGCAAGAACGCGTCGGGTGCCGCCGCCGTTTCATCCAGTTCAGTCTGCAATTCCAGCGCGCGGCGGGCAAATTCGGCGGCGCTGGCGGTGGCTTTGGTCTGTCGCTCCCGCCAGTCGGCAAGGTCCTTTTGCAGCGTGATCTGGCGGGCGGCGCGTTGGGCGGCCTCGTGCGTCAAGGCTTGCAAGTGGCCCTGCGCTTGGCTCAGGCTGGCGCGGTTTTGTGCCAGTTGGGCGCGCGCAAGCGCATGGGCTTGGCCCAATTGCTCGGCTTCGCCGGTGGTTTGTGAAAGGGCGGTCAATTCCTGTTGGGCCTGCTTAGCGCGCGTTGCGGCTTCTGTCTTGGCCAGCGTCAGGCGATTGCGCGCCTCGGCCAACGCGGCGAGCCGGCCCGCGTGCTGGGCGCGCTGGCGCTCGGCCTGGCTGAGCTTTTCGCGGGCGCCATCCAGCAACCGTGCGGCTTCGCGGTGCGCGCTGCGGCTTTGTGCTTCGGTCTGGCTGGCATTGCGGCTGGCCCCACTGGCCTGGGCCAAAGCCGTCTGCGCCGCGCGGGCCATTTGCGCGGCAAGTTGCGCCTGTTCGCTGAGTTGGGCCAGACGATTGCGCTCGGCGAGGCGGCGGGCGGCGGGGCTTGGGGCCTCGGCGGCGGCGCAAAACCCATCCCACCGCCAAAGGTCGCCTTCGCGCGAAACCAGCCTTTGGCCCGGCTTCAATTGCAATTGCAACGACGCGCCTTGATCACGGCTGACAATGCCAATCTGGTTCAAGCGTCGCAGCAGCGCCCTGGGCGCGCGCACCTTGTCTGCCATGGGTAATGCGCCCTCGGGCAGGGCCGGGTCGGCCGCATCCGCCTCCACTTGCGTCTCGCGCCAATGCACCGGTGCCGCTGCTTCAGCGCAAGCATCCAGGTCGTCGCCAAGCGCGGCAACCAGCGCAATTTCAAAGCCGGGCGTGACCTGCAATTGATCGACAATCGGCGTGAAGCGCGCATTGAGCGGGCTCGCCAGCAATTTCTGCAAGGTGCGCAATTCCGTGTCGATGCGCTGGGCGTTGCGCTCGGCTTCACTGGCGGGGCCGCGCAGCGCGCTTTCATCGCGCCTTGCGAGAGTCAATTGCTGCTCGGCGACCAAAACCGCGGCCTCGCATTGCTGTTGCTGAAGTTTGGCTTGCTGGACGCTGGCCTGCAGCGCATCAATTTCGGCTTCGCTGCCGATGCGGGTGTTCAATTGGGTCCATTCAGCCTGCACCTGCGTCGTTTCAGCCGTCAGCCGGGTCAGATGGGCCAGTTCGTCGCGTGCCCGGGTCTCCAGCGAGCGCCGCCGGGCGGTGAGATCGGCAAGGGCGCTTTGCGCCTTGTCATGTTCGGCTTCGGCGATGGCAAGCGCCGCCGTCGCCGCCTCGACTTCTGCCTTGGCCTGCGCGTGGGTCGCCGCCGCGCCCAGGTTTGCCGCTTCGATGTTCTGCGATTCGGCTGCAAGGCGCGCCAGCATGTTGCGCGCGTCCTCGATGCGGGCGCGCTCGCGGTTGGCGTCTTCGGCCATTTGCCGGGCGCGCTGTTCCAGTTCGGCGATGCGCAGTTTCTGGCGTTGCTCCTCGCCGTCCAACGCTTCGCGCTCCAGCACCAGACGCTGCACCTGCGCCAGATTTTGCGCCTCGGTATCGCGCAGCGGCTGCATTTCATGGGCCGCGATTGCCTGCAGGCGGGCGGCCTCGTTTTGGGCCACGGTCAATTCCGCCACGCGCCGCAGGTTGTCATTGACCGCGCGCTCGGCCTCGCTCGCCTGACCGAGAGTTTCCTGCCATTGCAGGCAATAAGAGACCATCTCGGCCTTGCGGATTTCTTCGCCCAGCCCGCGATAGCGCTCGGCTTGGCGGGCCTGGCGGCGCAGGCTGTCGATCTGGGTGCCGAACTGGTTGAGCACGTCTTCCAGCCGCAGTAAATTGGCTTCCGCCGCTTTCAGGCGCAATTCGGCTTCATGACGGCGCGAGTGCAGGCCGGAAACGCCCGCCGCCTCTTCCAGAATGCGCCGGCGTGCCGGTGGCTTGGCGTTGATGATTTCGCCGATCTGGCCCTGGCGCACCATGGCGGGCGAGCGCGCACCCGAGGAGGCGTCGGCAAACAGCAATTGCACATCGCGGGCGCGCACTTCGCGGCCATTGATCTTGTAGCTGGAGCCTTCCTCACGGGTTATGCGCCGCGAGACTTCAATTTGGTCCGTGCTGTTGAAGGCGGCAGGGGCGGTGCGGGCCGAATTGTCGAGGACGATGACGACCTCGGCAATATTTCGGGCTGGCCGCTTGGCCGAGCCTGAAAATATGACATCGTCCATGCCCGAGGCGCGCATGTTCTTATAGGAATTTTCACCCATGACCCAGCGCAGCGCTTCCACCAGGTTGGATTTGCCGCAACCGTTGGGCCCGACGACGCCTGTCAGACCCGGCTCGATCCAGAAATCAGAGGCGTCGACGAAGGATTTGAAGCCCGCGAGGCGCAATTTGTGAAATTTCACGTGCGCACCTCCCTCTGCAAGCCGGAATTTGCGTTAAATGTCAAAAATAGTGGGCCATGAAAGTACTCAAAAATCAAGCTTTTGGCCATGCGCGCTGTTGATAAACGCAAGGTTGTTCCCAAACAAAAAAGCCTCCGGATGGCTCCGAAGGCTTTCAATACCGTGGTAGCCAAGATTACTTCTTGACCATCTCGCCTTTGGCATCAAATTGCGAGAGATAGGCAATGACATCATCAATGTCCGACTGCTTTTGCAGGCCGGGGAACATCATCTTGGTACCGGGCACCTTCGCGCGCGGGTTCTTCAAATAAACTTCAAGCGTGGGCACGTCCCAGACAATACCAGAGTTCTTGTTGGCATCCGAATAGGCATAGCCTTCAACCGAGCCGCTGTGACGGCCAATGAGGCCGTTCAATTCCGGGCCGATGGCGCTTTTGGCCGTGGGGCCGACCTGATGGCAAATGTGGCATTTGGCGAATACTTTCTCGCCGGCCGCCGGGTCGCCGGCAGCATTGGCTGCACCCACCGACGCCAGGAAGGCGAATGAGGCTACCAACATGGAAATGCGCATTTTTGAGAACATATTTTGATCCTTCCGGTATGCGAAGCTCGCTTAATTTTTGTGACTCAAAAACGGAAAACCCAAGCTTATGCTCCCCAATATGGTGCATTGCCTAGCCTCGTCTTAAGTGACTATAGTTAAATGGCCGTTGTTCCGAAGTGTCAAGTGTGGGCGCCAGCAATGGTGCATTGTTTCCGGAGTTAAAATGTCGCAGCCTTTTCGTCTAATGGCCATTATATTTGCCCTGTTTTTGCAAGGTCGAGCGTCGTTGGCAGATGATGTGGTGCGGCTCGCCATCCAAAAAACCGGCACGGTGGCATGGGAATTGGACGTGGCGCAAAGCCGGGGGCTGGCAAAGGCCGCCGGGCTGGATTTGCAGATTGAGACGTTGGCCACGCCCGAGGCGCTCAAGATAGCGCTGCTGGGTGGCAAGGCGGATATCATCGTCTCGGACTGGCTGTTCGTGTCCCGCGAGCGCGCCATGGGCAAGAAGTTGAAATTCTATCCCTATTCCTCCGCCGTCGGTGCGGTGATGGTGCCGGCCAATTCGACCATTGCCAACATCCAGGATCTCAAGGGCCGTAAACTGGCGGTGGCCGGCGGGCCGATCGACAAGAGCTGGCTCATGATGCAAGCCTATGCCAAAAAGTCAGGCGTTGACCTGAAAATGCAGGCGCAATTGCTGTTTGGGGCGCCGCCCCTGCTGCAACAGAAGGCGTTGCAGGGTGAGGCCGACGCCATTCTCAATTACTGGAATTTCAGCGCGGCGTTGCGCGCACATGAATTCAGGACGTTGCTGACCATGGCGCAGGTGGAAACCGCGCTGGGTGCCAAAGCGCCAGTGGCAATGCTTGGCTATGCTTTTTCCAGTGATTTTGCCAAATCGCATCACGATGCGCTTAACCGGTTCTTGCAAATGACGGCGCAGGCCAAGCGGATATTGGCCGGATCACCGCAGATATGGGCGCAGATTGGCCCGAAAATAGGCGCGCCGGATGCTGCGACGCAGGCGATATTCCGAACCGAATATAGCGCCGGCATTCCGCATCGCCCCATTCCTGATGAAGAGAAGGATGCGCAAGTGCTGTATCAGGTGCTGGCCGATACCGGTGGCGCGCGTCTGGTCGGCTCCGCCCCGAAATTGGACCCCGGCACCTTCTATTTGCAAGGGCCGGGGAGCTAGATTGGCGTGACCCGGCTTCTTTCGCTGCTCAGCCTTGTGCTTGCCTGGCAGATCGGGGCCCATTTTGCCGGCGCGCAATTGCTGCCCTCGCCATTGGTGGTGGCGGGCGTTTTCTGGCGCGAGACGGTATCGGGCAACATGCCGCGCCAATTGATGATTACCCTGGCACGGGTGGCGATTGCGTTCGGAATTGCCATGGTGCTCGGCTCGCTTCTGGGCGTTGCGATGGGGCGCTCGCGATGGCTGGATCGCATCGCCGACCCGTGGGTGGTGGTATTGCTGAATTTGCCGGCACTGGTAATCATCGTGCTGGCCTATATCTGGGCTGGGTTGACGGAAACCGCCGCCATCAGTGCCGTGGCACTCAATAAATTGCCCAATGCGGCGGTTACCCTGCGCGAAGGCGCGCGGGCGTTGGACCCGGGCCTCGATGAGATGGCGGAGGTGTTTGCCATGCCTTTCGGGCGACGGGTTCGGCACGTGATTCTGCCGCAACTCGCCCCCTATCTGGCGGCTGCCACCCGAACCGGGCTGTCGCTGGTATGGAAAATCGTGCTGGTTGTCGAATTGCTTGGCCGTTCCAATGGCGTTGGCTTCGAGCTTGGCACCGCTTTCCAGCTTTTTGATGTGCCGACGATTATGGCCTATGGCTTGGTGTTTGTGGCTGTTATGCTGCTGGTCGAAACATTTCTGGTGCAACCTTTTGAGACCTATGCATCCCGCTGGCGGCCCAATTCCCGATAAGCCTGTTTTGCACGTGCGCGTGCACAACAAGACTTACACGCGCGCGGGGGCTGGCGCGCAGGTTGTGGTGCTCGACAATATCGAATTTGCCTTGCACGCCGGCGAGACGCTGGCGATCATCGGCCCATCGGGGTGCGGAAAGTCAACACTTTTGCGAATCATCGCCGGACTCGACAAGCATTATGACGGCGTGATTGCACGGCCGCAGCCGGGGCGTCTGTCGATGGTGTTTCAAGAACCGCGCCTGCTGGCATGGCGGGATGTCGAGACCAATATCCGGCTGGTAGCGCCCGGCATCAGCGCGGCTGCACTGGCCGATCTGTTGCAGGCGTTGGGCCTGAATGAGCACGCCCGGTCCTTCCCCGGCGAATTGTCGCTGGGTTTGGCGCGGCGGGTGGCGATTGCGCGGGCGTTTGCGGTGGCCCCGCAATTGTTGTTGCTCGATGAACCGTTTGTATCGCTCGACGAGGCGCTGGTGCGCAAGTTGCGGGCAGAACTGGCGGCACTTGTGGCCAAACATGCAATGACCACGCTGCTGGTGACGCATGACCTGTTGGATGCCGTGGCGCTGGCCGATCAATTGCTGGTGCTATCTCCCCGCCCGGCCCGGATTCTGGAAGTTATCCGGCTCGACCGAAGCAATCCCATGCTGGTGGCGGATTTGCGCCGAAAGATTGCAGATCGCTTGGCCGAGAATGTGTCGCTGGTTGCCGCGCCGTGAGCGATGCAGACTGGCAAAGGGCCAAAGAGCTGCTCGGCTCGGTTTATGGGTTTGACAGCTTCCGCCCCGGGCAGGCCGAAATTCTGCAAGCGGCATTGGCCGGGCAAGATATTCTGGCGCTGATGCCAACCGGCAGTGGCAAATCGCTGTGCTATCAATTGCCGGCGCTGGTGCGCAAGGGACTGACGATCGTCGTGTCGCCCCTGATTGCGCTGATGCGTGACCAGGTTGCGCAATTGCGCGACAATGGCGTTGCCGCAGCCGCGTTCAATTCGAGCAATTCCAGCGCCGAGGACAGTGCCATTGCCGCGCAAATCCGTGCCCGCCAGTTGCGATTGTTGTATATTGCGCCCGAGCGGTTGGTGCGTGCCGATACGCAGGCGCTGCTGCGTGAGGGCGGCGCCGATGTGCTGGCGATTGATGAGGCGCATTGCGTTTCGCAATGGGGACATGATTTTCGCCCCGAATACCGCAACCTGCGCGAATGGGGCGAAATGATCGGCATAAGCCAGACGATTGCCGTCACCGCCACCGCGGATCCGCCGACACGGGCGGATATTGCGGCGCGGCTGTTTTCCCGGCCGCCGCGGCAGTTTCTGCACTCGTTCGATCGCCCCAATCTGCGCCTTGCCATGCAACGCCGCCACGCGGGCATTGGGCAGATTGCGCGAAAAATGGCGGAATTCAAGGGCGAGAGCGGCATTGTTTATTGCGCCTCGCGCCGGGGCGTCGATTCGCTGGCCACCCAGTTGCGGGCATTGGGCCATTGGGCCTTGCCCTATCACGCGGGCCTGGAATCGCATGTGCGAACCGCCAATCAGGATGAGTTTTTGCAAAATGACGGCGTGGTGATGGTGGCAACCATTGCCTTTGGCATGGGCATCGACAAGCCGGATGTGCGCTATGTCTGCCATGCCAACCTGCCAGCGAGCGTTGAGGCCTATTATCAGGAAATCGGGCGTGCCGGGCGCGATGGCTTGCCGGCCGACACGCTCACCCTTTACAATCAGGCGGATATTCAATTTCGCCAGCGCCAGATTCAGGAAAGCGACGCCCCTGTGGCGCGCCGCCAGATCGAGGCCCGCAAGCTGGATGCGCTGGTGGCTTTGTGCGAGACGCCGCGGTGCCGTCGGCAAACGCTGCTGGCGGCGTTTGGCGAAGCCTCGCAGCCCTGTGGCAATTGCGATATCTGCGAGGGTGGGTTCGCCATGTTCAATGGCCGGTTGCTGGCGCGCAAGGCAATGTCGGCGTTGCTGCGCACGCAGGGGCGTTTTCACCCGCGTCATCTGGCCAATGTCCTGACCGGCACCGTCAGCGAGGCCATTCGCCGACATGGCCATGATTTGTTGCCAACCTTCGGGGTCGGCAAAGAATTGTCGACGCAGGATTGGGCACGCATTTATGCGCAATTACAGGCGGCGGGCCTGATTGTGCAGGATGTCGAGAGCGGCGATGGCTGGGCCCTGAGTGCACTTGGCACAAGCGTTTTGCGCGAGGAGACGGAACTGGAATTGCGGGCGCTGGAGCCATCGGCCAACAAACGTGACGGTAAGGCAGCGCGCGCCATTCTGGAAGCCTTGCAGGATGGTGCCAGCCCGGTGGCGATGGGTGATGTCGCCGTGCCGATGACGATTTCAGGTGCGCGGCTGACAATTGTGCAAGCCCAGTTGCTGGCGGCGCTGAAAGCCTGCCGCGGGGAAATCGCCCGGCAACAAAAGATACCAGCCTATGTGATCTTTCATGATCGCACCTTGATCGAAATGGCCGTGCGGGCACCGCAAAATGTCGCGGAATTTGCCAAGGTGCATGGCGTTGGCGAGGCAAAAGTCAAAGCCTATGCCGCGCGTTTCCTCGCCATTATTGCCGCCCACGCTGCCTGATGGCCTCGACGGTCAGGCGGCGGCGGCGCTGGCCCCCATGAGCTTGCGGGCTTCTATGGCGCTGATTGGCTCACCAAAGGCATAGCCTTGGGCGTATTCGCAGCCGAGTTGATAGAGCTCAATGGCGTCCGACTCGCTCTCTATGCCTTCAGCGACCACTTCCATGTTCAAGTCATGCGCCATGGCAACGATGGAGCGCAGCAGCACGGGGCGGTTGCCACGGCCATTCTGGCGCACGAATGATTTGTCGATCTTGATTGTATCAAACGGGAATCGCTGCAAATAGGCGAGGCTCGAATAGCCGGTGCCAAAATCATCCAGTGACAATCCGGCCCCCAATTCGCGGATGCGACTGAGCATTTGCGTGGCGAATTCCGGATTTTGCATGATCAGGCTCTCGGTGAGCTCCAGTTTCAGCGTGCCGCGCGTGACCTTGTTGCGGCTGAGCACGGTTTTGACGTCGCGCAACAGATCGTGCCGCAGCAATTGCCGCGAGGAAATGTTGACGCTGGCAAAGATTGGTGGCGTGACATCGACAGCCTGTTGCCACGCGGCCAATTCACGCGCGGAGCGCTCCAGCACGAAAATGCCAAGTTCGATGATGGACCCGGTCGCTTCCGCAATGGGGATGAAATCGGCCGGGCTGATATGGCCAAGGCGCGGATGGTCCCAGCGCAACAAGGCTTCGAATCCGGCGATGGTGCGGTCTTCCAGCCGGACAATCGGCTGAAACAGTACCTTGATCTCGTTGCGCTCCAGCGCGCCGCGCAAATCGGTTTCCAGCGTCAGCCGGGTCGAGCGGTCTTCGCGCATGCCGGCGCGGAATACTTCAATGCGGTTGCCGCCGCTGCGCTTGGCAAATCGCATGGCGATTTCTGCGTCTTTCAGCATGTCTTCGCGCTTGGGGTGCAGCTTGGGATCAAAAAGTGCAAGCCCGATGGAAGCGGTGAGGGCAATTTCCGAATTGCGCACCTGCACCGGCGTAGCAATGGCGCGGCGCACGGTGTCCGCCAGTTGCACAACCTGCTCATTCTGGGTTTCCGAAACCAGCAAAAGCGCAAATTGGTCGCCCGAAATGCGCGACAGGCTATCTTGCGGCTTCAGCAGGCGACCAAGACGCCGGGCCAGGCCCAGCAAAATGGCGTCCCCTGCCGGAAGCCCGGCCGCTTCGTTGATTTGCTTGAAGCGATCCATGTCAATGCACAGCACCGCCGGACGCACCGAATTATCCGCCCGCGCAAAATTCAGCGCCGCTTCCAGCCGGTCAAAGAACAGCGCACGGTTGGGCAGGCCGGTCAGATTATCATGGACGGCGTCATGCAACATGCGCTCCTGCGCCACATGGTTTTCCGTGACATCCGACATGGTGCCAATGACCCGGATGACTTCGCCATCGGCACTGACCACGGGGCGGGCCTTCAGCGCATACCAGAGGAAATACCCGTCCTGGGCGCGCAGGCGAAAATCCTGCGCGATGCGGCCTTTGGCCTGCTCAAGCACGGCGTCGAGGCAAGCGCGATAATTGTCGCGGTCATTGGGGTGCAGAAGATCCAGCCAGGCGGCGGCGGGGCCTTCCAACTGGCCACCCTTGAGGCCAAGGTGATGTTCCAGTTCCGGGCTGACGTGAATGCGGTCTGCGCCGACGTCCCAGTCGAAGATAATGTCGCCCGAACCGGTCAGGGCGAGGGCCTTGCGTTCGCCATCCGAGATCGTTCCAGCGGCAAGTCCACCGCCGGCAATGGCATTTTGCATGACGGTGAAGCCAATCAGCATCACGATCAGCACCAGACCGCCGATCAGGGCGGGCGAGACAAGTTCGCTGCCCAAAACCCCGGTAACGGCAAGCCCGGCCGCCAGCACCCAAGCCAATAGCGCGATCCAGGCCGGGATCAGCATGATCGCGCGCTCATAGCCGTTGACCGCAAGGTAAATCACCAGCACGAAGCCGATGGTTGCGACGGTGGCAATGGCGATGCGCGCCAGCATGGCGGCGGTTGGGGCGTCAAAAACCGAAAGGCCGACCAGCGCCGCCAGAACCACCAGCCAGATGGCGGTGAAATGCGATGCGCGCACGTGCCAGCGATTGAGGTTGAGAAACGCAAACAGAAAAACGGTGAGCGTCGCCGCCAGCAGAACCTCGGTTCCGGCGCGGGCGATGCGGTCCGAATGTGGCTGAAAGCCCAGAATCTGATCCCAAAAGCCGAAATCGATGCACACATAGGCCAGAACCGTCCAGGCCAGCGCGGCGGCAGCGGGGAAAAGCATCGCGCCCTTGACGATGAATACAATCGTCAGGAACAAGGCCAGAAGTCCGGCTATGCCAATGACAAAGCCTTGATAAAGCTTGAGATTTGCTTGCTTGTCCTTGTAGGCGTCGGGTTGCCAGAGCGTGAGTTGCGGCAGCGTGGCCGTGCGTAATTCGCCAACGAAAGTCACGGTGGTGCCAGGGTCCAGGGTCAGGCGAAACACATCCGAATCGGGCGAGGCCTGGCGCTCCGGGGTAAAGCCCTGGCTCGCCGTGAAAGCGGCCACGCGGGTTGCACCCAGATCGGGATTGATAATTCCGGAGCCGACCAGCCGGAAATGCGGTGCCACCAGCAGGCGCTCCATTTGCTCGCCGGTGTCATTGGTTAGCGCGATCACGAACCAATTCGGGTTTGTGTTGGGCTTTTTGGCCGAAACTTCGATGCGGCGAACGATGCCATCGGGGCCGGGGGCGGTGGCGACCTGCAAATGATCGCCCTGCGCGCTGTAAAGCCGCACGGCCTTGGTGAGATCAATCGCCTGCGTGTCGAGGGGCACGCGAACGGATTCAATGGCACTTGCCGGCGCGCTCAAAGCCAAGCCTGCCAGAACCGCCAAAATCAGGGGCAACAGAAATTTACGCAATGGAACCAATGCTCGCTTGTCGGAGGCGGGTCGACCTGTGAATCGGGCTGATCCCCCAGAATTATTGATTATTGAAGACGGCTTTAATGAAGTCAGTATCGATCCTGCAAATTCTAACAGCGTTTGTGGCACGCCAGAAGCGCTAATGTCAAAAAACCCAATTTGGCCGCAGATATTGGTTCATTGTCCATAATCGTGGCAATTTTGGAACCAGTTTCAGGAAATCGTGCTTGCATTGGGCCAACCGGCCTGCACCAGGGCGAGCGCGGCCACCGCTGCCGTATCGGCGCGCAGAATACGGGCCCCGAGCGAAATGCGCAGGACGCGCGGCAAATGCAGGATAGCATCACGCTCGGCGGGGCTGAAACCACCTTCCGGGCCGATCACCACACCGGCATGGCTGCCTGGCGGGGCGGCGGCAAGGGTTTGCAACGCATTGTCCAAGGGGGCGGCTTCATCGCAAAATACCAGCCATTGATCGGCCGGAGCCGCTTGCAGTGCTGCCATCATCGGCTTGATGGGCGCGATTTCCGGCAGGCTGAGGATGCCGCATTGTTCAGCCGCTTCAATGGCATTGGCGCGCAGGCGTGCCGGGTTGATATGGACCATTTGCGTATAAGCGGTCTGGATGGGGTGAAGGTGGCTCGCGCCCATTTCCACGGCTTTTTGCACCATATAATCGAGCCGGGCCATTTTCAGCGGCGCAAAATAATAATGCAGCGGCCTGAATTCGGGTTGCGGGCGAGTTTGCGCGACAATTTCGAGGCGCGCCGATTTGCGGGGCCCGGGTTGAATTTGCGCCCGCCACTCGCCGGAGCTGCCATTGAAAACCAGAATTTCCGCACCTGGTTTCAGGCGCAGGACATGGATCAGATAATTCACCTGCCCCGAGTCGAGGTCAATCACCCGCCTTTCCGAAAGATCGGGCGTGACAAAAAGGCGATAGCGCGGCAAGGTTTTATCATTCATAAATATCAGCACCGCCACGCCAAAGTCGTAATTGTTGCAGAAAATGGAAGAATATTGGATAAGCACGATAGGGGCTGTCAAGACAAGGGCATCGTGATACCAGAAGTTGAGAGGTATTGCGGCCCGGATTGTACAATTTGAGGAAAGCGTCATGTTGCTGCCAAAGAAATACACCACCGCCGCCGGCTTGATGGGCGGTGCGGTGATTGGGTGGATGGTTCTGGCATCGGCTGCCAGTGCGCAGGAATGTCAGAAGGACATTAACGCCATCAACCAGCAGAAAGCCTCGATCATCGCCTCGCTGCAAGGCTCGATGAAGAAAACCCATGGCAAGCTCGACCCGATTACGGCCTGCCCGAGTTTGCGGCGCTTGTCGGCGGTTGAATCGAAATTCATTTCCTATCTGACCACCAATCAGGCCTGGTGCCATGTGCCCGAAGAGGCGCTTACCAATGTCAAGAACGGACATCGCGGCACGGTGGCGATGGAAGGCAAGGCCTGCGCCATCGCTGCGCAGATGCGCAAGATGCTGCAGGATCGCGCGCGCCAGCAGGCGCAAGGCAATGCCGCCATGCAACCGATTGGGCCAAAATTGCCGACGGGTCCATTGTGAGACTGTCGCGAATGTCAGTCTTTTGCGCGAATGCGGCTGGTTTTGTGTGAGCGAGCGCCCGCCATCCAGCCGACTTCCTGATGCTGCCGAGAAAAATCTGGCGCAACGGCTGACGCCGCCCCAGCTTTGGCCCTTCGTGCAATTGGCTCGACTGGATCGGCCGGTGGGCTGGCAATTGCTGCTGGCACCGTGCTGGTGGTCCAGCGCCCTGGCATCGATTGGTCGCCATCACGGGCCGCAATGGGCTCATTTGCTGCTGTTTTTGTTGGGGGCCATGCTGATGCGCGGTGCCGGCTCCACCTATAACGACATTGTGGATCGCCATATTGATGCGAAAGTGGCGCGCACGCGCGGGCGTCCGCTGCCTTCGGGGCGGGTGAGCGTTTATGCCGCCAAGGTGTTTCTGGTGTTACAGGCTTTGGGCGGATTGCTGGTTTTGCTGGCGTTCAACCGCTTCACGGTGGGTCTTGGCATTGCCTCGCTGGCCATTGTCGCGATCTATCCGTTCATGAAGCGCGTTACCTCGTGGCCGCAACTGGTGCTGGGATTTGCCTTTGCCTGGGGCGGATTGATGGGTTGGGCCGCGCAATACGGGGCATTGTCGCTTGCAGCGGTTAGCGTTTACGCCGCGGCCATTGTCTGGACGATCGGCTATGACACGATATATGCGTTGCAGGACAGCGTCGATGACGCCATCGTCGGGGTGCGCTCCACGGCGCGGCTGTTTGGCGGGCAGGTGCGGCTTGCGGTGGCGCTGTTTTATGGTGCGGCGGTTGCGTTGCTGGCATTGGCCATGGTTCTGGCACCGACAGGTATGCTTGGATGGCTCGGCCTTGCAGGGTTTGCCGGTCATCTGGCTTGGCAGGTGCGCAGCATCCGCCCGGGGGATAATGCGCAATCGCTGAAGCTGTTTCGCTCCAACCGTGATGCTGGCTTGCTGCTGTTTGGCGGCCTGCTGCTGGCCGCTTTTGCCGCCATGGGTGGCTAGGCTTTCAGCGACTGGCGCATGGCGCGGTCAATTTGGGTCTGAAACAGCGCGTCGGCGCCCGCCAGCAGGGTTCCCGCATGGGCGGCTATGGCTTCCAGCATGGGGCCGACCCAGGCGATGTCCGCGCGGTCAAAATTGCTGAGCACATAGGCGTGCACCAGCGCTTTGTCGCCGGGGTGCCCGATGCCAATGCGCACCCTTTTGTATTCATTGCCCACCAGCCCGGTGATCGAGCGCAGGCCATTGTGGCCGGCATTGCCGCCGCCGGTTTTCACCCGCAGCTTGCCGGCGGCCAGATCCAGTTCATCATGCAGCACGATCAGGCGGGCGAGATCGAGTTTCAGGAACCTCAGGGCTTGGCCGACCGAGCGCCCCGATTCATTCATGTATGTCTGCGGCTTCAACAGCAGCACGCGGTGGTCGCCAATCACGCCTTCGCTTGCCAGACCTTCGTATTTGCTGCGAAACGCCGGAAAATTGAATTTTCGGGCTATTTCGTCAACGGCGAGAAAGCCGACATTATGGCGATTGCTGCGATAAGCGCTGCCGGGATTGCCAAGGCCAGTGATGAGAAACACGTGATAGGGCTCCAGGCGCGATCCGGCGATGACTGTTTTTAGGGCATTTTAACGGGCGCGCACAAGGTGCACACATGAAAATGCCGCCCGAAAATATCCGGACGGCACCCATTGCAGCATGAAACCAGAGCGCTGAACGCCCATTGTTTCCTGGCTGGATTACTTTTTGGCCGCAGGGGCTGCCTTGGCAGCTTCTGCCGGTGCAGCGGCAGCCGCAGCAGCGGTCGGGGCTTCGTCGGTCATCGTCAGTGGCGGGGTGATGGTCACAATCGTGAAATCACGGCCAGTGATGGTTGGCTTGCAGCCTTCGGGCAAAACGATTGCCGAGATATGCAGCGATTCGTTGAAATCGAGCTTGCCGATATCAGCCGTCAATGCCGCCGGGATATTGTCGGCAGGCACAAACATCTCAACCGAGTGGCGCACGATATTGAGCGAACCACCGCGCTTGATGCCAGGCGCTGTATCGGTGTTGATGAAATGCACCGGCACTTCCATACGCAGGCGCGAGCCGGCCTTGAGGCGCATGAAATCGACGTGAAGCGGGGTGTCCTTCACCACATCGAGCTGATAATCGCGCGGGATGGCGCGGGTTTTCTTGCCACCCACTTCGATTTCGAAAATCGAAGTCAGAAAGTGTCCGGCATAGATCAGCTTGTTCATTTCGCGATAATCGAGTGAAATTGGTTCGGCAGCTTCGCCGCCCCCATAAATCACGCCTGGTATACGTCCCTCACGGCGAACGCTGCGGGCGGCCCCCTTGCCTGTCCCGCTGCGCACCGTGGCGACGAGTGTTTTAATCTCGGCCATTTCGGTGTTCCTTTAATTAAGTTGATGCACGCCCTCGCCTCCAGGGGTGTCGGAAACCGGCGTGCGAAGGCTCTCTAGCGCACAAAGCCAATTAAAGCAACGCCTGCCTGCCCGCGCGTTGCGAAACGGGGGTTTTAGGGATGCTTGCGGATCGATGAAGTCGAGTCGGAGGGATCAAAATTGTCCGGCACGAAGACGCCGTCGGAGCGCATGGAGCCGTGCATCGTATCCTGACGCGGGCGATGGGCGGCGGGCGCGGAAGCCAGCGGCAGCGGATGAATGGCGACGACTTGTGGCGGCACGGCAAAGTCGAGGGCCGGGCCATTCAGATTTTGGCGGTGTGAATAGCCGGGGGTCGACTCGCGCCGCGCCACATCCATCGGTTCATCCAATTGCGGTGCATCGGGCAGATGGTCGATGCGTGGCGGCAAGGGCATGTAGCTTGGTTTGGGCTTGCAGTAACGGCGTGGCCCATGCGAGCTGTTGCCGTGCATCGCCAGATCGAGGTGAAGGTGGTTGTAGTGGTAGCGATCCGCGCCAGGCCCAAGCACCGTGGTGAAAACGCCGCAGGCACCACCCTCGACATCGCGCAGAAAGGCTTGCTCGGTCGGGTCGCCGCGCGTCCAGTCGTGGACGATGGTGATCTTGCGACCATCCTGAAGGGTAAAGCCGCCAATATCCATCGCATTGCCAAAGGAGTGCTCGGACAGTTTGGCACCGCGGCGATTGTCCATGGTGCGACAGGCATAGGTGCCCATGGAACTCACCTCGATTACCGGTTCGCCAAAGCGCGCCTGCGCGGCTGGTTGCACCACTTTGACGATCCAATGGTTCATCGCTTCAATCATCGGGCAACCGAGAAGAAAATGGGAGTTGAGCGCAACACGGCCATTGTCGAGCGCGGTGATGCGGAAGGGATGCTGGAAGCCACAAATGCCGGGGCCGTCGATGCTGGGCTGGGGGCGAACCCATTCAGAAGCCAGTTGCGGATGTTCCGCATTGCAGGCGTTTTCAACCTGATTGCGCCAAGCCGGGCGCACCGGGCGCGGCTCATAGAATGAGCATCCGGCCAGCAGGCCGAACAGGGCCACAGCGATGAATGACGATAAGCGACGTGTCATGTGTCGAGAATTGAAGGAAAATGCTTAAACCTCTGTTAAAGGTTGCATAATCGGTCGCTTCACAAACGGATCAGGTCGATATGCCAAAACAATGCGATTTCTTGGTTAATATTCACTTAACCCGTGGGGCGATGAGGCCGGGGATTTGGCGGATGGGGGTATTGTATGGATGATCTGAAGCTTTGGGCGGAAATGACCACCCGCGATTTTGAAGAGCGGGATATGTCACGGGTGATTGCGGTGCTGCCCGTGGCCGCCGTCGAGCAACATGGCCCGCATCTTCCGGTGGGGACGGACGCGATGATCATGGAAGGTTACCTGAAACGGGTGATGGCGCGGTTGCCGGCTGATCTGCCGGTGCTGTTTTTGCCCGTGCAGGCGATTGCGGCCTCCGGTGAACACCAGTTCTTTCCTGGAACGCTTAGCCTCAGCCCAACAGCCGCCTTGCAGGTGTGGGGGGAGATCATCGCCTCGGTGCAGCGCACGGGGTGCCGAAAGCTGGTGCTCTTGAATTCGCACGGTGGCAATGTCCCGATTATCGATCTTCTGGCGCGAGAGGTGCGGGCGCGCCACAACATGCTGGCGGTGACAGCGTCCTGGCACCGTTTTGGCTATCCGGATGGGCTCTATTCGCTGTCCGAGCGTGCGCACGGAATTCACGGCGGTGACATTGAAACCTCATTGATGCTGGCATTCCGGCCCGAATTGGTGCGCATGGACGAGGCGGAAAATTTCATTCCTGCCAGCGTGGCCATGGAGGCCGAATTTACCTGGTTGCGTGCCAATCACCCGATCGGCTTTGGCTGGATGGCGCAGGATCTCAATCCGGCCGGTGCGATGGGGGATGCCATTCAAGCCAGCGCCGGGAAAGGCGAGGCCAGCGCCGATTACGGGGCAACCGCCTTTGTTGAATTGTTGCAGGACATTATGGCTTTCGATCTTTCACGGCTTGAGCCGGGTGTGCTGGGATAGGCTGGAACGCGCAGGAAAATTCGGGCACTGATGGAACGGCAATTGTCGTTTTCGCACCAGCAAGGCAATAATCATGTTGACCTTGGTGGAGCAAAACAGGAAAGAATGTAAAAAATCAGACGCAGTATAGGGAGGTCCAGCTATGGACATGAATGGATCGCAGAGGATTGAAGCATCACGCGAGAAGGTTTTCGCTGGATTGAATGATCCCGAAATATTGAAGCAATGCGTGCCAGGCTGCGAGTCGATCGAGAAGGTCTCGGACACCGAGATGAACGCCAAAGTCACGCTCAAGATCGGCCCGGTCAAAGCCTCCTTTGCTGGCAAGATCACCCTGTCCGATATTGATCCACCCAATGGCTATTCCATCAATGGCGAGGGGGCTGGCGGCGTCGCGGGCTATGCCAAAGGCGGGGCCAAAGTCACACTGGAAGCCGATGGCGAAAATGCCACGATTTTGCATTATGTGGTGGATGCGCAGATTGGCGGCAAGCTGGCGCAATTGGGTTCGCGTTTGATTGATGCCACCGCCAAGAAGCTTGCGGGCGATTTCTTCACCAAATTTGGCGAATTGGTCGGGCCGGTGCCAGAGGCGGAGCCAGTGGTGGCGGAGTCTGAAGCGCCCGCTGCCAAAAAAGGTTGGCTTGGCAAGATAATCGGTTAAAAAGCGAGCATAATGAGCCAGAACCTGCAATCCATGCCTTTGCAAAAAGATGAAAGCCCGGTCGATATCGTCGCCTTGATGGCCGACATCGGCCGACGTGCGCGCGCGGCATCGCGGGTGCTGGCGCTGTCGTCAGCCAAAAGCAAACAGGACGCACTGATGGCAGCGGCGGGCCAATTGCGCGCCCACCTTGCGGACATTCTGGAGGCTAACGCGCGCGACATGGCGCAGGCGAGGGCGCGCGGCACCGCCAAGGCGTTTCTCGACCGGCTGCTGCTGGATGCAGAGCGGGTGGAAGCCATGGCGCAAAGCCTTGAGGTGATCGCGGCGCTGCCGGACCCGGTGGGCAAGGTGCTGGCGCATTTTCAGCGCCCGAATGGCTTGTCCATCGAGCGGGTGGCGGTGCCTTTGGGCGTGGTTGGCGTGATCTTTGAGAGCCGGCCCAATGTGACCGCCGATGCCGGGGCGCTGTGCCTGAAGGCTGGCGACGCCGCCATTCTGCGCGGCGGGTCGGAGAGTTTCCATTCGGCGGCGGCCATTCACCAATGTCTGGTGCGGGGCCTTGAGGCAGCGGGATTGCCGAGCGATGCCATTCTCATGGTGCCCGTGCAGGACCGGGCGGCGGTGGGTGAAATGCTGAAGGGGCTTGACGGCAACCTTGATGTGCTGGTGCCGCGCGGGGGCAAAAGCCTGGTGGCGCGGGTGCAGGCGGAAGCCCGTGTGCCAGTGTTCGCGCATCTCGAAGGCATCGTCCATATTTATGTCGACCGTGCCGCAGATCTGGCGCTCAGCCTGCCGATCGTGCTCAATTCCAAGATGCGGCGCACCGGCGTGTGCGGGGCCGTCGAGACTTTGCTGGTGGACAGGGCTTGCGCATCCACGCATCTGCAACCGCTGGTCACTGCGCTTCTGGATGCGGGCTGCGAAGTGCGCGGCGACGCAGCGACCTGCGCGGTGGACAAACGTGTGGTTGCCGCCAAGGCCGAGGACTGGGACACCGAATATCTGGATGCGATCCTGTCCGTGAAATTGGTGGACGGCTTGAGCGATGCCATCGCCCATATCGAGGCGCATGGGTCGCATCATACCGACGCGATTTTGACGCAGGACACGGCGTCTGCCGAGCGGTTTCTGCGTGAGGTCGATTCAGCCATTGTCCTCCACAATGCCTCGACCCAGTTTGCCGATGGCGGTGAATTTGGATTTGGCGGCGAAATTGGCATTGCCACCGGGCGAATGCACGCGCGCGGGCCGGTGGGGGTGGAGCAATTGACCTCCTTCCATTATCGCATCCGTGGTACAGGGCAGACCCGTCCGTGAGTGCATTGCTTTGAACCATTCCCTTGCACCTGCCCGCCTGCCACCCTTCGCGCGGGGGATGCGCATCGGTCTTTTTGGCGGCTCGTTCAACCCCGCACATGAGGGGCACAGGTTGGCCAGCCTGAATGCGCTGCATCGGCTGCAACTGGATGCGGTGTGGTGGCTGGTGACGCCCGGCAATCCGCTCAAGGATAATGGGGCACTGCCCGAACTGGTTGAGCGCATGAGCGATGCCCGCAAAATTGCCCAGCATCCCAAATTATGGGTGACAGGTTTTGAAGCGACGATTGGCACGCGGTTTACATTCAGCACGATCTCATGGCTGGTGCGGCGCTGCCCCGGCGTGGATTTTGTCTGGATCATGGGCGCAGACAATCTGGCCGGGTTCCATCGCTGGCAGCGGTGGCGCGATATTGCTGATCTGGTGCCAATTGCGGTGATCGACCGTCCCGGTTCGACCTTGCGCGCCAGCGGCGGACAGGCGGGCGCTTATTTTGCGCCGCACCTGCTGCCTGAGAGCAATGCGCGGCTCCTGCCTGGCTATCCAACACCGGCAATGGTGTTTCTGCACGGGCGTCGATCCAGCCAGTCTTCAACGGCGATTCGCAAGCTCAGGGGCCTCTAGCTTGACTCTGGCCAGCATTACCTTCAGTAAAGAATTGTAATTTTCACATTTGAGGGCCATGTTTAGCCTGTGGATTGATTCGATCCGCAGGTCATGGAGGAGCGCACCACTGACACTTTCACTCGTTAATGACGCTGGCAAAGCGCCAGTTCGCGCGGCTAAACGGCCCAAAAGCCCAAAAGCCGCTTCCCTCACACAGATCGTAATGGCCGCCCTTGAGGATGCCAAGGCGGAACAGATTGTCGCAATCGATCTGCTTGGAAAAACTTCAATAGCCGACACAATGCTGATCGCGACGGGACGCTCCAACGTCCATGTCGGCGCGATTGCGCATCGCGTGCTGGAAGCTTGCAAGGGCCTTGGCAGCCACACACCCAGAATTGAAGGTATCCCGCATAATGATTGGGTGCTGATCGATCTGGGGGATGCCATTGTGCATATTTTCCGGCCCGAAGTGCGCCAGTTCTACAATCTTGAAAAGATGTGGAGCGGGGATCGGCCCGGAGAGCCGCAACTGGCCTGACCGTTGCGACTGATTTTGGCAAGCGTCGGACGGCTGAAGGCTGGTTCCGAGACAGAGATGGTTGCGCGCTATATGCAACGGGCCGCCGCCGCCGCGCGCAGCGTGGGCCTGACCGGCGTTGAAATGCGCGAATGCGAGGAAAGCAAGGATCGCAACGTCGCCACGCGCAAGGTGCAGGAGGCGGCCACGGTGCTGTCACTGTTGCCCAAGGGCACGGTGATCCTGGCGCTGGATGAGCGCGGCCAGAACATGACCAGCCCCGGATTTTCAGACCTTGTCGCCAAAATGCGCGACAGTGGCACCCCCGCGCTGGCGATGGTGGTGGGCGGCCCGGACGGTCTCGATCCCGGCTTTGCTGCGCAAGCCCATGCGCGGCTGGCGTTTGGCGCTATGACCTGGCCGCACCAATTGGCGCGGATCATGGCCGCCGAACAGATATTTCGCGCCATCACCATTTTGTCGGGCCACCCCTATCATCGGGTTTGAAGCATTGGGCGCAACGCGCGGCCCAATAATTTTCGTTGCATTCCGTGCGCAAGCCCGCTTAATTCGTATCCGAAACGAATGTGGGGCACCGTGCCGACTTACTCTCCCGAATCTGCGTTGAAGCTTGTGCATTCGCTGACCCTTGCACTGGTGCGCGAAACGCGCCCGGAAGGGATGGAGGATTTCACGCTGCGCCAGCTTGCGATCTTGCTGACGGTGTATCGCGAGCCACCGCCGCATACGGTGCGCGGTCTGGCGAGCCGGTTGCAGGTATCCAAGCCGGTGATTACCCGCGCGCTGGATGCGATGGGCAAACATGCGCTGATTTCGCGCCGGCGCGATGAGGCGGACCGGCGCAATGTCATCATCCAGCGCACCGTGAAAGGCGTGCTGTTTGTGGAAAAGCTGGCGGATAAAATGGTGGATCTGACACGCGAAACGATGGAAGCGGGGGCATGAGCGCCCGTTTTCCCAAACTGGATCCCCGTATTACGGCGGCGCGGCCTGATTTGGCGGATGTCGCGCTCAAAGGGCGGGTGGAGGCGGCGCGTTTTGTGGAAGGGCGCTGGCTGCAAGTGCGCGAGGAATGCCTCGATCTGCGCGGCCAGCCCAATCCGGAATCCGGCCTGTTGACGCAGGCGCTTTATGGCGAGGCGTTTTGTGTCTTCGAGGATGAGGAAGGCTGGGCCTGGGGGCAATTGCGCGGCGATGGTTATGTCGGCTATCTCTCGGCCAACGGGTTACGGGCGCCGGGCCTTGCGCCTACCCACAAGGTCTGCGTGCCGCGCACGTTTGGCTACCCGATCGCCAATATCAAGGCACCGGTGGTAAAGGCGCTGCCCATGGGGGCTCGCATTGCGGTTACGGATATGCAGGGCGCGTTTGCCCGCAATGACGATCACCTGTTTATTATCAAGGAGCATCTGGCCCCCATTGACGCGAAAGTGCCTGATTTTGTGTCATGTGCCGAGCGCTTTCTCCATGTGCCGTATCTGTGGGGCGGGAAAACTGCCTTGGGGCTGGACTGCTCAGGTCTGATCCAGATTGGGCTGGACCAGGCCGGGCTTGCCGCCCCGCGCGACAGCGACATGCTGGCCCGGATGGCAGCGCAGGAACTAAGTCTGGAGGTCGATTGCACTGGCTTGCAACGCGGGGATCTGGTTTTCTGGAAGGGCCATATCGGGGTGATGCAGGATGCGCATAGGCTGCTGCATGCCAACGGCCATGCGATGATGGTCACCAGCGAGCCGCTGGTGCAGGCGCGGGCACGCACGCTTGCCAATGGGGGGGGCGATATTACGGCCCTGCGTCGATTGCCGGGCTAGTTGGCCGATCAGATCAGGTAGGGCGTGACAATGCGGATCAAGGCGATCTATGCTCACCTCATGCGTTGAGAGGGCCGAATGAGAATTAGTGAAGCCAGTATTTTGATTTTACCCGGCCGGGGCGACTCGCCGCCGGACCATTGGCAGAGCCGCTGGCAGAAGAAAATTGCCACGGCGACCCGTGTCCATCAGCACGATTGGGAAAATCCGCAAAAGGAGAAATGGCTGGCGCAGATTCACAGTGCCGTTGTGGCGCAACCGCGCCCGGTGGTGCTGGTGGCCCATAGCCTTGGATGCATTGCGGCGGTCTGGGCGGCGCATGGTCATCTGGCTGCTGGCCAGGTCGCTGGCGCGTTTCT
The DNA here is from genome assembly GCA_019075865.1 of Hyphomicrobiales bacterium. Lineage (GTDB taxonomy): Bacteria > Pseudomonadota > Alphaproteobacteria > Rhizobiales > Beijerinckiaceae > REEB77. The sequence continues at coordinate 111,089 of JAGXAN010000005.1, read as the reverse complement.
GGTGGCACCGCCTTCGGACGAAATGCGGATGGAAACGCCACAGATTGACCGGGCTTTTTCACCCGTGCCGCGGCACAAGTTGCCGTTCCCGTGCGTGCTGGTGGCGAGCCGCAATGATCCGCGCGCTGATTTTGCGTGGAGCGAGGCTTTTGCCAGCGCAATCGGCGCGCAATTTGTCGATGCGGGCGAGGCTGGCCACATCAATGTGGACAGCGGCTTTGGGCCTTGGCCGGAAGGGCTGATGCGGCTTGGCACCTTCATGCGGACGCTGGGCGGCAAGGAAACGGCCTGATGGGCCGTTCCTGCCCGTCAATCAGTGCATTCAGGGGCTTCAGCCCTTGATATGCGCGGCCGTCTGACCAAACAGCACTTTCTTGCTTTCATCGCTCATTTCGCGCGGCGGGTTTATCTTGTCGCCTGCCTCATAGGCCCGCACGGTCGCTGGACGGGCGCGAATAGCGTCAAACCAACGCTTTAGATTTGGAAAATCTGCCAGATCCTGACCCTGACGCTTGTGAGGAACAATCCAAGGATAGGCGGCCATGTCGGCGATGGAATAGTCGCCGGCAATAAAGTCGCGGCCCTGCAATTGCCGATTGAGCACGGCATAAAGCCGATTGGTTTCATTGACATAGCGATTGATCGCGTAGGGGAGTTTTTCCGGTGCATAGACATTGAAATGATGGTTCTGCCCGGCCATGGGGCCAAGCCCGCCCATCTGCCAGAATAGCCATTCCAGCGTTTGCATGCGCACGCGCAAATCGCGGGACAGGAATTTGCCGGTTTTTTCAGCCAGATAAACCAGAATGGCACCAGATTCGAAAACGCTGATGGGTGCGCCGCCATCCTGCGGTGCGTGATCGACAATCGCCGGCATGCGGTTATTGGGTGCGATTTTCAGGAAATCAGGCTGGAATTGCTCGCCTTTGCCGATATCGACCGGAAAAATCTGGTAGGGCGTGCCAGTTTCTTCCAGGAACATCGTGATCTTGTGGCCATTCGGCGTTGGCCAATAATGCAGGTCTATCATGGCAGGCTCCTGTCAGGCTGGGGCGCGGGTTGCTTCAAAAGAGGGAACGGCTTTGGCAAAGTCATCCAGCCAAGCCACGAGCTTGGGATGTTTGGCGCGCCAACTGCCTGCAAAGCGCAAATCGAAATAGCCGAGCGCGCATGCCACCGCAATATGGGCTATGTCGACGGGGCCTTTTGGGGGTGCCGCTTCAAGCACGGCGAGGGCGCGATCAATTTTGGCCTGGTGATGCGCGGTCCATTTGTCGCTGCGCATGGCAGGCTCGCGCCAGCGTTGCTCGTATATCAGCAGGACTCCTGCATCCATCATGCCATCGGCCAAAGCATTGAGGGTGAGCACCCGCGTGCGCTCTGGGCCGTGTGCCGGAAACAGGCGGTTGCCGCCAGCCCGCTCGTTCAGCCAATCCAGAATGACGAAACTGTCATAGATCGCCGTGCCGTTTTCATCCATCAGGCAGGGGATCTTGCCGAGCGGGTTCTCCTTGCGCAGGCTGTCTTTTTCATCGTTGGTGTCGGCCACGATGATTTTGGTCTGGTCCATCAGGCCAAGGATCGACAGGGCGATCTTGATCTTGCGGCCAAAGGGCGATGGCGGGGCTGAGCGTAAAGTGAGCATCCAGATCTCCGGCGTGATAAAAGGGGGTTCGCTGCCGCGAACCACCTACTTATACGGGAGTTTGCCCCGGAAACCAGTGCGTTTTCGCATACCGCCCCGCCATAAACGCAAGGTCAGTTGCACCCAACTGAACTACTCCACCTTGATTTCGACGGCTTTTGGGCCTTTGCCTTTTTTGTCTGGCTCGATTTCAAATGTGATCCTTTGCCCTTCATTCAGGGTGCGCAAGCCCGCTTTTTCGACAGCGGTGATGTGAATGAAAATATCGGCACCGCCACCATCTGGCTTGATAAACCCGAAGCCTTTGTCGGGATTGAAGAACTTAACCGAGCCCTGCTGTGCCATGATCCATTCCTTCCAAACCATTCCAAATTACATCAGTGTCTTCCCTGTGCCATCAAGTCCGCAAAATGCGGCGAATTCGTGAAGTTATTCGCCGGCCAACCAGTCGATGCTGAAACTGGAATTTGGCCCTTGTGCGAGGCGCTCGCATAGTGCCGGCAGCATGACCCGCGCTTCCTGTTCCAGCACATAGGGCGGGTTGATCATCAAAAGCGCGCATTGGGTCAATTTTCCGTCGCCGAGCGCGCCGATGTTGATCTGCAGACGCAATATCCGCCGGATGCCAGCGGCGACCAATGACATGGCCAGGCGTTCGGCGTTCTGGTCCTTGACCGGATACCAGAGCACATAGGTTGCCTGCGCCCATTTGTGATGGGCTTTGACCACGGCCTGCTGCATCTGGGTGAATTCGTCGGGTGCCTCGAATGGCGGATCGATCAGCACAAGCCCGCGCCGCTCCCTGGGCGGCACAAGCGCATTGAGGCGGGTGTAGCCATCGCCGTCCAGCACGCGGATGCGGGCGTCGTGGCCGATGTTTTCCTGAAGCAAAGCCCGGTCAGCGGGATGCTTTTCGCAAAAGTTCAAGCGGTCCTGCGGGCGGGTGAGCATTTGCGCAATCACCGGCGAACCGGGATAGGCATGGGTTGCGCCCTCGCTGTCCAACGCGCCAACCGTCGCCAGATAGGGCGCTAAAAGCGCGGCTACATCCTCCGGCCAAGGGTCTCTGCAACGGGCAATGCCGGCCTGCCATTCGGGGTTCTGACGCCCCTGCGCCCCGAGTAGGTCATAGAGGCCGACGCCCGCATGGGTGTCTATAAAGCGGATCGGCGCATCCTTGCGGGTGAGGTAGACCAGAATGCGTGCCAGAATGGCGTGCTTGAACACGTCGGCAAAATTGCCGGCGTGAAAGGCGTGACGGTAGTTCAAGGCCTGATCCTAACGTTCAGCGGCGATATTGATGGAAGCGGCGTGGCAGGCGCGGCGGGCTACTTCCCCACAGGCACGGAAGGCATGCAGATCCTTGGTCAAGCAGATGCGAACCTCGGTCAATTCCCCCTTGCGGCATTCCACCGCCAGCATTCCTGGCCGCAAAAGCGGATTGACGGCGGTAAAGGCGCGCATCACCTCGACCGGCGACATGGTTTGCGCCTGCTGGGGTGCCTGAAACTGCGGCGGGATTTGAACGGACTGGCGTGCGGCGGCGACGGAAGCAAAATAGGCTGAGGCGCTCAGGCCCGTGCAGGTGCCATGCTTGCGCCATTCATAACGGGCGAGGCCGGTGCTGGGATAAAGATCTTTGACGCTATCCAGCGCGGCGCGCGGCACATAGGTGCCCTGCTGGCAGTTTGAGGGAAAGCCATGCTCGTTCTGTGGCCAAAGACCATGCACGACAAAGCCAAGATGCGCACCCACCGCGCATTGATCGCGGCCATTGCCGGAAGGGCTGGTATCGCAAAACCCGGAGGACCAGGACAGTGACAATACGTAGAAATCAAATTGGCCGGGCGCTACCGCTGCATCGACGATGGGTGCCGCGCCAGCCTGCGTTGCCGGGGGGCGATGCAGGAATTTGAACAATTGGGCCTGGGCGGGCATGGCTTGCGCGAAAGACAGCGCCATGCAGAGGCTCAACAGCACTGCGCGCGCGCCGCCATGGTGGAACGCCCGGCTCCATGCCGTTGCCTGAACCTTGAATTTTTTCATCGTCATTTCCTCAATGGCGAGCCGCTTTGCAGTTGGGCGCGTAAGCCATATCGCGGTCGAGGCCCGATACGCACCAGCCAACGCCATATGTATAACCCAGAATGCCGAGGTCTTCCGCGATCCAATAAGTCACGTGGTGGTAGTGATGATCGTTGAGTTGCACCCGTGCGGTGCAATAACGGCGCGGAATGAATTCAGGCCCGTTGGTGCGAAACCCGGATTGGTGAAAGCGGTCATAGCTGGCGATCTCCAGATTCGAGTGCCAATATTCGCTTTCCTTTTGCTGGAACCGCGCCGAAATGGTGCCGAGCACGCCCGTATCTGAACATTCGGGGATGTTTCCGGTAAAGCCGGCGTCACGCTGCTCGGCGCGCAGCAGAGGCTGCGCCTGCGTCGGTGCACTGGCCAAAGCCAGAAGAATGCAAAGGCTGAGGGAACTGATTTTTCTCATGATGGTCGTGCCTGCAAGGTTGGTTCAAAAAAGCTTGAGGATCGGGCAGAGACAAGCATTGCTGGTTTGAACAAGGATTCGCGCAAGATTGCCCTGCAATCGTTTGGGTTACAAGACGCCAATTTGGAAAACTGAATCGAAAAACTTGCGCGCCCCGTCATTTCATCGCAAAAGACCGATGATAGATATTCAACAATGCTTGCAAGCGGAATTTCGCGGCCAGCTTTGACCGTAACTTGAAGGAATGTGCCATTATGACAGACAAGACCGCCCCCGACTGGGAAATCCACGCCCAATTTGAAGGTGCGATCGTGATGATCGGCTTTGGCTCGATCGGCAAAGGCTTTCTGCCCTTGCTGTTGCGCCATATCGGTTTTGACAAATCCAAATTTGTGGTGATCGCGCCCGATGGTACGGATGCGCACCTTCTGAAGGCCAGCGGCGTCCAATTCATCCAGAAGGCGCTGACGCGCGAGAATTATGCCCAAGTGCTGCAGCCCTTGCTCAATGCGGGTAAGGGGCCTGGATTTCTGGTCAATCTTTCGGTGGAAGTGTCATCGGTGGCGTTGATCGAATTATGCCGCCAGAATCAGGCGCTTTATATCGACACCTGCATCGAGCCTTGGCCGGGCTTTTACACCGACCCGAAATTGTCGATATCGCAGCGTTCCAACTATGCCTTGCGCGAATCAATGCTGGATTTTGCCCGCGCCAATCCGGGCGGGCCGACGGCGGTGACAACCTGCGGCGCGAATCCGGGCATGGTCTCGTGGTTCGTCAAGCAGGCATTGCTCAACATTGCCAAGGATTTGGGCCATTCGGCCGATGTTCCGGCAACGCGCGCGCAATGGGGCGAGCTTGCCAAGCGCCTTGGCATCAAGGGGGTGCATATTGCCGAGCGCGATACGCAGCGTGCCAAATCGCCCAAGCCGCAAGGGGTATTTGTGAATACCTGGTCGGTCGAGGGCTTTGTCTCGGAAGGCTTGCAACCGGCAGAACTTGGCTTTGGCTCGCATGAAAAGGCGCTGCCGCCGGAAGGCCGCCGCCATGATTTTGGCCCCGATTGCGCGATTTACCTGACGCGCCCGGGTGCCGGGACAAGGGTGCGCTCATGGACGCCCACCGCCAAGGCGCAACACGCCTTTCTCGTGACCCATAATGAAGCGATTTCGATTGCCGATTATTATACCGTGACGGTCAATGGCCAGGCGGTTTATCGGCCGACCTGTCATTACGCCTATCATCCGGCCGATGACGCAGTCCTGTCGCTGCATGAAATGGCAGGGGCGGAATGGCAGCGCCAGCCCAGGTCACATATTCTGACCGAGGGCGAGATTCTGGACGGCATTGATGAACTGGGCGTTCTGCTGTTTGGCCATGCCAAGGGGGCCTATTGGTATGGATCGCAGCTTTCAGTGCAGGAGGCGCGGGCACTCGCACCGCACCAGAACGCGACCGGCTTGCAAGTGACTTCAGCGGTGCTGGCGGGCATGGTGTGGGCTTTGGAAAATCCCAAAGCCGGCGTGATCGAGGCCGATGCCATGGACTTTGCCCGTTGTCTTGAAGTGCAGATGCCCTATCTTGGCCCGGTTATTGGCACCTATACGGATTGGACGCCGCTGCAACATCGCGGAGTGCTGTTTCCTGAAGATGTCGATCTGGAAGACCCGTGGCAATTTCGCAATGTGCTCGTTCGGTGAGTTTGCTTGATCGGTGAGTTTTCTTGGGCGTGAATTATGCTAAATCTTGCTTTGCTGCGGGGTGATCTGGTTCGCTCCCCGGCAATGTGAGGATGGAATGACCCAATTTGCTGCATTTGATGCCCCCTATAGCCCGCCTGACGATGTAATCGCCAAAGTGCTGCTGGCGGAAGCGGATTTTGGGGCGGAAGCCGAAGCGCGGATTGATCGAACGGCGACGCAATTGATCGCGGCGATTCGCGCGCCCAAGCGCGGGGTTGCCGGCGGGCTCGGCGGCATCGAGGATTTCTTGCGCGAATATTCGTTGTCCACGCGTGAGGGGCTCGCCCTGATGGTGCTGGCCGAAGCCCTGCTGCGGGTGCCCGATGCGGCCACGGCCGACCGGTTGATTGAAGACAAGCTGAGCCACGGCGACTGGGCGCATCACATCACCCGCTCCGATGCCTTGCTGGTGACGGCATCGGCCTGGGCGCTTGGGCTGACGGCCCGCATTTTGCAACCGGGCGAGACGCCCGAGGGTGTGCTGGCGGGCCTGGTGAAACGGGTTGGGCTGCCGAGCGTGCGCACCGCCACCCGCCAGGCAATGCGATTGATGGGCGGGCATTTTGTGCTTGGTGAAACCATCGAGGCGGCGCTGGCACGGGCCAAATCCGGTTCGGGCCGCTTGTATCGCTATTCTTTTGACATGCTGGGTGAGGGTGCGCGCACGCAAGCCGATGCCGAGCGCTATTTTTCCGCTTACGCCAAGGCGATTGCCGCTATCGGCGCTGCAGCAGGGGATGCGCCCCTGCCAGACCGGCCCGGCATTTCGGTCAAGCTATCCGCCCTGCACCCGCGTTATGAAGCGGTTTCGCGGGCCCGCGTGCTGACCGAGTTGGTGCCGCAAGTGGTGAAACTGGCGCAAATGGCCAAGCAGCACGACCTCAACTTTACGGTGGACGCCGAAGAAGCGGATCGGCTGGAACTGTCGCTGGAAGTGATCGACGCGGTGGTTGCGCATGAATCGCTGGCACATTGGGATGGTTTTGGTCTGGCTATTCAGGCCTATCAGAAGCGCGCCGGTGCGGTGATTGATCATGTCGTGGCCCTCGCCGAGAAATATGATCGCCGCTTTATGGTTCGGCTGGTAAAAGGGGCTTACTGGGATACCGAAGTGAAGCGGGCGCAGGAGCGCGGGCTGGATGATTATCCAGTGTTCACCCGCAAGGCGATGACGGATTTGAATTATCTGGCCTGTGCCAAGCAATTGCTGGCGGCTCGGGCGCGGATTTATCCGCAATTTGCCACCCATAATGCGCTGTCCGTGGCCAGCATTCTGGAAGCGGCGGGTGGCAATGCCGCCGGGTTCGAGTTCCAGCGCCTGCATGGCATGGGCGATGAGCTCTATCACAATCTCCTGTCGCAAAACCCGCGCCTGGCCGCGCGTACCTATGCGCCGGTGGGCGACCATGTCGATCTGTTGGCCTATCTGGTGCGGCGTCTTTTGGAGAATGGGGCCAATTCGTCGTTCGTGTCCCTGGCGGGGGATCGCGATGTGCCCATATCGCGATTGCTGGAGCGCCCGCAAGTGCAGATTGGGGCGCCTGACAATGCCCGCAATCCGCATTTGCCGATGCCCAAGGCGATTTATGCGCCCGCGCGGGATAATTCTGCCGGGCTTGAATTTGGCTCGGCAGCGGCGCTGAACGGCCTGCTCGATGCGTTGCGGGCGGTCGTGATGCCCAAAAATCCGGTGACCAGCCTGATCCTGGACACGGCTACGCCGGGGGTAGCGCGCGCGTTGAAATCGCCGATCGACGGCATTGTATTCGGGCAGGTGGTGGAAGCCGATGCCGCGCTGGCGGCCAAGGCGATGCAGGTGGCGCAAGCCGGATTTGCCCGCTGGAGCCGGCTGCCGGTTTCGACCCGTGCCGATGCGCTGGCGACAATGGCTGATTTGATGCAGGCGCGGCGGGCCCAATTGCTCGCGCTCTTGCAGGTGGAGGCGGGTAAGACGCTGGATGATGCGGTGGCAGAATTGCGCGAGGCGATTGATTTTTGCCGGTTCTATGCCGCCGAAGCGCGGACGGCGTTGAATTTTGTGCCTCTGCCGGGGCCAACCGGCGAGAGCAACGTGCTGGGTTATCGCGGGCGCGGCGTGTTTGTGTGCATCAGCCCCTGGAATTTTCCGCTGGCAATCTTTATCGGGCAGGTGGTGGCGGCGCTGGTGGCTGGCAATAGCGTCGTTGCCAAACCGGCCGAGGCCACTCCGATGATTGCCCATATGGCAGTGCAGATGCTGCATGAGGCCGGGGTGGATCGCGGCGCGCTGCAACTGGTGCTCGGTGATGGCACAATTGGTGGCGCATTGGTGGCAAACCCGATTTGCGCGGGCGTGGCCTTTACCGGCTCCACTGCCACCGCGTGGCGCATCAATCGGGCGCTCGCCGCGCGCGATTGCGCGATTGCGCCGCTCATCGCCGAAACAGGCGGCGTCAATACCATGGTGGTGGATGCGACGGCGCTGCCCGAGCAGGTGGCCGATGATGTTGTCACCTCGGCCTTTCGCTCGACCGGCCAGCGCTGCTCGGCCTTGCGACTGTTGTGTGTGCAGGAGGATATTGCTGACAAACTGATCGCCATGATCATCGGGGCGGCGCGCGAGCTGAAAATAGGTGATCCGCGCGATGTCACGGTGCATATTGGACCAGTGATCGATGCGGCTGCCAAAACCCGGTTGACGGACCATATTGCCGCGATGTCCAAGTCATCACGGCTGCTATATGCGGGCACGGTGCCGGGCGGGGCCCTCGCCGATGGCATTTATGTGGCACCTCATATCATTGAGATTGGCAAGGTGCGCGACCTTAGGGCTGAGGTTTTCGGGCCGGTGCTGCATGTGGTGCGTTACAGCGCCAAAAACCTCGATGCCCTGCTCAATGAGATCGAGGCGAGCGGGTATGGGCTGACATTGGGTGTGCATTCGCGCATCGACGCGCAGGTGGACAAGATTACCACGCGGCTGAATGTCGGCAATTGCTACGTCAATCGCAACATGATTGGCGCGGTGGTTGGCACGCAGCCGTTTGGCGGGTGTGGACTTTCCGGAACCGGGCCGAAGGCCGGGGGCCCAAATTACCTGAAACGGTTCAGCACGGAACAGGTGATTAGCATCAACACGGCAGCCGCAGGCGGCAATGCCAGCCTGATTGCGATGTCGGAATAGGGCAGGCGGATCGGGGGCGGCGCTATCCGCCAGCCCCTTTGGATTGTATCAATGGCCGAGTGCGGCCTTCAATTCCTGCAATTGTGCCAGTTTCTCGCTGGCAAGGCGGCGGGTTTCCGCGACCTGGGCATCTTTGAGATCTTCCTGCGCGTGCTGGATCTGCGCATCAATGACGCTGGCGTTCAAATCGGCCAGCGGGATCGCGGTTTCGGCCAGAATATTCAGGCCGGTCGGCGATATATCCGCAAATCCGCCGCGCACGAACAGCTTTTGCACGGAACCGGCTGCATCGGTGATGGTGACGATGCCCGGCTTCAAGGTGGTCATGGACGGTGCCTGGTGGGCCAGAACCGTCATTTCGCCCTCGGTGCCTGCCAGAACAACGCTATTCACCTCGCCGGTGAACAACAGCTTTTCTGGCGCGACCAGTTCAAAATGAAAGGTAGTCATTTTAGCCTCAGATCTGGTTATGCCGCAGCCTTGGCCATTTTAGCCGCTTTTTCGATCGCCTGATCGATCGAACCGACCATGTAGAAAGCCGCTTCTGGCAAATTGTCATATTTGCCTTCGACAAGGCCCTTGAAGCCCTTGATGGTGTCTTCCAGCGAAACCAGCACGCCGGGCGAACCGGTGAACACTTCGGCGACGTGGAAGGGCTGCGACAGGAACTTTTCGATCTTGCGGGCGCGGGCGACGGCAATTTTGTCGTCCTCGGACAATTCGTCCATGCCGAGAATGGCGATGATGTCCTGAAGCGCCTTGTAGCGCTGCAAAACTTGCTGCACCTGACGGGCGGTATTGTAATGCTCGTCACCGACAACCAGAGGCGACAACATGCGCGAGGTCGAGTCGAGCGGATCGACAGCCGGGTAAATGCCCTTTTCCGCAATCGAGCGTGACAACACGGTGGTTGCGTCCAAATGGGCGAAGGAGGTGGCCGGGGCCGGATCGGTCAAATCGTCGGCGGGCACGTAAATAGCCTGCACCGAGGTGATCGAACCCTTGTGGGTGGTGGTGATGCGCTCTTGCAAGGCACCCATGTCGGTGGCTAGTGTTGGCTGATAACCGACGGCGGAAGGAATGCGGCCCAAAAGTGCCGAAACTTCCGAACCTGCCTGCGTGAAGCGGAAGATGTTGTCGACGAAGAACAACACGTCCTGGCCCTGGTCACGGAAATGCTCGGCAACAGTGAGGCCGGTGAGGGCGACGCGCGCACGGGCACCGGGGGGCTCATTCATCTGGCCATAGACCAGGGCGCATTTTGAACCCTTGGCCGAACCGCCATTTTCATGCGGATCGACGTTGACGCGTGATTCGATCATTTCGTGATAAAGGTCGTTGCCTTCGCGGGTGCGTTCGCCGACACCGGCGAATACCGAGTAGCCACCGTGCGCCTTGGCGACGTTGTTGATCAATTCCATGATGAGCACGGTCTTGCCGACGCCGGCGCCGCCGAACAGGCCGATCTTGCCGCCCTTGGCGTAAGGCGCGAGCAGGTCAACGACCTTGATGCCGGTGACCAAAATCTGGGCTTCGGTCGACTGGTCGGCGTAATCGGGGGCGGGCTGATGGATGGCGCGGGTGGTTTCGGCTTCCACGGGGCCGAGTTCGTCCACCGGCTGACCAATGACGTTGATAATGCGGCCCAGCGTGCCTTCACCCACGGGCACCATGATCGGCGCGCCGGTGTCGGTGACTTCCTGACCGCGGGTCAAGCCTTCGGAAACGTCCATGGCGATGCAGCGAACCGAATTTTCACCCAGATGCTGCGCCACTTCCAGCACCAATTGGTTGCCGTTGTTGGTGGTCACCAGCGCATTCAGAATGTCGGGCAGTTCGCCGTCAAACATCACGTCGACAACCGCGCCGATGACTTGCGTAACGCGGCCCTTGTTGTTGGTCTTGGTCATTTCATCATCCTCTTCAATTGGGTCAGAGCGCTTCGGCGCCGGAAATAATCTCGATGAGTTCTTTGGTAATCATGGCCTGACGTGAACGGTTGTATTTCATCGTCTGCTTCTTGATCATTTCGCCAGCGTTGCGGGTGGCGCTATCCATGGCGCTCATGCGGGCACCCTGCTCGGATGCCGCATTTTCGAGCAATGCCCGGAAAATCTGCACCGAGATGTTGCGCGGCAGCAGCGTGGAGAGAATGGCTTCCTCATCCGGCTCATATTCGTAGCTGACGCTGTTGCTGGCCTCGGCTTCGCCGCCAAGTTCCGCCGGTATCAGCTTCATCGCGGTCGGGATTTGCTGGATCACTGATTTGAAGCGAGAGAAAAACAACGTGCAAACGTCAAATTTGCCGGATTCGAAAAGCGCGATGATCTTTTTGCCAATGGGGTCCGCGTTGACAAAACCGAGGGTCTTGACCGAGCGCAACTCGATCACCTCGATGATGTGGCTGTCATAGTTACGACGCAACTGGTCATAGCCTTTTTTGCCGATGCACAGGATTTTAACCCGTTTGCCATGTGCCAGTAGTGAATTTGCGTGCTCGCGTGCCAGACGGACGATGGACGAATTGAAACCGCCGCAAAGGCCGCGTTCTGCCGTGCACACCACGAGCAGGTGCGTGTCGTCCTTGCCATTGCCGGTGAGCAGGGCCGGGCCCTGGCCGCTGGCAGCGACATTGCCAGCAAGGCCGGACAATACGTGGCCCATGCGCTCGGCATAGGGGCGTGCAGCTTCGGCGGCCGTTTGGGCGCGACGCAATTTGGCCGCCGCCACCATTTGCATGGCTTTGGTGATCTTTTGCGTCGCTTTGACGGATGAAATCCGGTTTCGTAGGTCTTTGAGCGAAGGCATTTACCAACCCTGTGACTGGCGGGCCATCGGCCCGCGCGACAATTGCGTCTTGTTAAGGCTCAAGCAAAGCTGTGGGTGTAACTCTCCACGACGCTCTTCAGCGCTGCAGCAGAGGCATCCGACAAATCTTTGCTGTCGCGGATGGTGTTCAGCAAATCGGCGTGGCTGGAATGCAAATTGGCCAGCAAGCCTTCTTCGTAAGCCTTGATTCGGTTCAGCGGCAATTTATCAAGATAGCCGTTGACGCCTGCATAAATCACGCAAACCTGCTCTTCCACCTTGAGCGGCGCGAACTGGGTCTGCTTCAGCAATTCGGTCAAGCGCGAACCGCGATTGAGCAATTGCTGCGTCGATGCGTCGAGATCGGAACCAAACTGCGCGAAGGCAGCCATTTCACGATACTGGGCCAATTCGCCCTTGATTTTGCCGGCAACCTTTTTCATCGATTTGGTTTGCGCAGCAGAACCGACGCGCGACACAGACAGACCGACGTTCACGGCGGGGCGGATGCCCTGGAAGAACAGATCGGTTTCGAGGAAGATCTGGCCGTCGGTGATCGAAATCACGTTGGTTGGAATATAGGCCGACACGTCATTGGCCTGCGTTTCGATGACGGGCAGTGCGGTTAGCGAACCTGCGCCCTTGGCATCGCTCAATTTGGCGGCGCGTTCCAGCAGGCGGGAGTGGAGATAGAACACGTCGCCGGGATAGGCTTCGCGGCCGGGCGGGCGGCGCAACAACAGCGACATCTGGCGATAGGCCACGGCCTGCTTGGACAAATCATCATAAATGATCAAAGCATGCATGCCGTTGTCGCGGAAATATTCACCCATGGCGCAACCGGAGAATGGCGCGAGGAACTGCATGGGCGCCGGATCGGAAGCGGTAGCGGCAACGATGATGCTATATTCCAGCGCGCCCTGCTCTTCGAGCACCTTCACGAATTGGGCAACGGTCGAACGCTTCTGGCCGATGGCCACGTAAACGCAGAACAGCTTGGCCTTTTCGTCCGTGCCGGAGTTGATGGCTTTCTGGTTGAGAATGGTGTCAAGCGCCACGGCGGTTTTGCCGGTCTGGCGATCGCCGATGATCAATTCGCGTTGGCCGCGGCCAATCGGGATCAGCGCGTCAATGGCTTTCAGGCCGGTGGACATTGGCTCATGCACGGATTTGCGCGGGATGATGCCGGGGGCCTTGACGTCGACGCGGGCGCGCTGCGAGGTCTTGATCGGGCCTTTGCCGTCGATCGGGTTGCCAAGGGCGTCAACAACGCGGCCGAGCATTTCCATGCCCACCGGAACGTCGACGATCGCCTGGGTGCGCTTTACGGTCTGGCCTTCCGCGATGCCGCGATCCGAACCGAAAAGCACGATGCCCACATTGTCGCTTTCAAGGTTCAGCGCCATGCCGCGCGAACCGTCCTCGAACTCGACCATTTCACCGGCCTGGACATTGTCCAAGCCATATACGCGGGCAATACCGTCGCCGACGGACAGAATCTGTCCCACTTCGGTGACCTGGGCTTCGTTTCCGAAATTGGCGATTTCATTTTTGAGAATGGCCGAAATCTCTGCGGCGCGGATATCCATCAACCGACCTCTTTCATACGTGTTGAAATTGTGTTGAGCCGGGTTCTCAAGGAACCATCGACCATGCGGGAACCAAGTTTCACGATAAGACCACCAATGATGGAAGGATCGAGCTTGACGTTTACATTCACCGACTTGCCGCCGGTGATTTTTGCCAGTTCAGCCTTGAGAGCGGCAAGATGCGCCTCGGAAAGTGGCTGGGCAACAGTGACTTCAGCGTGGGCGACACCGCGTGACGCATCTTTCAGGTTGTTGAAACCGTCAATCATGCGGCTGATGGCGAAGAGGCGACGCTTCTGGGCGACGAGGCGAATGAAATTAGCGGCAAGCCCGGAAACGCCAATGCGCTCGAAAATAGCGTTGAGTGCACTGATCTGCTCTGCGGACGAAAATACCGGAGATTTCACCAGTCGGGCCATATCATTGTTCAAATTGACCAATGTGGCGAAGCGATCGAGATTCTCGCTCACCGAATCGATGGCACCTTGATCCTGCGCCAGGGTAAACAAAGCGGAGGCATAGCGCCCCGGCATTCCTGTGACATCTGTCTCGTTCTGTGCCAAAATTATACCACCCGGATTTAGCCTGAAAACTCACGTCTCTATCGCCGCTTTCAGCCGATTTGCTGCAGCGAGTCAACCCCGACATTCAAGTAATAACCCTGAACCGAACCGGAAAACTCCCGTTCAGCCCCGGCGAATTGCATTGCGAGGTGAAGTTAGCGGGTGCTATTGCGCCGCCCCAACCTTGCGAAGTGCCTAACATATGGCTTTTTTATGTGCAAGCCCGGCTCTCACAGGGCCGACGCAAATTCTCTGGCTGCTTCTCTGGCCGCCTTGCCAGCGCAATGGCATGCTTGCGTTTCATCTGCAATTAGCCTATTTATCGAACGAAATGTTCGTCAAATAGAACGAGGCCGGCGGGAAGTCGATGACAATATCAGATTTGCAATCCATACCCGTGAACTCGGCACTTTTGCAATTTGGCGCGGACGAGATGTTTGTGACCGATGCTGGCCGGTCCATCGCGCAGATGGCCATTGCCTATCAAACCTATGGCACGCTCAATGGCGAAAAATCCAATGCTGTGCTGATCTGTCACGCCCTCACCGGGGATCAATATGTGGCGAGCCAGCATCCGGTTACGGGCAAGCCGGGGTGGTGGGAATTGATGGTGGGGCCGGGCCGGCCGATCGACACCAGCCGCTATTTTGTTATTTGCAGCAATGTCATTGGCGGTTGCATTGGGTCGACCGGACCCGCCTCGGTCAATCCCGCGACCGGGCTTAGCTATGGCATTGATTTTCCGGTTCTGACGATCAACGACATTGTGCGGGCGCAGGCCCTGCTGGTTGACCATTTGGGCATAGATACTTTGTTTTGTGTTGCGGGCGGCTCCATGGGCGGCATGCAGGTGCTGCAATGGGCGGCGCGTTTCCCCGAACGGGTATTTGCGGCGCTGCCGATTGCGACCGGCGCGCGCCACTCGGCGCAGAACATTGCCTTTCATGAAGTCGGACGGCAGGCGATCATGGCGGATCCCGATTGGCGGGCCGGGCGCTACCTCGAAGAGAAGGTGCGTCCCGAAAAAGGCCTCGCCGTGGCGCGGATGGCGGCACATATTACATATTTGTCGGAAAATGCGCTGCAGTCGAAATTCGGGCGCAAATTGCAGGACCGCACCAGCCGAACCTTTTCCTTTGACGCGGATTTCCAGGTTGAGAGTTACTTGCGCCACCAAGGTGCGAGTTTTGTTGAGCGCTTTGACGCCAATTCCTATCTCTACATGACGCGGGCGATGGATTATTTTGATCTGGCGGCCGAATATGGCGGGCAATTGGCGCGGGCATTTTTGAATAGCCGCACCCGGTTTTGCGTGGTTTCCTTCACTTCCGACTGGTTGTTTCCCACCTCGGAATCCAGGGCGGTGGTGCATGCGCTCAACGCGGGTGGGGCATCGGTATCCTTTGTAGAGATCGAGACCGATCGCGGCCATGACGCCTTTTTGCTGGATGTGCCGGATTTTATTGCAACCACGCGCGGCTTTTTGGGTTCAGCGGCCCAAGCGCGGGGGCTTGGTGCCGTTTCAGGGGTTAAAGCATGACCGATTTACTCGCCACGCCGGCACAAACCACCGAGGCCGCAAGTTCTCGGGTGGACCATATGTTGATTGCCCGCATGGTCGCCGATGGTGCGCGGGTTCTGGATGTGGGTTGCGATGATGGAGCCCTGCTGCGGTTGTTGCGCGACCAGCACGGGGTTGATGCACGCGGCATGGAATTGTCGCAGCGCGGTGTCAATGACTGTGTCGCCAAGGGCCTGTCGGTCATTCAGGGGGACGCGGATGTGGACCTCGTCGATTACCCGACCGATGCGTTTGATTATGTGATCCTGTCGCAAACCGTGCAGGCGACACGCAACCCGAAGCGCGTGCTTGAAAACCTGTTGCGGATTGGCCGTTACGCGATTGTCTCTTTCCCCAATTTTGGCCATTGGCGCATAAGGGCGCAGATCGCCTTCAACGGACGCATGCCGATTACCGAGAACCTGTCACATAATTGGTATGACACGCCCAACATACATTTTTGCACCATTCGTGATTTTGTGGTGTTGACGCGTGAAATCAACGCAAAAATCATTAGCGCGACCGCCGTCGACCGGTTTGGCTCACCGCTTCGGGTGAACGCGCCATGGTGGTTCTGGAATTTCTTCGCCGAACAAGCGGTGTTCATGCTGGAGCGGGAATAGGCGCGGGGGCCCGTCCTCGCCAAAAGCCGGGGCTCGGTTTAGTGGTCTTTCATGTGGTTCATGGCTTCGGCCATCATGTCATCCATGGTCTGCTCGATACGGCGCTGGGACTTATCCACGCCATTGGCGTCAAAATCAGCAGAAAGGCGCGCGAGGATTTTGGCATTGCCATCGGCCTCCAGACCCAAGGCAACTATGGTTTCGGCATAGGCTTGCCCGGCTTTGCCGGTTTTGCCCAGCATTTGCGCACCCCACGTGCCCAATTTGTGGTTGCGTCTGGCAATGGCCTTGAAGCGCAGCTCTTCCTCATGGACAAACCCTGCCTCGAAAGCCTGCTCGCGTTTATCGTCGATCGTCATCGTCCAATCCCTTCGATGCTCCCGCTTACAAGATTTAGTCAAGCACCTGTCAATTTAAAGCGTCAATCGAAACTATTTGTGGGGAAAGCAGCGTCGATCAGCCTTGGTGCCTTTCGAGAAAGCCTTCGATCGGCAGGGTGCGAAAATCCATGAGGGCGGAACGAAGACGTTCGTGGCTCCAATCCCACCATTGCAGGCGCTTGAGACGCGCGGCGATGGAGGGGTCAAACCGAAAGCGGATGATTTTGCCCGGATTGCCTGCCACTATGGCATAATCGGGCACGTCCTTGGTGATGACGGCACCGGCTGCGATGACCGCGCCAGTGCCAATCTGGCGGCCAGGCAGGATGATCGCGCCATGGCCGATCCACACATCGTGACCAATGGTCACCGCGAAGCGCTGCCGCCATTCAAAGAACCCGGCATCGTCGTCCGCATCGTCAAAATAGGCGGAGGCGCGATAGGTGAAATGCGACTGGCTCGCCCGCTGCATCGGATGGTTGCCAGGATTGATGCGGGTATGGGCGGCAATCGAGCAAAATTTGCCGATCCGGGCATAGATGATCTCGCTGTCATTGACGACATAAGAATAGTCGCCGAGTTCGCTCATCGCCAGGGATGTGCGCGCGCCAATTTCGGTATATCGGCCCAGAATGCAGTCTGATACCTGCGCCGTTGGGTCGATCCGGGGTTCAAGACCGAGTTTGCCCTGTGTCATGCCATGCCTTGTGCCAGCTTCGATTGCGCCAGTCTAAGGATCGGTCACGAAACCCGTGTGACATTTTTGCGCTGGTCGCGGGCGGGTGCCTGCATGGGGCGGGAGGGATGCGCTATAAGCAGGCGCTGTTTTGATTGTGTCCCGCCTTATTATGGTCTATTACGCATTAGGCAATGCTTGACAATCGCCCGGTGCGATTATTGAATTTCGCCTCCCGCGGTCATTTGAAACTTTTTCACCTGTTGAAAAAATCAGAAGGAACCTCGGACCCATGGATTTTCTCAAACCCCGGTTACTGCCCATGAATCGCCGCCGTCGCATCTACGAAGGCAAGGCCAAAGTCCTCTATGAGGGCCCCGAGCCTGGTACACTGATCCAGCACTTCAAAGATGATGCAACCGCATTCAATGCGAAAAAACACGAAGTGATTGATGGCAAAGGCGTCCTGAACAACAGGATCAGCGAATATATTTTTCAGCATCTGAATGCGATTGGTGTGCCCACCCATTTCATTCGCCGCCTGAATATGCGCGAACAATTGATTCGTGAAGTCGAAATCGTGCCGCTTGAAGTCGTGGTGCGCAACATTGCGGCCGGTTCGCTGTCGACGCGTCTTGGTATCGAAGAAGGCACGCAACTGCCGCGCTCGATCATCGAATTCTATTACAAGAATGATGCGCTCAATGACCCGATGGTTTCTGAAGAGCATATCACGGCGTTTGGCTGGGCCAGCCCGCAAGAAATTGATGACATCATGGCCTTGGCCATTCGCGTCAATGATTTTCTCTCCGGCCTGTTTCTGGGCGTCGGCATCCGTCTGGTTGATTTCAAGATGGAATGTGGTCGCCTTTGGGAAGGTGAAATGATGCGCATTGTCGTGGCGGATGAAATTTCGCCCGATTCCTGCCGGCTGTGGGATGTCAAATCCAACGACAAGCTCGACAAGGATCGCTTCCGCCGTGATATGGGCGGTCTGGTTGAGGCCTATACCGAGGTGGCTCGCCGTTTGGGCATCCTGCAGGAAAATGAAGGCCCGGTTACCGGCGGGCCCAAGCTGGTAAAGTAGCGCTTTTGCGTCGGGTTTGAAGCTTGGATGCTTTCAAACCCGACGCATTTAAATCCGTTCCGGCCATGGTTTTACAGGGTAAAGCCGCCGTCGATGACATGGGCGACGCCGGTGGTATAGGCGGCTTCATCGCTTGCCAGGTAGAGCGCCAGCATGGCGATTTCTTCCGAGGTTCCGAGCCGTCCGATCGCCTGGCGGTCGATAAAGGCCTGGCGCACATCTCCTTCACTTTGGCCGCTTTTGGTCGCCAGTGTCGAGATCCGGTCTCCCAGCGAGGGCGAAACGATTGTGCCGGGGCAAATCGCATTGCAGCGGATGCCCTGCTTGATAAAATCCATTGCAACGGCTTTGGTGAGGCCAATGACCGCAGCCTTGCTGGCGGCGTAAACATAGCGATTGGGCGCGGCCTTCAGCGATGAGACCACCGAGGCGACATTGATGATCGACCCGGATTTTTGCGCCAGCATGGCCGGCAGAAAAGCCCGCAACATGCGGTGCATGGATTTCACGTTGAGATCAAACGAAAAATCCCAATCATCTTCGCTGCAATCCAGCACGGTGCCATGGTGCACAAAGCCGGCGCAATTGAACAGGATATCGACCTTGCCGACGGATTTGGCAAAAGCTTCGATGTCGGGGGTCGAGCGCACATCGAGGGCGTAGACCTGCGCGCCTTCAAGTCCGCGCAACTTGTCGCCGTCGATATCGGTCGCGATGACCTGCGCGCCCTCTTTGAGAAAAGCCAGCGCTGTGGCGCGGCCGATGCCTTGGCCTGCGGCGGTAATGACGGCGGTTTTACCTTGCAATCTCTGGTTCATTTGAGGGCTCCACCCATATCAATCGGGATTTCTGGTCAGTTTGGTTTTCTGGACGCCATTGGCGTCAAAATTATCGCGGCTCAGCCATTGTTGCAGTGCCTGACGCCGCGCGGGCCACTCACTGTCCAGCATGGAGAACCAGGCCGTATCCCGATTCTTGCCCTTGACGAACATATGCTGGCGGAAAATGCCTTCAAATTGAAAGCCATAGCGCAGCGCCGCGCGGCGTGAAGGCGCATTCAAGGCGTTGCATTTCCACTCGAAGCGGCGATAGCCAAGGGTATCGAAAACATAAGTCGCCAACAGGGCAAAGGCTTCGGTCGCGCCGCGTGTGCCCTGCAGCGCCGGGGTGAACAGGACATTGCCAATCTCGATGACGCGATTGACGGTGTCGATGCGCATGAGGGAAGCCAAGCCGATGCTTTGTCTGGTGGTCTTGTCCAGAATCGAAAAAAACAGCGAGTCTTTCGAGGTGGCGGATTTTTCCAGCCATTCATTCAAAGCTTCTCGGGTCGCAAACGGACCGGAAAACAGCCAGTCGAACAATTCGGGATTGGGGCGGCTGAGGTTAAACAGGCTTTCGCCATCACGCGCGGCGTCGAGCGGGAAGAGATCGACATATTGGCCAGAAAGGGAAACGGGCTGCGGCGCGAGCGCGGGTTGGGTATTGAGGGGCTGCGTCATATTTACGGGGCAATCATTCATAAAAACTTCGATGGGGCAATTTCACACGGAGATTGCGGCGCGGCAAGCGTTTTTGTTTGACAAAATTCCGGATGCGGAAAATCCCGCGTCAATTGGCTCCCAGAGTGGCTTTGGGAAAATCATCGTCAATGAAGGCCGTGTGCGAAACCAGCCCCTGATCTGGCAGATTTATATGCAATTGCATGCAGGCCGGCTCGGCAATCATCACCGCTTTTGCATTGACGCTGAAATCGAGATGGCTTTGCATGCCCGTGGCCGAACTGGTGGAGACGACCGTCCCGGCAAAGCGGGTGTGGCTGGCGCGATGGACATGCCCGCACAGGATCCGCTCGATCTGCGGGTTGGCCGCAACGATCCTTGTAAAACGCTCGCGCCCTTCATTCAGGCGGATCGCATCGAGGCCATCGAGCCCAATGGCGGTGGGCGGGTGGTGCATGAGGATGAGTGTCGGCTTGTGCGGGGCGCGGGCGAGGGTCGAATCGAGCCAATCGAGGCTTTCGGGCGTGAGTTGGCCCTCGGCACGGCCCTCGATCAATGTATCGAGCGCAATAATCTGGAGCGGCCATTGATCGATGCAATATTGGACGGGTCCAGATGATTGGGCGACGCCCGGATAATTGGCAAATATCTCGCGGAAATGGGCGCGCCCATCGTGATTGCCCAGCACGACATAGATGGGCAGATCGAGATTTTGCAATTGCGTGTGCAGGAAGCGGTATTCCTCGCGGCTGCCATTTTCGACCAGATCGCCGCTTATCAGCAGACAGTCGGCCGGCGGCTGCAGATTCGCTACCCGCTTGATCGCCGCACTGGCCTTTTGGTTGCGCCTTGTTTCTGGATCTATGCCGGTTATGTGCAAGTCGCTTAAATGGGCGATCAGCATGGACGTTTTTCTACCTTTGAGCCAAATGCATTGCGGGGATAATCCTAGAATCGCCTTAGACTTTTGTCGATGATTTATTTTAGAGTCGCCAAGCGGGCAAATAAGTATTTTAATGAATTTTTAACCACGAATTTTCATTACACCCATTCTCAAAGGAGGCCGTCATGAGAAGTCTAAGACTAATGCTGCTGGGTATATTGGCGCTGTTTTTCACTGCCGGAGCCGATCTGGCGGCCAATGCTGCACCCACTTTTATGGGGCCTTCGCAAATTGCGGCAGCCAAAGCCGGACCCGCGCTGGAAAAGGTGCAGGTTTATTGCGGGGTTTATGGCTGCTATCGGCGCTATCGCCAGCCCTATTATAACCAGCCTTACTACGGATATCGCCCGCATTATTACCGGCCGCATTATTATTACGCGCCGCGCTATCGCATCTATCGGCGGCATATCATTCGGCATCGCATCATTCGTCATCGCCGCTTCTACCGTCGGCACATTTACCGGATGCATCACCGTTGTTACCGTCATTTCGTGTATCGGCACCATCATCGCTATCTGGTTCGGCGCTGCTACTGAGGGCGCCCGTAGCCGGAGCTCGTCACACCGGAATGCGAATGCTGGCCCGCAGTCCCCCCTGCGGGCTATCGCCAAGGTTGATATCGCCGCCATGTGAGCGGGCGATGTCACGGGCAATGGCGAGGCCAAGCCCGGAATTGCCCTCGTCCTGATTGCGCGCTTCGTCAATGCGATAGAAGGGCCGGAACACTTCCTCGCGCTGGTCGAGGGGAATGCCTTTGCCGTTGTCGTCGATGTGAATGGTCAAAAAGCGCGAATCACTGGAGACATTCAGGCTCACAGCCGTGCCATAACGCAGGGCGTTGCTGATGAGATTGGCGATGCAACGGCGGAAGGCGTCGGGGCGCACGCTGGCGGTGGCGTGGCCGCTCACTTCGATGGACGTTTGCTGGTGCAGGCGCTCGGCGTCGGCTTTCAGGCTTTCCAGCATGGTGCGGATATCGGTGGGCACGGTGGCTTCCTGCGTGTCGCCGCGCGCGAAGGCCAGATAGGCTTCCAGCATGCGCTGCATCTCGTCGACGTCGCTCTGCATGGCGGCAACATCCTGGCCTTTGGCGAGCAGGGCCAGCGACAGGCGAAAGCGGGTGAGCACGGTGCGCAGGTCATGGCTGACGCCGTTCAACATGGTGGTGCGCTGTTCCATGGCGCGCTCAACCCTTCGCTTCATGTTGACGAAGGCATAGCCCGCCAACCGCACCTCACGCGCGCCATGCGGGTGGAACTCGCCCTCGCGGCCCTTGCCAAAATCCTGGGCTGCATCGGCAAGACGCAGGATTGGCCGGATCTGGTTGCGCAGGAAAACGATGGCGATGAGGGTCAAAAGTATGGCAGTCGCCAGCATCCATAACAGGAAAACATGCGAATTGGAGGCGTAGGCGGCGCTGCGGCGGGCGATGATGCGCAGCGTCTTGTCCGGCAGGTTGATGCGGATTTCAATCAGGCTCGATTGCCCGACCGTGTCCAACCAGAAAGGCCGCTGGATCTGCTCGTTGATCTGCTGGCTCAAGGCTTCGTCGAGCAGGTCGAAAAATGGCTTGGGCAGGCGTGGCGGCAGCGGGCTGAGATCCAGGAAGCGCGCGTCGAGGTTCATGCGGATGCGGGCAATCCGGCGCAATTGCCCATCCTCGCCCGGCACGTGAAAGGTCTCGTGCAGGTCAATAAGGGCGGCAATGTCCTGCGTCAGGGCGCGTGACAATTGATAAGTCACCAATTGCCAGTGCCGCTCCATGAAAAAATACGTCACCACCGATTGCAGCAGCACCATGGGAATAATGACAATCATCAGCGAGCGGGCAAACAGACCCTTGGGCACAACCGCATAGAGCCAGCGCCGAAAATTCTGCCAAAGTATTCGCGGCTGATCGAGATAATCGCCGATGGAAAGGCTCATGCTGCGGCACTCAGGTTACGGTAAATCCGGATTGTCCCTCTAAAACAAGGCGATAACCGGTGCCTCGGACGGTTTGCAGATAGACCGGTTCGGCAGGGTCTTTTTCTATTTTGCGGCGAAGGCGGTTGACCTGCACGTCGACCGTGCGCGGATTGGCTCCCGGCTCGTTACCCGCCAAGGCTTCCCGGCTGACCGAGCCACCCGGCACCGCCGCCAGCATACGCAGCATTTCGCGCTCGCGGTCCGATATCCGGATGAGTTGGTCGCCATCGCGCAGTTCGCCGCGCTCAAACGAAAATGTGAAGGCACCAAAGCGCACAATCTCGGGCAGCGGCTGGGTTGGTTGGGGCGCCGCCCGGCGCAGGATCGAGGCGATGCGCAAGGATAGTTCGCGCGGCTCAAACGGCTTGCCCAGATAATCGTCCACGCCCGCTTCCAGGCCGCGCACGCGATCGGCGGTTTCGCTGCGCGCCGTGAGCATAACGATGGGCAGACGCTGGAACTGGCTGTCGGTGCGGCGAAGCCAGGCGGCAAAATCGAGGCCGCTTTCGCCGGGCATCATCACGTCCAGGATGAACAGGTCAAAGGCGAGGTGCTCCAGATGCTTGCGGGCATCGGCGGCGCTGGCAGCGCTGGTGATGCGATAGCCTTCGCCGGCGAGATAGCGCGAGAGCAGGTCGCGGATGCGGCGATCGTCATCCACGAGCAGGAGATGGGGCGCGTCATCCGGGACATTGGCCGCAAGAATGGCACTTTGTGGAATCACCGGGCCTTCTCCTGATGCTGGTTCACCTGCGCCAGGGTCACGGCCCTTGCTTCCTCGTCAATCATGTTGAGAAGGAAACTCTTGATGGTGTCGCGCGGCAGCGGGGCGGTGGCGCGCTGCAGGCGCAGCGCCTGAACTTTGGCCAGTTGCAGGGCAAGGCTTTCGCCGGCCGGGGTCACAAAAAGCTCGCGCTGGCGGCGGTCATTCTCGCCAAAGCGGCTGTCGATGAAGCCCTGCTCGACCAGATCCTTCAAAACACGGTTGAGGCTTTGTTTGGTAATCGCCAGAATTTCCAGCAATTGCGCGATATTGAGGCCGGGTCTGCGATGCACAAAATGCAGCACGCGATGGTGGGCCCGGCCAAAGCCATAGATTTCCAGCACCCGGTCTGCATCGCCGACGAAATCGCGGTAAGCAAAGAAAAGCAATTCGATCAAATCATAGCACGGGGCAGGGCCAGCAGCGTCGGATACGGGGGTCACAGGCCCACCCGAATGGGGCGCGGGATTTTGGAGGATTGGTTTGCTGCGCGTCGCTTCCATTACAATTCCTGTTGTCGTTTCATTTTCGGTATTGCTGATCATCAATTTAAGTCAGCATTATTGACTTAAATCCAGCTTGAGGCTAAGCAGGAAATTGATGATAATCAGTTCGTCCGTCGTCCAACACCAAAATTTAGGGAGCAATATATCATGGCATTGTCCTTCGACCAAAGAGATGGCTTTATTTGGATGGATGGCAAAATGGTGCCATGGCAAGACGCTAAATTGCACGTGCTGTCGCATGGCCTGCATTATGGCTCCTGCGTGTTTGAAGGCGAGCGCGCCTATGATGGCAAGATTTTCAAATCGGCCGAGCATTCCGAGCGGTTTTTGAAATCGGGCGAATATCTGGATTTCACCATCCCCTATTCGGTGGAGACGCTGGTGGCAGCCAAGCAGGCGGTGGTTGACGCCAATGGTGGCGGCGACCTTTATGTGCGCCCGGTGGCCTGGCGCGGTTCGGAAATGATGGCGGTTGCCGCGCAAAATGCCACCATTCACGTGGCCATTGCCGTTTGGCCATGGCCCTCGATGTTTGACACCGAGGCCAAGATGAAAGGCATTCGTCTCGACATTGCCGATTATCGCCGACCCGATCCCAAAACCGCGCCTTGCCAATCCAAAGCGGCCGGCCTTTATATGATCTGCACCATTTCCAAGCATCGCGCCGAGCGCAAGGGCTATGCCGATGCCTTGATGCTGGACTGGCAGGGCCGGGTGGCCGAATGCACCGGTGCCAATGTGTTTTTCACCCGCGATGGCGTCATTCATACCCCGATTGCAGATTGCTTCCTGGATGGCATTACCCGTCAGACGGTGATTGGTCTGGCCAAATCAATGGGAATCGAAGTGGTTGAGCGGCGAATCATGCCAGATGAATTGGCGACCTTTAACGAGTGTTTCTTAAGCGGCACAGGCGCGGAAGTGACACCGGTTTCGGAAATCGGCCCCTATCAATTCAAGCCGGGCAACATGTCGCGGCAACTGGTGGAAGCCTATTCGGCTTTGGTGCGTGCGTAAGCGCTGGTTTCAGGTGGCTTGATCCCAGCGCTTCAAGGCATGTTCATCGATTTCCTTGGCATCGACCCAATCCTTGGCGGTGCCATCGGGCTTGTGCTCCTTTTTCCAGAAAGGGGCACGGTTCTTGAGAAAATCCATGATGAAATCGGCTGCCGCAAATGCATTGGCGCGGTGGGATGAGGCGGTCATGACCAGCACGATCCGCTCCCCGGGCATCAACTTGCCATAGCGATGAATGATTCGCACGCCCAGCAACGGCCAGCGGTGGGTCGCGGCTTCTGCGACGCGGGCGATCTCGGCTTCGGCCATGCCGGGATAATGCTCCAGTTCCAGCGCGGCCAATGCACCTTGCTCGTCCCGGCAAAGGCCGGTGAAGGTGACTAGCGCCCCAATATCGGTGCGACCGGCGCAAAGTGCGGCGGTCTCGGCGGCAGGGTCAAAGTCACCCTCGATGATGCGAATGTCGATCGCGCAGGGCGCTGGCAAGTCGGAAACTGGCAAGTCGGAAACTGGAATTTCGGAAACTGGCATTTCAGCCACCGGTCATTGGCGGGAAAAAGGCGATCTCGCGGACGCCGGCAATGGCGGCATTTGGTTTGGCGTGGGTCTTGTCCAGGGCGGCGCGAATCGTGCCAGCCCCACCAAAAGCATGTTCATATGGCTCGCCTTGCTGGCGCAGCCAGGTGATGACGTCGGCGATGGTTGCCAATTCCGGCGGTAATTCGCGTTCTTCCTCAGCCAGACCGATACGCTCACGCACCCAGGCAAAATAGACCAGTTTCATGGTTCAATCGTCCGCCACATGTTTGAAGCCTGCCCGCATATAGTCCCAGCCGGTATAAAGCGTCAGGGCCGCGGCCACCAAAAGCAGCACCAGCCCGATCTGCGCGGTGCCTGGCACCACGCGCTCACCCGCAGGGCCGACGATGAGAAAGCCCAGCGCCAGAATTTGGGCGGTGGTTTTCCATTTGGCGATTCGCGTGACCGGCAAGGATACCCGCAATTCGGCCAGATATTCACGCAGGCCCGAGACCAGAATCTCGCGGCAAAGAATGATGATTGCCGCCCAGATCGTCCAATGGTTGAACGTGCCGATCTCAGCCAGCGCCATCAGGCAGGCGGCGACCAGAAGCTTGTCGGCTATCGGGTCCAGCATCCGCCCCATCGACGATTGTTGCTGCCAGATGCGGGCAAAATAACCGTCAAAGAAATCGGAAATTCCGGCCAAAGCAAAAATGATAAACGCCGTCCATCGTGCCCAGGTGAGGTCGGGAAGCATCAGGAACCCAACCACCAGGGGCACCGCCACGACACGCCCATAGGTCAGCAGGTTGGGCAGAGACCAGCGCTTGCTGGTCTGCGGTTTGCCGGGCTTGGCTAATGACGCATCAATCATGCTGTTCAGGGAACATGCCGCAGCCTTTGTCGTCAACAAAAAAAACGCAATTTGGCGTTGGTGACGCATTTGTCGCGCTTTGTGGACAGGTAGTTTTTGCGGGTGGCCGGGGTGCTTGACAATTGGCTCTGTCGGAGTCCGTGCGTGCCCTGCCGGGTGGGTGCGTTAAAACAGGCGCAAAACGTTGGAAATTACCAATTCTAGTGGGTGCAGGTTCGCGAGGCGCTGCCTGTTGGCGTGAACAAAACAAGGCCGGGCCATTGCGTGTGATTCGGGCGCGATTCGTTCGCGCCGCGTTCGGAGTGTTAATATTGTGATGGAACGACTGGTTTGATATGATACACATTAACGGCCAAACTGGCAGATTTGCTGAATTGTTCTTTTGCGGTTTCATTAACGAATGAATATTCCATATCGCCCGCAGGAGCCACGGTCGGCACCCCAAAAGCTCGTGCAGAATGTGACTGCGGTGCTCGGGCCCACCAATACTGGCAAGACCTATTACGCCATCGAGCGGATGCTGACGCACCCGAGCGGCATGATCGGCCTGCCGCTGCGCCTTCTGGCGCGCGAGGTCTATCAGCGGGTGGTTGACCGGGTGGGGGCGGATGCAGTGGCCCTGGTCACGGGCGAAGAGCGCATCAAGCCGAAGGCGGCGCGTTACTGGATTTGCACCGTGGAGGCAATGCCGCGCGACCTGGATGTCGCCTTTGTCGCGCTGGATGAAATCCAGCTTTGCGCCGATCTTGACCGTGGCCATATTTTTACCGACCGTTTGCTGAACCGGCGCGGCTTTGCCGAAACATTGCTGCTTGGTGCATCGACCATGTTGGAGCGGGTGCTGCAATTGCTGCCGGGGGTGCATATTCTGCAGCGTGAGCGGCTTTCGACCTTGACCTTTGCCGGGGAGCGTAAAATTGTTCGCCTGCCCCGGCGCTCGGTGATTGTCGCGTTTTCGGCGGAGGAAGTTTACGCCATCGCCGAATGGATTCGCCGCCAAAAGGGCGGGGCGGCGGTGGTTTTGGGCGCGTTGAGCCCGCGCACCCGCAATGCGCAGATCGACATGTATCAAAACGGCGATGTGGATTATATCGTCGCCACCGATGCGATCGGCATGGGCCTTAATCTGGATGTCGACCATGTGGCCTTTGCCGGGGATCGCAAATTTGATGGTTGGCATTACCGGCGGCTGCATCCGGCGGAAATTGGGCAGATTGCCGGGCGTGCCGGGCGCCATACCCGCGATGGGACGTTTGGCACCACCGGGCGATGCAGTGCGTTTGACGCTGAACTGGTGGAGCGGCTCGAACGGCATCAATTCGAGCCGGTCGGGCCATTACAGTGGCGCTCGACCGATCTTGATTTCACCTCGATTGCCAATTTGCAGAAAAGTCTCGACACATTGCCCAAATATGCCGGGCTGTCGCGCTCGCCAATCGCAACCGACCAATTGGTGCTGGAATGTGCCAGCCGCGACGCCGAGATTTGCCGGATCGCCGCCACCAAGGCCGATATAGCGCGGCTGTGGGATGCGTGTCAGATTCCCGACTACCGCAAGCTGTCACCTTCCGCACATGCCGATCTTGCCCTTTCGATCTATCGGTTTATCGTGCGGGCTGGAAAAATACCGGATGACTGGATAGCGGCCCAAATTCAGCCGCTTGACCGTAATGATGGCGAGATTGAAGCGCTTTCTGCACGTATTTCGCATATACGAACGTGGAGCTTTGTTGCAAATCGTTCCGATTGGCTTAAGAACCCTGAACATTGGCAGGGAATGGCCCGACAGATTGAAGATAGTTTGTCGGATGCCTTGCATATCAAGCTGGCCCAACGCTTTGTGGACCGGCGAACAAGTTTTTTGACCCGCAGGCTGAGAGAAAACGAAATGTTGGAAGCGGAAATCACCGCAATGGGGGATGTGCTGGTCGAGGGTCAGCATGTCGGGACACTTCACGGGTTCCGCTTTACGGCGGATCCACTGGCATCAGGTGAAGCGGCCAAGACCCTGAATACCGTCGCGCAAAAGGTGCTGGCGATCGAGATCGAAGCGCGTGCCTTGCGCGTGCATGAGGCGGTGGATACGGCATTTGTGCTGGCCAACGACGGCATCATCCGCTGGCTTGGTGAGGCGGTCGGGAAAATCGCCGCTGGCGATCATATTCTGAAGCCGCGCGTCCAGGTGTTATCGGATGAGACCTTGACGGGCAGTGGCCTGGAGCAGGTGCAGCGGCGGCTCGACCTATGGCTGGGGCAGCATGTCACCAAATTGCTCGGTGCGCTGGTGGAGTTGGAAAACAATACCGCGATCGAAGGCGCGGCACGCGGCATTGCCTTTCAGGTGGCTGAAGCCTTGGGTGTTCTGGAGCGCAGCCGGGTGGCTGAATCGCTGAAGACGCTGGACCCGGAGGGGCGCGCGGCGCTTCGCGGTCTGGGCGTGCGCTTTGGCGCATTCCACCTTTATCTGCCGTTGTTGCTGAAACCGGCCCCGCGCGCGCTTGCCGCGCAATTGTGGGCGTTGAAAAACGACAAGGCCAGCGAGTTGAAAGGTGCCGAAGACGTGCCGCATCTGGCAAGCTCCGGGCGCACATCGTTTGCCGCGGACCCGGAGGTCAACAAGGGGTTCTATCGCGCTGCCGGCTTCAAAGTGTGCGGCGAAAGGGCCGTGCGGGTTGATATTCTGGAGCGGCTGGCGGACTTGATCCGCCCCGCCATTGCTTACCGGCCGGGCACGACCCCCGGCGCACCGCCGCCCGGCGCGGCGGATGGCGATGGTTTTGTGGTGATCGTGCCGATGACGTCGCTGGTAGGCTGCTCGGGTGAGGCTTTTGCGTCTATCTTGCGATCCTTGGGCTATACCAGCCAATCGCGGACTGGCCCGGCCATTACCGTGCCGCTGGTTCCCGAAGCGGCGCGTGCGCCCGTAAAAGCGTCCGCACCTGCAAGCATTACGGAGACGGAAACGGTTGCAACGGCGGATGGGGATGCCGCCGAGGCTGCGCCACCCGTTACCGACGCGCCGGATGGGCCGGAGACGGAAGTCAAAGTCGCCGCCGAGCCATCAACTCCCGAGGTCGAGCCTGCCGCACAGACGGCGCAAACCGAACCGGAAACTGTGGCAGTTGAGGCCGTAGCCGTCGAGGCTGAGCCACCAGTGGCAGAGGCGGCTGTGGCCGAAGAACCTGTGGCCGATACATCTGCAGCCGAAGCATCTGCGGCAGTGCCGGAAGTTGCCGCCGCGACCATCGAGGCGGTGGTTGAGGCTGTGCAGATCGAAACCTGGCATCCACATCGCCATCATCATAACCAGCAGCGGCCACGCTCCCACAAGGGGCCTAAAAGTGACGGGCCAAACCGTCGCGCGGGTGGTGCCGTGGCGAATGGTGAAGCTGCAGGTGGTGCAGCAGAAGGTGAAACGCCCAAACCGCGTCACAAACCCAATCGCAAGCCCGTGCCTGACAAGCCGCAATTCAGCACGGTGCCGGACCCTGAATTGATCCGTCTGGCGCAGGAGCGTTTGGCGGCAACCGAATCGCGTCGCGCACCGCCAGCCGAGCGCCCGCAAAATGCGCGCCCAAATTCCGGTCGTCCGCAAGGTGATCGTGCGCAAAATGGCCGCACGCATATGGGCGGGCCGCGCAAGGATGGCCCGCCGCGCACCGGCAAATCCGGTGACGCGCATTTTGCCAGCAGCCAGAAGCCGGCTCCGCGCGATCGACAGCCCGACCCGGACTCGCCTTTTGCCAAACTGCTGGCTTTGAAGGCACAGCTTGAAAACAAGGGCAAATGAACCCCGCCTGAGCCTATCCCCAGATCGCACATCACGAGCCAGCCATGCCCTTACATCCTGTTTCCGCCTTCTCGCGCATTGGTGAGGAAAATGCCTTTGCGGTTCTCGCGCGGGCCACCGCCTTGAGCGCGCAGGGCCGCGACATCATCAATCTGGGCATTGGGCAGCCGGATTTTCGCACACCCGAGCACATTGTCGAGGCGGCGATCAAGGCGCTACGGGACGGGCATCATGGCTATACGCCCGCCACCGGCATTTTGCCGCTGCGGGAGGCGGTGGCGGGCGATGTGCACCGGCGGTTTGGCGTCGAGGTATCGCCCGAAAACGTGATGATCGTGCCCGGTGGCAAGGTCACCATGTACATGGCCATTTTGATGTTTGGTGAACCGGGGGTGGACATACTCTACCCAGATCCCGGTTTTCCGATCTATCGTTCGATGATCGAATATACCGGGGCGCGGCCGGTGCCGGTGCCGATGCGGGAGGAGAATGGCTTCGCATTCTCGGCAGAGGAGACATTGGCACTGATTACGCCGCAGACGCGGCTGTTGATCGTCAATTCGCCGGCCAACCCAACCGGTGGCGTGACGCCAAAGGCGGAGATCGACAAACTTGTGGCCGGTTTGGCGCGCTTCCCCGATGTCGCGATCATGTCGGACGAGATCTATGACCAGATGGTCTATGATGGCTTCACGCATCAGACCTTGCTCGCCTATCCTGAAATTGCCGACCGACTGATCCTTTTGAATGGCTGGTCCAAAACCTATGCGATGACTGGGTGGCGGATGGGTTGGTCAATCTGGCCCAAGGCGCTTTATGAAAACGCGCGCAAACTGGCAGTCAATTCATTTTCCTGCACTAATGCCAGTGCGCAATATGCCGGGCTCGCGGCGCTTGCCGGGCCTCAGGATTGCGTTGGCCAGATGGTGGCCGAGTTTGACCGTCGCCGCCGGGTGGTGGTGGAGGGTCTGAATGCGATCGAGGGCGTGCGGGCGGCGACGCCGCGCGGGGCTTTTTACGCATTTCCCAATATCAGCGCCACGGGCTGGAAGGCGAAGCCGCTGGCTTCGGCCTTGCTGGAGGAAGCGGGGGTTGCGACCATAGGCGGCCCGGATTTCGGGGTTTATGGGGAAGGTTTCATCCGGCTATCTTATGCCAATTCGACCGAGAACATCCTCAAGGCATTGGCAAGAATCGAAGAATTCCTCGCCAAAAACCGCCGGTAGGCAGCCGATGCGGCGGGTTATCTGTCGTCGTTCATACGCACCGCGTTACATGAAGCTGCGTTACATGGCATTGCCGGTTTCCACCAATTGCTTCAGCTTGGCGGTCTGTTGCGCGCTTGTGGCTCTAAAATCGAAAAATCCGGCAAATTCGCCTGCCGCGTTCATCAAATAGGTGGCGGCTGTGTGGTTGAGCGTGTAATCGGCACCTGAGCCTGGCACTTTTTCCCAAAAGACGTGATAGCTTTTGGCGACGGCGGCGACCGCATCCGGGGTGCCGGTGAGGCCGACGATGCGCGGATCAAATGCGCTGAGATAGCTTTTCATGATGGCGGGTGTGTCGCGTTCGGGGTCGAGGGACACAAACACGACGTGCAGTTTATCCGCTTCGGCACCCATGCCTGCCAGATCCTGCGTGAGTTCGGCCAGACTCGCCGGGCAGACATCCGGGCAATGGGTATAACCAAAGAAAATGGCAAATGGCTTGCCAGCGAGTTTCTGACTTGAAAATGGCTTGTTATCGCTGTCGACAAGGGTGAAAGCGCCGCCCATTTCCGCTTTGCCAGTGCGGGTTGTCGCCGGATTTGCCAAACCCGGGGTCAAGCTCGCTCCCCCGATGACCAGCAACATCGATACAAGCGAAACAAGGATACGAAATGCGGGTCTGTGGGTCGCCATATATGATCCTGTTCGCAGATGGGCCTGGTTGCCGACAGCTTAGGCTATTTTTTCATGTCCTTCATGCCGTCCATTTTCATAGACTCCGACATATCCGAATCTGGCTTCATGGCAGCCATTGAACCCACCTGGAAGATTACCTTGATTTTGCCGGCATGGGCAAAGTTCAAAACAGCATCAAACTTTGTACCAAGCTTCAACTGCGTGTTCAGTCCGGTGAACATCAGATGGTAATTGCCGGGTTTGAGCGTCACTTCGCCATGGGCGGGGATCGTCAAGCCATGCGTGAGTTCGCGCATTCTCATCACTTGCGCGTCCATGTGCATTTCATGCACCTGACCCTCTTTGGCGATGGGGCTGGTTGCGCCGAGCAGGGTGTCGGCGCTTCCGCCGGTGTTCTTGATCAGCATGTAACCGCCAGCAACCGGTGCACCGGGCGGCGTGGCGCGTGACCAAGGCGATATAATATGGATATTGCCGCCTTGAAATTCCTCTGCGGCGGCAGGCAGGGCCAGTTGCAGGGGCCATGTCCCGGCCAGCAGTGCAAGGGCGGGCGCGCGGGTTGCGATTTTGACAAGGGATTTTGAATTCAATGCTTTGGCGCGACGTGACGATGACATTCCGGCAGCCTTTCAAAACGGACGTTTATTGGTAACAATGTGATTACAGCAAATCAATGCGGCAAAATGTAAGATGAATGGTTTTGAATCCGGGATTGTGTGCCGCTGCGCCTTCAGCCGCGCCAGTGCAGGGCGGTAATCAGCGTGAACAGCCGGCGGGCGGTATCAAAATCACAGTCGATTTTGTTTTCGAGGCGGGCTTTCAGCAGCACGGCACCCTCGTTGTGCAAATTGCGCCGCCCGGTGTCTATGGCCTCGATCTGCGCGGGGGAGGCGGTGCGGATGGCCGCATAATAGCTTTCGCAGACCAGGAAATAATCTTTGAAAATCGAACGAAAAGGCGAGAGCGAAAGCAAATGCGTGACGACGGGCGTGCCATCCTCGCGGGCAATGGCTAGGGACAGCCGTGCCTCCTGCAATGAAATATCGAGCGTGTAGGGCCCCGATTCATCCCCCGGTACGGCAAAATCATTGCTTTCGGTGAGGTCGTAAATGGCGATTTCGCGTTCGTGTTCCTGATCGGGCGTGCCACGCCCGATCGAGGTTTCATTCAGCGTGACCCTGGCAAGGCGACGGGTTCGGTTGGCCTCCATCGTCTTATTCCAGATTGAGGCGCATGGCGACGGAGCGGGCATGCGCATCCAGCCCTTCAGCCTTGCCAAGGGCGATGGCGGCAGGTGCCAGTGCGCGCAGGCTTGCGGCGTCGCATTGCAATATCGAGGTGCGTTTCATGAAATCATAAACGCCAAGTCCGGAAGAAAACCGGGCCGAGCGCGCCGTGGGCAGCACATGATTGGAGCCCCCGACATAATCGCCAATCGCTTCAGGCGTGTAACCGCCGATGAAAATGGCACCGGCATTGCGGATTTCGGCGACGAGTTCCTGCGCGTCCTCGGCAATGATCTCAAGATGCTCGGAGGCGAACTGGTCCACCAGCGCAATGGCGCCCTTGAGCGACTTGACGGTGATGATCGCGCCAAAATCGCGCCAGCTTGCGGCGGCTATGTCGCGGCGGGGCAGGGTGGTGAGCTGGCGCTCCAGGCTGGCGGCGACGGCGTCGGCGAGGCTTGCGCTGCTGGTGATGAGAACCGATTGGGCGGCCTTGTCGTGCTCGGCTTGCGCCAACAGGTCGGCGGCGATCCAGTCTGGATTGGCGCTTGCATCGGCCAGCACCAGGACTTCCGACGGCCCGGCGATCATGTCAATGCCGACTTTGCCAAACACCCGGCGCTTGGCGGCGGCGACATAGGCGTTGCCGGGGCCGACGATCTTGGCGACTGGAGCCATGCTGGCCGTGCCATAGGCCAGCGCCGCAATCGCCTGCGCCCCGCCAACGCGATAGACCTCATCCACGCCGCCAATGCGGGCGGCTGCCAGCACCAGTGGATTGATCTTGCCGTCGGGGGCGGGCACAACCATGACGATGCGCGGCACGCCCGCGACCTTTGCGGGCACCGCATTCATCAGCACGGATGACGGATAGCTGGCGGTGCCACCGGGCACATACAGCCCGACGGCTTCAATCGCGCGCCAGCGCCAGCCCAGCGTCACGCCAAGCGAATCGGTAAAGCTGGCATCCACGGGAAGTTGCCGCTGGTGGTAGGCGATGATGCGCTGATGGGCCAGTTGCAGCGCAGCCAGCGCCTCTGCGGGGCATTGGGCGGCGGCGGCGTCGATTTCGCTGTCCGAAACCCGCAAGCCCAGCTTTTCCAGATCGACGCGGTCAAACTGGCGCGAATAGTCGATGAGTGCGCGGTCACCGAGGGTCTGCACATTGGCGATTATGGCCGCAACCTGCGTGTCGACGTCTTGCGACACCTCGCGTTTCATCGCGAGCAATGCTGCGAAGGCTTCGGGAAAATCGGGTGAACTGGCGTTGAGCCGAATGGGCATGGGAATCTCTAACTCGTGGAAGGGTCGCTACAAGGGGTTGGCGTCGGCAGGTTTGTCAACTTTTCTCCGTGGCCCCAGATCGCGCAGACTGGCTTCCAGGCAGGCAACGTGAAGCCGCAACGCCGCCCCACCTGAAAAGACCAGGATGACATAGCCGCCCGGTGCCTGCTCGGCGTGGAAATGGATGCTCAACAGGGTGAGATCCTTGGCATCCAGCCCTTGCTCAAAGCCGCTGCGTTCGACCTTCTGCACGGTTTCAAAATGCAGGCCCGTCGTTACCCGCTCGTAAGTGCCGGTATGGGCCAAATCCCAATCCAGCCGGTCGCCGGCCAGAACGAAGCGCTGCTGGTTTTTCTGGAACAGCATCTGGGATGGCGAAATGATCGCCTCCTGCATGCTGGCGGAGACGATGGCAAGGTCCAACTCATCAAAAGCGAACAGGCGTAATCCGCCTTCCGCGTCCGGCGGGTCCTGTGCGGCGAGCGATTGTGCGGTCTTGTCGTCCTGCATGCGGGTGAACCCAATTCGACGCAAAAAATTCGATAGGCGGAGTGTTACTGAACCCACATGTGATTTGCAATCAATCCGTCCGCTATTTGAGCGATTTAGGGTTGTTGCATTTGCGCGCAGGTGCTGGCATGCGGGTAAAACTTGCTAATTTAGGGGTGATTTTGTATGATGGAACATCTTGCGGGAGCGCTGAACATGCGAAACAGTTCATCTATTCTGTCGACGGCAGTGTTTGTGGTTCTTCTGGCGTTCGGGGGTGCAGCCATGGCCCGGCCCGTGGGTGACGGCGCTGCCATTTTCCATAAATTTCATGGGTTCCGCCATCATCATCAGGCGCAATTTTTTCAAGGGGAGCGGCCGGTTGTGCCCTATTATCCGCCCCAGCCCTATTACCCGCCGGTCTATTCAGCCCCGCCGGTCTATTCGGTCGAGCCAGATTACGGCTATCCAGCGGAAGGCTTTGTGCCGCCGCCCTATTCGCCCTATGGGCGTCACACCATGGCCAATTATTGCGTGACGCAGGTGGGCCATTGCACGCTGCCGGGGCCGGAATTTGCCGGTCGCCATTGCACCTGCTACTTTCCCGGCTACGGGAAAATGTCTGGCCAATCGGTGCCCTGAAGGGCGGTCTGCGTAAATTTTATCCGCTCAAACGCGATGCCACTCGTGTGCGTGTCATGATTTTGTAGGTTCGGCGCCCTTATGTTTTGGTGCTCTGGAAGATGGAATCTGCAATTATTGAAGCGAATGGCCTGCATTTTGTGCTTGTCCCTCACCAGACTGGCTGCCTTTCATGCGGTTCCATTCACATAAATTTTCCCAATGAGGAGACTGGACTATGCAGCCCAATCATCTTGTGTTGATCTTGAGCGTGTGGATATGGATTGTGCTACCGCAGGTAAACCCGAGGGGTCTTTTTCGCGTCGCTGATCTGGACGTTCAAGCCGGCAACCATGCGCCGGAGCGCAAGGCAGATGGGCCGCAAAGCGCCCGCAAATCGCCAAGCTATGGCGATGTTTGTATTACCGAGCACGGCAATTGCGACATGTCGACACCGGCCATGATTGGCGGGCACTGCCGCTGCTTCATTCCCGGCTATGGCTCCAAACAGGGGCAGGTGGGACATTAGCGGCGGGGCTGGGAGATTGAGGTGAACCATTTGAGCGGCCGGAACCAAGCCGCTCAAATTACAAATGCGTGGCCAAATTATCCCGAAGACTCCTTGGCCCAGCAATATACACGAACCAATTTACACAACATTCGCAGTATTCTTGCGCGACGAGACCTGGTGCCCTGACTTAAGCACACCACGCGGTTGCAGTTTTCCTCACGAGATCAAGCGGTATTTTCTCAATATGGTTTCAAGTCTGTCGATATGAGGCTGGATGTTTGAAAGCACTGGCACCGAGTAGCCAACTTCCGTGTGATGTGCTGGATCGGAAAATGAAATTGTATCGCGTAAGCTGACGTGTTCCTGCGGCGTAGTTCCGGTGATCGACTGAAACAATGGGAGAAGCTCTTTTGCCGTTGCGCGATCATATTGTGGTGACGGCGCCGGTACGCCCATTACTTGTAAGTGCAGCTCACGGATGAGGCGCTCGGACAAGATGCGGATGCGATCAACGCTGTATGCCCGGTTCTCCTCATTACCCCGCGCCGCGCCCCTAATTTCCGTCAGGAGCTTCTGCAATGCGATCTGCTCTGTGATAGCAGGACCGCCGCGCGCATAGCTGTCGTAGTGGAATACCTTGAGCCTGCGCGCTGGATTCAGTTCGCGCAAACGCTCCGTAATCCGTTTGACGTGCGACAAAACGATTACTTGTTTACCGTGATCGTCCAGAAGGTGCGGAACGATGTCGGAAATGAACGCCTCGGTGTGATCGTCGTCCATTGATTGGACTGGGTCGTCCAGCAACACGAAGCCAAAAGGCGAAGATGGGGTTGTCGCTCTCATTAGCCACATGGCTAGGCCAAGGCAATTCAACTGGCACTCGCTTAAATTAGCAGCCGCAGACATGCGCGTGCCAAAGCTTTTTGCATTCAGCTTCATGGAATCCGTTCCCGGCTCCATACTCTCAAACACAACGTCAGCGCCTCGGTTGAGCCTGTCGTAGAGGCCCTTGACCTCGGCACCGCGCGTGGAAAGCAAAGATGCTTGTCGCCGCTGCATTTCCGCTTCAACCGACCGAATGAGTTCTTGGGTTTCCTCCAATACTTTGTCGTACCGATCCAGCACGCGCATCATCGGTTCCGCGCGCAGGGTTTTACCTACCGCATCGATGCGAGCGACAAATTCGTCAGACGAAATGAGCGCCGAAAAACGTGGCTCGAACGTGCACCAATGTTCGGAGTAGGCGTGCAACGCTTGGACACTCGGTTCCGCAACACTTGTTAGCGCATCCTTGATGCGCGCTGCCTGTTCGACAACCAGCGGCATCGCATCTGGTGCCTCAAGCTGGGCAGCGCAGCTATTCAAGAATGCTTCCGCGACTTTTAGCTTTTGTAGCACGTCAATTCTTGCGGTTCTAAACGCCTCCAGTTCTGGCAGAAACGAGTCGAGCGGTTGTAAGTCGATGGCGAAAAGTTTGCGAAGCTGTTCAACATCGTCAGTTGTAAGTTCGCCAACGCCGAATTCACCAATGTGAGACGTAAGACTTGCAATCCTAGCCTTCGCGGCAATGACGGCGGTCGTTAACGCCTCGTTCTTAGCGATACGATCTGCGCTATCAGCCAATCTTTTTTCAAGTTCTGTTCGCTTGGTTGAGTTTAATGTATTTTCCTCACACATCGGGCATTCATCACCCGATGGAGAAAGTTCCAGTCCCTTCTTCCACAATTCTAAGAATGCGGATTTATAGGCTGATGCCATTGATGCGACGACCGCCGCTATTGCTCTCTCAACATCAGTAAGCCTAACTTTTACCGCTTCAAATTCTGTTTTGATTGCTGGCAGCGTGCTATGGTTCGGCTTAATCTTGTCGGCGTCAAATACGGATCGGCTAGCGAGTTGCCGACGTTCCCGGAGGCTTGCAAGCGCATCATCTGAGTTCGTGCATGCTGCTCCCGTCAAGGTGCGAGCTGCGCCAAGCAGCGCCTGTCTATCGATATCGATGCGCAGCTGAAGTGTTGTCGAAAGCCAACGACGCGCAAGTTCTTGCGTTTCGGTGATTTGGGAAAGTGTGCGCGCGTTCGCGACCAATTCCTGACGCGCATCACTAACGGAACGAGGCGGTGTGCGTTGAAATGAGGAGCGCGCGCTATCGAGCGCATTCTTCAACGTAGTCAATTCGTCGAGTCCTAGTGCAGCGCAGATCGCATCACGGCGATCCTTGGGCTTGGAATGTACGAAGGTTTGCAACCCATGCTGCGCTATGACGGGATAAACAGCCTCAATGGGATTGAGGTTGATCGACGAAAACGAAATCCGCGTTCCGTCCACAAATGTTTCAGACGCCTCCGCTTGGGTTAGACGCCGAGACAAAACGATGTGCCTTCCACCCCAATCAACTGTGGCCGACACTTCGGTTGGCGAACCACCGTGAACATTGGCAAAGCTATTGGCGTATTCGCTCCGGCTATAGCTTTCGCCCTGCTGTCGCCGCTTGGTAATGCCGTAAAACAACCACTCGATAGCTTCGGCAAGGCTGGTTTTGCCGAAGCCGTTCGGCCCGTAGAAAAGCAACACGTCACCGTCGAGCGAGATCGTCTCTGCCGTGTTTCCGAACCCACGAAAATTACGGACTGTTAGATTCACTAACCGCATTCGGCTGTCCTTCTTGCAGAGCCGCTTCCATTTCATTTTTTAAGCGCTGCATATAATCATCCTTCGCGACCGATGGGTCACGCGCGGCATCGCGAAAAATTTCGACGAGCTTGCGTGAAAGAGGCTTGGCGGTGCCAGTAATGATTTCGTTCAAGTGAGCCGGGTCGGTCATTGGTTTTCCGTGAATAGTGGTGCGGGCGGCGGGAGTCGAACCCGCACTCTTGTACAAGAAACAGATTTTAAGTCTGCTGCGTCTACCAGTTTCGCCACGTCCGCGTCCGTCTGCTACCGGGCCCTTCTAGCATTTTGTAGCGTCATGTCCATAAATCCAGTCGGTGCGCGCGGCGAGGTGCTCGGGGCTCATCATTCGCATGACGCTATTGCGGGCAAAGGCGGCGATACCGCTGAGGTGGTAAATCTGGCCCTGCTGGCGCGAAAGGGCCTGAACGCGGGCGGCGCGCGGTGCACGCAACTGGCTGTAGCGGGCAAGCGCGGCAGGAATGTCGGTGCGTTGCGCCGCTATGAGGCAGGCGAGGGCAGCCGCATCCTCAATGGCCTGCGCCGAGCCTTGGGCCATGAATGGCAGCGTTGGGTGCGCCGCATCGCCCAGCAATGCGACCCGGCCCATGTTCCACTGAAAATTGGGTGCGCTGTCCATCAAGGGCCAGCAACGCCAATTGTCATCGGAAGATAAAAGCGAAAGCGCGTCTTCATGCCAGAAGCCAAAGTGCTGATACAAATTGTCGATGGCGATTTGCTGGTCCCAGAAATTGCTGCCGGTGACATCGCTGGCATCTCCATGCCAGACCGTGATGGCGACGACATTGACCAATGTGCCGCCTCGCACCGGGTAATGCACCAGATGCGCATGCGATCCGAGCCAGAGGCTGGTTTTGTTGGCCTTGGCGAATGCCGGGACCATTTCAACCGGAACCACGTTACGCCAGGCTATGCGATGCGAGAACTCCGGCTTGGGTGCCGCAAACAGTTTGCTGCGCAGCGCAGAATTCAAGCCTTCGGCACCAATCAGGGCGTCAAAATCCATTGAGCCGATGCTCGGGGTTTCAAGGGTGATGCGATCTGTCTGGATGATCGGATCGGCAATGGTTGCGCCCGTGTGAACCCGCACGCCCTTGCGGGTGGCTGCCGCTTGCAGCAATGCCTGCTGCAGATCTGCGCGGTGCACCACTAGTGTCGGTGCGCCCCAGCGCTTTTCCGCGATCGCGCCCAAAGGCATTTGCGCCAATTGCTTGCGGGAATGTCCGTCCAGTATTTCGAGTGCGGTCGGCTCTATCGCCAATCCGGCCAGAAGTGGCAGCACATTCAACTCGTGCAACACCCGGCAGGCGTTGGGGGCCAGTTGGATGCCCGCGCCTACTTCGCTGAACGCGTCGCTTTGCTCAAAAACATCGACTTCGCAACCAATATCGGCAAGGGCCAGCGCTGCGGTGAGCCCGCCAATTCCGCCGCCTGATATGGCAATGCGCGTCACGGCTCAGACAAGCGCTGCTTCGGGAACTTCACATTCCTTGGGGGAGGCATGGTCGCCGAGGCTTTTGTCATAGACAAAATGGGTGGAGCAATAGGGGCAAATGGCGTCATGACCCGCGCCCATGTCGATGAATATGTGCGGATGGTCGAAGGGCGGCAGCGCGCCAATGCACATAAATTCGTGGGCACCGACCCGCACCTGCGCCAGGCCTGGCTGGTTGTGAAAATGGGGTGTGGTGCCTGTAGCCATTTTGATTCATGCTCCGTGAAGGAAACGGGGCAAGCAAATCAAGCCCGGATCCGATTGTTCACCTATAGCGAAATCGTTCGGCTTTGTGTAGATGCAAAGCGCAATCCAACTGCGACCGAACTTCGCGGAACAAGGGAACGGGTGATGAATTTTTTTGATTCCGATGGCGTTCATATCGGGTTTGTTGATCTGCCCGCCGAAGGGGAGCCAATAGGCCCGCCGGTGCTGCTGATCCATGGCTTTGCCTCGAATCACAAAATCAACTGGGTGCAGACCGGTTGGGT
This sequence comes from Hyphomicrobiales bacterium, assembly GCA_019075865.1. GTDB lineage: Bacteria > Pseudomonadota > Alphaproteobacteria > Rhizobiales > Beijerinckiaceae > REEB77. The sequence goes on along the minus strand of JAGXAN010000005.1, from coordinate 70,158 downwards.
GTCGTTTTTGCGTGAGCACGGCCGACGCGTGATTGCCCTCGACAATCGCGGCCACGGTGAAAGCGAGAAGCTCTACGATGTTGAGGCCTACACCACCTCGCGCATGGCGCGCGATGCCCGCAACCTGATGCAACATCTGCATATTTCGCAAGTCGATGTAATCGGCTATTCGATGGGTGCGCGGATATCCGCCCTGTTGACGCTGGCGGCACCTGATCTGGTGCGGCGGCTGGTTTTGGGTGGGCTTGGTTACCGCCTCGTGGATGGTGACGGGCTGCCGCAAAACCTGGCGGATGCGATGGAAGCGGCGGATGCATCGACCTTGCAGGACCCGGTCGAGCGCATGTTCCGGGTGTTTGCGGAGCGCACCGGCAGCGACAGGCGCGCATTGGCGGCGTGCATTCGCGGCTCGCGTCAGGTGGTCAGCGTTGAGGAATTGGCGCGAATCAGGGCCAGAACGCTGGTGGCGATCGGCACCAAAGACCCGATTGCCGGCGATGGCCGCGCGCTGGTGGCCCTGCTTCCATTTGGGCAGGCTCTGGACATTCCGGGGCGCGATCACAATCTAGCTGTAGGGGACAAAACCTTTAAGGCGGGTGTGCTGGAATTTTTGGACGCACCTTAGTCATCAATTCATGATAGAAAAGCACAAACGGGAGAACGGGAAATGCCAATATCCTTGAAATCCAGCAATGTTGTCGAAATGGCGGTTCCGGACCCCCTGTTTGCTCGGATGCGGGTCGAGGCGGAAGAAATGCTGCGCCGGGAGCCAGAGCTTTCGGGCTTCATGCTGGCCAATATCCTGCATCATCCCACGCTCGAACATGCCGTGGTGCACCGTCTGGCGGCCCGCCTGCACCATACCGAACTGCCGGGGGAGCTGATTGCCCATGCCTATATGGAGGCGATTGCGCGGGATCCGGGCCTTGGCGTCGCGTTTCGCGCCGATTTGACTGCCGTGATCGACCGTGATCCGGCCTGCAGTCGTTTGGTTGAGCCTTTGCTGTATTTCAAGGGGTTTCATGCCATCGAAACCTATCGTCTTGCGCATATCATGCTGAAAGCGGGGCGGCGGGATTTTGCGCTTTACCTGCAAAGCCGGGCGTCCGAAATTTTTCAATGCGACATCAATCCGGGTGCGCGGATCGGCAAGGGCATATTTATGGACCACGCGACTGGCATTGTCGTTGGACAAACCACGGTGATTGAGGACGACGTCTCCATCTTGCAAGATGTGACGTTGGGCGGCACCGGCAAGGAGACCGGCGACCGCCACCCAAAGATTCGCCATGGCGTGTTGATTGGGGCGGGGGCGAAAATTCTGGGCAATATCGAAATTGGCCATTGCGCCCGCATTGCCGCCGGTTCGGTGGTGCTGTCTGCAGTGCCGCCCAATACGACGGTCGCGGGGGTGCCAGCGCGCGTTGTGGGCACAGCCGGATGCGCCGAGCCGGCGCGCAGCATGGACCAGATTCTGGCCGAAAAGCCCGCGCTCACCTGAGCGCGGAAAGATCGAAAAATAGCTATTTAATCCCCGTATCTGGCGTTGGGTGCAGCGTGCCTTGCCGCGTCACGAAATGCGCAAAATGCCAAATGGGTAAATGATTGGTTAGGAGTTTTGGTTAATAAATGGCGCAAAGCATTTGCATGGACGGCGCGGTAACGCGGATGGCCATGCCAGTAGCAAGGCGCGAAATGTCTGTCGAAAATTTGCATGAACAATTGCGTGAACCGTCGGATGACGCAGGCCATGTGCCGGGCGAAGCAAGCCTGCGCGAACTGATTGCCATGATCTGGCAGAATGTGGCCTGGATTGGCCTGGTTACCGGTCTGGCCTTGCTGGTGGGTGCCATTTATGTCGCGCTGACGCCCAGCCGTTATGTCGCCACTACTTCCATATTGATTGATGCCTCGCCGCGCCCGCCGCTGGGGGCGGATATGGCGACCTACCCGATTGTGGCGGCCGATACCGGGCTGGTGGACAGCCAGGCGCGTTTGCTGACCTCTGAAACCGTGCTCAAGCGGGTGGTCATTGCTGAAAAGCTCGATTCCGACCCAGAATTCGTCGGGCAGCGTCCGGGCCTGTTTGGCATGATTACCCGGATATTGCTGCCGAGCCCGCCCGCCCATGACGCGAGTGACAAGGCCGGCGTGGCACTGCTGGCGCTCGAAAAAGCGGTGACGGTCAACCGCTCCGAACATACTTATGTGATGGATGTCGAAGTGGCGGCGAGCCAACCGGAAAAGGCGGCGCGGCTCGCCAATGCAGTGGCCAGCGCCTATATTGCGGATCGCAGCGCCGCGCATGATCAATTGGCACAAAACGACAGTGCCGCCTTGACCCAGCATTTGCAGTCCCTGCAAAGTCAGTTGACGCAAGCCGAAACGCGTTATCAGGCCTATCGCGAGGCGCACCAGATTTATGACGCCAATGGCAAAAAGGTGAATGAGCTGGATTTGTCCGATAGCTCGACGCTGCTCTCCAAGGCGCGGGCGGCTACCAGTGAGGCCAAGGCGCGTTATGATGCGGTGCGCACCGCCCTGAAAAGCGGGCGCTCGGTGGATGCCACCAGCGCCGCCATCAAATCGCCGCTGATTGATAAATTGCGTGCGCAATATGCGGATGTCACCCGCCAGGAGGCCACCTATGCCACAACATTGGGCGACCGCAACCCCGCATTGGTGGAAACACGCAACCAATTGCGTGCCATCAACGGGTTGATCGCGCAGGAATTGCGTCGCATCGCCGCCAATGCCGCCAGCGATTATCAGGTGGCGGTTGCCAATCAGGCGGAAGTTGCGCGCCAGCTTGGGGCATTGAAGAAGGCCAGCGACCAAACTTCGGGCGCGGCCATTGAACTGGCGACGCTGAAGAACGATGTCGATGCCAAGCGCGCCGTCTATGAGAAATTTCTGCGGGCGCGCGATTCCATTACGGATGAATCGAGCTCGGCGCAATTTGCCCGGGTGATAACCCCCGCCGTGCCGCCAACCTTCGCCACCGCCCCGCGCAAGACCCTGATATTGGGATTGTCGGGCCTCATCGGGCTGTTCAGCGGGGTGTCGTTGGTGCTGTTTTATGAATACTTCAAAGCCAGTGGCACGCAAGCTCACAACCCTGCCCGGGGCCGTGGCTTTGGCTCTGGACGCAGTGGAACCGGCATTGCCGCACAGGCGCAAGACCAAAGTCCCAGCCTGGAAAAGCCGGTGTCAATCCGTCGGCCCGCTGGCAAGGCCAAAGTTGGCCCACCCGCTGCAACCTGGTCCGCCTTGCCGCAAGACAAGGACCGGTTTTACGCCGCTTTGCTGGAAGATTGCGATCTCGAAGCCGCCGAACTCATTGGCAGCCCATCGCCGCTGACTCTGCTGGTGGCGGGGTTGGGCGGTGGCGAGGCTTTCGATTCGCGCGGTGAGGCCGCCGGCATTGCCCTTGCGATGGCGGCAACGCGGTCACGGTCACGGGTATTGGTCTTGCAGGCGGACCCGGAAATCAGCGATTTGTTCAGCCAGCTAGACCGCGCTGCGGGGCAATTGATCCAGATGGGTTCGACGGCGCGGCCAAGCTTTCCGCTGCTTGGCAACCCGAAAATCCAGGTTGTGCCGGTGGTGGCGCATGAGGAAATGCTGGTTCGGCGAATGCGCCGGCAACTGGATCTCAGGATCGTGCCGCAAATCGCCGGGCATTTCGATGTCGTGATCTTGCTGGGTGGGTTGATCGGCGAAAATGCCGAACTGCCGGAGCTTGCCCAAAATGCGGCCCGGGTCGTCCTGGAAGCCCGTGCGCCCCAACCGGATGCTGCTGAAATATCGGATGCCTTGCGGCAATTGGATGTTTCGCCCGAGAAATTTGGTGGCTTGTGGATGCTGGACGCATCGCAAAACATGGCGGCATGAGAGGGCAGATGGGATGAGCGCCCATACATTCTCCGACAGGCCGTTTGAAGAAGCTGCTGCGCGGCGGGCCGTGCTGGAGCGGGCCGGGCGCACCCTGATCGCGGGCTTGCTTGTGGCCGGGCTCGGATTGTTCTTTCTCGTGTCGTCGATGACGCTCTATCATTTTGGCATTGATTACGAGGCAGCTGGCGGGAATTTTATTGGTAAATTGCACCCCGGAAGCTGGCTGATATTTGCGGCTTTCGTGCTCAAATTGATCGGCAGCGGTAATCCGATTGGCGTGTTGGACAAGATTTTGGGCCGACAGCCCGGCACATTCCTGTTTCTGATCGCCTGGACTGTGCTGTTGGCGCAGGCTGTGCTGGTGCAAAAGCTGCCATTCACCCCGTTGATTGACACGTTTTTGATGCCGGTGGTGCTGGTGACCCTGCTGCGCGATGCGTCGGCACCCCTGAAAGCGGATCTTGCGATCATGCTGCACCTGTTGTTTGCAGCCAATGCGACGCTTGCCATTTTCGAATATGCGACCGGCTTTCGGCTGGTGCCGTTTGTGGCTGGTACGTTTGTGGTCGAGCACGATTGGCGCTCCACGGCGCTTTTTGGACACCCGCTGCTCAATGCCATGCTGGCTGGCTGCTATATCATCGCGCTGGCCATGGGGGGTGGCAGCGACCTGCCCAAACCGATGCGGGCCCTGGCGATGGGGCTGCAATTGGTGGCGATGGTTGCTTTTGGCGGGCGCTCGGCATTCGTGCTTCTGGCTCCGTTCCTGATTTACGGGCTGGCGCGGCAGGCCCTGCCGGTGCTGCGCGGCACCCAACGCCTCAACATTGGCGCGTTTGGCCTTGGGGTTTTATTGGTGCCTTTGCTGCTGGCGGCTGTGGCCCTGGCGCTGGAAAAGGGGCTGCTGGATCGCTTTCTCCTGCGTTTCGTCAATGATAATGGCAGCGCCGAAGCCCGGCTCATTCTCCTGCACATGTTTTCGGTCATTCCGATGAGCGATTTGCTGCTCGGCCCCGACCAGAATTTCGTGCATATTCTGGAAGTGAAGGGCGGCATTGTTTACGGCCTCGAGAGCCTCTGGCTCGGGTTTTTCATCACCTATGGCATTTTGGTCAGTCTGGTATTCTTTACCGGGCTTTTTGCCTTTTGCGCGGATGTGCTGGCTTTCACGCAGCGCGGCTCCGTTGCCGTCCTTTTGTTTTTCTTCATCGTGGCTTCGACATCGGTGAGCCTTGGCGCCAAGACGGTTGAATTTGGCATGGTCTGTGCGCTGATGATGATTTTCTTGCGGCCTGCTCATAAAGCTTCAACCAGATTGCCTTATACAGGGGTTGGAAAATCAACTGGATCGTGAATTTTGGTAAAACAGGCAAAGGTATTCATCGATCAGACCCATTGCGGACGCCATGTGACCGGGCTTGAGCGGATTACGCTTGAGCTTTTTTCACAAAATGCGCTGGCGCCGCTGGAAGTTGTGCCGATCCCTGCGAAAACGCGGGTGGGTATGCTGCTGGCGCAAATGCTGAAACTGCCCTTTCTGACGTTTGCCAATGCCGGTTCGGTGCTGATATGCCCCGGCTTTCCGCCCTCGCCGTTGGCCACATGGCTTGGGCCACGGGTGCTGCCCTATATTCATGACCTGTTTTTGCTGACCCGCAAGCAGGATTTGAATTTTCGGGCGCGGTGGCTGATGCGCGGCCCGTTTGGCCTGGCGGTGCGGCATTTGCCCCGTTTTTTGGTGAATTCGCAAAGCACGGCGCAGGAATTGGCCACATATTGTCGGCCAGATGCGCAGATCATTCTGTATCGACCGAAGGTGCGCGACATTTTCGGTTTGCGGGCTGGGCCCCGTTCCAGCGCCAGCGGCACACCCAAGCCCCGCCTTGTCGCGCTGGGCACGGTTGAGCCACGCAAGAACCTGTTTGCGGCGGTGGCGATTGTGGAGGCGCTGCGCATGGGCGGGTTCCCCGAGGCGCAACTTGAAATTGTCGGGCGCCCCGGTTGGGGTGTCGATATGGACGCGCTGGCGCGGGCGCCGGGGGTTGTTTTGCACGGGTATCAGCCGCTGGAGCGGGTGCGCGAAATTTTGCAAGACGCCGATGCGCTTTTGTCCACCGCCCATGACGAGGGGCTGGGATTACCTTTATTGGAAGCGCAATATGGCGGTCTTGCGGTGATTGCGCCGGATAAGCCGGTGTTTCGTGAGGTTCTGGGCGAGTCGGGGGTGTTTATTGACCCCGAAAACCCGGTCGCCGCGGCGCAGATCATTGGCCGATTGGCTTTGCATCCGGATTGGCGGGCAGAGGCGGAGCAGGCGGCGCGGGACAATCTGCGACGCTGGAACGGGTTGGCAGCTGCAGACCACGCGCAAGTGATGCAATTACTCAACCGGCTTTGCGGGGCAACCATGGGCCAGGCGGAGGCAATGTCCAAATGCTGATTCGCCAGACATTGCTCTATTTGCCTGCGCAGTTGATCGGCCCTTTGTCGCAGTTCATTGCTGCGGTGGTGTGGACGCATTGGTTGCCGCCCGCCCAATATGGCGTTTTGACGTTTTTGGTGGCGTCGCAAGATTTGGCCTATACGATTTGCCTGCTCTGGTGGTCGCAGTTCACGGTCCGGTTTCTCGGCACGTTGAAGGAGGATGCCGCGCTGCTGCGCTTCCAGCAAAACGAGAATCTGGTGCTTCTGGTGGCAGCCTTGCTGCAAACCGGCATTGTCACCTTTGCCATTCTCGCCATCGGGCAGAAGCTGAGCCCGGCGCTGTTTGGCTTTACGCTGGTGTTTTTCATCTCGCGAACCATTTCGCACCATCTGATCGAGCGGGCGCGGGCGGTGGGCAAAATCGGTGCCTATACCTTTGGGCAGACCTTTGGTTCCGTGGTTGGGTTTGGCTTCGCGTTTCTGATTGTTTCGACGCTGTCTCCAAGCGCGGAGGCAGCGCTGGCGGGTCTGGCCGCTGCGCAGGTGCTGGGCCTTGCCTGGCTTTGGTATCAATTGCAAATCCCGCTCGCGCTGCCATTTGCGCAATGGCCGCAATTGCGTCAGTCGCTGCTTTTTGGCCTGCCATTGGTGGCAGCAGGCGTCATCGGCTGGGTGAGCCTCAACGGCATCAGGGTGATCGTCGAGGCGGCGCGTGGCACCGAGGAAGTCGGGTTGATCGCGGTTGGCTGGGGGCTGGGGCAAAGACTGGCTTCGGTCATGGCGATGCTGGTGACGGCGGCGGCCTTTCCGCTGGCGGTGAAGCGGCTGCAAAATGGCGTGAAAGCGGATGGGCTAGCGCAACTGGTCAGCAATGGTGCCTTGCTCCTGGTGTTTGTGGTGCCCGCGACCTTTGGCATCATTATGCTGTCAAAGGACGCCACGCAATTGTTGATCGCCGAACCGTTCCGGGCGACGACGCTGGTCGTCCTGCCGCTGGCAGCGGTGGCAGGCGCGGTGCGCAATATCCGGATTCACTTTGCCGATCAGGTATTTCTGCTGTTCGAGCGCACGCAATATGTCGCCTATATCAATTTGACCGAGGCGGTTCTGGTTGTGGCGTTTTGCGGCATCGGGCTTTATGCCGGCGGCCTAACCGGGGCGACACTGGGGTGTCTCGTTGGTTCGGGCATTGGTGCCGTGCTCAGTTTTGGATTGGCATACCGGATGTTCGGGTTGCGGTTTCCGTTTGCGCATGCGGCGCGCATTCTGGGCGCATCCGCGTTGATGGCTTTGGCGCTGGCCCATGGCATCTGGAACCATTGGAGCGGCCATCTCAGCGTGAAGCTGACGGCGGAAATTGCGGTCGGCGCACTGGTCTACGCTTTGTGGATGGGGCTGCTCTATCCCCATCCATTTGCTGAGGCCTGGCACCTGGTGTCGAAACGGCTGCTGCGGGCCATTCAACCAGCAGGTGCGAAGTGAATAACGCCAACGACATGCCTGTCCCCACCGACGAACCGGCACATGCCGGCGCGTTGGGAGCTGCCGATTTTGCCGAGCCGGCACCGATCTATTCAATTGACGGCCAAAGCATCAATATCGCCGACATGGCCATGCTGATGGCGCAGGTGCGGCGGCATCTGGAGGCAAAGCGCGGCTTCAACCTGTTTACCCTGAACCTTGATCATCTGGTCAAGCGGCGGGCGGACCCGGCGTTTCGCGCGGCCTACCAACGTGCGCAATTGGTGACCGCAGACGGCCTGCCCCTGGTGGCTCTGGCGCGTCGGCGCGGCATATTCATCCGCCGTGCCACGGGCGCCGATTTGATTGGCCCGCTCTGCGAACTTGCCGTGGAGCTTGGTGTTTCTCTGTATTTCTTCGGTTCGACCCGAGAGAATTTGATCTGCGCCGCGGAAACCTTGAAGCGGCGCTATCCGGGCCTTGAAATTTCGGGGCTGGAAGCACCGCAATTTGGCTTTGAGCCGGTGTCACAGGGTGCGCGTGCCGCAGGCGAAAAAATGGCGGCTTCCGGGGCTGGCCTGTGCCTGATCGCGCTGGGCGCACCCAAGCAGGAGCTATTGGCGGACCAATGGGTGCAGCAGCATCCGGGCATTGGCTATTTCTGCATTGGCGCGGCGCTCGATTTTATCGCGGGCGGACAAAAGCGCGCGCCCTTTGTGTTGCAAAAATGGGGCTTTGAATGGGCCTACCGGCTGGCAAGCAATCCGCGCCGCATGTTCATGCGCTATCTGCGCTGCGCCGTGCTGCTCAGTGAACTGGCAGTTACCCCCGGCGACGCCCCCAAAATTCCGGAGCATTGAATGGCCAGCGTGGCGGCACCGCTTTATCACCTTTGCCTTATGCACCCAATGGATCCGCGCGGTGGCAAGCTTGGCGGCATTGAAACCCATGTGCGGATGATTCTGGCGCGCCACCCTGAGGATTTCGCCATTTTGTTTGTGGGCGTTGACGAATTAGGCGATTGCACGCCTGGCCAGATTACGGAACTCACCATTGGCGGGCGCAAAATCAGCTTTCTGCCAGTGGTGCATATCGGCCCGGACGAGATCAATCTGGCTGGAAAAACGCTGCTCGGTTCCACCACGTTTCGGTTTGCGGTGGGGGCCTTGCGCTCCATTTTCATGATGCGGCGCGCCTTGGCCGGCAAGCGGGCCTCGGGCGACCTGCAGCGGTTTGAATTTACAATTTTACCCAAATTGCTGGGGCTGAAATCGGTGCAGATGGTGCATGGCGAGGGTGCCAAAGATCAGAAAATGGATAGCCTGATCAAGAGATTATGGTTCGTGCATCGGCTCAATGAGGCGATTGCGCTGCGCCTCGCCAATCATATATTCTGCGTCAATGGCAATATCGTCAAACGCATGCAGCAGCTCTATCCCAAGGCCGCGCGCAAGGCGGAGGTGATGAGCGTGTCGGTCGACATGCAGCAATTTGCACCCCACCCCTTCCAGATCGAGGATGGTGTGTTCCGGGTGATGTTTGCCGGGCGGCTGGACACGTTCAAGGACCCGCCGCTGATGTTCCGGGTGTTGACCAAGCTGGCGGAGCGGCTCGAAGGGCGCTTCGAATTTCACTATGCGGGCACGTCCGACCCGCATCGCTTCATCGAATTTGCCGCACTTGAAGGCTACACCATCCGCCACGGATTTTTGAGTTCGGATGCGGTCGCGGCATTGGCTGCGCGCTGTCACGCCGGGATTCTCACCTCGTTCTTTGAGGGAATGCCGTGCTATCTGCTTGAAACCCTGAGCGCCGGGCGTCCGTTCGTTGCAATCCGCCTGCCGCAATACGATCCGCTGATCGTGGCGGGGGTGAGCGGGCATTTGATCGAACGCAGCGAGCCAGTTGAATCCTGCGAGACGCAATTGGTGGATGGCTTTGTCGCGCTCTGGGCCGATATTGCTGCCGGGCGGATCGAGCCGGAGAAAGTCCACCAGCTTGTATCGCCCTATTCCATCGAGAACCAGATGGGGCGATTGTTTGCGTGCCACAGACAATTGCAGGGGCCTGACCGGCTGGGTTTAACTGCGGCTTTTGGGGATGGCGCTACCCCCGGTCACGGGAGCGCCGCGCGGCCTTGATCGCTGGCGCGCGATTATCTGGTCAAAAACGCGGCCATATTCGGCTACCGCAACCTGCGTGGTGAAATCACCGGCCCGGGCAATGCCGGGGCCTGCATCCCAAGGCGTGGCGAGTGCTTTTTGGATGGCGGCAGCGAGCGTGGTCGGGTCATTGCAGGGCACCAGCATTCCCGTGCGGCTGTCGGCCAGAATCTCTTCGGGGCCCCCGCAGCGGGTGGAAATGACCGGTAATCCATGCGCCAAAGCTTCCACCAGAACCAGACTGAAGGTTTCGCGCAGCGAGGAAATGACAAGGCAACTGGCCCGGCCATAATAGCGCGCCGGATCGGTGACATAGCCGGGCATATGCACGCGCCCGGCCAGCCCCAGTTGCGCAATCTGCGCTTCCAGTGCGGGGCGCAGGCTGCCTTCACCCAGAATGGTCAATTGCGCATCTTTGGACTCGATCAGGGCAAAGGCCCGCAACAATGTGGAGAAGTCTTTTTCCTCGGTGAGCCGGCCGCAGGCCAGCACCATCGGCGGGTTGTCTTTCTCCGCTTGCGGACATAGCCGGATTTCAACCGGGTTGTAGATGCGGGTGAGTTTGCGTGGCGCGGCGTGGTGCTCGTCCAGCAGGTGGCGTTGCAGGGCATCGGACACGCTAATCGTGGCACCAGTGATCCGCGTGAGAATCGGGGTCAGCAAATAAGATATGCGGCTTAGCTTTTGCGGTTCAGAGGAGAAAAAGCCGTGATAGCTCATCACGACCCGCGAAAGCTGGCCGTTGAGGGCGGCGGCCAGGGTAAGCTTCAAATTGGCCAGACAGAGCACGGAATGGGCAACATCCGGCTTTTCACGGCGCAGCAGGCGCGCGAGGCCAATCACGGATTTGCCATGGGCGCGACCCAGAACGTGAATGGCGACGTTTTTGTCAAAGATATGCGGATGATCGGTATTCAGATAGTCAACGGCGACGATCACTTCATCGCCCACGGCGGTAAAACCGTTGGTCAATAATGCGCTGACACGCTCCGCTCCACCACCTGAAAGGCTTGGCACATACAGCAATATCTTACGCTTGGGGCCTTGCTTCATCAGCGCGTTATCCATTCCAGGTAGCCTCACTGCACCATAGCAGCGGAGCCCAAGTGACGGCATTCCTTTTACTATTGTCTGCCACAATAGGGGCAATGTCGTAAAACAGCGTAAACGCCGACGGAATGGAATGGTCATTTGACGAAGATTCAAATTGCATATGATGCGGGTCATGGCCGCGTGTGGCATGGCCAACTGGCAGAGAAATTGCGCAAATACGGACATGAAATTTCATTTTATCCGGTGGATGTGGCGGGTTGCGCGACCGCGCTCAAGCGCTTCCAGCGGTTATTGCGGGTGGAGCGACGGCTTTATGGGGCACAGACGCAACGTGCATTGGCCGATTTTTCGCCCAGTGCCGCCCCCCGGCAGGATGGCGACATCATTCTGGATTTGAGCACCAAGGGGTGTGGCGCGGCACAGCGGATCACGCTTGCCTATAATGGGGTGCAAGGCGAGGCGGGCGCGCTTGCGGCCTTGATCGCGCATGTGCCGCTGGTGTTGAGCCTCCAATTGCAGGTGGCAGGACAAAAGGCGCAAGCCCTTTCATGCGCGCGACCGGGCATTGAGGATCGCGAGATCCTTGGCAAAGCCATGACTTATGTGGCGGTCGCGGCCGCTGCCATGGTGCAAAAGCTGGTCCGGGCCGGGTTGCGACCTGGCTTCGCCCCGATTCTCGACGCTCCCCCGGCGTCACCATTGCGCCCTTCCATGGCCTATTTTGTCACCAAGCGTTTGGCGATCAAGATGGCGCGGCAGGTGCGCAAGCGCTTTGGCAAGCCGCATGGTCATTGGCGTGTTGGCTGGCGAAAGGTGCAGGGCGACGACGTGAAGGGCGCCAAACAATGGGCGGCTTCCGGCTATCAGACCCTGGCCGATGATGGCTCAGGCTATTTTGCCGATCCATTCCTGTTCCAGCATCAAGGGCTGACGCATGTGTTTTGCGAGGAATATCCCTACGCAACGCAAATGGGTGTGATTAGTGCTTTCACGATTGACGCTGAAGGGCGGGCGTCCAAGCCGGTGAAGGTTCTGGAGCGGCCCTATCATCTTTCCTATCCGCAGGTATTCCAGCGTGATGGTGAGATTTACATGATTCCCGAAACCGGGGCCAATCACACCATCGAGCTTTACCGCGCCGTCCATTTTCCGCATGAATGGCAATTGGAAAAGGTGCTTGTGGACCAGATACATGCGGGCGACGCGACTTTCATCGAGTATCAGGGGCGATGCTGGATTTTTGCGTCGATTGTCGATCCGGAAGGGTCGAGTTGGGATCAATTGGGCGTTTTCCATGCCCCCGATCTCTTGGGGCCGTGGCAGGCTCATTCCCAAAACCCGTTGCTGATCGACGCTTCCTGCGCGCGGCCAGCCGGACAGATGTGGGTGGAGGATGGCGTCCTGTGGCGGGTGGCGCAAGATTGCGGCACCGGCTATGGGCGAGCCGTGCAACTGGTGCGGGTCGATCAGCTCACCCCCGATGATTACTTGCAAACCGCGATGGTGCGGCTCGCCCCCAAGCCCGAATGGCAGTTTGAGGGGCTGCATACGCTCAATAGCGCGAATGGGGTGGAAATGATTGATTTTCTGAGGCGTTAACAGGTTGCAGTCTGTTGAAACCGGAATTTTCTATCGCGGCCATGATGCGGGACAATGTGAATCGGTTACAATTTGTCTAAATCATTCACGGTTCATTTTTGCATTGATAAGTGATCTTGCAAGTAAAACTTGATCGAAGATAGCGCCGTAAATGGTTTGTTGATAAATAATCGTAATAAATGATCAGGTCGGACTACCAGTATTAGTTTATATATCAACTTTCCATGGAGCGATAGCGATGAACCTGTTACCGCGTGCCTTGCAGGCAAAAAGCCCGACCTCGGGCGCCTTGCAGGTCTTGGACAGAATCGTCGGCCGAAACAAGCGCAGCCTCGAACAATTGTGCAACACGACCGCCCAGATCTATGAGACGGAAGATTGCAATATAGGCTTGATCGCGAAAAACATGGTGGTGACGATCGCCCATTCCGGCGCGCCGATCCAACCGCTGGAATCGAAGCATTCCATTTCCTTGCACACCATTCGTTCCGGCCAGTCGCTGGTAGTCACCAATTTGATGCGCGACAAGCGGTTTGAGAACAATCCGTTCGTCAAAGGTGAGCAGCATTTGCGGTTTTATGCCGGGGTGCCGCTGAAATCGACGGCGCATGATGTGTTTGGCACAATTGCGATTTGCTCGCGCCGGGCGCGCGATTTTGATATCGACAAGCTGCGCACGCTGGAAATTATTTCGCATCAGGTCGAGGATATGATCAATGCCGATTTCGATCGTGAGTCGGCCCAACCGCAGATGGCGGTCAAGCCGTCGGTACTGACCACCGCTGGTGCGCAACTCACCCGCGCCGATGGTTCCCCCGAGCGGCGTTCGGCGACTGATTTTGACGATCACAAGCAGCATTTGCCCGGATCGGGCATTTGCTCGAAATTCGATTTTCTCCAAAGTGTCGATCGGGCGATCGAGGAATCACTGGTGCGCAGCCGCTGCGCCGGCATCATCGCTTTTTCGTTGCGCTCGCGCGGACGCAAGTTGAGCGTGAAGCAGACCATCGAGTTCGAGCAGGTTATCGGTAATCTCGTCGCCAATCATTTCCGCAAGACGGATGTGATCGGGCGGGTTGGGCCGGGGCAATATGCCCTGCTTGCCCCGCTCTTGCACGAGCGGCAAAATCTGCTGGCATTGACCGCGCGCCTTTGCGATTATCTTAAATCGCAGGCCGATGCGGCGCTGTTGCCGGAAATGCGATTCCACGTTCGCCCGGTGATGTATCCCATTGATGGCTATGATGGCGAAGAATTGCTTTTATCCGGATTTGTTGACGGCTAAACGCGAAATTCTTGTTGCCCTTCGGCTTGGAATGAGGCATAGAACCTCCAGATTTGCACGGGGTGACCCGGCCATTATCCGGGAAATTGTCATGAAAGTTCGTAATTCTCTGAAGTCTTTGCGCTTGCGTCACCGCGACAACCAATTGGTTCGCCGTCGCGGTCGGGTTTACATCATCAACAAGACCCAGAAGCGCTATAAAGCCCGCCAGGGCTAAGCTGACGCTGATTTTTCAGTGTCGTGCGTTTGACTTTTTCGCTCTCCTTCATATCTTGAAGTTATGAAGGTGCTGACAGGAAAGTCCCTCGTTCTTATCAGTTTGGTTGCAGCCTCGGCATTGGCCGGGGTTTCTGCGTTTGCGGTAACAGCTGCGCCCGACACGGCTACCAGGATTGCCCCGGCCGCTCCCGGTGTCTCGCGCAAGGCCAAACTGGACGGCCTCTATGCGCGATTGGCCAGTGCCACCAATCTGGCGGAGAGTGACGCCCTGCTGGCGGAAATCCATGGTATTTTGATGCAATCTGGCTCAGCAACGGCAGATTTGCTGATGGCTCGGGCCGGGCAGGCGGCCCATGCTGGCAAGGACGAAGTCGCCAAGCAGATTTTTGACCGAATCATTGATCTTGATCCCGATTGGGCGGAAGCGTGGAACCAGCGGGCAACCTTCCGGTTCGTCCAGAAAGATAATAACGGCTCGATGAGCGATATTGCGCATGTGCTGCAACTTGAGCCGCGCCATGTCGGGGCTTTGACAGGCATGGCCTATATTCTGGAAGGGCGGGGCCTCGACAAGGACGCGTTGCAGGTGTTTCGGGCCATTCTCAAGATTGATCCGAGTTTGGTCGACATTCAGAAAAAAGTGAAAAAGCTGGATTTGAAAGTTGAGGGGCGGCCGATCTAGCCCGAAACCTTTTCCGCGTCTTTTCCGTATTCACTGCACATCCGCTCTCCCACAAGTCCTGGAATATGCATGTCTGTTTGGTTTGGTGTCATCGCGGCCGTGACGGGTAGCCTGTTTGTCTTCACAAAATTCATGGCCTGGCGTCTGGCAAGGGCCTATCCGCCGCAGGGCAGCTTTGTGGATGTTGACGGTGGCAGGTTGCACATTGTCGTGGCCGGGGAGACGCCCGGCCGGGCCAATGTGTTGCTGCTGCATGGTGCCAGCGGCAATCAGGCCGATATGATGGTGGCGCTGGGCCAGCGGCTCACCGATCTGGGGTTTCGGGTGATCGCCGTGGATCGGCCCGGGTCGGGCTGGAGTTCGCGCCCGAGCGGATATGTGTCCCCGGCGATGCAGGCCAAAATGATCCGTGAAGGAATAGGCAAACTGGGGTTCGACCAAGCCATTGTCGTGGGGCATTCGCTGGCCGGGGCGACGGCGCGTCAGTTTGCCATGGATCAGCCCGATTTTACCCAAGGCCTCGTGCTGATCTCACCGGTTACCCATCCGTGGCCGGGTGGTATCGCCTGGTTTTACCATGTGGCGGCCGCGCCTTGGATTGGCCCGGTTTTCACGCAATTGCTCACGCTGCCGTTGGGGTTTTTGAGCCTCAACTCGGCCATTCGCCACGTATTTGCGCCCTGCATGGTGCCATCCGGCTTTGCCACAAACACCGGTGCGGCGCTGGTGCTGCGGCCGAAGGCGTTTCGCGCCAATGCGCAGGATATGGCGGGGCTTTATGAATTTATCTGCGCGCAAGTTTCGCGCGAGGCGGAGATCAAGGTGCCGACCGCCATTGTCAGCGGTGAGCAGGACGCGGTAGTCTATACGTCGATCCATTCTGTCGCCAGCGCCAAGGCCATTGCCGGTGCAAGGCTGCGCATTCTGGCCCCCATGGGGCACTCGCCGCACCATTGCGACCCGGAAGCTGTCATCGCGGAAATTCTGGGCGTGGCGGCCCGCGCCGGAGTTTAGGCGGTGGCACCTATTCGCCGGAGAATATCATATCGTCGCGATGGATCATTTCGGCGCGGCCAGGGGCGCCCAGCAGTGCCTCGATATCCTGTGAGCGGCGGCCGGCAAGGGCGCTGGCACCATCGCTGTCATAAGCGATCAGGCCGCGCCCGATCTCGCTGCCGTCGATGGTGCGGATCAACACACAATCGCCACGCGAAAATTGTCCTTCGACGCGGGTAACGCCCGCTGGTAGCAGGCTCTTGCCCGCCTGGAGGGCGCGCATCGCGCCGGCGTCAATATGCAGGGTGCCACGCGGCTCCAATGATCCGGCAATCCATTTCTTGCGCGCGGTTACCGGATTGGAGGGGGTCAGAAACCACGTGCAGGGCTCGCCAGCGGCAATGCGCGCAACCGGGTTGAGCACGCGCCCGTCGGCAATCACCATATGGGCACCGCCCGCGGTGGCGATCTTGGCCGCCTCGATCTTGGTGCGCATACCTCCGCGCGAATAGATGGAGGTCGCGCCGCCCGCCATGGCCTCGATTTCCGCGTTGATGCGGGCCACGACTGGCAGCAGTTTGGCATTTGGGTCGCTCTGCGGCGGGGCTGTATAGAGACCGGTGATGTCGGACAGCAAAATCAAGAGATCGGCGCTGGCCATGGTGGCGACGCGGGCGGCAAGGCGATCATTGTCGCCATAGCGGATTTCGGAAGTGGCGACGGTGTCATTCTCGTTGATGACCGGCACGGCCCGCATTTCCAGAAGCCTTGCCAGGGTCGCGCGGGCGTTGAGGTAGCGGCGGCGCTCTTCGGTATCACCAAGCGTTACCAGAATCTGGCCAGCCTTGATCGAATGGCTCCCCAGCACCTTGGCCCAGATGCGCGCCAGTTCGATTTGGCCGACAGCGGCGGCGGCTTGCGAATCCTCCAGCTTCAAAGTGCCGAGCGGCAGGCCGAGCAGGCTGCGGCCCAGCGCAATGGCACCGGAAGAAACCACCATGACATCGGCACCGCGCCGGTGCAAAGCGGCCAGATCCTCCACCAGCGCCTGCAACCAAGCGGTTTTGACGCGCCCCGCCGCATGGTCCACCAGCGAGGATGAACCCACTTTCACGACAATGCGATTGAAAGCATCGAGCTTCGGCGTCAAGGCTGCCAACCCTGGTCTTTTTCCTGCGCGCTTTCGGATTGCTCCTGCGCTTTGGCTTCATCGATGATGGTGAGCAGCGCGCGAAGCGTGCTGCGCACTTCGGCACCGCTGGCCGAGGACAGTTTCACCGGCGTGCGGCCGCAAGCGCGCTTCAGTCGTTGCATTTGCAGCTTCAGGGTGGCGGCATCCACCGCGTCCACCTTCGACAGCGCCACAATCTCGGGCTTGTCGACAAGATCGCCGCCATAGGCTTCGAGTTCGTTGCGAATGGTGCGATAGGCTTTGCCCGCCGGATCACCGGTGGCATCCACCAGATGCAGGATTACCCGGCAGCGCTCGATATGGCCGAGGAAGCGATCTCCCAGTCCGTGGCCCTCATGCGCCCCTTCGATGAGGCCGGGGATGTCAGCGAGGACGAATTCGCGGGTGTCCACTGCCACCACGCCCAGATTGGGATGCAGCGTCGTGAAGGGATAATCAGCGATTTTCGGCTTGGCAGCGGAGACAGCTGCCAGAAACGTCGATTTGCCGGCATTGGGCAGACCGACAAGCCCGGCATCGGCAATCAGCTTCAGGCGCAGCCACAAGGTGCGCTCCTCGCCCTCCTGCCCCGGATTGGCGCGGCGCGGGGCCTGATTGGTGGAGGTCTTGAAATGGGTATTGCCAAAGCCGCCATTGCCGCCTCTTGCGATGCGGATGGTCTGCCCTGTCTGGGTGAGGTCGGCCAGCAACGTCTCGCCGTCTTCATCATAGATCTGGGTGCCTGCGGGCACCTGCAAAATGGCATCGGCACCCTTGGCACCGGCGCGGTTCTTGCCCATGCCATGCGTTCCGGTCTTGCCCTTGAAGTGCTGCTGGAAACGGTAATCGATCAGCGTGTTGAGGCCCTGGACGCAGGAGATGATGACGTCACCCCCCTTGCCGCCGTCGCCGCCATCAGGCCCGCCGAATTCGATAAACTTCTCACGCCGGAACGATACCGCACCGGCACCGCCGTCGCCTGAGCGCACATATATTTTAGCTTCATCCAAAAATTTCATGGCTTCTGGTTAAAGCAGGAGCGCGACAGGTGCAAGGAGGAGCTTTGTTTTTGGTGCGTTGCTGCTTTCCTTTCGTTGCGTGGCTCCCCATTTGTTGCATAATGGCTGGCAAGGAGATGATCATGGTCCGTAACCCTAAAGCAACCGAAACCAAGGCTCCCGATGCGGCAGCGCCGGAAAACCGCATGCCACGGGATAAAATTGTATCGGCTTTGATGCAATTGGCGGCCGAATATGCGTTTGAGCGCATTTCCATCACCCAGATTTGCGAGACGGCGGGCGTGTCGCTGGCGGATTTTCGCGAGTGCTTCCCCTCGAAAGGCGCGATTTTGGCGTCATATTCGCGCATGATTGACCTGAAAGTGCTGCGGCAAAGCGCAGCAGACCTGGCCGATGAGCCTGCCAAAGATCGGCTTTTCGATATTTTGATGCGGCGTCTTGATGCGATGGAACCCGAGAAGCTGGCGCTGGAAGGCGTGGTCAAATGGGCGCGACGCGAACCTTTGGCTTCGGCGGCGCTGAACCAGATGGCGATGAATTCCATGCGGTTCATGCTCGAGGCTGCCGGGATTGAAGCGGATGGGCCGGGCGGCCTGTTGAAATTGCAGGGTCTTGTGCTGGGTTGGACGCGCATTCTCAACGTCTGGTTCCATGACGACAGCGCTGATCTTGGCGCGACCATGGCAGCGATGGACAAAATGCTGGCCCGTGGCGAAAAACTGGTGGGCCGGGCCGAGGATGTGGAGCAATTGCTGGCACCTTTCGGCGTGATGGCCCGCGCGATCATGAATGCCGGGCAGGATTTTGGGGCCCGGATGCGTGAACGCGGCCCTGGGCGCGACGCTGGCCGCACGGTGGATGAAGGTGAAGGTGTATGACCTCTGACAGCATGTCGGCCCAAATTGGCTATGACCAGTTTATGAGCGTCGATATTCGCGTGGGCACGATCATCGGCGTCGAGCCATTTCCGCAGGCGCGCAAACCGGCGTATAAATTGCTGATCGATTTTGGCGCGCTCGGGCATAAAAAGTCGTCGGCGCAGATCACCGGCCATTATGCCCCCGAAACCCTGTTGGGGCGGCAGGTGGCGGCGGTGGTGAATTTTCCGCCCCGCCAGATCGGGCCGTTCATGTCGGAAGTGCTGACGCTGGGCTTTCCGGACGCGCAGGGTGAGGTGGTGCTGGTTGGCCCCTCGCAAGGCGTGCCCAATGGCGGGCGGCTGTTTTAGCCGTCACGCCCACCAAAATCCAGATTGACAGATCCCGCTGATTTGTTGTTCCTTTTCAACTGGACGGAGGAATGACGCTTGGCAATCAAAACCCCAACAGGGCCCGCGAATGGGCCGCATGTTTTTGAAGGTGATGCTGGCGGCAGGGGAATGGCGTGACCCATATTCTCGCCATTGACCAAGGCACGACCTCCACGCGCGCGTTTTTGTTTGATGCGCACATGTCCATTGTCGCCCGAGCCCAGCAGGAATTTGCGCAGCATTATCCTGAATCGGGGTGGGTGGAGCATGACCCGAACGATCTGTGGACCAGCACGCTCGCAACTTGCCGGAACGCGTTGGCGCAGGCGGGCGTTATCGCGGCGTCGATTGCCGGCATTGGTATTACCAACCAGCGTGAAACCACTTTGGTTTGGGACCGGGTGAGCGGCGAGCCCATTTACAATGCCATTGTCTGGCAAGACCGGCGCACGGCCGAATATTGTCGGCAATTGCGTGATGCCGGGCACGAGGCGTTGGTGCGCAGCACCACCGGACTGCTGCTTGACCCCTATTTCTCCGGCACCAAGCTGCATTGGCTGCTGACCCATGTCGCGGGTGCGCGCGCGCGGGCGGCACGTGGCGAATTGCTGTTTGGCACGGTGGATACCTATCTGATCTGGAAATTGACCGGTGGAGCGGTGCATGCGACCGATGCCACCAATGCCGCCCGCACCTTGCTGTATGACATCCACAAGGGCGCGTGGAGTGAGGCCATGTGCAACCTCCTCGACATTCCCATGCAGATGCTGCCGCAAGTCCAGGATTGCGCCGCCGATTTCGGGCGCACGCAAGCGCAATGGTTTGGGCAGGAAATCAGGATTTTGGGGGTGGCCGGTGACCAGCAGGCCGCGACCATCGGGCAGGCCTGTTTTGCCCCGGGCATGATGAAATCGACCTATGGTACGGGCTGCTTCGCCCTGCTCAACACCGGCGACACTCCGGTGGTCTCCAATCACCGGCTGTTGACCACCATTGCCTATCAACTCGATGGCAAGCCAACCTATGCGCTTGAAGGCTCGATCTTCATGGCGGGGGCCGTTGTGCAATGGCTGCGCGACGGGCTCAAGATCATTGGTGCGGCACCCGAAACCCAAGCCTTGGCGCAGGCGGCAGACCCCACGCAATCGGTGGTTCTGGTGCCCGCCTTTACCGGCCTTGGTGCGCCCTACTGGAACCCGGATTGCCGGGGCGCGGTATTTGGCCTCAACCGCAATTCAGGGCCGGCGGAAATGGCGCGGGCGGCGCTGGAAAGCGTCGGCTTTCAGACCCGCGATTTACTGGAAGCGATGAATGCTGACTGGGCGCGGGCGGGCGGGGGCAATGTGCTGCGGGTGGATGGCGGCATGAGCGCATCCGACTGGACCATGCAGTTTCTGGCGGACATTATCGGCGCGGCGGTGGATCGGCCCAAAGTGTCGGAGACCACCGTGTTGGGTGCGGCCTGGCTGGCGGGCATGAAGGCCGGGCTTTACCCCGACGCGCAGGGCTTTGCGGATAATTGGGCGCTGGCGCAGCGTTTCGTGCCGGTCATGGGCGCGCAGGCGCGTCAACAAAAATACGCGGCGTGGAAAAAAGCCGTGGCCCTGACGCTACAATTTTGAGCGAGATGCGTCACGGGCGGCCGTCATGAGCCATCCTTGCGGGACGGCTCATCCGGGCATGTAAGACGCCTTAGTTCAGCTGTTGGAATCAGTCGCGGCGTCGGCGCTGTCGTCGGCTTTTTCGTCTGAATTTTCCTGAAGCTTCTCGGTCACTTTCTTGACGCCCTCAAAGCCGGCTACCGCTGCGACGGTTTTGGCGAGAAAGCCAGCATCCGGGTTCACGGCCTCGACGGCCTTTTCGGCGGCAACTGCGCCCACAACTTCACCCAGCAATTTGCCAATACCCATAATACATCCTCCAAATAATGACGCGCGCGCTGCACGCCCGTCGGCACATATTAGGAAATTTCAGGCGCAAACACAATGCGGCCAGAAGCATCGCTTCGTGTTTCTAGGCCGATGAATTGGGCCCAGCCTATCAGGCCGCCAACGCCAGCATCTGCCAAGCCTTGGCAGAATCGCATAAATTTTGGCGCGAAAAATAATGATTTGGTGCCCTGGCCGGAATCGAATTTGGCAAACAAGCTATTGTTATTGTTTATATTTATTTTTTACAATTCAAAATATACCAACAAATGTACCAACAATTTTTTTTGCTGGCCTGTTTTTGGGCGTCGCTGGAGTGCCTGTTTTTCGCTGCCAGCAACGTGCCGACAAATGCTTTGGTCTAGGCCTTTGCGCCACTGGTCAAGAGTTTGGGCAATTCGGTTTTGGGACCGGCTTAATTCGCCTTGGCTTTCGCTCGCTTTGGTTTTGTGTCGGCTATTGCGGTAAGTGGGGCAACCAGTTTTTCGTAAAGGCCGAACAGATGCTCGACGCGCTCACGGTCCGAATTGAATGGGGCGGGGTGGTAAAGTTTGTCAACCGCCGCATCAAGGGCATGGTGGGCTTTGCGAAGGTCTGGAGGCATAACATCGGGATCATAGAGGTCTGCTAGCGTTGCGCCTTCGTGTGCGGCTCTGGCGTCCAGAACGGACTGCGCAAGAATGTGGATTTTGGCCTTGGCGGCTTCGGAAGCATTTGGCCAAGGGAAGGTATTATAGACAATGCCGATGGAATAACGAAAATCACTTTTCAGTTTGCCCCCGATGTTGCGCAGCCAAGCCATGTGCATTCGGGAAGTGAGTATTCCAAAATGCCAAAGATCGGCGTTTTCCAGCACGCGAACGAGATTGCTGGGAATCGTTGGCGGGTTCAGCCATCCGATAGGGACATAATCACGGCGTTCGGAACTGACTTCAGGGACGCATAAGAACGGTAAAATTGGAATCGTTGAAAAAGCGAATTTTGTTGGAAAATTTGCAAGTTCTCTGGTTACCGCACGTCTGCTATTTCTCCTAAATTCTGCAACCAATCGAAGTCGTTTGGTAACATTCGGATTGTTTTTAATACTTGCCGGAGATGCTCCATCAAGATATAAAACTGAACGGCTAATTCCATTTATATATTCATACGAACCAATAAAAGGACGAAAGAACTTTTTTGCTGTAGGTTCGTCATCTAAAAATTCTTTAATTTCTTC
Organism: Hyphomicrobiales bacterium; assembly: GCA_019075865.1. Lineage (GTDB taxonomy): Bacteria > Pseudomonadota > Alphaproteobacteria > Rhizobiales > Beijerinckiaceae > REEB77. The sequence goes on along the minus strand of JAGXAN010000005.1, from coordinate 47,797 downwards.
ACTAGAAAAAATTAGGTAGCCTCCATCAATTGGTTGCGAACCATATTTTAGCTTTGGAGCGTGATTTACTGCCCGTGAAGTTTCCGTGACAACCAAATGCTTGTCCGCCACCGTTCCGGCGTCAAACAAATAGGGCGACAGTGCCGCGTGAATGCTTTCCACAGCCTCGCCATTGATATCGTCATAGGAAAACAGTCGCTTTTCCTTTGGTTCATCGTTGCGGTTGACAAGGCCGATAATCACGACATGCACATGTGCTTTGCCGCGTGCATCCGAACCCCATGCAAAGGTTCGATGCGCAAAGGCAATTTCCAAATGGTAACGGTCAAACAGCAACGGCCAGAGTTGCGCCACCTGTTCGCCTTGTGTGATTGAATTTGTCGCGACAAAGCCGATGCGGGCCTTGGCCGCCCTGAGATATTCGCCCGCCTTCAAAAACCATGCGCAGACAAAATCCAGCGTGCCGCCTGATCCGCCAAGCTTTGCTATATCCCGAACCCACTTGCGCTGCTTTTCGTCCTGATATTTCGCGCCGATAAACGGCGGATTGCCAAGAATGAACGAGCATTCGCTTGGGGGCAAAACCGTTTTCCAGTCCAGCTCCAGCGCGTCGGCATGGTGGATATGCGGCGATTTCTTTAGCGGAATGCGGGCGAAGGCTTCGCCAAATTCAAGGCTGAGGCGATTGTTCATGATATGATCCATCATCCACAAAGCTATCTCTGCAATGCGGGCCGGAAATTCACCAATTTCAATTCCGTAGAATTGGTTCACGTCTACCTTGGATAGGCTGGCAACGTCCAAATTGCGCTGGCCAGTAGGGTGCAATTGACGCAATAATTCGATTTCTAGCGCTCTTAGCTCGCGATAGGTGATGATAAGAAAATTGCCGCATCCGCAAGCTGGATCGAAAAAGTTGAGGCTCGCCAACTTGTCTTGAAAGGCACGCAATGCGGACGCTTTGGCATTGCCGCGTTTGGCCTTAGCGGCTTCAAATTCGTCCTTCAGATCGTCCAGAAACAGCGGTTGAATAACCTTGAGAATGTTCTTTTCAGTGGTGTAATGCGCGCCCGATGCGCGGCGTTCTTTGGCGTTCATAACCGATTGAAACAACGATCCAAAGATAGCGGGTGAAATGGCGTCCCATGAGAATTCGCAAGCCTCCAGAAGCAGCGCGCGCATGGCGGTGTCGAAGTCCGCGATGGGCAAGCGTTCCTTGAATAGGTCGCCATTGATATATTCAAACTTGGCTAGGTCTTCGTCGAGCGTTTTTTGGCGCTTGTCCTTAGGCGTGTTCAGGACTTCAAATAGTTTTGCTAGCCATTGGCCGATATCGCTTCCGTCAATGGCGGTCCGAGTGGTTATCAGATCAAGAAATGAATCGCGTTCAAAAATGCCCGTATCGTCGGCAAACAGGCAGAATACCAACCGGACTAGCAACCGCTCCAGATCGTCCCCAACATAACCAGAGGCCTTCAGCGCATCATGCAAGCGGCCCATGAGGGCGGAAGCTTCAACATTTACGGGGTCTTGATCTTTGAAGGTGCGCTTTTGAACGCCAAGGATAAAGGCGAAATGCTCAATATTTTGGTGAAGCTGCGCAAGGGCAAAATGGACTCGGGTTCCTTCGTCCAAGTCGTGCAATTCAAAAGTCTGAAAGTCTGAAAGCAGTATATAACGCGGAAGTTCTGCCTCTTTTAGTCCCGGAAAATAGTCGAAGGCTTGTGTCTTGGCTTTGGTTAGAGACCGCCCGGCGCTCTTGTGCTCAACAAGCAAGGTGCCTTTCCAGAACAGGTCAATGAAGCCCTGCCTGTTGCCAAGCTTTTTAACAGGCTCTTCAAAGCTGGCCACCTTGCGGCGTTGCATTCCGAACACTTCAAAAAATTCATTGTAGAAGCTTTGCGTTTCGCCTTTTTCATAAGTTGCACCTGCCCATTCCTCTGAGAATTTGGCAGCGCGGGCGCGAATTTCATTCCAGCTTAAACGCATGATTTTGAGGCTTTCGGGATTGCAATCTTTTGCATGATTAAGGATTGCAAGCCTGAGGGCAAGCACTTAAGCGCAATTGACCGACACACGGCGAATAATGCGGTGCCGCATCCAAAATCGAACCGAAATTCCTTGGCTAACCTCACATGATAAAATTGGATAAGCCAAAGCGCTGGATGGTTGCGGCATCCATGGCTTGGTTCAAGGCCATGTGCCTGGCCATATATCGGTCAAAGGTTTTCCAGCGCATCCATTTTGGCTTTAACGGAAAGGCAAGATCGTCGCTTTTGAGCTTTGCCGACGCAATCCGGTCCCTTTGATTGCAGGCGCGACTAAATCCCGCCGCGTCACGTTGCGAACGGTACGCCAGCCGATACGCATGGCGGGACAAAAAGCGCTTTGCCCCGATTGGCAAATATATCTTGCTCACCATGCGGCCAGTGCGCGGGCAGAGCGCAAACCAGCGCTGCCCGCCAAACCGACAGGGAAGCGCCGTGAGCCGCATGGAATAGTCTATGGGTTCATTGTCGAGCTTGTAGGATAGCGTCAACGTGGCGAAGCTCTGGCTTATTTGCTCGATTGAATATCGCGCTGCAAAATAAGGCTTCCCGTCCCGCGTCCATTGCCAAGCGCTCGCCCATTGCGAAGGCAACACATGACAGCCTTTGTTGTTTGCTCCAGCCGTCACCAAACGATGAATGCTCAGGCGAAGGCCATGCTCGATAACTGCTTTCGACATTTGAACCTCATTGGCTTTCTGTGATTGCCGTTCCGCCCGCCCGCGCTGCCCGCCATGCCTCTATCTGGTTGAAGTGCTTAGCGGGGCGTTTAATGCGCTTGTCAGTCAGTCCTATTACTATGTCAGTGTCGGGCTTTTCGCTATTTGGCTTGGCAATCGATGTTATGCTTTTGTTTCAATGGTTTATTGGAGATTTTTGTGGAATTTCAGGATCGTGAAATGGCTCGATTTTTGGCCGTTGTTGGCTCAAATATTGGCCGTTGTTGGTCACATTTTTGGCCGTTGGTTTATAAGGTCGCCATCTTTCAAAGGTCTTGAGAGGGCTTTCGCCAATAATCCGAGCGTGCGTTGTGAGGCTGTACGCGCTGGAGCGCTTGGCCCGCTCCCCTGTCATTTTGCCAACCCGCTCAACTTCAATCCAGCCGCGATCTTCTAGTTCAGTAAGCGTTTTTGCGGCTGTAGGACGTGAACAATTGAGCATATCGGCAACTTGCCTATCTGATAACGCAAACAAGTTTTCAGTCGTTGGGCGGTATTTGGTGACAAGTTCGACAAGCAGCGCCCGCGAAAAACATGACATTTCTCGCCACGCTGGAAGTTGCATCCAAGTCGCATAAATACGCCCATGCGGCTTATCCCAAGATGGTGATTTGGACATGTGGCCTCAACAGCTTGAGCCAGACTCAGCGAACCTCGCCACGCGCAAGCCTTTCGGCCTCTGCACGCGGAATCAGCGTTCGCCCGCCCAATTTCATGGCTTTGATTTTGCCGGACTTTAGGAGTTCATAGAATGTGGTGCGAGATATTCCCAAAAGGTGACAGAATTGACCGACTTGATAGGCGATAGGCGTTTCTGATTGTTGGGAATTTCCACTCGTTTCGTCGATAAATTTGCGGTCTATTGCACCTTTTCTAAATGCGATTTTTTTCATTTTTTCAATTTCAAAGTATTTTTCTGGATTATTCGTCATGTACACCAACTCACGCATCAGAGCGGTGTTCGGAAACGGGTGATGCTACCCGCTTGATGGAATGAATTTCCTTTTCCGAACCCATTGCCATTACTATGACGGATTCGGACGAATACCCAAACAGACGAATAGAATATATCTACTTCGGACGGTTTTTCAGTGGGGTTTTTCCTCCTTATTCACAAGCAGAGGCATTCTATTGACGTGCGACGGCTGTATTCTGATTGATTCGGTCAAGGAAAATGACCTCGCCACCAGCCTTCAACGAATCAATATGATCCGCCCAATATTGCGCCATGCGCACCCGTTCATCCCAATATGCTCCGCGTGAATAGGTGCCGCGAATTGTATCTCGATCTTTATGGCTGAGCGCGCGCTCAATTGCGTCGGGTGAAAACTTGTTGCTTTCGTTGAGAAGGCTTGATGCTATCGTGCGGAAGCCGTGCGGTTGCACTTGCTCAGAGCTATAGCCCAAACGCTTCAAGGCTGCATTCATGGTTGCTTCGGACATAGGTCGGCCTTGGCCGCGATAGGACGGGAATAAAAGGCTGGCGTCGCCTGAGGTCGATTTCAAGCCTTGCAACAATGCCAGCGCTTGGCGTGACAATGGAACACGATGCTCTTGGCGCATTTTCATGCGCCCGCTTGGAATAATCCAAACGGCGTTCACAAAATCAAATTCGGACCATTGGGCGAGACGCAATTCGCCTGGCCGCGTCATGGTCATCAGCAACAATTGCAGGGCTGCCCGCACATCAGGGCTATCGTAGCCTTCTATCGCCCTGAGAAGCGCGCCAACGCCCTTGGGGTCCAAGATTGCGGATCGATGCTTTACCGTCGGTGCAATCAAAGCTCCGCGCAATGCGCTAGTTGGATCGTTTTGCGCCCGGCCTGTCTGAATGGCAAACCGAAACACTTCACCTATGGTTGAGCGCATCCGCCGCGCCGTTTCCAGCCTGCCCCGATTTTCGGCTGTGCGAAGCGTAGCGATCACTTCCTGAACGCTAATTGCGGCAATTGGCCTCTGTCCGATATGGGGCGATGCGAGTGACAGCAACCATTGAACCTTGGTAAGCGTGGATTCGGCTTTGCCCTCGCGACGCTTTTTGTCCATCAACTCGCGCGCAACCAAATCGAACGTGTTGCTGTTGGTATCGTGTTGGATCAACCTGTCGATTTTGCGTTGCGCCGAAGGGTCGATACCAACATTTAGCAACTTTTCGGCTTCATCGCGCTTCGATCTAGCGCTGGCCAAGCCGATTTCTGGATAATCGCCCAGTGCCAGAATCTTCTGTTTTTGCCCGAAGCGGTAGGCAAAACGCCAGAGCTTGCTACCCGAAGGCACAAGCCAAAGCTGCAAACCATTGGAATCGCTCAATTTCTTGAGCTTGCCATTAGGTTGCGCGGCTCGGATTTGAACGTCTGTCAGGGCCATTGTTGGTATCGTTTCTGTTGGTATGGCGACGATACCAACAAATGTACCAACATTTTACGCGGCTGCAAGCGGACGAATTGGGACGTCTAAGGACGATTTTCCGGCTGGCTTGCCCGTAATCCATTGAAATTTAATGACATTTCGGACGGTGGCGGACAAGGGCGGACACTGAAAAATGATGATTTGGTGCCCCTGGCCGGAATCGAACCAGCACTCTTTTCAGAACTCGATTTTGAGTCGAGCGCGTCTACCAGTTCCGCCACAGGGGCTTACGCACTAGCGCAAGTGAGGCGCAATATAGCTGGCGAACCGAAGACGTCAACCGGGTGCGGGAGAAAATTATCGCAATGACGTGGGTTATGAGGCCGTCATTGCGAGGAGCCCTCGCGACGCGGCAAGCCAGAGGTGGGGTGTGGGGCTCGGGTTGGGCTGCGCTTTCCCGGTTGATCTGGGTTGCTTCGGCGCAAGAGCTTCTCGCAATGATGTTGGTTACGGGGCCGTCATTGCGAGGAGCCCTAGCGACGCGGCAAGCCAGAGGGGGATTGTGGGGCTGGGGCTGGGCTGCGCGCTTCCCGGTTGACCTTGCTTGCTTCGGCGCAAGTGCTTCTCGCAATGACGTGGGTTACGGGGCCGTCATTGCGAGGAGCCCTTGCGACGCGGCAAGCCAGAGGTGGGGTGTGGGGCTGGGGCTGGGCTGCGCGCTTCCCGGTTGACCTTGCTTGCTTCGGCGCAAGCGCTTCTCGCAATGACGGTGTTTATATATCCGTCATTGCGAGGGGGGTGGCGTCGAATTTTTGGTTACTTGGTCAGCACGGTCTGGGCGAGTGCGTTCTTGAAAATGGTGTTCAACGCGTCACCAATACTGATGCCGGGACCTGTGGCTACAAACAGTCCGGGACTGGAAGCGCAGGATTGAAGCGCCGTCGAGTCTATCGAATTGCCGTTTGCATCGGTTGTGGTCATGGGATCAACGTGGGTGTAGGTCCAGCTATCTTCGGCCTGAGAAATATAAAGGTAGGGGGTGTAAACCACGGCTACCTGTGCCCCAGTGGCCTTGATCGCCTGACATACGGATTGCGTGACGGTGGCAATGTGGCGGCAACCGCCCGGCCATGCATAAGCAGGTTTCTTGTTCCTGCAATTGGAATTGTCAACCTTGTCCTGCAAACCGTCAGACACCAGAACCACGAAATTGGAAGGGGGTGATGGTGTGGTGTAGGTGGAAGGGATTTTACCTTTCACGTAGGTCAGGCCGCCATCAATGTCGGTCTGATCATCGGGATTGCCGGGCAGCGTATAAGCCAGATCAATGCCATCGACCGCATTGACCATGTTGGGCAGGTTGGCGGCATTGACCGGCTGCAAGGGTGCCACTTCTGCGGTGCCTTCATTGTAGGTGGTGCAATCTGAGGGCGATAAAGTGCAGGGCGTGTTGAAGCTGTAGAGACCGAACTGGAACTGGTTCGGAATCTGGGTGTAGGTGTTGGCGGTGTTCAGCAGGCTGGTGACCGCCGATTTCATGTAATCGATACGGGTAAGAATATTGTTGTCTTTGGCGACCTTGTAATAATCCTCGGTGACGCCTTTGGGCAGATTGCCCGGCATGACGTGGCAGGCAAAGGCGCAGCCCATGCTGTCAGTGCCGCCGCTCTGCGGGTCCTTCAGGCCCGTGGTGGCAGTCTGCATGTTGGCCAAATCCGTCGGCGAACCGGCAAGGCCCATGGAAGGTGAATTGTCCAGCACCATGAAGAAGTTCAGGTAGGTGGCAAATGTTGATTTGGCGGTCGCGGTGCCGGTGACCTGCATGGTGTGAAAACCCAGCACCTGCATGAAAATGGTGGGCACTTCCGCCGTATATTGCACTTGCGCGGTCGAACTGTTGGCCTGCATGCACTGGGTAAAATCAAATGGCACGGCACCGGGCGTGGACGGGGCGACGCAAGCACCACCACCGCCGCCGGCCGGCATGGCCGCCGTTGTCGGGTTGCCGTTGGGATTTTTGACCGAAGCGGAAGCATTGATGAACTGGCTGTCTCGTGAAGCACCGTTCATAATGCCCCAGACATGGCTGGGGTCCGCGGGAAGCTTGGTGGAGCGCGATTGGGCCACGGCGGCGAGTGCCGCGGCATCGGCTGCTGCATTCAGCGAGTTTTTGACCTCGGTGGCGCGGGTGTAATCAATGGCCATGCCAACAAATCCGAGCATGGGCAAAAGCGCCATGCCGAAAATGATGCCAAAATTGCCTCGGCGGTCCTTGCCAAACCTTGTGAGGAGCGCAAGTGCATTGCTAAATTTGAATGTGCTCTTCATGACCAGCCTCTTGGTACCCAAAATTCGGGATGCGTACAAAAATATGACCCAAACTTAAGCGCGCAAATTGTGAACACTGTCTTGATGACATCGTGTAAATGCCGGCCTATTGGCGGGCGCAGCCATTGCTTGCACAATAAAAGGCTGGAACAGGCGCATGCGAGCGGGGCCGCAGTCGACACAAGACTGGTGTTATCTGTTGTAAAATCAACGGGTTGAAATATTTAGGAAATAAATGAACCGATTTTTAAGCAAGGTAATGAAAGTTGACCGACCCTTAAAGCAATAGATCAATTAAATGCGGAATTAGCGGCTCATCGGCGGGGGGCATGGGAAACTGGCGCAAATTCTGCGGCCTCACCCATTTGATGGCCTGGCCTTCACGGCCCTGGATCTGACCCTTCCAACGTCGGCAGACATAGAGCGGCATCAACAGGTGAAAATCGGGATAGGCGTGGCTGGCAAAGGCCAGCGGGGCCAGGCAGGGGGCCTCAACATCAATGCCAAGCTCCTCCTGCAATTCGCGGATCAGCGCGGTTTCGGGGCGCTCGCCCGGCTCCAGCTTGCCACCGGGGAATTCCCAAAGGCCCCCCAGGGTCTTGTCCATCGGGCGCTGCGATATGAGCACCCGATTATCCTTGTCGACCAAAGCGACGGCAACGACGAGCAGCAGCTTCATGTGCCGGAAACGACGACGGGCACCGGGCCATCTTCCTGACCGGTGATCTTGACGGTGTCATACATCGCGCCACCCTGGGGGCGGGCATCGCCGGATTTCTTCCACAAGACTTGCGAGGAAATATAATAATTACCGGGGGCAACGTGGTCAAAGCGGAAGCGCCCGCTGGCATCGGTTTTGGTGAGGCGAATGTACTTTATATAATTTGGGTCGGTTTGCGTAGCCTTGGGATAGTCGCCAATCGCGACATATTTGCTGCCACCATAGAGGCGGCTGAAACGCTGGCGGGCATAGCTTGAGGCGGGGATCAGGCGGACGATTTCGCCCGCGCCCTTGTGCACATGGCCGCTTTCCCCGCTTAAAAATACCTGTCCCCTGATTTCGCCATCGCCGTTACGGTTGATGAACTGCGCCTCGGCGGGGTTGAAGCTGGCGTCAATCGGGACGATATTTTCGGACGTCTGGCAGCCAGCCAAGAATAAAGAAAATGTAATATAAATCAAAACTTTGCGCATAATATCCTCCTTTTAAGATCGATAATCACCGTTAATGGCGACATATTCTTTGGTCAAATCACAGGTCCATACAATAGCTTTGCCGCGTCCCAGCGCAAGGTCCACTTCAATATCAATTTTTTCGCCACGCATATAAGCGGATACATCGGCTTCATTGTAATCCGGATCGCGCAAGCCCTTTTGGGCGACGCGAATGCCACCAAAGCAGATGCTCAATTCATCTCGTTTGGCTTGTTCGCCGGCTTTTCCGACCGCCATTACAATGCGGCCCCAATTGGCATCTTCGCCGGCGACAGCGGTTTTGACCAAGGGTGAATTGGCGATGGAAAGGGCGATGCGCTTGGCGGCTTGGGCGCTGGTGGCACCTTTCACGCAGATTTCGATGAATTTGCGGGCGCCTTCGCCATCACGCACCACCTGCTGGGCGAGATCGCGCAGCAGTTTGCCAAGCGCGCGGGTAAAGTCGCCAAGGCGCTTGTCGCCTTCCACGGTAATGGCCGGGGCGCCGCGCTTGGCCGCCGCGCCCGTGGCAAACAGCATCAACGTATCCGAGGTCGAGGTATCGCTGTCCACCGTGATGGAATTGAACGAACCGCGCACGGCGCGTGACAGCAGCTTTTGCAAAACCGGGGCGGCGATGGCGGCGTCGGTAAACACAAAGCTCAGCATGGTGGCCATGTCGGGGGCGATCATGCCCGCGCCCTTGGCCATGCCCGACAATGTCACCGGCACGCCGCCGATCTGCGTGGTGAGGCTGGCGACTTTTGGGAAGGTGTCGGTGGTCATGATGGCTTTGGCGGCGCTCAGCAGGCCATCCTGACGGGCGGTGGCGGCGAGATTGCCGAGCACGCCGTCAAACTTGGAAGCGTCGAGCGGCTCGCCAATGACGCCGGTGGAAGCCAGAAATATGCTCTCCAGCGGCGCGCCGGTAGCCTTGGCCGCCAGTTCTGCCGAAAGCCGGGTGGCAGCAGCGCCCACCGCGCCGGTGAAGGCATTGGCATTGCCCGAGTTGACCAATATGGCGCGCGCGGTGCCGTGTTTGAGGTTTTCGCGGCACCAGTCTACCGGTGCCGAGGGGCATTTGGAGCGGGTGAAAACGCCGGCCACGGTCGTGCCCTCGTCGAGCAGTGCCAGCATGACATCGGTGCGGCCCTTGTAGCGAATGCCAGCAGCGCCACTGGCAAAGCGCACGCCCTCAATGCCCGGAAGTTCCGAAATCGTCTTGGGAGCCAGTGGGGAGACGGGTGCAGCATGCGCCATGGGGGAGCCTTTCTCTGATCACGATTGCAGCCGCGTTTTGCAAGCCAAACCGTGACAAGGTCAAGCCACATTGCATGGGAAAAGTGCAGGAAAGACGACAATGGCGCGCCTTGGCACCATTGCAGCGTCAAATTGGTTTTCTTTTCGCCCAAAAATGCTATTCAGAGGGTGAGTGGTTCCGTAGCTCAGCCGGATAGAGCAGCGGTTTCCTAAACCGAAGGCCACGTGTTCGAATCACGTCGGGACCACCATTTCAGTTTATGCCAAAACCGGCCCAAAACCGGCCACTGCGATGCAGGCCGTTGAACCGGGGCCTGCATCGAATGCGTTGGCGCGCTTAATTGTCGAGGAAGCTGCGCAATTTGCGCGAGCGCGACGGGTGCTTGAGCTTGCGCAGCGCTTTGGCCTCAATCTGGCGAATACGCTCGCGCGTCACCGAGAATTGCTGGCCCACTTCCTCCAGCGTGTGATCCTGGTTCATGCCAATGCCAAAGCGCATGCGCAGCACACGCTCCTCACGCGGCGTCAGGGATGCCAGAACCCGGGTCGTGGTCTCGCGAAGATTGCTCTGAATGGCCGCGTCAATTGGCAAAAGCGCGTTTTTGTCTTCGATGAAGTCGCCAAGGTGCGAATCTTCCTCGTCGCCGATCGGCGTTTCGAGGCTGATCGGCTCTTTGGCAATTTTCAGCACCTTGCGGACTTTTTCCAGTGGCATGGCCAGCTTTTCAGCCAATTCCTCGGGCGTCGGTTCGCGGCCGATTTCATGCAGCATCTGGCGCGACGTGCGCACGATCTTGTTGATGGTCTCGATCATGTGCACCGGAATGCGGATGGTGCGGGCCTGATCGGCGATCGAGCGGGTGATCGCCTGGCGGATCCACCAGGTGGCATAGGTCGAGAATTTATAGCCGCGCCGATATTCGAATTTGTCGACCGCCTTCATCAGGCCGATATTGCCTTCCTGAATGAGATCGAGAAATTGCAAACCACGGTTGGTGTATTTCTTGGCAATCGAGATGACGAGGCGCAGATTGGCCTCGACCATTTCCTTCTTGGCCTGCCGCGCTTCGCGCTCGCCTTTTTGCACCATCAACACGATTCGGCGGAATTCCTGGATTTCAAGACCGGTTTCATTGGCCAGCGTGTGGATGTCGCCGCGCAATTCCTTCACCGCCTCTTTTTCATGGGCAATGAATTCCTTCCAGCCACGGCCGCCGAGCTTGGAGACACGCAGCACCCACTTGGGGTCGAGTTCGGAATTATGGTGATGCTTGAGAAAATCCTCGCGCAAGACGCCATGGCCTTCGGCGAGGCGCAAAAGTTTGGTCTCAAAACCGATCAGGCGACGGTTGATTTCATAAAGCTGCCCGACCAGCGCATCAATGCGGTTCTGGTTGAGCGACAGCGATTTCACATCAACGACGATGTCTTTCTTGATCGACTTGTATTTGCGCTCCTGGGCCGGGCTCAGGACTTCGGAATTCAACTTGTTTTCGACGTTCTGTTCCTGAAGGCGACGCAATTTCTTGTAGGCGTCGGCGATGCGGTCAAAAGTGTCCAGCACCTTTGGTTTCAGTTCCGCTTCCATGGCCGAAAGCGATACGGAGTTTTCCATATCGTCCTCGTCGTCAAAATTCTCCTCCATCGGCGGTATTTCACCGTCGAGGCCGGCCGGGGGCTCGCTGGGCGCTGTGGCGGGGGCCATACGGGCTGCCAGTGCCTCTTGCGCGCCGGGCGCAGTCATGTCGATCTTCGGGGTGTTCTTGCCGTCCGGCCCGGCATAGGTGGCTTCAAGATCAATGATCTCGCGCAGCAGCACTTTGCCGTCGTTCAATTCATCACGCCAGATGATGATGGCCTGAAAGGTCAGCGGGCTTTCGCAAAGCCCGGCGATCATCGCCTCGCGGCCGGCCTCGATGCGTTTGGCGATGGCAATTTCGCCGTCGCGCGACAGCAATTCGACCGAACCCATTTCGCGCAGATACATGCGCACCGGATCATCGGTGCGATCCATCGGCTCACTGGCCTTGGCAACGGTCGGCACGCCGCGCGCTGCTTCCACCAGATCGCCGCCTTCGACTTCCTCGTCCTCGGCAGCTTCCTCGGCGGTGGCTTCGGTATCTTCCGCATCATCGCCTTCGCTGACGCTGATGCCCATTTCGGAGAGCATGGCGTACACGTCCTCGATCTGGTCGGAGGTGACTTCCTCAGAAGGCAATACCGCGTTCAATTCGGCATGGGTGACAAAGCCGCGCTTTTTGGCGAGCTTGATCATTCGCTTGACGGCGGCATCCGACAAATCGAGCAAGGGGCTGTCTGGGGTCTCCGCGACGGCAATACCTGCTTCGCCTTTGTCGTCTTCTTTTTTCGCCATTTTTGCCTTCTCCGCCAAATTTCTGCCCCTCAAAGCCCGTCGGCAAGGAGCGTGTATATTTCTGGAATATAGCTTCAGCTACAACCACACCTGCTTAAGTCTGCGTTAACTATCCGCTTCCAATTAAGGTTTTCTGGAAAAAAGTGCAAGATTGTCATAAATCGGGGCTGGCATGGCCCGAATGGCTGCCAAATCCGTCCATGCTCGCCTCTGTTCCTTCCAGTGCCGCCAATTGCTCCTGAATGTCCCGCATGCGCGCGAAGGAAAGTTCGCTGGTTGCCGCGTCTGCGTCTGAATTGCCCAAAAGTCCCTGCGCATGGCGCAAAGCTTGATGTAATGCATGAGTCTTGCGATGCAAGGTCAAAGCCTGATGCAATCCCAAATCTGCATCCGATTGAGCCGCTTGCGGGCTGACAGACCAAAGCGACGAAATTGCGGCGAAACTCTCCAGTTTTGCCCGAATCTCGCCCAAACCGAGTTGATCGATCGATTTTTCCAGTGCGCTGTGGTCTGCAAAATATTCTGCGGCCAGATGCACGAGGGCCTGGCGCATGCGCTCTTGATCCTTGTTGGCAAATTCCAGCGATGCGATTTCCTCGACATGCTGGGCCAAAAGCGGCGGATGGTGCATGATAATCAGCAATATCATGGTCGCGCGCGGTGAATAGGCGACGGGGCCGGGCCGGAAAAGTGCGGAATTGGCCAGCGAATTGCCAATCATGGGTGGCAGGCTGGCGTCGCCCTGCTGCAGGTTGCTGGCAAATTTGCGTGCCATCATTGCCCGGCCCGCCAGACTGCCGCGCGGCGTGGCGGCGCGATTGAACGCCGGTTGTCCATTGCGGTGCGGGGCCATATTCTGGCTAAAGGCGCCGCGATGGAACTGGCGGTTCAGTTTCTCGGTCAGATGGTCGAAATAATGGGCGCGCAATACATCATCGGTGATCAGTTTGACGCTGTCCTTGAGGCGGCGCTCGAAGGCGGCCTTTTGCTCGGGGGTCTCCAGCGGGTGCGCTTCCCATTCGCGTTGCCAGAGCAATTCCACCAAGGGCAATGCGCCTTCGAGCAACGGGGTGAAGGCCGCAGCACCGCCAGCCCTGGCGAAATCGTCCGGGTCTTGCCCCTCCGGCAGCAAGGCAAAGCGGAAGGTGCGGCCGGGTCCGAGCAAAGGCAGCGCGGTTTCCACCGCGCGATAGGCGGCCTTGCGTCCGGCTTTGTCCCCGTCAAAACACAAAATCGGCGCTTCCGCCATTTTCCATAACAACTTGCATTGCTCCGGCCCAAGCGCCGTGCCAAGTGGCGCCACGACATGGGGAATGCCAACGCTGGTCATGCTGACCACGTCAATATAGCCTTCCACCGCAATCACTACGCCGCGATCATGTGCGGCTTTGCGGGCGTTGTGGTGGTTGAACAGCACGTTGCCCTTGTGAAACAGCGGGGTTTCGGGCGAGTTGAGATATTTGGCCTGCGCTTGCGGGTCGAGCGCACGGCCGCCAAAGGCAATCACCTTGCCGGCGCGGTCGCAAATGGGAAACATGACCCGCTCGCGGAAGCGGTCATAGGGCACGGCAATATCTTCGCCGTGGATCAACAATCCGGCTTCGATCATGGTTTCGACGCTGGCACCCTTCATCGCCAGCGCTTCGCGAAGGCCAAAACGGGCATTGGGCGCATAACCGATGCGGAAATGCTGCTGCATGTCCGCCAATATGCCGCGATCGGCGAGGTAGCCGCGCGCCTTGGCACCATCGCGGGCCTGCAATTGCGCTTCAAAATAAGCGGCAGCCCATTCGAGCACGTCGCTCAAATCGGCGCGGGCCTGCTCAACGGCGCGGCTCTGTTCGGTTTCCACCGGCATCGGCAATCCGGCCATTCCGGCCAGCTTTTCAACGGCTTCGGGGAAGGACAGGCCTTCGGTCTCCATCAGGAAGCCAAAGCCGTCGCCATGCTTGCCGGACGAAAAATCGTGGAAAAAGCCTTTTTGGTCGTTCACGTAAAACGATGGGGTTTTCTCGGCCCCAAACGGCGACAGGCCGCGCCATTCCCGCCCCTGCTTCTTCAGCTTGACCCGCAAAGACACCACTTCCGACACCGGCACGCGGGCGCGTATTTCATCGAGAAAGGCGGGGGAGAATTTCATGGTTGAAGCTGATTTACCTCAGTGATCGGGAGATTGCGAACGATCTTGTCCCTCGATATTTTCAGTGTGGAACGAGTGAAGGTTCGGGCTTTTATACCGCTGTCACAAAACCAATGCCATGCCTAGCCCGCATCCTCAAATTTTTGCTCCTACTTCCAATGCGGGATACGCCCGCTATATTGGCAGCCAAAATGCACCTACCACGCTGATAAATATAAGCATTGCAATAGCAATACCAAGGTCGGAACCCAAGATTTGCCACGCGCTATGGCTAACGCAAGCGGGCGCAATGGCGATGAACCGGAGTTTATGCCCGAAATCCACAAGCTGGATTGGCCAAGGCCGATGCCCAAGCTTGCCAATCGGATTTGCCAATCACGCCCGGATTTGCCAAATAAAGTGATGAACTCTGCAAACGCGCGCTCCGCGACCCTCATCGGTTGCATCGCCATAGCGCTATGGTCAACCCTCGCCGGGCTGACGGTGGCAACCGGCACCATTCCGCCTTTCGAACTGGCGGCCCTGACTTTTGCCATTGGGGGCCTTTTGGGCCTTGCCTATACGGCTTGGCGTGGCCGGCTTGCCGCCTTGTGGCAACCGTGGCCGGTGTGGCTTCTCGGGGTTGGGGGACTGTTTGGCTACCATGCGCTTTACTTTGCAGCGCTGAAACTCGCACCGCCAGCGCAGGCAGGGCTGATCGCCTATCTTTGGCCATTGCTGATCGTGCTGCTTTCGGCTTTTTTGCCGGGGGGTGGGTTGGCACCTCGCCATATTTTGGGGGCAGTGCTGGGGTTTGGCGGCGTAGTGGTGCTGATTTACGGTCGCGGTGAGGCGCTGAGCCTGCCCATTCAGGCGCTGCGCGGCTTCGCGCTGGCGCTGTTATGCGCTTTTGTATGGGCGATCTATTCGGTGTTGTCGCGCCGGTTTGCGGGCGTGCCAAGCGAGGCGATTGCCGGGTTTTGCCTGGTTACCGCGGTTCTTGCGGCCGCCGCCCATCAGATGTTTGAAACCAGCGTCTGGCCCGCGCATCTGAACCCGTGGCTGGCGATTGTGGCTTTGGGGTCGGGGCCGGTGGGTCTGGCGTTTTATGTGTGGGATTACGGTGTCAAACACGGCGACATCCGTTTCCTGGGGGTCGCGTCCTATGCCGCGCCGGTATTGTCGACGCTGATATTGATCGCTTTTGGTGCAGCGCCAGCCAATGCCACGCTGGCGCTGGCTTGCGTCATGATTGTCGGGGGTGCGGTGCTGGCGGCCCCGAGGACTGCGCAAAACAAAACCCCAGCCGAAGCCGGGGTTTGAACTGTAAAGGCTGGATGAGACGAAGTCTCAATCTTCCTTGGACTTGATGGTCATGATCTGGCGACCATTATACATGCCGGTTTTCAAATCGACATGATGCGGGCGGCGCAATTCGCCCGAGTCCTTGTCTTCAACATAGGTAGGTGCCGAAAGGGCATCTGCCGAACGGCGAAAACCGCGCTTCATTGGCGAAGTCTTTCGTTTTGGAACAGCCATAGTTTTTCTCGCTAGCCAGCGCGACATGCGCGCGCAAATTCATGTGAGGGGTCTCGTTACACAATAAATGGCGCTTTGGCTAGAGCCGTTTGGCGGAAATCTGCAACCTTGGCGATTCTAGCGCAATTTCGCGGCTTTGGCCCGCTCAATGCCTTTCAGCACCATTTCATGCGCCTCATTGGCGTCGCCCCAGCGGGTAATCTTGACCCATTTGTTGGGCTCAAGGTCTTTGTAATGGGCGAAGAAATGCTCGATCTGCTTGAGCGTAATATCCGGCAGGTCGGTATAATTGTGTATGTTCTCGTAGCGCTTGGTCAGTTTGGCGGAAGGCACGGCCAGCAGTTTTTCGTCGCCACCGGCTTCGTCTTCCATCATCATCACGCCGACGATGCGGCAACTCATGATGGCACCGGGGATGATCGCGCGGGTGTTGGCCACGATCACGTCGCAGGGATCCCCATCCTCGGACAATGTGTGCGGAATGAAGCCGTAATTGCCGGGGTAACGCATGGCCGTGTAGAGAAAGCGGTCGACCATAAGGGCGCCAGAATCCTTATCCATCTCATATTTGATTGGCTCGCCGCCGATCGGCACTTCAATGACAACATTCACGTCATGGGGCGGATTTTTGCCGATGGAAACGGCTTCGAGATACATGTTCAACTCCGGCATTTGGGGGAATGAAAATTGGGTTTGATGCCCGTCTTTTCTGCCTCAATCGTCTTAATATGGCATGAATAAGCGCCAGAATTAGCTAAAGTCTAACTCTGCGAGAAGCCAAAGGCGACGCGTTCGCGCATTTCGCTGCCAAAACGCTCTTCTGCCTGATGGAGAAGCGCGCCGCCCATGTGACGGTAAAAGCCAAGGGCACGCTCATTGTCGGCGAGTGCCCAGACCAGCGTCGTGGCTAGGCCAAATTCGGTCAGATCGCGACGAACCGCATTGAAAAGCCGACGTCCAAATCCGACACCCTGAAATTCAGGCGCCAGATAGAGCTCGAAAATCTCACCGCCATAGGGAAGGCTCGGCACGCGATTGCGTCCATAGGAAGCATAACCGCCGATGGATTCATCGAAATCAAGCACCATGAGCCGCGAGCCGCGCCTGATGGCATTCTCCCACCACGTCCGGCCACGGCGTGCAATCATCCGCTCCAGCTCGCGCCCCGGGATGATCCCGCGATAGGCATCGCGCCAGGCGGCATCATGCACGTCCGCGATTTCAGCGGCATCGCTGAACCTTGCAGGACGAATGGTGATCAGTGTTGCGACCATATCTGAATGTTAGGACTGGTTTGCCCCTTCCGGCAAGAGGATTATGATCACAAAATTGCGGTAATTTGTAACAGCATCCGCCTTGGCCGCTGGCGACGTGAAACGGGCTGGATTCCAGCCGTTGCGGGCTTCACTCGCCCTTGTGACGGGCCCGTATCCGCCAGACAACGGCGGTGATGAGCAGGAAGATCAGTGGGACGCTCAACGCCGTGTCGATCAGCGGATCCACCTTCGCGCCCGCCGCGTGCAGGCCCTCAAACAAGCGTTCGGCGAGGCTGGAAACATAATAGGTAATGGCAGCTACCGACAGGCCCTCGACGGTTTGCTGCAAACGCAATTGCAGCTTTGCCCGGTCATTCATTTTGTGCAGAAGCTCGCTGTTTTGCGTTTCAAGATCAATTTGCACCCGGGTGCGCAGCAATTGCGCCGCGTGGGCAAGGCGCGCGGCCAGATCATCGGCCCGCGTCTGCGTGGCGGCGCATGTGCGCACCGCCGGCTCGAACCGGCGGGTGAAAACACTGCGCCAACTGGTCAGGCCCGCCACCGGCTGTTCGTCCATCGCGTTCAGGCGCAGGCGGATCAACTGGCTGTAGGCCTTGGTGGCACCAAAGCGAAACGCCGTCGAGGAAGCGCCATGTTCAAGCTCTGCTGCCAAAATTGTGAGGCGATCGAGCAGGCTGCGATTGCCCTCGATGGAACGGCCCACCCGCATTTCATCGATGATCTGCGGCAGTTCGAGTTCGATCTGGCGGATTTTTGGCGCGAGCGCCTGCGCTTCGGGCAGACCCAGCAGCGCCAGCGTGCGATAGGTTTCAATTTCCAGCAGGCGTTGCACCAATGCGCCGCATTGGGCGGGGTTCAGGGCGTGATTTTGCACGGCGATGGCGACAAACCCGGCGACCCCTTCGTGAAAGTCGCTGATGATGGTGGCGTTCTGGTTTTCGACGTGGGAGACGGCAACTTCCCGGCCATTGAACTGGGCGGGTGGCGGAGCGTCGAGGGGGGCGTCGTAGAGGTGCAGATCCACCATGACCAGCAGCGGGCCGGGCGGGGGCACCATCGCCATCAGATTGGCGAAGCTCTGCGGCGGCGGCGAAAAGGGGGCTTCGCCGGGGTCAGCATTGATCTCGAATGTGTAGGTGGTGAATTCGCTATGACCTTCCCACCGCAGGATAAAACTGCCGAAATCTGCGCGGTGGTATTTGGCACCGGAGGGCGGGCCCGGCAAGCCGCGCGCTTCGCACAGGGCGCGCACCGCGCGGCGGTCATTCACCCGCGCCTCGCTTTGCGGCATGAAGGCATAGTGCAGGATTCGCCGCGGGCTGGGAATCAGCGTGAACGGACGCGAGTGCATTTCGCGCATGACAAAGGCGCGCTCGGGATGAAAGGTGAAACCACCCATAGGTTCGTTCATGCGTGGCCCGCTTCATTGGAGAGCATTGCCGGGTCAATGCCGATGCGCCGCAAAGCTTCCCGGTAGCGCTGGGGGACTGGAATATCAAACAGAAGGCTGGCATCGGCTGGTCCATGCAGCCAGCCATTGTGCTGAATTTCCATATCCAGTTGGCCCGGTGCCCAACTGGCGCAGCCAAGTGCAAACAGCACCTGTCGCGGGCCGTGTCCGGTAGCAACCGCGCGCAGCATGTCGAGGGTAGCGGTCAGACACACATCGGGGCGGATGGCGAGGGTGGAATTGGCGATGCGAAAATCAGGGCTGTGCAGCAAAAAGCCGCGTTCACGCTCCACCGGCCCGCCCGACATGACAACGATCTCGCCAGAAGGGTCGGAAAACACGGAAGCGTTGGCCTCGTCACCCATGTTCAATTGCGCCAGCACCTGGCTGAAATGCACGCCCTTGGCCGGTTGGTTGATGATAAAGCCCATCGCGCCCTCAGTGCCATGGGCACAAAGGTAAATCACCGTGCGCGCAAAGCGGGTGTCTTCCATGCCCGGCATGGCAATCAGCATTTGCCCGTCCAGAAACGCCGGGGCACTTGCAATAAGTGGGTTGTGGGTTTCGATCATGTGCCAATCATGCCAACGAAGCGGGGCCAGTGCTACCAGAAAAACAAATCACGAGAAAGTTTATGGCTATTTTTGCCAAGATGCGATATTTTGCGGCATGCACCAGATTTCACTCCCAAAGATCCTTTTAAGCTTGGCAATCGCCCGCATTGCCTTGGTTTCGCCTGCGGCTATGGCGGCTGAAAACTTCGCTTCGCCGTGGGGGCAGGGCATTCATACGCGAGCGCGTCTCATTGACGCGGGCGGCCCGCAAGCGGGCGGGTATCTCGCCGGTGTCGCCATTGAACTCGACCCCAAGACGGTGACTTATTGGCGTTCACCGGGCGAAGCGGGCGTGCCGCCTACCTTTGACTTTGCTGCGTCCCAAAATGTGGCGAAGGCGGAAGTGCTCTATCCGGCACCCAAACGCATCCCGGAAGCTGGCGCCATTGTCGCCTTTGGCTATGAGGACAAGGTGGTGTTTCCGGTGCGGGTGACGGCGGTGGATCCAAACAAGCCGGTGGAACTTAATCTCAAGCTCAATTACGCGGCATGCGAAAAGCTGTGTGTGCCGGTGAATGTCGAATTGCATCTGGCGTTGCAACCGGTGGCGGTTTCCTCGCCCTATGCGACGGCGCTGGCGAGCGCGTTGCAGCAAGTTCCGGCAGCCGTTGACGCCGGCAAGATCAAGCTGACGCCCGTGCCCGGCACCAAAAAGCCAAGCTGGCAGCTCTCAACCGCTGGTCTGCCAATTGCCGCGAGCGATCTTTTCGTCGAGGTTCCCGCTGGCTATTTCGCTGATGCTGCGCCCGTCAAGGCCAGCGGTGCGGCGGCCGGGGACTTTATCGTCACGCTTTCCGAATATCCGACCAAGGCCGATCTGCACGCGGTCAAGATGCATCTTACCGCCACCGGCACAAAAGGTGCGGTGGAATGGGACGCTAGTCTCGACGCCGACCGCGCCAAGCCCTAACATAGATCCGGGCGCGATCGGCGCTTGAGCAAGGAGCCTGCAATGACCATAAAGATTGGCGACAAATTACCCGCCGCAAATTTTCGCATCATGACCGCCGACGGGCCGAAAGTGGTGAGCACGGATGACGTATTCAAAGGCAAAAAGGTGGTGCTGTTTGCCGTGCCCGGCGCGTTTACGCCAACCTGCCACAAGAACCACCTGCCGGGATTCATCGAACATGCCAGCCAGATCAAGGCACGTGGTGTCGACACAATCGCGGTAACCGGCGTCAATGATGTGTTCGTGATGGATGCCTGGTCCAAGGCAACGGGCGGCGAAGGCAAGATCGAATTTCTCTCCGATGGCAATGCCGATTTTGCCAAGGCAATCGGGCTTTCGATGGATGGTTCCGGTTTCGGGCTGGGCACGCGCTCGGTGCGTTATTCCATGGTCGTGAACGACGGGGTCGTTGAAAGCCTCAACATCGAAGAAGGCCCCGGCAAGGCTGACATTTCGGGCGCAACCAACCTGCTCGCCAACCTTTAATAGGCCAATCACCCCCGCGCGTGTCGACAAACGCCGGGGGCCGCCCTAAATCGTGGTTGAACCTGATGCAACCACCGAAAGCATGATTCATGAACGCCCCCGTGCCCCCAGCCAGCACCGCGCCGCGCGCGGGTGGAACCCTGCCGATCAACCATCCGCCCGTTTTGACGCGCAAGGTGGGGGTTCTGCTCGTCAACCTCGGCACACCCGAGGCTACCGATTATTGGTCGATGCGGGCCTATTTGAAGGAATTCCTGTCCGATCGGCGCGTGATCGAGACATCCCGGTGGATTTGGTGGCCAATTCTCAACCTGATCATCCTGACCTTCCGGCCCGGTCGCAAGGGCAAGGATTACGCCTCGATCTGGAACAAGGAGCGCAATGAAAGCCCCTTGAAAACCACAACGCGCAGCCAGGCCGAAAAACTTGCGGAAGCTTTTGCCAGCGGGCGGTTGGGGGCGGGGGGCGACAAGGTCGTTGTCGAATGGGCGATGCGTTATGGCAAACCGTCAATTCAGTCTGGCATTGAGGGGCTGCAGGCCAGGGGGTGCGATCGCATCCTGATCGTGCCGCTCTATCCGCAATATTCGGCGGCGACATCCGCCACTGTCTGCGACAAGGCCTTTGAGGCGCTGGCCAAAATGCGCTGGCAGCCCAGCATCCGGGTGGCACCGCCCTATTATGACGACCCGGCCTATATTGAAGCGCTGGCGCAATCCCTGCGCAATTCTATCGCCGAACTCGACTTTGAACCTGAGGTGCTTCTGGCCTCATTTCATGGTGTGCCCAAAAGTTATCTGGACAAGGGCGATCCCTATCACTGCCATTGCGTGAAAACCTGGCGGTTGCTGCGCGAGTCCATGGGCATGAGCGTTGAGCAGTTCCCGATGAGCTTTCAATCGCGGTTTGGCCCGGCGCAATGGCTGAAGCCCTTTACCGATGAAACGGTGAAAAGCCTCGCGCAGAGTGGCGTGCGGAAACTGGCCGTGTTGACGCCGGGCTTTTCAGCCGATTGCCTGGAGACGCTCGAAGAAATCGGCGTTGAAAATGCGGAATATTTCCATCATGCCGGCGGGCAGAAATTTGCAGCCCTTCCCTGCCTCAACGACAGCCCTGAGGGGATGGTGATGCTTGAGGCTTTGGTGTCACGCGAATTGCAGGGCTGGATTTAAGCGATTCGGGTTGCGGGGCGGCGTTATTTGCCCGACATTTCGTCCTCGATATGCACTTTGATGATTTCGGCAAAATCGCGTTCGGCGCGAAAGCCGAGGTCGAGGGCGCGGTGGGCGTTGAAATTTTGCGGCCAGCCCGCGACGATTTTGTCGATTGCGGCGTCGGGCTGGTGCTTGATCAATCGCACAGTTGCCTCGCCCGCCACTTGTCGCAACGCTTCGATCTGCTCGGCAACGGTTACGGACAGACCGGGCAGGGTGATGTTGCGCCGCGCGCCCAGAAGCTTCGTGTCGAGGCCAGCGGCGTGGATCAGGAAGTTGACGGCAGCGCGCGGGGAGGCGTGCCAGTGGCGCACCTTGTCACTCACCGGCAGAATGGCCGGCTGACCCGCCAGCGGTTCGCGGATAATGCCGGAGAAAAAGCCGGAAGCGGCGAGATTCGGCTTGCCGGGGCGCACGCAAATGGTGGGCAGGCGCAGGCCGATGCCGTCGACAAAGCCTTTGCGCGAATAGTCGGACAGCAGTAATTCGCAAATCGCTTTCTGGGTGCCGTAGGAGGTGAGCGGCGTGAGGAAGAAATCATCTTCGATCGCCTCTGGAAATGGCGCGCCAAATACGGCGATGGACGAGGTGAAAATCAGTCGCGGGCAATAGCCGTTGGCGTGCAAGCGAATGGCTTCCAGAAGGTGGCGGGTGCCATCCATGTTGATGGCATAGCCTTTTTCAAAATTCTGCTCCGCCTCGCCCGAAACAATGGCCGCGAGATGAAAAATGAATTGCGGCTCGGCGGTGAGCAGGGCAGGCATCTGGGTTGCATCAGAAATATCCAGCGTGCCGCGCTCAACCTTGAAAGGCGCGCCCTCAAGCGTGGCCGGGGTGATGACATCGACCAGATGCAGGCTGGTGATTTTCTGCCCCGCCAGGGAGCCGTCACGGCACAGGCGCTGGGTCAGCTTGCGCCCAACCATGCCTGCAGCGCCCAAAATCAAAATGCGCATATTCTGAAATTCCCTGTCCTAGATATGAGCGCCAAAGCGCGGGGAGACTGTGCCGGGCACGTCCACTTCCAGCGCCAGCACGGTGCCATCCTGACCGCCTCGGGCCAAGGATGTGACGTAGAGCGTGCGTAAATCCGGGCCCCCGAAACAGGGCATGGTTGGCGCGTTCATGGGAATGTGCAGCTTGCGCTCAATGGTGCCATCGGGGGCAATGCGGTTCAGGCAACTGGCGCTTACCCCGGCGCTCCAATAGAAGCCTTCCCTATCCATCGCGGCACCATCCGGCCGGCCGGTGGCTTCGTCGAGGCGGCAAAACGACCGGCCGTGGCTGAGCGCGCCGGTCGACGCATCAAAGTCATAGATCATGGCTTCATCGGCCATGGTGTCGGCATGGATCATCTTGCGGCCATCCGGGCTCCAGGCGAGGCCGTTGGAAATGCGCAGGCCATCGCGCTTTTTGGTGCATTGGCCGTCCGGCGTCACCCGGTAAAGCGCAGCTATGGGTTCGCGAATTTTGCGATCATCCATCGAGCCGACCCAGAAACAGCCATCGGGGCCGATCTTGCCATCATTGAGGCGGGTGTGCGGGTTGTCTGGTTCGGGGTCGACCAACAGTGTCAGCTTTTGGCTGCGGGGGTCAAAATAATGCACGCCATTGCGCAAGCCCACCACCAGCCGGTGATCCATGCAAAAGCCGAAGCTGCCAATGGATTCGGGCATGGCATAGGAGACCAATTTGCCTGAAACAGGGTGCAAATGATGCAATTTGGGGGCGGTGATGTCTATGAACCACAGGCTTTGGCTGGCCTCGTCCCATGTGGGGCATTCGCCAAGCGCAAGCGGGAAATCAATGACCGGGCGGGTTTTGGGGTGCAAATCGAGCATGGCTGACCTTTCGTTAGCCGAATTTAGCCACGTGGCGCTGCAATTGCCAAGATGTCAGACAAATATAAATGCTGAAAAGGCGCTTTTGGGCCGCAGTTGATGCAGCTAGCCCTTTTTGTGGGGCGGCTGATGGGCAGGATGCACGTTTTGAATGTCGCGCCAGGTGTTGGATTGCGCGATCATCTGGCGAATGGCGGCGACATTGGCGGCCGCTTCGCTGGGGGGCAGATCCCGCGCCGAAACCTGTTCGGCTTGATTGAATTTGCCTTCCAGGGATAGAACCAGCGCGTAATTCTGCCGGATCCGCGAATCAGAGCGTGGATCATTGGCCGCTTGTGCGAGAACCTGTTCGGCTTGCGGCAGGTTTTTCGACAAAGCGTAGGAAAGGCCGAGATTGGACAGGACACTGGGCTCATTCGGGCTGATCTGCAGCGCTTGATGGTAAAGATATTGCGCATGATTGTGATCGCCGGTCTGGTCGGCGATGGTGCCCTGCGCCGAAAGCACGGACCAACTGAGATGGTCCGGGGTTTGAGCGTTGTTGAGCACGGCAGACGCCTGCACGAGATCGCCCGAGTCCACCAGCGCCTTGCCATATTCGGCGCGCAAATCCATGTCTTTGGGATTGTGCATGACGGCAACCTGCAAGACGGAAGCCGCCTGACCATAACGTCCGAGCGACTTCAGACCTTTGGCGTAATTCATGGCGACGCCGACGTCCGACGGGTTGGATGTGTAACGGTTGCCCCATTCGCTAGTGTAGGCGCGCCGGTCTGCATCGTTGCGCGGAACCGTCTGGCTTGGGGCGGCAATGCTCCCGGTTACATCATGTATCGAACTGCATCCACCGATCAGGCTGATCGCCAGGGAACCAAAAGCGAAGCAGGTCAATGTTGCCAGGCGGGTGGTACGGGCGGGCTGATTTTGCATGTGCGGGGACCTGCGGAGCGATGAACCGAGAATTAACTTGTCAAGGAGTAAAGATTTACCCTTAAGAGAATATTAACAAAGCTTAACTGTGGAACGGGTTTGGGAGAAATTATGCCTATTCATTTTGCAAAAGGCCAAGACGCTGGCGTGCCAATCTGGTTTGTCGAGGCGGGTGAACTGGACGCGCGATTGCCGCAATGGCCGCAAGGCACGGCGGCCGCGATTCAAATGGCGCAATTTGCGGGCAAGGCCGGCGAGACGCTGATGGTTCCCGGGCCGGATGGGCGCATGGTGGCAGTGCTGTTTGGCCTTGAAGCACCGCAGGCCCGCAACCGCGACCCGTTTCTGGTTGGCAAGCTCGTAACCACCTTGCCCGCCGGGGTTTATCGCTTTGCCAATGCCAGCCATGATGATCGGCTCGCGGCGTTGGCATGGCTGCTCGCCAGCTATCGCTTCACGCGATACAAGGCGCAAAGAGCCGAATTGCCGCAACTGGAAGTGCCGCGCGGCCTTGATGGCGCGCAACTGGAAGAGATCGCGGCCGGGGTGTTTCTGGCGCGCGACCTTATCAATACGCCGGCCAATGATATGGGGCCGGTCGCACTGGAGGCGGCGGCGGTGCAACTCGCCAACAAATATCAGGCCAAGCTGGAAGTGATTCGTGGCAAGGCGCTTCTGGCGCAAAACCTGCCGCTGATACACGCGGTTGGCCGGGCTGGCGCGCAGGAGCCGCGTCTCGTCGATTTCATCTGGGGCCGCGAAGATGCGCCCAAGGTTACGCTGGTGGGCAAAGGCGTCTGTTTTGATACCGGCGGGCTTAATATCAAGCCTGATGCGGGCATGCTGATCATGAAAAAGGACATGGGCGGGGCGGCCAGTGCTTTGGCGCTGGCTTCCATGTTGATGCAGGCCGGGTGTGACATTCGCCTGCGGGTGCTGCTGCCGATCGTGGAAAATGCGATTTCCAGCGACGCTTTCCGCCCCGGCGACATTTATCCTAGCCGCAAGGGTTTGAGTGTCGAAATCGGCAACACCGACGCAGAAGGGCGGCTGATTCTGGCAGATGCGCTGGCGCTGGCCGATGAGGAGGCCCCGCAATTGCTGATCGATTTTGCGACGCTGACCGGCGCGGCGCGTGTGGCATTGGGGCCGGATTTGCCGCCCTTTTACACGATGGATGACAGCCTGGCGGCGCAAATGGCACAATTTGCCATAGCGGTGAATGATCCGGTGTGGCGGATGCCGCTATGGGAGCCTTACGATCGGTTGCTCGATGGCAAGATATCGGATCTCAACAATATCAGCGGCGGGCCCTTTGCGGGGTCGATTACCGCGGCGCTGTTTTTGCGGCGGTTTGTCGAAAAGGCCAAGAGTTACGTGCATTTTGACCTTTATGGCTGGACGCCATCGGCACGACCGGCACGCCCGGAAGGGGGCGAATGCCAGAGCGTGCGGATGCTGTATGCGCTGCTGCTGGCCAAATATGGGGCAAAGGGGCAGATTGCCTGAGGATCAGCCGGCAAAGAGCGCCTTGGGCACATAGACTTCGCCGCGCATGATCGGGCGGGCGGTGCGCATGGTGCCAGCGGTGATTTTGAGGCTGGCACCGCTGCCCTCAATAGTGAGAAGCACATCGACCTTGCCGCTGGGATGCTCGATCCAGATGGTGCGGGGGTTGGCGGTATCGGCCACGGCGAGTTCGGCGGCGATGGTGCCGGGAATGCTACAGGCGCTGGCAATGCAGACGGCACCGGTTACCGCATGGGCGGCGTGCAAAGCGTGCGGGGTGAGATAACGCGAAGTGATGGTGCCGCCATCGCGCGCGGGCGACAGCAGGCCGATCTTGGGCACCACTTTGCCGGAAACATCGCCAAGGCCCATGCGCCGACCCGCTTCCAAGCGGATCGGTTCCAGGCGGACGAACAGCGGTTTGTTGCTGTCTATTTCGGCTTTGGATTCGTCGCCGCGCAAGCCAAAGTCACTGGCGCGCAGCAATATCATGGGCATGGCGACATCGACGCAGGTGACTTCCACGCCGTTGATGTCCTCGCGCGCATGGCCGGTTGGCAGCAGGGCACCAGTGAGGGAGCCAATCACATCCATGAAATTCAGGATGATCGGTGCGGCCGTGCCGGGTACGCCGGCGATGGCCGCGTTGCCGCCATATATGATTTGCGCATTCGGGGTCTCAACCACCGCCTCGATGCGTGCGCTGGTATTGACGTTGAAAATCATGACGCGGGTTTGGCCGGGTGTCGCCTGGATCAGGCCTGTCTCGATGCCATAGGGGGCGACGCCCGCCAGCATGTTGCCGCAGGATGGGGCGGTATCCACAAAGGCGCGGTTGATGTCGACCTGCGCAAACAGATAGTCGAGATCAATGCCGGGGCGGGTGGATTTGCTGACAATGGCGACTTTGCTGGTCAGGGTATCGGCACCGCCAAGGCCGTCGATCTGGCGCTTGTCGGGCGAGCCCATGGCCGCAAGCAGCACCTTGTCGCGCGTTGAAACATCAGTTGGCAGGTCATGGGCGTTGAAATAAGGGCCGCGTGAGGTGCCACCTCGCATGAAGAGGCACGGAATACCGATCTGGTCGCTCATTATAACATCCCCAGGGCCTGTGGCACCACCAGCGACAACCACGGAATGTAGGTGACGAAGATGAGGAAAATTATCATGGTAATCAGCCAAGGCAACACCGCTTTTGTCATATCGGTTATGCCAATGCCGGATATGCCCGAGGCCACGTAAATGTTGAGGCCGACCGGCGGGTGGCAAAGGCCGACTTCCAGATTGACGTCGATGAGAATGCCAAGGTGCACGGGATTGATGCCCAGTTTCATCGCGGTCGGGAACAGGATGGGCGCCATGATCAGAATGATCGAGGAAGGGTCCATGAAGTTGCCGGCGATCAGGATGAGCACATTGACCAACGCGAGGAAGCCCCATTGGCCCAGGTGCTGGGCGATCAGCCAGTCCGCAAGCGCATTGGGAATGTTCTCATTGGCCAGCACGAAAGCAAACAGGGCGGCGTTGGTGATAATGTAGAGCAGCATCGCGCTCATGTTGGCCGAGCGCAACAGAATGCGGGGCACATCCTTCAGGTTGATTTCGCCATAGACGAATATGGCGACAATGAAGGCATAGACGGCGCTGACAGCCGCCGCTTCCGTGGCGGTGAAAATGCCTGAATAAATGCCGCCGATGATGATAACGATCAGCATCAGTCCCCAGACCGAATCGCGGAAAGCCTGAAAGCGTTGCGCCCAGGTCGATCTCGCCATGCGCGGGAAATTGCCCTTCCAGGCGATATACCAGGTCACCAGGCACAAGGCCGCGGCCAAGGTAATGCCCGGCAGCAGGCCGGCGACAAACAGGGCACCAATCGATGTGCCGGTGGATACGGCGTAGATGACCTTGGGAATGGATGGCAGCATCAGGATGCCGAGCGAACCTGCGACGGTGATGATGCCTGCGCCAAACGCCTTGGGGTAACCCTGACGCACCATTTCCGGCAGGATGATTGAGCCAATGGCAACGACCGTGGCAACGCTGGAGCCGCATACCAGCGCAAACATGGCGCAGGCGACAATCCCCGATATGGCCAGCCCGCCTGGCAAATGCCCGATCAGCGAGGTGGCAAAGTCAATCATCCGCTTGGCGACACCGCCGCGAGTGAGAAAATTACCGGCCAGAATGAAAAACGGGATCGCCATGATCTCGAATTTCTCGATGCCGGTAAAGAGCTTGAGGCCAACCGCGTCGATTGGCACGGTGGTCATGGTGTAGAGAAAAATCAGAACGCTGAGGCCAAGCGAAATCGAAATGGGCATGCCGGTCAGCATCAGTGATAACAGCAGCACGAAAATCAGAATCACGCGCGGGCCGGGCGGGATCGTGTAATAGCCAAATTTATTGGCAAAACAGATGGCGATCAGCACCAGCGGTATGCACATAAGGGCGAGCGCGCCCGGGCTGAGGCGGAATTTGCCTGTTTTGGGGGGTAGAGCGATATCACTCATGGCTTCGCTCCGACATCGGGTAAAAGACTGGCTTCTTCGAGCCCCTCGACATGGCTTTCGTCGGTGTGGGGCAATTCGCCGGTTTTGGAGAAGGTGTAGGCAACCTGCAAAAAGCGGAAACACATCAGCGAGGTGCCACAGGGAATTGCGAGATAAACGAACCACATGGGCGCTTCCAGATCATTGGAAGTTTCGCCGGTCTGCCACATGTGAATGACAAATCGTGTACCGAACGCGGCGACAACGAAAGTGAAGAATGCGCCCGCCAACAGGCCAAACAGAACGACTTTGTGTTTGGAGCGTGTTTCCAGTTTGTTGAGCGCGAGATCGACGCCAACATGGACACCCGTGCGCACGCCATAGGCTGCACCAAACTTGGCCATCCAGACGAACATGAAGATGCACAATTCCTGCGACCAGGTCAGATCGATCGAAATCAGCCAGGTAAATACGGCCTTGGCACCGGTCGCCAAGGCCATAATGTGATGGGCCGCGGCCCATTTCGACAGTGATATGGCAAGGTCGGTGCTATAACGCTGCACGACACTGACAAATATCAACAGGGTAGCGCCGGCCATCAAAGCACTGATGAGCGCTTCTTCCAGACGATCCAAAAGCTTTGAAAACAATGCAAATCCCCCGGGAGTGCAGCGCCCGCGTGCGCGCGCTGCCGCCTCTCTTTGGTAGCCGTCGAAACTTAGCCGCGTGGCTTGGCCAGAAGCGCCAGGATTTCCTTGCCGACCCGACCTTCGGCCCACTTGTAAGTGGGTTGCATCTTGTCTGCCCAGTCCTTGGTCTCAGCGGGAGTGATGTTGTGGAAGGTGGCCTTGCCCGACTTTTTCATTACTTCCAGCGCATCGGCATTTTCCTTCTGCGCGATGGAATTGCTGTATGCGGTGGCTTCAGCCATGGCTTTTTCCACTTGCGTGCGGATGTCCGCCGGCATGCTGCTCCAGAACTTGTCGTTGACAATCACCGCATATTGCAGATGCGCGTGATTGGAAACGGTGATGTGCTTTTGCACTTCATAGAATTTCTGCGTCAGATAGTTGGAAGGCGTGTTCTGTGTGCCATCGACAACGCCGGTTTGCAACGCTTGATAAACTTCCGAGAAAGCCATGATCTGCGGCACGGCACCGAGCAGGTGGAAATAATGCCCAGCGACCTTGGAGCCGTCAACGCGCACTTTCAGGCCCTGGAAATCGGACGAATTCAGCAAGGGCTTATTGGCCGACATCATGTGAAAGCCATTGTCCCAGAAGGCGAGGCCCTTGATGTTCTTGGCGGTGAGCTTGTTCAGGAGAAACTGCCCAATTTCACCTTGGGTGACGTTGGTATAGTCCGCATCGTTCTTGAAAACATAAGGCAGATCAAGGGCTTCAAATTCCTTCACGCCGAGCGGCGCAAATTTGGAAGTCGCGGGGGCAAGGATTTGAACGGTGCCCAATTGCAGCGCTTCCAGTTCCTCTTTGTCCTTGTAGAGCGAGGAGTTGGGATAAACTTCAACCTTGACGCGGCCAGCCGTGTATTTTTCCGCCAATTCCTTGAACCGCAGCGAGCCTTTGCCTTTTGGGGTGTCATTGGTCACGACATGGCTGAATTTCAGCACAATCGGGTCGGCAGCCGTTGCCATGCGTGGAAACAGGCTCAAAGCGGCACCGGCACCAGCCATTTGGGCAAACTTGCGGCGTGATAAATTGGTCGTCATTCTCATTCCCTCCCTAAACTGCGCGTTATGAATTTGGCAGCATTATAATTGATTAGACACGCAATTGTCGCAATGGCTATTGTGGATTTCCGAATCCCGACTGGTTTCGCAGACCGGCGACCAGGCTGACCAGTTCCACCGCATTGCGCACGCCCAGTTTTTCAAAAACCCGCGCGCGGTGAACCTCAACCGTGCGCATCGTGATCTCCAGGTCTTCAGCAATCTGTTTGTTGAGCCGGCCCTTGATGACGGCCGCAAACACCTGTTTTTCGCGCCCTGACAAACATTCAATCAAATCATCCATTTGCGAGGGCACGGAAGCGTTCCCGTTCTGCCGCTCGGCAAATTCCAGCGCTGCCGCGACGATCTTCACCAGCGAATTGTCGTTGAACGGCTTTTCGATGAAATTGAATGCGCCGTTTTTAATGGTTTCGACCACAGCGGCGGTTTCGGCATGGCCGGTCAGAAATATCACCGGCACTTGTGGCTGGCGTTGCCGGAAATGGTCGAATACGGCCAGCCCCGACATGCCGGACATGCGCACATCGAGCAGGATGCAGGAATGGGGATGAAGGCTCTCCTGCGCGAGAAAGGCTTCGCCGCTCTCCCATTCCCTCGTGACGAACCCGCAGGAATGCAGCAAAAACGCCAAAGCGTCCCGGATGGCCGGGTCATCATCGACAATGTGGACGCAGGCCCCGCCAAACGGGAAAGCTTCAAGCTGGGACATTCTGCGCCCCTTCATTTTTACCAACCGTGACCTTAAGGGGGCGGGGCAGGCAGATGGTGAAAGTCACACCGCCCAGGGGCTGCTTCGTGCAGGTGAGTTGGCCATGGTGCTGTTCGACGATCGAGCGGCAGATATTCAGCCCCATGCCCATGCCTTCTGGCTTGGTGGACATGAAAGCGTCAAACAGCCGACCCTCGATTTCGGGGTCAAAGCCGCGGCCATGATCGGAAACCTCGATGCGGACATGGGTCTGGTCCTGACTGGCACGAATCTGAAGAAGCTTGTTGGCCACGGTTTCCATGGCCTCAATGCCATTCTTGATCAAATTCAGCAGAGCCTGCTGCATGAGGATCTTATCCGCGCGCGGGCTGTCCAGCTTCTTGTCAATGATAAGCTTGATGGTAACCCCGGCACTTGCGGCTTCGGCGGTCATGAAGGCGACGCTCGAAGTGATCAGGTCTTCGATGTCGAGGGGGTGAAAATGCGGCTCCTGTTTGCGGACAAAATCGCGAATGCGCTGGATGATTCGCCCGGCGCGCACGGATTGGGCGCTCACCTTTTCAATTGCGCTGATAATCGGTGCGTGATCTTCCGGGTCTTGCCGCAACAGGTTGAGTGAGCCTTGCGCGTAAGAGGTAATGGAGGCGAGCGGCTGGTTGAGTTCATGGGCGAGGGTGGACGCCATTTCGCCCAAGGTCACCAGACGGCCGGTGCGAGCCAGCACATCGGTCTGGCGGCGCAGGGTTTCGGCGGAGGTCTTGCGCTCGGTGATGTCAATGATGGAACCGAGCCAGCCATGGTTGACGCCCTCCGAATCCAGCAAGGGCGCTTCATAGATCAACACGTCAAAAACGCGACCATCCTTGCTGCGCATCCTGGACTCAAAACTGTGGGCTTTGCGTTCGCCGAAGATTCGGGAATTGCGGCGGCTCAGGGTTTCTTCAATTTGGTCAGGCAGCCAATAGGGCATGGGCGGTTGCACGCCGATCAGTTCATCAGCGCTAAAGCCGACCATTTGGCAAAAGGCCGGGTTGGCGTAGGTGATGATGCCCGATAGATCACGGGCGCGCATGCCAATGGTGAGGCTTGTTTCCATGGCCCGACGGAAGGCGATTTCAGCCGAGAGTTTGTCCTCGATGATTTTGCTCTGCCGGGCATGGCGGCGCATCAGCACAATCGACAGGATCACAAAGCAGGACAGGGCTATCAGGGCGGCCAGCAAGGTTGGCAGAATGGCAAACTGCGAATGGCGGTAGCGCGAAAGGCCGAGGGAGGTTCCTGCGAGCGGTGGATCAAAATTGATGACATGGGTGGCGTCAAAATTGCTGGCCGGCATTTGCGTTTTTTCGGCAATCACCTGGCCCTTGTCATCCAGAAACTGCACAGAATAGCGCTCGGCGATCCACCACGGCACCTGGCGCAGCACAAAGGTGGAGAGCGAGAGCGTTGCGACCACACGATCCCCACGCTGCCCGCCCACCGGTGCCGACAGGTCAACAACAATCTCGCCATCAGCAAGGCGATGAATGGGCCCAACGACCGGTTTGATCGAATAGGGCACGAGGCGGGCGGCCAGTGCGCGCGACAGCCCATCCTTGTCGGTGCTGCGCAGCGGCAGCGAGGCCTTGATTTCCCCCTTTGCGGTGATCCAGTTGATGGAAATGATCTCCGGCGTGCCAGCCAGAAAGACCCGGCTGCGCGAAAGGAAGGTTTCCTCGCCGGACGGGTTTTCACCTACGTCCAGCGCCAGGGCGGCGACATTGTCTTCGTCGGAGGCAAGCTGGAAGCGGAAGGTTTGCTCAACCCACAAGGCGTCACGCAGCAATTGCTCACGCGCCTGCGATTTGGCACTGGCCGTGGTGTACCACACAACTGCCGCGACCACGCCAATCAGCAGGATGATCGCCATGACCGGCAGGGCAGCAAGCAGCAGGCCAGTTCGGTCTCCGGATTTGACTTTCGGAAATGGCAGGTCGGAAACAAGCATCGCGGCGCGGTCCTGCAATCGATAACGGACGAAAAACGGGCAGAGACGCCTAAAAACGCTGCGTTTTTAACGCGTGAGATGGCATTTTCGTTAAGAAGCGAATGATACACAAGGCCACAGGCTTGTCCAGTTTCGGGTTTCCACTATTGAAGACCGGGCCAATTTGCCCATAATTCGGATATGCAAAATTGCCACATGGATGGGGCTCCTGTGAGGTGCACGTATTTTGACCAACGAGTCTGAACTGAATTTTGACATTGTCATCATTGGTGGTGGCAATGCGGCGCTTTGTGCGGCGATCAGCGCCAGCGAGGGCGGGGCGCGCGTTGTCGTGCTCGAAGGCGCGCCGAAGTTTTATCGCGGCGGCAACACGCGCCACACCCGCAACATGCGGTGCGCGCATGACAGCGCGACGGCCACCCTCTCCGGGCCATATGGCGAGGATGAATTTTTCGACGATCTGTTGCGCGTGACCGAGGGGCAGACCGACGAGCCTTTGGCCCGGCACATGATTCATGAATCCAAGGATATGCTGGACTGGATTGCCCAGCAGGGCGTGCGCTTTCAGCCGTCGCTGGGTGGCACCTTAAGCCTTGGCCGCACCAATTCGTTTTTTCTGGGCGGGGGCAGGGCCATGCTCAACGCGCTGTACCAGACGGCCGAGCGGGCTGGCGTCGAAGTGCTCTATGATGCCGAAGTCACGGAACTTGAAATTGAAGACGGGATGTTTTTGTCCGCCACTTTCAAATCCGGCCAGCAAAGCCGGCGGGTGCGCGGGCGGGCGCTGATTGCCGCCAGCGGCGGGTTTGAGGCCAATATCGAGTGGCTCAAGCAATATTGGGGCGATGTTGCCGATAATTTCCTGATTCGCGGCACGCCCTACAATCGGGGTTCGGTTCTATCCATGCTGCTGGCGCAGGGCGTGCAACCGATTGGGGACCCCAAGCAATGTCATGCGGTGGCGATTGATGCGCGGGCCCCGAAGTTTGACGGCGGCATCATCACGCGGTTGGATTGCGTGGTGTTTGGCATAGTCGTCAACAAACATGCGCAAAGGTTTTATGATGAGGGCGAGGAGGTTTGGCCCAAGCGTTACGCCATCTGGGGGCGGCTTGTGGCGGCGCAGCCTGACCAGATCGCCTATATCATCTTTGATGCCCGCAGCCTCGATTTGTTCATGCCTTCGCTGTTTCCGCCGATCAAGGCGAATAATATCGGGGAATTGGCTCAGGCTTTGGGGCTGGACGCGGCCCAACTCTCCAACACGATCGGGCAATTCAACCAGTCTGTGCGCGAGGGGAATTTTGACCCCAACATCCTCGATGATTGCCACACTGAAAATCTGACGCCGCCCAAAAGCCATTGGGCGCGCAAAATTGAAACCGCGCCCTTTTATGCCTATCCGGTGCGACCGGGCATTACCTTTACCTATCTGGGCACAAAGGTTGGCAAGGATGCGCGCATGTTGATGACGGACGGCAAACCCGCCGCCAACATGTTTGCCGCTGGCGAGATCATGGCTGGCAATGTGCTGGGCAAGGGTTATGCAGCGGGCATAGGCATGACGATTGGAAGCGTCTTCGGGCGTATTGCCGGCAGGGAGGCCGCGAGAAATGCACGCAACTGAAGCGCTTGCCGAGGCCGACCGCTTGATGGTTGTCTGCAATTCCTGCCGCTATTGCGAGGGCTTGTGCGCGGTATTTCCGGCTATGGAAATGCGGCGCAGCTTTGCCGACGGCGATTTGAATTATCTGGCCAATCTCTGCCATTCTTGCGGGGCTTGTTATACCGACTGCCAATTTTCGCCGCCGCATGAATTTCAGGTCAATGTGCCGCAGACTTTGGCACTGGTGCGCAACCAGTCCTATGCCGCCTATGCCCAACCGCGCATGATGGCGCGGTTTTTTGCGGGCAATGACCGCAAAGCCGCTATTGTTAGCCTGGCTGCGGTGATTGTGTTTGCACTGGCCTTTGCCTTTGGCGGGCAAAATAGGGAAGCGGCCCGTGCTGGACGCATGTTTTACGCATTGATGCCCCATAATGCGATGGCGGGCGCATTTGGCTTGGTGGCCGTGTTGGCCTTGCGGGCAATGGTGCTGGGGCTGCGGGCGTTCTGGCGCGACATTCAGGCCCCCACCGCGCAGCGATTGTCGTGGCCCGCGTTTTGGCCTGCCATATGGCGCGCGATGAGCGATGCCGCGAGCCTTCGCTATCTGGATGGCGGCGGCGCTGGCTGTGAGGATGACGCCAAACCGGATTCGCGGCGGTTTTATCACCATTTCACGTTTTACGGCTTCATGTTGTGCTTTGCGGCAACTTCGATCGCGACGCTCTATCATTACAGTTTCGGGCGTGAGGCACCCTATCCCTTGTGGGATCTGCCCGTCGTGCTCGGCACATTTGGCGGCATCGGGCTGTTGATCGGACCGCCGGGGCTGTATCTTGCCAAAAAGGCGCGAAATCCGGCTTTGCGGGATGCGGGCGCGCAGGGCATGGAAAACGCGTTTCTTGCCCTGTTGTTTCTAACGGCGGCGAGTGGCCTCGCGCTGCTGGCGCTGCGTGCCACACCCTTGCTGACACCTGCGCTGGCGCTGCATCTTGGCGTGGTGATGGGCCTGTTCATCACCATGCCCTATGGCAAATTCGTGCATGGAATTTACCGGTTTGCCGCGTTGGTGAATTATGCGATGGAGCGCAAAGCGCACGGCTAGCGCGACATTTCCAGCACGATCGCCCATTCTTCGTCGCGCACGGGTTGAACGGAGAGACGGGAATTATTGACCAGCACCATCTGTGACAGGCGCGGCTCCAGCTTGATCGCTTCCAGCGTCACCGGGTTTGCCAGCGGCCGCACCGCCGCGAAATCCACCATGCCGAAGCGATGGGTGGGGTCGGAGGGGTCGGGGTAATAGGGCGAAATCACCTTGACGATGCCCACAATCGCCTTGCCCTCATTGGAATGGTAGAAAAACGCCTCCTCGCCAACCTGCATGGCCATGAGCGAGAGCTTGGCCGAGTGATTGCGCACCCCGTTCCAATGCGTGCCTTTGTCGCCCGCCGCCACTTGTTGGGCCCATGACCATGTCGAGGGTTCGCTCTTGATCAACCAATGCGCCATGCGCGCTCCTTTGCTGCGTCAGAAAATGGGAGTATCGGGGCCAAGCCCTAGATTGGCGCAGCGACCCGCGTAATTCAAGCGCCGACGCCATGCGGCTAAATCAGGCCCGCCGCAATGTTGATGGTGAGCGCCAGAACGGTTGTGTTGAAGAAGAAGGCAACGATACCGTGAATGACCACAATCACGCGCATGGCGCGCGAGGTGGTGGAGACATCGGCGGTTTGCGATGCGACGCCCACGACGAAGGCAAAATAGATGAAGTCAATGTAACGCGGGTTGACGGTTGCCGGAAAGCTGAGACCGCCGCGATCGCTGGTTTGCCGGCTTTTGTCCTGCTGCCATTCTGCGTAATATTCATGCGCATAATGCAGCGTGAACATCAGATGGATGAAGATGAACGACATCAGGATGGTAAGGCCAACCAGCCCAACGTGAAGGCTTTTGGTGAGGCCATGCAAGTCCTTGACCCCGTTGAGCTCCAGGATGATCGCGCCAAGTGAAGCCACGGCGGCAATCAGGGCCAGCAACAGGATGGTCCATTGCCCTTCATCCTGCAATTTGGCGTGACGGCGAATGTTCTCATGGGTCGAGCCTTTCATCATCCAGCCAACCAGAATGACATAGAGGCCTGTCAGCACGTTCCAGGAAATCAGCAGCCGCGTGACGGGGCGCCAACTATGCGGCAGGGCAATGCCGATGAGCACGGCCACCAAGGCGCACAGGATCAACCTCGGGCGCGACCGGATGACGCGCAACGGCATTGGCACCCGGTGCTTGATGGGCTTTGGCATATTTTCGCTCATGTCGGCCTCTTTGAATTGAATGGATTGAAAATTTATTTTTGAAATTGGCAGGTCTGGCTTTGGCGAATTTCAGCTTTCGCGGTGGGCGACAAAATGTGCGGCCGCGCGCAGCCATTGGGCGCGATCTCCAAAACCCGCTTCATCCAGCGCCTTGAGGCCGGCCTCCAGCTTTTGGTCGCGCAGGGCCTTGGCACCCGCAAGTCCCAAAATTTGCACAAGGGTGCCCTTGTTGCGTTCCGCATCCTTTTGCGCCTGCTTGCCGAGTGTGGCGGCATCGCCCTCGACATCCAGAATGTCATCCGCGATTTGAAAGGCAATGCCGAGATTTTCAGCATAGGTGAGGAGGGCGCGGGTCTGGCCCGGTGACGTGCCAGCCAAAATGGCACCCGACGCCACGGCGCAGGTGAGCAGCGCGCCAGTTTTCATCGCCTGCAATTGCAGGATCTCGGCCTGCGTCAGGGCGCGGGGGCTGGCTTCGGCGGCCAGATCAAGCCATTGCCCGCCGGCCATGCCACCCAGCCCCGCCGCCTGCGCCAATTTTTGCACCAGCTTGAGGCGAATATGCGCGTCCGGGTGGGTTTGGGCATCGGCCAGAATATCAAAAGCATAAGTGAGCAGACTATCGCCCACCAGAATCGCGGTAGCCTCGTCAAAGGCGCGGTGCACGGTGGCACGGCCACGGCGCATGTCATCATTATCCATGGCGGGCAGGTCATCATGCACCAGCGAATAGCCGTGCACCATCTCCAGCGCGCAAGCGGCCCGCAGCGCCTGCGCTGGTGGCACGTCCATCAGCGCAGCTGTCTCGATCAGCAGAAACGGGCGCAACCTTTTGCCGCCATCGAGCACGGCATAGCGCATCGCATCCAGCAGGCCTTTCGGGCGGATGATTTCATCGCCCGAGGTCGTGGGTTGCAACAGCGCGTCGATGCCCCGCTCGACAATGCGCCCGACGCTACGCAATTTTTCTGGAAATTGGGCCAAAAATTCGGGTTGCATGGGGCTCATCGCGGGCAATTGTCCTGGTGCGGGCGGGTGGGGGACGCTGGGTAATGATGGCTGCAATCTGCAATGGGAACGTGGCCACCGGCGCGCGGGCCCCGGGCCCATTTAAGGTTATTGCATTGCCCGATCCGCCGCGGAGCGTCAAGTTCGGCCTTGATTTGCCAAGCATAAGCGGGTCGGTTAGGTATGGCCGGGTGATTATTGAGGGAGTGCCTGTGACCCAGCCTGAATCGCCTGTTGCCACGCCTGAGACGCTCGCCGATCTGCGGGTGGACATTGACCGGATCGACCTTGCCCTGCACCAATTGTTGATGGAGCGAGGCACGATCATTGACCGCTTGATCGCTGTCAAGGCGCGTCAGGGCGGTGGTTCGGCGTTTCGTCCGGCACGCGAGGCGGCGATGATGCGGGCACTGGCCGAGCGACACAAGGGCAGCCTGCCGCTGGACACGGTCGAGAGCATCTGGCGGATCATTATCGCCACTTTCACTTATGTGCAGTCGCCATTCTGCGTTTATGGCGACATATCGCAGGGCGACGCCAAAATGCGCGACATTGCGCGGTTTCACTTTGGCTTCAGCGTGCCGTATCGGCCATTGCCGCAAGCCAGCGACGTGATATCCGCCGTGGCATCGTCCAAGGGAGATCTGGGGATATTGCAACTGGAATCGGCGCATGGGGCCGGGGTCTGGTGGGCCGGGCTTTGCCCCGTCGACGCGCCCAAGATCATCGCCCGCCTGCCTTTCATCGAGCGCGGCGATCATCCGGCGGGGATGCCGGCCTTTGTGATTGCGCAACCGCTGGCGGAAGCGGCGGCGCGCGATCTCGTGGTCTATGCCCTTTCCTTTGAGCGATGGCGGCCGGGGCTGGAGCGGGTGATCATCGGACTCGGCGGCGAGATCATCGCCAATGCCGCTGATGCCATGGGTTTGCAGGTTTTGGCTGAGCTGCCCGGAAATTGCGCGGTGCGCGATTTAACTAGCGCGTTGCAGGCGGAAAAGGTGCCAGCGATGCGCATCATTGAGGTTGGCAGCCATGCCGCCCGCTTTGGGATTGAACAAGCGCCGCAACGCGGCTAAGAGAGGCCCTCAAGGCGAATGTGCCGATGGAGCCCTCTTCATGTCCAATGCCCCCAAATCAGTTGAGCGGCCCATGCCGCGTGCCTCGATCATGGAAATCGAGGCCTATGTGCCGGGCAAGAGCGCCGCGCCTAAAGGCGTGAAGCTGCATAAACTCTCCTCCAATGAAACGCCGCTGGGAGCCTCGCCGCATGCCGTGGCAGCCTATCAGGCTATGGCGGGTCAATTGGAGCTGTATCCGGATGGCTCTTCAACGCTTCTGCGTGAAGCGATTGGCAAGCGCTATGGGCTGGACCCGGCCCGCATCGTATGCGGCGCGGGTTCGGATGAAATTCTGTCGCTGCTGACGCTGGCCTATGCCGGGCCGGGCGATGAAGGCATTTTCTGCCGGCACGGCTTTTTGGTGTATCGCATCGCGCTTTTGTCGGTGGGTGCGGTGCCGGTGGTGGCAGAAGAAGTCGATTTGACCGCCAATGTCGATGCAATCCTGGCCAAGGTGACGCCGCGCACGAAAATGGTTTTTCTGGCCAATCCCAATAATCCGACCGGGACTTACCTGCCCGCGGCGGAAGTGACGCGGCTGGTGCAGAGCCTGCCTGCGCATGTGTTGCTGGTGCTGGATGCGGCCTATGCCGAATATGTCACGCGCAATGATTATGCGGCGGGTATTGAACTGGTTGCGCAATACCCGAATGTGGTGATGACCCGCACCTTTTCGAAAATCTATGGCCTTGCCAATTTGCGTATTGGCTGGTGCTACGCGCCGGAGGCGGTTTGCGATGCGCTTAACCGGATTCGCGGGCCGTTCAATGTTGGCGGGGCCTCGATTGCGGCGGGCGTTGCGGCAATGGAGGATGGCGCGCATGTGGCAGCGGCGCAGGCCCATAATACCGAATGGCTGGGCTGGCTGACCCGCGAAATCAGCAATCTGGGCATTGGTGTCACGCCGTCGGTTGGTAATTTTATTCTGCTGCATTTTGCGGAAGAGGCGGGGCGCAATGCCAAGGCTGCCGATGCATTTCTGACGCAGCGCGGCTTGATCCTGCGTGCGGTGGCGGCCTATGAATTGCCCCATTGCCTGCGTCTTACCATTGGCAGCGCCGAGGCCAACAAGCTTGTGGTGGAAGCCCTGCGGGAATTTATGGGGAAATCGGTTGGCTGATTCACGCGGCTCCGAAAGTTCGCTCGCAGGGGCATTGCCCGAACCGCTGTTTGCGCAGATTACCTTGATCGGTCTGGGCTTGATCGGCTCCTCGCTGGCCCGCGTGATTGCCATGCGCAAGCTTGCCGCGCGATTGGTGCTGTGCGACGCGTCCGATGCGGTGCTTGGGCGATTGCGGGCGCTGAAACTGGGCGATGAAGTCACGGCGGATGCGGGTGCGGCAGTGCGGAGCGCCGATCTGGTGATTTTATGCGTGCCAGTGGGTGCGAGCGCCGCTGTCATGACGCAAATTGCCCCGTATCTCTCAACTGGCTCTATCTTGTCGGA
The DNA here is from genome assembly GCA_019075865.1 of Hyphomicrobiales bacterium. Taxonomy (GTDB): domain Bacteria; phylum Pseudomonadota; class Alphaproteobacteria; order Rhizobiales; family Beijerinckiaceae; genus REEB77. The sequence continues at coordinate 7,162 of JAGXAN010000005.1, read as the reverse complement.
TGTTGGTTCGGTGAAGGGTGCGGTAGTGGCGGCATTGGCACCTTTGCTGCCAGAGGGTGTGCATCTGGTGCCAGCGCATCCGGTGGCGGGAACCGAATATTCGGGGCCGGATGCCGGATTTGCGACTTTGTTTCACAATCGCTGGTGCATTGTGACGCCCCCCGATGGTGCCGCCCCCGAGGCGGTGGAGAAAGTGTGCGCATTCTGGCGCGCGGCGGGGTCTAATGTTGAAACCATGACCCCTTCCCACCATGATCTGGTGCTCGCGATCACCAGTCACGTGCCGCATCTGATTGCCTATAATATCGTGGGCACGGCCGCAGATATGGAAGAGGTGACGGCCTCCGAGGTCATCAAATTCTCGGCCGGTGGTTTTCGCGACTTTACCCGCATCGCGGCCTCCGACCCGACCATGTGGCGGGACGTTTTTTTGTACAACAAGGATGCGGTGCTGGAAATGCTCGGTCGTTTCAATGAGGATCTGGCAGCGTTGCAACGGATGATCCGCTGGGGCGACGGCGACGGGCTGTTTGACCTGTTCACCCGTACCCGCGCCATTCGGCGCAGCATCATTGAGCAGGGCCAGGAGACCCAGGCCGCCGACTTTGGCCGGCAGGATCATGGGCAAATGAAGCCGGAGGCGTGAAACGCCTTAATTTTCAATAAAGTGGCAGCATTCGCACCGGGGTTGGCAAGGGCCCGACAAACAGCTTGCCATTGGTGAAATCAAAATTCATCGGCGTGCCGCCTTCAAGGGTGGGTGCGCTGGTCGTGGCCGGGGCGGCCAGGCCAGCCAAAAGTGCGCCAAGGCCACTGTTGAGCTTGGGCAGACCCAAGCTTGCCAGCAGCGGATCCAGCCCCGATGATTGCGTGGCAAGGTGTCCATCGAGGCGATGGGCCGCATCGAGATGCAAGGTGCCGCTGGCGGTGATCTTGACAGGGCCTTTGTCAAATCGGGTTTCCTGCAATGCCAGCGCGCCGGAACGCTGACGCCAGCCTTCCAGCCACTGCGGCAGGCTTTGCGGCTGTGCCGTCAATGCCGGCAGCATCAATTGGCTGGCGGTGGCATGCAGGGTCAGGTTGGCGGCATCACCGCTTTTGAGCCAAAGATTTAACGCGGGGGATTCAACGCCCTTCAGCGTCACCTCAATCGGGCTTTGCTGCCGGTCGAGGTTGTGGGCGGCAAGGTCGAGCGCTTCCACCCGCGTGGTCGCGGCTGTCGATGCTGGATTGATGGCTTCAATGGCCAGATGATCGGCTTGCCATTCAAACGTCCGCAATTGGGGGTTGGGGCCAAGCGAGATCTGAACGGCAGTTGCCAACCGGTTCCAGTTCAATTTCAGACCCGTTGAGGCTATGTCTATTTGCATGGGGGCGGTGGCCATCGTGGTAAAATGACCGGGAAGCAGCGCGTCGGCGGTGATGTGCAGGGCGTTAAGGTGCAGCTTTACCGACTGGCCGCGCACGAGCCCGGAGAAAGCCGCACCCTCGCAGTCCAGGCGCAGGTGGAACGGGTAGCCCTGCCACTTGCGGCTTTGGCAAGACCATTCGCGCCCGGCCGCCTTTTCGCTGGCGAGCCATTGATCGAGGCGAAGATTGGCCCAATGCTGCAGTCCCAGCCAAATGCCGCTCCATATTGCGGCGGCAATCCCCATTCCAATCACGATTTGGGTGCCGCGCGCGATGCGGCGGGGTGGCATATTTTGGCTGTTTGACATAATCGCTGCTTTTATCGCGGTAAGTTGTAAATTGCATCATAAGGTGAGGCGTGGAGTAATGAAAATGGTAGCGCAGCCGTCGGTCAATGATTTTTGGGTGTTTGGCTATGGGTCGCTGATCTGGCGCCCCGGGTTCAGCCACATCGAGCGGCGGATGGCGCAGATATTCGGGTATCATCGCGCCTTGTGCATCTATTCGCATGTGCATCGCGGCACGCCGGAAACGCCGGGTCTGGTGCTGGGGCTGGACGCCGGGGGCACCTGCCACGGGGTCGCTTATCGGGTGGCCGGCAGCGCGCGCGAGGAAGTGATGGCCTATTTGCGGGCGCGCGAGCAGGCAACCATGGTCTATCGCGAAACGCAGGTGCCGGCGCATCTCTCGACCGGGGGCGTGGTGTCGGCTGTAACTTACGTGGCCGAGCGTGACCACGCCCAATATGCCGGACGCCTTTTGCCAGAGCGGCTGTTGGCGCTGGTGCGCCAGGGCTGCGGTATATCAGGTGAAAACCCGGAATATATTCTCAACACCTATAAGCATCTTGAAGAACTTGGCATTCACGACGAGACTCTGGCCTGGCTGGCCAAAAGGCTCGGCCCCGAATATGTCGCGCCTGCCAGCTAATGGGCGGCGGTCACTAGCTCCTGCAGGATGTGGCGGCGCAAGGCCGGGTCAGCGGCCATGAAATGCACCTGCCATTCGTCAACGCCGGTGATGGCGGCGAGCTTGGCAAATTGCAGTTCGGCGGGGCTGGCACCCCTCGAATCGCGCTCGAAAGCGGCGATGATGCGGGCTTGTGCGCCCGCACCGACAATGGCGGCAACGATGCAATCGGTAAAATCCGCACAATCTTCAAAATCACGAAAGCGGGTGAAAGTGCAAAGCGTGCCCGATCTGGTGCGCCAGCGATGAAAACGGCCATTGCCCACGGTGCAAACCTTGCCTGAACTGATGCGCGGATCGCGGCCCAATGCCCCGAAATAACGGCGAACAGGCGATTCGGCACGTGGGGTTGCCGTAATGAGGGTCTCGAATTTGGCCAGGTCCAGCGTCATGAATGGGCTCGCACTGAGAACATAAAGCGATATTGACGTGAACATTAATGGAACATTTTTGCAGGCGTGTCAAGCCGGCGTTTTGGGCCTGGCCGGCTTGGCCATATCGGCCTGTGCGCCTTTGGCCAAAAGGGCTGCGCGCGCGGGATGGGCCGCCACCGCCTCGGCGTTCAGGCGGTTACAGGCCGTCTCGATCGATGATTCCAGTTGTTGCGCGAATTCATTTTTGTCGAGGCCGGGGGGGATTATGTCGAGAAACTCGATGACGATGGTGCCCGGATAGCGCATGAAGCTGCGTCGTGGCCAGAACAATCCGGTATTGAGTGCAACCGGCAGGCAGGGCGTGTTGGTCTCCCGATAAATATGGGTCGCGCCGAACTTGTAGCTGGGCGGTGCGCCGGCCGGGCGCCTTGTGCCCTCGACATAGATAAGGAACTGGCGACCATTGGCGAGCACTTCGCGCGCGCGCGCCGCGGCCTGGCGCAGGGCGGAACTGCCCTTTTTGCGGTCAATGTCCACCTGTTCGGCGGTGCGCAAATAGCTGCCAAAAAGCGGAATATAGAGCAATTGCCGCTTGAGTATGTAAGTGAAATCGTCGAAGGCGAGGGTCAGTGCAAAGGTCTCGAAAATCGATTCGTGCTTGGCGGCCACCAGCAAGGCGCCTTTGGGAACCTTGTCGAGATTGCGAAACTCGAATTTGGTGCCGCAGATCTTGTCGAGCAGAAAAATCGACGATTTGGCCCATAGACGCGCCAGTGCGAAGATCGCAAAGCGGTCCATGAACATGCAGGGGATGCCGCCAATCACCAACCCGGTAAGGGTGATGTAGAAGGCGAGGTTGAAAATGAGGGACCGGAGCAGGATCATGCATCTCTCTTGCCGCAAAAACGTCGCCAAGGAAAGCCGCCGCTAGCGCTCTGGCCGTGAAATTGTCGAAATCGGATCGCCGTTCGGGTTGCTCGACATGGTGGGGCGCAATTGGCTTGCATCCGGCTTCAGGCTGGTGCCTGAAAAAAAGGTGATGCGCAGCCACACACCGATGAATTTGACATATTCGACCCCGACCAGACGCAGGGCCTGCGGGTTCGACCAGATTTCGTCATGCGAATGCTGCGGGCCTACCGGGTAGGGGATGAGTTTCAGGCCGGGCAACACATTGCCAAGCTCCAGCAGGGCGCGCGGCATGTGGTAGTAGGAGGTCACCACGATCAGCGAATGCTGAATGCCGCGCGCCTTGACCCAGCGGCTGGTTTCGGCGGCATTGCCAATGGTGTTTTTGGCGTCGTAACCGAGTTCGATGCAGCATTCCTTCCATTGCGCGAAGTTGGGAATGCGATGCGCCAGTTCATGCGTCGTGGTGCTTGGATTGACGCCGCTGATCAGGAGCTTGCGGCTGTGGCCGTCCGCCAGCAGCGATACCGCGGCCTGAATGCGATCCGGTCCGCCGGTGAGCGCGACAATCGCCTCGCCATCTGGCGGGCCTTGCGCAAAATGCAGCGAATTGGTGAACGCAACAAAGCCGGCCAGCAAGCCAAGCGCCAGCACAAAAAATACGATGATGAAGGGGCCGGGCATCAAATGCTTGCGCATTGAACGGGTTGTCTCAAATCGAGGAAATTCCTCTTGGCCTAAATCGGGGCAATGGCTGTATCCTTATATAGCCACAACGATTCTTTGGCCTAATATAGCAGATAAAACGGAATGGGAAGGGTGCCTTTTTGCCGCTATCACGCGCAGGCAAGCTCGGCCGTCCGTGGTGACATATGGGCCATTTCTGTTGGGCAGGCAGGCCGCCCCTGCCAAAACGGGCGAACCCGCGTGACCGCAAAGCCGTTTGCAGGCTTTGCGGGACACGTTGACGGTGATTAGATGACGTAGGATTTCAAGGGCGGGAAGCCGTTGAAGCCGACGCAGGAATAAGTTGTGGTATAAGCGCCGCAACCTTCAATCAACACTTTGGCCCCGATTTCGAGGCTGACCGGCAGCCAATAGGGGTCTTTCTCGTAAAGCACGTCCACCGAATCACACGAGGGCCCGGCCAATACGCAAGGCTCTTTGGCATCGTGGTCAAAAGCCGTGCGGATCGGATAGCGGATCATCTCGTCCATGGTCTCGGCGAGGCCATTGAACTTGCCAATGTCGAGATAGACCCACTTGACCTTGTCGGCGTCAGACTTTTTGGAAATCAGCACGACTTCGGCTTCGATCATCCCGGCGCTGCCGACCATGCCACGGCCTGGCTCGATGATGGTTTCCGGAATCCGGTTACCAAAATGCTTGCGCAGGGCGCGGAAAATCGCCTGGCCGTAGGCTTTTACCGCCGGCACGTCTTTCAGGTAGCGGGTTGGAAAACCGCCGCCGAGGTTGACCATCTGCAAATTGATGCCGCGCTCGGCCAGTTCCTTGAAAATCGCGCCGCAGGCCTGCAGGGCACCGTCCCACATATGCGGGTTGCGTTGCTGCGAGCCGACATGAAACGACAGGCCATGCGCGACCAGACCAAGGCGATGCGCATGCTCCAGCAACCGCGATGCCATTTCCGGCACACAGCCAAATTTGCGCGACAGCGGCCATTCGGCACCTTCGCCATCGCACAGAATGCGGCAGAATACCTTGGCACCGGGGGCAGCGCGCGCCACTTTCTCGACTTCGGCTTCGCAATCGACCGCAAAAAGCCGCACGCCCAGCGTAAAGGCACGGGCAATGTCGCGCTCTTTCTTGATGGTATTGCCAAACGAGATGCGCTCAGCGGTGGCACCAGCGGCCAGCACCTGCTCGATTTCCACCACGGAGGCGGTGTCAAAGCACGAGCCAAGCTCGGCCAGCAGGCCCAGAACCTTGGCGTCGGGATTGGCCTTTACCGCATAATAGACGCGGGTGTCGGGCAATGCCTTGGCAAAGCGGCTGTAATTGTCGCGAACGATGTCGAGGTCCAGCACCATGCATGGGCCATCTTCGCGTCGGTTGCGCAGAAATTCGTGAATGCGGTCGCTCATTGTCGTCACCCCTTCCGCAGGCGCGGGCCCACGGATTTGAAATCCAAAACGATATGACAAGTCCGCCTTACGAGGCGCGTTGGAAACGCCGCGTTGAGCTGACAAAGCCATTTGGACTGGTGCTAAACCAGTCCGGTGCTGCGCCGTGGCTTTGGAGAATCAACTGCAAGCAGATGATGTCCTGGGCCATCGTTTGGATTAGGGATTGGGTCCCGTCCGCACGCCCGGCAAGAAAGACAAGCCTCTTCATGACGCTGACCTTTGGAGGGTCAACAGAGACGAAAAAGCCCGGTCCGTCGTTGCTTCAAGTCGCGATCCCCCTTTGGAAGGGGTTCGCCGGTTAGCCTCCGGCTGCCGGTTTTGTACTGGTGCTGCACCGGCCTCTTGTCCGGATACACACCAACCGACACACGACCACAGGCACGTGCGAAATTGGGCAAGTTGCAAATATGCTTTTGTGGCGTCACATGCAAGCCATTTTTTGCAAAAAAACGTGCTGTGCCGCCGATTATTTTTTGACGCGGCCGCCAAGACGATTTCGGCGCGCCGACCATGGGTCAAAACCCACAGATTTCAAGACTTTGGCAAGCGGTGTCGTGCAAGCGTTTTTGCGCGGCCGTTTCGCGCCGCCGTTGGCCGGTTTTCAGCGCGCCACCGCCCCCCGAGAAACCACTTAATTTTGTGCCGCCGCCAAAGGCGTCTTGCTGATGTCTTGCAAATCAGTTAGGTTGCCCAAAATGCACCCGTAGCTCAGCTGGATAGAGCGCTGCCCTCCGAAGGCAGAGGCCAGGGGTTCGAATCCCTTCGGGTGCGCCAGTTCCGAACAAAACTGGGTGCTCCGGCCGTAGACGCACCCATCATCAGCCTTTCGAGCGTCGTTCTCCGGCCGATGATCTGGATTTCCGAGTCGTCCACTTCGACTTGGTCGATGGATTGGCGGATAAAAGGCGCGGCGGATCGACGTGTCGCGGGTTAGCACCTCGTGGCCATCACTTCGAAAAAAGCCGAGATCTTTTCCTCACTGATCCTTGCACGCGCGCTTGTTTCGGCAATCGCGTGTGATTCAGCATCAAAGTGGGACCCCACCCATACGTGTGCCAACCTATTGATCCATCGAGTGAATTCGGTAGATGACAGGGGTACCAATCGGCGCCGATAGGAACCCCACAAATTGGGCATATGTGGCTGATTTGACAACACCTTAGTTGTGTTTTGAGACGGGGCCCCAATTGGTTGCTGATTGACAATCCGCTGGATGATCCTGAACGCGGGTCAGGACGTCCGTCAGATAGACTTCCGGATTCAGGCCATGGAGTTTGGCCGTCTCGATGATGGTCAGGATATTGGCGATGCGCTCGCCGCCCTGGTCGGAGCCTGCAAAGAGCCAGTTCTTTC
>JAGXAN010000004.1 GCA_019075865.1 Hyphomicrobiales bacterium | reverse complement strand
AAATCCAGCCAAGCCTAACCCGCGCTTACCCCGTCTGCGCAACCCCGACCAGCTTCGACGGGGTAAGCCCTACCGCTGCTGCCTCACGACCAAAAAGAGGGGTCCTTTTTCGATGCTTATTGGGGGTCCCAATTGCTTGCTGATTGACATATGAGTTCTATTCTGGAACCCTTTATATGTTACCATCCATTGTCGTGTTTAATGCCAGCATCTTTTATCAAGCTTGGACTGCCATTTGTCTGGATTGGCTGGAGGCTTTCCAGTGGCTAGGAACGATGAAGCTAAAATTCAGGCAAGCATTGTGCAGTGGGTTCGGCTAGTTGCCCCTAACTGTTTGATTTATGCTATCGCAAATGGCGGCTTGCGATCAAAACGGGAAGCGGCCTTGCTCAAATGGACGGGCGTGCAAGCGGGTGTGCCTGATTTGGCAATCGTGAGTGATGGCAGGGCTTGCTGTCTTGAGGTCAAGAAGGGCAAGAGCAGGCTGTCTGAGGCGCAAGCATCGATCATAGCCCGCTTGCAAGAGATTGGCGCTGGCGTGGCAGTGGTGCGTTCCATTGACGACGCGCGGGAGGCATTTGAGGCATGGGGTATTGAATCGAAGGAAGCTAAACCATGAAACCCAAAACCATCGCCAAGCCCAAAATTGGCAGGCCATCCAAATACCAAGAGGCTTATTGCGAGGCCATTGTGGCGTTCATGCGCCAAGGCTATTCGGCAACGGCCTTTGCAGGATCGATAGGCGTTGGACGGGAAACAATCTCGCAATGGGCAATTGCGCACGCGGAGTTTCAGGTAGCCTTACACGCGGGAAAGGCCGCTTGCTTGCGCTTTTGGGAGGGGCTGGCAATCAAGGCTGGGACTTCATCACGCGACGGCGGCGCGCCTGCCATCATTGCCTTCGCCCTTCGCAACATGGGGCCGCACGATTGGACCGATAAGCAGGCTATCGAGCTATCAGGCAAGGATGGCGGGCCTATCTCAAATGTCATGACAATCGAGTTCGTAGATGCACCGATTCGAAGCTAGGGCCTTCCCAAAAACCGGCCCGCAAATGCGTTTCAGTTCGCCACAATGCGCGCCAAGCCAAATCCGAAAGGGGGGCTAAAAGGGGGGCTGGGCAAAAGACTAAAAAAATAGTCCATAAATATCAATGGGTTGCAAGAATGATTGGCGGAAGGGGTGAGATTCGAACTCACGGTGGGCTTTCACCCACGGCGGTTTTCAAGACCGCTGCCTTAAACCACTCGGCCACCCTTCCATCGCGGCTATGCGTGCCATTAAATTTGCGGTTTGGCAACTCTCCGCCCGTCGTTTTCGTTGATGGCGATGCGCCTTTGGCGGGGTGACGGTGCGCTATAAAATGTGGAAATCCCGGATTGACGGCTCAGGGTGATGCGCTCATCCTGCCGCTACAACCAAGTGGCTACAATTGAATTTAGTGCCGGGTTGGACTTGGGCGCCATTTTGGGTTAAAAGCCTGTGGCATGAAATGGGGACTACAACATTTTCATGACATGGGGTGGCGCGCCGCCAATTGGGATCGTTCGGGGCCATTGATCGTCTTTCATGCGGCCAGCATGAAGCTCGGTCAGGATTTAGAAACTAATTGGCGTTAAGATTTGTGTAAATATGACGGGTTTATGGATCAACGGTGACGTTGATAAAAGTTTGCGTTTGGTCCGTTTTCAGGTTTAGCCAGTTCTTCCAACGAGGGTTAGTTTATGTCGTCAAAGCTTGGGAATGCGGCCAAAATGGTCGTTTCAGGTGCACATGCAACGGCGGCACAAAACCAATTCAATCTGATTAAAAAGTGGAATAATCGCGATTTTTTAAGGTTGCTCGGGTTGATGTCGAGCGTCTCCCTGCCGGTTTTTATGGCGGGCTGCGCCTCCAATCCGCAGCAAATGGCCTCAACCGGCGGGCATTTCACCGAAGCCAAATATGGCGTGCCATCCTCGCCTCGCGTGGTTGCGGCGGGCCAAAAGGTGCCGGTTGGCGGCGGCAAGTATTTCGTTGGCAAGCCCTATACCGTGGCAGGGCGCACTTATTATCCGGCTGTCAATGACCATTATTCGGTGGTCGGCATGGCCTCGTGGTATGGATCTGATTTTCATGGTCGGCGCACCGCCAATGGCGAGGTCTTCGACAAGGGTTCTGTGACAGCGGCGAGCCGCACCATGCCGCTTCCCAGTTATGCGCGCGTCACCAACCTTCGTAACAATAAATCGATGATCGTGCGCGTGAATGATCGCGGGCCTTTTGCGCGCGGTCGTGTGATGGACGTCTCCGAAAGAGTGGCCAGCGCGCTCGATTTCAAGCGGGCAGGGACCGCTCGGGTCAAGGTCGAATATGTCGGCCATGCCAGCCTCAAGGGCTCAGACAGCCGGATGCTGATGGCGACGTTGAGCGACGGTGTGCCGGCACAACTCAATGGCGGCGTCAATGTCGGGATGACCCGGTTTGCCAGCAATGAGCCGGCACCGGGCGCAAACGTGGAAGCGCCGCAGACCGCAAGCCGCACGCAAGGCCATGAGCAGCTTGCCTTGGCCTATACCAATGAATCCAGATCGGTCGACCGCGAACCGGTTATGAGCCATGACAGCGAACAAGCGTCGCTGGTGCGTGATGCCGGGGCACATATGCATGTGCCGATGCCGCCGGAACGCCCGTTTGACCTTGATACCATCCCCGGTGCCAGCGATCGCATTGGTGCGGGCTCCAACCACGCGAAGCTCGACAAAGTCTCCTATTACAAGAGTGGGCCCATTGGCCTTTCCGACCATTTCGAAAAGGTGAAGCCTTTTGCTGCGAGCAAGCCGCATGTGCTGCAACCTTTGACGCAGGTAGACCCGGCTGATTAAAGCCGAAGCGAACAAAACAGCTGGCAGACTTGCGGTTGCAAGTCTGTGTACGGGCTTGCCTGCAGGGCGGCGAGTAGTTGATTTTTGCTACATTGCATTGCACAATGCGACCCACGTTGCGCGGATATAGGATCTGCTCGCCAGCCGAACGGGTTATGAAGTGCTCAGTCCCCGCGTAGATTTGCTCAAGTCGTGGCACGTGGGCGGAGTGCGGCATTTGCACAAACCACGGCGCTTGCCCATGCCGCGGCGCTTGGGCGGCTTGATGGCCGTTATCCAAATCGCATTGCTGCTGTTTTCCATTCCTTCAACGGTGCGGGCACAGGGTTTCCAGACCGTGGCACCTTATGCGTTCCTGATCGATACAGACACCAATAGCGTGCTTTTTGAAAAGAAAGCCGATGAGTTGATGGATCCTGCCTCCACCACCAAGATGATGACGGCTGAAGTGGTGTTTGAGGAAATCGCCGAGGGCCGATTGAAGCTCACCGATGAATTCACCATTTCCGAGCGCGCGTGGCGTGAGGGCGGGGCACGCTCGGGTGGCTCGACCATGTTCGCCAAACTCAACAGCCGGGTGGCGATTTCCGACCTTTTGCAGGGGCTGCTGGTGCAATCGGGCAATGATGCTGCGATTGCTTTGGCAGAGGGTATTTCCGGTTCGGAGGAGGCATTCGCGACTTTGATGAACAAGCGCGCGGCCAAGCTTGGGCTGACGCATTTGCATTTTGTGAATGCCTGGGGCGCACCCGACCCGCAGCACAAGGTGACGGCGCGGGAAATGGCCCTGCTGGCAGAGCATATCATCCGCACATTTCCCGATCTTTACAAATATTTTGGCGAGCGGGAATTCACCTGGAACAAGATCCGTCAACCCAATCGCAACCCGCTTCTGGCGATGAATATTGGTGCGGACGGTGTGAAAACCGGAGATACCAAAGTTTCGGGCTACGGGTTGGTCGGCTCTGCGGTGCAAAACGGCCAAAGGCTGATTGTTGTGGTCAATGGGCTTAAAACCGCGCGCGAACGGGCCGAGGAAGCCCGTAAATTGCTGGAATGGGGGTTTCGCTCCTTCCAGCAAAAGTTGCTGTTCAATGCGGATATGGTCATTGGAACGGCGGATGTCTTCGGGGGGACGTCGGGGTCTGTGGGCTTGGTGGCTGCCGGGCCGGTGAAACTGCTGGTGGCGCGCGGTAATGATGACCATTTGAGCGCCAAGGTCTCCTATACCGGGCCGATCGTCGCGCCCATCACCAAGGGCGCGCAGATCGCAGACCTTTTGGTGACCGACGGCGACAAGATGCTGGCCAAAATTCCGCTGATGGCGGCCCAGGATGTGGGCAAGGGCACGTTGCAGCAGCGGGCACTGGATGCGCTTTATGAATTTTCTGCGCAAATGATGCAAAAATATGTTTTGAAACAATTGCACTAATCAGGCGGCCAGAATCACGTGGCCAGAAAATTCGATAGTGGCGAAGGGGCGATGACCAGGGTGAAACGCGGCAAATTCATAACGCTGGAAGGCGGAGAAGGGGCCGGCAAATCCACCCAAATTCGGCATATTCTGGCGCATTTGACTGCGGTGGGGATTACGGCGTTGGCAACGCGCGAACCGGGGGGCACGCCGCACGCCGAGGCATTGCGCGAGGTCTTGTTGTCGGGCCGTGCCAAAAACCTCGGGCCTGCGGCGGAGGCCATGCTGTTTTCGGCGGCGCGCATCGATCATATCGAGAATCTGATCGAGCCCGCGCTGCGCGAGCGCAAATGGGTGGTATGTGACCGCTTCAGCGATTCGACCCGCGCCTATCAAGGGGCCATGGGCAATCTGGATGCACGTTTCATGCAGGCGCTGGAGCAGGTGACGCTCGGCGCGCTTTATCCCGATTTGACGATCATTTTGGATATTGATCCAAGGCTCGGGCTGGCGCGGGCGGCGCAGCGACGCGGGCAGGGGGAGGGAGCAGACCGGTTTGAAGGGGAGGCGCTTGCCTTTCATAAGGCTCTTCGCGAGGCTTTTCGTGATATTGCCGAGCGCGAACCTTTGCGGTGCGTGCTGATTGACGCGGCGCAAGGCGAGGCCAAAGTTGCCGCGCAAATCATCAAAGTGATTGATGAACGGCTGTTTGACGCCCGATTGCGGGCGCGGGCCGAGGCGCTGATCCATGACAGCAGGCCCGCCCAATGAGCCGGGATGCGGATGCCTTGCCCGATTCGGATCGCTTCGGCGATGCGCCAGCACCGCGCGAGACAATGGCGCTGTTGGGTCATGCTTTGGTCGAGCGCGAATGGTTGAACGCCTATCGGGATGGCAACCTGCCGCAGGCCCTGTTGATCGGGGGCGCGCAGGGTGTTGGCAAGGCGACGCTGGCCTGGCGGCTGGCGCGCTTCATTCTGGCGCATCCGGATCATCAAAGCGCGGCGGTTGCGAAAGCCAGTGATCTGGACGTGCGGCACGATCATCCTGTTGCCCAGAGAATTGCGCAGGGCAGCCACGGCGATGTCAGCGTGCTGCGGCGTGAGTGGAACCCGCAAAGCAAAAAGCATTATTCCGACATTCGCATCGATGACGTGCGCAAGATGATGGATCGCTTCAAGCTGGCGGCCGGCGAAGGCGGTTGGCGAATTGCGATCATCGACAGTTGCGAGGATCTCAATCGCAGTGGTGCCAATGCGCTGCTCAAGCTCATTGAAGAGCCACCGCCCAAAAGTCTGTTTTTGATCGTCGCGCACCGGCCGGGCCAGGTTTTGCCGACCATCCGCTCGCGGTGCCGAAAGGTCATGCTGAACCCGTTGACGGCGGGCGAGGTCGCGGGCGCCGTCAAAGCCAGTGGCCATTCGGGCACGCCAGCCGCGATTTTGCAGGCGTCGGAGCGCTCCGGTGGTTCGGTACGCGAGGCTTTGCGCCTGCTGGAAGGCGGGAGCCTGGCCCTCGACGCCAAACTGGGCCAGATGCTACGCCAATTGCCAAAGCTGGATGGGCGCGAGGTTTATGCCATCGCCGACCAATGCGTCCGCGCCGGACAGGACGCCGCCTTTGAAACTCTGGTGCAGGCATTGTTTCACCATCTTCATACCCGGGTGCACGCCATGGCGGGGCAGGGTGAGCCCATCCGTAATCTGGAACCCATGGCCGCAGCCTTTAATGAATTGCGACAATCATTGCGAGACGCGGAAATTTACAATCTTGATAAACGCAGCTTGATTGTGGGCATTTTCAATCGGTTGGCGCAAAGCGCGCGCTGATTTCTGGATGATACACCCATTCGGCATCAAGGGATTTGTTGAAGCTGAACCGTGCCTTTGTTACACAAGAAGTTGTTGAACCCGTATTGATGGACCCCATGCCCGATAAATCACCATTTCTGATTTCTACCGCCATTCCCTATGCCAATGGCGTGCCGCATATCGGCCATGCCTATGAGCGGGTGGCGACCGATGCCATTGCCAGGTTTCAGCGTCTTGACGGGCGAGACGTATTGTTTGTTACCGGCATGGATGAATATGGCCAGAAAATGCAGAGAACGGCCCAGGAGAAGGGCCTGACAACGCAGGCATTTGTGGACGCCATGGCCGAGAAATATGTCGCCATGGGTGAACTCCTCGATGCGCCTGCCGATGATATTGTGCGCACCACGCAACCACGTCACCACCTTGCCGCGCAGGCCATCTGGCAGGCCATGGCCGCCAATGGGGATATTTATATTTCCAATTATTCAGGCTGGTATTCGGTGCGCGATGAAGCCTATTTTGACGAGAGCGAATTGACGCTCGACCCCAATGGCACCCGGCGCACCCCCGGCGGCGCGGCGACCGAATGGGTAGAGGAGGTGAATTACAACTTCCGCCTTTCCGCCTATCAGGAGCGCTTGCTGGCCCATTATGAGGCGCATCCGGAATTCATCGTGCCGGAACAATATCGCAACGAGATCATTGCCTTCGTCAAGCGCGGGCTCAACGATCTCTCGATCAGCCGGACGACTTTTGACTGGGGCGTTCCGGTGCCGGGCGATCCTGCCCATGTCATGTATGTGTGGGTGGACGCGCTCACCAATTACCTGACCGCAACTGGCTATCCCGACCGCGGCGGTGAACGCGCCCGGTTCTGGCCAGCCGCCGCCCATGTGATTGGCAAGGATATTACCCGCTTTCATGCCATTTACTGGCCAGCCTTCCTGATGTCGGCGGGCCTGCCACTGCCGCGCCAGATTGTCGTGCATGGGTTCTTGTTCAACAAGGGCGAGAAAATGTCGAAGTCGGTGGGCAATGTCGTCGATCCATTTGCCATGGTCGAGCATTACGGCGTCGATTCGTTCCGTTATTTTCTTCTGCGTGAAGTGCCGTTTGGGCAGGATGGCAGCTATTCGCATGAAGCCATGGTCAACCGGATCAATGCCGATCTGGCTAATGACCTAGGCAATCTGGCACAGCGCTCGCTGTCGATGATTGCGAAGAACTGCGAAGCCAAAGTGCCGGTGGCCGGGCCGCTGAGTGAGGCGGATCGCGCCATTCTGGCCCAAGCGCAGCAGATGTTGGGGGCGTGCCGCGCCGCGATGACCGATTTTGCCCTGCATCAGATGCTGGCGGAAATCTGGAAGGTGGTGGGTGAGACCAACCGCTATTTTGCCAGCGAGGAGCCGTGGATCAAGCGCAAGAGCGACCTTGAGCGGATGGCGACCATTCTTTACGTGACCATTGAGGTGGTGCGCCAGATTGCGATTTTGGCGCAACCGGTGATGCCGCGCGCTATGGGCAAATTGCTGGATCTGCTGGCCATTGCGCCAGACAAGCGCAACTTTGCCCATTTTGACGAGGCGCTGGTCAGCGGCACGCCATTGCCAAGCCCGAGCCCGGTATTCCCGCGCTATGTCGAAGCGGAGGCGATGCCTTGAGTTTGATTGACAGTCATTGTCACCTGGATTTTCCAGCTTTTGCCGAGGAAATCGACCCGATTTTGGCGCGGGCGCGGGCCGCTGGGGTAGAGCGGGTGATTACCATTTCGACGATGGTGGAGAAACATGCGGCGTATCGCGCCCTCGCTGAAGCGCACAGGGGCGTGTTTTTTACCATTGGCACCCATCCAAATCATGCACATGAGGAGGAGGAGGCCAGTGTTGCGCAATTGCTGGAAATTGCCCGGCATCCGCGCTGCGTCGGGCTTGGCGAGGCCGGGCTTGATTACCACTATGACCACGTGCCGAGGCCCAGGGCGCATCGCGTGTTTCGCACCCATATTGCGGCGGCGCGCCAAAGCGGCCTGCCCTTGGTCATTCACGCGCGTGATGCGGATGAGGATGTGGGTGCCATATTAAAAGAGGAAATGGAGCAGGGGGCCTTCAAAGCGGTTCTGCATTGCTTCACGGCTTCAGCCAAGCTGGCGCAAACCGGGCTGGAGCTTGGCCTGTCTATCTCGTTTTCCGGCGTTTTGACCTTCAAGAACTCCCAAAATCTGCGCGATATTGCGGCAGATGTGCCGTTGGATCGGCTGTTGGTGGAAACCGATGCGCCGTTTTTGGCGCCGGCGCCGCATCGCGGCAAGCGCAATGAACCGGCCTTTGTGGCCGATACAGCCAAGGTGCTGGCAGCCATCAAGGGCCTGAGCGAGTCGCAATTGGCCGATGCAACCCGCGCCAACACGATGCAGCTGTTTTCAAAATTGCAGGATTTCGAGGATCGTTTATGAGCCTTACCGTAAGGATATTGGGTTGCGGTTCGTCGGGCGGGGTGCCGCGTCTGGGCGGGGGCTGGGGGCTTTGTGATCCGCACAATCCCAAAAATGCACGGCGTCGCTGTTCGATCTATCTGCAGCACAAGGCACCTGGCCATGAGGGTATGACGCAGGTTCTGGTCGATACATCGCCGGACATGCGCGTGCAATTGCTGGAAGCGAATGTGTCGCGGCTGGACGCCATATTGCTCTCCCATTCGCATGCAGACCACATCCACGGCATGGATGATGTGCGCGCATTGGTCATCCACAATCGTAACCGCATGGATGCCTATATGGACGCCGATACCTCGGCGGTCATACAGCGCGGCTTTGGCTATATATTCAAGACCCCGCCTGGCAGTCTTTATCCATCGCTCCTGAACGAAAAGCGCATGGTTGCCGGTGAAGCCTTTGCCGTCGACGGGCCTGGCGGGCCGCTGGAGGTGCTGCCGTTTCGCCTCAACCACGGCGAGATCGACGCATTGGGATTCCGGTTTGGCAATTTTGCCTACACGCCCGATGTCAAATTCGTCCCGCCGGAAAGCCTCGTGCATCTGGAAGGTCTCGATGTGTGGGTGATCGACGCCTTGCGCCGGCACAGCCATCCCAGCCATTTTTCGTTGAGCGACGCCTTGGCGCATATTGAGAAATGGAAGCCCAAGCGGGCGATATTGACCAATCTGCACAATGACCTTGATTATGAAAGCCTTTGCCGGGAATTGCCGAGCCATATCGTGCCTGCCTATGACGGCATGACGTTTCGCGTTTAGGTTCCATAATATTGATTATGCGAATTTGATATTAGGCTGGTGGCGCGGCTTCCCGGCTCTCCCCTGTGGTTGATTCGGGGGTTTTGAGGCCGCGCAAGTGAATTGCTGTTGGCGGATTATCTTCGGGGCTTTGCATGTCGCAAAAAGATTTTTGAACTTTGTGGCAAAACGCTGGCAAAGCAAAAAAAACCCTGCTATGAATTACAGTGATTTTGAATAGATGCTTATAGGCCTTTATTTGGGATCGCAAGGTTTTGGCCAGCAGCCAGAACACCGGACGCGGCTTTTGCTGAGGGATTTATGGCTCCCGGTAAGTCACGTGGGGCAATCAGGATACTTACTGGCGGACGAGCAGGAAAACATGAGCAAAGGTAGAGACTTCCGGGGACCGAAAAAGCGTGGCTTTGATGATGATGGGCCATCCCCTTACGAGCCACGTTCCACGAGACCATCACGCGGTTCATTTGGTGGAAACAATGATTTTGGCGGTGGCATGAGTGCTGCTGCTCCCATGGCCTCTTCGGCACCAGCGGTTGATGCTGTTGTGAAGTGGTTCAAGGGCGACAAGGGCTTTGGCTTTGTCGAACTGGGCAATGGCGCGGGCGATGCATTCTTGCACATTGGCGCGTTGCAGTCGGCCGGTTATGAAACCGTGCCGCCCGGTGCCAAGCTGAAAGTGCAGGTTGGAACAGGCATGAAGGGCGCGCAGGTTACGCGCGTGCTGGAAGTGGATACGTCCGGCGCTGCCGAGCGTGCACCTGCCCCGCGCACCTTTGACTCGCCACGCCCCGCGCGCCGTGCGCCAGATCCTTCGACTGCGGTGGAAATCACCGGCAAGGTCAAGTGGTTTGACGACGGTAAAGGCTTTGGCTTCGTGCAGAGCAACGACGGCGGCAAGGACGTGTTCGTGCATATTTCCGTGCTCGGCGCATCCGGCATCAACCATCTGGCTGAAGGCCAGGCGGTGTCGATGCGGGTTGTCGATACCCCCAAGGGTCGCGAGGCTCTTTCGTTGCAGCTTGACTAAGCTCTGGCGTATTGGTTTGATTTTGAAGCGAGCAGGGTAACCCCTGCCCGCTTTTTTTATGGGCGCTTGCGCCAAGACCCCCTGATTTCGAGGCGTGATGAAATGTTGCCTGACCGCGATATTGCCAGTTTGCTCAAGATTATGGCGGCGCTACGTGATCCCAAATCCGGTTGTCCGTGGGACATTGCGCAGGATTTTGCCAGCATAGCCCGCTACACGATCGAGGAAGCCTATGAAGTGGTGGATGCGATCGAGCGCGGCGACATGCCCGATCTGGTCGATGAATTGGGCGATTTGTTGCTCCAGGTGGTGTTTCATTCGCAAATGGCCAGCGAGCGTGGCCTGTTTGAATTTGGCGATGTGGTGGCGGCAATCAATGCCAAAATGATCCGTCGTCACCCGCATGTTTTCGGGGATTTGAGCGGTGTTTCGCCCCAGGATGTCGAGCGCAATTGGCAAAGCATCAAGCAGGCGGAAAAAGCGGGAAAGCCGCAGCCCACCAGTATCCTCGCGGATGTGCCGGTGCCGCTGCCAGGGCTGACGCGGGCGGTAAAGTTGCAGGATCGCGCCGCCAAGGTTGGTTTTGACTGGGCCAATGCGCGGTTGGTGCTCGACAAGATTCGTGAAGAGACCGATGAAATTGCCGAAGTGCTGGATCGTGCGGTTGCCTTGCCTGCGGATCAAGCAGATATGGAAGAGGAAATCGGCGATTTATTGTTCGTGATCGCCAATCTCGCGCGCCATCTCCATGTAGATCCAGAGCGCAGCGTGCGGCAGGCGAATGCCAAGTTCGTGCGCCGTTTCGGCCATATCGAAAACCAGGTGCGGCATAGTGGTCGCACGCTTGATTCGGTGTCGCTGGATGAAATGGACGATTTGTGGAACGAGGCGAAAATTCTGGAAAAGGCAAAGCCAATCTGATTTATGGCGCATCTGCGGCTGACCGAATGGCCTGAACACGCCTATAAGCCTCCGCACCGTGCGGGGTATTGATTTTTTCAACTTTTTTAATGGATTGGTCTTTTGGAAATGGCGCGCCCAAGGGGGTTCGAACCCCTGTTCCCGCCGTGAAAGGGCGGTGTCCTAGGCCTCTAGACGATGGGCGCCAAAGACTTGCTCGGTATAGGGCCGCTTGCGCGGAGTTGCAAGCCGACCTCATGAACTTTTTCAAACAAAGTGGATAAATTCCTGTGACGCTTGGAAATGCCGGGCGCTATTCGCGCTCGATACGAAAGATTTGCGGCTTTTCGTCGAGGAAGCCATCACGCTCCACCTGCTCCAGTGCTTCCCGCACCAGATTTTCCGAGGTCGCATAGGTAATCAACACCACGGGCACGGGACCGCTGGCGGCCAGACGCGGGCCCGAATGGCGCTGCACAATGCTTTCCATGGAAATCTGGCGCTCGGCCATGCGGGTGGCAATGGCTGCAACTGCGCCGGGTCGATCTTGCACGTTGAGGCGAATATAATAGCCGCCTTCATGGCGTTGCATTTCCATGTGCACCGCGGTGGCGAGGCTGGCAACCGGTAGCCCCAGGGGCTTTTGGGTGGTGCCTGCCGCCAGATCGGTGAGGTCGCTGACCACGGAGGAGGCTGTGGCGGCACCCCCTGCCCCCGGCCCTGACAAAGTGATGCGCCCGACATTGTCCGCATCAATGCTCACCGCGTTGAGGACGCCCATCACCTGCGCGAGCGTGGAGGATTTGGCAACCATGGTTGGGTGCACCCGCTGCTCGATGCCGCGCGACGTGCGCTCGGCAACGCCCAGCAGCTTGATGCGAAAGCCCAATTCTTCGGCGGCGCGAATGTCCGACAGCGTGATGGATTCGATGCCCTCGATATGGATGGCATCGCGGTCAATGCCTACACCAAAGGCCAATGTGGTGAGCAAAGCGAGTTTATGGGCTGTATCAAAGCCACCAATGTCAAAGGTTGGGTCTGATTCCGCATAGCCCAGCTTTTGCGCCTCGCGCAGGCAATCGGCAAAGCTGAGACCTTCGTTTTCCATGCGCGACAAAATGTAATTGCAGGTGCCGTTCAAAATACCGGAAACCCGGGTGATGTTGTTGCCGGCAAGCGCCTCGCGCAGCACTTTGATCGCCGGAATGCCACCGGCGACGGCCGCCTCAAACCCGATGCAGACATTATTGGCCTCGGCCAGTGCGGCCAGCATCATGCCATGCCCTGCCAGCAAGGCTTTGTTGGCGGTGACGACCGATTTACCCGATTGCAGCGCAGCGGTCACGGCGGCCAGCGCCGGGCCATTCTCGCCGCCGATCAATTCAACGAAAAGATCAATGTCGGGCGAGCGGGCGAGCGCGACGGGGTCATCAAACCATTGCAGCGCAGAAATATCGACGCCGCGATCCTTGGTGCGGTTTCGGGCGCTGACGCCGGTGACCACCAGCTTCTGGCCGGCGCGCAGCTCCAATTGGTTCGAATGCTCGGCCAGAATCCGCAGCACCGCCGCCCCAACGGTGCCCAGTCCTGCAATGCCGATTCGAATTAGTTGCGCCATTCCAATGTCCCGTGCCTGTGATTGCAAAATCTTCGCCGCTTGTGCCTGATTTTATCCATCCAAGCAAGAACGATGCCTCGAACAGGTAGCAAGTTCGTCGGATGGTTTTTGTGGTATTATAATACCGCACCATATAAACTATTGAATTTATTGCATTTGTTGACACAGGGCTAATTAGTCGTTGACAAGAGACGCGGTCTCGCCTAAACCGCCATCCAGATAAGTTGTCGGCATTTGCGTGCTGGTGTGCTTATGTCATGAAAACCGAACTCAATGAGCTCAATATGTTTGGCAATAAGACTTTTTCGGCCAAAGAGGCCGATATCGATAAAAAATGGATTTTGATTGATGCCGAGGGCCTCGTGGTCGGGCGTCTGGCGACATTGATCGCCCTGCGGTTGTGTGGCAAGCACAAGCCTACTTTCACAGCGCATATGGATTGCGGTGACAATGTCATCGTCATCAACGCTGAAAAAGTGGTTTTCACCGGTCGCAAGCGCGAGCAGAAGGTTTATTATCATCACACCGGTTTTCCGGGTGGTATCAAGGAGCGAAGTGCCGAATTTATTCTGGACGGTCGCTTTCCGGAGCGCGTGGTTGAGAAAGCCGTTCAGCGCATGTTGCCCCGTGGCCCGTTAGGCCGCCAGCAATTTGGCAATCTGCGCGTCTACAAGGGCAGCGAGCACCCGCATTCTGCCCAGACACCCGCGACGCTCGACGTCGCCGCCCTCAACCCGAAAAACGCGCGGAGCGCATAAAATGGCCGATAGCCTCTCCTCTCTCGCTGATTTGAAAAGCGCCACCCCGGATGCGGTCGCCGAAGCGCCCCACTACGTGCAGAAGCTCGACAAGTATGGACGCGCCTATGCTACCGGCAAGCGCAAGAATGCGGTTGCCCGCGTCTGGATCAAGCCAGGTTCTGGCAAGGTCACCGTCAACGATCGCACCATGGACGTTTATTTCGCGCGCCCGGTGCTGCGCATGATCTTGCAGCAACCGCTGGTGATCGCGCAACGCTCCACCCAGTATGACGTGATTGTTTCGGTCGCCGGTGGCGGTCTCTCGGGTCAAGCTGGTGCCGTGCGTCACGGCCTTGCCAAGGCACTCACCCATTTTGAACCATTGCTGCGCCCTGCCCTCAAGCGTGAAGGCTTCCTGACGCGCGACAGCCGCGTGGTCGAGCGTAAAAAATACGGCAAGAAGAAAGCCCGCCGCAGCTTCCAGTTCTCCAAGCGCTAAGCGTTTCGGATTTGGATTTTGGAAAAGGGCAGCTTTGGCTGCCCTTTTTTGTGCGGTTTTTTTGATTTTTACGCAGCGCCGCGCATGTGCTATGGGAATGCGCAGAAAAAGGCTTTGAACCATGAATATTCACAGCACTGTCAAACATGTCTTTATTGATGGCGAGGCTGGCACGACCGGGCTTGGCATTGCCGAGCGGCTGAGCGCGCGCAGCCAGATCAAGGTTGTGTCCATTGCAGCCCATCTGCGCAAGGACCCCGAGGCCAAGCGCCGGTTGCTGGAGAATGTCGATCTCGCGATTTTGTGCCTGCCGGATGAGGCGGCGCGGGAAACAGCGGCTCTGGTTGCGGATATGGGCGGCCAAGCCCCGCGTCTGCTGGACGCATCTTCCGCGCACCGGGTTGCGCCTGGCTGGACCTATGGCTTGCCGGAATTGACCGCGGGGCAAGCGGCGGCCATTGCGCATGCGCAGCTCGTGTCCAACCCGGGCTGTTATGCCACCGGGGCCATTGCGCTGCTGCGGCCGCTGGTCGAAGCGGGGCTCATTCCGGCTGACCATGCCCTGAGCATCAACGCTGTTTCGGGTTATACCGGTGGCGGCAAGGCGATGATCGCCGAATATGAAGCCGGGCGCGCGCCCGCCTTTGAACTTTATGCGCTGGGGCGCATCCATAAGCATTTGCCGGAAATCACGGTTCACTCGGGGCTGAAAAGGGCCCCGGTGTTTGTGCCATCGGTAGGAAATTTTGCCCAAGGCATGCTGGTTTCAATTCCGCTTGATCTTGGCGCTCTGGGCGGGGTGCAGGCGCGTGATATTGCGGGTGCCTACAAGGTGCATTATCCTGCAGGTGGCGTCATTCGCCTGATCGAGGCCCTTGGTGAGGGCGGGCGGCTTGAACCGCAAGCCTTGAACGGCACCAATGATCTGGAAATCCGGATGTACGAATATGCGGCAAACGGTCCATTGGTGCTGGTAGCAAGGCTCGACAATTTGGGCAAAGGCGCTTCGGGAGCCGCTGTGCAGAACATGGATTTGATGCTTGGTTTGCACAAGGATTGATCAAGCTTAGTAATGTTGCAATCAAACCCATTCCAGGACCATTCCCTGTGTTTGACAAATGGTCTAAATAGTTCCGGTTTTTGCTGTTTTTCTCGGCAATCTGCACAAAAATGCGTGACATTGCGGTTTTTTTGGGTTATTCGTTTCTTGCTTCAAAAAGAGGCCGCGGCAGAAACGCCAGCGACGCAGTCCAGGTCTCGGGAGGACGCTGAATTGGCCACGGTATGGTTCCGCTAGTACGGAACCAGTTATGCCCTCAAGCAGGGCAGCTCTGGCGATACGGTCAAGGACGGAAAAGAAAGGCAGGAGCAAGCGTAACGCTGTTCCTGCTTTTTTTGTTTTTGTGCCCGCTTGTGCGCCTTTACGCCATGGTATCCACCTTTTTGACGCCAATTTCCGGCAATATATTGCAATGATCTGGCGCGCGGGGTCGTTAGATTTCGTGGGCTTTCAAGCTTCGGCGCAGGCCGCGCATTTCGACAAACAGGCCTCCGACGCCAATTCCAAAAACGCTCAAGACCAGCACCACGAGCGACAGGTCTATGGTGTCCAGATTGTGGACATGCAGGCCGGTAGAGATCGATAAATCGGCGATACGAGGCGCGAATATCTTCAAGATTCCGATCAATGAAAGGCCTATGCCGCCCCATAGCAAAGTGCGTGAGGCCGTCACCAGGGCAATCTTGCGAATCCATGCCTGTGGCAGATTCTGGCGGGCGACGAACATACCCACGAACGAGCCGATCAGCATCTGCGTGACCATGGTGCCAATGCCAAACATCACTCCTGGCAAAAATGCGACGGAGGCGGACGGCATAGCCGGTGCCAGCACCGTATAGAGCACTATAGCAAATGCCCCGAAGCCCCAACCGGCGATCATGCCATGCAGCAGCGGCATCCATGGACGCGCTTCGGCCAGATCGAGTTGGCCGGCAACGGCGGCGCCCGTGACCGTTTTGCGGAATATATTGAAATGCAGATGCGGTGCAAGCCTGCCACGCGAAATCATGAGGCCCGAAATGGTCATGACAATGCCGACCAGAATATATATGCCTGTCTCCATCGCCGGGTTTGTGAAGAAATGCCCAAAGCCGAGATAGGCGAGTTCGCATGCCAGCGCGCGCTGCGCGGTGAAACTCAAAGAAAACAGAAAGGCGGAGCGCATGCCCTCACGGCGTGAATAACCGCCCACCGCATAGGAAAAAGTGATGGGCCAGGTGTGCTCATCGGGTGTGATGCCGTGAACGATCCCCAGCAGAAAAGCGGTGAACAGATCAAATGCAAATGAGATATGGACTGGCTGCCAGAGGTTGATCACGCGGGCAACTCCGGTCTCGGCTGACGTTGCAACTGGCAATGCGGGCAAACGCCATCCAGCACGATATTATGGGCATGCAGGGCGAAGCCCTGCGCTTGGGCTGCCTGATCTGCCAGATTGTGCGGCGCGAGGCACGGCACAGGCACCAGGAGGTCACAGAGCGTGCAATGCAGGTGGTCGTGGTGCGCGCCGCTGAGCTCAAACCGAGGGGGTGCGTCGGCCAGATGGATGCGATTCACCCTGCCCTGCGCGACCAATTGCTCTACAACCCGAAATATGGATGAAAAATCCGGCGTGAGATCACGGGTTCGCAAATCCTGACGAATATCTTCCAGCGACCAGGCGTGCCGGGTTGATCCCGCCAGAAGCGTCAAGATGGGTTCGATGAGTTTGGAAGCGCGGGCCATGGTTGAGCATTTAAGAACGCCCGCCCAATTTGCAAGTCGCTTGCAAAATTATTTTGCAAACAACTTGCGTAATGTTGCGCCCCAAGCGTCTAGCCTGCGAGGGCTGAAAGGATGCGGGCCCAACTGCGTGCGCCTTTCTGGAAGGACGTCAGTTCATATTTCTCATTGGGTGAATGAATTCGATCATCGGCGAGGCCAAAGCCGACCATCAATGCATCCATCTTCAGATCACGTTTGAAAGCCCCAACAATCGGGATGGAACCACCCATGGCAATCATCACTGGCTCGACACCCCATTCGTTCTGGAGGGCGCGCCGGGTGCGCGTCAGCGCCTCTGATGTCATCGGCAGTTGCAATGCAGGAGCTGCACCGTGCGAGATGAATTCAACGGTGCAATCAGCGGGCAGATGATCTTTTACAAAAGCACGGAAGGTTTCGCGGATGGCCAAGGGGTTCTGCCTGCCAACCAGGCGGAAGGACACTTTGGCACTGGCCTCACTCGGCAGCACGGTTTTGGCACCCTTGCCGGTGTAGCCGCCTATGATGCCATTGACTTCAGCGGTGGGCCGCGACCAGATCATTTCCTGAACGCTGCGTCCGGCCTCACCGGCGGGCACAGACAGGCCAACCGAGCGCAAGAAGGCTTCGCCATCAAATTTAAGATTGCGCCATTGCTCGGCTACTTCCGGGGTCAATTCGTCGACACCGTCGTAGAAATTGTTGAGGGTTACGCGGCCCTTGTCATCGTGAAGATCGGCGAGAATGCGTGACAGGACACGAATCGGATTGATCGCCGCACCGCCAAACGAGCCGGAATGCAAATCACGGTCGGCCCCTTTGATGATGATTTCCTCCATCATCAGGCCGCGCAGCATGGTGGTGATGGCGGGCGTGGTCTTGTTGTACATGCCGGTATCGCAGACCAGCATCAGGTCCGCGGTGAGTTCCTTGGCATTGGCTTCAAGAAAGGCTGGCAGCGATGGCGAACCGGTTTCCTCTTCGCCCTCCAGCAGAATCGAAACGTCGCAGGGCAAGCCACCCGAATCGCGAAATGCGCGGCAGGCTTCGATGAAGGTCATCAATTGTCCCTTGTCGTCGGCTGCGCCGCGGGCCGTGATGCGTCCTTCCTCGATACGCGGTTCAAATGGCGGCGTGGTCCACAATTCCAGCGGGTCCGGGGGCTGCACATCATAATGGCCATAAAACAGCACGTGCGGCACATCGCGACGGGCTGACTTGCTATGGGCAACAACCATGGGATGACCGGCTGTTGGCCGCACGGATGCCGTAAAGCCCAAATCTTCCAGATGTCTGGAAAGCCAGTTGGCAGCCGTCACGCATTCGCCCGCATAGGCGCTGTCAGTGGAAACAGACTTGATCCGCAACAATTCAAACAAGCGGTCCAGCGCCGGTTGCCGGGTTGCATCCAGCTTGGCGAGCACATCGTCTAATTGGGCCATTACATTCCTCCACTCTTATTTCCGTGCAGATTAGTGCAGCGTGTCACGGCTTCCAAGCGCGAAAAGCGGGAACTCGGCAAAACGGTGTAAATATCGGCGCGGGCGGTCAAATATTCTGGAATAATGTCCCACAGCGGCTCTCGACGTTGCCCCAAGATAGATTACGATGTCCCGACGCTCAAATCGGAAGGCTGCCATGACCCACGACAACCCATCAAGCTATACCAGCCACTTTGTAACCGCGCAGGATGGCTTGAAACTGCACCACCGCGATTATGGCATGGCGCAGTCCGGGCCATTGCCTATCGTGTGCCTGGCCGGGTTGTCACGCAACAGCGTTGATTTCCATGCACTGGCGCTGGCTTTGTCGGCGGGCACTTACGGCGTGCCGCGACGGGTGCTCAGCCTGGATTATCGGGGACGCGGTTTGTCCGACTATGACGTCAACTGGAACCATTATGATGTGAAAGTGGAAAGCGGCGATGTGCTTTCGGTCCTCACCGCCCTGTCCGTGGATCGGGCCATTTTCATTGGCACGTCGCGCGGTGGACTGAACGCAATGGTTCTGGCGATGATGCGCCCTGCCCTGATGGCGGGAATCGTACTCAATGATGTCGGCCCGGTGCTGGAAGCCAAGGGGCTGGCGCGAATCAGGAGCTATGTCGGCAAGCTTCCCGCTCCCAAATCATGGGCGGATGCCGTGGATTTGCTCAAGCATGTTTCCAGCAATCACTTCACCGCCCTTGGCGAAGCCGATTGGCAAGCCTATGCCCGGCAGATATTTAAGGAAGAAGCCGGGAAATTCGTCGCCCAATATGATCCAAAATTGATGAAGACGCTGGAGAAGCTGGATCTGGAAGCGCCTTTGCCGAATCTATGGCCCCAATATGCGGGTCTTGCCAAAATTCCATTGCTGGTGCTGCGCGGTGCCAATTCTGACATGTTGTCGGAAGCCACCGTCCTTGAAATGCAAAAGCGCCACAAGAATTGCAGCGCCTATACTGTCGAAGGCCAAGGCCATGCGCCCCTGCTTTATGATGCAGAGACACAGCGCAATATTGCGCAATTCATCGACCGGGTGGACCCCAAAAAGCCATTGTGAGAGGCCGGACATTTCAGCCCAGCGTGCTTCAGGCATTACATGAGAGAAAAGTGTAATGCCTCTGAAAGCGTTACAAAAAGTGCCATAAAAATAAATGGCGAGAGAGACGGGGCTCGAACCCGCGACCTCCGGCGTGACAGGCCGGCGCTCTAACCAACTGAGCTACTCCCCCGTAACAGAGGCCAAGGCGCTCTCAATCAGGATGTTGGTTGAGTAAGACGCCCAGCGGTTCAAGTCAAGCGTCATTTGCAGGGCAAGCCGCTTTTCGGCTCATAAGCCGAAAAGCCGAAACGCCCATTTGGCCATTAGAATTTTTGCGAAGCCAGATGCCAGCGCGCGGCCTCCAGCGGTGTGATGATATGGATCGAGGTCGGTGGTACGCTCTGTGCCTGTTTCAGGAGCCCGAGGCTGATGCCCATCTGCGCTGAAAAGCGGGCGATGGCACCGGCGCTCAAATCCGGATTGATGCTGGCGCGTGGCTCGCGAGAGCCAGACGCCATGACCGAACCAACCGGATCCGGGCCAACGGCGGGAATGTAGGCACGGTGGATGCCGGCCTCGCTACCTGGCGGGATCACCCGTTTGAAGCCGCCCATGAAGGTATAAACGCAGGCCGAATAGCACCTGCCGGAAACGATGCCGACCTTGGTGCTGCCCCAACCGGTGGATTGGGCCTGGCCAACCACGGTCACGAAGCGCAGCTTGCGCAGCAAGCGGCCAAGAACGATAGAGCTTTGAACTGTGCCACCTGGTGAATTCAGCAGCAATACGGTGCGGATGCGCCGGTCATGCACATGCCGGGCCAGAAACTGCACGAATACGTGGGGGGTGTCGGGAACGATCTCGCCTTGGGCGGCGATCACTTCGGTGCATTGAGTGGTGCAATGAACCGGAACGTCAATGGATTCCAGCTTGAAGTGCATGTCCTGCGCCATCAAGGGGTGCCAAAGGCCGAAGAAAATGAAGAGAACTGCCGAAATTATTCGCGAGATAGGGGGGAATCTTTTGAACAAATCAATCTCCAAACTGGTGGGCGGTGACGGTCTCGAACCGCCGACATTCTCGGTGTAAACGAGATGCTCTACCAACTGAGCTAACCGCCCGTTCCATGTTTGAGATTATATAGTTTGAAGCTAAATGCAATCTTCCCCAAAAAGAATCATTCGAAGCGGGCGGCAGAGCAAGCCCCGCCGCCCTTGAAAGCTTAGGCCTTATTCATTGAATCCTTGAGGCCCGTGCCGGCCTTGAAGGTGGCGCTGCGGGAAGCCGGGATCGCAATGGCTTCCAAAGTCTTTGGGTTGCGGCCCATGCCTGCCTTGCGGTGCTTGACCGCAAAAGTGCCAAAGCCGACCAGGCGCACATCGTCGCCACGAACCAGCGCTTTGGTAATACCGCCAACCACGGCATCTAGGGCTGCAGTGGCTTCCGCACGCGAAAGATTGGCTGCGGCCGCAACATGATCGACAAGGTCCATTTTATTCATTGGTTTCATCCATAAAAAAATTGCACACAGATTTGCGCAAAGAACGAGAGATCAGACTGGCCTGTCAGTGAGACTGCCCAAGGCCAGTACTGGCGTTCGCAATGAGGTCTTTGGAAAAGTCATCCGCCAAAGCGTGACGGCGTTTGGCTGGTTCCATTCCCAAATCACTGCCCCTGCCCTATCCACGAGAAATGCCGCAAAAGCAAGGCTTTCGCGGCATTATAGCGTGGAAAATTACGCAATCAGTGCGAAATTGCGACCGAACCGCTGTCTTCTGCGGCTGTCGATATGCTCTCCACCGCCGGCGTTGGCATCGGCAATGGTTTGGGCATGGTGATCAGTGCGTGACGCAGCACCTCCTCCATGCGTGAGACCGGGACGATCTCCAGAGCGTTACGCACACTGGCTGGCAGATCGACAAGGTCCTTGGCATTTTCTTCCGGGATCAGCACTTTCTTGACACCACCGCGCATGGCAGCCAGCAGCTTCTCCTTCAAGCCACCGATCGGCAATACCCGTCCGCGCAGCGTGACTTCGCCCGTCATGGCAATATCGCGATGCACCGGTATGCCGGTCAAGATTGAAGTGATCGCCGTTGCCATGGCAACGCCGGCCGAAGGCCCATCCTTGGGGGTTGCCGCTTCCGGCACGTGCACATGGATGTCGCGCTTGTCGAACAAGGAAGGATCAATGCCAAAGTCAACGGCCCGCGAGCGGACATAGGAGGAAGCTGCGGAAATGGATTCTCGCATAACGTCCTTCAAATTGCCGGTGACAATGGTCTTGCCCTTTCCAAGCATCACCACGCCTTCGATGGTGAGCAACTCACCACCGACTTCCGTCCAGGCCAGACCCGTGACGACGCCCACCTGATCCTCGCTCTCGGCTTCGCCATACCGATAACGCGGGACGCCGAGGAAATCAGCGAGGTTGGCATTCGTGACCCTTACCGACTTTTGATCGCTCGACAAAATCTGCTTCACGGCTTTGCGCGAGAGATTGGAAATCTCGCGTTCCAGATTACGCACGCCCGCTTCGCGGGTATAGCGCCGAACCAGCGTGAGCAAGGCTTCGTCGTCGATCGACCATTCGCTTGGCATGAGACCGTGCTTGGCGACGGCTGCCGGAATAAGATGACGCCTGGCGATCTCGCATTTTTCATCTTCGGTGTAACCAGCAATGCGGATCACTTCCATGCGGTCCATCAGCGGCGCAGGGATGTTCAGCGTATTGGCAGTTGTCACGAACATGACGTTGGAAAGATCATAGTCGACTTCGAGGTAATGGTCGTTGAATGTGCTGTTCTGTTCAGGGTCCAGCACTTCCAGCAAGGCCGAAGACGGATCGCCGCGGAAATCCTGCCCCATTTTGTCGATCTCATCGAGCAGGAACAGGGGATTCGAGGTTTTCGCCTTTTTCATCGACTGGATGATCTTGCCGGGCATGGAACCAATATAGGTGCGCCGGTGTCCGCGGATCTCGGCTTCATCGCGCACGCCGCCGAGCGACATGCGCACGAATTCGCGACCCGTTGCCTTGGCAATCGACTTGCCAAGCGAGGTTTTGCCGACGCCCGGAGGGCCGACGAGGCACAGGATGGGGCCGGTCAACTTGTTGGCGCGCTGCTGAACGGCCAGATATTCAACGATCCGTTCCTTGACCTTGTCGAGGCCGTAATGCTCGGTATTGAGCAAGGCCTCGGCGGCGGGCAGATCCTTCTTGACCTTCGAGCGCTTGTTCCATGGGATCGACAACAGCCAATCCAGGTAATTGCGCACAACCGTCGACTCAGCCGACATCGGCGACATTTGCCGCAGCTTTTTCAGTTCGGCATTGGCACGGTCGCGCGCTTCCTTGGAGAGCTTGGTTGCCTTGATCTTCTCTTCGAGTTCGGCGAGTTCGTCCTTGCCATCCTCGTTGTCGCCCAGCTCTTTCTGGATCGCCTTCATCTGCTCGTTGAGGTAATATTCGCGCTGTGTCTTTTCCATCTGGCGTTTGACGCGGGTGCGAATACGCTTTTCGACCTGGAGAACCGAAACCTCGCTCTCCATCAGGCCGAGGCACTTTTCCAGCCGCTTGGCGACCGACGGCATTTCCAGAATGGCCTGCTTGTCGGCAATCTTCACCGCCAGATGCGAGGCAATGGTATCTGCAAGCTTGGCATAATCGTCGATCTGGCCGACAGCGCTCACCACTTCGGGCGAGATTTTCTTGTTCAGCTTGACGTAGCTTTCAAACTCGGAACTCACCGAGCGCGCCAATGCCTCGACCTCAACCTTGTCGGTATCGGCATCTGCCAAAACTTCGGCATCGGCTTCATAATAGTCATCGAGGCGCGAATAGCGGCCAACCTTGGCGCGCGCCACACCTTCGACCAGCACCTTGACCGTGCCGTCGGGCAATTTCAGCAACTGCAGCACCGAAGCCAAAGTACCCGTCGTGAAAATGGCATCCGCCTTGGGATCATCATCCGACGCATTGATCTGGGTGGCCAATAAAATCATGCGATCCGAGCGCATCACCTCTTCGAGGGCACGGATCGACTTTTCACGGCCAACGAAAAGCGGAACGATCATATGTGGGAATACCACAATATCGCGCAACGGGAGAACCGGGTAGCTCTCGATGGTGCCGGGAGGGGCAGTAACTCGTTTTTGGCTCGACATTTTATATCCTGTCTGGCTGCGCTGTCGGTTGTGCCTGACGGCCACAACTCCCAGCAGGGCAAACGCGAAGCCCCTCAAACTAACCCGATTCGCACAAGCGGCGCGAGGGAGATTTTACCCGTGGCAAGCCACATCAACAGCCTGAGGACGTTTACCCCGTCGTCGGGTCCGTTAGGCTCCCGCGACATGAACATGACGATTAGATGGCATTGGGCAATTGAGGTTTCAAGTGCCTGTCCATGCCATCCAATGTTTGCGTCAGGCGCTCTGCGCGCCGGCCTTGTCTGAATAGATGTAGAGGGGGCGAGCCTTGCCATCCACTACCTCTGGACCAATCACCACTTGCTCGACACCATCGAGACCGGGCAGATCATACATGGTATCCAGGAGGATAGCTTCCATGATGGATCGCAGGCCGCGGGCACCCGTGCGCCGCTCGATCGCCTTTTTGGCGATGATGGTCAAAGCTTCGTCCTGGAAGCTGAGCTCGGTGTTTTCCATCTCGAACAGGCGCTGGTATTGTTTGACCAGTGCGTTTTTGGGTTCGACAAGGATTTTCTTCAAAGCGTCTTCGTCAAGATCTTCCAAGGTCGCGATAACCGGCAAACGGCCAACGAATTCAGGGATCAGGCCGAATTTCAGCAAATCCTCCGGCTCGGTCTTGCGCAGAACCTCGCCTGTGCGCCGATCGTCCGGGGCCTTCACTGCGGCATGGAAGCCGATGGAAGTGCCTTTGCCGCGGGCTGAAATAATACGCTCCAGCCCGGCGAAAGCGCCGCCGCAGATGAACAATATGTTGGTGGTGTCCACCTGCAGGAACTCCTGCTGGGGATGCTTGCGCCCGCCCTGCGGCGGCACCGAGGCAACCGTGCCTTCCATGATTTTCAGCAATGCCTGCTGCACACCCTCGCCAGAGACGTCGCGGGTGATCGAAGGATTATCCGATTTGCGGCTGATCTTGTCGATTTCGTCGATATAGACAATGCCGCGCTGGGCCCGCTCGACATTGTAGTCTGAGGCCTGCAGCAACTTCAAAATGATGTTTTCGACGTCTTCACCCACATAGCCGGCTTCGGTCAGCGTGGTGGCGTCTGCCATGGTGAAGGGCACATCGATGATGCGCGCCAGCGTCTGCGCCAGAAGCGTTTTGCCAGAACCTGTCGGCCCGATCAGCAAAATGTTGGACTTTGCCAACTCGACGTCCTGATTTTTGGTGGCGTGATTGAGGCGCTTGTAATGATTATGCACCGCAACCGAGAGCACACGCTTGGCCTGGGGCTGACCAATGACATAGTCATCCAGCACCTTGCAGATTTCACGTGGCGTTGGAATGCCGTCCTTGTTGGTCTTCAACGAGGTTTTGCTCTCCTCACGAATGATGTCCATGCACAATTCCACGCATTCATCGCAGATGAAAACGGTGGGACCCGCAATGAGCTTTCTCACTTCGTGCTGGCTCTTGCCGCAAAAGGAACAGTAGAGCGTGTTCTTCGAATCGCTGCCTGCGGCCTTGCTCATGTCTATCTCCATAATCAGCCCGACCCAATTGCCGAATCAGGGCCATTCTACAATTTAACGACGATCACCTAACAAATGGTAGACATATCAGGGCTGTCAACAATTCAGCACCGCGCCACGCACACCCAATTTTAGATCAGATAATCCCATTTTATTCCAAACTTCCAAACAGTTACACCGAAACAGGCAAAAGTGTCATAATCATGTTACAAACCCTGCCTGTTTCGCCGTCGCCATTTTCGCGGATGGCTATTTGGTTTCGGCCACTTCTTCGGGCCGCTTTTCCACGACTTTATCGATCAAGCCAAAAGCAGCCGTCTCGTCCGCGGTCATGAAGTGATCGCGATCCAAGGTGCTTTCGATCGTTTCATAGTCACGTCCGGTGTGCTTCACATAAATTTCATTCAGGCGGCGTTTGATTTTCATGATGTCTTCGGCATGACGAAGAATGTCGGACGCCTGACCCTGGAAGCCACCGGAAGGCTGATGCACCATGATGCGGGCGTTGGGCAGTGCGTAGCGCATGCCCTCAGCACCCGCGGCGAGCAACAGTGAGCCCATTGAGGCCGCCTGGCCGATGCAGAGCGTTGAAACTTTCGGGCGGATGAATTGCATGGTGTCATAGATCGCCAGGCCGGAGGTCACGACGCCACCCGGCGAATTGATGTAAATGGATATTTCCTTTTTCGGATTTTCCGCTTCCAGAAAAAGCAACTGGGCGATGATGACCGAGGCCATGTTATCTTCAATCGGGCCAGTCAGGAAAATGATGCGTTCGCGCAACATGCGCGAGTAAATATCAAAGCCACGCTCGCCCCGGCTGGTGTTTTCAATAACTTGCGGGATCAGGTAATTGGCTCTGGGAGAAATATGGTCGGGGATGAGCATTGAGTGCCTCTGGTTAGGGCCGTACTCGGCCAAGATATTGGTAACGCAAGTTGGATTAACGAAAGCAAAACGGGTTTCAGCGAATCTGATCTGGTTAAAGATAGTCGCTAACATGGGTTTCGAAAAGGGGTGGCCCGACCGACTCTTTCCAGCGCGGGGTATCAGCCGCCTTTTTTGGCCAGTCCGGCCAAGACCCGCATGATCTGGCGTGTCCCTTCCAGCCTTTTGGTGCCGCTGTCGAATTCGCGGATGAAAACCACCTTCATATCCGGCCGCACTTTGGCAAAGCTGCCCTGCTCTTTGATAAAGCGCACCAGACCGGCGGGATTGGCAAAGGCATTGTCGCGGAAGGCGATGATGACGCCTTTGGGGCCGGCATCCAGTTTCTCGACATGGGCCTGTCGGCATAGCGCCTTGATCGCGACCAGTTTCAGCAATTGTTCAACTTCAGGCGGCAATGGGCCGAAGCGGTCAATCATTTCAGCCGCCACGCTTTCGATTTCGCCATCATCGGCCAATGTCGAAAGCCGCTTGTAGAGCGACAGGCGCAAGGTGAGATCGGGAATATAAGTGTCTGGAATGGTAACCGGCGTGCCCATGGTGATGGCTGGTGACCAAACTTCCTCCATGGGCGCTTCAACGCCGGCCTTGAGCGCAGCAACGGCATCGGTCAGCATCTGCTGGTAGAGTTCGTAGCCGACTTCCTTGATATGGCCGGACTGTTCATCCCCCAACAGATTGCCCGCGCCGCGAATATCGAGATCATGGCTCGCGAGCTGGAACCCTGCCCCGAGCGTGTCCAGCGATTGCAGCACTTTCAGCCGCTTTTCGGCCTGCGGGGTCAAGATTTTGCCCGCCGGTGTGGTGAAAAGGGCATAGGCGCGGGTTTTGGAGCGCCCTACCCGGCCGCGCAGCTGATAAAGCTGGGCGAGGCCAAACATGTCCGCCCGATAGACAATCAAGGTATTGGCGCGCGGGATATCCAGCCCCGATTCCACAATGGCAGTGGCAACCAGCACGTCATATTGACCGTCATAAAACGCTGACATTTTTTCTTCGAGTTCGCCCGCCGACATCTGACCGTGCGCAACCACGAATTTAACTTCCGGAACGCTCTGGCGCAGGAAACTGGTTACCTCGTCAATGTCATCGATGCGGGGGCAGACAAAAAAGCTCTGGCCGCCGCGATAGCGCTCGCGCAGCAGTGCCTCGCGCACGGTGAGTTCATCGAACGGACTGACAAGGCTGCGCACGGCCAAACGATCGACAGGGGGCGTTGCAATAATGGACAATTCACGCACGCCGGTGAGCGCCAGTTGCAGCGTGCGCGGAATGGGCGTGGCCGACAGCGTGAGCACATGCACTTCGTTGCGCAGGGCTTTCAACCGCTCCTTGTGGCCGACCCCGAAATGCTGTTCCTCATCGACGATTACCAGCCCAAGGTCGCGGAATTGAATGGCTTTGCCCAGCAATGCGTGGGTGCCGATGACGATATCGACACCGCCATCAGCAAGGCCAGCTTTGGCGGCTTTGGTGTCGGCGCTGTTCACCATGCGCGACAATTGCGCGACGTTGAGCGGCAGCCCAGTGAAGCGCTGCGCAAAGGTGCGGTAATGCTGGCGTGCGAGCAATGTGGTGGGCACGACGACTGCTACCTGCTTGCCCGACATGGCCGCGGTATAGGCGGCGCGCAAGGCGACCTCGGTTTTGCCAAAGCCAACATCGCCGCAAATCAAGCGATCCATCGGGCGTCCGGCATTGAGATCTTCCAATACCGCGTCGATGGCGCTCGCCTGATCGTCGGTTTCTTCATAGGGGAATTTGGCGCAAAATTCCTGATACAGATTGTCGGTTGGCGCAAGGCGTGGCGCGGCACGCAACAGGCGCTGCGCGGCCAGTTGTATGAGCCCGGCAGCCATGTCGAGAATGCGCTTTTTCAGGCGCGCCTTGCGGTTTTGCCAGCCCGCGCCACCGAGCTTGTCCAGAACCGCTTCGGAATCTTCAGCGCCATAGCGCGACAGCAATTCGAGGTTTTCGACTGGCAGAAACAATTTGTCTCCGCCCGCATAATGCAGTTCCAGGCAATCGTGTGGTGTCCCGGCCGCCTCAATGGTTCGCAGGCCCACAAAACGCGCGATGCCATGGTCGAGATGCACAACGAGATCGCCAGCACTCAACGCCGAAATTTCGGTAAAATAGTTCTGCGCCTTGACCTTTTTGCGGGTACGAACCAGACGGTCGCCGAGAATGTCCTGCTCACCAAGGATGAGGGTATTATCAAACTCAAATCCCTGTTCCAGCCCCAAAACGGCCACAGCCAGCTTGCCGTTGGGCTCCAGCGCCTGCGCCAGAGTCGAAACCGGCAGGGTGTTTTTGGCGCCATGGTCGGCGAGCACGCCGATCAGACGCTCGCGCGAACCATCCGTCCAGGCGGCGACAATGACCTTGCGGCCAAGTGCTTGCTGGGCCTGAACATGATCGACCGCGGCCTGAAAGACATTGACGTTGGGATCCGCGCGCTCGACGGCGAAGGAGCGGCCCAAGCGCGCGCCCGCATCCACCACCAGATGCCCCGGCGTTGACGGCGCATCGAAAGGCGAAAACTGCACGACGCTGCGGGTTGCCAGGGCTTTTTCAAAATCGGCCGAATTCAGATAAAGCGCATCGGGCGGCAGCGGCTTGTAATGCGATTTGGCAGCGTCAATTTCGTGGGCTTGCCGACGTGCATCGTAATAGTCGCGAATGGCGGCAAAGCGGTCTCTGGCAGCGTCCCCGATCAACGGGTCCAGCAGCAAGGGCGCACCGCCGACATAATCGAGAAGGCTGTCGCTATTGCCCCAGAACAGGGGCAGCCAATGTTCCATGCCGGGGTGGCGACGCCCTTCGCTGATCGCCTCATAAAGCGTATCGCCACGGGTCTGCGCGCCAAATTCGGCCAGATACCCCTGCCGGAAGCGCCGCATGCTGTCGCTGGTGAGTTGCACCTCACTCATCGGCACCAGGTCAAGCGCCCGCACGGGGGCAATGGTGCGTTGGGTCTCGACATCGAAACTGCGCAAGCTTTCCAGCGTATCGCCAAAAAAGTCGAGGCGAACCGGGAAAGTCATGCCCGGGGCAAAAAGATCGAGAATTCCCCCGCGCACGGCATATTCGCCGGTTTCATTGACGGTAGAGGCGCGCAGAAAGCCGTTGGTTTCCAGCCAGGCAATGATGGCTTCCATAGCCACCGCATTGCCAGCGGCCACCGAAAAACTCTCCTGCGCGATTTTGGAAAGTGGCGGGACGCGCTGCGTCAGCGCGTTGATCGTGGTGCATAGGATGCGCGGTCGCGCTTCAGAAGAACGCGAGCGGGCCAACCGTGACAGCACGATCATGCGCTTGGCAGATAATGCCGAATTGGGCGATATCCGGTCATAGGGCAAGCAATCCCACGCGGGAAATTCCAGTGTCTCGATGCCCGGATCGGCGAAAGCCAGTGCCTCACGAAAGGCATTCGACCGCTGGCCGTCACGGGCGACGTGCACAAATACCACCGAGCGCTTCTCGCCAGCTTGCGCCATTGAGCGGGCAAATTGCCCGGCGATAAAGGCGTCATAGCCGTCGGGCACATGGGATAGCGTGAAGGAGCCGCCGCGGGCTAGTTCGTCGAAGGCGCGTTTGATGGACAATGCTGGAGCTTTGGCTGGAAAAACAAGCCCGTGATGTAACGCGTAAGCACGGGCTTGGGAAGTCGTGATTGCCATTTGATTTGCGGCTGGTGATTTGCCGCTTGGCTCTTGCACGTGGCTCTTGCACGTGGCTCTTGCTCGCGGCTCTTGCACGCAGGCGTTTCGCAGCGCATAAATTTGGGCAGTTTTGCCACGGTGCCCGCAAGAATGCGCCGGACATAATGACCTGTTCAACTACGAGGAAACCCAAAATGCAGCCACAACCATTTCGCGCGGATCATGTCGGCTCGCTGTTGCGACCCGAGGCGGTAAAGACTGCCCGGGCCCAGTTGGCGGCCGGCCAGATCGACCATGCCCAGTTGAAGGCGATCGAGGACAGGGAAATCATTGCCCTGATCCAGCAGCAGGAAAAAATTGGCCTGCACTCGATTACCGATGGCGAAATGCGACGGGCGTGGTGGCATTTTGATTTTCTGGGCGGGCTGGATGGTGTCACCATGGTGCCGGTTGAGCACGGCATTCAGTTTGCGGGCGTGGCCACCAAGGCGGAGGCCCCGCGCGTTACCGGCAAGCTGGGTTTCAGTCACCATCCGATGGTGGAGCATTTCAAATTTCTTGCGGCCCATACGCAGCGCACGCCGAAGATGACCATCCCCTCCCCGAGCATGTTGCATTACCGTGGTGGGCGAAAAATGATCAACATG
The DNA here is from genome assembly GCA_019075865.1 of Hyphomicrobiales bacterium. GTDB lineage: Bacteria > Pseudomonadota > Alphaproteobacteria > Rhizobiales > Beijerinckiaceae > REEB77. The sequence continues at coordinate 305,123 of JAGXAN010000004.1, read as the reverse complement.
GGCGTTTACAAGGATATGGATGGGTTTTATGCCGACCTTGGCCAAGCCTATCACAAGGCGGTTGGGGCCTTTGCCGATGCCGGTTGCCGCTATCTGCAACTGGATGACGTGAGCTTCGCTTATCTTTGTGACCCTGAGCAGCGCAAAATGCTGATGGATCGCGGTGATGACCCCATCAAGCAGCCCCAAATTTATGCGGACATGATCAATGCAGCTGTCGCCGGACGCCCCAAGGACATGGTGATTTCCATGCATTTGTGCCGGGGCAATTTCCGCTCGACCTTTGTCGCAGCCGGTGGCTATGAGCCGGTAGCCGAGCTTTTGTTCAACAAGATCAACGTGGATGCCTATTTCATGGAATGGGACAATGATCGCGCGGGCGGGTTTGAGCCTTTGCGCTTCCTGCCCAAAGGCAAAAAAGTGGTTCTGGGGTTGGTGACATCCAAATCCGGCACTCTGGAAAAGCGCGACGACATTTTACGGCGGATCGAGGAAGCCAGCCGCCATGCGCCGCTGGAACAATTGTGCCTCAGCCCGCAATGCGGCTTTGCCTCTACCGAAGAAGGCAATGTGCTGGCTTACGAGGAGCAATGGGCGAAACTGTCGATGATCGTGGATATTGCCAAAGAGGTCTGGGGCGCGGATGAGTGATGACAGAGACCCTGATTACGAGCATCAAACCACGGTCAATCTGATTGCGGTTATCGTTATCATGGTGCTGGGCGCAGCGATTTTATGGTTTGGGTTCGCCATAACCAGCAACCGGGCGACCGAACGCTGCCTTGAATCAGGCCGACATGATTGCGGGGCCAAACTAGGTGGTTAGGCACTTGTGAATTGCAGGCTTTTGCAAGCACTTGCAGCGACTTGGGCCCAAGCAGGCGGGGCATGCCGCCCTGCCCGCTTGAGCCGTTATGGCTTACTTGGACGTAGGCACCTTGCCGGCGTCAACGCGTTTGGCGAAATCGGTGCTGCGGCCGGTTTCGAGAATCTGGGCCTGCGAGCACCATTCCTCACGGTCGATTCGTCCGGGAAATGACAGGTAAGACCCCACCCATTTCACTTGCTCGTGCGTCCAACTGGCGATTTGATTATAGTGCCATATGCCAAGCTTGTGCAGACGCTCCTCATTTTGCGGGCCAATGCCGCGAATGCGCTGCAGGTCATCGGCTTTGCCGCCGCGCGGCGCGGCGAGTCCGAGCGGGCGCAAACCTTCATGCTTGTGCTCGTCAGGGAGCGGTGCCGCCAATTGAGGTATATCGGATGCGATAGCCGCGCCCGCTTCCGCGCTCAGCGGCGCGTCGGCATCGCTGTTCATGGCAATTTTACCGGATTTGACGTCGCGAGCATGGTCGGTTTCAACGCCTGCGGCCAGTAATTTGGCCTGCGGCACCCAATGTTCACGCTCGACGCGGCCCGGGAACGCCATTTTATGGCCAACCCATTCCTGTTCCTCGCCATTCCAGGCCGCCAACTGACTGAAATGATGGTAGCCAAGGCCGTTGAGAATGCTCTCATTCTTCGGGCCAATGCCTTTGATCAGCTTCAGGTCATCCGCACCGCTTGCCAAGGGTGCGGCCAGGGCCGGTGGCGCTTTGCCGGGCAAAGCCGCACCGCTTGCGCCCGTTGCCGCCGGTGTGGCTTGTGCGACGGGCGTAGCGGCCAGATGGGCAGCCATGGCGGCGGCATCCGTGTCCGACAAAGGCGCATCAGAGGCGCTGATCTTGCCCGAGGTGACAGCCAAAGAATGCTCGGTTTGCACGCCAGCGGCCAGTAATTTGGCCTGCGGCACCCAATGTTCGCGCTCGATACGGCCTGGAAATGCCATTTTATGGCCAATCCATTGCTGTTCCTCGCCATTCCAGGCCGCCAACTGGCTGAAATGATGGTAGCCAAGGCCATTGAGAACACTCTCATTCTTGGGGCCAATGCCTTTGATCAGCTTGAGATTGTCGGCGCCTGCGGCCAGGGGTGCCGGCAGGCTGGCAGGCTGGCGTCCAGGCAATTCGGAGGCAGTAGCTGCCGGGGCTGCGCTTGAAGATGCGGCGGCGCTGATCGGGGTTGGCGTCGCATCCGCTACCTTTGCGGGCATAGCGGTGCTTTTTGCCGCAACAGTTGAGGCAGCAGCCACGCCAGCGGCAGCGCCTGCCGCACTAGCGGGCGAGACTTTTGCGGTTTGGGCGGTGGTCGCGACCGGCTTGGCGGCAGGGGCCGGATGCATCAGAGAATTCAACCAGGCACCGACATGGCCGCCGATGACATAGGAGCCAAACAGCAGCAAGGCGGTTTCAAGATAAAAGCCGAAGCGGCCCGGAATCCACTTGAACAGGGCAATGACGAGGCCGACGACAAATGCGCCAACGCCCCATTTGAACCACCCGGACAGCCATGCGCCAGTGCCACGCACAAAAGTTAGCCAACCTACAATCGCCCCGATGACAAATGCCACCAGAAGCCAAACCCAATATTGCGAAATATCGTAAACCATGGAATGCCCCTTAATTGGAAATTGAAAATTCGATGCGGCGGTTCTTAGCCTTGTTGGTGCGCGTGTCATTGGGGGCTACCGGATCGGAGGCACCCATGCCGCGCGCTTGCAAATGGCTTTCATCCACACCGTCTTTGGCCAGATAAGTGACCACCGCATTAGCGCGAGATTCAGAAAGGACCTGGTTCAATTTGGGGTCGCCATCCGCGTCGGTGAAGCCGGTGACGGTCACTTTGGCATCGGCGCAGCGTTTCAATTCGTCTCCAATTTTATGCAAAAGATCAAAGGAATTTGGAAGTATGTCGGCCCGTGCTACCGCAAAATGAATTTTATCTGATTGCAGCATCTGGCCAATTTGGGTGTTGCAGGCGTCCACAACGGCTGCCGGCGCGGCAGGCATAGCCGGAGCGGCCGCTTTGGCCGCAGCCGCCTTTTCCATTGCCGCCTTTTCCAAAGCGGCTTTGTCAGCCGCAGCCTTTTCCATAGCAGCCTGGTCAGCCGCCGCCTTGTCCGCAAGGGCTTTCTCAGCAGCAGCCTTGTCGGCGGCAGCCTTTTCCATTGCGGCCTTTTCCTCGGCAGCCTTGTCAGCTGCGGCCTTGTCAGCAACAGCTTTTTCCTCAGCTGCCTTGTCCGCGGCAGCCTTTTCCATGGCTGCCTTGTCCGCTGCAGCCTTTTCCTCGGCTGCCTTGTCGGCAGCGGCCTTTTCATCCGCGGCGGCTTTGGCGGCAGCCGCTTCGGCGGCCTGAACCGGGGCTTCCAAATCCTTGATGTTGGCCGCTTTCAATATTAGTCCGCCCGGCATGGTTGCCGCGGTTGCGGCCTTGATTTGTGCGGCAATTTCCGACTTTTGGGCGGATCCGTCGAGACTGAGGGCACTATCGTTGATGTCGGCCTTGCCTTCCTTCAGTTTGGCCAGTTCGCCAATCGTGAAGGCACCGGCGGCGGCAAAACCAGCGGGTGCACCGCCCGCATAAGTCATCTGATCAACAATGCTGGCACCCGGATTGGCGAGCTTGGCCTCGGCCAACAATTTGGCCCGCGTGATGGCATCTGGCACGTCACCCGAAAGCGTGATTTTCTGATCCATGATCGCCGCTTCAAAATGATAGGGCTTGGCTTGTGCCAGATCGGTCATATCCGAGTTGAGCAGGCGCACGCCCGGCACATTAACTATGGCAGCCTCCACCGCATCGCGGTCGGCGGCGCTAAAGGGCGTGCCGGTAATGGTAACATCGCGCCCGGCAACGCTCACTTGCGCCTTGTCGAGCATGTCGGCTGGCAAAGCCGCCTTGGCGCGAGCGGCAAGATCTGCCTCGACATCGCTGGTGACGGCGTGATTGGCAAAAAGCCACAAGGGAAGAAGCACTAAAGCCCCTGTTCCCCATTTTCTTGGTTCAAACATTGGTCCAGCCCTAAAAAGAATAGTTGAAAATAACTGCAAGCCCCTCGCCAAACAGCCCGGCAAATTGACCTTGTAAGTGTTCCAGAGTCAAGCATTGCGGCGGCCAATTCCCGGCAAATCAGCGCCGAAAATGACGTTTTCAGGGTTATATGACGCAGTGCCGTGGCCGCGTTGACGCAAGGCTGCATGGCCTCAGTGCGCGGGTATGGAATAAGTGCCGGTTGCGTGCGCTACGAGTACGCCATTGCCCGCCGAAAAAATGGAAACGTCGCCCACCGCAAGCCGTTTGCCAAGTTTGAGGACGCGACACTCGGCAATCAGGTCACTATGGCCAGGCTTTTGCAGAAAATTGATGTTCAAATTGGTGGTGACTGCCAAAGCTACCGGGCCGATTTGCGCAAGAATGGCAACATATAGCCCGACATCGGCCAGCATGAACATGGTGGGCCCGGAAATGGTGCCGCCCGGTCGCAAAAAGCGCTCGTTGAACACCATGCGCAGGCGCGCCGTCATCGGGCCGGCTGCTTCCACCAGCAATTCAGTGCCACCTTCCTTAATTTGCGGAAAATAGGCAGCGAGGAATGCGGTAATATCGTCTTTGTCCATCACATTGCTGTGGGTCGTGCCCTTGCTCATATCGTCATTCCTGCCCTGGGGGTGAGCCTCCAGCATCCGGTTTCGTGATCACCCTGCGGGACTATAGACACGGGCATAGTAGCGGCGCAAGCCATCCGGCAAGCGCCAGATTTGGCTTGAAGCGCTGCGAAAAATGATCGAAACTCAAGCCATGAACTTACAAACCCATTCGTCGCTCATAACCTCCAGCTTTGCCGGTGGCGTGTGCCATCTGCGTTTGACGCAACCGTCGCGGCGCAACGCCTTGTCGCTGGAATTGCTGGAAGCTCTGCTCGACACATTCAGCGCCTTGGCCACTGATCCGCAGGTTGGCGCGATCGTGCTCTCCGGAGAGGGGCCAGCGTTTTGCGCCGGCCATGACTTGAAGCAATTGACCGCCGCGCGCCAGAATGCGGATGGCGGGGAAGCGTATTTTGCCCGTACTTTTGCCACCTGCTCTCAGGTGATGCAGGCGATAACAGGGCTTCCGCAACCCGTGATTGCGGCGGTCGAGGGGCTGGCGACAGCGGCAGGTTGCCAGTTGGTTGCGTCCTGCGATCTGGCGGTCGCCGGGGCGCAGGCCGGGTTTTGCACGCCGGGCGTCAACCTCGGGCTGTTTTGCACAACCCCCATGGTGGCAATTGCCAGCAATCTTACCCAAAAGCATGCGCTGGAAATGCTGCTTCTGGGACAGGTGCATGACGCGGGCGAGGCTTACAGGTTCGGCCTTGTGAACCGGGTGGTGCCCGCTGGCGAGGCGGAGGCGTGCGCGCTGGTTTTGGCACAACAGATTGCGGATAAATCGCGCGCCAGTGTGCGGCTTGGCAAGAAAGCGTTCTATGCGACCCGCCACCTTTCGCAAGCGGCCGCTTATGATGAGGCGAGCGCGGTGATGACCTGCAACATGCTGGAAGCGGATGCGCGCGAGGGCATTGGCGCGCTACTGGCCAAACGCAAGCCGGTCTGGAGCCATCAGGATGGATGAAACCCTACCGCCGAGGTTGCATTACACGGATGAATTCATCCGCGAGACGCTCAAGTTGGTGCATACGATCGCCATGGTCGGGGCATCGAATAACACCAGTCGGCCGTCCTTTCTGGTGCTGAAATATCTCATGGGGCGCGGTTACCGGGTGTTTGCCATCAATCCGGGGCTGGCGGGTGGGACAATCGCTGGCGCGCCAGTCTATGCGCGGCTCAGCGATGTGCCCGAACCGGTCGACATGGTCGATATTTTTCGAAACTCGGCGGCGGCTGGTGATGTGGTCGATGAGGCCCTGCAACTGGTGCCGCTGCCAAAGGTGATCTGGATGCAACTTAGCGTCCGCCACGACGCTGCCGCCGCCCGTGCGCAGGCGCAAGGTGTGCGCGTGATCATGGATCGTTGCCCGAAAATTGAATTTGGACGCTTGTCGGGCGAAAGCGGCTGGAATGGGCTCAATTCGAGGATCCTGTCGTCCAGGAAGCCGATTATGGCAAAAGGTTCCGTTCAAAAAAGAAGATTATAACAATAATTTGTGCCAATTACCTCATCTTAGGCTTGAGTATGGAGCCGATTGGTCAATCTTCGGGGATAATGTTGACCTGCGGTTCACGGCCGATGAGTTTGGCCAATTGCTTGAGGCGGTTTTGAAGCCGGTCACTCATCAGCGGCGCAAATCTGGCCGGCAATGAAAGCTTCACATGGGTTCGTGAGCAGCGCATTGGGGTCTGGCCCAGAACGTCGGGCATGGCAGTCGAAATCAGATAGGCGACGCGCAGAACCGCCCCGAGGATGCGGGCACGGTCCAGTTGACGGGCTGAAATCAGCGCGCGGATTTGCGGGCTGACATCGCTGTCTATGCCCTCATGGCGATAAGCCACAGCAAGGGCCAAAAATGCGCGGCCAGCATGGTCGATTCCCAGAAATGGCGCATGCGCAATCAGGTTCATGCTCTGTTCGCCGCGATAATCGGGGTGGGCACGCCAGGCGACATCCGCCAGCAGGCAGCCAACATGGCGCAAGCGGGTCTCCTCGGTGGTCTCTTCGAGATGGGTCGAGGCAAGGAATTGGTCAGACCAGGCGCATAATTCCTCGCCATGGCGCGGCGCGCGTGAGCGCAGGCGGTTCATGGCATGCGCTTCGGCCAGCAATGGATCTTCGGTTCGGGCGCGCTGGGACAGGCGCTTGTACAACAAGCCTTCGCGCACGCCTGATGCCGAAAGCACGATTTCCTTGGGGGCGGCAATGCGGATGATTTCCTCAAGGACGATGGCACCGTAGGATAAAAGTGGGCGGCGGGGTGCGGCCACGCTGCCGATGGAGACCAGCGAATCTGTTTCGACACGCTCGACGAGGCCGGCAAAATCAGCCGCGTCGCGGGCCGGAATAATGTAATTATGCATGACCTTCAGCGGGTAATTGCGCTGGCGCATGTGAAGGCGGGCCAAGGCGCGCCACGTGCCGCCTACCGCGTAAAAGGTGCGACCCTGCATGTTCTGCAAGGGTGCAGCCGAAGCCAGAGCATCCCGCACAATCTTGACCGCTGCACGCGGCGAACCTTTGGCGGCGTCGGCCAATGCCAGCCCGCCCAGCGGCAAGGTAATACCCTCGCCAAGTTGCGCGTCGGCAATCTGGATCAATTCCAGCGAACCACCACCCAGGTCGCCCGCCACGCCGTCTGGTTGATAGATGCCCGAAAGCACACCCAATGCCGACAATTCCGCCTCGTCGGCACCGGTGAGCAGATCAATCGGTTCGCCTATCGCTGCCTCGGCCTCCTTGAGAAAGGCCTTGCCGTTCTGGGCATCGCGCACCGCTGCGGTGGCGAGCACCGCGATATTGTCAATGTGCATGTTGCGCGCCAGAATCTTGAAGCGTCGAAGGGCCTGCAAGGCTTTGTCTATGCCTTCTTGCGGCAATTGCCCGGTAATCATCACGCCGCGGCCCAATCCGCACAAGACCTTTTCATTGAAAATGGCGGTGGGCGCGCGGGCCAGCCCCTCATAAGCGACAAGACGCACCGAATTGGAGCCGATATCGACAATTGCAACCGGACGCTGGAAAGTCGCGCCGCCCTTATCCGCCATTGTGGTGACTGGTGTCGTTTTTTGCATTAATTGGGGGGCCATAGTTTCAAACGCCTTGGGGCTCATTGCTGGTTTCTGATCGATCCGAGAGATTGCGGGGGCTGGAGCCCTTGCGGGCTTTACCGCGTCCTGACAGGCTGGGGTGGGTCATGAAATACTCATGCACATTGAACGGCTTTTCACCGGCGGACAGTGTCATCCGCACCGAGGTGCCATCGGGCAGCACACGATAGCTTTGCTGGTTGTCCATCAGATTGGCGACCATGATCTGGTTGAGAATTTGCTCATGCACGGTGGGGTTGAGGATTGGGGCCAGAATTTCGACGCGTCGTTCCAGATTGCGCTGCATCAGATCCGCAGACGAGATGAACACATGCGCCTTGGGATGGGGCAGCGCATGACCGCCACCAAATACATAGACGCGCGCATGTTCCAGGAACCGGCCAATAATCGATTTGACGCGAATGTTTTCAGACAGGCCGGGAATACCCGGACGCAGGCAGCAAATGCCGCGCACCACAAAATCAATCTGGACGCCAGCCTGGCTCGCCCGATAAAGCGCATCGATGATGTTGGGGTCGACCAGAGCGTTGCACTTGCCCCAGATGCTGGCGGGCTTGCCGGCCTTGGCGAAGGCTATTTCTTCCTCGATACGTTCCATCAGCACTCTTTTGAGGGAGATCGGCGAAACGGCGAGCCGTTCGAGGCCCTGCGGTTCCGCATAGCCGGTGATGAAGTTGAAAACGCGTGACACATCGCGGCCAATGGCCGGGTCAGCCGTGAAAAACGAAATGTCGGTGTAAATGCGTGCCGTAAACGGGTGGTAATTGCCGGTGCCAATGTGACAATAGGTAACGAGATTGCCCGCTTCACGGCGCACGACCATGGACATTTTGCCGTGGGTTTTCAACTCGATAAAGCCAAACACGACTTGCGCACCGGCCCGCTCCAGATCGCGCGCCCAGCGGATATTGGCCTCCTCGTCAAACCGCGCCTTTAGCTCAACCAATGCGGTAACCGATTTACCGGCCTCGGCGGCTTCCACCAGCGCCCGAACAATCGGACTGTCGGCGGAGGTGCGGTACAGAGTCTGTTTGATGGCTACCACATTCGGGTCGCGCGCCGCCTGGTTGAGGAATTGCACGACGACGTCAAATGATTCGTAAGGGTGATGCACCGCCAGATCCTTTTGGCGGATGGCAGCAAAGCAATCACCGCCGTTCTCGCGGATGCGTTCGGGGTAGCGCGGGTTATAGGGCTTGAATTTCAGATCGGGCCGATCCACCTGAATCAATTCAGAAATTTCGCTGAGCGCCAACATTCCATCGACGAGAAACACCTCATCGGCGGGCACTTCCAACTCGTCACCCACAAAGGCGCGCAACTTGTCAGGCATGGACGCATCCATTTCCAGACGGATGACGATGCCGCGGCGGCGGCGCTTCAGCGCACTTTCAAACAGAAGAACCAGATCTTCCGCTTCCTCCTCGATTTCAAGATCGGAATCGCGGATGACGCGGAACAGTCCGGAACCCTTGACGTGATAACCCGGGAATAGCCGCGAAATGTGCATCAGCACCAGCGTTTCCAGCGCAACGAAACGCGCGGCACCCGCGCCACTTCCCATGGTGTCTGGCAACCGAATGAAGCGGCCCAATTTGGCCGGAACGCGCAAGAGTGCCTGCATGCGCCGACCATCGTGCCCATGCATCAATTCCAGGGCGATGCTGAACCCTAGGTTGGGAATGAACGGAAACGGATGCGCCGGATCAACCGCCAGCGGCGTCAGCACCGGGAACACGTGAAGGAGGAAGTGATCTTCCAGCCAGACTTCCTCGGCTTTCGTCAAGGCTGCAGGGTCGGCGAGGATAATACCATTGTGGCTGAGTTCATGACGCAATTCGCGCCAGCGCTTTTGCTGGTCACCCGCCAGCGTGGTGACACTTGCACCGATTTTGGCCAATTGCTCCTGCGGGGTCAGTCCGTCCTCGGAGGGGGTGGTCAGGCCCGCGCGCACCTGACCGCACAATCCAGCCACCCGAACCATGAAAAATTCATCGAGGTTGTTGGCTGATATCGACAGGAAACGCAATTGTTCGAGCAAGGGGTGATTGCTGTTGGAGGCCTCCTCCAGCACGCGTCGGTTGAATTCCAGCCAGGACAATTCACGGTTGACGAAGCGTTCCGTGGACAGGCTGAGTTCCGATTGAGCGGCCAGTGCTGAAACGGGGGTGGCCTTTGGCATGGCTTCATCTACCCGGGTCGGGAGGCGTCGGGCAGTCTTGCGCGGCACGCTGGGAGTGAATTTGGTGTCCATCGTCAGGGCTTTTTTTCAAGAGAATGATCGTGCGGGTGATGTTCAGGATCTTCGCCAAACAAGTCCGGCTGATTCTGATGCTGATTCAGAAATGCGGCGGCAAGGCTGCGGGTAATCGCCCGCTGATGTTGCATTGCCAAATGGTCCATTTTTTCCAGCACCAGTTGAGCGGAATCAAGCGAGCGATCAAGACGCAATGCAATATAGTCAAAGGTCGTGTCATCAACAACCAATTGTCGCTCGTTCATCATTTTGCGCAGGGCGGCGCGGAAAAGCGCGTCATCGGGCGCTTGTAGCTGCACGCTGGGGGCCAGCCGCAATCGGGACAGCAAATCCTGCGTGGCAATTCCCCATAAATCGGGTGCACTGGCAGCGGTCAGCAACAACCCCTGCCCGGCTTCGCGCATAAGGTTGAGCAGGTGAAACAGCGGGGCTTCGAGCTCCGGCGACATGGCCTTGTCGATGTCCTCCAGCACCAGGGTCGGCAAGCGGGCAATATCCTGCGGCTGGATCGCGGCAAGGTCGCCAGGCGAGACCAGTTTCGCCAGCGCATGGGCCGCAAAAATATGGGCAAGGTGAGTCTTGCCGGATCCGCTGGGCCCGATCAGCAACAGCACCTTGTCCGGCCAGCGTGGCCAAGCCTCGATCAATGCCAACGCCGCCGAATTGGCGGAGCTGACGAAGAAATTGTCGCGGCCATATTGCGCCCTGGCGGCAAATGACAATGCCATTTGGGCGCCATCCAGTGCCATTGCCTTACTCCGGCAGCTTGGGCAGCACCAGATTTGGCGTCGCCTCGGGTCGTCCCAGATATATCGGGGAGTGCAGATATTGGCGCACGCCAAAGCGCAAAAGCACGCCAATGGCGGCGGCCACCGGCACCGCGATCAACAGGCCGGTAAAGCCAAGCAGGGAACTGAAGGCCAACAGCGCAAATATCAGCCAGACGGGATGCAGGCCAATCGATTCGCCCACCAGTTTGGGTGTGAGGATATTGCCTTCCAGAAATTGGCCAGTGACAACCACGCCAAGCGCTTCAAACAGCAGGGTCAGGTGCGGCCAGCCCTGCACGGTGGCAACCGCCGCCCCCAGAACCAGGGCGGTGAGCGAGCCAACATAGGGCACAAAGCTCAAAATGCCCGCAGAAATGCCGATCAAAAACCCGAAGTTGAGACCGACCAGCGACAGGCCCAAGCCATACCAAAGACCCAAAAACAGGCAGACAAGCGATTGACCGCGCAAAAATCCGCCCAGCGCGCGGTCGATTTCCGCCAACAGGGCCCGCACCGTATCCCGGTGGTTGAGCGGGATCAATTCATCCAGCGACAAGACCATCTTGTCCCAATCCAGCACCAGATAGAATGCCACCACGGGCGTGATCACCAACAGCGACACGATGCTGACAAGCGCGGTGCCGCCATTCCACAAGGAGCGCAGCAGCGCGGCCAGCGTTTGGGCACCCTGCCCGGCCAGCGATGTCAGGGAGCTTTGCAAATCGGATGAGCCACCAGTGGGAAACAATCCGAGGCTGGAAAGGTAACCGCCGCCATATTTGGCGGTGAAAGCTGCGGCTTGGTTCGTGATCAATTCTTCAAGCTTTGCCACATAATCGGGCAGGCTGACCAAAAAACCCGCCAATTGATGACCCAGCAACGGGCCAACGAAAATCGCGAACAGTCCTATGGCCAGAATGAAACTGACCAGAATGAGCAAAGTTGCGCCCAGACGGTTGAGACCGAGCCGCTCAAGCCAGTTTGCCACCGGGTTCAACAGATAGCCGAGCGCCATGCCGGCCACGAATGGCATCATGACGGCGCTGAGGAGATGAAACAGCAGCACAGCAATGATGAGTGCGACGATCCAGAATACGGCACGCCAGTCTATCAATGTCCGACCTTCATTCATGAGTAAATTTCCCGATTGTTCAGGCGTTCATGTGCCGCAACCATTGGCGCAGATAGGCACCGGCAGACATCAGGGTCAAGAGTGCCACGACAATCATGGCGATTTCAATATCGACGCCGTCCGTGGCGCGGCCCAAGGCTCGCAGCAGCAATATCAGGCCAACAAACGCCAGTTGGGCAGTGGTGTTGAGTTTGGATATGAAAAGCGGGCGGATTTCCAGACCTTTGCCCATGATCTGCCCCATGAGTACGGCCCCGACGATCATGAAATCCCGCGAGACAACCAAAACCGTCAGCGGCACCGGCACGACATGCATGATGGTCAAGGTGATGAAAATGGTGACCAGCAGGGCTTTATCGGCGATCGGGTCCAGATAGGCGCCCAGTTCGGTGGTCAAGTGAAAGGTTTTGGCCAACCATCCATCCAGCGCATCCGAGAGACCGGCGACCACAAACACCAAAAACGCGCTACCCCATTGCGAAGATGTAATCAGCACAACCGAGACCGGAACCAGGCAAAGCCGCGCCAGCGTGATAAAATTGGGGAGATTTTTGAAGAAATCCATTCCTTGGGCAATCCATTGGCTGGAAATTGGCCAAATAGCCAAAAAACCGGGCACGCCTTTGCACCCATAAAGCTACACTGAACCTGTTGCAAGTTCAGGTGCGCGCCGTTGGGAAGGTTGATGGAGCTTCAAAGTGCCAGGCAAGGCTCTGCTCTTTCGGGCAAGCCAAGCATCAAGGCTTAGATAAATGGTCGGAGTGGCGGGATTCGAACCCACGACCCCTTGTCCCCCAGACAAGTGCGCTAACCGGGCTGCGCTACACTCCGACGAAGGGTTCTATAGAGGAGAGCCTTGCGGCTTGCAACGCTTGATCGACAAACTTGGCGGTTTTATCTGCGCCAAGCCTTTTGACTAACTGGCGCGAGCACTGGCAAGCAGGCGCATACACTCATCCAACTCGCGCAGCGCGCCGTTCAGAATGCCAATATCGCCCTCGCTCAAACCCATGACTTCCGATTCGGGTTCATCGGCCCCAAAAGCGTTGGCTTCCTCGATATGGGTCGGCTCATTGCTGCCGGTTGGATGCGGCTCGCCGGGCAGCATTTTGGTGCCGCCCGAGGCTCGCATGGCACGGCTCGCAGCAATCAGGGCTTTCAGGCCACGCTCTTTCAGGATGCGCTGCACCCCCTTGATCGTGTACCCTTCCGCGTAAAGCAGATGCTGAATGGCGCGAACCAGTTCAACATCGTCCGGGCGATAATACCGCCTGCCTCCACCGCGCTTGAGCGGCTTGATCTGAATGAAACGGGTTTCCCAGAAGCGCAAGACGTGATGCGGCAGGCCCAAGTCGTCACCAACTTCCCCAATGGTGCGAAAGGCTTCTTCGTTCTTTTCCATTGCAGTTTCTCCCTCACCCCGTTGATAATTATGCTTTTAAACGGGTTAGGCAGCAATCTTTTTTGATTTAATCGGCTTCATCTTCCATTTCGATGCCGTTGATTCGGGCCTTCAAAATGTTAGAAGGCTTAAATACCATCACGTGGCGCTCCGAAATAGGAACTTCCACACCTGTTTTTGGGTTGCGTCCGACGCGGGAAGCCTTCTTGCGCACAATGAACGAGCCGAACGACGATAATTTCACGTTCTCTTTGCGTGCAAGTGATTCGCAAATCGTGTCAAAAAACATTTCCACAAGTTCAGACGCCTCGACTCGGGAAAGACCAATTTCCCTATAGACGGCATCAGCTAAGACAGCTCTTGTAACAGTCCTGCCAACTATCTGTTGTTGTTTTGATAATTCGTCCATAACATTCCTCGTAACTAAACATCGATTACGGCTGGATCACTTAAAATTATCGGACCAGCGATAATATCCTGACTGACATAACCCTACAGGCTGCCCTCAGACAAAAACCCCTGTCACGGATATTCTGTAAACAGATCACTATATGATCTCTTTACCATAGGAAAGCTACACGATACCCGCCGTCCATGCAACCACAGGGCGAATCAGGTTGCGTGTATTCCTACGTATAAATTGTGAAAAAGTCGCAATTCGGGCTTCCGACTTGATTTTAAGGCAAGTTGCGCGCTAAGCGAAGGGCACTCGAGCATAGAAAGTTCCCATGGCCAGCGTTCCACCCAAAACTCCCCTCACTTATGCTGCGGCAGGTGTCGATATTGATGCCGGAAATGCCATGGTGGAAGGGATCAAACCAGTGGTGCGGGCAACCGCGCGCCCAGGCGCGGATTCGGAAATCGGCGGTTTTGGTGGATTATTCGATTTGAAAGCCGCCGGATTTCGGGATCCGATACTGGTGGCGGCCAATGATGGGGTTGGCACCAAGGTAAAAATCGCCGCCGAGACCGGCCTGCATGACACGATTGGCATCGATCTTGTGGCAATGTGCGTCAATGATATTGTGGTGCAAGGCGCGGAACCATTGTTTTTCCTCGATTATTTCGCAACCAGCGCGTTGGACCCGGAAATGGGCCGCGCGATTGTCACCGGCATTGCGCGCGGCTGCATTGAAGCTGGTTGCGCCTTGATCGGCGGCGAGACGGCTGAAATGCCGGGCATTTATGCACGCGGCGATTATGATCTGGCCGGTTTCTGCGTGGGTGCAGCCGAGCGCGGACAATTGCTGCCCAAACCCGATGTCGCGGCGGGTGATGTCGTGCTTGGGTTGGCATCGAGCGGCGTGCATTCGAATGGATTTTCTTTGGTGCGCCGCATCGTCGCAGGCAGCGGTCTGGGCTTTGATGCGCCCGCCCCGTTTGCAACCGAAGTGCCCATGCGGCTTGGCGAAGCCTTGCTCATACCCACGCGCATTTACGTGAAGCCGCTTTTGAAAGTCATTCGTGAAACCGGCGATATCAAAGCGCTGGCCCATATAACTGGCGGCGGGTTCCCCGACAACATCCCGCGCGTTTTGCCAAAGGGTTTGAGCGCGGTTCTCGATCTGGGCAGCATAAAGGTGCCCCCGGTGTTCAAATGGCTGGCCAAGACGGGTGGTGTCGAGCCGCATGAAATGCTGCGAACCTTCAACTGCGGCATCGGCATGGTTGCAATCGTTGCCGCGAATGCGGTTGAGCGGGTGATGGCTGCTTTGGCGCAAGCAGGTGAACCAGCGATTTTGCTTGGCAAACTGGTGGATGGCCATCCCGATGAGCCGGTTCGCTATACCGGCTCTCTGGCGCTGGATTAAGTTGATGCGCAAGCGAACGGCCATCTTCATTTCCGGGCGCGGCAGCAATATGGAAGCCTTGGTGCGGGCCGCCCAGCGCCCTGACTTTCCTGCCGAGATCGCGTTGGTATTGTCGAACCGCCCCAATGCCGCCGGACTGAAATTTGCCAAATCCTGCGGCATTGCGACAGCGGTGGTGGATCATAAGATCTATGCCGGTCGCAACGAGTTTGAGGCGGCCATGGCGCATATACTGGCCATTCATCGCATTGAGCTGATATGTCTTGCCGGTTTCATGCGGCTTTTGACCGCCTCCTTTGTTGAAAGCTGGCGCGGGCGGATGATCAATATCCATCCGGCCCTGCTGCCCCAGTTCAAGGGGCTGGATACGCATGCGCGGGCTTTGGCTGCCGGGGTTTCGGAGCACGGCTGCACCGTGCATTTTGTTGTGCCGGAAATGGATGCTGGCCCGATCATATTGCAGGCCAGTGTCGATATTCTGCCGGGCGATACCGAGGCCAGCCTATCCGCGCGTGTATTGGCCCAGGAGCACCGGATTTACCCGCTGGCATTGGCCAAACTGGCGCGCGGGGAAGTTTAGCGCGATGCGCTGGCACTGGCCTTGCGCATGGCGACGCGATTGTCATGCACGGCCGCACCGCCCGAGGGCGCCACTATATCCGCGCCGGTGAGCGTGTTGATCCCCTGCCCGTCCGCATAAGCACCGTTGGGCCAGATGCCTTCACAGATCAGCACCTTGCGCTGCACGCCCGCAAACAGCCGCGCATGCAGATGCACGGTGCCGCGCGCGCTTTGCAGGGCAACGTAATCGCCTTCGCCTATGCCAAGTTCGGCGGCATCATCCGGATGCACCAGAACATTGGGGCGTCCTTCGCGCGTCAATGAGGTCGGCGTCTGGTTGAAACTCGAATTCAGAAACGAATGCGACGGGCTTGTGGTCAACTGGAATGGATATTGACGGGTGGCGCTTTCGTGAACCGGCCAATAGTCCGGCCATACCGGCATGTTCTGCCAGGGGCCGATGCGCGTATCGCCACCAAACGGGAGTTGCGCCCAATCCGGGCGGAAGCGGAATTTTCCATCCGGCCAATGGAAGCCGTTGAGGTAATGGGCGCTGGCAAAATCGGGTTGGACATCCTTGAAATTGTCGGCGAGGATTTCGTTCAGGCCGCCCCAACCAGAATCTTTCAAGGTGGCGTCGATCAGCTCGCGCGGGGTCATGGCCAAAGCTTTGTGCGAGGCACCCAGACGCGCCGCCAATGCCGCGATCACATCGTGGTTGTTGCGGCATTCGCCCGGCGGGTCGGTGAGTTTGAGCCCCAACGAAAGATGCTGATGACCGCCGCCCGTGTAAAAATCATCATGCTCAAAAAACATGGTGGCAGGCAGCACAATATCCGCCATTTTCGCGGTGTCGGTCATGAATTGCTCATGCACCACGGTAAAAAGATCCTCGCGGGCGAAGCCTTGCCGCACGCGGGTTTGGTCGGGTGAAACCGACATGGGATTGGTGTTTTGAATGAAAAGCGCCTTTACCGGCGGGCCGTTACACAGCGCTTCGGCATTACCGCACAGGATCTCGCCAATCCGGGTCTGCTCCAGTTCGCGGATCGACAGGTCGCATGCATCCCGCCCTTCCAGCAACGACTGGTCAAGGTGAAATATCCCCGAATTGGAATGAAATGCGCCGCCGCCCTTGTGCTGCCACGCGCCAGTCACAGCCGGGATCGAGAGTGCCGCGTGCATGCCAACCGCACCATTGCGCTGACGCGAAAAGCCGTAACCCAGACGAAAATAGGTGTTTTTCGTGCGACCGACACATTTGGCGAAGGCCTCAATCTCGGCGACGGTGAGGCCTGTGATGGTCGCGGCCCATTCCGGGGTCTTGTCGCGCAGGTGCATTTCGAGACCCATCGGGTCATCGCAATATTGGCGCATATAGGCGTGGTCAGCCAGACCGTCGCGAAACAGTATGTGCATGGTTGCGCAGGCGAGTGCGGCATCGGTGCCGGGGCGCAGGCACAAGGCCATGTCCGCCTGTTTCATCGTGGCATTTTGGTAGACATCGATGGCAATAATTTTGGCCCCGCGGCTTTTGCGTGCTTTGATGGCATGGGCCATCAGGTTGACCTGCGTCGCCACCGCATTGGTGCCCCAGATGACGATGCAATCGGAATGGGCAATCTCGCGCGGGTCAACACCGGCGATCTTGCCGGTGCCGGCGATGAACCCGGACCAGGCCATGTTGATGCAGATGGACTCGCGAAAGCGCGAATATTTCTTGATATGCGTGAGGCAATGAATGCCGTCGCGCATCACCCGTCCCATGGTGCCTGCATAATAGTGCGGCCAGATGGCCTGCGATCCAAACTCCGCTTCAATCTGCAAAAATTTCGCAGCGATCGTGTCCAGTGCCTCATCCCAACGGATGCGCGTAAAAGCGCCCGAACCTTTCGCGCCGGATCGTTTCATCGGGTAAAGCAGGCGATCCTTGTGGTGCGCACGCTCGGCATAGCGCGCCACTTTGGCGCAAATCACGCCGTCAGTGTAGCTTTGCTTGTCCGACCCATAGACCCGGCCAATCCGTCCGTCGTCGAGGATTTCAACCTCAAGCGCGCAAACCGAAGGGCAATCATGCGGGCAAGTGGAGGGCAAACGTTTCCCGGTTGCAAAAGCAGTCACGTATGCGCCTCACGATTGTCTAGTATAGCCCGCCCGTGCCCGAACCTACCGCATTGTCGGTCTGCGACGAAGTGCTGGATTTTGGTGCGCCCTGATTGCTATCGCCTGCGTAGGAAACGGGCGGAGCGGTTCCGGGTTTGAATGCTTCCATGATGCTGCCCGCGCCACTGGAGCGCATACCGGTCTTGGGATCCACGCTGATCAGTTTGATGCCCGGCGGCGGCCGGAACGGAATATCGGGCTGGTCTTTCAAAGCCATAGCCATGAAATCGCGAAACATGGGCGCGGTATAATCGGCGGCCTGCGCCTTTTCGCCCAGCGATTTGGGTTGGTCATAGCCAAGGAAGACCCCGGCCACCAGATCGGGCGAATAGCCTATGAACCATAAGTCCTTGGCGTCATTGGTGGTGCCGGTCTTGCCGGCCAGATGCTTGCCCAGAGACTTGATCGAAATGCCGGTGCCCCGCTGAATGACGCCTTCCAGAATCGAAGTGATCTGATAGGCGGTAAGCGGATCCAACACCTGCTCGCTTTTGTCGACGAGTTTGGGTTCGGGTTGATCCTCCCATTTGGGGCTGGAGCAAGTGGCGCAAATGCGATCATCGTGGCGGTAAATTGTGTCGCCGTAACGGTCCTGAATGCGGTCGATCAGGGTCGGGGTTATGCGCACGCCGCCATTGTCGAGCATGGCATAGCCTGTCACCAGCTTGAGCAAGGTGGTGTCCCCGGCACCCAGCGACATGGCCAGTTCCAGAGGCATATGATCGTAAAGGCCGAAGCGTTTGGCATATTCGGAAATCAGCGGCATGCCAATGTCCACCGAGAGGCGCACGGTCATTTGGTTGATGGAATGTTCGACTGCGTAACGCAAGGTGCGCGGGCCACCGGATTTTTTCTCAAAATTCTTGGGGGTCCACAATCCGAGACCGCCGCCCTGATCGATGGAAATCGGCTCGTCCAGAATGATCGAGCTTGGCGTGTAGCCATTGTCGAGCGCTGCGGCAAAAACGAACGGCTTGAAGGATGATCCCGGCTGGCGCTGCGCCTGGGTGGCGCGGTTGAAGCTGGATTGATCAAAGGAGAAACCGCCGACCATGGCCAGAACGCGGCCGGTGTGCGGGTCCATGGCCACCAGCGCACCCGAGACTTTGGGCACCTGGCGCAATATATATTGATCCGGCTTGCCGTCGATGGGTTCGGCATAGATCACGTCCCCCGGATGCAGCGCTGCCGCCACATTGGCTTTGTGGGTCCAGCGCACGCCTTCCTGGGTGATGGCTCCGGTGGTACGTTCCTTCGAAACATTGCCAGTGATATCGTGGGGCGGTTGCAGTCCAATTTTCGCCGATTGCGCATTGGCGGACAGCACAACCGCCAGACGCCACGGCTGAACATCACCCAAGGCTGGCACGGCAGCCAGAGCCACTCCCCAATCAGGCATGAAATTGATGGATTTGATGGCACCGCGATAACCGTGGCCCTCGTCGTAGCGCACCAACCCATCGACCAGCGCCTTATGGGCCATGGCTTGCAACTTCGGGTCGAGTGTCGAATGCACCGAAAGGCCGCCATCATAGAGTTTGGCTTCGCCGTAGCGGCCGACGATGTTGCGGCGCACTTCCTCGGTGAAATAGTTGTTCTCGTAGGACTTGGACAAAACCGCACGCGGATCAACGCCCAAAGGTTCCTTCTTGGCCGCGTCGCCGGCCTGTCGGGTAACATAGCCATTGTCGACCATTCGGTCGATCACGTAATTGCGGCGGGTAATGGCGCGCGCGGTCTTGGTGAAAGGTTGATAATTATTGGGACCCTTGGGCAAGCCGGCAAGATAGGCCGCTTCCGACAGCGTCAACTCGCTGGCCGACTTGTTGTAATAATTCAGGGCAGCCGAGGCGATGCCGTAATTGTGCAACCCCAGATAAATCTGGTTGAGGTAAAGCTCCAGAATCTTGTCTTTGGAAAAGGTCGATTCGATCCGCAGCGCCAAAATGGCCTCGCGGATCTTGCGGGAAATCGAGACTTCATCGGTGAGGAAGAAGTTCTTGGCCACCTGCTGCGTAATGGTTGAGGCACCCTGAATATGCCGCCCCCCCTGCACCAGCACCAGAACCGCCCGCAAAATCCCTTGTGGGTCGACGCCACGATGCTGGTAAAAATTCTTGTCTTCAGCGGATATGAAAGCTTCCCGAACCATGGGCGGAATGTCGGCGATCGGCAAAAACAAGCGGCGTTCATGCGAATACTCGCCCAAAATACCGCCATCGCTGGCATAAATGCGGGACATGACCGGCGGTTCGTAGTTTTTCAACTGGGTGTAATCGGGCAGCTTTTGCTCAAAATGCCAGACCACCAGCGCAGCCACGCCAATGCCGAGCATGAACAACAAGGCGCCGGTCGCAAACAAAAATCCAAAAAACCGTGCAATCGACCGCATTTAATCTTGCCCTCACCGGACTATTTGAAATTTGTCGTGCGAAACTACATTTGCGACCGCACGTGAGGGAAACGTTCCCAGGGTTCAAGTTCATGTTCTTGCGGCTCTTATACACAAAAAGCCGGGGCACTCCAAACATCATTAACGCCCATTGCGTCCAAGAGACGGTCAACCCAACGCCCTTGCCCATTTCAAACCCGGATCAGCCTCAGGTAAATAGATGGCAAATTGACGGCGGCATTGGGTTGCAGCGCGCATATTCGCGCCGGAACCGATCAAAATTGGCTCAGTGTGTCGTTTTCGTCACTGCCGGGACGGATGTTGGGTCAACGCTATTGGCAATCTTCTGAACGCTGCCGACCGCGCCGATCTGGGTGGCGAAAAAGGCATTGATGGCCGTGACAAAGGTGCGGGCGGTTTTTTCGCGCCAGGTATCGGAAGTCAGATTGGCGAGATCCCGGCGGCTCGAAATGTAGCCAAGTTCGATCAGCACAGAAGGCACTTCGGGGTCCTTCAGCACAACAAAGCTTGCCGAGCGAAGTGGCCTTTTGCTCATCTGCTCGGCTGGCCCCCAGGTTTTGGCAACCGATTCGGCAAAGAGGTGCGAATAGGCGCGGGTTTCGCGAAGCATAAGTTCATTCAATATGTCATTGACGTCTTTGGGCTCGGCGTTTTGGGTTACGAGGCCCGCATCGCTGTCGACGCTGTTTTCTTCGGCGGCCATGCGCTCGGCGGCAATGTCCGAGGCTTTGTTGGACAGGGTGTAAACGGTCGCGCCATGCACCCCGCCGCCACCCGCCAGACTGTCTGCATGCAATGAGATGAACAATTTGGCATGGGCCTCGCGGCCAATTTTCACGCGTTCCGACAAAGACACATAATGATCGGAATCGCGGGTCATGATGACGCTGTATTGACCGCTCGCCTCGAGTTGCTGGCGAAGCCGGTTGGCAAAGGCAAGGGTCAGGTTTTTTTCTTCAGAATTGGCTTTGGTGTTGATCGCGCCCGAATCGATGCCGCCATGGCCAGGGTCCAGCACGATCACTGGTTTACCACTGTCAACGACGGCCTGGGCGGGTTGGGTGGCCTCATCGGGCACAATTTTTGAAGAAGCCAGGGCTGCAGCTTTCATGAATTCAGCGCGTGAGGCTGGCTGGAGCGCGATTTCAAGCCGGGCTGGATCGCCGTGCGAGATTTTTTTCATTTCGGCATGAACCAGACGAACCGGGGCGGCAAGGTCGATCACAATGCGCGATTTCCCCTGCCCCATCAAACCGAAGCGGAAGTTGCGCACCAGAGAAGGCGCGGTCAACTGCTTTTTGCTGACGCTGGCAAGGCCATTGGAATCGTGGTTGCGGTGCGCCTGCGCCAGATCGGGTGGTGCGACCTGAAAGTTGATTTCCGGCAAGTCAATGATGACGCGGTCGGGATTGGCCAGAACATAGGCATTCAGTGGTGCCGCGCGATTGAACTCGAAGCTCAGCACCGTCTCGTCTTTGTGAATGCTGATCGAATCAGACACAGCGACGATAGCGGGCGCATTCTGGGCAGGCGCTTCTGCGCCCGTATTTGCAGCGAGGGTGGGGCCAGCCGTCACCAGTGTCAGCGCTGCTATGCCAAACGGAATGCCGAAGACCCTTAAAAATCGCGAAGAAGAACTTGAGATTTTTGCCATAAACATCTGTTTCTAATTCATTTTATTGAAAAACAACGATTATCGATTCGGGCCAAACAACCGACTCTCATTTTAATTTATAATTTCAAATTGTTTAACGGCTGTTTACCAAAATTGACATGAGAATTCGTCGGTGTTGCAAAAACAGCGCAAAATCATCATCCTTGCAAAATTACGGAAAATGTCGTTTAAGAAAATGGCGTTGAATTTGTTTCGTTGAACGCACAAGCCGTTTGGCTATTTCCGATTTGGGCTCGCACACAGACGAGCGCGACGGAGGGTCAGCCTGAGAGACGGAATTGATTGCGGCAAGCCGAGCATTTTTCAATATGCCAGATCGTCGTAAAGTCTAGTTTTCCGGGTACCCGAAACGGGTATTCGCAAGGTCAAGTGAGCGAAAGATGTTTTGCCGGAGCGTGGCATTGTTGGATAAGGAACGGGGACTTTCGTCCGTTCGCAACTTTGCTTTCTCTCCCGCCGGTTTATCGAGCGCTCTCCCTACATCTAAATTCACAGCCAGGGGGCGCGCAGTTTTTGCCCCTTTGTTGAATACAGGCGGGTCTCCCGCAATGTTTTGGTGCCCGTCCGCTCCGTGCTTTCCGAATTCTTTCGCACCAGCCGATCTGCGGACATATTTTTCAATCCCAGCTTCCCGCCGAGTCCGGCGCGATTTTCTTATGCTCCGGCGCCCGCAAGTGCGCAGGCATCTGGAACGCGCCCGCATTTTTGCGGCTGAAGCGATCCAACCGACAAGAAATGTAGATTATGCCAAACAAGATGCTCATCGACGCGTCACAGCCGGAAGAAACCCGGGTTGTGGTGCTGCGCGGCAACAAGGTCGAGGAATTTGATTTTGAATCCGCTTCGCGCAAACAATTGCGCGGCAATATTTATCTCGCCAAGGTCACCCGCGTAGAACCTTCGCTTCAGGCTGCCTTTGTTGAATATGGCGGCAACCGGCACGGATTTCTGGCGTTTTCCGAAATCCACCCGGATTACTACCAGATACCGGTAGCCGATCGCCAGGCACTACTGGAAGAGGAAGCCCGCGCGGCTGCCAATGAAGAGCGTGAGGAACAGCACCGCCATTCGCGTCGCCATAGGTCGCGCGATCAGGTGGAAGCTGCCGCTCAACCGCAAAGCGACGAGACGGTTTCCGAGCCTGCCAATTCAGCCGACATCATGCCGCAGGATTTGGATGCGGGGGCAATGTCCTACGCCCAGAGCGCAGCCAACAATGATGGTGATGCGCAGAACGAGCAACCCTACGTTGCCTATTCCGAAGTGCGCGATGCTGAACCATCGCCCGACCATGCAGCTTCAGAGGCGGAATATGCAGCGGGCGAAGCTATGGAAGAAAATTCCGAATCAGCCGAGCCTGAATCAGGCACTGAAACGGCGAATGAAGAAGGTGAACGCTCTGCACGTCGTGGCGGTCGTCGCCGTGGTCGCTCGGGACGCGGACGCCGGGATCAGGTGTCGGCCCGTAGCCGCAACGATGAGCCAGGCGAGGAAAACGAAGCCGACCAGATTGAAAACATGGGCGGCGACGCCATGGAGGAATTGCCCTATCGTGCACCGCGCTCGCGGCGCACCTACAAGATTCAGGAAGTGATCAAGCGCCGTCAGGTGCTGCTGGTGCAGGTTGTCAAGGAAGAGCGCGGCAACAAGGGCGCGGCATTGACCACATATCTGTCGCTGGCCGGCCGCTATTCCGTGTTGATGCCCAACACCGCACGCGGTGGTGGCATTTCCCGCAAGATCACCGATTCGGTGGATCGCAATCGGCTCAAGTCAATTGTCGAGGAATTGGAAGTGCCGGAGGGCATGGGCGTGATCCTGCGCACCGCAGGTGCCTCGCGCACCAAGCCGGAAGTCAAACGCGATTTCGAATATCTGATGCGTATGTGGGAAACCGTGCGCGAACTGACGCTGAAATCATCCGCGCCAATGCTGGTCTATGAGGAAGGTTCGTTGATCAAGCGCACGATCCGCGATCTTTATAACAAAGATATCGAGGACGTGGTCGTTGCTGGCGAAGAAGCCTACCGCGAAGCCCGCGATTTCATGCGCATGCTCATGCCAAGCCATGCCAAATTCGTGAAACTATATCGTGATCCGCAGCCGATTTTCGCCAAGGCTGGTGCGGAATCGCAACTGGATGCGATGTTCTCCAATCAGGTGACGCTGAAGTCGGGCGGATATATCGTTATCAACCAGACCGAAGCGCTGGTGGCCATCGACGTCAATTCCGGGCGCTCAACCCGCGAGCACAATATCGAGGACACGGCGCTGCGCACCAATCTGGAGGCAGCCGACGAAGTTGCCCGCCAGTTGCGGTTGCGCGATCTGGCCGGACTGATTGTGGTGGATTTCATCGATATGGATGAAAACCGCAATAACCGTGCGGTGGAACGGCGCATGAAGGACGCGCTCGCCAATGATCGCGCCCGCATTCAGGTGGGCCGTATCTCGCATTTTGGCCTGCTGGAACTGTCGCGCCAGCGCATCCGCACCGGCGTGCTCGAGGGCTCTACCGTCATGTGCGCGCATTGCGCCGGGTCTGGCTCAGTGCGCTCGACGGCGTCGATTGCCTTGCATGTTCTGCGGGTGCTGGAAGATGCCTTGCTGAAAAATGCCGCCTATCATTTGAACGTGCGCACGAGAACCGAAGTGGCGCTCTATATTCTCAACCAGAAACGCGAGCATTTGCGTGCGCTTGAGGGCCGCTTTGGCGTTCACGTCACGATTCTGGCCGATGACAGCCTGACGGGTGCCAATTATCACACGCTGGAACGCGGTGAGTTGGCCACGAGGCTGGAAGGGGCCGATGCGCCTGTGATGGTGCGCGTTGATTCGTTGCCTCCTGAAGATCTCGCCGATGAAAGCGTTGAGGACATCATTGCCGAGGAAGAAGCGGAAACTGCCGTTGACCACGCACAGCGCTCGCAATCGCGCCCTGCCCGCTCGCATGAGCGCCACGGACGCCGTGATGCAGCGCCAGAGACCGGCGAAAGCTCGGCTGCAACGACCGAACCTGGCGGTGAAGAAGGCGAGGCCGCACGGCGGCGGCGGCGGCGCAGACGGCGGCGCGGCGGCAACGGCGAGCGTAACGGCGAAGTCCGCATCTCCGCCAATGCCAGCCAGCCTTCAGACGAAGGTTTGGAGCTCATGGCCAAGATCGGCGGCGACCTGCCCGCGACGCCGGTTTTCTCCCGGCCCGATACCGGCGCAACCGAGACTCGCATGGCGGAAGCAAACCCGGCAGCGGATGCAGCGGCTACCGGATCGCCCTATCTCGAAGATGTGGAAATGAACGGCGCTGTGATGGAAGACGCAGATTTGGCAGAAGCAGCGAAAGCTGCGGACAAGCCACGTCGCAGCCGCAGTGCCAAGGCAAAGCCGGTTACCGCCGAAGCGACCGACAGCGAGAAGGTGGCCAAGCCCCGTTCACGCCGCGCCAAATCCAAGGTGGCTGCTTTGGCAGATGAACAGCCGGTGGAAGCGGTGCCTGTGGCAGCGCCTCTCGCGCCAGCACCTGTTGCCAGCCCGGTGCCTCTTGCTGCCCCGACGCCTGTGATTACAGAAGCTGTCGAGGCCCAGGTCGCGTCTGAGCCAAAGCCTGCCCCCTTGCCTGAGGCCGAAGCCGGCCCCAAACGGTCGGGCTGGTGGCAGCGGGCGAAGGCCTCTTTTTCTGGTAACTGATATTGCGAACCCACGTTTGAGCACAGCTCAAGTGGAAAGTTGAAGATTGCGGGAGAGATGATCTCCCGCATTTTTTTGGGTAGCGCTTGCTTGCCCAAAATTTCACGGCTGCCGCGCCTGTCGTTGGGAAGGCATCATCAAAATTGGTGTCGGCAATTTCGTTTCAGCATAGCTGCCAATTGGGAATGGGGCTTGCGCGGCCAGTCCGTCGCGGCATATAGACGCTAGTGATGATGGTTAGCGGCGATGTGTCGGCGCTATTTTTTGTGAGGCCCGATTGCGCCCCTATTTTTTAACGCCTCTGATCGTGGCCACAGCTTTGTTCATGGAGAATCTGGATAGCACGGTAATTGCTACCTCCCTGCCCGCCATTGCGCTGGATTTGCACCGCGACCCGATCTCGCTCAAACTGGCACTTACCTCTTACCTATTGTCGCTGGCTGTGTTTATTCCGGCCTCCGGTTGGGCGGCCGACCGGTTTGGCGCACGCACCGTATTCCGGTCGGCCATCATCATTTTCACGACGGGCTCGATATTGTGCGGGCTCTCCAGCACGCTGACGCAATTCGTGCTGGCGCGCATTGTGCAAGGTTTTGGCGGTGCCATGATGGTGCCCGTCGGGCGTCTCGTCATCCTGCGAGCGGTGCCGCGCTCGCAACTGGTCAGCGCCATGGCCTATTTGACGTTTCCGGCCTTGATTGGCCCGGTCATCGGCCCACCGCTCGGTGGGTTCATCACCACCTATTTCCAATGGCGGTGGATTTTCTGGATCAATGTACCGATTGGCGTTCTCGGCATGGTGCTGGCTTCGCTGTTCATTGAGAATATCCGCGAAGAAGAGCCTCGGTCACTCGATCTTGTCGGCTTCCTGCTGTCGGGGATTGGCTTGTCTGCGGTCATGTTTGGCATGACGGTTGCCGGACGCGGGTTCATTTCGGTGCCACTTGATATTGCGCTTGTGGCACTGGGGGGTGTGTTGTTGACGATTTATGTCTGGCATGCGCGGCGCATCGAGCATCCGATTCTGGATTTGCGATTGTTCAAGCACCCCACTTTCCGCATCAGCGTGACCGGAGGCTTTTTGTTTCGGCTCGGCATAGGGGCGTCGCCATTCCTTTTGCCGCTGATGTTTCAGATCGGCTTTGGCATGACACCGTTTCAATCAGGGTCTTTGACCTTTGCTTCGGCTGCCGGTGCCATGCTGATGAAAGCCACTGCCGGGCCGATACTGAAGCGAATCGGTTTTAGAACCGTGCTGGTGATGAATTCTATGATTTGTGCGGTTTTTCTGGCGTCGTATTCGCTATTTACCCGGCAAACGTCACCAACTGCGATCCTGTTTCTATTGCTTGCGGGCGGCTTCTTCCGCAGCCTGGAATTCACCAGCATCAACACGCTTACCTATGCTGAAATATCGGATCAGGAAGCCAGCCTTGCGACTTCGTTTTCGGCGGTAGTGCAACAATTGTCCGTCAGCGCCGGCGTTGCCATGGGGGCTGCGGTGATTGAGATTGTGCAGCAAGTCTACGGGGAAACCACGCTGTCCACGCATGACTTTGCGATCGCCTTCCTTGTGGTGGCGGCCATTTCCGGCTCGTCGGTATTCTTGTTTCGCCAACTGCCTGCGGACGCAGGTGCGGAACTGGCGGGTCGCACAAAAGGCGCTCTGGCACCCAAAGTCACCTGAAAAAAGGTGGGCGCCGCCCGATGGCAGCGCCCGTCTGATCGCGCGTTAGCCGACGATTTCGTTGCCAGCAAAAAACTGGGCAATTTCGATGGCTGCGGTTTCTTCAGCGTCCGAACCATGCACGGAATTTTCGCCCATCGAAACGGCAAATTCTTTGCGGATGGTGCCAGGCGCGGCGTTTGCCGGGTTGGTGGCACCCATTACTTCGCGGTAGCGGGCAATGGCATTGTCGGCTTCAAGCACCTGAACCACGACCGGGGCGGCGCTCATCATCTGGGTGAGTTCGCCAAAAAACGGCCGGGCGCTGTGCACGGCGTAAAAGGTCTCAGCCTGCTTCAGGCTCATGTGAATGCGCTTTTGTGCGATAATGCGCAGGCCGGCAGCCTCGATCTTCGCATTGACGGCACCGGTGAGGTTGCGCTGGGTTACATCTGGCTTCAAAATCGAAAAAGTGCGTTGCGTCGTCATGCGCTTGGTTTCCATTGGTTGGGTTGCGGAGAGAAACGTTCAAGCGTCTCTATAGCCAGCCTTTGGCTTTGCAGCAAGCGCAGGCACCTATTGAAAGATGCCAAATATCGATGAATAGAGCGACAGCATCGACGTCAGCACAATGATCGCCCCCACGACCCGTGCCTTGTTACCCAGCAACCGGTGCGGCTGTGGCAGGCGTCGTGCCAGCAGGTACAAAAAGCCCAACACGAAAGGCAACAGCAAGGCATTCATGACCTGCACGGCAATACTGAGGCTGACCAGATTGATGCCGGAGGTGACGATAAGGGCGCCAGCGATCAACACGCCGGCATAAATGCTGTAAAACCAAGGCGCTTCGCGCATGTTGTGATCCAGCGAGTGGCGCACGCCCAGCAATTCACCAATGGTGCGGGCAGCGGTGAGGGTCACAACAATCGTGCCAATCAGCGCGGCACCCGATACGCCCAACGCGAAGGCCAACTTGCCCCAGGCTTCGCCCAACACCGGGGTGATGGCGCGGGCGATTTCTTGCACGGTGTCGAGGGCCGGGCCGGTGCCGTCCGCCGCTGGGGTGGAAAGGGCGGCCGCAGCCGCGATCACGATCGCCGCCATAATGACCTGCGTGAGGATGGCCCCGACCCAGGTGTCGATTCGGGCCGCAGGCAAGTCCGATACCTGAAGGCCTTTTTCTACCACGGCCGATTGTTGGAAAAATACCATCCAAGGCATGATGACTGCGCCGATGTTGGCGGCAACCAGATAGAGGAATTTCGGATTTTCCAATGGCATCTGAGCGGCTTGTGTCACCAGCTTACCCATGCCGGGATGGGCCACAAGCGCGACCGCCAGAAACACCAGTTCAAAAGCACCAATGCCAAGGGCAATGCGCTCTACGGATTGATAAGACCCGGTAATGGCCATGGCGATCAATGTCGTCACCACAAGCACCATCACCAACCGGTCGGATATGCCATAAAGCTGCGCAATGCCCGCCAGACCGCTCAATTCCGTGAGTAAGGCACCAATACAGGCCACGACCAGCGTGATGACGGAAATCCAGGCCCAGTGACGGCCAAAATGTTCACGGATCAATTGTGCGTGGCCTTTGCCGGTGACAACGCCGAGACGAACCGTCAATTCCTGCACAATATAGAGAATGGGAATGAGCGCAAATTGCAGCGCCAGCAGACGATAGCCCCATTGCGCGCCGCTTTGGGCAGCCGTGATGACGCTGCCAGCGTCTGTATCGGCCAACATGACCACCAACCCCGGCCCGGCCACAAGCAAAAAGCGCTGCCAGCCGGAAAGGCTGGCATGGCTGGAAAGTTTTAACTCACTCATGGAATGGTCCGGTTGGGTCTAAAATGCGGTCTCTTGGTAGGCAATAAGGGCAAATTGCGTGTCTTGTCCATACCGTGGGGAAATATCAGAATCATTCCAAACTGCATCGCGCGTGTTTCAGCAAGTCGCGCAAGCGTATAAAACAAAATAATTATAAATATAGAGCAAATAAAGTTTATATACGGGGTTTTTTACTGTGTTGTATTGCGAAACATAAACAAATTGCCTATGTAAGCGCGACTTTAAGGCGTGATTTTTGTGAATTTTGCACAGCCGCCATTGCTTGGGTGCATGCGTCCTACGGCAATTTGCCTATCCCTGCCCTGCTGCCTGACGAGACGCCCCGGGTTGACGTTGATCGTGCCGCACGGGAGGCATCGGCCCTCAAAGCGCCCATTGGCTTGCGTTGGTGCGCGATTTGGGCGAAAAGGCGAGCATGCTGAATTTTGAAGATATCACCTTCCGGCTTGGGCCGCGTATTCTATTTGACCATGCCAGTGCCGCTTTGCCGACCGGGGCGCATGTTGGCTTTGTCGGGCGCAACGGCGCCGGCAAGACGACGTTGTTCAACATGATCACCGGCGATCTTTCTCCCGAGAGCGGTGCCATCAATTATCCGCGCTCGATGCGCCTTGGCCGTGTGGAACAAGAAGCCCCAGGTGGGTCGCAAAAGCTGGTCGATTTTGTGCTGGCGGCCGATGTCGAGCGGGCTGCCTTGCTCGACGAAGCCGAGCACGCCCAGGACGCCAACCGTATTGCGGAAATTCACACGCGCCTTGTCGATATTGATGCCCATGCCGCGCCCTCACGCGCTGCCAGCATCCTGTCAGGGCTTGGATTTGACCATGCCGCGCAAAACCGTTCGCTGTCGGAATTTTCAGGAGGGTGGCGTATGCGTGTCGCCCTGGCGGCGGTGCTGTTTTCCAATCCGGACCTGCTGCTTCTCGACGAGCCGACCAATTATCTCGATCTTGAAGGCACGATGTGGCTGGTAAATTACCTGCGCACCTACCCGGCCACCATTCTGGTGATCAGCCATGATCGCGAATTGCTGGACGAAGTGGCGGACCATATTCTTCACCTTGAAGTGATGAAGCTGACGCTTTGGAAGGGCAATTATTCCAGCTTTGAGCAACAGCGGCGCGAAGCACAGGCAATTTTGGCCAAAGCCGCCAAAAAGCAGGACGACAAACGCAAGCACTTGCAGGCATTTGTGGATCGTTTCCGGGCGTCGGCCACCAAGGCCCGGCAGGCGCAATCGCGGTTGAAGGTTCTGGCGAAGATGCAGGACATTGGTGCCATTATTGACACCGATGTGCTGCCCTTCCACATGCCATCCCCGCACAAGCCGCTTGCCCCGCCCATGGTGACGATGGAAGGTGCCAGTGTCGGTTATGGCGACGAACCGGTGCTGAAGCGGCTGAATCTGTCTTTGGCACCTGATGACCGGATCGGGCTGCTCGGCTCGAATGGCAATGGCAAATCGACATTTGCCAAGCTGATTGCCGGCCGGCTGGATGCCATGAACGGTGAAATACGTCGCTCGTCGCGGATGCAGGTCGGCTTTTTTGCACAGCACCAGATTGAGGATCTGAACCCGCTGGAGACCCCTTATCAAGCGATTTCGCGATTGATGCCGGGCGAAGGAGAGGCCAAGACCCGCACCCGCTGCGCGCGCATGGGCTTTCCGAACATAAAGGCCGATACGCGGATTGAATTGCTGTCTGGCGGCGAGAAAGCCCGACTTTTGATGGGCATTGCCACATTCAACGGACCGCATGTGCTCATTCTGGATGAGCCGACCAACCATCTCGACATTGACAGCCGCAGTGCGCTGATCGAGGCGATCAATGAATATGGCGGTGCCGTCATTCTGGTATCGCATGACCGGCATTTGCTGGAAGCCTGCGCCGACCGGCTTTGGTTGGTCGCCGATGGCACGGTCAAGGCCTATGACGGCGATATGGATGATTATCGACGCTTCGTGCTGGAGCAGACCGGGGCTGGCGTGCCCAAGCGATTGCGCAAGGCAGAAGAAGCCAAGCCCCCTGCCCGCAAGGAGCCGACCAAATCGCGGCGCGATATGGGGGCGATGCGCAAGAAACTCGAAGAGCTTGAAGCCAAAATCGCCAAATTCACGGAATTGCTGGCCAAAGTGGATGCTGTTCTGGCCAACCCTGCCGCTTATGCCAAAGGGGGTGGGCAAGCGGGTTCCCTGGCCACCCAGCGCGCAGATCTTGCCAAAGCGCTGGAGCGCACCGAAGAAGAATGGCTGACTTTATCGGGAGAATTCGAACTGGCCATGGCCGGTTAAAGGCCCTTTGCATGACATTTGGATTGCGGCGAAACAGGTATCGCCGCAATCGTGGTGCCTCGCTTATTTTGCGCGTGTCCAGGTCTCGTGACCGCACATCGAATGGCCGATGGCGCAACCTTGCACGTCCAGTTTGTCCCCCGCCAGAATCGCGGTGCCGTTGAACGACATGAAACCGGGGGCGGATGGGTTTTTCATTTTATTGCCCTCCCACTTGTTGACGCCGGTCTTGCTCATGCCATGAAACATTTCGTAGCCCGTCTGCGACCCGCTGATCAAATGTCCGCATAATTTGCCGCCGCAAGGTGAGACGAGTGCAATCGAGCCGTCCGGCCGCTTCCATTTACCATCCACTGAACCAGCCGCTTGGGCACCAACAATCGCGCCAAACGACAAAATTGCGGCCAAGCCAATGCTCCTGATTGCGTTCATGTTTCCACTCCCTCGTTATGGATACCCTCTTTTGGGGCCCAATACGAAGATTAGCGAATTCTAATGCAAGTTAGCAAGAGCCAATTAAAAATGCCGCCAGCACTGGCGGCATTGTCGCTTATTTGGTCTGCGCCGGTTCGGGCGCGTTGCATCAATCGAACGTGTAAGCGTCCATCATCATGATGCCGAACTGGTGCGAGGAATGCACGCGCTTTCCCTTGGCCCCTTCCCCAGCCGCACCAAATGCGAATGGAAGCGGCAGAAAATGATCTTCGGTCGGGTGATTCTCTTTGGCAAAAGGGGCGCGCTGACGGTAATTGACGATGTCGTCGAGTGAACCGGCTTCGACCTTGTCATGCAACCAATTCGCAAATTCAGTAACCCATTTGGGTGATTGCGAATCGGCGTTGTAGCCGCCACGGAAAAATTCGTGCAGGTTATGGGTGGCGGTGCCGGAACCAACCAGCAGAACGCCTTCATCGCGAAGCGGTGCCAAAGCGCGGCCGAGCGCAACATGGTGCGCGGCACCGGCATGCGGCTGGATCGAGATCTGCACCACCGGCACATCAGCGTCAGGATAGAGCAATTTCAGTGGCACCCAGGTACCGTGATCGTAACCGCGATGCGTGACCTGACTGGATTTGAAGCCCGCCTGGTCCAGCAGTGCCCCGGCATGGGCTGCCAATTCCGGCGAACCGGGCGCTTTATAGGTCATCTGGTACAATTCACGCTCGAAGCCACCGAAATCGTAGATCATTTCCGGTTGTTTATCGGCGGTCAGCGCGGGGGCGCCGGTTTCAAAATGCGCGGTGGAAACCACGATTGCCTTGGGCTTGCCCAATTGACGACCGTAAGATTCCAGAAATTCGCGCGCTGCGCTATTGTGCAGGGCGAGGTTGGGCGCGCCATGCGAGAGGAAAAGTGTGGGGAAGCGAGTGTTTTGCGACATGGTTGTTTTTCCCATCAATGATGGCTCATACATAGGCATGTAAATTCAACGTGCACGTTGCATTTTCGCAAAACTGCCCTTTCCCGCCAAAACGGCCCTTGCCCGGCAAAACTGCCCCTTCCCGCACTAAGTGGGTCTGTCTTACTCGGCCGCAGCAGTCCAGACGGGTGTGCCGCGCGCGGTGCGAGCCACTTTCAACAGTTCAGCAACGAGAAAAGCCACTTCAATCGCCTGCTCGGCATTGAGGCGCGGATCGCAGTAAGTGTGGTAGCGATCATGCAATTCGGCATCGCTGATCGCCCGCGCGCCGCCGGTGCATTCGGTCACGTTCTTGCCGGTCATTTCGAGGTGGACGCCACCCGCATAAGTGCCTTCGGCCTGATGAACGGCGAAGAAATGGCGAATTTCACCCATGATACGCTCGAATGGGCGGGTCTTGTAGCCTGAGCCTGCCTTGATGGTGTTGCCGTGCATCGGATCACAGGACCAGACGACGGTGCGCCCCTCGGCCTTCACGGCGCGGATCAATGCCGGCAGATGCTCGGTTACCTTGTCGGCCCCAAAGCGGCAAATCAACGTCAGTCGGCCCGCTTCATTGGTCGGGTTCAGCGTATCCATCAGACGCAGCAAGCCGTCGGGCTTGAGCGACGGCCCGCATTTCAGGCCGATCGGGTTGTGAATGCCACGCATGTATTCGATGTGTGCACCTTCGGGCTGGCGGGTGCGATCTCCCACCCAGAGCATGTGGCCCGAGGTGGCATAGGGGTCGCCAGAGGTTGAGTCGACGCGGGTGAATGCCTGCTCATATCCCAGTAGCAGCGCCTCGTGCGACGTATAAAACTCGGTTGAGCGCATTTCGGGATGTGCTTCCGGATCGAGACCAATGGCCCGCATGAAGCCCAGAGTCTCGGTGATACGCGCCGCCAATTCATCGTAACGGCCCGATTGCGGACTGTCCTTGACGAAACCCAGCATCCAGCGATGGGCGTTTTCCAGATTGGCGTAGCCGCCGGTTGCAAATGCGCGCAACAGATTGAGCGTTGCCGCCGACTGGCGATAAGCGTCAAGCTGGCGACGTGGGTCAGGGATGCGCGCAGCAGAGTTGAAGGCAATGTCATTGATGATGTCGCCGCGATAGCTGGGCAATTCCACCCCGTCAATGATCTCGGTGTTGGACGAGCGCGGTTTGGCAAACTGCCCGGCTATGCGACCGATCTTGACCACGGGCGAGGCCGCAGCAAAAGTCAGCACCACTGACATTTGCAGGAAAACCCGGAAAAAATCGCGAATGTTGTCAGCAGAATGTTCGCCAAAGCTCTCGGCGCAATCACCGCCCTGCAATAAAAAAGCCTCACCATTGGCAACCTTGGCCAAAGCCTTCTTCAGCTTGCGGGCCTCACCGGCAAAAACCAGAGGCGGAAATCCGGCCAGTTGCGCCTCGACATCGGCCAACGCCTGCAAATCTGGATAGATCGGCGCTTGTTCGACCGGCTTTTGACGCCATGAATTGGGTGACCAGTGAGCCTCAGACAATTTATCCACTCCAACGTGTCATAGGCGCAACCCGCGCCATTCATTCATTTCTATACATCCAAACTCCCGAAATTCCATCTGGTTTTTAGTTTTGAAAATAAATGCGGAAAAATTGGGGATATGGCGTCGGCTTCCCTGATTGCGCCATCATTGGGCACGAAATCATGGCACTATTGATTTGTTTCTCCAATCGCGCGTGTTCCATTGTCCACTCTCTCGTCTTTGGCGGCGCTGCTCGCCTCGGTACTGCTGTTGCTGGTTGGCAATGGGCTTTTGAACTCGCTGGTGCCGATCCGGGGCACAATGGAGGGGTTTGCGCCGGTGAATGTCGGCATTATCGGCTCAATGTACTTTTTTGGCATGCTGGCAGGCACGCTGGCTGCACCCTTGGTTTTGCGGCGCACCGGCTATGTGCGGGCGTTCTGTGCCTTTGTTTCACTGTCGATCGTTGCCACGCTTATCATGCCCGTATTTGTTTCGCCGATTGCATGGATGGTGCTGCGCGGCGTGGTCGGCTTTGCCTTTGCCGGCCTCTATGGCGTGATCGACGCGTGGATCGCCGTCAAATCGAAAAACGAAAACCGCGGTCAGGTTTATGGCGCTTACCAGATTGTCAATTTTACCGGCAGCGCGCTGGGGCAACAATTTCTGGTGGCCGCAGAGCCCAATTCCTTCATGCTGTTTTCGTTGGTAGCGGGCCTGTTTGCGCTGGCTACACTGCCCCTGGCCTTCACCCGAACCGATGAGCCCAAGCAGTCCAGAGCCAGCCATTTCAATCTGCTTTGGATGGCGAAAAAATCACCGGTGGGTGTGGCAACCGCCTTTGTGGTGGGGGCCGCCAATGGTGCCTTCTGGTCGCTTGCACCGGTCTATGCGCTGGGCATAGGCGTCGGGCGTGAGGGTGCGGCGACGTTTTTGACCGCAACGGTCATCGGATCCGCACTTGCGGTCTGGCCAGTTGGCCGCTTTTCCGACCAAATTGACCGGCGCAAGGCGGTTCTGGTTATCTCGTTCATTGCGGCCATCGTTGAGCTTTTTCTGTTTGCTGCCGGTATGTCAGCGGCATCGGCACTGTCATTCTGGGGCCTGTTGATCGGGGCCAGTACCATGGTGCTCTATACGCTCGCGGTCGCCCATACCAATGATCGCACGGGCCCGGATTATGCGGTGACAGTGGCATCGGGCCTGCTGTTTCTTTACTGCGTCGGCGCGATTATCGCACCCACGATTGACTCTTACCTGATGAGTATTGGCGGGCCCAAATTCCTGTTTGCCGTCAATGCTGTCCTGCATATTGGGTTATGCGGCTTCACCTTGTGGCGCATGTTGATTCGCGAGCAGCCGGAATTACAGGCCGTGGTGGAAACCGTGACCTCCAAAGCCGGCTCCGGCCTGCCCTAGCGCCGGTGCCGATGGCTGGGGCTGCGCATGGTCACCAGTTCCTCCGAGGCCGTCGGGTGCACCGCCATAGTGGCATCAAAATCGGCCTTTTTGGCCCCCATTTGCATGGAAATACCCAGCAATTGCACCATTTCGCCAGCGTCATGGCCCATAATATGCACGCCCAGAACCCGGTCGGTGGCGGCGTCGACGATTATTTTCATCATGGTCTTTTCGTCGCGACCGGACAGCGTCGCCTTCATTGGACGGAAAGCGGAATGATAAATATCCACTTCCTTGTATTTGGCGAGTGCGTGGGCCTCGCTCAGGCCAATCGTGCCGATTTCAGGCGTTGTGAATACGGCGGTCGGGATCAGATCATAATCAATCCGGACATTGCCGCCGCCAAATACGTTGTCGGCAAAGGCGTGACCTTCGCGGATCGCCACCGGGGTCAAATTCACCCGGTTGGTCACATCGCCGACCGCATGGATTGAGGGGCAGGATGAAGCGGCAAAATCATCCACATTGATGGCCCCGTCCGCCCCCAGGACGACTCCCGCCGATTCGAGGCCCAGGCCCCGCGTTACCGGACGACGGCCGGTGGCAACCATCACTTGGTCAAAATCGGCACTGGTTCCGTCGGCAAAGGCCACATGCAGCGACTGCCCGTGTTTGTGGATCGCATTGGGCAACAGGCTGGCGCGAATCTTCACGCCCGCGTGCTGCAAAGCGGTTGCCAGACCTTTTTGCAAATCAGTATCAAAGTTGCGCAGGACATTTTCAGCGCGGAATGCCAGCGTGACCTCGCTGCCAAGGCGGGCAAAAAGGCTGGCAAATTCCACCGCAATATAGCCGCTGCCAATGATGAGCAAGCGCTTGGGAAATGCCTTGAGATCAAAAATCTCGTTGGATGATATGGCGTATTCAAGGCCCGGGATTTTAGGCTCAATGACGGGTGTGCCACCGGTCGCAATCAGGATCTTGCCGGCGCGAAGGGTTTTGCCGGTGTTGTCGAGCCGCACCTCATGCGGCCCGGTGACGGTAGCGCGGGTTTGAAGTATCTCAACCCCGGCCTTGTCAAGATTGGTTTGATAAATGGCCGAGAGGCGCGAAATTTCTTTCTCTTTGGCAGCAACCAGGGTTGGCCAATCGAACCGGACGGGGCCAACCTGCCAACCAAATCCGGCAGCATCTTCAAAATCGTCGGCAAAGCGGCTGGCATAAACCATCAGCTTTTTGGGAACGCAGCCACGGATGACGCAGGTGCCCCCGATGCGAAATGATTCGGCGATGGCAACTTTCGCGCCATGGTTTGCAGCAATGCGTGCGGCGCGAACCCCGCCTGAACCTGCTCCGATTACAAATAAATCGACATCAAATTGGCTCATGACGGGTACCATTCCATTCCAGATTGCAGGATCTCGATTACAGGTCGTGGCCTTTTTTCTTCATTTCCTGACGCATTTCGTCCAGCATTTTCAGCGAGAGATCGTCCTGCCAGGGCTTCAGTGCCGCGCCAATCTGCTGATAGGCCAATGGCTGCGAAGTTGCGAATTTCTTACCCGTGTCCGAACCGTAAAAGGTGTTGATTTCCTTCAGTTCGGCTTCGGTAAACATCGATGCGTAAACGATTGCCGCCTTGTCAACCATCGTATCCGCACTCTGCATGAAGCCGGGCTCCAATTGGGTGAGAACCGCCTTCAAGTCAGCGGCAACTTCGGGATGGGTGCGCACGGTTGTCGTGGTCAACTGATCCATCATTTGCGCAACAGCGGCCTGAAACGCCAATTTTTGCTGGGTGTTGATCACGATTTGCCGGGCAATGGCGATGGAGCTTGCCGTCGGGGTAATCGCAGCCTTTGCCGGTGCCGCAGGTGCTGGCGATTGGGCCGATGCGCCGCAAAGCGGGGTTACGGCCAGAAAGGCGGCCACGATCAGCGCGCTGGTGCCAAAATGGCGGGATTGGTTTGGACGATGCATTTTTGTTTTCCTCTCAAATATCTGTCGTTACGCAAGGGCGGGCAAAGCCCATTACCCAGATGCCACAAAAGCGGCCGTTCCTATGGGGCCAAGATGATGACCAAATTCAGGCTCATGGGCGCGTCAACACATGAGCACCCGTGCTGCCCGCCACGATGATCGTGCTGGCTAAACCGATGAATAGCCCATGCTCCACTACACCTGGAATGGCAAAGAGAGCCGCCGACAAGGCTTCGGGATTTTGAATCACGCCAAAAGCGCAATCGATGATGTAATGGCCGCCATCTGTGAGGTAAGGCTGATTGCCACCTCGGATCTGAACCGCGCCAACGCAGCCAAAATCCTTGGCGACACGGCGCACGGCGAGCGTGGTCGCGCCTATGCCAAACGGATTGACCTCCACGGGCAGCGGAAACCGTCCCAGATGATCCACTTGTTTGGAACTGTCGGTAATCACCACCATGTTCCGCGAAGTTGCCGCGACAATCTTTTCGCGCAGCAATGCCCCGCCGCCGCCTTTGATCAGGCGAAACTGCGGGTCAAACTCGTCCGCACCATCAATGGTGAGGTCAAGCTCGGGACAGTCCTCCAATGTCGTGAGCGGGATTTTCAGGGCGCTGGCCTGGCGAAAAGTGGCTTGCGATGTCGGCACGCCGACAATCTGGAGGCCTGCGGCCACACGCTCACCAAGCGCCGCCACGAATAAAGCCGCCGTCGAGCCGGTGCCAAGGCCCAGTTTCATGCCCGATTTCACGAAATCCAGCGCTTTGAGCGCGGCGGCCTGCTTTGGGGAAAACACGTCAGTCTGCATGCCTATCGGTTAAAGCATGCCGCCAGCCAAAGCAAGGGTTCGCCCAATTCTGGCAGCCTACTTTTTTGGTTTGCCTTTGCTCACGGAAAGGCTGGGCTGCGCCAGCGGGGCGGCTGCAGGCTTCACTTTTGCAGCGGCATCCTTTTTCGGCTTTTTGGCTTCTTTGTTTGACTTCATCTGACCCTTGGCCATAGCAACTTCCCTCAATTGGTGCTGCCCAATACAGCGCTGTCATGATAGCGCGTCTTGGTGCTATCTCCAATGGTGGAAAGCCACCGTTTCACGCGGTATTATTCGAGGTAAAGCGGAATAATTCGTCAAGATAGGCAGCAGGCAGTTCCGCCTTGATGCCGGCATGCAGTAACGCCTGCATATAAGGGCCCCTGGGTGTGCCGGCGCGGTCATCCGCTGCCATATAGACAAGGGCGCGGCGGGCACCAGCTGCCGCAATCACCCCCTGTTGAAGTTTTTGCGAGGGCGTTCCTGCTATATTTTCGGACATGTCGAGCGCCCGCATGTCACGAAGGGCAATATCCCAAAGCAGGCCATGCACATTTTTGTTGGCGGCCGGTGCCACAGAGGCGCGGCCCGACGCGTGGATGAAGAATCGAAAGCGGGCCAACCGCGCCGGGCCAATCAATTTCGATTGCGGGCAAAGGCGCGCCATGGCCTCAGAATCGATATTCGCGCCATAGGCAAAATAGAGTGGCACATGGGCCTCCATGAAAACACCCGACGGAACCATCCGCCGGGTGTGTCGTAACTATACGATTCAGGCCCGCGATCAAACGCGAATTACTTCGCCATTTTACCGGCGAGGGTGGCCACGCGCGCACCCAGAAGGCGTGCGGTTTCCAAATCGCCCTTGCGCGGGGCTTCGTCCGGTGAAGCGTCGGAGGGCGAAATCGCCATGGCGCCGGCAAAGCCAGCCGTCCAGTTTACGTCATCCGGGCCATGGGCCTTGGCGTTGCGCGGCATTTCGCCGGTGCCCACCCAAATTTGGCTGTGCTGCATCGACAGATGAAACAGGTAATCAATGGTGAAGCCCTTGTCGCCATTGACCGAAGCCGAATTGGTAAAGCCAGCGGCGATCTTGTTTTTCCAGACCTGCGAATACCAGGGCTTCGAGCTGGCATCGGCGACTTTCTTGAACTGCCATGCCGGGCCGGCCATGTAAGTCGGGGTGCCATAGATAATGGCGTCGGCGGCACCCAGGGCTTCCCAGGTTGCGTCCGATATATTGCCTTCTTCGTCAATGCGGTAAAGCGTGGCCTCGGAGCCAGCAACCGATGCCGCACCCGCATGCACGGCCTCAGCCTGCTTTGCCGTATGACCATAACCCGAGAAATAAAGAATTGCGATTTTCATGCAGAAGTCCCCAAAAACAGGAGTGCCAGCCGAAATGGCCAGCCATGACCCTATTTATGGCCTGCGGACATTTGTGGAAACCCTTGCCTTGAAGCAATAAAGCCATTCTTCGTTTGCGATTATGCAAATTCCATAATGACAGCATCGACCGCCAGGCTCTCACCCGGCTTGGCATTGATCTTGGTTACGGTGCAATCGCGCTCGGCCCGCAGCACGTTTTCCATCTTCATGGCCTCGACCATGCACAAAGCCTCGCCAGCCTTGACCTCCTGCCCCAATTGCACGTCAAGGGTCTTCATGAGACCCGGCATTGGGCACAACAGGAATTTAGAAGTGTCGGGAATGGCTTTTTCCGGCATCAATGCGGCCAGTTCCGCCTCGCGCTCGGTATAGACCCTGGCAATGGAGCCAAAGCCGCCATGACTGATTTGGCAACCGTTCAGCACCGGGCGCACCTGAACGGCGACGGCGCTGTCGCCAATGAGACCGTGCCAAACCGGCTGACCGGGCTCCCAGTTCGATTGCAAGGTGATTTCGGCGTGTTGGGGCCGTGACATCATCAAATCCTCGCCGCGCGCCGCGAGCGTGATCGGATAGCGGGCCTTGGCCAGTTCCACCACACGTTTCAACTCGAACACCACGGCTCTTTGCCCGCGCAACTGCCCGGAAATCTTGCGCTTCCTGAGATTTTGAACATGGTCGATATGGGCCGCAACGCCGATGAAGATATGGGCAATTTCCGCATTGGGTTCGCGGATGCTGAACCCTTCGGGATATTCCTCGGCAATGAACCCGGTGGACAGCGCACCCTTGCGCCAACGCGGGTGCTGCATCAATGAGGAGAGGAAGGGAATGTTGTGGCGGATGCCATCAATGACAAACTCGTCAAGTGCGCGCGACTGAGCGACAATGGCTTCGGCCCGCGTCGGCGCGTGGGTGACGAGCTTGGCGATCATCGGATCGTAATAAATCGAAATCTC
This sequence comes from Hyphomicrobiales bacterium, assembly GCA_019075865.1. Classification (GTDB taxonomy): domain Bacteria; phylum Pseudomonadota; class Alphaproteobacteria; order Rhizobiales; family Beijerinckiaceae; genus REEB77. Next base: position 264,369 of record JAGXAN010000004.1, on the reverse strand, counting down.
ACCGCCTTCGAATACCCCGGTATCATTGCGCACGGTTACGCTATTGACCGTGCCTTCCTCGGGTGGGCGATAACGCACCATGCGTCCGGTTGAGGGCAGAAAATTACGGGTCGGGTCTTCCGCGTAAACCCGCGATTCAACCGCCCAGCCATTCAGTTTGACATCCGCCTGCGACAGCTTCAGCTTTTCTCCGGCCGCGACGCGGATCATCTGCTCAACCAGATCAATCCCGGTGATCATTTCCGTCACCGGATGCTCGACCTGCAGGCGTGTGTTCATTTCCAGAAAATAAAAGCTGCGATCCTGGCCGGCGACGAATTCGACGGTGCCCGCGCTGTCGTAATGCACGGCTTTTGCCAACGCCACTGCTTGTTCACCCATCAGACGGCGGGTGGCCTCATCCAGCAAAGGTGATGGCGCTTCCTCAATCACCTTCTGGTTGCGGCGCTGGATCGAGCATTCGCGCTCACCCAGATAAATGACATTGCCATGCTTGTCGCCAAGCACCTGAATTTCGATGTGGCGGGGATTGGTGATGAATTTTTCGATGAAGACCCGATCATCGCCGAAGGAGGATTTTGCCTCCGACATGGCGCGGGCAAAGCCCTCCTTCACTTCGCTGGCGGCATGGGCGATGCGCATACCTTTGCCGCCGCCGCCGGCGGAAGCCTTGATCATCACCGGATAACCGATAGAATCGGCAATGGTGACGGCTTCATCGGGTGAGGTAATGACGCCCAAATGCCCCGGAACCGTGGAGACATTGGCGGCATTGGCAAATTTTTTGGACTCGATCTTGTCGCCCATGGCATCAATGGCGCCAGGATTGGGGCCGATGAAAACAATGCCGGCATCCGCAAGCGCGCGGGCGAAGGCTGCGCGTTCAGACAAAAAGCCATAACCAGGGTGAACCGCTTGCGCCCCGGTCTGCTTGCAGGCCGCGATGATGTTTTCGATCACCAGATAGGATTCCGAGGCTGCCGCCGGGCCGATGAATACCGCCTCATCGGCCATTTCAACGTGCAGCGCGTCTTTGTCGGCAGCTGAATAGACCGCGACCGTGGCAATCCCCATGCGTTTGGCGGTCTTGATGACGCGGCACGCGATCTCGCCACGATTGGCAATCAGAATTTTTTTGAACATGGGGACCCCGGGGAAAAGACTTCCCCACTGTCATAAGTGAGCAAAGCGGCGACGTCCACTTGCGCAATGGTCGAAGATGGCAACCAAAATTGCGATTTTCAGGACGTAATTGTCAAACCAGCCGCCTCGCCCACCGGTTCGGCAGCGCGCTGGAAAGCGGCGAGACGGGCGCGCACAACCGGCGCAAACCAGCCCGGAACGCGATGCGCCTCGGCCAATACGTTTGAGAGCAGCGCCATGCGTGCCGGCGTGCGGGCCTTGTCGCATTGGCGCACGAGCCATTCGCTTTGCGCCTCATTGACGACGCCTGTCGGTCGCAGATCCCAAATCACATGCGAGGATAGAAGGCTGACAAAGAAGGCGTCGTAATCGGCATTGGCCCCGCAAAGCGTCGCGTCGAGGGCAAACAGCGCCTCGGCTTCGCATTGGTCAAGGGCGTGGCTAAGGAACAATTGCCGCAAGACTTCCAGATCAACCGGATTCAATTGCTTGCGCTGCGCATAGGCATGTATGGCCTTGCGCCGCGATTCAAACGCCAGAAGTTCCGAATTCAGCTGCTGCTGCGGACGAACGCTCGCAGCTATCGAATGACGTGCTTGCATGATGGCCCCACAATGCCCAACCTGATGGCCGGAAACGCCAAAGCTGCCACCGCGCGATTTATGATTCGTGAAAACTCTGCAAATTCGCAAAACATAGTTTCGAATTTATTGTGTATTATCTTCAACTTGCAGGCTGAAAATCAAACGCTTGCGTCTTATATCGCGAATGTTTCCCGCCCGATAATTCGAAAGTCTATCGAAATGACTGTTCCCATAACTTCTGCCGGTCTTCACCACGTCACCGCGATTTGCGGACAAGCCCGTGACAATGTCAGCTATTATACCCGGAAATTGGGTCAGCACCTTATCAAGCGTACCGTCAATTTTGACGATCCGGGCACCTGGCATCTTTATTATGGCAATGCGCAGGGCAGCCCCGGTTCGATCATTACTTTTTTTCCCTGGGAGAATGCCCAACGCGGCCGTCGCGGCAGTGGTGAGGCTATTGAGACCGCCTACATTGCCAATGCTGCGGCCGTAGCCGCGCTCGAGGACGCCAAGGACGTGCAAAACCTGCAATTTGGCGAGCGATTTGGCGTGAAGGTGGCCCGTTTCGATGATCCGGACGGCATGAGTTTGGCGATGGTGCTTGAGGATGAAGCGGACAGCCGCGAGGGCTTTCATTCGGTGACGCTGGATGTTGAAGATATCGGCCCAACGGCCGAAGTTCTGACGGAAGTGTTTGGCTGGCGCGAGACGGCCCGGGAGGGCGCGGGCCAGCAATTGCGCGTTCGATACAGTGCCGGCGGTTCCAATGCGGTTGGTCAGCATGTCGATTTGGTATCGCGCCAACAAGGCCGCGCCCATTTTGGCAAGGGCAGCGTGCACCACATCGCGTTTCGGGCAGGCAATGACGCCGAGCAGGCGGAAATGGCCCGCCGGCTCGCCGCCATGCGCATTGGGGCGACCGAGCAAAAAGACCGCAATTATTTCCGTTCGATTTATTTTCGTGAGCCTGGCGGCGTGTTGTTCGAAATTGCGACCGATGCGCCGGGCTTTGCGATTGACGAACCCGCCGATAGACTTGGCACCAAGCTGATGCTACCTGCGCAATACGAACCGATGCGGGAGGCGATTATCGCCCGGCTTGCGCCGCTGGAATAAAGCCGCGGCGCCATTGAACGGAACAAAGTCCATGTATGTGCCCTTGCATTTTAGAGAAGACCGGCCGGACGTTCTGGCGCAGGCGATCCGTGACATCCAATTGGCGGTATTGGTCACCGCCAGCGCCGAGGGCTTGCAGGCGACGCATCTGCCGGTGCATCTTGCGTTGGATCGGGACGGCGGATTTCTCCTGAAAGGCCATGTCGCGCGGGCCAATCCGCATTGGCAAATGGCCGGAAGTGGCGAGAGCCTTTTCATTTTTCAGGGGCCGCAAACCTATATTTCGCCATCCTACTATCCCAGCAAGCAAGACGACGGCAAAGTCGTTCCAACCTGGAATTACATCGCCGTTCATGTCCATGGCGTGCTGGAAGTCATGCAGGAGGAAGCCGAGTTGATGGCATTTCTGCACGAATTGACAAATGCCAATGAAGGGCGGCGCGCTGATCCATGGGCCATTGACGACGCACCACCAGATTATATCGCGCAGCGGGCGAAAGGCATCGTCGGGATCAAAATGAAGGCGGCGCGGATTGAGGCGTCTTGGAAGATGACGCAAAACCGCATGCAACCTGACCGTCTCGGGACGATCGCCGGGCTTGAACAGACAGCCAGCAGCCAGAATGGGGCGCAAGCCGTGGCCAGCGTGATGCGGCAGCTGGAGGCGATTCGGGACGATAAATAATGCTTGCGCATCCACCCCGATTTTTGCGACTTTTCTTTATTGAGATAATCGATATAGTTTAGGCATAAACAATAATGATCCGGGAGCGAAGCATGAAAAACACGCAGAATAAATCTGCCCTGTTAGGCGCAGCCTTTGCTGCTTGCATGGTAGTGGGTGCGGGAGCGGCGCTGGCAGCCAGCCCGAATGGGGTATGGACCACGGAAGACGGCAAGGCACGCGTGCAGATATCCAATTGCGGGCCGGCGATTTGCGGCAGAGTGATCTGGTTGCGCCAGCCCAATGGCAAGGATGGCAAGCCGGAACTGGATTTTCGCAATGCCAACCCTGCCCTGCGCAAGCGTCCCATGCTGGGCGTGCCGGTGCTGGAATCGTTAAAGCCCTCTGATGGGCAATGGAAAGGCCGCATTTACAATGGCGAAGACGGCAAGACCTACGCCGCCTATTTCAAGCTGATGGGAGACAACAAGGCGCAGGTGCAAGGTTGCTTCGCCGGTTTCTTGTGCAAATCGCAGATATGGACGCGCCATTGATACGAAGGATATCGCTGTCTCTGATTGTTGCTCTGACCACCTGTGTATCGGGTGTGTGTGCCGCTGCGACCAACAAGGCGGCGATGCCCGATAATTCGCCCAAACCGATCTCGACCCATGCCAGCGATGAACAATTACGGCAATGCGCGGAAAAATGGCAAGCAATGAAGCGCGATGGCAGCGCTGCGGGTTTGCTGTGGTATAATTTCGCCGCCACATGCCTGAAGCGTTAGGCGGATCAGACATGGGTTGCCCGCGCGGGGCGGTTTGAACCCGAACCGCGTTGCCATGATAATCGCACCGGTGCTATAGGCGTTGATCGATTCAATCATTGGAAGGCCCCTCATGTCCGTCGATCAGGCCACTGTGCGCAAAATTGCCCATCTTGCCCGTATAGCCGTCAGCGAAGCGGAAATTCCGCATTTGCAAAACGAGCTCAATTCCATGCTGCACTTTGTGGAAGCTTTGGCGAGCGTCGATGTGGAAGGTGTGGAGCCGATGACTTCGGTGATGCCCATGGCGCTGCGCATTCGGGCTGATGTGGTCAATGACGGGGAAATGGCGGCGCTGGTCACCCGAAACGCGCCGCAAAGCGAAGACCATTTTTTTCTGGTGCCCAAAGTCGTCGAATAGCGCTGGGCTGCCAAATAACCCACGCCCCTTTTCCTGTATTTCCATCCCGAGCCATTTATGACCGATCTCACTCATATGACCCTTGCCGAAGCCCGCGATGCGCTGGTTGCAAAGAAGATTTCTGCCCGCGAACTTACCTCTGCCCATATTGGTGCCGTCGAAGCCGCCCGCGCGCTGAACGCCTTTATCGTTGAGACGCCGGAACAGGCGCTGGCCATGGCCGATGCTGCAGATCAGCGCTTGGGCAATGGCACGCACGGCCCGCTTGAGGGCATTCCGTTGGGGATCAAGGACCTTTATTGCACCAAGGACGTGCAGACCACGGCCGGCAGCCATATCCTCGAAGGCTTTGTGCCCACTTACGAATCCACCGTCACCTCGCAATTATGGCGCGACGGCGCGGTCATGCTCGGCAAACTCAATCTGGACGAATTTGCCATGGGCTCGTCGAACGAGACTTCGCATTTTGGCGCGGTCAAATCACCATGGCGGCGCGCTGGCTCGAATGCGGCGCTGGTGCCGGGGGGCTCATCCGGCGGTTCAGCCGCAGCGGTAGCCGCGCATTTGTGCCTTGGTGCGACGGCAACCGATACTGGCGGCTCCATTCGCCAGCCCGCCGCCTTTACCGGCACGGTCGGGATCAAGCCCACCTACGGGCGCTGTTCGCGCTGGGGCATTGTCGCTTTCGCTTCATCGCTGGATCAGGCAGGGCCCATCGCCCGCAATGTGCGCGACAGTGCGATCCTGATGCGCTCGATGGCCGGGTTCGACCCCAAGGATTCCACCAGTGTCGATCGGCCGGTTCCCAATTACGAGGAAGCGATCGGTCAATCCATCAAGGGCAAGACCATCGGCATTCCCAAGGAATACCGGGTTGATGGCATGTCCCCGGAGATCGAGGCGCTTTGGCAACAGGGCATTGCCTGGCTGCGCGATGCGGGGGCCAAGATCGTCGATATATCGCTGCCCAATACACGGCACGCCCTGCCCGCTTATTACATTGTGGCACCGGCGGAGGCTTCGTCCAATCTTGCCCGCTATGACGGGGTGCGTTACGGCCTGCGTGAACAAGGGCGCGATATTGTCGAAATGTATGAAAAGACCCGCGCCGCCGGTTTTGGCAAGGAAGTGCGCCGCCGGATCATGATTGGTACCTATGTGCTCTCGGCGGGCTACTACGACGCCTATTACCTGCGCGCGCAGAAAATCCGCACGCTGATCAAGCGCGATTTTGAAAATGCCTATGCGGCGGGCGTCGATGCCATTTTGACGCCAGCGACACCGTCTGCGGCGTTTGGTATTGGTGAGAAGGTTTCGGCGGACCCGATCGAGATGTATCTCAACGACGTGTTCACGGTTACCGTCAACATGGCGGGCCTGCCGGGCATTGCGGTTCCCGCCGGGCTTTCATCGGAAGGCTTGCCGCTGGGCCTGCAATTGATCGGCCGCCCGTTCGATGAAGAGGGCTTGTTCTCCATGGCTTCGGTAATTGAGCAATCGGCACCCAAAACATCCTTGCCGCAGAACTGGTGGGCTTGATGGGCAGTTTCGGCACCCGCGTTCTGGCCGGTTGCCTGAGTGCCCTGAGCGGCTTGCTATATCTGACTGCGGTGCTGGCGGCATTGCTGGTGATCAAGACCTTCTTCATAGCCGATCCACTCAACCACGCGGGTCCCTTTGCCGCATTGGCGTTGGGGCTGGCGTTGGGTGGGCTGTTGGCGCAATGGGCGGCGCGGCGGGTGGCCAGCCTCATCGGCTGAGCCTTTTTGGCGTCGCGCGCCGTTACAGTTTCGATTGCCAGCGTGATGCACTCTGGCTAAATAAAACAGACCAATCAGGATTTTTTGTCATGACGCTTCACGACACTTCTCTCGACATTCGAGCCATGGACCCCAAAAAACTGATTGCCGGTGCAACCGGCAATTGGGAAATCATCTGCGGCCTTGAAGTGCATGCGCAGGTGACGTCCAAATCCAAGCTGTTTTCGGGGGCGTCCACGGCCTTTGGCGCGGAGCCCAACAGCCATGTGTCACTGGTGGATGCTGCCATGCCGGGAATGCTGCCCGTTATCAATGGCGAATGTGTCGCACAGGCGGTGCGCACCGGGCTTGGCCTGAACGCGCAGATCAACCACCGCTCGACCTTTGACCGCAAGAATTATTTCTACCCGGATTTGCCACAGGGCTACCAGATTTCGCAGTTCAAAAGCCCCATTGTCGGCGAAGGCGAAGTGATCGTCGATGTCACGGCAGCCGAGCAGATCATCGTGCGCATCGAGCGGCTGCATCTGGAGCAGGATGCCGGCAAAAGCCTGCATGACCAGAGCCCGAACTTGAGCTTTGTTGATCTCAACCGCTCGGGCGTTGCCCTGATGGAAATTGTCTCCAAGCCCGATATTCGTTCGGCGGAGGAAGCGCGCGCTTATGTCACCAAGCTGCGCACCATCATGCGGTATCTTGGCACCTGCGACGGCAATATGGAGGAAGGTTCGCTGCGCGCCGATGTCAATGTCTCGGTGCGACGCCCCGGCGAACCCCTTGGCACGCGCTGCGAGATCAAGAATGTCAATTCCATCCGCTTCATCGGCCAGGCGATTGAAGTGGAAGCGCGCCGCCAGATCGAGATTCTGGAAGATGGCGGCAAGATTGATCAGGAAACCCGGCTTTTTGATCCGGGCCGCGGCGAAACGCGGGCGATGCGCTCGAAAGAAGAAGCGCATGATTACCGCTATTTCCCCGATCCGGATCTGTTGCCGCTGGAATTTGACGACGCCTTTGTTGAGGGTTTGCGCGCCGGGCTGCCAGAACTGCCCGACATGAAAAAGGCCCGCTTCATGCGCGATTATGGCCTGGCTTCCTATGACGCGGGCGTGCTGGTGGCCGAGCGTGAATCGGCCGACTATTTTGAGGCCGTCGCCGATGGCCACGATGCCAAGACGGCCGCCAATTGGGTAATCAATGAATTATTCGGCCGCCTCAACAAGGAAGGCAAGACCATTGCCACTTCGCCGGTCAAGGCCGAGCAATTGGGTGCGATTGTTGAAATGATCTCCTCTTCTGAAATATCAGGAAAGATCGCCAAGGACCTGTTTGAAATCGTCTGGACCGAGGGCGGCGATCCGCGCCAGATCGTGGCCGATCGCGGCATGACGCAGGTGACCGACAGCGGCGCGATTGAGGCGGCGGTCAATGCCATTATCGAAGCCAATCCCGACAAGGTGGCGCAGGCGATCGCCAAGCCGACCATGCTCGGCTGGTTCGTCGGCCAAGTGATGAAGCAGACCGGCGGCAAAGCCAATCCGCAAGCGGTCAATGATCTGCTGAAAGCCAAACTTGGCATATAGGGCGCGGGTGGGCTTGTCCGCCCGCCTGTGGTAACACAAGCCATGCCGCCGCATATCATCACGCTGGAAGAGCTTCTGGCCCGGTTGCCCCGCCAGGCCCGGCTGCTGGGCCTTGACCTTGGCACCAAGACCATCGGGCTGGCGGTTTCGGATGTCGAGCGCTCGATTGCCTCGCCGCTTGAGACGATTGCGCGCAGCCGCTTTACCGAGGATGCTGTACGCCTGGCCACGGTGATAGAAAAACAACAGATATTTGCGCTGGTCATGGGTATGCCGCTGAACATGGACGGCTCATCGGGCCCGCGCGTTCAAGCGACCCACGCATTCATGCGAAATTTTGCCAAAACCTGCCCCTTGCCCTTTGTGACGTGGGACGAGCGGCTTTCCACTGCCGCCGTGACCCGCACCTTGATTGAGCAGGATGCTTCACGCGCCAAACGGGCAACATTGGTCGACAAGATGGCGGCTGCCTATATTCTGCAAGGTGCGCTCGACCGGTTGGCGACAATGGCCCGCCAGCAGGCCAATGCGGCAACAGGCCCCGGCTAAACGCAAGAAGCCCTCCGCGAGGGAGGGCTTCCACGTTTCAGCACTAGCGCTGGTTATGGTGCGTTGTAATTGGTGCCGCCCAATGGGCCGACATGATAGGCATTGCCGTTGCGTCCGTAGCAAACACCACCCGGTTGGCGGCAGCCACCTTCATCGCCACGGTTGTGGTAGTAGGCGCGCGGGCCATTGTAGTAACGTGGTGCATAGACCGGCGGGGCGTAATAAGGCTGGGCGTAAACCGGCGGGGCGTAATATGGCTGCTGATAAGCGCCTTCATAATAATCTTCATCGTCGTTGCGCTGCGAAAGCGCAGCAGCACCCAAGCCTAAAATGCCAAGACCGAGAATAGCGCCGGCTACCGCTCCGCCATCTCCACGGCCATGCCCATGCCATTCCACATTGTGGGTGTTGCGATCTGGCCGGACGGAGTCATGCAGTCCGTTCAATGCCATCGGCGCAGCATTGGCGGGCAGGATAAAGGTTGGGGCAACCAAGGTCGCCACCAATGCGCCAGCAAGCGCGGCCTTTCCCAATTTGGATTTGATGGTGCGAGCACTTGTAAACATGGTTTGATCCTTCGCAATGTTGAAAGATAACAGTACCAACCGAAATGTTGGGTCAATCTCCCAATATTCAAGAGGCTATACCATTAACCATGAACCGGGCCTGAATGAATTCAGGCTTTATGGTGGCGCAAACCACCTTGGGATTTTATCCCGATGTTCCCTGCACGCATCATAGATCACGGCGAAAATTTTTATAAATAGGATACCAGGTTGCCGCCATGCCTTTGCAGGCGGCCATCCAACTCAATATCCAGCAGCACTTGCCGGAGAATGTTGATGCTGCAATTGGCGCTGCGGCATAGATCATCAATGCTGATTGGGGCCGGACTGAGCAAATTGACAATGCGTGCATAAACTTCGGTATCCGCGGGCTCGGGTGCGTGCGTTTGGGGCCTGAGGGTGGCGGGCGTCGCATGAGCCTGTTCCGGCTCATCCATCTCCATGCGCGCCACGGTGGCTGGTATCGCCTTCAGGTCGGGATCATCACCCAAAAGGTCGCTCTCGTCCCACAGGGGCTCGCTGGCGTTGCCAAACAGGTTGCGCGGTTCGGCGAACAGATCCGCCTCCCCTTGAGGCTCGCGGTTCATGATCGGTTCAATGGCCTGCAACACATCTTCAACCCGCGTGCACAGGCTCGCGCCCTCGCGCAGCAGGTCATTAGTGCCCTCGGCGCGGGGGTCAAGTGGCGATCCGGGCACGGCAAATACCTCGCGCCCCTGCTCTGCGGCAAATTTGGCGGTGATCAACGAACCGGAATGGCGCGCCGCTTCCACCACAATCACAGCGTGCGATAAGCCCGAAACGATGCGGTTGCGCCTTGGAAAATCGCGACCACGCGGCTCCCAATGCAGCGGCATTTCGGAAATCGCCGCACCCTGCTCCAGAATTTGTTCGATGATCCCGGCATGGTCGGAGGGGTAAATCCGCTGGTGCCCCCCGGCCAGCACCGCGACGGTGCCGGTGTGCTGCGTGGCAATATGGGCACGCACGTCAATGCCGCGCGCCAGCCCCGAGACCACAACATGCCCGGCCTGGGCAATGCCGCGCGCCAATCTCTCGGTAAAGGCAAGGCCCGCCGCCGAAGCATTGCGGGAACCGACAATCGCAATCATCACCCGTGAAAGGGCAGTCACATTGCCGCGCACCGCCAAAATGGGGGGCGGCGTATCGATGTTTCGCAAAATGGCTGGATAGTCGGGCTCACCCAAACCGATAAAGCGAATGTCGAGCGCCGCGGCTTCCTCCATCTCCCGCAGCGCATCATCGCGCGCGAACAGGCGTATCGGGCGGCCCGTGTTGCGCGAGAGCGCCGGAAGCGCCTCCAGCGCAGCACCGGCGCTGCCATAGCGATTGAGAAGCGCCCGGAAAGTGCGCGGGCCAACATTGTCGCAACGGATAAGTCGTAGCCAATCCAACCGTTGATCATCCGTAAGGCGGACTTTCGTGGTTGGATCTTGCATTATTTGGCGCCTATTCGGCTCTCGCTGCCCTGCCGCAACCGCGACAGGTTGGCGCGATGTGTGAACCATAAGGCAAGGGTCAGCACCAAAAATACGAGGGCCGCCGGATATTGATGCAGCCCAACCAAAACCAGCGGCGTCAGCAGGCTGGCCAGCAGCGCCGCCGCCGATGAATAGCGTGTGGTAAAGGCAACCGCGAGCCAGATCAGCGCGAAGGCCAGCCCCGCCACCCAGGCTACCCCAAGGAGCGCCCCCAGATAGGTTGCAACGCCCTTGCCACCGCGAAATTGCAGCCACAATGGATAAACATGCCCCAGGAATGCGCCGACAGCTGCCGCCAGGGCCGCATCAGCGCCCAGAATGTTGCGGCAGACCACAACGGCAAGCGTGCCTTTCAAGGCGTCCAGCAACAGCGTTGCGGCAGCCAGATCCTTGCGACCGGTGCGCAGGACATTGGTGGAACCGATATTGCCGGAGCCAATGGTGCGAATGTCCGGTGTGCCGGCCCAGCGGGTGAGCAACAGGCCAAAAGGCACCGAGCCACAAAGATAGCCGATGGACAGTGCGGCAAGAATGGCGGTCAATTCAGTCATGAATACTCCAAAGATCAGCCATTCTATCCGTGCAGAATATTTCCTGCAACCATGGTCATTTTTACCCTGCCGCTAAGGCGGGCTTCGTCAAATGGGGTATTCTTGGCCCGCGAATGCAATTGCGTTGCGTCAAGAACGAAGGGCTCGTCCGGATCAAAACGAATGAGATCAGCCGGTGCACCTTTGGCAAGACAGCCCTGCGGCAGTCGCAGGATTTGCGCGGGCCGATAGGTCAGAGCCGCCAGCAGGCGCGGTAATGAGACATCGCCCGAGTGCACGAGACGCAGTGCCGCCGCGAGCAGGGTTTCAACGCCAATCGCGCCAAACGCAGCCTCGCCAAATGGCAGGCGTTTGACTTCGACATCCTGCGGATTGTGGTCGGAGACGATGATGTCAATCACCCCCTCCGCCAGGGCCTCCACCAGGGCGCGACGTTCGGGCTCGGCACGCAGGGGGGGCATGAGTTTCAGGAATGTTCGATAGTCTCCAATATCATTTTCGTTTAATGTCAGATGGTTGATTGTAGTTCCGCACGTAACTTGTAAGCCTTCGGCTTTGGCCTTGCGGATCAGGTCTAGCGATTGCCGGCAGGTAACTATGCTGGCGTGGTAGCGTGCGCCCGTCAGGGCCACGAGGCGCAGGTCCCGCTCCAGCATGATCGATTCAGCTTCCAGCGGAATACCGGCGAGGCCAAGGCGGCTTGCCCGCTCGCCTTCATTCATCACGCCATCGGCGGCGAGTGTGGCATCATGGGTAGTGTGCATGATCAGGGCATCAAAATCGCGGGCGTAGGTCAAGGCGCGACGCATGACCAAAGCGCTTTTGAGTGAATGCGGGCCGTGCGAAAACGCCACGGCACCCGCCTCCTGCAACAAGCCGATTTCGGAAATTTCGGCGCCGTTCAGGCCTTTGGTGAGGGCGGCGGCAGCCAGCACGCGCACGCGGCCCTTGTCGCGGGCCAGACGCTTGAGAAAATCGACAATGGCGGGATTATCCACCGGCGGATCAGAATCGGGTGTGGCGACGATGGTTGTGACGCCCCCGGCGGCTGCGGCGCGGGTGACAGTGGCAATGGTTTCGCGGTATTCGGCACCCGGTTCACCGACAAAAACCTGCGCATCGATCAGCCCAGGGCTGAGGCAATCGCCGCTGCAATCGATAATTTTTGTGCCAGACGCCAGATGCGTGGCCTCGATATGCGGGCCAAAATCAACAATGTGCCCGGCTTCGACCAGAACGCCGCCCTTGCCCTGAGTTTCAGAGCCTGGATTGACCAGATTGGCGTTGATGAGCGCGGTAGCGTTGGAATGGAGTGTCGCCATGGTTTTCATTCTTTGTGTTAGGGCTGCCAAAGCTTGTGCGTGGATCAGAATGCGTATGCAAGCCCCGCCTCAATCATTGGCCAGCCGTGCGCCCAGCGCCTCCAGAACGGCCATGCGAACGGCCACACCCATTTCCACCTGCTCGCGGATGAGCGATTGTGCACCATCGGCAATGGTGGACGCAATTTCAACGCCGCGGTTCATTGGGCCGGGGTGCATGACCAAAGCATCAGGCGATGCCAACGCCAATTTATCCTCGTCGAGACCAAAATAATGAAAATATTCCTTGGTGGATGGCACGAAGGCACCATTCATCCGCTCGCGCTGCAGGCGCAGCATCATCACGATATCTGCGCCCTGCAGACCGGCGCGCATGTTGTGGAACACTTCGACGCCCATGCGCTCTATGCCGGCGGGCAGCAAGGTCGAGGGGCCGATCACCCGAACCCGAGCCCCCATGGCAGTCAGCAACAAAATATTCGAGCGCGCCACGCGTGAATGCAGGATGTCGCCGCAAATGGCGACTTTCAACCCCGAAATCCGGCCCTTGTTGCGGCGGATGGTGAGAGCGTCGAGCAAGGCTTGCGTCGGGTGCTCGTGCGTGCCATCGCCGGCATTGATGACGGCGCAATCGACCTTGCGGGCCAACAAATGCACCGCGCCCGCTTCCGCGTGGCGCACCACGATAATATCCGGGCGCATGGCGTTGAGGGTGGCAGCGGTGTCGATCAGGGTCTCGCCCTTTTTGACCGAGGATGTGGCCACAGACATGTTCATCACGTCCGCACCCAGGCGCTTGCCCGCCAGTTCAAACGAGGATTGCGTGCGGGTGGAAGCCTCGAAGAACAGATTGATCTGCGTGCGTCCGCGCAAGACATTGCGCTTCTTTTCAATCTGGCGCGAAACCTCTATCGCGGCCTCGGACAGGTCAAGCAGCGCCGTAATGTCAGACACGCTGAGACCTTCTATTCCCAGAAGGTGGCGTTGGGTGAAGGTCGGGGGGTGAGATGTATGCATTAAAGCGACTTGATACCCTAATTTCAGACATTCGCAAACGGGCTTGAAGCGTCGCCGCAGAATTCTGCACAGACAACTTGACAACAGATCAAAGAGGGCATTTATTAAGAACATTATATGAACATTTTGCGGAAAGATCGAATGTCGTTGTCTGGCAGCCCAGATTCCATGAGCCTTTTGCGCGCCGCCATCGCCAAGATCGAGGCGTCGGAGGGCCTGGCACTTCAGAAGGCGGGGCGAAAGCTGCCTTCCGGCGGGGGCCTGCCGCTGGAGATGGCGCTGGATGGGTTGCATGAGATTGTGCCGGCCCGGGCGGGTGACCACGCGGCAGCCTGCGGGTTTGCGCTGGCCTTGGCGCGGGTGTTGTCAAAGGCAGGGCCTGCCCCGATTTTCTGGATCGTGGAGGATTTTTGCATCCATGAAAACGGCATGCCTTACGGGCCAGGACTGATGCAGATGGGGATTGATCTTGAGAATCTGGTGCTCATCCGCACATCGCAGGCGCGCGATGCACTGTTTGCGATGGAAGAGGCACTGAAAGCGGGGGTGGGCGTTGTCATTGGCCAGATATGGGCGATGCAGCGATTTTATGATCTGACGGCCTCGCGGCGGTTGGCACTTGCCGCACGGGCGGGCGGGTTTGCCGCAATCATGATTTACCCCGCCGCGCAAAAGCCAACCGCGAACGAACCTTTCGGGGGAATGGCAAGCGCGGCGGTGACGCGTGTGGAGATTGCCAGCGCATCAAGCGTGCCCATTGCCGGCCTGGGTCGGCTCGCCATTCCGGGGGCGGCGCAATGGAATTTGCGGGTCATGAAGGCCAGAGCCAGCCCCGGTATTTATGGAGAGCGCCCCAAACGATTGCGGTTTGATGCGCAAAAAGCTGTTTTCATTCAGGATTTCACTCAAAATGTCGTGCAAAATGCGTTATCTGTCGATCCATCTGCCCTATCTCGCCACCGACCGCGTGATGCGGTTGATGCGGCTGGCGCGCACGCCAAAAGCGCCTGAAATACCGCTGGCAACCATTGCCAAAGTAAAGGGCGCGCAGCGGTTGGTGGGGCTGGATGCGCGGGCGCAGGCGCTGGGATTGACCCGCGGCATGGGGCTTGCCAGCGCGCGGGCCATGCATCCGGATCTTTTGGTTGCCCAAGCGGATTTGCGCGCGGAACGGGAGATTTTTGCGGCCGTTCTGGCCTGGTGCCGCCGTTTTACCCCGCTGATCGCCGCCGATGGCGAGGATGGTTTGATGCTCGATATTTCGGGCGTTGCGCATCTGTTTGGCGGCGAGGCGGCGTTATGTGCCCAGATTGAACAGCGGTTGGCTGCGCAGGGTTTTGGCGCAAGGGTGGGGATTGGCCCCAATCCCTTTGCGGCATCCGCGATTGCGCGTTTCTCGCAAAAGCAGATATTGCCGCCTGAGGTTGTGGAGGCGCGGCTGCCCAAAATTTTCGGGCATTTCCCGCTGGCCGCGCTGGGCCTTGGCAGTCAGGTGTGTGAAGCCATGGCGCAAGCCGGGTTGCGGCGGGTGGAGGATGTGTTCCTGCGCCCGCGTGCGCCGATCGCGGCGCGGTTTGGCCCGGATGTTCTGGCAAGGCTGGATCAGCTTCTGGGGCTGGCAAAAAGCCCGATTCTGCCGCAGTTTTCCGCCCCCGATTTCAGCGTTGAGCGACGCTTTGCCGATGGGCTGACCCAGGAATCCGTCATTCTGGCCAATATCCACATTCTGGCCCGGGATCTGGGTGCCCTTCTGGAGCGCCACGGCATGGGTGCACGCAAACTGGGCCTGACATTGTTTCGCGTCGATGGCGTGGTGCGCGAGGTTCAGGTTGGCACGGGTCGCCCCTTGCGTGAGGCTGCGGCCATGGCCCGCCTGTTCAGCGAGCGGCTTGCGGGCTTGCGCGAAGACGGGTTTGAAACCGGCTATGGATTTGATGTGCTGCGCCTTGACGCGCAACTTGTCGAGCCTGCCGCCGATTTGCAAACCAGCGCTTTGCCCCATACGCAGGCTTTTTCGCCGCAGAAGGATGTTTTCCAGCGCGATCATGTCACCGATCTTGTGGATCGTCTCGGCGCGCGGTTGGGCACGCAGCGCATCACGCGGCTGCAAATGCAGGACAGCCACATTCCTGAACTTGCGGTCACTAACATGCCCGCGGCCCCGTTTCAGGCAGGGCAAAACCGGCTGAAGCCGTCCGCAGCATCCCCCCTGCCCGAGCGTCCCCTTCATTTATTGAAGCTCCCCGAACCGATCGAGACCATTGCCAAAGTGCCCGATGGGCCACCCATGCGGTTTCGTTGGCGGCGAGCGCTGCATGAGGTGGTGGCAATTGAAGGGCCCGAGCGCATTGCCCCCGAATGGTGGAAGCTCGCACCCAAGATGCTGACGCGTGATTATTTTCGGGCGGAAGATGCGGCGGGGCAACGCTTCTGGCTATTTCGCGAAGGGATTTTGCAGGTCGAGCACCCTCGCCCCGCCTGGTTCATCCATGGATTGTTTGCATGAGCGGCTTTGCTGAATTTGCGGTCACCAGCAATTTTTCATTTCTGCACGGGGCATCCCACCCCGAAGAAATGGTGGAGACTGCCTTTCAGCTTGGCTATGCCGGCATCGGCATTGCCGACCGCAATTCGCTGGCAGGTGTGGTGCGCGCCCATGTGCAGGCCCGCACCCTGCAAAGCGCCACACCGCCAAACGCCGCCCCCGGCGGGTTGGGGCGGCGCTTTCGGGTGGTGACGGGCGCGCGGCTGGTGTTTTGCGATGGAACCCCGGATCTGCTCGCCTATCCGCGCGACCGCGCCGCCTATGGCCGCCTCACCCGCCTGCTGACGCTTGGCAACCGGCGCACCCAAAAAGGCGACTGCCAATTGTATCTGGACGATTTATGCGCGTTTCAGGACGGACTGCAAATGATCGCCATGCCAACCGCGGCAACGGGCCATGAGCGGGAGGTGGAATGCCTGCAGAAGCTGGCGGAAATCGCCCGGCAGCGATTGTGGCTCGGGGTTGTTCTGCCCTATCGGCGAACCATGCGCCGCAATCTGATGGCGCGGGTGGATTTGGCTGCCCGGTTCGCGATTCCGCTGATTGCCAGCAATGATGTTCTGATGCATCGGGCGGAGCGACGCCCCCTGCAGGATGTGATTACGGCCATCCGGCACGGCACCACGCTGGAAAAGGCCGGGCAATTGCTGGAAATCAATGGTGAGCGTCATTTGAAATCCCCGGAAGAAATGGCCCGGCTTTTCAGCCATGTGCCGGAGGCACTGGCGCAGAGCCTCTATTTTCTGGATGGCATTGGTTTCAGCCTGGATGATCTGGCCTATGAATATCCGCATGAATTGCGTGAGGGCCATGCCAGCCCGCAAGCCGCGCTGGCGGCCTTTGTGCAAGAAGGGGTGCGGTTTCGTTATCCGGCGGGGGTGCCGGCCAAAGTGGCGCAATCCATAGACCATGAGCTCAATCTGGTCGCGCAGATGAAATACGCGCCGTATTTTCTGACCGTGCATGACATTGTGCGCTTTGCCCGCGGGCGCGGCATATTATGCCAGGGGCGCGGTTCAGCCGCCAATTCCACGCTTTGTTTCTGCCTTGGCATTACCGAGGTGGATCCGGCCAAGCACGATCTGCTGTTTGAGCGCTTCATCTCGCCCGAACGCAAGGAGCCACCCGATATTGATGTCGATTTCGAGCATGATCGCCGCGAAGAAGTGATGCAATATATTTATGCGCGCTATGGCCGCGAGCGCGCCGGGTTGACCGCCGCTGTCACCACTTATCGCGCGCGCTCCAGCCTGCGCGATGTGGGCAAGGTATTTGGCCTGTCGGAGGATGTGCTTCAGGCGCTGTCGGGCACGATATGGGGGCACCATGGGTTGGGACTGGAGCCGGAATCCATCCGCCGGGCGGGGCTGGAGCCCGATAGCCCGCCCCTGGTGCAAACCCTGGCGCTGGCAGCGGAACTGGAAGGATTTCCGCGACATTTGTCGCAGCATTCGGGCGGATTTGTCATCACCCATTCGCGGCTCGACGAGGTGGTGCCGGTGCTCAATGCGGCCATGGTCGGGCGCACCAATGTGGAATGGGACAAGAACGATCTCGATGCCTTGGGCATTTTGAAAATTGACGTGCTGGCTCTTGGCATGCTGAGCTGCCTGCGGCGGGGTTTTGACCTGCTGTCGCATCATTACCGGCGGGATCTGACGCTGGCGACGTTGCCGCAAGAGGAGGCCTGCGTTTACGCGATGATTTCGCGCGCGGACACGGTTGGCGTGTTCCAGATTGAAAGCCGCGCGCAGATGTCGATGCTGCCGCGCCTGAAACCGGCGACCTTTTACGATCTGGTGATTGAGGTGGCAATTGTGCGGCCCGGCCCGATTCAGGGGGATATGGTGCATCCCTATCTGCGACGCCGGCAGGGGCTGGAACCGGTGAGCTATCCATCGAGCGCACTGGAGGCCGTGCTGGGCAAGACATTGGGCGTGCCCCTGTTTCAGGAACAGGCGATGAAAATTGCCATTGTCGCTGCCGGTTTTACCCCCGGCGAGGCCGATCAGTTGCGGCGTGCCATGGCCACTTTCAAGAAAGTGGGCACGATCAGCGGCTTCCACGACAAAATGGTGCATGGCATGGTGGCACGCGGCTATGACCGCGAATTTGCCAGCCGCTGCTTCAAGCAGATCGAGGGTTTTGGCACCTATGGCTTTCCGGAAAGTCATGCGGCTTCCTTTGCGCTTCTGGTCTATGCCTCGGCATGGATGAAATGCCATTATCCCGATGTTTTTGCTTGTGCTTTGCTGAATTCGCAGCCCATGGGGTTTTATGCCCCGGCGCAGATTGTGCGCGATGCGCGCGAGCATGGGGTGGAAGTGCGCGAGGTGGATATCAATCATTCCGGTTGGGAGGCAACGCTGGAGTCGCCGGGCGATGCCCCTGCCCCCCTGCATCCGCGCCATCGCGCCATGGCGGGCGACATGAAGGGGCGTTGTGCCATCCGGCTCGGTCTGCAGCAGATCAAGGGGGTTGGTGCGGAGGATATGGCGCGGCTGGTGGCGTGCCGTGGTGGCGGGTTTGATTCGGTCCGCGATGTCTGGCTGCGCAGCGGATTGTCACCCAATATTCTCGAATTGCTGGCACAAGCCGATTGTTTTCGCTCGCTGGGGCTGGAGCGGCGCGTGGCCTTATGGGCCGTGCGCGGGTTGAACCGGGCCGGCGACAAGGATGATTTGCCGTTGTTTGCCGAAGCCCGCTTGGGCGAATTGGAGCCCGATGCGCATTTGCCGCCCATTCTGCCCGGCGAGCATGTGGTGGCTGATTATCGGCATCTGTCCCTGTCGCTGAAGGCGCATCCGCTGGTTTTCCTGCGGCAAAAGCTGGCCGCAAGGCATATATTGCCAACGGCCGCGCTGGAGCCGCGCACCGGCCCGCGCCCACGACGGGCGGTGATTGCCGGGCTGGTGCTGGTGCGCCAGCGCCCGGGGACGGCAAAGGGCGTTATTTTCATGACGCTGGAAGATGAAATGGGCACCGCCAATGTCATCGTCTGGCCCAAGGTTTTCGAGACACAGCGGGCCATTGTCATTGGGGCCCGGCTGGTGGCGGTGAGCGGGCGCGTGCAAAGTGCCGATGGCGTCACCCATCTCATCGCCGAAAAACTGGAAGATTTGACGCCCATGCTGGGGCAATTATCCAGCCAGAATGCCCCGGCGGCGACCTTTGACCGGCATCAGGAGCCGGGCCGCCTGCCGATGCCCGTTGCAAGCGCCCGCGCCGCACAAGTGATGCCGCGCGGACGCAATTTTCATTAAGCGCGCAGTCGCCCGATCAACTTCCACGAGCCTGAAACGATACCGGCACCCAGCAGCGTTTTCAAAATAGTGGCGGCATAAAACGGCGCAACGCCGAATGCAAAAGCCTTCTGCATGCCCACAAAATGTGCCAGCCACAGATAGCCGAAGGTGAAAATGACCAGATGACCGAAGCTCATCACCACCAGCAAAGCGCCAAGCGAGCGACCCCAGCCACGCTCGACGCAAAAGCCGACGAGCGCCGCAGCCAGCAAAAATCCGGCCAGATAGCCCCCTGTTGGCCCCATCATATAGGAAAGGCCGAGGCCCTTTTCCGGCGTTCCGGCAAAAACCGGCAGATTGAACAATCCCTCGATCAGATAAAGCGCTACGCTGGAAGCCGCAAGGCGTGCCCCCAAAGCCGCGCCAAGCAAAAGAACCACAAGGGTTTGCAAGGTGATCGGCACCAACGGCAGCGGCACTTCTGCCCGGGCCGAAAGGGTCAGGGCCAAGGCGCCGGCAACCACAAGGCTGGCATGACGCAACAGGCGCATCGGGGCCGCCGGATTGCCTGCTGGCCAAAGTGTGTTGGCCAGAGTTGCGGATTGGGCAGTCACGTTTACAAATTTCATTTCGACTCCATCATTATCGCTTCGCAGCGATTGCTGTATAAGTGGCGCTCGACACAGCAACAAGGCTTATGTGCCAATTATCTCGAATGGATGAGGAATGTCAGAACCGCGCGTTGAACCCATGGACCTCGATGTCCACCCCTGCCCCGCCGGCATTCTGGAGCAAGTATCTCCTTTGGTGCGCCGGTTGGTGGCACCCAATGGCGGACCATTCACATTCACTGGCACGTGCAGCTATCTGGTCGGGGAGCGACGGTTGGCGATCATTGACCCTGGCCCGGAAAATGACGCGCATATGGCAGGGCTGATGACCGCCATAGGTTCGGCAGAGGTCGCCGCCATTGTTATCACCCACACGCACCGCGACCATTCACCGGCGGCCCGCGCGCTCAAGGCGCAAACCGGCGCGCCGATCATCGGCTGCGCACCTCACTTTGTTGCGCGCGCGCTGGCTTTGGGAGAGACCAACCCGATGGATGCGGCCAATGATGCCGAATATGCCCCCGACCGGGTGATGAACGAGGGCGAGCGGTTCGAGGGGGATGGCTTCAGCTTGACCGCGCTGGCAACTCCCGGCCATACCATGAACCATATGTGCTTTGCTTTGGCGCAGGAATCGGCGCTGTTTTCAGGCGATCATGTCATGGCGTGGTCCACATCCATCGTTGCGCCGCCCGACGGTGCCATGGGGGCTTACATGGCCTCGCTGGAAAAATTGAAAGGCCGTGGTGAGACCGTTTATTGGCCCGGCCATGGCGGCCCGGTTCGGGATCCGCAAAGGTTTGTGCGCGGCCTTTTGGGACATCGGCGCGCCCGTGAAAGCGCCATTCTGCGCCGTATTGAAATGGGTGATGCCCAGATTGCGGCCATTGTCAGCGCCATTTACGAGGGTCTCAACCCCAAATTGCACGGGGCGGCAGCGCTATCGGTGTTTGCCCATATTGAGGAACTGGTTGCGCAAGGCAAGGTGCGCACGAATGGCGCGCCACGCCTTGGCAGTGATTTCTTCGCTACCTCGAAGAGCTCACAAATTATCGACTAATTGCTGGAATTCGTCTGAAAATCGCATGATACGCGCAGCGTTGGTGCCAAAATCCGATTTCCCGACCCGCGACGATGAACGTATGTCAATTTGCGTCTGGCCCTGATTGGGGCCTATGCGCAGCGTGATGTCATCCACAAAATGCAATAGCTTGGTGCGATCCGTGGCATCAATGTGACCAAAGGTCTGATGCTTGCCGGGCGGAACCGCGACAATCACCTGCCAGCCCAGCACCTTGATCGCTTGCAAGGCGAGGTCGAAAGCCTGTTGGCTGTCAATGTCCACCAAAATGGGTTGCACATCCGGATAGGCTTTTTGCTGGGCCTTGCGAACATCAATGGAAACCGGGCCGGGATTATGCCCGGCGCGCGCCGCCACAGCGACGGCCGCCGTCGAATATTCGGGCGGATGATCGATGTCTGTTGTGACGTCATTGAGCATTGGCAAGCTTATTCCGCGCGCCACAAAATAGGCGGGATAGGCCAGAAGTGCGATGCTCATCAATAATGCCAAAACCAACATTCCCAGCCCTTGCTTGCCTTTTTGCCAGATCGAAATGCCCGCCACCACGACCAGAAGCAGCGAGAGCACGCCAAACAGCGCCGCTGCGGTCAAAAGCACCAGAGCGTTCAGCCCGCTGATGGCTGAGGTGGCGGCAAGCCCGACAGCCATCAGCGCGACGAGCACGCCAAACGACACGGAACGCAGGGCCCATTTCGCGGCCTGCGACGGGCCGGCTTGAAAAACCAGTGGCTTCATCCCAACAACTTTACCAATATCGGCCGAGCCACATTCTGGCTGCCACCCTTATACGACGGTGGGCAGTTTATAGTCCTTGAAAATTTCCCGCAATTTAAGCTTGTTGATTTTGCCGGTTGCGGTGTGGGGAATTTCAGAAATCACCTGAACGTCGTCCGGCATCCAGAATTTGGCAACGCGGCCACTCATGAAATCGAGGACTTTCTGCTTGTCAGGGGTTTTGCCCTCCTGCGCTACAACAATCAGCAGCGGGCGTTCGTCCCATTTGGGATGCGGCACACCGATCACCGCCGCTTCCATAACGTCAGGATGGCTGACCGCAATATTTTCAAGGTCAATCGAGGAGATCCATTCCCCGCCTGACTTGATCACATCCTTGGCGCGATCGGTGATTTGCATATATCCGTTCGGATCTATGGTGGCGACATCGCCGGTATCAAAGAAGCCGTCCGCATCCAGAATATTGCCACCCTCGCCACGGAAATAGCCCGAAGTGACGGCAAAGCCCGAAACTTTCAAATGCCCGAACTTCACGCCATCCCACGGCAGTTCTTTGTTATCATCATCGGTGATCTTCATTTCGACACCAAATTGTGCCCAGCCCTGCTTGGCCTTGAGCTGCAGCTTCTCGTCACGAGGCAGGTCAGCGACGCTGGCTTTCAATGAGCCGGTCGAACCAATGGGGCTCATCTCAGTCATGCCCCAAGCGTGGCGCACATCGATGCCATAGTCGATTTCAAACTCGCGGATCATTGAAAGCGGGGCTGCCGCACCACCAATGGCCACCAGTTTCACCGTGGATAGACGCTTGTTATTCTTGCGCATGTAATCGAGCAGCATCAGCCAGACGGTGGGCACACCCGCTGTCATGGTGACTTTCTCATTTTCCAACAGCTCGTAGACCGAAGCGCCGTCGAGTTTTGGGCCCGGCATAACCAGACCCGCGCCGCGCATGGGGGCGGAAAATGCCAGCGACCAGGAATTGGCGTGAAACAGCGGCACGACCGGCAGGACAATATCGGTGACATCAATGCGCAAACCATCACCACCGGTGCTCGCCATGGAATGCAGGGTGTTGGAGCGATGCGAATAAAGCACGCCTTTAGGATTGCCGGTGGTGCCCGATGTGTAGCAAAGACCAGCAGCGGTGCGCTCGTCAAACGAGGCCCATTCAAAATCCGCATCGGCCTGCGCCAGCCAATCCTCATAAGCCACGCAATTGCGCAGGTTGTTTTTTGGCAGATGCGCGCCGTCGGTGAGAATGATGAAACGCTCCACCGATTTCAAATGGCCGGCAATGGCTTCGAGCAGCGGCACGAAGGTGAGATCGGCAAAGACGATCCGGTCTTCAGCGTGGTTGATGATCCAGGCGATTTGTTCAGGATGAAGACGGGGGTTGACGGTATGATAAATCGCGCCAATGCCGGAAATGCCATACCAGGTTTCAAGATGTCGGCCCGTGTTCCACGCCATGGTGGCAACGCGATCCCCCAGTTTGATCCCGTCCCGGGTCAGTCGTTTGGCCAGTTGCAGCGACCGCGTGCGAATCTGGCGGTAATTGGTGCGAACAATCGGGCCTTCAATGGATCGGGTGACCACTTCGCGTTCCCCGAACTGGCGCGAAGCATGGTCAATAATGCGATGCAGCAAAAGTGGCCATTCTTGCATCAATCCCAGCATTTCATCCTCCCTTGATTTTATGGGTATAATTATAGGCACGATCCATACGCCTAGACAAACGTTTTGCGCCGATATTGGCTTAATTGTTTAACTGTGAACCGACACGGATCGACTTGGCGTTGTTCCCAATTAACGCTTGCACTGCCAATTTTGCGCCGGTAAGAACATGGACAGGGCCGGCGGAGGGCCAGGGAATGACCGAGAATTCAAGCGCCGATCGGGTATGGTTTCGCATGATGCGCTTAAACACCCGCATCAAATCTGAAATTGCCGGGCGGCTCAGAAAATTTGATCTATCCCTGCCTCAATGCGATGTATTGACAACGCTCTCTGAAAAAGAGGGCATCAGCCAGCAAGAACTGGCGCAAAAGCTGTATGTCACCAAGGGAAATATTTCCGGATTGGTTGACCGTCTTACCGAAGCCGGGTTTGTGGAGCGACGCACCATAGATGGCGATCGGCGCTCGCATGCACTGTTTCTTACCAAAGCGGGCCACAAGATGGCTGCCGAAGGCATTGAAGTGCAGAAGGTCTATGTAGCCGAGACATTTGGCAGATTGAATGTCCAGCAATTGCAGGATTTTGAACGCATTCTCATCGCAACGCGTGATTATGTCCGCGAGGCGGTGGAGCAAGAAGCGTCCGCTTCCTGAGGAGACTGGGATGGGAAATGCGGGGCTGACCCAGAGTGCCATCCGGATGCTCGCGGGGTTGCGGGCGGGAGAATATAACGCCAGCCAATTGCTGGAGATCGCCTTAAAGCAGGTGGATGCGTGTAACCCTGCCCTGAATGCCCTGATCGCTTTTGACCTGGATGGAGCGCGGGTTGCAGCGCGCACAAGCGATGCGCGAATTGCCGCTGGCCAGATGCGACCGCTGGAAGGCCTGCCCATATCGATCAAGGACAGTTTTGATGTTCTGGGCATGGCCAATACGTCAGGTGCCAAAGAATTCGCCGATTTCCACCCAACCGTAGACGCGCCCGCCGTAGCACGCCTACGGGCGGCGGGGGCGGTGATATTTGCCAAATCCAACGTGCCAAAACTGACCAGTGATTTTCAATCCAGCAATTCGCTATTTGGCACCACCCGCAACCCCTATGATCTTGAGCGCTCGCCGGGCGGCTCCTCGGGCGGCGCGGCGGCGGCGGTGGCTGCGGGCATGAGTGCTTTTGAGCTTGGCTCCGACCTTGGCGGCTCGATCCGTTGGCCTGCCCATGCCTGTGGCCTGTTTGGATTGAAGCCGACCTGGGATCTGGTGCCGATGCAGGGTCATTTGCCGCCAACGCCGGTTCAGCGAACCGCAAAAACCGCAGAATTGGGTGTAGCCGGCCCCATTGCGCGCTCGGCACTGGATCTGGAATTGGTGCTGAAGGTCATTGCTGGGCCCATCAACGCGCGCGGGCCCGAATTCATGCCTCCCGCCCGCGCCAAAAGCGCCCGCGATCTCAAAATTGCCGTGTGGCTGGATGAACCTTCTGCTGCGGTGGACGATGAAGTGCGCACCAGTGTGCAAATGGCCGCGCGCATGCTGGCGCAAGCGGGCGCAAATGTCGACTGGAAGGCGCGACCCGATTTTGATTTCGAAGATGGCTATGAGGCGTTTTCTCTGTATTTGAACGCGATTGTTGCAAGCGGGTTTCCCGCGCCATTGCGGGCCAAATTGGCGCAGGAAGCCTTGAAATTTACCGCCAATGACCGCTCGCACGAGGCCTTGCAAGCGCGCGGTGCCAAATTGTCGGCTGACAGCTATGATATGATTCAAACCCGCAAACGCGACATTCAAGCCGCATGGGCGGCTTTTTTCACGCAATATGACGCTATTTTGGTGCCACCTGCACCCATATTGGCGATGAAGCATAATCTGGTGCCGGATATGTATGCGCGCCGCATTTACGGAAGCTTTGGCGAGCGGCCCTATTTTGACATGATGAAATGGGCTTCTCTGGCCACTTTTGCGCATTTGCCAGCTTGTGTTGCGCCGGTCAGTCAGAACGCGGGCGGCTTGCCATCGGGTGTGCAAATCATCTGCGGCCACGCCCAGGATCGCCAAGCCATCGCCATAGCCGCGATGCTGGAGGCCATCAATGGCCCCCTGCCCGGGCCGCGCGCCGCGCTCAGCATCCCCTGACGGCACAGTCGGAAAAGTCCCTGCTTCATGCAAATTTAAGGCAAACACCGGATATTGACCCGCATGCTTTGGCGAGGTTGCCGCGGCGGTGGCGTTGGAGTGCGTGAGATGAGTTTTGTGGCGATAGATCCGGCTATTATTCGGCAAACAGGCGACGTGTCGCGGGCGGGTCGCCATGAAGTCGCCGGGACGAATGATGCCCGCCAGTTGCAACAATCGTTATTGCATCTGCTCGGGGTTGCTGCGGTTGCCGAAGCGCTCGGGTTGCGACTTGAAGATGCCAATGACGATCCGCGTCTCGAAAACGAATTTTCCATACCTGCGGGCCACGGACGTGCGCCCTACATAAAGGTACGGGCCGCCTGAGCGCGGCTCAACTTCGGGGTAAAGTTTCATGGCCTTGGTAACGCGGCGGCATTTCATAATGGGTGCCGGCGGCGTGGCCTTGCTGGGGGCAGGTCTGGCTGGCGATGCCTTCGCGCTGGAGCCAGCCTTCCTGCTGGATGTGACCGCGTATCACGTGGCCATTGCCGGTTGGCCGCGCGGGCTTAACCTGAAAATTGCTGCCATAGCCGACATACACGCCTGCCGGCCGTGGATGAATGTGGCGCGCATCCGCCACATTGCCGACGTCACTAATGCCTTAAATCCGGATGTGATCGTGCTGCTGGGTGATTTCAACGCCGGCCATGATTTTGTCAGCGGGCCGGTAATGCCGCATGAATGGGCGGAAGCGCTCTCAGGTCTGCGCGCGCCATTGGGGTCCTGGGGCGTATTGGGAAATCACGATTGGTGGCATGGTGCCCTGGTGTCAATGCCCGGTGACAATGGCGCCGGGGTGCGGGCGGGCCTGAAGGCCGCCAACATTCACTGCATGGAAAATGATGCGGTGCGTCTGGAAAAGTCCGGCCAGCCCTTCTGGCTGCTCGGGCTTGGCGACCAGATGGCGCATTTCGTGCAGCGCGGGTGGACGCGTGGCATTGATGATCTGCCCGGAACATTGCGAAAGGTGAGGGATGGTGCGCCCGCCATTTTGCTGGCGCACGAGCCGCATATTTTTCGGCATGTGCCCGAGCGTATCGCCTTGACCTTATGCGGGCACACCCACGGCGGTCAGGTCAACCTGCCCTTTCTGCACCGCCGCTGGTACAAGGACGGATTGACCGGATATGATTCCATTTATGGCCATACGCAAATTGGCAACAAGCATATGGTGATTTCCGGGGGGCTTGGCACGTCGGCCCTGCCGGTTCGGTTCCTGCGCCCGCCCGAGATCATTGAGGTCAATGTGACGGCAGCCTGAGCTACCGCCAACTTTCAGTTCAGCGAACGATGACTTTCGTGCCGACCTTTACGCGATTGAACAGATCGATCGCGTTGATGTTGGCCATGCGAATGCAGCCTGAAGAAACCGAATGTCCGATTTCGCCCGGCTCATTGGTGCCGTGAATACGATAACCCGTGTCCTTGCCATCTTGATACAGATAGAGTGCGCGGGCTCCCAACGGATTGTCTCCGCCGCCGGGCATCACGCCATTGGGCAGCGCTTTCTTGATATAGGGCCAGCGCTCATATTCCGAGGCGGTCGGGGTCCAGGTCGGCCATTCCTTCTTGTCCTGCACTGTGGCGGTTCCGGTCCAGCCATAGGCTTCCGCGCCAGTGGCTACGCCGTAGCGAATGGCCTGATGATGCGGCAAAACATAATAGAGGAAATGATCTTTGGTATCGACGATGATCGTGTTTGGCGCTTCGCTGCCGGTATAGGCGATCTTGTAGCGATTGAATTGCAGGTCGATCGTCTCGTTTGGCACTTTCGCAAACTGCTCGCGATCGTAAACCGACAAAGAGGGATCCGGGGTCGCGGTATATTGGCACCCTGCCAACAGAAAGCAGCTTATGCCCATTGCGATAGCGGTAGTAACTTTCATATTAGCCTTCCAAACCAAATGACATGCCTACTTAAGGCTGGTATGGTTACCACAATATTACCTAAATTGAACCCGGCCGCAACAAATCAAGTGCCGTGTTGCAATATTGCATCACGAATTGTCAGGCATAAAATCCCGTTGTTGCCGGTGCGCACAGTTTGCTACAAAAGACGATCAACTCAGGGTGGATGCGCTATGGCAAGTGTTCTGATTTCGCACACGGACAGCTTGTCGCATGACATGGGGTCGGGGCATCCCGAAAGGCCGGCCCGCATTGGTGCCATCATGGATGCGCTGGCCAAGCCGGAGTTTGCCCATTTGGGGCGGATGGACGCGCCAATTGCCACCAGTGCCGATATATTGCGGGTTCATCCGGAGGCTTATTATCTGGCGCTGAGCGAAGTTGCGCCGGCGGTCGGGCGGATACAGCTGGATGCAGATACCATCATGAATTCAGGCACATGGCAGGCGGCCTTGCGGTCAAGCGGCGGTGCCGTGCTCGCCGTTGATGAAGTGATGTCGGGCCGTATCCAGACAGCTTTTGTGGCGACCCGCCCGCCGGGCCATCATGCCGAAAAGGCCACGCCAATGGGGTTCTGTTTTTTCAACAATGTCGCGATCGCAGCGCGCCATGCGCAGGCAAAATTTGGTGCAGAGCGCGTGGCCATCATCGATTTCGACGTGCATCACGGCAATGGCACGCAGGACATTTTCTACGACGACAAGAGCGTGCTCTATGCCTCGACGCATCAAATGCCGCTCTACCCGGGCACCGGCGAGAAGTCGGAATGCGGAACGCATAACCAGATCGTCAATGCGCCGCTGCGCGCGGGAGATGACGGTGCTGTGTTTCTGGCTGCCCTGAGTGAAGTGATTCTCCCCAGAATCGATGATTTTGCGCCTGACCTGATCTTGATTTCCGCTGGCTTTGACGGCCATCACCTCGACCCGTTGGGCAATCTGCGGCTTGAGGCGGATGATTTCTACCAGGCCACAAACATGCTGATGGATTTGGCGCAAAAGCGCTGCCATGGCCGCCTGGTCTCGGTGCTCGAAGGTGGCTATGACCTGACCGGCCTTGCCACCTCCGCCGCTGCCCATGTGCGTGCCCTCATGGGGCAGTAGACTACCAGACGCCCACATTGGGCATGGACAGCCAAGGTTCTGCTGGCGCTTTTGAGCCGCCCTTCTGAAGAAGCTCAATCGAAATATTGTCCGGCGAGCGGACGAAAGCCATATGGCCATCCCGAGGCGGACGATTGATGGTCACGCCCATTTTCATCAGCTTTTCACACGTGGCATAGATGTCATCGCACGCATAAGCCAGATGTCCGAAATTGCGGCCGCCTTGATAATCCTCCGCATCCCAATTATAGGTGAGTTCCAGTAGCGGGGCTTTGGTTTTGTTGGCTGATTCAACATCATCGGTAGTAGCCAGGAAAACGAGCGTGTAGCGACCCTTTTCGCTCTGCATGCGGCGCATTTCAACCAGACCCAATTTGTTGCAATAGAAATCCAGCGATTCTTCGAGGTTTTTGACGCGGACCATTGTGTGCAGATATTGCATTCGTCAGCTCCATAAGGATGGTTATTGGGGTGCCATATCACAGAATATATAAACTGTGCGTGCGTTTTCGACCATCGGGGGCATTTAATGAATAAAATGGCAGATGCAGCTGCAAGTTCGGCGCGCAAGGAAAAGGCGGCCATTGCCTCCATTTACGCGAGCGCTGCATTGGCGCTGGCCAAGCTGGTGGCCGGCTTGCTATCCGGGTCGTTGGCGCTGCTCTCGGAAGCCGGGCATGGCCTGATCGACACTTTTGCGACAATTTTGACCTATTTCGCGGTGCGTGAAGCTGGCAAGCCAGCCGATGAGGAGCACCATTACGGCCATGCCAAGATGGAATCGCTGGCGGCCCTTTCCGAAACCGGCATGCTGCTGGCGCTGGCGTCCTTCGTGCTGATTGAAGCCGTCAATCGTTTGCAGGAAAGTGTGCATGTCGATGCCAGTTGGATCGTCTTTGCGGTGCTGGGTCTATCCATCGCCATTGATGGCCTGCGTTGGCACGGACTGGCGAAAATCGCCCGCGAGGAAAGCAGCGAAGCTCTGGCCGCCGACGCCCTGCATTTTTCCAGTGACATGGTATCCTCAACCATGGTGGCTTTGGGACTGGCGGCAACGCGGTTCGGATTTGTTCGCGGCGATGCCGTGGCGGCGATCGCGGTGGCTCTGTTTATCGGCCTTGCCGGATACCGATTGGCGCGGCGCACGGTGGACAGCCTGCTGGATGCCGCACCCGCCGGCATGAGTGCGCAGGTGCGGGAAATTGTGGCGACGACGCCCGGCGTCATCGGTATTGAGGCCATCCGGTTGCGCCCTGCCGGGGCCCACATTCAGGGTGAAGTGATTGTGGATGTGGCCCGATCGACACCGCTGGAGCGGGTAGCCGATATGAAAACACGCCTCGCCGAGCGGTTGGCCGATGCGCTGCCAAAAGCCAATATTACCCTGACCGCCAATCCGAAGGCGCTGGATGACGAGAGTATTCTGGAGCAGGTTCTGCTGGTTGCGGCGCGGCGACGTTTGCCGGTGCATCACGTGACCGTGCAAAAGCTGGCGGGCGTTACGGCGGTGAGCCTCGACCTCGAAATCAACGGTGCCCTGCCCTATGGCGCGGCGCATGAGATTGCCAGTGGGCTCGAACTCGCCATTGCCCAGGAAATCGGTTCCGGCATTGAAGTGGAAACCCACATTGAGCCACTGCAATTGCGCGAATTGAGCGGCACGGACGCGCCCGAGGCTTTGCGATTGGCCATTGAGAACTCACTCAAGGCGACGGCGGCGCAGCGGGGAAAAGTCTGCGACATCCATGACTTGCGCGCCCGCAATACAGCCGCCGGACTGGTGGTGAATTACCATTGCCGGGTCGATCCGCGCCTGAGCGTGGATGAAGTGCATGAGTTGGTCGATCCGCTCGACCGTGCGGCAAGGGCCGTGCATCCCGAAATCGTTCGGATCGTCGGACATGCAGAGCCTTTGCTGTAGCGCGCCTTACTCGACGCTGTCGACGCCGGATATTTCAATACCAAAGCCCGAAAGACCGACGTATTTGCGCGGGGTTGACGAGCGTAGCTTGATTGAAGATACCCCCAGATCCCGCAATATCTGCGCGCCAAGCCCAACTTCGCGCCACTGGCTGACACGTTGGCTTTCCGAGTCGGCTTCCTGCCCGGTTGATTTGACTGGCACGCCTGCCGTGCCATCGCGCAGATACACCAGCACGCCCTGCCCGCCTTTGGCAAAATCCTGCAAAACCTTGT
This sequence comes from Hyphomicrobiales bacterium, assembly GCA_019075865.1. GTDB lineage: Bacteria > Pseudomonadota > Alphaproteobacteria > Rhizobiales > Beijerinckiaceae > REEB77. Next base: position 233,540 of record JAGXAN010000004.1, on the reverse strand, counting down.
TGATGATGACGCCGCCGCCAATGACATCGGCGAGAATATCGGCCCTGTGCAGACGGGTCGGCACATTCTTGCCCTCGCCAATGTCGCCAAGGACAAAGGCAAAATGCTGCACGTCATCAAACGGCGTTACATAGACATGCGCCGTCATCTCCCCGACCTGGGTGGTGACGGGGAAAGTCGCGATCTGCTCGACCAATTTCTCGCGCGACTGGCGATACGCAATGAGGTCGGCCACCGAAATGCGCTTCAGGCCATGCTTTTTTGAAAATGCTTCAATCTGCTGGCCAGCCATAACCGTGCCATCGTCATTGGCCAATTCGCAAATCACGCCAACCGGCGGCAATCCGGCGAGGGCGCAAAGATCAACGGCGGCTTCGGTATGGCCCGAGCGCATGAGCACGCCGCCTTCGCGCGCGATCAGCGGAAACACGTGGCCGGGACGCACGAAGTCACCCGCACCCATGTTTCCATTGGCGAGGGCGCGCACGGTATTGGTGCGCTGTTCTGCGGAAATGCCGGTGGTGAGCCCGTGGCGGGCGTCAACCGACACCGTGAAAGCGGTTCCCAGCGGTGCATCATTGGCGGCAACCATGGGGGCCAGATTCAACCGCCGCGCCTCAGAAAGGGTGATTGGTGCGCAGACAATGCCGCAGCAATTGCGAATGATGAACGCCATTTTCTCCGGCGTGCAATGGCTGGCGGCGATGATCAAATCACCCTCGTTCTCCCGATCATCATCATCGGTGACAATGACGATTTCGCCTTTTTTGATCGCCTCAATTGCATCATGTACTGAATGGGTCATGTGTCTTGTCCGTGGGAGAAACAGAAAATCATTGGGGGTAACGGCGCCTGCCGTCTCGCGAAAGATCAGCGCCGCTGTCTCGCGCGATACCCAGGGGTGCGAATGGTTGCAAAGCTGGGTGACAGCCCCGGGCGTGACCCCGATACGACTGGCAAAATCTTTGCGCCGGATATTCTTTTGGCTGAGCCAAGCTGAAAGTTCCATGGGCGTGCATAATACGCACAAAAATTTAGTGCAACTAAATTTGTTTGAAAAGAATCTTTACAATTTTTGCGCGATTTGTGATAGAGTCACAGACGTGAAATCGTGGGGTGGTAAGTTCATTCCACGACCTCATGGGAGGTCGCTGAAATTCAGGAGGCTTATCATGTTCAATACAAATGTTGGAAGCGTGGATCGGATCATCCGCATCGTCGTCGGTCTGGTCGCCTTATATTACGCCTACACAATGCAGGCGGGCGCCGGAATGTGGATCGTTGGCATCATTGGTGTCATTCTGCTGGCTACCGGCTTGATGAGTTCTTGCCCGCTCTATTCGATATTCGGAATCCGCACCTGCAAGTTGGCGAAGTAGGCCAACAGGGACGCAATGCCAGGCAGATGAGCGATTGGATCGATCAGTTTGAATGGCTCGAAGGATTGGAGCCCCATTTGCGGACCGCGTTGGTGCGCGGTGAGGCTCCCTTTACAGTCGAGGCTGGAACCGTGCTGTTTCAACCCGGCGATGGTTGCACCCATTATATTGTGTTATGCGCCGGGGTCGTGCGTGTTGATGTAATGGGGCCACAGGGCAAGGAAACCCTGCTCTATCGGCTGGAAAGCGGCGATTCCTGCGTCGTGACGACGGCTGCTTTGCTGGGCAAGACCCAGTATTTTGCCAGTGCCCGCGCTGAGACTTCGGCCCGCATTGTGCGCATTACCGACAGCCTGTTTCAGGAACTTCTCGAAAAGGCGGCAAGCTTTCGCAACCACATATTTGCCAGTCAGGGACGGCGCATCATTGAAATTGCGGCGGCGGTCGGGGCCATAGTCAATGAGCGAATTGACCAGCGCCTGGCGCATCGGCTGCTGCAGCTTGGGCAACCCGGCATTTTGGTCCACGCCACCCACGAGACTTTGGCGCGCGATATTGGCACGGCGCGCGAAGTGGTGAGCCGCAACCTGGCTCATTTTGCCAAACAGGGCTGGGTGGAGTTGGGGCGCGGCGTTGTTTCCCTCAAAAACAAGGGCGCTTTACGCAAAATCGCGTCAGATACGGCGGCCACGCCGTAACGCAACCACTTTTCTTTATGAAGCGGCTTGCAGGGCTAGCCCACTTGTCCGCGATGGCGCAAAAATGCGTCCGCCAGCACGCAGGCGAGCATGGCTTCGCCCACCGGCACCGCACGAATACCGACGCAGGGGTCATGACGGCCCTTGGTGCGGATGTCGGTTTCGGCTCCGGATTTGTCCACCGTCAGCCGCGGTGCCAAAATGGAGGAAGTCGGCTTTACCGCAAAACGCGCCACAATCGGCTGGCCAGTGGCGATGCCGCCCAGAACGCCACCGGCATGGTTGGACAGAAAGCGGGGCGCGCCATCATTGCCAGCCCGCATTTCGTCGGCATTGGCCTCGCCGGTCAGTTCGGCTGCGGCAAATCCATCCCCGATTTCAACGCCCTTCACCGCATTGATGCTCATCAGGGCGCTGGCGATTTCGCTGTCGAGTTTGGCGTAAACCGGGGCACCCCAGCCGGCAGGAACCCCTTCGGCCACCACTTCAATCACCGCGCCGATCGAGGAACCTGATTTGCGAATGCCATCGAGATAGGTTTCAAAAAAGGCAGCTGCCTCGGCGTCGGGGCAAAAGAACGGGTTCTGGTTGACTGCCGCCCAATCCCAATTGGCACGGTTGATCTTGTGCGGGCCCATCTGCACGAGTGCGCCGCGAATTGTCACCTGCGGGATGACGCGGCGGGCAATGGCCCCGGCGGCAACGCGGGCTGCGGTCTCGCGTGCCGAGGAGCGCCCGCCGCCGCGATAGTCGCGGATGCCATATTTGGCCTCATAGGTGTAATCGGCGTGACCGGGCCGGAATTTCTGCGCGATCTCGCTGTAATCCTTGGAGCGCTGATCGACATTCTCAATGAGCAGGGCAATCGGGGTTCCGGTGGTTACCTGCGCCGAGGTTTCGGGATCGGTAAACACGCCCGATAGAATCTTGACTTGATCGGGCTCCTGACGCTGGGTTGTGAAGCGCGACTGGCCCGGACGGCGTTGGTCTAAAAACGCCTGAATGTCGGCCTCATTCAGCGGCAGGCGCGGCGGGCAGCCATCCACCACGCAGCCCAGGGCCAGCCCATGCGATTCACCGAAAGTTGTGACACGAAAAAGATGACCGAAGGTATTATGCGACATTGCGGTAAATGGCTCCCAACTTGATATTGCCCCTTTTAGAGCAAACCGCATCTATGGCAAATCGATCCGTGGTATGCGCGCAACCTGCGCCCTGCCTTTGCCTGACCGCAAGCGCAATCAGGAAGCGGCAACACGCAAATCCTGCGCATTGAGGGCAATGGTTTCCACGTCCGACATTTCGCGCGGTTCGGCTGGAATGCCAATCCACTCGCTGTTGGCGGGAATGGACTCGCCCTTCATCACCAAAGTCAGAGGGCCAAGACGGGCATATTCGGAGACCACCGTGTCATAAAGCACTGTCGCCCCCGACCCAACCGTGACACCCCTGGCGACCGAAACGCGGCCAACCTTCATGACACGGTCTTCATAAAGGTGGGTTTGCAGGGCCGAGCCAGTATTTAGCGAGACAAAATCGCCAATGGACACGCAGTCAAATTCGGTAATATCGGCCGAATCCATATAGATGCCCTTGCCGGTTTTCACGCCATAAAGCCGCAATACCCACGGCAGGAACGGTGTGCCCTGCAAATGGCCGAGCAGCGATTTGCCCGCCAGATCGAAGTGCAGAACCGCTACCGCTTCAGTGCTCATCGCCCACCACGACCACATCGGCTTGGCGCAAGGCTCGTAGCGGCCCATCGTCGTCCATTTAATGATAATGACGACAATGGTCAGCATGGTCGACATGCCAAAGGAGGCCAGCAGATACAGGCCAAACACGCTCATGTAATCGCCGTCGATCAAGGGCTGGCTGATCAAATCAACGAGCCATGAACCGAAGGTAATGGACAACATGGTTGGCATGGAGGCGCGGGTCGCCTCAAAGAGCGCACGCAGGATGCGCTTGGCCAAAGTTGGTTCATAGGTCCAATTGGCACCACCCCCATCGAAACGCTGGCGAACCGGCAATTTCATCGGCGGCGAACCAAGCCAGGTGTCACCAGGGCTCATCAATTCATTGGCCGGGGGCTTGGATTTGATGCCAATCAGCACGCCATCGGGAATATCGGCACCACTGGGCACAAGGCCGCTATTGCCAATAAACACCTGCGAACCCGTGCGCAGACGTTTGAGCGTCATCCAGCCACGGCGGACGTCATCGTCGCCCATCACGACTTCATCGGCGATGAAACATTTGTCGCCAATTTCTACCAGGTCATAACGGCCGGCAAAGTTGGTGGAAATTTCGGAACCCTTTCCGATTTTCGAACCCATCAGGCGATACCAGGCCCGCATATAGACCGTGGCGTAAAGCGAGGTGAGCACGTCCAGCGTGATCTCGCTCATGAAAGCGACGATCCACTTGCGCAGGTAAAAATGAGAGTAGATCGAATATTTTCCCTCGCGCACCGCTGGCAGGATCAGCCAGCGCAACAGCGTGATGAAGCTGACCGTGAAAATCATCATGGCAAAAGCGGTGGGCCAAGCCAGAATCGGCAGGGTCAACAGGTAGGTTGTATGGTCATCGGGTGACAGGTTGATCCAGTCGGCAAGATGATCGAACAGCCAGAAAGCCGGGAGGATCGGCATCAATCCCAAAGGCGGGATGATAGAGGTCATGATGAAATAGACGGCGAGTTGGACGCCTTTGACAAAGCGCGAAGCCACCGGCGGGGTATCGAGGGCGGCAACGTCAACCATGCCTACCTTGCGACCGGGCGAGCCATCCCAGATTTCGCTGGCACCAATCCGCGCGCCGGTCGGGATCGCGGTAATGTCGCGGATCTCGGCGTGATCCCCGATGACCACATCATTTTCTATGACGCAGGACGAACCGATCAGGCAATCGGCACCGATGGTTATGCTGCCGATGATCAATTCATTGCCTTCAACGCGGGCATTGGCGAGAATCAGTTTGCCGCCGGTCGAGGTGCCGGCACCAATGGTGATCAGGTCAAAGGCGCCCGCGTCCATTTCCGCCATCAAGCAATCGGCACCGATGTTGGCACCCAGCGAATTGAGGAAATAGCGCATCAGGGGCGTGCCCTGGAGCCAGCCGATATGTGCCAGATCCAGCAGGGCTTGCGAGAACCACCAGCGGAAATAATAGGTGCCCCAAAGCGGATAGCGACCGGGGCGCGTGCGCCCCAAAATCGCCCATTTGCCAGCTACAGCCACCAGGACGGTGGCAAAATGCACAAAGATATAAATGCCAAGCAGCGAGAAAGTCTCCTGCAGCAAGCTCGCATCAGTGCCGGTGAACAGCATGAAGCTGACGAACACGCTGAGCCATTGGGCATTCATCAAGGCGAACAGGAATGGCAGACTGCAAATCTGCGCCAAGCCGCAGAAAAAGCGGCGGCTCAAAGGCGGCGGAACAAAACTCAGGTCTTTGGGTGGGCCAGAATGGCTGAACTTCTTGTCCAGCATCGCCGCCATGGCCCGCAGATTGCGCGAAACATAGACATCCTGAAGGGTGATCCCTGCAAATTGCGGCGTCTCGCGAACGATGGAAACAAAGCGCGCAGCAATAAGCGAATGGCCGCCAAGATCGGTGAAAAAGTCAGCGTCAAAGGCGATGGCCTGCGGCGGCAAGGTCTTTTTGGCAGCACTCAGGAGGATGGCTTCGGTCGGGGTATGCGGCTCTTCCTGCTCCTCGGTCACAAGGATGGTTTGCAGCACTGCCTTTTTGAGGGCGTTGCGGTTGACCTTGCCGGAGGACAGTCGCGGCAATTCATCCACCATCTCAAATCGGGCTGGCACCATGTAACCGGGTAACTGGCCTTTCAAATCGGCGCGCATGACCTTGGCGTCGAGGTTGCGGCCGGCCGGCCCGGTGCGTTTGGGCACGATGAAGGCCACCAGTTGATCCATGCCTTCGTCGTGGCGCAGCACGACTGCCGCTTGCGAAACCACATCAAAATCGGCAATCTTGTTCTCGATTTCGCCAAGCTCGACCCGGAACCCCCGGATCTTGACCTGATCGTCTATGCGGCCGCGGAAGGCGATGTTACCGGCACTGTCAATGGCAACCGCATCGCCGGAGCGATAAAGGATCTGGTCTGAGCCCGACTTGTTGAATGGGTTGGCGACAAATTTCTCTGCCGTCAGTTCCGGCCGCTTCAAATAGCCTTGCGCGACGCCGGGGCCGCCGATCAGCAATTCGCCCTCAACGCCGACATCGAGCAGGTTGAGGCTGTCATCGGCAACATAGCAGGTGTAATTGGGGATGGGGCCGCCGATGGTCACGGGTTCACCGGGGCGCACTTCAGCAATGGTGGCGACAACGGTCGCCTCGGTGGGGCCATAGGAGTTGAAAATGCTGCGTCCGGCGCGGCACCAGTTATTGGCGAGGGTTGGCGGGCAAGCCTCGCCGCCCAGAATGATAATCCGCAGGCCCGGAATGTCACGGTTGAGCAACCCGAGCAAAGTTGGCACGGTATCCAGCACGGTAACGCCGGCTTTCTCCATGATTTCGGGCAATTTGTCGGCGTCGCCCATCATGGCGGGCGTGGCTACAAACAGCGTCGCCCCCACCAGATAAGGCACCCAGATTTCTTCCATCGACAAATCGAAAGCAACGGAAGCGCCCTGAAACACCACGTCCTGCGCGTTGAGGCCGTAAATGACGTTGGCGGAGCGCAAATAATGGCAGATATTGCTCTGGCTGATGACGATGCCTTTTGGCGTGCCAGTCGAACCCGACGTGTAAATCATATAGGCCGGATGCGCGGGCGTTGCGCCCAGTGCGCGGGCATCGACAGCGCGCTGATCGGTGTCATCAATTAGGGAAGCGGGGGCGTGAACGGCGCAGTTCATGCCAAAATCATGCGCCTTGGTGGCATGGGCGGTGCTCGCCAGCAACATGCCAGCTTCCGCGTCGTCGAGGCAGACCTTGATGCGGTCCAACGGGGCGTCGGCATCAAAAGGCAGCCAGGCCGCGCCGGTCTTGGCCACAGCGATCTGGGCGATCAAAAGCTCGGTGCCACGCGCAAACCAGAGGCCAACTACCTTGCCCGGGCCAATGCCATTGCGCAGCAGGCCGCGCGCGATCCGCAAAGCCTCGGCGTCGACCTCCTGATAGGAAAGGCGGACGCCGTCCCCGATCATGGCTGTTTTGGTCGCGAATTTCTCCACCGTGGCGGCAAAGATTTCGGCCAGCAGTTCATCGCGGATCAATTCGGGCATCACCGGCCCGACAAGCAGGGCTTTTGACGTTGTGGTGGAGTCGCCGCCTATGGGCGCGGAACTGTGCAAATTCACGACTTGCGCCCCCTTGTGCGATACGCTGGCAAGGGATTCAGCACTGTCTGCTGCAGATTTTGCATTTTGAATGGACGACACTTTGCCTGTTCCGATCTGATATCCAGCCAGCGCCCACGGTTATTGCCCTGAAACCCCAAGACATTGCGCCAGAGAGCGCCCCCCCGCCAGCTTTCCGCCCGGAGACACCCGGCAGGAATGGCCACGATTGATTGCACATATTCCAGTATTGCAAGCACAACGTGCAAAAATATTCTGCGTAAATTGCAACCCGCTGTATGGGCGCGGGCGGCTGAATGTCCGATGAACGGCGCTGTCAGGAATACCATTTGCATCGCCCTCCCTCGAAAACCAGCGGCCGGCCTTGATAGACGTTGAGTAGCGGTGCGCGTTTGGGCGAAACGCCGCCGATCAGTGCCATCAGCGCGCGCGCGACGCCTCCGTGCGAGACAATGAGCGTATCTGCCGACAATTCCGCCAATACTGGCTTGATGCGTTCTGCCAGCATCACATAGCTTTCACCGCCGGGCGGTGCGTAGCCCCATTTGTCGGCGTCGCGGGCATTGGCACGCGCTGGATCAGCCTTCTCGATTTCGCCCCAAGTCATGCCTTCCCAGTCGCCAAAGGATATTTCCTTCAGGCGATCATCCGTCGCAAAAGGGCTGGGCTGCAAACCCATGGCCTGCCGGGCAATGGTCATGGTTTCGCGCGTGCGCTGCAGCGGCGAACAAAGGAAATTCAGATCGCTCTCCAGCCAGGGCTTGCAGGAGCGTCCGGCACTGGCAGCCTGATCGCGGCCGATGCCATTTAGCGGAATGTCGCGTTGGCCTTGCAGTCGTTCTTCCACATTCCAGTCGGTCTGGCCATGACGCAGAAAAATCAGCCGATAGGCAAGTTCTGTATCCATCGCTGATTCAAATCGTGGAAATGGAGGGGTATCGCGATCAGGCGACGGTTATGTCTGGAGCTGTGGGGTTTTTCATGCCAACGACGTGATAGCCGGCGTCGACATGCAAAATTTCGCCAGTCACGCCCCGCGACATGGGAGAAAGAAGATAAACTGCGGTCTCGCCCACTTCTTCGGTGGTTACAGTGCGACGCAGCGGCGCATTATATTCATTCCAGCGCAGGATGTAGCGGAAATCACCAATACCGGACGCGGCAAGGGTCTTGATCGGGCCAGCAGAGATCGCGTTGACGCGAATGTTCTTTTCTCCCAGATCAGCGGCCAGGTAACGCACGCTGGCTTCGAGTGCCGCCTTGGCAACGCCCATGACATTATAATGGGGCATCCATTTTTCGGCACCGTAATAGGTGAGGGTCAGCATCGACCCGCCTTTGTGCATCAGCTTTTCGGCACGCTGGGCAACAGCGGTAAACGAGTAGCAGGAGATGAGCAGCGAATTGGCAAAATTATCCTGCGTCGTCTCGATATATCGGCCGGTGAGTTGGTCTTTGTCGGAAAACGCGATGCAATGGACGATGAAATCAAGGCCACCCCACATTGCCTCGACTTCTGCAAACACGGCGTCGATGGTTGCGCCATCGGTGACATCGCAATGGCCGACAATCTTGCCATCGACTTCCGCCGCGAGCGGGCGAACCCGCTTCTCCAATGCTTCTCCTTGATAGGTGAAAGCCAATTGTGCCCCTGCGGCATGGGCCGCCTTGGCAATACCCCAAGCAATGGAGCGATTATTGGCAACGCCCATGATCAACCCGCGCTTGCCAGCGAGCAGGTGGCTGAATTGGGCGGCCGTCTCGGCCTGTCCAGAGGGAGGTATATTCGTTTGATCCATGAAATTACTCGCGCCTTTGTATCAAAGGGGGCCATAAGAGCGTGATCTTTGACCCATTTTCTTGAGCGCGTCTAGGCCCTCCATGCGCTGGATGCAAGCCGCGCGCGTGTAAATTTGATGAAATTGGATTGACAAAATCATGGCAATCATCGCTCGGCGCGCATTTTTGGACGATTTTTCCGGCAAAAATTGTGCTCAATTTGCAAGGTCGGTGGGTGAAGGTCGCCAGGTGTGCGCTGGGAACCTGGTCGCCGTTTTGCGACTATTTCCTGTCTGATGCCGGCTTTGCCGCAGCCCTTCCCTGAGCTTTGTGATTTTTGACGCAAAAGCTGTAGCGGGCGCGCGGTCAGGGCTGGAAAAAGTTTATAAAAGAGGTTAATAATCGTTAATGGATTGGTTGGTTCCGGGAGCGGCTGTTTGGCCAGAGGATTCTTGCTGAACGCCTTGCATTCTGAAAGCTGTGCGATTTATGGACCTGCGGCAAGAAATTGAGACCCACACGCCGAAACTGCGCCGATTCGCGCGAGCGCTGACGGTTGGCAGCAAGGCCGATGGCGGTCGCTCGGGTGACGATCTGGTGCATGAATCCATTTTGCGGGCTTTGAAATTCGCGCGGCCTTCGGGCATGGATGTACGACTGTCGCTTTACGCCAGTCTGGTAGGACTGCATCGCCAGCAATCACGAGCCAAATCGCATCTGTTGCAAAATCTGCGCGCGGGACATGGTGCCCATGCGGCCGCGATGGGGCGGGATATCAGCGGAACAATGAGCGGGCAAACCCTGGTCGATGTCGCGCTCGCCGCGCTTGATCTCGAGGAGCGGGCGGCCATGTTGCTGGTCGTGCTCGAAGGTTTCAACTATGCCGATGCCGCCGTGGTCATGGATATGACGCGCGAGACCCTGCAAGCCAATCTGGTGCGGGCGCGCGCGACTTTTGCCCGCGTTGTGGATGGCATACACGCGCAGGACAGCCAAAGCGGCGCGCGCGCATCGCAGCCAGCCAAGCGGGTGCGGCACTTGCGGCTGGTCAAGTAGGAGGCGCCGATGACCCCGATGCGATGCCCCTATTCCGATACCGAGCTGAACGCTTTCGTCGACGATGAACTACCGGCCGAGCAACGCACTGGTATTCTCGACTATCTCAACGGCCATCCAGAGACAGCGCGCAAGGTTGAGTCCTGGCGCAGCCAACGCCAGTTTCTGCGCGGGCAGTTCGATGCGGTTGCACGCGAGACTGTGCCGGTAAGCCTGTCATTGCGCGCCAATAGTGCCATCAAATATACTGCCACGCGGCTGGCCTCGCCAGTGCCACATGCACCGGTCAGCCTGTCGATCGTGCCCCCCGAACCCATGCCATTGCCACCGCATTTATCTCATTCGTCACACGGGGCAGATAGGCGGCGCTCCTGGTCCATTTTTGTCTATGGCATGGCATGCGCCTTTGCCATGGCAGCGACCATGTCGCTGATATTGCAGCATGGTGCCTTGCTGCAAAGCGCCGGCATGGCGGCAGAGGGATTGCGCCAGCCAACAACCAATCCTGTTTTGGCTGCGCCGGTGGCCGTTGCGCAGGCAATGGCGCCAAGCGAGGGCCGTGCCCGGCTTGCTTCAACGGTTGCACTTGCCCCCGACCATGAAAACGCACTGGCAGCCCTGCGCAATTACCGCAGCTTTTCGGCGCTTCCTCTTGAGTTTATCTCGCCAAATGCCGATGTTCTGGAAAAATCCCTCAGCCAGCGTCTTGGATACCGGCTGAAACTGCCGCGATTTGCCGACAGCCACTGGAAGATGGTGGGCGCACGCTTGACCGCCGAAAACAGCGGCCCAGCCGCTTTCGTGCTATATGCAGACCACGGCGGTGCACTGCGGGGCGCAACCATCCAGCGTGGCTGGAGCGCCAACGGAGCGGACAGCCTTGCCGTTGCCGGCCTGCATGCGGTGGTATTTGGCTATCATGACCAGACCGTAGCCATGGTGAGTGTGGCCGCGTTCGACGAAATCGGGCTGAGCGATACAGTTTCCGATACTGCCCGTTAGTGGCCATAAGGCCCGGCGTTTTCGACTGCGATGGAGGCGAGGCGATGAGCGATAGCATGGGACGTTTTTGCTGGCACGAATTGATGACGAGCGATCTTGCCGGGGCCAAGAAATTCTATTCCAGCCTGTTTGGCTGGAATGTGGTGGATTCTGGGCTTTCCGACATGATTTATGCGATCTGCAACGTCGAAGGTGACGGGGTTGCCGGCATGATGCCGCTGCCTGCCCCGCTGGTCGCACAAAAAGTGCCGCCGCACTGGATGGGTTATATTTACGCGGACGACGTGGATGCTGCGGCAAAGGCTGTTGAAAAGGATGGCGGCACCATGCATCGCGCGCCCACCGACATCCCCAATGTTGGCCGATTTGCGGTCATGGCCGATCCGCAGGGTGCCGCATTCATCCTGTTTTCGGCGCTGGGCAACAATGCGCAACCCAAGGCAGGCACGCCCGGCACTTTCGGCTGGAACGAGTTGCACGCGGTCGATGCAGGCAAGGCCATGGATTTTTATGGGCGGCACTTTGGTTGGCAAAAGGACGAGGCCATTCCGATGGGGCCGATGGGCGACTATCAATTATTCAGCGTCGGCGGCAGCCAAATTGGCGGCATCATGAACAAGGCACCGGAAATACCCCGCCCCTCTTGGCTGTTTTACGTCAATGTTGCCAATATGGAGGCGGCACTGGAGCGGCTGAAAGCGGCCGGCGGACAATTGCTGCATGGCCCCAACCCGGTGCCAGGTGGCCAGATCATCGCCCAATGCAAGGACCCGCAAGGCGCGTTTTTTGCCATGGTCAGTCCGGCCTAGCGCGGCGGTAGCCACGTTTTAACGCGGATTATAGGGCGCATTGTCGCGCCATTTCTGCATTTCAGCGGTAAACTCCGGTCTGATTTCGCGTGGCAGGACGATTTTGAGAGTGACATAGAGGTCACCCGGCGTTGCCCCCGGCATGCCCTTGCCGCGCAAGCGCATGGGCTTGCCGTGATGAGCACCTGGCGGCACTTTCATGCGCACGGGCGCTTCCAGCGTCGGCACTTCGATTTCCGCACCCAGCACTGCCTCGTATAGGGCGATCGGCAATTCCAGCCTCAGATCGCGGCCGTCACGGACAAATTGCGGGTGCTTGTTGAAGTGAACCGCAATCAGCAAATCCCCGGCTGGCCCATTCAAAGTGCCGGGCTGCCCCTGCCCCTTGAGCCGAATCTGTTTGCCTTCATCAATCTCACGCGGAATTTTGATATCGAGGCTGCGGCCGGTTGGCAGGCTCACGCGCACGCTGTTGCCGCGCGCTACATCTTCCAGCGACACCTGGATCGATGCCTCAATGTCCTGACCACGCGCCGGACGCGCCTTGCCGCCCGGACGCACGCCGCCGCTGAACAGGTCTGCGAAAATATCGCTGGCGTCAAAACCGCGAGTTCCGCCGAAATCAAAATTCTCAAAGCCGGGTTGGCGGCCATGATTGCCCGCCGGATGGCCCTCAAAGCCGTGGAATTTCGGTTTGCCCTCAGCGTCGATCTCGCCACGGTCAAAGGCACCCCGTTTCTTCTCGTCCGAGAGCAGGTCATAGGCCTGCGTCGCCTCGTTGAAACGCTCTTTGGCCTTTGGGTCCTTGTTTTGGTCGGGATGGTTGGCTTTGGCCAATCGCCGATACGCCTTTTTAATGTCAGCTATGCTGGCATTCTTTGTTATTGCAAGCACGTCATAAGGATTGCGCATAAATTAGCCCATAGAAATTCTGCCCTCGAAAAGGCGCAGAATGAATGTCTTTTTTTCTATTTGGGACCGTTCTGCGCCAGTTGCAAGGTGCGAATGCAAAGCTTCCCGTCCAACCGCTTGGCTATCCCCATCAGTTAAAAGTATCGGGCAACACTTCGTCGACCTTCCAGACCCCGGTCGCCGTGTGGCAGGCCTTTCCCGGAATCGAGTGCGTGCCGTCATAAGCATCGATCAGCGCGACAAAGCCGCGACAGCCGGTGCCGAGCGCGCCGGCTTTGGCGGTTTTTTGCAAAAAGTCGCCGCTGGCACCGGTTCGCGCATCAAACCATGGCACTTTTTGCGCGTTTTCGGGCGTCGACATCAAAGCTTCGGAAAGCGCCGGTTTGGCAACTTCCCAGTCGGATTTGTCAAAGGCCGTCCCGAAAGTGGAAGTATCCGCAATCTTGTCGGCACGGGCCGAGGAGGCCAAAAGCAATGGCTTCGAATTGTCCAAGGGCTTTTCGGCGATTGCCCCGGTCGTGTCGGAAGTAAATAAAGCCGGCAATGGGATTGCAACCGAACAGCCGGTCAAAAATAGTGAAGAAGCCAAAAAAACGCTGCACAAAAATCTTTTTTGCATCGATGGATGCCCTATACACAATACGAAACCGATCGGGTGCCCAAACGGCTCCCACGGTCATTGAGGAGATTAAATCGTGAATGGGTTAATTCCGGGTGACTTTACCAAGAGAAGCGAGCCATTTTCCCTGTTTGCGGACTGGCTTGCCGAGGCGAAACAGCACGAAATCAATGATCCCAACGCCATGGCGCTGGCCACGGTCGATGCCAGCGGCCTGCCCGACGCGCGCATGGTGTTGCTGAAGGGCCATGATCCGCACGGGTTCGTGTTTTACACCAATTCGCAAAGTGCCAAGGGCACTGAACTTGCCAGCAACATGCAGGCGGCGTTGCTGTTTCACTGGAAATCTCTGCGGCGGCAAATCCGGATTCGTGGTAGCGTGGAAATCGTCACGGCGCGTGAGGCGGATGAATATTACGCGAGCCGACCATTGCTCAGCCGTATCGGTGCCTGGGCGAGTGAGCAGTCCCGCCCTTTGGCAGACCGCGCCACGCTGGAAGCAGCGGTAGCCGAATATGGTGAAAAATACCATGATGCGCCGCCGCGTCCTCCGCATTGGCTGGGCTATCGCATCCGCCCCTTGCAGATCGAGTTCTGGCACGACGGGCCTGCGCGCCTGCATGATCGCGTGTTGTTTAGCCGCGCGGCATTGAACGATCCCTGGCAGTCGGCTAGACTTTATCCCTGAAGTGCGTCGCGAGGCGGCCCGAGGCGAAGCACGCATTTTGCGGTTGAATGGAATGTCGCAATTGGCACAAAAAACACCAACGCATGGCTTGGGCCAGTGGCGGTTCGTGCTGGCGTTTGCCATGGCCATATGCGTTATCGGGTTGGGTGGTAACAGGGCTGAAGCCAGTCAATCCGGTGCGCCGCAAATAATGGCCGCCACCCAAGCCCCGCAGGCAAAGGAAGCTGGCGTCAAGGATGGCAATAAAAACGCCCCAGCGAAGGCGGACACGGCAGCCCCTGCGCCAGCCCCCATCAAGGAATTGCCACCGCCTTACGAGGCGCAACTCCTGCAACTGTCGCAAACCGTCGGGATTGTATCTTATCTGCGCGGCCTATGCATGGATGGCGATGAAAAGCAGTGGCGCGAGCATATGGCCGCCATCATTGATTCGGACGCAAAATCACCGGAGCGGCGCAAGCAATTGATCGCCGCATTCAATACCGGCTATGGCAGTTATGCGTTGAGTTATCATAATTGCACGGCCAACGCCAAACAGATCATCGCCCGCGAATTGGCGCGCGCCGACCAGTTGGGGCGGGATATCAGCAGCCATTACGGCGGACGATAGGCTGCCTTGCCCGATATTAACCGTGCCGACATCTGATTGTCGCAAAGCGCCGTGGATGCGCCTAATATCGGCTTTATGAACATTCTGAAGCCCTTGCCGCTCACTGCCGACCCTGCCCTGGAAGAAATCGCGCGCCAGCAGTTGCACGATGCGGCCATGCAATTTCTGACTGAGGCCTTCGCCGAAGCACTTGTTTCGGGCATTGACGCCGATTTCTTCGCGCAAGCGGCCTTACGGGCAGCGATGGTGCATTTGACCCATGAAATTGGCGTGGAAAACACTGCGCATCTGGCCGAGGGATTGCCCGCGCGTATCCGCAACGGTGAATTTTCGCTCGCGCCGCGCCATTAAGCACCCGACGGTCCGATTCGTTTGGTCCGTGAAGTGGCCAGAATTACTGGTTTCGCAAGGCAATTTCGACAAAATCATATAAGAATTGTTGCATGTAAAGCACAGGCGCCTGAATAATGCCATATTTCAGCGGCGCTCCCCGCTCATTGCGAAGAAAATGATTGTCAATGACGATGCCCGAAACATAGAATTTGATACAAATTAAATCGTCATATTCCATGGACGATATTAGGGGGCGAGATGCGCAATCAAAAAATTAAGTTGGCATTCGGCGCAGTTGCTGCATTGCTGCTGGCAGGGACCGCCAATGCAACCGACGGCTATTTTCAAATCGGTTATGGCACCATTCAACAGAGCCTTGCCGGTGCTGGCGTCGCCCACGCCGAAGATGCAATGGCTCTGGCGGTCAATCCGGCCGGCATTCTTGATATTGGCAACCAATTTTACGTTGGCGCTACGCTGATCAACCCAACGCGCGGCTATACAGGCACCGGAACCGGCTTCATCGCACCCGGCGATCACAAGAGCGGGCGTCCGATCTTTGGCGTTCCTGCTGCTGGCTATACCTATCAGATTGACGGGTCATCTGCGGTTGGCATAGCGATCTATGGTAATGGCGGCATCAACACCACCTACAAGCCGTTTGTCAGCACCGCGCCTGCCTGCCCCGGAGCGCTCGGCGTGTTCTGCTCGGGCAAGGCCGGCGTCGACCTCGAACAGGCTTTCGTCACGGTTGGCTATGCGCACAAGTTTGGTTCGCTCTCCGTGGGTATCGCTCCGGTATTCGCCTACCAGCAGTTCAAGGCTTATGGCTTGGCGGCGCTGGCGGGTGGCTCGTCTTCGCCGACCAATTTCTCCGACAATGGCTACGCGACCTCGTCGGGCGGCGGCGTGCGCGCCGGCATCCAATGGAATGCTGCACCAGGTTTCAACGTCGGCCTGACCGGTTCTACGCCGATGTATATGAGCAAGTTCAACAAATATAGCGGGTTGTTTGCCAATCAGGGCAATTTCAACATCCCGGGCAATATCGCTTTTGGTGTTTCCTATCAGATAACGCCAACCGTGACTGTGCTGGCTGACTACAAGCGGATTTTCTATTCCGGCGTTCCATCGGTTGGCAATGCTTCTAACATTGCCCTGCCTTTCGGCGTTAGCGGCGGCCCCGGCTTTGGCTGGCGCGATGTGGATGTGTTCAGCATTGGTGCGGAATGGGCAGCGACTTCGCAACTCGTGTTGCGCGCTGGTTATTCGCACAACACCAACCCGGTTCGCCCGCGCGATGCCGCCCTCAACATTTTGGCACCCGGCGTGATTACCGATCACTTTACCGCCGGTATGAGCTATGCCATTTCCAACCAGATGAATTTGGATTTGGGTGGCGTCTATTCGCCCAAGCATACGGTGAGCGGCGCGGTTCCAGCCGCATTTGGTGGTGGCACCGTGAGTGACTATCTCTCCGGCTTTGCCGTGACGGCAGGCCTGCGTTACCAGTTCGCCAGCGCGACTCCCGGCATCTTCAAGGGCCCGAAGCAGTAAGCTGAGCGCATCCAGCGGATATGTGGCTGTAAAATTAAGGCCGTTCCTTTCGGGAACGGCCTTTTTCGTTGAACGCTGTCTGGTTTTGACCCAAAATTCAGCGTTGCGGCAACGCTTCGCCAAACAGAACTGGCTGGCCGGTACTGGGGGCGAGCAATTGCCCCTCCCACATGACTTGCCCGCCGCGCACAATCGTGCCGCAGGGCCAGCCCATAACGGCGCGGCCATGGTACGGCGTCCATTGGCTGCGGGAGGCGATCCATTCATCCGTGATGGTTTGACGGCGCTTGAGGTCAACGATCGTGAAATCGGCATCATAGCCGACCGCCACCCTGCCCTTGCGGGCAATGCCAAAAAGCCGGGCCGGGCCAGCGCTCGACATGTCGACAAAGCGCTGCAGCGACAGGCGACCGTGATATACGTGATCCAGCATGATCGGCACCAGAGTCTGCACGCCGGTCATGCCTGACGGGCTTTGCGGATAGGGCTTGGCCTTTTCCTCCAATGTGTGCGGGGCGTGGTCGGAGCCCAATATGTCGGCAATGCCTTGCGCCACGCCATACCACAATTGATCGCGGTGGCGCGCCTCGCGCACCGGCGGGTTCATCTGCAAGCGTGTGCCCAGACGCGCATAGTCGTCGGCGGCCATGGTCAAGTGGTGCGGGGTCACTTCCAGACTGGCGATGTCCTTGTGGGCTTTCAGAAAATCGATTTCAGCAGCGGTTGAAATATGCAGGATGTGAATGCGGGCACCGGTCTGGCGCGCGATTTTGACCAACCGCCTGGTGGACGAAAGGGCGGCAGCCTCGTCACGCCAGACCGGATGACTGGATGCGTCACCGGCCACCTTGAAGGATTCGCGCTCGCGCAGGATAAATTCGTCTTCGCTGTGGAAAGCGGCGCGCCGGCGCGTCTGGCTTAAGATGGCAGCAACGCCCGCATCATCCGCCACCAGCAGGGAACCCGTGGACGACCCCATGAAAACCTTGATGCCGGCGGCCCCGGGCAGTCGCTCGAGTTCCCGGATATCGCGGACGTTTTCATGCGTGCCGCCCACCCAGAATGCAAAGTCGCAGTGCATGCGGTTGCTGGCACGCTGGCATTTGTCAGCCAGTGTTTCGGCGCTGGTGGTGAGCGGGTTGGTGTTGGGCATTTCAAACACGGCAGTCACGCCGCCCATGACGGCGGCGCGCGAACCGCTCTCCAGATCTTCCTTGTGGGTGGCACCCGGCTCACGAAAATGCACCTGCGTATCGATGACGCCCGGCAGAACATGCAAGCCGGTGCAATCAATCACCCGCCCGGCACTGGCGCGCGATAAATCGCCGATAAACGCAATGGTCTGGCCGATTATGCCAATGTCGCAGGGGCCGATACCGTCCTGATTGACCAGCGTGCCGCCTTGCAAAATCGTATCGTATGTCTGTGCCATCGAGGGGCTTTCCATGGGAGTTATGCTGCTCTTTCTTTGCCACAATGCGCGCAGGGCGGAAAGACGCAATATTACTTTGGAGCTTGAACCAAACGTCATTATATTGCGAACAACCAACTTCCGGCGCAGGGTTTGCATTTCATGACATCGGTTTATCTCGACAATCGCGGCTGGCTCAAGGTGACGGGCGGGGATGCGCCCCGCTTCTTGCAAGATATGCTGACCAATGATGTTCTGGCGCTGACCAATGGCGAGATGCGTTATGCGGCCCTCCTATCGCCGCAAGGTAAAATATTGTTTGATTTTATGGTATTACGGGAAAATTCTGATTTTTTGATTGATGTTACTCGCTCCATGATTCAAGCCTTGGCCAAACGCTTCGGAATGTACAAATTGCGGGCCGATGTTGCCATTTTGGATATTTCCGCCGATTTCGCGGTGCGCGCGGGCTGGGGTGAGCCCAAACCCGCAGGGGGTGTTGATGACCCGCGCATGCCCGAAATGGGTTGGCGGCAGAAAGTCGCGCGTCAGCCTGAAGGGGATATTTTGCCCTATGTGGCGCATCGCATCAGACTTTGCGTGCCCGAAGGCGGTCAGGATTTTGTTTATGGTGATGCCTTCCCGCATGAAGCGAATATGGACCGCCTGCATGGTATTGATTTCAAAAAAGGCTGCTATGTGGGTCAGGAAGTGGTGTCGCGGGTGGAACATCGCGGTCTGGCCCGCAAACGCGTGATCGCGCTGAAATTTGCTGGCAAGGCTCCGGCTGCCGGGGCTGACGTGGTTGCCAATGGCACGGTGATAGGGACGGTAGGAAGCACCTGCCCTGGGGTTTGCCTTGCGATGGTGCGGTTGGATCGGTTGGTGGAAGCGGGCGGCACATGCACGGCGGATGGTGTTGAATTAGCGGCGGACAGTGCGGCCCTGCCCCTTCCAAACGCCAATGCAAATCACTAGGATGGGTTCATGGAATCCACGCCCGAACCCCGCCCGCCTCGCCCATCCATCCAGCACGCTGACGGCCTGAGCCGTTGTCCATGGCCCAGCACCGATCCGATATACGTGTCCTATCACGATGACGAATGGGGCGTGCCGGAGTGGGATAGCCGGGCCTTGTTCGAGAAACTTCTGCTCGATGGATTTCAGGCCGGGCTGTCATGGATCACCATTTTGCGCAAGCGCGAGGCGTTTCGGGCCGCCTTTGACCAATTCAATCCAGAGACAATCGCCGGTTACGATGAGGCAAAGCTCGCGGCTTTGATGCAGGACGCTGGCATCGTGCGCAACCGGGCCAAAATTGCGGCCAGTGTAAAATCGGCACAAGCGTGGATCGAGATCGAGTCCAAACAGGGCTTCAGCGATTACCTTTGGGGATTTTACAACGGAACCCCGAAGCAGAACCAATGGCGCGACATGCGCGAAGTGCCGGCGCAAACGCCGCTGAGTGCGGTGATGTCCAAGGATTTGCGGGCGCGCGGTTTCAACTTCTGCGGGCCTACCATCGTTTACGCCTTTTGTCAGGCAGTTGGCATGGTGAATGACCATCTCGTGGATTGCTGCCGCCATGGCCCCTGCGCGGAACATGGCAAGGCTGGCGCGATGACCGGGAAAACTGGGCCACGCGTATCATGAGCGCGCCCGCCAATGCCAACTTGAATCCGGCTGCGAAAAATGCGCGGGTATGGCAGCGGATGCTTTCAGGCCGACGGCTTGATCTCATCCATCCGGCTCCCCTTGATATCGAAATCGAAGACATCGCCCACGGCCTTGCCCGGGTCGCCCGCTGGAATGGCCAGACCTCGGGAGACCAGATTTTTTCCGTCGCGCAACACTCCCTGCTGGTGGAGGCTTATGTGCGGGTAATGGACCAAGATTTGCCCAAGACCGCGCTGTTGGCGGCTTTGCTCCACGACGGCCCCGAATATGTTATTGGCGACATGATTTCGCCATTTAAGGCGGTCATTGGCGGGGAATATCGGATTATCGAGGCTGGTTTGCTCAGTGCTATTCATATCAGATTTGGGCTTGCCAACCCCTCCGGTACCGCTTTGCTCAAGCGGATCAAGACCGCCGACCGGGCCAGCGCCTTTGTCGAAGCGACCCGCCTTGCCGGGTTTTCGTTGGGGGAGGCAGCCAAATTGTTTGGCGGTTATCCGCCGCCCCTGTCCGATCTTGAAAGCTGGCTTGCGCCCATGTCGAGCGGGCAAGCGCAACACCGCTTCTTGCAGCGTTTTCGTGAATTAGATGGTGCGGAATGACTAAGATTCATGTGTGCGCGCTGTCGATGGTGGATGCGCAAGTGGAAAGCAGCGGCGCGCGCAGTCTGGTCAGCGTGATTGGCCCGGGCATGGAAGTGTTGCGGCCGAGCGTTATCCCCGCCCATCAACATTTGCAAATCCTGGTGTCTGACATTGTTGCGCCGCTGATTGGCTATGTGTTGCCCGACGAAGGCCATATGCGCCGAATGCTGGATTTCTTTTTCACATGGGACCGGCAGGCGCCGCTCCTCGTCCATTGCTTTGCCGGTGTCAGCCGCTCGACGGCCTCCGCATTCATCGCGGCCTGCGCTCTGGAACCGCTGAAACCGGAAATCGAAATCGCGCGCGAAATACGGGAAAAGTCACCCACCGCCACCCCCAACGCCAGATTGGTCGCATTGGCGGATGAAATGCTGGATCGCGAAGGACGGATGATTGCGGCGGTCCATGAAATCGGGCGCGGACGCGATTGTTATGAGGGCGTGCCTTTTGCCCTCGATGTACCGGCTTGGCGGCGGTGACCGAGCGGGCGATCAGCATCGGCTTGACTGCCGCAATCATCGCCATGCGCGAAAATGTGCCTTTGATATTGACCCAGCACGAGGCAGGCAAGGCCGCGGCGCTGCCTTCCGGGCAATTCAACCCTCTTTTGCACCGCACATTTGAAATTGGCCTGCGGGACTGGGTGAGCGAGCAAACCGATATGCGGTTGGGCTATGTCGAACAATTATATACGTTTGGCGACCGTGGACGCCATGCAATGCCCGGCGATGTTGACCCGCATGTGGTGTCGGTGGGGTATCTTGCCTTGACACAGGCGGAAGCCAACCCGCCGCAGACGCAAGCCGATTTTGCAGAAATCTATTTGTTTCTGCCCTGGGAGGATTGGCGCAACGGCCGACCGGCAATCATCGACGAACAAATTCTGCCGCGCTTGCAGGGCTGGGCAAAAAAGCAGGGGGCGAGCGGCAAGAGTGACCGGGTGCAGCGGCTGTTTGGCAGTGCCTCGGGTGGCAGCGACGAGGAATTTGTGCTGGAGCGCTATGAATTGCTGTATGAGGCCGGCCTTGTTGAGGAAGCGCGGCGCGACGGGCGCGAGAATGCGCAAAGCGACACGATTACCCCGGCGCTGGGGCAATCCATGCAATTTGACCATCGCCGGATATTGGCAACGGCGCTGGGCCGGCTGCGGGCAAAACTGAAATACCGGCCGGTGATTTTCGAGTTAATGCCAGAGCTATTCACGCTCACGGCGTTGCAACGCACGGTGGAGGCCATATCGGGGCGGGCGCTGCACAAGCAGAATTTCCGCCGGTTGGTCTCCGCCAGCCATGCCGTTGAGGAAACCAATGCGGTTTTGACCACGACGGGCGGGCGGCCTGCTTCGCTTTACCGGTTTGCCCGCGAGGTGATCGACCTGCGGGCAGCGGTTGGGTTGCGGCTGGGCCGACGGGGTTAGAGCCTGGCACCCGCCTTGTTGTCGGCTTTTGACTTGATTACGCTTGGCGCGCGCGCCGAAATCCTCTATCCCGTCTGGCAAAGCAATTGCGCAAATTTGAGATGTTTCCACTCATGCATGATCCTGAGACCAAAGTGCTCGACTATTCCGCCAGTCTTTATCTGCCAGCGACCGATTTCCCCATGCGTGGCGGCCTGCCGCAGAAAGAGCCGGAAATTCTGGCGCATTGGGCGAAAATCGACCTTTACGCGCGGCTACGCGAAAGCGCCAAGGGCCGCGAGAAATTCGTGCTGCATGATGGCCCACCCTATGCCAATGGCAATATCCATATCGGCCATGCGCTGAACAAGATTTTGAAGGACCTCGTCACCCGCTCGCAGCAGATGCTGGGCAAGGATAGCAATTATGTGCCCGGTTGGGATTGCCACGGCCTGCCGATTGAATGGAAAATCGAGGAAGAATACCGCGCCAAAGGCCTGAACAAGGACGATGTGCCGGTGGTTGAATTTCGCCAGCAATGCCGGGCCTTTGCGCAAAAGTGGGTGGATGTCCAGCGCGAGGAATTCAAGCGGCTTGGCATTACCGGTGACTGGGCGCACCCCTATCTGACCATGACCTATGCCGCCGAGGCGCAGATCGCCCGCGAAATCATGAAATTTGCCGCCAACGGTTTGCTCTATCGCGGCTCCAAGCCGGTGATGTGGTCCGTGGTGGAAAAAACCGCGCTGGCCGAGGCCGAAGTTGAGTATGAGGAACACACGAGCGACACGGTTTATGTGGCGTTTCCGGTCGTGAAGACAGGATATGAGGGAGTAATAAAAACGGGCAAAGATGGCGAGGAATGTGTAGTTTCAAGTGATGGTGAAAGTGTTGTAGAAGCGGCAACGACGGCTGGAAATTATGGTGTCGCAACAGATGCGAATGCGATGCTTTCCAATCATCAAGAACTAAGAAGTTCTTCAGTTTTGATTTGGACTACGACGCCTTGGACAATTCCGGGCAATCGAGCGATCAGTTTTTCGCTCGGAATCAACTATGGATTATACAGGGTCACTGAAGCGCCAGAAGGAAACTGGGTATCGATGGGGCGAACCCTTATCATTGCGGATAAGCTTGCCAACGAGGTTTCCAAAGCAGCAAAGGTATCGTTGCAAAAAGTTCGCGACCTTCCAGATTCTGAAATCTGGAACATGATGGTTTCGCACCCACTCGCCACTCACGATCCATACTACGCCAATCTCACCATCCCCCTCCTCGAAGGCGATTACGTCACGGACGATACCGGCACGGGCTTTGTCCATATGGCTCCCGGCCACGGGCGCGAGGATTTTGACCTTTGGATGGCCAATGGCCAGAACCTGACCGCGCGCGCCATCGATACGCATATCCCGTTCATGATCGATGCCGATGGTTTTTATACTGATGAGGCCCCCGGCTTTGGCCCCTCATCCACCGAAGGCAAGCCGGGCCGCGTCATCACCGACAAGGGCGACAAGGGCGACGCCAATGAGCGCGTGATCAAGGCGCTGATTGCGGCTGGCAATCTTGTGGCACGCGGGCGGCTCAAGCACCAATATCCGCATTCTTGGCGCTCGAAAAAGCCGATCATTTTCCGCAACACGCCGCAATGGTTCATTGCCATGGACAAGGCCTATCGCGCCGGTTCCGGTGCAAATGAGAAGAGCCTGCGCGATGTGGCGTTGAACGCCATCACGCAAACCCGCTGGGTGCCCGCTTCTGGTGAAAACCGCATTCACGGCATGATTGCCAACCGGCCGGACTGGGTGATGTCCCGCCAGCGCGCCTGGGGCGTGCCGATTGCGATTTTCGCCAATGAAACGGGCGAAATCCTGCAAGATGCGGCGGTCAACAAGGCGATTGCCGACGCTTTCGAAGTGGAGGGTGCCGACGCCTGGTTTGCGCCAGGGGCCGCCGCGCGCTTCCTCGCCGGGCGGGCCGATGCCAGCCAGTGGCATCAGGTGCAAGACGTGCTCGATGTGTGGTTCGATTCCGGCTCCACCCATGCCTATGTGCTGGATGACCCCAAGCATTTTCCGGCTTTGGCCGAAATCCATCGCAAGGTCGATGGCGGGCGCGATGAGGTTATGTATCTGGAGGGTTCGGACCAGCATCGCGGCTGGTTCCATTCATCCTTGCTGGAAAGCTGCGGCACGCGCGGGCGCGCGCCCTTCGATGTGGTGCTCACCCATGGTTTTACGCTCGATGAAAAGGGCCGTAAAATGTCGAAATCGCTCGGCAATACCGTTGTGCCGCAAAAGATCATCGAAGCATCGGGTGCCGATATCCTGCGGCTCTGGGTGGCATCGGTGGATTATTCGGACGATCAACGCATCGGCCCGGAAATCCTGAAGAGCGTTTCGGACAATTACCGCAAATTGCGCAACACCATCCGCTGGATGCTGGGCACTTTGGCGCATTACGACGGCGCGGAACACATTGGCGGCCAAGGCATGGAAGAGACCGAGCGCCTGATGCTGCATCGTTTGGTGGAATTGGATGCCATTGTGCGGGCAGCCTTTGAGACGTTTGACTATAATAAAGTGCTAACTTCAATCACATCTTTTATCACCGCCGACCTCTCCGCCTTTTATTTTGATATTCGCAAAGACGCGCTTTATTGCGATGCACCGTCCAGTTCGAAACGTCAGGGCGCTTTGGAAACCATTGAGCATATATTCCAATGTGTTGTGACATGGCTCGCGCCTATTTTGGTGTTCACCTGCGAGGAAGCGTGGCTATCGCGCTATCCGACAAAATTATCAGTGCATTTAGAAGCTTTCCCAACTCTGCCCACAAGTTGGCAGGATGTGGCGTTGGGCGATAAATGGGCCGCAATCCGCAAGGTGCGCTCGGTGGTTACCGGTGCACTGGAAATCGAGCGGGCCAACAAGAATATCGGCTCATCGCTGGAAGCCGCCCCGGAAGTCTATATCGAGGATGCCGCGCTATTGGCCCTCGTGAAGGCCGTGGATATGGCCGAGGTCTGTATCACGTCAGACATCAAGATCATCGCGGGCCAGGCGCCAGCGGGCGCGTTTCAACTGGGTGAGGTGCCGGGCGTTGGCGTGGTTGTGCGCAAGGCTACGGGCATCAAATGTGCGCGATCCTGGAAATATTTTGACGCTGCCACCGCACTGCCCGGTTTTGCGGACGTGACACCACGCGACGCCGAAGCCCTGCAAGAATTGAAAGCTATGGGCAAATGGCCACAGTGACAGGCTCAGTGGTCAAGGTGCGCCTGTTGGGCGTGATGAGTGCGGTAGTGACGCTTGCGCTCGATCAGGCACACAAGGCCTATATGGAATATGTGTTTTTTCCCGCGCATGCGCCGCCGGTAAAAATCGGGCCTTATTTCGACCTGATGATGGCCTGGAATTCCGGGGTTTCCTACTCGATGTTCTCGGCCCATACCGCCAGCGGCCGGTTCTGGTTGCTGGCCGTTACTTTGGCAGCAACGCTGGCCTTGGCCTTGTGGCTTTCGCGGGTTAGCAAGCCGATCGTGGCGATTGGCATTGGCCTGTTGATTGGGGGGGCGCTTGGCAACGCGCTCGACCGGTTTCGCTTTGGCGCGGTCGCTGATTTCTTCTACTTTCATATCGGCAGCTTTTCGTGGTATATCTTCAACATAGCAGATTGCGGCATCGTAGCCGGGGTCGGGCTTTTGTTGCTGGATGGCCTGTTTTTTGGTGATACCAAGCCACAAGGGTGACATTGGTCGTGCAAAAGCCTGAATCATCGCGGCTAATCGGAAATTCAAGTTTGAAGGAAGTTGCCATGAGATTTTCTACCCAGCAATTGCAACGGGCTTTTCGCAGGACTGGCGTGATGGGCGTGGCTGTCGGCGGCGCGTTTGTGGCGAGCCTTGCCTTTGGCAGCATGCCGGCTTTGGCGGGCGATGATGGTTCGGGGTCGATCCTTTCCGGCTTCATGGATATTGTGGGTGCCAACCCCAAGAGTGAAGCGCCCCATATCAGCTATGTCGAGCGCCCGCCGCTGGTGGTGCCGCCGCATATGGATTTGCCAAAGCCGGAGCGCTCGGCGGCAGTGGGCAACCCCAATTGGCCGCATGATCCGGATGCCAATACCGGCAATGGCAAAGCCACCTGGTTCACCCATCCATTTTCGCTGGAGCATGCTTCGCGCGGTTCCTCGCAGGCGGAATTGCAGGCACATCGTCTGGCGCCTGGCACGCCCTCCCGCCCGGGCGGTTATAACCCTTGCGATTTCAACGCATCCAGCAATGCCTGCACCATGGCAAAATGGTCGGATTTGAAGCCCAGCAAGGTGAAAGCGCCCAATGAGCTGACTGCGGGCCAGGAACCGCCACGTGAAGACCTTACCGATCCACCCGCCGGGTACCGCGTTGCCACCAAAAACGTGAAAGCGACGCAGGCAGCGCCGGTGATCGAGGATAATAGCCCCCTCGCCTTCGTAAAGCAGCAGAACGGTCAATAAACGGGCTTTGTTCAGGATATTTCAAAGCGCCTCTAACATGAGCGCGCTGAAGGGCTATATTCACTCTGGTGAATGAGCCGATGACAGCACAAAACGAGGCGTCCCGCTCAAGGGTCGCCGCCGGGGAGGAATGACAGAATGAATGCCTTGATTCCGAGCGTGGGTCTGACCCTGTCGCCCAATGGCGCGCAGAATGCGGCCATGCCCGCCAATATCAGCCATTTTACGCTGGCCAACGGCATGGAGGTTGTGCTGATTGAGGATCACCGCGCGCCGGTGGTAACGCATATGGTGTGGTACAAGAACGGCTCGGCCGAAGACCTGCCGTTGAAATCGGGCATTGCCCATTTTCTTGAGCATCTGATGTTCAAAGGCACGAAAAATCATGCCAAGGGCAAGTTTTCTGAAATGGTCGCCGAATTGGGTGGCCAGGAAAACGCGTTTACCTCGAATGATTACACCGCCTATTTTCAGCGGGTGGCGCGCGACCATTTGCGCGTCGTCATGGATTATGAAGCGGACCGCATGATCAACCTTGTGTTGGATGATGCGACCGTTGACCCGGAACGCGAAGTGGTGATGGAAGAGCGGCGGATGCGCACCGACAATGATCCGGCAGCGCAATTGCAGGAGGCTGTGCAGGCGGCACTGTTCACGCAGCATCCCTACGGGCGGCCGGTTATTGGCTGGGGCCATGAAATCGAGACCCTCAACCGCCATGACGCCATTGCCTATTACGAGCGGTTTTATACGCCGGAAAACGCAATTTTAGTGGTGGCCGGCGATATTGGCCACGAAGAATTGACGCGTTTGGCCAATGAAACCTATGGCAAAATTCCAGCTCGCGGTGCCAAGCCGGAGCGCTTGCGTCCGCAGGAGCCACCGGCCCGCGCGCATCGACTGGTGAGTCTGAGCGACGAAAAAGTCGAACAGCCCAGCCTTCAGGCTCTGTATCTGGTGCCTTCCGTGTCCACGGCCAAGCCGGGCGAGGCCGAAGCGCTGGAAGTGCTCAGCCATATGCTGGGGGGCGGGCCGACCAGCATTCTCTACAAGGGTCTGGTGCTTGACCAGAAAATTGCCGTCGCGGCCGGAGCCTATTACATGGGCACCGCTGTCGATGATACGCGGTTTTATGTGTTTGCCATCCCCAATGACGGGGTGACGCTGGAAGCGCTCGACGCCGCCGTTGAGAAAATTCTGGAAGCCGTGCGCACCACGCCGGTGGACGCAGGGGATCTGGTACGCGCCAAAACGCGCCTGGTGGCGGATACAATTTATGCCCAGGACAGTCAGGCTTCGCTGGCCCGCTGGTTTGGCGCGGCGCTTGCCACGGGCATGAGCGTTGGCGATATAGCCAGTTGGCCGCAACGCGTGCAGGGTGTGCAAGCCGAAGACGTGCAAAAAGCCGCCGAATATCTGCAAAAGCAGCGGGCGGTGACCGGCTATCTGATGCCCAAAGAACCATAAGCGCTGTCAATCTGGAATCGATGCATGAATGATCTGAAAATTGCCGTGCCAGCAAGTTCGCGGGCCGAGAAGGTACAAAAAGTCATCGCGCCCTGCGGTGTGGAGGCTTGGCTTGTCGAAGATTACGCGGTGCCCATCGTAGCGCTGGATTTGGCGTTTGGCGGCGGTTCATCGCAGGACCCGCCAGGCAAGGGCGGTGCCACCACCATGCTTTCAGCGTTGCTGGATGAGGGGGCTGGCGATCTGGATGGCGAGGCTTTCCATCGGGCGCTGGATGATGACGCCATCGAGCTGTCGTTTTCGGCCAATCGCGACATTGTCAGCGGCCATATGCGCACTTTGGCAGCGCACGTCGGCCAAGCCTTTCACATGCTGGGGCTGGCCGTTCAAGCGCCGCGCCTTGATGCGGATTCGGTGGAGCGGGTGCGGGCGCAATTGCTCGCCGGCCTGAAGCGCGAAACCAATGACCCTGATTCTCTGGCCGCCCGCACTTTCCGCGCGATTGCCTTTCCCAACCATCCCTACGGACTACCCGGACGCGGCGACCTGACCACGGTTGCCCATGTCACCCGCGCCGACCTTGTGGCGCTGCACGGTTCGATATTCGCGCGCGACAACGTCAAGATCGCTGTGGTTGGCGCAATTGACGCCAAAACGCTTGAAGGGCTGCTGGAGACGTGTTTTGGCCCCCTGCCCGCGCAAAATTCCATCACCCGCCCGACCATGGCCACATTGCAGGGTGTTGGCACACGCCAGGTGGTAGATCTCGATCTGTCGCAATCCACCCTTCGCTTTGGGCGTCCCGGCATTTCACGCAAAGACCCTGATTTCATGGCCGCAGTGGTTGCCAACCATATTCTGGGTGGCGGCGTTTTCTCCGCGCGTTTGTTTCTTGAAGTGCGCGAGAAGCGCGGCCTTGCCTATACGGTCTATTCGCAACTGGCGAGTTTCGACCATGCCGACATTTTGATGGGCGCGACTTCGACCAAAAATGAGCGGGCATTGGAATCGCTGGAAGTGATTCAGGCTGAAATCCGCGCCATGGGTCGCGACGGCCCGAGCCTTGCGGAAGTGGAAAAGGCCCGCAAATATCTCGTCGGCTCCTATGCCTTGCGTTTTGACACTTCCACCAAGATCGCCGGGCAATTGGTTGGCTTGCAGTTGGAAGGGTATGACGTCTCCTACCTCGACAATCGCAACCGGCTGATTGAATCGGTATCGCTTGAAGATGCGATACGCGCTTCTGAACGCCTGTTTGGGAATGGCGAATTGCTGGTGGTTGCCGCAGGCCGACCCGTCGGCATGGCTTGAAGCCATGTCAGGCGTGGTTCGCCGACTTGATGCCATACTCATCGATCGCATTGCAGCGGGCGAGGTGGTCGAGCGGCCTGCTTCCGCGCTCAAAGAACTGGTCGAGAATGCGATTGACGCCGGAGCCAGTCGCATCGACATCGTGCTGGAGGCCGGTGGAAAGAAGCTCATCCGGATCGTCGATGATGGCGTTGGCATGGACGCGGCAGACCTTGGTCTTGCGGTGGAGCGTCACGCCACTTCCAAACTGCCGGATGGCGACCTTTCGACCATCCGCACTTTGGGGTTTCGAGGCGAAGCGCTGCCCTCCATTGGATCGGTGGCGCGGCTTGAAATTCAATCGCGCCCGCAAGATGCGGCACAGGGCCATCGCATCTGCGTCGATTGCGGCGTCAAGGGTGGCGTCGCACCGATCGGCATGGCTTATGGCACGCGCATTGAGGTCAGCGATCTGTTTGCCACGATCCCCGCGCGGTTGAAATTCCTCAAATCGGATCGGGCCGAGGCGCAGGCTGGGGCGGAAATGGTGCGCCGCCTTGCCATGGCGCACCCGGAGATTCGCTTCAGCCTGCATGGCGATGGCTTTACCGGTTTTGACTATTTGGCGGTTCCGCCCGGGTCGAATGGGTTGGTGCGGCTGGGTCAAGTGCTCGGCAGCGATTTCACGCAGAATGCACTGGCAATTGAAGCCGTCCGCGAGGGATTTCATCTCTCCGGCTTTTGCGGATTGCCAACGATGCACCGGGCCAACGCCCAGCATCAATATCTCTATGTCAACGGCCGCCCGGTTCGGGATAAGTTGCTTCAGGGCGCGGTGCGCGCGGCTTATATGGATTATCTGCCGGCCAGCCGGCACCCTGTTATGGTGCTGTTTTTGAATTGCGACCCGCAGTTTGTGGATGTCAACGTCCATCCAGCCAAGACCGAGGTGCGGTTTGTGGATGCCGGCCTTGTGCGCGGTTTGATGATCGGGGCACTCAAGAATGCGCTGGCAGGCGCCATGCACCGTGCCACCACTACCGGCGGAACAGCAGCCTTGCAGGTGCTGAGCGAGCGGGCGCGACCAAGCCATATTGATTGGGATTGGCGCGCCTCCCCCAATGCCCCGTTCCAGTCCCCGACGCTTTCGGGCATGAGCGAGCCGATGGCACGGCCTTTTCGGATGGACGAGGCGGCGCGCGCACCGACCGAGGCGCAGGATGCGCCGCTGGGTGCCGCAAGGGCGCAAGTGCACAACACCTATATTCTGGCACAAACTGCGCAGGGGCTGGTGATCGTTGACCAACATGCCGCGCATGAGCGCCTGGTGTATGAGAAGCTCAAACGCGGGCGCGCCAGTGAAGGCATAGCCCGGCAAGGCCTGCTCATTCCCCATGTCATCGAGCTCGAACCGCGTGATTGCGCCCTGTTGGTGGAAGCTGGCGAACTTCTGGCAAGTTTCGGACTGGTTCTGGAAGGTTTTGGCGAGGGCGCAATTTGCGTGCGCGAAATCCCTGCCCTGCTGAAGGGCGATATTGGCGAACTTATCCGGGATTTGGTCGATATTTTGGCTGAACATGGCGCCGCCAGCCCGCTTGAAAAGCGGCTCGATCATGTGTTGGCAACCCTGGCCTGCCACCATTCGGTGCGGGCGGGACGGCGGCTTTTGCCGGAGGAAATGAACGCCCTTTTGCGCGAGATGGAAGCCACGCCCGGTTCCGGCCAATGCAACCATGGCCGCCCGACCTATATTGAACTGAAGCTGTCCGACCTTGAAAAGCTGTTTGGACGGCGATGACGGCGAACCGCTGAATTTGCAACCCAAAATCCGAAATCCAATGGAAGCTGGTTTGCGAATCGCACCAATGCAGCTAAGAGCTAAGGTATGTTGAAACATTCTCCTACCCCCTTGAATTCCATCTGCGTCTTCTGCGGATCGGCACCCGGTCATGATCCCGAATTCATGCGAACCGCCGACGCGCTCGGGCATGCCATGGCCAAGGCAGGCATCCGGCTGATCTATGGCGGCGGCAATAGCGGCCTCATGGGCCAGGTGGCCCGTGCTTCGCTCGCCTCAGGCGGCGAGGTGCACGGTATTATCCCGCATTTTTTGCGAACCCGCGAGCATATGCTGGAGGGGGCCCATAGAATGGAAATCGTCCCCGATATGCACACGCGCAAGCGCTTGATGTTTGAGGCCGCCGACGCCTTTGTGGCGCTGCCGGGCGGCATTGGCACGCTGGAAGAATTGTTTGAGCAATTGACCTGGGTGCAATTGCAGCAGCACAAAAAGCCGGTGCTGATCGCCAATATCAATGGATTTTGGGATCGCTTGCTCGACCTGATGGTGCATGTGCGCGAAGAGGGTTTCATCCGTGAGGGGTTGACCCCGCGGTTTCTGGTGACACGTGACGTTGAGGCCATTGTGCCGATGCTGCAGGCTGAAATGCGCGCGCTTGCCGGTTAGCCTTTGCGCTATTTTGCCGTGTGATAGCCGCGCAATTTGGCGAAAACCGAAGTGGCAAAATTATCGGGCACCGGCACGGTTCCGGTCAGCCATTTGAATATTTCCGGATCGGGGGCTTCCATCAACGCCTCGTAATCGTCAAGTTCTGCGTCGCTCAAACCGGCGATCTGGCTGTCGGCAAACTGGCCCATCAGTAAATCCATCTCGCGCATGCCGCGATGCCAGGAGCGAAACAGTAGCTTCTTGCGGCGGGCATCAAGTTGGGCGGCAGGATGGGTTTGCATAGAGAGCCTCAATCGTGAAGCGGAAAATGGCGGGCGAAGCGCGTGCCGGCCGCAAAGTCTTGGCATGACGCTTGATTTTTGGAAAAAACGCGGCACAAAGCGCCGCGTTTCTTGATTTGTATGCGGATTGAGACGGGCTCAGTCCTGCATAGGCGCGAACAGATCGTCGCGGGATATTTCCTTGTCGGTTACTTTGGCCTGCGCCACGATGTGGTCAATGACCTTTTCCTCAAACAATGGCGCGCGGATTTCAGCCAGCGCCTGCTCGTTCTTGGTGTAATATTCCCACACCATCTTTTCCTGACCGGGATAGGCGCGGGCGCGCTCGACGAGCGCCTTGCCAACTTCCTCATCATTGACCTGAACGCTGGCTTTTTCGCCAACTTCCGCCAGAACAAGGCCAAGGCGCACACGGCGCTCGGCGATGCGGCGATATTCGGCCTTGCTGGCTTCCTCCGTCGTGCCTTCCTGTTCGAAGGTCTTGCCCGAGGTTGCCTGTTCCTGCATCACCTGCGACCAGACGTTGTTGAATTCCATTTCAACGAGGCCTTCGGGCAGTTCGAAAGAATATTTCTTGTCGAGTTCGTCCAGAAGTGCGCGCTTCAGACGGTCGCGCGAGGCCTTGTCATGGTCCTTTTGCAGATTTTCGCGAATGGCGGTGCGAAGCGCCTCGACGTTGTCAAAACCAAAACCCTTGGCGAATTCATCGTTGATTTCGAATTTTTCGGGGTGGGCAATCTTTTTGGCGGTTACATCAAATACGGCTTCCTTGCCGGCCAGATGCAGCGCGGTGTAATTTTCGGGGAAGCGAACTTTCACCACCTTTTCGGCACCCGCCTTGATGCCGATCAACTGCTCTTCAAAACCGGGAATAAAGCTGCCCGAACCGAGCACGACATCGACATCCGTGCCGCTGCCGCCTTCAAAGGCCACATCATCCATCTTGCCAACGAAATCGATGGTCACGCGGTCATGTTCCGCGGCCACGGCTTTTTTCGGCGCGTCGGCATAGGTGCGGTTGCGATCGGCGAGGCGATTGACGCTCTTGTCCACTTCCTCATCGCTCAAGGTGGCTACGGGGCGCTCGATGGCAATATCCTCGAACGTGCCAACCTCAAACTTGGGCAGGGTTTCAAGGTTAATGGTGAAAGCCAGATCGCCTTTGGCTTCAAGGGCCCGTTCCACCTCAGCCTGATCGCCGGGGAAATCAACTTTGGGCTCAAGCGCCAGGCGCAGGCCATTGTCCTCGACGATCTTGCGGTTGGCTTCGTTGACGGCATTCTGGACGACTTCGCCCATGATGCTCTTGCCATAAAGACGCTTGAGATGAGCGACAGGCACCTTGCCCGGACGAAAACCATTGATGCGGACCTTGTCCTTCATGTCCGCCAATTGTCCGTCAAGGCGCTGGGCGAGGTCGCCAGCTGGCAACACCACTTTATATGCGCGCTTGAGGCCCTGCGAGAGGGTTTCGGTTACCTGCATCTTCGTTTCGCCTTTTCATACTCACCCCGCTTAGGTCGCGGGTTTCGGTTAGGGTTGATCGGTATTGCCAGCAACAGCCATGGTGCGGGCGGAGGGAGTCGAACCCCCACGATTTTCACCACCGGAACCTAAATCCGGCGCGTCTACCAGTTCCGCCACGCCCGCTCAGCCATAGAGTCCGCAGCCAGCTACCGCGTAACGTTACGTCTGGCTGCGTCTATAGCAATGCTTCACGCAAGATGCAGCAAAAAAATAGCGCATGCAGGTGAGGATTTTCGGCAAGCGCGAGACAAGACCATGAATTGTCACAAAGCCGCGCCGGTATTGGGCGAATCTGCAGCGAAAGTTGGCTTGAAGCGCCTTGGTCGAGGCCCTATGCTGCGCTGCACAAGGTACGTTTTTTAATCTCGAGAGGCCGGCATGAAACTTCCCCGCAAATTCTTCGAACCGCTCGCACTCGGTGCGCCGATGCCGCTGCGCGAATTGCCGGTTCGGTTGGAGCGAATGATTCATTTCGTGCCGCCGCACAATGAGAAAGTGCGCTCCAAGGTTGGCGATCTGATCGGCAAAGTGGATATCATTCTTGGCAATCTTGAAGATGCCGTGCCGTTTGACGCCAAGGAGGCGGCACGCGAAGGCTTTATCAGCATGGCGCAGGCCCATGATTATGGCGCAACCGGGCTGTGGAGCCGGGTCAACGCCCTCAATTCCCCGTGGATTTTGGATGATGTCATGCGCCTGGTCGAGGCCATTGGCGAAAAGCTCGACGTTATCATGCTGCCCAAAGTCGAGGGCGCATGGGATATCCATTATCTCGACCAATTGCTGGCGCAACTGGAAGCGCGCCACAAAATCTCAAAGCCCATCCTGATTCATGCGATTTTGGAAACAGCCGACGGGGTCAATAATGTCGAGGCCATCGCCAGCGCTTCGCCGCGCATGCATGGCATGAGCCTTGGCCCTGCTGATCTTGCCGCCTCGCGGGCGATGAAAACCACGCGTGTCGGCGGTGGCCACCCGGAATATAAAGTGTTGGCTGATGCGGGCTCCTCCAGCCAAAGAGCCGCCTACCAGCAGGATTTGTGGCATTACACCATAGCCAAGATGGTCGACGCCTGCGCCGCCAATGGCATCAAGGCGTTTTACGGCCCGTTTGGCGATTTCTCCGACCCGCTCGCATGCGAAGTTCAGTTTCGCAATGCCTATCTGATGGGCTGCGCCGGCGCCTGGACACTGCACCCCAGCCAGATCGCGATTGCCGGTCGGGTATTCTCTCCCGATCCGGCAGAAGTGGCGTTCGCGCGCAAAATTGTGGATGCCATGCCCGATGGCAGCGGCGCGGTAATGATCGATGGCAAGATGCAAGACGACGCTACTTTCAAGCAAGCCAAAGTGATGGTAGATTTGGCCCGTCAGGTCGCCAAAGGCGATGTTGCCATGGCGGCACAATATGGGTTTGCGGATTAAAGTTGACCGGTAAACCGCAGCTAGAGTATGTAAGAGATGCTCATTTGTCTTCGCAAACCGTCGGTTGAAGCATTTACATTTGGTTTTGCTGCCACACATAGGTTGGCGGCTCATTACGGATCAAGGCACGAATGAAACCTCTTGTTGCGAAGTTTGGAATTGGACAAGTCGTCAAACACCGCAAATACCCATTTCGCGGCGTGATCTTTGATGTGGACCCGATTTTTTCCAACACCGAAGATTGGTGGCTCTCCATCCCGGAAAGCGTGCGCCCCAGCAAAAGCCAGCCGTTTTATCATCTCTATGCGGAAAATGCGGAAACCGAGTATGTGGCTTACGTTTCCGAGCAGAATCTTGTGCCTGACGAATCGGGGGATCCGATCCGGCATGAGCAGGTGGAACAAATCTTCACCCGTGGCGAGGATGGCCGCTATATCGTGAAAGCATTGCAACGCAATTGAACACCTGCCTCTAAAATGCCAAAGTGAGACGCGGCAATTTAGGGGGGGGGGTGAAATGGGCGGTTGGCGTTTTGCGATTTTGGCCGGAATGACGCTTTGGTCATTGCCCCTCCCCGCCTTTGCAGACCCGTTGGCATTTCCGCTGGACGCGGGCATGGCGCGCGAATTGCCCGTGCTGGCGCAGCACGGCATGGTGGCCGCGCAAGAGCGCAGGGCCGCGACCATCGGCACTGATTTCATGAAAGCCGGCGGCAACGCCGTGGATGCTGCCGTTGCCACTGCGTTTGCCATGGCCGTGACCCTGCCACAGGCCGGAAATATTGGCGGCGGCGGTTTCATGCTGGTGCATTTGGCCAAGGATAATAAAAATATCGCGATTGATTATAGAGAGTTATCGACTCTTGCTACTGTAAAAGACGAATTCCTAGACGCCAACGGCAATTTTGATCCCGACAAGAGCCAGCAAAGCGTGCTGGGCACTGGTGTGCCGGGGACCGTGGCGGGCATGGTGTTGGCGCTGCAAAAATATGGCTCCGGCAAATTCAGTCTTGCGCAAATTCTGGCCCCCGCCATTGGTCTGGCGCGCGACGGGTTCATCGTCGATGACGGATTGGCCGATTCGCTGAAACGCGCCGCCAAGCGTTTGGCGCGTTACCCCTCCAGCGCGCGGATATTCCTGCATCCAGACGGCACGCCCCTGCATAGCGGCGAGCGCCTGGTGCAGGCCGATCTGGCCCATTCCCTGGAAGCCATTGCGCAACAGGGGCCGGACGGCTTCTACAAAGGCCCGGTGGCGGACAAGATCGTTGCCGCCGTCACTGCGGGGGGCGGGCATATGACCGGGGCCGATCTTTCCGGATACCGCGCGATCGAGCGCGTGCCGGTGAGCGGCCATTATCGCGGCCATGAAATTGTATCTATGCCACCGCCGTCCTCGGGCGGCGTGCACATCATCGAGATATTGAATTTGATGGAGGGGTTTGATCTGGCCAAATATGGACAGAATTCAGCGCAAGCCATCCATCTCATGGCGGAATCGATGAAGCTGGCTTACGCTGACCGTTCCAAATATCTGGGCGATCCGGATTTTGTGAAAGTTCCGGTGGCCGGGCTGACATCCAAGAAATATGCCGACGAGCTGCGCGCGTCGATTGCCATGGACAAGGCGCGGCCGGCCAGCGAAATCGCACCCGGAAAGCCCCTGCCCTATGA
The DNA here is from genome assembly GCA_019075865.1 of Hyphomicrobiales bacterium. GTDB lineage: Bacteria > Pseudomonadota > Alphaproteobacteria > Rhizobiales > Beijerinckiaceae > REEB77. Next base: position 197,013 of record JAGXAN010000004.1, on the reverse strand, counting down.
AAGCCCGCAGACCACGCATTTTTCCGTGGTTGATGCGGATGGCAATGCCGTTTCCAACACCTATACGCTCAATTTCTTTTACGGGGTTGGCGAGGTCGCCGAGGGCACCGGCATTCTGCTCAACAACGAATTGGACGATTTCGCCGCCAAGCCAGGGGTTGCCAATGCCTTTGGCCTGATTGGCGGCGAGGCCAATGCGCCCGGCCCGCGCAAGCGACCGCTATCCTCGATGAGCCCGACCATGATGTTCGACGACAAAGGCAATCTTGAGTTGGTCACCGGATCCCCGGGCGGGTCGCGGATCATCAATATTGTGGTCGAGATCATCGCGGATCGCGTTGATTTTGGGCTGAATATAGCCGAATCCGTCGACAGTCCGCGCTTTCATGACCAATGGCTGCCCGATGTATTGCTGGTCGAGCGCGGCATGTCGCCGGACACCATCGCGCGGCTGGAAGCCATGGGCCATAAGGTCAAGGTTAGCCCCACCTTTGGCTCGGCGCAAAGCATCGAGCGGCTCGGCCATACGCTGATGGGCGCGGCGGACCCGCGCCAGCGCGACACATTGGCGATTGGATATTAGCTAATAGGCCTCGTAATCGGCGATGACCTGCGTCTCCTCGGCACCATCTTTGTGCCAGGCGATCCAGGCGGGCAAAGCCATGACGGTGTCCATATAGGCCTTGGTCGCGGCACTCACCTTGATGTCATAGGCGTAAAGGCGGTTGATGACGGGCGCAAACATGGCATCGGCGGCGCTGAATTTGCCATACAGAAACGGCCCGGCCTTGCCGTATTTGGCACGCGCCTGCGCAAAGGCGGCCTCAATGCGGGCCACATCCGCCAAAGCCGCCGCCGATAACGGGTTTTTGGGCGGGTGCGGTTTGCGGCGGAAATTGGTCGGACATTCTGACCGCAACGCCATGAAACCGGCGTGCATTTCACAAGATAATGCCCGCGCATGAGCACGCGCGGCTTTGGCACGGGGCCAGATCGCCTTTTGCGGATAGGTCTCGGCGATATATTCGAGGATCGCCAGCGACTCCCACAATTGCAGGCTACCATCCTTCAATGCCGGAACCTTGCCGGTGGGCGATACTTTCAACATCCGTTCACGCGTATCGGGCTGACGCAAGAAAATGACTTCTTCTTCAAACGGAATTTTGAAATGGGCCAGCAGCAGCCATGGCCGCAATGACCAGGAGGAATAGGCCTTGTTGGCAATTGTCAGTTTGAGAACCATGGCTTGGCTTCCTTATCCGCGACCGGTCAATGGCATTTTGGTCGCCATGACGGTGATGAAGGGCACATTGGCGCTTAGCGGCAACCCGGCCATATAAACCACGGCATCCGCCACCAGCTTGGGGTCGATGAGCGGTTCCACCTTGATGGAGCCATCGGCTTGCGGCACGCCGGATGCCATTTTCATCGCCATTTCGGTCATGGCATTGCCAATATCAATTTGGCCGCAGGCAATATCGAAGGGGCGACCGTCGAGAATGGTCGATTTGGTCAGGCCGGTCATGGCGTGCTTGGTTGCGGTATAGGGCGCGGAATTGGGCCGGGGGGCTTGCGCCGAAACCGAGCCATTGTTGATGATGCGGCCACCGCGAGGCACTTGCGCCTTCATCATGCGGATCGCCTGCTGCGTGCACAGGAATGCGGCCGTGATGTTGATGTCCACCACGCTTTGCCATTGCGCCAGCGTCAGATCTTCCATTGGAATGGCTGGAGCGCCGCTGCCGGCATTGTTGAACAGCAGATCAATGCGCCCGTGCCGGGCCTTGACGGCCGCAAACAGGGCTTGCACGCTGGCGGCATCGGTGATGTCGCACGGCTGCGCGGCGCATGAATCCGGCTTGTGTTTGGCCGTTTCCTGCAAAGCTTCCACGCGACGGCCGACCAGATATACGAAAAAACCAGCATCCATCAGCGCCATGGCTACCGCTCGCCCGACCCCGGAACCGGCGCCGGTTACCAGCGCGATTTTAGGCATTGTCGTCATTATGCTCCCCATTACCCATTGATTTTGACGCCAACTATAGCGGCTCGGCATTTACTGTCGAGCGCTAAAGATGGGCGCGAAGGGCATTTCGAAAGCGCCGCGCGGGTAGCCAAATGGTACCGTTTTGCTAGGGCAAATCAGAGGCCGAATGCCGCAGGTTACGGCGAATGGACGCGATTGACTTGAAAAATCGACGATTCAAGGTATGGTAAAGGCAAATAGGTTGAGGCCTGCGCCCATGGCTGTACACATTACAAGTCTTGTTCTTGTTGCGCGACGTACCCCCGAGTTTAACGGTTTATTACCCTAGCCAGCTTAAACATCTAGCTACACGTTCATAATCTGTTAGAGTATCGCTCATGAAAGTTCCATTCGTCTCCTCATTGTTGTTGGCAGGAACAGCATTCGCCTTGAGCGGTTGCTCGGGCGCGGTGGGTTCGGATGCCCTCGCTTATCAGCGGTTTGGCCGGAGCCACCATCATTATGTGCGTCACTCGGAACGCAAGGTGCATATTTCTCAAAAATGGACGCAGGCCCTTGGCTATTCCAAGGCGTTTTCCATTCGCGGCGTGGATGTTTCCAAATTTCAGGGTGATGTGAACTGGAGCGAAGTTCACTCTGCGGGTATGAAATTTGCTTATCTGAAAGCCACCGAAGGTGGTGACCGGGTAGACGATAATTTCCGGAGAAACTGGGAATATTCGAAAGCCGCAGGGCTTCGCCGGGGTGCCTATCATTTCGTTTACTGGTGCCGTGGCCCGATGAGCCAGATCAAGTGGTTTGAGGCGCATGTGCCCAAAGAGGCGAATTCCCTGCCCCCGGTTCTGGATGTGGAATTGACCCCAACCTCACCGACCTGCAAGCGGGTGCTGCACCGCGCCCCTACACAGGCGGCGATGCGCGAAATGCTGCAGGAACTCGAGCGTCACTATGGAAAGAAGCCGATCATCTACACGACGGTCGATTTCTACAAGGGTATCTTGTCCGATAATGCCTTGAGTGAATATCCGATCTGGGTACGCAGCACCAAATACAAGCCCAATGTGCCCTACGGCGACCGTAAATGGGACTTTTGGCAATTCCAGTCAGACGGCAACATTGCCGGCATCAAGGGGCATGTCGACGTCAATGCCTTTGCCGGTGATGACAAGAGATGGCAGGCGTGGCTGAAGCCTGCCAAAAAGCAAGAGAAGAGTTTGGCGGCCAGCGATGGTAATGATGCCAGCGAAGCCGGCGACAAAATGGCGCTCTCTGATTTGGACCAGCAATAGGCTTGGCGCGCTGGCGGGATCAAACCCGCTTCGATGGCTGCGGTGGCTCGATTGGGCCGCCGGCCTCCTTCCAGGCCTTAAATCCCCCTTCAATATGCGCCACCGGCTTCAGGCCCATGGTTTGGGCGGCATGGGTTGCCAGTGCCGAACGCCAGCCACCCGCGCAAAAAAACACGAAGCGTTTATCGGTGGCAAATTCCGCCTTGTGATAAGGGCTGGCCGGATCAATCCAGAATTCCAGCATACCGCGCGGACAATGGAACGCGCCGGGCACCTTGCCCTCGCGCTCACGCTCACGCGGATCGCGCAGGTCCACCAGCAGCACTTCCGGATCCGCCAGAAGGCCAATCGCCTCACTGACCGGCAGCGTCTCGATCTGGCTGTTTGCGGCTTCGAGCAGCTTGTGAATTCCAGTATGAATTTTTTGGGTCATCTAGAGACTCTCTCGCGGGGGCAGACAAGGGTGTGCATTGCAATCTAGGACAGGTTTGGGCGTCGTGCATCTAATTATTCGGCCCAAGCCCGGCATTTTTGATTGACGTGTCGCGGGCGCTGGGTCATGGCAGGGCATGACCAATAAACCCCTGTTAGATGCAACGATTCTCCAAGTTTGCGCGCAAGCCGGTGCTGCCAAGAGCATTTGTCCAACCGATGCTGCCAAAGCCCATGCCACACGCCTTGGCGAGGATGATCTGGCATGGCGTCACTGGCTCACCGAAGTGCGCCGCCGGTCCGTGATTCTTGCCGGTGAGGGACGCCTGGTGATTTATCGCAAAGGCAAGCCGGTTGACCCGACGGATTTTCGCGGGGTCTATCGGCTCGGTCTGCCACGCGCTGATTAGCATCAGGGCGCTGGAAACAGGGCAGAGGTGCGCCCACTAAGCCGATAAGCGATCAGGCCCAGCCATTCATGCACGGCAATATCGAGCGTTTGCAGGTTTCGGCTGGCCTCAAAATCGGGCGCCAGCCATTTTGGCCAGGGTTTCGTGCGATAAGCGGTGGGGACAGGCACGACATCAAATCCGGCCTTGCGGAAAATCCCCACAGCCCTTGGCATGTGATAAGCCGAAGTCACCAATAGCCAGACTCGCCCTGTGACCGGATGCAGCAGCGCTTTGGTGAAGCGCGCGTTCTCGAATGTGTTGCGCGAGCGATCCTCAAACCGCATTTGCGAAGCGGGCACACCTAGCGACAGCCAAAGACTTTTGGCGGCGTCCGCCTCGGTATAGCGGGCCCCCAGCAAATGCCCCGAACCGCCGGAAAAAACCAGTTTGGCGTTTGGATAGACGCGCGCCAAAGCCACACCGAGGGTCATGCGCGACCCGTCCTGCGTAAGGGTGGCGGAATGGCGCAAATCGCTCATATCCTCGTCCATGGCCCCGCCCAGAACTAATATGCCATCAGGGGGTGTCATGGCGGCGACGTTTGGCAGCGGGAAGCGGTTTTCCAACGGAGCAAGCAAAGCATTGCCCAATGGCGTGAATGCCCCGATGAACAGGCCCAAAACGCCAAATGTCAAAGCAATGCGCCCGCCCCTTGCCGCAGGCGTCCATGACAGCCCTGCCCCGAAAGCCACCAGCAGAATGAAGAAGTTGGATGGCGCGGCCAGCAACCAGGCCAGTTTGGAAATTACAAAAAATGCCAAAACGACCCATCCTCCAACCGAAAGTCGATCCCGCGAAGCGCTATGGCGCGATGATGCGGACGCACCTTATTTGAAAATTTAGCATTGGCGATGCCTGTTGATCCTTGTTGGCGACGTCCATTATTCCTTGTTGGCGACGCCTGCTTCGGCAAAGGTCGCCATGCCATTGTGGCAGGCCAAAGCCGCCTTCATGGCACCCATGGCCAAAGCCGCCCCGCTGCCCTCCCCGAGGCGCATCCCCATATCCAGCAACGGCTTTTTACCCAGCTTTTGCAAAACCCGGGCATGGGCACCTTCGGCCGAAACATGGCCAGCAAAACAATGATGCAGCGAAGCCGGATCCATGGCGTGCAGAATGGCCGCGGCCGCGCAGACCACATAGCCATCCAGCACCACCGGTACGCGCTCAATGCGCGCAGCCATAATGGCACCGGCCATGGCGGCAATTTCACGTCCACCCAGGCGGCGCAGAACTTCCAGAGGATCTTGCAAATGATCCTTGTGCAAGGCGACAGCCGCTTCCACTGCCGCCGTCTTCCGGGCAAGGCCAGCGTCATCGACGCCAGTGCCACGACCGACCCAATCACCAGCGCTGCCGCCATAGAGCGCGTAATAGATCGACGCCGCGATCGTGGTATTGCCAATGCCCATTTCGCCAAGGCCCAAAAGGTCGGTGCCCCCGGATATGGCCTCCATGCCGAAAGCAAAAGTCGCGGCGGCTTCCTTCTCGTCCATTGCGGCGGTTTGGGTAATGTCCTGCGTTGGAATGTCGAGTGCCAGTTCAAATACCTTCAGGCCGATATCGTAGGTTGCGCAAATCTGGTTGATTGCAGCGCCGCCGGAGGTGAAGTTGGCCATCATCGCTTTGGTCACGGAAGCTGGGAAGGGCGATACACCCTGCGCCACCACGCCATGATTGGCGGCAAAAACCACCACAAGCGGGCGCTCAATGGTCGGGCGCGCTTTGCCCTGCCATGCGCCGAGCCATAGGGCGATTTCCTCCAGCCGGCCCAACGAACCCGGCGGTTTGGTCAATTGCGCATCGCGGGCCGCAATATCGGCGCTGGCATGGGTGGCCGCTTCAGGCAAATGATTGAAGAGTTCGCGAATATCATCAAATGGTAATGCGGCGGTCATACGGTATCCTTGGCTGTGGTTCCTCCCCCTTTAGCAATTGACGCGGGTGGACGATAGTATGCTTTTATACTTGGCTGCCACGATTCGGCGCGCCACCTTGTATTGTCAGGGCATTGCAATTTTGAAAAATGGCTTTCAGGAGATAGGTTATGACGAAATTTGCCAATTTGCCGCCGATTTTGAAGCCGGTGGAACCCGCTTTGCGCGATTTTATGTCGTGCTTGCGGTTTTACACCCGGCTACCCGTGCCGATATTGGGATTTGAGCGGGATGCCTTTGGCCGCTTTTCCTTTGAGCGTGCGGCGGGCATGTTGCCGCTGGTTGGCGCGGTGGTTGGTGGCATAGGGGCGCTCGGCTTGCTGGTCGGCCATATTTTGCACCTGCCCGCCACGCAGGCGAGTATTCTGGCCATCAGTGCTTTGGTGCTGGCGACCGGTGCCATGCATGAGGATGGACTGGCCGATTGCGCGGATGGGTTTGGCGGCGGTGCCAGTGCCACGCGAAAGCTCGAAATCATGCGGGACAGCCGCATCGGCGCTTTTGGAACCCTCGCCCTGATCCTGTCGATCAGCCTGCGGATCGGGCTGGTGGCGACGCTGCTGCTGCATCACGGTTCATGGGTCGCGGCGCTGAGTCTCGTTGCGGCGGGGGCGGTTTCACGCGTTGCCGGCCTTGTGCCGCTATTAGTGCTGGCACCTGCCAGAGCTGACGGGCTGGCGGCGGCAGCCGGGCGTCCCGGCCCGATGACCTTGCGTCTTATGGGCGTATTGACGCTGCTGGTCATGCTGTTGCCGCTACTGGCAGGTGCGGGCCTCTCCAACCTCATTGTCGGGCTTGGCGCCGCCATTGTTGCCGCCTACGCCGTCGCCAAGCTAGCGGCGCGCCAGATCAACGGGCATACCGGCGATGTCGCAGGTGCTGCCCAGCAAATGGCGGAAATCGCCTTTCTGCTGATTCTGGCGGCGCGCTAGAGCGCGTCAGCCAACCTTGAAACTGCGGGCGACTTCCTCGGAGTTCAAATCCGCCAATATGGTTTCGCCGGCAACGGCCTTGGTGCCAAGGCCAACTTGCGGACGCACGGTGCCGGGCATATAGACGTCCACCCGCGACCCGAAGCGAATGAGGCCAAACCGGTCGCCGACATTCAGGCGGTCGCCTTCGTGCACAAAGCTGACAATACGCCGGGCGACGAGGCCGGCGATCTGCACGACGCCAAATTGGCCGGCGCTGGTTTCCAGCACCATGCCAGAACGCTCGTTGTCCTCACTGGCCTTGTCCATATCGGCACTCAGGAACAGACCGGGCTTGTAGGCAAGTCGGCTGATCCGCCCGGAAATCGGAGCCCGGTTCACATGGCAGTTGAAGACACTCATGAAGATCGAAATGCGCTGCAATGGCTGGTCGCCCAGCCCCAATTCGGGCGGGGGCACGAAAAAACCAATCGAGGATACGATGCCATCAGCAGGCGCGACCACCAAACCGTCGCGCAATGGGGTAACACGCGGCGGATCACGGAAGAAAGTGATGCACCAAAACGAAAGAATCGCACCCACCCAACCCAGCGGCGACCATAGCCAGCCCAGGAACATGGCCAGAAATACCGATATGGCGATGAATATATAGCCCTCCGGATGGATGGGGACGATCTGGCTGCGGATGGATTTAAGCACCGACATATTTCATTCTCTTCCTGCAAAATAATTTCAACATCAAAAGCTGTGCGCCCAAAGCATGGCTTTTGCTGGCATTGGGCGCGCAAGTCACGCGGTAACTGTGACGCGAACGCTTGGTTCCTCGGCTTCAGCGGCGCGGCGCAGGGCTTCCTGTGCTTCATCGACCTGACGCTGGCGGCTCCATAGCGCAAAATAAATGCCGTTCTTGGCCAGCAATTGATCATGCGTGCCACGCTCGGCGATGACACCCTTGTCCAGCACGATAATCTCGTCCGCATTGACAACGGTCGAAAGCCTGTGCGCGATAACGAGGGTTGTACGCCCCTTCGAAACACGGTCGAGCGCATCCTGAATTTCGCGCTCGGTGAATGTGTCGAGGGCGGAGGTGGCTTCATCCAGCACCAGAATCGGCGGTGCCTTCAAAATGGTGCGGGCAATGGCAACGCGCTGCTTCTCGCCCCCCGACAGCTTCAGCCCGCGTTCGCCAACCTGCGCATCAAACCCACCGGGCACCAGCTTGATGAACTTGTCGATTTGGGCAAGGCGCGAAGCTTCCTCGATTTCCTCGCGCGTCGCATCCCAACGGCCATAACGGATATTGTAAGCGATGGTGTCATTGAACAGCACGGTGTCTTGCGGCACAATACCAATCTGGCGGCGGAGCGAGGTTTGCGTGACAGCGGCAATATCCTGGCCGTCAATGGTGATACGCCCCGACTGTGGCTCATAAAACCGGAACAGCAAGCGCGAGAGGGTCGATTTGCCAGCCCCCGATGGGCCGACAATTGCGACGGTTTTGCCAGCGGGAACTTCAAAACTGACGCCGCGCAAAATCTCGCGGGCGGGGTCATAGCTGAAGCGAACATCCTCAAAGCGAACCCGCCCTTCGGTGACCTGGATGTCGGGCGCATTGGCATGGTCCTGAATTTCCGGATTCTTGTCGAGGATATCGAACATCATTTCAATGTCCACCACGGCCTGTTTGACCTCGCGATAGACCATACCCATGAAGTTCAGCGGCTGTGACAATTGAATCATCATGGCGTTGATCAGCACGAAATCGCCGACGCTGTTGCGTCCGGCGCGAATGTCGATGACGCACATGGCCATCACGATCATCAAGCCAACGGAAAAGATCAGGCCCTGACCAAAATTGAGCACGGCGAGCGACGTATAGGTGCGCACGCTCATCTTCTCAAAGCGCTCCATCGAGACATTGTATCGCGATTGCTCGCGCTGCTCGGCACCAAAATATTTGACCGTCTCATAATTCAAAAGGCTGTCGATCGCCTTGGTATTGGCATCGGTGTCGCTTTCATTCATGGCCCGGCGAATGCCGATGCGCCAGTTGGAAGCAAAAGTCGTGAACCACATGTAAGCGACGATGGTGAGCACCACGACCAGCGCGTAATACCAGTTGAACTTCCACAAAAGCACCGCAAGAATCATCACAAATTCGACGATTGTCGGCACAGCGGTCAGCATTACCATGCGAACAATCGTTTCAATGGCGGCGCGGCCACGCTCCAGCACACGGGTCAAGCCGCCGGTCTTGCGCTCCAGATGAAAGCGCAGCGACAATTGATGAATGTGAATGAACACATCCAGCGCCAGGTGACGCACCGCGTTCATCGCGACTGCGGCAAACAGGGCGTCGCGGGCTTGCTGCGTCAATGTCGTGGAAATACGAAACAGGCCGTAGAGCAATGTGATTACCAGTGGCCCGCTCAGTGCGGCGGCGACATTGGCCAGATCATGGGTTGTTCCCGGCTTGGCGATATTGACCAAGGCATCTGTCGCCCATTTGAACGAAAACGGCACGCCCATATTGACGAATTTGCTGACGATCATCAGCGCCAGCGCGAGAAACACCCGCAATTTCAAATCATGGCGGTCTTTTGGCCAGATGTAGGGCCAAAGATTGCGCACCGTGACGGCCAGAGAGCCTTCGGCCTTCGGATGGCGGTTGGTCTTGGCCGAGGGTTGAACCCTTTCAAGGGCTTGTTGGGTCATTGGGAACTATTCCTGAAAAAGATATCGCCCTTACATAGTGCATAAGTGCCGAATGCGCACCCATTTTGCGCCAATTGCGTGACGCCCTCTATTTTTTAAGTGTATGGGGGGAGACCCGATGCAGGCCCGCCGCCGGCGCTTTATGCGCCACGTCTTGGCCCAAGTCATGCTCCAAGTCATGCTCCAAGTCGTGATCCACGACCCTGACATGACCTTGTTGCATCCCTTGCTTTCACCCCGGCGGGCGCTAATTTTAATAAAAATCATCTATCAGGAGTTACCCATGAGCAAAACCGCTTCGGCTGAAACCTATACGCTTGGATCACGTCAGGTTTCTCGCCTCGGTTATGGTGCCATGCAATTGGCCGGGCGCGGCGTGTTCGGCCCGCCCAAGGATCCTGCCGCTGCTCTGGCGGTGCTGCGCGAGGCGGTGGAACTGGGCGTGAACCATATCGATACCAGCGATTTTTATGGGCCGCATATTACCAACCAGATCATCCGCGAGGCACTGCATCCCTACCCCGACAATCTGGTGATCGTAACCAAGATTGGGGCGCGGCGCGATGCCAAGGGCCAATGGTTGCCAGCATTCTCGCCCGACGAAATGGTGCAGGCGGTGCATGACAATCTGCGCAATCTCAAGCTGGACGTTCTGGAGGTCGTGAACCTGCGCAGCATGTTCCATCCGCATCACCCGGCAGAAGGTTCGCTGGAGGAACCACTCGAAGTGTTGGCGGATCTGCAAAGGCAAGGCCTGATACATCATATCGGGCTTAGTCATGTCACGCCAAAACAGCTTGCGGATGCGCGGCATATGATCGACGTCGCTTGTGTGCAAAACCATTACAATCTGATCCAGCGGCGCGATGATGCGATGATCGACGGCCTCGCCCGCGCCGGCATCGCTTACGTGCCTTATTTCCCGCTCGGCGGGTTTACGCCCCTGCACTCGGCACAGCTTTCAGAAGTGGCGGAAATCCTCGGTGCTACTCCGATGCAGGTGGCATTGGCGTGGCTGCTGCAACGATCCCCCAACATTCTGGCCATCGCGGGCACATCATCCGTGGCGCATTTGCGCGAAAATATGGCGGCGGGCGCGTTGGTATTGCCGCCGCAGGCCCTGGAAGCGCTGGAAGCCATGACGCAAGCTTGAACCTCAAACTTCGGCGAGGCCGACACCGACCAAGCGATCAAGGATGGTATGATCCGCCTTGATGCTGGCCGTTGTGCCTTGATAAGCAATCATGCCAGTGTCCAGAATAACCACGCGATCGGCAAAGCCAACCGCCAAATCTGCGTGTTGCTCAACCAGAATGATGGTGGTGGCACCGGCCTTGGCCAAGCCCTCGAATACGCCCATCAGCATGTCACAAATCGTTGGGGCCAGCCCTTCCAGCGGTTCGTCCAGCATCAACAATTTTGGGCGGCCCATGAGGGTGCGGGCGATCGAGAGCATCTGCTGTTCGCCGCCCGACAATTGGCCGCCGCCGTTTTTGCGGCGCTCCTTCAGTCGTGGAAACAGGGCATAGGCTTCTTCCAGCGTGGCATCACCGCGCAAGCCCGCGATGATATTCTCCTCTACCGACAGCGATTTGAAAATGTCGCGGGTCTGCGGCACAAGGCCCAGCCCCAAAGCGGCGCGGCGATGCGTCGGCATGTCGAGGATGGATTGGCTACACCATTCCATTTTGCCTGAATGCAATTGGGTCAGGCCCATGATGGTGGCCAGCAATGTGGTTTTTCCCATGCCATTGCGACCGATCAGGGCCAGGCGTTCGCCCTGTTGAATATCGAGCGAAATGTCATTGACGATCTGGGTGCGGCCATAGCCAGCGCGGATGTTGCGAAGGCGGAGCAAGGGTTCAGTCATGATGCGCGCCCAGATAGAGATCGCGCACACGCGCGTCGGCGGAGATTTCAGCCGGTGTGCCTTCCATCAAAATGGCACCGGCGACCAAAACTATAATTTTTGCCGCCACTTTGAACACCAAATTCATGTCATGCTCGATGATCAGAACCGAAAGATCGGCGGGCAGCGCCGCGATCGCTTCCATGATCAACGGACTTTCGCTGGAGGGCACACCGGCGGCAGGCTCATCGAGAATCAGGATGCGCGGCTTCAGGGCCAGCGTCATGGCCATTTCAACGAGCCGCTGTTGACCATAAGCGAGGCGATCCACCGGCGTATGCGCATGATGGGTGAGCTTGAACTGCTTGAGCAATCCGTCGATTTCCATCTCGACTTCGGGGTATGAATCCGCGCGGCGGATCAGCCGTCCCAACCAACCACGGCGCTCCAGAAGCGGCAGGCGCAGGTTTTCACGCACGGTAAGCGCCTTGAACAGGGTCGTAATCTGGAAGGTCTTGGCAACGCCAGCCTTAACCCTTTGCGATTCGCTCATGGGGCGGATGTCGCGCCCGTCCAGCGTGATCTCCCCGCTTGTGGGTGCGATTATTCCCGTAATGAGGTTGGTAAAAGTGGATTTTCCGGCGCCATTGGGGCCAATCAGGGCCTTGCGGTCGCCGGGGGCGAGATCGAGGGTGATGTTGCGCGCCACCACCAGGCCGCCAAAAGCCTTGTTGAGATTGCGAACCTTGAGGCCGACACCCGTCATTTACGCCTCCATCGCAGGAGCAAGGCGGGCAATGCCATTAGGCCGTTGGGCACCAGATAGACGACGATAAGCACCATGGCACCGATAATGAACAGCCAGTTGAAAGGGTCCACCGATGACGCAATCTGATGCACCGTCATATAGACCATGGTGCCCAGAATCGCGCCCCATAATTGCCCGGTGCCGCCCAGAATCAACATCAGCACGGCACCGGCAGAAAGCTGGAAATCATAGACACTCAGGCTGACAAGCGCCGTGGTTTGGGCGCTCAATGCCCCCGCCACCCCGGCAAAGGCCCCACCGAAAGTGTAAATGAGCAACATGCGCCAATAAACCGGTGTGCCAATGGCCCGCATACGCGCCTGACTCTCGCGGATACCGCGCGCCGCCAACCCGAAGGGCGAGGCCGTCAGAACCCGCAATTTGATGAAAACCAGCAGAAGAAGGCAGACGGAATAAATATAGGCGATGTGTCCGGCAAAATCGAATTCGAAACGCCCCAGAATCGGCCCAGGCGTGAAGCTCAAGCCGTCGGCGCCACCCGTTATGCCACTGTATTTGTTGGCTAGTTCGTGCAGCACCTCGGTCACCGCAATGGACAGCATCAGCAGCGTCAGGCCGTGCGCGCGCATCAGCACGAAGCCTGAGAGCAAGGCGATGGCCCCGCCCGCAACTGCCCCGGCGAGAATCCCCAATATCGGGTCACTGGAAACACTGGTCGCAAAAATCGCGGCAGCATAGGCCCCGGTGCCAAACATGGCGGCATGGCCCAGCGTCGAAATGCCGGCATAGCCCAGCACATAGTCCAGCGACAGCACGAAAATCATCATGATGACGACTTGCGTCATGAAGGCGAGATTGTCAGCGAGGCCAAAATAACCCACCGCCGCCAGCGCAATCAGCGCGATGACACCGAGCGCGGTTTTTAAGGTGTGGCTCATGACAGGCTTTTCCCCAAAAGTCCGTTGGGGCGGATGCCAAGCACCAATATCATCGCAAAATAGAAGAACACCGTGCCAAAATCCGGCAAGAGGTAGCGCGTTGCCGTATCCAATATGCCAAGGCCGAGGGCGGCGAGGAATGACCCGGTGATCGAGCCCATGCCGCCGACCGCCACGACGGTCAGAAAAAGCACCATGTATCGCAGCGGGTAATAGGCTTCGATCGGCAAGATTTCAGCCCCCAGAATGCCACCCAGCGCAGCAAGCCCCGCGCCAAGGGCAAAGGTGATCAGAAATATCTTGCTGGTATCAATGCCCAGACACGCGGCAGTGCCCGGGAAATCAACGGCCGCCCGCAATTTGATGCCAAAGCGGGTTCGCTCGATCAATATATACAGACCACAAATCACCAAAAGGCCGGCGATGATCACGTAAACGCGCTGGGTGGGGAGCGTGCGCAGGCCCAGATTGACGGCTCCCGACATAAAGGCTGGCAATTGGATGGACTGCAGCGTCGAGCCCAGCCACCAATTGACGCTGGCAATGATGAGAAAGGTAATACCAATGGTGGCCAGCACCTGCTGCAATTCCCCCATTTTATAGATCGGGCGATACAGCAACCGTTCCATCGGCAAGGACAGAAGCATGACCATTGCAATCGCCAATGGTGCCGCCGCCAAAAATGGCAGACCCAAACCGGTCATCGCCCAATGGGTGAAGGCCCCGCCCAGCAGGGCAAAGCCGCCATGCGCCAGATTGACAATGCGCATCAGGCCCATGGTCACCGACAGGCCGACCGAGATGGTAAACAGCACCATGCCATAAGCGACGCCGTCTATGACAATCGAAAACAAAGTTGACATACCACCTCGCAACCTAAAAGCCCGGCCACCAGTGCCCTAGCACCGGGGCCGGTTCGTATGCTTCAGTGTGCGGGCATTCCAAGGTCCGGGACATCCTTGTAGGTCGCGATTTCCTTGTTTTCCAATTTGCCGTCGGCGCCTTTCACGACTTCGCGAATATAGACGTTCTGGTCGAGGGAGCGGCTGACGGGATCGAGTTTGACCGGGCCGCGCGGGCTGGTCCAGCTCATGCCTTCGACGGATTTGACTGCCGCATCGCCGCCATCCGTTGACGAAATCATTTTGTAGAGCAGAAACGTTCCGTCATAGGCCCCAATGGTCGCGTAATTGGAGACGTCGTTGGGGCGCAGCTTGTGCAATTGCGCCAGGAAGGCCTTGTTCTCAGGCGAATCATGGGCCTGCGAATAATGATGCGAGGTAATGATGCCAATGCCGCTCGCCCCAAGGCCCTGCAACGTGGTTTCGTCGTCAATATCACCGGTGCCGATCGCCTTGATGCCCGCTTGCGCCAATCCATTGTCGCTATAGGCCTTGCTGAAAGCAAAGGCTGGTGCGCCGCCGGGGAGAAAGGCAAACACTGCATTGGGTGCCTTGGATTTCACGCGTTGCAGGAAAGGTCCAAAATCCGAGGTCTGGATCGGCATCCGAATGGCATCTATAACCTTGCCGCCCTTGGCGGTGAATTCCTTGGTAAATGCGGTTTCCGCGTCAATGCCGGGGCCGTAATCGGTCACGGTCGTCACGACGGTCTTGATGCCATTTTCGATTGCCCAATCGGCCATCGGCGCGGATACCTGCGGCAGGGTCATGCTGGTGCGCAAGAAATACGGCGACTTGGTGTTGATAATGGAAGTTGCTGCATTGAACAGCACAGTTGGGGTTTTGGTCTGGGTAATCAGCGGCGCAATGGCCAGCGCATTCGGGGTGAATACGATGCCGCCCAGATATTTGACACCATCCTTGATCAGCAATTCCTGGGTTGCGGCTTTCACGCCAGCTGGATTGGGACCGCCCGAATCCTTATAAACAAACTCGACCTTGTGCGTACCGGCCATAACCCCGTGTTCGGCGACATAAACATCAATGCCGTCCTTGAACTGCTGGCCATAGCTCGCAAACGGGCCGGAAAAAGGCGCGATAATGCCCACCTTGACCGTGTCATCGGCCATGGCTACCGACTGGATCATGGCCAATCCGGCAGTCGCAAGCGCCCATTTCGATGGAAATTTCATGTTTCTCTCCCGATTTCAGCCCTGTTGGGCCGATATTGTTATCCAACATTTTATGCTGAATATTGCACCTTTATGCAAGGGCGGGTTCGCCTACGTTCGTCTGGCGGCCTTGCAGGGCGCGGCAACGAGGTCGCATCATGCGGCGGGATGTTTGAAGCGGACGTGCCGACCGGCGAGAAGGTTTGCTAACTTGGGGATTGCGGCACCACAAACACCTGGCCTGGATAAATCAAGCTCGGATTGCGGATCTGCTTGGCATTGGCCGCGTAAATCGTGGTGTAGCGAATGCCCTGCCCCAGCATCTTGCGGCTGATGCGCCAAAGACTGTCGCCGCGCACAACCGTGGCGGTGGCGACAGCGGAAACGACCACGTCGCTTTTGGAGGCCCCCGCGCCCTTATCCGTGCTGGCCGAAGGTGTCGCAGCCTGGATGCCGGCGGGGCTGGCGTCACTGCTGGCCAAAACTGTATTCTGGAACGGCACTTCGGCACGTGACAGCACCTTGCCGCTGGCATCGGTGACCTCGTCGGCACGCACCTTCAGGGAGCCGGGTGGCACGCCTTTCAGGATTTTCATCGACCAATGGCCTTGCGCATTGCTGGTGACGCTCGCCACCATCGAATCATTCAGGTACACCCGTACCTGCGCACCTGTCGGGGCATTGCCGGTGACATAAAATGCGCCGTCCTTTTCGACCTCCACCGCCTGAATGGCGACGCTCGGCGGGGCGGCGACAGGCACCGACCCTGCCTGCACCGCGGCGGGGGGCGTGGCTTTCGGCGCTGCGGCTGCCGTCTCGACCGGTTGCGACCCGGACAATATGCGGGTTGGCTTGCCGGGCTCGGCCAGCGCGATGATGATGCCGCCCTTGTCAGCTTGCGCCATATTGACGACGACGCTTTGCTTGGATGATTGCTCGCCGCCCTCTGCGCCCCTGGAGCTGAGCGTCAGCGCATGGGTGCCTTCCGGCAGGGCCGATGGCATCAATACAAACTGGCCATTGGCGTCGATCTTGCCTTGCGCCAGCATTTTGGTGCCGTCCATAAGGGAAACCTCGGCACCGGGTTGGCCACGGCCTGCCACCAAGGTTTCACCCTGCGGCGTGACACGCACCACGTCAAAGCTGGGCAGCGTGAGCGGCATGGCCGCGGGCGCTGGCGGCGTGGAGGGCAAAGCAGGCGCGGATGCAACGGGCGCTGGCGATGCGGGTGCAGAGGTTGCAGGGGCCAATTTCGCCGCCATGGCGGCCGGTGCCGATGTTGCGGCTATGGTCGCCGGTGGAGAGGCGTTTGGGATCGGCGGCTGATGCGTCTGCCACAAGTAGGCACCACCCGCCACAAGCGCCGCCACTACGCCGCCGATGGGCGCCGCAGCCTTTGAAGACATTGATAATTTTGACGCCATTCCACTCACCCCTTCGGTCAAGGATAAGACAAAGAACGTCAAATTACCACATCATTTCCGTCACACCCCTGACGAAAAACACCACGCGCCTCATCGCAGCAAAGCGATCAGGGTTTTGCGGGAGTTGCAGGTGCGGCGGGCGCAGGTGCAGCGGGAGCAGGTGCAGCGGGAGCAGGTGCAGCGGGAGCAGGCGTTGCTGGCGCGGCAGGCGCGTTCTTCTGCGCGTCCTCTTTCAGCTTCTCATATTGCTTGAGCGCATCGAGAGCCGTCCCATTGGTGGATGGTGCGGGCAAAGCATTGCCCGGCGCGGCATTGCCCACAGGTGCGGTTGGCGTCAGAATGGAGGTTGGCGCGCGACCGTAATTGGCCAGAAGCGTAAGCCCGATGCTGGTGGCAAAGAACATGACTGCCAGAATGGCCGTGGCCCTCGTGAGGGCATTGGCTTGGCCGCGTCCGGTCATGAAACCGTCGCTTCCGCCCATACCAAGGGCACCCCCTTCCGAGCGCTGCAACAGCACACTCGCGACCAAGGCAATGACCACCAACAGATGAACCGCAATCAAAATCGTCTGCATAAACTCAATCTTTCCTGCGAGCCGGCTGATATGGCTCGAAACTCCGGCTGTTTAGCCTAACCCTGCCAGAATTGCCAGCCTGTATCGCAAGCAATTGCCAAACGAGGCCATCTAAAGTTTCAGGGCTTCAACGATTGCCATGAAATCATCGCATTTCAGACTGGCGCCGCCAACCAGCGCGCCATCGACATTGGCCACCGACATCAATGATTCCGCGTTGCCGGGCTTGACGGAGCCGCCATAAAGAATCCGAACGCCCTGCGATTCTTCGCCCATGGCGCGCGCCAGCTCGTTGCGGATGAAATTGTGCATTTGCGCGACATCTTCGAGGCTTGGCGTTAAACCCGTGCCGATCGCCCAGACCGGTTCATAGGCAATGATGGTGTCGCCCGCTTGGCTGGCCTGCGACAAAGAGCCTGCGAGTTGCGCTCCAACAACAGCATATTCGCGCCCCTGCGCCCGCTCGTTCTGGGTTTCACCGACGCAGATGATCGCGGTCAAGCCGGCAGCTTTGGCGGCCTTGGCCTTGGCGCAAACCATGGCATCGGTTTCGCCGTGGTCGGCGCGACGCTCGGAATGGCCGAGAATGACATGGCTTGCACCCGCATCTTTCAGCATGGCTGCCGACACGTCGCCGGTATGTGCGCCCTTGACCTGCATGTGGCAATCCTGCCCGCCAATCTGAAGCTTTGACAGGCTTGCCAGGCCAGCCGCTTCGGCTACCAGTAGCGCAGGTGGGCAGATCAGCGTTTCAACAGGGCTGTTTTTCAGGGTTGCCAGACGCGCGCACATGCCGGAAATTTCCGCCAGATCCGCCTTCAAGCCGTTCATTTTCCAATTGCCGGCAATCAACTTTGTGCGCGTTGTCATGATCGTGCCCCCCTCTTGTATTTTATGTGTTCGGTTGGCATTGGCTATTGCATTGTCGCAAACGGGTGACAAGCATGTCAGCGTCGGCTATTTGCAAAAATCACGTTTGCGGCTATCTAGCAGCGGCAAGTGAGAGAATGTGTCGCAGCTACCTTCTGCATCAGCAGGGCGTACCGGCTCAACCGTCATCTGGAAAACAAAATGCTCAAAGATATGCGTGCGGCAAATGAATCATGGATGGGACGGGTTGCCGCGGCCATTCTTATGGGTCTGATCGTTGTCAGTTTCTCTGCATTCGGCATCAACAAATTTTTGACGGATCTGACCACGACCACATTGGCGCATGTTGGCAGCCAGACGGTGTCGCTGGAAGAATTCCGCACCGCTTATAATGCGCAATTGCAGCGTCTTACCACCCAGACACATCGTCAGGTCACCAATCAGGAAGCGCATGCGCTGGGCGTCGACACCGGCTTGCTCAACCAGATGGTCAGCCAGAAGGCGCTCGACCAGAAAATCGCGAAACTGGGACTCGACGCCTCCGACAAGCTGGTGCGGGACAAAGTATTCGCCGATCCCAGCTTCGCCGGCCCATCCGGCAAGTTCGATGCTGCCCGCCTGCAGCAATATTTGCAGGATAACCGGATCAGCGAGGCCGATTATATCTTCCAACAGCGCCAACGCATTGTGACGCAGCAACTGATCGACTCCATCAGCGCCGATATTGTCGCACCAAAGGCCTATCTGAGCGTTCTCAACCGTGTCCACAACGAGACCCGCTCGATCGATTTTTTCACGCTGGATCCCAAGGCTGCGGGCACCATTCCTGCGCCAACGCCCGAGCAATTGCAGAGCTTTTTTGCGCCGCGTGCCGGAGCCTACCAGGCCCCGGAATATCGCAGCATAGTCATGCTGGATGTCGAGCCGGGTGTTCTGGCCAAAAGTGTCGCCATCAGCGATGCCGATGCCCAAAAGCGCTATGATGCGGTGAAGGCGACCGCCTATACCCAGCCTGAGCGTCGCGATATCCAGCAGATCACTTTCCCCACCGAAGCCGAAGCGGCTGCGGCGCTGGCCAAGCTCAAGGGCGGCATGTCCTTTGATGATCTGGCCAAGGAGCGCAAACTGGCGCCCAAGGATTATGATCTGGGCACTGTGACCAAGGGCACATTGTTTGCCGATACGGACGCCGCCGCATTTACCCTGCCCGAAAACGGCACCAGCGAACCGGTGAAGAACCTGGTCGGCTTTGCCCTGGTGCATGTTGCCAAAGTTTTTCCCGCCACGGTCACGCCGTTTGCGGAAGTTGCAGCCAAACTCAAAAGTGGAATGGCGGCGGACAAAGCCCGGCAGGACGCCGACGCGCTGCGCGACAAGATCGAGGATGCCCGCACCAATGGCAAGGATTTGAAAGCGGCTGCCGCCAGCGTCGGGTTAACTGCAAACGAAATTCCCGCCGTCGACGTGCGCGGCCTCGACAAGGATGGCAAGCCCGTGGCCGGCCTGAGCGCCAATGACCCGCTGCTGCATGCAGCGTTCGATACCGCTGTTGGCGTCGACAATGAAACCATCCGCACCAAAAGCGGTGGCACGGAATGGTTCGAACTCAAATCCATTGAGCCCGCACGCCAGCGAACGCTGGCAGAACTGCACGACCAGATTGTTAGCGCCTGGACGACCAATGAAGTGAACACGGCACTGAAGGCCAAGGCCGAAGACATGGTCAAGAAGCTGAATGGCGGGGCCAAACTGGAAGATGTGGCCAAGGCAGCCGGTGATTATCCGGTTTCGCATGTAAGCGATGTTCAGCGCCAGGGCACCAAGGACGTCGCCGATGTCGTCGCCGCGCAGGTATTCAACGTGCATGTCGGGGCGGCTGGCTCAGCCGATGTGGGGCCGCAGGGCCGCGTGATATTCAAGGTGCTGGATGCGATCGTGCCGGTGCTGGACGTGAAATCGAAGGAAGCTGAGGCAACCGCCAGTCAATTGGCGCGTTTGCTGGCCTCCGACATCGCCAATGAATATGTGGCCAAGGTGAAAAAAGACGTCGGCGTTTCGGTTGACGAGGCCTTGTTCCGGCAAGCAACCGGCAATAGCACGCCATGATCGAACCCGCATTCCAGCGCTTCAGCGACCTGTATGACAAGCGGCAGCCGCAATTGGTGGCGACCAAGCTCATTGGCGATCTCGAAACCCCGGTTTCAGCTTTTCTGAAGCTGACCAAGGGGCGAGAGGGCAATTGCTTTCTGCTGGAATCGGTAGAGGGCAATGCCTCGCGCGGTCGCTATTCGATGATCGGGCTTGATCCGGACATATTGTGGCGGGCGCAGGGCGACAAAGCCGAAATCAACCGCTCAGCGCTCCATCAGACCACTGAATTCACGCCCTGCCCGCTGCCGCCGCTGGCATCGCTGCGCGCGCTGATCGCCGAATCCGCCATTGACAGCCCAGCTGATTTGCCACCGATGGCGGCCGGTGTATTCGGCTATCTGGGCTATGACATGGTGCGCCAGATGGAGCGGCTTGCGCCGGCCAAGGCCGATCCGCTGGGTGTGCCGGACGCGGTGATGATGCGCCCCACCATGATGGTGGTGTTTGACACGGTGCGCGACGAAATTCACGTCATCACACCGGTGCGGCCCGTTGCCGACATCACAGCCAAAGCCGCCTATGCGCAGGCAACTTTGCGGATCGAGGCGATTGTGGCGGTTCTCGAAGGCCCACTTGCCCATGACATGCCAGAGGTCGATCCTTATCTTCTGGCCCAAAGCGCGCAGTCCAATACCAGTGAAGCCCGCTATCTGGAGATGGTCGAAAGGGCCAAGGAGCACATAGTCGCGGGCGACATATTCCAGGTTGTGCTCTCGCAGCGGTTCAGCGCGCCTTTCGCCCTGCCCGCTTTTGCGCTCTACCGGGCATTGCGGCGCATCAACCCGGCACCTTTCCTTTGCTACCTCGATTTTGGCGGCTTTCAGATTGTCTGCTCCAGTCCAGAGATTCTGGTTCGTCTGCGCGATGGCAAAGTCACCATCCGCCCGATCGCAGGCACCCGCCCCCGCGGTGCCAATCTGGCTGAAGACAAAGCCATGGAACTGGAATTGCTGGCCGACCAAAAAGAATGCGCCGAGCATTTGATGCTGCTGGATCTGGGCCGCAACGACGTTGGCCGGGTCGCGAAAATCGGCACGGTGGAAGTCACCGACAAATTCTTTGTCGAGCGCTACAGCCATGTCATGCACATTGTGTCGAATGTCGAGGGCCAACTCGATGCGCGATTTGATGCGATTGACGCGCTGAGCGCCGGTTTCCCAGCCGGAACGGTTTCGGGGGCGCCCAAAGTTCGCGCCATGCAGATCATTGATGATCTGGAAGGCGACAAACGCGGCATCTATGGTGGCTGCATCGGCTATTTTGGCGCTTCGGGCGAAATGGATACCTGCATCGTGCTGCGCACTTCGGTGGTCAAGGATGGCATGATGCACGTGCAGGCAGGTGCTGGAATCGTCTATGACAGCGTGCCCGCCTCCGAACAGGCTGAATGCGGCAACAAGGCACGAGCGCTGTTTCGCGCAGCCGAGGAAGCCGTGCGCTTTGCCACCCGCGCCCGGCGCGGCCAATAGCCCTTAATCACGTAACGGCGCTTGACCTTGCTGAAGTTTGGCCACACAAAAGCGCAGATAAAAGTTGGAAAGTCATGTCGCGCGTCATCCTGATCGATAATTACGACAGCTTCACTTACAACCTCGTGCATTACATAGGCACGCTGGGCGCGGACGTGCGGGTCATTCGCAATGACGTGATGAGCGCCGATGAAGTGATGGCGCTTCAACCCGATGCCATTGTGCTTTCGCCAGGGCCAGGCACGCCAGATGATGCAGGTATCTGCTGCGCCTTGATCGAGAAATCCGCAGGTCGCATTCCCTTGATGGGGGTGTGCCTTGGCCATCAGGCCATCGGCCAGGTGTTTGGCGGCACGGTGCGGCGGGCTGCGCTGCCCATGCACGGGAAATTGTCCACCATTACCCATGAGGGTGGCGGCGTTTTTCGCGGCATCAACGACAGTTTTTTGGCCACACGCTATCATTCGCTGGTTGTTGATGAATCAACTTTACCAAATACCTTAGAAATTACAGCGCGTTGCGATGATAACATAATCATGGGTCTTAGCCACAGAACCCATCCAATCCACGGGGTGCAGTTTCATCCCGAGAGCATTGCATCGCAACATGGGCACCGTATTTTGCAGAATTTTCTGGAAATTGCGGCCCATTTCAATGCCCAGAATCGTCAGATAGCGTAAGGCCTGCAGAATGGAATTATTCAAGCCGCTCATTGCCAAAGTCGCGACCGGCGCCAGCCTCAGCCAGGCTGAGGCACGGCAGGCGTTTGATCACATATTGTCCGGCGAGGTTACACCTGCACAGATGGGCGGCTTTTTGATGTGCCTGCGGGTTCGCGGGGAAAGCGTTGATGAAATCACCGGCGCCGTCCATGCCATGCGCGGCAAGATGCTGAAAGTGCACACAGACCCGATGGCCATGGATATTGTCGGCACCGGCGGTGATGGCCAGGGCAGTTATAATGTTTCGACATTGGCAGCGATCATTGTGGCAGCTTGCGGCGTCAAGGTTGCCAAACATGGCAATCGCGCGGCTTCGTCGCGGTCTGGCTCCAGCGATGTGCTTAGCGCGCTGAATGTGCGTGTGGGGCTGGACCCGGCGCATGTGGCACGTTGCATTGAAACTTCGGGCCTTGGCTTCATGATGGCGCAGACCCATCACGCGGCGATGCGGCACGTTGGCCCGGCCCGGGTGGAACTTGCCACCCGCACGATTTTCAACCTGCTCGGGCCCTTATCCAATCCGGCCGGCGTGAAATACCAGTTGCTGGGTGTGTTCTCGGAAAACTGGCTGGAACCGCTGGCGCAGGTGCTGCGCAATATGGGTTCGCGCCGGGTCTGGCTGGTGCATGGCTCGGACGGCCTCGACGAGATTACCACCACTGGCCCTACGAGCGTGGTTGCGCTGGAGGATGGGGCCATCCGGCGCTTTGAAATCACGCCCGAGGAGGCGCAACTTCCGCGCGCCTCGCTGCAGGATTTGAAGGGCGGCGATCCGGCCCACAATGCGGGCGCGCTGCATCATGTGCTGCAAGGCAAGCCGTCAGCCTATCGCGATATTGCGGTTTTGAACGCGGCAGCGGCGCTGGTGGTGGCGAGCCGCGCGCTTACCCTATCCGAGGGGGCCCGTATGGCCGAACAGGCGTTGGACAGCGGCGCAGCACAGCGCGTGCTGGAGCGTCTCGTGCTTGTTTCAAATGAGGAAGCTGCCGCATGAGCGATATTCTCCAGAAGATCGAAGCCTACAAGCGCCGGGAAATCGCGGTGGCCAAGGTTGCGGTGCCGCTTACTGCGTTGGAGAGACGGATTGCGACACGCAACCGGCCGCGCGGCTTTGTCAAAGCCATCGAGGCGAAGCTGGATGAGGGTCGCATCGCGCTGATTGCCGAGATCAAGAAAGCCAGCCCTTCCAAAGGGTTGATCCGCGCGGATTTTGACCCGACGGCGCTCGCCAAGGCCTATCAAAAGGGTGGTGCGGCCTGCCTTTCGGTTTTGACGGATACGCCTTCGTTTCAGGGGCGCGCCGATTATTTGACGCAGGCGCAAAAGGCCTGCACCCTGCCGCTGCTGCGCAAGGATTTCATGTTTGAGCCCTACCAGGTCTATGAAGCTAGCGCGATGGGAGCCGATTGCATCCTCATCATCATGGCAGCGGTCAGCGATCAGGAAGCGCGCGAATTGAACAAGACGGCGCATGATTTGACCCTCGATGTCTTGATCGAGGTGCATAACGAGACCGAGCTTGAACGCGCGCTGGCGCTGGAAACCCGGCTGATTGGCATCAATAATCGCGATTTGCGCAGTTTTGAGACCTCTCTGGCCGTTTCTGAAAGGCTCATGCCCAAAATTCCTGCCGACCGGATTGTGGTCAGCGAAAGCGGCATTTTCTCGCATGAGGATTGCCTGCGCCTGAAACGGTGCGGCATTCAGACCTTCCTTGTCGGCGAAAGCCTGATGCGGCAAGAAGATGTGGCTGATGCGGCCCATAAATTGTTGACAGGGTCACAATTGGAGATTTCATGAGCCGCCTCACGCATATTTCGCCGAGCGGCACCGCGCATATGGTGGATGTCGGCGACAAGGCGGTGACGACGCGTGAGGCACGGGCCAGGGGTCATGTGCGCATGAAGCCGGAAACGCTGGCCCTGGCGCTATCGGGCAATGCCAAAAAAGGCGATGTGCTGGCCACGGCGCGCATTGCCGGCATTATGGCGGCCAAACGGACGCATGAATTGATTCCGCTGTGTCACCCGCTGCTGATTACCCATGCGAGTGTCGAAATTATCCCTGACGAGGCATTGCCTGGCCTTCGGGTGAGTTCGACCGTGCGGGTGAGCGGGCAGACCGGTGTCGAGATGGAAGCCCTGACGGCGGCAAGCATCGCTTGCCTGACGATTTATGACATGCTCAAGGCGGTGGACCGCTTCATGCAGATCGAGAATATTGGTCTTGTGTCCAAGAGCGGCGGAAAATCAGGTTCGTGGCAAAGCGAGGATTCCCAATGAGCGGCAAGGCATTGATGCGGGTTGAAGATGCCCTGACGCAAATTCTCCAGCGCGCCAAACCTCTGGAAACCGAGATGGTGGCGCTTGCCCAGGCCTATGGCCGCACGCTCGGCGCGGATCTGGTCAGCAAACGCACGCAGCCACCTGCCCCGGTCTCTGCCATGGACGGTTATGCGTTACGGGTGGAGGATCTGGCAGTGCCCGACAGCCGCCTGCACTGTGTTGGCGTGTCGGTAGCCGGCAAGCGCTTTGATGGCGCGTTGAAGCCGATGGAAGCGGTGCGCATTTTCACGGGCGCCGTCGTGCCAGAGGGTGCGAACGCTGTGATTATGCAGGAGGATGCAAGCGTTGACGGGGAATATATCTTCTCGTCAAAAGCGCTGGCCAAAGGCCGCAATATCCGCGCTGCCGGGCTCGATTTCAAGGAAGGCGAAGTGCTGCTGCGGGCCGGGCACCGGTTGGGTGCCGCCGAACTGGCGCTGGCAGCGGCGATGAACCATGCGCAATTACCGGTAACGCGCCGCCCACGTGTCGCCATTTTGGCCACCGGCGATGAATTGGTGGCACCGGGTCAAACGCCGGGGCCGGATCAGATTGTCGCCTCCAACAGTTTTGCCATTGCCGCACACGTGCTGCGGGCCGGCGGCGAACCGGTGGACCTTGGGATTGCCGGCGATAATTTCGCGGCGCTGGAGTTGGGCATCACGAGCGCGCGGGCGCAAAAGGCCGATGTGCTGATAACCCTTGGCGGCGCTTCTGTCGGCGATCATGATCTGGTCAAGAGCGCCTTGAGCCGCCAGGGCATGGAATTGCATTTTTGGCGGATTGCCATGCGACCCGGCAAACCGCTGATTCACGGCAGTCTGGGAGACATGCAAATTCTGGGATTGCCAGGCAATCCGGTTTCCTCAATCGTCTGTGGTCACTTATTTCTGATGCCCTTGATCCGGCGTTTGAGCGGAGACCCGGATGCGGGTCACGACATTACCGAGAGCGCGATCCTGGCCTCGGATCTGGCCGCCAACGATGAGCGGCAAGATTATGTGCGTGCCAAGATCATCCGCGGTAGCGACGGTTCCTTAAATGTAGAGACCTTTGCCATGCAGGACAGCTCCATGTTGAAAGTGTTCGCAGAGGCCGAGTGCCTGCTGGTGCGCGCACCTTTTGAACCCGCGATGAAGGCCGGTTCGCCCTGCCGTATCATTCGGCTCGAAAGACCTTTATAGAAAACCCTCCGACTCGATAAGGCTGCACGCAGCGGTGAGTGCGCGACGATACTTGGAACATGGCGGACAGGAATCCGGTTGAACGACGAAGTCATCAAAATTACGTGGAAATACAGACTGGAATATGCGGGCTTTCTGATCGCGGCAGCATTATTTTCCACCCTACCCATTGAATGGGGCTCCGCACTCAGCGGCTTCATCTGGCGAACCATCGCTCCCAGAACGCACCGCCATTTGCGGGCGAGAGCCAATATTGCCCGGGCCTATCCCGAGATGGACCCTGCGGCACGCGAAAAAATTCTGCTCGAAAGCTGGGATAATCTCGGCCGCACTTTTGCGGAAAGCTTTCAGTTTCGCAAACTGGTGCTTAGTGACCGCGTCACTGTCGCTCAACCTGGTATCCTGACCCAAATTCAACAATTACAGAGCGGGGCTGTGTTTTGTCTGGCTCATATGGCCAATTGGGAAATAACCGCCTCCGTGCTGTTGCGGGTGAATGTGGAAGCCGCCGGCATATATCAGGCGATACACAATCCATTGGTGGACGCCTATGTGCTCAAGCAGCGCTCGATCCTCTATCGCGGCGGGCTTTGGTCGAAAGAGGACAATAGCGTGCGCAAGATGATGCGTTATGCCCGCAAAGGGGGCACCGCCTGCATCATGACCGATCTGCCGGTATTCAGCGGGATTGAAATCAACTTTTTTGGAACGCCCGCCCCCACGTCGCCGTTTCCCGCGATGATGGCTCTGCAAATGAACTTGCCATTGTTTGTGGTGGCCATACGCCGCGACAAGGGGGTTCGATTTACCGTGCATGCGGAGGCGATTGAGGCGGTTCGTAGCGATGATCGCGAGGCGGACATAAAAGCGATGACGCAGGCGATCCATAACCGGTTTGAAGCCTATATCCGCGACAATCCCGGTCAATGGATGTGGGGACAACGCCGCTGGGGTTGATGCAGGCCGCAATATCGTATCGAATGACCGCATAAGGGGAGAGAAATTTGCGCATTGCCACCTGGAACGTCAATTCGGTTCGCCAGCGCGAGGGCCATTTGCTCAGCTATTTGCAGAGCGAGAAGCCGGATGTGATGTGCCTGCAAGAGCTGAAATGCGTGGATGAACAGTTTCCTTCCGCCGAAATCGAGGCCTTGGGCTATAATTGCGCGGTGCATGGTCAGAAGGGCTTCAACGGCGTCGCCATTCTGGCCAATCGGCCATTTGAAGTGACGCGCGGCCTGCCGGGCGACGATACGGATACGCAAAGCCGCTATATTGAGGCCATCATACCGGACGGCCAGACCATCGTGCGGGTCGGCTGCCTTTACCTGCCCAACGGCAACCCGGTCGGCACCGAAAAATACAGCTACAAGCTGGCGTGGATGGATCGCTTGATCGCCTATGCTCGCAGTTTATTGCTGCTGGAAGAAAAACTGGTGCTGGCGGGCGATTACAATGTGATTCCGGCAGCCGCCGATGCGTTTGACCCCAAAGCCTGGGAGAATGACGCGCTGTTTCTGCCGCAGACACGAGCCAGATTTGCTGAGTTATTGCATCTGGGCTTCACCGATGCCTTGCGCGCATGCTCGGACGCCGACAAGCTCTATACTTTCTGGGATTACCAGGCGGGCGCATTCCAGCGCAACAATGGCATTCGCATCGACCACCTGCTGCTGTCCCCGCAAGCCGCCGACTGCCTCGAGGCCGTTGCCATCGACAAAAGCCTGCGGGCATTGGAGAAACCGTCGGACCATGTGCCGGTGCGCATCGATCTGCGTTAACTTCGGCCCAACACGGCAAATTGGGGCGTTGGCCTATTTCTTCTGGCGGGCGGCAAGGTAGAATTTGGCCGCTTGCCGATCATCGTCATCCGCAGCGGTCATCGCCTGTTGATACAATGTGCCGATCCATTCGTCCTGCGGCTGGGCTTTGGCATTGGCCTCGGCCAGCGAAAGCCACATCAGGCCGCGAGCGCGCTGGCGGGGAATGCCATCACCGCCATTGAACAACAAACGGCCCAGCAACGCCTGCGCCTGACAATGGTTTTTCTCGGCGGCCAATTGCAACCAGCCGGCAGCCTGGCGCAGATCCTTGTGCGTGGCCAAGCCATCCATGAACATGCGTGCCAATTCGTATTGGGCCTCGGCGTTGCGAAATTCGGTAGCGGCGACCTGGAACATCTGCATCGCCCGCCCCGGGTCGGGAACAACCCGCGTGTTGGGAATACCCTTGAGCGCATAGGTGCCCATGGCGACAAATGCACTGGAGACCACTGCGCGGTCGCGTCGGTCCGGATCGCTCGGATCATAATCGGCAACGATTGAGCTATAATATTTATAAGCCTTCAGATCATTGTGGGCGACGCCGGTGCCATCCTCATACATACGCGCCAGCTTCCAGCGCGCCAGAGACTGGCCCCCGGCAGCAGCATATTCCAGCGCCTGAAGCGTGGAGGGAACGTCGCCCGCCTGATCGGCTTCCAGCCCTTGCCGCAGCGCATCTTCAATATTCTTGAAGTGACGCGGAGCCAATGGCCGCATCGCCGGCGTCTTGCTGCCATCCAGCGCATATGCCGGGGCAAAACCCTGACAGGCCAGAGCCACACAAGCTATTTTCAGCAAACGATTAAATGTCAGCGAAGACATGGGTCTCTCCAGCCTGACCCGGATGGGTGACGGCCCCTTGCATCGCGGAACCGACGGTTTGCGCGTATTTCCATAAAGCACCCGAACCGTGATCGGTCGTGCGCGGCTTCCAATCCTTGGCACGTGCGGCCAATTCAGCCTCGCTGAGGCGCACGTTCATGGTTCCTGCAATTGCGTCCAAATCAATGATGTCGCCGTCGCGAAGCATCGCAATGGGCCCGCCCATCGCCGCTTCCGGGCCGACATGGCCGACGCAGAAGCCACGGGTCGCACCCGAAAAGCGGCCGTCGGTGATCAGGGCTACCTTATCGCCCATGCCCTGCCCGTAAAGCGCGGCTGTGGTCGATAGCATTTCACGCATTCCTGGGCCACCGCGCGGGCCTTCATACCGAATGACGAACACGTCACCCTCATTATAGGCCTTCTTGCGGACGCATTCGAAACAGTCTTCTTCATTGTCAAAGCATCGGGCGGGACCGGAAAATTTCAGTTTCTCGGTCGCCATGCCCGCGACCTTCACAATAGCCCCCTCTGGTGCCAGATTGCCGCGCAAGCCCACCACACCGCCATTGGGGCTGAGTGGCTTATTGGCGGGGCGCACCACATCCTGATCGCCATTCCATTTCACATGCTCCATGTTTTCAGCCATTGTGCGGCCCGTGACCGTCATGCAATCACCGTGTAGGAAGCCGTGATCGAGCAGCGTTTTCATCAGCAGCGGAATGCCCCCGACTTCAAACATATCCTTGGCGACATAGCGTCCACCCGGCTTCAAATCGGCAATGTAGGGGGTGCGTTTGAAAATCTCGGCGACGTCGAACAGGTCGAATTTGATGCCACATTCATGGGCAATGGCAGGCAGGTGCAGCGCGGCATTGGTTGAGCCGCCCGAGGCCGCGACAACGGTGGCCGCATTCTCCAGCGCCTTGCGCGTGACAATGTCGCGCGGGCGAATGTTTTTGGCGATGAGTTCCATCACCATTTCGCCAGCGGTCATGCAAAACCGGTCGCGGATTTCGTAGGGTGCCGGCGCGCCGGCCGAATAGGGCAAGGCTAGGCCGATGGCTTCCGAGACGGTCGCCATGGTATTGGCGGTAAATTGGGCACCG
This sequence comes from Hyphomicrobiales bacterium, assembly GCA_019075865.1. GTDB lineage: Bacteria > Pseudomonadota > Alphaproteobacteria > Rhizobiales > Beijerinckiaceae > REEB77. The sequence goes on along the minus strand of JAGXAN010000004.1, from coordinate 167,166 downwards.
CAGGCCCCCGCTGATGGGCAGGCAACGCTTTCCAACTCGTCAAGGTCTTCGCTGCTCATGTCGCCGACCGAATGCTTGCCGACGGCTTCAAACAAATCCTGCACCGTCACCTGCTGGCCGCGGAAGGAACCGGGCAGGATCGATCCGCCATAAATGAACACGGATGGCACATTCAGACGCACCATGGCCATCATCATGCCCGGCAGCGCCTTGTCGCAACCGGCAAGACCCACCAGCGCATCATAGCAATGGCCGCGCATGGTCAATTCCACCGAATCGGCGATGACTTCCCGCGACACCAGCGAGGACTTCATGCCCTGATGGCCCATGGCAATGCCGTCCGTGACGGTGATGGTGCAAAATTCGCGCGGTGTGCCCCCGGCGGCGACAACGCCGCGCTTTACTGCCTGCGCCTGACGCATCAACGATATATTACAAGGCGCGGCTTCGTTCCAGCTGGAGGCAACCCCAACCAGAGGCTGGTGAATTTGTTCGCGGGTCAAGCCCATCGCATAGAGATAAGACCTATGGGGCGCGCGCGCCGGACCTTCGGTGACATATCGGCTGGGAAGCTTTTTCTTGTCGAAAACGCGCGATTGCATAAATGAAAAGCCTTGTTTGTGTGCCGAACCAAAATGCCAATATGAACGATGCCTGAAGGCCCTGAAGAATCCGTGAGCAACTTCCTGATACAATTCCTTTTCCGCGCGAAATTTATGGCTGAAAAGCGGCTTTTTCGCTCCGGAGGCGCGCGAATGCTGGAATCATGTGCCGCTGTGGCGCGCTTGCAACAGTTTTACAGGGGCTGTAACCCTCTCGAAAGGAAAAGCCGCCGCGCCGTGAATGATTATGCACCACGACAAGACATTCATGTCCCCGTATCAATGCCATTGCCGGTCTCAAAAAATGCCTCTAAAACGCTGGCGTGCGGCATGGCTCAACAACTGATTCAGTGCCAGGCTGAACGGGAGTTCCATGCCATTTAACCGACCCTCGCCGTTGCTGCCCGGGAATTGGGCCAACGCGCCGGAAGCCACCAATCTGACGGGTAGCAATGGTATTGCGGTCAAGGGAAGCCGCTTGCGCCGTTTTATGGCTTTGGTCGGGCCGGGATATCTGGTTGCCACCGGATACATGGACCCCGGCAACTGGGCGACTTCGCTTGGCGCGGGTTCGCAGTTTGGCAACGCGCTTCTGTATATGGTTGTGCTTTCCTCGCTGATGGCCATTTTGCTGCAGGCATTGTCGGTGCGACTGGCGATTGGCATGCAGCAGGATCTGGCGCAGGCGTGCCGTGCCGCCCTGCCCCGCATCCTGAATATTGCATTGTGGCTGCTGATGGAGATCGCCATCATTTCCACGGATCTTGCCGAGGTGATTGGCACCGCGATCGGGTTGCAACTGCTGCTGGGCATTCCGATGGTTGTGGCGGTTTTGATCACCATTGGCGATGTGGTGCTGATTTTCGCGTTCCAACGATTTGGTTTTCGCAAGCTGGAAGCATTCGTGGGCGCTTTGCTGGTGATGATCGCCGGGGCCTTCGCCGCTGAACTCTACCTGTCAAAGCCAGATTGGCACGATGTGGCGAGCGGGCTCGTGCCACATGCCGAGATTTTTCATAATTCACAAATGTTGTATCTGGCGATCAGCATTATCGGGGCGACGGTCATGCCCCATAATTTTTTCCTGCATTCCGGATTGGTGCGCACGCGGCAGATCGGCACGGATGACGCGTCCAAACGCCAGGCGCTGCGCTTTTCCTTGTGGGATTCGGCCATGGCGCTATGCGTGGCGCTACTGGTCAATGGTGCCATTCTGGTGCTGGCGTCCAGTGCTTTTCATGCGCATGGCCGCACCAATGTGGTGGAATTGCAGGAGGCTTACCGGCTGATCGCGCCGCTTTTGGGCAGCCAATGGGCGGCGTGGCTTTTTGCTATTTCGCTGATCGCCTGCGGCATCAATTCAACCCTAACCGCGACCCTTGCCGGCCAAATCGTGATGGAGGGGTTTATCCGCATCCGGTTGAACCCGGCTGTGCGCCGCATTATCACCCGGGGCATCGCCGTGACACCGGCGGTTTTCGTGGCGCTTTGGTATGGCGAGGCCGCGACCGGTCAATTGCTGGTGTTCAGCCAGGTCATTCTCGGTCTGACTTTGCCATTTGCCCTGGTGCCGCTGGTATGGCTGACGGCATCGCGCAAACGCATGGGCGATTTCGTGGCCCCGCGCCTGACAACGCTTGTGGCAGCGATAATCGCCGCTGCGATCACCGCCACCAACATCTATTTGATCGTCACCAGCTAGGCTGAGCCGATTGGTCTCACGCCAAACGGGCCAGTGCGGTTTGCATCTTTTGCACCGAAGCGCTCCATTCCTCCACGCGTTCGCGGTTTTCCTCAACGATTTCGGGCGGGGCGCGCTTGATGAAATCAGCATTGGCGAGTTTGGCTTCGGTCTTGGCAATATCCGATTGCAGCTTGGCAATCTCTTTGTTCAGGCGCGCCGCTTCGGCACCCAGATCAATAATCCCCTCCAGTGGCAGTGCCGCCACCGTGCCGCGCACCAGCAATTGCGCCGCGCTGCGCGGGGCGGCATCGGCAAAGCTGATACCGCTGAGGCGCGCGAGGCGGCAGAGGGTCTCATTCCACTTTTGCGCGCGGGCCAAAGTGGCGGCATCGACAGCCACCAGCACCAGCGGGATTTGCAAAGCACCCGGCACGCTCATTTCATTGCGCACCGAGCGGATTTCGCTGATCATATCCACCAGCCAACCGACTTCAGCTTCGGCGTCGCGATTTTCAAGGCCTTGATAATCGGGCCATTCCACCAGAGCCAGCACTTTTGGCGCGGCATTGGATGCGCCCGCCTGAACCGCGGCCCAGAGTTCCTCGGTGATGAAGGGCATGAACGGGTGCAAAAGCTTCAGGGTTTCGCGCAGCAAGAAGGCGTTGGCGGCGCGGGTTTCAGCCTTTGCCGGGCTTTCGGGGCCTTGCAGAATCGGTTTGGCCAATTCCACATACCAGTCGCAGAACACGCCCCAAACGAACTGGTAAGCGCTGCTGGCGGCATCATTAAACCGATAGGTTAGAATCGCTTGCGTGATTTCGTTACGGGTCCGCGCGAGCTCGGCAATTGCCCATTGGTTGAGAATTTCGCGGGCTTGGTGGGGGTCAAAATCGGCGGGGCATAGCAGGGCCCCGTTCATCTCGGCAAAGCGCGCGGCGTTCCAGAGTTTGGTGGCAAAATTGCGATAGCCTTCCACCCGCGAGGTGGCGAGCTTGATGTCGCGGCCTTGCGCTGCCATGGCGCAAAGGGTGAAGCGCAAAGCATCGGCCCCATATTGATCGATGAGGGCGAGCGGGTCGATGACATTGCCCTTGGATTTGGACATTTTCGCACCCTTCTCATCGCGCACAAGGGCGTGGATGTAGATGTCCTTGAAGGGCACCTCACCCATAAAATGCATCCCCATCATCATCATCCGGGCAACCCAGAAGAAGATAATGTCAAAGCCGGTGACCAGCGTGGAGGTAGGGTAATAGCGGGCGACTTCGGGGGTGTTATCCGGCCAGCCGAGCGTGGAAAAGGGCCAGAGCGCGGAGGAGAACCAGGTGTCGAGCACGTCAGGGTCGCGGAAGATGCTTTCGTGATCGGTGTATTCTTCCGCACGCAGCGTCATCCAGTCGTGCTCGATCTTGACATTTTTGCCGTAGTATTTTTGCGCCAAGGCAATCGCCTCAGCTTCAGTTTCTGCAACAAATTGCATTTGCTCAGCAGTTCGGTTGCCGTGCTCATCTACAGCCATGCCATACCAAACCGGAATCTGATGCCCCCACCAAAGCTGGCGGGAGATGCACCAGGGCTGGATGTTGTTCAGCCATTCAAAATAGGTTTTCTCCCAGTTTTTCGGGATGAAACCGGTCTGGCCGTCGATCACGGCTTTTAGGGCCGGTTGCGCCATGGTCTTGGCATCGACATACCATTGATCGGTGAGATAAGGCTCGATCACAACGTTTGAGCGGTCGCCATGTGGGACCATGTGGCTGTGTGGCTCGATTTTGGCGAGAAAGCCTTTGGCGGCCATCATTTCGACAATGGCCGAGCGTGCAGTGAAGCGACCCATTTCGTTCAGGCTGTCAAAACCCCCAGAGTGCATGTTTCCGGTTTCGGCCTCATTGAAATTTAGCGTAATCCGCGCCTGCCGATCCAGCACATTGATCTGCGCCAACCTGCGCCGCTTGCCGACCTCAAAATCGTTGAAATCATGCGCGGGGGTGATCTTCACCGCGCCGGTGCCTTTTTCGGGGTCGGCGTAATCATCGCCAACAATCGGAATCACCCGGCCAACCAGTGGCAGCACGACGTTGCGGCCAATCAGATGCTTCAACTTCTCATTTTCGGGATGCACGGCGACGCCGCTGTCACCGAGCATGGTTTCGGGCCGCGTGGTGGCGACCTGAATGAAAGTGGAAGCGTCATCAGGGTTATAGGCGACGCCTTCCAGCGGATAGTTGAAATAATACAAATGCCCGTTCGGGCTTTTGTCTAAAACCTTTTTCAAAGCGGCGGGATTGAATGGCACCTCGGCACCATCCTTATCGACCTCGCCGCGCGTCCATTTGAACGAGCCTTTGCACTCGACCTGCACCACTTCCAGATCGGAAATTGCGGTTTGGAAATGGGGGTCCCAATTGACCAACCTTTTATCGCGGTAGATCAGGCCCTCTTTATGCAATTGCACAAACACTTTGGCCACGGCGCGCTGCATCTGGCCTTTCTCGCCATCGGCGCGGTTGCCCATGGTGAAGCGTTCGCGCGACCAATCGCAGGAGGCACCGAGGCGCTTCAACTGGTTGATGATCGCGCCGCCGCTCTCTTCCTTCCAAGCCCAAATCTTTTCCAGAAAGGCCTCGCGCCCCAGCGTGCGGCGATCCTTCTCGCCGCGCTCGGCCAATTGCCGCTCCACCACCATTTGCGTGGCGATGCCAGCATGGTCGGTGCCCGGTTGCCAGAGCACGTCCTTGCCGCGCATCCGCTCAAAGCGGCACAAAATATCCTGCAAGGTGTTGTTGAGCGCATGGCCCATGTGCAGATTACCGGTGACATTGGGCGGCGGGATGACAATGGTAAAGGGCTCCGCCCCTGCCCGCTCCGGCCGCCCGGCCTTGAACGCCTCCGATTGCTCCCAAGCCGCCGCAATGCGCGCCTCAACGGCGGCGGGATCAAATGTTTTTTCCATCATGATAAAAGTCCTGTAGGGATGCGCGCAAAAGTTTGCGCTACAAAGCCCAAGCGGAGCGCTTTAGTCAAGATTTCATGCGGGGCCATTTGCGTGTTAGGCTGGCGTAACATGCTGGCGCGCGTGGTTGCGCTTCAGGGTTTATCGCATTTGCGCCGCTTTCGTGGGTTTACCTGTCTTGCACCGAGCAACACCACGCCATTGGAGGCGTCACCATGAACACGATCACACCCTGCCTATGGTTCAATGGCAATGCTGAAGAGGCTGCCCACTTCTATGTGTCGCTGTTTCCCGATAGCCATATTGACAGGATTCAGCACGCGCCCGGTGATTATCCGGCCGGGCATGCGGGCGCTGTGCTCCTCGTCGAATTCACCCTGATGGGCCGATCGTTCGTCGGCCTCAATGGGGGGCCGCACTTCCCCTTCAGCGAAGCTGTGTCATTTCAGATTCCCGTCAACACGCAGGCTGAGGTTGACCGGCTTAGCGATGCGCTATCAGCGGTTCCGCAGGCCGAGCAATGCGGCTGGGTGAAAGACAGGTTTGGCCTGTCCTGGCAGATCGTGCCGGTGCAACTCATGCGCCTCGTCGCCAGCGCCGATCCTGTGCGCGCCAAAATGGCCTTTGAGGCAATGATGTCGATGAAACGCATCGACATCGCCAAACTGGAAAGCGTTATCCGGTAAAGCCTTTGAATCATGCGCAAAATCAAAGGAAAGGAAAACCCATGACCGACAGAGCCAAACAAAAATTCATCGCCCTTTATCTCGCCCCGGCTTCCGTGATCGAGGCTTGGGGCAAGACTGACCCGGAATACCGCAAAGCCGAGGAGCTTAAAATGCAAGCGGCATGGGGCAAGTGGATGGGCGATCATGCCAAAATGATCCTTGGCTCCGAAGCCGGCGGGCAAACCAAACGGGTGACCACGGCTGGCGTCGCGGACACCAAAAATGACATCATGCTCTATTCATTCATCGAGGCCGAATCGCTGGAAGCGGCGGCAAAAGCCTTCGAGGGCCACCCGCACCTGCAAATTCCGCAATCGTCGATCGAGGTTATGGCTGTAAGGGCTATGTGAGGCGGGTGTCACCTGCGATAGACATGCGTCGCCGCGCAAAGCTCACCTATGCCTGAATTTACCCCCGACCCCCGCGTGCAACACGCTCGATTTCGGCGCGCACGAGGCGTTCGACCATAACGGGGAGGTTGTCATCGAGCCATGATTTCAGCATGGGGCGCAGCATTTCCCGGGTCAAATCTTCGATCAGGGTCTTGTTGTTCAGCATCATCGACTTGGAAAGCGCGTCGAAGGAGGAGGCCACAGACGCGTCGGTGAAGGGCGATGCCAATGGCTCGCCACCGGTTGAAGGGGCGGCATTGGCCAGCGCGTTGGGCGCGAAGGCTTGCTCGCCGCCCTGCAAAATAGCGTTCAGGCCCAAGGCGGCGGCTGTATCAGCCCCGGTCGGGACACGCGGGGTCTGGACGGCGCGCAATTGCGGCATCTGCGCCAGATCAAAAATGGCGTCGCTTTCCTCGCTCTCGAACTGGAACGCCTCGTCGTGGACTGGCACCCGATGCTCGCCGGTAATGCCGGGCTGCGATTCGGGCATTGCCGGTGCCAATGCGGGAAATTCTGAAGCCGGCGGTTCAATGGCCGCCGATATTGTTTCGGGGACCGGGGAAGCAAGCGCCGCTGGTTCGGATGCCGGAACCGGGTGGGCAGGAACCGGTTGGGCAGGAACCGGTTGGGCAGGAACCGACAAGGAATGCGAGGATGGCGACAGGATTTGCGGCGACGCAATGCCCGGCGCAGGCGTCAACAGTTCGGTTTTGGAATCGGTGGAAGCCTTGTCTGTCCCCGCGTGCGCGAGATTTTGCATGGCCGCCAGATGCTGGGCCTTCTCGGACAACAGGCTGGTCGCGCCCTTGCGGGCGATGGGCAAGGCTTTGTCATCCGCAATGATGCGGCGGATCGACGCCAGAATTTCCTCCATTGAAGGTTCGTGCGCCTTTTGCTCCTGCGTGCGAAGCTCCCGACGCTCGACATCCAATGCGCTGACACCTGGCTGGCTAACGGGGTTACTAGCGGAACTCATGGAAACCAGGCCTTGTCTCTCAAACGAACGATCACGCCCCACTTAGGGCTTTTCATCCAGCGCCGGGCAAATAATCCCTTACCGAATATAATCCATCGGGCCATCATAGAGCCTAGTTCACCGTGGCTTCAAGTCTCAGGCAACAATCGGTGTGGACAATTGCGCCCTATTGCCCGTCCGGGGTGCGAAGCCCGATCCATTTGTCCTTGACCTGCTCGTAATGCACGTTCGGATTATAATGGTTGACCGCCAGATGCAGGTTGGTTGCCGACAATTTGCCAATCGCCGACATCAAGGCATAGGTGGCAACCACACGGTCGCGCTGGGAGGAAACCAGCGTCACGCGGGCGTTGAGCAATGTTTGCTGGGCGTTGAGCACGTCCAGTGTGGTGCGCTGGCCCACCTTGGCCTCCTCGCGCACGCCACGAAGGGCGATTTCAGCGGCTTTCACGGTTGCCTGCGAGGACGAAATGGCTTGCCGCGAGCTTTGCACCTGCCCCCAGGCGGTGACGACGGCCGCACGCACTTTGGCGCGCTGCAAATCCACCTGCAGCCGATTTTGTGCCACCAGTTCCTTGGCTTCGCGGGTGCGGGCATAAACTTCGCCGCCGCCGTAAATCGGAATGGTTATCTGGCCAATCACAGAGGCCGTGTTGAGGTTGGAATTGGGGTTGGTCTGGAAGTCCCATTGGTGGCTGACGTTGCCGGACACGCCCACAGTTGGATAAAGCTCGGCTTCGTCAATATTGACCTGCAATTGCGCCGCTTCAACCGCATGCAACAGGGCGCGGATTGCGGGGTTTTGCGACTGGCCAATCTCGATGGCCTGGGTGAGGCTTTTTGGAATCAGGTTATCCAGCGGGCGCGCCGGTTCGAGGCGGGTGGGTTGCACGCCGATGACCTGATGGAAATTGGCAATGCTCGCTTCGAGATTGGCCTGCGCCGCGAAAAAGCCTGTGCGGGCCTGCGCCAGATTGGCCTGCGATTGGGCGACGTCGGTCTGCGTCACCTCCCCCACTTTGAAGCGGTCCTGCGTTTGCTGCAATTGCTGCTGCAAAACCGTGATGTTGCGCTTGTTCAGATTGAGAATGGCGGTATCGCGCAGCACATTCATATAATAGGTCGAGGCGTCTGAAAGCACGCTCTGCTCGGTGCTGCGCATCGTCTCGCGCGCGCCCAGCATCTTGGATTCGGCCTGCGTGACGGAATTTTCCGTGCGGTTGCCATTCCAGAGCGTCTCGGTAACGCTGAGCCCGACCGAGCGCGGATGGGTGGTGTTGTGTGTCGTATTGGACGATGGCAGCGCGCGAACCTGATTGTCCTGATAGCCGGCGCTTGCGGTGGCGGCGATGGTGGGGCGATAGCCTGATTTGGCACGGGGGATTTCTTCATCCGCCCCACGAACCGCAGCGCGTTGCGAATTCAAATCGGGGTTGTTCATATAGGCCCGGGCCAAAGCGCTGGCGATAGTCTCAGCCTTGGCACTCGCCACATAGGGCGCGTTCAGGACCGTGGTTCCGATCAAGGAGAGCAGAATTGCGGTTGCGCTGGTGATTTTCATACGAATTTACCCTGTTCAAAAACGCACTGAAACGCATGGAAACAGTGGCTTTTGGCATACATTACAATCTGAGAATGCCAAGACGGCCATGCTTGATCGCTCGAATCAAATGGTGCGCCTCACATTAAAACTTAAGAATATATTACCACGCCACATCCGGTGCGGCGCGGGGATTGCGACGGCCATTCAACTTTTGCCAGCAAGTGCCACCTTTTTGCAACAGTGGAAGGACACGTCTTTGGCGCAGACGGTTTTGTCAGCACGCCCGCTTCAAAACACGAAAGCCGGAGCGTTCGCAAAGCCTTCGAGTACAGGTGCCTTTGCATTGAACAAAAGTCGCTGCCCGATAATGTGTTCGTTGTTTTGCAGCAGAATGGCGGAACTGCCGCTGCTGCCATTGTCGTGAATGGCCACCAGACGGCCGCCCTGCGCCAATTGGCCAAGAAGTTTGGCCGGTTCTGCCCCGTAAGCGCCGTTCAACAGAATCACATCGTAACGGCCGCCTTTGACATAACCCTCCACCAGCGCGCCGCTGACACATTCGACATTGGATATGCCTGCTGCCTGCAACGCCTTCCTTGCGAGGTCGCAGCGCTCGGGGCTGCTTTCCAGCGCCACCACTTTCGCCGCAAGTCCGGATAGAATCGCCGCCGAATAGCCATTGCCTCCGCCCACATCCAGCACGCGATCCCCCGGCTTTATCTGCGCGGCTTCCATCATACGGGCGAGCACCATCGGTGGCAGCAATTGGCGCGGCGGGGTGCCAGCCAGCGTCAGCGGCCCGTCGCTATAGGCGAGCGTCACCAATTTATCATCGACGAAAAGCTCCCGTGGCACTTCGTAAAAGCGATCCAGCACCGGGTGATTGGTGACATCAAACGTGCGGATTTGACCGTCTACCATGGCATGCCGAGCCGCCAGCCATGAGGGTGTGGACGATTTGGAATCAGTTTGCAGGTTCATCATTGGATCCGCCAATTCGAAGCCCCCGAAAATGAAGGCCAGCTATGGCATGGCATATAAAATTGATTGGTAGGGTTTGTCTATGGCGGCTTTCCGTGCTGATGGACAAAATTTGACGCTTTCGACAACAGTCACTATCGTCAAAAGGTTCATTTCAGGAGATTTTTTATGGAAGACCAGACGAGCGAGCATCTCGAGCACGCAGAACACGCCGAACATGCCGCGCATGAGGGAAATTCTTTCATTACAACCGTATCGGTTACGATCGCGATCATCGCGGTAATTGCGGCAACGGTTGGCAGCCTTGAGACCGTGGAAAGCGGCAAGGCGATCAATGAGAAAAACGAAGCCGTGCTTGCCCAGACAAAAGCCTCGGATGTTTACGCCTATTATCAGGCCAAGGCGGTGAAACAAAAAATGTACGAAATCGCCGCAGATGCCGGTGGTGCCAAGGCGGCTGAATATACAGCCAATGCCAAAAAATATGATGGGGATGGCAAGAAGCTGGTTGATGAGGCCAAAGAGCTGGAAAAAAAGCGGGATGAAAAGCTCGAACAGGCCGATCGCCACGAAGAGCGTCACCATATTTTGACCGCGGGCGTCACTTTGCTGCATGTCGCCATTGCGGTGGCGACCATTGCCATCATTACCAAGGGGTCACGCTGGCCATGGCTGCTGTCCATCGCGATGACCGTCGTGGGGGTCGTAGTTTCAGCCTACGCTTATATCGGCCACTAAGGTCTGCGCATAAAGCAATAAAAAAGCCCGGAGCGAAACTCCGGGCTTTTTCAGTTTTATGCGAAGTTCAGGCTGCCATTATTGGCCGGCTGCCTTCATCTGCTTGTTGCAGGCGCTCCAATATTTCGGCCAGGTCAGGCCGGGAGTAGCTGCAACCAACTGTGCCTTGTTGGCTTTCCACTGCGCGCCGCAAGCGCGGATGCGCGAAGTTTCGGCAGCGCGGCCAGGCGTGACTGGCTTGGCGCCGGCAACAGGAGCCGGTGCGGGGGCCGGAGCGGCCTTGGGTGCAAAAATCGGGATCAAAGGCTTGGGCGCCGGTGCCGCAACAGGTGCCGCCGCAGGTGCTGCGACCGGGGCAGCAGCCGGAGTTGCCGAAACATCCTTGCGGCACTGCGCAAGGAAGGTGCGCCAAGTTGCGCCGCCGAGTGCATTTGCACTCTTTGCCGCCTGATATTTGGCGCTGCACTGCTGCATCACCGATGCGGCCGATGCCGTCGAAACCATGCTCGACGCCGCGATCAAGAGCGCGCCAGAGAAAGCAATTTTCGTAACGTGTTTAAACATGTTGGATACTCCAAAAAATGCGGATGGACCCAGCTCCTGCCAATATCCTGTTCCGCGCAAAGAATGTTGTAAAAACCGACCAAGGTCAAATACCTCGGCCCTCCTGATCAAAATCCATTAGGTGAATGTGTAGCGCCGCGCCAATGAATGCAATATGAACGGGAAAAGCGGGCCAAAACAGCCGGAAATTGCAAAATTTTGGCCATTTCTGGCCATGCTCTGGTGAGCACGGCTGATGCCTGCGTGCCTTTACAAGCTTACGCGCCCGCGTCACAACGTCTTGGCAACCCTAATTTGATTCGCAATTTTCAATTTGGCCGGAGCCGTTATGACCGTATTTCAAGCTTTGATCATCTCCATTTTGCAGGGCGTAACGGAGTTGTTTCCCATCAGCTCACTGGGGCACACGGTGGTTCTGCCGGCGATGCTTGGCTGGGGGGAAATCGAAAAATCCAGCAACTTCCTCCCGCTGGTGGTGACAATGCACCTGGGCACGGCGGTAGCCCTGCTGGCCTATTTCTGGCGAGACTGGTTTGATTTTGCCAAATCCATCGTCGGCAGAAATGGCGATCGCACCTTTCTGGACCGGCGTTTGTTCCTGCTTCTGATCGTTGCCACGGTTCCGGCGGCCGTCATCGGGTTCCTGTTCGAGAAAATTTTGCGCCAGGCATTCAGCACCCCCATGCTCGCTGCGATATTTTTGATTGTGAACGGGATTATCCTGCTGGTTGGGGAGCGGATGCGCCGCGAAGATGGCTCGATATCCCTCGATGAATTGACTTGGGAGGGGGCGTTGGCGATCGGCTTTGCGCAGGCAACGGCGCTAATCCCGGGCATTTCGCGCTCCGGCGTCACCGTGCTGGGCGGCATTATCGTTGGCATGAAACATTCAGATGCGGCGCGCTTTGCCTTCCTGATGGCGACGCCCATCATTTTTGGCGCGGCCGGCCACCAAATTCCCAAACTCGACCATCACGAGTTTGGCTGGCTGGCCGTCATGGCTTTTGCTGTGTCGGGTGTATTTGCTTATGGCAGCACGGTATTTTTGATGCGCTACTTCAAAAGTCATGACAATGGCGCGCTCAACCCCTTCGCTTATTATTGCGCGATATTCGGGTTCACGGCCATTGCCTGGTTGAACTTCATGTAAATTTCAGTTGGCGGCGGTGGCCAGTTCGGTTGCCGGTGCGCCAATTGACTCCCAGACATTGGGGTTGGACTGCGACTGGCGCTTGACGAAGCGATAACCGGTCGAGGTCCAGAGCTTGACGCCATTGCTCAAATTGTCGAGCACATAGTCACCGCGATCGGTGTGAACGGTGAGGATGGCGTGGCCTTCATTCTGCTGATCGCGCACAACCGTCATCAGCAATGCCTGACGCGGAAAGCCTTCACGCATCAAGATCTGGCGCTTGAGCAAAGCATAATCCTCGCAATCGCCCTTGCCGTCGGTGGGTATGTCCCATTGGTCAACCTTGTGCCAATGATCCCAGTCAGAAACCGGATCAATCGCCTTGTTGACGAAATGATTGATGCGGGCGATTTCCTTGAAGTTATCAGCGCTGAAATGAATGGCCTGTGGTGCCAGCGCGTTGTTTGCGCATTCGCCATCATAACGTGCACAAAAATCCACCCACCCATAAGGCACGCTGGTTTGGCCCTGCGTGGCTTCATAGGCAATTTGCACATTGGCGGCATTCGACGGGGCGATGAACCCAAGCGAACCAATGGCCAGCAACGAGCTGAGGGTAAGAACTTTGAAAAGCGATTTGAACACGGCGTTGTCTCCTGCAATAGGTCGACAATGCCAAAGCTGAATTGAAGTGTTTCAAAGTAAAAATGCGGCTTTTTATGCAATCACATTAATTTTTGCAAAATATTCCCTAAGTAAAACACAAGTATAATAAATTGCATCAAATTTTATCGATTTTTCGTCAAACAATTGAAATTGAATGATATTTCGCAATATGCGCTGCCAGTCCCTTAACTGGGTGTTGCTGGAAAAGTTGGCGAAATTGTTTATGCAGCCGCAAATTCACGGTTAATTGGCCGACTTAAAAGTCGTTAACGGGTGATTTTTCTGCGAATTTCCGGCTCCCGCGCGATAGGCGGCCGCCGCCATTTTGATGGTACTCGCGCCTGCTGTGAGGCCTTTTGCGAAAGCAATCCGCCCCCCATATAAAGAAGCGGCGTTATTTTGCCGGCATCCTGTTTTTAAGGGCTTATTGTCATGGCCATTCAGACTTCGCAGATATTTGAGGGTGAGATTGAGGAATTGAGTGCAGCCGATCTTGCCGATCTTGGCAGAGCCGTGACCGCGCTGGAGCATAATTCATTTATCGCCAAGGTTGGCAGTCTGGTGGGCAGCCAGATCAACTTGATTGGCCGGTTTGTACCGGCCCGTTTTAGCAAGATCGCCTATGGCGCAGCCAATGCCGCCCTGCAGGCAGCCTTGCATACCGCTATCCGCGACTTGCGCCGGGCGCCGATGGTGGTTGACCGGGCCGGCGATGAAGCGCGCCTGCAAAAGCGCAAAACCCGGCTGAAGCGCATGGCGGTGGCGTCCGGCGTGGCAGGCGGCGCTTTTGGTTTTACCGCACTTGCGGTTGAACTGCCGGTTTCAACGACGCTGATGTTGAAGGCCATCGCCGAAATTGCCCGCCACGAGGGCGAGGATCTGACCCAGCCTGAAGCCCTGCTTGCCTGCATCGAAGTGTTCGCCCTTGGCGACAAGGCGAGGGCCGAAGCCAGCAATGCGATGCTGGAGAGCAGCTATTTTGCGGTGCGCAGCATGTTGGCCGGATCGGTGGGCGAGGCAGCCGGATTTCTGGCCCGAAAGGGGGCGATCAATGAAAGTGCCCCTGCCCTCGTGCGGTTTCTTTCGCAGATTTCGGCACGGTTTGGCATAGTGGTTGGCGAGAAATTTGCGGCGCAAATGGTGCCGCTGGTTGGCGCTGCCGCCGGGGGCTCGCTGAATTATGCCTTCGCGGATCATTACCAGCGGCTGGCCCACGGCCATTTCACCGTTCGCCGGCTTGAGCGCAAATATGGGCGGTTGATGGTACAGGAGGCTTATGAGCGGCTTGCCAAAAAGGTGAAACCGTAATCAGCCGGAGTCAGCAACCATGACACAGACACAGCCCGATAATATCGTGCGAACGGGACAGACCAGTCGCACCGCCTTGCGGGTGGCTGCGCTGCGCGCTGTGCACGCCATGCTCGATGAGCCGATTGTGCTTTCCGACCCAATAGCCCTGCCCATTCTGGGCAGCCAACTGGCGGCGGAATTAACGGCGGACCCATTTCAGCACAATGACCCGATTTCACGCGGGCTGCGCGCCTCGGTCGTGGTGCGAAGCCGATTTGCCGAAGACGAACTGGCCCGGGCCGTGGCGGCAGGCGTGCGCCAATATGTGATTCTCGGGGCCGGCCTCGATACATTTGCCTATCGTAATCCGCATGTGGGCTCCGCGCTTCGTGTATTTGAGGTGGATCACCCATCAACGCAGGCGTGGAAGCGGCAATTGCTCGCGGATGCTGGCATTGCCTTGCCCGAAAATCTGACCTTCGCGCCCGTGGATTTCGAAAATTCGACATTGGCGCAGGGCCTGCTGACGGCCGGGTTTCAACCAGAGCTTCCGGCTTGCTTTTCATGGCTCGGGGTGACGGTCTATCTGAGCGAGACCGCGATCATGCAGATTCTGGGCTATGTGGCGGGCCTCGCCAATGGCAGTTCAATTGCCTTTGATTTCAGGGCAAAGGCCGCCAATCTTGGCGCGATTGAGCGCGCCGTATCCGATTATATTGGCCAGCGCGCCGCCGAATTTGGGGAGCCCTGGGTCTCGGCATTTGATCCGGCGGCGTTGCAGGAGCAAGTCCGCGCCCTTGGCTTCCGCGATGTGGAAATTTTTGAACCGGATGCCCTCAATCGCCGCTATCTGTTTCGCCGCAAAGATGGCTTGCGCACCACTACCCGGCTGCTTCTCGCCCGAGTTTGAGGCGAAACTCATTCAAAAGCCTGCAAAATCTATCTGGAAATGGAGGTCTCGCCCGGAATCGAACCGGGATACGCGGATTTGCAGTCCGCTACGTAACCATTCCGCCACGAGACCCCATATTGCCACGGCTGACCCATGGGTCGCCTGACGTCGTGCTCTATAGCAAAGGATTTGCCGGTTCGGCAAGCGCTGGATCGACCCCGCCGCGGCAATGGGGCGATTTAATGATGCAAGCCGCCGGCGTCCGGGCTCAGGCCTTTTTCAAAAAGCAGGTTTTCAGAACCAGCCCTTTGACTTTTTCGACCCGACATTCAATTTCCTCGGCATCATCGGTGAGGTGAATGCCGCGCACCAAAGTGCCGCGTTTCAAGGTCACCGACGATCCCTTCACTTTCAAGTCTTTGATAAGATGCACATTGTCACCCTCATTGAGGATGGTGCCATTGCTGTCCCGGACTTCCATTTCCGTTTGCCTTTTGCTTGAAAATTCACCGCGCTAACTTGCCTTTTGAGCGATAAAGGTCAAGTCGGCTGACCGCTAGCGAAAGGAATACAATCATTTATTAGACTTTAGGTTAAGATTAGGCGATTTAGCGCTTTCCAAACCGGAATACCCTTGCTATAGACGATTCTCGTTGACGCATTCCCCGATAGCTCAGCTGGTAGAGCATTCGACTGTTAATCGAATTGTCGCAGGTTCGAGCCCTGCTCGGGGAGCCAGCCCTTTGGCTGTATCCACCACAAATTATATTTAGGTTCTTGCGGGTTGCGCGCGTTGGCTCAACCATCGCTTGAAGTGGGTTTGTGCCTATGGCGTTTTACACGGGGTGGCATGCGTCATCCGGCACCCCTTCAAAGGTTTTTCACCAGAGGCTTGCCGTTTGCCCCGACCGCGGTATTTAATGTGAGCCTTGTGATAACCTTGGAATATTATGCCGCCTTTGCCAAACCCTGACATCTCGACCCATCCGGTTATTCTATGGTTTCGCCAGGATTTGCGGCTAACGGACAATCCAGCGCTGCTGGAGGCTTTGGCGCAAGGTCGGCCTGTGCTGCCCATCTTCATCCACGACGATGAGGCCCCCCAGATTCGCCAGATTGGCGGGGCTTCGCGGTGGTGGCTCGGGCAATCCTTGCGCGCGCTGGACGATGCCTTGGCCAAGTTCAAGGCGCGACTGCATATATATCGCGGGCCAGCGCAAGACGTGCTTGCCACCCTTTGCGATACCACCGGCGCCCGACAGCTTTTCTGGAACCGCCGTCATGATGCGGGTGGCAAGGCGCAGGATACGGCGATCAAGGCGAATTTTCAGGCCGCAGGCGTGGATGTGCGCAGTTTCAACGCCAGCCTGCTCTACGAGCCATGGGAGGTTCGCAGCCTTGCTGGCGAGCCCTACAAGGTGTTCACGCCATTTTGGCGCAGTGCACGCGCGCTGCGCGAGCCAGCCCCTGCCCGGCCAGCGCCGGATGCCATTCCCTATCTGCCGCCCCCGCACCTGCCCTTTGCGGCGACCCTGGAAAGCCTGAACTTGCATCCCACCCAGCCCGATTGGTCGGGAGGGTTGGCCGTGCGTTTCCAGCCGGGCGAAGCTGGTGCCAAGGCGCGGCTTGCGCAGTTTTTGGAAAAGCATTTGCAAAACTATGCGACTGGCCGGGATTTTCCGGGGTTGGATGCCACCTCGCGCTTGTCGCCACATTTGCATTTTGGTGAGATAAGCCCGCAACTTGTGTGGCAGGCGGCGCAGGACGCTGTTGCAAGCGGGCGCAGCGGCGCCACGCCAAAGGATTTGGAAAAGTTTCTGGCCGAAATGGGCTGGCGAGAATTTTCCTATCATTTGCAGCATTATTACCCTGATCTTGCGACCCGAAACTTTCAGGCCCGCTTTGACGGATTCCGGTTTGTCGAGAATGCGGCAGGGCTACGGGCGTGGCAGCGAGGATTGACCGGCTATCCGATCGTCGATGCCGGGATGCGCGAATTATGGCAGACCGGCTACATGCACAACCGGGTGCGGATGATTGCGGCCTCGTTCCTGATCAAGCATTTGATGGTGGATTGGCGCATGGGTGAGGCGTGGTTCTGGGACACGCTGTGCGATGCCGACAGCGCCAGCAACGCCGCCTCCTGGCAATGGGTGGCGGGCTCCGGTGCGGATGCCGCCCCCTATTTCCGGATATTCAACCCGATATTGCAAGGCGAAAAATTTGACGCCGACGGGGCCTATATCGCCCGATACGTGCCTGAACTGGCGGGTTTGCCGGCCCGTTTCCTGCATCAGCCCTGGTTGGCACCAGCCTCGATCCTGGCAAGCGCCGGGGTGCGGCTTGGCGAGAATTATCCGCGTCCCATTGTCGATCACGACCACGCACGCCAGCGCGCTCTTGCCGCGTTTCAGGCCCTGAACGCGGCGTCAGCAGAATAACCTCCCGGAATTGGAACCAAGACGCTCTGCCCTGCGTATAGAGACGAAGATACAACAACAACCATCCAGTGCAGGAACCCACCTTCATGAGAATTGCCGTCATCGGATCCGGGATTGCCGGACATTCTGCCGCCCTCGCCCTCAAACTTGCGCCAGAAGGCCACGATATCGTGCTTTACGAAAAGTCGCCGGTGGCAGGCGGACATGCCGCGACCGTCGATATCCTGCATCATGGCCTGCCGATCAGCGTTGATACGGGTTTCATCGTCTACAATGAGTTGAATTACCCCAATTTGAGCTCATTTTTCAAATGGGCTGAGGTGGCGACGCAAGCCAGCGACATGAGCTTTTCGGTGAGCGCCAATCAGGGGCAGTTTGAATGGTGCGGGCGCGATGGTAAAGGCGTGCTGTCGGGACTCTTTGCCCAAAAGCGCAATCTGCTGTCGCCCTCTTTCCTCAACATGCTGCGCGAAATCGGGCGGTTTCAGAAGGTGGCGCGGCGCGATCTCGCCCATGGCACGATTGGCGAAGGCACGCTTGATGCTTACCTCGCCCGCTACGGATTTGGAGCCAGACTCAAGCAGGATTACCTGCTGCCCATGGGGGCTGCGATATGGTCGACATCCGACGCGGCCATGCGGGAATTTCCGGCCCAAAGTTTCATCGCCTTTTTTGAAAACCACTGTCTCTTGCAATGGAAGCGGCCGCGGTGGCGCACGGTGCGCGGTGGCAGCATCCAGTATGTGCGCAAAATGGCTGCCATGTTGGGAAATTCGCTGCGCCTTGCAACCGAAGTCGTTGCGGTGCGCCGTGTCGATGGGGGCGTTGAAGTGCAGGACGACCGCGGCAATATCGCATTTTTCGACAAAGTGATTATAGCCACCCATGCGCCGCAGGCGCTGGCAATGCTGCAAGATGCCAGCGCGCTTGAGCGCGAGATTTTGGGGCCCGTGCACACCTGCGACAATGACGTTTACCTGCATTGCGATACCCGCCTGATGCCAAAGCGGCCCAAAGCCTGGGCGGCATGGAATTTCCTGCGCGAGGACGGCCGGGAAAAGGCCAAAGTGGCAGTGACCTACTGGATGAACCGCCTGCAAAACATCGATGCTGACCACCCGCTTTTCATTACGCTCAATCCGCCGGTTCTGCCGCGTGCCGAAACCATTTTTGGCCACTACACCTATGCGCACCCGCAATTTGATGTGCCGGCATTGCAGGCCTTGCAACGGCTGCCGGAAATTCAGGGACAGAATCATATATACTTTTGCGGCGCATGGACTGGCCATGGCTTTCATGAGGATGGCATGGCCTCCGGGCTCAAGGTTGCGGCCATGCTGGGAGCCTCGCCACCCTGGCAGGCCCATATTGCCCGCCCCCAAGATGTGCCCCATACCGCCGCGTTTGCAACAGCGCCGCAAATGGTGGAGGCCATGTCATGAACGCATTATCCGCGCCCTTGGCCGCGCATGCGCCCTTTCCGGCGGCCAGTCTCTACAGTGGGGAGGTCATGCATGCGCGCCTGAAGCCGATGAAACACAAATTTGTCTATCGTGTCTTCAGCCTGCTGATCGATGTAGCGCGGTTGCCGGAGGCGGGCCGAGCCTCACGGCTGTTTTCGGTCGGCCGGTTCAACCTCTTGTCCTTTCACCCGCGCGACCATGCCGGGCACAAGGATGTTCCGCTGCTCGTGCAGGTTCAGGAAATGCTGGCACCGGCCAAGGTCGTTCCCGATCAGGTGCTACTGCTTTGCTACCCGCGCGTGCTGGGCTTCGTGTTCAACCCGTTGTCGGTTTACTATTGCCTGAAGGCGGGGCAACCGGTCGCCATCATTCACGAAGTGCGCAACACCTTTGGCGAAAGCCATTCCTATATTCTGCCGATACAACCAGACCAGATGACTGCTGAGGGCATCCAGCAGACATGCGCGAAACGGTTTTACGTATCGCCCTTCATGGATATGGACCTTTTCTACCGGTTCTTCCTGACTTTGCCGGGTGAATCGCTGATTGTGCGCATTATTGAAACTTCCGGCGCGCTTCCTATTTTCATTGCAACCTTTCACGCCGCGCGGCAGGAATTGAGCAGTCTCAATGTGCTCAAAGCGTTTTTCGGGCTGCCTTTGATGACAGGGAAAGTTGTGGCGGCGATTTATTTCGAAGCCTTGAAATTGTGGCTGAAGGGGATGCGTTTGCAACCCCGACCGAAAGCGCCGCTATCGAACTCGCTGGAGTTGGATGGCAATGAGTAATACAGTCGCGTCAACGCAAATTAACACCCAGGCCGCGCCGGGCCCGTTATCCGTTCAGGAATTGGCCAAGATCGCGCGCAAATATCCGCTTGCTGTGCGAAAAGCCCTGGATTTCGCCGGGATGCTGGAAAAAGGCATCCTCACCGTGCAAATGCCCGATGGTGTGCAAATGCAGTTTGGCGGCAATGGTGCGGGGCCACGGGCAGAAATGCAAATCCGGGATTTTGGCTTTGCCCGCCGCCTTGCCACGGGCGGCGAACTTGGCATTGCCGAGGCTTATATCAATGGCGAATGGGATACGCCGGATCTGACCAGCTTTCTTGCCATGTTCTGCGCCAACAAATTCGTGCTCGGAAAATTGTTGGCCGACAAGCCAATCATCCGCCTGCTGCAATTGGCGCGACACTGGCTCAACCGCAATACCAAGGCCGGGGCGCGGCGCAACATTCACGCCCATTATGACCTTGGCAATGCGTTTTATGCGGCGTGGCTCGACCCGAGCATGACCTATTCTTCGGCCCTTTTCACCGGCAATGAAACCAATCTGGAACATGCCCAAACCGCCAAAAATGCGGCACTGGCGCAATCCATCGGGCTCAGCGGCGACAAGCACGTGCTGGAAATCGGATGCGGCTGGGGCGGCTTTGCCGAATTTGCCGCCAAAACCTATGGCTGTCAGGTCACGGGCCTGACCATTAGCCAAGAGCAATTCGATTTTGCCAAACAGCGGATCTTCCGCGCCGGTTTGAGTGAAAAGGTCAATCTGAAGCTGCAAGACTATCGCGACGAGCGCGGGCAATATGATGCCATCGCCTCCATTGAAATGCTGGAGGCTGTGGGAGAAGCGTTCTGGCCAACCTATTTCACGCAATTGCACGACCGCCTGACCCCCCAGGGGCTTGCCGGCGTGCAGACGATCACGATTGCCGAAGACAATTTCCAAAGTTATCGCCGCGAGATTGATTTCATCCGACGCTACATTTTCCCCGGCGGCATGTTGCCAACCGCCCGGATTTTGCAGGAGCAAGGCAGCCGTCACGGCTTGCGCATGGTGCACCAACGTGCATTTGGCAAGGATTATGCCGTGACGCTGGCCACTTGGCGCGATCGCTTTCTGGCGGCGTGGCCGTCGCTTTCCGGGCTCGGTTTTGACGAGAAATTCCGTCGGATGTGGGAATATTACCTTTGCTATTGCGAGGCCGGCTTTGCCATGGAGATGATTGACGTGCGGCAGGTGATTTACGCCAGAGACTGATCTTGGCACCGCGATTGACTGGCTCAGTCCCGGCGCTTGGCGGTGGTTTGCGCGCCCACGATTGCAAAATAGGCCGCGTAAGGCAGGGCATTCAACGCCTTCAGCAACCATGCCATTCGCCTTGGAAAGGCGATCTCGAAGCCGCCGCGCTCAAAACCGTCGCAGATGCGGGTGGCCGCCGCCTCCAGGCCCATCAGGAATGGCATCGGAAATTTATTGTTATCGGTCAGCGGGGTTTTGACGAAACCGGGACAGACGAGTTGCACCCGCACATTATATGGGGCCAGCGTGAGTTTCAGGCTCGCCGCCATATTGATCAATGCGGCCTTGCTCGGCCCGTAGCCAAGCGATCGCGGCAATCCGCCATAACCGGCAACCGATGCATTCACCGCAATTTGGCCCGCCTTTCGCAAACACATGAACTCGGTCAACGGCGCCAGGCAATTGACAGTGCCGCCGACATTCACCTCGAAGGTCGACATGATTGTTTCAGCGTCGACCGTTGCTTCGCGATCCGCAAAATAAGTGCCCACATTGAGGAAGGCCAGGGCAATCGACCCTCGCTCCGCCTCAATCTTCGCCAGCGTGGCGCGCACCAATGCCCTGTCGGTGACATCGCAGGAATAAACGTAAAACGCATTGGGGCGTTCATTGGCCAGACTTTGCAACTCGGCCTCGCGCCGCGCCAGAATGGCGACGCGGTAGCCGCGGCGCGCCAGTTCCAGAGCGACGCCCCGGCCTATGCCGGAGCTGGCGCCAGTGACGAGGGCTATGCCTTGGGTGGGACTGGCTCGAAACATTCGGGACACTTTCGGTTCAATGGCTGCGGTTTACCCATTTATCCAGAAAGCGTCCGATGGGACCGGTCAAGTGCAAGGGCGCATCAATCACCGCAAAGCAAATGCAATCCTCGCCCGGCTCTGCAACCGGTTTGTGGTTGCCCCGGTTATCGGCGAAAGCAATGTCGCCCTGGCGGAAGCAAGCCTCGCCATCACGAAATGCACCGCGCAGCACCAGCGTGATTTCTGTTCCCTCATGGCGATGCTCGGGTATGTGCCGACCGGCGCGAATGCGATAAAGCGTCGCTTCCATTCCCGGTGCATCGGCCAGCTTGCACTGCCAAATCCCGGGCAAAACAATATTCCATTTCAGGCTGGCATAATCGCTGGCGGCAAAACGCTGCAAGGCGGCCGGAAGAATGGCGCATTCGGGTTCAGACTCGATCGCATCCGGCACTTGGCCAAATATGGCGGCAAGATTGGCGTCGCGGTGGGCGATCACTGCCGGCGGCATCGCCAGCACAGCTTCACCCTTGAGTGATTCCAGTTCCTCAACGAAGCGATGATTGGTGTTTGACAGCTCCAGATGCGCATCGACCAGCGCATTGAGTGCCGGGTTCAGGCTGCCCGCACAATACTGGGCCAGAAGCGAGTCCACAGGTGAAACGGCGATCGGCTCATTCATGTGCGCAAACTCGGCGACGGGTTGGTTGTCAATGGTTCAACTTCTCTTGGTTTGGCTGCTTTGACCACGAATGCTTATACCTTTCAAACGGCGGATATCAAATGCCGATCGGTTTTCATTCATATATTCGACATTACGTAAGTTGTGACCAATTGGATCACCGTTCAACCATTTTTGTAAAATTTGCTTCGCCGGGAGCCATACCCGTGTCTATAAATGGCAACAAGATTGTAAAAGTCCATATCGGAGCGGAACCGCCATGCATGCCTCAAAAGACGTCGTTCAAGCGATCGGAAACACGCCGCTCATCCATTTGCGCCGCGCTTCCGCACTGACAGGCTGCACAATTTTGGGCAAAGCGGAATTCATGAACCCGGGTGGCTCGGTCAAGGATCGCGCCGCGCGATCGATTATTGAAAGTGCAGTGGCCCGCGGGCAATTGCAACCGGGTGGCATAGTTGTGGAAGGCACGGCGGGCAATACCGGCATCGGCCTTGCGCTGGTTGCCAATGCCATGGGCTTTGAGACGGTCATCGTCATTCCGGTCACGCAATCGCAGGAGAAGAAGGACTTGCTGCGCATGTCCGGTGTGCAATTGATCGAGGTGCCGGCGATGCCTTATTCAAACCCCAACAATTATGTGCGAATTTCCGGCCGCCTGGCCGACAAACTGGCCGCGACCCATAAAGCCGGGGTGATTTGGGCCAATCAATTCGACAATCTCGACAATCGCCGCGCGCATATCGAAACAACCGGGCCGGAGTTGCTGGCGCAGACGCAGGGCAAATTGCACGGGTTTGTATGCGCGGTTGGCTCGGGTGGCACGCTGGCTGGTGTTGGCATGGCGCTGAAAGCCCATGATCCGAAAATTGCTATTGCTCTGGCCGACCCCATGGGTTCCGCGCTCTACCATCATTATGCGCATGGCTCGCTGAAGTCGGAAGGCAGTTCCGTCACCGAGGGCATTGGCCAGGGCCGGATCACCGCCAATCTGGTCGATGCGCCGGTTGACCATGCGTTTCAGATTGATGACAAGGAAGCGCTGGAAATTCTTTACGACCTTGCCGAGCATGAAGGCCTGCTGATGGGCGGCTCCACCGGCATCAATATTGCGGGTGCCATGCGCCTCGCTAAATTGTTGGGGCCTGGACACACCATCGCAACCATATTGTGTGATTCCGGTTCGCGTTATGCGTCCAAGCTTTTCAACCCGGCCTTTTTGGAATCACGGCAATTGCCGGTTCCAAAATGGCTGACCCGTCCGGCTAACGTCGATATCCAGTTGGTCACGCAAAACTAGATCAGTTGAACCTCGTCACCATCACCAGGCAGCCAACCAAAAGCGCAGCACAGAAGCTGAGCGAGATAACAGTAGAAAGCGGTGAGTTTCTGGACGGTGACATTGTATTCCCAACTTTGTTTCAAATCACACTAAAATCGCAACTTCACTGCTTTTACGCCGTAGGTTTTGATATTCATTTCGGAAATTTGTTGGTAATTGAATGAAGAATGTCACCATTGATTCACTGTAAGGGTGGATCACAGCGGACCGATTTATCCGCTGTGGGGTAGATGGTGATTGCGGCCAAATCAGGCCAAATCAGACAAAATCGAATGTATCAGGGAGTTTCGGACATGACGGGGCCATCCATTGCCAGCCAGGACGGCATATTTGTTTCGACTGAATGGTTGAACAGCCAATTGGGAACGCCCGGACTGGCCATCATCGATGCTTCCTGGTACCTGCCGGATGCGCAGCGCGATCCCAAGGCCGAATTTCTTGCCGCCCATATTCCCGGTGCCGTGTTTTTTGAACTCGACCAGATCGCTGACAAATCCACCAACCTGCCGCATATGCTGCCAGGACCCGTCCAATTTTCCTCCGCCATGCGCCAATTGGGCGTCGGTGATGGCATGCGTGTCGTGGTTTATGACTGGCCGGGCCTGTTTTCTGCGCCGCGCGTGCGCTGGACCCTGAAGACATTTGGCGTCAGTGAAGTTTTTGTGCTGCGCGGTGGCATGACGAAATGGTTGGCGGAAAGCCGGGTGACAGAAGACGGGCCTTCGGTTCGTCAGGCGCGGCATTTCACGGCGCGCCTCAACAATGGCGCGGTGGCGCAGGCACAGGACATTCTGCAGGCGCTGAAAAGCGGCGCAGCGCAAGTGGTCGATGCCCGCGCGGCCAACCGGTTTGCCGGCGCGGCGCCCGAACCACGGCCAGGATTGCGCGCTGGCCACATGCCGGGTGCACTCAATCTGCCCTGGGACCAATTGTTCAAGGACGGAGAATTAAAAACGCCAGCGGAGATCGAAGCTGTGTATCGCGAAGCCGGCGTGGATCTTGATCGCCCGATCATCACTACCTGCGGGTCAGGCGTTTCGGCGGCGATTCTGGCGATTGCGCTGGAAACGACCGGTCGGGACATTAGCGCGCTCTATGATGGCTCGTGGGCGGAATGGGGCTCGCGGCCAGACCTGCCGCTGGCGACCGGGCCGGCGCAAGTCCAGACCCTCGCAAAGCAGCCTTGAAGAAATCAAAGGATCGAGCCGCACCGGCATTGCCAAAAATATAGGCAAACTGTCTATAATTTAGGCTCGATGACGTTAACATAAAAGCCAAGTGATGGTTTTTCGTGCATGGATTGGCTTGTGCAACTGATATTTTTACGGCTAATCTTTGTTGATACCGGCATTCGTTTTCCAAATCCGCATTTGCCCAAATCATGTTTCCAAAGGGCTCAAACGGCCATCTGGAGCATTTCCATTCCTCCAACACTTGGCGGTAATTCATGAAAAAAATTGAGGCCATTATCAAGCCATTCAAGCTGGAAGAAGTGAAGGAAGCCCTGCAAGCTGCTGGAATGGCAGGGATAACTGTCACTGAGGTGAAAGGCTTCGGACGCCAGAAGGGTCACACGGAACTCTATCGCGGTGCCGAATATGTTGTGGATTTTCTACCCAAAGTGAAAATCGAACTTGTGGTCTCGGACGAAGCCCTCGACAAGGCGGTGGCGGCAATTCGCGCCACTGCCCAAACGGGCCGAATTGGAGATGGCAAGATTTTTGTATTGAACATTGAGGGGGCCATTCGCATCCGAACCGGTGAGACCGGAACAGACGCGATTTGACCTTTGCACAGGTTCAAGTTTCGGTTATCTGACCCTGCCAACATTCGTAATTTATATGTCAAGGAGAACTATCACATGAAGACCGCCAAGGACGTCCTTAAGGCGATCAAGGACAATGACGTAAAGTACGTTGATCTTCGTTTCACCGACCCGCGCGGCAAGTGGCAGCATGTCACTTTTGACGTCAGCCTCGTCGATGAAGAGATGTTCGCCGAAGGGACCATGTTTGATGGATCCTCGATTTCCGGTTGGAAAGCGATCAACGAATCCGACATGACGCTGATGCCGGACCCGACGACTGCCTGCATGGACCCGTTCTTTGCAGCTTCGACCATGGTCATCAACTGCGACGTGCTCGAACCCTCGACCGGTCAACCCTACGGTCGCGATCCACGCGGTGTAGCCCGCAAGGCCGAGGCTTATTTGAAGTCGACCGGCATTGGCGACACCATTTACATTGGGCCGGAAGCCGAATTTTTCGTGTTCGACGACGTGCGTTTCAGCGCGGACCCGTACAAGACCGGCTATGAACTCGACTCCATCGAGTTGCCAACCAACGCGTCAACCCCCTACGAAGGCGGCAATCTTGGCCACCGCATCCGCACCAAGGGCGGCTACTTTCCGGTTCCTCCCATGGATTCGGCACAGGACATGCGCGGCGAAATGTTGGCTTCCATGGCCCAGATGGGCGTGAAGGTTGAGAAGCATCACCACGAAGTCGCCTCCGCCCAGCATGAGCTTGGCATGAAGTTCGACACGCTCACCCACATGGGCGATGCAATGCAGGCCTATAAATACTGCATCCATCAGGTTGCCAATTCCTACGGCAAGACCGCAACCTTCATGCCAAAGCCGGTGTTCGGCGACAATGGCTCGGGCATGCACGTGCATATGTCGATCTGGAAGAGCGGCAAGCCCGTATTCGCCGGTGACAAATATGCCAATCTCTCGCAGGAATGCCTGTGGTATATTGGTGGCATCATCAAGCACGCCAAGGCACTGAATGCCTTCACCAACCCATCGACCAACAGCTACAAGCGTCTGGTCCCCGGTTATGAAGCACCGGTGCTGCTGGCCTATTCGGCCCGCAACCGTTCGGCATCATGCCGCATTCCCTTCACCAACAATCCGAAGGCAAAGCGCGTGGAAGTCCGCTTCCCCGATCCAACTGCCAACCCCTATCTCGCATTCTCTGCAATGTTGATGGCGGGTCTCGACGGCATCAAGAACAAGATCGATCCAGGCGCAGCCATGGACAAGGATCTCTACGAATTGCCGCCCAAAGAACTGAAGAAGATCCCAACCGTTTGCGGCTCGCTGCGTGAAGCGCTCCAGAGCCTCGACAAGGATCGCGCCTTCCTGCTGCAGGGCGATGTGTTCAACTCCGACTTCATTGACAGCTTCATCGAGCTGAAAATGGCCGAAGTGATGCGCACCGACATGACCCCGCATCCGGTTGAATACGACATGTACTATTCTTGCTAAATCCTTAGGGAATTTTGCAAATTGGGGGTGGCCTTCGGGTCACCCCTTTTTTATGCGCTCAGCGTTGGGACAGGTGCTTGCCCTGAATGGAGATGGTGCGCACGGTGTAGCCCATTTCCTCATTGAATTGGCGTGCCAGATGCTGGGCGTCAAAAGCGGCGACACGATCGACCGGATAGGGGCACTGCACGTTGACATGCGGAACGCCGGCCTGCACCAACTGGCGATCAAATTGCGCTTCCAGCGTGTTTTGCGCTTCCGAATTGGGGAAAATGTCGGTGACGTAAGCGATTTTTTCTTGAAATGCGACGCCGACGCAAAAGCGGTAAGGTTCGGCCCTGGCAAAGCCCATAGGCAGCAACAATCCCAACAAAAGCCCAGCAAACTTGCGCATCTTTGCCCCTAAAGCCGATTAAGCTTCCAAGGAAATCATCAAAGCGTTAATTTATTGTTGGTTGGTTGCGCGCAGATCAAGCCATGCCTTGGCCCGCGCCACCGGATCAGCCGCGCCGGTCACATCGCTGACCACAGACACCACATCCGCCCCAGCAGCGTAACAGCCGGGCGCACGCTCAAGCGTAATGCCACCGATCGCCACAAGCGGGATATTACCGATTCTGCGCTTCCATTCGGTGATGCGTTGCAAGCCTTGCGGCGCGAAGGGCATGACTTTCAATGTGGTGGGCCAAATAGGGCCCAGCGCCACATAATCGGGCGCATATTCCAAAGCGCGCGACAGTTCACGATCATCATGGGTGCTGATACCTATGCGCAGGCCGTGGCTGCGAATGGCTTTTATGTCAGCGCTATCGAGATCCTCCTGCCCCAGATGCACGAAGGTGGCCCCCAGATCGATGGCGATCTGCCAGTGATCGTTCACAACCAGCGTGATGTTGTGCGCGTTGCAAATTTTCAGTGCGGCGGCAACACCTTCGTGAACCTGCACCGGCGACTGGTCTTTCATGCGCAATTGCACGAGACCGATTCCGGCGGGTGCCAGACGCGCCACCCATTCAGCGTTGGGGACAATCGGGTAAAACGGGTTGAGTGTCATGCCAGTTGCGCCTTGCCAAGTACGGGGGTTGAAGGGGCGGCCATGTCGCGCGGCTCCATTGGATCCGCCAAAAAGGCCGTTCGCCCGGCCTCGATTCCCAGTGCAAATGCCCGCGCCATTGCCACAGGGTCGCCCGCCTTTGCGACGGCGGTATTGAGCAATATGGCGTCAAAGCCTAGCTCCATGGCGGCGGCCGCGTGGGATGGCAAGCCAATACCGGCATCGACAATCAACGGCACATCCTTGAAATGCGCCCGCAACGAGCGCAGGCCGTAGACATTGTTCAGCCCCCTGCCCGTTCCGATGGGAGCGCCCCATGGCATCAGCACCTTGCAGCCCGCCGCCAGCAGCTTTTCCGCAACCACGAGATCCTCGGTGGTGTAAGGAAACACATCAAAGCCATCCGCGCACAAAATTCGCGCCGCCTCGACAAGGCCGAACACATCCGGTTGCAAGGTATCGGCCTCGCCGATCACCTCAAGCTTGATCCATTTGGTGCCAAACAATTCCCGCGCCATCTGCGCCGTCGTCACCGCTTCCTTGACCGAGTGGCAACCGGCCGTATTGGGCAATATCTTCAGGCCCAGCGTGCGGATCATCGTCCAGAAATCCTGTCCCGCCTTGCCCCCGGCGGCTTCCCGACGCAAGGACATGGTGACAATTTCCGTGCGCGATGCCTCTATCGCTGATGTGAGGATCGCAGGCGAGGGATAGAGCGAGGTGCCCAGCAACAACCGTGACCCGATATTTTCGCCATAAAGCTGCATGGGCTTAGCCTCCCTGTCGCGGCGACACGATCTCGATGGTGTCGCCCTCTTTCAATTGGGTGGTGGCGCGCTCGCGGGAGCGAATAAATTCGCCATTGCGCGCGGTTGCGACAACCGCACCGGCAAGTTCCAGATCAGCCAGCAACGCCTCCAGCGTCGCGGCCCGCACTTCCTGTTCCTGACCGTTGACGACAAGTTTCATCTTGGCGCGGGCTCCACTAGGCGGGTGGCGGCCATGGCGAGCGTTGGCGACATGAGAAAGCCATGCCGATACAGACCATTGAGCGAAATCAGTTGGCCTTCCTGCGTGACGCGCGGCAGATTGTCAGGATAGGCAGGGCGCACATCGGCGCGCATCTCGACGATCTCGGCTTCGCCAAAGCAGGGGTGAAGCGTGAAAGCCGCATTCATGAGTTCGATGGCTGAGCGCACCGTAACCTGCCCGCGATGTTCGCTCTCGATCATGGTCGCACCGATCAGGAACAGGCCATCGGCGCGGGGCACCACGTAAAGCGGTATGCGCGGGTGCAAAAGCCGGATCGGACGGGACAATTTGATCTCATGGGTGCGCACGATCAGCATTTCGCCGCGCACACCGCGCAAATCGGTCAAGCGCGGACGGGCGGCGAAGCCACGGCAGTCCAGCACATAATCCACGCCCGACAAAGCATCTCCGGGTTGTGCATCCACGCCAAAGGCAAAGCGCACACCGGCGCTCTGGAGCGAATCATAGAGGTGCCGCAGCGCGGCGCGCGGATCCAGATGCGCCTCGCGCGCAAAAAACAGGCCGCTTTCGAAGCGCCCGGCAAGGTCTGGTTCGAGACGACCGATCTGCTCACCATCCTGCCATTGATAATCGGTGGTGCGGCGGGCAAAACGCGCAATTTCGCCGCTGTCGCGCGCCGGGGCCAACACCAAGGTACCATGCTGCTCGGTGCCGGCAAAATGGCGTGGCCACCAGTCCAGCGCCAGTTGCCCGTCCGTAACAATCGACTTTTCGGCGCTTTCGCCCTCGCACCAGGGTGCCAGCATGCCGCCAGCACACCACGCGCACGAGGCCTCGCCTACCCCATCAGCGCGCTCAATGATCTCGACGCTGGCACCGGCGGCAACCAATTGGGTGGCGGCCACCAAACCGGCGACCCCTGCGCCAATGATGCGAACGCTCGACACGTCAGCCGTCCGCTTTCTGGTAAAGCACGCCGCCCGCTTCGATGAATTCGCGCGATTTCTGCTCCATTCCGGCCATGGCCTCGACTTCCTTGCGGATGTCCTGCGTAATTTTCATCGAGCAGAATTTCGGGCCACACATGGAGCAAAAATGCGCGACTTTGTGCACATCCTTGGGCAGGGTTTCGTCGTGGTATTTGCGTGCGGTATCAGGGTCGAGGGAGAGATTGAACTGGTCCTCCCAGCGGAAATCAAACCGGGCCCGCGACAGGGCGTCATCGCGCAATTGTGCAGCCGGATGGCCCTTTGCGAGATCGGCGGCATGGGCGGCAATGCGATAAGTGATCACGCCGGTTTTGACGTCGTCGCGGTCTGGCAAACCCAAATGCTCCTTGGGTGTCACATAGCAGAGCATGGCCGTGCCAAACCAGCCGATCATCGCCGCACCAATGCCCGAGGTGATGTGGTCGTAGCCGGGCGCAATATCCGTGGTTAATGGCCCGAGTGTATAGAAGGGCGCTTCACCACATTCGGCGAGTTGCTTGGTCATATTGACCTGAATCTTGTGCATGGGCACATGGCCGGGGCCTTCGATCATCACCTGGCAACCTTTGCCCCAAGCCACCTTGGTCAATTCGCCAAGGGTTTCTAGTTCCGCAAACTGTGCGGCGTCATTGGCATCGGCAATCGAGCCGGGACGCAAGCCATCGCCGAGCGAGAAAGAAACGTCATATTTGCGCATGATGTCGCAGATGTCGCCAAAATGCTCATAAAGGAAGCTCTCGCGATGGCCGGCAAGGCACCAGCGCGCCATGATCGAACCGCCGCGCGACACGATGCCGGTCACACGCTTGGCGGTGAGCGGCACATAGGCAAGGCGCACGCCGGCATGGATGGTGAAATAATCCACCCCCTGCTCGGCCTGTTCGATCAATGTGTCCTTGAATACTTCCCAATCGAGCTTGAGCGGATCACCGCCGACTTTTTCCAGCGCCTGATAGATCGGAACCGTGCCGATTGGAACCGGCGAATTGCGCAAGATCCAGGAGCGGATGTTGTGAATGTTGCGGCCGGTGGACAAATCCATCACGGTATCAGCGCCCCAGCGGGTCGACCAAACCAGCTTCTCAACTTCCTCGGCAACGCCGGAACTGACCGCCGAATTACCGATATTGGCATTGACCTTCACCAGAAAATTACGGCCAATCGCCATTGGCTCCAATTCGAGATGGTTGATGTTGGCGGGGATGATAGCGCGCCCACGGGCAATTTCATCGCGCACGAACTCGGGCGTCACAAAGGCTGGCAGCGCCGCCCCGAAACTGTTGCCATCTGCCAGACTGGCGGCCGCACCTGCCAGCGCGGCCTCGCGCCCCAGATTTTCACGATGCGCCACATAGATCATTTCCTGCGTGATGATGCCGGCTTTGGCGAACTCATATTGGGTCACCATTTGGCCATCACGCGCGGCGCGCAGGGTGCGCTGGGCGGGGCAATGGGGCGCCAGACGCTCCCCCGACACTTCGCCATTGTCCTCAGGGCGAATGATGCGACCGGAAATCGTCTCCAGACCGCGTGCGGCGACCCAGGCTTCACGAATGGGCGGCAAGCCGGCGGCCAGATCAATCTTTACATCGGTCTCCGTGTACGGGCCGGAGGGGTCATAGACCCGCACCGGCGGCTCAAGTGGATCACTCAGCGTGATTTCGCGAAGCGGCACATGGATGTCGGCATGGCCCTTGGGCGTAATATAGACCTTGCGGGAACCAGCAATCGGCCCCGTCGTAACGCTTTGCGGCGCGGCAATTTTGGCTTTCTTGCCTGCAAAATGCTGATTCATGATCCTACCCCTTAAGCTTTGGATGCGAGAATGGGGAGAAGAAAGATGTAGCGGCAATCGCTCAAACCATCCCTTCGCCGGCATGACCCGTATCAGGTTCAAAGAGTTCAGCCGATCGCTGTCTCAGCCCTTATGGGGCACCCCTTGGTAGGTTAAAGATAGGCCAAGCCAACGCGATTGTCGAGGGGCAGTTATGGTTTGGCAAACGGCATTTCCATCACCTGCATCGCCTGCCGTTTCCGAAAGTGACCGGATTGGCAATGGCCATTGCCAGCGCCCGCAAAAGGCGGCAATTTGGTCAGAAGCAATGGCGGGGGGTGAAATGGCGGCAAATGACAGAGGGGCCAGCCTTATCTGGCGCGTGATTTTTGCAATTTGCATCCTCACCCTCGGCTTTGCCAATGCCCAGGAAATAGCGACCCAACCAAAGCCGGGCACAATCTTGCGGGTAGCGACCCGCGTGCTGCCGCCATTTGTCATGGAAAAAGACGGCCAATTGACTGGCTTTTCCATCGAGCTGTGGAACGCCATCGCCCAGCAGCTGGCGGTGGGCAGCCAATTTGTGGTCAAGGACGCCCTGCCCGACCTGATCGGCGAAGTCCAGAGCGGCGACGCGCAGGCAGGCATATCGGCAGTTTCGATCACGTCGTCGCGGGAAAAGCTGGTTGATTTTTCGCATCCCATATTTGATGCAGGTTTGCAGATCATGGTGCCAATCGGCAATGCCCAGCCCGAATCCGGGTTGCATAGCCTGCTCAGCCTGTTCGCGTCCCCGGACTTTCGTGACCTGATGCTGCTGATGCTGTTTCTGATATTGATTCCAGCGCCTTTCATCTGGCTATTCGAGCGCCGCCATCACGAAAATATGGTGCACTCTGACACGCCATTGGGTGCCATGGCGAAAACGCTGTGGTGGACATCGACCACGCTGGCCGGTCAGGCCCGCGACACACCCGGCACCGTCGCCGGGCGCATTGTTGCTGCGATATGGATGTTCGTCGGGCTGGTGTTCATTTCCTACTTTACCGCCACCATCACCACCAGCCTTACCGTAAAGCGGCTGCAACTGGGCATTCTTGGCCCCAATGACCTGGCTGGAAAAACGGTCGGTTCGGTGACGGGAAGCACGGGTGAGGCTTATCTGAAGCAAAGGCAGCTTACCTATGTGAGCTACCCGCAGGTCAGCGACGCGATTTCGGCGTTGGAAAGCAACAAAATTGCGGCGATTGTCTATGATGCACCGATCCTGCTCTACTATGCCACCCACGACGGCAAGGGCAAAGTGGCGATGACGGGTGCCATATTCCGCCCCGAAACTTATGGCATCCTGTTTCCGCTCAATTCCAAGTGGCGGCGACCCGTCGATGAGGCCCTGTTGAAACTGCATGAAGACGGCGCGTATCAGAATATATATGATCGCTGGTTCGCGGCGGAAAAATCCGCCGACTGAGACTTTCCAACGGCGGGCAACCGATGTTTGATACTGTGTGCCCTTAAGTTGTTTCGTTGACAGCCACGGAGCGCAACGCTAGCAATTTCATGTCCCGCTCCCTTTTCGTCGAGGCCCATCATGTCCCAGCCCAAAGCTCCCGGTTTTTCCACCCTTGCCATTCATGCAGGAGCGCAGCCCGACCCATCCACGGGTGCCCGGATCACACCGATTTACCAGACCACGGCATTTGTGTTTGATGATGTGGACCATGCGGCCTCGCTATTTGGCTTGCAGGCGTTCGGCAATATATATACGCGCCTCACCAATCCAACCAACGCCGTGCTGGAAGAGCGGATTGCGGCGCTTGAAGGGGGCACTGCCGGTCTTGCCGTGGCCTCAGGCCATGCGGCGCAATTGGTGGCCCTGCACACGCTGATGCAGCCTGGCGATGAATTGGTGGCAGCCAGCAAGCTTTATGGCGGCTCGATCAACCAGTTCAACCATGCTTTCAAGAATTTTGGCTGGGGTGTCAAATGGGCCGACGCCAGCCATCCCGAGAGCTTTGAAGCGGCAATTACCGGGCGCACCAAGGCGATATTCATCGAATCCATCGCCAACCCAGGCGGCACGCTTACCGATGTCGATGCCATCGCTGCCATTGCCAAAAGGCATCACCTGCCGCTGATCGTCGATAATACGCTGGCGACGCCCTATCTCTTCCGGCCTTTCGAACATGGTGCCGACATAGTGGTGCATTCGGCCACCAAATTTCTGGGTGGCCATGGCAATTCGATGGGTGGATTGATTGTCGACGGCGGCAGTTTCGATTTCATGGCGGACAAGCGCTACCCGATGATTTCGGCACCGCGCCCCGAATACAACAACATGGTGCTTGGCGAGACTTTCGGCAATTTCGGGTTTGCCATTGCCTGCCGGGCGCTGGGTCTGCGCGATTTGGGGCCGGCACTGGCACCTTTCAATGCTTTTCTCATTCTCACCGGCATTGAGACCCTGCCCCTGCGGATGCAGCGGCATTGCGAAAACGCGCTGGCAGTCGCCAAGTTTCTTGCGTCCCATCCTGCGGTAGAATCAGTGAGCTATCCCGGCCTTGAGGATGATCCGGGCCATGCCTTGGCCAAACGGGCATTTCCCAATGGCGCGGGCGCGGTCTTTACCTTCCGCCTGTGCGGTGGCTATGAGGCGGGCATTGCCTTGGTGCGCAATCTGAAGCTGTTTTCACATGTCGCTAATGTCGGCGACACCCGCTCGCTGGTCATCCATCCCGCATCCACCACGCATCGCCAGTTGAGCGATGCACAAAAGACGGCTGCCGGTGCCGGGCCGGAAGTGGTGCGCCTGTCGATCGGCCTTGAGGATCAGGCCGATATCATCGCGGATCTGGCCGCCGCATTGTCTGCCGATATGGCAGAGGAAGGCAGCAGCGCGCGCATGTGAACGACGCACATGGCGAGCAGCACAAACGCCGTTGATTGATGGGCGAGGCCAGCCCATAGCGGCACCTGCAGCAGCAAGGTGACGATACCCAACACGATTTGCGCGATCACAATGCCAACAATGACGCGGCTTCGAGCCAAAGCGCTGCCACCCACCGCGCGCGCCTGCACCATTTGCCAAATAGCCAGCCCGGCAATGACATAAGCCATCATCCGGTGCTGGAACTGCACGGTCAGCACGTTCTCAAAGAAATTGCGCCAAAGCGGGTGGCTGGCCAAGAGATTGTGCATGGCCGGGATGAAACGGCCATCCATCAGCGGCCAGGTGTTATAGGTAAGACCGGCGCGCAGCCCCGCCACCAACCCGCCCATGCCCAGTTGTAAAAATACCAGCCCCAAAATAATCGCTGCGAGCGGGCGCAGGCGATCCCGCCCCGGCTGCGTGACGCGTGGACGCGCACCCACAACCTGCCAGATGAGCGCGGAATAGGTGACGCTGGCGAGCAGCAGATGCGAAGCCAGCAAATATTGCGACACTTCCACCCGTTTCGACAGGCCCGATTTCACCATATACCAGCCCAAAAGCCCCTGAAGGCCGATGAGGCAACCAATGCCGAAAAGCTTGAAGGCAAAGCCGTTCGGAATTTTGCCCCGCGCCCAGAACCAGATCAATGGCAGCAGCATTTCCAGCCCAACCATACGCGCATGCAGGCGGTGGCCCCATTCCCAGAAGTAGATATATTTGAAATGCGCCAGAGTCATATCTGGAAAAAGTTCTTTATATTGAGGTATTAGCTTGTATTTATTAAACAAGATTATCCAGTCCGCTTGGGTCAAAGGCGGCAGCGCGCCGGTCACCGGTTTCCATTCGGTGATCGAGAGGCCGGACTCGGTCAGGCGGGTGGCACCGCCAATCAAAACCATCAAGAATACCATGGCCGCCATAAACCAAAGCCAGCCGCGCACCTGACGCAAGGCCGGGCCGTCCGCCAGCTTTGCCCGCGGTGGGTTCACCGGTTTTGCCAGCGCTGGAAACATCAGCCAGTCGGTCATCTTTTACGCTTTCATGTTGGACAATCGCTTTACCCATGCCATATAGCGCAGTTTTGCCAACGTCCAGTTGACCTTATGTCGCGACGGCGCGGGTCAATCGGCCGCCATAGAGCGGTTTTTCCGCCACAGGAGCGACAGATTACCACGAAACCCAAGGCCCGTAAGCGGCTTGCACGCAAGTCGCGCAAATTGATCGGGGCGATCACGATTTTGTTATTTGTGGTGGTATATGCGCTGGTCGCCATGGTGCTGGTGCAGGCCCCGGTTTTTGACAGCTTCGCCAAGCCGGTGCAGACGTTCATTTTCCTGGTGGTAGGCATGGCCTGGATTTTGCCACTGATGCCACTGATCAAGTGGATGGAGCGCCCGGACGCCGATCAGGCCGGCTGAAAGCGGTTGATGAGGGCAAAAGGCGCGCCTGACAGCAGCACGTTGACGTAAGACGCCTGTTGCCATTTGCCGTTGATGGAAAGTCGCGGCAGTGCATGCAGGCGGTTCTGGTGCGCACTCAAGATCATGCCCGGCCGCGTGGTCACGGCGCTGGCAAAGCCCAACTCCCGCGCCATGGCAAATTCGCGCGCCCCGGCAGAGGTCGGATCGCCGACCGGATAGGATAAATGACGCGCGGGGCTTCCAATCCGGCTTTCGATTTCGGCGCGGCTTTGGGCCATTTCCGAGCGCGCCTCTTGCGCATCGATTTGCGCGAGCATGGGGTGGGTGCGCGTGTGCACGCCTATGGTGCACAAAGGGTGCCGGGCCAAATCGCAAATGGCCGCCCAGTCCATGCAGAGCGCCTCGGTAATCGCTGCCGGATCAACCCCGGCGCTGGCGGCCAGCGCGCGGATTGCGGCGCGAAGGTTGACCTCGCCGGTCTGGCGCAATTTCCAGTAAATGGCGTCAAAGTTGCGGGATTTTTCGGCTTCGGTCTGATTGGTCTGGCCGTTGCCAAGGCGGGATGCCTCACCCTCAAGCTGCGGCAGCGCGCGCAATGCCGCTTCCAGATCCCGCCACCAGAGGCTGGTGCTGCGATCCGCAAATCCGGTGGTGACATATTGGATGAAAGGCGCTTTGTGGCGCTCCAGCACCGGTAGCGCAAATTCGACATTGTCGCGATAGCCGTCATCAAAGCTCAGAACCGCAAACGGGGCCGTCGCCCGGCCAGGCGATTGGGCAAGGCTGGTGAGGGCTGCGTCCATGGATTGGATCTCGAAGCCGGCGGCTTTGACCTCGCCCAGCACAATATCGAGAAACTCAGGCGTGATTTCCAGCAAGCGATTGGGCGCAAAGCCATCGCCAGTCCAGGGCCGAACGTGGTGAAACATCAAAATGACGCCACGACCGCGCGTGTAGCGGGCCAATGCACGATGCAGGCCGCTGAATGCAAAGGCCGTAAACCCGGCGGAAATGACGCGATCACGCAGCATGACAAAAACCCTGCGGCCCATTGGCCAATGGCGGCAGTGTGGCACAAGGTACCTAAATTAAGTTTGATGAATTGCGGGCCGATTCACTTGCCGCCCAGAGCATCCTTGATCTTGCGGTCCGTGTCATATTGATTCAACGCATACAGCGCCCAGAATGCCGCTGGCAACCACCCGATGATGGTGACCTGGAGAACCAGGCATATAAATCCGGCCAAAGGCCGCCCGATCGTGAAAAACGTCAACCATGGCAGCAGAAAAGCAATGACGAGACGCATGTGAACTCCTGATGTTTGCGTATTTCTAACCATTCTTTGGCTCTGTATATATGGATCGCGAGACATATCCAAAAGCTTTGCGGGGTAATTTGTTGTGCCCCCTCCATTACAGGTAATTGATGGCCAAAATATCCATTACAGGCTCGATTGCCAGAATCGTGGTGGCGCGTGATCCTGAAACGGTGGCGGTCGACTGGGACCGGTTGGCGCAGACCGCAACTGGCTCCGTCTATCAATCCCGGGCTTGGGTGACGGCTTGGCTGGCGGCATTTACCCATGATGCCAACCCGAGAGGGGGGCGAGGCGCTATCATCGTCGCCTATGACGCAGCAAGTGAACCCCTCATGCTGCTGGCTTTGGTGCTGGAGCGCGCGGGGGGCTTTGTGCGCGCGCAATTTTGCGGCGGCAAGGATGCCAATTACAATATGGCGCTGGTGCGGCCGGACTTTGCGCCCGATGCGTCTGAAATCACGCATATGTTGCAGATGGCGCGTCGGCAAATGCAGCCGCAACCAGATATATTCAGCCTGACCAACCAGCCGGAGGCTTTTGGGGGCCGCCCCAATCTGCTGGCGCAACTGCCGCATCAGGCGAGCCCGAGTTTTGGTCATTGCGCGCCCCTGCAAAGCGATGGCGCGGCTTTCATCGCCAGCGTCATGTCCAAGGACAGCCAGAAAAAGCTGCGCCGGAAGCAAAGCCGCTTGGGCGAAATCGGCGCAGTGACATTTGGCATGGCGCAAACGGCGCATGAAATCGATGAATGTCTGCGCGCCTTTTATGTGCAAAAGGCCGAACGTATGCATGCCATGGGTTTAGAGGACAGCTTTGCCAGCGCAGCGATGCAGGCATTCCTGGGAGATCTGTCCAGTCAGGGCCGCCAAAGCGGCGTGCTGCAATGGTATTTCCTGAAATGCGACGGCAGGATTATCGCGACCTATGCGGGCGGTATCTGGCGCGGCCGGTTTCACGGCATGGTTAATTCGTTTGACGCCGACCCACTTTATGCCACCACCAGCCCCGGCAATCTGCTGCTGCACTGGCTGGTGCAGGATTGCTGCACCCGCGGCTTGCGCTGGTTTGATCTGGGCACCGGTGAAGCGCGCTACAAGAGCGATTATTGCGAGATCGACGAAGCCTTGTTTGACCTCGTCCTGCCGGTCAGCGGCAAGGGTCTTTTGATCGCCAAAGCCGAACAGGGCCGCCTTCACCTCAAGCGTGCGATCAAGCAATCGCCTGCCCTGTGGTCAATGGTCAAAGCCCTGCGCTCGCGCCTCAAGGGTGGCGGAACACGCTGAATTACGCCGCCGAGATAGCTTGCGCCCGTGTGGATTGCACGGACAACACGCGCACTTCGCCCGCCCCTGCCCGCTCCAGTTCACGCATGATGGCGATGATCGCATCGTCATCAGCGCGGCGGGCGGTGGCGAGCAGCGCAAAATCCGAATAGGGCGCAAGGGTCATGTCAAGATCGCTCACCCCGTATTCGGGACCAACCAGCACCACCTGCTCATAGGTCTCGCACAAGGCATCCAGCACGTGGTCTATGCCGGAATGGTCCTCAAGATCGTGATTGCCATGGCGCAGAACATGCAAGCGGCTGCTGACGTCGCGGTGAATGACTTCGGCAAACGAGGTCTCCCCCGCCAGAAGTTCGGTGAGGCCGACGCCGCTCGTCTCATCGACAAGATCATTGACCCAGATCAGCTCAGAATTCAGATTTACCAGAATGGTGCGCTGGGTCTTGCTCAATTCGCGCGCCAGCGTAATGGAATCGCTGGCGAGTTGGCTGCGGGCCTGCGAGCCCATATCTGGCGTGGTCACCAAGGTCACAACGCCCTGCCCGGCATGGCCGGCGGCTTCGATCTTGCCGGCCATATTGGCAATGCCGGCGGCTTTGGCGTGCATAGACTCGCCACCATGAACGCCCTTGTGGGTCGCCAGCGACGGAATTTCGGCTGCCAAGGGGGTTATGGGCGCAACGCTCTCAGCTACTTGGGGGGCTGGTTCATCTTCGCGTTTGCGACCGGTGCCCGGCACGGGTTCGGGGGAAGCAGGCGCGTTGTCGGCCGGTCGCGGATCGGGGAGCGGATGCGGATAGGCCGACTCTGCATCATACTCAAGCTCGCTGGGTGCCATCAACAATTCACGCGCTACAACAAAGGCGAGCGAAAATATCAGGCCGGCCAGCGTCGATGCCGAAACGATAGGGATTTTGCGCGGAAACGAAGCCTGATTGGGCACAATGGCGCGCGAAACGATGCGGGCATCCGCCGGGGTCGAAACCGAAACCTGCCGCGCGCTTGCTGACTGGTATTTGGCGACATCTTCGTCCAGTTCATTCTTGATGAGGCGCGCGTCATTGTCGAGTTTGTTGAGCGTCACTTCATCCTGATTGGCTGTGCCAGCGACCTGCTTTTGCTCCTCCATTGTCGATTCAAGATTGCGCACCCGCAAGGCGGCGAGGCTCGCCTGGTTTTCCAGGGTGCGTGCCGTTTTTTCAGCGGCGGAGCGCAATTGCAGGTCGAGATCGGCCAATTGCGCGCGCAATTCCTTGATTTTTGGATGCCCCGGCAGCAGCGTGCGCGATTCCAGCGCCAATTGCGCGCTCAAGGCGATGCGCTGCGCATTGACCGAGCGGATCAGCGCGTCATTGGCAACATCCGGGATTTCGGAGATATGGCCCTGATGCACCAACCTGCGGATCAGTTCGGCCTTGGCTTCAGCTTCGGCCCTGGCGGCACGGGCGCTCGATAATTGGGTGTTGATGTCGCCTAATTGCTGGGCGCTCACGGTCATGTTGTTGGAGCCAACCAGCAAACCCGCTTTCAGCCGATATTGCTCGGCTTTGGCCTGCGCCTGCGCGAGGCGCAATTTCAGCGTATCGATCTGGCTGGCCAAAGCCACCGAGGCGGCCTTGGCGGCGTTGCGTTTGGCGTTGATTTGCTGGTCAATGTAAACCTGCGCGATGGTATTGGCCCCGCGCGCCGCCAATTCCGGGCTGTTGGAACTAAAATCGAGCGTGACAACGCGGGTCTTTTCTGGAGACAGCACCGACAGGCGCTTGTAGTAATTGGTCAAAATGCCGTCTTCACGGGTCATTTTGGACGGATCCGATTTCAAGCCCAGCAATATTTCAATTCGGCCCAACGCGCTGCTGGTGCCTGCCAGTGGATCAAACTCGCTGTTGCCGACAAGGCCAAGCTTCTGAATGGAAGCGAGCGCAACGTCACGCGATTGCACCAGTTGCACCTGCGTCTGCACCGCTTCGGAATCCGGCGGCATTGCCGGGCCGGCATTGGTGGAAGGGTCGGCGCGGTTGAAATAATTCTCCTGATTTTCAACCAGAATGGTTGCCTCGCCGGTGTATCGCGGCTTGACCAGCATGACATAAGCAGCGCTCAGCAGCAGTCCCGCCAATGTCGAGCCAATGATCAGGCGCTTGTGACGGGCAACGGCCTGCAACAAATGCGGCGCGTCGAGCGATCCGTCACGAAACGTATCGGCGACTGCCCCATTTTGAAACTGCGATGCAACCTTACCCATTCCGGAACTCCAAACAAAGCCACGCAGCTCGACAATACAATTTGCCGAAGAATCGCTCGTCCCGTGGCCACAGGTGCATTTAGTCACGTCATGGTTGACCGCCGGTTAACCGGCCTACAACCCAGCCATGTATCGAAATGGGATGGCACGTAATTTGCGAACACCATCAAACCGAAGTTAGAGCGCCGTCAGCAAGAGTTAAAATTTCCAGATATTCATTTTGTTAACCATGAACGATTATTCTGAACACCATCAGAATCGTGGATTTCTGGTGCTTGTTTCAACAGTTTGAGTGAATGGCGACATGCAACGAATTTCAAGAATTTCGATGGCTATTGGACTTGTGGCGCTGCTCGCCGGGTGCGCGACGCCGCAATATGAAACGGGCTATTTCAATGCCAGCGCCAGTCAGCCCTATACGTTGGACAGCGGCGACCGGTTGCGTGTGCTGGTCTATGGGCAAGACTCGCTGTCCAACACCTATGCCGTTGATGGCTCGGGCAATATTTCAGTGCCGTTGATTGGCTCGGTGCCGGTGCGTGGGCTTTCGACACATGCCGCCGCCCTCGCCCTGCAGCAACGCTTGCGTGGCGGCTATCTGCGCGATCCGCAAGTTTCG
Source organism: Hyphomicrobiales bacterium (assembly GCA_019075865.1). Classification (GTDB taxonomy): domain Bacteria; phylum Pseudomonadota; class Alphaproteobacteria; order Rhizobiales; family Beijerinckiaceae; genus REEB77. The sequence continues at coordinate 125,370 of JAGXAN010000004.1, read as the reverse complement.
GTTGAAGTCGATGCTTACCGGCCATTCTTCGTGCTCGGCGAAGTGACGACGGCCGGACAGTATCCTTATATCAATGGAATGACGGTGGAAAACGCCGTCGCGGTTGCCGGTGGCTTCACGCCGCGCGCTTCGCATCGGTCGGCGACCCTCACCCGTATCATTCATGGTCGGGCCGTAACTGGCACGGTGCCCATGACCCAATTGGTGCGCCCTGGCGACACCATCGCTGTAAAGGAACGCTTCTTCTAGGTCTTTGCCACAGGCCCATTCGATAGTCTGCTCGTGGAGTTTGGTATTTTGCAATAGGCTGAGCGTTGTTTGACTGTGCCGATGGCTGAATGTTCCGGCAGATAATGTGCTGGCAAGGGTCTGTTTGGGGAAAATAAAGCAAAGCCTGTTTTAGTGATGATTGTTTTGAACGGAATTATAGGAAGTGCCGCGTGGGTAACCAATTTTCTGACTTGCTTCCCAATCAGCCTTTGGCGATCATTCATGTATTGCGGGCGCCGGTTGGGGGCTTGTTTCGGCATGTCCTTGATCTTGCCAAGGCACAAATCGCGGATGGGCACAGCGTCGGCATTATCTGCGACACGCTGACCGGCGGGCAGGTGGCGCAATATGCGCTGGCAACCATCGAGCCGGGGTTGAAGCTTGGCCTCACCCGCGTGCCCATGAAGCGCAATCCTTCCGTCGAGGATATTCTGGCGCTGCGCCATGTCATGCAGCGCACCAAGCCTTATCCGGGCATAGTCATTCATTCGCACGGCTCGAAAGGCGGCGTTTATGCACGCCTGCCCGGCCTGTGGTCGAAAAACGCGGTGCGTGCCTATACCCCGCACGGCGGCAGCTTCAATTACCGTCCCGGATCACTGGTCCATAAATTTTACATGAAGATCGAAAAGCTGATGTCGTTCGGCACGGATTTGTTCCTGTTCGAGAGCGATTTCATCCGCCGGTGCTTCATAGCCGAAGTTGGCACGCCCAAATGTCTGGTGCGTACCGTGATGAATGGCATCAGCCCGGCTGAATTCGAGCCGGTTATCCAGAATGACGATGCCGCCGATTTTCTTTACATAGGCGAGTTGCGGGCGGCCAAGGGCATTGACACGCTGATCGACGCATTCTCCATCGTCCACACCACCACGCAGTGGCGTCCAAAAATGGTGATGGTGGGCACGGGCGCGGATCTGGCGGATTTACAAAAGCAGGTGGCTGACCATCAATTGAGCGACTATATTTCCTTTGCCGGGGGTATGCCAGCGCGCAAGGCCTTTGCTCTGGCCCGGGTCGTTGTGGTGCCAAGCCGCGCTGAATCGATGCCCTACATACTGCTGGAGGCGGCGGGCGCGCAAATTCCCATCATTTCCACCAATGTCGGTGGTATTCCTGAGATATTTGGCCCGCAGGCCGGTCGGCTGATCCCATGCGACCAACCGCAAATTCTTGCCCAAAAACTCATTCAGACGCTGGAGACCCCCCGCGCTGCGCTGTTGGCGGAAGCTGCGGAATTGTCAGCGATCGTCGCCAAGGACTTTACGATCCAGCACATGCTGGACACGATTATCAGTGCATATCGTGAGGCGCTTGCGCTCAAATGCAGTGCGCCGACCATTCGCGGGCTGGCACTCAATGCGCAGGGCGAGGCAAAGAGATGAACTATTTCACAGCCAAAGACATGCAGAAGGTGGATCAGCTGTTGCGCTCTGAGGGGCAAAATGCGGCGGAAGGCGGGACAGACTACCAAAACTCCGACGCAACCCGAATGCCCCCGCTCGCCGATGGCGGGCCCATGGTGCATCGCCGCCGCGCCCTGTCTCCGATTGTCATATCTGGCCTCGTGCGAACGCTGGAATTCCTTCTGGTGCTGGCAACGGGCCTCATCGTCCACAAAATCTACGTAAAGCCGCCTATTGGCACCGAACTATATTATTACTCGGCCATTCTGGCTATGTCGTTTGCGACATTGGTTATTTTTCACGCCCTCGACCTCACCCAAATTTCGGCGATGCGAATGCCGCTGCGCAGCGGATTACGGCTGGCGGGTGGCTGGGGTCTCGTGTTCCTCACCGCCATGGCGCTGGTTTTTTTCCTGAAACTCGACGGCATATTTTCACGCGTCTGGCTGCTGGCCTGGTTTGTGGTCGGCTTCCTCGTCCTGACCATCGAGCGCACCGCCATTGCCTTTATCATTGGCTATCTGACGCGCCTTGGCCGGCTTGACCGGCGCGCGGTGATTGTCGGCGGCGGACAGCCAAGCGAGCGGATTTTGCGCGATCTGGCCGAGCAGACCAATTCCGACTTGCGGATTTACGGCTTTTTTGATGATCGCACCGACCTGCGCTCGCCGGATGTCATCGCGGGCTTTCCAAAGCTTGGGACGGTGGATGATCTGGTTGATTTTGCCCGGCAATCACCGGTGGATCTGGTGATTGTGACTTTGCCGATCAGCGCGGAGCAACGGCTGCTGCAAATGCTGCGCAAATTATGGGTTCTGCCCATCGACATCCGGTTGGCCGCCCATATGAACAAGCTGCGGTTTCGCCCGCGCTCCTATTCCTACATCGGCACGGTGCCGGTGCTGGATGTGTTTGACAAGCCCATCGCCGATTGGGATCTGGTGCTCAAGGCCACCTTTGACCGGGTGGTGGGCGCCCTTTGCCTGCTGTTGGTCTCACCCATCATGCTGGCAGTCGCGATTGCCGTAAAGACGACATCGAGCGGCAGCATCCTGTTCAAGCAGAAGCGCCACGGTTTCAACAACGAGACAATCGAAGTTTACAAATTCCGCTCGATGTACACCAACCAACTCGACCTTGAAGCCGCCAAGCAGGTAACCCGCAATGACCCGCGGGTCACGCCAGTCGGCCGCTTCATCCGGCGCACCTCGCTCGACGAATTGCCGCAATTGTTCAATGTGGTATTCAAGGGCAATCTGTCGCTGGTCGGGCCGCGCCCGCATGTGCTGCACGGCAAGGCGCAGGATCGGCTCTATGACAAGGTGGTGGACGGCTATTTTGCCCGCCACCGCGTGCGCCCCGGCATTACCGGCTGGGCGCAGGTCAATGGTTGGCGCGGAGAAACCGACACGCCGGAGAAAATACAAGGCCGCGTCGAGCACGACCTCTATTATATCGAGAACTGGTCCCTGGTGTTTGACGCCTATATTCTGCTGGTAACGCCATTATCGTTGATAAAAACCAAGAATGCCTACTAACTGCGGTTGACGCACCGCGCGCCAGAGGCCAAAAGCGCGTAAACGCGCTCGAACCCTGGATGCTGCCCATGATACCCGCCCGCTCGCCCGAACATGCAAGGATCGCCCGCCTGACAGCGCAGATGCTGCTGGAAATCAAGGCAATCCATTTCAATGTTGACCCACCCTTCATTTTCACCTCCGGATGGGCGAGCCCGGTCTATACTGACATGCGCAAGGTCATCGCGTTTCCGCGCACCCGCATGACACTCATCGACTTCGCGGCGCAAATCATCCGCGAGGATATTGGCTGCGAGTCGCTGGATGTGATCGCTGGCGGCGAAACTGCCGGCATTCCCTATGCCGCATGGCTCGCCGACAAGATGATGCTGCCGATGCAATATATCCGCAAAAAACCGAAGGGTTTTGGCCGCAATGCCCAGATCGAGGGCGAAGTGGTGGAAGGCGCGCGTGCGCTGCTTGTGGAGGATTTGGCGACGGACGGCCGCAGCAAGGTCAATTTTGTTGAGGCATTGCGCAATTCAGGGCAATCGTGCGCGCATGCTCTGGTGTTCTTTTTCTACGACATTTTTCCGCAGGCACGCGCAGACTTGCAGAAAATGGGCGTTACCCTGCATTCCTTGACCACCTGGTGGGATGTGCTCGAAGTTGCCAAGGCGCAGAATACTTTTTCAGCGCAGACGCTTGTGGAAGTCGAGAAGTTTCTCAACGCACCGGCTGAATGGTCTGCCGCGCATGGCGGCGTATCGTCCTTCAAATCCGGCAGCTGAGAGGGTCCCATGTCGCAGATCGACACCCAATTGCTGGAGCGCATCGCGCTTTTGCTAGAACGCATGACACCGGCGACAGCCGCCGCTCCTGATTTTGCGACCGCCGATGCTTTCGTCTGGAACCCGCAAAAACTGGCGCTGCTGCCCGTCCACAAGGTCAACCGGGTCGACCTTGGCTTGTTATGCGCGATCGAGAGGGTGCGCGACGAGTTGGTGACCAACACGCTGCGCTTTGCCAAAGGCCTGCCAGCCAACAATGCGTTGCTGTGGGGCGCGCGCGGCATGGGCAAATCATCGCTGGTCAAGGCCGTGCACGGGGCCATCAATCAACGCCCCGACATCACCACCCCATTAAAGCTCATAGAAATTCATCGCGAGGACATCGATTCGCTGCCCGCGTTGATGAGCCAGTTGCGCGACACGCCGTTCCGCTTTTTGGTGTTTTGCGACGATCTTTCGTTCGACCATGATGACACTTCCTACAAATCACTGAAGGCAGTGCTTGAGGGTGGCATCGAGGGACGCCCCGGCAATGTGATCTTTTATGCAACTTCCAACCGTCGCCACCTGTTGCCACGCGACATGATGGAAAATGAGCGTTCAACCGCCATCAACCCCGGCGAGGCCGTGGAAGAAAAAGTGTCACTTTCGGATCGGTTTGGATTGTGGCTGGGGTTTCACCGATGCAGCCAGGACGAATATCTGGCGATGGTGCATGGCTATGTGAAGGCGTTCAAGCTCAAGATATCAAAAAATCGTCTGGATGCGCGGGCGATTGAATGGGCGGCGCAGCGGGGGGCTCGCTCCGGGAGAACGGCTTGGCAATTTGTGCAGGATCTTGCTGGCGAGCTTGGGGTGGCTATTCAGCCCTGACGCCAGCACTTTAAAAGGTTCGAGGGTGACAGGCCTTTCTTTGGACCCGCCACCCTCAAATTTGCGCAACCAAACCGGAAGTCAGCTTGCGAAGCGCCTCCCCGCGAATTGGGCCTTGGCCCTTAGAGATTCGCGAGGAAATGGGTTGGATTGACCGGCGTTGCCCCCTTGCGCAATTCGAAGTGCAATTGCGGCGAGGACACATTGCCGGACTGTCCGGATTTGGCGATTACCTGACCACGCGACACCGATTGACCGCGCTTGACTTCCAGCGCGCCATTGTTGGCATAGGCAGATACGAAACCATTGGCGTGGCGGATCAAGACCAGATTGCCATAGCCCTTCAACTCGTTTCCGGCATAGGCCACGACACCGCCGTCAACCGCGTGAACCGATGTGCCATCGGGCACAGCGATATTGATGCCGTCATTCTGGCCGGGCGCAAAGCCACGGATGATGCGACCACGGGCTGGCCAACGCAATTTTTCGTTGGCACTTGCTGTCGATTGCGGCAGGCTGGCGGTCGGGGTCGGGTCCACTTTGGCAATGGCGGCGGGCGCTGCGGCAACTTCGCGGTTGGTATCTTCTGCCTCATGCTGCACCTTTGGCGGCATCGCCGCCACCTTGCGCGGCATCAGCTTCGGCTTGCGCTCTTCAATCCTGGCGATTTTCCGGGCATTCGGCTTGTCGTCCTCGCTCTCGACCTTAGCAACCCTTGCGATCTTTTCGTGAGGATGATGCTTGATCTCCGCCTGTTGCTGCTGCAGGGAGCGCGGCGCGCGGTCACGCATGGCGCTATGGGCGGGCTGATCATCTTTCGCCATGGGCAGACGCACGGCGCGGGTATGGGCGGATTTTTCTTCCGAAACGCGCTCTGGCGTCGGGCGATGGCCCGATTGCATCTTGCCATGCGCCCCCTGCTCCGCACGCGCCAGTTTCTCGCGGCGGCTCGGGGGAATGGGTGCAGGGCCCTCAGCGGCAACACGCTGGTGATGCACGGGTTCCATCTGGGCGAGGCGGGATGTGGGGGCTTCAGGCTGGGCCATGGCGCTACCCGCCGCCTTGCCGTTGTAAACCGGGATAACGAGGCGGGTGCCAGGCTGCACTTGCGCGGCTGAGAAAATGCCGTTGACATGCAGCAGATCCGTTTCGGGCACGCCGTAACGTGTCGCCAGCAAAGCCGCGCTTTCACCGGTGGCAACAACTATGGGCGTGCCGCCTTCAGCTGACCAATGCCCGCTGCGACCGGCAGCCGCACGCTGGGTGGGCGCATGCTGGGCGGGCACATGCTGGGTGGGCACATGCTGGGTGGGCGCATGAAAATCATTGCGGGCCTGCTGCTGGATGGGCTGATATTGCAGGGCGCGCGGCGCCTTGTAATGATATTGTTCTACCTTGGCGACACTTTGCACTGTGCTCTGCCCCGGCGCCGAGAGCGGGCGCGAGGTGATGGCGCTGTCGCGATGAATGGGGGCCGGGTGGTAGGGATGATGGCGGCGGATGCTGCCTGTCGGCGTGGCGTCCGAGCCAAAAGGATTGCTGTAGGGATTTGAAAAGCGAAAGGCATCTGAAGAGCATCCCGCGAGAAGCATGGCAAAAACGCCAGCGGATGCGATGCGCGTAACGATTCGAAACGACGGAATCAATACTTGTTTATTCATGACTCAAACCCACACAGGACGCTACAAACACCACTGAATTAAACGCCAGTTAGGTTAAGGGAGAGTTTAAGGTAAACGGGATTTTGCCATGTTTGACAAAATTTGATGCCTTTTTTTAAGCATAATTGATGCGCCAGAGCCGATCTGGCCATGCCTGCCCCGGTGTCGTCACAGATCCTGCGAGCGGCCACGGATCAGGGGGCGCATGCGGCAGGGGCCAAGATCCTGCTCAACTGGCAGTCCGAGGGTGTTGATCGACATTTGCACGAGGCGCTGGATATGGCTGCCAGTCTCGACAGGCAAGGAGCGCCCGGCAAGGAGACGGCCACCGCGCGCCAGCAGGGTCAAAAATATATTGGGCACCCCTTCCAGGGTGGCGTGCACCAGAATGCGGTCAAACTTGCCGATCTCGGGTGTGAGTGCCAAAGCATCCATCCAGACCACTTCCGCATTGGAGACGTGAAGGCGTTGCAAACGGCCGGCGGCGGCAATAGCCAGACTTTGAAAACGCTCAATCGCCACGACATGCCCGCAAAGGCGCGCCAGAACCGCGGTGGTATAGCCGGAGCCCGCACCCACCTCCAGCACCCGCAGTTGCGGCTCCAGTTGCAGAGCCTCCATCATGCGGGCCACCATGAGCGGTTCGGGCATGGTCTGCCCGCAGCCGATCGGCAGCGCAATATCGCGATTGGCCAGATCAATATAACGATGCGGCACAAACAATTCGCGCGGCACGGTCTCCAGAGCCCGCAAAACATCAATGTCAGAAATGCCGCGCGCCCGCATGCGCAGCTGAAACTCAGCTTTGGCCTGCTGGCCGGTTATGGCACTGTGGGTGATGTCCTGCATTTCCCGTCCTGCCCCGCAATTGCTCCCTAACTCGAAAAAAGATTGGCAAATTGCAACATGGTTGGCTCGTCGGTGAGATTGATGCGCAGCGGCGTCACGGAAATCCGCTTTTGCGCCAAAGCTTCAAGATCGGTGCCAATGCCGGGCGTAAAAGTCGGCTTGTTGAAAGCCAGCCAATAATAGGGCAAACCGCGCCCGTCATGGCGCTGGTCTACCGCCAGTAGGTTTTTGTCGCGCCGTCCTTGCGTGCACAAAGCCGTGCCTTGAATGTCTTTCGGGTCACAATCAGGGAAATTGACGTTGAACAGAATTTCATGGGGCAGTTTCTGCGCCATGATCTTGCGAATGATGCCGGGGGCCAGCGCCTCGGCACAGTCCCAGCGGATTTTATCGCGGCCGGTATGGCCATAGGCCTGCGACAGGGCAATGGAGGGAATGCCCAAAATTGTGCCCTCAATCGCCCCGGCGATGGTGCCTGAATAGGTGACGTCCTCCGCGACATTCTGGCCGCTGTTGATGCCCGACAATACAAGATCGGGCGGCGCATCCCGCATGAGATGGCGCACGCCCATAATGACGCAATCGGTAGGTGTGCCTTTTACCGCATAATGCTGATCGGATATTTTGCGCAGGCGCAGCGGATCGTTCAACGACAGCGAATGCGCCACCCCGGATTGATCAATGGCGGGGGCGACCACCATCACGTCATCGGTCAATTGCCGCGCCACCCTTTCGAGGGCGGCAATACCGGGAGAATGGATGCCGTCGTCGTTGGTAATCAGGATGCGCATGGGGTCTACTTCTGAATAGAGGAAATCTGGGTTACGCCGCCCATGTAGGGCAGCAATGCGGCAGGCACGGTGATGGAGCCGTCCTGGTTCTGGTAATTTTCCATCACCGCTACCAGCGCCCGGCCAACGGCAATGCCGGAGCCGTTCAGCGTGTGCACGAAACGCGGCGTCTTGGCACCGGCATCGCGGAAGCGGGCATTCATTCGGCGGGCCTGAAAATCGCCACAGGTCGAGCACGAGGAAATCTCGCGATAGCGCCCCTGCCCCGGCAGCCAAACTTCGATGTCATAGGTCTTTTGCGAGGCAAAGCCCATGTCGCCCGTGCACAATAGCACCGTGCGGTATGGCAGACCGAGCTTTTCCAGCACGGTCTCGGCGCAGCGCGTGAGGCGGGCGTGCTCGACATCCGATTCCTCGGGCCTTGTGATGGAAACCAATTCGACCTTGTTGAACTGATGCTGGCGGATCATGCCACGGGTATCGCGCCCGGCGGACCCGGCTTCGGCCCGAAAACAGGGGGTGAGCGCAGTATAGCGGTGCGGCAGGCTCACTTCATCGAGGATTTGCTCGCGGGCCAGATTGGTCAAAGGCACTTCGGCGGTGGGAATGAGCCAGAATTCATCGCCGGCACGAAACTGATCCTCGCGGAACTTCGGTAATTGCGCCGTGCCAAACATGGCATCGTCACGCACCAGAATTGGCGGATTGACCTCGGTGTAACCGTGCTCGGCGGTGTGAATATCCAGCATGAACTGGCCAAGCGCCCGCTCAAGCCTCGCCAGAGCGCCCTTGTTGACAACAAAGCGGGCGCCGGACATGCGACTTGCCGCTTCAAAATCCATCATCCCCAGCGCTTCGCCAAGTTCAAAATGCTCTTGGGGCTTGAAAGAAAACTCAGGAATGGTGCCGTGACGGCGCACTTCGACATTGTCGTTCTCATCCTTGCCCAATGGCACATCGGCCAAAGGCAGGTTGGGAATTTCCGAAAGGCGCGTGTGCAAGGCCATGACAGCATCGCGCTCGGCCTGCTCCCAATTGGGAAAATCAGTCTTGATCTGCGCAACCTCAGCCTTCAGGGCTTCGGCGGCCGCCGTATCCTTGCGGGCCATGGCCTGGCCAATTTCCCTGGAGGCGGCGTTGCGACGCTCCTGCGCCGTCTGCAACCGCACGATCGCATCGCGGCGGGTCTTGTCGAGGGCCAGCAATTGCGCCGATAGCGCGCTCAGGCCCCGGCGGGCCAAGCCCGCATCAAAAGCCTCGGGGTTATCCAAAATCCACTTGATATCATGCATGACCAGATCGCCGATGTCTCAAAACCCAAGGACCAGCGCTAGGATTCATCCTCATGCACTGCCACTTCTGTGCCGCGCTGCTTTTCAACAAAGCGCACTGACAGGATGGAAAGGCCGTAGAGCAACATGCCCGGAACGGCAAGTGTCATCATGCTCAAAATATCGGGTGGGGTCAAAACACCAGCGACAGCAGTGATAATAATGGCGGCATAACGCCATTTATCGATGAGAAATTGCGAGGAAACGATGCCAATCCGGCCCAGCAACGTGAGAATCACCGGCATTTGAAACACGAGGCCAAAAGCAAAAATCAGCGTCATGATCAGCGACAGATATTCACTGACACGCGGCAGCAATTCAATGGGTGTGACGCCCGGCTGTTTTTCGCCGGTTTGAATGAAGAAATTCAGCAAATTGGGCAAAACAACAAAATAGACCAAAAGGCCACCGAGCGCGAAAAATACGGGTGTCGCAATGAGATAGGGCGCAAAACCGGCTCTTTCCTTTTTATAGAGGCCGGGCGCAACAAAGGCATAGATCTGCGATAAAATCACGGGCAGCGCGAAAAAGCCTGCGGCAAACATCGCCACTTTCATCTGTGTGAAGAAAAATTCCTGCGGCGCGGTGTATATCAGCTTGGCGCTTTCGCCAGCGATGCGGCCGTAGGGCAAAACCAGAATGTTGAAAATGCCCTTGGAAAAATAGAAAAATATGACAAACAGCACGATGAATGCCGCCAGCGACCGAACAAGGCGCATGCGCAATTCTATCAGATGCTCCATCAATGGGGCTTTTGTTGCCTCAATATCCGCATCAGTCATTGAGGCCACCCATATTGCCATGCCATTGGCCCGCAAGCGGGCACGTGATCAATCTTGTAATTGTAAATTGCCGCGCCACGTCACGCCTCGTTTTCATGCGTGGCAATGTCTGGGCTACCGGCGAGTGCGGGGGCGGCTTGAACCGGACTTGATTTGACCTTCGCGGTCGCGGGTTTTTCGGCTTTCGCCTTGGCAACGCGCGGCTTTGTCACTTTCGGTTTGGCCAATTTGGGTTCGGCAGCGGGCGGCGCATTGTCAGCGCTGGCGGCCTTGGCACTGGCGGTTTTGGATTTGGCCCTGGGCTTTGACGGCGCTTTGGGCGCGAGTATGTTTTCGGCCGGTTCGGGAGCGATCAGATTTTCGGAGAAATCGTGGGCACTGGAGCTTGTCGTATCCGAATCAAAATGGGTAAGTGCCTTCATGTCAAAATCGAGCTTGGCGGCATCGGTCACTTCCGCCAGATCCTTGCGCAAGCCATCGACGTCGGCTTCGTTGATCGCGTCCATGAGTTGGCCTTTGAATTCGGCGGCCATGCGCTGCATCTTGCCATAGGCCTGCCCCAACTGGCGCAGGACGCCCGGCAATTCCTTGGGGCCGATGAATATAAGCGCCATTACGCCCACAATGATCAGCTTGCCAAAATCTAGGTCAAACATGGAGCCGCTTCTCAATCATGAAATTCAAAACACACGAACGTAGCTCCAGCCAGTTGGCGCGCAGCAAACGCAGCTTTCGCCGGAGGCCGCAAGATCAATTGATCTTGCCAGCTTCCTTCACCGCATCGGAGGCCACCTGAGCTTGATTGTCGATCGATTTGGCAGCCTCAGCCGCCTTGGCGCTGTCATCTTCTGACATGCCCTGTTTGAACGACTTTATGCCCTTGGCGACGTCACCCATCATGTCGGAAAACTTGAACTTTCCGCCAAACAGCAGAAAGAACACGGCCGCAAGACCTATGATATGCCAAATGCTTAAACCACCCATGACTCACCTTTTGCTTGACGGGCCAGCCTCCAGGGACAAAGGCCTCCGCCTGTATCTAAGCTGTCATGGATTTAATTACAAGAACGCAGTTCCGCGCAGGGTGGCCTCGGCTTAAGGCTCGGGCCTTTCAGCTTCGGGCAAATCGAGTTCTCCATCCAGGGCTTCAATATCCTTTTCGAGTGGTTCCTCATCTTGTTCCAGCGCCGCATCGTCGCGCGGTATTGCCATTTGAAAGCCCGCGGGCAAAGTGCCATCAAACAACCCTGCCCCCTTCATTTCCGCCAGATTGGGCAGATCGGCGATGGTATCGAGGCCAAAATGCGCCAGAAATTGCGTGGTTGTGCCATAGGTCAGCGGACGCCCCGGCGCGCGGCGGCGACCGCGCAGGCGCACCCAGCCTGCCTCGATCAGCACGTCAAGCGTGCCGCGATACATGGAAACGCCGCGAATTTCCTCGATTTCAGCGCGCGTGACCGGCTGATGATAGGCAACAATCGCCAGCGTCTCCAAGGCGGCGCGGGATAATTTTTTGGGCTCGGCATTGGCCATGCCCAACGCCCCGGAGAGATCGAGCGCGGTGCGGAACATCCAGTGCTGATCCACCCGAACGAGATGAATGCCACGCGGCTCATATTCGAGGCGCAATTCATGCAAGATACTGGCGGCATCGACTCCCTGCGGCAGACTGGGCGCAATTTCATGCAAGGTGAGCGGTCGGGTCGCCGCAAAAAGCACGGCTTCGGCAATACGCTTGGCCTCGCGGACAAGCCGGTCGCGGTTCTCACGGTTCTCGTCCGGATCAGCGGAAAGACTATCGGCAAGGGCGCGCAGGGAGAGCGGAGATGGCATCAATTGACCTCCGGGGCGGCGGGCGGCGCGGCTGCATCAAACAGGCTGGCAACGCGCGGCTTCACCCACATGGGTGCAAATTCACGATCCTGCCGAACCTCGATGAAGCCTTCGCGCACCATTTCCAGCATAGCCGAAAAACTGCTGGCGCGCACCGTGCGGCGCAGTTGGGGGCTGGTGCAATAATGCGCCAGATAGGTATCGAGCACGCTCCAGTCTTGAATGCTGCCTATCATGCCCTCCAGAATTTCCCTCGCCTTGGCGATGGGCCAGACAAAGCGCTGGTGGAGAACCACACGCGACAAGGCCTTTTTGCTGCGCTGCGTCGCGTAAGCGGAAAGCAAATCATAGAGGGTGGCCGTCCAGATCACCGGCTGGTTCTGCGCGGGCGCATCGCTTTGGCCACGCACGAACATTTCCCGCCCCAATTGCGGGCGTTGCATCAAGAGTTCGGCACCTTTGCGGATCGCCTCCAGCCGGCGCAGGCGATACGCCAGCGCTGCCGCAAGTTCAGCCGCGTCAGGCTCGTCCTTCTGATTTGTGGGTGGCAAAAGCAGGCGCGATTTTAGATAGGCAAGCCAGGCTGCCATCACGAGATAATCGGCGGCGAGCTCCAGCCGCATGCTGCGAGCGGCCTCGATGAAACTGAGGTATTGCTCCGCCAGCGCCAGAACAGATATTTTATGCAGATCCACCTTTTGCTGGCGCGCCAGGGTCAGCAATAAATCCAGCGGCCCTTCGAAACCATCAATATCCACGACAAACGCGGGTTCGCTAACGCCGCGATCGGCGGCATCCAAGGTTCCGGATTCAAATGGGTCAATCGCTTCGCGCACGTGCCTTGTCGCCTTTTAATCGGGCAAGGATGGGCTTTTTATGGCTTGGCTGCAAGCGCAACTGACAGGCGCGCGGCGGCATCCACAGGATCAAAGGCCTGCGGCATATGGATTTGCGCCAAAGCTGCGGCGGCACGGGCCGCGGCTACCCCTTGCAGCGGCGGCGAATGGGTCGCCACCTGTTCGGCCTCGTCCAAATGGCCGTTGCAATGCAGTGCCATGTCAATCCCGGCGGCAAAGGCCGCCACGGCGCGCTCGCCGAGACTTCCCTGAAGTGCCTGCATGGAAAGGTCATCGCTCATCAACAGGCCCTCAAAGCCTATGTAGCCACGGATGATTTCCTCGATCACGATGCGTGAGGTGGTGGCTGGATGGTCGGGGTCAATGTCCGCATAAACCACATGCGCGGTCATGGCGAGTGGCAGGTGCCGGCATGGCACGAAGGCGGCGAAATCCACCGCCTCCAGTTGGCGGCGCGGCGTGCGCACAATTGGCAGCGAAAGGTGTGTATCCGCGTCGGCGCGTCCGTGTCCGGGAATATGCTTGATCACCGGCAGCACGCCGCCAGCCAGCAAGGCTTGCGCTGCGGCCAGACCGAGCCTGGCCACTTGCACGGCATTGCTTGCATAGGCGCGGTCCCCGATGACATTATGGCCGCCGGGAGCTGGCACATCCAGCACAGGCAGACAATCCACGGTAATACCAAGCAACTGCAGGTCATGAGCGATGAGGCGGGTCGCCTGGCGCACCCGGTCGATGTTCGCCTCGGGGTCGGTTCCGGCCAATTGCGCTGCGGAGGGATAGGCCAGCCAGTGCGGGGGCCCAAGACGCTGCACGCGGCCACCTTCCTGATCAATCAGCACCGGCGCATCGGCACGCCCGACCACCGCCCGAAACTGCGCCACCAGCGCCTGAACCTGCGCCGGCGTGTCGACGTTGCGCTTGAACAGGATCAGACCCCAGGGGTCGTAGGCGCGCAGAAAAGCGACTTCCTCGGGCTGCAACACCAAGCCTTTGCAGCCACAGATAAAGGCACGAACGGTCATGGCCAATGTACCTTTATCCAGCGTGGATCAATTACGCGCCACGAAGCAGCTGCCGCCGTGCTTTTTCAGATTGACGCACACATCAACCGCCGAACCATGTGACAGGCCTTGCAGGCGCACCCGGAAGATGTTGTGCCCGTTGACGCTTGCACGATGATAAGAAAGGTGATGGCCCTGCAATTGCGCGCCATATTTGCCGGCAAGGCGCTGCATCACCACTTTGGCTTCCGCTTCGGAGCCGGGGGCCGCGAGTTGCACCGAATATGTGCCTGCCTTCGCAGCATCCTCCGCAGCGGGTGCATCCGCCGCATCTGCGGCCGTCTGGGCATTTTCCGCATGAGTCACTTGCGCCAGTTGCAAAGGCTTGCTGCCATCGAGGCTTTCGCTGGCTGGTTTGGCCTTGGCCGGATGATGCGGAATTTTGGCCGCCCGTGCCGTAACCTTCGCGCGGGGGGCAGTGGGGGGCAAAGGCGTGGCTTCCGCATGTTGGGTCACGACTGGTGCCGGTGCAGGCGCGACCGGCGCTGGCTCGGCAACGGGCGCGAGAACCGGCAGAGGCGCCGGATCGGGGGTCATGGCCGTTGGCATGACGGGGGGCGTCAGGCCCATCACCGGCTGGACAGGTGCCGACGCACCGCTGGTGGCGGGAGCCGCAGGCTGGCCGATCAAAGTTCCATCCGGGCGCACCGCCACCGTCTTGACCTTGTGGAAATCAAAACCGTCGAGATTTGGGGCCGTTGGGGCAGCTTCAGGCGCGTTGGCGGCAGCGGGTGCAGCTGCTGTTGCATTCGGCGGCGGCAATTGGCCCAGATCCATCGGCTGCTCCGCGCTGGCGACCACTTTGCTGGCGGGCTTATTGGCGGCATCGACCTTCTGCGCGGCAGCCGAATCAAGGATCGAGGCGCCCTGATCGGTCGGCTTTGGGGTGTTGGCGGTCGGTGGCGACACCCGCACGGGGGCATTGTCCGCCTTGATGAGCGGGACGCCAGCCAGCGCGCTGCCATGGTTGTTGCGCGTAACAAAAGTCACACCAAGTCCAAACAGGCCCACCGCGAAAATCATCGCCATGACAAACATTGGACGGCTGGATTTGCTGGCGGCAGGCGCGGCGACGCTTTCGGGCTCATTGGCATCCAGGCGGGCGTTTTGGGCCGTAATATACTCGGACATCTGCGCGACATTGTTGGTCGCACCGTAGCTGGCGCGGTCATAATCGTGATCGGGCGCATATTCGCGCTCGGGCACAGGAGTTTCGCCCGTCACCTCAGGCGCATGGGCTTGCCCGGCTTCGTCTGCGGCGCGGCGCATGGCCTCGGTGCGCATATGCAATTCCTGCAATTGCCTCTCAAAGGCAGATTGCGCCTCGGGTTGGGTGCCGCGCAATTCCGGGGCGGGAGTAAGCATGGCCGGAGCATTCACAGCGGGCTGGCTCTGCGCCACGGCCTCAGGCGCGGCGGCCATTGGCGCAAGCGAGGGTTCAATCCGCTGCTGACGGGCGGGCGCAGAACCGGGCGAAACCGAGCGCAAGCCCCGCGCTGGCTGCGAAAAGATATTGGCGCGTGCGGCGGGCTGAACATCGTCATTGCCAACCAGCCGGGCCAAATCGGCAAGCGGGTCATCCGACGCATCGTTGCTTGTGGTGGCACCGCGTAACCGACGCTCAAACTCGTCCAAGTTTACGACCGAGCCTTTATTGAATGCTGTATCAACCATGATATTCCTCATAACCAGGTTGTGGCATCTCTTGCAGCCCGCACGGAGCCGCCATGGTGTATGCCTGAATTAACCAACCAATTTAGGGGCATTGTCAAACGCTGCCCGAAAATCGATCATTCACCGCATTTCAACAGGGGCGCTTACGCCCAAAAGATCCAAACCTGCGGCCAGCACCTGGGTAATGGAACCGACCAAAGCCAGTCTCGCCAAGCTTAATTCTCTATTTTCTTCATTAACAAAGCGTAATTGAGGCGAATCTTTTCCTGCATTCCAGTGCGCATGAAAGGCGCTTGCCAGATCGTGAAGGAAAAAAGCCAGGCGATGCGGTTCATGCGCCTTGGCCGCTTGTTCGATCAGGCGTGGATATTGTGCCAGCAAACGCATCAGTCCGGCTTCACCAGCGTCCTTCAACAAGGTTAAATCGGCATTGGCCAGAGACTTGGGCGAAAGATCAATATTTTCAAAGGCTTTTACCGCCTGCCGGAAAATGGATTTGGCCCGCGCATGGGCGTATTGCACATAAAAAACCGGGTTTTCCTTGGACTGCTCCAGCACTTTGGCCAAATCAAACTCCAGCGGCGCATCATTTTTGCGAAACAGCATCATGAAGCGAACGGCATCGAGGCCAACCTCATCGACAACTTCGCGCAAGGTGACAAAATCACCCGATCTTTTCGACATTTTGACCGGCGCACCGTCGCGCACCAGTTTGACCAACTGGCATAATTTGACATCGAGCTCGACTTTTTTATCCGACAGGGCGCTGACGGCGGCAGCCATGCGCTTGACATAACCCCCGTGATCCGCGCCCCAGACATCGACCAGAATATCAAAACCCGAGGCGATCTTGCGATTATGATAGGCAATATCGGAGGCAAAATAGGTGAAGCTGCCATCCGATTTCTTCAACGGACGATCCACATCGTCACCAAAGCCGGTGGATTTGAACAGGGTCTGTTCGCGGTCTTCCCAATCTTCCGGCAATTGCCCTTTGGGTGGCGGCAGACGGCCTTCGTAAATCAGTCCCTTGGCTTGCAACAGGTCAATGGCGATATCGACATCAGATTTGCCATTATGGGGTATGTGCAGCGAGCGTTCAGAGAAGAAAACCTCATGGCGAATGTTCAACGCCGCCAGATCTGAGCGAATCATTCCCATCATCGCGTCAATGGCCGCATCGCGCACCGGCACCAGCCAGACCGATTCCGGCTTGCCCAGCCATTCCCTGCCGTGGCTTTGGGCCAAAGCTGCGCCCACGGGCACCAGATAATCGCCCGGATAGAGCCCCTCGGGAATCGATATGGTTTCACCCAAGGCCTCGCAATAGCGAAGGTAGGCAGAGCGGGCGAGCACATCGACCTGCGCGCCGGCATCGTTGATGTAATATTCGCGCGTGACCGCTGCCCCTGAAAAAGCCAACAGGCTGGCCAAAGCATCGCCAAACACCGCGCCGCGCCCATGCCCGACATGCATCGGCCCGGTTGGATTGGCCGAGACATATTCGACATTGACTTTGAGGCCGTTGGACTGGCTTGCGCCAAATTGCGGGCCCTGCTCCAGACAGGCACGCAAAACATCGGCAAACGCAGAGGGCTTGAGGCGAATGTTGATAAATCCCGGACCTGCAACCTCTGCCTCGGCGACATCCGGCATTTTTGCCAGCTCAAAGCCAATCTCCGTCGCCAATTGCCGGGGGTTGGCGTAAAATTCCTTGATATCGCGCGCAAAAACCATCGCCACATTGCAAGAAAGATCGCCGTGGCTGGCATCGCGCGGCGGCTCAACGCCAAATTTGGCCATGTCGAGACCGGGCGGCAGCCGTTTCTCACCCACCAGCTTTTCGATAATATGGGTGATGCGCGTTTGGAAATCTGAAAAAAGATTCATTTCGATTGCAGGCTCTGGCTGGAGTCGGGGGTCGTGCGGACACGCCCCGAAGGTTTTGGGTAAACGTTTTCTGGCGTTTGGGTAAACGATTTCGCAGATAGCGTCAAAAATGCCGCAATTGCGATGATTAACAGCGGTTCGCCATCTAGTGATTTACGCCCCCGCGCCGCATCTGCTAGACCGGATCCGAATTTGTGGAGATTTTAGAATGCGTAATTTCAAAAGTGCAGCTATCCGCAAGGGTCTGGCGTTGCTGGCGCTGGCAGGATTTTGGGTGGTGCCGGCTGGGGCCGCAGAATTTTCGTCGGCGCAGACGCAGGAAATTCAGGGAATCATCAAGAGCTATCTCATCGGCCATCCGGAAGTTCTGCGCGATGTCCAGAGCGAGCTTGATCGGCGCGAGAAGGAAGCGGCGGCTCAAGAGCGTGAGAAATCAGTAACAGACAATGCCAGCGTGATCTTCAACTCGCCCTATCAGGCGGTTTACGGCAATGCCAACGGCAAAATCAGCCTTGTCGAATTTTTCGACTATAATTGCCCCTATTGCAAAGTCACCATGGGCGATATGGACAAATTGCATGCCCAATTTCCCGATTTACGGATTGTGCTGAAGGACTTTCCGGTTCTGGGACCTGGCTCGGTGGAGGCTGCAAAGGTGGCGCGCGCGGTTGCGGTGCAATTGAGCGGCGACAAATACTGGAAGTTCCATGAGTTGCTGCTGGGTGAGAAGCGCCATATCGGCAAGGCCGAAGCGTTGGCGGCGGCGCAAAATTCGGGCGTCGACATGACGAAGCTGGCGGCTGATATGGCAGCCAAGCCGGTGGAAGAAGGCATTTCTCAGGTGATGCAGGTGGCCGACAAACTGAACCTGACCGGCACGCCATCCTTCGTGATTGGCAATGATGTAGTGGTGGGTGCCGTTGGCTTTGACACGCTCAAGCTGAAGGTTGAGTCCATGGAAAAATGTGGAAAAACCACGTGCTCATGACCAGCGCATGAACATTTTCCTGAAATGGCTTTCAATTCGGGCGCTGACAGACTAGACGTTAGTCAATAGTTGGGCGAAGCGCGCGGCTTCACCCATGCGAAAATATGCAGGCCCCTTTTTGCTTGCCGTTGAACGACCCTTTGGCGAGATCACCCGGATTTGGCTGAATGACGTTGGACGCAAAAACAATGAGAAATGCGTGAATGACTGAGACCAATACCCCACGACGTACGGCCAAATCAGCGCCAGCGGCTGCCAAAAACACCGATATAGACACGGCCCTGATCGCCAATCTCGCCCATTTGCTGCAAGATACTGAATTATCCGAAATTGAAGTGCAAAAGGGTGATTTGCGGATTCGCGTTGCGCGCCAGTCCCATACAGTCATAAATCAGACGGTCAGTGAACCTGTGGTGAGCGCTGCGCCACGCGCCGCAGCAGCGGCCCCTGCCCCGACACCGGCTCCAGCCAAATCCGATGCCAATGCCGTGCCGGCCCCCATGGTGGGCACGGCTTACCGGCGCGCCAGCCCCGGCAGCAAAGCCTTTGTCGAAGTCGGCTCGAAAGTGTCGATCGGCGACAAGATATTGCTGATTGAAGCCATGAAAACATTCAATGATATTCTCGCCCCGCACGCCGGCACTGTCACCGCGATCATGATCGACGATGGGCAGCCGGTTGAATACGGCCAGCCGTTAATGGTAATTGAGTAGTTTTATCAAAGGCATGCGATATAATGTTCGATAAGATTCTCATTGCCAACCGAGGCGAGATTGCCCTCAGGATTCTGCGTGCAGCCAAAGAACTTGGCATTGCGACCGTGGCCGTGCATTCCACGGCAGACGCGGATGCGATGCACGTCAAGCTGGCGGACGAAAGCGTATGTATCGGGCCGCCGCCAGCGCGCGATTCCTACCTGAATATTCCGGCGCTGCTGGCCGCCTGTGAAATTACCGGCGCGGATGCCGTGCATCCAGGCTACGGATTTTTGTCCGAAAACGCGGCGTTTGCCGATATTTTGGCCGAACATAACATTGGCTTCATTGGCCCGAAGGCCGAGCATATCCGGATCATGGGCGACAAGATCGAGGCCAAGCGCACGGCGCGGTCTTTGGGCATTCCCTGCGTTCCCGGTTCGGATGGTGGCATCACCAATGATGAAGAAGCCCTGAAGGTCGCCAATGACATTGGTTTTCCTGTGCTGGTCAAGGCAGCTTCGGGCGGTGGCGGGCGCGGCATGAAGGTAGCGCTTACGGCTGCCGATCTCTCGGATGCGCTGGCAACCGCGCGCACCGAGGCCAAAGCCGCCTTTGGCGATGACGCCGTCTATCTTGAAAAATATCTGTCAACCCCGCGCCATATCGAAATCCAGATTCTGGGCGACGGACTTGGCAATGCCATTCATTTGGGTGAGCGCGATTGCTCGCTGCAACGGCGCCACCAGAAAGTGCTGGAGGAGAGCCCCTCACCCGCCCTCAATGACGAGCAGCGTGAGGAAATTGGTGAAATCTGCGCGGCCGCCATGCGCAAGCTCGGCTATTCGGGCGCTGGCACGATCGAGTTTCTCTACGAAGACGGCAAGTTCTATTTCATCGAAATGAACACGCGCATTCAGGTCGAACATCCGGTGACGGAAATGGTGACTGGCCTTGATCTGGTCAACGAGCAAATCAAGATTGCTTCGGGCAGCCCACTGACGATTCGCCAATCGGATGTCATTTTGCGCGGCCATGCCATTGAATGCCGCATCAATGCTGAGGACCCCGCGACTTTTCGTCCATCACCGGGGCGTATCGCCTATTACCACGCGCCCGGCGGGCTTGGCGTGCGGGTCGATTCGGCGGTTTATCAGGGCTACACCATTCCGCCCTATTACGATTCGCTGGTGGGCAAACTCATCGTGCACGGGCGCAATCGCACGGAAGCAATGATGCGGTTGCGGCGGGCGCTGGACGAGTTCATTGTCGATGGCATCGAAACCACTATTCCACTTTTCCGGACGCTGGTGCGCAACGCCGATATCCAGAATGGCGATTATGACATCCATTGGCTGGAGCATTTTCTGGAACGCGGTGGCATGGGGCAAGGTTAGGGACGCATATCAGGGTTGTGGCGTATCGCCACTCCCGGGCTCGTGCGGTCCCGCGTTGAAAGATTGAAGCATGACAAAGTCCGATCCCATTTCTGCCAAAGGCATCCGCACCCGCCTCGTGCATGCGGGGCGTGATCCCCTCGCCCACCACGGATTTGTCAACACGCCCATCTATCGTGGTTCCACCGTTTTGTCGCCGACCGTGGCGCATTTGCAATCGGGCGAGGGCTATGTCTATGGCACCCACGGCACCCCCACGACGCGGGCGCTTGAAGATGCCTGGAGCGAGATTTCAGGCGCGGCTGGAACCGTGCTGGTGCCCAGCGGGCTGATGGCCATTGCGCTGGCACTGATGAGCGTGGTCAAAACCGGCGACGATGTGCTCATCACGGATTCGGTCTATCGCCCCACCCGGACGTTTTGCGCCAATGTGCTGGATCGGCTTGGGGTCAAGGCGCGCTATTATGACCCCTTGATCGGGGCTGGCATTGCCGCTTTGATCCAGCCGAACACCAGTGTCATCTTTACGGAAGCGCCCGGTTCGCAAAGCTTTGAAATTCAGGACATTCCGGCGATTGCGGAACAGGCCCACCGCCATGACATCTGCGTGATGATGGACAATACCTGGGCGACGCCGCTGTTTTTTCCGCCGCATGCGCGTGGCGTCGATCTGGCGATTGAGGCGGGCACGAAATATCTTTCCGGGCATTCGGATTTGCTGATGGGATTGATTTCCGCCAATGAGAAATATCTGCCGCGGTTGAAGACGACATTTACCGCCTTTGCCCCCTGCGCGGGGCCCGAAGATGTGTTTCTGGCGCTACGTGGTTTGCGCTCCATGGAATTGCGGCTGAAAGAGGCAGAGCGGCAAGCGCTGCAAATGGCGCATTGGCTGCAAGCCCGCCCCGAAGTGTTGCGCGTGCTGCATCCGGCTTTGCCGGAAGACCCCGGCCATGCCATCTGGAAACGCGATTTCAGCGGTTCTTCAGGGTTGTTCTCGGTGGTTCTGAAGCCCGCCTCCAAGGCGGCGGTCGCTGCCATGCTGGATGGGCTCGAATTGTTTGGCATGGGCTATTCGTGGGGCGGCTTCGAGAGTCTGGTCATACCGTTTGACTGCGCCAGCTATCGCACCGCGACCCATTGGGCACCGGGCGGCCCGACCCTGCGTTTCAATATCGGGCTGGAGGACCTGCACGATTTGCAGGCCGACCTTGATGCTGGCTTTCAGCGTCTGCGCACGACAGCCTGAAACTCTGGCCGTTGCCAGACCTCAAACCGCCTCGTCGGGCGCGTCGGCCTTGCCCCGAAAGCCAGTTGCGAGCACATAAAGCTCGGCCGATCCGGCGCGGCTGGCTTTGGGCTTGACGTGCCGCACGGTGGCAAAGTCGCGTTTCAGATTGGTCAGCAACGTGCTTTCCGTGCCGCCCTGCAACACTTTGGCGACGAAAAAGCCGCCGGGCGCCAGCACTTGGCGGGCAAAATCAATGGCAAGTTCAGCGAGGCCGACAATGCGCAGGTGATCGGTTTTCTTGTGGCCGGTGGCATTGGCCGCCATGTCCGACATCACGCCATCCGCTTGCCCATCCAGCATCTTCACCAAGCGGTCGGGCGCATCGTCATCGAGAAAATCCATGACGGTAAATTCCGCACCTGGCAGCGTTTCGATTTCCAGCAGATCAATGCCGATGATGCGGCCGCGCCCTTGCGCCGAGCCGATCTTGGCGGCGGCGACCTGCGACCACCCGCCCGGCGCAGCCCCCAGATCAATGATCTTTTGTCCCGATTTCAGCAGTTTGTAGCGTTCATCAATTTCCAGCAATTTATAGGCTGCGCGCGAGCGGTAGCCTTCCCGCTTGGCCTGCGCCACATAGGGGTCATTGAGCTGGCGTTGCAACCAGAGCTTGGACGACATGCTGCGCCGGGCGCCGGTTTTGACCCTGATTTTGAGCGAACGACCGCCCTCATGGCCGGACGCGCCACTACCGCCTGTTTTTGTCACGCGGCGCTCCAGACCCGATCGGCGCTCATCATCTGCATCAGCAATCCTTCGCGCAGGCCCCGATCCGCCACACGCACGCGCTGGGCTGGAAAGGCCCGGCGAATCGCCTCAAAAATGGCGCAACCCGCCAGCACCAGATCCGCGCGCTCGCTGCCAATGCAACCGTGAGCGATGCGCTCCTCATAAGACATATTCAACAAACGCCTTGTCACTTCATCTATCTCGCTCTGCTGCATCCACAAGCCGTCCACCTGACGCCGGTCATAACGCTGCAATCCCAAATGCAGCCCGGCAAGCGTGGTTACCGTGCCCGAGGTGCCCAGAAGGTGGAAGTTGCCGCAACGCTGCTCGGCCCCGGCACGTTTGGCAAACGGCCGCAAATGCCGCCCGACATGCCCGATCATTTCTTCAAACACGTCTGGCGTTACATGTACACCCCCAAATTTTTCGCAAAGGCTCACCACCCCCAAAGGCAGCGAAGTCCATAAATTGACGCAGGAATTGCTGGCACCCATCGGTTCGCTGCGGCGATGGCGGCTGCGCGACAGCCATACCAGTTCCGAGGATCCGCCGCCAATGTCAAACAGCACGATGGCCTGCGCGTCTTCATCCGCCAACTCGCAGCAACCGGCGGCGGCCAGATGCGCCTCGGTGCGTCGATCCACGATTTCGAGATCAAGGCCAATTTCGCGGCGCACCGTCTCGATGAAAGCCGGGCCATTGGACGCAGCGCGGCAGGCTTCAGTGGCAACCAGGCGAAAACGGTGGACATTGCGGGCCAGCAGTTTATCGCGGCACACTTCCAGCGCACTGAAGGCCCGGTCCATCGCCGCTTCGCTCAACGCGCCGCTGCTGGTCAGCCCCTCGCCAAGGCGCACGATACGCGAGAAAGCGTCAATGATGCGAAATGAGCGTTGGCCCTGCTGAAGCACCGGCCGCGCGATCAACAGGCGGCAATTGTTGGTGCCCAAATCCAGCGCGCCATAAGTGGGGCCCAGCGCCGCGCAGGTATTGGCGCGGTCATAGCTGAGACTGCTGCAAGAAGTGCCCGCATTGGGCGCTGTCGCCAGAGCCAAATTGGCAGCATTTGGCAGGCGATTGACGTATCCCCCTCCAAGTTGTGCCATGGCTCCCACTCCAAAATTATCTAATTTTCATTCCGTTTGAATAATTGAACCACAATTCATTATCCCTGCAAACAATATAACATCACAATCAGAATTTTCCATAATGGAATGCGAATGCCCCTGATGGCAAAACCGCGCATTTGGCATGCCAACTGCACGACAACCCCCTTGCATCGCGCGCAAGGCTCGGCTATCACCAGAGCGCAAAAGTCATTGGATGACCGCGCACCACAGGCGCAAATCGCTTTGGGGGATAGTTCAACGGTAGAACTACGGACTCTGACTCCGTCAATCTTGGTTCGAATCCAGGTCCCCCAGCCAAATTTTGCCATTAAAATCAGATAGCTGCAAAAATCGTAAGCAAATGCTCCCAAGAGCCTCACCTATTCGGCTTTTGCCTTTGTGGCGCTCAATTTCCATTTCGAGGGTGGGTATTTATCGTGGCTGTGAATAAGCCCTAAACCGGGACCCCTCATCGCGCAGGCGCAGAGACTGAACCCATCGAAGTAATTTCGACCTGGGACAGGTTCCCGGTTCGCGCCTGTCAGACCCCCGGATAAATGCATTTTTTACCAATAAATCGACTGCTTGATCTTTTTTCAACGGAGCTTCCGGTTCGCTGTTTATTCACGGCCTTATGCTGCGCGCGCGGAAACCTTCATGCCCAAGGCTTTGAGCACGCTCAGAAGGGTGGAAAGCTTGGGGTCACCATCTGATGACAATGCCTTGTATAAGCCCTCGCGCGTTACGCCGGTTTCGCGCGCAAACTGTGACATGCCTTTCGCACGGGCCACAACGCCGAGCGCATGTTTGATTAAGGCTGGATCGCCATCCTCAAATGCCGCCTCAATATAGGCTGCGATGGCCTCTTTGCTGACCAGCAACTCTGCAGAATCCCATGGTGTCGTTTCAAGAGCCATCTGTCCACTCCCTGCTTAGAGATTTGGCCTCGGCGATATCAGATTTCTGGGTTGACTTATCACCGCCACAAAGCAGCAAAACCAATGTCTTGCCGCGTTGTACATAATACACCCGATACCCCGGACCGTAGTCGATCTTCATCTCGCAGACGCCTTCACCAACCGCTTTCACATCGCCAAAATTGCCGAGCAAAACGCGATCTATCCGAATTTGGATGCGCGCAACAGCCCGCTGATCCCGCAACGCCGTCAACCATTGCAGAAACGTGCTGGTTTTGCGCACTTCAATCATCTGAGAACTATAGTTCACAGGCACACAATCGTCAACTGCGGTTGGTCTGGGTGTCGATAGCAAATGATATTTCCGATTTTAATCGGGGGCATCGCAGGTTGCCGGAGGTTCGGGTAGTGTTATTGCATGGATGCGTGAAAGGTGAAATTACCCCTTATCCCCGCTAGCCGAGAATAAGCCCTAAACCGGGACCCTGCATCGCGCAGGCCTGGAGGCTGGACACATGGAGGTAATTTCGACCTGGGAGAGGGTCCCGGTTCGCGCCTGTCCGACCCCCGGTTAAATGCTTTTATTCTCGATAAATCAATTGCTTGATCTTTTTTCAGACGGAGCTTCCGGTTCGCTGTTTATTCACTGCCCGGTTTTGACACGCGCCGGATTGGGGCGGGTGCGGCCAGAAACGGCTGCACAATGGCCCGACGCTTTCGCACTTGTACCTCAGCCATTTTATGGCGCGTGCAACGCCATGCAACCTTTTGGAATCTCGTTGACAGGCCCGCAACCCCTAAACTACCCTAGCTTGGTGGGGGCCTGAGGGAGTGTGTCATGCGCCGCCTTGTCCGGATGATTGCGACGCTGCTGCTGGTGCTCCTGTCGGGCGGGGTATGCGCGGCCGCACCGCTTGCTGCCACGCCCTATATCAATGAAAACCTTGCCAGCGAAGCCGTGCGGCTTGAGGCGGCATTGGCCAAGGCAACAACGGACAATCCGGGCACCTATCTGCCCGGGGCCGAATCGGCCAAAGCCATCGCCGCCGCCCCGCGCAACGCCGTTGCATGGCTGCAATATTCGAGCGATCTGGCCAGCGCCGTTGACCGCAAGAGCCCTCAATTCTACGCGTATCAAAACAACAGCCTTGCTGCCGCCTATATTGCCTACCAGCGCGCCACCAACCAGCGCGAGCAAGCCAGCGCCCTTCAGCAGATCGGCGCGATCTATGCCGGGCTGCAGAACTGGCGCCCTGCACTCAATGCCGATCTTGCCAGTCTCGACCTTTCCGAAAACCCTGCCCTGCGTGGAACTTACACACAATTGCGTGCCCGGTACGGGTTTCGCATCCTGAGCTTTAGCGTCGATAACGAGGTGGCCGATCCGCGTGCCTGCTTCCAGTTTTCCGAAGCTTTGGACAGCCACCATGGTGACCTCGCGCCCTTCGTTGGCGTTGATGGCATGGCCAATGCCGCCATCAGCGTTGCGCAAAGCCAGATTTGCGTGGAAGGGCTGACCCATGGCCAGAGCTATCACATCGTGCTGCGCAAAGGCATTGCCTCGAATGTCCGCGAAAACCTGCTGGCGGACGCGCCTTATCAAATCTATGTGCGCGACCGCTCGCCCCTGGCGCATTTCACCGGCAAGAATTTCATCCTGCCGCGCCTCGGGCAGCAGGGAATCCCTGTTATTTCCGTCAACACCAGCAAGGTTGCGCTCACCGTCATGCGCATTGCCGACCGCAGCCTGCTGGCGACGGTTCATTCGGGCAATTTCCTCGGCCAGATTGACGCCTATGCCTCGCGCAGGCTGATCAACGCCAATGGCATCAAAGTATGGTCTGGCACGCTGGATGTCGCCTCAAGGCTCAATGCCGATGTTTCCACCGCCTTCCCGGTGACGCAGGCGGTGGGTGATATGGTGCCCGGGCTTTACGTGCTGCTCGCCACTCCCGGCGAAAAGCCGCCATCTGGCACGATCGACGCCAATGCGGATCACCAGCTTGCCACGCAATGGTTTGTTGTGTCCGACCTTGGCCTCACAGCTTATTCCAGCCCCGATGGGCTGCATGTCCTGGTGCGCTCGCTGGCCAGTGCCAAGGCGCTTGGCAAAGTGTCCTTGCGCCTGGTTGCCCGCAGCAATGAAGTGCTGGCCACCGCCACCAGTGGCACGGACGGTCTCGCGCAATTTGATCCCGGCCTCTCGCGCGGCACCGGCGGACTCGCGCCAAGTTTGCTGGTCGCCACCGACGCGGGCGGCGATTATAATTTCGTTGATCTGACCGCCGCCCCCTTTGACCTCACCGATCGCGGCGTCGCTGGCCATAGCGCTCCGACGGGCCTTGATGCGCTGGTGTTTCCCGAGCGCGGGGTTTACCGCTCCGGCGAAACGGTTCACGTCACGGCGCTGTTGCGCGATGCCAAGGGCGAGGCGGTGCCTGCCCTGCCAATTGTGCTGGTGATCAAACGCCCCGACGGCGTGGAATATCAGCGCAGCATCAGCAAGGATTTGGGCGAGGGTGGTCATGCACTTGATGTCGCGCTGCTGAGCGGCGCAGCGGTCGGCACATGGAACATTGACGCCTACGGCGACCCCAAAGGCCCGGCGATCGGCCATGCAAGCTTTCTGGTAGAGGATTATGTTCCCGACCACCTCGACATGACGCTGAAAGCCGTCTCGCCTTTGGCGCGGCTGGGCCAGCCCTTCGCGATCGATACCCGCACCGTTTATCTTTACGGCGCCAAGGGGGCCAATCTGGCCATAAACGGCAAAGTCCGTGTCGAGGCCGCCGATGGCCCGATGCTGCCGTCGCTGAAAGGCTACGAATTCGGGTTGACCGACGAGCCTTTTGACAGCACGCAATCCTTTCTGGATGCACCCGTCATTACCGATGCCAATGGCGCGGCGCAAGTATCGATGCAAATCCCCGATGTCAGCACGCCCCGCGCCCTTGAGGCCAAGATCAGTCTCAATGTCGCCGAACCGGGCGGGCGTGCCATTTCCCGCCAGCTTGTTGTGCCGATCATGCCCAAAACCAGCGTGATCGGCGTTGCCAAGGATTTTGGTTCCGCGCATTTGGCGGAGGGCGATGCCGCAGGCTTTCGCATTGCGGTTTTTGATACCCATGGCCAGCCCGTCGCCCAAAAAAGTCTGAACTGGGTGCTCTATCGCATGACCGACCATTTCCAGTATTTCCGGCAGAACGGTGCTTCGGACTATGAAAAGGTCACCCGAACCGAGAAAGTCGCCAGCGGCACTCTTGATGTCACCGCCGAAATGCCCGCCCGTATCAGCCCGCAGGTAAGCTGGGGCACCTATCGCCTTGAGGTGCGCGGCCCCGACGCCAACCTGCCGCCGACCGCCGTAAGCTTTGAGGCCGGCTATGGCGAGGCAACCGGCACCGAGACCCCCGATGTGCTGAAGGTGACGCTCGACAAGGACCATTATGCGGCATCCGATAATATGCTGGTGCATATCACCGCCCGTTTTGCCGGTGTCGCGACGCTGGGCATCTCCTCCGACAGTTTTCATGTGGTCAAATCGCTGGATCTCGTGCGCGGGGACAATCTGGTCAGCCTGCCGGTCCGTGCCGACTGGGGCAGCGGGGCCTATCTGGTCGCCATCGAGCATCGCCCGCTGGATGTGGCGGCAAAGCTTATGCCGGGCCGCGCGATAGGCGTCGTCTGGTTCGGGATCAATCAGGACGATCACCGGTTGGTCGTCCACTTGGCCCCGCCGCCCAGCATGGTGCCGCGCCAGACGCTTGATGTGCCGATCACGCTGGCCGGGCTGAAGGCGGGTGACAAGGCTTTTGTCACCGTGGCCGCCGTTGATGTCGGCATTCTCAACCTCACGCAATATCGGCTGCCGGATGCCTTTGAGCATGTTTTTGGCCAGCGCCTGCTGGGCACCGAAATCCGCGATATCTATGGCAAGCTGATCGATGGCATGCAGGCGATGCGCGGTGCCTATCGCTCGGGAGGCGATGAGACGGCCAATGTCGGCGGCGCGGCCAAGCCAACGCAGGCCCCGCTGGCGCTCTATTCGGGGCCGGTGGCGGTGGACGCCGACGGCAAGGCGCATATCAGCTTCGCCATTCCACAATTTAACGGCACCCTGCGCCTGATGGCCACCGCTTGGTCACAACACGCCGTGGGCTCCACCTCTGCTGATGTCATCATTCGCGACCCCGTAGTGGTCTCGATGAACCTGCCACGCTTCCTCAATTTGCATGATTCGGCCAGCCTGCATGTCGAGGTGGACAATGTTGCCGGTGCCGAGGGGGATTATCAGGTCACGCTCACCTCCAGCGGCGCGGTCGGCATAGCGCCTGACGCGGCGACCCACAGGCTGCATCTTGCCAAAGGCGCGCGCGGCGAATTTGATTTTCGCGTGAGCGCCACCGGCATTGGCACTGCCCTTCTTGCCCTGCACAGCACCGGCCCTGATCTGGATACCAGCCAGACCGCCAGTCTCAGCGTGCTGCCGGGCACCACCGAATTGTTCCACCGCTTCAGCCAGGCGCTTGCCGCCGGAACCAGTGTTCGCATCAGCAATGATCTGCTGGCTGATTTCGTGCCCGGTACCGGGGCGGTTTCGGTGTCGGTTTCGACCTTGGGTGATATCGATATTGCCGCCCTGCTGCAAATGCTCGGCAATTATCCCTATCGATGTTCGGAGCAGACCGTAAGCCGTGCCATGCCTTTGCTGGATGCGGGTTTGGTCAGCCTGTTGCCCCAGGGCATAGACGCGGCAAAACGGGTCAATGCCGCCATTACCCGTGTGCTTTCGCGGCAAGATTCCACCGGCGCATTTGGCCTTTGGTCGGCGGGCGGCGACAAGGACATCTGGCTCTCGGCCTATGTCACCGATTTCCTTACCCGAGCGAAGGAGGTTTCCGATCCGGTGCCGCCGCGTGCCCTGCAATCGGCGCTCGATTTTCTGGGCAACAGCGTTGCCAATATCGGTCAGGTCAACCAGACCAACAGTTCCGGTGTCGCCTATGCCATTTATGTCTTGGCCCGCAATGGCCGACCGGTGATGGGTGATCTGCGCTACCTCACCACGACACAAATGGACGCCTTCAGGGAACCATTGGCCCGTGCCCAATTGGCCGCAAGCTTTGCGCTGCTGGGCGACAGCAAGGGTGCGGCGATGATTTTCAGCGAGGCCGTCAAGCAATTGCAGGCGATGCAGGCGCAGCCAGCTTTCGACGTCGAATATGCCTCACTGCTGCGCGACAGCGCGGGTGTCGTCACCCTTGCCGCCGAGAGCCATGCCCCCGATGCGATCATCGAGAGCGCGGCGGCGGTGATGCGGGACGCCAATATCGCGGCAACCTCCGCCAGCACCCAGGAAGCCGCGTGGATGGTGCGGGCGGGCGGTTCCGCCACCGAGGCTTCGCGGGCCCGCCGCGTGGAGGTCAACCAGACCCTTCATAGCGGGGCATTCAGCTCCCATTTTTCGGCGCAGGCGCTTGAGCGCGCGCCGGTAACCATCCGCAACACCGGGGCGAGCGCAACCCGTATCGTTGTAACCACCTCGGGCAATCCGCTGGTGCCCGAGCCCTCCGCCGACAATGGCTATCGCGTTAACCGGCGGTTGTTCACGCTGGATGGCCAGCCGCTCGATGCGGCCTCGATCACCCAGAACCAGCGCCTCGTGGTCGTGCTGGATCTGGTCGAGCCCAAGGCCGAAACCGCGCATGTGCTGCTCACCGACCCCCTGCCCGCCGGCCTCGAAATTGAAAACCCGGATATTCTTGCTGGCGATAATGGCGCACCGCTGCCTTTCCTGAGCCAGCAACCGCAACCCGCCCATGCCGAATACCGCGATGATCGCTTTATCGCCGCCTTCGACCGCGATGCGGGGGCTGGCGCGACCTATTCGATCGGCTACGTGGTGCGGGCGATCACGCCGGGGCATTTCGTCTGGCCGGCAGCCACCGTTGAGGACATGTATCGCCCCAACCGCTACGGGCGCACTGCGACCGGCACGCTGGATGTGGTGCGCGGTCCATGAGACGCCAAATCTTTGGCATTCTCGCGGCATGGATATTGGTGCTTGGGCTGGGTGTCCCCGCTATGGTGCAATGGACACTCGTTCACCTTGGCCCGCTCGATATGACACCGGCCCTTGCCACTTCGACCATAGCGCTGGACCGGCATGGCGTGCTGCTCAACGCCTTCACCATGCCCGATGGCCGCTGGCGGCTGCCGGTGGCGCGCTCTGGCGTTGACCCGCGCTTCATAACTCTGTTGCAATCTTATGAGGACCGGCATTTTTCCCAGCATACGGGCGTGGATTGGCCAGCCCTGCTGCGGGCGGGTGGGCAATGGCTGGCGGCAGGCCATATTGTTTCGGGTGGCTCAACGCTCGCGATGCAGGTGGCGCGCCTGATCGAACCGCGCAGCGAGCGCTCAATCCTCGCCAAGCTGCGCCAGATCATCCGCGCCCATCAGATTGAGGCGCGCGTGGGGCGTGAGGGCGTGCTCAGGCTCTATCTTCAGCTTGCACCCTATGGCGGCAATATCGAGGGCATTCGCGCCGCCAGCCTGATCTGGTTTGGCCGCGAGCCGAAATTGCTGACATGGGGCGAGATGGCGCTGCTGGTGGCCTTGCCGCAATCGCCCGAGGCGCGGCGGCCAGACCGGTTCCCCGCGCAGGCACTGGCGGCCCGCAACCGTGTTCTGGCCCGCGCGGTCCAACAGGGCCTCATCGCCCCTGCCGCTGCGGCGCAGGCCATGCGGGAGCCGGTGCCGCGTCGCCGTCTGTCCATGCCGGGCCTTGCCCCCCACGCCACGGCCGAAGCCCATGCGGCAACCCCTGATGCCAAAATACTGCCGATGACGCTGGATGCGCCGCTGCAACGGGCGCTGGAACGGCAGGCAAAGGCGGCCGCGTTGCGCATCAGCCCGCAGATCTCGGTCGCGATTGTCGTGGTGGATAATGCTACCGGCCAAATCCGGGCGCATATTGGTGCAGCCGATCCTGCCGCCCAGAGCAGCGATGGCGCGATTGACATGACCCGCGCGCTGCGCTCCCCCGGTTCGGCGCTGAAACCGTTTTTCTATGCGCTGGCTTTCGAGAATGGCATGGCCCACCCCGAAACCATGCTGAATGACCGGCCGATCCGTTATGGCACCTATCAGCCGCGCAACTTTGACCATGGCTTTGCCGGGCCTGTTACCGCGCGGCAGGCCTTGCAGCAATCGCTCAATTTGCCCGCCATCGCCGTGCTTTCGGCGGTAGGCCCCATGCGCTTTCTTGCCCGGTTACGTTCGGCGGGGGTGCGGGTGGTTTTGCCCGACCATACCCAGCCGGGCCTGTCGATCGGCCTTGGCGGACTTGGAATCACCGTGATGGATATTGCCCGGCTTTACACCGGGCTGGCGCGCGGTGGGGCGATGGTGGCGCTCAATGAGCGCCGCGACCTTGCGCCGGTGCCGGTAAAATCGCACCTTACGAGCAAGCTTGCCGCCTATTATGTTACGGATATCCTGCGCGGCGTCCCGCCGCCGGTGAATGCGCCGGGCGGGCGCATCGCCTACAAGACCGGCACGTCCTATGGCTTTCGCGATGCGCTGGCTATTGGCTATGACAGGCAAACAACCATCGCGGTCTGGGTTGGCCGTGCCGATAATGGCGCCACGCCGGGCCTGATTGGCCGGGAGGCCGCCGCCCCCATCCTGTTTGCCGCCTTTGCCCTGCTTAACCGCCAGCCCGTGTATCATTCTGCGCCCGCCAATGCGCTGCGGGTCAGCAATGCCCAATTGCCCCCGCCGCTTCGGGCGCTGCACCCGGTTACCACGCCGGGCGTGATGGCCGCGGCTCTGGGCGCGGTGAAAATTGCCTTTCCCCCGGACGGGGCCAATGTGGAGCTTGGCATGGCCACGCCGGATGCCACCCCGCTGGCATTAAAAGTTGATGGCGGCGTGCCGCCTTTTACCTGGCTGGTCAACGGCCTGCCGCTGGGCAGCGGGCATCTGCGCCGCAACAGCGACTGGAAGCCCGATGGCGCGGGCTTTGCGCGCATATCGGTGATAGATGCCGCAGGCAGCACCGACAGCGTCGAAATCCGTGTGAATTGAGGTGCGGCGTGAGGCTCCGCCGCCCAAAGCCCAAACCGGAAAGAAAGCCTGGGGCAAGCTCATTGCCAAAAGATTGACTGTTAACCCAAGCCCCTATCGCAAAATGTCTGAACCGCGTTATGATTGGGGGCGTGCGGGGCGGTCGGTAGACAGATGAATTTCGATTACAATCCTTTTTTGGTGGTTTTATCCGTGCTGGTGGCGG
This sequence comes from Hyphomicrobiales bacterium, assembly GCA_019075865.1. Classification (GTDB taxonomy): domain Bacteria; phylum Pseudomonadota; class Alphaproteobacteria; order Rhizobiales; family Beijerinckiaceae; genus REEB77. The sequence continues at coordinate 92,359 of JAGXAN010000004.1, read as the reverse complement.
TGCAGGCCAGCTATGTCGGCTTGAGCCTTGCGATGCATATTTCTGGTGCCTTCGCGCTCAACAGACGCCTTTTGATTGCCGGTTCAGCTTTCTCGCTGGCGGTTGGCATATGGAGCATGCATTTTATCGGCATGCTGGCCATCAAGACGGCATTCAACCTCAATTATGATGTACTGCTGACGTTGATCTCGTTTCTGGTCTGCGTGCTGGTGACCGGCGCGGCGATCTATCTGGCGAGCTTGCGGGCGCGGCGTATGCTGGTGATTGCCGCGGTCGTCATGGGGCTGGGGATCTCAGCCATGCACTATATTGGCATGGCGGCGGTGCATGGCAGCGCGCATATGAGCCACGACCCTGCGTATATTGTGGTGAGCATTGGCATCGCCATTGCCGCTTCGGGGTTGGCGCTTTGGTTGGCCTTTGCTGCGCAGGCGCGCCCGTCGCTGTTGCTGTGCGCGGGCGTATTGGGCTGCGCCATTTCCGGCATGCATTATGTGGCCATGGCAGGCACCAGCCTGCACCAAATGCAGGGAATGTCCACCACCGGGCCCGCCATTTCAGCCGGTTTCCTTGCTGTGATTGTCAGCATCGTTGCCTTTTCTGTATCCGGATTATTTATGCTGACCCTGATTCCCGACACCCATGACGAGCGCGAAATGGAGATCAGCGGCAAGCCGATATCCGGGACGCCTGCCTTCCTGCATGCATCGCAAGGGAGCGCTCCGGCGCAAGCGGCTCAGCCGCAAACACCTGTCCGGCCTGAACCCAGCGGGGCCGCCGATGAACCCGCGCTTGCGTTTATCACGCTGCCGGTCGAAAAACAAGGCAATCGATTCCACATTGAGTTGGCGCAAATCGTCTCGGTGCATGCCAATGCGCATTACACCTATCTGTTCAATGGCCGCGAAGATTTGTTCTGCCCGCTGTCCATGACCACTATTGTCGCGCGCCTGCCCCGGTCGAGTTTCTTTCGCACCCATCGCAGCTATGTCGTCAATCTGGCGCATGTCATTCAGGTTCGGAAAGCCGCCGACGCGGGAATTGCGGAATTGGACACACCGATCCGACGGACAGTGCCCGTAAGCCGCACCCGCGTCGCGGTTTTGCGACAGGAGCTCGCCGAGTTTCAAGCCGCCAGACCGACGATTTCAGGCTGAGTTTTAGGTCAGCCATACAGACGCATTTCGTGCAGGAGCGCCGCATTTCATGCGATATCGGGTGTTTGGTGCGCTACAGCTTGTCAAAACGCCCGCCATTTCTGCATCCTTCTCCCAATTGAGCCGCTGTGTTGGCTTCAAAGCGAAGCTGAAAAAGCCCGCGAGCTCTGGGAGGAGCGCACATGATACCTGGAACATTTGAATATTATCGCCCGGATTCCGTCGCCTCGGTGGTGGCGCTTTTGGCAAAACTTGGTGACGATGCCCGCCCGCTGGCGGGGGGCCAGAGTCTCATCGCCATGATGAAGACGCGCCTCGCCTCACCTGAGCATCTCATTGATCTGTCTGCCATCGCCGAACTCCACGGCATTCGTGAACAGGGCAATGACATTATCATCGGCGCGATGACGACACAGCATGAACTCATCGCCTCTGAATTGCTGGCCAAATATTTGCCGATCATTCGCGAAACCTCGCTGGTGATTGCCGATCCGCAAATTCGCTACAAAGGCACGCTTGGCGGCAATGTCGCCAATGGCGACCCCGGCAATGACATGCCGGCCCTGATGCAGTGCCTCGATGCCAGCTATCAACTGGTTGGCCCCAAGGGCGAGCGCGAGGTGGCCGCTCGGGCCTTTTACAACGGCGCATATGATACGGCCTTGCAGGCAGATGAAATTGTAAGCGCCGTGCGCATCGGCAAGCCCGTCGCAGGGCATGGCTATGGCTATGAAAAGCTCAAGCGCAAAATCGGCGATTATGCCACCGCCGCCGCCGCCGTGATGATCACCATGTCGGTGGCTACCTGCACCAGCGCGTCCATCGGCCTGACCAATGTCTCGGAAACGCCACTTTGGGCGGAAGCGGCTGGCAAGGCACTTGTGGGCACCCAACTCGATGAAGCCTCGATCGCCAAAGCGGTTGCTGCGGCTGAGGCCATCACCAATCCGGCTTCCGACATGCGTGGGCCGGCCGAATATCGCACCAAAATGGCGGGCATCATGCTGCGCCGCGCGCTTGAGCGGGCGAAATCCCGCGCTCACGGTTAAAGGGAACTCCAATGGCCAAAACACACATCACTTTATCGATCAATGGCAATGAGGTTGAGGCGCTTGTCGAACCGCGCACCCTGCTCATCCATTTCTTGCGTGAACAGCAAAATCTTACGGGTGCCCATATCGGCTGCGATACCGGCCATTGCGGTGCCTGCACGGTGGAGATCGACGGAATGTCGGTGAAAAGCTGCATGACCTTCGCCGTTCAGGCGCAGGGCGCGCATATCACCACCATCGAAGGCGTTGCCAATCCCGATGGCACGCTCAGTGCCTTGCAGGAAGGCTTTCGCATGATGCATGGGTTGCAATGCGGCTATTGCACCCCGGGAATGATTTTGCGGGCGCATCGCCTGTTGCAGGAAAATCCCACCCCAAGCGAAGAGGAAATCCGCTTCGGCATTGCCGGAAACCTCTGCCGCTGCACCGGCTACGTCAATATCGTCAAGGCCATCCAATATGCCGCGGCCAAGATCAATGGAACCCCGTTTCTGGAGGCCGCACAATGAACAAGCAGACCCCGATTGATATCGACCGCGCCGAACGCACCGAAAAGCTGCAAGGCATGGGGTGCAAGCGCAAACGCGTCGAGGACATCCGCTTCACCCAGGGCAAGGGCAATTATGTCGATGACCTGAAATTGCCGGGCATGGTGTTTGGCGATTTTGTCCGCTCGCCCCATGCCCACGCCCGTATCGTCAGCATTGATACCACGCGGGCCAAGGCATTGCCCGGCGTCATCGCCGTGCTCACCGCCGCCGATCTGAAGCCGCTCGGATTGCATTATATGCCAACGCTGGCGGGCGATGTTCAGGCGGTTCTGGCCGAAGAAAAGGTGCTTTTCCAGAATCAGGAAGTGGCTTTCGTCATCGCCAAGGATCGCTATATCGCATCCGATGCGACCGAGTTGGTTGACGTGGTTTATGAGGCGCTGCCCTGCATCGTCGACCCATTCAAATCGATGCTGCCAGATGCGCCGGTTCTGCGCGAGGACATCAAGGACAAAATGGTGGGTGCACATGGCCCGCGCAAACATCCAAACCATATTTTTGAGTGGCAGATTGGCGACAAGGACGCGACAGACGCGATTTTTGCCAATGCGGAAGTCACCATCAAGGAAATGCTGGTTGACCATCGCACGCACCCCTCCCCGCTGGAAACCTGCCAGAGCGTCGCTTCCTTTGACAAGATCAAGGGCGAGTTGACCTTGTGGGGCACGTTTCAGGCCCCCCATGTCATCCGCACCGTTGTGTCGCTGATTTCCGGTCTGCCAGAGCACAAGATCCACGTGATCGCGCCCGATATTGGCGGTGGTTTTGGCAATAAGGTGGGCGCTTATGCCGGTTATGTCTGCTCGGTTGTTGGCTCCATCGTGCTTGGCGTGCCGGTGAAATGGGTGGAAGACCGGATGGAAAACCTTTCCACCACGTCTTTTGCGCGTGATTATCACATGACCACCGAGCTTGCCGCCACCAAGGAAGGCAAGATATTGGCCATGCGCGTGCATGTGCTGGCCGATCACGGCGCGTTTGACGCTTGCGCCGACCCATCGAAATGGCCGGCTGGTTTCATGAACATCTGCACGGGGTCTTATGACATTCCAACCGCGCATCTGGTTGTGGATGGCGTGTACACGAACAAAGCCTCGGGCGGCGTCGCCTATCGCTGTTCTTTCCGTGTCACGGAGGCGGTGTTTGCCATTGAGCGGGCCGTTGAAGTGCTGGCCCAAAAAATTGGGATGGATGCCGCTGAATTGCGCCTCAAAAACTTTATCAAGGCGGAACAGTTTCCCTATCATTCCGCTTTGGGCTGGGAATATGACAGCGGCGATTATCACACCGCCATGAAAAAGGCGATGGACACCATTGGCTACGCCGAATTGCGCAAAGAGCAAGCGGCCAAGCGCGCCGCCTTCCAACGCGGCGAAACCCGCGAGCTTATGGGGATCGGCATTTCATTCTTCACCGAAATCGTGGGTGCCGGCCCGTCGAAAAACTGTGACATTCTTGGCATTGCCATGTTTGACTCAGCCGAAATCCGCATTCACCCGACCGGCTCGATCATTGCCCGCATGGGCACCAAAAGTCAGGGGCAAGGCCACGAAACCACCTATGCCCAGATCATTGCCACCGAACTTGGTATTCCCGCCGATGACATCATGATCGAGGAAGGCAACACCGATACGGCGCCTTATGGTTTGGGCACGTATGGCTCGCGCTCGACCCCGGTTGCCGGTGCTGCGACTGCTGTTGCTGCGCGCAAGATCAAGGCGAAAGCCCAAATGATCGCGGCGCATATGCTGGAAGTGCACGAAGGCGATCTGGAGTGGGACGTTGATCGGTTCCGCGTCAAAGGCTTGCCGGAAAAATTCAAAACCATGAAGGAAATTGCCTGGTCGGCCTATAACAGCCCACCACCCAACATGGAGCCGGGTCTGGAGGCGGTGAATTATTATGAGCCGCCGAACATGACCTACCCTTTCGGTGCTTATTTCTGCGTCATGGATATTGATGTGGATACGGGCGTTGCCAAAACCCGCCGCTTCTATGCTCTGGATGATTGCGGCACCCGCATCAATCCGATGATCATTGAGGGGCAGGTGCATGGCGGGCTTACCGAAGCCTTTGCCTGCGCCATGGGGCAGGAAATCCGCTACGATGAAACCGGCAATGTCATGGGTGCCAGCTTCATGGATTTCTTCCTGCCAACCGCCGTGGAAACCCCGCATTGGGAAACCGACTTCACAGTAACCCCTTCCCCGCATCACCCGATTGGGGCGAAGGGTGTGGGTGAGAGCCCGCATGTTGGCGGCGTGCCCTGTTTCTCCAATGCGGTGAACGATGCTTACGCTTTCCTCAATGCCGGACATATCCAGATGCCGCATGATGCGTGGCGGTTGTGGAAGGTTGGCGAGCGTCTCGGCCTGCATAAGTAGTTTTGGAAAAAGCAGTGAAAATTCCAAGCGAAAAGATTGCCGTTCAAATGGCCTCGGTCGGGTATATTCCCGACCGGGATCTCGCCACGGCGCTCTGGCTGATGGAATCACTCTCGCGGCCTCTGCTGCTGGAAGGCGAGGCCGGCGTTGGCAAGACCGAGGTCGCCCGGGCGCTGGCCCTGGCGCATGACACGCGGCTGATCCGCCTGCAATGCTATGAGGGGCTCGACCAGAGCGGGGCTTTGTATGAATGGAATTATCAACGCCAGCTTTTGGCGATCAAGGCGCGTGAAGGCCTAGATGCTTCGCATGTCGAAGAGCATATTTTCTCGGAGAAATATCTGTTGGAGCGGCCCCTGCTTGCGGCCATCCGCCAGTCAAAGGCCCCCGTCCTGCTGATCGATGAAATCGACCGGGCGGATGAGGAATTCGAGGCGTTCCTCCTGGAATTGCTCTCCGATTATCAGGTATCAATCCCAGAGCTTGGCACCATCAAGGCCACGACCATTCCGCGCGTGATCCTCACCTCGAACGGCACCCGCGAACTGTCCGATGCGCTGCGACGGCGCTGCCTCTATCATTACGTTGATTATCCCGATGTTGACCGCGAAGCGCGGATTATTCTTGCAAGGATTCCTCATATCGACGCCGCTTTGGCGCTGCAAATCGCCACAATGGTCAACCTGATCCGCAAGGAAGATTTGCGCAAGGCGCCCGGGGTCGCTGAAACGCTGGATTGGGCCGCAACCCTGGCGGGGCTGGAGTTGCGGCATTTGCGCGACGAACCGGAAACGGTGTTTGACACGCTGGTTTGTCTGATCAAGACCGCCGAGGACAAAAGCCGGATCACCCAAGAAGTCAGCGACCGCCTTTTGGGTAAGGTGGCCTAGCATGAGCGCGCAGGCCCAATCCATCGGTGAAGCGTCACGCCATAAAATGAGCGGTTTCATCCGCACCCTGCGCGACAATGGCTTTGTCATCGGCCTTGCGGAAACGCGCGATGCCTTAAACATTCTGGGTGGTGAAGCGGCTGCGCGCCCTTCCCGTCTGCGGCCAGCGCTTCGTGCCTTGTTGTGCAGCCGGCAATCGGACTGGCAAAAATTCAACGAGATATTTGACGCTTATTGGCTGTTGCGCGGCATGAAATCCGCCACACGTATTTCCGGCGCGCCGCAAAAGGCTCCTTCCGGTTTGCAAACGGTGGAAAGTGGTGCACGCGGACTGGGCGAGAGTGAAAACGCCGATCATGTGCAGCGTGGTGAGGGGGAGGCGCTGGAGGCCGGCCAATCCAAACGCGAAGGCGCATCACGAGCCGAACGGCTCTCGCAGGTTGATTTTCGCCATCTTACCCAGCCTGAAGATCTCGCTGCCGCGCATGATATTGCCGCGCGCCTCGCCAAAAGCATGCGCGCACGGCTCACCCGGCGGATGCACGCGCGCCGCTCCGGGCAAAAGCTTGATCTGCGCCGCACCATTCACAAAAGCATCGCCCATGGCGGCACGCCACTTGAGTTGGTGCATCGCCAGCGCAAGGACAAGCCGCTGCGGCTGGTGGTTTTGCTCGATGCCTCCGGCTCGATGAGCCTTTATTCCTCGGTATTCCTGCGTTTCATGCACGGCGTTCTCGACAGTTTCCGCGAGGCTGAAGCCTTTGTCTTTCATACGCGCCTCGTCCATGTTTCGCCGGCCTTGCGCGAGCGCGATGCCCAGCGCGCGGTGGAGCGAATGTCACTGCTGGCGCAAGGCGTTGGCGGGGGCACCCGCATCGGCGAAAGCCTTGCCACCTTTAACCGCTGGCACGCCAGGCGCGTCATTCATTCGCGCACCTGCGTGATGATCGTTTCGGATGGTTATGACACCGGCCCGGCGGAAAATCTGGGCGCGGAAATGGCTGCGTTGCACAAGCGTTGTCGCCGCATAGCCTGGCTCAATCCGATGATTGGCTGGCAAGATTATACGCCCGCCGCTGCCGGAATGCAGGCGGCGCTGCCGCATATCGATCTGTTTGCGCCCGCCCATAATCTTGCAAGCTTACAAGCGCTTGAACCCTATCTGGCGAGGATTTAATCATGCCACACACCGACATTCTTGACCTCGTCAATGAAACCAAAGCGCGCGGCGAACCCTTTGCCCTGGCAACGGTGGTGCGAACCATTTCCGTGACCGCAGCCAAAGCGGGCGCCAAGGCGGTGATACTGGCCGACGGCAGTATATCGGCCGGATGGATTGGCGGCGGTTGCGCACGCGGTGCTGTGCTGAAAGCGGCTCGCGAGGCACTCACCGACGGCAAGCCGCGTTTGGTCAGCATCCAACCCGGCGACCTGTTGCAGGAACATCAAGTCCATGCCGGAGAACTCCGGGACGGCGTAGTTTATGCCAAGAACATGTGCCCAAGTCAGGGCACCATGGATATATTTGTCGAGCCGGTTTTGCCGCGCCCGCACCTGATCATCTGCGGGGCTTCCCCCGTTGCGGTGGCTCTGGCTGATCTGGCGCGTCGGTTGGATTTTTTCGTGATCCTGTGCGCGCCGCAAGCCGACCATGCCGCTTTTGCAGGGGTGGATCGGCTGATTGACGGCTTTCAGTTGCCAGAAGATGGCTCGGCCCATGATTATATCGTGATTGCCACGCAAGGGCGCGGCGACAGCGCCGCCCTCAAAGCCATGATCCACGCGCCCGCCAAATATTTTGCCTTTGTCGGCTCACGCAAAAAGGCGGCTGCCTTGAACCAGGACTTGATCAAGGACGGGGTTGCTCCAGAGGTGCTTGCCAAGATCAAAGCGCCGGCCGGCAAGGATTTGGGCGCGATCACGCCCGATGAAATTGCACTCTCGATTGTGGCGGAAATGGTGGAAATCCGCCGTTTTGGCCAAAGACAAATATAGCAAGGAACAGCAAAATGGATATGAACGGCTCCCAACGCATCGAAGCCTCGCGCGAGAAGGTCTATGCGGCGTTGAATGATGTTGACGTGCTGCGGCAATGCATCCCCGGTTGCGAAAGCATTGAAAAGACCTCCGAAAATGAAATGAACGCCAAAGTGACGCTGCGCGTTGGCCCGGTGAAAGCCAGCTTCACCGGCAAAGTTCTGCTTTCGGATTTCGACCCGCCCAATGGCTACACGATCTCCGGCGAAGGCTCTGGCGGCATGGCGGGCTTTGCCAAGGGCGGCGCGAAGGTTTCTCTGGTGGCAGAGGGCGATGCCACCCTGTTGAACTATACGGTGAACGCCGAAATTGGCGGCAAAATTGCCCAGCTTGGCAGCCGCCTGATCGATGGCACTGCCAAAAAACTGGCCGGCGATTTTTTTGAAAAATTCAGCGAGATCGTTGGCCCCGCACCGGTCGCCGAAACGCCCGAGGCAGAGCCAGTCAAAAAAGGCTGGTTTGGCAAAATCATCGGCACAACCGGCGTCGCCGTACTGATGATCACCTTCAGCTCCAATTTGTGCTGCCTGAATGGCCATCATCATGAGATGAATGATGCTTTTCACTTCCCCATTTGCTCGGCGCACAGATCCGCTTAGCCATCTGGGCCATGAGGGACATCAGGCGCCTGACGAAAGCTGCCGACGGTGTGGTGGCCTTCAACGGCTTTTGCCGCGCGGCGCATCCTTGTGCGCAGAGTCCGTCATGCTTGACCTTGCCATAAGATCCAGCCCACGATCTTGAAAATAGATTTGGCAACAAAAAAGAAATTCTTCGGTTCAAGGGCGAAAACATATTGCCAAAGACTATCCGGAATGCCAAATTTATTGCCTCAGCCGAGGTGTTCCGACACAACCTAAAATATAGCCCGGACCAACCCGTCACCTGCTTGGGGCTTAGCACGCGTTTCGCATAAGGATTGCTTTGCCCGAGGCTGGATTGCTGTCGAATCTTTCGCCTGCGCAAACAATAGTTCTGCCAATGAACAAGGAGGAGAAATGCTCAAAGGGATCCTTTTTGGTGTCATCCTGACACTCGCAATTGCCTTGATCGGTGGCTACGCCCTGGTGCGAAGCGGCCTGATCCCGGCCAATGCCGATGGCGCTCCGGGTGGGCTGGAAATCTGGATGGCAAGCACATCCCTGGATGCGACGCTGGATCGTTACGCCCCCAAAGAGCCAAACCCGGTGGCGCTGACGGATCAAAACCTGATCAGTGGCGTGCAGCTTTTCGCGCAAAATTGTGCGGTTTGCCATGGTTCCGCCAAAGGCTCGGCTTCTGCCTCTCCAATAGCGCTGGGTCTCTATCAAAAACCACCGCAATTGGGGTCGGATGGTGTGGAAGACGACCCGGAGGGCTATTCCTTCTGGAAGATCAAGCATGGCATTCGCCTGACGGCGATGCCGTCGTTCAGGCAAACCCTCAACGATCAACAGATATGGACCCTTGCGCTGTTTCTGAAGCATATGGACAAACTGCCGCCATCTGCGCAACAGGCGTGGCAGCAAGTCCAGAATTGGCCAATCGGTTCAACCAATGAGCCAGCAAAGCCATAGTTGACGCGTTTTACGCAAGATTGCTGTTTGCGCGGATAGTCCTGACCCAAACTCCAGCGGTTGCAACGCGGCCGCTTTGATGACAATTTGTGATGGCTCCCGCGTTTCCTCACCCACATCAGCCACGGATTTTTATGCCCGCCATTCATCCCCTCTCCGGCCTTGCCAGCGCCGCACCTGCCGATGTCGGCCTCAACCCTGCCGCGCTCGAGCGCCTTACCGCCGTTATGGCGCGGCAATTGGCGCAAGGGCGTGTGCCCGGCCTATCCATGCTGGTTTCCCGCCACGGCAAGGTCGCCTATTCCACCACTTTGGGGGCATTGACGCCCGATGGCCCGGCCATGCCAGCCGATGCTATTTTCCGCATTTATTCGATGACCAAGCCGGTTGTCTCGGTGGCGCTGATGATGCTGATCGAGGACGGGCGGCTGTTTCTGACTGACCCGCTGTCGCGATTCATTCCTGAATTCGCGGACACGAAGGTGGGGATCGTGAACGGCGACAAACTCGATCTCGTCGACCAGAAGCGGCCGATCACCATCCATGACCTGCTACGCCACACTTCCGGGTTGACCTATGGCTTCACCGGAAATTCCCCGGTGCAACGCCGCTATGTAGAGACGCTTTTCCAGCGCCGGGGCATCACCAGTGCCGAATTTTGCGCCGATCTGGCCGCTTTGCCGCTGATGTGGCAGCCCGGCGAGCGGTTTGAATACAGCCATTCCACCGATGTCATCGGCCGCGTGGTGGAAATCGTCTCCGGCCAGAGCCTTGATAACTTTCTGCAGGCCAGCATCTTCGGGCCGCTCGGCATGGTCGACACGGGTTTTCATGTGCCCCCTGACCAGTTGCACCGCCTGGCCGAAGGCTTTGACAAAGACCCGGTCACTGGCAAGGATGTGCGCCTGATCGATGTGCGCACGGCCCCGGCCTTTCAGTCTGGCGGTGGTGGCCTTGTCTCCACCATTGCAGACTATGCGCGTTTCGTGCAGATGCTGGCTGGCGGCGGCAGCCTGAACGGCGTGCGCATCCTTGCGCCGCGCCTCATCGAGTTCATGGCCAGCGACCATCTCGAGGCCCATATGGGCATTGACCGCACCCTGCTGCCACCCGGCAACCGCTTCGGTCTCGGCTTTGCCGTGCGCACCCAGACCGGAATTGCCCCGTCGCCCGGCAGCGCAGGCGAATATTTCTGGGGCGGACTGGCGGGAACGGCTTTCTGGATTTCGCCGCATGACGGCTTGTTCGCCATCATGATGGTGCAGGCCCCCGAACAGCGTGATTACTTCCGCCTGCTGTTCCGCACACTCGTCTATGCGGCGCTCGATTAGTGGGGCGCTTAAGTAGCTAAGCGGACGCCCCGCAAGAAAGAGATCAAGCGATTGATGTATTGAGAAAAGGCGCATTTGTCTGGGATTCCGGCAGGTGCCGAACGGACCCTCATGCCAGTTCGAAATTACCTCAATGTATCAGGTATCGAAGTCGAAGCGATGCGGGGGCCCGCTTCAGGGCTTAATCGCTGGGGCAATGTCATAATGATCGAGCTTAAAGGAATCTTCGCCGGGGGCGCGGCAAACCGTCATTGGCGGGCAAGAACACCCAAATTGACCCCATCAAATTTTAATTGTACTGATCGGTACAGAATTCACATTTGATGCAAATCCAAGAAAGGCAAGCCTTTGTCAGAATCCCGCCCCCCATTTCCGCCCTTTAACAAGCAAACAGCGGTCCAAAAGATTCGCGCCGCAGAGGATGGCTGGAATTCGCGCAATCCCGAGCGCGTATCTCTGGCCTATACACTGGACAGCCGCTGGCGAAATCGGAGCGAGTTCGTCGTTGGCCGCCCGGCGATTGTCACCTTCCTGACCCGCAAATGGGAACGCGAACTGGATTACCGGCTGATTAAGGAGCTTTGGGCTTTCAATGAACATCGGATCGCGGTGCGATTCGCTTATGAGTGGCACGATGCGAATGGTGCCTGGTTTCGTTCCTATGGTAACGAGAATTGGGAGTTTGACGACGCCGGGTTGATGCGGACGCGTCATGCGAGCATCAACGACGTGCCAATCCACGAGAGGGATCGTCTTTTTCATTGGAATTTGGCCGCCCCCCGACCGATGGACCATTCAAGCCTCAGCGACCTTGGGCTTTAGTGCGCGATGTCAAAGCACCCCGGCGTGCGCGCAGACGCTATAACTGCTTTGGCAGAAGTGTTCCGCGAACATGGCTATGAAGGCGCGACACTTACGCGGCTCAGCGCAGGCTCGGGCCTTGGCAAGGGCAGCCTCTATCACTTTTTTCCCGGCGGAAAGGACGAGATGGTCGCGGTCGTGCTCGAAGAAATTGATCAATGGTTTACCAAGCAGGTGTTTGAGCCGCTGCGTCATGCGGACGATCCGGCTGCGGCCATCCGGTCGATGATGATAACCATCGATGCTTATTTTCGATCCGGTCGTCGCACTTGCTTGGTAGGCGCGTTCGCGTTGAGTGATGTTCGTGATTTTTTCGCCCTTCAAATAGCCCAATATTTTGCGGCCTGGCGTGACGCGCTTTCAGTTGCTTTGCAGCGTCTGGGCCACGCACCACCCGACGCAGATGACATGGCCGAGGACATTGTAGCCGGGATTCAAGGCGCATTGGTTGCCGCACGGGCGCTCGACGACGAAGCGTTGTTTCTCCGAGCATTGCGACGAATGGAGCGTCGACTTGATCTGCCGCTGACATAGGCCCGATTCAAGGGATTGGTGTCGCCCAGAAACATTCGCAGGGGCCGGTCCCGTGCTCTGTGCCGGGACTGCCCATCATCAATTCCAACACTGGACGCGGCTTCGGCGATTGCAACCCCTCCAAAAAGGCGGCGCGTTTGGCGCTGCCAGCGTTTCAGGCCTCCGGGTCTGCAAATCGGTAGCCGACGCCAGGTTCGGTCAGAATGAAGCGCAGCGCATTGGCATCGTCGCCAATCTTGGCGCGCAATTGCCCCACGAAAACCCGCAGATATTGGGTGTCATCGGTGTGGGCCGGCCCCCAGACCTGCGTCAGGATCTGGCGGTGGGTCACCACCCTGCCCGCGTGGCGGACCAGCATGACCAACAGGTCATATTCCTTCGGGGTCAATTTCACGGGTGCGCCATGTTTCATTACGCTCCGCTTCAGCGTATCGACAACCAGACCCTGCATCTCAATGCGTGTGACTTCGTGATCTTTTTGCGCCACATGCCGCAGCGCCGTGCGCAGGCGCGCCATCAGTTCACCGATCGCAAATGGCTTTTCGACATAATCGTCGGCACCCAGATCGAGCGCCTCGATCTTTTCGTTTTCGCGGTCGCGCGCCGAAAGAATGATAACGGGGACCTGGGAACGGCTGCGCAAGGCAGCCAAAACCTCCTTGCCGTCCATATCGGGCAGACCGAGGTCGAGGACAATGATATCTGGCTCATGCTCGTTCGCCAGTCGCAAGGCGGTCGCACCGTCGGCAGCACTGATTACCTGATAACCGGCAGCCGTCAGCGCGGGCTTCAGAAACCGCTGGATTTGCGGCTCGTCGTCAACAACCAGTATGCGGATCGGCTTCAATTTGGCACCTGCGCTGTCACGGGCATTGCCGCCGCAGGGAAGCGTAAAATGATGCGGGTGCCACGCCGACGCTGCGCTGGGCTTTGTGCGAGGATCGTGCCGCCCATGGCCTCGGTCAAGCCGCGCGCGATCGACAGGCCAAGCCCGGTGCCAGCCTTGCGACCATCAATCCCCCCGCCCCGATAAAATTTCTCGAAAATTCGGTCGAGATCGCTTTTCTTCACGCCCGATCCGGCATCGGTCACACTGATCACCACATCGTTTGCCTCACGGCGCGCATGCACGTTGGTGCCGCCGTCACCGCCGTATTTATGCGCATTATCGAGCAGATTGAACAATACCTGTTCGAGTAGATGCGCATCACCGCGCATGAACGGCAGGGCTGGCGCGACGTTGATCGTGATGGGCCGGCCGCCAAATGTCTTTTGGACTCTCGCGGTTGCGGCCCGGATCACGTCGGCGACATCCACCCAGTCGCGTCGCACCTTGATGGCACCCGATTCGATCCGCGACATGTCCAGCATATTGGCGACAAACCGCGACAGGCGCCCGGCTTCTTCCTCGATTGAGGCCAGCAGGTCACCCCTATCCTCAAGCGGCATTTGATCGCCAAACTGGCGAAGGCTGGTGACAGCCCCGGTGATGGAAGCCAGCGGGGTGCGCAGATCGTGCGAAAGAGAGGCCAGCAACGTGCTGCGCAGCGCTTCGTTCTGCTCCAGCGCCGCCGCACGCACGGCATCGCCGACCAGTCTTGCCCGATCAAGCGCAATGGCGGTCTGTTCCAGCAGCGAGGTCAGTGTGCGCTCCTCCTCCCCCGAAAACGCCCGACCGGGATGGGCGGGTTCAATGCCGCAAACGGCGACGCTGCCGCGCGAGGTTGCCAATGGGCGGAACTGGAACCGGACATTGGGCAATGTGCCGGTTCGCCAACCCGCCGGCTCCAACCGGTCAAAGGCCCAGCGCGCGGCGCTGGCCTCGCCCGCATCAAGCTCAGCCACTGGCGGCCAGGCCGCATTGATTTTGAGTTCGCCATCTTGTTCCAGCAAGAGGATCACCTGACCGCCCAAAGTGCTTTGCATATGGGCGACTGCGGCCCACAACACTTCATCGACGCCGCTGGCGCCTGAAAGCTTGCGGGAAAATTCAAACAATGCCTGAAGGGCGCGCGCACGCTTGCGAACGGTCTCCGCCTGTTCGCGAGCCCTGCCCGCCAGCGTGCCGGTAAAAATCGCAACGATAAGGAAAATGAGCAGGGCAAACAGCTCGTCGGGCGCCGCAATGGTGAAGGTGTAAATCGGCTCAATGAAAAAGAAATTATAGGCAAGGAATGACAGGAAAGCTGCCAGGATGGCCGAGGCGACGCCAAAGCGCAGCGCACTGAACAGCACCGCCGTCAGAAAAACCATCGAGAGGTTGGGCAATTTCAGCAGGTGATTGAGGATCAGGCCAAGGCCCACCGCCAAAGCCACGGATATGACGGGTGCGGCAAAGGTTCCGACACTTGTGCCTCGCCAATGCCATGGCAGTCGCGGCGGCGCGGTGTCTGGCTTATCCCCGGCGACGACGTGGATGCCAATCATCGTCGAACGCCTGATAATCTCATCACTCAAAGTTCGGCGCAACAGCCCTCTCAGCCCTTGGCGGCGGGATTTGCCGACTATGATCTGGGTGATGTTCTCGCGACGGGCGAAACGCAGCACCTCGCTCGCAAGATCACTCCCCGACAGGCGCTGCGTCCCGGCACCCAAGCGTTCAGCCAGCGCCAATGTGGCAGCAAGGCGGGCGGCTTTGGCCGCATCCACATCCGGCTCATTGGGCCGAAAGGCATGCACCACCATCCAGGGCGCATTGAGCCCGGTGGCGAGACGGGCCGTTGTGCGGACAACGACTTCCGAATGTTCATCGGTGCCGACGCAGGCCAGCAGCCGTTCGGCGCTTTGCCAGGGACCTTCAACGGCATTCTGGCGCAGATGATCGACCATCTGGTCATCCACCCTGTCAGCCGTGCGGCGCAACGCCAATTCACGCAGCGCGGTCAGGTTGCGCAAATTGAAAAAATTGGCTGCGGCGTGCATGGCGGTCGCAGGCAGATAAACCTTCCCCTCGTTCAACCGCGCAAGCAGCTCCGTTGGCGTGATATCGACAAGCACCACGTCATCAGCATCCTGCAGCACCTTGTCGGGCACGGTTTCGCGCACGCGGATTCCGGTTATGCGTGAAACTACGTCTGCAAGGCTTTCGAGATGCTGGATATTGAGCGTACTCCAGACGTCAATGCCGGCATCCAGCAGTTCATCCACATCCTGCCACCGCTTGGGATGGCGGCAGTCAGGCGCATTACTGTGGGCGAGTTCATCGACAAGGATCAGCGCAGGCGTGCGCGCAAGGGCGGCGTCGATGTCGAATTCTTCAAGAATACGGTCGCGATAGGCCAATCGACGGCGGGCGAGGACCTCAAGCCCTTCAAGGAGCACCGCCGTCTCGCCGCGCCCATGCGTCTCGGCGAGGCCGACAACGACATCTACGCCATCCTGTTTCAACCGCCGCGCGGCGGCCAACATGGCGAAAGTTTTGCCAACGCCGGGCGCCGCACCCAGAAAAATCTTGAGTTTGCCGCGATGCTCCCTGCCCGCCAGCGTCAGCAGTGCGTCGGGGTCGGGACGACGTCCACGGGAACTCTCTGGCGTCACCATTTATCGACGACTTTCCGTCGCTCCCTGCTTCAATTGATCCAAAGCCAGATTCAGCTGCAGAACATTGACCCTTGGTTCACCAAATACGCCCCACACCCGGTTCATGACATGGGCCTCGACCAGTTGCAGCAGTTCAGCTTGCGGCATCTGCCGCGCTTTGGCTACCGCCGCGAGTTGCGCCAGGGCAAATTGCGGCGAAATATCAGGATCAAGCCCCGATGCTGATGTCGTGACGGCATCGCCCGACATGGGCCCGGTGAACCCGGCAGCCGTATCTGCCCCAATCGATGCCTTGACCCGATCCATGAGCTTTTGGGACGTTGGCCCATAATTTGAACCACCCGAATTAGCAGCATTATACGGCGCATCCATGGTTTTGGAAGCATCATTTGGATCTGCGGCACTGGTTGCGGAAGGCCGGCTATGGAAATAGCCGGGTGCGGTAAAATTCTGGCCGATCAGCGATGAGCCAACCCAATTGCCATTCCTCATGATCAGGCTGCCATTGGCAGCTTGAGGCATGACGAGTTGCGCCATGCCGGTAATCGTCAAGGGATAAACCAGGCCAGCAAGGATCGAAAATAACACAATCATCACCAGAGACGGACGAAAGGCGTTCAGCATGATAGGCTCCTCAAGCGAGATGGAGGGCGGAAATGGCAAGATCGATGAGCTTGATACCGATGAACGGCACGATGATGCCGCCAAGGCCGTAAACCAGCAAGTTTTGCCGCAATAGCGCCGCTGCCCCGATGGATCGATAGGCAACGCCTTTCAACGCCAGAGGAATCAACGCGATGATGATGAGAGCGTTGAAAATCACCGCCGAAAGTATGGCTGAATGGGGCGAGGCAAGGTGCATGATGTTCAGCGCACCCAGTTGCGGAAAGGTGACGATGAACAGGGCCGGGATGATGGCGAAATATTTAGCGACATCATTGGCGATGGAGAAGGTCGTCAGTGCGCCGCGCGTCATCAGCAACTGCTTGCCGATGCCGACAATCTCGATCAGCTTGGTGGGGTCGGAGTCAAGGTCAACCATATTGCCCGCCTCGCGTGCCGCCTGGGTGCCTGTCTGCATGGCCACCCCGACATCGGCCTGCGCCAAGGCGGGCGCATCATTGGTGCCATCGCCGCACATGGCGATCAGCCGCCCACCCTGTTGCTCGCGGCGGATATAAGCGAGCTTGTCTTCGGGGGTCGCCTGCGCAATGAAATCATCGACCCCGGCCTCGGAGGCAATGGCGGCTGCGGTGAGCGGATTGTCGCCCGTCACCATCACAGTCTTGATGCCCATCGCCCGCAAGGCAGCAAAACGCTGCTTGATGTCGGGCTTGACGATATCCTTGAGGTGGATGACGCCAAGCAACCGCTTGTCCTCGCAAACCGCCAGCGGCGTGCCGCCGGATCGCGATATGCGCTCGACCGCCTGACGGAACTGCGCTGGCGCCGTCTCGGGGGGCAGTCCAGCCAGCTTGAGCACGGAATCGACCGCGCCCTTGCGGAACGAGCGGCCATCCATATCAAGCCCGGAGAGTCGGGTTTGCGCGGTAAAGGGCACGCTCACGACCGCCCGCCCGACAAGATCGGGTTCCTCCACATCATAGCGGCTTTTGGCCAGCGCCAGGATCGAGCGACCCTCAGGGGTCTCATCCGCCATGCTGGCCATTTGCGCAGCATGGGCCAGCGCCGCCTCGGTAACGCCAGTTGACGGCAGAAATTCATCCGCCATCCGATTGCCGAAAGTGATGGTGCCGGTCTTGTCGAGCAGCAGCGTGTCGACATCGCCTGCCGCCTCCACGGCACGGCCAGAAGTCGCAATAACATTGAAGCGGATTAACCGATCCATGCCGGCGATGCCAATCGCCGAAAGCAGACCGCCGATGGTGGTGGGGATTAGGCAGACCAGAAGCGCGATGAGCACGGTGACCGGCAGAACGGTGCCGGAATAGGCCGCAATCGGCCATAGCGTCACGCAGACGATGAGAAAGATGATGGTCAGGCCCGAGAGCAGGATCGACAGCGCCAGTTCATTGGGGGTTTTCTGCCACGAGGCGCCTTCCACGAGCGTGATCATCCGATCAATGAAGGTTGATCCCGGTGCCGCAGTGATCCGCACGACGATTTTGTCAGAGAGCACGCTGGTGCCGCCGGTCACGGCAGAACGGTCGCCGCCCGACTCCCGGATCACCGGCGCAGATTCGCCGGTAATCGCCGCCTCGTTCACAGAAGCTATACCCTCGATCACCTCGCCATCGCCGGGGATGATGTCGCCTGCTTCCACCTGAACAACGTCGCCCACGCGAAGGTCCAGCGCATTGACGGTCTGATAAACTGCTTTCATCCTGCTTTTGCCGGAAGGGTCGATCAGGCGCTTTGCCTGCGTAGCGCTGCGGGTCTTGCGCAAGGCGTCGGCCTGCGCCTTGCCGCGCCCCTCCGCCACCGCTTCGGCAAAATTGGCAAACAGCACCGTGAACCATAGCCAGGCAGCAATCTGACCGGTGAAAAGCGCCGCGCCGTCATGGCCAGCAAGATCGCGGACAAAGAATAGGCTCACGATAAGCGAAACCACTTCCGTGACAAAGATCACCGGGTTGCGCGCCAGCCTGCGCGGATCAAGCTTGCGCAGGGCGTCCAGCGTCGCGGTCTTCAACAGGCTGGAATCGAACAGGTTAGGGGCGATGGTTGCGGATTTCACAATTGCGGATTTCATGGCACTGATTCCCTTTGGGAGGTTGGCTAGAAGGTCTTGCCGGCGTGCATCAAAAACTGCTCGACGATCGGCCCCAGCGCGAGAACGGGGAAATATTGCAGCAGGTAGAGGATGACGATCACACCGATCAGCAGGCCGACAAATAACGGGCCGTGGGTTGGCAGCGTGCCCTGGCTGACCGGCGCTCTTTTCTTGGCTGCGAGCGATCCGGCCAGCGCCAGCACCGGAATGGCAAAGGCAAAGCGGCCCAAAAACATCGCCAGGCCGAGGCTGGTGTTAAACCAAAGCGTATTGCCGTTCAGTCCGGCAAAAGCCGAGCCATTATTGGCATTGGTCGAGGCATAGGCGTAGAGAATTTCGCTCAAGCCGTGCGGCCCGCTATTGCCAAGACTGTCGAGGGCGGATTTCAACAAAACCGAGGTCGCGGTAAAGCCCAGCACAATCAGCGGGTAAAGCAGCACCGCGAACATGGCGAGTTTCATCTCGTGGGTCTCGATCTTCTTGCCCAGATATTCGGGCGTGCGCCCGACCATCAGCCCCGCGATAAATACTGCAATCACCACAAAGACGAGGAAACCATAGAGACCCGCCCCGACACCGCCCGGCGTGATTGAGCCAAGAAGGATGTTGAACAAGGGCACCAGCCCGCCAATCGGGGGCATGGAATCGTGCATCGCATTGACCGCCCCGGTGCTGGTGCCAGTGGTGGCGGCGGCGAAAAAGCTGCTCATCGCCTCGCCAAAGCGCACTTCCTTGCCTTCCATATTGCCCATCGCCGACGCAACGCCAAGCTTAGCCAGCAGCGGATTGCCAGCCGCTTCCGCCCAATAAGCAACACAGGTGCCGATGAGCAGCAAAATACCCATGACCGCATAAATCGCGCGGGCCTGGCGCAAGTCACCCACCGCCCGCCCGAAAGCCAGAACAGAGGCAAAGGGGATGACCAGCAACGCCCAGATTTCCAGCATATTGGTAAAGGCGTCAGGGTTTTCAAAAGGATGGGCGGCGTTGGCGTTGAAAAAGCCGCCGCCATTGGTGCCCAGTTCCTTGATCGCTTCCTGGCTCGCCACCGGCCCCAGCGAGATCACCTGTTTTGCGCCCTCCAGCGTGGTTGCGGTAACCGATCCTGCCAGCGTCTGCGGCACGCCTCTGGAAACCAGCACCAGCGCGATGATTAGCGCGCCGGGCAAGAGGATATAGAGGACAGAGCGCGTCATATCGGCCCAGAAATTGCCAATCGTTGTCGAACTGGAGCGGGCGAAGGCGCGCACCAGCGCGAAAGCTATGGCGAGGCCCGTAGCTGCGGAGAGGAAATTATGGACGGTGAGCCCGAGCATCTGCACCAGATGGCTCAGCGTCGTCTCGCCGGCATAATCCTGCCAATTGGTATTGGTGATGAAACTGATTGAAGTGTTGAAGGCCAGATCCGGTGACACCGCGCCAAAATGCTGCGGATTGAGCGGCAAATACCCTTGCAGGCGCTGCAAGCCATAGAGCGTGACAAAGCCAACAAGGCTGAACATCAGCATCGCCATGGTATAGGCGAGCCAGCTTTGCTCGCGTTTGGGGTCTACCCCGGCCAGCCTGTTGAAACCGGCCTCAAGCGGGACAAGGACGGGCGAGAGCCAGGTGCGCTCCCCCGCCATAACGCGCTTGATATAAGTGCTTAGCGGCACACTGGCCGCAACGACAAGAAACAGAACGGTTGCAATTTGCAGCCAGCCAGCAAGGGTCATGACATTGCCAACGCAGGGACCTGCGCCTCTATTCAGAATTTTTCGGGATGGATCAGGGTATAGGCCAGATAAAGGCCAAGGCAGAGCGCAACCGCCAGCCCAAGCAGCGGGTCTGTCATGGCACAGGCTCCTGCAATATGGCGCAAGCCAGGGCGTAAAGGCCCATCAGCGCGAACAGGGCAGCGGGAATGAGAAGAAAGATAAAGTCTTGCATGGGATGCCCTCCTTCAGGCCCACCCACCATGCGCTTGAACCGCATCAGCGATCCATTCGGACTTTTGCCCGAAAATATAAGGAAGTTATAAAGGCGCGGTGTTGACGGATTGGCGGCGGCAGGCGGCCTCAAGCTTAATCCCAAAGTCAAGCCTTCGTGGATGTATCGACACATGTAAGTGAGGTCAAAACACCTTATCGACGTCCCCACCAATCAGGCCGAGCCACCTCTTTCTTTCTCTATTTCTCGAATATGTGCATTGCAACATAAGCCTTTGGGGTGCATAGAGAGTTTATCGCATTTATGCTCACGCTGCGCTTTAGCTGTGAATGCCGGGCCAGGTTTTGGCTTTTTCCTCTCCTTGCGCGCTGAACCAGGTATTTAATCCCCGATGCCCTTTCCCCATCTGCCGCCCTCGATTGCCGCGGCCTTGCAAAAGCGTGAATATGCCGAGCCAACGCCGGTGCAAAGCGCCGTGCTGGCGGCTGACGCTGGCCGCGACCTTCTGGTTTCGGCGCAAACCGGCTCTGGCAAAACCATTGCCTATGGCTTGGCCATTGCCCCTGCCCTGTTGAACGATCAGGAGCGCCTGCCGCGCGCCGGTGCGCCGCTGGCGCTGGTGGTCGCGCCGACGCGCGAACTGGCCATGCAGGTGCACCGCGAGCTGGAATGGCTGTTTGCGGCGGCGGGCGGGCGGGTGGTCGCTTGCGTTGGTGGCATGGACGCGCGCCGTGAGCAGCGCGAACTCAATGCTGGCTGCCATATTGTGGTGGGCACACCGGGCCGCCTGCGCGACCATCTGGAGCGCAACCGGCTGGATGCGACGCACATGCAGGCCGTGGTGCTCGACGAGGCCGACGAAATGCTCGATCTGGGCTTTCGTGAGGATATTGAATTCATTCTCTCGACCACGCCAGCCGAGCGGCGCACGCTCTTGTTTTCGGCGACCATTCCCAAGGCCATTGCGCAACTTGCCACCAATTTCCAGCGCAACAGCCTGCGTATCGACGTGGCTTCCGCCAATGTCGCCCATGCCGATATTGAATATCGCGCCATCCGCATCGCCCCCAATGATGGCGAGCGCGCGGTAGTCAATGTGTTGCGCTTTTTTGAAGCGCGCACCGCCATCGTGTTTTGCGCCACCCGCGAAGGTGTGCGCCACATGCACGCCAGCCTGACCGAGCGCGGGTTTTCGGTGGTGGCGCTTTCGGGCGAACTCAGCCAAAACGAACGCAACCACGGCTTGCAGGCGCTACGTGATGGCCGAGCCAGGGTTTGCATTGCCACCGATGTCGCGGCACGCGGGCTGGATTTGCCCGATCTGTCGCTGGTCATTCATGCCGATCTGCCCAACAACCGCGATACGCTGCTGCATCGCTCGGGCCGCACCGGCCGCGCCGGGCGAAAGGGCGTCTGCATTTTGATTGTGCCGGTCAACCGCCGACGTCGCGCCGAAGCGCTGCTGATGGCGGCCAAGGTGCAATGCAAATGGAGCGGCCCGCCAACCGCTGAAGAAGTCGGCGCCAAGGACGAAGCCCGCATCCTGTCGGATGAGGTGTTTACCGAGGTGGCGGGCGAGGAAGACCTCGACCTGATCGCCAAATTGCAGGAGCGCTATACGCCGGATGTGCTGGCAGCGGCGCTGGCGCAATTATTGCGCGAGAAATTGCCCGCGCCTGAGGAAATTGAAGACCCGGCCATGGGCCGCGATGACCGCGCCCCGCCGCGTGCCAACCAGCGCGAACCCAATGCGCGTGAATCCAATGCGCGCGAGCCAAGATCGCGTGATTCCCATGCGCGGGAGGCAAGCCCGCGCGAAGGCCGCGCCTATGAGCCGCACAATCCTC
This sequence comes from Hyphomicrobiales bacterium, assembly GCA_019075865.1. GTDB lineage: Bacteria > Pseudomonadota > Alphaproteobacteria > Rhizobiales > Beijerinckiaceae > REEB77. The sequence goes on along the minus strand of JAGXAN010000004.1, from coordinate 69,956 downwards.
AAGGGCAGAGCTTTCTTTGGTTCAAGCTGAATCTGGGTCGCCAGCATGACGCTGACCCGCGCTGGCTGGTGCCGCTGATCTGCCGCCACGGCCGGTTGAGCAAGGCGGAAATTGGCAGCATCAAAATTCAGGACCGCGAGACGTTTTTTGAAATTGACAGCCAGTTTGGCGAAAGCTTTGCCGCCTCACTGAAACGCGTCAACGACAAGAATATCAAAATCGTGCCCGCTAGCGCCCCGCCTGATGCCGGCAGCCGATCCGCGCACCGCAAGGGCGGGCATGATGGCCCAAAGCGTGATGCAGGCTTCAAACGCGATCATGCGCCGCGCCCCGAGGGTGCCGCCGGAGACCGGAAACTGCGCAAGAAGGACAAGAAGCGCAACGAAAACACGCTTTAGGCGGATAAATGGTGCCGGCCCCAAGCGGGCACCAAAGCTGGCGTGCGCGCGCGATAGGCCTGATAGGCGGCCCCATAGAGCCGTTGTAGTTTGCGCTCCTCAAAGCGCAGGCCAATCACAAAATAAACCGTTGCAAACAACGCTGTCGCCAAAGTGTAAGGGTCTGTGACGCTGGCCAGCAGAAGGAGAATGCTGGCACTGTAGAGGGGATGGCGCACATAGCGGTGCAGGCCAATCACCACCAGTTGTTCGCTGACGCCTTGGCTGGCGATGGCTGCGCCCTGCGACCATTGCCGCAAGCCCAGAAACAGCGGCATATCATATTCGCGCAGCGCCAGCACCAGCAGCACCACGGCCAGCAGTTGCACGGCATGCAAGCCGATTTGCACCACTGGCGCAAGCGCGAAGGGCAATTGTCCGGCAAAGGCCCAGCGGCAGATGGCGAGCACAAGCATCAGGTGAATGAGGGCTATGCCATTATAGGCCAGGCGCTCGGCTTTACCGAACCATCGCTGCATCGGGGCGCGCAAGGCATCGGCTGCCAGCAGGCTATGGCCAACGCCAAAGCTAAGCCAGGCAATGGCACTTACAACGATGGCTGATAACAGGCTCATGGGACTCCAGCGACCCTATGCCTGCCGATAGACCACATCGGCACGCGCTTCAAAGGCGGCGGCAAATTTACGAAATGCCGTATCAAACATGGAACCCATCAGCATGGCGAAGGTGCGGCTTTTGAACTCATAGGTGATAAAAAACTCCACCTTCGCCAGAGGCGCTTCCGGCGTGCCAAGGTCAATGAAATTCCAGCGGTTTTGCAGGCTGGAAAATGGGCCGTCGATATATTCAACCAGAATGGTCAGATTTTTGCGATCCAGCGTAACGCGACTGCCAAAAGTCTCGCGAATGGCCTTGTAGCCGACGGTCATGTCGGCGATCAGCACTGTATCACCGGCGTCGTTGATGCGACGGCTGCGCACACGCAAGGTTTGACAAAGCGGCACGAACTTAGGGTAATCCTCCACATTCGCCACAAGATCAAACATATTGGCAGCGCTGTGTTTTACCTGCCGTGCACTCTCGAAACTCGGCATCGTCAGGCTCCGGCACGCGCGCGCTTGAGGCGGGCAAAATCGTCCCCCGCGTGGTGGGATGAGCGCGTCAGCGGTGAGGCCGAGACCAGCGCAAACCCCTTGGCATTGGCGATGACTTCATAAGACTTGAATTCATCCGGGGTGATGAAGGCCACCACTTCGTGATGCTTGCGGGTGGGTTGCAGATATTGGCCAATGGTCAGGAAATCGACATCCGCGACCCGCAAATCATCCATCACCTGCAAAATTTCAGTGCGGGTTTCGCCCAGACCGACCATTAACCCGGATTTGGTGAAAATGCTGGCATCCAATTCCTTGACGCGCTGCAACAGGCGCAGCGAATGGAAATAGCGGGCACCGGGCCGCACCGTGGGATATTTGCCCGGCACGGTCTCAAGATTATGGTTGAACACATCGGGCTTTGCCGCCACCACCACCTCCAGCGCGCCGGGTTTGCGCAAAAAGTCGGGCGTGAGAATTTCAATGGTAGTCGTGGGGTTTAGCGCACGAATGGCATGGATAACGGCGGCAAAATGGGCAGCACCGCCATCGTCCAGATCATCGCGGTCCACCGATGTGATTACCACATGCAAAAGGCCGAGCTTGCGCACGGTCTCGGCGGTGTGCTGCGGCTCCAGCGGATCGAGCGGTTGCGGCAGGCCGGTGCGCACATTACAAAACGCGCAGGCACGGGTGCAGATTTCGCCCATGATCATGAATGTCGCGTGCTTTTTCTCCCAGCATTCGCCGATATTGGGACAACCAGCTTCCTCGCAGACCGTCACCAGCCCGTGCTCGCGGACGATTTTTCGTGTCTCCATGTAAGCAGGTGAGCCCGGCGCTTTCACCCGGATCCATTCCGGCTTGCGCAATACCGGTGTATCCGAGTTCGCCTGTTTTTCAGGATGGCGAACCGGCATTGTCATGCGGCGTTGATCATTGTTCAACAAATCAAGCACAAGCTTCATAGGCAACTCCTGGCCGACCAACCCGCAAGGTGGCCCTTGCGAAAGCTTCTACGCGCTTGCGGGCAGAAATTCAAATGCGCTGGCAGCCAACATAACCAGCGCACCGCTGGGCAGCGCCAGTGTCTCAAGGGCGCGGCATGGGGCATGGCGTTTGGCATATGGGGACTTCGTTCGCCCCGCGATTCTGCACCTGTCGGCGAAAGGTAATCGGGGCTTTGTCAAAAGCCAATATGGGCAACCGCTATCTGGCGACACGCCGTGCCATGTGCTGACAGGCTTTGCAAGATTCGCTGGCTCAGTCGTCGGTGCCTTTTGGCAGCATGACCACCACATCATCCTTGCCCACTTCGCCCAATTCGGTTCGGGCCTGTTCGTCCAGCAGATCCTCGTCGATGACGCCACCGCGGATGAGTTGAATGCGGTGACGCCAGCGCGCTTCCTGCTGCTGCAGGTCAGTCAATTGTGCGGAGAGTTGAGTCATCTGCTGGATATGGGCGGCGCGCGCCTGCAATCCACGCACACCAAACACGGCGTAATCCACGAAGTAGGCGCAAACCACCAATGTCACGCTGTAAAGCAGCGCGGGGGCGATGTAATTGCGAAACCGAAAGAAGAATATCATGGCTCAAATGTGCAACGGCAGGGTTAGGGAAAAGTTAACGCGCCCTGCAAATATGCCAGATTATTGAGACCTGGCCGCCCGCAGATGCTGCGCGGGCGGCTCGCAATCCTTGCCCCGGCAATCGGGGCCGACGCTTCAGGCGATGCGGAAGGCGGAACGTCCGGCATAGATGGCCTGATCGCCCAATTCTTCTTCGATGCGAATCAACTGGTTGTATTTGGCCAATCTGTCGGAGCGGGCCAGCGAACCGGTTTTGATCTGGCCGCAATTGGTGGCAACCGCGAGATCGGCGATGGTCGAATCCTCGGTCTCGCCGGAGCGATGCGACATCACGGCGCGGTATCCGGCGCGGTGCGCCATGTCTACCGCCGCCAGTGTTTCAGTCAGCGTGCCGATCTGGTTGACCTTGATGAGAATGGCATTGGCAATGCCTTCGTGGATGCCACGCGACAGCCGGGTGACATTGGTGACAAACAAGTCATCGCCAACCAACTGGCAGGTCTTGCCGATCTTCTCGGTCAGCATTTTCCAGCCCTGCCAGTCGTCCTCCGACATGCCATCCTCAATGGTGATGATCGGATAGGCATGGGCGAGGCTGGCGAGATAGTCCACCTGCTGCGCAATGCTGCGCTTTTTGCCCTCGCCTTCATAATGGTATGCGCCATCCTTGAAGAATTCAGTCGCCGCGCAATCCATGCCCAGCATCATGTCCTTGCCCGGTTTGAAACCGGCGTCTTCAATGGCCTTGACGCAAAAATCCAGCGCCGCTTCGGCGGACGGCAAATTGGGGGCAAAGCCACCTTCATCGCCGACATTGGTATTGTGGCCGGCCTTTTTGAGGGCAGCTTTCAAACCATGAAACACTTCCGCGCCCCAACGCACCGCTTCCCTGAGGCTGGGAGCGCCGACGGGCAGAATCATGAATTCCTGAAAATCAATCGGATTGTCGGCGTGAACGCCGCCATTGATGATGTTCATCATCGGCACAGGCAGAATGCGCGCCTGCGTGCCACCGACATAGCGGTAAAGCTCCAGCGTGGTCGCCTCAGCCGCCGCCTTGGCAACCGCGAGCGAGACGCCAAGAATGGCGTTGGCACCCAGCTTGGCCTTGTTGTGGGTGCCATCCAGATCAATCATGACCTGGTCGATCAGCACCTGATTTTCGGCGTCATAGCCAATGACTGCGTCGCGAATTTCTTCACGCACCGCTTCCACCGCCTTGAGCACGCCCTTGCCGCCAAAGCGCTTCTTGTCCCCGTCGCGCAGTTCCACCGCCTCATGGGCACCCGTGGAAGCGCCCGAGGGCACAGCAGCACGGCCCATGGAGCCGTCCTCCAGCACAACGTCGACCTCCACAGTCGGATTGCCACGGCTATCCATGATCTCTCTGGCGGTGACGTCGATAATTGCGGTCATGGGAAGCCCTCTGTTGGGAATGAGTAATCTGTTTCTATTAGCCTAAGCATGTGATCGTTGAAAGACGATTTCTGAAATTGACTAAGGACAGTTCAAGCCTGTTGCGGCAGTTGCTTGCAAGCTTTAAGGCAGTGCATCCGCTTTTTTTTGCAAAGTGAGCCCCAAATGGCCAAAACCAGCCAACCCAACCCGACGCTGCTTGGCAAGCAGGTTGCCCTGCCGCAATCGCCCGAAGAGGCGGTTCTGGAGAAAGTGCCCAATCCGCACCCGGGCCAGAATTTCGTCACGCGTTTTACCGCGCCGGAGTTTACTTCCCTTTGTCCGGTTACCGGGCAACCGGATTTCGCGCATCTGGTGATTGATTATGTGCCGGGCAAATATCTGGTTGAGTCTAAATCGCTCAAACTCTACCTGTCCTCGTTTCGCAACCATGGCGCATTCCACGAGGATTGCACGGTGCGTATCGGTCTGGACATATGCGCCCTGCTAAAGCCCCGCTGGCTGCGGATTGGCGGCTATTGGTATCCGCGCGGCGGCATTCCCATCGATGTGTTCTGGCAAAGCGGCGAAGTGCCCAAGGGCGTCTGGCTGCCGGATCAAGGCGTGCCGACCTATCGCGGGCGCGGCTGAAACCCGCAGCCCCCCCGGCCTTTGGCAGATTTAATATTGCGCTTTCAATTTGCGTCGCCGGCCGCCGGCCGTGCCATGCGCCTGCAATTCTGAGCGCCCAAGCGCGTAAGTGCGGCGCATCAATTCGTTGGCAAGTTCCTGCCGGTCCTTGAAGCCGCTGAGTTTTTCATAAGGAATGACTTCACCAATGGCGACCGGGAGGCTAGTGCCCATGCGGGCCCGCACTTCGTGAAAAATCAGCGACAATCGCAGGGTCTGGCTCAAATGGCTGGCAATTTGAAACAGGCGGCTGTTCTGGCCACTGAAACAGACTGGCAGCACGTCAGCTTTGGTGCGCTGGATCAATTGCGCGGTAAAGGGTTGCCAGGGCGCATCAATGGCCGGGTGGCGGCCCCAGCGATCCGGCGTTGTGGAGACGCCGCCTGCTGGAAACACCACGATCACCCCGCCCTGTTCCAGATGGGCCCGGGCCGCTGCACGCGAGGCTATGTTGGTTTGGGTGGCTTCCGGCGTCGCGGCAAAATCAACGGCCAGAACATGAGCGGCGATTTCGGGCGCGCGCAGCAGCACCGCATTGGTGAGCACCAGAAAATCCTTGCGCACCTGCTCTACCAGCCAGGATATGACGATGCCATCCAGCACGCCGTAAGGATGATTGGCGACAATCACCAAGGGCCCATGCGCCGGTATGCGGGCAAGGCGGGCCGCATCAAACTGGACATCCACCGCGAGGCGGCGCACGGCGGCGGCGAAAAAGCTCTCGCCGGGTTTGGGATGGTGCCGGTTGTCGAGGTAGAGGCGGCGCAGGTGCCTTTGGCCCGAAATGCGTTCCACCAACCGAATAAACTGCCGCTTGACCAAGGGGTCCGTCGGATCGGCATAAGAAAAATTCGGCTCAACCATGTGTCGGATGCACTTCCAATAACAGACCGAAAATTAACCGCCCCACCATCATGGCACAATTGCCAGGGCTTATATAGATGCCGCGCGGATCAAGGTGAAGACTTGGCAAGCTGATCAAACGCCTGCAAGCGGCGCAGCAAAGCCTCTAATTCATGCAAAGGCACCATATTGGGGCCATCGGAAGGGGCCTTGTCCGGGTCCTGATGGGTTTCGATGAATACACCCGCGACCCCCACAGCGACCGCCGCACGCGCCAGAACCGGCACAAACTGGCGCTCGCCACCCGAAGTGCCGCCGCGCCCGCCCGGTTGCTGCACGGAATGGGTTGCATCGAAAATCACCGGCGCACCGGTGGTTTGGGCGAGTATCGGCAGGGCCCGCATATCGGAGACCAGCGTATTGTAGCCAAAGCTTACGCCGCGCTCGGTAACCATGACCTGCGGATTGCCAGAGGCGGTGATTTTGGCGACAACATTCTGCATGTCCCAGGGGGCCAGAAACTGACCTTTCTTGACGTTGACCGGCTTGCCGGTTGCCGCCGCTGCCAAAAGCAGGTCTGTCTGGCGACACAGGAATGCTGGAATTTGCAGCACGTCAACCACTTGGGCCACGGCTGCGCATTGGCTAGCGTCGTGCACATCGGTAATCACCGGCACACCCAGACGCGACTTGATATCCGCGAAAATTTGCATGGCCTTGTCGAGGCCGACGCCGCGCGTGCTGGTCAGCGAGGTACGATTGGCCTTGTCGAAAGAACTTTTATAGACAAACGGCATGTTCAGCCGACGGGTGATTTCCTGAATGGCCGTCGCCATTGCGAGGGCATGGCTGGCGCTCTCCATGGCACAGGGGCCAGCGATGATGGCAAGCGGCAGGGCATTGCCAAACTTTGCGGCACCCGCCCCCTGCCCGATGGTAACTATGCGATTGGCCTGCATGGATTTTACTTTCTGGGAAATTCGATTGGGTTGGCTAGCACGTGAATGAAAAAGCGCCAAGAGGCCGCTATTGCGGCAGAGGCTCAAACACAAGCGTGGCACCAAAAGCCTGATCGCCTGAAATGGTGATCCGGTCGGGTGCCTGCGCAAAGACAATGCCTTGCTCGTGGAGGCGCTGCGCCAAGGCTCCAAGCTCTGGCGTGCTCAGGCGTATAGCGGCAAAATGCGGCACATCCCGCTCTGGACGGGTGCCGGTCTTGAACTGGAAACCCAGCGGCGTGAGCACCTCAAGCCGCCCGGCCCCAAGCTGCAATTCAAGCCCGATCGAGCTTGCCAGCATTTCGTGCTGGCCGGTAAAATGGGTTAGAAATTCAGCATGGTCAGACGGGTCCGGCGCAACCATGATGACGGCTTGCACCGCGTGAACGCTATTGTCGTGCTGCTGCCATTCGGGGGCCCAGAAGAATTCCGGATGGGTCATCTGACACGCAAAAAATCCGGCATCTTCCAGCAATGGAGACTGGGCGAAGGCGAGTTTGAAACCAAGCTCGACGCTCTCGCCATTGGGCCGGCGGCCGGTGCGGCCAAAAGCGAACAATGGCTGAGCGCTAACGGCGGCGGCCACATATTGCTGCTGCGCTGCGAGCGCATCCGAGGTGGAGAGTGCCAGCATGGCAAATCCCTGGCGGCGTGCCAGATATTGCTTCAGTCGCGCGGCAAAATAGACCCCGTCGCTTTTCCGGGCAAAGTCGGGGCCCAGCGCGATCAACTCCAGAAAGCTGCCGTGGAGTTGAATGATCCGGTTCTGCGTGCCCCAAGGGTGATCGTTCACAGCCCCGACCTTGAATCCGAGCCGCTGGTAAAAACTGGCGGCTGCGTCCAGATCATGGACGCCCAGAACCAGATGATCGATGGGGAACACCATCATACCAGCCGGCTCTGCACCTTTGCCGCCCCAATAAAGCTGGCGAACAACGGGTGCGGGTCAAAGGGGCGGGATTTCAGTTCGGGGTGATATTGCACACCAATGAACCAGGGATGATCCTTATATTCAACGGTTTCGGGCAGGAGGCCATCGGGCGAAAGTCCGGCAAAGACCATGCCGTTGTCTTCCAGTTGCTTGCGATAACGCGTGTTGACCTCGTAGCGGTGGCGATGACGCTCGGAAATCTCCTCACATCCATAAATTTCGGCAATTTTGGACCCCTTCTGCAGATGGGCCGTAAAGGCGCCCAACCGCATCGTGCCGCCAAGGTTGCCGCCAGCCATGCGCTGCTCCAACTCATTGCCGCGCATCCATTCCGTCATCAGGCCGACAACTGGCTCCTTGGTGGGGCCAAACTCGGTGGAATTGGCATCTGTTATGCCCGCCAGGGAGCGCACGCCCTCGATCACGGCCATCTGCATACCGAGGCAAATGCCAAAATAGGGCACGTTTTTCTCGCGCGCGAACCGCGCCGCCCGCAATTTGCCTTCCACGCCGCGCACGCCAAAGCCACCGGGAACCAAAATGCCGTGGACATGCTCCAAATGTGCTGCCGGATCGGCTTTTTCGAAAATCTCGGCCTCGATCCATTCGATATTGACCTTGACCTTCTGCGCCAGACCGCCGTGCATCAACGCCTCGTTGAGCGATTTATACGCGTCCTTGAGGCCGGTATATTTGCCCACGATGGCGATTGTGACCTCGCCTTCAGGATTATGCACACCATGCGACACGCTCTGCCAGCGGCGCATATCGAGGCGAGGCGCTGGCTCAATGCCAAATGCCGCCAACACTTCGCGGTCAAGCCCGGCCGCGTGATAGGCCTGCGGCACGTCATAAATTGAGGCGACATCGCGCGCTTCGATCACGGCGCTTTCACGCACGTTGCAAAACAGCGCCAGTTTGCGCCTTTCATCGCCGGGAATTTCGCGATCGCTGCGGCACAGCAGTATGTTGGGCTGGATGCCAATCGAGCGCAGTTCCTTCACCGAATGCTGCGTCGGCTTGGTCTTCAATTCACCGGCTGCCGGAATGAATGGCAATAATGTCAGATGCACGTAGACCGCATGACCGCGCGGCAAATCATTGCCAAGCTGCCGAATGGCCTCAAAGAATGGCAGACCTTCAATGTCGCCCACAGTGCCGCCAATCTCTATCAGGACGAAATCAATGCCCTCGTTGCCTTCCAGCACGAAATCCTTGATGGCATTGGTCACATGCGGGATCACCTGCACGGTTGCGCCCAGAAAATCGCCACGGCGCTCCTTGGCAATGATGTCCTGATAGATACGTCCGGTCGTGATATTGTCATCCCGACTGGCTGAGCGTCCGGTAAAGCGCTCGTAATGACCCAAATCGAGGTCGGTCTCCGCCCCATCATCGGTTACGAATACCTCACCGTGCTGATACGGGCTCATCGTGCCGGGATCAACATTGAGATAGGGGTCAAGTTTACGCAAACGCACGGTGTAACCGCGTGCTTGCAAGAGAGCTCCAAGGGCCGCAGACGCAAGCCCTTTTCCGAGTGAAGATACCACGCCGCCGGTGATAAAAATATAACGCGCCATGGGAGATGAGCATTAACTCGGATTTCCCGATTCGCTAAGCGCAAATTAGCGCCATACACAAATTATCTGCCAGCGTGGTTATTCGATTGCCGCCGCCCGCAATATAATCTCGGCGGCGCGGTCGCTAGGGGTCTGGCCCTCCGGCAGCCGCATGCTGGCATCGAGGGCCTGCAATTTAGCCAATTGGGCAGCGCGGCCCGGTGAATCTGCCAGCAATGGCAGAAGGCTGTCGGCCAGAGCCTGCGGCGTGCAGGCGCTTTGGATGAATTCGGGAATGAAATTCTCGCCCAGAATGAGGTTTGGCAGCACGAAAGATGGCGCGGTGATCCAAAAGCGCGCCAGCGTTTCGATGGCCGAGACTTTGTAAGCCACCACCATGGGCACGCCTGCCAGTGCCAGTTCCAGCGTCACCGTGCCAGAGGCCGCGATTGCGGCGCGCGCGGTGCGAAACGCCGCAAATTTTTCCGCCTCGCCCAGAATGATGCGCGGGGCCACTGTCCATTTGGCCGCCGCCGCGCGGATCGGCTCAATCAAGGAGGCGACCGCTGGCAGAACAACATCGAGCGGCCCGGATTTCTGGGAGATGAGCGCCACGGCGGCACCAAAGTCCGCCATGAGATGCTCTATCTCGCTGCGGCGCGAGCCCGGCAGCACCAATAGCATGGGCGGCTTTTGCGGGGCCGCGCCGGTATTGCCATCACCGCGCAATTCGTCAAAGCGCTCGATCAACGGGTGGCCAACATAGGTGCAGGCGGGGCCGTTGAGCCTTTGGTGCGCAGCCGGCTCAAATGGCAGCAGGGCCAGCACATGGTTGACGTAGCGGGTCATGGCCTTGGCGCGGCCCGGTCGCCACGCCCATACCGTTGGGCTAACATAATCGACAATCGGCAGCGCTGGCAGCGCTTTGCGCACTTTGGCGGCGACACGATGGGTAAAGTCCGGGCTATCGATAATCACCAATACGTCGGGCGGATTGGCGATGATGGCTTCCGCTGCAAAGCGAATGCGCGCCAGCAACCGTGGCAGGTGCGGGATGAGCGCGACAAAGCCCATGACCGCAATATCGGTGAGCGGAAACAGCGTTGGCAGCCCCTCACGCACCATGGCCTCGCCGCCAACACCCGAAAATACCACATCTGGCTTGGCCCGGCGCAAAGCCTGCATCAGCTTGAAGCCAAGTTGGTCGCCTGAGTGCTCGCCTGCGATCAAAGCGATTTGCACAGCACCCGCCTTCAAGCTTGCGCGTCTTTGGTTTCGCGCGGGGTGCAAATGGCGCGTTCGCCACCTGAGCGGATGAATTGCAAAATCTCCCCCACCTGCTCCTGATGGGAGAACTCGCTGGCAACATCCTCCACGCGCTCGGTGAGTGTGCCCTCAAAGGCAAATAGCAGGCGATAGGCGCGGCGCAATTCATGAATGGCCTCGCGGGAGAAGCCACGCCGGCGCAAACCGACCAGATTGAGGCCAGCGAGACTGGCGCGGTTGCCCATGGCCAGACCATAGGGAATGACATCATTCTCCACGCCTGCCAGGCCGCCGATCATCGCGTGATGGCCGATGCGAACAAATTGATGCGAAGCCGAGCCGCCGCCCATGATCGCGCAATCGCCAATCTGGCAATGGCCAGCCAGCATGACATTATTGACCAGAATCACTTCATCGCCGACCTGGCAGTCATGCGCGACATGGGCATTGGCCAAAATGGTGCAGCGATTGCCAATCTTGGTCAGCAAGCCGCCGCTGGCGGTGCCGGGATTGACCGTGACACCCTCGCGCAAGGTGCAATCCTCGCCGATTTCAAGACGTGACAGCTCGCCACGAAACTTCAAATCCTGCGGCTCGTGGCCAATGGATGCAAAGGGAAAGATGCGCGTGCGTTTGCCGATGGTGGTATGACCCGCCACCACCACATGCGAATGCAGGTGCACGCCCTCATCCAGCGTGACATTGGCCCCGACATGGCAAAATGGGCCGATGACGACGCCATTGTGCAAAATCGCGCCCTTTTCAACCAGAGCCAGCGGGTGAACCTGCGGGGAAGGCAGCGTTACGGAAGCGGAAGCTGTCATTTTGCGTTCGGTGCCTCACCCGTGATCAGCATGGCGCTCAATTCCGCCTCACAGACCACATGCCCGTCGACCTTCGCCACGCCTTTATACCACCACATGTTGCGGCGCTGGTTGAGCTTGGTCATATGAAACTCGACGCGGTCTCCCGGAATCACCGGTTTGCGGAACTTGGCTTTATCGATCGTCATGAAATAAACCAGGCTCGGCTTACCCGATACGGTCGCGGCATTGACGCAGAGAGCACCGGCGGTCTGGGCCATACCCTCAATCAAAAGCACGCCGGGCATTACCGGCTTCTCGGGAAAATGCCCTTGAAACTGCGGTTCGTTAATGGTGACGTTCTTGATACCAATGCAGGAATTATCGCTGTCGCATTCGATAATCCGGTCCACCAGCAAAAAAGGATAACGGTGCGGCAAGGCGTTGAGCAACTTGCTGATATCCATTGTATCCAGTGTTTTTTGTGCATCCATTGCTAATCTTCCTGCTGATTGGTCGCGCCTTCTTTGGCCTTGCCTTGCGAGGCTTTCAATAATTTTTCAACGCCGACGAGGGTGCGATAAAGCTCCTTCATCGGTCGCGCTGGCGAGCCGCCCCAGCGCGCGCCGGCGGGCACATCATGCATGACGCCCGCCTGCGCCCCGATCTGGGCACCGGGGCCGATCTTCAAATGGCCGGTAATGCCGGCCTGGCCCCCGGCAGCCGCAAAATCACCCATATGCGTGGAGCCGGAAATACCCACCTGCGCGACAATCACGCAGTGCCGACCAATGACGACATTGTGGCCGATTTGCACCAGATTATCAATCTTGGTGCCCTCGCCGATGATGGTGTCGCGGTTAGCGCCGCGGTCGATCGTCGAATTGGCCCCGATCTCCACGTCATCCTGAATAATCACACGGCCAATTTGCGGCACCTTGAGGTGGCCGCGGGCGCTCATCGCAAAACCAAATCCGTCCTGGCCGATGCGCGCACCAGCATGGATGATGACCCGATTGCCGATCAGGCAGTGCACCAGCGAGGCATGGCTGGAAATGGCGCAATCGCGCCCGATACGCACATCGGCACCAATCACCACATGCGCTCCGATCAAGGTGCCGGAGCCAATTTCAGCTCGTGGCCCAATCACGGCACCCGGATCGACGGTCACGCCAGCTTCCAGCCGCGCATCGGGGTGAACAAAGGCACTGGGCGAGACGCCGCGAGAGGCAAAGCTTGATTGCGGGCGCATGGCATCGGGGTAGAGATGCGCAACGACGCGGGCAAAGGCGCTGTAGGGATCGGCGACAATCAGCGCGATGGTGGTGGATGGCACCGCATCCGCATATTTGGCACCGACGAGGCAGGCCCCGGCCTTGGTGGTGCGCAGTGCGTCGATGTATTTTGGATTGTCGAGAAAGCTCAACGTGTGCGGGCCAGCCTGATCCAGCGGGCCGACATCGCGAAAAGTCACATTGCCAGTGGCACCATCCGCTCGCTTGGCACCGGACCACTCAAGGATGGAACTTATTCCAAAAGACGGGGCGGGTTTGAAAAAATGCGGCTCGGACATGATGATGAATACTTCCCCCGCTGTTGGTTTTTTCACATGCGCTGGCCGCCGCACGCTGGTTTGGTTTGTCTAAACACAATTTCGCCGGACGCAAGCAGCGCCCGGCGAAATATTTAGGCTGAATTGTTCAATCAAGCAAATCTGCGCTTAGAAGCTGGTGCCGCCCGAGAACTGGAACGCCTGCGTCACGTCATACTTGTCCTTGGTGAGCGCGCGGGCAAAGTCGAAGCGAATGGGGCCAAGCGGCGATGCCCAAATGATCGAGGCACCGATGGAGGAGCGGATGCGATGGGAGTCGTGAACTGTGAGGCACGTGCCCTGCGTGTAGAGCGGTGCCGTATCCTGCGCTACGCAAGCCCCACCGCCGGGCGTGAAGTTAGTTTGGCCCGAATAGTTGAACAGGGTGCCTGCGTCAACAAATACAGCACCTTTGAGACCAATTTCGCGGGGCAGACCGAAGATCGGGAACTGCGTTTCCAATGAGCCGCCGAAATAGGTGGTGCCACCCAGAGCGCTGGATTTGGTATCGATGCCTGGTGAAATATCACGCGGGCCGATGCCGCCGGGGGCGAAACCACGGACCAGGGTTGGCCCCATATTGTAGAGATCGAACAGGCGAAGCTGCTTGCCCCCTATGCCGGTGATGTTGCCAGCTTGCAAATGCACCACACCGACGAAATCGTCATAGATCGGGTGATAGTAATGGAAATCTGTTGACGAGCGCAGGAAGTGCGACTGACCGCCCACACCGGCAAAATCCTGACCGAAGGTGGCATAAATGCCGTCCGTTGGCGATTTGCGATCATCCAGCGTGTTATAGGCCAATGAGTAGCCAACCAGCGAGGTCAGACGGGTGCCCACTGCCTGCTTCACCGCCAACGACGCTTCACCATTGGTCAAGCAGTTGTTGAAATACGTAGGTGCAGCGGGCGTAATACCGGCAACTGGCACCGTACAATCGTTGTAGGGGTTATTCGCCGTGTTCGGGACCGAAATATTCGTCGTGTACAGCGAATAACGCGGCGAGAAAGTCAGTTCGTCGGTGATCGGCAGGCCGAAAGTAACCGTGCCGCCGGTGACAGTGGTCTGATACTGGCTGTACTGGGAAATATCCGATTGCTTGCGGAACACATCCACACCGGCCGAGATCCGCTGACCCAGGAAATAGGGCTCCACGAAATTCAGCTCATAGCTTTGCGAATATTGACCACGGCTGGCGGATGCGCGCACAAACTGTCCGCGGCCGAGGAAGTTTGATTCCGTGACCGAAACCGAAGCCAGGAAGCCATCGGTGGTTGAATAGCCACCCGACACCGAGAATGAACCCGTCGGCTTGTCTTCGACGTGCACATCAACAATCACTTTGTCCGGGGCCGAGCCCTGCGCCGTGGTGATGCTGACGCTCTTGAAGAAGCCGAGGTTGTTGAGGCGGCGCTTGGCCTGATCGATCAAAACCTGATTGAAGGCATCGCCTTCGGCCAGATCAATTTCGCGGCGGATCACATAATCACGGGTGCGGGTATTGCCCTCGATGAGGATGCGCTCGACGTAAACGCGCGGGCCATTGTCAATGTTGAAATGGACGGCAATCGTATGGGCAGCCGGATCGCGGTCACCCTGGGGGTGCACCTGCGAAAAGGCAAAGCCCCGTGCACCCAATGCATGGGTAAGGTTCTCGCTCGACTTTTGCACGGCGTCGCCATTGTAGACGCTACCGGCACCGATCGTAACCACGGGTGCCAGGGTAGCACCGTCAACATTCTGGATGTTGGAGACTACATTGACCGAGCTGACGGTATATTGCGGGCCCTCTTCCAGGGTAATGGTGATGTAATAGCCCTTTTTCGCGGCATCGTAGCGCGCGTCCGAACCGGTGATGCGGAAATCGACATAACCGTTCTTCAGGTAAAAGCGGCGGATCGCCTCTTCGTCATTGGCGATCTGGTTGGGGTCATAAACGTCGCTCGATTTCAGCCACGAAAGGAAGTTCATTTCCGTGGTCTTCATCAAGCCGCGCAGCTTGCCCGAAGAAAAAGCATGGTTGCCGACAAATTCGATGTCGCGAACGCCGGTCTTGTCACCCTCATTGATGCTGAAGACCACATCGACGCGATGGTCGGGCAAGGGAACTGTGCGATAGGAGACCGTTGCCGCGCGCCGACCGGCGTGATCATAGGTCTCAACAAGGCGCTGAACGTCGGCCTTGGCAACGGCCGGATCATAGGCCCCACCTGATTTCGATTCAACGACCGGGCGCAGGGTCGCTTCTTTCAGCTTGCTGTTGCCCTCAAAGGCGACGTGATTGATGGCGACATTCTCCGATACACGCACGACCAGATGGCCGTGGGTGCGGGAAACAGCGACATTGGAAAACTCGCCGGTCGCATAAAGCGACTTGATGGCGGCGTTGACCTGCGCCGGGGAAGTGCCGGAGAAATACTGGCGAATCACGCCGGCGTCGACATGGCTGTTGCCCTGCACGACAATGCTTTGCGCGAAGGCGGGCATTACAGCACCCACAAGTCCAAGGCTCAGCACAAACACAAGAGCCAAGCGTTTCAGCAGACTTGAGAAAACAGCCATAAAATCGATCTCGCCACTTGCGCCGGGGCCTGCGCTGCGCGCCAAACCTGCCGAACCATTTGATCCAGATGAAAAATGTGCGCGGAAACTCCACACCCAGTTTCACAATTCGTTAATCTTCTACAGACTTTGCGCTTGGGTGCAAACCCTGATTTCCAATTCATATCACTTTTGCCGCACACGTTGCTGCAAAGCAACGGTTTAAGGTCAAAAAATGGTTAACGGCACGGGTTTACGATCCAGGATCGCAACAACGTGCCGTTAAGCTTGATTACCCGAAAATCTTGAACTGGCGCAACAGGTTAAGCAAGTCGTTGGAGACGGCGAAAAGCATCAACGCACCGACAGTGGCGAGGCCGAAACGGAAGCCAATCTCCTGCACACGCTCGCTCATCGGGCGACCAAATGCCGCCTCATAGGCATAAAACATCAAGTGTCCGCCATCGAGCATGGGAATCGGCACCAGATTGAGCAGGCCAATCGACACCGAAAGCACGGCGATCAGTGAAATCAGGCTCTCAACCGAAACGCGCGCCAGTTGGCCCGCCAACTCGCCGATGCGAATCGGGCCGGACAATTGTTGCGCCGAGGCCTGCCCCGTCACCATACGCTTGATCGACGTGCCGGTATTGGCCACCCAGAACCAGGTTTCATTGGCACCGGCACGAATGGCCGTGAGCGGTCCGTAGGTGACGTGGCGCAAATCAGCCGGATCACGCGAGCCAACCAGCCCCATACGACCCAGCGTCATCGGGCCGATCTTGCTTGGCTCGGTGACTGAACGCGGTGCGGCCACAATCTGCACATCCGCCCCATTGCGCAAAACCGTGAATTGCAGCGGGATGCCGGGTGAACTGACGATAATGCGCGACATATCCTCAAAACTGGCAATCTGGCTGCCGTCAATGGCGACCACCAGATCATTGGGCTGAAACCCGGCGGCAGCGGCGACGCTGTCGGCCTGCACGGAGGCCACTTTGGGCTGCAATACCTGCTCGCCATTGGCGTAAAACAGGGCGCTGAAGATGAACAGGCTGAGCAGGAAATTGGCAATGGGACCGGCCGCGACAATGGCGGCGCGTTTCCATACTTTCTGCGCTGGCAGGGTCAGAGCTCTTTCTTCGGGCGTCATGCCCGCAATGGTGGAATTGTCGGGCGCGCTGGCGCCATTGGCGTCACCGGAAAACTTGACATAACCACCAATGGGAAACAAAGCCAGACGCCATCTCGTGCCCTTGGAATCGTTGAAGCCGAGAAGTTCCGGGCCGATACCCAGCGAAAACGCGTCGATTTTCACCCCGCACCAGCGACCAACCAGGAAATGACCCATTTCGTGGAAAAACACGACCGTGGATAACACCACGACAAACGGCACGAGATAGGTGAGAAATGACCAAAGCATGCTGAACATGGACGCTACGCCTCCGCTTCCCTTTTGCTCACCTAAACACGGATTGTGGCGAACTTCAGGATGGTTACTATTTCGTTACCATGACGGATTAGCGCCCACCCGCCAAGAGGGGGTGCAACCTTTCTCTTGTAATATGGTCAACGGCGAGGGCGTCGGCAATGGATTGAGGGCTGTTTGCCGTGCCATCACGCAGGGCCTGATCGCAAGCGCCCTCAACGATCCGGGCTATGTCCGCAAAGCCAATATAGCCGGAAAGGTAAGCATTTACAGCAACTTCATTGGCCGCATTGAGCACGGTTGGCAGCCCCTGCCCGGCTTTCATTGCTGCAATCGCGAGACCCAGAGCGGGGAATTTATCAAGGTCTGGACGCTCAAAAGTCAGAGCCCCGACCTGTGCCAAATCGAGACGGGCGGTGCGCGCGTCACGTCGGTGCGGATAGGCAAGGCAATGGGCTATCGGGGTGCGCATGTCGGGCGCGGCCAAAACCGCGACCACCGAGCCATCGCCGTAAGAGACAAGACCGTGAACAATCGACTGGGGATGCACCAGCACCTGCAGACGCTCGGGCGGAATGGCGAAGAGGTGATGGGCTTCGATCAGTTCGAGACCCTTGTTCATGAGGCCGGCGGAATCAATCGACACCTTGCGCCCCATGCTCCAGTTGGGGTGGGCCAAAGCCTGCTCCGGGCGAGCATTGCCGATCGCCTCTTTCGTCCAGGTGCGGAAGGGGCCGCCCGATGCGGTAATCGTCATATTTTCAATCTGCGAGGCATCCCAACCGTTGAGCGCCTGAAAGATCGCATTATGCTCGCTGTCGAGCGGCAATATCACCGCGCCATGTGCCTTGGCGCTGCGCATGAAAATTTCGCCCGCGCACACCATGCATTCCTTGTTGGCAAGGGCGATGGTGCGCCCGGCCTGCAGCGCGGCATAAGTGGGCGGCACGCCAGCCGTGCCCACAATTGCGCCCACCACCAGGTCGCAGGGCATGACCGCCGCTTCCAGCACGGCTTGCGGGCCCGCCGCCACGGTGATTTCATGGCCTGCCAGCGCCTCGCGCAGGGCGTGATAGCCGGTTGCATCGTGGATGACCGCGTGCCGGGCACCGAGGCGCACGGCCATTTTTGCAAGCGCTGCCACATCGCTGCCGCCGACAACCGCCTCGACGCAATAATCGCCGCTATCCTCGATGACGGAGGCCGTCGATTGACCAATCGAGCCGGTAGCGCCCAGAATCACAAGGCGTTTGGCCGGTTGCTGCCCTGTTACCATTGAAACAATCCAGCCGCAGCAAGGCGAATGTCATAGCGCATGGCTCCGATCATGAGCGCCAAAATGCTGGCAAAGATGAAGCCATCCAGTCGATCCATGAACCCGCCATGCCCCGGAATGAGGGGCGAGGAATCCTTGACGCCAAACCGGCGCTTGATGGCCGATTCAAACAGGTCACCCATCTGCGCGCCAATCGCCAGGATCAACCCAAGCCCCAGCACAAAGCCCGGCGCGCCCGCCTTGCCGGCCAGCCAGCACAAAAAGAGGCCCAGCAATGCGCCGCTGGCGATGCCAACCAAGGTGCCAGACCAGGTCTTGGACGGCGAAATACGCGGCCATAGCTTGGGGCCGCCGATCAGCCGTCCGCCAAAATAGGCCATGACATCCGTGCCCCAAACCACCGCAAACAGCCAAAAAATGGCAAGCATGCCGTAAGGCGAGTCGGTGAAGCGCAACGCACAAACCGCAATGACCATTCCCGCCGCATACAAAACGCCAATTCCGGCCCAGATACGGCGTTTGGTCTCCGCAAGGCTGGCAACCAGTAGGGCACCGACAGCAGCCAGTTGCAATGCCTCGACGCCGCTGCCATGGCTCGACAGCATGGCGCAGAGCACGATCACAAGGATCGAGACCGTGGTGCGGTAAATCTGCGATTGGCTGGCGACGTTTTGCTGCCATTCAAGGGCAACCATCGAGCCCAGAAACACCCAGCACAACAGAAAAAGCCCGCAGCCCAGCCAGGCGGCAATGCCGGCCGCTACCGCCATGATCACGGCCGAAATCACCCGTAGTCGCAAATCACCCAGATTGAGAGGGGGAGGCTTGACGCCAGTGGGCTGGCTCATGAGGCCGTTTTCGCGCTGAGGTCGGGCTCCACGGCGCGGACAAGTCCGCCAAAACGCCGATCACGGCGGTTGAACTCTGAAATGGCAGCGGTGAAAGCAGCCTGGTCAAAATCGGGCCAATGAATCGGCAAAAATATGAACTCGGCATAGGCTGCCTGCCAAAGCAGAAAATTGGAAAGGCGCTGCTCGCCGGAGGTGCGAATGATGAAATCGGGATCGGGCACAGTCGCGGTCTGCAAGGCCCGGGAAATCATGTCGACGTCAATGGCCTTGGGGTCGATTTCGCCGGCCAGTGCCCGCCGCGCGATGGCCTGAACCGCGCCCACGATCTCCTGCCGGGAGCCGTAATTGAAGGCGATGACCAAAGTCAGGCGGCTATTGTTGCGGGTCAGATCCTGCGCTTCGGCCAGCAGCGCCAAAATATCGGCGCTCAGGCCGTCCGGTTCGCCGATCACCTTGATCTGGACATTGCTTTTGTGCAATTCGGCCAGATCATTGCGAATGAATCGCTTGAGCAGGCCCATCAGGTCCAAAACTTCGCGTTTTGGCCGGCTCCAGTTCTCCAGGGAGAAGCTATAAAGCGTGAGATAGCGAACGCCCAGATCTGGCGCCGCGCGCACGGCAGCCCGCAATGCCTCCACCCCGCGGCGGTGGCCCTCGAAGCGCGGCAATCCACGCGAAGCCGCCCAGCGTCCGTTGCCATCCATAATGATGCCAACACTCAGGCCGGTTTGATGTTTCGGCAACTCTACGTTGGCGATATCGGACATTTCTGGCGTTTCCCTCAAGCTCCCGTCAACCAGCCTCACACCTGCATGATTTCCTTTTCCTTGCTGGCCAAGGCCTGATCCACTTCGTGAATGGCAAGATCGGTGGCCTTTTGCACTTCGGCGGCATGACGCTTTTCGTCATCTTCGGATATGATTTTGTCTTTTAACATCTTTTTGGCCAGATCAATGCCATCCCGGCGCACATGGCGCACGGAAATGCGGGCTTCTTCCGCGTATTTATGCGCGACCTTGACCATTTCCTTGCGGCGCTGCTCGTTTAGCTCGGGAATGCGGATGCGCAGCGTCTGGCCTTCAACCGTCGGCGACAGGCCCAAATTGGAATCGCGGATCGCCTTGTCAACCGCGCTGACGAGGCCCTTGTCCCAAACCTGCACGGACAGCATGCGCGATTCTGGCACCGAAACATTGGCCACCTGGATCAGCGGCGTCGAGGCCCCATAAGCCACGACTTGAATGGGCTCCAGCAGACTGGCCGAAGCGCGTCCGGTGCGCAGTCCATTCAAATCATGTTTCAATACCGCAATCGTGCTCTGCATGCGGCGGCGAAGTTCTTCCAAATCAAATGTAGCTGGCATGGTTTAATCCAATTTTCCTGGCGGTCGATCGGCGAACCACGCCATTCGTCCTGGCGCACTGATTCTCCTCGCGCCATTATACTGCGCTGCCTGCTTGTGCCAAAACTGGGCGCGCCGCGCAATATAGCAATGGCAAGGTTTCAGGGCAAAACTAATGTGCTGTTGCCCTGCCCTGCCAAGGCGGCGGTAATGGCACCCGGTTCGCGGATGGAAAACACCAATATCGGCAATTTGCTCTCGCGGGCCAGCGCAAAGGCGGCCGTGTCCATTACGGCCAGATTGCGCGATATGGCTTCATCATGGGTGAGGTTGTGAAAGCGGGTCGCGGTGGCGTCGTGCTTGGGGTCAGCGGTATAGATGCCATCGACTTGCGTCGCCTTGAGCACGGCATCGCAGGATAATTCCGCCGCGCGCAGCGCCGCTCCTGTATCGGTCGTAAAGAACGGATTGCCGGTGCCCCCGGCCAATACCACGATACGGCCCTTGCCCATATGGTTGAGCGCCGCCTGACGCGAATAGGGCTGACATATCTGCGGCATGGCAATGGCCGAAAGTGCGCGGCAGGGTTTGCCTTCCGCCTCAATCGCCGCTTCCAAAGCCAGTGCGTTCATGACGGTAGCCAGCATGCCGATGGAATCGGCCCGCGCCCGCTCTATGCCCTTGTCGGCCCCCTGAATGCCACGAAAAAAATTTCCGCCACCAACAACCACACCGATTTCGACGCTTTGCGCCGCTTTGGCCAAATCAGCGGCGATGCGCTTCACGGTTGGCGCATCGAGGCCATGGCTCTGGGTGCCCATCAGCGCCTCACCGGACAACTTTACCATCACCCGTTTCCAACTCTGTTTCATCGCGGGCTGCTGCATGGGGCTCTTTCGGCTGGAATGAACGGGACATGAAAAAGGTGAGGGCGCGATTCGCTGCCCCCACCCTGTTGTATTACTGACAAATCGCCTTCAACGCAAAATGCGTGATCAGCCCTGCAATGCCGCGACTTCAGCCGCAAAATCCAGGCCCTCAGGCTTTTCGATGCCGTCGCCCAAAGCAAAGCGCACATAGCCCTTCAGCGCGACCGGCGCGCCGGCCTTGCCTTCGGTTTCCTTGACCACCTGGGCAATCGACTTGCCATCATGCTCGGCATGGATGGAAATCTGGTCAGTCAGGCAGACTTCCTTGTAGAAAGTCTTGAGGCCGCCTTCGACGATTTTTTCGAGGATATTGGCAGGCTTGCCCGCGTTCTTGTCGGCGAGCACGTTGCGTTCGCGCAGGACAACCGTCGGGTCCATGCTGGCCGGGTCGAGCGCCATCGGGTTGGCAGCTGCCACATGCAGCGCAATCTGGCGCGCCAGATTACCCAGCACTTCGCTGTCGCCCGTGGATTCAAGCGCGACCAGCACGCCGATCTTGCCAAGGTTGTCGGCGATCGCGTTGTGAACATAGCTGCCGATGACGCCCTTGGTCACATGCAGGCTGGCCACGCGGCGCAACGTCATGTTTTCACCAATGGTGGCAATGGCATTGGCAATGGCATCAGATACCGTGCCGCCGCCCGGATAATGGGTGCCGAGCAACTGGTTGACATCATCGCCCTTTTCAACCGCGACCAGCGCGATGGAGCGGACGAGCGCCTGAAATTCTTCATTGCGGGCGACGAAGTCGGTTTCGGAATTGACTTCAATCACGACGGCATCGTGGCCATGCACGGCAACGGCGACGAGACCTTCTGCGGCAACCCGGCCTGATTTTTTGGCAGCCTTGGACAGGCCCTTCTTGCGCAACCAGTCGATCGCGGACTCGATGTCGCCATCGGTGGCCGAGAGAGCGGTTTTGCAATCCATCATGCCTGCGCCCGTCTTTTCGCGCAAATCCTTGACCATGCCAGCGGTGATGATGCTCATCGCGATATTCCTTATGGAGTTGGGGTGGCGACGCAAACCCCTGTCCGCATCGCCATTGAAATTAGGGTAGAATTAAGCGCCTGCGACCAGTTCGCGAGCCTGAGCCACCCAGCCATCGCGTGCGATGCGGCCGCTCAATTTCAGGTCCTGGTCGAGCTTGGCGGATTCAGCGTCCGTCATTGCCGCGATCTGCCAGAAATGGAACACGCCGGCATCATTCAGCTTCTGAACGATCTGCGGGCCAGCGCCATGCAGCTTCACGAGGTCATCAGGTGCGCCGCGCGGAGCGGACAGCAACTCGAAATGTTCAGCGGCGGCTTCAGTGGAGGGAGCCAATTCTTCAGCCTCTGGTGCCATTGCAGCACCAAGATCCACACCAGCCGAGCCTTGGCTGCGCGAAATGCCGTCGATGGCAGCGCGGGCAAACAAATCGCAGTAAAGCGAAATGGCACGGCCGGCGTCATCATTGCCGGGGATCGGGAAGGTGATGCCGTCCGGATCGGAATTGGTGTCGAGAATGGCCGCAACCGGAATGCCAAGACGATTGGCTTCCTTGATCGCCAACTGTTCCTTGTTGGTGTCGATGACAAAAATCATGTCCGGCACGCCGCCCATTTCCTTGATGCCGCCGAGCGCCTTTTCGAGCTTGTCCTGCTCACGGGTGAGCATCAGGCGTTCCTTCTTGGTCAGGCCCTGGGCGCCGCCCTGAAGAATTTCGTCCACTTTGCGTAACCGGGTAATCGAACCCGAAATGGTCTTCCAGTTGGTGAGCATGCCGCCGAGCCAACGCGAATTGACATAATACTGGGCCGAGCGCTTGGCGCTGTCGGCGATGAGATCGGCGGCCTGACGCTTCGTGCCCACAAACAGCACGCGTCCGCCGCGCGCCACAGTGTCGGACACGGCTTTGAGCGCCTGATGCAGCAATGGCACGGTCTGGGCCAGATCAATGATGTGAATGTTGTTGCGGGCGCCAAAAATATAGGGAGCCATTTTCGGGTTCCAGCGATGCGACTGGTGTCCGAAATGCGCGCCAGATTCAAGAAGGCCGCGCATAGTGAAATCGGGTAGTGCCATGATGTGTTTCTCCGGTTATGCCTCCGCGAAATCTCAGGTCGGCACTTGCCGAACCCACCGGCGCAGACCCTTGAAACAGGGCTGCCTCATTCGCGTGTGGAATAGCGGCTCTATAACTGCCAAAGTTGGAAATGGCAAGCGCGCATTTGCTCAGGCCGACGCGATCGCCAGCGCGATCAACGGATCGAGAGTTTTGGCACGGTCTGCGCCGAATTCAAATCGTAGTTTGTCTCGCGCAGCGGATCGTTGCGGGTGCCCTCGGAGGCGTCAAACGCCAGCGCGCGTTTTGGCACGGGCTTGCCATTGGGCCCGGCCATCTGCCCTGCCCGCGCCTGACGCGAAATGGCCTGAAGTGCCGCTTCATCAGCAGGGCCGGGCTTGACCGGCTTGAAATCGCTCAGATCCGCAGCGGGGAGACCGTTATCGACGGGGTCGCTACCAAATTCGGCGGTCTGGGGGGCGGGTGTATCATTGACGCCGCGAATGATAATACCCGCGGCCTGCAATTCATCCGATCCCCATTTTTTGGCGAGGGCCGCGGCCTTGGCATCCTCAGGACTGGCGCTGGATGATGCAACCGGCGTGATGCTTTCCTGATTCTCCTCGGCCTTTGTGCGGGCAATACGCTGGGCCAGCGGCAATTTGGCCGCCATCCGGGCAGCTAGATTGGCAACGGCCTCACTGATCGTCGATTGTTGCCGGTTTTCGGAAACGCTGACCGGCAATTGCCCATAAAATTGTGGCACAGCTTCACTCTGGGAATGCTGCGCGGGCTTTGCGGCGGCTGGCTTGTCGAGGGGTTGACCCGCAGCCGGTTCGCCTGCAGGCGGTGTCCCGTCATTGGCTCCGGGCGTTGTCTCGTTCTGCTTTTGCAATTCACGCCAGTGTTTGACGTTGATGTTGTGCTGTTTCAGCGTATCCGCAAACAAATGCCCGCCCGTGCCATCGGCAACGAAATACAATTCATGGGTGTGATCGGGATTGGCCACCGCCTCGAGCGCGGCGCGGCCGGGATTGCCAATGGGCCCCGGCGGCAACCCATCAATCAAATAAGTATTGTAGGGCGTTGGCGTTTCGAGATCGGCCTTGGTCAGGCGATGGCCCAGCGCCGCTTTGCCGCCTACGAGCCCATAGACAACCGTTGGATCCGATTGCAGGCGGATATGATTGGCGAGCCGGTTGAGGAACACGGCGGCGACGCGCGGGCGCTCATCGACCTTGCCGGTCTCTTTTTCGACGATCGAGGCCAGAATAACCAATTGCTCCGGGGTTTTCAGAAGCGGATTGGGTGTGCGACCGGCCCAGACTTCCGCCAGAATTTTTTTGTCCTCGGCTTCCATCTTGGCCAACTGGTTCTGCCGGTTTTCATTGCGGGAGAACCGATAGGTGTCGGGCATCAGGCTGCCTTCGGGCGGCAATGCCGTGATGTCATTCGACAGCAGGGGTTCGGCATTCAGGTGATCCACCACCTGCTGAACGCTCCAGCCTTCTGGAATAGTGAAGGAGTGCAAAATCGAATGGCCAGCCACCAATTTGGCGATAACCTGAGCCATACTGATTCCCTTGGGAAATTCATATTCACCGGCGCGAAGTTTGCCGCGATCCCCTTTAAGAAACAGAATGGTTTGCATCCACCAGTAATTGTCGATGACACCAGCGTCCTGCAGGGAAGCCACGATCTTCGGCGTTTCGGTGCCCCTGGGGATAAATACCACCTTGTCGCTCTGGAGCGGGCCCGGCGCGCTATATTCGCGCTTCCCCTCCAGCAAGGCAGTTAGCCCCAGAATGGCAACAAAAAGCAGGAAAGTCGCAAAAGCACTCAGGTTCGACAGAGTGGAACGGCGGCGGCGTTTCTTGGCCCGGGGCGGAGGGGGCGGTGGCACATCCGGTTGCAAAGCGTCTTTCGGGCTCTTCAGCACGCTACGCCGACCAAAAAAGGCGGATCTTTGTGTCGCGGCGCCCTGTGCCTGACCGGTTGCCCCACGCCGTAACAAGGCAATCTCCGGGTCCGCAGCCGCTCCCAAAGCCGGCGCAGGGGCTGCATCCGGGTGGGGCACCGTTGACAGGGCCGGCGCTTCAGAAGGCGCGGGCGCAGCCGACGCATCCACAGGCCCGACCTGCGGCCCGCTGCCAGCATTTTCGTTAGATGACGATGTCGGGCTCATTATTTACATCCCAGATTTCGTCAAAACTCGTAACTCGCCCCGATCCTTCGACGCAGAGCCGGTTCGCCGTAGTGGCGACTTTGCCAAATAGCAGAACTATCTGGGCATTATCATGGCGGAAATTGCCCGATGGAGCAACCCATAAACACGTGCCAGCAAGGCGCGGGTGTGATTAGATTATGCGCACCTTGGGCTAGTTTGCATATATTTTCAGCCAGTTAGCCAATTAGTCGGGACGGCGGAAAATCAACGAAGCATTGGTTCCGCCAAATCCGAAGGAGTTGGAGAGCACCGCGTCAATTTTGCGGTGGCGCGCTTTGTGCGGCACCAGATCCAGCGTCGTTTCCACGGAGGGATTGTCGAGATTCAGGGTTGGCGGCGCGATATTGTCACGCATGGCCAGAATCGAGAAAATCGCCTCCACCGCTCCCGCCGCCCCGAGCAAATGCCCGATGGAGGATTTGGTCGAGGACATGGAAACCGATTTGGCGGCGTCGCCCAACAGGCGCTGCACCGCATTCAGTTCAATCTCGTCACCCAGCGGCGTCGATGTGCCATGCGCGTTGACGTAGTCAATATCGGCAGGCGACAATTTCGCGCGTTTGAGCGCCATGCTCATGCAACGGAAAGCGCCATCGCCATCGGGCGCGGGTGCCGTGATGTGATGCGCGTCGCCCGACAGGCCATAGCCGACCAGTTCGGCGTAAATTCTCGCTCCGCGGGCTTTGGCGTGTTCATATTCTTCCAGCACGACGCAACCGGCACCTTCACCCATGACAAAACCGTCGCGGTCGCGATCATAGGGGCGAGAACCGCGCTGCGGCTCGGCATTGAAATGCGTTGACAGCGCCTTGCAGGCGGCAAACCCGGCAATGCCAAGGCGATTGATGGCGGCTTCGGCCCCACCCGCCACCATGACATCGGCGTCGCCAAGCGCGATGAGGCGACCGGCGTCGCCAATGGCGTGGGCACCCGTGGAACAAGCGGTAACGACCGCGTGGTTCGGGCCCTTCAAATGATGCATGATGGACACGTGGCCGCTGACCAGATTGATCAGGCGTCCGGGGATGAAGAACGGCGAAATCCTTTTGGGGCCGCGCTCGTGAAACACGATCGAAGCTTCATAGATCCCGCCCAGACCACCGATTCCAGAACCGATCATGACGCCGGTGGCGATCTGGTCTTCATAGGTTTGCGGGGCCCAATTGGCATCCTTGAGCGCCTGCGTTGCCGCCGCCACACCAAAAAGGATGAAATCGTCGATCTTGCGCTGCTCTTTCGGCTCCATATAACGGTCCGAATCAAACAGATGCGGCGCATCTGCACCCCGGGGCACCTGAGCCGCGATCTGGCAGGGAAGATCGGAAACTTCCATCGATGTGATGGCGTTGATCCCGCTGGCCCCTGCAATCAATCTCTGCCAGGAAGTTTCCACCCCGTCAGCCAGTGGAGATACCAACCCAAGGCCGGTTACGACGACCCTTCTCATGCATTCATCCCTAAATCTACCGTGCCAGCGCAAAATGCCGCACGAAGGCAGCATGTCGCACTATTACCACTATTTTTACGCTGGCAAGGCTTATTCGCATCGGCACAGACGTTCGTCTGCGCCCGTCGCATTTCTGTCGTAAAATTCAGGCTGCCTTGGCTTTTTCAAGGAATTTCACGGCATCGCCGACAGTGACGATATGCTCAGCGGCATCGTCAGGGATTTCGACGCCAAATTCTTCTTCAAACGCCATAACCAATTCAACGGTATCCAGCGAGTCAGCGCCAAGGTCGTCAATGAAATTGGCCTTGTCCACGACTTTGTCCGCATCCACACCCAGATGCTCGATCACAATCTTCTTCACCCGGTCGGCGACATCACTCATCGTTAAGTTCCCTGTTGTTTGCTGGTTGACGAATTATTCAAAACTCAAACTTGCCGCGTTCATACCAAGCTTCGGCAAGTCGATTCCCTGTGGCGAAATCCAATTCAAGCTTGCGCCCCATCGCCGCTGCTAGTGCAAGCCGACGATTTCGTCAACACGAACCGGCAACAAGCTCAGATGAAAAAGCTGACTATCACAGTTTCATCGCCAATGCGAGACCCTGCCCCGAACTGGTTCAAAGCGCGCGGGCGGTGGTGCCCCCGCGCTTCAGATCATCGCCATACCGCCATTCACGTGCAATGTCTGGCCGGTGATATAGCCCGCTTCAGCGCTGGCCAGATAGACGCAAGCCGCGCCAATATCGCTCGCCTTGCCCAGCGCGCCGGCTGGAACGCTGGCCAGAATGCCAGCCTTCTGCTTTTCGTCCAACACGTCGGTCATCGGGCTTTCGATAAAGCCGGGCGCGATGCAATTGACGGTGATATTGCGGCTGGCAACTTCGGCGGCGAGGGATTTGGACATGCCAATCATGCCGGCCTTGGAGGCAGCATAATTGCCCTGCCCGGCGTTGCCGGTGACCCCAACCACCGAGGTGATGGAAATAATGCGGCCATAGCGGCGCTTCATCATGCCACGCAGCACCGCCCGCGACAGGCGGAAAGCGCTGGTGAGGTTGATCTCGATGACGCTGTCCCAATCGGCGTCCTTGAGACGCATAAACAAATTGTCCTTGGTGACACCGGCATTGTTGACGAGAATGTCGAGCGAACCCATGACCTTTTCCGCCTCCGGCACCAGAGCGTCGACGCTGGCGCGATCGGCCAGATTGCAGGTTTGCACATGCACCCTGTCGCCCAGCTCCTGGGCCAGCGCATCCAGTGCTTCCTGCCTTGTGCCGGAGAGCATCACAATCGCACCTTGCCGGTGAAGGGCCCGGGCGATTCCGGCACCAAGGCCGCCACTGGCGCCGGTTACCAGCGCTGTTTTTCCTGTCAGATCAAACATTTGAGGAACCCTTCTGAAGAATTGATTCAAGCCCTGGAATATCGGCGGGGGTGCCGACGGAGACGGTCACCGCCCCGTCGACAATGCGCCGGATGAGGCCGGACAGCACTTTGCCGGAGCCGATTTCAACAAATTGCGTGACGCCCTGGCGCGCCATGTAGGCAATTGATTCGGCCCATCGCACGGTGCCGGTCACTTGCTGCACCAGCATTTTCTGGATTTCCGGTGCCTGCGAAGTTGCGGCGGCGCTTACATTGGCAACCAGCGGCACGCAGGGTGGGTTGAGGGTAATATTGGCCAGCGCGGTCGCCATTTCGGCGGCGGCGGGGGCCATCAGCGAGCAATGGAAGGGCGCAGATACCTGCAGCAATATGGCGCGTTTGGCCCCTTTGGCCTTGGCGATCTCAATGGCGGCGTCAATGGCCGCTTTGGCACCCGAGACGACAATCTGGCCGCCGCCATTGTCATTGGCAACTTCACAGACCAAGGAGGTGGCTGCAGCCGCCTCGCTGGCAACCAGACGCGCCGTTGCAAGATCCAGCCCGATCAACGCGGCCATCGCACCCTGCCCGGCCGGAACCGCCCGTTGCATGGCCTCGCCCCGCAAACGCAGCAATCTGGCTGCAACCGGAACCGAAAACGCATCGGCTGCCGCGAGTGCCGAATATTCGCCAAGGGAGTGCCCGGCGACAAAAGCGACATCGCGCTTGATATCCAGCCCAGCCTCGGCCTGAAGAACCCGCAAGGCGGCAAGGCTCACCGCCATCAGCGCCGGTTGGGCATTGGCGGTCAGGCTCAGTTCGGCCTCCGGGCCCTCGAACATGGTTTGCGTCAGCTTTTGGCCCAGGGCGTCGTCGACCGACTGGAACACCTCCCGCGCGCTGGCAAATTGCTCGAACAGGGCTTTGCCCATGCCCGGCGATTGAGAACCTTGACCGGGGAAAACCAGCGCTAACGACATTTTGGCTCCATGCTGATTGAAAAGAATTTGCCAGCGTGTGACATTGCCGCACGGGCGCGTCAAGTTGGGGCACGCAGCGGCAAGCCTGTCACAGGACCATTTTTATGTATTTTCTCGGAATCGACATAGGCACTTCGGCAGCGAAGGCGGTGTTGGTCAATGACAATCAGGATATTGTAGCCGAGGCCGAGGTCGCTCTCACCATCATGCGGCGGCATCCTTCCTGGAGCGAGCAAAATCCGGGCGACTGGTGGCTGGCGGTCGAGAAAATTTTAGCACAGTTCCATCACGACCATCCCAAAGCCCTGTCGGCCGTACGCGGTATCGGGCTCTCCGGCCAAATGCACGGGGCAGTGCTGCTGGGGGCGGATCAGGTGCCGCTGCGCCCAGCCATGCTATGGAACGATTCCCGCGCCGGGGCGCAGGCGCAGGCTTTGAACAGCCAGTTTCCCCAATTGGCGCAAGTTCTGGGGGTGCTGCCCATGGCCGGCCTCACCGCCCCCAAACTTCCGTGGCTCGCCATCCATGAACCGCAAGTGCTGGCCAAACTCGCGACCCTGATGCTGCCCAAAGATTATGTGCGTCTGCAACTGACCGGCGAGATCGCGACTGATATGTCGGATGCTGCGGGCACATGGCTGCTCGATCAAGCACGGCGCGACTGGTGTGACGATGCGCTCGCCGCCCTGCATCTGAAGCGGTCGCAACTTCCGCGTTTGCTGGAAGGTAGTTCGCCGAGCGGCGTTTTACGGCCGGCTCTGGCGCAGGCCTACGGCATGGGCGACGATGTGATTGTCGCAGGTGGGGCCGGCGATGCGGCGGCAGGCGCTATTGGCATTGGCGCGATCGACGAGGGCGACGCGTTTTTGTCGCTGGGCACGTCAGGGCAAATGTTCGTGACCACGGCGGACTATCGCCCTGCCCCGCAGGCCATGATTCATGCGTTTTGCAACGCCTTGCCGCAGCGCTGGTTGCAGATGGCCGCCATGCTGAGCGCCGCCAGTTGCCTGTCTTATGCGGCCGACCTGTTCAAATGCGATGTCGCCACCCTGCTCGGTGAGGCGGGCGAATTAAGCAACCAGCCAACCAACCTGTTGTTTTTGCCCTATCTTACAGGTGAGCGCACCCCCCACAATGATGCAGATGCGCGCGGCGTTATTTTTGGCCTGAGCCCGGAGCATGGTCGCGGCGAGGTGGTTCGGGCAATCATGGAGGGGGTTGCCTTCAGCTTCGCCGATGCGCGCGATTGTCTGGCGCAATCGGGGACAATCGTGCGCCGCGCGGGCGTGATTGGTGGCGGTGCCCGCAGCAAGGTCTGGCTGCAGATGATTGCCAATGTCCTCGATATTCCACTGGTGCGTTACCACGCCAGCGCCCGCGGGCCGGCATTTGGGGCAGCGCGCCTCGCCAGATTGGCGGTGACAGGCGAGAATGCCGCTGCTATATGCTCGGCTCCAGCCATTGAGGGAATGGTTGAACCGCAAGCTGACCTTGTGGGCCTCTATCAAGAGCGCCTGCCAAAATTCCGGAGTCTTTACCGGGCCTTGCGGAATGAATTTCATTCATAGGATCCGACAAAGTGACCATAACCCTTTCCGCGCAGGATGAGGCAAACCACCATGGCATTCGCGCGATGGTGGCTTCCTGCGCCTGCTTTTCCGTCAGCGATTCTATGGTCAAACTCGCGACCGGGACATTGCCAGCGGGTGAAATACTTGCCATTCGCGGTGTGTTAGGCACGCTGATTCTGCTGGCCATGGTGCTGTCAACCTCGACTGGCGCATCGCTGGGCGCCATTCGCAACCCGATTGTGATCCTGCGCGGGTTTCTCGAGGGTGCCATATCAATCTTGTTTGTTGAAGCCGTCAGCGTTCTGCCCATCGGCAATTTCACGGCGATCATGATGTCTTCGCCGCTGATCATCACGGCCCTGTCCGTCGTGTTTCTCAAAGCGGAAGTGGGCGTGCGCCGCTGGATGGCGATTGGCTTGGGATTTGTGGGCATGATCCTGGTGGCAAAGCCTTCCGCCAGTGGCTTTTCCAATGCGGCATGGCTGGCGATTGCCTGTTCCTGCCTGGTTGCGGTGCGCGATCTGGTGACACGCAAGATTCCCGGCCATGTGCCTTCGCAGGTCGTGACACTGGCCACCAGTGCCATCACCACGCTTGTGGGTTTTGGCCTGATGTATTTTCAGCCGCGGGTGGTGCCAACATCTGGCAGCCTGACATTTTTGGCACTGGCTTCGGTTGCGATCAGCGTTGCAAATCTATTGGTGATCATGGCATGCCGAAAAGCGGACGTATCGGTGGTTTCGCCCTTTCGCTACGCGATCATGCCCTTTGCCTTGCTCTCGGGCTATGTGATCTGGGGCAATGTCCCCGATATTTATGCGGCGCTCGGCATATTGCTGATCGTTGGCTCGGGACTGTATGCTTTCCACCGCGAAAGAGTGAAATCCAGGCAGATAATCTCCGGGTAGTTATCAGCCCGATTCCTTGGCCCGTTGGCGGATCAGGAAATTATCGTAGGTATATTCGCAGACCTGCCACCACAAATATTGATCATCGCGAAACGTCATATAAGCGTCGAGCATCTTCTTGAATTTCGGATTGCTGGCGCTGGCGTTTTTGTAGATCTCCAGGGCTGCCTTATAGGCGGCATCGGTGATGTCAGCTGGAAAGTCGTGCAGTTTTGTGCCTTGCGTGACAATGCGGCGCAAGGCGGCGGGATTGCGGGCATCATAGCGCGCCTGCACGGCCAAATTTGCCTGCGCCGCCGCGTTTTGAACCATCGCCTGATAGGCTTTGGGCAAGCCCTGCCATTTTGCCAGATTCATCACGATATGCTGCGCCGAAGACGGCTGCCACCAGCCCGGATAATAATAATGGCCGGCCACTTTGGCCAAATCCAGCTTCTCATCATCATAGGGGCTGACAAATTCTACGCCATCCAGTTCGTGATTGGCGAGATGGCCGCGAATGTCAGCCATTGGCGAATTATCCGGTTTGGCCCCCAGCCTCTCAAGAAGCGAGCCGGTGAGGCCGCCGCAGCGGATGCGCAGCCCCTTCATTTCTGCCAGCGAATGGATTGGGTTGACAAACCAGCCGCCCATTTGCGCGCCGGTATTGCCCACCGGCAAGGCGAAAGCGCTGTAGGGGGCCAGAAACTCATTGACCAGATCATTGCCGCCGCCCTCGTAAAACCAGGCATTGGTCATGCGGGCATTCATGCCAAACGGCAGGCCGGTGGGAATGGCGAAAGTCGGGTCCTTGCCCCAGAAATAGGCAAGCGTCGTGTGGCAGGCATCAACCTTCCCCGCCTGCACGGCATCCAGATTGCTCAGTGCTGGCACAATTTCATCAGGGGCATAAATCTGAATCTGAAAGCGGCCATCACTTGCCTCCTTCACATATTGCGCGAAGCTTGTGGCACCCCCATAGAGCAGATCGAGGTTGGCCGGAAAACTCGAAGACAGCCGCCATGTAATCTGCGGCGCGGTCTGCGCGATCGCGGGCGCGGCAAGGGGTGCGGCCAGCGCAGTCGCGGCCAGCGTTTTCAGGAGGTGACGGCGTTGAATCGGCATTGCATATTCCACAACTTGAAGTTCTACCGGCAGCGGGGCTAAAAATTACGCCCCGCCCATGCCTTATTTGTGTTTGGCAAGTATGTTTGGCATGTATGTTTGGCATGTGTGTTTGCGCAAATTATGACTGAATTGTCCAGCGCAGGCCATAGCGGCTCGCGCCTTTGCGCGCGTGCCAGAGGGTGCACCCGGAACGGACGAATGACTCTCGCGCGGCTTGAAATGTCCGGGCCAGCATGGAATAGGCTTAGGCTGGTTTTCTAAGGGAGGACGCAAGCAATGGCAAAGGTAGCATTTCTCGGTCTGGGTGTGATGGGTGGCCCGATGGCACGCCATTTGGTGCAGCGCGGCAAACATGAGGTGACGGTTTATAACCGCTCCCCCGCCAAAGCGGCAGAATGGACAAAAGCCAATGGTGGCGCCAGCGCCGCCACGCCTGCGGAAGCGGCAAAGGGATGCGAAGTCGTATTTGCCTGCGTTGGCAATGACAATGACTTGCGCTCGATCGTTCTCGGGCCGCAAGGCGCATTTGCGGGCATGGCCAAGGGTGCCCTGTTTGTCGATCATACGACCGCATCCGCGCAGGTGGCCCGTGAATTGGCCGAAATCGGCGAAAAAAGCGGCATTGGATTTATTGACGCGCCGGTTTCGGGTGGGCAAGCGGGCGCGGAAAACGGTGCCTTGACCGTGATGTGCGGTGGCGCAGCGGCCGATTATGCCAAAGCCGAGCCATTGATTGCCCATTATGCCAAAGCCTGCAAGTTGATGGGCGCGGTGGGTGCCGGGCAATTGACCAAGATGGTCAACCAGATTTGCATTGTTGGCCTCGTTCAGGCTTTGGCCGAAGGCATCAATTTTGCGCAAAAGGCGGGGCTTGACCCGACCAGCGTCATCGAGGCCATATCGAAGGGCGCGGCGCAATCCTGGCAAATGGAAAACCGTTACAAGACGATGGCTGATGGCCAATATGAGTTTGGCTTTGCGGTGGAATGGATGCGCAAGGATCTCGCCATCTGCCTCGAAGAAGCACGCCGCAATGGCGCGCAACTGCCGGTGACGGCGCTGGTTGACCAGTTTTATTCACGGGTCGAAAAAATGGGTGGCAAAAGATACGACAGTTCGTCGCTGATCGCCTTGCTGAAATAGGCGTCGTCTGGGCCGAACAATTCGGCCCTAACTGGCATCAACAACGCAAACCGCGCCCAAACATGCTTTGGACGCGGTTCTTTTTTGGCTATTTCATCGGCACGGTGGCTGTCCCGGATGACCGCAGGCAGGGGCCGGATGGGGCGCAGCAGGCGGCGGCGGTGCGTGGAATACCGGTGCTGGTGGCCGTGGCGGTGGTGGCGGCGCCGGGCGGGGCGGCGGCTGGGCGTGAAACACAGGTGCCGGTGGCCGTGGCGGGGCATGAAACACCGGCGCCGGTGGCCGTACAATCTGCGGCGGGGCTGGCCGGGGCGGCGGCGCGTGAATGACCTGCGGCACCGGTCTTGGGGCGACGGGTCTCGGCGCTACGGGCCTTGGGGCGACGGGTCTTGGAGCGACGGGTCTTGGAGCAACGGGTCTTGGAGCAACGGGTCTGGGAGCGATGACCTTGGGCGCGATGACCTTCGGTGGCGGCGCATGCACAACCGGAGCCCGCTGGATTTGCACGGTAGGCGCTGGCAAAACGGGTGGAACGACGGCCCTTTGTGGCAAAGGTTTGGGCGCAATTGGTTTAGGTAAATTCGTCGGCGGCAATGCTGGCTTGTTTGGCAGAGGCTTAACCTCCAGCATGTTGGGAACAGCCGGTGCCTTCAAAGGCGAAGCGCCGGGCGTTGGCAAATGATTACCGGCAGGCGGCAGCGTCCCCGGCAGTGCCGGCTTCACCAAAGTCTTGGCACCCGGCAATATTGCCGGCGCGGGCGGTGCAACGGGCGCGGCCAGAGGCTTGACACCTTGCAACGGATTGCCCCCCGGCAACGGATTGGCCCCCGGCAACGGATTGGCCCCCGGAAGAGGCTTGGCACCGGTTAAAGGTGCAGCGCCCTGCAAAGGTGCAGCGCCCTGCAAAGGTGCAGCGCCCGGCAATGGCTTTACGCCTGGCAAAGGTGTGGCGCCCGGCAGAGGTGCTGACGGTGCACCCACAGGCGCAGTTCCCGGCAAAGGTTTAGGTGGAACAACGGGTGCGCCAACCACCGGCGGGCGCGCGCCGCCCGGTTGCAGGACGGGCGTCGGTGTCAAACCGGCATTGGGATGGATTTGCGGCTGCGGCATCGGCCGGGCAAATGGCACGGGAATCGGAATCGGGATCGGCAGGAAGCCAAAGCCCGGTGCCCGCGGCGGTGGCTCATCAAAGCGGTCGGGCCTTGGCGGCAGCAGGAAGAAGCCGTCCGGTGGTGGCGGCGGCGGAAAATCGTCCTGCTCGAAGATGACAACCGGGCGGTCCACATAAACCAGTTCATCGGGCGGCGGTGGCGGCACGTCATAGGCATAGGGGGTGAAGTCAGGAGGTGGCTGCAGCGCCGCTTCCAGATAGCGAAGCCTCCGGCGGGCATCAATGGCGTGAATGCCGTGCGGGTAATGGCGCAGATAGGTCCAATAGGCGCTCGGCGTATCGGCCCTGTAGACCCGCTCCCAAGTCAGCGACTCGCGCCGCGATGCCAGAATGGCACGCACGCGGCTGGCCAATGGCGAGCGCGGATAAGCGGCCAGAAACTGCTGGTACCCGTCGAAAGTGTCACGCTCGATTGCGGCCTCATAGGCATCATTGACCGTGAAATCGCGAATTGGCTTGGCCCGGCGCGCCGCGATCACTTTGGGGGAAATCAGCGGTGCGGGGGCATTGGGCAGCGGCTGGAAAAACAAGAACGGCTGTTTCAGCGTGCTCGCATCCCAAGGGATTTGGCCACCCTTGGTGATATTGTTGACGCCAAGGCGAACCGTGGAAAAAATGTTTTCCGGCGGCAGGCCGGGCTCGCGCATGGTTTGCGCGAGCGTGGACGCATAAACCCCATAAGTGCCGGTCGATTTGGGGGCCACCGTGCCGGGAGCCGCATTGAATGCGATGAGTTCGCCCGGATCCGGCTGCATCAGGGCGAGGCCGCTGGCGAGGCCATTGCCGGTTTTGGCAAAATCATTGGCGCGTGCACCGTCCACTACCACAAACCGGGCTTTCAGCGGCAACCCGGCGAGCGCGCGGGTATAATCGCTCAGGCGCACGGCCTCGATTGGAATGGTCGTGTCGCTGGCGATGGTAGCATCGGTTGGCACCAGATAGTTTTCGCCAGCATATTGAATGGCATGGCCGGCAAAATACAGGAATGCCGTGCCTTGAGGCCCAGCCGCTTGCGCCCGGGTCAAGAAATCACGCAAGGCGGTTCTGGTGGCATCGGCACCCAGATTGGGCAGGCCAACGACATCAAAGCCGGCCGCTTGCAAGGTTGAAGCAATCAGTCCTGCGTCGTTGACCGGCGTGTTGAGCGCGCCGCTGGCATAATTGGCGTCGCCGATAACCAGTGCAACGCGCCGGGGCGCTGCGCCGGGCGCTGGATTGGCGGGTGCCAGACCATTGCCGACGGGCGCTGGCAATTGTGTTTGCGCGAGGGCTGGCTCCAGCATGAGGGGCGCAATCAGCGCCGTCGACGCCAGAACCCGAAAAAGTGTTTTGATCATGATAGCCATCGCTTGCTCCAGCTGAATGCAGGGTCACCATGAACGCCTTCATATGAACCTCGCATGAATTTAAGCTCAATGACTATCGTCGTTTAACCTCGCCTTAGGAAGTCTTTTCCGCAGGCTTTGGCAGTTGCACCGAGGGGCGCGCAAAAATATCAGCCTGCCAGCGCGCCACATGCTCCAAAGCCGGGTCGAGACTCAATTTGGCCGGGCGCATGAACTCCAGCGCCACAAGCCCGGTAATGTCGGCGATGGTGAATTGCCCACCCGCAGCGAAGCGGTGGTCGCGCAAATGGTCATCGAGAATTTTCAAAAAACTGGCGACCCGTGGGCGATTGGCCTCGGCCCATTCGGGCAATTGCGGCACTTCCAGCCCCGCCATGAACGGGTGCGTGTGCCGGAAAACGCTGGCGACGGGATAAAGGAATGCCATTTCCATGCGGCGCTGCCACATCTCGACTTCTGCCTTGCCACGCGCCCCGACACCAAAAAGCGGCGGTTCAGGCTCCATTTCCTCAAAATAGCGGCAGATCGCCACCGACTCGCTCAAGCTCGTGCCATCGTCAAATTCCAGCGTTGGCAATTGCTGCAACGGATTTAGCCTGGCATATTCGGGCGTGCGGTGCTCCTTCTTGCCAATGTCGAGATCGATGACCGGGATATCTATGTCTTTTTCACGCAGAAAAATCTGCACGCGGCGGGGGTTGGGGGCGCGGTCACGAATGTAAAGCTTCATTTTGCGTCTTCCTGCATTTCAGCCAGCCAAGGCATCGCAGTGGCGTTGCCTTAAACTGCCCGTATCGCGGGCCGCCATGGCCGACGATTTATCCACACGCTGAAAGTTAGCGCTTTTCGGGCAGGCTTAGCAATATCGCAGGCGCTGGAAACTCAGGCAACAGCACAACAAATTTGCGCCCCATTGTGCCAATTCGGGCCAATTTTAATCAAATCTTTCCCAAAGAATCAGGCCCGTATTAATCTTTATGAGGCATGAATGCAGGGCACGAAAATTGGGTCTGAGTTGGTGTCATGAGTAATCCTACCGCAGAAATGATCGAGCGCGGCTCAACCCAGACGGATCGACGTCGTGGTGGTCAGCGCCGACGCATGGCTTCTAGGGTGCAAAAGGCGCGCGAGCGCTTGACCTCCTCGGGCACCGGCCATCGAAATTTTGACCGTGAATTGTTGCGCCTGTTCGCGCAGGGTCACCAGCAGTCGCTGTGGGGCGAAGTGACGGTGGTGATGCTCATTGCGGGCACCAGCCTTTACTATGCGCCGCACTTGGTGGTGGCCGGCTGGCTCGGGCTTTGCGCTTTGCTGACCCTGAGCGTCAGCCTGCTGGCGCGCCGATTCTTGCGGTTGCAACCCAAGCACGTCAAAATGCGGAGCTGGCAGCGCACCTTTGGACTGGCAACTGGCGCGCAATCGCTGGCCTGGAGCCTTGGGCCAATGGTTTTTCTGGCCTTGCATGTGCAAAGCCCGGTCGCTGTCGTCAGCTTCATGGCGGTTTTGCAGCTGGCAATGGTGGCGCTGTTGGCCGCCGCGGTACCGGCGGCGATTTATCTGGGGTTGGTGCCGATCACCACGAGCTTGTTGATCTATTTGTTCATTCGCGAACCTCAGGCATTCTTCCCGCTGGCGCTGCTGGTTCTGGCGTGCCTCGCCTATTTCATGATGTTTGCCCGCCAAATCTACGTCAAGGCGCTGGAGGGCATGAAACTGGAAGCCGACAAGGATGAATTGATTGCCGAACTGGAGCAATCCAAACTCAACTCGGATGAAGCGCGGCGGCGTGCCGAAGAAGCCAGCCTCGCCAAATCCCGGTTTCTGGCGACCATGAGCCATGAATTGCGCACGCCACTCAACGCCATCCTGGGTTTTTCCGAGGTGATGAAAGGCGAATTGTTCGGGCCCCATCAGGTCAGCGCCTACAAGGATTATTCGGGCGACATTCACGCCAGCGGCCAGCATCTGCTCGGTTTGATCAATGAAATCCTCGATCTGTCGCGTGTCGAGGCCGGGCGTCAGGAACTGCGCGAGGAGCCGGTGTCGCTGATCCATGTGGTGGAAGAATGCCGGCACCTGATGAAAATCCGCGCGCAAAAGCGCGAGATCATCGTGACCGAAAACATAGAATCGACCCTGCCCCGAATTTGGGCGGATGAGCGGGCTGTGCGCCAGATAACCCTTAATTTATTGTCCAATGCGATCAAGTTCACGCCTCAGGGTGGCGCCATCACCATCAAGGTGGGCTGGACGCAGACGGGCGGCCAATATCTGATGATTCGCGATAACGGCCCCGGCATTCCCGAATCCGAAATACCGGTGGTAATGTCCTCGTTCGGGCGCGGATCGCTGGCGCAAAAGAACGCGGATGAAGGTTCGGGGCTAGGCTTGCCCATCGTCAAGGGCCTGATGGAGTTGCACGGCGGCACACTGGCGCTCAAATCCAAAATCCGGGTCGGAACCGACGCAATTGTGGTGTTTCCGCCCAGCCGCGTCATGGCCGCCCTGCCCCAGCTTGACCCCGACGCGCCAGTGCCCAGCGTGGTGCAGCTTGCTACCAAAACGGCGGCCTGACAGGCAATTTTTAACCCTGTTTGAAAAATAAGCGTATTTTTGCCGTTATTTACCAGTCTTAGAGGGATGCCATTTATGGTTGATGGCAGAGGGTTGCGGGAGATTCCAACGCAGCTTCAACACATTAGGTTAAGGTGTATTATGAGCCGAAGCATAGACAATGCCGCCATTGAACAGAGCGCGCGACAAATTCTGTCCAAGCATACGCAGATTGGTGATATCGCCTCTCTTTCCCCCCAGCAGGATCTTTATGCTGCCGGGCTGACCTCTTTTGCGGCTGTGCAGGTGATGTTGGCACTTGAAAGTGCATTTGATCTGGTTTTTCCGGCTGAAATGCTCAATAAGCGCAGCTTTCAGACGCTGGATGCCATTGTTGGCAGCGTCATTCAGGCTTCCGGCCATCGCAAGGCTGCGTGAATCCCGAAGCCCGCGACGTTGTTTCAAAATTCGGTTCTGGGAGACGTATTCGTCTTAAGGCTATGAACCGTGGAATTCGCCCCAATACGGGTTGCTTTGCAGGCTTTTTCGATTATCTTGCCCCATGAGTTGAGACAGCCGACGTCAAGATCGGCGTCCTGTTGGGGGTGAGACAACGTGAGTTCTGATGACGTGTTGATTGCGGAGGGCTTGACCAAAGCCTTCGCTGGGTTCATCGCAGTGAACGATGTGAACCTGAATGTGCGCCGTGGCTCGATCCATGCGCTGATCGGCCCGAACGGGGCTGGGAAAACCACCTGTTTCAATCTTCTGACCAAATTTCTGAACCCGACCGCCGGGCGCATCACCTATGATGGGCACGACATCACCCATATGAAATCGGCCGATGTCGCGCGGCTTGGCATGGTTCGCTCCTTTCAGATTTCAGCGGTGTTTCCGCATATGAGTGCGCTGGAAAATGTGCGGGTCGCACTGCAACGCCAGCGCGGCGACAATTTCGACTTTTGGCGCTCAAAGAGCGTCCTCAATCAGTTGAATGCGCGGGCGCGGGAATTGCTAAACGATGTCGGCCTTAGCGAATATGAAATGACGCGCGCTGTGGAAATGCCCTATGGCCGCAAGCGGGCGCTGGAAATTGCCACCACGCTGGCCCTCGACCCCAAATTGATGCTGCTCGACGAGCCGATGGCCGGGCTTGGCCATGAGGACATCGACAGGATTGCCAATCTGATCAAGCAAGTGTCGGTGGGTCGCACCATATTGATGGTGGAGCACAATCTCAAAGTGGTCGCCAGCCTGTCTGACACGATTACGGTTTTGACCCGAGGCCAGATTCTGGCGCAGGGGGACTATGCGCATGTGTCCGAAAACCCTGATGTAAAACAAGCTTATCTGGGAGCCGGGCATGGTTGATGCGGCCAATGAGCCTTTGCTCAATGTTGTGAATCTGGAAGCCTGGTATGGCGAATCGCATATTCTGCATGGCGTGAATTTCAACGTCGGCAAAGGCGAGGTGGTGACTTTGCTGGGTCGCAATGGTGCGGGCAAAACCACGACGCTCAAGTCAATCATGGGCATGGTGGCCAAGCGCCGTGGTTCGGTGCATTTCGAGGGCAAGGAGACCATCGACCAGCCCTCCAACAACATTGCGCGCGCCGGCATAGCCCTCTGCCCCGAGGAGCGCGGCATTTTTGCCAGCCTCGACGTGCGTGAGAATTTGCTGTTGCCGCCGGTGGTGCGCCCGGGAGGGCTCGGCCTTGAGCAAATTTTCGAGCTGTTTCCGAACCTGAAGGAACGCTTGACCAGTCAGGGCACCAAATTGTCCGGCGGGGAGCAACAAATGCTCGCGATCGCGCGGATTTTGCGCACGGGCGCGCCGTTCCTGATGCTGGATGAACCCACCGAAGGGCTCGCGCCGGTTATCATCGACCAGATCGGCGTTACCATTCGCCGTCTGAAAGAACGGGGCTTCACCATATTGCTGGTGGAACAGAACTTCCGTTTTGCGGCCAGTGTCGCAGACCGGTATTACGTGATGGAGGACGGCCGCATCATAGATGCCTTCAGCGCGCAGAACCTAGAGGCCAATATGGACAAACTTCATACCTACCTGGGTGTGTAGCCAACGGAATCAATTGGAGGAACACCATGAATTATAAAATAGCAGGGCTGGCGATGGCAGGGTTGATGAGCAGCGTGGCTTTTGCGCCAAGCGCATTGGCTGCTGACAAGACCATTGTCATCGGCAACGTCAACGACATGTCCAGCCTTTACGCCGATACCGGTGGCATTGGCTCGGAAGTCGCCGCCAAAATGGCGATCGAAGATTCGGGTATGGAGAAAAAGGGCTGGAAGATCAGCGTCATCAGCGCCGATCACCAAAACAAGCCGGATGTCGGGGCAACCCTCACCCGCCAGTTGATCGACGAAAAGCATGCCGACGTCATCATTGATACGCCCAATTCCGGTGTTGCATTGGCAGTCGCGGCCGTCGTCAAGGAAAAGAACAAGGTGTTCATCCCGTCGGGTGCTGCGTCTGCGGCCCTCACCGGCGCGGCTTGCACACCCAATACCGTTCATTGGACCTATGACACCTATGAATTGGCCCATGGCACCGGTGGCGCCATCACCCGCGCCGGCGGCAAAAGCTGGTTCTTCCTGACTGCAGATTACGCCTTCGGCAAGGCTTTGGAAGCCGACACGACGGCTGTGGTCAAGGCGGAAGGCGGCACGGTGCTCGGGCACGACCTTCATCCGTTGAACACCGCGGATTTCTCGTCCTTCCTGTTGCAGGCGCAGGCCTCAAAGGCACAGGTGATCGGCCTTGCCAATGCTGGCGGTGACACGATCAATTCGATCAAGCAGGCGGCAGAATTTGGCATCATCAAGGGCGGGCAGACCATCGCACCGCTGCTGCTGTTCATCACCGACGTCAACGCCATGGGCCTGAAAGTCGCGCAGGGGCTGGAATTCACCTCGTCCTTCTACTGGGACATGAATGATGGCACCCGCGCCTGGGCCAAGCGTTTCCAGGCACTGGATCCGGCCCATCACATGCCAACCCAGGGCCAGGCGGGTGCTTATGCCGGCGTGCTGCACTATCTCAAGGCGGTGGAAAAGGTCGGTGACCCCAGCGACGGTGCCAAGGTCGTGGCCGAGATGAAGGCACTCCCGACCGATGATCCATTGTTCGGCAAGGGCACCGTGCGCATCGACGGCCGCGTAACCCACCCGGCCTATCTGTTCAAGGTCAAGACGCCGGAAGAGTCGAAGTATCCTTGGGATTACTACAAGCTGGTCGCTACCATCCCAGCCGACAAGGCCTTCCGTCCGCTGAGCGAGAGTGATTGCCCGCTCGTCAAGAAATAAGATAAAAAAGCCCCGCCTGCTTTGTCGGGCGGGGCAAATACCAAGACGGGAAACGTACCATGCCTACCATATTCGGGATGCCGCCTCAGGTCTTGTTCGGGCAATTGTCGCTCGGCTTGATCAATGGCTCGTTTTACGCGCTGCTCAGCCTTGGGCTGGCGGTGATTTTCGGCATGCTGAACATTGTCAATTTCGCCCATGGTGCGGTTTACATGATGGGGGCGTTTTGCGCCTATTTTCTGCTGAACGGCATTGATTTGCCAATTCCGTGGTGGATGGCCGGGCATTTCAGCCTGATGAACATACATTTT
Source organism: Hyphomicrobiales bacterium (assembly GCA_019075865.1). Lineage (GTDB taxonomy): Bacteria > Pseudomonadota > Alphaproteobacteria > Rhizobiales > Beijerinckiaceae > REEB77. The sequence continues at coordinate 26,915 of JAGXAN010000004.1, read as the reverse complement.
GGCTCGCATTTGAGCTTCTGGTGGGCGCTGCTGCTGGCTCCGATCATTGTGGGCGCGATTGGCATGTTTTTGCAGCGTGTCCTGATCGCGCGGATCGCCGGGCTCGACCATATCTATGGCCTGTTGCTCACCTTTGGCCTTGCCGCCATCCTGCAGGGATTGTTCCAGAACCAGTTTGGCTCCTCGGGCCTGCCCTACGAAATTCCAGATGGCCTCAGTGGTGGTCATAATCTGGGCTTCATGTTCCTGCCCAATTACCGGGCTTTTGTTGTGGGGGCCTCGATTGTCGTGTGCTTTGCCACCTGGTTTGTGATCGAGCGCACCAAGCTTGGCTCCTACCTGCGGGCTGCAACCGAAAACCCCTCCCTGGTGCGCGCCTTTGGCATTAACGTTCCGCTGATGATCACCCTCACCTATGGCTTTGGTGTTGCGCTGGCCGCCTTTGCCGGCGTGCTGGCTGCGCCCATCTATCAGGTGCGGCCATTGATGGGGGCTGACCTGATCATCGTTGTGTTCGCTGTCGTCGTGATCGGGGGTATGGGATCGATTTTAGGGTCCATCGTCACCGGCTTTGGCCTTGGCATCGTCGAGGGATTGACCAAAGTTTATTACCCGCAGGCGTCAGGCATTGTGGTGTTTGTCATTATGGCGATTGTGCTGCTGATCAAACCCACCGGCCTATTTGGAAGGGCAGCCTGATGACCGCCATATCTTTGAGCGAGGCACACGGCCGCAATCGTGCGCAAAAGGTGGCGATGGTGGTAATGCTGGCCGTGCTGCTGGCTGCACCGTTTTTTGTCTATCCGTACTTTCTGATGCAGGCGCTGTGTTTTGCGCTGCTCGCCTGCGCTTTCAATCTGCTGGTCGGTTATGTCGGCCTGTTGTCCTTTGGGCATGCCATGTTCATGGGCACAGGCGCCTACATTTGTGCGCATCTGGCCCAAGCGCGCGGCGTGCCGGTGGAGTTTGCCATACCAGCCGGGATGCTGGTCGCGGCCCTGGTCGGCGTTGTTGCCGGGGCGCTTTCCATCCGTCGTCAGGGCATTTATTTCTCGATGACCACACTGGCTTTGTCGCAATTGATTTATTTTCTGGCGCTTGAATTGCCGTTCACGCATGGCGAGGATGGCATCCAGCCGGTTCCGCAGACAAAGATTTTTGGCGGGCTCCTGGATCTTGGCCATCCCTTGCAGATCTATTATTTTGTATTGGTCATTTTCTTTGCCGGCTTTTTGCTGATCTACCGGGTGATCAATTCGCCCTTTGGTGAAGTGCTGAAGTCAATCCGCGAGAACGAACCACGCGCGATTTCGCTTGGTTACAAGGTCGACCAATATAAGCTCATGGCCTTCGTGCTGTCGGCGACGCTGGCGGGGCTCGCCGGGGCGACCAAGGCACTGGTGGTGCAGAATGCCTCGCTGTCGGACGTTTACTGGACGACATCGGGCGAAATCGTGCTGATGACCCTGGTTGGCGGTATGGGAACAATCTTTGGCCCGGTGATCGGGGCTTTCATCGTCTCGGCCATGCAGGTCTATCTGTCCGGACTTGGGCAATGGGTGACCGTTATCCAGGGCGTTATTTTCGTCACCTGCGTGCTGGCGTTCCGGCGCGGCATCGTCGGTGAAATCGCTGCCAAATTCGGCCTCAATCTCTAAAACTCCACGCATCGACCCTGGGAGGCGGGTTCCTGATTTTGCTTTTATATTACATATTTATTTTGTTATTATTTTTTAATAGCAATTTTTTTTGTTATTTGTTATATCACCTCTCCAGAGATGGAGAAAAGCATGTCGAGCGTTATCAGTGCCAATCGCCTATTTGACGGCAAGGTGGTTTATTGGGCCGGCCCACGGCTTTGGGTGATGGACATTCAAGGCGCGCGCGTGCTGGCAGACAAAGCTGCCGGGGAGGCTGCGCTGGCTGAGGCCCGCCTCGATGAAGCCGCCAATATTGTGCTGGAAAGCTTTGTGCTGGCGGTGAGCGCGCTGGACGGCGTGATCCGCCCCCTGACGCTGCGTGACCGCATTCGCCATGCCGGGCCCAGCATTACCTATTCCCCGACCGGCCTCCACGATGTGGCCCGCGCCGCCTGAACCCCTGTCGTCCCGAAAGTTCAACCATGTATCGTTATGATGAATTCGACGCCGTCTTTGTGAAGAACCGGGTCGCGCAATTTCGGGATCAGGTGGAGCGTCGCCTTGCGGGTGTGCTCGCGGAGGAGGAATTTCGTCCGCTGCGCCTGATGAACGGGGTTTATCTGCAATTGCATGCCTATATGCTGCGTGTCGCCATCCCCTATGGCACTTTGTCATCGCGGCAGATGCGCAAGCTTGCCTTTATCGCCCGCCGTTACGATCGTGGTTACGGGCATTTCACGACGCGGCAGAACATCCAGTTCAATTGGCCGGCGCTGGCCGATTGCCCCGATATCATGAGCGAATTGGCGACGGTTGAAATGCACGCCATCCAGACCTCCGGCAATTGCATCCGCAATGTCACGGCGGATCATTTTGCCGGGGCGGCCGGTGACGAAATCGAAGACCCGCGCCCCTATGCCGAAATTCTGCGGCAGTGGTCGTCGCTGCATCCGGAATTTTCCTTCCTGCCGCGCAAGTTCAAGCTGGCGGTGATTGGTGCGAGCACGGACCGCGCCGCCATTCAGGTGCATGACATCGGTCTGCAATTGGTACGCAACGCCGAGGGCGAGGTTGGATTTGCGGTCTACGTGGGCGGTGGACAGGGCCGCACGCCGCTGGTCGCCTATAAAATCCGTGACTTTCTGCCTAAAGTCGATCTGCTAAGCTATGTGGATGCGATTTTGCGGGTGTATAACCTTGAAGGTCGCCGCGACAATAAATTCAAGGCACGCATCAAGATTTTGGTGCACGAAAAAGGCCGCGATGCCATTCGCGAGGCCGTGGAGCGCGAGTTTGCGGAACGCCGCGAGCCGCAACTGACGCTACCTGAGGCGGAAATTGCCCGCATCCAGACCTATTTCACGCCCCCTGCCCTTGCGGCCCGTGACCCTGCGGCTCCGGCATTGGCTAGCGCCAAGGCCAGCGACCCGCAGCTGGCCGCGTTCGCGTCCGTCAATGTAACAGCGCATCACCAGCCCGGTTATGGTGTGGTGACGGTTTCGCTCAAGCCGATTGGCGGTATTCCCGGTGATGCCAGCGCCGGGCAAATGGACGTGATGGCGGACTTGGCAGATCGCTATTCGCAAAGCGAAATCCGCGTGTCGCATGAGCAAAATCTGGTGCTGCCCCATGTGGCGCTCGATGATATTCCAGCGCTTTACAATGGGTTGCGGGCAGCCGGGCTTGCCACGGCCAATGCCGGGCTTGTCACCGATATCATCGCCTGCCCGGGGCTTGATTATTGCTCGCTCGCCACCGCGCGTTCCATTCCGATTGCGCAAAAAATCTCGGAGCGCTTTGGGGATACGAAGCGGGCGCGCGACATCGGGGAATTGAAGATCAAGATTTCCGGCTGCATCAATGCCTGCGGACATCACCATGTCGGCCATATCGGAATTTTGGGTCTGGAGCGCAAAGGGGAGGAGACCTACCAGTTGACGCTCGGCGGCGCTGCCGACGAAACCTGCGAGATTGGCACCATTACCGGCCCCGGCTTCAATGGTGACGCCATTGTCGATGCGGTCGAGACTGTGGTCGACACTTATCTGCAATTGCGCTCGGACGCGTCGGAGGATTTTCTTTCCGCCTATCGCCGGCTCGGGCTGGCACCTTTCAAGGAGGCACTTTATGGGCCTTGATCCAACGCATCTGTTTGGCGACCAGATCGCTGCCTCGCGCATCGGCGCACGGTTCTCATCCATGGATACGCGCGCGCTGCTGGCGCTGGCGATCGAGCATCTGTATGCCGACAGGATCGCACTGGTTTCCTCATTTGGCGCAGATTCGGCCGTTCTGTTGCACATGGTGGCGCAAATCGACCGGTCAACGCCGGTTATCTTTGTCGACACCCGGCAATTGTTTCCCGAAACGCTGGCCTATCGCGATCAGTTGGTCGACATGCTGAAACTCACCAACCTGATAGAAGCCGCGCCCGATGCCGACCAGTTGGCGATGGAGGACCCGGAAGGATTCTTGTGGTCGAGCGACGCGGATAAATGCTGCGATATTCGCAAGACTCAACCACTAGCCAAGGTATTGGGCCGCTATGAGGCATGGATAACCGGACGCAAAAGGTTTCAGGCGTCAACGCGCAGTGCGCTGTCGTTCTTTGAAGCGGAAGGCGAGCGCGTCAAGCTCAACCCGCTGGCCAATTGGGATGCGGCGCAAATTCTTGCCTATCTTGCCAAAAATTCGCTGCCTTCCCATGCTTTGGTTGCCAAGAACTACCTCTCTATCGGTTGCCTGCCGTGCACGTCGCCCGTGCGACCGGGCGAAGATGCCCGTGCCGGCCGATGGCGCGGTAAAGGCAAGGCCGAATGCGGCATTCATCTGGGCACCTTAAACGCAGGAGACGGCATATGAAAACACTCTACAGGGATGGAAACCTGGTGACGGAGCCGGGCGTGGAAATCGTGGCTCTGCAGGAGAATGAATGGCTGGAAATCGTGGTTCAGGGTGGGGCCAAGGCTCCATTTCCGGCGGTGATCCTGTCACCTGGCGCGGATCTGGCACCATTGGTGCCTTATTTCTCCGGTCTGACGCTGATCAAGCTGGATTTTCCCAAATACACCGATGGCCGGGCTTTCTCGATGGCGCGGCAGCTGCGGGCGCTGGGCTATGAGGGCGATTTGAGGGCCGCGGGCAATGTGCTCTACGACCAGTTGCAACTGATGGTGCGCTGCGGGTTTGACAGCTTCGAGATCGACCATCCGGCGACCTTGACGCTGCTCAAGAGCGGGCGAAGGCCGGACGTTGAATTTTTCTACCAGCCTGGCCTCGGTGCTGAAAAGCAAGTTGGCACGCGGCCTTGGGCCCGGCGCAGGATTGGGTGAGCCATCGTGTATCTCAATGTGATCGACCACGCGGGAATCGAGCATAAAGTGGAGGCGCTGGAGGGTTGGCGGGTGATGGAAATCATCCGCGACTGGGGCCTTGGGGTCAAAGCCGAATGCGGGGGTGCATGCGCTTGCGCCACCTGCCACATTTATGTTGACCAGGAATGGCAGGACCTGCTGGTTCCGCCAACCGATGAGGAAATTGACAAGCTGGATGAGGCAGCCTTTGTCGAGGCAAACTCACGGCTTTCCTGTCAGATCCTCATGCGCCGCGAATTCAGCGGCCTGCGCGTGCGGATGGCGCCCGGCTCAGAACCGACTTGACGTCATCGATTTGTGGGCGATGGCGTCACTTGAAGCGCTTGGCCTGAACAACAGGCTGTGGCCCGCGCGTCAGGCGAGCGCGGGCAATTGGGTGACGCCCTGCCAAACCGCATAGTAATGGCAAGCGGCCGCCGCAAGCACGAAAGCATGCCAGATCGCGTTTTGATAAGGCAATGTCTCCCATATGTGGAAGGTGACGCCAAAGGTATATAGCGCACCGCCCAAAGCGACGGGCAACAGCAATTGCGGCGCGTGGCTCCAAAGGCCCGGCCCCAGAAGCACCAGCGCGCACCAGCCCAATGCCAGATAAAGCGCCAATGAAAGCTTCTCGAACAAGGGCGGATTGATGAATTTCAGGCCAATTCCCGACAAGCAGAACGCCCATACTGACAGGCTTAGCAAAATCGCCCAAGGCTGGCTGTAGGTGAACAGGATGAAGGGTGTGTAGGTACCCGCAATCATCAAAAAGATGGCGGCGTGATCGGCCTTGCGAAGGACTTCGCGAAAGCGGCTGGCATAGAAGATGTTATAGGCAGCGGATGCGCCGAACATGGCAACCATGCCGCCCGCATATACCAACAGGCCAATGATATGGGATTGCTGCGCTTGCGTCGCGCGGTGCAAAAGCAATAAAATGCCAAACACCGCCAATAAAATGCCCAGACCATGAATTAGAGCGTCGGCAATTTGCTCACTGAGGCTATGGTCGCGTAATCGTTTCAATCGAAGTGTTACGTCTGAAGACATATTCATGCCTTTCCTAACGCAGGGCCACGAAATTGCAGACCCATTGCAAAGAATAGGCGCATTTGTTTTACATTCCGGTTGAAATATTTGATTAACAATTGGTTTTAATTGCAGCGCGAGAGCGTTGGGCCGCTTTCGCGGTGGCCCTTCCATACAGCTGGCGCTTGGCGGGCACCCGCCTTGTCGTTTGACTCAGCCATATCCTGACCCTGGCGGCTCAACGAAGTGTCGATGATGTGGCGCAGCCCCTGAAGCAGGGGAAAGTCGCTGCAGCGAAGCGAATTCTCCAACCGCGCCCAATCGCCCCCGCTGGCCTGCCGCGCGAAATCGCGAACCATGGCCGAAATGAAAGCGCCTGGTTCCAGCCCGCTTTCAGCCGCAATAAGACTGATGCGGGCGCTATAGGCCCCGCCTATCGAGGCGAGGGCTGCCGCTGCCACCTTGCTGTTTGCGCAAGAATGAACAATATCCCTGGTTAGCATGACGTCCTCCTCATTTGCACCCGTTACTTCAAGGAATGCCATTTGCGGGAAATTGAAAAATTGAAATGAATGCAGGGTTCAATGCTGGGTCTATCGAAAACCGGATCGCACAAATCTTCACAAAGCCGTGAATATTACGCCGCCCTGATTTGCCTTACAAATTCCCTTGATGATTCACTTGCCGAAAACTTCCACCGGCCCAAAAATCAAGCATTCCCGTGCACGCAAAGCAGGATTAAATGTCAATCGCGACCCAATCATGACAACACTATGTTGAACAAACGGCGTAAGCGAAAATGATCATTTGAAAAGAATTCAAATCCGGGATTCAGGGCACGTTTCACCACTCCTGTAAATTTGGGTGTTCAACGACGCTTTGCAAGCGGACAAGCGGAAACATTTTCTTTATGTTTGGTTGATGCAGCGCCGATTGTGGGCTGCACGTTCTGCGCCGGCGCGCATTGATTTGTTTGGGAAACTGCGAGAATGGATATTTTTGCCATTGGTGAGCCAATGTTCGAGTTCAACCGCGCCGTTGGCAGCGCCAGTTGGCTTGAGGGCATTGGCGGGGACACATCCAATGCGATGGTTGCGGCCAGCCGTTGCAATGCTGCGACCGGCTATTTCACCCTGCTGGGCAAGGACCTGTTCGGCGATGCCATCCGCGCCATGTGGCGGGCGGAAGGCGTTGATGAGCACAGCGTCATCAGCCATGAAAGCGCGCCGACGGGCGTGTATTTTGTCACCCATGATGCGGAGGGCCACCATTTCACCTATCTGCGCAAGAATTCGGCGGCGAGCCTGATGACCCCGGCCGATCTGCCGGTTGCGGCACTGAAGCGCGCGAAAATCCTGCATGTATCGGGGATTTCGCAGGCGATTTCGAACAATGCAGCGCAAAGCGTGCGCGCTGCGATGGATATTGTGCGCGACGGCGGCGGATTGGTCTCCTATGATACCAACCTGCGCCTGAAGTTATGGCCGCTGGAACAGGCGCGCGCCACCACCCATGAGGCGATGCGGCATGTCGACATAGCCCTGCCCGGCCTTGATGACGCCCGCCTTCTCACCGGCCTCGAAGACGCCGATGCCATCGTTGATTATTATCTGAAACTGGGTGCCAAAGTGGTGGCGCTGACGCTGGGCGCGGCCGGCAGCCTGGTTGCGACGCCCGATCAGCGCAAGCGGCTTGCCTCCATCAAGGTAGCTGCCATTGACGCGACCGGTGCCGGAGACACATTTGACGGGGCATTCCTCGCCGAATTTCTGCGCAGCCGCGACGCCTTCCGCGCCGGACGCTATGCCAACATTGCCGCCGCCCTGTCCACCTGCGGCTATGGCGCGATTACCGCCATGCCCAGACATGCGCAAGTCGAAGCGCGCATGACCGACGCAACCGCCAGCTAGTCACGCGGCGGAATGTCGCCGGGGGTGCAATACGCATCAACAGCCCCCGGCGAATGTGCGCATGGAAGCGAGCCTCCCGTTGCGCCCCATCCATATTTCAATCGATATGGTAGGGAATTCATCCGTTTTTCAAAATCTTTTTCAACGCGGGCAGTGGTCGCGGCATGACCGTCCGGCGCTTATCCATGCGTGATCCAAACTTCTGGTTTACAAATCAAAACCGTGTAAATAACAATAAGTTGCAAATAGAATCAGTGCGTTCCACTGACCTTCGAACTTAACACCAACGGCCTTGACGCTTGCCTTAAGGGCGTTGTCAGCGCAATGTTAGCGATGCTTTTCAATATGTTTTCAGGTGGAATTTGCCATGCGCACGGATAATGCCCAGCCCATTCGTTTAGCCGATTACCGGGTTCCTGATTATCTCGTGGACCATGTCGATCTTCTGGTCCAACTGGATGAGCATGAGACCCACGTTGTCAGCCGGTTGCAGTTGCGCCCCAATCCGCAGGGCATCGCGGGTGCCCCGCTGGTGCTGGATGGCGATGAATTGCACGCGGTGCATGTGGCGCTGGATGGCGTGAGCCTCGATCTTGCCGCCGGGTTTTGTGACGCGCAGGGCCTGACGATCGAGCAACCGCCGCAGCGCCCGTTCGTTTTGGAAGTAACGACCTGGATCGATCCGTCATCCAACACCAAGCTGATGGGGCTTTATCGATCGGGGGCTGCATTCTGCACCCAATGCGAGGCGCAGGGCTTCCGGCGCATCACCTATTTTCCAGATCGTCCGGATGTATTGTCGCGTTATCGCCTGCGGCTGGAGGCCGACCGGAAAGCCGCGCCCATTCTGCTCGGCAATGGTAATCTGGTGGAAAGCGGCGTTTTGGCGGACGGCTCCCGCCATTATGCGGTGTGGGAAGATCCACACCCCAAGCCGTGCTATCTTTTTGCGCTTGTGGGCGGCGATCTGGGGTCGATCCATGACCATTTCATCACGGCATCGGGCCGCAAGGTCGCGCTGGGCATTTATGTCGAGCATGGCAAGGAAGCCCGCGCGACTTATGCCATGGATGCGCTGAAGCGTTCGATGAAATGGGACGAAGAAACCTTCAACTGCGAATATGACCTCGACACATTCAACATTGTCGCGGTCTCTGATTTCAACATGGGGGCCATGGAAAACAAGGGCCTCAATGTATTCAACGATAAACTGGTGCTGGCCTCGCCGCAAACCGCCACTGACGTGGATTACGCGCAAATCGAAGCGGTGATCGCGCACGAATATTTCCACAATTGGACCGGCAACCGCATCACTTGCCGCGACTGGTTCCAATTGTGCCTGAAGGAAGGGTTGACCGTTTTCCGGGATCAGGAATTTTCCGGCGACCAGCGCTCGCGTGCGGTGAAACGGATCAGCGACGTGCGCAATCTGCGCACCAACCAATTTCCCGAAGATGGCGGGCCGCTGGCCCATAATGTCCGCCCGGAGGCTTATTTCGAGATCAACAATTTTTATACAGCCACAGTCTATGAGAAGGGCGCGGAACTGATCCGCATGCTCAAAACCCTGATTGGCCCGGCAGACTTTGCCGCCGGTATGGCGCTGTATTTCCAGCGGTGCGATGGCACGGCCGCAACGATGGAAGATTTTCTGGCCTGTTTTGCGCAGACTTCGCAGCGCGATCTCAGCCATTTCAAACAATGGTATAGCCAGGCGGGCACGCCATTTTTGCGCGTGGATACGCATTTTGATGCAGAAAATGGCACATTCGATGTCGAATTTGCGCAAAACACCGCACCGACACCGGGCCAACCGAACAAAGGCGCGCAGGTACTGCCAATTCAGCTGGCGCTGGTGGGCAAAAATGGCGAGGATTTGCCGCTTCAGGTTGCCGCCGGCAACGAAGTGAGCGCGCAGGAATTGGCAAGCGGTACGTTTGAATTGACCCGTATCGAGCGCAAGATCCGTTTCACCGGTCTGGCGGCAAGACCGGTGCTGTCGGTGTTGCGCGGTTTTTCGGCGCCCGTGCAACTGGAAACCGATTTGAGCGAAGCCGACCTCATTCACCTGATTGGGCATGACCGCGACGCGTTCAACCGCTGGCAATCGGCCCAAACCATTGCGCTGCGGCTGTTGAAGCATCGCTCCATGCACGCGGCCGAAAAGCCGAAAGACGCCATGCCGTTTATTGCGGCGCTTGGCCACGTGCTGGCGCAATACCAGAAGGACCCGGCCTTTGCCGCTCTGATGCTGACATTGCCGGGCGAGGGCGAAATTGCTCGGGAAATCGGTCATGATGTCGACCCGGATGCGATTCATGCGGCGCGGGAGGCTTTGCGCCACCAGATCGGCGCGGCCTTGTGGTCGCCGCTGGAGACAGCCTATGCCGAATTGTCGCGACCGGTCGCGTTTGAGCCCAATGCGGTGCAGGCCGGGCAGCGTGCGCTGCGCGCCAGTGTGCTGGGGCTGCTGCACGGCGGCAATGCCGCAGCGGGAGGCGATCTGGCCATGCAGCAGTTTGAATCCGCCGATAACATGACCGATGAAATTGCCGCGCTGGGGCTGCTGGCGTCACGCACGGGCCCCCATCGCGAGCGGGCGCTAAACGCGTTTTACGAGCGCTACCACAAGGATGCGCTGGTGATTGACAAATGGTTCGGCGTGCAGGCGATGAGTCCTGAAGCGGGAACCTTGCACAAGGTAACACAATTGCTGCTTCATCCCGCGTTTTCGATCGGCAATCCCAACCGCATCCGCGCCTTGATCGGCACTTTTTGTCTGGCCAACCAAACCGGTTTTCATGCCCGCAATGGTGAAGGATACGAATTTTTAACCAAAATGGTGATGCAGCTTGATTCGAGCAACCCGCAGCTTGCAGCGCGTCTTTTGGGCGCCATGCGCAGTTGGCGCATCATGGAGAGCGAGCGCGCCGGACATGCGCGACGCTGCTTGAGCGAAATTGCCAGCAAAGCGGTGCTTTCCCCCGATGTGCGTGATATTGTTACACGTTCTTTGGGCTGAGTTCCGCTTTGTTCCAGTTTTGATTCCGCTTTGCTTCCCAAAAAGCAATTGCAACAAATAAAGACGAAATTAACCACTAGACAAAATTGCAATTTCGGATTCTTATACCGTTGTCATCAGGGTAATGCGGCACATTGACCTGATTTCATGTTCATTTTCGAGGGGCTAACCATGACGCGTGAAAACGCAGTCGGCGCGATTCTGCGCCCATTCAAGCACGGCCAAACGGCCTCGGCTTCGTCTAATGTGGCGTTTAATTCCAAGTCATTTTCCATTCAGTTGCAGCGGCTAAATCCATATTTTCTGCCGCTGGTCTATTTAATGCTCGCACTTTTCAGTTGCCTGTTTGTGTTGGCGACTTTCCTGCAGATTCAACGCACGCGGGACGAAGCGCTGCAACGGGCGGAAACACGTCTGGCTTTCTCCAATGCGGCGCTGCAAAGCGACTGGCTGGCCCATTTGCGCATGAGCCGCGCCAATCTGCGCCATCCATTGAGCCATTTGCCGCTTTCGGCGCGCATGGCACTCAATCAACGCAGCCTGATTGTCACCTCCAAGACCGGGGCGATCCTCGACATGGTATCTGGCCCGGCCGGCGTGGCATTGTCGGGCGTGACAAGCCTGCAAGAATTGTTCGGCGACACGTTCGCGCCCAGCAACATGAATGAGGCAACCGGCGTATTTCGCCTGAACGTGGCGGGGGCGCATGACGTAATCGCCAGCTTCATGTCACTGCCAGCCCCGCTCGGACGGATGATCCTGCTGGAGCCCGCAGCTGCCGGCTTGCGGCACTGGCGCTCCGACATGCTGCGCACATTGGTCATCAATGGTGCGGCGTTTCTGGTCATCGCCATGCTCGGCTTCGCTTATTTTCTGCAAAACCGGCGCAAGAGCCAAGTCGATGTCATTCGCGACAATATCCAGAAGCGCATGGACACGGCGCTGTTTCGCGGCCATTGCGCCCTATGGGACATTGATATTGCGACCGGGCGCGTCTCCTGGTCCAAATCCATGTATCAAATACTTGGCTACGAGCAATTCCAGCCGTTCATGACACTGGTTGCTGCAACCAATCTGATCCACGCCGAAGATCGGCCGTTCTTCAGCTCGCATAGTCTGCAAAAATTGAAGGTGGGCGACAGCATCGACCAGAGCTTCCGGATCCGGGATGTGTCGGAACGCTGGATCTGGATGCGGATGCGGGCCGAAATCGTCAAGGGCCCGACAGTCGTCGGCAAGCCGAACATGACCGGGGAGACCCTGCCCTTCCATGTGATTGGCATCGTCATGGACATTACCGAACAAAAACGGCTGGAAGAAAAATCAAGAACCGCCAATAGCCGGCTTCGCGAGGCCATTGAAAGCATTTCGGAAGCGTTCGTATTGTGGGACGCAAAAAACTGTCTTGTCACCTGTAACAGCAAATTCCAGCAATTGCACAGCCTTTCGGTGGATGTGGCGGTCGCTGGAACTCCCTACAAGCAATTGATGGCGCAGGCGACACAGCCTGAAATAACCGCGCAGGTGCACATTTCCGAACAACCCGGCATCCATGCCAGCAGTTATGAAGCGCGATTGGCAGATGGCCGCTGGTTACAGGTCAATGAGCGGCGCACGATTGATGGCGGCTACGTTTCGGTTGGCACCGACATCAGCCAGTTAAAACGCAACGAAGAGCAATTGCTCAATTCAGAACGGGCGCTGACGGCCACCATTGCGGATTTGCGGCGCTCGCGCCAGACCCTCGAAATTCAGGCCCAGCAATTGGCCGATCTGGCCGAGCGCTATTGCGAACAGAAAGTGGAGGCCGAAGCGGCCAATCTGGCCAAATCCGAATTTCTGGCCAACATGAGCCACGAACTTCGCACACCGCTGAACGCCATCATCGGCTTTTCCGAGATGATGCAGCAGCAGATTTTTGGGCCGCTCGGTTCCGAGAAATATCAGGGCTATTGCAAGGATATCGGCGAGGGCGGACGTTATCTTCTCGATGTCATCAGCGACATTCTCGATATGGCAAAACTGGAATCGGGCAATATCCGCCTGCATCGCAGCGAATTTGACATCGCCCATACAATCAAGACTGCGATGAATGAAATAGCCGGATGCGCCAAGAACAAGGATATTGGCATAGTTGCGGAGGTCATGCCCGGCGCACGGCTTTACGCCGATCAACCCTCGATCCTGCGCATCCTGCAATCCCTGCTCAGCAATGCCGTCAAATTCACCCCGAATGGGGGCAAGGTGCGGATACGGGCACGCAGCGTCAATGATGCCATCAACATCTATGTCGAAGATACCGGCATTGGTATTGCGCCGGATGCCGTACCCAGGCTAGGCCGGCCGTTTGAACAAAATGAGCCAAGCTTTGAAAATGGCATGAAAGGCTCCGGCCTTGGCCTCGCCATCGCCCGCGCACTGGTTGACCTGCACAATGGCAGCATGCGCATTCGCTCGACAAAGGGGGCCGGGACGATCGTGCAGGTGCATTTCCCCGCACCCAAAGCCGGGCTGCGCCTGCAAGCAGTGGCGCAAGTGCCTGCATCCACCCCGGCCCTGGCCCTCCCGATCCCCAGGGTCGAGCGACAACCGGAAGCGGCCATCTACCTCAATTGAGAAACTGATTCAGGCAGGCTTGTGAGAAACTGATTCAGAAAGATTTGGCAAGTGGCAGTTCCAATGTGATTTTCAGCCCCGGCTGATTGTCACTAAGGGTTAGGGTTCCACCGTGCAGGCGGGCCACGGCAACCGCCAGTGCCAGCCCCAAACCGGAGCCTTTTTGCGAGCGTGAGCCTTCAAGCCGCACAAAGCGCTGCACCACGCGGGCATGATCGGCGGCGGAAATCCCCGGCCCGTGATCGGCAATCGCAAGCTTCGCTCGCCCATTGTCGCGTTCGGCTGATATGGTGATGCGGGGTTTTGGCCTGCCTTCTCCGGCCGGCGATACGCCATATTTGAGGGCGTTGTCGATCAGGTTGGCGATTACCTGGCCCAGCAATTCGCGGCTGCCATGGACGATCAGATTATCTGAAGCGGTTACTTGCCACTCGACGCCAGCCTCCTCCATCAGCGGCTCATAAAGCTCGGCGGAGGCGCGGGTGGCTTCCGCCACATCAAAATTGGTCATGCTGTCGCGTGCCTCGCCTGCTTCAGCCCGCGCGATCAGCAATAGCGCGTTGAAGGTGGCAATCAGCCCGTCCGACTCGATGATGACCCGTTCCAAAGCCAATGTCTGCGCCGGGCCGGCCGCATCTTCAGCGAGCGCGGATTCGGCGTGGTTGCGCAACCGGGTCAAAGGTGTGCGCAGATCATGGGCAATGTTGTCGGAGACCTCGCGCATGCCGATCATCAACTCGCCAATACGTTCGATCATCGAATTGAGATTTATGGCGAGGCGGTCCAATTCATCGCCGGTGCCGGCCTGCGGCAAGCGTTGCGTGAGATCCCCGGCCATGATGCTGCTCGCGGTGGCGTTCATGGCATCGACCCGTCTCAGCACACGGCGTGCGACAATCAAACCGCCGAGCGCACCAATGGCGGTGAGGGCAATAAGCGAGGTGAGGTAAGTGCGCGCCAGAATGGTTTCCAACGACTGGCGGTCCGCCAGATCGCGCCCGACCAGCAAGTGAAAGCCCCCCGGTAGCGCGAACACCCGGGCCAGCGCGCGATTGTTGGCCTTGAACTCGCCGGGCCGCTGATAACTTGTCTCGACCGCGCCGGGGTGGTCAATCACCCTCGGGGGCAGCGCCGCAATATTGCCAGCCAGTGGCTGTCCGGCTTGATCGGTTAGAAGATAAAGCGAGGAGCCGGGTTGATTGGATCGCAACTGAATGACCTGCAACAGTCTTGGCAGACGCCCTTGCGCATATTGCTCGGAAAGGCCCTTGATTTCCGCATCAATGGTCTGGGATATCTGCTCGTCGACCAGTTTTTCGACGTTCCAGCCCACCGCCAGCAGCACCACCGCTGAACCAAAGCCGAATATCACCAGATAAACCAGTGACAGCTTGAAGGCCGTGGTGCGAAAGAGCTTACCGAACGCCGTCACGGATCATGTATCCTGCGCCGCGAATGGTGTGGAGGCACGGCGTGTCCTGGCCGCGATCTATCTTGGCGCGCAGTCGCGAAACATGCACATCAATGACGTTGGTTTGGGGGTCAAAGTGATAATCCCAGACATTTTCCAACAGCATGGTGCGGGTGACCACTTGCCCTGCATGTTTCATCAGATATTCGATGAGGCGGAATTCACGCGGTTGTAAGGGGATTTCCTGACCCGCGCGCGTGAGTTTGTGGGCCAGACGATCCAGTTCCAGCGTGCCGACCCTGTAGAGCGTCGGTTCGGTATCGGTGGGGCGCTGACGCCGCGCCAACACCTCAATGCGGGCCAGCAATTCGGAGAACGCATAAGGCTTGGTGAGATAATCATCCCCCCCTGCCCGCAGGCCCTTCACGCGGTCATCGACCTGACCCAGCGCGGAGAGAATCATGACGGGCGTTTCCACCTTCTGCTCGCGCAGGCCCCCGATCAGCGACAGTCCGTCCAGTTTGGGCAACATGCGATCAACAATGAGTATGTCGTATTTGCCCTCGCGCGCCATGGCATAGCCATCCAGGCCATTGGTGGCGTGGTCAGCCATGTGGCCGCTTTCCCGCAAGGCTTTCACCAGATAGGCGGCTGCCTCGATATCGTCCTCGATCAATAAAATACGCATGGCAACATTATAACCCGTTTTGCAAAAAAAAGCAGGCGCGGGGTAAACCAGCGCGCCTGCTCTTGCACGATCCGCCCTGATCGGGGGCAGTCAGGGCCGGATCGCACAACCGTGCAGCGCCGCGATCAACCGGCCGGATGAACGCCCAGCGCTACGAAGCGGGTGCCGTTGCTGGTCTTGACCCGCAGCAGCACGGCCTTGCGGCCATTCTTGGCTGCATCCTGAACCGCCTTGCTGACGTCGTCCGGGCTCGTAACCGTCTTGCCGGCGGCTTCGAGAATGACGTCGCCCGTGCGCAAGCCCTTTTGGGCGGCGGTGCCATTGGGATCAAGATCCGAGATCACCACCCCATCCTTGCCAGCGCCAGCGACGCTTTGCGCCGGTGCCAGGGTCATGCCAAATTTGGCAAGGTCTTCGGGTGCGGTGGTGGCACCATGTTCGAGGCTCGCCTGCTCATTGTTGGGCAACGTGCCGAGCTTGATATCCACCGTCTTGGTTGCGCCATCCCGGACGTAACCGATGTTGACCTGCTGGTCGGGGCTGATCCCGGCGATGGTGCGAGCCAATTCGCGCGGATCGGCAATATCCTTGCCATTGACGCTGGTGATGACGTCGCCTGATTTCAGGCCAGCCTTGGCTGCGGGTGCATCGCTCTGGGTTTCGGCAATCAACGCGCCTTTTTCGGTTTTCAGGCCCAGGCTTTCCGCTATGCCATGCGATACGGGCTGGATTTCGACACCGATCCAGCCGCGTGTGACCGAACCGTGGGATTCCAACTCGCCCACAACCTTGCGCGCGATCTCCACCGGGATATCAAAACCAATGCCGACGCTGCCGCCCGAGGGCGAATAAATCGCGGTATTGACGCCGACCACTTCGCCTTTGGCGTTGAAGGTTGGGCCACCCGAATTGCCGCGGTTCACCGGCGCGTCAATCTGCAGATAATCGTCATAGGGGCCCGAGCCAATATCGCGGCCACGCGCCGAGACAATACCTGCCGTAACCGTGCCGCCCAAACCGAACGGGTTGCCGACAGCAATCACCCAATCCCCCACCCGCGGCGAACTTGGCGCAAATTTGACGAAGGGATAGGTGCCAGCCTTGGTGATCTTCAAAAGTGCAAGATCGGTCTTTTTGTCGGTGCCGACGACCTTGGCCGGCAAAGACGTGCCATCGGTGAGTTTCACCGTGACATTGGTGGCATTTTCAACGACGTGATTATTGGTGACGATATAGCCATCCTGGCTGATGATGAAGCCGGAGCCGAGCGCTATGCCCTTGTGCATCTGGCCACCGTGGGGAGCAAATTCGCCGCGCGGGCCAAACTGCCGGAAGAAGCGCTCCATTGGGTCACCCGGCGCAAGCTTGGGCATGTTCGGTGCGCTCTCGTCGGAGGTCTTTTCCTCCATATCAACCTTGACCGAAACTACGGCCCCACGAACGGCATCGACAACATCCGCAAACGAGCCGGGGCCCGCCGAGGCGTCGGAACTGGTGAGGGCCTGCGCCTGCGGGGCGAAATAGGTGGTCTGCGCCAAAGTGCCGCCCAGCGCCAAAACGGCGACCGCGCCCAGAAGTGCGGATTTGCGGCGGAAGCTGGAAGTAACCGGGGATGGGATGCGTGTCATAAAGCTATCTCCTCATATTCCACGAATGGAAGGCTGAATTTCCCTTGACGGGAAAGTCTGATTGCCACAAGCGGACAATTCAGGTTCGTTGAGGAGAATAGCAGCGCGCATTTACCGCAAAGTGGCGCCCAGATGAAAGTTTGGAAAGGTTGGCGGCCCTCAGCGATATTGCGCGTCGGCGGCGATGTTGCGGGCGATCTCGCGCTCCCAACGATCGCCATTGTCGAGCAGCTTTTCCTTGTTGAAATAAAGCTCTTCGCGCGTTTCCACCGCAAATTCAGCGTTGGGGCCTTCAACGATTGCGTCCACCGGACAGGCTTCCTGACACAGGCCACAATAGATGCATTTGACCATGTCAATGTCATAACGCGTGGTGCGGCGGGTGCCATCATTGCGGCGTGGGCCGGCCTCGATGGTTATGGCCTGCGCCGGGCAGATGGCTTCGCATAATTTGCAGGCGATGCAGCGCTCTTCGCCATTGGGGTAGCGGCGCAAGGCGTGCTCGCCGCGATAACGGGGCGATTGCGGATTTTTCTCATGCGGGTAATTCAGCGTGGCCTTGGGCTTGAAGAAATAGCGCATCGACAGCCCGAAGGCCGCGACAAACTCGGTGAGAAAAAGCGATTTGGCTGCCTGATCCAGTTTCATGACTTCAATCCTAATGGCCCGTTGCGCCCCAGCCGGTAGCCTCAAGCACACCCGCCACTACCACCACCCCGACCAGCGAAATGGGCAAAAATACCTTCCAGCCAAGCCGCATCAACTGATCGTAGCGATAGCGCGGCACGAAAGCCTTGACCATCGAGAACATGAAGAACACGAGGCAGACCTTCAAAATGAACCAGATGACACCCGGCACCCAAGTAAATGGGGCGAACGGCACCGGCGACAACCAGCCACCCAGAAACAGGATGGTTGTCATGGCGCACATCGAGACAATCGCGACATATTCTCCCAGCATGAACAGCATATAGGGCACAGATGAATATTCGACCATGAAGCCTGCGACGAGTTCGGACTCAGCTTCGGGGAGATCGAATGGCGGGCGATTGGTTTCCGCCAGCGCCGAGATGAAAAAGATCACAAACATCGGAAACAGTGGAATGAAATACCAGTTCAGGATGCCCCAACCATGATCTTGCGCCTGCACGATGGCGGTCAGGTTCAGTGAGCCTGCACACAACAGAACGGTAATGATGACAAACCCGATTGAGACCTCGTAACTGACCATCTGCGCCGCCGAGCGCAGGGCGCCCAGAAACGGATATTTGGAATTGGAAGCCCAACCGCCCATGATGATGCCATAGACACTGAGCGAGGATATGGCGAAAATATAAAGCACACCGACGTTGATATTGGCCAGAGCCCAGCCCTGCGCCACCGGAATCACCGCCCAGGCGGCCAGCGCCAGAAAGCCCGTGACAAACGGCGCCAGCAGAAACACGCCCTTATTGGCACCGGCCGGGATGATCGGCTCCTTCAACACAAATTTGAGCATGTCGGCGAAGCTTTGCAACAGGCCCCAGGGCCCGACCACATTCGGCCCGCGGCGCAATTGCACCGCCGCCCAGATTTTGCGATCGGCGTAGAGAACATAGGCGACGAAAATCAACACGCCAACGATAGTTGCCAGGGCTTTGATGACCATCAGCAGAAGCGAGAGAAACGTGGCAAAATCCATTTTACTACTCCGCCGCCTGAACCATGGCACCGGCCTCACGCGCTTTGGCGAGGCTGGAGCATTCCGCCATGACGCTGGATGCGCGGGCGATGGGATTGGTTAGATAGAAATCATCGACTGAACTGACAAAGGGTGCCTTGTCCAGCGGGCCCGCCTTTGGGGTGGATTTGGCGGGCTCTGGCGGCATGATCGCGTCAATCTGCGCCATGTGGGGATGGGCGGTGTATAGGGCGGCGCGCAGGGCACCAAGCGAGTCGAAAGGCAGCCGCTGGCCCAGCGCTTCCGAGAGTGCCCGCAAAACCGCCCAGTCCTCACGCGCATCGCCGGGCGGGAAATTGGCCCGATCCGACATTTGCACGCGCCCTTCGGTATTGACGTAAGTGCCCGACTTCTCCGTATAGGCGGCGCCCGGCAAGACAACATCGGC
This sequence comes from Hyphomicrobiales bacterium, assembly GCA_019075865.1. Taxonomy (GTDB): domain Bacteria; phylum Pseudomonadota; class Alphaproteobacteria; order Rhizobiales; family Beijerinckiaceae; genus REEB77. Next base: position 7,507 of record JAGXAN010000004.1, on the reverse strand, counting down.
GCGATGCGCACCCCGATCCCCATGCGAGCCGATGTAGACGACGAATGCGCCGGGAGCTATGTCGATTTCATCCGCTCCGGCAAGAAACAGCAGATCAACGCCATTGGGTTGCGCCATCGCGAGCGCATCCAGACCACCCTGCCCCGGCACAAAGCCGATATCAAGGCCGCCCACGCGCGATGCGGCGCTTTGCAGAACGCAGAAGCCGTTCCAGCCATCCTTGATAACACCCAAAGCCGTGGCTGCTTTCATGGCGCTGGCAAGAACCGCCTCTCCGTCGGGCCGGGCAAATGCGCCTGCCCCCATGAGAAACATCGGCTTTTGTTTATTGGCGGGTGGGTGGGCTTCAAATTCAACAATCGATTCCGGCCCGGCACCGAGGTAATTTGCGGGGTAAGTCAAATCGGCTTTCGGGCCGATCACACCGGTCAGCAAATTGCCGCTCAGCCAGCGCCGGCGGATGCGAGCATTCAGGACTGGCGCCTCGCGCCGTGGATTGGAGCCAATCACCATGAGGGCATCGGCTTCGTCAATGCCGACAATGGCGGCGTTGAAAATGTAGGATGCGCGACCAAAGTCAGGATGCAGTTTGGAGCCATCCTGTCGGCAATCGAGGTTCTTCGAGCCGAGGCTTTGCATCAAAGCCTGCAAGGCAAACATTTCCTCGACACTGGCGATGTCGCCGGCAATGGCACCCATGCGCTCTGGTTTGGTCGCCTTGGTGCGGGCCGCAATCGCGGCAAAGGCCTGTTGCCAGGTGGCGGGAAGCAATTTGCCGCCTTCGCGCACATAGGGGCGATCCAGCCGCTGCTTTTTCAGGCCATCGACAATGTGGCGCGCCTTGTCAGAAATCCATTCTTCATTGATCGCGTCATTGACGCTGGGCAGGATACGCATCACCTCACGGCCGCGCGTGTCAATGCGGATCGCTGATCCAAGCGCATCCATCACATCAATCGAAGGTGTCTTGGTATATTCCCATGGCCGGGCCTGAAAGCTCTGCGGCTTTTGCAACAATGCACCAACCGGGCACAAATCAGCGATATTGGCCTGCAATTCCGAGGTCATGGCGGCTTCGAGATAGGTGGTGATTTCCATATCCTCACCACGGCCGATCGCCCCCAATTCGCCGGTGCCCGCCACCTCTGCGGTAAAACGCACGCAGCGGGTGCAATGGATGCAACGGTTCATCGAGGTTTTGATCAGCGGGCCGATGTATTTGTCCTCGACCGCGCGCTTGTTCTCGTGGAAGCGGGAGGAATCAACACCAAAGGCCATGGCCTGATCCTGCAAGTCGCATTCCCCGCCCTGATCGCAAATCGGACAATCCAGCGGATGGTTGATCAACAGGAATTCCATGACGCCTTCACGCGCCTTTTTCACCATAGGCGTGTTCGTGAAAACTTCGGGCGGTTCGCCATTTGGGCCGGGGCGCAAATCACGCACCGCCATGGCGCAGGAAGCGGTTGGCTTGGGCGGGCCACCCTTCACTTCCACGAGGCACATCCGGCAATTGCCGGCAATCGACAACCGCTCGTGAAAACAAAAGCGCGGCACTTCTGCCCCGGCGGTCTCACAAGCCTGCAAAAGCGTATATTCGGGCGGCACATCATATTCGCCGCCATCGATAATAATCTTCGCCATATTCAGTGCCCTGCGCTCTGCTCTCCGCCTGCGTGGTATGGGCCGACGCCCAAGATCCCCCCGCGCGAAGCATTTGCGACTGTGATGATACAAGACCCGTCAAGGGTCAACCCCAAAAGCGCAGACAAAGGCCATTGCCAACCGCCCATAATGCAACCATCCCCGGCGCTCGCTGGGCGCGTGTTTGTGCGCAAACATGAAAAGCGCTAGGTATTTTGGCGCATCGGTGCGATGAAGCGGTAAATTCGACCGATGTTCGCACCCGCGACGCTTAAACAAGGCTTGATATGATCCCCGCCGCCCGCATTGCCGCTGCCATTGAAATTCTGGAAGACCTCGAAGAACGCCGACGCCCTGCCGCCGATGCGGTGAAGGATTGGGGCCTGCGCCACCGCTTCGCTGGCTCCAAAGATCGCGCTGCCATTTCCAGCCTGCTGTTTGACGCGTTGCGCGCGCGCGCCTCCAGCGCCTATGTGATGGGTGCGCAAAGTGGCCGGGCGATCATTCTTGGCATGCTGCACATGCAGCGGGCGATGAGCGTGGAGGCCATTGCCGAATTGTGCAGCGGGCAAGGCCATGCCCCCGCCTCCTTGACTGATGCCGAGCGGGATGCGCTCGAAAAGGCCAGCCTTGACGAAGCGCCCGCTTATGTGGCCGGGGATTATCCGGAATGGCTGGAGCCGCAGTTTGAACGCGCCTATGGCGACATGCGCATTTCCGAGGGGCGCGCCCTTGCTGCCCGCGCGCCCGTCGATTTGCGGGTCAACCGGCTCAAGGCCAAACCGGATCGCCAATTGACCGATCTGGCGCATCTGGGGGCGATTGCGACGCCTTTTTCACCGATGGGCTTGCGCCTGCCCGTCGGGGCGGATGGGCGCGGGCCTGCGCTTGCAGCCGAACCTGGCCTGACCAAGGGCTTGATTGAAGTGCAGGATGAAGGCTCGCAGATTGCCGCGCTATTGACCTGCGCCAAAGAGGGCGAACAGGCTCTCGATTTTTGCGCAGGTGCAGGCGGCAAAACCCTCGCGCTGGCCGCGATGATGGGCAACAAGGGCCAGATTTACGCCTGTGACAGCGATGGGCGGCGGCTGATGCCGATTTACGACCGGCTGGAACGGGCGGGCGCCCGCAACGTGCAGGTGCGTGCGCCCAAGGCGGGGGTGTTGGGTCTGACGGATCTCGCCGGCCGCTGCGATCTGGTGCTGGTGGATGCGCCGTGCTCGGGCTCGGGCACCTGGCGCAGAAACCCGGATGCCAAATGGCGGATGCGGCCCGGCGCCCTCGCGTTGAGAATCCAGGAACAGGACGAAGTCCTTCAAAATGCACAAGAATTTGTCAAGCCCGGTGGTCGGTTGGTCTATGTGACCTGCTCGGTTCTTGTCGAGGAAAACGAGGATCGAATCGCTGCCTTTTTGGCGTCGCATGATGATTTTCAGGCGTTGGACCCTGCCACCATGCTGGAGTCGGCCGGTCTCGCCAGCCTGCAACCGTTTGTCTCGAAGCACGGGCCGGGCTTGCGCCTGTCGCCGTTCACCACGCAAACCGACGGCTTTTTTATCACCACTTTGCAGCGCAAAGCGGCTTGAGGGCAGACGCGGCGCTCAGGCGGCCAGATCGTCCCGCAAGGATGGCCTGACGCCCTGCGTTTCAGCTTTCTCAGCCGCGGTTGCTGCCAAATTGGGACGAAGCCCGAGACTGGCCCATAATTCCTCCCGCGTTTCATCACTGATGGCGTTTTTGACGTCTTGGCGGAACCCGCCATTGGCGAACAGGCCACGGAATGTTTCGCTGCGCCGTTGCGCCTGATAAATCGCCGGGTCTACACACCAGGGGCTGATACGCTCAATCGGTTCATGCGCTGTCAGACGCTTGTTATAGGGTTCGCGCGACAGATTATAAAAGCCCATGCCATTCAGCATGGGAGCGACAAAGGTGGCATCGATCAGGCCGAAGCCCCAATTGGCGAGGTGGCGGGCAAACACGGTGAGGCCGAATTGCGCGGCGGAAATATCGCGGCAGAAAAGCCCCTCCAGCACAAAAACATCCCCGGTCGCCATGCCGTAGCCGCCGCCGATCAGCGCCCCCTTGGCATTGGAAATCTCGAAACTATGGGCGACGCCCGTACCAAACAGCCGCGCATGGGCACGCTTGATTTTGGCATTGTGTTGGCCGCTCCAGCCCGAATTGGTCGAGCATTTGGTGACGAGTTCATCAAACTTGCGATCAAACGATATTTGATAGGCGTTGCGTTGCCAGAGCGCGCGCAATTCCTGCGTATAGAACAAATTGGCCGGATGGCAGACCAGACGGTTTTCCGGCGCACAAAAATCAACACGGCGCCAGCTACCGCGCGGATGCAGGCCACGCGCGTAAGCCTTGACCAGCGTTTGGCAATCCAGCTTTTTCACGGCCCCCGCCCAGCCCCGGCGCGACACGCCGGCCGAAGGGGCCATATCGAGAAAGCCCGATTGGCAGCCGGAGCGATTTACGCTGGCCACCCGCGCCGATTGCAGGCGAAAGGAAAGCGCTTGCGTCATGCGGACCGTGCTTTCCTTTGCTACCTGCCAGCCGGACATCAGGCGGCTTGGATGTTTGACCGCTTGCGCAGGCGCGCTCGGCATGGGCGCGTTCATCAGCAAATCCGGGTCGCTCGCCTCCGCATCCTGCGTGCCGAGTGAAAACATCTCCGGAACCCGATCAATCGATATACGCATGCCCTGCCCCCACAATCGTTCGAAATTCGCCAAACCAAAAAGCAAAAATCGCCATTGAAGCAGCAATATCATGTGTTTATTGCGCCACCTTCAAACCAAACCCTAAAATGACCGTGCATTTTTGTTAAGGTTTCTGATGGGCTGGCGCTTCCAAGGTTGCATGGCGCAGGGCATTGGTTTAATCGGGCTTTTTGAAGAGAGGCCCCTGATGTCGCATGATTCTGCACCCGCTTCCCTCAATAGCGGACCCAAGGACTGCGTTCTGATTGTCGATTTTGGCAGTCAGGTTACGCAGCTGATCGCGAGGCGTGTGCGCGAGGCGGGCGTCTATTGCGAAATCGCGCCGTTTCAATCCGCCGAGGCCGCCTTCAAACGATTAAAGCCGCGCGCGATCATTTTGGGCGGCGGGCCGGCTTCGGTGCTGGATGCTGGCTCACCGCGTGTGCCGCAGATCATTTTTGACGCCAACTTGCCCATTCTGGCGATTTGTTATGGCCAGCAGACCACGGCGCTGCAATTGGGCGGCGCGGTCGAGGGTGGGCACGCGGCCGAGTTTGGCCGTGCCGATGTGCAGGTGCTGGCACCGAGCGCCCTGTTTGACGACATTTGGGAAGTGGGCGGCCATTATCCGGTGTGGATGAGCCATGGTGACCGGGTGACCCAACTGCCCGAAGGCTTCACGGTCAAGGCGGTCAGTGAAAACGCGCCGTTTGCGGTGGCCAGCGATGAAAAGCGGCGCATCTATACCACCATGTTCCACCCCGAAGTGGTGCATACGCGCGATGGCGCCAAGCTATTGTCGAACTTCGTGCACAAGGTCGCGGGGCTCAAGGCCGATTGGTCGATGGATGCCTATCGGGCGCGCGCGGTTGAGCTTATCCGCCGGCAGGTGGGCAAGGACCGGGTGCTTTGCGGCCTTTCGGGCGGCGTGGATTCGGCGGTGGCTGCCGTGCTGATCCATGAGGCGATTGGCGACCAACTCACCTGCGTGTTTGTCGATCACGGCCTGCTGCGCCAGGGTGAGGCGGAGGAAGTGGTGCGGCTGTTTCGCGACCATTACAACATTCCGCTGCGCCATGTGGAGGCCGCGCCTTTGTTCCTGTCGCAGCTTGCCGGGGTCTCCGACCCCGAAACCAAGCGCAAGACCATTGGCCGGTTGTTTATCGATGTGTTTGACGCCGAAGCCAAAAACATTGCTGCCGATGGCCACGGTGCCCCCAAATATCTGGCGCAGGGCACACTCTATCCGGATGTGATCGAGAGCGTGTCTTATACCGGCGGGCCTTCGGTCACCATCAAGTCGCATCACAATGTTGGTGGCCTGCCCGAGCGCATGCACATGGGCCTTGTCGAGCCGCTGCGGGAATTGTTCAAGGATGAAGTTCGGGTGCTGGGGCGCGAGTTGGGCCTGCCGGAAGCCTTTGTGGGCCGCCACCCCTTTCCCGGCCCCGGCCTCGCCATTCGCTGCCCGGGCGAGATCACCCCTGAAAAGCTCGACATATTGCGCAAGGCCGATGCGGTTTATATCGACGAAATCCGCAAAGCCGGGCTTTATGACACGATATGGCAGGCCTTCGCCGTGCTGCTGCCCGTGCGCACCGTGGGTGTTATGGGCGACGCCCGCACCTATGATTATGTCTGCGCGCTGCGCGCCGTAACCTCGGTGGACGGCATGACCGCCGATTTTTACGGCTTCGACATGGCATTCCTGGCCCGAACCTCCACCCGCATCATCAATGAAGTCAAAGGCATCAACCGCGTAGTCTATGACGTGACCAGCAAGCCGCCGGGGACGATAGAATGGGAATGATTTTACCCCGTCCGGGCGTATCCGAAATTACGCCACGGTACGATACAAGCCACTGAATTCACAAAATAAACCGTTCGGTGACTATCGACATCTATCGAGGGGTATCGGCTCGTTATGACGGTATGCCCGACGGTATGGGGCATCTTGTTCGTCATTGAAAATCGCGATACCGTCAGGGGCATGAGAGCCGCTGACGGTATATTTCTTTCGTTTAAGCGATTGATATCGAATAAAAAAAGCCCGATCCAACGTGGCTGTTTTTGCTATGACGGTATAGTTGGCGCTGCTCTCCGCGTTTTGGTCGATTTTGGAGGTGGGTTGTGCTGACTGATACGGGCATTAAGGCGTTGAAGCCGCGGAAGAAACTTTACAAGGTGACAGACCGTGACGGTATGTACGTCGTCGTCCAACCCTCAGGGGCGATTGTGTTCCGCCACGACTACCGTCTCAACGGTCGTCGGGAAACTATCACGCTCGGACGGTACGGGCCGGAGGGGCTGTCGCTGGCGCGTGCCCGCGAGAAGCTGATCGATGCCAAGCGAGCGATTCAGGAGGGGCGGTCTCCCGCCCAGGAGAAGCAGCACGAAAAGCGTCGATTGAAGGAGGCGAAGCGCTTCGGGGAGTTCGGTGAGAGATGGTTTCAGGAAGCTCGCATGGCGGACAGCACGCGCGCGATGCGTCGTTCCATTTATGAGCGCGACATCCTTCCGACGTTTCGCAATCGCTTGCTGACCGAGATCACACCTGCCGATCTTCGCGCAATGTGCGCCAAGGTGAAGGAGAGGGGCGCGCCGGCCACGGCCGTTCACGTCCGCGATATCGTCAAGCTCGTTTTTGCTTTTGCGATTCTGCACGGGGAGAAGGTCCCCAATCCGGCTGACGATGTTGGGCCGGCCTCGATCGCCACCTTCGTTCCCAAAGATCGATCCCTTTCGCCCACTGAGATTCGCGTCATGCTTGGCCAGCTTGAACACGTGCCGACGCTTCCAACCATTCGGCTTGGGATGAAGCTTTTCTTGCTGACAATGGTGCGAAAGAGTGAGCTGCAGGACGCCATCTGGGACGAGGTCGACTTTGAAAATGCCGTCTGGTCGATCCCCAAGGAAAGGATGAAGCGCTCGAAAGCGCACAACGTTTATCTGTCGCAGCAAGCCATCGATATCTTCGTCGCCTTGAAGACGTGTGCGGGCAATTCGCGATATGTCCTGCCGTCTCGCTACGATGCGGACGCGCCGATGTCGCGGGCCACATTCAATCGCATCACGACTGCGGTCGTCGTTCGGGCGAAAAAGGAGGGATTACCGCTGGAGCCGTTCACGGTTCACGATCTACGGCGTAC
>JAGXAN010000018.1 GCA_019075865.1 Hyphomicrobiales bacterium | reverse complement strand
GTGTGTTTCGGCATGGAATAAGGACCCCTCTTGAGGGGTTATCGGCATCCAAACGGGACCCCTCTGATGCATGGTTCATATTGGCTTTCATGTTTTGCATGGGAGCCTTGCAGGGATGTTGGTATTGGAAACGATTGCGAAGGTCCGCCGGGCCTATTTTGTCCAGAAGAAACCGATCAAGGCGATTTGCCGTGAGCTGATGCTTTCACGCAAGGTGGTGCGCAAGATCGTGCGCTCCAACGCCACAGAGTTTCGCTATGAACGCGAGACGCAATCCAAGCCAAAGATTGACCCGTTCCGGTCTGAACTTGACGCACTGCTGACTGCCAATGAGGGCAAGCCCGCCAGGGAACGGCTGACGCTGATCCGGGTTTTTGAGGAACTGCGCGGTACTGGATTTGAAGGCAGTTATGACGCCGTGCGGCGCTATGCCAAGGGCTGGACAAAACAGCGCGGCTCGGTGACGGCACAGGCCTATGTGCCGCTGATTTTTGCGCCGGGTGAAGCCTACCAGTTCGACTGGAGCCACGAGATTGTGCGCATCAACAACGCGACGGTCACGGTGAAAGTAGCGCATGTCCGGCTGTGCCATAGCCGGATGTTTTTTATCCGTGCCTATCCACGAGAATCGCAGGAGATGGTGTTTGATGCCCACGACCGGGCGTTTGCCTTCTTCAGGGGCACCTGCACGCGCGGCATTTATGACAATATGAAAACGGCGGTTGATACGATCTTTGTGGGCAAGGAGCGCAGCTACAACCGCCGGTTTACACAAATGTGCAGCCATTATCTTATTGAACCGACAGCCTGCACGCCCGCGTCCGGCTGGGAAAAAGGCCAGGTGGAGAACCAAGTCGGGCTGGTGCGCGAGCGGTTCTTTACACCTACCTTACGCGCAAAAAGTCTGGAAGAACTGAACGGACTTTTGATCGACAAAAGCGTGGCTTATGCCAAAGCCCACAAGCATCAGGAGGTAACCGACCAGACGATCTGGCAGATGTTCGAGACCGAGCGTTCCATGCTGGTGCCAGTGCCAGGTCGCTTCAACGGCTTCCATGCCACCACGGCATCTGTCTCCAAAACCTGTCTGGTCCGCTTTGACAATGTGAGATACTCGGTCACCTCACTGGCTGTGGGGCGACCGGTCGAGGTGCAGGCCTATGCCGATCGCATTGTTATCCGCCAGGATGGAATGATTGTCGGCGAGCACACCCGCTCATTCACACGTGGCCAGACGGTTTATGACCCTTGGCATTATGTGCCAGTTCTGGCGCGCAAGCCGGGAGCCTGGCGCAATGGTGCTCCGTTCAAGGATTGGGTTCTGCCAGCAGGCATCGAACGCGTCCGGCGCAAGCTGAAGGGTTCGGATGATGGCGACCGCCAGATGGTCGATATCCTTGCCGCCGTCCTGACCGACGGCCTGATCATTGTAGAAGCGGCCTGCGGTGAAGCGCTTGATCAGGGCACGCATTCCGCCGATGTGATCCTCAACATTCTGGCCCGCAAGAAGGACACAGGTCCTGCGCTAACAATCCTGACGCCGCAAGCCTTGCAGTTACAGCACGCGCCGGTCGCCGATTGCGCCCGCTATGACCGCCTGAGGAGGGCAAGCTGATGGAACGCACCCATGTGCTCGAACTGATGGACGCACTGAAGCTTTACGGCATGCGCCACGCCTATGACGAAGTGATGGCCACCAGCATCAAACGCCAGCATGAACCGCCGCGCATTGTCGGCGACCTGCTGAAAGCCGAGATTGCCGAAAAACAAGCGCGCTCGATCAAATACCAGTTCAAGATCGCCAAGCTGCCACTGGCCAAGGACGTGGATGACTTTGTCTTCACCGGCACACCAATCAACGAGACACTTGTAAGAGATCTGGCCACCGGAGCCTTTATTGCTAACCAGCGCAATGCCGTGCTGATTGGCGGCACCGGCACCGGCAAGACCCATCTGGGTATTGCCATTGCCCGCGCCTGCATTCGGGGCGGGTTGCGGGGCCGCTTCTTCAACGTAGTCGATCTGGTCAATAAACTTGATGCCGAGACCCGCGCCGGGAAGCAGGGACGAATCGCTGATTACCTCAGCCGCCTCGACTTCGTGCTGCTGGATGAACTGGGCTATCTGCCCTTCGCCCAGGCTGGCGGCCAACTGTTGTTCCATCTGGTCAGCAAGCTCTATGAAGCCACCTCCATCATCGTCACCACCAATCTGGCCTTCGGTGAATGGCCGAGCGTATTCGGCGACGCCAAAATGACAACGGCGCTCCTCGACCGCCTCACGCATCACTGCGATATCGTCGAAACCGGAAACGACTCCTGGCGCTTCAAAAACAGGGCCTGACACAAAACA
>JAGXAN010000017.1 GCA_019075865.1 Hyphomicrobiales bacterium | reverse complement strand
ATCCGCTGGATGATCCTGAACGCGGGTCAGGACGTCCGTCAGATAGACTTCCGGATTCAGGCCATGGAGTTTGGCCGTCTCGATGATGGTCAGGATATTGGCGATGCGCTCGCCGCCCTGGTCGGAGCCTGCAAAGAGCCAGTTCTTTCGGCCAATACCGAGCGGTCGCATGGCTCGCTCGGCAATATTGTTGTCGATTTCGACCCGGCCGTCGTCGATATAAACGCTCAATCCCGCCCATCGCGACAGGGCATATCGCATTGCTTCGGCCAGCTTCTGTTTCTGCGGTAAAGTCAGAAGCGTTGCCTCTATCCAAGCCTTCAGGTCTCTCAGTATGGGTCCAGCGTGCTCTTGTCGTAATGCTTGGCGCTCGGCGGCCGTCATGCCGCGAATGCGATCTTCGATATCGTAGAGCGCGCCGATGCGCGAGAGCGCCTCGTCAGCGATCGGAGACGGCTTGAGTTTGATTACGTCATGGAACTTGCGGCGTACATGCGCCATGCAGGCGGCTTCAGTGATCTGGTTGCCGTAAAGCTTCTTATAGCCGCCATAGCCATCGGCATGCATCACGCCGCTAAACTCAGCGAGGTGGTCTGCCGGATGCGCGCCCTTGCGGTCCGGGCTATAATAGTAGGCAATAGCTCCGGGGGTCGGATCTCGATAGCCGCTGCCATCGAAGACGTAGACCCAGACCCTGCCGGTTTTGGTCTTTCCTCGTCCAGGGTCGAGAACATCGACCGGGGTATCGTCCGTATGTATTCGGTCGACCGCCGCGACATGGGCCCTGATAAGCGAAACGAGAGGTGCAAGCAGGGCCGATACCCGGCCTACCCAATCCGCCATGACGGAACGCGAGATGTCTATTCCCAGCCGATCATACATCTCGGAGAGACGGTAGAGCGGGATATGATCATCAAACTTGGATACCATGATATGGGCCAGCAATCCCGGTCCGGGCTTGCCGCGCTCAATCGGCAAAGTCGGCATTTCGCCGGACACCGTCGTATCGCAATCCTTGCAGATCATACGCTTTTCGACATGGCGGACGATCTTCACCGAAGCCGGCACATGCTCCATCACCTGGACCACCCTGTCGGCCGCTTTCAGAAATGACATTCCACCGCAGGTCGGGCAATTGCAGGGTGCTGCGTACACCTTTTCTTCGGTTGGAAGACTATCCGGCAATGGTCTGCGTTTCGGTTTATTCGGGGCGTCCTCCAGATCCGGCAAGGGAGCTTTTCCGGACCGGGCCTGAGCCTCGGCGCGAGACGCCTCAATCTCCTCCAGCATTAGTTCGAATTGCTCGATCTTCCGATCAATTTTCTCCGAAGAGGCACCGTGCTGCCGATGTCGAAGCAGTTCCAATTGGGCGCGCAAGAGACTGATAATGGAGTCGCGCTTGCTGACTTCGGCCTCTCGGCTTTCAAGCTTCGCCACCTGTTCAGCGACGAGCGCGCGCAGTGCCAATAGCTCGTTCTGACTGTCCAAAGGCGTTGTTTCCATATCCAAAACATAGCTGATTTGCAGCGAAAGCGCCAATGTTTTAACTCGGATGCCTTTGCAAAATATAGCTTTTACCCCGTTCGGCCGGGAGCAGAGGTCCATGCCGGCCGGCGCCAGTCGATCCCTTCCACCAGCATCGAAAGCTGCGCCTGCGTCAGGTGTGCAACGCCTTCCTTCGCCTTTGGCCAGGGAAAATATCCCCGTTCCAAAATCTTGTAAAACAGGCAAAACCCTTGGCCGTCCCACCACAGAAGCTTGATCCGGTCGGCGCGCTTTCCGCGAAAGCCGAAGATCGCACCAGAGCCCGGCGCTTCCTTGATCACAACCTCGACCATCGATGACAACCCATCGATACCACGACGCATATCAGTCACCCCGCAGGCCAGATACACCCGCACATTCCCAGAAGGCCCGATCATGCAGCCTCCACGCAAACGATTAAGGACGCCAGCGTCTTGCGATTAATCTCTGCTGGGACTTTCAAGCTGCGACCGTTCCGCAGACGGATCTCAATCAGCATTGGCGCCCCTCGATCCGCCGGATCCTGTGCAGTGCCAACGTCGTCAATCAGATGCACCGGAAGGAACGACGCTGATGCATCGGCCTGACTCCGCATCTTCCGCCACAAACGGATCTGCGTAGGAAAAATGTCATGGCGACGGGCAACCTCACCAATGCGGACGCCGGGTTGATCCGCTTCCGCCAATATAGCCAGCTTTGCTTCCTTCGACCATCGTCGCCTCCGCTCAACGCCGGAAATGATCTCCATCCGCGCCATGCCATCCCTCAGATCTGGAATTAATGCCAGTACTAATACCGGTTCTAATGCCAAAACATCGCCCATTTGGCTCGCTTACCAAAACGCGCTCACCGGACGCTCAC
>JAGXAN010000009.1 GCA_019075865.1 Hyphomicrobiales bacterium | reverse complement strand
CCTCACCAACTAGCTAATCAGACGCGGGCTAATCCTTCGGCGATAAATCTTTCTCCGCCAGGACGTATACGGTATTAGCACAAGTTTCCCTGAGTTATTCCGTACCGAAGGGTATATTCCCACGTGTTACTCACCCGTCTGCCACTCCCTATTGCTAGGGCGTTCGACTTGCATGTGTTAGGCCTGCCGCCAGCGTTCGTTCTGAGCCAGGATCAAACTCTCAAGTTGAATTTCGAGAATTTGTTCACTGACTAGTCACTATATCTCTTGACGAGTCCCAAGCACACCTGTTCTCATTTACTTCACAGCAAATAGAAAACGGTGAACTTAAGATAACGTGACAGTCATTTATCTCTTTGATCCTTCCCTGCAAGAGGGAAGCGATCCGCAAGGACAAAGCCGCCTACGTTTCTCTTTCTTCCGATTTAAATGTCAAACAGCGTATTCCAACAGACGGGTCGCAGTGCTTCGGCGAAAGGACTTCCTTCCGGTTTTGAGGCCGGTTGGCTATACCCGTTAAAAACGAGAAATCCGATCCGCGTCAGCCGCTCAAAGCAGCGTCGCCGTCGATGTCCCGCTTATAGGGTGAACTAGCCTTTCCTGTCAACAAGCTATTTCACAAAACTTGCGAAAATCTACGTTAGTGCCCTGTTTTCAAGGGTTTCAAACGAGTTGTGAAACCCCTGCCCGCGAAAATGCCGGGTGACTCAGGCCTGCTCGGCCAGTTGCGCGGCCTGGTGGTGGGTGATCAGGGCCTCAATAACCTCGTCCAGCGCCTCTCCGATCATGATTTTGTCGAGTTTGTACAAAGTCAGGTTGATGCGATGGTCGGTCAAGCGCCCCTGCGGGAAGTTATAGGTACGAATTCGCTCCGAGCGATCGCCCGAGCCGACCTGCGAGCGGCGGTCGGCGGCGCGCTCGTAGTCAAGCTTCTGGCGCTGGGCGTCAAATATGCGCGCGCGCAGCAGCGCCATCGCCTTGGCGCGGTTCTTGTGCTGGGAGCGCTCCTCCTGCACCGCCACGACCGTGCCGGTGGGCAGATGGGTGATGCGGATGGCCGATTCCGTCTTGTTGACGTGCTGGCCACCAGCGCCTTGCGCCCGCATCGTGTCAATCTTCAGATCGGCCTCGTTGATTTCGACATCCACTTCCTGCGCCTGAGGCAGAACGGCGACGGTTGCAGCTGAGGTATGAACGCGGCCTTGCGTCTCGGTATCGGGCACGCGCTGCACCCGGTGCACACCGCTTTCGTATTTCAGTCGGGCAAACACGCCGCGCCCGGCGACTTCGGCGATGATTTCCTTGTAGCCACCCGCGGTGCCGTCACTGGCGGACAGGATGTCGACCTTCCAGCCGTGCAATTCCGCGTAGCGCTGATACATCCGGAACAGATCCCCGGCAAAAAGCGCCGCCTCGTCGCCGCCCGTGCCGGCACGCAATTCGAGAATGGCATTGCCATCATCGGCAGCATCCTTGGGAAGGAGCGAAACCTTGAGCGCCTGCTCCAGCTTTTCGGCTTTGGCGAGGGCTTCGCCCTGCTCCTCCATCGCCATGTCACGCATTTCGCGATCAAGACCAGGGTCGGCCAGCATCGCCTCAATATCGGACAATTCGCGCGTTTGGGCGCGATAGTCCTTGATGGCGGCGACGATCTCCTCAAGCCCGGCCAATTCGCGCGAGGCGGCAACAAAGGCGGTGGAATCCATTTCTCCCGAAAGGCGGGCGGAAAGTTCAGCGTGACGGCGAAGGATCAGATCAAGTTTTTCAACTGGTAGCATTGCGGCCGTTTCTTTGCAGGTTGGATCATTTTTAAGGAATGGGCGTTAGGGCACCCGCGCGATCGAGAAGGAGCCAGTCCCGCTAAATCGGGATTGCCCGAGCTTCAGCATAGCGGCGCAAGGGCTGACGCAAGGAAGGCTGATCGCCGCCGGTGCGCAATTCATTCTCGATAAACTGTGCCGCATCCGACGCGTCGAGCGCCAGAATCATCGCCTTTACCGGGCCAATGGCGGCGGGGGACATGGACAGGCCCCGATAGCCCAGCGCCACCAGCGCCATCGCCTCCAGCACCTTGCCACCCATTTCACCGCATAGGGAAACCGGCGTCCCCGCGCGGTCGGCGGCCGTGACAATGCTCTGCAAGGCGCGCAGAAACGGGGCTGAGAGCGGATCAAACCGGGTCGACACCCGTTTGTTGTCGCGATCGGCAGCGAAAATATATTGCGACAGGTCGTTGGAGCCCACCGAGATGAAATCAACTTCGGCGCAAAGCTCCTCCAACTGCCACAGCAGCGACGGCACCTCGACCATCACCCCAAGTTCGACCTGCTCGGGCATGACGTGGCCGTGGCGCTTGAGGTGGGATTTTTCCATTTCCACGATTTCACGGGCTGCAATGAATTCGCCAACCGTCGCCACCATCGGAAACATGATGCGCATGCGCCGACCCGCGCCAGCGCGCAGCATGGCGCGCAGCTGCGGGCGCAAAAACCCCGGGCGGTCAAGCCCGATGCGGATGGCGCGCCAACCGAGCGCTGGATTCTCCTCCTCCACCTTTTTCATGTAGGGCAGCACCTTGTCGCTGCCGATATCCAGGGTTCGGAAGGTCACCGGGCGGTCTTTCACCGCATCCATGATGTTTTTGTAAAAATTGAACTGCTCGTCGAGGCGCGGAAATTGCGGCGCCAGCATGAACTGCAGCTCCGTTCGAAACAGGCCGATCGACAAGGCGCCGGATTCGGCCACTTGCGGCAAATCCACCAACAGGCCCGCATTCATATGCAGGCCGATCTCGACCCCATCCAGCGTCTTGGCTGGCAAATCGCGCAATTTGCGATATTGCTCCTGCCGGCTCGCGCGCAAGCGAACCTTCTCCTTATAGGCGCTTTCAATATCGGGCGAGGGGCGCAATTGCACTTCGCCGGTGCCGCCATCGAGGATGACAGCATCGCCCTCACTGACCAGATCATTGATATTGGCGACATCGCCGACACAAGGGATACCCAGCGCCCGCGCGACGATCGCCACATGGCTCGATGCGCCACCATCTTCCAGGATAAGGCCGCGCAATTGGTTCCGGTTGTATTCCAGCAGCGCGGCCGGGCCCATGGTACGGGCAATAAGGATGGCGTTGTCGGGCAAGTCCTCGTTGCGCTGGGTGAAGCTGACACCGGTCAACTGGTGCAGCAGGCGATCTGCCAGATCATCCAGATCGTGCAGGCGCTCGCGCATATAAGGGTCGGTCTGGCGTTGCAGCTTGGCCCGGGCGTCGTTCTGCACGCGCTCGACGGCGGCTTCGGCAGTCAAGCCGCTGCGCACGGCCTCCTGCAAGCGCCGCTTCCAGCCCGCATCATGCGCGAACATGCGGAAGGTTTCGAGCACATCGCGCTGCTCGCCGGTGCCGGTGGCGGTGTCGATCAGCGTATCGAGGCGCTCACGCATGGCGGTGACCGCAGCCTCGAGACGGATCAACTCCGCATTCACATCTTCGGCAATCAATTGTTTGATGGTGACACGCGGCTGATGCAGCACCGCATAACCGAGGCCGACGCCTTCGGTGATCGGTGTGCCCTGCAACGCCATCTGGCGTTTTAGCGATGTGTCCGTGCCGGGCTTGCCCAGGGATTGCAATTCGCCAGTGGCCACCATCTCGGCAAGCAGCATGGCGGTAGTCTGAAGGGCTTCGACTTCTTCCTCAGTGTAAATGCGCCGCGCCCGGTTCTGAACCACCAGCACGCCCAGCACATTGCCACCGCGCAAAATCGGCACACCCAGAAAAGAATGATAGGATTCTTCGCCCGATTCCGACTTAAACGAGAAAGCGGGATGGCTCTGCGCATCCGCCAGAGCCACCGGCTCCGCGGTCGAGACTATGAGACCGACCAGACCCTCACCGGGTTTCATGGTCATATTGTGCACGGCTTCAGGGTTCAGGCCCTCCGTGCCATACAACTCAAGCTCGCCATCAGCGCGCTGAATATAGACCGAGCAGACTTCGGCCACCATATTGGAAGCGATGAGAACAACGATGCGATCCAGACGCGATTGCGCGTTAACCGGCTCCGCCATTACGGCGCGCAGGCGACGCAGCAATAACCGCGGTCCTATCAGGTCAGCACGCATTGTCTTTCAATATCCCAGCTTCGAGCCCGATCCTCTTAATTCCAGTTGCCAATCCTGAAAGGCTGCCACGTCCAGAAGGGGCGCGAAGCATACCTGTTGTTAACGATATAAGCGGAGCGGCGCACTGACTGCAAGCTCTAGTGCACTCAGGGTTGGCCGCGCCGGTAAGCTTTGCCGCTTTTGTGCATCAGGGCAGCCGGGGCCGGACACAATAATCCAGCCAATTGTGCAATTCGAGCTGACGCTGCGCCTTTTCGATCACATCCGCCTGAAGGCCCAAACGCCAGGCCACAGATCGCGACGACGGATTCTCATGCAAATGGTTGAAATCGGCAATCATCGCATCGACTTCAGCCTGATTGGCCAGAAAGCCCTCTTTCACAAGGCTTAAGCGAGCCATGTCGAGCAGCGCGGCAATCTGTGAAAGATCATATTCGGGATGGTATTGCACGCCCCAGAACAAGCCGCCGTCGTAGCGGATTTCAGCGGCCTGCACCGCAGAATAATGGTTTTGCGCGAGGCAGGTGCTGCCTGGCGGCAAGGCGCTGACGATATCATAATGCACGCAGGGCGCATTGAATGCCCGGGCACGCCCCTTGAGCAAGGGATGGCCCTCGCCCTCGGCCGTCATCCAGATGTTGCGGGCAATCCCGATCTCGCGCCCGAGCGGATTGCGGACAACCGCGCCACCTGCGGCAACACTCGCCACCTGCAAACCCCAGCAGGAACCAAAAATCGGAACTTTGGCAGCAAAGGCGGCGCGCACGAACTCAATCTGGCGGGTAATTTCGGGTGCGGTTTCGTAAATTTGCAGCGAGGAGCCGGTCAGGGCAATGCCGCTATAGGCGGAAAGGGCCATGCCATGTGCCAAACTGGCGTTGGCATCGGCCGAATTAACAATGTCAATCCGGGAAACGGGCAGATGCGCGGCCTCGGCTACGCCTTTCAACACGTCTGCATAAGATTGTGCCGGCGTCTTGCCCATCTTTTGCAGGCGCGCCTGCCGTGCGGTCAATGTATTGCCTTCTACCACCAACAATTTCATGTTTGCTGCTTCCAATGAAACTGGTGCCTCGATACCACGGCTGGCCGGAATATTCCAATGCGTGCCACGCATGGCCCCTTGAATGCGCCGCTGGTGTCCCGACGCAGCGGTGCGGAACGCAAAATCGCGATCAAAACTTCAAAAAACCCAGTTCCGGCGAATAAGTAGGATTTTAATAAAATTTATGTAACTATAAATCTAATTTTTTATAAATTATTAACCGTAACTAACTGGAAATTTCCATATTTATTAAAATTTTTCCTGATGTTTATTTAATGTGTATTCGTATTATCCATTTATTAGGCATATTAAATCTTGGAGCTTTATCAGACTGACTTAATTAACTATTCCGCCCGATCTTGAAAGGACGAAAGGGCGAGATTTTATGACTACGAGAGCAAGTCTATTTCTGTGGGCGATCACCGGCTTCCTGACGCTGGTGTTGCTGACTCAACCGATCAGCGTTGAGGCACAGTATTATATGGGCCTGTCCATCATTGTCGCATTGATTTTAACGTGGAAATTCGCCCGCGGCGATACCGGCCGCCAAATTTTCCTTGGCCTCGCGTCAATGGTGGTGATCCGTTATGTGTTTTGGCGCTCCACCTCGACTTTGCCCCCACTTTCCGACCCCATCGACTTCGTGCTCGGCTTCATCCTGCTGCTGGCTGAGTGCTATTGCGTCCTGATTCTCACGATCAGCCTGATCATCAATGTCGACCCGCTGAAGCGCAAGCCCTTGGCGCGCGAGGAAGACGAGAAGCTGCCCACCGTCGATGTGTTCATCCCCACCTATAACGAGGATGAGGAAATTCTGGCAACCACGATGGCTGCCGCCATGTCGATGGATTACCCGGCCCACAAGATGACCGTTTGGTTGCTGGACGATGGCGGTACCGACCAGAAGCGTAATGATTCCAACCCCGAAAAAGCCGCGGCGGCCCGCCAGCGCTACGAGGATTTGCAGGTTCTGTGCAAGAAAATGGGTGCGCGCTATCTCACGCGCCAGAAGAATCAGCACGCCAAGGCCGGCAATATGAACAACGGCCTGAAGAACTCGACGGGCGACATTATCGTTGTGTTCGATGCCGACCACGCGCCGTTCCGCAGTTTCCTGCGCGAAACCGTGGGGCACTTTCTGCTCGATCCAAAGCTGTTCCTTGTGCAGACGCCGCACATCTTTCTCAACCCGGACCCGATCGAAAAGAATCTCAAGACATTTGACCGGATGCCGTCTGAAAACGAAATGTTCTATTCAATCACCCAGCGCGGGCTGGATAAATGGGATGCTTCGTTCTTTTGCGGCTCGGCCGCCCTTTTGCGTCGTACCGCACTGGAAACGACAGGTGGCTTCTCCGGCATCACCATCACCGAGGATTGCGAAACCGCATTCGAGTTGCACGGCAATGGCTGGCATTCCGTATTTGTCGACAAGCCGCTCATCGCCGGCCTGCAGCCTGAAACATTCACCTCGTTCATCGGCCAGCGTTCGCGCTGGTGCCAGGGCATGTTCCAGATTCTGATTTTGAAGAATCCGGCCCTGAAGAAGGGGCTGAGCCTCACGCAGCGCGTTTCCTACCTCTCCAGCATGACCTTCTGGTTCTTCCCGTTGCCGCGCTTGGTGTTCATGTTCGCACCCTTGCTGTATATTTTTCTGAACACGAAGATTTTCGTGTCCAACATCAGCGAGACCATCGCCTACACGTCCATGTATATTGTCGTGAACGTGATGCTGCAAAACTATCTCTATGGCAAAGTGCGCTGGCCCTGGATTTCCGAGCTCTATGAATTCGTGCAGGGCGTATTTCTGGTCAAGGCGATGGTCACGGTTGCGCTCAATCCGCGCAAGCCAACCTTCAACGTGACGGCCAAGGGCCTGACGCTCGACAACAACCATCTGTCAGAACTGGCCTGGCCGTTCTTCGCCATCTGGGGCTTGCTGTTTTTCGCCGATCTGGTGGCGGTCGCCCGCTATTTCCTGGATTCTGGCGTCAACAACCTCATCGTGGTGGTGGGTTGCTGGAACACGTTTAACCTGATGATCGCCGGTGCCGCCCTTGGTGCCGTGGCCGAGCGCGCGCAGCCCGACCGCCATCCGCGCCTGCCGATTGATCGCACCGGCTTCCTGTTGCTCGATAACAAGAAGATACCGGTGCAGTTTCTGGACGTCTCAGCGGGCGGCTGTTCCATGGTTTCGTCGTGGGATATGGCACCGCCGGAAATTGGCGACAAGCCGATCATCGCTGATCTGGCGATCAAGCCGATTGGCAACATGTTGTCAAAACAATCGCAGCAAACCGTCAAGGTGCGGCTCGTGCATACCGGGTTCAAGGATGGGCGCGCCAAAATCAGCGTGGCTTTCCACGAGATGCAGCCCGAACAGCATTATCTGCTCGCCGATCTCATGTATGGCGACAGCGGCGCGCTGGAACGCTTCCTCGACAAGCGCCGCCGCCACCAGAACATTTATCAGGGCACCAAGCAGTTTCTCACCTGGGGCATAACCGAACCGGTGCGTGCGTTCCGCTATCTGTGGATCGAGCACAAAGCCAAGGCTTTGACCGACAAGGCAGCCCAGGAAATGACGGCTCTGGCAGCGAAAGTTGCCGAAGACAGCAAATTGCGGGCAGCAGCCCTGGCGGAATTGCCTTCTGCAAACGGCACGGCAATGGCCAAAGTGGAAGCTGGAATGAAAAAGGTCGCCCCCGCGGCGTGACATTTATGAACGGCAGGAATTATGCGAGTTATATTGCGCTCCAGTTTGCTTACCAGCCTCATCGCCAGCGGCCTGATAGTGGCCGCTGCGCCGATTTGCGATGGACAAAGCCTGCTCGCCCCCAACCCGATCGCGCAAAGCGCCATCAGCTTCACTGACGTCACCAGCGCCCTCAAGCAGGAGCAATTCACGCCGCCGCTGCGGGGCGCGGGCAATGGACAGGCACCCGCCTCGGTTGGAGCGCCGGCCAGCTTGGATGCGCCAAAGCTCGCACCCGATACAGCGGCAACTGCCGCGCCATCCGCCTTGCCCGAACCGGTTCCGCCGCAAGGGCAGGAGACCCAGCAGGTGCAGGCTTTGCCATTTGAGCAGACATCTGCCGACGCCAATGCGCAGGCACCCAAGAATTTTCTGCGTTACCTGCCCAATAACGCCCAGGGTTTGCGACTTGCGGGGGAAATAGCGACGTCGGAATGGCCGATCTATTTTACCAAAAATCAGGCCAGTCAGGCCTTGCAGTTTCAGCTCGGTTATCTGGCCGCCATCTCCGATCTGCCGGAAGCATCACGCCTGAGCGTCGAAATCAACGATGTTGAAATCGGCCATATCCAGATTGACGCCCCCAACCGTGCCGTCGTCACCAAGTTCAATGTGCCGCCCGATCTGGTCAAGCAAGGCTTCAACTCATTGCGGATCATCGCGCAGCAACGCCATCGCGCCGATTGCTCGTTGAGCGCCACGTTCGAGCTGTGGACGCAGATTGACGCGACCAAGACCGGGTTCATCATCCCCAAAATTCAGGGCGAGATCGAAAGCCTAGCGGATCTGCCCGCCGTGCCACCCGATCGGCAGGGCGCGACACCGATCCGGGCGATTTTGCCTGCCGAAACCACCGCCGCTCAGATCAACCGCACGTTCGACGCCATTCAACTCGCCGCGATTCGTGGACGGTTCGAGCAGCCTTTGGTGCATGTTGACTCAAGTCCTGCCAGCGGTGCCGGCCTCAACGTGGCCGTTGGCACTTATGGCGAGCTTGCCAGTGTCCCCGGTCTTTCGCTGCCGGCCCCCGGTTCGGGCCCGAAAATATTGCTGCAGGATCGCAATGCCAACCAGCGCCCCGTGCTGATTGTGACAGGTGACAGCGCCAGTGACCTTGATAAAGATCTGACCACATTGAGCCACTATTCGGCGACGGTCGGCTCGCCCAGCGGTTTGCGCGCGGCGCGGGCGTTTCCCGGATATGCGGTCACCGGCGGCACCCGGGTCAAATTGCGCGATCTTGGCGTCATTTCGCAGGAATTCAGCGGACGCATGTTCCGCACCAGCTTCCACATCATCATGCCATCGGATTTTTATCCGGCGGATATTGCCAATGTGAATCTGGATCTGGCCGGTGCTTACGCGCCCGATCTTTCGTCCGGTGCGCAAATCGTGATCAGCGTCAATGACAAGATTGCCGTCGGTTCGCCGCTGTCGCATTCCAATGGTGAATTGTTCAAAGGCCGGCGGATTGGTTTCCCGCTCGGGATGCTGCAACCGGGATTGAACAAGATCACCATTGAGGCGCAAGTTGGTGACGAGTCGGACAAGAAATGCGAACCCTGGAATGAAGTGCGGGCCCAAAAGCGGTTCTTGCTGCTCGATGATTCCGAGTTGATCATTCCCGGTATTGCCCGGGTCGCCCTGTCGCCGAACCTCGCGGTAACCGCGACGGGCGGCTTCCCCTATGCCAATTTGAAAGCGCCGCCGCACCTTTATGTGCCAAAGCCCGATCCGGAAACCCTCTCGGCAACCGCAACGGTGATTGCCCGCATGGCCGTATCTGCCGGGCGCATGATCGATTTCCGGCTGGTGACGCAACCGCCGCGCCTTGGCGATGGTGCGGCGCTGTTGATAGGTGCGGCAAATAGCTTTTCGTCTGAGGCGCTCAAAGCCTCCGGCCTTGATCCGCGCAAAATGGCCAAAATCTGGAACAGCGCCGAATTCACGACGCCGAGCGGTGTTTCGGCTAAAAATGTGTCACTTTATGCGCGCCAGAATGCGGAACGCGTCGCGCTGGAGCGGAATTTTCCGGCCCGTTGCCAGTTACAGGTGCGCC
Organism: Hyphomicrobiales bacterium; assembly: GCA_019075865.1. Lineage (GTDB taxonomy): Bacteria > Pseudomonadota > Alphaproteobacteria > Rhizobiales > Beijerinckiaceae > REEB77. The sequence goes on along the minus strand of JAGXAN010000009.1, from coordinate 145,085 downwards.
CACGCGGTGCGGCGCAGGGATCGGACGTCAGCAATGGCGTCGAAGCGATGAAAGCCGCCATTGCGCAAAGCGAGCAGGGCCCGCAAGGCGCGGCCCCGCTCAATATCAACGCCGCCGACGGGACTATACCCGCGGACGCGGGCAGCGACGAACATGCCGACATGCCCGAGAACCTCGCGCAAAAATGGCAATCCAAGATCTATGGCGGCCCTTCATGGATGCCGCATGTCTCACTGCCCTCCTTCAACCCGGCCATTTTCGGTGACATCGAAAATTGGGGCATTACCCAAGTGAAGGAAGGCAAGGCTCGCATTTTTGCCGGGCTGACCAAGCGCGACGAGCCGAGCGTCATTCAAGATTCGGCCTCGCTGCTGATGGCGCAGGAGAGCAACGACAGTTCCGGCAATGCCATCTGGACGATCGTAACCGCCCCGACGGAACAAGCACTGAGTTCAAGCGTCGCCTGTCTGGTCGATCCACGCGTGTGGAACCATGTGCGCGGGGCGATTTCGGCGCTGAACACCGCCAAGGCCGATATTGCCAGCAATCTGCCGGAAAACCCGCATTTCATCTCAACGCAGGCATTCTCCATATTCAACATGCGTCTGATTGCGGCAGGCTGGTTCTCACAGAATGTCTGGGCCTTTATCGCCACGGTCCTGTCCACTGGCCTGATTTTGGGGATCATGACCCGCGTATTTGTCCGCAATGTCGGGAGGCGACTGTGAAACAGCAACACCGGCTGGCGGCCGGTCTGGTCGGGTTTAGCTTGATGTTGGGGGGCGCCCAGGCGCAAACCATTCGTCTGCAGCCGGTTTCCCCTGCGCAAGCGCCGGTAGCGACGCCCAAGCCTGCCCAGACTCCGCAGGGCAAGCCCGCAGCGCCGGAACCGGTGCCGCTGGGTCTAGAATCGAGATTGATTTCAATTGGCGGCAAGCTGGCAGAACCTGCCGCATGGTCCGCCTACAAGCAGCGTTTCCTGACCGAGCAAGGCCGGATCATCGATACGGCCAATCACGGGATCAGCCATTCCGAGGGACAGGGCTACGGCATGCTTTTGGCCGTTGCCGCCAATGACCGCGCCAGCTTCGAGCGTATTTGGGGCTGGACGCGGGCCAATCTGAAAATCCGGGACGACGGGCTGCTGGCCTGGCGCTTCGACGCGGACAAGCGCCCCGGTATAACCGACGTCAACAATGCTACCGACGGCGATATTCTGGTGGCCTGGGCGCTGGCGGAAGCCGGCGAATTCTGGTCATTTGCGCCCTATTCTGTCGCCTCGCATCGCATGGTTTCGGCCATCGCCTCGCATGTCATGCTGCCAAAAACCGCCTTTGGCAATTTGCTGCTGCCGGGGGCCAGCGGTTTTGATGCCAAGGAGCAGGGCGGCGCGCCGGTCGTCAACCTTTCTTATTTCATCTTTCCCGCATTCACGCGCTTCAAGCAGATGGCTCCCGATATCGATTGGGATACGCTGACCACATCTGGCCTGAAGCTGTTACGCAATGCGCGGTTTAGTCCGGCCAAACTGCCGAGCGAATGGATCAAGGTCGACGGCAAGAAACTGGCACCTGCCAACGGTTTCCCGGCGGTGTTTGGCTACAATGCCATCCGTATTCCGCTTTACATGGCCTTTGCCGGCATTGGCGAGCGTGATGACTATGCGCCCTTCGCCCAGGTCTGGACGAGCGATGCCGCCTCCATGACGGTCATCAACCTCGATACTGGCAAACCGCAATCGATGATGGGCGAACCGGGCTATAGCGCGATCGCCGCATTAACAAGGTGTATCACTTCGAACCAACCTTTTCCGCCTCTGGCCCGGATATTTTCACCAAATCAGAATTATTATCCTGCAACATTGCAGTTGCTGTCGATACTGGCGGCAAAAGCGAGATATCCGACATGCGTGCCCAAGTGAAATATCTGGCGATAACTTGCCTTTCGGCAAGCCTGATCTGCCCGTCAGCGGCGGGGGCAGCCGGATTCAGCTTGCAGGGCGCGCTCAATGCCATTCATTTAACGCAGGTTGCCGAGGCTTCACCTCCCGCAGCTGATGAAGCGACCATACCGGCACCCAAAAGCGCAACGCCGGCAAAGGTAGCAGCGCCGGCACCAGTCAGCCCGCCCGCTTCGGTGGTCGATGACGGGGCGCTGCGCTATTACGCGCTGCATCATCAGTTGGACCGGGTGAAACTGGAACTGGAGCGTCTGCAACAATTGCATCCTGGTTATGTGCAGCCCAAGGATCTGTTCCAGCCGGTCGCTGATTCCGGCAGCCCGGAAGACCAGCCGCTCTGGGATCTGTTCGGTGCCGACAAATTACAGGAATTGCACACCCAGATTGCCAGTCACAAAGCGCTTGACCCGAGCTGGAACCCACCCAGCCTGCTCCTGAAGCGGCTGGCCCAGAAAGAAGCTCGGCAAAAGGTGATGTCCTATTATGCCGATGGCAAATGGACCAAACTGCTGTCGCTCGCCCGCTCCGACCCGTCCTTGATTGACACAAGCGATCTGGAACTGATGTGGACCCTGGCGGAAAGCTATGCCAAGGCGCAACAGCTCGACCACGCCCTCGCGGTTTATCAAAACATTCTCAAAACCGAGAAAGCCCCGCAAAAGCGATTGGCGACCTTGCAAAAGGCCATGGGCAATCTGCCAATGACAAGCGTGGAAGCGCTGTATGCCATGGGTCACAAGACCGACAAGGGCGGGAACGAATTCGATAGCATCAAAAATGAATTAACCCGCGCCCGCATTGCCGCCTATCTGCATTCGGCCCGCGATCAGGATGTCGATCCAGCCGATTTGGCGGAATATGCCGCCTATGTGAAGAAGGAGATCGACCCCAGCCAAATGGCGCTGATTGGCTGGTATGATTACAAGAAGAAAGATTTCACTTCGGCTCTGATCTGGTTCAAGCTCGCGATTGCCAACAAAGGCGACAGCATTGTGGCGCATGGCCTTGCCCTGACGCTGGCACAATTGGGCAAAACCCGCGACGCGGAGGAGGTTGCCTATGCGTGGAGCCGGTTTGATCCAACCAATGCAATTTTATACATCGACCTGCTTGGCAATGATCTCACCAAGTCGATCCCTTCTTATATAGACACCGAACAATTGGCTCGTTATGCGCAGGTGACGTCCAGTTCCGCTTCGGGAACCGGGGCGCAGGGTCTGGCATGGTATGCCTATAATTCCTGCCAATACCCGGTGGCGCTGGAGTGGTTTCAGCGGGCAGCGGCATGGTATCCCAAAGAAGCCACGATCAAGGGCCTTGCGCTAACCTATTTGCGCCTCGGTGATCGCGCGCATTTTATCGAAACCGTCAACCGCTACGACGGAATGTTCCCATCGGTCGTGGGGCTGGTATTCCCATCTGACCACTATACCACGCCGCCGCCGTGCGAACAGGCAGCGGAAGCGCCGATGGCCGCGTTTGACGCCAGCGCATTCACCGCGCAGTCGCCGGCCATGCCGGTCAATCCGCAGTCCATCTCGGAGCCAACGCTGGCCTATCCGGTCGGCATGGCACCCAATTATCCCAATACCATCCACGATCCGCTGCACCGTTACACCTGGGGTATCGTACCAAGCCCGACCGGAGCCCCGCCGCGCATTCTGGAAGCCAATTATCATGGCGAGGCCTGGCAGCAGCCGCTGTTCGATGCGCAGATTTTACCGACCATGGTTGACCCGCAAAATCCGCTGCGCGTGATGCCGACGGCGCAGCCAATGCCGGGAACCATTCCGGCCAACAGCTATCCGCCGGCGCTGGTCAGCGCCTTTGCGCCCGAGCCCTTCAAGGGGCCATGGCCCCTGTTGACGCGCCGGGTATTTGGTGCGGCCGCCATGCCCTACCAGAACAATGGCTATGTATTGATGAAAGTGCGCGAGCCCGACCGCGCGCACAAGGGCGAGACGCAGGAGGTCTTGCGCTTTGTGCCGCCCAAGGCCACCGTCAACCCCTACGCGCCCGTTGACAACCCCGGCGATAATCTGCCGCTGCTCACCCCGCAACAAAGCGGGCTGCAATCTGGCTTGCCTGCCACCACGCAGCCTTTAGCCGCGCAACCTTCAGCCGCTCAACCCGCCCTCGTTCAACCAGCACTTGTTCAACCAGCACTTGGCCAGAAGGTGAGCTATGGCCTGCCAACTTCCGCCCTGGTCGAACCGGTGCAGCAGACCGAGCAGCCGCGTGCCGCCGTCGCGGCACCCGCGCCCAAGGCAGCCGCAGCCCCCAGCGAGGAAAAGCCCCGCGCCCGCCGGAAATTCGAGCGTAAGCCCCGGCGCAAGGTGGCCGCCGGATCGCAAAATTGCGGCGCTGGCAATGCTCTGGCCGAAGGCTGGTGCCTTTACAATCAGCAACGCCCGCAGGAAGCCAGCATTGCCTTTGGCCGCGCCGCAGCAGCGGGTGGGCGCAATGGTTCCGAGGCGGCCTTTGGCAAGGCGCTGGCCAGCTTGCAGAGCGGTTTGCTCGGCACAGCGATCGAAATTGCCAATTCGGGCGTTTTGACCCGGAAACAGCAATTTGACATTCAAACTGGCGTTTTGGGGATGCAAGCCACCAATTCATACAAACAAGCGCACTACCGCCAGTGCCTCGCCTATCTCGACCAGCGGCGCGCGCTTACCCCCGAGACCCGCGATCTCTCGATCATTCGCGGTTGGTCATATTTTAACCTGGTTCGTTTAGATGAAGCCAAGCGACTTTTCGAGGCGCTAGACCATCAAATGTCGACACCCGAAAGCCAGCGCGGTTTGGGTGAAGTGAACAATCGCTTGGGATCAGGAACACATTGATATGCGCAACCTTGGCAAACTCATGCTGTGCGGGCTGGCTCTCAGCCTCGGCGGCTGTGCCTCCAATGTATTCGACGTTCATGAAAGCGCCGCTTCTCAAGCCTTGTTCCGACCCAACCAGTCTCTGGTGACCCGAATTTCCGGCAATTATGCGCTGGCAAGCCTGCCAGCTTCGATCGGGCAGGTTGTGGAGGTGGATGAAGAGCGCTTTGACAATGGCGTCTCGCAAAAAATCGTGCTGGCTGGCGGAAACCATGGCCGTGGCAATAATGGCATTGATATTTCCGTGGAAGTGCAGCCGGAAGGCGCGGTGATCCGCAACCACCTGATTACGCTGGCCCATACCGACGACGTCACCATAGCCAATGAATTGCAAACGCGGTTCCCCGGTATGGATATGAAGATCGTGCCGGTATTGCTGCGCAATCAATACGGCCCCTATGGCATGGCGGCTGGCACGGCGCGCGATGGCGACCGCTGCGTTTACGCCTGGCAGTGGATTGATGATTTTGGCCATGCCAACAACGACCAGTCGACATCGCTGGTGCGCGGCCTCGTTTCACCGCGCCAGCCTGTATCCCTGCGCATTCAGCTTTGCCGGCGCGGGGTCAGCGCAGATCAATTGGCTGGCTTAATCAACGATCTTTCGCTGGCTGGCAGTGACGGCATCGGGCTTCCGGTGCTCTGGCATCCGGGGCTGGGCGTCGGCACCGGCCTTCGCACGCAATCGCTTCAGCCCAATACGGCGCTGATTGGCGGCGAATTTTCCGGCTATCAAATGCCCCATGAGAATGTGCGGATGGCCGAACCGATGCAAGCACGGCCGCGCCGCAAGGTGCGCATCGCCAACGAGCACAAGAAGCTGCATTTGCAGCCCTATCGCGAGCGCACGGCGGCCAAACCCGCGGCGCAGCCAGCCAGCGTGCAGCCAGTCCAGGTACAGATGCAGCCGGCGCTTCAGCCGCAATTGACGCCCGGATATGGCCAACCCGCCAATGGCCAGGGCATGGTGCCCGCCTATGCCAACCGGATTGTCGCACCACCGGCTGCCAAATTCGACCTGCCACCCGAGGCTTATGCCGGGCCGGGCGGGGCAGCAGCCATGCCCGGCGGCGGCGCAACGGCAGGCGGCATGTCGCAAACCATGCCGCAGGGCGATGGTTCGCAAATGCTGCGGCTGCGCGCGCTGCAGGACCCCAGCATTTAGGGATGCGACGATGAGAGCGCCGGTCCGCCATCGATTTTCAGCGACAATTTGCTGAAAAAGCGGCATTATGCATCATCCAACAGGAGGCGTGCATGCTGAAGGTCGATGATAACCCGGTGGCACTGGATTTGCGCGAGGCGGAACTTTCGCCACAGATGCGCGCCTATTTCGATAAATGCGTGGAAAAAATTGGCTTCGTGCCCAATGTCTTGCGCGCCTATGCGCATGACAATGCCAAACTGGAAGCCTTTGCCGCCTTTTACAATGATCTGATGCTGGCGCCTTCCGGCTTGAGCAAGCTCGAACGGGAGATGATCGCCGTCGCGGTTTCGGCGCAAAACAGCTGTTTCTATTGCATTATCGCGCATGGCGCGGCGGTGCGGGTGATGTCGGGCAACCCGGCCCTCGGCGATACGCTGGCCATCAATTACCGGGCGGTGGCACTGCCACCCCGCCAGCGGGAAATGCTGGATTTCGCGGTCAAGGTGGCGCTGACATCCTACGCCATCGACGAGGATGACCGCGCGGCTTTGCGGGCGCATGGCTTCAGCGAGCGCGATATCTGGGACATTGCAGCGGTTGCCAGCTTTTTCTCCATGTCCAACCGCATGGCGGCGGCAGTGGACATGCGCCCCAATGCCGAATATTTCAACATGGGACGCTAGCACCCAAAGAAATCGCCCGCAGCCTTTGGGGCCACGGGCGCAATTTCCTGGCAGATAAGGCCGGTCTCTAAGCCCGGCGCTGGCCTTAGCCAGCGAGTTGACGCAGCACGTATTGCAAAATGCCGCCGTTGCGGAAATATTCGAGCTCATCCAGCGTATCGATACGGCAGAGCAGCGGCACGTCGATGGTTTTGCCTTCGCTGGTGATTTTGGCCATCATTTTCTGGCGCGGCTTCAGGCCCTCGCCAATCCCATGGATGGTCACCACTTCATCGCCCTTAAGCTTGAGGGTTTCCCAGGATGTGCCGGGCTCGAATGTGAGCGGCAACACGCCCATGCCGACCAGATTGGAGCGGTGGATACGCTCGAAGCTTTGCGCAATAACCGCCCGCACGCCCAAGAGGCGCGTGCCTTTGGCCGCCCAGTCACGCGAGGAACCCGTGCCGTATTCCTTGCCGGCGAACACCACCAACGGCACATTCTCGCTCTTGTAGCGCATGGCGACATCGTAGATCGCCATTTTCTCGCGCGAGGGGAAATGCATCGAAAAGCCGCCTTCGGCGACATTGCCATTGGCATCGCGCAGCATCTGGTTGCGGATGCGGATATTGGCAAAAGTGCCGCGCATCATCACTTCATGGTTGCCGCGACGGGTGCCATATTGGTTGAAATCCACCGAACGCACCTGATTGTCGCGCAGGTAATGTCCAGCCGGGCTATCGGCCTTGATCGAACCGGCCGGCGAAATGTGGTCGGTAGTGATGGAGTCGAGGAACAATGACAGGATGCGCGCGCCGACAATATCGGTCAGCGGCTCAGGCTTTTTGGTCATGCCTTCGAAATAGGGCGGGTTTTGCACATAGGTCGAGGTGCGCTCCCATCCATAGGTCTGGCCGCCGGAAACGCTGATCTTGCGCCAGTGATTATCGCCGGCAAACACATTGGCATAGCGCTCCTTGAAAATGGCGCGCGTGACATTCTTTTTGGAGAAAGCGGCAATTTCCTTGGAGGTCGGCCAGATATTTTCGAGGTAAACCGGCTTGCCCATGGCATCATGGCCAAGCGGCTCCTTGGACAGATCGATATTGATCGACCCAGCCAGCGCATAGGCAACCACCAGTGGCGGCGAGGCCAGATAATTGGCCTTCACATCCGGATGGACGCGGCCTTCAAAGTTGCGATTGCCGGAGATAACGGCACCCGCGACAATATCATTCTTGTTAATGGTTTCCGACACTTCCGGATCGAGCGGGCCGGAATTGCCGATGCAGGTGGTGCAGCCATAGCCGACCAGATTAAAGCCGAGCTTGTCGAGATCTTTCTGCAGGCCGGAATTGTCGAGATATTGCGTGACAACCTGGCTTCCGGGTGCCAGCGAGGTCTTCACCCATGGCTTGACGGTTATGCCATATTTGTTGGCATTGCGGGCCAGAAGGCCGGCCGCCAACATGACACTCGGGTTGGAGGTGTTGGTGCAGGAGGTAATGGCGGCGATGACCACGTCGCCATGGCCCAGATCGAACTTTTGGCCGCTGACAGCAACACGCTTGTCGCCTTCGCCCGGCTTTTTGAATTCACCCGCCAGTGCACTGGCGAAATTGGCTTTGGCATCTTCAAGCCGCACCCGATCTTGCGGGCGCTTTGGCCCGGCGAGTGATGCCACGACTTCGCCCAAGTCCAGTGAAAGCTCGGCGCTGACCACGGGGTCGGCGGCGCGCGCGGTGCGAAACAGGCCCTGCGCCTTGGCATAGGCCTCGACCAGCGCGATGCGCGCCGGGCTGCGGCCGGTGGTCTTGAGATAACGCAGGGTTTCCTCGTCAATCGGGAAGAAACCACAGGTCGCACCATATTCGGGTGCCATATTGGCGATGGTGGCGCGGTCTGCAAGGGTCAGTCCGGCGAGGCCGGGGCCGTAAAACTCCACGAACTTGCCCACGACACCGAGCTTGCGCAGCATCTGGGTGACGGTCAGCACCAGATCGGTGGCGGTGCGCCCTTCCTTGAGCTTGCCGGTCAAGCGGAAACCAACCACTTCGGGCAACAACATGCTTTGCGGCTGGCCGAGCATCGCGGCTTCTGCCTCAATGCCACCCACGCCCCAACCCAGCACGGCGAGACCGTTGACCATGGTGGTGTGCGAATCGGTGCCCACCAGCGTATCGGGATAGGCGAATTCGGCGCTGACGGTCTTGCCTTTGACCTTGATCTTCTGGCGGGCGGTCCAGACGGTCTGCGCCAGATATTCCAGATTGACCTGATGGCAAATACCAGTGCCGGGCGGCACAACGCGGAAATTATTGAAAGCGCTCTGACCCCAGCGCAGGAAGCGGTAACGCTCGCCATTGCGCTCGTATTCGAGTTCAACATTCTTCTTGAGGGATTTGGCATTGCCAAACTCATCGACGATCACCGAATGGTCGATCACCAGATCCACGGGCACCAGCGGGTTGATCTTTTGCGGATCGCCCTTCAGCTTGATCATGGCATCGCGCATCGCCGCCAGATCGACAACAGCCGGCACGCCGGTGAAATCCTGCATCAGCACGCGGGCGGGACGGAAGGCGATTTCGGTTTCGGCCTTGCCCTTGTTGACCAGCCAGGCCGCAACGCCCTCAATATCTTTTTTCGTGACCGAGCGGCCATCCTCGAAGCGCAACAGGTTCTCCAGCAGCACCTTCATCGAGAAGGGCAGTTTGCTGATTCCCTTGAGGCCATTCTTCTCGGCGGCCTTCAAAGAATAATAATGGTAGGTTTTGGCCCCGACCTTGAGCTTTTTGAGACTTTTGAAACTATCGAGAGAGGCCATGACCATTCCTTTTTTGTGCTTTGGAATCGGGGCAACGAAATACGAATGAATTGCCGTTACACCGGCTTTTGTGGCAGTGCAATAAGCAAAGGGGCGAAGAGGCTCCCAAAAAGTGGATGCTTGCCCTGCGATTTTGCATGACTGAACAATAATTGCCGCAAAAAGACAATAATTGACCGCCTTGATTAAATTTTGTGCATGGGCGCTGGGCGCGACGAAGGAAGCTTGAAATGGCTTTTGCCTAGTGGCAGAAAGCCGCAATTGCAGTATGGTGGCCTCGATTCTCAGACCGGATTTGCTCTTTGACGACCCTTGTGCCGAAGCTTCGCCTGATCGCCGACAAAGTCTCGATCGAACGCTCGGGCCGGCCTATCGTGCACGAGATTTCTTTCTCCCTTGAGCAAGGCGAGGCCATGGCGGTGCTCGGGCCCAATGGCGCTGGCAAATCAACCTTGTTGCGGGCCATTGCCGGGTTCTTGCCGCTGGCTTCGGGGCGCCTCACTTGCGAGGGCCTTGAAGCGGACGCGCTAATTGCCACCTCGGCGCATTATCTGGGCCATGCCGATGGCATGAAGAGCGCGCTCACCGCCTATGAAAATCTCGATTTTTGGGCGCATATGCTGGGCGGCGGCGGCTTGGCACCCGATGCGGCGCTGGCCAGATTCGGTCTGCCGCAGGTCGGCGAGTTTCCGTTCGGCTTTCTCTCGGCCGGACAAAAACGACGGGTGGCGCTGGCCCGGCTTTTGGTGGCGCGGCGGCCGATCTGGCTTCTCGACGAGCCAACGACCGCGCTTGATACCAGTTCGCAGGCCTTGTTTGCCGATGTGGTGCGCGAGCATCTGGCGAGCGGCGGCATTGTGATGGCCGCGACCCACGCCCCGCTTGGCATTGCCGACATTCGTGAACTTGTGATTCAACCGGCAATGCGGGGCGTGGCATGAACTTGTGGAAACTTGATGCGTCGGCCCGGAATGGCTTTTCCCGCAATCATCTCAACCGCCTTTCGGAGCGGCGCGACGATGGCCCATTCATCCAAAGCCTTTTACAGCACCCGCGCGCCAGAACCCTGCTACTGGCGGGCGATCTGCCATTGTTACCCAATGAAAGCGCGTCCAATGAGCCGCTATTTCCACTTGGCTTTGCCCTTGAGCGGCTTGGCGCGGTGGGTGCCCATCGCGAGACGGTTTTTCTGGGGCTGGACGATCAGGATCCGGTGTTTGTGACGCTGATCGAAGACGCGGAATCGGTTGAATGGCCCCAGCACGGGCTGGTGGCGGTCGATTTGCGCAAACTTATTACGCAAGGCTTGCTGCCACCGGCGCTTCTGGGCGTGTTGGCGCAAGCCAAAAGCGTGCTGCATTGGCACAAGACCCATCGGTTCTGCAGCAAATGCGGGCAGCCGACGCGGATGGCGGCGGCGGGGTGGCGGCGCGAATGCGATGCTTGCGGCACGCACCATTTTCCGCGCACGGACCCGGTGGTGATCATGCTGGCCGTGCACGGCGATGCGTGCCTGTTAGGGCGTCAGCCACGGTTTCCGCCGGGCATGTATTCCTGCCTCGCGGGCTTTCTGGAGCCGGGCGAAACCATCGAGGATTCCGTGCGGCGCGAACTGCTGGAGGAAGCGGGTGTGCGGGCTGGCCGGGTGCGCTACATATCCAGCCAGACATGGCCGTTTCCGGCCTCGCTGATGATCGGCTGCTTTGCCGAAGTGGCGGAAACGGCGTTGAAAATCGATCATGACGAACTTGAAGACGCGCGCTGGTTCAGCCGCGCCGAAGCGCTGGCGCTCCTGAACAACACCCATGAGCAAGCCCTGACCTGCCCGCCCCCGATGGCCATTGCCCATCAGTTGATGAAAATCTGGGCCGAGGCAGAGGCGGGGGTGTAGCCCCCCTCACACGTCCAGATTCGCCACGCTGAGCGCGTTGTCCTGGATGAATTCGCGGCGGGGTTCGACCACATCGCCCATGAGTTTCACGAAAATGTCGTCGGCGTCATCGCCTTCGCGTATTTTCACCTGAATCAGGGTGCGGGCGTTGCGGTCGAGCGTGGTTTCCCACAATTGCTCGGGGTTCATTTCGCCAAGGCCTTTGTAGCGCTGCATCTGGCTTATGCCTTTTTGCCCGGCTGCCATCACCGCATCGAGCAATTGCGTCGGGCCGGCGGCCTGCTTTTCTTCGCCTTTCCGCACCAGTAGCGCCGGCAGGCTGTAAATGGCACGCAGTGAGTCGGCGTGTTCGTCCAGCTTGCGGCTTTCCGCCGAAGCCAGCAAACCGGCGTCGAGCGTCACCAACTGGCGCACGCCGCGCACCGTGCGGTTGAACTGGTAGCCAAGGTTCTCCACCCGGCCCTCCCAGCCACGCTCGCTTTCATCCGCCAACTCGTCAAGGCGCGTGGCCACCAATTGGGCCAGCGGCAAAGCCTGTTCCGGATCGCTGATTGGCTTGAGCGCACCGGCAATCGCCGCCTGTTCAACGGCAACCCGATGATAACGGCTGTGCAAATTGGCCAAAATCTGGCGCACCAGCCGCGCTTCCTCGATCAGGGCGCGCAAATCCATGCCGGCGCGCTCCTCGCCATCGGCCAGCCGCAGCACGGCGCCTTCGGTGCCGTGGGTAATCAGATAATCCTCGCGGGCGCGCTCGTCCTTCAAATATTGCTCGGAGGTGCCGCGCTTGGCTTTGTAAAGCGGCGGTTGGGCAATGTAGAGGTGGCCGCGATCAATAAGCTCGCGCATTTGCCGGAAGAAGAAGGTGAGCAACAAGGTGCGGATATGCGAGCCGTCGACATCGGCATCGGTCATGATGATGATCTTGTGGTAACGCAGCTTGTCCGCGTTGAAATCATCCCGGCCAATGCCGGTGCCGAGCGCCGTGATCAGCGTGCCGATCTGCTCGGAACCCAGCATCTTGTCAAAGCGGGCGCGCTCGACGTTGAGGATCTTGCCACGCAGCGGCAGCACCGCCTGAAATTCGCGGTTACGGCCCTGTTTGGCGGATCCACCGGCCGAATCACCCTCGACCAGAAACAATTCGGATTTGGCGGGGTCGCGCTCCTGACAATCGGCAAGTTTGCCGGGCAGATTGGCGACATCCAGCGCGCCCTTGCGGCGGGTGAGTTCGCGGGCCTTGCGGGCCGCCTCACGCGCGGCGGCGGCTTCCACCACCTTGCCGGCGACAATCTTGGCTTCGCTGGGATGCTCCTCGAGCCATACGCCCAGCATTTCATTGACAACGCCCTCCACCACCGGGCGCACTTCGGAGGAAACCAGCTTGTCCTTGGTCTGCGACGAGAATTTCGGGTCCGGCACCTTGACTGAAACCACGGCGGTAAGGCCCTCGCGGCAATCATCGCCGGTGAGGTCGACCTTCTCGCGCTTGGTCAGGCCGGAGCGTTCCGCGTAACCGGTGATCTGGCGTGTCAAAGCGGCACGAAAACCAGCCAGATGCGTGCCCCCGTCGCGTTGCGGAATGTTGTTGGTGAATACCAGCACATTTTCATGATAGCTGTCGTTCCACCACAGCGCGACCTCAACGACGATGTTTTCGCGCTCGCCTTTCACCATGATCGGCTTGGCGAGCAATGCGGTCTTGGCACGGTCGAGATAGCGGGCAAAGGCTTCAAGCCCACCCTCATAAAACAATTCCTCGCTCTTGACCTCCGCATGACGCGCGTCGGTGAGCAGGATGCGCACACCCGAATTGAGGAAGGCCAATTCGCGCAGGCGATGCTCAATGGTTGCGTAAGTGAATTCGACCATGGTGAAAGTGGCCTGCGAGGGCGTGAATGTCACCTCCGTGCCCCGCTTGGGCTTGCCATTCTCCATGGGGGCGGGGCCGACAACCTTCAAATGCTCGACAACATCGCCATGCGCAAATTCCACATGATGCTCCAGGCCATCGCGCCAGATGCGCAGGATCAGCCGCGTGGACAAAGCGTTGACGACCGAAACACCGACGCCGTGCAGACCGCCCGAAACCTTGTAGGAATTCTGGTCGAATTTACCGCCCGCGTGCAATTGCGTCATGATAACTTCAGCCGCAGAAACACCTTCCTCCTCATGGATACCGGTGGGAATGCCGCGACCATTGTCGGTCACTGTGACCGAGCCATTGGCATTGAGGGTAACTGTGACATGGGTGGCATGACCTGCCAGCGCCTCGTCAATGGCATTATCCACAACTTCATAAACCATGTGATGCAAGCCGGAGCCGTCGTCCGTGTCCCCGATATACATGCCGGGGCGTTTACGCACCGCATCAAGGCCGCGCAAAACCTTGATCGAATCGGCACCATATTCTTCCGGGCCTTCGCCGCCTTTAGCTGGTGAAGGATTTTGTGGTTCGGACATTATTCAAAAGCTTTCCATTTCAGGCGCGAGCCGCGCAAGTCTATGATTTATAATTTCATTATACAGCAAACACGGATGCTCGTCACATCTGGTTGCGAGACGGAATTTGCTGGAGCTTCATTCCGGCAAGGGCCGAATTTGCCCCCCTTCAACGCTATAGATACTAGCACGATTGGCCAGCCCCGCAAAATCCTGCGCATTGGCACCGGTGAGCCAAACCTGCGATGACATGGCCAGAACCTGCTCGAAAAGGGCCTGGCGGCGGATGGGGTCAAAATGGGCGGCAATTTCGTCCAGCAACAGCAGCGGCGGCAGGCCGCTCAACTCGCCGACAAGCCGGGCATGGGCGAGCACGAGGCCGGTGAGCAGGGCCTTTTGCTCCCCCGTCGAGGCTTTTGCGGCGGCAATGGCCTTGGGGCCGTGGTGGACGATGAGATCGCTGGTATGGGGGCCGAGCAAAGTGCGCCCGGCGGCACTGTCCCGCCCGCGATTGTCCCGCAAAGCCGCGACATAGAGGTCCTCCAGCGCCAGCGCCGAGGTTTCAGGCAATTGTCGCTCCAGCCAGCCATCCAGCGTCAGTTCCGCCCAGGGAAATGGCGAGGTCGCGTCATGGTTGGCGTCCATCAATTGCTGCAATTTGCGCACGGTCTCGCAGCGGGCGGCGGCCACGGCCAAGGCGATTTCCGCCAGTTCACGCTCGCAGGCGTCGAGCCAGGCGCGCTCGCGCCCGCCCTCCTCCAGCAAGCGGTTGCGGTTGCGCAGCGCCCGCTCCAGCGCATTGACGCGCGTGCCATGGCCGGCATCGACCGCCAGAACCAGCCGGTCGAGAAAACGCCGACGTTCATTGGGGGGGCCGGTGAACAAGCCATCCATGGCTGGGGTCAGCCAGACGATGCGCAAATGGTCAGCAAAGGCACGCACGGATGGCACCGGCGCGCGGTCAATGCGAAAGCGGCGGGCGCGAATGCCCTGCGCGTCGGGCGGCTCCAGACCGGTGCCCAGCTGCGTTTCAAAATCATCGCGCCACAAGGCCGCTGAAATGGCCCAACCCCCGGCCCCGTTCGACCGGACGCATTCCGCCGGGTCGACGCGGCGCATGCCGCGGCCTTGTGTCAGCAACGACAAAGCTTCCAGAACATTGGTTTTGCCGGCGCCATTTTCACCGGTGAGCACGATGACCCTCCCATTGACCGTCAAATCGAGCGCGGCATAGGAACGAAAATCCGTGAGATTCAGGCGCGTGATGGCCGGAGCGCTGGACATTGGCGCTCCTTGCAGCGGGTTACACCCGCATCGGCATCAGGACATAGAGGGCAGCCGCACCATCGCGATCGAGAACCAGCGTTGGCGAACCGGCGTCATTGAGCTTGAACAAAGCCGTGTCACCCACCAGTTGCGTCAGTATATCCATCAGATAACCCGCATTGAAGCCGATTTCGAGCGGTGTCGAATCATAGTCAACTTCCAGTTCCTCACTGGCCGAGCCCGATTCGGGATTGGTCACCGAGAGCGTGAGCTTGTTATCGCCAATTGCCAGTTTGACGGCGCGGCCACGCTCGGAAGAAATGGTCGAAACGCGGTCCACGGCTGCCGCAAACGGGGCGCGATCCACCACCAGGCGCTTGTTGTTACCGGCCGGAATCACCCGGTTATAGTCGGGGAAAGTGCCATCAATGAGTTTGGACGTCAGAATCACATCATTGAAGGTGAAGCGCATCTTGGTGGGCGAAATCTCGACCAGCACTTCGGTGGAGCCATCTTCCACCAGCTTCTGCACTTCGCTTACCGCCTTGCGCGGCAGAATGATGCCCGGCATACCGGATGAACCTTGCGGAGCCGGTAATTCGACGCGGGCCAGGCGGTGGCCATCGGTGGCAACCGCCCGCAACATCATATGACCATCGACTTCGGTCGTGTGCATGAAAATGCCGTTGAGATAATAACGGGTTTCCTCTTTGGAGATCGCAAACTGGGTTTGCTCGATCATTTTTTTGAGATCATTGGCCGACAGATTGAAGCGGTGCGACAATTCTCCGGCGGTAAGATCCGGAAAGTCGCTCTCGGGCAGGGATTGCAGGTTGAAGCGAGAGCGTCCGGCACGCAGCAAAAGCTGGCCGCCATCGCCCATGGTTTCGAGCGAAATCTGCGCGCCATCGGGTAATTTGCGGACGATGTCGTAGAATGTGTGGGCGGGCAAAGTGGTGCCGCCCTCCATGCTGACGTCGGCCGGGATGCTCTCGGTAACCTCGAGATCGAGATCCGTGGCGCGCAAAAACAGGGCTTTGCCCGAAGCGCGAATCAATACGTTGGACAAAATCGGTATGGTGTTGCGCTTTTCGACAACACGGTGGACATGGCCCAGCGCCTTGACAAGGGCCGAGCGCTCAAGAGTGACTTTCATACTTCTGATCCAGACAATTCACGCAAAATGACTTGCGACATTGCAGATATTGTGACCAAAACTCAAGCGGCAAACCGACCTATTTTGTGGTTTTCCAAGGCCCATTGGGTTTAATAGACTTAACCAGCCCTTAAACTGCCGTGTTTAAAGTGTTTTAAGGCCATGGTGGCGAGCGGGGATGTAATGCGGCGTAAAAGCTCAGGCAGCTCAGATCGGCAAGAACCGTGGTTTGGCGAGGGCAAAGCCCCTGCCGGCCGCGACGACGAGTTGCGCGCCACGCGTGACGACCCGCCGCCGAGGAAAACCTCTCCAAAAAAGCCTGCTGCCAAAAACGCCAGGCGCAGCCGCAAGCATCGCTCATGGATTGGCCGGCTGTTTTATTGGAGTTTTGTGCTGGCGGTCTGGGGCATGATCGGCGCGGCAGGGGTCTTTGCCTATTACAGCACCAAATTACCGCCGATTGACCAGTTGGCGATTCCCAAGCGGCCGCCAAACATTTCCATTCTGGGCTCGAATGGTGTGTTGTTAACCAATCGCGGCGATTCGGGCGGGGCGGCCGTGCATCTCAACGAATTGCCACCCTATCTGCCCAATGCCTTTGTCGCGATCGAGGATCGGCGGTTTTATTCGCATTTTGGCATTGATCCGGTGGGCATCGCCCGCGCGATATTCCGCGACCTGACCGGTCACGGCGGGTTGCAGGGCGGCTCGACGCTGACACAGCAATTGGCCAAAAACCTGTTTTTAACGCAGGAGCGCACCCTGTCACGCAAGGTCGAGGAAGCCATTCTGGCGCTTTGGCTGGAGCATAAATACACCAAAAGCCAGATTCTGGAGCTTTACCTCAACCGAGTCTATTTTGGCTCGGGTGCATTTGGTGTCGAGGCGGCGGCGCAGAAATATTTCGGGCATAGCGCCCGCGATGTGACGCTGGCAGAATCGGCGATGCTGGCCGGCCTGATGAAAGCGCCGACCCGTCTTGCACCCAACCACAACCTGCATGCGGCGACAGATCGGGCGGCGATTGTCGTCGCCGCCATGGCGCAGCAACATTTGATTTCAGAGGCCATGGCGCAGGTGGCGCTGGCGCAGAATGTCCATGTCGTGCAGGACAAAAGCGGCAGCGGCGTCAATTATGCTGCCGATTACGTGATGGATGCCCTGAGCGACCAAATCTCGTCGATCACGCAGGATATCGTCGTCGACACCACCATCAACCCCAATCTGCAGCATATTGCCGAAACCACGCTGGAAGCGAATGTCGCCAAAGTGGGAGCCAAGTTGCATATCTCACAAGGGGCGATGGTTGCGATGAAGCCCGATGGCTCGATTGTATCGCTGGTGGGCGGCGTTTCCTATGCGGACAGTCAGTTTAACCGGGCCGTCTCGGCCAAACGCCAGCCGGGTTCGTCGTTCAAGCCGTTTGTCTATCTCACGGCAATTGAAGGCGGGTTGACGCCCGATACCTATCGCAAGGATGCGCCGATAAATGTGCGCGGGTGGAAGCCGTCCGATTTTGAAAAGCATTTTGAAGGCGACGTAACGTTGCGGCACGCATTGGCACAATCCATCAATACCGTCTCGGTGCGGCTGGCACTGGAATTTGGGCCGCGGGCGGTCATCCAGACGGCGCACCGGCTCGGCATATTGTCACAATTGCAGCCCAACGCTTCCATCGCGCTGGGCACTTCGGAAGTGACACCGCTGGAACTGGTTTCGGCCTATGCGCCCTTCGCCAATGGCGGCATTGCCGTGCTGCCGCATATCATCAAGGATGTTCATACCACGGATGGCAAAGTGCTGTACCGCTTCAAGGGAGCGGATCTTGGCCGGGTGGTGGCACCGCAAAATGTAGCGATGATGAACGATATGATGACGCAGGTTGTGCGGGCGGGCACGGCGCGGCGCGCGCAATTGCCGGCTTGGCAGATTGCCGGCAAGACCGGCACCAGCCAGAATTTCCACGATGCCTGGTTCATCGGCTATTCAAGCCAGTTGATAACCGGGGTGTGGGTTGGCAATGACGACAACTCACCGATGCGCGGCGTAACCGGCGGTTCATTGCCAGCGCTCATCTGGCATAATTACATGCAGGCAGCGCTGCAGAATGTGCCGCCCACGCAATTGCCCTATGGCATATGGGCAGGCAATGGCCAGACCAATCCGCCGGGTGATGCCATCGATCCGCCCGATGACATGACCGACGCAAGCCAGGCTGCCGCAAAATTTGTGCCGCACGCCCCAACCCAACCCGGCGCACCGCTGACGATCAACCATGCAGGAGCCAGTGCGCGGCAGGACAATGGCGAGGATGTCAACAGCCTGTCCAACAAGGACCGCAACCTTCTGGATCGTCTTCTGGGAAATTAGGCCCGGCGGCCATTCCGCCGGCCGGTGCTGCTGACCCTGGTGCCGACCGCCCGAACCCTCAGGCGGCGGCGCCAGCAAACTGGGCGAGGCGAATGGCCTGCCCGAGACGATCCCGCGCCGTGTTGTTCATGGGGGTCAGGCGCAATTCTTTGCCCATCTCCTGCATGATCATCGAATGGCTGGCACCACTACTCAGCAAACGGCGGACCCGCGCCGCCAATTCAGGCAGCGGGATGTCGAGAAATTCACGCTCCTGGGTGAGCGAGGCGCGAAATTCCGGCATGGCCGAGATATTGGCACCCGATTTCCAGTAGATCTTGCGTCCATCCTCGACGCTTTGCGGCAGGCCATTGTCAACCGCCGCAAGGACAGTGTCGCGGATACGATCCGTGGCACGGGCAAAATAATGGGCCCGGGCGATGCGATGCACCAGCAAATCGGCAAAAACCGGCCCTTCCACCGCAATGACATGCTGCACCATCGCACGCAGCACAGGCAGGTAGCCCGGTTCGTAAAAGGCGGCGCGGTTGATGACAATGCCAATTTCGGCAAAATCGGCCACCTGATAACGGGTCTGCTCCGCAGCCACCGGGGCGGCAGACTTGACCTCTGCCAAGACGCGGCTTTCCTCGCCGCGCGCCGCATCAACCATGGCCGAAGCGGGCATTGGCGAGATTGCCACGGGCTCTTCATCCATCACCAGTTTCATGGCTTCTGCATGCGGGCGTGGCTCCACATGGGCCTTCTTGCGCTCTTCGGGTGGCAGACGCGATTCGGCCAGATCATGTTCAAGCTGGCCATGCAGTCGAGCGAGGGCGCGATCGGCGTTGATCCACCAGTCGGGAGCCCACACCCGGTGCAGGTTCCAGCCACGTTCGCGCATGGTCAGCGCCCGTAAATGGTCGCGCTGCCGGGCATTGCTGGTCGCCGCAAAACGCACGCTGTCGCAATCAATGCCAGCCAGATATTCGCCCGGCTGATCGGGATGAACGATGGCGAGCGAGACGCGCTGATGCGAATCACCAAGGCGCGGATGCACCAGCCAGCCCTTTGCTTCGAGTGCCTTTTGTACGATATCTTCAAAGGCACGATCCGAATCAGCCAGCTCGAGTTGGTTGGCAAGATAGGCATCGACCGGTTGGGCTTGCGCTTCTTGCAAGAAGGCTGCGAGCAAGGCGGCGGCCGGTGCTTCCATGTCCTTGAGATCCGCCGGTTTCAGCGAGCTGACGACAATCATTTGCCGACGCGCGCGCGAGACGGCGACGTTCAGGTACTGGCTGCCATAAACCCCGCTCAGGCAACCGAGATCGCCGGGCGCATCGCCGCTCGCATCCCGGGCAAACACCGTGGACAGGAAGATGATGTCACGCACCTCACCTTGTGCATTCTGCACGTCCTTGACGAACACCGGCTCGCAGACATCGTCACCAAAAAAGGCTTCCAGCCCCGGAAATGCGTGGCGTTCCTTTTCCAGAAGGCGCTCGATCAACATCTTTTGCGCTGGCGTGAAAGTAACCACACCGATCGATTGGCCGAGGCTGACAAAATCAGGGTCGCTCAACAGCCCGATGAGATGGGCCACCAAAGCTTCCGCTTCGGCGCGGTTGACCCCGGCGCTCTCCTGTCCCCGCGTCGCTTCCAGCCATTGCAAACCGCTCTGTTGGCGGGAATTAGGCGGAAAAGTCGCCAATTCATGGTTGTAGAAATGCCGATTGGCGAAGGCAAAAACACGCTCATTCGCGCTGCGGTAATGGTTGCGCAGGTTGATAACCGGCAAATGCCCGGCAAGGCATTCCTGCAAAAGACTGGTGACGCCTTCGTCGTTTTCATCCGGCTGATGGTCGGCGTCTTGCTGAGCTGCGCAGACCGGCGGCAATTGCTGATCATCGCCCAGCACGATCACCTGCGAAGCCCGCGACAATGCCCCAAGCGATTCGCCCATGGTCAGTTGCGAGGCCTCGTCAAAGATCACCACATCAAAGCTGCGCCCCTCGCGCGGCAACAGGCGGGCGATGGCTTCAGGGCTGGTCATGAGACATGGTGCAAGCCGGGCCAAGGCGTTGGGAATTTGCGCAAACAATTCGCGCAGTGGCATTTGGCCGGACTGTTTTTCGATCTCGCTGGCCAGCAACGCAAATTCGGGCACTTTGGCGGCGCTGGCCCGTGATGGAATTTCGCCCGACAAACGCCCCGCCACCACCTGCCGCGCCAATTCCGCGACGCGATCATCCAGCCTTTGATACCGCATGATGGCGTCCTCATGCTGCTCGGCGACAAAGCTGCGCAGCAGGGGTTCGCGGTCAACAATTTGCATGACCCAGCCGCGCGCATAGGCGAGTTCGAACATATTGGTCACTTCATCGGCGCAGATGCGGCCGTTTTGCAACGCGCCGACCAAAGGCGAAAGCCCGGCGGCGCTTGCTGCCTCCGCCACTGCGCGCCACTGGCACCAGCGTTGAAGATCATCGCTGGCGTGATGCCAATCGGCCACCATTTGACGTGCGCCCAGCAACCAGTTTTCATCCTGCGCCAGACCCAACCACTCGTCGCGGGTTTCGGCCAATTCGACCAAGGCTTTATGGGCTTGCGTGAAAGCCCTGTAATCGTGGTAAAGGCACGAGACGGCGTTGCGAAGCAACCCGGTCGAATCCGCTTCGCCAGCGCTGGCATTGAGGGCGTACAACACACGATCCAGCCAGTAACTCACCGGATAATCGGCATCCGCGAGGTTTTTGGCATGGGTACGGGTCGCGGTTTCCCAAGCCAGCAGACTTTCGATCTCGTCGCTGCTGGAATTGAAACCGGACCAACCGGTGCAAATGCTGGACAAAATCGCGTCATAGCTGCTGGCCTGCTGGCGCAAGGCTTTCAGATCAATGAGCCGCGCAATCTCTGTGCCGGCATCATCGGTGACCGGCGTATCGGTAAAGCTCGACAGCACGTCACAAATACGGCGCTTGTGCTTGGCTGAAAGCAGCAATTTGCCGCTGGCTTTACGCCAATCATCCATCAACTGCACCAAATTGAGCTCAAACACGCCATCGCGGTATTTGCGGGCGAGCGTGGCACTGGCCATCGAATATTGTGTGCGCAGGCCCGACCACTTGAAATAAGCGTCGTGAATGCGCGCATGATCCTCGCGCAGCAGCGGTGCCGCGAGGCGCGCCTTTGGCATGATCGCCTGGCCGAACAGCGTCAACAGACGGGCAATGCGCTTGGGGTGGGAACTGGCGGGCGCATCGAAAAGGGCGGCGGCTTGCGCACCGGTATTTTCCAGCACCTGCGCGCTCTCGTCAAAATCGACAATGGCGTCCAGCAGGGCCTTTTGCCAAAGCGGCGACCATTGCTGGCGGCCGATCTGGTTGAAACAACTGTCATCGGGTGAGCCGATGCTCTCCAGTGCCGTCTGCATTTCGCGGCAGCGGCCACGCAACCGGCGCATATCGTCGCCATCGTGCGCCGTGCCCGCTTCAAATGCGAGTTCCAGCCCCGGCAGCACCGATTTCTGCCGCATGACAAGGCTGACAGCATCATTCACGCTCATGCCATTGCGATGCGGCCGGTGCAACACGGAAGCGACGCCGTTCAATTTTTCACGCAAGCGCTTGATGTCGGAGGTGGCGACGTACCAATCTTTGGGCACTTCCGTCGCGCGGGTTTCCCATGCAGCTTTCATTTGGGCCAGCACGGAATCTTTCTGACCATGATGGCCATCGATCCGCAAGCAGAAGGCGCCAATGCCGATCGCACCGAGCCGCTGGTGCACCGAAGCCAGCGCGCTGGCCTTGCGCGACACGAACATTACCGATTTGCCGTCGCCCAAAAGCTGGACGATCATGTTGGCAATGGTCTGGCTCACGCCGGTTCCGGGCGGGCCGTTGACGATAAAATCACGTCCATAAGCGGCGGCCACCACGGCCGCTGTCTGGGCGGCATCAGCCGCCAATGGAATCCACAAATTGCTGGGCTCAATCTCGGCATCGAGTTTGCGCGGGTCAGGCAATGGCGTGCCGTTGGAATAATCCTGATCGTTCTTTTCCAGCAAATGGGCGACGACCGCGTTGGTGCGCACGCTCTTGCTGCGCTCAACCGCGTCGCGCCAGATCAGGAACCGGCTGCACGACACATTTGCGAGCACAATTTCTTCGGTGAGCTTGGCCTGCTTGAGGCCAGCCAGATCTTTGCGCATGGCCGCATATATGCCTGCAATGTTCAAACCTTCGGCATTGCTGACAAACTCGTCCTCAAAATCTTCCAGCTCAAGGCCAAAATCGCGGCGCAACATATGCAGCAGCGCCGGGTTGATGCGCGCGTCTTCGCCATAGCGAACCAACCGGAAACCGGATCGAACCGAGCGGCGCTCCAGATCGATGGGCATCAGGATCAGTGGCGCTTTTTGTGCCGCTGCCTTGGGTTGCGCACGCCAGGACACAAAGCCGATTGCCAGATGCAGGCTGTTGCCCTGCCCTTGGTCAAAGGCCTCGCGCGATTGCGCATAGATTTCCGGCAGCCGCTCCTGCAAAGCTTCGTCACTGAGATGGGCGTGGATTTCGCCCCGTTGCAGCGCATCCACCGCGTGCTGGCGCGCGGCGGCATCATCAGCCTCCAGCGCCGCATAATCAATGTCCGCTTCGGCGGCAACCGGCGCGAGCCTGGGCTTGGGCAACAGGCGGAATTTTTCACCGCGCGCCAATTCCATTTCCAGACGCTGGGGATCTTCACAGATCAACGAAACGGCGCGCTTGTCCATCTTGAAATTAAGCAGCGGATTATTGGCAACAGGATCGACCAATTGCCGCCGCCACTTGTCAAGGCGGCTGTTTTTCTCGGCAATCTTGCTCTCCGGGGCAGGGGCGGCCTTTTCCTTGACAATCTTCTCCTTCACCGCACGCGCTGCCTCGCTGGGGGCCGGCAGGGTGCCATCTTGCGGGGTGATGTCGCGATAGCGCGCCTCGCGAATATTGACGACGACATCCAGCGGCGCCTCGACGCTTTCCGCAATCATGATGGCGGCCTTGGCGGCGGCGGTGCGAAAACGCACTTTTGGCACGGCCGTGATCATGGTTGTCTCAATCAGGATGAGATCATGATTGGTGATGCGCGGGCGCAGGCTCTGCGCCGTGGCAACCAGCCGGAAGGACGGGTCCCCCGGCGACAGCCAAAGGCCGCAAAAGACATGGCCGTCGTTGAACCCAACCAATGGATCGAGCCCGGCCTGCTCCAGGCAGGCCGCCAGAAACAGCACCAGTTCCAGGCTGTCAGCGGTCTTTTGTGCCAGCAATTCGCTGGGCGGGCGCACCGGTTGCCCATCGCGCACGAAATCGGGACGGGGCAAAGACAGCACCAGATTCTCATCACCGAGGGCCGCAAAGATCGCTTCCGCCAATTCCCAAGTGCGGCCCTTGTTGTGGGATTGATAACCATCCAGCACCGGCGAGCGTCCGGACTGCTGCAATTTTTCCGAAGCATTGCGCAAAATGCCAGCCACGGCGGGGTCATTGGGCCGCACAAAGCCGGCGATCAACTCCGGCCCGCCTGTCAGCCCCGGCCAATCCATCGGCGGCACAAGGTGACAGAATATTTCACAAGCCGCGATTTCACCCTTGCCTGCACGCGCCACAATATTGATCTTGCCAGCGACTTCGCCCGTGACCGCACTCAGGAACGAAGCATCCAGATCAACCGGCACAGGGCTCAATACCCGGCTCTCGCCTTTTTTGATTTGCTCGAAGCGAAATGTCTTTTTGTGCAAAAACAATGGCTTGGAGGTTATCGTAATGGTAATGTCGTTGATGTCTTCATCTGAACCATTGACCAGTTCGATCTGCGAGATCGGCGCAATATTGTATTGCTGAAACGCCAAACTCAAACGCCCGGCAACTTGCGCGAACATTTCAATGCTGTCGGATTGCGGCTGGGGCGAACGGGGCAGTTTTTGAGTCATGCCCGCAATGTGCACAACGAGAATTGAAAATTCATGAATTTACTGAAAAATCGCACTGGTTTCAGTAGTTAATGCCACCAATGGATCATGGGCGGGCCGAGTTCATGGCGACATGATGGGCAATCGACATGCCAAGGCGTGCCGCTGCCACCCATATCGGCTGGAGAAGCTTAGGGGATGCCAGCTTTTTGGGCTTTTTCCGAATCATGCCACCAGGTTCCGGGAGCACCGGTGTCATAGGTCGGCTGGCGCTGTGGGCGGTCAAACTCATCCCAAAACGCCAGTAGCGCATTGTCGCGGTACCACATCGGCACCCAAAAATGCCCAACCCGATAGACCCGGTCGAGCGCACGCGCCGCCACATTCAACTCATCGCGGCTGGCGGCATGGCTGATGCGATCCACCAAAGCGTCGATTACGACATCCTTGATGCCAGAATAATTGCGCGAGCCCGGCGTGTCGGCGGTTTTGGAACCCAGCGAATTGCGCAATTCATCGCCGGGCGTTGTCGTGCTACCCACGGCTACGGTGATGACATCAAAGTCGAATTTGTTGACGCGCATCTGATATTGCGACGAATCGACGATGCGGCTGATGGCGGCTATGCCCAGACGGCGAAGGTTGGCCTCAAAGGGCTGGGTATGGGGTTGCAGTGCATCCGAAGATTCCAGAAACTCGATGGTAAAGGGCTGTCCCTGCGGGTCCAGCAAAGCCGCGCCCCGACGCTTGCACCCGGCGGCCAGCAACATGTCATTGGCCTGGCGCAGCCAGTTGCGATCCGAGCCGGATCCGTCCGAAACTGGCGGTAAATAGGCGTCCTCGAACACCAGCGGTGAAAGTTTGTCGCGAAACGGCTCCAGCAGCGCCAATTCCTGCGGGCCGGGTTTACCGGTGGCCATCATCGGCTGATTTTGAAACAGGGAGACGAGGCGCTTGTAGGCGGAAAACATGATGTTCTTGTTGGTCCATTCAAAATCGAACAGCATTCCAATGGCTTCACGCACGCGCGGATCGGCAAATTTGGCGCGACGCGTGTTGAAGTACCAGCCTTGCGTCGGAATCGGGCGGCCGGAATGCACCCTTTCCCTCTTGACGCGCCCCTGAACCAGCGCCGGGAAATCATAGCCGGTGTTCCAGACCTTGGAGCTGAATTCTTCGTGGTAATTCAACTTGCCTGCCTTGAAAGCCTCAAACCCGGCAACCTGCTCGCGATAATATTCATAGCGAATGACATCGAAATTGTTTTGCCCGCGATTGACTGGCAAATCCTTCGCCCAATAATCGGCGACTCGTGCAAATTCAATGCTGGTGCCGGGGTTCATCCGCAAAAACCGGTAAGGGCCGGAGCCAAGCGGCGGCTCCTGGGTTGCGGCCTCGAAGTCGCGGCCCTGCCAATAATCCTTCGAAAAGACTGGCATTCCGGATACCACCAGATGCAAATCCCGGCTGCGCTCTTTGGCCAGTTTCACGACCACGGCGCCGTCAGGGTCCGCCTCGGCAGAGACCATTTTGTCGAGCATGATGCGATAGGCGGGATGGCCTTTGGTTTTCAGGATGTTCAGGGAGAAAGCCACATCCTCGGCCGTGAGCTTGCTGTCATCGTGAAAGCGCGCTTCGGGGCGCAACAAAAACCGATAGGTGAGCTTGTCGGCAGAAATCTGAACCGCGCGGGCGATCAGGCCATAGGCGGAGGTGGGCTCGTCGGCGGAGCCGGTCATCAGCGAATCATAGGTGGCGTCCATGCCGGCGGCACCATTGCCCTTGAGTACGTATATGTTGAGCGTATCAAAGGTGTCGAAGGCCTGATTGCCTTGCGTCGAAGTGATCTGGATGGCCAGCGTGCCACCTTTGGGCGCGTCCGGATTGACATAGGCGAAGGCCTTGAAATCCTCGGGCTCGGCCAGTTCGCCGAAGGTGGAGAGTCCATAGGTCTGCGTCCAACCGGGGGGCATTGCGCCCCAGGCGAGCGACGAGCGGGCCATGGCCGCTCCCCCCAGCAGACCGGCACCGGACTGAAGCAACTGGCGGCGCGAGACATTGGGCATTTTCAAATCCTTACCCCGAGCACCGGGACTGGCGAAGCGACATTTTCAGGCGTCCCGCAACGTGGCGCGGGTGGCGGGGCCGGAACCATTGCCCGAATATATCGCGGGGCCGGTGCGCTGGGAAGTTTCCATCGCGCGCTTCTCACGTCGGCGCTCGGCCGACGAAGGAATGTGCAGGCTCTCGCGGTATTTGGCGACCGTGCGCCGGGCGATGCCGATTCCCGCTTCCTGCAACAGCGAGACAATCGCATCATCGGAGAGCACATTGTCGGCGCTCTCGCCCTGAATCATCTGGCGCACTTTGTAGCGCACAGCTTCCGCCGAATGCGCTTCGCCCTGGCCATGGGCGTCAATGGCAGCCGAAAAGAAATATTTCAGCTCAAACATGCCACGCGGCGTTGCCATATATTTATTGGCCGTCACGCGGGATACGGTCGATTCGTGCATGGCAATGGCGGCGGCAACCGTCTTGAGGTTCAGGGGCCGCAAATACTCGACGCCCTGCGCGAAAAACGCATCCTGCTGGCGGACAATCTCACTCGACACCTTCAAAATCGTCTTGGCGCGCTGTTCGAGGCTTTTGGTAAGCCAATTGGCGGTTTGCAGACAATTGGTCACAAAGGCCTTGTCGGTCTCATTGCCGCCTTTGCGCGCCACCCGCGCCGCGTAAGACTGATTGACCAGCAACCTCGGCAAGGCGTTGGAGTTTAATTCGACATGCCATGTCCCGTCGCTGGCGGCGCTGACATAAACGTCCGGCACAACCGGTTGCACGGGCGTGGATACAAAGGCTCGCCCTGGCTTTGGATCGAGGTGGCGCACTTCGGCGATCATGTCCTTAAGGTCTTCCTCATCCACGCCACATAACTTGCGCAAAGCCGCAAAATCGCGCTTGGCCAGCAGGGGCAGATTGGCAATCAAAACCTGCATGGCGGGATCGAGATGATTTTTCTCGGCCAATTGCAGTGACAGGCATTCAGCCAGGTTGCGGGCCCCTACCCCGACCGGGTCAAGGGACTGAATGAGATGCAAAATGCGATCGACCCGCGCCAGAGGCACGCCGAGCCGCGTGGCTATCTCCTCCAGCGGCTCATAAATATAGCCAGCGTCATCGACGGCATCGACCAGCATCTGCCCGATCAGCAAATCGGTCGGATGGGCAAGACTGATGCAAAGCTGGGCATTCAAATGGTCGCGCAGGGAAACCGGGGCGGCGACATAGGCCTCAAGATCCGGCGTTTCGGCCCCGCCCGCGTGGCTGGTGCCGCTCCATGATTGCGCGGAAATATAGCCGTGGTCGGAAACCGCCTGCGCATCGGCACCCATCGCGGGCGTGGACGCATCGGCCTCAAAGGCATTGTCGGCACCGGTGCCAAGGTTTTGGGCAAGGCGCGAGGGGTCCATCTCGATGGTATCGGAAGCCCAATCGCCATCGCGAATCTGGTCGCTTGCGGCCGCAGGCTCGGCCACAAACGGCGCTTCCTGCATATCCATCCGCTCCAGAAGCGGATTTCGCTCCAATTCGCTGTCGATGAATGTCGACAATTCCGCGCTGGAAAATTGCAGCAGCTTGATCGCCTGCAAAAGCTGCGGCGTCATAACCAACGACTGCCCCTGTCGCATGACAAGCCGGGGAGAAAGCGACATTGAACAAACCCACGCAACAAAGTGCCGCATCAAGAACGGCCCGTTTCTTGCTTAGCCGATCTTTGGCCGTGACGCCAGACAGAAATCAAACCGTCCCGCGCCAAGGTTAAGATTGCGAGGTTGAGGTTGATGGTCGGGGTTACATGCGGAAATCGTCGCCCAGATAGTAGCGGCGGACATCCTTGTCGGCGATAACGCTTTCGGCTGTCCCCTCGGTGAGAACATGGCCAGAATGGATGATATAGGCCCGGTCGATCAAACCCAAAGTCTCACGCACATTGTGATCGGTGATCAGGACGCCGATGCCGCGTGTGGTCAATTGCCGAACCAATGCCTGAATGTCACCCACCGCAATCGGATCAATGCCGGCGAAAGGTTCGTCGAGCAACATGAACGAAGGCTGGCCCGCCAGCGCTCTGGCAATTTCGCAGCGCCGACGTTCGCCGCCAGACAGGGCGATCGACGGCGATTTGCGCAGGCGCTTGATGTCAAATTCCTCAAGAAGGGATTCCAGCAGATGCTCGCGCCGATCACGGTCGGCCACCGCAACTTCCAACACGGCGCGGATATTGTCCTCGACGCTGAGACCGCGAAAAATCGAAGCCTCCTGCGGCAGATAGCCAATGCCAAGACGCGCCCGCCGATACATGGGCAAGGGTGTAACGTTGTTGCCATCCAGCGTGATCAAGCCCTTGTCGGGCTTCACCAGTCCGCTGATCATGTAAAAAACTGTTGTCTTGCCCGCACCATTAGGCCCGAGCAGGCCGACCGCCTCACCTTGGCGCACGGTAAGGCTGACATCCTTGACCACCTGACGCTGGCCATAGGTCTTGCCTAAATTATAGGCGCCCAATATGCCGTCATCATCCACACTGAGCGGCTCGGCTTGGGCATTTTCGGCTATTTCAGCGGCAAGGTCACGCGGCATGAGATCACGGGAAACGAGGAAGGCGGCATCATGGGCTACGGTTGGGCCGGCGGCGGCCGGTGCCAAAGGCGCGCTGCTGCGAAACCGGCCAAAGGCCTTCGACATCAGGCTGGTCATCTTGCTATCTGGCTTTTGCGTTTTCATCAACAGAACCGCGACTTTCCTATCCGCAATCACCGTCAACCCCATTCCAAGCTCAT
The DNA here is from genome assembly GCA_019075865.1 of Hyphomicrobiales bacterium. Lineage (GTDB taxonomy): Bacteria > Pseudomonadota > Alphaproteobacteria > Rhizobiales > Beijerinckiaceae > REEB77. The sequence goes on along the minus strand of JAGXAN010000009.1, from coordinate 115,715 downwards.
GCCTGAAACGGCTTGCATTTACAAGTCTCAGCCGCGCAGCACTGCCCCGGTCTTTTTGGTGACCTCCGCCACGATCAAGCCGCTAAGCGCCTCGATTTCGCCGTCGGTCATTGTCTTGTCGCGTGGTTGCATCGTCACCGCAATGGCGATGGATTTCTTGTCCGCTGCAATCCCGGTGCCTTCATAAACATCAAACAGTGTCACTTTGGTTATAATCTGGCGCTCCGCGTTCTGCGCCGCCTTAATAATGTCACCGGCGGCGGTGGCTCGATCCACAACAAAAGCAAAATCACGCTCCAACGGCATCAGATCGGCCATAACCAGTTTGGGCTTGGCCCGGGTGGCCTTCAGCTTGGGGGCAGGCAGATCATCCAGCGTCAATTCAAAGGCGACGACCGGGCCATTGGCACCAAAAGCTTCCAGCACCAAAGGATGCAGTTCCCCCACGGCACCAACAATGTTCTTGGGGCCGAATTGCAAGGTGGCGCTGCGCCCCGGATGGAACCAGGCCGGGCCTCCGGCGACAATCTGCACCGATGCCGCCGGGATATTGAGCGCCGCCAAGAGGCTCAGGGCATCGGCCTTGGCGTCATAAAAATCGACATTCTGCGCCTTTTCCGACCAATGGCGACCGGTGCCGCGGGATTTGGCTTCGCCTTTGCGCAGGGCCGCGGCATTCAGCTTCTGGCCCTTTTCGTCGTCACTGCGGAAAATCTGTCCCACTTCAAACAGCGCGACATCGCCGAGGCCGCGATCGCTGTTGCGCTGCACCGCCATCAGCAGGCCCGGCAGCAAGCTCGGCCGCATGTCCGACAGATCGGCGGCAATCGGGTTGGCAAGCGCGAGCGAAGCATCACCGCCGCCAAACAAGGCGGCCTGTGGCTGCGAAACGAACGACCAGGTGACCGCTTCGATCAGGCCAAGGCTGGCCAGTGCGCGCTGGGCGGTGCGCTTGCGCTTTTGCAGCAGGGTCAAAACGGGCGTTGGCACGCCGTCTTGCAACCGGGGCAGCGGCTGCGGCTGCACCCGATCAAGTCCGGCAATGCGCAGGATTTCCTCAACGATATCCGCCTTGCCCTCAATGTCGGGCCGCCAGGATGGCACCGTGACCAAAGCATGTTCGGCGTCACGCGCCGCAACGCCAAAGCCCAGCGCCGTGAGGGTGCCGCACATTTCATCCACCGCCAGATTGAGACCCGTCAGGCGCTTGACTTCGGAAAAAGGAAAATCCAGCGTCAGCGGCATAGCCGGTTTGGCGGCAGCCGGGACAGCGATTTCCAGTTGGGAGGCTTCGCCTCCACAAAATTCCAGCACCATCGCGGTCGCCATTTGTGCCCCGGCTTCACAAAATGCCGGGTCAACGCCACGCTCGAAGCGGTAACGGGCATCCGAATTGATCCCCAGCCGGCGGCCGGTGCGGGCGATCTTGGCCGGGTCCCACAAGGCGCTCTCGATCAGGACATTGACCGTGTTTTCATCGCAGCCCGAGGCTTCGCCGCCCATGACACCAGCGATCGATTCGGGGCCGTTTTCATCGCAGATGACGATCATGCCAGCTTCCAGCGTGTAGGTCTTGCCATCCAGCGCCACCAGCGTCTCATCCGCCTGTGCAGACCGAACGCGCAGCGCGCCCTGCACTTTGTCCGCATCAAAAACATGCAATGGACGGGCGCGGTCAAATGTCATGAAATTGGTGATATCGACCAGCGCATTGATCGGGCGCAAGCCAATCGATTTCAACTGCTTCTGCAACCATTCGGGTGAAGGGCCGTTTTTGACCCCGCGCACCTGCCGCAACACGAATTTGGGGCAGTCGCTGGCTTCCCCCAACAATTCCACCTGCGTCGGGCAAGGATAGGTGCCCGGGATGTCCGCAATGGGGCTGGATTTCAAAGTGCCGATACCGGCAGCCTCCAAATCGCGGGCAATGCCGTAAATCCCGGCGGCATCGGGCCGGTTCGGGGTAAGATTTATGTCAATCACCGGGTCATTCAGGCCCAGATATTGTCCATAGGCCATGCCCACCGGCGCGTCCGCTGGCAAGTCGATAATGCCATCGTGGTCATTGGAGAGTTCGAGCTCGGCGGCGGAGCACAACATGCCGTTGGACTCAACGCCGCGAATGACGCCTTTGGCCAAGGTGATATTCTTGCCCGGAATGAAAGTGCCGGCGGGCGAAAACACGCTCTTCATGCCAGCGCGGGCATTGGGCGCGCCGCACACGACCTGCACCGGCTTGCCCGAGCCGTCATCGACCATGCACACCCGCAGCTTGTCAGCATTGGGGTGCTTTTCGGCGGAAACCACATAGGCAATGCCAAAGCCCTGAAGCTTGAGGGCGGGATCTTCGATGCCCTCGACCTCCAGGCCGATCTTGGTCAGCCGGTCAGTGATCTGCTCCAGGGAAGCATGGGTATCAAGATGCTCTTTGAGCCAGGAGAGGGTGAGTTTCATCGATTGTTTCTATCTAGGTTCAATTTAAATGTGATCACATTCGCCCGGTTTAGCCCGATAATCCGCCGGCCAGCGTCGGGGTTTCGAGCGGTTTGAAGCCGTAATGCGACAGCCAGCGCACGTCACCTTCAAACATCTGGCGAAGGTCGGAAATGCCATATTTCAGCATGGCGAGACGGTCGATGCCCATGCCCCAGGCAAAGCCGGTATATTCTTCCGGGTCCAGCCCGCAATTGCGCAACACATTGGGGTGCACCATGCCGCAACCCAAAATCTCCAGCCAGTCGGTGCCTTCGCCAAAGCGAATTTCCCCGCCTTTGCGCGAGCATTGAATATCCACCTCCACTGACGGTTCGGTGAAGGGAAAGAAGCTGGGACGAAACTGCATGTTGACCGACGGCACTTCAAAAAACGCCTTGCAGAATTCCTGCAAAATCCATTTCAGATGCCCCAGATGCGCGCCTTTTTCGATCACGAGGCCCTCGACCTGATGAAACATCGGGGTATGGGTCTGGTCGGAGTCGCAGCGATAGGTTCGGCCCGGGCAAATCACCCGGATCGGCGGCTTTTGCGACAACATGGTGCGCACCTGCACGGGGGAGGTATGCGTGCGCAACAATTTGCGGGTGCCGTCGGCTGCCGGATTGAAGAAAAACGTGTCGTGCATCTCGCGCGCCGGGTGGCCGGGCGGAAAGTTCAAACGGGTAAAATTGAAATCATCGGTCTCGACATCCGGGCCTTCGGCGATCGAAAAGCCCATATCGGCGAAAATGGTGGTCAATTCATCCATGACCTGGCTGATCGGGTGCACGCGGCCTGTGGTAAGGCTCGAATCGCGCGGGGGCAGCGAAATATCGATGGTTTCGCTCTTGAGACGGTGCTCCAGCGCCATGTTCTTCAATACGGCCTTGCGCTGCACCAATGCCTCGGTGACATGCTCTTTCAAAAGGTTGATCTTGGCTCCCTCGGCCTTGCGCTCATCGGGCGACATCTTGCCCAATGTCGACAGCAGCGCGGAAATCGTGCCTTTTTTGCCAAGGGCGTTGACGCGGACATTTTCCAGCGCTGCCTCATCCGCTGCTGCGGCAATGGCCTTAAGCGATTCTGTTTCTAAAGCGATAAGATCGGACATGCTGTCTCACAAAATGAAGGTGATCGGCTTTTGCCACGATCGTTCCAAAATGTCGAGATTAGACTGGAGCGAACGCCAGCATTGCCAAGATGGGCATCGACAGCAAAAAGCCCGCTATCGCTAGCGGGCTGATTGACGTAGAAGCGCGCTGAATAATCAGGCGGCTTTGGCCACCGGCGCAGCCGGCAATGCCGATTTGGCCTTTTCGACCACGGCCTTGAAGGCTTCGGGTTCACGAACGGCCATATCCGCAAGCACCTTGCGATCCAATTCGATGCCGGCCAGATCCAAACCATTGATGAACCGGCTGTAGGTGAGGCCCTGCTCACGCACGGCAGCGTTCAAACGCTGAATCCACAAGGAGCGAATGGTGCGCTTCTTGGCCTTGCGGTCGCGCGTTGCATATTGCATCGCTTTGTCGACGGCTGCCTTGGCGGCGCGGATGGTATTCTTGCGCCGGCCGTAAAAGCCTTTGGCTGCGTTGAGGGTCTTTTTATGCTTGGCATGCGATGTTACACCGCGTTTGACACGTGCCATGATCGTTAACTCCAGAAAAGATGATAAAATTCAGATAATTGCGCGAAGTTTTCAGCCGTTGGGCAGGAAATACTTCTTGATGTTCTCACCATCCGTCTTGAACAGGATGTTGGTGCCGCGCAGATTCCGAATTGCTTTCTTGGTGCGCTTGATCATGCCATGGCGCTTGCCGGCCTGTGCATAAACGACCTTACCGGTGCCAGTGATTTTGAAGCGCTTTTTGGCGCCTGACTTGGTTTTCAACTTGGGCATTTGGCTCTCTCCACTTGGGGCGCTCTCGCGCCTCGCGGTTTATAATGCAGGGGTAAAACCCCCGTTCGTCTCAGAATGAGCGAAAAACCCGCCACGGCAGCCCTTAATCAGCCGGGCAGGTTTGATGCAGCGTCTATGCGGGAAATGCACGACAAATGCAAGTGGGCATTGCGCAAAGGCGGTTAGAATGGATTCCAGGTCGCTTGCGGCGTAAATTTCAGATAGCCAAGATTGACGCCCAGACGCAGGCCAACACCAGAGCGGATGGGCACGGCAACCACGTGGTCGTGCTCAAGCGCCGTAAAGCCGAAGCCGCCGACAATATAGGCTGAGCCGTCAACACCGCCAAACCGGCGATAAATCGCACTGACACGCGGCAGATTATAGATCAGCATCATCGTGCGATCACCGTCGCCACCCGCATCGATGCCAATGGTCGGGCCTTGCCAGTAAATGTGCCGGTCACCGGCATTGCGGGTGTACATTTTGCCTTCGCCATAACGCAACCCGCCAACAAAGGCACCGGAAGCTTCCTGGCCCAGTATATAGGCATTGGGATGGCCCCAGCGCGACACGGCAGTCTGAATGCCTTCGGCCAACCCCCGCGAAATGGTGCCAAAAAAGCGGTGGCCATTGTCGATCAGTTCGTCGGTGGAAAATTGCTTTGGCTGTTCTTCACGGGCCAGCGCCGGTTTTGCAAAGGCCAATGGCATAGCCGCGCTTGCCAATGCGGAAACCAGCTTTCTGCGGGTAATGGATTGCATAGGATACCCCAAGGTTGAATGTGCGCCGTCGCCAATTTTCCCGAATCGCACCGCTTATTGGCCGGAAGTGCCAAACTGGCGGGCAAAGGTGGCGACGTCATGGCGAGGCCATGGCCAGCCATCACACGTGTCATCAATCGCAACAAATGTGCGACCTTGTGGTTAACAAATTATGGATATTGCAGGAATATACGATTTCAGTGCAGGGCGCGCGCCGGGTCGCCCCAGGCGATAAAACTGTCGTTCTTGAAATGATTGGTACCCTTGCCATAATGTAGCGGCGTACCGTTTGCATCCAGAACCACGCCGCCAGCCGCCTGCAAAATGGCGTCTCCCGCCGCCGTATCCCATTCCATCGTTGGCGAAAACCGCGGATAGACATCCGCCTGACCCTCCGCCAGGCGACAAAACTTCAACGACGACCCGGCATCGTTTTTCTCCAGGATCGGCAGTCTGGCCAAAAAGGCCTGGGTTTCGGCGTTGCAATGCGAACGGCTGGCGAGTGCTGTCAATCCCGCTTTGGGGGCATGACGGGTGTGCAACGCCTGGCATTGGGCCAGCGCCGGGAGCGGCTGACCAGGCGCGACCGTGCAGGAAAAGGCCGAATGACCGCCAAACCAGAGCTTTTCGAGGGCTGGCGCATAAATCGCACCCGCCACCGGCCGGCCGGCCTCGATCAGGGCTATATTGACGGTGAATTCACCGTTGTGGGCCAAAAATTCGCGGGTGCCATCCAAGGGGTCCACCAACAGGAAGCTCTCACCGCAGCGGGGCGTGAGACCACGGGCGCTGGCTTCCTCCGCGACAACCGGCACGTCCGGGAGAATGCTTGGCAATTGCCGCAAAATCAGCGCTTCAGCCATTTCGTCGGCATTGCAGACCGGACTATTGTCGGTCTTGAAGCGCACCTCGAAACTGCTTTCGTAGATTTTCATGATCAGCGCGCCGGCGCTGACCGCGAGGCCAGCAAATTGCCGGGCCAGATCGTCACGAGATTTCGGACTGATCATTTCGGCAAAACCAGTTTGAAATGGAAACGCATGTGCGCCATCTAATGTTGAAGCTGGACGCATATGCGCTTGATTGAACCCAAATTCAAGCCCAATCGGTTTGGCCCTGCAATATTGCAGGGGTGATATTGGATATTTGGCAAAAATCAGGCTATGGATAGCGCCAATTCGGGAACCCAGATCCATGACAGGCGAAAACACGACGATTGACCCGCAGGACGTAGCCCGCTTTGAGAAGCTGGGTGCCGAATGGTGGAGTGACCGCGGGCCAATGGCGCAGTTGCACAAGCTCAATCCGGTTCGGATCGCCTACATACGGGATCATTGCCACGCGCATTTCCCGCAATTGGCCGAAGCGGGCCTGCCGTTGCAAGGGTTGAGCCTTCTGGATATCGGCTGCGGGGGCGGCATTTTATGCGAGCCAATGGCGCGCCTTGGCGCGGATGTCACCGGCATTGATCCGGGCCCCGGCAATATCGAAATTGCGCGGGCGCATGCGGCGAAATCCAGCCTTGGCATCCAGTATAAGGCGGTGACATCGAAGGACCTTGTGCAGAAGGGTGCCAAATTTGACGTGGTTCTGGCAATGGAAGTGGTGGAACACGTCGCCGATGTGCCGCAATTTCTGGCGGAGGCTGCGGCGCTGGTTCGCCCCGGCGGCATGCTGTTTGCGGCGACGCTGAACCGGACGATGAAAAGCTTCGCACTGGCGATTGTGGGGGCCGAATATGTATTGCGCTGGGTGCCGCGCGGCACGCACAACTGGTCGCAGTTCGTCACGCCTGAGGAATTGACGCGGCCATTGCGCAAGGCCGGCCTGAAGGTTCTGGACCGGACCGGCGTGGTCTATTCTCCGGTTCGCGACGCTTGGCGGGCGTCACAAGATTGCGATGTCAATTATATGATCGCCGCGCAAACCCGTTAAAACCAAAGCGCATCAATGGTGGTGACTGGGATCATCACAGGTTGAAGCATCGTGGTCGTGGTCATGGTGGTTATGCCCATGGTGGCCGTGATCATGTTTTGCGTGATCATGGCCAGAATGGTCGTGGCTCGCATGATCATGGGGGTGACCGTGATGTCCATGATCGTGGTGGGCATGATGTTCGTGCGCCGAATGGGCCGCCGCTTCGGTTTCGGCATAGGCACCGCCTTCGGGGTCAAATGGCGCTTCGATCGGAAGCAGCCGGGCACCCAGGCCCGCCAGCATTTCATCAATCACCCGATCCGCGCGGATGCGCAGGGCGCGCGGCATGATCTGGACCGCCAGATGGCGATTGCCAATGTGCCAGGCGAGGCGGGTCAGCGCTTGCGGCGTTTGCGCCCGAATTTCAGTCAGGGGTTCGGGGCTGGCGACCACTTCAATCTTGCGGCCGTCTTCCAGCATCAGGACATCGCCATGACGAAGCGCCACCACTTGCGGCAGATCCAGCAGAAATTCGGTGCCGGCGATGGCTGTCATCCGGATCCGGCGGCGATGGCGGCCTTCAAAATCGAGCAGAATGCTGTCATCTGCGGCCCCGTTCCAGGAACCGGCAGCCGCAACCCGCAAAGCACGCGGCACGATTGTTTCATTGGCAGGCTGATTCATTTTCGTCCAATCAGCGCGGGGCGCGTTTTGCCAGAATGCGTTGCAGGGTGCGACGATGCATGTTGAGCTGTCGCGCAGTTTCAGAGACATTGCGTCCGCATAATTCATAGACGCGCTGGATATGCTCCCAGCGGACACGATCCGCAGACATGGGTGTTTCCGGCAGCCCGCTCTTGTCGTGACCAGTAGCCATCAAAGCCCCCAGAATTTCATCGGCATCGGCGGGCTTGGCCAGATAATCGAACGCGCCGAGTTTGACGGCGTTGACGGCGGTAACGATATTGCCGTAGCCGGTGAGAATGATGCCGCGCGCGTCCGGGCGCTGAATTTTGAGCTGGGTGATGACATCGAGGCCATTACCGTCGCCCATTCGCATGTCGATCACCGCAAATGCCGGTGGATGCGCGGCAATGGCCGCGAGACCGCCCGCAACCGAATCGGCAGAGGTTACGCTGAAACCGCGCGCCTCCATCGCCCTTTGCAGGCGGGAAAGGAAGGGTTTGTCGTCATCTACCAACAGCAAGGTCCGGTCGGTGATTTCCGGATGATCATCCAGAAAGTGGCTAAGGCTCTTGGGGGGTTGGGCGTTGGCGTCCATGGTGGCGTTCCAATCCGTTTCAAACTCAATACATAACGAATATAGCAGCCCCGCCAGAATTTCAAACGCCTGATTTTTCGGGCTTGAACCCCGGTGTTTCTCAATCCATGCCCGGGTCGTTGCGCCTGCGCTCAAAAGTCGACCGCAACCAGCGAATGGTGATGATGGCGCCGGTCTCCGGATAGGGGGCATTGGCCGGAACGACGCTGGCACCGGAGCGCTCAAGCAGCGTTTTGGCGATGAACAGACCCAGCCCCAAACCCGAAGATTCCTCGGTTTTGGCCTTGCGGTTGGCGCGTGTTGTGACATAGGGCTCGCCGAGACGGCTCAACACTTCAGGCGCAAACCCGGGGCCATCATCGCTGATGCGCAGCACGACGACCTTGGGGCTCCATTCGGCGGCGATGACCACTTTCGATTTGGCAAAATCAATGGCATTTTCGATGAGATTGCCGAGACCATAAATCATGCCCGGATTGCGCTCGCAGATGGGTTCATCGCCAAACCCACGATGGGTGACCAGGATTTCAATGCCAAAATCGCGCTGCGGGGTGACAACATCCTCCATCAAATGGGTGAGACGCATCTGGTCGAGCACGCCATTTGGGCCGTTGTTGAGCGAAGCGAGCTTGCCCAAAATCAAGCGGCAGCGCGCCACTTCCTGCCCGAGCAGGGTGACATCCTCTCGCAGCGGATCGGATTCGGCAACGCGTTCAGCGAGTTCGCGCACGACCAGCGTGATGGTGGCAAGCGGCGTGCCCAGTTCATGAGCCGCCGCGGCTGCCAGCCCGTCGAGTTGGGTGAGATGTTGCTCTCGCGCCAGGATCAGCTCGGTGGCCGCAAGGGCATCCGAAAGGCGGCGCGCTTCTTCAGCGACCCGCGAGGCATAGACGCCGATGAAGGCCGTACCCAGCGCAATCGCTGCCCAGATTCCGGCAATATAGAGTACCGGCTGGTGGAAACTGTCACCATCAAACCAGGGCAGCGGTAAATGGTAAATTGCGAGCAAGCTCGTTGAAAATATTGCCAGAACACCCAGGTAGACCGTGAAGCGCACCGGCAGTGATACTGCCGATATCATGACCGGAGCGAGGAACAGCAAGGCAAAAGGATTGTCGAGACCGCCTGTCAGGAACAGGAGCGCCGATAGCTGGACGATGTCAAAAGCCAGCAAGGCAGCAGCCGGCTTGTCTGCCAGACGATGATTGACCGGCAACCGCAGCCGCAGACCCATGTTCAGCCAAGCCGATGCAGTGACCACGAGAGCGCAAGGCCACAATGGCAGCCTGAAGCCAAAGACAAAATGCACGAGAATGACGCCCACCGCTTGACCGGCAATGGCGAGCCAACGCAGTCGCACCAGAGTATCGACGCGAAGTCGCCGCGCATGTCGGCCAAGATCAATGCTGTCGGTGGGGGATATGCTCATGATCGGCAACTCATAGCGGCAGCATTGCAAAGTGGGGGTGGAAAAATGGAGTGCATTGATATTTCACGTATTTTATAGATATTTGTGACATATTTGTCATCAAGCGAACAATATGCAGCACTTTTAAGGGATTTTAGTCAAATAGGTTTATTGCTTTGTAGGTTTAGATGGATACTATTGTGCAGCGCGCAACAGATCGACCGATTTTGCTGCGCTGCAGCTTAGTCGGGCACAGAGTGCGAACCAGTTAGAATTGGCGGTGCGGCATGAATCGATTCTCGTATCATATGTATGAAATGACGCTGATGTCTTTGGCACCTGCGCGGGCGTGGTCCGAACTGACAAGCGGCGTTTTGAAAAACCCGGCCAATCCTTTTGGGCAAACCCACATTGGCAAGCGCCTCGCGGCAAGCGCCGAAATGTTCGAGCGGATGACACGCCGTTATGGCAAACCACATTTTGGCCTCGATACCACCCTGATTGAAGGCGCCCGAGTGGCGGTCAGCGAAGAAATCGTCTGGAGCGCACCCTTCTGCTCGCTGATCCATTTCAAGCGTGATTTGGCTGCCCATCCCGTCAAGCAACCCAAATTGCTGATCGTTGCGCCATTATCCGGCCATTACGCCACATTGCTGCGCGGGACGGTCGAGGCCTTTTTGCCCCATTACGAAGTTTACATCACCGATTGGGCCGATGCCCGCAGCGTGCCGCTGGCGGTAGGGTCTTTCGATCTGGATGATTATATCGATTATCTGATCGAAATTTGCCATGAGCTCAACAAGGATGGTTCGGGCGTTGGCCTGCACACGCTGGGCGTATGCCAGCCGTCCGTTCCCCTGCTCGCCGCTGTTGCCCGCATGGAAGCGGAAGGCGATATGGCCGGGCCGATCTCCATGACATTGATGGGCGGGCCAATCGACACGCGCGAAAGCCCAACCGCCGTCAATACTTTGGCGCAGGAGCGCGGCACCAACTGGTTCCGCGAGAATTGCATCCAGAGCGTGCCCTTCCCGCAACCTGGTATGGGCCGGGCGGTTTACCCCGGCTACATGCAATTGTCCGGCTTCATGGCGATGAATTACGACCGTCATGTCGACGCCCACAAGGAAATGTTCCAGCATCTGGTCAAAGGCGACGGCGATATGGCCGAAAAGCATCGCGAATTTTACGACGAATATCTGGCCGTGATGGATCTGACCGCCGAATATTACCTGCAAACGGTAGCGACGGTTTTTGTCGACCATAGCCTGCCCAAAGGCACGATGATGCATCGTGACCACAAGGTGGACACCAAGGCCATTCGTCGCTGCGGCCTGATGACGGTCGAGGGCGAAAAGGACGATATTTCCGGCGTTGGTCAAACTTATGCCGCCCATACGCTGTGCCCGAATATCCCGGCCAAGCACAAGACCCATTACCTGCAAATGGGCGTTGGCCATTACGGCGTATTCAATGGCTCTCGTTTCCGGGCTGAGATCGCGCCACGCATCAATGACTTCATCGCCAATATCGAGCATGATATGCGTGGCAGCAAGGCCCCGAAGAAGCGTCTGGAAGTGGTCGCCTGATTTTGGGCCTCGTGATTGCCGTTGGCGATTCCATTTGGTCTGATTTGCTGTAATCTGTGGTTATGTTCGGTTTTCAATCGCGACATTCCTCACCTGCCGTTCGGCCCGACCATATAGAGCTTATGGTCGCGGGAGAGCCGTGCCGGGTGACATTGCGGCGCTCGGAGCGGGCAAAGCGGCTGACACTGCGGCTGAGCAATGCGAGTGGGGCGATCATCCTGACCATGCCAGCGCGCTGCTCCCTGGCCAGCGCAGTCGATTTTGCCCATCGGCATGTGGGCTGGATGGAAATGCGCCTGAAAAAACTGCCCGAGCGCACCCCGTTTGCGCAAGGCGCGATCATCCCGGTGCGCGGTATTGCCCATCGCATCGAGCACCGGCCCAAAGCCCGCAAAGCGGTGTGGGTGGAAGCGGCGGCCAAAGGTGACAACGAGGCCGGCCTGGCCTTGTGTGTGTGCGGTGAGCCAGCCCATATCAGCCGCCGCATCGGCGATTATCTCAAAACCGAGGCCAAACGTGACCTGCATGCGGCGGTTGCCCACCATGCCGGCCAGATTGGCAAGCCGGTGAAAAAAATAACGCTGCGCGATACCCGCAGCCGCTGGGGATCCTGCTCGTCGCGCGGGTCCCTCAATTTTTCGTGGCGTCTGATTATGGCACCCGCCTATGTGCTGGATTATCTGGCCGCCCATGAGGTGGCGCATCTCGTGCACATGGATCATTCAGCGCGTTTCTGGAAACTTGCCGCCGAATTATCGCCCGAATGGCAGAAAGCCGAAGCCTGGCTCAAAACCCATGGCGCGCGGCTGCATCATTTTGGCTGAAGCAAGGCGACAGTCGATCTCTGCCCGTCGCGTCAAGCCTTGGCCGCTTGATCGCGGGTGAAGGTCAGATAGACCGGGTGGCGACCTGCAGCCAAAGCCTTTTGCTCGTAGCGGGTGCCGGGCCAATTGGGCCAAGGCACCAGCCAGTCACGGGCGTTGGTAACCGGCCAGACGAAATCAGGGCTGCGAAGCACGCGCTGCAACACCCAGCCAGCATAATCATCAATATCGGTGGCAAAACGCAATTGCGCCCCAGGTTGCATGACCCGGGCAAGGCGCTGCAGCATGGCATCGCTGATGAAGCGGCGTTTGCGCTGGCGACGCTTGGGCCAGGGGTCTGGATAAAGGATATATACGCGCGCCAGCGAGGCCGCTGGCAAAGCATCAAGCAACCGTCCCGCGTCATCCTTCAGCAGGCGGATATTGCCGAGCTGATTTTCGTCGATCTGCGCCAGCAATTTGGCAATGCCATTTTCGAAAGGTTCGCAGCCAAAAAAGCCAACTTGCGGATGTTGCGAGGCATTGGCAGCCAGATGTTCACCACCGCCAAAGCCAATTTCCAGCCAGAGTTCGCCCGGCTTGTCTGCAAACAATGCACACGGGGCCGCGATCGGTTGACTGACGTCCACCGACAGTTTTGGCAACAAATCCTGCATGAGGCTGTGCTGGAAGCTGCGCAGCTTTTTGCCCTTGCGCCGCCCGTGCAATGTATTGACGGGCGGCGGAAGTGGATCATTTTTAGGCAAAATGCGCCTTCAGCTTTGCTGCAATGTCGGTGGCTTCCCACGAAAAACCGCCATCTGCATCCGGTTCGCGACCAAAATGGCCGTAAGCGGAGGTGCGGGCATAGATGGGACGGTTCAAGTGCAGATGCTCACGAATGCCGCGTGGCGACAGGCGCATGGCATCCATCAGCACCACCTCAAGCTTGTCGGGGTCGACATTGCCGGTGTCGTGCAGATCGACATAGATCGACAACGGCTCGACGACGCCAATGGCATAGGACAATTGCAGGGTGCAGCGGTCGGCGAGGCCGGCGGCAACGACATTCTTGGCCAGATAGCGGGCGGCATAGGCCGCCGAGCGGTCAACCTTGGTCGGGTCCTTGCCCGAGAAAGCTCCGCCGCCATGTGGCGCGGCACCGCCGTAAGTGTCGACGATGATCTTGCGCCCGGTGAGGCCGGCATCGCCATCGGGGCCGCCGATGAAGAACTTGCCAGTTGGGTTGATGTGCCAGACGGTTTCCTTGTTGATCCAGCCTTCGGGTAGCGCCTTGATCGCGTAAGGCTTGATGATGTCGGCAATATCAGCAGAGCTGAGGTTTTCCTCACGATGCTGATGGGAGACAACGATCTGGGTGACGCCAACCGGCTTGCCGTTCTCGTAACGAACCGTAACCTGGCTTTTGGCATCGGGCCCGAGGTGCTTCTCAACACCGGCGCGACGCGCCTGCGAAATCGAATGCAAGATCTTGTGGGCGTAGTGAATGGGGGCTGGCATAAGTTCCGGGGTTTCACGGCAGGCATAGCCAAACATGATGCCCTGATCGCCAGCGCCTTCATCCTTGTTGCCGGCAGCATCCACGCCCTGGGCAATATCCGCCGACTGCGCGTGCAAAAGCACTTCCACGTCGGCGTTCTTCCAGTGGAAACCATCCTGCTCGTAACCAATGTCGCGAACGGCTTCGCGGGCGGTTTCGATGATTTTCTCCTGCGACAGCGCCGGGCCGCGCACTTCGCCGGCAATCACAAGGCGGTTGGTGGTGGCCAGCGTCTCACAGGCAACGCGAATCTGGTAGGGGTCAAGGCCCGCCTTCGCACCTTCGCGAAAGTAAAGATCGACGATTTCGTCAGAAATCCGGTCGCACACTTTATCCGGATGGCCTTCGGACACGGATTCACTGGTGAACAGATAATGGGGGCGGATCATAATTTCTCCTAACGGGTCCATATCGCCCCTCAGGTTCAATCCATCACGATAGAAGACAGGTTGAGTCCGTCGGCGACTGGACTCGCTGATTAACGTGCGCGTTCGTTATGTCAAGCGTTTTTCGCGAATACGTTCGTTTAAGCGAACGAGGTCAACGTCCATTCAGGGACGGCAAATCGCCTCAGCCCAATGTTTCCTCTGCAAGCGCATGAACCAAGTCAATGATCCGCTTGCGAATCTTCGGATCACGAATGCGTGCAAAGGCTTTGTGCAATTGAACACTTTCAGCTGTGGAAATTGGGTCTGGCTCAAAGGCCGGCGCGCTTCCTTCTTCCATACCGGTGGCAGCGGTTTGGGCTGCAGACTGCATGCCCTCAAAAAAATAGGCCGGCGTTACGTTCAGGAAAATTGAAATTTGCTGAAGGCGGCTGGCGCCAATTCGGTTGGTGCCCTTTTCGTATTTCTGAACCTGCTGAAACGTGAGCCCCAGTGCGTCACCCAATTTCTCCTGGCTAAGGCCGAGGAGCAGTCGCCGTAATCGAACACGACTTCCAACATATTGATCAATAGGGTCTGGTGTTTTTGTCACTTATATCTCTCCGGATATCCATGCCCTCTGCGAAACGAGGTTCGCAGAAGTGTCCTTGACCCAAGGAAACGCACTTTATACGTGCATTTTCCATGAGGAACAATGGCATACTATCCTTTTGAATATAATTTTCCCTAAAGTCAAATGCGGTATTTTAAGAAAATAGTTGAAAAAAGAAAGACAATCCAGATGGTTAAGGGGCCCCAAAGCGGATGCTTCCCAAAAGGCGTCTCAGCAATTGCTTCGGGTACCTTTCCGTCAAGAACACCTGTCTCACCTAGAGGAAGCGATTCCATTATCCGGCCATAAGGATCAATAATCGCAGAAATCCCGCCATCGGCTGCACGGATAAGTGGTAACCCCTCCTCCACTGCACGCAATCGTGCCTGATAGAAGTGCTGCGCGGGGCCGGGCGTGTGCCCGAACCATGAATCATCGGTGACGTTCAGCATCAGGCCGGGCCGCGCTGTGCCCGCAGGCAAAGCGGGCATTACCTCGCCGGAAAAAATCGCCTCATAGCAGATCAGCGGCGCGACCGGCGGCAGGCCCGGCACGTGCAGCACACCGCGATGATCGCCCGCTTGAAACGAGCTCAGCGTGAACTGATGTAACCCGAGACGGTCGAGAAGCCCGGCAAACGGGATATATTCACCAAAGGGTACCAGATGCACTTTGTCGTAGCTATCCAGAATCGCGCCATTATGGGAAATCACCTGCATCGAATTATAGACCGGTGGCACGCGGCCCTCGCCAAGGCGCGCGGCACCCGTGATCAAGGTGGTGGTGGGCGGCAAAGCAGAGCCAATGCGCGCCAGCGCCCCGGCATCGCGCGAAAGAATGAAGGGGAAAGCCGATTCCGGCCAAATTAGATCGGTCGCATCTGCAATGCCGCTGTGCTGGGGCGAGGTGGCAGTATCGGAAAGGGCGAGATAATCGCTGATGAGTTTCTCGCGCGAAGTGGCGCTGAATTTTTCGTCATCGACGAGATTGGGTTGCATGATGCGCAGATTGGTTTTCGCCAAGGTTGGCACCGGCCCTCCCGAGAGACGCACCAAACCAAAAACCGCAAGACTGGCGAGCGCCGTCAAGGCAAGCAAAACCGCCCTTTTGCTGGCGGGCGTGCCATCAATCAAAACCGCCGGGCTGGCAAAAATGGCAATTGCGAGACTGGTCAGGCCGTAGAGCCCGATGATCGATGCCACCTGCGAAAGCGCAAGATTGCCACCCAGCACCATGCCAAAATCATTCCAGGGAAAGCCTGTGAACAAATGGCCGCGCAGCCACTCGGACAAGGCGAGGCCGCTGGCCAGAGACAAAAGCCGGCCATTGCCGGGCAACCAGATCAGCCGCGCAAAAGCAAAGCCGAATGCGGTGAAAAACGCGAGACCGGCGGGCAGCCCCAGCACGCCGAGCGGCAGTGCCCAGGCAAATTCAGGCCGCACCAGAAAAGCCGCGCCGAGCCACCAGAGCCCGGCGACAAAATATCCAAACCCAAGCCACCAGCCTGCCATGGCGGCAGACAGCAGGCCATTAGTGATACCGGCACGGGCATCACGCCCCGGCCGGCTTTCGCCGCACCCGTCAATCAACCAGACCGAAACCACCATCGGCACAATAAAAGCGGGGAAAAAATTGATCGGCGCCAGCGCCAAAGCGCCAATCGCTCCACTGACAAAGGCTATGGCGGCGCGTTGCCACCCTTCAGCCAGCATGATCCTTTGGGCAAAGGTGAGCATAACGGGACCAAACATGGATATTTCCGGGACAATGGCTGCGAATCAACGAATCGCAGCTTAGCCATCTGCCGGCCAAATGCGAAATCGGCCTAGTTTGTGTTTACGGTGCGGAGCCAGAAGTGTCGGCGGGTGGATTTCCAGTCGGCTCGGCAGATACCGGGCCGGATGCGGCACCTTTGGTGGACGTGTCTGAATCCGGCTGCTTTTGCGGCAGGCGAATTTTGATTTTTTTCAACCGGCGCGGGTCGGCATCGAGAATCTCAAATTCGATTCCATTCTCGGCGCGGATGATCTCGCCGCGCAGCGGCACGCGGCCCGCCAGCGTGGTGATATGGCCGCCCAGCGTATCCACATCCTCAAGATCGCTCCATTCCTGCATGGGCAGTTCCGTGATGCGGGAGACCTCTTCCAGTCCGGCGCGGGCATCGGCCAGATAACTGCCATCGTTGAGACGGCTGACCGTTGCGCCTTCGACCTCGTCATGCTCGTCTTCAATGTCGCCGACAATAACTTCCACAATGTCCTCAATCGAGGCGAGGCCATCGGTACCCCCATATTCGTCGATCACCAGCGCCATATGGGTGCGCATGGCCTGCATCTTCACCAGAAGATCCAGCGCCGGCATGGAGGGGGGCACAAACAACACCGGTCGCAGAATATTGGCAGCCGACAGCGGCAAAGTGAGATCGAGGCCACCGAGGCTTGCAATATTGGCAATGTCGGAATGAGCGCCCCCCGCCTTGCGGCGGCGCGGGCCGGTCGCAGCTTCGGTGGCAGCAGCAATATAATCAACGAAATCGCGGATATGCACCATGCCGCGCGGGTCATCGAGGGTTTCGCCATGCACGGGCAAGCGCGAATGGCCGGCGGTGCGGAAAGTGGCCAGAACCTCAACCAGCGTCGAATCCATCGCCACCGCGATAATATCGGCGCGCGGCACCATAACGTCGGCGACCCGCACTTCATGCAGGCCGAGCACGTTTTTGAGCATGACGCGTTCCTGGGGGGAAAAATCGCTCAGGGTCGACTGATCGTCGAGCGCGTCTTCAATATCGTCGCGAATCGAGGGTGCCCCCATGCCCAGAAGCTCCCGCAGGCGCTCCATCAGCCCCGGCTTGGGCGGTTGCGACGGATTTGGAGGTTCAGAACTCATGAGGGATGCACCAATTCACCTGCCAGATAGGGATCGGCAATACCAAGCCCTGCCAGAATGGCACGCTCCTGCGCCTCCATAATTTCGGCCTCTACCGGTGTTTCGTGATCATAGCCCAGCAGATGCAAAAAGCCGTGCACCACGAGATGGGTGCAATGGTCGGCCAGCGCCTTTTCTTCCGACTCTGCCTCCTTCTTCAGCGTCTCAAATGCGATGGCTATATCACCCAGATGGCGTGGCTGGCCCGGCATTGCCGCGGCCGGAAAGGACAATACGTTGGTTGCCTGGTCCTTACCGCGCCATGCGCGGTTCAGATCCTTGATGGTGGCGTCATCACACAGCATCACGCAGACTTCACTGCCAGCGCGGTAGCGCTTGCGGCAATGGCGCACGGCCGCCACAACGGCACCATGCACGACGGCTTGCGCCTCCGGCCATTGCTCCCATGCCGGGCTTTCCAACAGCACGTCAATTTCAAGTGCCATGGCCGACCTCAACGGCTCCCTGGATGGGATACGGATTCGTAGGCCGCAACGATACGGCGCACAAGATCATGACGCACGACATCGGCCTGGCTGAATGCCACATGGCCAACGCCCTCCACCCCTTTGAGCAGCGCAACCGCCTCGACCAGGCCCGAACGCTGACCGCTCGGCAAATCAGTCTGGCTCGGATCACCAGTGATGATCATGCGCGAGCCTTCACCCAACCTTGTCAAAAACATCTTCATCTGCATCGACGTCGTGTTCTGCGCTTCATCCAACAGGATCACGGCGTTGGAAAGCGTGCGCCCGCGCATAAACGCAAGCGGTGCCACTTCGATCATGCCCGTCTGCATACCGCGCTCGACGAGGCGGGCCTCCATGAAATCCTGCAAGGCATCATAAATCGGGCGCAGGTATGGGTCCACCTTTTCGCGCATATCGCCGGGCAGAAATCCCAGCCGCTCGCCTGCTTCCACCGCCGGACGCGACAATACAAGGCGCTCCACGAGGCCCTGCTCAAGCAACGATACGGCATAGCCGACCGCCAGCCAGGTCTTGCCGGTGCCCGCCGGGCCTTCGGCAAATACCAGTTCGTGGCGGCGCAATTCCTGCAAATAATGGTCCTGCGCGGCGTTGCGTGCCTTTACCGGGCCGCGCTTGCGGGTGGCAATTTGCGCGAAACCGGAACGCGGGGTCTGGCTATCCTTGGGAAACAGGCTGCCCTGCAGGGCGCTTTCTTCCAGCGCACCATCAACATCGCCAAGGCTCAGGGTTTGGCCTTTGCCAACCCGGGCATAGAGATTTTCAAGGGTTTTGCGCGCCTGTTCGCAGGCTTCCGGCGAGCCTTTCAGGGTGACATGGTTGCCATTGGCGTTGGCGCGAACCGCAAGCCGACGCTCCACCCGCGCCAAAAACTGGTCATATTGGCCAAATACCAGCGAAGCCAGCCGATTATCCTGAAATGCCAGCGTCAACTCTGTCTGGGGTGGGCTGTCGGCGGTCTCTGGCACCGTATTCTTTCGAACCGTGGAGACTTTGGCGGCAGGACGCGGGGCGACGTAGGTATCGGATGGCTTCAAGCGCATTCCTCCATGATATTTTGGCCCGAAGAACCGGGCTGCGGCCCGGCCAACCGGCCAAACAGTGAATTGGTGCTGCAACCTGTAATTTCGACGCTTTGGACGGTGCCAATCAAATCCGCGCCGGCTTCCACCTGAACCGGTTGCAGATAGGGCGACTTGCCGACTATCTGCCCGGAATGGCGACCGGCCTTCTCAAAGAGCACGTCCATTGTGCGACCGGTCATCGATTCGTTGAAGGCGTGTCGCTGCGCTTCAACCAAGGCGGCCAGACGCGCCAACCGATCCGCTTTGACCGATTCGGGCACCTGGTCGGTCAAATCTGCACCGGGCGTGCCGGGGCGCGGCGAATATTTGAAGAAGAACGTGCTGGCAAAGCCGATTTTCTCAATCAAGGCCAGCGTGCTTTGGAAATCGGCCTCGGTTTCGCCCGGAAAACCGACGATAAAATCCGACGAAAGCGCAATATCGGGCCGCGCGGCGCGGATGGCGGCTATGGAATCGATATAGTCCTGCACCGTATGGTTGCGGTTCATCGCCGCCAAAATGCGGTCGGAACCCGATTGAACCGGCAAATGCAAAAATGGCATCAGTTTGGGCAAATGACCATGCGCAGCGATCAAGGCGTCGTTCATGTCGTTGGGATGGCTCGTGGTGTAACGCAACCGATCGATACCCTCGATTTGTGACAATCTGAAGAGCAAGTCTGCCAGACCCGCCGGTTGACCATTCGCATCAAGGCCATGCCAGGCGTTGACGTTCTGTCCCAGCAGCGTGATTTCACGCACGCCATCGCGCACCAAGCGGGTGACTTCGGCAGAAATTTGCTCATAGGAACGCGACATTTCTGCCCCGCGCGTGTAGGGCACCACACAGAAGGTGCAGAATTTGTCGCACCCTTCCTGCACCGTTACGAAGGCGGAGAGGCCGCGCGCCCGGGTGCGGGCAGAGCTGGCGGGGGTCAGGTGGGCGAATTTGTCCTCAACCGGAAATTCTGTATCAATGGCGCGGCCCTGACTGCGCGCCTGCGCCAGCAATTGCGGCAGGCGATGATAGCTTTGCGGGCCCACCACCAGATCCACGGATGGATTGCGCCGGAAAATCTCTTTGCCTTCCGCCTGCGCGACGCAGCCGGCAACCGCAATCATGGTCTCACGGCCCTGACTGGCACGCGCTTCCTTGACCTTGCGCACCAGACCCAATTCTGAAAACACCTTCTCCGAAGCGCGCTCGCGGATATGGCAGGTGTTCAACACAACCAGGTCAGCATCTTCGATATGCCGGGTTTCCTCAAACCCTTCCGGTGCCAGCACATCCGCCATGCGCGCGGCATCGTAAGCGTTCATCTGGCAGCCATAGGACTTCACGTATAATTTCTTGAGCGAAGTCTTATCCTGACTGGACGCGGATTTCGTAATCTTCATGGGCACATTTTTCGCAAACTTCACAGGCTCCCGGCCAGACGAGGTAAGTGTCAGTGCCAGCATAAGCGCTTTTGGGCAAAGTTGGAACGCTGATTATGCGTCCAAATCGCCTTTGAAGGCACCAATCCACCAGATATGGCGTGATCGGCGCTAATGAAAATCGCAGCGCAGCAGCAGGGCACTGGATTTCTTGCCATCCGCACCTGCGTAATAACCGGGGCGCTCGCCTACCTGGCGAAAGTAAAAGCGCTGATAGAGCGCCAGCGCCGGCTTGTTACCCGCTTCCACTTCCAAAAACAGATGATGGGTGCCAAGGCTGGCCAATTCGGCCAGATGACGCATCAGCAACTGGCGGCCAAGGCCTTGATTACGGGCAGCTTTAGCCACCATAATGGTGAGAATTTCGGCCTCATCGGCCGCCATGCGTGAGAAAATCGCGCCATGCAATGACGACTGGCCGTGCGGGTGCGCGACATGGCCGAGGGTCTGCTTGTCGATCGAGAAGCGTTGAAAATCCTCGACGCTCCACCCGTGCCGGAAGGATTCGCGGTGCAGGCGCGCGCATTCGGCGGCGTCACCGATGCGGTTCGGGCGCAGCACCGGCGGGCGGGGCCGCCAAAGCGAGGCAAGTTTTCCATAAATGCCGGTCATGGCTCAAGCAGAGGGTGAGGGGGCGCGCACAACCGATTGCGGCAGTTTGGCGTCCGGTGGCTTCAGGTACATCGGGCTTGGCAATGCCTGTTCAGGGTCTGCCAGCAAACCGAGGCGTGCCACCAGCGCAATGTCAGGTGCGATCAATTCGCCGGCCACATCCACGGAAAGGCCGAGATTCCAGGCCTCGATTGCCAGCATTGGGGCGCCCGAACCACAGAGGCGGGCACGATCCGAACCCAAAAGCCGCGCGCCGTCGCGCACCGGCACGATACGGGGGGAGAGGACCTGCGCACCAGCGGCTGAATAAATGGCCAGATAAATCTGGCCATGACGCGCATCTATGGCAGCGGCAATGGTGCCGCGCTCATTGGGCACCACCAGCGAGGACGCCAGCGCTGCCAGCGTTGAAACGCCCACGACCGGGATATTGCAGGCGAGGCCAAAAGCGCGCGCCGCCGATACGCCGACGCGAATCCCGGTAAACGAACCGGGGCCAACGGTAACGGCCACCCGGCCAATGGCCGAAAAACCACCCGGCACATTGGCGATCACCCGGTCGACCATCGGCAGCAGCGCTTCGGCATGGCCGCGCTGCATCAAGGTCGATTCGAGGCTGATGGCGGTCCGTGTCTGGCTGTCATAAACGCAGACGGCGGTGGCCCCCTGCGCCGTATCCATGGCTAAAATTTTCATTTTCACAACATGGACGCGAAATTCGAAACTGACAAGAAACCTTCAGGCGATCTGGCAGAATTCATCAAAAGCAAAACGCGGGCTGCGGGCGAAGACGCCCTTCGGGTCGCCATAGCCAAGGTTGCACATGAAATTCACCTTGATCTTGCCATCGGGGAAAAATTCTTTTTCCACGCCCGCCGGGTCAAAGCCCGACATTGGCCCGGTATCCAGCCCCAATGCGCGGGCGGCGAGAATGAGATAAGCGCCCTGAAGGCTGGAATTACGGAATGCCGTTGCCTCGATGAAGGCCGGCTTGCCAACAAACCAGGCACGCGCATCGGCATGGGGGAACAGTTTGGGCAGCTTTTCGTGAAATTCCGTGTCGTAGCCAATAATGGCGCACACCGGAGCCTGTTGGGTCTTGGCGCGGTTACCCTCCGAAAGATGCGGGATCAGACGCTCTTTGGCGGCCTTCGATTTCACAAATACAATGCGCGCTGGCGAGCAATTGGCGCTGGTTGGGCCCATTTTGAGCAAGTCCGCCAATTCGTGCAGCATGGCATCGGGAACGTCTTGCGCCAGCCAGGTATTCTGGGTGCGGGCATTGAGAAACAATTGTTCCAAAGAAGGCACAGGGAGTTTGGACACGATAACCTCATGTTTGGTTGAAGGATTGGTAAAACGAAAAACTAGATCTGCTCGACCGTTTGCACTTGCGGCAGGAAATGCCGGAACAGATTCTGGATACCGTGCTTGAGGGTGGCGGTGGATGAAGGGCAACCCGAGCAAGCGCCTTTCATGGCCAGATAGACGGTGCCATCCTTGTAGCCCCGAAAAGTGATGTCACCGCCATCGCCCGCCACGGCAGGACGAATGCGCGTTTCGAGCAATTCCTTGATCGTGGCGACGGTTTCGGCGTCTTCCTTGGCAAAAAATTCTTCGGCTTCCGGGCTGGCATTGTCGGATCCGGCAACCAGCGGCGCGCCGGACATGAAATGTTCCATCACCGCGCCCAGAATAGCCGGCTTGAGGTGCTGCCATTCGCCAGAAGATTTGGTCACGGCAATGAAATCACCGCCAAAAAACACGGCGCTTACGCCATCTATGGCAAAAAGCGCGCTGGCGAGGGGCGAATCCTGTGCGGCCTTGGCGTCCCGCATATCAAGCGTGCCCTCCCCCATTACCGGGCGGCCGGGCAAAAACTTGAGCGTGGCGGGGTTGGGGGTAGCTTCAGTCTGGATAAACATTTTAATCTCCTAACGTCCGGTTCAAGGCCGGAGCAGGGTGAACACCCATGAAAGATAAGGCCCAGCACTGGATATGGCAAGCGGCGAGAACATTGCCGCCCGCAAGTCGCACTTTGCAGAAACTCAACGAAGCAGACCGACAATGTCCTTCACGGCATCGAGATTGGCATTGGCTATGGCGCGGGCGCGGCCAGCGCCATCTTTCAGAACCGAGTCAATGTAGCCAGGATCGGCCTGCAATTTCTGCATTTCGTGACCAATCGGCCCAAGCCTGGCTACGGACAAATCGACCAGCGCCGCCTTGAAGGTTGCAAAATTGGCATTGCCAAACTGGCGCAGGACATTGGCCTTGTCGGTGTCCTGCAAGGCCGCATAGATGCCGACGAGATTGTCCGCCTCCGGTCGGCCGGCCAGTCCCGCAACCTCGGTTGGCAGTACATCGGCATCGGTTCGCGCGCGGCGGAATTTTTGCGCGATCACGTCGGCATTATCGGAGAGATTGATTCGGGAATTGTCGGAGGCATCTGACTTTGACATTTTCTTGGTGCCTTCCCGCAGGCTCATGACGCGGGTGGCAGGGCCCTGGATCAGCGGCTCCGGCAGGGGGAAGAAGGCCTCGCCAAAGCCCTTCTCGGCAATGGTTGGCGCAAAATCGAGATTGAATTTTTGCGCGATGTCGCGGGAAAGCTCGAGGTGCTGCTTCTGGTCCTCGCCCACCGGAACATGGGTGGCGCGATAGACCAAAATGTCAGCCGCCATCAGCACCGGATAGGTGTAGAGCCCGACCGAGGCGTTCTCGCGATCTTTGCCAGCCTTGTCCTTGAACTGGGTCATCCGGTTGAGCCAACCCAACCTGGCGGTGCAATTGAGGATGAAAGCCAGTTCCGCATGGGCCGAAACCTGGCTCTGGTTGAAAATAATATGTGCTTTGGGATCAATGCCGCAGGCGATGAAAGCCGCTGTGACCTCGCGGATATGGGCGGTGAGCTCGGCCGGCTTTTGCGGCACCGTGATCGCGTGCAGGTCAACGACGCAATAAATGCAATTGTGGGTCGCCTGTAATTGGACGAAGCGTTTGATCGCCCCCAGATAATTGCCAAGATGCAGATTTCCGGTTGGCTGCACGCCAGAAAAGACCAGAGGGGCAAAAGGGGGCATGGGGCAAGGCTCCGCGGTAAATTCGGCCGCACGATCGAGGCGGAAGATGATTGCGAGGGGCTAAAGCAAGCGCCGCGAAAAAGCAACGGCAGGGCCCCGCAATTTATGATGGCGGCACCCTGCCTGACATGATTACGGGGTGG
The DNA here is from genome assembly GCA_019075865.1 of Hyphomicrobiales bacterium. Classification (GTDB taxonomy): domain Bacteria; phylum Pseudomonadota; class Alphaproteobacteria; order Rhizobiales; family Beijerinckiaceae; genus REEB77. The sequence continues at coordinate 91,284 of JAGXAN010000009.1, read as the reverse complement.
GGCTAGAGTATGAAACGGCTCAAATCGGCATTTCGCGCCAGATCACCGATGTTTTTCTCAACGAAATCACCATCGATGCGCACGGACTGCCCGCTACGATCCGGCGCGCTGAAGCTGACTTCATCGAGCACACGCTCCATCACCGTCTGCAAGCGGCGGGCCCCGATATTTTCAACGCTGGAATTGACCTGAACCGCAATGCGCGCCAGCGCGGCAATCGCGTCGGGGGTAAAATCCAGATCGACGCCCTCGGTTTTCAGCAAAGCAACATATTGCTTGATGAGGCTGGCTTCGGTGTCCGTGAGTATGCGCCGGAAATCATCCTCGCCCAGCGATGAAAGCTCGACGCGGATTGGCAGACGGCCCTGCAATTCGGGCAGAAGATCCGAGGGCTTGGCAACATGGAACGCGCCGGACGCGATGAACAAAATGTGATCGGTTTTGACCGCGCCATGTTTGGTGGCAACCGTCGTGCCCTCGATCAGCGGCAGCAAATCGCGCTGCACACCTTCCCGCGAGACATCACCGCCGCTGCCTCGGCCTTCGCGCGTGCAAATCTTGTCAATTTCGTCGAGGAAAACGATGCCATTGCTCTCGACTTCGCGAATCGCCTGCGCGATCACTTCTTCCTGATCGAGCAATTTCTCGCTTTCCTCGGCCAGCAACGGTTTGTGCGCATCGGCAACTGTCATGCGGCGGGATTTGGTCTTGGTCCCCATGCGGCCAAACCAATCGCCAATCGACATGGTGCCAAACGAGGCACCCGGCATATTCGGCATTTCAATCATGGGAATGGGCGAGGGCGCGACATTCAGCTCGATTTCAATTTCCTTGTCGTTGAGTTCACCGGCATTGAGCTTGCGGCGAAACGAATCGCGGGTCGCGGGACCCGAGCCCGGCCCAACCAGAGCATCAAGAACCCGCTCGGTCGCCGCAAGTTGGGCCTTGGCCTCAACGCTCTTGCGCTTGGCTTCCTTGACCTGTGCAATGCCGATTTCCAATAAATCGCGGATGATCTGTTCCACGTCGCGACCGACATAGCCAACTTCGGTGAATTTGGTCGCCTCGATCTTCAAAAACGGCGCATTGGCCAGTTTGGCGAGGCGGCGGGATATTTCCGTCTTGCCGCAACCAGTTGGGCCAATCATCAGAATGTTCTTGGGGAGAACTTCCTCACGCATCGTTCCCTCCAGCCGCAGGCGACGCCAGCGATTGCGCAAGGCAATGGCCACCGCGCGCTTGGCGGCACCCTGGCCCACAATGAAGCGGTCGAGTTCGGATACAATCTCACGGGGGGAGAGGTCAGTCATTGCATGCTTTCAAGAATTTTGAATGGATTCAATCACCACGGAGCGATTGGTGTAAACGCAGATATCCGCCGCGATTGCCATGGAACGGCGCACGATAGCTTGCGCATCATGGGGCGAATCCATCAACGCGCGGGCAGCGGCCAGCGCGTAATTACCGCCCGAACCAATGCCCATCACCGCACCATCTGCGGTGCCTTCGGGCTCCAGCACATCGCCGGTGCCGGTCAGAACAAGGCCGGTGGATTTGTCGGCCACCAGCATCATCGCTTCCAGGCGGCGCAAATAGCGGTCGGTACGCCAGTCTTTCGCCAATTCGACGCATGCCCGCGTCAACTGTCCGGGATATTGCTCCAGCTTTAATTCCAGCCGCTCGAAAAGCGTGAAGGCGTCGGCGGTCGCCCCGGCAAATCCGGCGATCACGTCACCTTTGCCGAGACGACGGACTTTTTTGGCGTTGCCCTTGATGATTGTGGCCCCCAGACTGACCTGGCCGTCGCCGCCGATTACCGTTTCATTGCCCTTGCGCACCATCAAAATCGTCGTGGCGTGCCAAAGATGGTCGCTGTTGCCTGATTGCATAATCACTCAATTCATTTCTCAAGCGGAAATCGGAAAGCAAATGTTCATGCCATTTATGGCTGGCGCGGCCAAGTTACAAGGGTTGCAAGAGAAAGGGTGGCAATTGACGCGGCAAGTTGCTAGAGAGAGCAGGAAGTTTAGATATTCGAAGAGTTATTAGATGCGCCAGGCAAAAATCTCCCGCAAAACCAAAGAAACCGAGATTGAGATAGATCTCAATCTGGACGGTTCCGGACAGGCCGATATTTCGACGGGTATAGGGTTTCTGGACCATATGCTGGAGCAGATCGCGCGTCACGGCATGGTGGATTTGCGCGTTCGTGCCAAGGGCGATTTGCACATCGACATGCATCACACGACCGAAGACACCGGCATTGCGCTGGGGGAGGCGTTTCGCAAGGCTTTGGGCGACATGGCGGGCATTACCCGCTATGCCGATGTGCTGCTGCCCATGGACGAAACTCTGACGCGGGTGGCGCTGGACTTTTCCGGCCGGCCATTTCTGGTGTTCCGCTCAACATTTTCGCAGCCCAAAATCGGTGAATTTGACACCGAACTGGTGCGTGAGTTTTTTCAGGGTTTTGCCAGCCATGCCCTGCTGACGCTGCATGTTGAAACCCTGTATGGCGTGAATAATCACCATATTGCCGAAAGCTGCTTCAAAGGACTGGCGCGCGCCCTGCGCAAGGCCATTGCCATTGATCCGGCGCAGGCGGGTCGAATCCCTTCGACCAAGGGCAGTTTGTAGTTCAGCCATTTGGAGCGGGCAAAATGTCCATTTTCACGGTGCATGTGCCACCCGGCAACCAGCCGGATGCTGCCGACAATACCCTGTTCGTGCGCGACGGTTTTTACTGGTCGGCTGCCCTGTTCACGCCCTTGTGGCTGATTTTCCGGCGGCTTTGGCTCGAATTGGCGATATATATGCTGGCCACGACATTGCTGGCCGTCGCCGCTCGTCATTTCGCGCTTCCCATCGGCTACAGCCTTTTGGCAGCCGCGCTGCTGCAGGTTTATGTGGGCATTGAAGCCAGCAGCCTGTTGCAGGGCCGTTTGTTGCGCCGCGGATTTGAATTTGCCGGGGTAGTGGCAGGAAAGCATCAAGATGAGGTCGAGCGCCGCTATTTTTCGCAGGCCAGCAGCCCAATATCCATGGAGAATCCGCGTTGAGCGTCGTCATTGTCGATTATGGCTCGGGCAATCTGCACTCCGCCCAGAAGGCGTTTGAGCGGGCTGCGCTGGAAAGCGGCCGCAACACGCCGATTTTGGTGACCGCCGACCCTGAAAAGGTGCGTCAGGCGAGCCGGATCGTGCTGCCCGGCGTCGGCGCCTTTGCTGATTGCGCGCGCGGGTTGCGGGCCGTGCCGGGCATGGTCGATACGTTGCAGGAATGTGTCATGCAAAAAGGCGTGCCATTTCTGGGCATTTGCGTTGGCATGCAATTGATGGCCAGCCGGGGCCTTGAACATATCATTACACCCGGCCTGAACTGGATTGGTGGCGATGTCGTGGCGATAGAGCCCGAAGACGCCATGCTCAAAATTCCGCATATGGGCTGGAACACGCTGGACGTGTTGCGCCCGCATCCGCTTTTGGCCGGCATCCACACCGGCGAAAACGGTTTGCATGCCTATTTCGTGCATTCCTACCAATTGGCGGCCAGCGACTTGAACGATGTCATTGCCCAGACCCAATATGGCGGCGAGGTCACCGCTTTGGTCGGCCGCGACAACATTGTCGGCACCCAATTTCATCCCGAAAAAAGCCAGACACTCGGACTGGCGCTCATTGCCAATTTCCTGAGGTGGAAACCGTGATACTTTTTCCTGCGATCGATCTCAAAGAAGGTGAATGCGTGCGGTTGATCCATGGCGACATGGCCCAGGCCACGGTATTCAACACCGACCCGTCTGCGCAGGCCAGCGATTTTGAAACGCAGGGCTTTGAATATCTGCATGTGGTTGATCTTGATGGCGCTTTTGCCGGTAAGTCAATGAATGGGCAGGCGGTTGATCGCATCCTGAAACGCGTCAAGATGCCGGTGCAACTGGGCGGCGGCATTCGCGACATGCGCGCCATCGAGGGCTGGCTTGCAAAAGGCGTGGCACGCGTGATCATCGGAACCGCGGCAGTGCGCGATCCGGATCTGGTGCGCGAGGCGTCCCGGCTTTATCCGGGGCGGGTCGCGGTTGGGATTGATGCGCGGGACGGACTGGTTGCGGTGGAAGGATGGGCACGCACCGCCCAGATTACCGCCAGCGAGCTTGGCAAGCGCTTCGAGGATGCTGGCGTCGCCGCGATCATTTATACGGACATTGCCCGCGACGGTGTGCTCAAGGGCCTCAACATTGAAGCAACCCTGGCGCTGGCGGATGCGATGACCATACCCGTCATCGCCTCAGGCGGGCTTGCCAATCTCGATGACGTGCGCCGGCTGCTGCAAAAAGATTGCGCCCGTTTGGCCGGCGCGATCACCGGGCGGGCGCTCTACGATGGCCGGTTGGACGCACATAAGGCGCTGGCGATGATTTCGGCGGCGCGGAGACAGGCGCATGCTTAAATCTCGGGTAATTCCATGCCTGGACGTCAAGGACGGGCGCGTCGTCAAGGGTATCAATTTTGTCGATCTGCGCGATGCGGGCGACCCGGTGGAATGTGCGGTGGCCTATGACCGCGCCGGTGCCGATGAATTGTGCTTTTTGGATATCACCGCCAGCCATGAAGCGCGCGGCACCATGCTGGATGTGGTGGCGCGAACCGCCGCTGCCTGTTTCATGCCGCTAACCGTGGGTGGCGGCGTGCGCTCGATTGAGGATATCCGGCAATTGCTGCTGGCGGGTGCCGACAAAGCCTCGATCATGACCGCTGCGGTCAAGGATCGGCAATTGGTGCGCCAGGCCGCCGAGAAATTTGGCAGCCAGTGCATTGTCGTCGCTATTGATGCCAAGGCTACCGGGCCGGGGCAATGGCAGATATTCACACATGGCGGGCGCAATCCCACCGGCCTCGACGCGGTTGAATATGCCCGCGAAGTGGTGTCGCTTGGGGCAGGCGAGATTTTGCTGACCTCGATGGATCGTGACGGCACGCGGATCGGCTTTGACGTGGAATTGACCCGTGCGGTTGCCGATGCGGTGAGCGTGCCGGTGATTGCTTCGGGCGGGGTTGGCAATTTGCAACATCTGATTGAAGGTGTGACGCAGGGCCACGCCAGCGCCGTGCTCGCTGCATCGATTTTCCATTTTGGCGAATATTCGATTCAGCAAGCCAAGGAAGTCATGGCGAAAGCAGAAATTCCGATGCGGATGGATGGATATTCAATTGAGGTTGCCCAATGACCGATTTTTCGTTGCAGTCCCTGGCTGATCTGATTGATGATCGCGCCACCAGCGTGCGCAATGCTTCCTACACCCGCAACCTGCTGGATGCGGGCGTTGAAAAATGCGCCAAGAAATTTGGTGAAGAGGCGATCGAACTGGTGATTGCTGCCGTGGGCAGTGACAAAAAGGCGATAATTTTGGAATCAGCGGACGTTTTGTATCATCTGTTAGTCGTGCTGCAAGCAAATGGCATTGCTTTGCAGGATGTTATGGTTGAATTGCAAAGACGCACGGCGCAGTCGGGCATTGAAGAAAAGGCCAGCCGGAAGAACTAGCGGGCTTTGCAAGAAAGAGTGCGGTGGATGAACGAAAATGTAGGCGGCGATACATTATCCAACGAATTGCTGCCATCTCCCTACCGGCATTTTACCCGGTCGGAATGGGCGAGTTTGCGCGCCGACACGCCTTTGACCCTGACACTGGATGACCTTGTCAAACTCCAATCGGTCAATGATCCGATTTCCATTGAAGAGGTCATCGCGATCTACCTGCCGCTGTCGCGACTGTTTGCGCTTTATGTCGCCGCCACGCAGGGCCTGTTTAAGGCAACACAACGCTTTTTGAGCGCTGAAGATGGCAAAATGCCCTATATCATCGGCGTTGCTGGCTCGGTGGCGGTGGGCAAGTCAACGACCGCGCGCGTATTGCGGGCCCTGCTGTCGCGCTGGCCCAACACACCGAAGGTTGACCTTGTCACTACCGACGGCTTTCTGCATCCCAATGCGATTCTGGAGCGTGACGGCCTGATGGAGAAAAAGGGCTTTCCGGAAAGCTATGACGGCGCGGCGCTCTTGCGATTTTTGTCCGATGTCAAGGCTGGCCGGCACAATGTCGAGGCTCCGGTTTACTCGCATCTGGTTTATGACGTGGTCAAGGGTGAGAAGATCATCGTGGACCGCCCGGATATTCTGATTGTTGAAGGCTTGAACGTATTGCTGCCCAACAAGCCACGGCGCGGCGGCGAAGATTTGCCGTTTGTCTCAGACTTCTTCGATTTTTCGGTTTATCTCCATGCCGATGACGCGATATTGCGGCGCTGGTATGTGGAGCGCTTCATGCGGCTTCGGCAAACCGCATTCCGCGACCCGCGATCGTTTTTCAAACGCTATGCTGATTTGAGCGATACCGAGGCCGAACAGGTCGCCGTCAGCATTTGGGAGCGCATCAATCTTGCCAATCTGCACGAAAATATTCTGCCCACGAAAGCGCGTGCCAATCTCGTTCTGACCAAGGGTGCCAATCACCGCATCGAGCAGGTCGCGCTGCGCAAATTGTGACCGCTTCGTTCCATCGTTACGAGTGATGGATAGCCTCGAAACAATCTGTTTGATTTATGGATTATTCCTGGCCATACTCGCCGTATGATCCTGGAACAATTACGCATATTTGTTGCGGTGGCGGAGCGCCTGCATGTCACGCAGGCGGCGCGGGCACTGAATATGGCACAATCGGCGGTGAGTGCGTCGCTGGCCAATCTGGAACGACGCTACCAAACACGCCTGTTTCATCGCGTCGGACGCGGCATCGAGTTAAACGAGGCCGGGCGGATGCTGTTGCCGGAAGCGCGGGAACTGCTGGCACGGGTGGATCAGACCGAAGCGATGCTGGCCGAACTGGTAGGGCTGCGGCGCGGCACCTTATTGGTGCAGGCGAGCCAGACCATTGCCAGCTACTGGTTGCCAAGGCACCTTGTCGCGTTTCGCGCCATGCGCCCGGAAGTTGAAATCAGCCTCGGCGTTGGCAATAGCGCGGATGTGGTGCAATGCGTGCTGAACGGCGCTGCCAGCATCGGGTTTATCGAAGGCGAGGCGCACCATCCGAGCCTGAGTCAAAAGGTCGTCGCCCGCGATCAACTGATGCTGGTGGTTGCTCCCAACCATCGGCTGGCGCAAAAGCCGACTCTGGACCCGGCCGAACTGATCGAAGAAACTTTTGTGATGCGCGAAAAAGGCTCCGGCACGCGCTCGGTGCTGGAGGCGGCCTTGCAGGGATTCGGTCTGGCGCTGGAAAATCTCCAGATCGGGTTCGAATTGCCCAGCAATGAAGCGGTGCGCGCGGCGGTCGAGGCCGGCGCTGGCATAGCCGCCATATCCGCTTCCGTGGTTGCAGGGAGTCTGGAGACCGGATTGTTGCAAGCGCTGCCCATCAAATTGCCCGAGCGCCGCTACCAAGCCCTGTGGCACAAGGAGCGCGGACTGAATCCAGCTGCCCAGGATTTTCTGAAGGTGGTGCAATCGCGCGCCTGAATATACGACTAAATGATTAGTACCTGCGTTTGCTTCCCGGTGGTTCAACCGCCGCATTTATGTTCCATTAGATGCAACGAATATAAATGGAACGGGAGGTTGAAAATGCCGATATTACAACGCCAGGGAACCCACGTCAGCCGTCGAACCTTATTGGCCAGCGGCACCTGCGCCCTTACCTTGAGCGCTACCCGTAGCATGGCGGCGCAAACCACCAAACTGCCACTGCCATCTGCGCCGCGCACACGCGAACTCTCAAGCGCATTTCCGCAAAAGGGCGAGATGATCGTGCAACGGTGGCGGGCGCCGTTGCTGGAAACGCCGTTTGATGTTTTTGACAAGGGTGTATTTACCCCCAATGACCGCTTCTTCGTGCGCTGGCATTACGCCGACATCCCCGTCAAAATCGACGTGACGACTTTCCGGTTGAAAATCCATGGCAATGTCGAGAAGGAAGTGTCCCTGACACTCGACGAAATCATGGCGCTTCCGCATGTCGAGGTGGCGGCGGTCAACCAATGTTCAGGCAATTCGCGCGGCTTGTTCATGCCCCGCGTCGCCGGTGGCGAATGGGGTGACGGCGCTATGGGCAATGCCCGCTGGACCGGCGTGCGCATGTCGGATGTGTTGAAGAAAGCCGGGATCAAGCCGGGGTCGGTGCAAATTCGCCTGCAAGGGTTGGAAAAGCCGTCTCTGCCCGGTTCACCGCCGTTCCTGAAGTCACTTTCGGTCGAACACGCCATGGATGGCGAGGTCATGATCGCGTTTGCCATGAACGGCCAGCAATTGCCGCATCTCAACGGTTTCCCGCTACGGGTCGTGGTGCCGGGATGGTATGCGACTTACTGGGTAAAAATGCTGTCCGATATCGAGGTTCTCGACAAGCCGGACACCAATTTCTGGATGGCAACCGCTTATACCATTCCCGATACGCCGCGCGCCGACATGAAGCCGGGCGAGGCGGGCGTCAAATTCGTGCCCATCAACAAGATGGTGCCGCGCTCCTTCATCACGAATGTGACCGCCGGGGCCAAATTGAAGACAGGGATCAACCATCTGGTGCGCGGCATGGCTTTTGGTGGCGCTTCCGGCGTCAAGATGGTGGAATTGTCGGTGGACGGTGGCAAGACCTGGAAACCAACCCAACTTGGCAAGTCAGAGGGTAAATATTCGTTTCGGCGCTGGGAATCGAATGTGAAATTTGCCAAAGCGGGCGATCATGTCCTGCAGGTGCGCTGCACGAATGACGCAGGCGAAGTGCAACCACCGACCACAAACTGGAATCCGGCCGGTTTCATGCGCAATGTCATCCAATCCACCGCCATAAGTGCAGCTTAAGAGAGGCCGACATGCAATCTTTTTCAAATAGCCGCTGGGCCGCTGCCCTGTTTGCAACGCTGGCTCTTGGGCTGGTTCCGCTTCCCGTTCAGGCACAAACCACACTGACTCTCAAAACCAGCAGCGTGGATTTGCCGGACCCCTTGCACCAGTTCAAAGGCGAAGGTGCCGACGCTGTGAACAATAATTGCCTCGCCTGTCATTCGGCCGAAATGATCCAGACGCAGCCAAAATTAAATGCGGCGACATGGACGGCGGAGGTCAATAAAATGATCAACGTGATGAAGGCCCCCGTTGACAAGGCCGACGTTGCGGCCATCGTCAATTACCTCGTGGCCAATTACGGCACCAAATAGACTGGCCGCTAAGCGGCGACCAGTCCGTGGGTCTTGGCAAGCTCCTGCAACGGCGCTTGCGGACGCGCACCAATGTGCTGAATGATTTCAGACGCCGCCAGGGCACCCAGACGCGCGCAATCGGCGTGGGTGCGGCCCTGCGCCAGCCCATGCAGGAAGCCAGCGGCAAACAGATCGCCGGCCCCTGTCGTATCCGACAAGGTCTCAATGGGATGGGCCGGGACTTCCAGGACCTCTTCCTTGGTGACGACCATGCAGCCATGCTCGCTGCGGGTGACGATCGCCAGCCGGTTTTCCTGGCGAAGCGCGTCGATCGCGGTTGCAAAATCGGCGGTCTGGTAGAGCGAATGGATTTCGCTGCTATTGGCAAAAACGATGTCGACCCGGTCGCGGCGCATCAGATCCAGAAATTCATCGCGGTAACGGTCCACGCAAAACGAATCAGAAAGGGTGAGCGCCACCCGGCGATTGTGGGCATGGGCAATATCTGCCGCCTTGGTGAACGCCAATTTGGCCTCTGGTGGATCCCAAAGATAGCCTTCCAGATAGACAATTCCGGAATCTCGAACCGTGGCCTCGTCAACATCGTCAGGCGAGAGGTTCTGACACGCGCCAAGATAAGTGTTCATGGTGCGCTGACCATCTGGCGTGACCAGAACAAAGCAACGCGCGGTTGCGGGCCCATGCGCAGACGCGTCAGTACCAAAATGCACGCCCGCCTTGCGAATATCGGCCGAAAAAGCGCGGCCCAGCACATCTTCCCTGACTTTTCCGATATAGGCGGTGCGCGAGCCAAAACTTGCCAAACCGACCACTGTATTGGCAGCCGAGCCGCCAGATTGTGTCACCGTTGGCCCCATGGCCTGCAAAAGATGCTCGGCGCGGGCCTCGTCAATCAGGCTCATGGAGCCTTTAGCCAGATTTTCGCGCGCCAAAAACGCCTCGTCCGTGCGGGCGATGACGTCAACAATGGCATTTCCAATCGCCAAAACATCAAATTTGGGCTGCATGATTTTGATCTCGACTTTCAGGTTTGGTGGCAAAACCTCAGGAGTGGTAAGCCGTGCGCGGTGTGGCATTGCCAGCCGAAGCCGTCAAGTGTCGTCCCATTCCATCCGGGCGCGACGGCGTAAATGCACGATCAGCGCGCCCGATCCGCCGTGCGGCTGGCCCGCCTGCTCCAGGCTCACGATCATCGGCAGAAGATCCGGCGCGCGCAGCCAATGCGGCACGACGCGACGCAGAACCCCTACCCCATGAAAATCATCGCCTAAATCCGCCATGGCATGGCTCTTGGACAGGCCTTTGCCGGTTACCACCAGCACCAGCCGATCACCTCGACCAAAGGCCGCGTGAATGAACTGGCGCAAGGCGGAATGAGCCTGCGCCTGCACCATGCCATGCAGATCAATGGTGGCATCAATGCCGGTCTGGCCGCGCAGCAGCCTTTTCTTCAAGCGTCGCTCCATCGGTGCCAGCGCGTTGGCCGATGGCATCTGCACGTTCTTTGGCGGTGCGCGTGGTGGAAAATAGGGCGCGGCAGTGGCTGGCCGTGTAATCGGCGCAGGGCTGGCTTTGGGCGGCGGTTTGGGACCCTTGGCCAGCTTATCCGACGGCACCGCCAAATCCGGCAAAAGACTGCCTGGGCGGGGAATGACTCGCGCCGCGACTTCACGCCAAAGCGCTATTTCATCCTCGCGCAAACGGCGATGATGCTTGGGGTGGGGTGGATCATTGCGGGCCATGTGTGGCTTGACGTTTGGGCAAGAGGACGGTGAATCGGGCCGGGTGACGAATATCCCCCGCACGCGCGCCAGCTTCAAGTCCGGTGCCAAAGAAAATATCGGCGCGGGCCGGGCCCAAAATGGCGGAGCCGGTATCTTGTGCCAACATCAACCGCGAAAACGGCTCAACCTGGCTGCTGCGCCACGGCAATTGCGATTCAATCCAGAATGGCAGACCATAAAGCCATAATTGCCGATCCACAGCTATGGATTGCAGCGGGGTCAAGGACAGGCCCGCCGCGCCAATCGGCCCCTGCTGCGCCGACAAAGCCGTCTCAAGCCTGAAAAATACAAAAGAGCGGTTGGCGAGCATCAATTCATGGCCCGCCTCGCCCAGCTCCTGGCCGGCGTCCCGGATCCATTGCTTGAGACCGGCCAAGGACATGGAGGCCTCGGGGATGTCGCCGCGCTGAATAAGAATGCGGCCAATCGACGTGTAGGGGTGACCATTTCTGCCCGCATAACCAATGCGATAAAGGCCGCCATCTTTAGTGCGCACGCGGGCGGAGCCCTGAACTTGAATAAGGAAGGCCTCTACCAGATCCCGCACATAAATCAGCGGCTGCAAATTCTGTCTGGCGGCGGATTCAATTTCGCTGCGGGTGAAAAAGGCCACAAGTTCGCCATTTAGCAGGGCGCGGGCGGCAGCCAAATGCGGGGCAAGATGTGCGGGCGTTTGTCCCTGGGCGAAGGTAACAAGATCAGCCGGGCGGGCGTAAAGCGGGGCGGCAAACTCGGCGGTTTGCACCAGCGAGCCTTCAACTTCTGGCTCATAATAACCGGTCAACAGGCCCATGTCGCCGGGCGCACCGTTGCGGATGCGGCACGGTTGCCAATGGTTTTCCAGCAGGAGCTGCGCCGCTTGCGCGGTCGCGGGCGGCGGAACTTTCGCAAAAGCCCGACAAAATCCGACATAGGCTTCATCGGCTGGCTGCGCCGGGCGGGTTGCCGGATGCGCCTCTGAAATGGCAAAGCAATGGGCTTGCAGGCCAGCCACCAGATCGCGATGATCCTGCGCCGCAAACCCCGCCAAATCGTCATAGGGCACGGGTTGCAGGGCGGCACCCTGCTGTTTCAAACGCTTTACCAGCGCCAGATAGGCCGCCTGCGACCAGAACATCGGCGCATTCCCCTTGGGCGATCAGTGATCGGGCGAGGTCGAGGCCAGACGCCAGTTCTGGTCACGCGAATTGGTGTCGCGTGTAAAGGTCCACACATCGACATGATCATTGACCGTGTCGGGGCTGCCCTCGACTACGGCACCTTCGGCATTGCGGGTCACGCTGATGATCTTGGAGGCATAACGCAAAGTGATAAAGGCGGCACTCGCCTGCGTGCCGGCCGTTTCGATATCCGCCTTATCCAAGGATACAAAGGTCAATTGCACGTTCTGTTTGCTGGCCTCGCGCGCATCGATGGCCGCGTTGAAGCTGTTAAACACGTCATCGGTAAGCAGATTGCGCAAGGTCTTGCGGTCGCCGGCGGCAAAGGCCGTCACGATCATTTCATAGGCTGCCTTTGCCCCTTTCACGAAGGGTGCGACCGCAAAATTGGCATCCTTAGCCGCGATCGCGTCCAGTCCGGCGGCCAAGGGTGTGTTAGGCTCGGCAAAGCCTTTCCACTTGTCGCCGGGCACGGGCAAACCGGTATCCGCCGGGGCGGCACCGGGCAGGCGCACAACGTTGTTGGGCTGGCCAGTGTTGTCGCCAGCTCTTGGCGCGGAGGGGTTGAAGCTGTTGGCGGGCGGGCGTTCATTGCCCGTGCGGTATCCCAATACCGTCCATAACTTCCACAGGACGAAGGCGGCAATGGCGGCAAAAATCAGTGTGCTCATGGCAAATCAATCTCGGTTTGGCACAGGGCCGGAACGACCGGTCTCCTGCTGGCACGGCAAAAAGTCATTCCGCGCCACGCCAGATGAAGTCTGCGTGGCGTCGATTTAATTTCTGCCACGAGTGATTATATAGGAACGGTTGGCAGTTGCTGCCAGCCGTTCAACGCTACCATTTGCTAGCACTGGCCGTTACAGTTCGCAAGCCGGACGGAGACGGGCGCGGAGGACGAAGAATCCGACTGTTGAAGAGAATGTGATATGAGATCTGCTTTTGCCCATGCCAAGCGAGGTTATATGCGTAGTCCTCCCCGACTGTTCACGATCATGGCCGTCTGGTTCGCTGCCGAATTTCTGGCGCTGATGCTCGTGGTGCATTGGATTGGCTGGACCGGGGCGCTGGTATTGGGCCTGGCGATCAGCTTCCTCGGCTTTCGCCAACTCAGCGCGCTCGGGCAGGGCGCGGCGCAGAACTTGCGTCAGGCCATGGCCCAGGGCACGATGCCGCAAACCGACATGCTGGACGGCATGATGGCGGCGCTGGGTGCGATCCTGATGATCCTGCCAGGGTTTTTATCGGACATCGTCGGCCTTGCCCTGACCGCGCCTTCCGCGCGCCAATATCTGGCGCGCTACTTTGGCGGCGGCTTGCACAATCGAACAAGGCAGCGCGATGAAGTGATTGAGCTCAACCCCGAGGACTGGCATTCGGTCGAGCGGCCGGACAATTCGGCGCGCCGGCCCTGATTGCCTGCCACACCCTTGCATTTTTATTTTGGGGCGCACTCGCGTTACTTGTGAGCGTGCCGTTTCCGTGTTACCGCGCAACTCGAAAAACGGTTGCTGCTTCGTTGCGGTCGCCCGTTCGGTAGTTTCGGCACAAATGGGAGATCAAGGATGAGCGATGCAAGCGTAAATGGGGCCAAGGGACCCGATCAGGTTCCGCAATTGAACGCGTTGGTGCAATATACCAAGGATTTCTCCTTCGAGAACCCCAATGCCCCGCGCTCGCTCGGCCCGCAGGAAAAGAGCCCCAACATTTCGATTCAAGTTAATGTGAATGCCAAGCAATTGGCAGAAAATGACTTTGAAGTAAACTTGCTACTGGAAGGCTCGGCCGGCGAAGGCGCTGACCTTTTGTTCAAATTCGAGCTCGATTATGCCGGCGTATTTCGCTTGCAGAATATCCCGGCCGAGCAGATGCACCCGGTCGTCATGATCGAATGCCCGCGCCTGCTTTTCCCGTTTGCGCGGCAGATCATCGCCGAAGCGGTGCGCAATGGCGGTTTCCCGCCCCTGTACATTGACCCGATCGATTTCCAGGGCCTTTATGCCCAGAACATGGCGGCTGGCCAAGCGCCTCAGCCCAGCGCCTTGTCCTGATCGACGTATAGCGTCCAGATCGCTTTCTCGCCCATTTCGGCTATGAAGCCGGCATGGGCGCTTTGCTCGTCCGCTGAAGCCCCCCATTTGAAAGGTTCTGGCCGCTGCTTGGTCGGGGCTTTGACTGAGCCTCTGCGTGCGGCATTTTGATCCAGACTCATGGCCGTCTGACGCCCGCCGGTAAGTTCGGCATAAACTTCCGCCAGAAGGTAGGAATCGATCAAGGCACCATGTTTGGTGCGCTTGGTATTGTCGATGTTATAGCGCTGGCACAGAGCATCGAGTCCGTTGGACTGGCCGGGATGTTTGCGCCGCGCCAACATCAGCGTGTCGATCACGCGGTGCATTTCCAGATCCGGCTTTTGCACCCGCGCCAGTTCAGCATTGAGAAAGCGGATATCAAATTCTGCATTGTGAATGATGAGCGGCGCATTCTCGATAAATTCGAGGAACTCCGTCGCAACATCGGCAAATTTGGGTTTGTCACTCAGGAAGGCCTGTGAAAGGCCGTGCACGTTGAAGGCCGCCTCCGGCATATCGCGTTCCGGATTGATATAGACGTGATATTCCTTGCCGGTCGGGATAGTATTCAACAATTCCACGCAACCAATTTCGACCAACCGGTCGCCTTTGGCCGGATCAAGGCCGGTGGTTTCGGTATCAAGGACAATCTCACGCATCTTACCCTGCTATTCTGCCACGCCGACGCCGATGGCTCTCAGAAATTGCAGAAGCTGCGCGCGGGTGGAAGCCAGCTCCCTCCGGGTATCCACACAATAATGGGCCAGTCGGCGTTTTTCCGCATCCGGGGTCTGCATGGCCAAAATCTTATCAAAGCGCTCCGGCGTCATTCCTTTTCGTTCCAGCACGCGTGTGCGCTGGATTTCATAGGGTGAACTGACCACCAGAATTATATCGACCTTGGCTTGTTGGCCTGTTTCAAAGAGCAGCGGAATATCGAGAACGCAGCAATCGGCATGGCGGTTACATGCGGCGGCAATAAAGGCGTCGCGATCATGGGCCACCAACGGGTGAATGATGGCTTCCAGCCGGGTCAAAGCCTCCGGCTTGCCAAGCACTTGCTCCGCAAGCTTGTTGCGATCCACGCCATCCGGGCCGGTGCTGCCCGGAAAGGCGGCCTCGACCAGGGGCACGGCTTCGCCTTTGTAGAGCTTGTGCACGGCAGCGTCTGAATCATGCACGGCAATACCAAACCCGCGCAACAGGTTGGAAATTGTGGTTTTGCCCATGCCGATCGAGCCGGTCAGGCCAATTATGCGCATGGACGAAACCTCCACCATTCTTCGCCCCGGTTGAGCAAGGCATCTGGCCTCACTGAAGCAAGGCACCTGACTTTCGCCAAAACGCCAGTAATGGCAGCAATGGCAGCCCCAATATCGTATCATGGGCACCCGATATTGCGTCGAACAAATGAACGCCCAAGCCTTCCAGTTGATAACCACCAACGCTTTGCAATATCGTCTCGCCGGCCATTGCGAGATAGGCGGTTAGAAAGGGTTCCGACAGGGCACGCATGCTCAGACTTGCCTTGTCGCAAGAACCAAAGACCTCCTGACCATCACGAACCAGGCTGACGGCCGCATGCAGGTGATGGGTTTTACCCGCCAGTTGGCGCAATTGCCGGGCGGCGGTCGAAAGGTCAACCGGCTTATGGAAAATTGCGCCATCCAAACTCATCACCTGATCCGCACCCAGCACCCAATGGCCGGGGAACCGGGCGCTCACAGCGCGCGCCTTGGCCAGGGCGAGGTGCCGCGCCAAAGTTTCGGGAGTTGGATTTTGGGAAAGTAATTTAGCTTCCAGCGCGCGTTCATCCACCTCGGGGGAGGCCAAAATCGGTTGGAGACCGGCACCCTGCAAAAGTGCACGGCGGGCGCTGCTGCGCGAGGCCAGCACGAGCGGGTGATCGGCGATCCAAAATGTTGAGGCAGGGGCAAGCGTCAAGATTGAGCCATGAATTTCAAACGATGGGTGCTGTAAAGATCAATGATCGCAGCGGCGGTTTCTTCAATCGAACGGCGGGTGACGTCAATCATCGGCCAGCCGTTTTCTGCGAACAGCCGCCGCGAATGGGCTATTTCCTCAGCGACGGCGACGCGATCCACATAGGGCGTTTCCTGATCCGCATTCAGGGTCAGGAGCCGGTTCTGCCGAATCTGGATGATGCGCTCTGGCGAAGCGATAAGACCAACAATCAACGGGTTTTTCAGACCATTGAGACCAGACGGCAGGTCAACCCCCGGCACCAGCGGCACGTTGGCTGTTTTGTAGCCACGGTTGGCGAGGTAAATACTGGTTGGGGTTTTGGAGGTGCGGCTCACGCCCAACAACAAAATATCGGCATTGTCGAGATTTTCATATTGCTGGCCATCATCATGCAGCATGGTGAAGTTCAGCGCGTCGATCCGGCGGAAATATTCGGTATTCAGCAAATGCTGCGCGCCGGGCCGTGGCGTCGATGCTGTGCCCAGATAAGACTGGAAAAGACCCAAGATCGGCTGCAATACCGAAAGGCACGGGCTGCCCAGGTCATGACAGGCGGTTTGCAGGCGATCCGCCAATTCATTGTTGACCATGGTGAACAGGATGATGCCGGGCGCGGCTTCAATTTCGGAAATGACCCGCTCAATCTGCGCTTCGGTGCGAATCAGGGGATAGATATGCTCAATCGAGGACACACCCTGATATTGGGCGGCAACGGCGCGCGAGATGGCTATCAGGGTTTCGCCGGTTGAGTCGGAGACCAGATGCAGATGGAAGTAGTTGCGACTCAAGGGATTGATCCTTCTTTACCAAGCTTATTCAAAGCGTGTCGGCAGTTTTGTGGACAGGTGTGGACAAGCGCATCCAGTTTTTTACGCCCTGTGGACAGGTGTGGACATGAGGCGATTTTGATTCACAGCTTGTCTTTGGGGGCACGCGGAACACGCTGTTTTTGAATTGTGGGGAATAACATCTTATCCCCAAAATCCTTTAATCAAAAATTAACTTCTTCGCCTTGGAATTCCTTAACAAAAAGTTAATTCATCCACATGGGTATTAAATTATCCGCGGCTTTCATGAATCTGGATAAGCTGGTGACATAAACAGGTGAAGCATGGGCCATTGTATTCAGGTGCCCTAAATGAAATAAGGAAAAAAAGAATATAAGATTCTTTATTTTTTAGAAGGTGACATGATGATGAGTGATAAACGGCTTTTGCAAGTGCTCCAGGGCAAAGCCTTATCACGCCCACCGGTCTGGCTGATGCGGCAAGCGGGGCGATATTTGAGCGAATATCGCGAGATTCGTGCCACAGCCCCCTCCTTCATTGATTTTTGCTACACACCAAAACTGGCGGCTGAAGCGACGCTACAGCCAATCCGCCGGTTCGGGTTTGATGCGGCCATTCTGTTCAGCGATATTCTGGTGATCGCGGATGCGCTGGGCCAGAAGGTCAGTTTCGAAACCGGCGAGGGGCCAAGGCTTGATCCGGTGCAGAATATGACCGAATTGAATGCCTTGCATGAGGCTGTCGATTTGGCGCGTCTCAATCCAGTTTTTGAAACGATTGATCTCGTGCGCAAGTCTTTGCCCTCACAAACGGGCTTTATTGGCTTTTGCGGTGCGCCGTGGACGGTTGCAAGTTATATGGTTGCTGGACATGGTACGCCCGATCAAGCGCCGGCGCGGTTGGTGGCCTATCGGGATCCCGTCTTCTTTCAGGCCTTGATTGATCGCTTGGTGAAAGCTTCCATCGTCTATCTGTCGCGGCAGGTAGAGGCGGGCATTGAGGCGGTGCAGATATTTGATTCCTGGGCGGGTGTGTTGCCCAAGCATGAGTTTGAACGTTGGTGTGTGGTGCCGGTGCAGCAAATCATCCAAGGCCTCAAGGCATTGCATCCGACTGTGCCCGTTATCGCGTTTCCGCGCGGCGCGGGTGGCCGTATTGGCGAACTGGCATCATCATTGGGCGCGGAGGCAATCGGGCTCGATACGGCGGTTGATCCTTATTGGGCGCGCGATCAAATTGACGGAAAAATCGCGGTCCAGGGCAATCTGGATCCATTGGTGCTGCTCGCGGGTGGGGCTGCGCTGGATCGGGCGGTGGATACGATTTTGGAAGCTTTCTCAGGTCGTCCGCACATTTTCAATCTGGGACATGGAATCTTGCCGCCGACGCCGATTGCTCATGTCGAGCAATTGATGAAGCGGCTTTATCGTAATTAGTGGAAGGAAGTCTGAATGAATTGGTATCTTTGGATCAAGGCGCTGCATATCCTCGCGGATATTTCGTGGATGGCCGGAATGCTCTATCTGCCGCGTTTGTTTGTGTATCATTGCGAGGCTCCCAAGGGTTCGCAAATGTCCGAGACGTTTAAGGTGATGGAGCGGCGATTGCTGAAGCTGATCATCAACCCCGCCATGATAGTGGCCTGGATAACCGGGCTTTACATGGCCTGGAGCGCCGGGTTTTTTCTGGCACCCTGGTTCCATACCAAGCTGCTTCTGGTTTTGATCATGTCAGGTGTCCACGGCTTCTTTTCATCGCTGGTAAAGCGCTTTGGTCGGGACGAAAATGTTTATTCGGCCAAGACCTATCGTATGTTGAATGAAGTGCCGACCGTGTTGATGATTTTTATCGTCATACTCGTGGTGGTAAAGCCGTTTTCATGAAGCCTGGGGCATGGCAGGCCGGTAATATTCCGGCCTGCCGCCCCTGATGATTTGCCGCAGATGCCTCTCGGTAAATTATCTTGCAACCTCGGCACTTTCCGGTTATCGAATGATTCTTCCCTTATTGTATTTGCGGGTCGCCCTTTCTGACCCTTCCGCCTAGCGCGAAAAATGCAATTTCCGGCGGGCCAAGCCTTTCCCCGGCCCTGTCGATTTTCTCCCCCTTCTGCGGCTTTGGCCGTGCCTTTAAGGAAATATCCCGATGCGGGAAATCAAACTCAAAGAATTAAAAACCAAGACCCCAACCGAGCTGTTGGCGTTTGCGGAAGAACATGAGGTGGAGAATGCCTCGACGCTGCGCAAACAGGAATTGATGTTTGCCATTCTCAAGCAACTCGCCGCCCGCGAAATTGATATTATCGGGGAAGGCGTTGTCGAAGTTTTGCAGGATGGATTTGGATTTTTGCGCTCGCCGGATGCCAATTATCTGGCTGGGCCGGACGATATTTATGTTTCCCCCTCGCAGATCCGTCGTTTTGCATTGCGCACGGGCGATACCATCGAGGGTCAAATTCGCGGCCCCAAGGAAGGCGAGCGCTATTTTGCCTTGCTCAAGGTCAACACCATCAATTTCGAAGATCCGGAAAAGACCCGGCACAAGGTTCATTTCGACAATCTGACGCCACTTTATCCGAACAAGCGCCTGAAGCTGGAGATCGAAGATCCGACCCGCAAGGACTTGTCGTCGCGTGTCATTGATATTGTTGCGCCGATTGGCATGGGCCAGCGCGCCCTGATTGTTGCGCCGCCGCGCACCGGCAAGACCGTGCTCTTGCAAAATATCGCCCAGTCGGTAACCGCCAATCATCCGGAATGCTATCTCATCGTTCTTTTGATTGATGAGCGCCCGGAAGAAGTCACCGATATGCGCCGCTCGGTGAAGGGCGAAGTTGTATCCTCGACATTTGACGAACCGGCGGTGCGCCATGTGCAAGTTGCGGAAATGGTCATTGAGAAGGCGAAGCGCCTGGTCGAACATGGCCGTGATGTCGTGATCTTGCTCGACTCGATCACCCGGTTGGGACGCGCCTATAATACGGTTGTGCCCTCATCGGGCAAGGTGCTCACCGGCGGTGTTGACGCCAACGCCCTGCAGCGTCCCAAGCGGTTTTTTGGTGCGGCGCGCAACATTGAAGAAGGCGGGTCGCTGACCATTATTGCGACGGCGCTGATTGATACCGGTTCGCGCATGGATGAAGTGATCTTTGAAGAATTCAAGGGCACGGGCAATTCCGAAATCATTCTCGATCGCAAGATTGCCGACAAGCGCACCTTCCCGGCAATTGACATTACCCGCTCGGGCACCCGCAAGGAAGAATTGCTGGTTCCGCCCGACATCCTCAAGAAGATGTACGTGCTGCGCCGTATCCTCAACCCGATGGGGACCGTGGATGGCGTCGAGTTCTTGCTTGGCAAATTGCGCGAGACTCCCAAAGGCAATATCGGCTTCTTCGAGTCGATGAACACCTGAGCTATGACGAAGTGTTTCCCCTGCGGGGGGAATGTTTCACGTGAATCAGTCAGGGCTGACCGGATCGATCCCGGCCAGCCCTTTTTTGTATGCCTCAAAATCGGTAATGGGCAGGGCGCAGGCCCGGTTGACGCAAAACAGCGCGCTTGGCGGCTGGTCTTGCAAGGCGCTGTTCAAACGATTGCCATCCAGAATGATTCGGTTCTGAAACGGCAGTTCGAGTGCCGCCGCGTGCCAGGCTTGCCGATCCCTCCCGCTCAGCGTGATTTCCGTGACTTCGCTGGAGTAGAGAAGCGCTGACATCAGACCGCAATGATTGAAGGGCTGCTTTGCCATCTGCGCCGTTGTGGCCTGTTGCAGGGCCGTGGCTCGATCACGCCATTTTGTCTCCCCGGTGTGGGCCGCAAGCTGGTGCAGGGCTATCAGGTAGTGGCCGTGCGAATTGGGTATGGCGTCATCCTGTGTCGGGGCGAGGCGAACCAGAACGTCACTGGCTGTATCGCTCGACATGCACAACAGGCCGGATATGGGGTCTATGTAATGCGCATGGACTGTGTCAGCCAATTGGACAGCAAGACCCAGCCAGTCGTGATCCGGGGTGGCATCCAAAAAGCTCGCCTCATGAAGCGCCAGTGCGCCGCTGAGAACGAACGCGTAATCGCTGGCAAGGCCAGGTTTCTGCAATCGTTGGTCACGCCAGGAATGGCCAAGCTCCAGATGACCGTCTGGCGATGTCCCGATCATCGATTCGGAAACGAAACACATGGCGTCTTGTGCCAGCTTCAGCCATTCGGGACGCTGGAAGGCTGTGGCAGCATGCACCAAGGCGGCAATGGCAAGCCCGTTCCAGTCCGCCAGGATTTTGTCATCAAGGCCGGGTCTTGGCCGGGCATCCCGATAATGGCGCAGTGTTTCCAGCGCCCGAGTGCAGGCTTCGGACTCCAAAGTTTCAAATTGGTCGGTGCGGTTGAGGATGTTGACTGGCACTTTCGTGCCCTCATCGTGCCAGTTGCCCTGCTCACTGGCGCCATATGCGCGCATGAAGGCGTCGGCCTCGCCGGGCCCAAGCGCCGCGCGGATTTGCGATGCGGTCCAGATGTAATATCGACCTTCCACCCCCTCGCTATCCGCGTCGAGACTGGCGCTGAAAGCGCCTCCCGGGGTTGCCAGTTCGCGCTGCATCCAGGCGACGGTTTGCTCGGCCCGGGCCTTGAAGATCGGGTCTTGCGTGTCGTGATAGGCCAGTGCCAGCAAATCGAGGAGTTGGGCATTGTCATAGAGCATTTTTTCAAAATGCGGCACCAACCAAAATTCATCGGTGGAATAGCGGGCAAAGCCGCCGCCAACATGGTCGTAAATGCCGCCGGCACAAATCTGGCGCAATGTATGGTAGACGAGATTACGGGTCTCGCCGGCCTCGGAACTACGCAGCAGGAAATCGAGGATCGGGGCGTTAGGGAATTTGGGTGCGCCGCGCAAGCCACCATGGACGCGGTCTATGGCCGTTTCGAAGCGTTGGGCCGTCGCTTTGATCTGATCGGGGGTGATTGTCTCGAAAGTGCTGGCCGCTACTGGACGGGCGGGGGTAAGTGCCTGCGCATTACGGGCAATCGCATCGGGCTTTTCATGATAGGTCTTCGAGATATGGCGCAGCAAATCAACAAAGCCGGGCCGGCCATATTGTGCGGTTTTGGGAAAATAAGTGCCGCCCCAGAATGGTTCGCCCTTGGGGGTCAGAAACATGGTCAGGGGCCAGCCGCCCTGTTCGCCCTGCGCATGAAGGGCGCTCATGTAAATGTGGTCGATGTCGGGCCTTTCCTCACGGTCGACCTTGATATTGATGAAAAGCTCATTCATGACAGCGGCGGTGGCGGCGTCTTCAAAGCTCTCGTGGGCCATGACGTGGCACCAGTGGCAGGCGGCATAACCGATGGAGAGCAGAATGGGGCGGGCAAGGCGCTCGGCCTTGGCGAGTGTCTCGGGGCTCCATTCGTGCCAGTCGACCGGGTTTTCTGCGTGCTGCAAAAGGTAAGGGCTGGTAGCATGGCGCAAATTGTTCAAGGGCATGGTCACCTCTCTTGTGCCGGTGCAAACCGGCAAACTGATTTGGTTGAGGCTTACCCCTCGTGTCAAGGAGACAATCGCAGGTGAATGCGCAAGTGAATGGCGATACGATCTTTGCACCAGCCACAGGCGTGGGCCGGGCGGCGATTGCAGTGGTGCGGGTTTCGGGGCCAGCGGCTGGCGTCGCGATTGAGCTTTTCACGGGAAGAGGGGTGAAGCCGCGCATGGCGGCGTTGCGCAAATTTTGCGATCCCGATAGCGGCCTGGTGATCGATGAGGGTCTGGTCTTGTGGTTTCCGGGCCCGCATAGTTTCACCGGCGAAGACAGCGTTGAATTTCAACTGCACGGTGGCCGCGCGATTCTGTCTGCCATGCTGGCAGCGCTCGGCCGAATGCGGGGCTTGCGGCCTGCAGAGCCCGGCGAATTTACCCAGCGCGCTTTTGCCAATGGCAAAATGGACCTGACGCAGGTCGAGGGCCTTGCCGACATGATCGATTCGGAAACGGAACGTCAGCGTCGGCAGGCGGTGGGGCAATTTGAGGGACAATTAGGCGCGCGGGTGCATGAGTGGCGCGCGAAACTGTTGCGGGCGCAGGCGCTGGTGGCCGCAGAAATTGATTTTGGCGATGAGGAAGATGTTCCGGCAGGCTTGCTGGGGCAGATTCAGGCTGAAGTTGGCCCGGTTTTGGCGGATCTGGAGGTGGCGCTGCGCCAATCCGGGGCTGCCGAGATTTTGCGGGAAGGGTTTATCGTGGTGATTGCGGGCCCGCCAAATGTTGGGAAATCCAGTTTGCTCAATCGTCTTGCCGGGCGTGAAGTCGCCATTGTGTCACCCCAGGCGGGCACCACCCGTGACGTGCTGGAAGTGCGACTGGAAGTGAATGGCGTACCGATTTTATTGGTGGATACGGCCGGTATGCGCATTACCGAGGATTCGATTGAGGCGGAGGGTGTTGCGCGGGCGCAGCGCCGGGCACGAACTGCGGACTTGGTACTGTGGCTGGATGCGGGGGAAGGCGGGGAAGTGCCGCCTGAAATCGCTCAATTGTCACGCGCGCCGTATTGGCATTTGCGCACCAAAGCCGACCTTGCCATCGAGGGGCGCGAGACGTTTCATGACCTGGCGCTGTCTGCCCATACCGGCGAAGGCGTCGAGGCATTATTGCAGAAACTGGCAAATTATGTGATTGAGAAACTGCCTCGACCTGAAAGTGGTGTATTAACCCGTCAGCGCCATGTAGAGGCTTGCCAGCGCGGGGCCGAGGCGCT
Organism: Hyphomicrobiales bacterium; assembly: GCA_019075865.1. Lineage (GTDB taxonomy): Bacteria > Pseudomonadota > Alphaproteobacteria > Rhizobiales > Beijerinckiaceae > REEB77. The sequence goes on along the minus strand of JAGXAN010000009.1, from coordinate 67,534 downwards.
GCGCCGGGTTTCGCGGATGCCAACCAATGGTGCGCTGGAATTGGTAAGTGAGGATTTGCAGATCGCCACGAGAGCCTTGGCGCAGGTCGTTGGCGCGGTAGATGTGGAAGAAGTGCTGGGCGAGATATTCTCGCGGTTTTGCATCGGGAAATAATGACAGCGGTCTTGAGGTATGAGCAAGGCGCACAGGGTTCGGTGGGTGCAGGCAAATGATGAATTTTGACGTGATCGTGATCGGTGGGGGACATGCGGGCTGCGAGGCGGCTGCGGCCTCGGCGCGTCTGGGCGCGCGCACGGCATTGATCACCCACCGTTTTGCAAGTCTGGGTGAAATGTCGTGCAACCCGGCCATTGGCGGGGTTGGCAAGGGCCATCTGGTTCGGGAGATCGATGCGCTCGACGGATTGATGGGCCGGGTTGCGGATGCAGCGGGGATTCAGTTTCGCGTGCTCAACCGCTCGAAGGGCCCGGCGGTGCGCGGACCACGGGCGCAGGCGGATCGGGCGCTATACCGCAACGCGATGCAGGCTGCGCTGCGCGAAATTGCCGGGCTTTCGATCATCGAGGACGAGGCCGTTGAAATTGAGACAAATTATGGCCGCGTCGTTGCGGTACTGACTGCATCGGGTGATCGATTCGCTACCGGTTCGGTTGTGGTTACGACTGGCACATTCCTGCGGGGGATGATGCATATCGGCGACCAACGACAGGCCGGCGGGCGTGTGGGTGATAAAGCGGCGGAGAAACTGGCGGCGTGTTTTGCAGCGTTTGAGCTGCCGCTGGGACGGTTGAAAACCGGGACACCGCCGCGTCTTGATGGTCGCACCATTGATTGGTCGGGGCTCGACGTGCAAAAGGGCGACGCTGTGCCCGAACCGTTTTCCTATCTGACGGGTGCCATCGCGCGCGAGCAGGTCGATTGCCATATCACCCATACCCATGAAGCAGCGCATCAGATCATCAGGGACAATCTGCATGCCTCGCCGATGCGCACTGGCGCGATTGGTGGCGTAGGGCCGCGCTATTGCCCCTCGATTGAAGACAAGGTGACCCGCTTTGCCGAGAAGGCCAGCCACCAGATTTTTCTGGAGCCTGAAGGACTGGATGACCCGACGATTTACCCCAATGGTATCTCCACCTCGCTGCCGGCGGCGGTGCAAGAGGCATTTATCGCGGCTCTGCCGGGGTTGGAGCGGGCGAAAATTCTTCGGCACGGCTATGCCATTGAATATGATTATGTCGATCCGCGCGCGCTCAAGTCATCGCTGGAGACGCACAAGGTTGCGGGGCTATTTCTGGCCGGGCAAATCAACGGCACCACGGGATATGAGGAGGCCGCTGCGCAGGGGGTGATCGCAGGTCTGAATGCCGCGCTGGCGGCTTCGGGTGCCAAGCCGTTTATCGCGCAACGCTCCCAGTCCTATATCGGCGTGATGATCGACGATCTGGTGACACGTGGTGTGAGTGAGCCGTATCGAATGTTTACCTCGCGCTCCGAGTTTCGACTGCTGCTGCGGGCTGATAATGCGGACGCGCGGCTCACCGGTCTGGGTCAAAGCCTTGGCTGTATCGGTGCTGAGCGCAGCGCCGCGTTCGAGGCCAAGGCGCGCGCGCTGAATGCCCACCGCAAGATGTTGGCGGACCTGGTGCTCACGTCCAGCGCGGCGGCGCGGGTCGGGCTTCCGGTCAATCAGGACGGGTTGCGGCGCAGCGCGCTTGACCTGTTGGCCTATCCCTCGATTGATCTGGAGCGGCTGGGCGAGGTCTGGCCGGAGCTTCGGGCGATCCCCCCGGCGTTGGGGTTGTTAATCGAAACGGATGCGAAATATTCAGTATATTTGGCGCGTCAGGAAAAGGAACGCGAATTGGTGGCGCGTGACGAAGCGTTTGAATTGCCCCTGGATTTGGATTACCGGTCATTGGGCGGGCTTTCGGCGGAATTGTGCACCAAATTAGAGGCAACCCGCCCTGGCTCCCTCGCGCAAGCTGGTCGCATTGAAGGGATGACGCCCACCGCCTTGGCCTTGCTGGTGGCAGGTGTGCGTCAGCGACAAATGGATGCAAATCTGCGTGGTCGCGGCAGAGCCGTGGGCCGGGTTGCCTGAGATGGCGCGGGCACAAGGGGATCGGGAGCGGGCGCGGGCTTTGCACTTGTGGGGTGCGGACGCAGAAGCGCAGCTTGCGGTCTACGTCGAGATTTTGCGGCACTGGCAAAAGACTATCAATCTGATCGCGCCCTCAACGCTCGACCAGATATGGATGCGGCATGTGGCCGATTGCGCGCAATTGGTGCCACTGGCTGGTGCCGCTCAGGTCTGGCTGGATTTTGGGTCGGGGGCCGGGTTGCCTGGTGTGGTCGCGGCGATCTTGCGAGCCAATAATGCCCAGGCTGTGACGCATTTGGTCGAAAGCGACCAGCGCAAATGCGGTTTTTTGCGGCATGTTTCACGTGAAACGGGCGTGAATCTTGTGGTTCACAACCTAAGAATTGAGGAATTTTTGAAAAATCCGCCAGATTCGGTGGATGTCGTCAGCGCGCGGGCGCTGGCGCCCTTAGACCGTCTTTTGGCCTTTTCGCAACAATTCTTGTTGAAAGGTGCTTGCGGGCTATTTCTGAAGGGACAAGATGTTGACGCCGAATTGACCCGAACCGCCATAGATAGTAGATTCACGATAGAGAAGGTTCCCAGTCTCACTTTGAGCGAAGCGCGAATTCTAAAAATTCGGGCAAAGCAGGGGGTGTAACCGGGTCTAACATTCCAAAAACAGGGGTCAGACGTGGTCATATCCAGCGCAATGATGCGGGTTCTCGTGCTAGCCAATCAAAAGGGCGGCGTCGGTAAAACCACGACGGCTATCAATCTGGGCACGGCGCTCGCGGCCATCGGTGAGCGTGTGTTGATCGTCGATCTCGATCCGCAGGGCAATGCCTCGACGGGGCTCGGGATTGACCGCAAAAATCGTCGGCTTTCGACCTATGATGTGATGACCGGGCAGGAGACCTTGCAGGCGGTGGTGCAGGAAACCGCTGTGCCGGGGCTTTGCGTGGCGCCATCGACGCTGGATCTGCTGGGTGTCGAGCTCGAAATCTCTGGCGACAAGGATCGCCCCTTCAAGCTACGTGCAGCGCTGCATGAAATGGTTGAGGCGATGAAAGTTGGGGCATATCAGGGGTTTACCTATGTATTGGTGGATTGCCCGCCCTCGTTGAATCTTCTCACCATCAATGCTTTGGCGGCGGCTGATTCGGTGGTGGTGCCGTTGCAGTGCGAGTTTTTCGCGCTGGAAGGGCTGTCGCAGCTATTATCCACCGTGGATCAGGTCCGGCGCTCGCTAAACCCAGCGCTGACGATTCACGGGGTTGTGCTGACGATGTTTGATCCGCGCAACAATCTGGCTTCGCAGGTGGTTGCCGATGTGCGCGGGTTCCTCGGTGACAAAGTTTATGAGACGGTGATTCCGCGCAATGTGCGCGTCTCCGAGGCACCGTCGCATGGCAAGCCGGTGTTATTGTATGATTTGAAATGCGTTGGCAGTCAGGCTTATCTGCGCTTGGCTTCGGAGGTCATTCGACGCGAAAACCAACTGCAAGTAGCCTGATGGCGGAGATTGAGAGATGAGTATGGCTGAAGAAATTCGTCCGCGTTTGGGTCGTGGGCTGGCTGCGTTGATCGGGGATACGGCGGCAGAGCCGGTGGCGGTGGAAAATGCGCGCGGCGCGCGGCGTGTGCCGGTTGAATTTGTGCGCCCCAACCCACGCAACCCGCGCAAGGCCTTTGCCGAGAGCGATCTGTCGGATTTGGCCGAATCGATCCGCAACAAGGGGATTATCCAACCGATTCTCGTGCGTAGTATTCCGCGCCTTGCCGATGCCTATGAAATTGTTGCGGGTGAGCGCCGTTGGCGCGCCGCACAAATGGCCGGCTTGCATGACGTGCCGATTGTGGTGCTGGAAGTGGGCGATAAGGAATCGCTCGAAATTGCCATCGTTGAAAACGTCCAACGGGCGGATCTCAATCCGCTGGAAGAAGCGCAGGGCTATGCCCAGCTTGGCGAGGAATTTGGCTATACGCAGATGGATTTGGCCAAGGTTATCGGAAAAAGCCGCAGCCATATTGCCAATACGATGCGCTTGCTGAAATTATCGCCGCTGGCGCTCGGCTATGTCGCCGATGGTAGCCTTTCCGCCGGTCATGCGCGGGCGCTGCTCTCCGTACGGGATTCAGATTCGGTTGCGAAACGAATCGTCGAACAAGGCTTGACCGTCCGGGATGTCGAGCGGATTGCGCAGCTGGAAGCCAGTCAGGCTGAGAATCAGGGCGCGATAGAGGTAAAATCTGCGGTCAAGCCCGGCAAGGATGCGGATACACGTGATCTTGAGACGGTGCTGTCCGGCATTTTGGGTCTGACTGTGATCATTGATCATCGGGGTGAACGCGGCGAAGTGAAGATCCGCTACAAGAACCTTGAGCAACTCGATGCCTTGTGCAATCGCCTGAAGTCGTGATGCCATCTGACATAAATCGATCAATTTTGGCGTCAAGCCCTTGATATAATTGTATCCTAATTTCGTTGCATTAACGAAACTAACTTGCATATGGCTGACGCTCAACTGTCGCAAAGGCGATAAGTCAATCGGCTAGACCTGTTCGTATCGTCGCCCGGCGGGTGGCTTTCCGAATGGGAGATTGCCATGCAAATTGCAATTGTTGGCGCGGGATATGTCGGCCTCGTTTCCGGCGCCTGTCTCGCCGATTTTGGTCACAGTGTTATTTGCGTTGATCATGATGGCGCCCGCATTAGGGCCTTGCAGGCTTTGCAGATGCCCATTTATGAACCGGGGCTTGAAGCTCTGGTGCAAGGTAATGTCGCGGCGCAGCGGCTATCTTTCAGTCTGGATCTGGTTGCCGCCGTGCAAGCCGCCGATGTGGTGTTCATCGCTGTGGGCACACCGTCCCGGCGCGGCGATGGCCACGCTGATCTCAGTTACGTCTTTGCGGCGGCGCGCGAGGTGGCAGCGGCGCTGCGCGGCCCCACGGTGATCGTCACCAAATCCACCGTGCCGGTTGGCACGGGTGACCAGGTTGAGGCGATCATTCGCGGGTTGCGGCCGGAGGCGGAATTTGAGGTGGTTTCCAACCCTGAGTTTTTGCGCGAGGGCGCGGCGATACGCGATTTCAAGCTGCCGGATCGCATCGTCATCGGCACGCAGGATGCGCGGGCGCGCGAAATCATGGAAGCCGTCTATCGGCCGCTTTATCTCAATCAGGCCCCATTGCTGTTCACGACGCGCCGCACGGCGGAATTGATCAAATATGCGGCCAATGCCTTTCTGGCGACCAAGATCGGCTTCATCAATGAGATGGCCGATCTTTGCGAATCCGTCGGTGCGAATGTGCAGGAGGTGGCGCGCGGCATCGGCCTTGATCGCCGTATCGGCCCCAAATTTCTCAATGCCGGGCCGGGATTTGGTGGGTCGTGTTTTCCAAAAGACCTGTTGGCGCTGTTGCAAATGGGGCGCGAGCACCGCGTGCCACTTCACATTGTCGAGACGGTGGCCAGCGCCAATGATGCGCGCAAGGCGGCGATGGCGCAGCGTGTCGTCGCAGCCTGCAATGGCTCGGTTATGGGCAAGCGCATTGCCATTTTGGGGCTGGCATTCAAGCCTAACACCGATGATATGCGTGAGTCTCCCGCGCTTTACGTGGTAAATGACCTTGTGGAGGCGGGCGCGGAAATCTGCGCCTACGATCCGCAGAGCATGACACATGCCAGGGCGATGCTGCCACAGATTGAATATGCCGCTGACCCCTATTCGTGCTTGAACGGGGCCGATGCTCTCGTAATTGTGACTGAATGGGAACCGTTTCGTGCGCTAGATTTGTCGAAGGTTCGGAAACTTCTTAAAGTTCCACTCGTAGTTGACTTACGCAATATATATCGCGCCGAGGATATGGCGCGGCATGGATTTGTGTATTTCAGCATTGGCCGAGGGAAGTTGCCCGAGGACCTGCGCGCCAACAACATCTGGAATCTGCCCCATGAGTTTTATAAGTCAGCCACTTCCCCGCCCCTGGTTTGATCGGGCAGGCCGTTTTTCCGGCTTCAAGCTGGCGTGCTTCATCATCGTGCTTATGCCCGCCGCTTACCTGCTGTGGCTGACCTTAAGTCACAATCTGGGTGAACGCCCGATAGATTATGCCCTGTTGCAAACCGGTAAATGGGTCATCCGGTTTTTGATTCTGACCCTGGCAATTACCCCCTTGCGCCGGGTGAGCCAATGGAACCGGTTGCTGATTGTGCGCCGGATGCTGGGCCTGGCGACGCTGGCCTATGCCGTGTTGCATTTCTCGCTCTATGGGCTGCAACAGAATTTCGATCTGGTGCATATCACCAGCGAAATCGTGCTGCGGTTTTATCTCACCATCGGTTTTCTGGCCTTGCTCGGACTGGTGGCGCTCGGTGTCACGTCGACGGATAATTCCATCAAGCGCCTCGGTGCCAAAAAATGGAACCGTCTGCACAGCCTTGTCTATGGCATTGCGGTTTTGGGTCTCGTGCATTTTGTGCTGCAATCGAAGCAGGATGTCTCGCAGGCTTTTACTTTCGCGGGCATATTTGTGCTGCTGATGGGCGCAAGGCGCATCGACAAAAAGGGCAATGCCAGCGTCTGGGCTTTGTTGGGGCTCACAATTGCTGCTGCGCTGGTAACCATGCTGGGTGAAGCGTTTTGGTACCACCTGCATGGCGGGGTGCCTCTGATGCGGATTTTGTCGGCCAATATCATTTGGGCGATTTTTCCGCGACCCACGCACTGGGTTCTGGCAGCCGGTCTCCTGCTGGCGGGTCTGCGCTTGTTTCGCGCGCCACCCAAAGGCGGGCGTGCGGCGGCTTAAGGGGCAAATATCTCCCAGGCGAAGCGCCAACGCATGAGGATGGTCAGCAGGACAAGGCAGGCAAAGACCAGGGAAATGCCAACAAAAGCGTTGGGAAACAGGCACATCAGCGTGAAGGCCAAGATGGTTTCAGCGCCTTCCGTCAAGCCGCCGAGATAGTAAAAGCCTTTGTTGGGAAAAGCGCTGGATTGCAGGCCGCGCCGTGCTGCAATCACGGCAAAAGCCAGAAAACTGGTGCCAGATACGACGAAAGACGCCAGCAGAAGCGCCCCCGCCACGGCATTGCGCGCGGGGTCGTTGAGGACAAAAGCCAATGGCATCAGGGCGTAGAAGAAAAAATCGAAGGCAATGTCAAAAAATGCGCCGCGATCGGTCGGGCCCTCGACGCGGGCAAGGGTGCCGTCCAGACCATCGAGAACGCGATTGAGGGCAATGAATGCCAGTCCCGTCATCGGCAAATGCGCGATGATGCAGATGCCGGCAGCGAGCGCTGGAACCAATGCGGCAAAAGTGACCTGATTGGCGCGCCATCCGCGCGCATGACACCAGGTGGCAGTTGGCGTCAAAAGCCGCTTTTGCCAGTCGATAAGGTAGCGATCAATCACGGGCCAGGGCCTCTTTGGGGGGATGAAACCATGGCGGGAGTTGGATTGTGGGCCAGTGCAACCCCGCCATGCAGCTTTTGCAATTGCCGAAGTTGGCTTTTCTACTGTAACCATTAAATCGGGCAAGTACACGAAACAGCAATTATGTCTCCGATCGGCTGGATGAACAGCCGTGCAACTCAAAAAAATAGCCTACTTGTCCAAGGCTTCCTGCCAAACTTTATCTGCCAAACCCTGGCTGCCAGCCAAATATCACGCAACATGGATCGGGCGTCATGAATTCTCCAGTGTCTTCGCGCATATGAACCAAACTTCCGAAGCGAAGGCATCTGCAGCGAAAGTCAGGGACGTGCAGAATATCGAAAGTGCGTCGGAGAGCGAGCGGCGTTCGCGGCGGATTGGCATTTTGCTGATGATGGCGGCTTATTTGTCGTTCACCATACTGGATTCTTCGGCCAAATGGCTTGGCAGAAGCCTGCCACCGCTGGAAATTGCCTGGGCACGTTATGTTGGCGCTAGTATTCTGGCGCTGGCGATGATCCGGATGAGCCGCGCGCCGAGTGCCTTTGTCAGCGGCAATCTTAAACTTCAGATGATGCGCTCTTTGGCACTGTTCATTTCGACGGTGCTGAATTTCATCGCCTTGCTCTATCTGCAACTGGCGCAAACCGTGTCGATTTTTTTCGGCTTGCCGCTGCTGGTGGCCTTGCTGGCGGGGCCGATGCTGGGCGAATGGGTTGGCCCACGCCGTCTCATTGCCATTGGCTTCGGTTTCATCGGGATTTTGGTGGTCACCGGCCCTGGGCTTGGCGGCTTCCAACCGGCGATGATACTGAGTCTGATTGGCACGCTGTGCAATGCGTTTTACAATATCTGGACGCGCAAGCTGGCGACGATTGATAGCTGGCAGACGACGCTGAATTATTCCAGCCTGTTGGGGACGGTATTGCTGACGTTGACCCTGCCGACCTATTGGGTGTGGCCGCAGACAACCCTGCAATGGGCGGTGATGCTGATCCCCGGTACGGCGGGGGTCATTGGCCATTATTTCTTGATTTTGGCGCATCGGCGGGCGCCGGCATCGATATTGGCGCCTTTCATTTATACGCAGATCGCCTGGATGGTTACCGCCGGCTTCCTGTTGTTTGGCGATATTCCGGCGATTTCGACACTGGCCGGTGGTGGGGTTGTGATCGCATCCGGCCTTTATCTATGGTACCGCGAACGCGCGGTTCACGCCGAGATCAGCGCTGACAGCCTGTAGGTCGGCTTCAGGCATCTACCGTGCGGAGCAGATCGTCACCCGAGAAGGCCTCGCGCAAGTTCAAGGTGCCGCGTGTGCCAATTTGCTCATAATGCATGTCGAGAAAATGAACCGCCGTTTCGCGGCCAAGATCGCGCAGGGATTTGAGAAACTCCCAGGAAGTGTTCAACTTTGACGCGGCGGAATAATTTGCCAGACGATGGCCGCCGTCTATGCGATGCATGAAGGCGCGGCGATATTCGGCGTCCGACAACTTGCCTTCGTCAATCAGGCGGTTGACGAATTCGATGGCGCGAAACTCACGCAGCAGCGCGCCATTGAAGGTGATTTCATTGACGCGGTTTTGAATTTCGCGTGCGGTCGTTGGCAACTCCGTGCGCTCGATGGGGTTCACCTGGATCAGCAGAATGTCTTGCGAGGCAGCCTGATAACACAATGGATAAAGCGCCGGATTGCCCATATAGCCGCCATCCCAATAAGGCACGCCGTCGATCTCAACGGCTTTGTAGAGGTAGGGCAGGCAGGCGGAAGCCATCAAATGATCTACGGTCAGTTCGGCGCGTTTGAAAATTGCGACCTTTCCGGTGCGCACATTGGTGGCAGCGATGAACAGCTCAATCTCGGTACAGGCACTCACCTTCTTGAAATCGATCATCTTGTGCAGGTGATCGCGCAGCGGGTTTATGTCCAAGGGGTTGAATTCGTACGGGCTGGCGTAATGGGTGAGCAAATCCGTGAAGAAAAAGGCCGGGCTTTGCTCAAAACTCACCCCACAGTTCATGAATTGAAATATTTGCCGCGTCACGCCCGGCAAGGTTCCGTCATCGCTGACGGAATGCCAGAATTGCTCCAGCTTCTCGCGGGCGCCCGCGCGGCCACCCTCCAGATAGCCCTCGGCCAGCACGACGGCGTTCATCGCGCCGGCACTGCAACCGGAAATAGCCTCAATATCCAATCGGCCGTCGGCGAGGATCTGGTCGAGCACGCCCCAAGTGAATGCGCCATGCGCGCCGCCACCCTGCAATGCCAGGGAAACGCGCTTTGCGCCCGTCCAATCAATGGGTTTGGATGCTGCAATGTTCATTGGCGCGCTCCTTGTTTTGGGGGTTATTCAGCGGTCCAGCCGCCATCGATCGAAAGATTCGCACCCGTAATATTGGCAGCGAGATCGCCGGTCAGGTAAAGCGCCAATGCGGCCACCTGATCCACCGTCACGAATTCCTTGGTTGGCTGGGCTGCGAGCAATACGTCGTGCATGACCTGTTCCTTGGTCATGTTGCGCGCCTTCATCGTGTCGGGGATTTGCTTTTCCACCAATGGGGTCCAGACATAGCCGGGCGAGATGCAATTGGCCGTGATGCCAAAGGTTGCCCCTTCCAGCGCCACTGTTTTGGTCAGGCCGTTCAGGCCGTGTTTGGCGGTGACATAGGCAGATTTGAAGGGTGATGCCACTTTTGAATGGGCGGAAGCCGTATTGATGATGCGGCCCCATTTGCGCGTCTTCATGCCGGGGAAAGCGGTGCGGATCGTGTGAAACGCCGCAGACAGGTTGATCGCGATAATGGCGTCCCAGCTGGCGGGTGGAAAATTCTCGATGGGATCGACGTGTTGGATACCGGCATTGTTTACCAGAATGTCCAGCGCACCAAATTTGGCTTCGCATTCCTTGACCATGGCGACAATTTCGTCCGGCTTGGTCATGTCCGCCGCCGAATAGAGACATTTGACGCCAAAATCGCTTTCAATCTTGGCGCGCTCCGCCTCGATCGGGCCGGCATCACCGAGGCCGTTGATCATGATGTTGGCACCGTCTTGTGCAAAGGCGCGGGCGATGGCGAGGCCAATGCCGGAGGTGGAACCGGTAACGAGGGCCGTACGATTTTTGAGTGACATGAAAATCTCCTGATGGTTCGAATTGAATGCCAGCTAGAAGTGACACCTTTACAAAAATGAATGGTGACGTCGGTTGGATGGGGTTGTTCTGCCTGATTCACGCAGCATTGTCGATGCGCATGACGCGCGCAGCAGCCATGAATCCTTGTGCGGAGCACGCTAAAGCCCTATGTCAGAGCCTAAACCCGCTTTTTGATTTTGCACCGCAAATGCTGCGACAGGAGTCCTGTGATGTCCAATAAAATTCCCGTTACCGTGCTGACAGGTTATCTGGGCGCGGGCAAGACCACCTTGCTCAACCGCATATTGACCGAGCCGCATGGAAAAAAATACGCTGTGATTGTCAATGAGTTCGGCGAAATCGGTATTGATAATGAGCTGGTTGTCGGTGCGGATGAAGAAGTCTTTGAAATGAACAATGGCTGCATTTGCTGCACGGTTCGCGGCGATCTGATCCGCATTATCGAGGGTCTGATGAAGCGAAAGGGCCGATTTGACGCTATTATCGTTGAAACCACCGGTCTGGCCGATCCGGCTCCGGTCGCGCAAACTTTTTTCGTGGATCAGGATGTGCAGGCGGTCGCCAGACTGGATGCCGTTGTGACGGTGGCAGATGCCAAATTCCTGGCAGCCCGGTTGAAGGATTCGCCTGAGGCGAAGAACCAGATTGCCTTTGCCGACGTTATCGTTCTGAATAAGCAGGATCTGGTCACCGAAGCGCAAATGCGCGAAGTGGAAGCACGGATTCGCGCCATCAACCCTTATGCCAAATTGCACAAAACCAGCCGTTGCGAGGTGCCGCTGAGCGCGGTGCTTGGCCAGAATGCCTTTGATCTCGAACGCATTCTTGAACTGGAGCCGGAATTTCTGGTGGAGGACGACCACCACGACCACGATCACGACCATGGCCACGCGCATCATCATCACGACCATGATGGCCATGGGCTGAAGCATTATCATGATGAGGATATGCAGTCACTGGCGTTGCAATTGGACGGGGACGTCAGCCCGGACAAGTTCATGCCGTGGATCAATGAGACGCTGCAGCGCGATGGTGCGGATATTCTGCGCTCCAAGGGGATTTTGTCGTTCAAGGATGAGCCGCTGCGCTTTGTCTTTCAGGCCGTGCACATGATGGTGGAGGGGGATACGCAGCGCCCGTGGAATCCGGGTGAGAAGCGCACCAGCAAAATCGTGTTCATCGGCAAGGCCTTGAAAAAGGACGAATTGCGGGCCGGTTTTATGGCCTGCGCCGCGTGATGTGCCGTAAGAAAACCTGATTTTAAGTGCCATAAGCCGTTGGTGGAGATCGCCAGTGCCGAACTTCGTTGCGCGGGGCAGTGCTTTGCGCTTCAAATAAGTGGTGCGAATCAGAAGATGTGACGATTGGAATATCGGCCCTTGAAACAGACATTTCCCACTGAGGCGATCGGTGCTGCGCAGCGGTGTATGACGGCGGTGAAGCGCGGGTATCGTGGCCTTCTGCCTATGCTGGCATTGGCCTTGGCGCTGGCCCAACCGGTGCAGGCGCAAACCAAGCCGAATGTCGATCAACGGCTCGATCGGGTGCGCAGCGAGTTGAACCAGATCGAGGCGACGCTGAAGCGCACGGATCTGTCCGATGAGATGCTGCTCGGGGTGCGCCATCAACTCGAACCCATGTCGGTTGAAGTTGAGGAAGTGATTGCCGATGTCGCGCCGCATCGCGATGCGGTGAAATCGCGGGTCGAGCAATTGGCACCCGTGACGACTGCCAAGCCAAAGACCGATGCCACCGCAGCAGGGGGCACTGCCGCGACGCTGCCGGCAATTGCGGCTCCGGCCGGTCTGCCGGCTGAAGTCCAGCCGGAAAAGCCGCCTGTGGCCGCCGCCGCGAGCGCCCCCGCGCTGGATACCGCGCCAGCCATATCTCCGGACGTGATTACCAAAAAAGACGACGCCGCCGCGGCCGTCACCAGCGAACTTGCGCGCCAGCAGAAGCTTTTTGACGACCTTTCGGCGATTGTGCAGCGTGCCCGCGCCTTGTCGATCGAAATCGTGCAGACAATCAAGACGGTGGATGACCGCCGGCGGGAGATTTTCACCCGAACCTTGTTTGCGCAGTCCTCGAGCCTGTTAAGCCCGAGCCTTTGGCAAGCGGCTCTGGTCGATTTGCCGGGTGATGGCCGGGCCTTTCAGACATTGTTCCATAGCTGGAGTGATAATGTTCGCGCCCATCTCCAGGGTGCCAGCCTGTTGTTGCTGGTGCTGCTGGCGGGGACATTGCTGAGCCTGGTGCCCCTGACGATGGGGGTGGTCAGCCGTGTTCTGGTGCTGAAACCGCTCAAGGGCGAACCGGATCGTCTGCATAAGGCAATGGCTGGCCTTGGGGTCGCAATGGTCATTGCCTGCGTGCCAGTTGCTTTTCTGTTTGGTGCCAATCTGCTGATCGAGGGCTTTGCCCTGTCCAATACGCGAATTCAGCCGTTTTTCTCGGCATTTGCCGAAGATACGCTGTTGGTTACCCTGGTGATTGCCACAGGGCGTGCCGTGCTCAGTCCCGGTCGCCCGCGCTGGCGTCTTCTGGCCGTCAGCGATCCGATTGCGACCATGATCGCGCGTTTGACGGTGGTTCTGGCTTTGGTAATGGCAATATCGCATCTGCTGATTGTAGTATGCGGGATTATTTTTTCGGATGTCGCAGTGATCGTGGTCATTCGTGGCATGGGTGCGCTGATCTGCGCCTTGTTGATCGGGCGGGTGCTGTTCGTTTATGGCTCGGATGCGGATGAAGAGTCCGATGTCGATGCGCAGCCGCTGACGTTTGAGCAATCGGTTGCCGGGCCGCTTCGCCTCGTCCTGTGGTTCGTTGTGTTGACCATTTTGGGGGCGCTGGTATTTGGCTATATTGCCTTTGCTGCGGCGCTGGCCGAGCAGATTATCTGGGTGGCAAGCGTGCTTGGGGTCACCTATTTGCTCTACATCCTGTCTCAGGAGGGACTGGCGGCCGGGATGATTAGCGGCTCACCCATGAATCAGGCGTTGGTAGTGGGGGCCGGATTTCGGCGGGAAACCCTGGCCCAAATTTCGGTGTCACTGGCCGGGCTGATGCATCTGGCGCTTTACGCCTTGGGGGCATTTTTGATTCTTGCGCCATGGGGGTTCCAGTCGAACGATTTTTTCGGTCGGATTGGCACCAGTTTTCTGGGCTTCCATATCGGGGATATTTCGATTTCCCCCGTCAAAATCGTGACCGCGGTTATTCTTTTGCTGGTGACGATTGCGTTGACGCGCGGGTTGCAGCGCTGGCTGGATACCCAGTTCCTGCCCCATACGCAGCTCGACAAGGGTTTGCGTAATTCCATTCGCACCAGCCTGGGCTATCTTGGCTTCACGATGGCGGCGGCGCTGGCCCTGTCTGACCTTGGCGTAAGTTTCGAACGATTGGCCATTGTTGCAGGTGCCCTGTCCGTTGGTATCGGTTTTGGTCTGCAATCCATCGTCAACAATTTCGTTTCAGGCCTGATCTTGCTCTGGGAGCGCGCCATTCGCGTAGGCGACTGGATCGTGGTGGGTGAAGATCAAGGCTATGTGCGCCGGATCAATGTGCGTTCCACTGAAATCGAGACTTTCGAGCGTCTCACCGTGATTGTTCCCAATTCCAATCTGGTTTCGGGCGTGGTCAAAAACTGGGTGCGGGGCGATCGAATCGGCCGCGTAAAAATCAGTCTTTCCCTGCGCATGGCGACCAATGTCGAGCAAGTGCGCGATCTGTTGATAAGCGCGGCAAAGGCCAATGAGCAAGTGCTGCGCATTCCGGCACCGGCCGTGATTTTCACCGATATCAGCGAAACGGCAGTCAAACTGGATCTGTTGTGCTATGTGGACGATGTCGAGACGGCAGCGCGCGTGCGCAGCGAATTGCTGTTTGACATGCACCACCGTTTTACCGACTTGCAATTGATTGACCTTCTGACGCCTTTGCAGCGTGCAATCGTCATGGTGGAACCTGCCGATGGCTTGTCTGCCCGGCAGGAGAGCCATATTACCAGAATAGCACCGCGCGAATCGCGTGCTTAGCCGGGGGTGAAATTTGGCGACTGCGAATGTTTGTGCCGTGCTTGCCACGCTATTATCGCTGAGTGTCTCCGGTTGTGCCCATGCACCGAGCCAGCCGACCATCGAGGCGCAGGATTTCTATGAATCCATGAGCCAGAATGGTGCCGTGCTCGACCCTCGACCGGCGCGGGACATGATTTCGATCTTGCGGCACAATGCCGGGGTCGGGGCGCTGAAAATTGATCCGGCCCTGCAAAGCGCCGCTTTGGCGCAAGCCCAAAAAATGGCGCAGAGCGGACGCATCTCCACCCATGCGCCTGCATTGGCGATACAGCGGGAAGTGCTGTTCAGCGATAATTCGGCGGGTTTTGACAATCTCGCCGAGGCCTTTGCCGCCTGGCGTCAAGCCAATTCGACCCGGCATCATATGCTGAATGCCAAAGTAACGCGAATTGGGGTGGCCGCTGTTTACGCCCCGCAATCGCGGTATAAGGTGTTTTGGTCACTGTTGCTTTCAAACTAAGAAAATCAGGGGAATCGGGATGAAATTAGATAAATCCATTGCGGCCATTGTTACCGGCGGGGCGTCGGGTCTGGGGGCTGCCAGCGCGAGGCAGTTGGCGGCGAAAGGGGTGCGGGTAGCGATATTTGATTTGCAGGCCGTGCAGGGCCAGGCACTGGCGGCGGAAATCGGCGGCGTCTTCTGCGAGGTTGACGTGACCAGCGAAGCCTCGGTGGATGCGGGGCTCGCTAAAGCCCGCGCCGCGCATGGTATCGAGCGTGTGCTGGTTAATTGCGCCGGCATAGCCACTTCAAGGAAGATTGCGACCCGCAAGCGCGATTCGGGCGAAATTCTGATGCATGACATTGCCAGTTTTCAACGCACCATCGCCATCAATCTGGTCGGGACTTTTCAAATGATGGCGAAATCATCGGTGGCGATGATGACGCTGGACCCATTAAACGCGGAAGGCGCGCGCGGCATCATGATCAACACGGCCTCGGTCGCGGCGGAAGATGGGCAGATGGGCCAGGTGGCTTATGCTGCATCCAAAGGTGGTGTGCTGGCGATGACGCTGCCGGTGGCACGCGATCTGGCCAGCCAGGGCATTCGGGTCATGACGATCATGCCGGGGCTTTTTCATACACCCATGTTTGATGGTTTGCCTGAGGCGGCGCAAAAAGCTCTTGCCGACAGCGTGCCGTTCCCCTCGCGTTTGGGCAAGCCGGAGGAATATGCGGCTCTGGTGCAGAGCATTTGCGAAAATGATATGCTGAACGGCACCGGAATCCGGCTGGATGGCGCGGTTCGGCTCGGCTATCGCTGAAGGTGCGGGGCATGAATGGCGAAATTGGCTGAAAATCCGGCTTTTACTTCCGTTAGACGTGTGAAAATTTGCGAAGGCGGTGTGTCAGTGTAAGTTGAAATGCGTGATTCGCGTGCTCTTGCGCAGCTTTTGCCGGAGCGTCAGAACCTTGTTGAAACCGAGCCCAAATGCCTGTCGATGACCTGAATGATCCGTTGGGAGCCGAACCGGTACCGCCGGCATCGGCGCGCGCATCGGCCATGGCGAAGATTCTGGCGTTGGCCTTGGCAGCGGGGGGCACGGGCCTCTTGGGCTGGCGAGTCGCCACCCATGTGCCGCAACCGCTGATTGCCGAGATCCAGCACCCCAAACCGCCCGCGCCGATTGTGGTGGCGGCAGCACCGGTACCCCCGCCAAACGCCGAAGCGACCGGCTCGATTGCCGGGCCACGGCAAACCGGACAGCAGGTGGAAGCGATTTCGGGCGTGCGGGTGGTGCGGCAAGGTGACAATGCGCCGCCCGGTGCCCTTATTATCAAGGTGCCGCAACGGCTTGGTGTGCAACTGACGCCCGCCCCAGATCGGCGTCTGATTGAAAAATCACCGGAGGGTCTGCTGCCCAGGATTGCCGCCGATGGCAGCCGGGCCAGCGAAGTCTATGCCCGACCGCTGATTACCACCGGAAAATTGCCAGCCGGTGCGCCGCGCCTTGCCATTCTGGTCGGCGGTCTTGGTCTTAACAGTGCGATCACGCAGACGGCGGTGCGCCAGTTGCCGGGTGAAATCAGCCTCGGTTTTGCGCCCTATGGCGCTGATTTGCAGCAGCAGGTTAATCAGGCCCGCAGCGAAGGACACGAAGTGCTGTTGCAGGCCCCGATGGAGCCGTTTGATTATCCGCGCAATAATCCGGGTGTGCACACTTTGCTGACCACCAATAGTGCGGCGCATACGCTGGAAGATTTGCACTGGCTGATGAGCCGCTTCACCGGATACATCGGTATCGAGAATTTTCTGGGTGCGAAATTTACCGCCGATTCATCGGCGCTGCGCGCGGTGCTGGGCGAAGTGGAAAGTCGCGGGCTGCTCTATGCCGATGATGGCACCTCGCCGCAAAGCCTGGCGCGCGATCTGGCCAATAGTTCGAATATGTCCTTCAGCCGCGCCGATGTGGTGATTGATGCTGATCAAGACCCCGCCGCAATCTCGGCGGCCTTGCAACAACTGGAAACTCTGGCTCGGCTGAAGGGCTCCGCCATTGGCACGGCCAGCGCCTTGCCGGAAAGTATCCGCAAAATCGATATATTTGCCAAATCGCTGAAGCGTGAGGGCATTGCTCTGGTACCGCTGAGTGCGCTGGCCATACGGGGCCCCAAACTGGATGCAGATAACCGATGAGTGACAAGCCAACCCCCATTTATCGAGCCTGCGTTGGCGTGATGTTGCTGAACCATGCCGGTCTGGTGTTTGTCGGGCGACGAAAGAACCGTCGCCAGGTGGAGCATGTGGCACCCGGATATGAGTGGCAAATGCCGCAGGGCGGTATTGATGAGGGCGAAAAGCCCTTGGCGGCGGCCAAGCGTGAATTGCTGGAAGAAACCAATGTCGGCAGCGCCACTTTGCTCGCCGAAGCGCCGGCCTGGTACAAATATGATCTGCCCATCGATATTTATCAAAAGGCCTGGCGTGGACGGTTTCAGGGGCAAAGGCAGAAGTGGTTCGCGTTTCGCTTTGACGGGCCCGAAAGCGAAATCAACATAGACGCGCCCGCCGGGGGACAGAAGCCGGAATTTGACGCCTGGCGATGGGAGCGGATGGAAAATCTGCCAAACTTGATCATTCCGTTCAAGCGAGAGGTTTATGAAAACGTCGTTCGCGATTTCGCGCATCTGGCGCGCTGAACCGCATGGCCGATAATTGACGTTGCGAGGCGCCCGGTTTTTGGTCATTGTCGGCGGCGGAATTTGAGCCACTGACGGAGACCGGACCATGAAAACCGATGATCTTATCGCCATCGACGTGCACACCCACGCCGAAGTGTCCTGCCGTCAACCACATGACGATGTTTGGGCGCCCTATGATGAGGCCGCGTCCAAATATTTCAAGATTGGCAAAAGGCCGACCATTGCGCAAACCATCGAATATTATCGCGAGCGCAAGATCGGGCTGATCATGTTCACCGTGGATAGCGAATATCAAATCGGTGCGCGCCGCATTGAAAATACCGAAGTGGCCGAGGCGGCGGCAAAAAACAGCGACATCATGATGGCCTTTGCCAGCATTGATCCGCACAAGGGCCGTATGGGTGTCAATGAGGCCAAGGCCTTGATCCGTGATGGCATCATCAAGGGGTTCAAGTTCCACCCCACTGTTCAGGGTTTTTTCCCCAATGACCGGCTCGCCTATCAGCTTTATGAGGTGATTGCCGAGCATAAATTGCCGGCGATCTTTCATAGCGGTCATTCGGGCATTGGCACCGGTATGCCGGGCGGTGGCGGGTTGCGGCTGAAATATTCCAACCCGATCCATATTGACGATGTGGCGGTCGATTTCCCGGACATGACCATCATCATTGCCCACCCCTCCTGGCCCTGGCAGGATGAGGCACTTTCGGTATGCTTGCACAAACCGAATGTTTTCATTGATCTTTCGGGTTGGTCACCGAAATATTTTCCGCCGCAACTGGTGCATTTTGCCAATACGCAATTGAAGGACAAAATGCTGTTTGGCTCAGATTACCCGCTGATTGCGCCAGATCGCTGGATGAAAGAATTTGCGGACAGCCCATTCCGGCCGGAAGTGCGCGACCTGATCCTCAAGCAAAATGCCATCCGCGCGCTGCGGCTTTAATTTCTCAGGCGCGGTTTTTGCGCTCGCGGATCTCGGCAAAAACAATCGCCGCATCCGCGTCGTGCAGGCCTACACCCTTTTGCACGCTCGGCTCCTCAGCCCGCAGGAAAGGGTTGGTGGCCAATTCGAGGCCGATGGTGGTGGGCAGCGTCGGGTGGCCATCTTGCCGCAATTGCGTGACCTGCGCTGCGCGGTCTTGCAACAATGTGTTGCCCGGCTCGATGGTGAGGGCAAAGCGGGCGTTGGCCAGCGTATATTCATGGCCGCAATAGACCTGCGTCTGCTCGGGCAAGGCGGCGAGTTTGCACAGTGAATCCCACATGACGGCGGCGGAAGTCTCGAGAACGCGGCCGCAGCCCATGGCAAAAAGCGTATCACCGGCAAACAGCAGATCCTCATCCGCAAAATAATAGACGATGTGGCCGGCGGTGTGGCCTGGCGTGGCAATAATGTTGGCTTCGCTCGCACCTAGATATAGGATGTCGCCTTCCTTGACCTGCCGATCAACGGGTATGTCAAGGGCGGTGATGCGACTGGCCTCGCTTGCGGGGGCGGTGACCTGCACTTTTGGAAATTGCGCTTTTAGCGCCGGAATGCCCTGAACGTGGTCCATGTGATGATGGGTAACCCAGATATCGGTCAATTTCCAGTTTTTCGCGGAAAGCGCCGCGAGTATGGGTGCCGCGTCGGGGGCGTCGATGCTGATCGTTGCACCGCTGACGCCGTCGTGCACCAGCACGCCATAATTGTCGGAAAGGCAGGGGAATTGGTAGATTTCAAGCGTCATTTTCGCCTCGCTAAGCTGTGGCACTGCCGATATTGTCCCGTGCATAGGCCAGATGCTGAACTCCGGCAAGCAATCTTCGTTACAATGCCTGCTGGACGAAAGCTGTAAAATAGGGAAACTTCAAGATTATGATCCCTGATATTGATGATCTTCGCACTTTTTATGCTTCGAGGCTCGGCCTGATTGCGCAGCGCTATATTGTGCGGATCGTGCAGGCGCGCTGGCCCAATTGCGCCGGCTTGTCGGTGCTGGGGATTGGCTATGCGACGCCGTTTCTCGACGGCTTTTCCAAGAACGCCCTACGCACAATGAGTTTCATGCCCGCTGAAATGGGCGTGATGAACGGGCCAACAGCGGGCCTCGGATGCACGGCGCTGGTGGAAGCACAAATGCTGCCATTGCCTGACGCTTCGATTGACCGGCTGATGCTGGTGCATGCGCTGGAAACCAGCCAGAACCCGCGTGAATTGCTCACGGAAATCTGGCGGGTATTGACCCCTGGCGGGCGTCTGATCGTCATTGTGCCCAATCGTCGCGGGCTATGGGCGCGGTTTGACACGACGCCGTTTGGCAATGGCCAGCCGTTTTCGCGCGGGCAACTCCGTCAGGTATTGCGCGAGAGCCTGTTTTCACCGCTCAACCAGGCCGAGGCGCTGTATATGCCACCGTCTGATTGGCGGCTGTTTTTGCGGATGTGGCCGATGTTCGAGAGTCTTGGCCATCGGTTCACGCTGCCGGGGGCGGGGGTGTTGATCGTGGAGGCGACCAAATTGTTATATCGGCCGGTCGCGCAAAAGACTTCCGTTGAGCGGGCGGTGCCGCGGCTGCGGGCGGCGTTGGCTCCCTATAGCGGGCGCGGTGCCTGAACCGCCCATTCCGGCCTAGCAGCTCTTGCGCGGGCCGTAATAGGTGCAGACGTCGCCGCTGGCATCGCGATGGATGGCAATCCGGCAAATGGTGGGCAAGCGTGGGGCCAGGGCGCGCCAGATGAAGGCGCAGAGGTTTTCCACGGTCGCCGGGCCCAGTTCCTTGATATCGTCCAGCATCTGGTGATCGAGCTGGTTGCGGATATCCTCCAGCGCCAAAGCCAGATAGTCGAGATCCATGACCATGCCGTCCTCACCATCCGCGTCACCGCGAATGGTGACAATTGCGCGATAGGAATGGCCGTGCACGCGCCGGCTCGGTTCCGCATTGATGGTGCGGTTGAGCGTATGGGCCGCTTCAAACCAGAATTGCTTGGAGAGTTCGAACATGTTTAGTCTATTCCGATGAATTTGTGCGTTTGCACGCTTAATCGCCATTTTGGGTGTGACAGGCAATAGGCGACGGCCAAAGCCGTATTTTCGCGTTGCATGGGGCCATCCATGGGCTGCAGCCAGAAATGGTCAAATTCAAGGCTGAGGCAGGCAGCGGGCTGCAATTGCGGTTGCGGGAACACGAGTTTGAGTTCGCGGCCCTTGGTCTGCACCAGCGGCGCCCCGGCCTTGGGGCTCACGCAAATCCAGTCTATGCCTTCAGGGGCTGGCAAAGTGCCATTGGTTTCGACAGCTATTTCAAAGCCTTGTGCCTTCATCGCCGCGATTAACGCTGCGTCAAGCTGCAAAAGTGGTTCGCCGCCGGTGAAAACCACATAGGGCTTGCCTGCCTCCAGCCCGGCCTCGCTGGCCAGATCCGATTGCCAGAATTGGGCAATGCGGGCCGCAAGCGCCTGTGCGCTGGTGAATTTGCCGCCATTTTGGCCGTCCGTGCCGACAAATTGGGTGTCGCAGAACTGGCAGATTGCGCTGGCGCGGTCTTCCTCGCGCCCGGTCCAGAGGTTGCAACCGGCGAAGCGGCAGAACACCGAAGGACGCCCGGCCTGCGCGCCCTCGCCTTGCAAGGTCTTGAATATCTCTTTGACAGAATAGGTCATTTGCTACCCGGCAGCACCAATTTAGGCTGGTTCTGCCAGAGAAGCGGCATGGGGTCAATTTATGCGGCGCGCTCGGCCTGGGTGCGCATGTTCTTGTGTGCGCCTTTCAAGCCCAACATCAGCTCAATATCTTTGGCCGGCACTGGCGAGGAGAACAGGTAGCCCTGAACTTCCTTGCAGCCATGGTCGCGGAGCCAATCGAGTTCGTCCAGATTTTCAACACCCTCGGCGGTAGTGCACATGCCCAGCGTCGAGGCGAGGCTGGTGATGGCGCGGATGATGGCGGCTGAGTCCGGGCGGGAGGCAACATCCTGAACGAAGGATCGGTCGATCTTGATTTTGTCGAAGGGAAAACTCGACAGATAGGCCAGTGAGGAATAACCGGTGCCAAAATCATCAATGGCAATACGCACGCCCAAATCTCGCAGGCTGTTCAGCGTTGCCAGAACTTCGTCCTTGTCCTCGATCAGGATGGATTCGGTTATTTCCAGTTCCAGGCGCGCTGCGGGCAGGCCGGTTTTCGCCAGCACCTCTGCCACCATTTCCGTGAGATTTCCGGCGCGAAACTGGACGGCTGACAAATTCACCGAAATGCGGATATCGCGCTCCCAGTCAGCGGCAATCGTGCAGGCGTGAAGCAGCACGAATTGGCCGATGGCGACGATGAGCCCGGTATCTTCAGCAATAGGGATGAAATCTTTTGGGGGGATGGCACCGCGCGTCGGGTGGTTCCAGCGCACCAAGGCTTCGCAGGCGCTGATGGTGCCGGTCTCCATCTCCAGCAAAGGCTGGAAATATACCTCCAGGCGCTGGTTTTCGATGGCTTCGCGCAAGTCCAGTTCGATCAGGCGACGCGATTGCATGGCCGAATCCATTTCGGCGGCAAAGAAGCGGAAGCGGCCCTTGCCGTCGGCCTTGGCGCGATAAAGCGCCAGATCCGAGTTGCGCAGAAGATCATCGGCATCGTCGCCGTTTTCGGGTGCCAGCGCCACGCCGACGCTGGCGCCAATCAACATGCGCTGGCCATTGATCTCATAAGGCGCACCGACGGCACTCACCAACCGCTCGGCCAACGCAGCAGCGTCGGCGGAACTGCGCAGATTGGTTTGCAGGATCACGAATTCGTCGCCGCCAAAGCGCGCGACAATGTCGGTATCGCGCAATAGCGCACTGACACGCTGGGCTGCCTGCACCAGCAAGGCATCCCCGACCGGGTGGCCAAGCGTGTCGTTGACATTTTTGAAGCGGTCAAGATCCATGCTGATGACGGCAAAGCCTGCGCCTTCGGCTCGCAATTTGTTCAAGCACTCAACCAGTCGGGCGTGCAGGAACGAGCGGTTGGGCAGGCCGGTGAGCGCGTCATATTGTGCCATGTGTTGCACGGAAGCTTCGGCGCGCTTGGTTGCGGTTATGTCCGAGCCAACGCCGCGATATCCGGTAAAAGTGCCCGAGGCGTCGAATATCGGCTTGGCTGTCAGCGACCACCAACGCCATTCCAAGCCGATCTTCACCTGCACCAAAATGTCGCGGAAGGCCAATTTATTCTCGAAGGCCCGGTTGAGCCTGAGGAGATTGGTATCACGGCGGGTTTGCTCGGTTGCCAGGTTTGATTGCAGGAGTTTCATGGCCTTGGTGCCGTTGATGGCCTCAGCCGGTTGCCCGAGAATATTGGCGAAGCGGGCTGAGACACGCTCGAAGCAACCCTGCGCGTCCACTTCAAACAGCCAATCGCTGCTGTTTTCCTCAAATTCCTTCAAAAGCAGGCTGATCACCTGCCCTTGTTCGCGCTGATTGACCGAAGTGATGAAGCTTTCGACAAACATGCGCGACTGCACATTGACCGAGCGTCCGATCATCAGGGCAAAGGTGATCGAAAGCGCGGCTAACCCGATATACATGTCGTTGCCGGTGGAGACCAGAATGACCAGGGTCGGTAACTCCAGCGACAGCGAATAGAGCAAGGCGGCCTGCCAGACCGTGGTCAGCGCCAGCGCTCCGCCGCTGATCATGCCGGCGGTTGCGGTGGCCAGAACCACACGTTGGGCCTCGCTCACGTCGCGGAACATGAAGATCATTGGCGTCGCCCAAGCCAGACCGAAGATCAGCGAATTGAGTGATACCCGCATGGTGCCGCGCGTCGAAACATGCGGGCGGATCGGTCTTTTATTGCCAAACCACGCGTCTTTGCCCCAAAATGTCAGGCCACCCACAATGACCAGGGTCCAGATGACCAGAAAATGTTGGTGCCGGGTATGCCAGAACAGATAATCGATGATGGCGACATTGATGAGATTGGCGAGCATCATCAGGGGGCCAAGCGCGATCACGGCGTGAATTTGCTTGGCACGAAGCTCCGAGGCACGCTCGTGGTTTAATTCCAAATTCGTTTTGCCAATCAGTGTTTTGCGCCAAAATTTATCGAGCCATTGGGTCAACTGAATAAGCATTCCAAAATCCTGTACATTCCATAACAAACAAGAATTACATCTAAATCCATTAAGAATTGATTTAGGATCATTTTTTGAATCTTCGATCAAACCACGGCAAAAAACAACGTGTTACGTAAGTGCCGAAACTATCAGGCAAATCCGTGATGACGAAGGGTGAAAATATTTTGCGAATATGACTTCGTTGCAAGTTAAATATATAACAAGCGTATTACTTTTACGATCAAGCAATGGTGCAATGTAGCGAATGCGCGAGGCGCACGCACCAGCTTGCCAGCGTATATGTTTGAAATATATATTGAAAACGGATGGTGGAGCTGATGAGAGTCGAACTCACTACCTCTGCAGTGCGATTGCAGCGCTCTACCAAATGAGCTACAGCCCCAGTGGCCCAAAATTAGGCCGCGCCGCCCGGTTTTGTCAACTGAAAGCGCCGGTGCGGTCGCTTAAAGAGCGCTGAGGCCGCCATCCACTGCCAAAGCATGGCCGGTCATGAAGGAATTGGCAGGGCTGAGCATCCACAGCATGGCCTCGACGATTTCGTCCTGGGTTGCCATGCGGCGCAGCGGCACAATTGCGGTCAATCTGGCCAGCGCCGTTTCAGCACCGTGTTTGCTTTCGGTGAAAAACGGCTGCACCATCTGGGTATCGGCAAACGAGGGACAAATCGCATTGATACGCACGCCTTTGCTTGCGTATTCGCCGGCTACCGATTTGGTCAGGCCGATGACGCCGTGTTTGGCTGCTGAGTAAACCGCCATCATGGGCGCGCCGACAAGGCCCGCAACCGAGGCGACGTTCAAAATGGCACCGGCACCCTGTTGGGCCATAACCGGCAATTGATGCTTCAGGGCGAAAAATACGCCGAGCAGATCGATGCGGATGACGTCAGCCGCTTCCTGCGAACTGACATCCGCCAGGCGCTGAATTTTATGGGCAATTCCGGCATTGTTGAGCGCGCGGTCAAGGCGGCCGAATTTGTCCATCGCCAGACCGACGAGGTTTTGATGCACCGCCTCGTCGCCGACGTCGCCGGAAGCGGTGACCACTTGCGCGCCAATCTGTGTGCAGGCGGTGGCAGTTGCGGCGAGATTGTCCGCATCGACGTCATTGAGCACCAGATGCGCACCTTCGGTCGCAAAGCGGGTGGCCGCAAGGGCACCAAATCCGCGTCCGGCGCCGGTTATCAGCACGGTCAGGCCTGTATAGCGATGGGTCATGGTTCTGCTTCCGTGGTGCATTGCAATGCCATTCTGGCCAGAACCGGCACGGCAGTGCCCATTTTCAAGCCGCGTTCGGGGTTGGAGGCGTTGCCGCTCAGCGCGCGCTTCTTTACGCCTTGCAAAATGGCCGCGAGACGGAAAAAGCTGAATGCGAGGCAGAAGGTCCAATTTGGGACCGCCGAAATACCCATGCGCCGGGCATAGTCGGCCACATAGCTGGCTTCGTCGGGGATGCCAAGCTTCGCCCGATCCACCCCGGCCAGCCCGCGAAAATTGCCCTCATGCGGCAGCCGCCATTGCATGCACTGATAGGCGAGATCGGCAAAGGGATGGCCCAGTGTCGCCAGTTCCCAGTCGAGAATGGCAATTATTTCCGGTCGGGTCGGGTGAAAGATCATATTGTCGATGCGCCAGTCGCCATGGACAATGGCAATGCGGCCATCCTCTGCGGGCTGATGATCTGCCAGCCACTGGATGAGGGCATCCATGTCCGGCTCGACGCCGGTTTCTGAAGCGCGGTATTGGTCACTCCAGCGCGCTGTCTGGCGGGCGAAATAGGAACCCGGCCGTCCAAAATCGGCCAATCCGACGTCTTCCGGGTTGATTTTGTGCAAAGCCACCAAAGTGCGGTTCATGGCGTCATAAATGGCGCTGCGTTCCTCGATTGAGGCGTCGGGCAAAGCTGGATCCCAGAAGATGCGTCCCTCGACAAAGGCCATCACATAAAATGCGGCACCGAGCACGCTGGCGTCCTCGCACAGATACAGGGCGGGTGGCACCGGCACCGGCCCCTGTGCAAGGGCTTGCAGCACACGAAATTCACGCTCGATGGCATGGGCGGACTTGAGCAATATGCCGGGCGGTTTCATGCGCAGGGCATAGCGTCCGCTGTCGGCGACAACGAAATAGGTGGGGTTGGACTGGCCGGTATCGAATTTGCGGACGCTCTGAAAGCCCGAAAAGCCCGGGACATTCTGTATCAGGCATTGGGCGAGCGTATCGGTTGAAAAAGGTAACGGCGGGTGCGGCATTGTGGCTTCTCTGAGCATTACCGCACCATAAGAAACTGTTTGCCCCGTGGCGGCAAGCCTTTTGATCGCTGGCGGTTGATGTATCGCACGCCTGGCACCGGCCCACACCCCTCAGTCGATCCGGCTTGCCATTGACAACTGTGGGTTTCCGCCGCAAACCTGCGCTCCCTTTTTACTTCGAGACGATCATGCCCCATAGCCAACTTCGCACCCTTATTGAATCCGCCTTTGATGACCGCGCCAATATCAACGCATCGACGCAGGGTGACGTGCGCGATGGCGTCAATCGCGCACTGGAAATGCTGGATCGCGGCGAGGTGCGTGTCGCACAAAAATTGACGGGTAAGCCGCTCAAGGAAAGCTGGCAGGTCAATCAATGGCTGAAAAAGGCAGTGTTGCTGTCGTTCCGCCTCAATGACATGGGCTTGATCAGTGGGGGGCCGGGCGGCAGCGACTGGTGGGACAAGGTGCCATCGAAATTTGCCGGCTGGGGCGCGGCCGAGCATGGCGCTGCGGGCTTTCGCTCGGTGCCCAATTGCATCGTGCGCCGCTCTGCCTATATCGCACCCAGCGTCGTGCTGATGCCCTCTTTCGTCAATCTGGGCGCTTATGTGGATACGGGCACCATGGTGGATACCTGGGTCACGGTCGGTTCTTGCGCGCAGATCGGCAAAAACGTCCATCTTTCCGGTGGCGTCGGAATCGGTGGAGTTCTGGAGCCATTGCAGGCTAATCCGACCATTATTGAAGATAATTGCTTCATTGGTGCCCGCTCGGAAGTGGTGGAGGGCGTGATTGTCGGCGAAGGCTCGGTGCTTTCAATGGGCGTGTTTCTCTCCGCTTCCACCAAGATCATCGATCGGGCGACCGGTGCCGTGCATATTGGTTATGTGCCACCCTATTCGGTGGTGGTGTCGGGCAACCTGCCGGGCAAGGCGCTGCCAGGTGAAAACTGGGGGCCCTCGCTCTATTGCGCCGTAATTGTCAAAACGGTGGATGCCCAGACGCGCGCCAAGACGGGCATCAACGAGCTTTTGAGGGATTGATGGCCAGTTTTTTTGAAGGCAAGGATTTTGGCTTTCTGTTCCGGCAGGATCAGGGCACGATTTCGCGTCGCATCTGGTTGCGCGGAACCGCGCTGCTGGTGGGCTTCATGATCATCACGACGCTGGTGTTCATTCCGATTTCCGGCGGCGCGGTGCATTTGCTGAGTTCGCCCGGCTTGCTGGGGCCGCGCATTGCCATCAATGTGACGCTGGTATTGCTTTATATCGTCTATCTGTCGGTCTATGGCATTGCCTTCATTTTGGCGGCGGTCAGTCATTATAATTTGAGCGCCAAACGGGCGCGGGCCATTGGCAAATCCCCCAGCGAAGCCGCCATATTTCCGCTTGCCGTGTTGATGGCTGGTGCCGTGAATTTGCTGCAACCGCAAATGGGCAGCAGCATGCCGGTCTGGACGAAGTATCTCGCTGATTTGGCGCTGGTGCTGGTGCTGGCCTATGTCCTTTATGAGTTTGGCATGAAGGTGCGCGACAAAGATGAGCTTTGATCCGGTTGCCCTGCTGCAGGACTTGATCCGCTGCCCGTCGGTGACGCCGCAGGATGCCGGTGCGCTGGACGTGCTGGAGCGGGTGCTGCGCGAAGCCGGGTTTAGTGTGCACCGGCTGCGGTTCAGCGCGCCCGGAACTCCTGAAATTGATAATCTTTATGCGCGCATGGGCACGCACGCGCCGCATTTGACCTTCGCTGGCCACACGGATGTGGTGCCGCCCGGAGACGCGGCGCAATGGCGATTTGATCCGTTTTCGGCGGAATTGGCCGAGGGCTGTGTTTGGGGACGCGGTGCGGTTGACATGAAAGGCGGCGTTGCCGCTTCCGTCGCCGCCACGCTTCAGCACATGGCTGAATTTGGCCCGCCGAACGGCTCGATCAGCTTTTTGATCACCGGCGACGAAGAAGGCCCCGCGATCAATGGCACTATCAAACTCCTCGATTGGGCGGTGGCGCGTGGGGAAAAGTTTGATCATTGCATTCTGGGCGAGCCGACCAACCCGCAAGCCATGGGTGATATGATCAAGATTGGCCGGCGCGGGTCGCTCTCGGGTGAAGTGCGGGTCGTCGGCCAGCAGGGGCATGTCGCTTATCCGCATCTGGCGCAAAATCCGATACCCGTGCTGATGGCCAAGCTTCAGGCGTTGATCGGCACGCCACTGGACCAGGGCACCGCGCATTTTGACGCCTCCAATCTTGAAATCACCAGTATCGATGTCGGCAATGGCGCGACCAACATCATTCCAGCGCAGGCGACTGCCAAATTTAACGTGCGTTTCAACGATCTGTGGACCGACACGAGCCTTGCAGAGGAGATCGGGGCTCGGCTGGCGGGGGTCGCCGGGCCGAGCGAACTGGTTTTGGCGCCGTGCAATGCGCTGGCGTTCATCACGCAACCGGGGCCATTTACCAGTCTGGTTTGCCGGGCGGTGGAGGCTGAATGCGCCCGCACGCCGGTGCTCTCGACAACCGGTGGCACTTCGGATGCACGGTTCATCGTCCACGCCTGTCCGGTGGTTGAATTTGGGCTGGTCGGCCAGACCATGCACAAGATTGACGAGCGGGCCAGCGTTGCCGATCTACTTACGTTGACCAAAATTTACCGCCGCGTTCTGACCGCGTATTTTAGCCCTGGGCCTTTGCTTTAGCGCGCGCCTGACTGGCGGGCGATGTTCCACATCAACCGCGTGGCGTTGGCTTCGGCAAGCGCGGGTGCGGCACGGGCGTTGAGCGTTGCCATGTGAATGCGCTCAACCAGTTGGGCCAAGGCCGGGCCCTTCCATTGATTGATCTGGCGCTCCATGCTGCCTTTGACGGTATTGCCAAGGCCCATTCTGGCGCATAATTCGGCAGCTGCCGTGACCGATTTGCCATTGTCCACATCCAGCCGGGCGCGATGCAGGGTAATGGCGTGATGCAACAGCCGGGCGAGCAGGGTATTGGCTTCGCCCCCCGTCGAGAACAGGCGACGCAAGCGCATGTCCAGACCCAGCGCATCGCCTGAAAATGCGGCGTTGATGGCCGCCTCCACTTTCAGGGTTGAGGTGTCGACAATGATGGAATCGATGTCGTCCAGCGTGATTTCGCTGCGGCCATGAGCGAATAGTTTCAGTTTGTCGAGCTCGGACCTCGTGCTCAACCGGTCGGCCCCGAGCATTTGCGCCAGGCTCTGGGCGGTGCCGGGGTCGATTGCCAAGCCGGATTCGCGGGCCATGTCGCCAATGAGGTCTATTACGTCGCGCTCGCTGTCGCTGTAACAGGGGATGGCTGCCGCATCGGCGTGGGACTCGATAAGTTTTCGCAGCGGGGCATCCTTTTTCAGGCTGCCGGCCTCGATGATGATCGCACAATCTTGCGGGGGCGCGCGAAACAACATTTCCAGCGCAGGCACCAGCGATTTCGTGCCCTGCTCAATGCGCAAGGCGCGGGTGCCGCCAAACATCGGGATGGTGTTGGCAGCGTCCAGCAGCGGCATTGGGTCATCGGCTATGGCATTGCCGTCCATGCGCTCAACCAGAAACGGGTCTTTGGGATCAGAAACCAGCCGCTTGACCAAATGCCCAGCGCGCTCGCTGACCAGTCCGACATCTTCGCCATAGACAAGATAGGCCCAAAAATTCTTGGGGGGCTGACTCAGCAACCGGTCGATGTCGCGGGGTGCTATGGCAACCATGGTAGCCTTTAGCCGCCATTGGCAAAAAAGGCGGCGATCTGGGTGCGAATTTGGTCGGACAGAACCTTGGCATTGCGGATCTCAGCGTCCCGTCCTGCCCGCAAATTGGCGAATCCCTGGTTCGAGCGGTCATAGGTCACAATATTGACGGCGGTGCCCTTGAACACGACTTTCGTGCTGCCCGCTTCCGTCAGCGTGTAATTGGCGCGCACATTGACCGTGGCGGATGTTGCTATGCCCGAATAGGAATTGACCAGAGGCGTGCTGACCGCCTCGACCAGTTGCACCTTCAGGTGGTATTGCGGCGTAACCGTCGATCCGGTGCCATTCAGGTCAAAAATCAGGTCATTGCCGAGATAATGGCCGATCATGTCGGGAATCGGATCGACGGCTATGGTCTGCAGCTTGCTGGCAAGGCCGCCGTTGAGGCTGCCATAAAGCGGCTGAAAGCATCCAGCAAGCGCTGTGCAGGCCGCCAGCGCGGCGATGGGGCGTAAATGGGCGGACAACCGCCGCAGCGTATCAGGCAACAACATTGATGATCCTTTGCGGAACAATGATGAATTTGCGAACGGCCCTGCCTTCGAGGGCGCGCTGAACCGAATCAAGTGCCAGTGTCGCCGTCTCGATCGCCGCGGCGTCGGAATCGCGGGCGATGGTCAGTTCCGTGCGCTTCTTGCCGTTGATCTGCACGGGCAGAACCATCATGTTTTCGACCGTCAAGCTCTCGTCGGCCTTGGGCCAGGGCGCCAGTGCCACCATAGCTTCATGGCCGAGAACCTGCCAGCATTCTTCGGCAAGATGGGGCATCATCGGGGCAAAAAGCTGAACCAAAAGATCGGCAGCTTCGCGGAAGGCAAAAGCCATGTCCGCCCCGACAGCCGCGTCGGTGACGGCACCCAATTGGTCGCTCAGCGCATTGGCCAGTTCATAGACATGGGCGACGCAGCGGTTGAAACGCAACCGTTCCAGATCCTGGCCGGTGCGGATCAGCGCGAGATGGGCCGCCTTGCGCAGGCCCAGGGCCTCGGGTGAAAATGTTGAAGGCGCCATTGTGCCGGGCTTGGCGGCAATGCCGGCGGCTTCACCGGTGAGACGCCATAGCCTTTGCACGAATTTGAAAGCGCCCTGCACGCCTTCCTCGGTCCAGGCCACATCGCGTTCGGGCGGTGAATCCGACAGCATGAACCAGCGCGCCGTATCTGCGCCAAAGCTCTGGATGATGTCATCCGGGTCAACCGTATTGCGGCGCGATTTCGACATTTTCTCGATTGAGCCAATTTCGACGGGCGTCATCGATTCCCCCAGATAGGCGCGGCGGCCACTGGCATCGCTTTCGAGGCGGATTTCGTCGGGGGAAAGCCAGGCACCGTCCGGCCCACGATAGGTTTCGTGCACCACCATGCCTTGCGTGAACAGGCCGGCAAAGGGTTCATCGAGGTTCAAATGGCCGGTTTTGCGCATGGCGCGGGTGAAGAAGCGTGAATAGAGCAAATGCAAAATCGCATGCTCGATGCCGCCGATATATTGATCGACCGGCAGCCAAGCGTTCGCCACTTCAGGGTCGGTCGGGCTGGTTTCATTCCACGGGTCGGTAAAGCGGGCAAAATACCAGGAGGAATCGACAAATGTATCCATGGTGTCGGTTTCACGCACCGCCGGTTGGTGACAGTGCGGGCAGGCGACATGTTTCCAGGTGGGGTGACGATCCAGCGGGTTGCCGGGTTGGTCAAAGGTCACATCATCGGGCAGTTTCACCGGCAATTGGTCACGTGGCACCGGCAACGTGCCGCAGGCCTGGCAATGAATGACCGGGATCGGACAGCCCCAGAAGCGCTGGCGCGAAATGCCCCAGTCGCGCAGCTTGTAATTGACCTTGACGCGACCCTGCGGCGCATTGCCCATGATATTGGCGCCAAGTCTGCGGGTAACCTCGGCTTTGGCTTCATCGATACCCAAGCCGTTCAGAAACCGGGAATTGACCATGCGGCCCTCACCAACATAGGCCTTGTCGGTCACGGTGAAAGTTGCCGGATCGGTCCCATCCGGGCAGACCACCGCCGTATTGCCAAGATGATAGGTATTGGCAAAATCAAGATCGCGCTGGTCATGCGCCGGGCAGCCGAAAATCGCGCCAGTGCCGTAATCCATGAGCACAAAATTGGCGACGTAGACCGGAAGCTTCCATTCCGGGTCAAAGGGATGGCTCACCGTCAGGCCGGTATCAAAACCGCGCTTCTCGGCTGTTTCCAAGGCGGCGGCGGATGTGCCCATCTGCCGGCAGCTTTCGATGAATTCTGCCAGGGCCGGATTTTTGGCGGCACATTCTGCTGCCAGCGGGTGATCGGCGGCAATGGCCAGGAACTTGGCCCCGAACAATGTGTCCGGGCGGGTGGTATAGACTTCGATTTCGCTGGTATGGGCAAAGGCGTGCGTCAGCGCAAAGCGCACGAGCAGCCCTTCGGATTTGCCAATCCAGTTTTTTTGCATCAACCGGACTTTTTCCGGCCAGCGGTCAAGCCCGTCCAGCGCGGTGACCAGTTCGTCCGAATAATCGCTGATTTTCAGGAACCATTGGGTCAATTCGCGTTGCTCGACCAGCGCGCCGGAGCGCCAGCCGCGACCGTCAATCACCTGCTCATTGGCGAGCACGGTATGATCCACCGGATCCCAATTCACGCGGGATTTTTTGCGATCGACAAGGCCAGCGTCGAGAAAGTCCAGAAACAGGGCCTGCTGATGGCGATAATATTTGGGCTCGCAGGTCGCAATTTCGCGCGACCAGTCCAGCGAAAGGCCCATGGATTGCAATTGCTTGCGCATGGTCGCGATATTGGCAAATGTCCAGATCGCGGGGTGGGTGTTGTTCTGCATGGCGGCGTTTTCAGCCGGCATGCCGAACCCATCCCAGCCCATGGGATGCAGGACATTGAATCCGCAGGCACGCTTGTAGCGGGCGACGACATCGCCCATGGCGTAGTTGCGGACATGGCCCATGTGGATGCGGCCGGAGGGATAGGGAAACATCTCTAAAACGTAGTATTTAGGGCGCGCGTCATGGTTCGGGGTGCGAAAAATTTCAGCTTGCGACCATTTATCCTGCCACTTGGCTTCGGTGACGCGGGGATTATAACGTTCAAGGCTCATTCGGCTTCAATCTTGAGAATGCTGGAGGATTGTGGCAGTGAGCATGAATCGAGGGGCAGGGTCAATGGCTTCGCGCAGATTTGGAGACCCTTGTGGTTTTGCAGGCAAATGAAAATGACGGGTCGAACCCGGTGCTGATGAACTGGCACCGGATTCAGGCTGAAATGGCGCAGGCGGCAAGGGATTCGGGGCGGGAGCCGGACGCGGTGAGGCTGGTCTGCGTTTCCAAGACCTTTGAAGCGGCGCAGGTGCAACCGCTGATCGTGGCCGGACAACGGATATTTGGCGAGAATCGCGTGCAGGAAGCGGCCGGAAAATGGCCGCTGCTTCGGGCCGGCATCCCCGACATTGAATTGCATCTGATCGGCCCGCTGCAAAGCAACAAGGCGCGCGAGGCGGTGGAACTGTTTGATGTGATTGAAACCGTGGATCGCCCCAAAATCGCCAAGGCCCTGAGCGAGGCGATGGCGCAAACCTCGAAAAGCCCGCGCCTGTATGTGCAGGTCAATACCGGGTCGGAGCCACAGAAAGCGGGCGTTTTGCCGGGTGACGCTGCGGCTTTGCTCGATTATTGCCAGCGCGACTGCGGGCTAAAAATCGCTGGCCTGATGTGCATACCGCCGGCGGATCAACAGGCGTCGCCGCATTTTGCCATGCTGGCGCAACTCGCCAAGCGGTTTGGCATTCACGAGCTCTCCATGGGCATGAGCGCCGATTTTGCGCTGGCCATTCAGCTTGGGGCAACCCATGTGCGCGTTGGCAGTGCCATTTTTGGCCATCGCTGAGCCAGAGCCTTCGATGATCAGGAACGCTTGTGGTTCATGATCCGCAAATAGGCGGTTTTTACGTGCTCACGCATGCGTCGTCGCATCCGTTCGGCCAGCGCATGCAAGGCAAAATTGCGGGTCTGGTGGGTTTTGGTGGAAACCAGCAAATCGACCATTTCCATGCGGTCGCGCCAGATGTGGTCGATCATGGGGTGGTCGGGGATGGCGCATGAATCCGTGAAATGCAAACCCTCTTCGGCCGATTGCGCCTTGGAAAACTCAATCATGAATTGCACGCCGGGCGAGGTATTGGCGTAAGTCTCGTCAAAGGCGATCTTCCAAAGATAGGCGCAGGCGTCATCGCGCAGCACGATGCCCATGGCTATGGGCACGCCGTCGAGGGTCAGGGCGTCGATGCGGCATTTGCCCTGGCGCGCCAGCAGGCGGCTCATGGTGCGGGTAAATGTGGTCGAGCCGGGGTCGTTGAGCAAGGCGGTGCCGCGTTTGGCCTTCCAGCCTTGGGCTTCCAGCGCCAGAAATTGCTCGGTGGCGGCGCGAACCTCGGTGATGCTGCGTGCTGAAACAAAGCGCACGTCGCCCTGATCGGTCAAGCGGTGGCGCTGGCGGCGCAGATTTTTGGCCTTGCGTGGCGAAAGCATCCGTTTGAGATTGGATTCGGGTTCCGGGGTTGCGCGCAAAACCGCCCGTTCGTGCAGGTCAAATTCGCGTAATTCGCGACCGGTCAGAAGGCTCCGGGTTTTCAAAAGCGCGGCAATCGCGCCATCACGGCGCAGTTTTGGCAACAGCAGACCGGTGACTTCCGGTTGCTCGCGCTGCATCCAGTCGAACATCAGGTCAATGGTCTCGATAGAGCGTTCGCGGTCAATCAAGGGGGTGCCCAGCGCTGCCATCTCATGCATCCATGTGACAGCAACCGTGCTGCCTATGCGGCTGCGCGAGGACATGACGGGCGCCAGACCCACGAGGCGGCGACGGTCCCCCTCGCTTTCATCCCAAACCAACAAAAATGCCGGTCGCCGCGCCATGGCAAAATGCTGCACGGCTGGCAGGATGAAGCAGGGATCAAGAAACACATTCGGCTCGACCGCGCGATGGGTGAGCGCAATCCAGGCGTCGAAATGGGTGGCGGCGACGAGATAATCCACCGATTCTACCAGAAAGGTCTGGCCGGCCGCCACATAACGCCAGCCGTTGCTGGAGCGTTTGACCGGCTGCGCCGGTGCGTCGGAAATAAGTTCGCGCAAGCCGACAATGGAGCTGGGCACATCTGCCGTGAGCTCCGAAGGGCCAAACCATTCCGGTACAGTTAACATCCAGTGCTCCAGAATTCGCCCTAACCGCATGCCGGTCTGATACGACCGGAACCCATATGTTTCAAAATGCGACAGCCTGTGGGGGGCTATCGTTATTCTTTCATTCACCTTTCAAAAAGCGGGCCAACTTTGCACTTTCGTCGAAGTTTGTATTATGTCATGTGCTCGCGTCCGTACTGTTGCCACGAATGGCAGCTAGCGAGCGTCAGGCTTGTTGCAAAAAGGGTGCCTTGTTTTTCATGACATTATTCAAACCGACGAAGTCGACGCGGCGCGCGCTGCTGAAGCAATTTGCGGCCACAGCCTCCGCCTCCATGCTGGCAAATCTGCCGCAGGCAAATGCCCAGACCACTGCCCCCAAGGCCCATTTTGGAATGGAGGATGTCGTGGCGCGGGCCAAGGCGCTATCGGAATCGCCGTTTCAGGACTCGCCGCCGCCGCTGCCCAAGGAAATTGCCGATCTCGACTTTGATACGTGGCGTTCCTTGCGGTTCAAGCCCGCCAAAGCCTTTCTGGCGGATCGCAGCGGCGCTTATCGGCTGGAACTGTTTCATCTTGGCCACCTGTTCAAGCGCCCGGTGGTGGTCAACATTGTGCACGACGGGATTGTGGCCCCCATCCCCTATTCGACGAGCCTGTTTGACACAGACCGCCTGAAGCTGAAGCAGGTTTTGCCGGTTGGGCTTGGCTTTGCCGGGTTCCGGCTGCATACGCATCTGAATGATCCGCAGCGCTTTGACGAGTTGATCGCCTTTCTTGGGGCCAGCTATTTTCGCTTTCTGGGGCGCGATCAGCATTATGGCCTGTCGTGCCGGGCGATAGCCGTCAATGCCGGCACGGATCAAGAGGAATTTCCATTCTTCAAGGAATTCTGGGTCGATTCGCCTGCGCCCGATTCCGCGCGGGTTACGGTTTATGGATTGCTGGATGGCGCTAGCCTTACGGGCGCGGTGCAGATGGAAATCTACCCGGGCAAGAATACGGTGGTGGATGTCCATTTCACGCTGTTCACACGGCGCGACAATGTGAAACTCGGGTTTGCACCGCTTACCTCGATGTTCCTGAATGGCGAGAATGACCATCGCATTGCCAGCGGCTATCGCCCGCAATTGCATGATTCTGATGGACTTTTGATGCATTCGGGGCATGGCGAGTGGATATGGCGCGCCTTGCGCAACCCGGCCAAGCCCGAAATATCAAGCTTTATGGATCAGTCCCTCAAAGGTTTTGGTCTGTTGCAGCGTGAACGGGAATTTTCGGCCTATCAGGACATAGACCTCGCCTATCAGACGCGGCCGAGCTATTGGGTGGAGCCGCATGGAGATTGGGGCAAAGGCCGGGTTGAACTCATCGAACTGCCAACGGCAGACGAAAGCAATGATAATATTGTGGCGAGTTTCGTGCCGGATGTGACGCCTGCGGTCGGTAAGCCGTTCAATTTCAGCTATCAGATCACGGCAACCCAGAACCAGCCGCATTTGTCGCCCGGCGGGCGCGCCATTCACACTTTTGTTGCACCGGCGGCGGCGCTTGGGGCCAAAGAGGCCGCTCCAACCAACAGCACACGCTTCATTATCGATTTTGCGGACGGGGATTTGGCATTTTACCTTCACGATTCCATGCTGCTGAAAGTGATGGCCAGTGCCAGCAATGGCAAGATATTGCGAACCGCGATTGAGGCCAATCCATCCATTCGCGGCTTTCGCGCCAATGTCGATGTTCAGGTGCCAGCCGGCCAATCTGCCGATGTGCGGGTGTTTTTGCAGGCCGGTGCCCGAACCCTGACCGAGACCTGGACATTTCCTTTTGCCGCCATGTAAGCCATGATCAGGCAAAGGGCCGTGAAAACAATCTGAAAAGAGCTGAAATTGCATTACGCGGATGTGCCGGCGCAGATAAACATACGGCACGCGGAGATTGATGATCTCGACGCGCTCGAACATCTTGAAAACGCGACTTTCTCGTATAACCGATTGTCGCGGCGCAGCTTGCGTTATTATGTCACCGGTAAAACCGCGACCGTGCTGGTGGCGATGCAGGGCGGCAAACTGGTTGCCTATGGCCTTGTTTCCTTCCGCAAGAATTCACCGATCGCGCGGCTCTATTCACTGGCGGTAGCCCATGCGGCATCGGGACTGGGCCTTGGACGCCGGTTATTGGCAGAGTGTGAGCAAACGGCGATTGCGCGGGGCGCCCGCGCCATGCAACTCGAGGTGCGCGAGGACAATGCGGCAGCCATCCGCCTGTATCAGGCGATGGGCTACCGCGAATATGAGCGGGTGGAAGAATTTTACGAAGATGATTCCACCGCAATCTGCTTTGAAAAAGACTTGCCCTGATCGGCCAATCTGCAATCAGGGTTTGGCCTTCGGGTCGAGGTAATCGAACACCACTTCGCCAAGCCCCAAAGTCAAATCGGCGACGAAATGCACCGCGGAGACGACTTCGCGCACTGGCAGACGGTTGAGGTCAGCCATGACATGTGAATGCAGTTCGAGTTGGGCCGGGCCCGACCAGGCACCCTTGATCGTCACATCTTCCAGATAATAGCGCACCAGTTCGCAAATGCGGGCGGTGCCATCGACATGCGGGATGATCTTGATCAGGAAGTTTGGTGCAAGGGCGGCTTTGAGCAAGGGCTGGGTGTCGGTGATGATCTTGTGCTTGTAGCCCATGGTGCCGGTAGCGCAGAGCACACTGCCATAATGCAGGGTGCAGACCACGACTTCGCCTTCATGCGATATTTTTGGCGTTGCCAGTTTTTTGGGAAAGCCCCAGATTTCCCGGCCTCCCGCAATCGGCGCATCATCGTCCAGAAACATCGAATGCACGTAACCGCCTTCAACGCCTTTGTAGCGCACCGGTATCACTTGCCCGGTTTCGGTGTAATCGCCAAAGCCGGTGGAATCAGGCATACGGATGAATTCGTATTTGACAATCGGTTCGATGATTTCCAGCGGTTCGGGCACGACAGCGCGCAGGGCGTCCATGTCGGTTCTGTAAGTGATGATGATATATTCGCGGTTGTAGAAGCGGTAGGGCCCGGGCGGAAAAGACGGATTGGTCAAAGGCATGGCGTAAGCTTTGGCGCGAATATCCTCGATCTTCATGGATGTTTCTTTCTCAAATGGCGGGCAATGGAAAAGGCGGTTGATACCCATTCGAATACGGGCTTTGGGAATTTTGGAATTTGCACCGGTTCCGGGAGAAATTTGGCTTGGTTTACTCCTGGGTTTGACCGCTGGTTCTGGCGAGGCTACACGCATTTGTGCGTAGCGAAAACCCTCGGGCAAAAGAATATGGCCGTTTACACCGAAGTCAGCGATGAAGAGCTTGCGGCATTTTTTGCCAATTTTGATTTGGGTCGTGTCCTGTCCTTCAAGGGCATTGCCGAGGGCGTTGAAAATTCCAACTGGCTGGTGCATCTGGAATCGGGTCATTTTATCCTCACGCTTTATGAAAAGCGCGTGAAGGCGCAGGACCTGCCATTTTTTCTCGGCCTGATGCAGCATCTGGCCCGCAATGGCGTGAATTGTCCGCAACCGGTTGCCGATCGCACCGGACAAATCCTTGGGCAATTGGCCGGGCGGCCGGCTGCGCTGGTGACTTTTCTCGACGGTCTCTCGATTCGACGCCCCAGTGCTGCCCATTGCAATGAAGTGGGTGCCGGGTTGGCGCAATTGCACCTCGCCGGGCAGGGTTTTGCACTGCGGCGGGAGAATGCGCTTTCCATTGCCGGATGGGAGCCCTTGTGGCGTGAAGCCTCTGGCCGGGCTGACGAAGTGGCGCCGGGGCTGGCGGCGCTGATTGAAGGGGAACTTGCTTATCTGCATCAGCATTGGCCGAGCGATCTGCGCACCGGCGTCATTCACGCTGATCTTTTCCCCGACAATGTGTTTTTTCTGAACGAGCATCTCTCCGGGGTGATTGATTTCTATTTTGCCTGCAATGACATGCTGGCTTTTGATCTGGTCACTTGCCTGAATGCCTGGTGCTTTGAATTTGGCGGCGCGTTCAATGTCACCAAAGGCATGGCCATGCTCGCAGGATATCAACGCGTGCGGGCGCTGGAGCCGCGCGAGGTTGAATGCTTGCCGGTGCTGGCGCGCGGCAGCGCCCTGCGGTTCATGCTCACGCGACTGGTCGACTGGCTCAACGTGCCGCCGGGGGCGCTGGTAAGGCCAAAAGACCCGATGGAATATGCGCGAAAGCTGCGCTTTCACCAAAGCGTTGCCAGTGTCCGCGATTATGGATGGCAGATGTGAGCGAGCGCGTGGTGATCTGGACGGATGGGGCCTGTTCCGGGAATCCCGGCCCCGGTGGCTGGGGTGCCATTCTCACCTATGGCGAGAAGGTCAGGGAATTATGCGGCGGCGCGCCGGATACGACCAATAATCGCATGGAATTGACCGCTGCCATCGAGGCGCTGAGCGCGCTCAAGCGGCCCTGCGTGATCGATATTCACACCGATTCGCAATATGTGCGGGGTGGCATTACCGGATGGATCAAAGGCTGGAAAGCCCGCGGCTGGCGCACCGCCGACAAGAAACCGGTGAAGAACATCGACCTTTGGCAAGCGCTGGACGCCGTGACCGAGCGCCACAATGTCAGTTGGCACTGGGTAAAGGGCCATGCGGGCCATGAAATGAACGAGCGCGCCGATGAATTGGCGCGTGAAGGCATGCAGCCGTTTTTGCGCGGCAAGCATAGTTCCCATTCAAAATAGCGGCTCATTTTAGTTTTCAACCATCAAATTGACTGTTTTGCACGGTGTTTATGCTACATAATCGATTCGCATTTGGATTGGGTGATTTGCCTATGCAATTAAAAATCTCGCGTCCCGGCCTTGTGGCGTGCGCACTTCTTGCAAGCACGTGTCTGGCCTTGGCGGCGAGCCGCCCGGCACAGGCGCAATCTTTCAACATTCAGTACCGCGTGTCCTTGCTGGGGCTGACTGTGGGCAAGGCATCCATGAGCGGATCGTTTGCGAGCGCGGGCTATCATATGCGCGCAGATGCCAAATTGGCCGGTCTGGCGGCTTTGATGTCGAAAGGCTCCGGCGCGGTGACCAGCCACGGGGCCATCCGCAGCGGCGTGCTTTATCCAGATGCTTATGCGACCATTTCGGTCAATCCGCGGACGACCCGCACCATTCGCATGTCGATGAAGGATCGCGGGGTCGAGGGCGTGGATGTGTCGCCACCGTTCAATCCCGCGCCGGATCGCGTGCCGGTCACCGCGCAGATGAAGCGGGACGTGGTTGACCCGCTCAGTGCGGCGATTCTTACCAGCAGCGATAGCGGCAACAAACTCGGTGCCGATATTTGCCAGAAAACGCTGCCCATATTTGACGGTGTCGTGCGTTTCAACATCGTATTGTCCTACAAGGCTACGCGCGAGGTTAAGATGCACGGCTATCGCGGCCCGGTTCAGGTTTGCGCGGCGCGGTATGTGCCAATTGCCGGCCACCGGCCGCAGCGCCGCGAAACCCAGTTCATGATAAACAACAAGAATATCGAGGTTTGGCTGGCACCCCTCTTGGGTACCAATATCGCGTTGCCGGTGCGCATTTCAGTGGGAACCGAGGTTGGCACGGTCGATATCAATGCACATAGCTTCGTGCGCAATTAGGCGCGCTACATTCGCCCTGTCTGCAAGGCGCGCAGCAACAGTTTGATGACCCGATCCATGCGTGCATTGATCGCGGGGCGCGAGGTGTCACGGTCCATCTGCAGGCAGATCGGATGAATGAAGCGGTGCATCACGTCATAAACCAGGGCCAAGGCCCGGCGCTGGTCGCCGATCGCGAAAAGGCCGCTGGCAAGGCCCTCATCGACGACACGCTGGATTTCAGACTGGACCCGCAGGCGATGACGGCGGGTTGCCTCGCGGTTGGTGCTGACGGCTTCGGCAAACAGCGTGAAGATCAGCGCGTCGCTGTCCAGCTTCTCGCGATAGGCCTGGTGCAGGCTGATCAACAGGCGCTCCAGCTTGTCATAAGCAGGGTCGGGCCCGTCGCCGATAATATGTAATTGTGCTTCCAGCGGTTTTAGCCATTGCGTGGTCAGCGCATCAATCAGGGCCTCTTTCGAGGCAAAATAGCGATAGATATTGGCGTGGGACATGCCAAGTTCGCTGGCCAGATGGACAATGGCGAGGCGGTGCAACCCATGATCGCGCACGTGCTGGGTGGCGGCTGCCAGAATTCTTGATTCGGCGGCCGAGCCTCCCGGCTTGCGTGAGGTTTTCATGTTTCCACCAGCCCCTCGGAACTGCCGGTGGTCTGCGCGGGGGGTGGCCCGTGGGGTGCGGCCAGATATTCCTCCGAGGCCATTTCGGTCAGCCGCGAAATGGTGCGCGAGAATTCAAAGGCTTCGTAGCCGGAAGCGTCCTTGTAAAGCCCGGCCGGCGGGGCTGCAGCGCTGGCATAGAGCTTGACATGATGGTCATAGAGTGTGTCCACCAAATTGATGAAGCGCTTGGCGACATTGGCACCCTTCTGCGAGATCAGCGGAATTTCATCCAGAACAAGTGTGTGAAACTGCTGTGCCAGCGCCAGATAATCGACGCTGGCCAGCGGGGCCTCGCAAAGCTGCGCAAAGTTGAATCTTGCAATGCCATTGGCCGCTTGCGGCACGTCCAGAAACCGCCCGAGCAAAGGCAATTGCATAGGCATCGGGCGAACCCCATTGGCCAATGTCTCGAAAAGGGCGGTCAGTTGGTTGCGCGCATGGTCGTTCGCGGGCACCAGATATACTGGCGCGCTGCTGATTTTTTCCATCCGAAAGTCGCGCGCGGCCTTGAGGTGCAGAATTTCGGTCTTGGACTGCAAAAGCTCGATGAACGGCAAAAACAGGGCGCGGTTCAATCCGTCCCGGTAGAGATTTCGCGGCTCGACATTGGAGGTGGCCACCATCACCACGCCAAGCCCAAACAGGGCCTCAAACAGGCGGCTCAAAATCATTGCATCGGCAATGTCGGTCACGCTGAATTCATCAAAGCACAGCAATGCCGCCTTGTCGGCGATGTCGCGGGCGACCGGGGCAATCGGATCATCGCCCTTGACTTTGCCAAGCTTGCGCTCCTGCCGCCATTGGTGAATCCGGGCGTGCACATCGGCCATGAAGGCGTGAAAATGCACGCGCCGTTTGGCAGCAACCGGGGCAATCGAGAAAAACAGATCCATCAGCATGGTTTTGCCACGCCCGACATCGCCCCAGATATACAGGCCGCGCGGGGCGTGAATTTCGCCCAGCATGCCGCCGATCCAGCCGCGCAGGGCGCTTTTTTGCGGCAGGCGATAGCCCTGCAGCGCCGCTGCCAGACGATCCAGTTGCAGCACGGCTTCCGCCTGCGCCGCATCCGTCTCGAATTGGGATTTGGCCAGATTGCTATTGTAGAGGGCCAGAACCGAACCGGACACTTTTTGGTATCAACTCCGTTTGGGGGCGGCGCGGGCGATCATGTCATAGGGCATTTTCCAGCCTGGAATTTGCGCCATATCAGCCTTCCAACGTTCCAGATTGTGAAAGTCCGCAAAGTCGATACCACAGCTTTCGGGATGAAACAGATAGCCGCACATTGAAATATCGGCGATCGTCGGCTCGTTGCCGATCATGAATTTGCGGGTGTCGAGGTGTTTTTCGACAATGGCCAGTGCCGCCATGACGCGCGCGCGCAGAAATTCTGTAACCGGGGTTTCGCCGGTCTTGGCGAAGACGACCAGAAAGCGCAATGTGCCAAGGTTGGACGAAAACTTGTGATTGTCAAACAGCATCCAGGAAAGGATGTCATAGTCCTCCTGCGGATTGCGGCCGCCGAATTTGCCGGTCTCCTTCGCCAAATAGGATAATATGGCAGCCGACTGCACCAGTTTGCGGCCGCGATGAACCAGCACGGGCACTTCACCCATCTCGTTCACTTGCGTGCGGTATTCGCTGGTTCTGGTTTCACCATTGAGAAAATCCACGGCGATGGGTTGCCAATCCAGTTTGCAAGCCGATAGCATGAACGCGACCTTGTAGGCGGGCCCCGATTCGGCAAAGCAATAAAGTTGATATTCAGACATGGTATCCTGCCCCAATTGCGAAGGCCCATGCTTGTGCCAGCGCGGGATAAAGGTCAAGCTGGCTGCTATTCCGATCTTGAATTATAACGGTTAGCATTAAGGTGGACACATGGCGCAGGCAGTATTCGGGATTATTGGTGGCTCGGGAATTTATCATCTGCCGGGCCTGCAAAAGGTTTCGGTTCGCAAAGTGGCATCTCCATTTGGCGAGCCCTCAGGCGATCTGACTTTCGGGGAAATCGATGGCAAGCCGATCGTGTTTTTGCCGCGGCATGGCAAGGGCCATCATTTATCACCTTCCGGTATTCCCTATCGCGCCAATATCGATGCGATGAAACGGGCGGGGGTTACCGATCTGATTGCGGTCAGCGCCTGCGGGTCGTTTCGCAGCGAACTCTATCCAGGAATGTTTGTGCTGGTCGACCAGTTCTTTGATCGGACGCAGGGCCGGGAAAATTCGTTTTTCGGCAATGGCTGTGTCGCGCATGTGTCGATGGCGCACCCCGTTTCGCCGCTGTTGCAAGCCCGGATCGGTGCGGCGGCGCAGGCCGAGAACATCATCTGCGTTTCCGGCGGCACCTATTTGTGCATGGAAGGGCCGCAATTTTCAACTTATGCCGAATCGATGTTTTACAAGGCGCAGGGTTTCGACGTGATTGGCATGACGGCGCTGAC
Source organism: Hyphomicrobiales bacterium (assembly GCA_019075865.1). Taxonomy (GTDB): domain Bacteria; phylum Pseudomonadota; class Alphaproteobacteria; order Rhizobiales; family Beijerinckiaceae; genus REEB77. The sequence continues at coordinate 23,564 of JAGXAN010000009.1, read as the reverse complement.
AGAGGCACGTTTGGCACGCGAAGCTGAAATCAGCTATGCCGCGATTGCCATGGTCACCGATTTTGATTGCTGGCATCCCCAGCATGACCATGTGGATGTGGAGAGCGTCATTCGCGTGGTCAATGAAAATTCCGGCAAAGCCACAAGGTTGCTGGCGCGGGTCATTGCCGATCATCCGGGTGTGCATGAACCGTGCCCCATCGGATCAGACCGGGCGCTTGATGGGGCCATCGTGACGGCCATTGCCATGCGCGACCCCGAATTGATGCACAAGCTTTCCGCCATTACCTCCAGAGTTCTGGGAACCGCTTTGTAAAGCGGCAACCTTGAAAAATTCTTCGCTTCTGTAATTGGTCAAGATCATGTATAGCCCCAACCCAATTGTGGGAAGGAGCCTTTGCATTTGGTGGCTGACCCAGTTTTCCGAGTTTTATTCGTATGGAACAAAAATTGGCAGGCGAGTCAGCTGTACCGGTTTCAGTGCCGCCCATTGGCGGGCACGGTAGTCATCCTCTCAAAACCAGTGTTTTATCGCTGGCAATCGGTTCCATCGGCGTTGTTTTTGGTGATATTGGCACGAGCCCGCTTTACGCGCTGCAAATGTCGCTGAAGCGCATTGGTGACGCGACTTTGGTGCCGAGCGAAGTTATTGGCACGCTATCGCTGCTGCTTTGGGCCTTGCTGATTACGGTGACGGCCAAATATGTGCTGTTCATCATGCGGGCGGACAACAAGGGCGAGGGTGGCATTTTGTCGCTGATGGCGCTGGTGCAGAATGCGTTTGGCCGCCGCGTGCGCGTGATTTTCTTCCTCGGCGTGGCCGGTGCCGCGTTGTTTTACGGCGATGCGATGATCACGCCGGCGATTTCCGTGCTTTCGGCGATCGAGGGCATGTCTCTGATCGAGCCGGGCTTAAACGCTTATGAAGTGCCCATCACCGTGGTTATCCTTATCCTTCTGTTCTGGTCCCAGAGTCAGGGAACAGCAAAGGTTGCGGCTTTTTTCGGGCCGATCATGATTGTGTTTTTCATTGTGATCGCCTTGCTCGGTCTCTCCCATATTCCGGATGCTCCCCGAATTTTGATGGCATTCAACCCCTATTACGGGGCGGATTTTTTGGTTACGCATGGCTTGTTGGGCTTTTTGGTGCTGGGGCTTGTGTTTCTCGCCGTGACCGGCGGCGAGGCGCTCTATGCGGATATGGGTCACTTTGGCCGATGGCCCATTCAGTCGGCTTGGCTGTTTTTCGTGTTGCCGGCCTTGATGCTGAATTATCTGGGCCAGGGCGCGTTGATCATTTCGCATCCCGAGGCGATCAGCAATCCATTCTATCTTCTGGTGCCGCATTGGAAAGGTGCCCTTTTCGCCATGGTGGTGCTGTCGACCATGGCGACAGTGATTGCGAGCCAGGCGGTGATAACCGGCGCATTCTCCATGACCCGCTCCGCCATTCAGCTTGGCCTGTTGCCGCGTATGGAAATCAACCATACTTCGGATACTCAGGAAGGGCAGATTTTCATTCCGCGCATCAATCGCATGTTGCTGATTGCGGTTTTGGCGCTGGTGGCGTTTTTCAAAAACTCGGACGCGCTGGGTTCGGCCTATGGCATTGCGGTGACCGGCACCATGGTCGTGACCACTGCGCTGGCGTTTGTCGTCGTCTGGAAGCGCTGGCACTGGCCCATTTGGGCTGCGGCGCTGTTCACCTCGGCTTTTCTTGTCGTCGATCTCACCTTCCTGTCGGCCAATCTGCTCAAGGTGTTTGAAGGCGGCTATGTGCCGCTGTCGATGGGCATTCTGACGATGGTGATCATGTGGACATGGATGCGTGGCACGCATCTTTTGACCCTCAAAACCCGGCGCGATTCCATTCCCACCCGCGAATTGATCGCGATGCTGGCGAAAAGCAAGCCGACACGGGTGCCGGGCACGGCTATTTTCCTGACCAGCGACCCGGATGTGGCGCCATCGGCGCTCATGCACAATCTCAAGCACAACAAGGTTCTGCACGAGCGCATTCTCATCATGTCCGTGAAGACCGAGGACATTCCGAGCGTGTCCCGCGCCAACCGGTTTGAAATTGAAAAGCTGGCGGATGATTTTACGAAGATCACGCTGCACTATGGCTATATGGAAAGCCCGCGGCTGCCGGTCGCGCTGGCGCAATTGCGTAAGGCGGGCATGAAATTCGATATTATGACGACGTCATTTTTCCTTGGCCGGCGGACCATCAAGACCTCGCCCAATTCCGACATGCCGATGTGGCAGGACAAATTATATGTCGAATTGTCGAAGCGGTCGGCCAATGCGACGGACTTTTTCGCGATTCCGTCGGATCGCGTAGTTGAACTGGGTGCGCAAGTGGCTGTGTAAGCCAAGTTGCGGCCCGCCTGTTGTGGCGGGCTGCACCCAAGTCGACTGGGCTTTGGCCCGTTCAGTTCATCGCTTCAACTGCATAGCCTTGATTGGCAAGCCAGCCGATTTCCAGAAAGCCGGATGGCACGATATCGGCCTCGGTGACCCCATAGAGCGAGTGCCAGTCAATTTGCAGCGTCTGCAGTGAATTGTTGCAGACGATGAATTTGACGCCAGCCTTGCGCAAACCGTCAATGGCTTTCTTCAAGGGCTCGGCCATGGGCTGGGTGAGCATTTCCACGCCTCGGGCATAGAGCACGACACGCGCGTCCACCGAGCCACCGCCAGCTTTTGCGGCCGCCTCAGCATTGGCGAGATTGTGCAGTTTCATGCCCCAGACCTGGGGATTGGTTGCCGTGACGGGGATCACCATCTTCACCGTGCCATAGGGCGCGTGGTTCATATGGGCCTCCACGTAAGCGGCCTGAACCAGGCTTGGCGTTGCAGCGCCAATGCCCAGCAAAAATGCTGAAACCAGCGCGGGTGCCAGATATTTTTTCATGATTATCCTCCAATTGAATACGCGCGGAGGATGCATGAGGTTGGCGTCAGCGGCAAGCGGGTCATGAAGCTAGTGCCTGCGTGATTTCAACGCGGCCAGAATTGCGTCGCGCGCCGGTTTCGCCCGCAATTGTGCGTCATAGGGCAGGGGCCGCATGGCGCGCGCCTTGGCTGCATCGGTGCCGCGATACCAACTGTAGGCGTCGGACAATTGCCATGTTTCGAGCAGGGTGACTTTCGGGATTTTCAAGGCGGCGTCGAGATAGGTTCGGTAGAGCTGCGCGACTTTTTGATCCCCCGTGGCAATATCATTGGGGAAGCTTGCGTCGTTGACGTCCATTTCGGTCAAGTAAATCTCGATGGGGCGTTTGGCGAGGTCTTCCATGAAGCGTTGATAGACCGCGACATCAAACCCCCATTGCGGCACGAGATGGCTTTCAAGGCCCACCGCATGCAGGGGGATGCCAGCATCCAGAAGCTCATCGACCAGGCGTATCAAGGCCGGGCGAATGGCCTGACCCCATCCGTTCTGGGTCTGACAATGCGCTTCATTCAGCACAAGGCGGACGCCTTTGTCGATTTCGTGCACCCGCTTGAAAGCCCGGGCAATATAGCCCGGCCCCAAGGCGGCATACCAGGGCCCGTTGCGATAATCGCCGGGCAGGCCGTGGCCGGGCCAGAACGGTTCATTGACCACATCCCAGGAATGCAGACGTCCGGCGAAATGGCTGACGGTTTTTTCAATATGCTCATCAAAGCTGCGCGCAATTTGCGCTGGGGTTTGCGCATGCAGCCAGGGGGGCAGATCCTCGTTCCAGATTAACGTATGTCCGCGCAGGGCGATGTTGTGGCTTTGGCAAAATGCCAGAATCTCATCTGCCTGCGCAAAGCGGAAGCTTTTGGAATCGGGCCGCAAAGCGCTGAATTTCAACGCGGTGTCGGTGGTGGCTATGGCGACTTCCTCGATATAGAGGCGGGCGTAATCGGCTTTCATGCCAGCAGAAATCGACGCCCCGAAGGTGATGCCGGCGCGGGCGGCTGCGGCACGCAGGCTCAATGGGCTTGCGCTGGCGGGGGCGGGGCGCAGCAGGCTTGCGGCCAGCCCGGTCAGCGTATCGCGACGCGTTATTGGCGGCGCTTTGGACATGGTATCTCCTTTGTTTCAGAGGAAGCTTTGCGGGTCCACATCAATCGCCACGCGTATCGCACCTCGGGCCTTGGGGGCCGTTTCCAACCATTTACGCAAAAATCCCTGCAAATCGGTTTGCCTGGGTGCCTTGATCAGAAGCCGAAACCGGAATTTGCCGCGCAACAGCGCAATCGGGGCTTCGGCGGGGCCGAGCACCAGCAGTTCGTCCGCCTCTGGCAAGCCGCCAATCGGTGCTACCTTCCAGCGTGGGCCGTCCGGCAATTGGTGGGCGGTGCGCGCCAGGGCGCGGGCATGGGCCATGGTTTCATTGGCATCCGGGCCAGAGACGATCAGCGCAGCGAGACGGCCAAATGGGGGCAGGCCAGCAGCCTCCCGGCTGACGGTTTCGGCCTGATAGAAGGCTTCACTCTCGCCCGAAAGCAGGGCGCGGATGACCGGGTGTTCGGGCTGGAAGGTTTGCAACAGGGCCCGCCCTCTGGCCTCACCGCGTCCGGCGCGACCGGTGACCTGTTGCAGCATCTGGAATGTGCGCTCGCCAGCGCGCGGATCGCCATTGGCGAGGCCGACATCGGCATCTACCACCCCCACCAGCGTCAACAGCGGGAAATTGTGGCCCTTGGCCACCAATTGGGTGCCGATGATGATATCGACCCCGCCTTGCGCGATGGTTGCCAATTCCTGGCGCAGCCTTTCGGTGCCGCCGGGAAAATCAGAGGAAAGCACGAGGGTTCGCGCTTCGGGGAAAAGTGCAGCAACTTCCTCGCCCAAGCGTTCAATGCCGGGCCCGCAGGCGGTCAAACTGTCGACCGCTTCGCATTGCGGGCAGGCGTCGGGGCGACGCTCGACATGGCCGCAATGGTGGCAGGTTAGGGCGCGGCGGAAGCGGTGTTCCACCAGCCAGGCCGAACAATCCTTGCATTGAAAGCGATAGCCGCAACTCTTGCACAGGGTAAGAGGTGCATAGCCGCGCCGGTTGAGAAACAGCAGCGATTGCTCGCCGCGTGCCATGGTTTGCGTCATTTCCGCCACCAGCCGGGGTGCCAGCCAATAGCCTTTGGCAGGGCCGGCGCGGCGCATGTCGATGGCCGCAAGGTCTGGCATGGCGCGCGCCTGATAGCGCGATCTCAGACGAACATGCTGGTAGCGGCCCTGTTCGGTATTGACCCGGGTTTCAATCGAAGGCGTGGCGGTTGCCAGCACAATCAAGGCACCTTCCAGCCGGGCGCGCACAATGGCCATGTCGCGGGCGTTATAGGTGACGCCATCTTCCTGTTTGTAGGCGGTTTCGTGCTCTTCATCGACGATGATCAGGCTGAGGTTGGTGAAGGGCAGAAACAGCGCCGAGCGGGCACCGGCAATCACCTGAACCGAGCCATCGCGCACGCCGCTCCAGAGACGGCTCTTGCGGCGGGGCGAGACTTCGGAGTGCCATTGGCCAGGCTCGACGCCAAAACGGGCGGCAAACCGCCCGATGAATTGGGTGGTGAGGGCAATTTCCGGCATCAGGATCAGGATTTGCCCACCCGCGCGCAGGGCGGCGGCAATGGCTTCAAAATAAACCTCGGTTTTACCCGAACCGGTGACGCCCTCCAGCAGAATGGTCTGGAATTTGTGCGCATCCAGCGCCGAGACCAGATAATGGGCTGCCGTTGCCTGTCCGCTTTCCAGATCGGCCGGGGCAAAGTCGGGATCGGGCGGCAAGGCCACCGGCTCCGGCGGCAAGGCCAGAACCTCCAGCGTGCCTTCATCGACCAACCCGTCAATGACGCTGGCCGAGCATTCGGCGAGACGAACGAGTTCGGCCTTGGTGATCGTCTGTAGTGGGGGCAGGGCGGCGAGCGCGCGCTGGCGGGCGGGGGTGAGGCGCTTGGGGTCAGGCCCGGCGCGACGAAGGCCCAGCCGCACCGGTTCGGCGGTGGCATTGAGCGGGGTATGCGCGACCATGCGCAGCACCATTCCCAGCGGGGCCAGTGTCCAGCGCGCCAGCCAATCCACGAATTCGCGCAGCTTCTGCGGCAGGGCGGGAATGTCGAGGCGGGCGTGCACGGGCTTGAGATTGCCACCCCCGGCCTCGCGAATGGCCCAGACCACGCCATGGGTCACCCGCGAGCCCAGTGGAACTTCCACAAAATCACCCGGTTGCAGATCGAGGCTGGCTGGCACCTTGTAGGAATAGGCCATATCGATGGCGACCGGGATGAGAATGTCGGCGACGCGGTCGGTCCGGGGTTGCGCGGGTTCAAACAGCATCAATCCGGCCTCGATTGAAGCCGCGATTGCAATCGCGTCAATTGGTCGAAAAGCGCGGCTTCATTGGGGGCATCGGCGATGATTGGGGAAACACCGGCCAATCGCGCCAGGGGTGTTGCGACATCGGCCGACAGGCAAAGGTGATGCACCCGCGCAGCCGCCTGCATGAGACCGGCGCTCTGGATCAGTTTCGTGAAAATTCCGGCACTGCGGCGCGAGTAATGAAGCACGCAGCCATGCGCGCTGGCAGCGAGCATTCTTGACGCCTCGTCTGAAAAACCATGTGCGGCTATGGCGTGATAGCTCACCACAATCTCGATTTCATGGCCCCTCGCGCGCAAGGCGGTTTCAAGATCGCTTTTGCGGTCACGGCCCGCAAGGTAGAGAAATCGCGACGGATGCGGATATTGGTGCGTCAATTGCCCGATCAGATCCTTCGCCGATGTGGCAACGGATTTGGGCGCGGGCCAGCCGGCCTGTTGCGCTGCCAGCGCGGTGTGCTCGCCAACGGTGTGAAATGCCAAGGGCGCTGCCCCTTCGATGGGCGCGACGAAGGCATTGGCACTGGTGACAAGCACGGCGTCATAAAGGCTTTCAGGCAAGCGCACCGGGATTGCCGCAATTTCCAGCACGGGCGAGAGTATGGGCGCAAAGCCAAGGGCTTCCAGGCGAATGGCCGTGGCCTGCGCTTCCTTCAGCGGGCGCGTGACCAATACTTGCATGGGTTAAATCAACTGCATGGGCTAAATTTTCAGAAAATCGGGCGGCATACGGGCCAAGATATCCTCACCTGCCACCACGCCAAGGCTGGCGGCGTCTGCGGCTGCACCGTGTGATTGCGCCTCGAAAGTCTGGGCACCATCCAGAGACAGAACCTGGCCGCGAAACGCCAATTGCCCGTCGCTGATGGCGGCGTGGCCGGCAATCGGGGTGCGGCAGGAGCCATCCAGCACCCGCAGGAAAGCCCGCTCGGCCTCCAGCGCCTGAAGCGTCGCGTGGTGCAAAATGGGTTCCAGAAAGGCTTGCGTTTGAGTGTCGCCCTCGCGGATGGTGATCGCGACGGCCCCCTGACCGCAGGCGGGCAGAAAATCTTCCAAATCCAGCACGGCGCTGGCGTGATGGGCGAGGCCCAGGCGGTTCAAGCCTGCCAATGCCAGCAAGGTGGCGTCAAATTCGCCGCTTTCGACCTTGCGCAGTCGGGTTTCCACATTGCCGCGCAGAAGATCGGTACGCAAATCGGGACGCAGCCGCCGCAATTGGGCGGCACGGCGCAGCGAAGCGGTGCCAACGCGCGCACCTTTGGGCAAATCTCGCAACTGGCTGGCCATTTTGCAAATCAGGGCGTCGCGCACATCCTCGCGCAGCAAAGTCCCGGCCAAACGAATGCCCGGTGGTAGCGCGGTGGGCAAATCCTTGGCCGAATGCACGCCCGCGTCAATATCGCCGCGCAGCAGGGCTTCATCGAGTTCCTTGGTGAACAGCCCCTTGCCGCCCGCCAGTGCCAGCGAACGATCCTGAATCATATCGCCGGTGGTGCGAATGATGATGATGTCGGCGGCATTGCCGGGATGGTGATGTGCGGCCGTGAGCCGGCGATCGGTTTCATTGGCTTGCGCCAGGGCCAGCGGACTGCCGCGCGTGCCCAATTTGAGACTTTTCGTGGGGAGCATTGCTTGTGTCATCATCATCCAGATTGCTTCATCGTCGGGCTGGACTATAAGTGAGGCGTTAATCACGCGAAAGGCCTAATATAGCGATGTTGGTGCTTGGACTGGAAACCACCTGCGACGAAACGGCGGCGGCCATCGTGCGCATGCGGCCACGGGGCGGGGGTGAAATCCTCGCCAATGAGGTGATGAGCCAGATTGCCGAGCATGCCGCCTATGGGGGTGTGGTGCCGGAGATTGCTGCACGCGCGCATGTGGATTATCTGGATCACCTGATACGGCGAGCGATTCAGGTGGCGGGCGTCGAACTCAAGGACCTTGACGCGATTGCCGCAGCCGCGGGGCCGGGATTGATTGGCGGTGTTCTGGTGGGCCTGACTACTGGCAAGGCTTTGGCGCTGGCATTGCGCAAGCCATTCATCGCGGTCAATCATCTCGAAGCCCATGCCCTGACGGCGCGGCTGACGGACAATATCGAATTTCCCTATTTGCTGCTGCTGGTGTCGGGTGGCCATACGCAGCTTGTGGCGGTGCGCGGGGTTGCCGATTACCTGCGGCTCGGCTCCACGGTTGACGATGCGCTGGGCGAGGCCTTTGACAAGGTCGCAAAAATGCTGGGTCTTGCCTATCCCGGCGGGCCAAAGGTGGAAAAGCGGGCCCGCACCGGGGATCCGCAACGTTTTGCGTTTCCGCGGCCGATGCAGGGCCGCGCCAAACCGGATTTTTCGTTTTCCGGCCTCAAGACGGCGGTGCGGATGGAAACCGAACGCATGGCACCGCTGACCAACACCGACATTGACGATATTTGCGCCAGTTTTCAGGCGGCTGTGGTCGATGTGATGGTCGATCGCACGCGCATGGGGCTGCGGGCGTTTCGTGAGCGTTGCGGTGCGCCGACGGCGCTCGTGGTTGCAGGTGGGGTGGCCGCCAATTCCGGGATAAGGGGTGCCTTGCAGCGTTATTGTGGGGAAACCGGGTTGCGACTGGTGCTGCCACCGCTGGAATTATGCACCGACAATGGCGCGATGATCGCTTTTGCTGGTATCGAGCGGCTGAACTTCGGGTTGATGGATGATCTGGATTTTGCCGCCCGCCCTCGGTGGCCGCTGGATGAAAATGCCGAGGCCATTCATCACGGCAAGGCATGAGGCGAGGCCGGCCATGCCGGGATTGATTTTCGGGGGCAAGATTTTGAATGGCTGAAATTGCGGTTTTGGGTGCAGGGGCCTGGGGGACAGCACTGGCAAACCTTGCCGCGCGGCAGGGGGCCCATGTGTTGTTGTGGGCGCGGGATGCGGACCATATCGCCGAGATGAACCGCGCGCGGATGAATGCGCGTCGCTTGCCCGATATTGCCCTCGCCCAGAGCATCGATCCCATCCATGAAACAGGCCCGTTGGCCCGGGCCGAACTGGTGCTCGCGGTGGTGCCAACGCAGGCGATGCGCGCCGTTTTGACGGCCGTTGCCCCGGCGCTTCGTGCGGGTGTGCCGCTGGTGATCTGTGCCAAAGGCATTGAAGTTGGCAGTGGCCGGTTTTTGTCGGATGTCGCGGGCGATGTATTGCCGGGCACTCCGATCGGCGTCTTGTCTGGCCCGAGTTTTGCGCAGGATGTGGCGCGGGGGCTGCCAACGGCGGTGACGCTTGCCAGCCATGATTCCGGACTGGTGGCCAGCGCGGGACAAGCCTTAGGCGCGCCGTGGTTTCGGCTCTATTCGACCGATGACGTGCGCGGCGTTGAAATTGGCGGGGCCGCGAAAAATGTGTTGGCGATTGCCTGCGGCATTGCGGCTGGCCGCGCTTTGGGGGCGAGCGCCAGTGCTGCGCTGATCGCGCGCGGATTTGCTGAATTGTCGCGCTTTGGCCGGGCTTATGGCGCACGGGCGGAGACTTTGATGGGGCTTTCCGGCCTTGGCGATCTGGTTTTGACTTGCAATTCTCCGCAATCGCGGAATTTTGCCTTCGGACTTGCCCTGGGGCGCGGCGAAGCGCCGGGCGCAACGCTGGTGGAAGGCGCATATACCGCTGGAATTTTGCTCAAACTGGCCAAGGCGCGCGGCGTGGAAATGCCCATCGCCATCGCGGTCGACGCAGTGTTGCGTGGGGCGATTGGCATTGAAGCGGCGATTGATGGCTTGTTGTCGCGCCCGTCGGGGCGCGAGAATCCGGAGGGATGAATGGAAAATGCCATAACAGCCATGCGGGCAGTGGATTTGCGGCGTGCAATCGGCGCGCGCACCCTGTCCTGCCGTGAAGTCATGCAGGCCAGCCTCGACCAGATCGAGCGCTTCAATCCGATCCACAACGCCATCACTGGCTTGATCGCGCCCGAAATATTGCTGAAAAAGGCTGATGCCTGCGATGCGATGGTGGCCAGTGGCGCGCCTTTGCCATTGCTGCATGGATTTCCGCACGCGCTCAAGGATTTGACGGCAACTGCCGATATGGTCTGTGCCATGGGATCGCCGATCCTGCGTGATTTTGTGCCGGTGGCGGATTCCATTATGGTCGAGCGCATGCGCCGGTCTGGGGCGATCTTCATTGGCAAGACCAATGTTCCCGAATTTGGGCTCGGTTCGCATACGTTCAACCCCGTGCATGGCATCACGCGCAACGCCTTTGATCCGCGCCTCAGCGCCGGTGGCAGCAGTGGCGGGGCGGCGGTGGCGCTGGCCATGCGCATGGTGCCATTGGCCGATGGCAGCGACATGATGGGCTCGCTGCGCAATCCGGCCGGATGGAACCACGTTTGCGGGTTTCGTCCGAGCTTTGGACGGGTGCCGATCAATGGCTCGGGGGATGTTTATTTTCATCAACTCGCCACGGAAGGGCCGATGGCGCGCAATATCGAGGATCTGGCGCTGCTGCTCAGCGCGCAGGTGGGATATGACGCGCGCGCGCCTTTGTCGCTGGAAACGGAGCCCGCCTTCGATCAGCCGTTGACGCCTGCCGACATGCGCGGGAAACGCATCGGCTGGCTGGGTGATTTGGGTGGTTATTTGCCCATGGAGGCCGAAGTGCTCGCGGTTTGCGAGGCGGCATTGGTACATTTCAAGGCCATGGGGTGCGAAATAGCGCCTGTGACACCTGATTTTGACATGAATCGGGTCTGGCAATCCTGGATTGAATTGCGCGCCTTTCAGGTGGCGGCTTCGCTGGGTGCCTTTTATGACAATCCGGTGCAAAGGCCGCTTTTGCGTGTGGAGGCGATTTACGAGATTGAGGCGGGGCGGCGATTGTCGGCGCAGGATGTGGCCAGAGCCTCGCTGGAGCGCAGCATTTGGTATCAGGAATTGCGGCGCTTGTTCACCCGCTATGATTATCTGGTGCTGCCCACGGCGCAGACCTTTGCCTTTGACGCGCAATGGCGCTGGCCCAAAACCATCGGCGGACGGGCGATGGACAGTTATCATCGCTGGATGGAAGTGGTGGTGCCGGCCTCACTGGTGGGGCTGCCGACGCTGGCAGTGCCGGCTGGGTTCAATTCGTCCGGTCAGGCCATGGGACTACAAATCATCGGCCCGGGACGGATGGACTTGTCCGTGTTGCAAATCGGCCTTGGCTATCAGGAAGCCTCGGGCTTTACCAAAATCCATCCTGTAGGCCTCGACGCTGCCTGAGCGCGAACGGTCACCGGATGCACGGGTTCGATCAGAACCCTGGTGGTGGATGCCGTATCGGACAGGAGCGGATAAACGCGTGTCGACCAGCCAAGGCTGAACACTGCCAGCGCGAGAACGCAGATCATGGCAACCGCCAGACGAAACTGCCGTCTGGGCTGGTTATCAAGCATCACGTTTGAAAACCCGAAGTCATCGGTCTTCCGGAAATGACTGGAGATGGCCATGTTAAATTCCAATGCGTTACGTTGGTTATATCTTTCAACGTAACTGCGGCGGAATAGTTGCAGCATTTGGCTGTTTATTTGTTGAATGCAAAAAAATAGGAGCCCGGATAACTGAACAGGAAAGCGCAAAACGAGCCGATCACGATAGCCGCTGATTGCGCCGTGAGTTCGTGAACCGCGAAGCCTTGCGCGCCAGCAATGAGCAAGGTGAGGTGGAACCCGGCCAGATTGATTGCCGAGCCGGTGATGTTGACGAGAGCGTAACGGCCGCCTTCCTGCATCAGGTGGCGGTCATGCGAATGAAACGTGAAGCGGCGGTTGAGAATGTAAGTCACCACGACGCCCACGGCCATGGCGATGATGCGCGACAGATTGTTGCCAAGGCCCGTTCCATGCGCCAACGCCAGGGTCAAGGTGGTATCGACAATGAAACCTATCGTCCCCACACCAGCAAAGCGCATTCCCAGCCGGGCAAAGCGTGAAGTGGTGAGATAGTGCAGAATGCGGCTCATTGTTTCGACAATCCTGTTCCCGAGATGGATGCAGCTTGTAGGCTAAACATTCATGGAAGGCTAATTGGATGGGTGAAGATGGCAAATTATTTGCCGCCCGAACGCCGACGGGCTTTGCCCGGCACGCCGCCCCCCTTGGCGCGAACGGCGGCGCCCAAAGGCACTTCGCGGTCGGTGCCGGGGCCCATTTCATCCAGACCTGGTTTGCGTGCCCTGCTGGTTGTCCCGGGCGGGGGTAAATTGGCGGCCGCGCCATATTTGCGCTCGCCCTTATAGGCACCCGCCTGATCCTCGACATCCTGCTGGCGAGCCATCGGGTCGCTTGCCAATGCCAGTTCGGTGGCTTGCAGGCGCTTGATTTCATCGCGTAACCGTGCCGCCGTCTCGAATTCAAGATTGCCGGCGGCTTCGCGCATACGTTTTTCAAGATCCGCCAGCGTGGCTTTCATGTTGTGGCCGACCAGCGAGCCGGGTGCGGCAAGGCCAGGGTCAACAGTTACGTGATCGGCCTCATACACCGAACCGAGAATATCGGCGATGCCGCGCTTGATGCTGGCCGGGGTGATGTTGTGCAAGGCATTATATTCGCTCTGGCGGGCGCGGCGGCGGGTGGTCTCGGCCATGGCGCGTTCCATGGAACCGGTGATCTTGTCGGCGTAGAGAATGACCTTGCCATCGACATTGCGGGCGGCGCGGCCAATGGTCTGGATCAGCGAAGTCTCGGAGCGCAGGAAGCCCTCCTTGTCCGCATCCAGAATGGCCACCAGCGCGCATTCGGGAATATCGAGCCCCTCGCGCAGCAGGTTGATGCCCACCAATACGTCGAAAGCCCCCAGTCGCAGATCGCGGATGATTTCGATGCGTTCAATGGTGTCGATATCCGAGTGCATGTAGCGCACCCGCACGTTGTTTTCGTGCAGATATTCGGTGAGGTCTTCGGCCATGCGCTTGGTGAGGACGGTGACGAGCGTGCGTAGCCCGAGCGCGGCTACGGAACGCACTTCGCCCAGAAGATCATCCACCTGGGCGCGGGCGGGTCGTATTTCGACCGGCGGGTCGATCAAACCCGTTGGGCGAATGACCTGTTCGACGAATACGCCGCCGGTGCGCTCCATCTCCCAGGTGCCGGGGGTGGCGCTGACATGCACGGTTTGCGGGCGCATGGCCTCCCATTCCTCGAACCGAAGCGGGCGATTGTCGAGGCAACTGGGCAGGCGGAAACCATATTCGGCGAGCGTCGCCTTGCGGCGGAAGTCGCCTTTGTACATGGCGCCGATTTGCGGAACGGTGACGTGGCTCTCATCGGTGAAAACCAGCGCATTATCCGGCAGATATTCAAACAGGGTGGGCGGTGGCTCGCCCGGCAGGCGGCCGGTCAGGTAACGGCTGTAATTTTCGATGCCAGCGCACGAGCCTGTGGCTTCCAGCATTTCAATGTCGAACATGGTGCGCTGTTCGAGACGCTGGGACTCCAAAAGGCGGCCACCGCGATTCAATTCGTCGAGCCGCTGTTTGAGCTCGAATTTGATGGATTTTACGCTTTGCAGCAGGGTCGGGCGCGGCGTGACATAATGGCTGTTGGCATAGACCTTGACGAATTCGAAGTCTTTCTGCTTGGTGCCGGTCAATGGATCAAATTCGGAGATGGACTCAATTTCATCTCCGAAAAAGCTGATGCGCCAGGCGCGGTCTTCATAATGGGCGGGAAACAGCTCCACGGTGTCGCCCCGCACGCGAAACGTGCCGCGCGCGAAATCGGGGGTGCGCTTGTATTGCAAGGCGACGAGATCGGCGATCAACTGACGCTGGTCGATCCGCTCGCCAACCTTGATGCCAAAGGTCATGGCAGTATAGGTCTCCACCGAGCCTATGCCGTATATGCAGGAAACCGAGGCAACAATGATAACATCGTCACGCTCCAGCAGCGCGCGCGTCGCTGAATGGCGCATCCGGTCGATCTGCTCGTTGATTGAGCTTTCCTTTTCGATGAAGGTATCGGTGCGCGGCACATAGGCTTCTGGCTGGTAATAATCGTAATAGGAAACGAAATATTCCACGGCATTGTTGGGAAAGAAGCTCTTGAATTCGCCGTAAAGCTGGGCGGCCAAGGTCTTGTTGGGCGCGAGGATCAGGGCGGGGCGCTGGGTTTTGGAGATAACCTGCGCCATGGTGAAGGTTTTGCCCGAACCGGTCACGCCCAGCAAAACCTGGTCGCGCTCGTGCTGGGAAATGCCCGATACCAATTCGGCGATGGCGGTCGGCTGGTCGCCCTTGGGCTCATATTCGGAGACCAGTTCGAACTTCACGCCGCCTTCGCTTTTGTCCGGGCGGGCCGGGCGGTGCGGAGTCCATGGCTTTTTGGCGCGCAAATGCGGGTCGCCCAGTTCAAGCAATTGCTTGAGCGAGTCCAGCGTCGCCATGGCCGGCGAGATTTCCTGCGGGCGCGGTTTCACGCGGCGTGGGTCATCGCCCGGTTGGGTAACATTGCGCGCAATTTTCTCTTCCGCGCGAAACGCGGATTGCGGGGCTTCGGCGAAGCCCGCCTCGGCCTTGTTGAGTGCCGGGTTCAGCAGCGCCGCGAGATGGGTGTCGAGGGGCTGCACTTCCGGTCGCGCGGCTTTCGGGCGAGACATGCGTGCGGGCTTGGCGAGTTTGGACATGGCCTGAATATGGTGCATTTCGCGCCGTCTGAAAAGGCCTTCGCCCATTTTAGCCTGCAGCAGCCTGCCATTTATGCGCGGGCGGGCGCTGGCCCGTAACCACTTGTTAACCATAAATCACTAACGCTGGCACTGTTGGAATTTGCGCAGGTTTGCCTGCATTATTGCGAGGTTTCGTGGTTTGCATGAGCCAAATTGGTCGGTTCAGGGCCCTGACTTTGGCTGCGGCATTGGGTGCATTGTCGACCGGGTTGGCGCGCGCGCAATCGGCTCTCGATGATTCGGGCGATCTGCCGATTCGCGGCACGAATGCCGGGATGGCGGAAAACGCGACTCTCAATGCAAGTGATACAACCAATCCTTTGAATCTGGTGCAGGGCAGCGGCGCAGCCACGGACAATCCGATCAATTACGGACGGCCGAAACCGCGCAAAAAATGGTTGCAGCGCGCCTATGAAATTCCGCCCCCGCACGCGCTGCCAGCGCTCGTGCCCTATGCCACCGCACCCGGCACCAATAATCGCGACCCTTATGCACCGACGTTGCAGGCGACGCCGACAACCGCTTCCATCCCGGGTATCAGGAAGAAAAAGCGACCGCAGGTTGATCCGCACCCTTTTGATCCGACCGGCCTGCGGCTGCGCAGCTTCATTCTCACGCCCTATGTCGAGAGCGATCTTGGCTATGAGAGCAATCCGCTGCAAATTGCCAAGCCCGGGCATGGATCGTGGCTGCTGCGCGAGACGGCCGGTGCCAAGCTGCAATCGGACTGGTCACGGCACGAACTGGATGCCACGCTCAGCGGCGGCTACAGCGATTATATGCAAACAAGGGCCGCCTCCGCACCCGACGGGTCGCTGGTGGTCAATGGGCGCGCCGATGCCACGCGCGATCTGTCGTTTGATGCGCAGGGGCGCTTTGTTGTCGGCTCGCAACTGACCAGCACACCTGGTCTGCTGACGGGCGTCAATCTGTCGTCGCGCCCGCTGACCTACCAGACCGGCGGGACTTTGGGGGCTACCCAGAAACTGGGGCGGATAACGCTCGCCCTGCATGGCACGCTGGACCGTTACACCTACCAGAATGCCAGCGCCGCCAATGGGTCGCTCATCGCCCTTTCCGGCCAGAATTACAATGATATGGGTTTGCGCGGACGCGCCAGCTATGAAATCACGCCGGGTATTTCGCCCTATATCGAAGTTGGCGGCGACAGTTTGCGGCTCGATCAACCGCTGGATGCTTCCGGTGTCAATCGCAATTCCAGCGGCACGCTGGCGCGGATTGGCAGCACGTTCGAATTGTCGCGGCTTTTGACCGGCGATGTGGCCGTGGGTGTAGCGCATCGCAATTTCACCGATCCGCGCATATCCGGGTCTTCCTCGCCAACGCTCGATGCGTCGCTCATCTGGGCGGCGTCTCCTTTGACCGCGGTGACGTTCAAAGCCGCCAGCAGTGTCGCCTCGACCAGCGTCATCGGCGCTTCCACGGCACAGCAGCAAACGGCATCGCTGCAAGTTGACCATCAGTTGATGCCCAATTTGCTGATTTCGGGCGTGGGGACCTGGCAGAACACCAATTATCGCGGTGCCAATCTGGTGACAAACCTCTATTCAGCCGGGGTCAAGGCGGACTATAACCTGACGCGCAGCGTTGTGGTGCGGGGCAGCTTTACCCATCAGCGACTGCAGAGCACGGCAGCGGGTACCAATTACACCGACAATATCATGCTGCTGGGTTTGAGGCTGCAACGTTAGAGCTGAATATGCCCGCCAAAGCATTGATGTTTCAAGGCACCGGCTCGGATGTCGGAAAGTCGCTGATTGTGGCGGGGCTTTGCCGTGCCTATCATCGGCGCGGGCTGCGCGTGCTGCCGTTCAAACCGCAAAATATGTCGAATAACGCCGCCGTTACTGCCGATGGCGGTGAAATCGGCCGTGCCCAGGCTTTGCAGGCGCGAGCCTGCAAAGTGCCCGCGAGCCGACACATGAATCCGGTTTTGTTGAAGCCGCAGAGCGAAGTTGGTGCGCAGGTGGTGGTGCAGGGGCGGGTTTGGGGCAATGCCAAAGCCCGCGATTACCAGGCGCTGAAACCGCAATTGATGCCCTACGTGCTGGAAAGTTTCGCGCATTTGCGCAGCGGCGCGGATCTGGTGCTGGTGGAAGGGGCAGGCAGCGCGGCAGAGGTTAACCTGCGCGCCAATGATATTGCCAATATGGGTTTTGCGCGGGCGGCGGATGTTCCGGTTGTGCTGATCGGCGATATTGATCGCGGCGGCGTCATCGCCCAGATTGTCGGCACGCGCGTTGTGCTCGACAGTCTCGATTTGCCGTTGGTCGGCGGGTTCATCGTCAATCGTTTTCGCGGCGATCCCAGCCTGTTCGCCGATGGCATGCAGTGGATCGCCGACAAAAGCCAATGGCCAGCGCTCGGACTCGTGCCGCATTTTGCGGATGCCGTGCGGTTGCCGCCCGAAGATGCGTTCGGCCTTGGGCGCGAACCCGTTGCCGCCCGAAGTCATGGCGGCAGACGTGTTATCGCCGTGCCGATGCTGGCCCATATCGCCAATTTTGATGATTTTGATCCGCTGCGACTGGAGGCGGATGTGGAACTGGTGATGGTGCGGCCAGGTTCGGCTTTGCCGGTCGCCGATTTGATTATTCTGCCCGGCTCGAAAGCCACGCTTGCCGATCTGGCGCATTTGCGTGACCAGAAATGGCATATCGACTTGCTGGCGCACCATCGGCGAGGCGGCAAGATTTTGGGGATTTGCGCCGGATTTCAGATGCTTGGCCGCGCGCTTGCCGATCCCGATGGCATGGAAAGCCACCATGCGCACATGGAGGGTCTCGGGCTTCTGGATGTGACAACCACCCTGTCGGCGCACAAGAACCTGCGTGAGGTCGAAGGGCGCAGCCTTGTCGAGGATGCGCCCTTCAGGGGCTATGAGATGCATATTGGCGAAACCGCCGGGCCGGATTGCGCGCATGCCTTCCTGCAATTTGGCGATGGTCGGTTGGATGGCGCTATTTCAACGGATGGGCTGGTGCGCGGCACTTATGTGCATGGGCTGTTCAATCAGGATGCGCAGCGCGCTGCCCTGCTGGGTTGGATCGGGGCGACAGCTTCGCAACTCTCATATGATGATGGCGTCGATGCCGTGCTCGACGCTTTGGCCGACCATCTGGAGGCGCATGTGGATCTGGATCGTCTCCTCACACTCGCGCGATGACAACCAGCGCCAACACAAGCATAAATTGCAGGATGCAGGCACGCCGGTAAAGGCGAAGGCCGGTGCGGATATCGGCAGCCGTTGCGTCGCGGCGGCCGTGGCCCATGAAGGCATCGGGGACAATCTCCCCGGCGTAAATGCGCGGGCCGGCCAATTGCAAATCCAGCGCACCGGCCATGGCCGATTCCGGCCAGCCGGCATTGGGCGATCGATGCTTTTTTGCATCGCGCCGGAGGGCCTGAAAGGCGGCATGGCGACGCCCTGACGGGGCGACAATCAGCAACAAAGCCGCCGTTAGCCGCGAGGCCGGGAGATTGACCCAGTCATCAAGGCGGGCGGAAGCCCAGCCAAAGTCGCGGTAGCGCTCGTTTTTATGCCCGATCATGCTATCGGCGGTATTGATCGCTTTATAAAGCGCAGCACCGGCAAGGCCGCCCACCGCCATCCAGAAAACCGGGGCGACGATGCCATCGGCGAAATTCTCGGCCAGGCTTTCAATGGCGGCGCGGGCGACGCCGCTGGCATCCAGCACATCGGGATCGCGACCGACGATTTTAGCGACGGTGATGCGGCCGGCGGCAAGGTCCTGCCTTTCGAGCGCGGCCGCGACATCTGCGACATGGCTGTACAGGCTGCGCTGGGCGAAAAGGCTGGAGGCAATGACCGCGGTGAGCAGGGTTCCGGCCAGCCCAACCGGCATGATCCTTGTAATCGCCATGCTGACGAGCGCCGTCGCCATCAGCAGCGCGCCCAGGGCCAATACGCCGCGCCAGCGCTTCTGCTGCGCGTTTGCGCTCGCCAGATTGAGCTTGGCCTCCAGAAAGGTGAGCCCTGCTGCAATATAGGTGACGGGATGCCCGATTTTGCGATACAGGAATTGCGGGTAGGAAAAAACCGCCTCCACCGATAAAGCACCAAGCGTGAGCCACAGATTTGCAGTCATATATGCGGAAAAAGATAGCATGAATGCCCCCCTAGCACCGCCCGCGCCGAATACAAAGCCCATTGAGCATGGGGGCAATCTGGACGCCGCCCGCAAGGCCTATCCGGATGCGCCGCTGCCGTGGATTGACCTGTCCACCGGCATCAATCCAAAACCCTGGCCCCGACCGCGCCTGTCGCGCCTGGCATGGGAGCGTTTGCCCGAACCGGCAGCGCTCACGCAATTGCAGGCCGCCGCCGCGCGGTATTATGCGGTCAGCGATCCGGGCCAAATCGTGGCTGGCCCCGGCACGCAGGCGTTGATTCAATGGCTGGCTGAGCTGTTTCCCGGGCCGCGCATCGGAATTTTGGGCTTTACCTATGGCGAATATGCGCATGTGTGGGCGGCCAAGGGGGCGGACGTCTGCGTCGTCGACACGCCCGATGATTTACACGGGTTTGATCTGGTGATCGTCGTGAACCCGAATAATCCGGATGGTCGGCGGCTGGATGCGGCGCAGGTATCGCGACTGTGTTTGCAAAATGCCTTGGTGCTGGTGGATGAGGCTTTCATCGAGATGAGCGATGGTGTCGAAAGCAGCGCTGGTTTGCTGCGGGCGGGCACCCGCAACCTCGTCGTGCTTCGCTCTTTTGGCAAAACCTTTGGTCTGGCGGGTCTTCGTCTTGGCTTTGCGCTGGCCGATGGGGCGATTGCGGCGCGGTTGCGCACCAAGCTGGGGCCCTGGGCGGTGAGCGGGCCGGCGATCGAGCTTGGCGTTGCCGCCTTTGAAGCGCAGCCCTGGCTGGCGCGCGCGCGCGTAGAACGCAGCCGGGATGCGCGGCGGCTGGACCGTGTGCTGCAAGCCTCGGGGTTTGAAATTGTCGGGGGCACGGCATTGTTTCGTCTTGCCGCGAGCCCCAGGGCGATGGATTGGCATGTGAAACTGGCGCGCGCGGGGATTTTATCGCGCGCCTATGTCCAACGGCCCGACTGGCTTCGGTTCGGTTTACCGGGTAACGGCGCGGCCTGGCGGCGTCTCGAGGCCGAATTGCGCGGCGGAAAGCCTTGAAGTCGCGCTATCTTGCCGCATATGAGGGCGGCTCTTTACCAACCCTTGAAATTATTGTATTTATCCCTTTGTTCATCCGCAATTAACTATCCTGCCAAATCACACCTGCCGTTGGTAATAATCGAGCAAGGATAATGAGCGTAAACCTTTTAACCATGACGCCGATATGGCGCTGGAGCGGGATAAGATAAATGTTGCCGAACAGATTTTGGGCTGCAATTCGGGCGCTGGGTGGCCTTTGGGGCCGGTTGGCAATTCTGATGTTCCTTGGCGTCGGTCTGGCAGCGTGCCAGCAGCAAAGCGTGAGCGACAGCCGCGCCTATGCCGCCATTTCGCCTGAAACACTGGCTTTAATGAAAGCCAAGGGCACCACGCCTGAAGCGCCGATGATGATCCGCGCTTTCAAAAAGGAATCTACTTTCGAAATCTGGAAAATGACGGATTCGGGCGAATATGCGCTGCTGAAGTCCTATCCGATGTGCCGTTGGTCCGGCCAGCTTGGCCCCAAGAAGCGAGAGGGTGACCGTCAGGTGCCCGAGGGCTTCTATCAGATCACCCCCGGCCAGATGAATCCGCATTCGCATTATTATCTGTCATTCAATGTCGGCTATCCCAATGCTTATGATCGCGCATGGGGCCACAGTGGCGGCTCGATCATGGTGCATGGCATCTGCTCGTCGGCTGGCTGTTTCTCGATGACCAACAAGCAGATTGGCGAGATTTACTCGATTGCGCGCGAAGCTTTTGCGGGTGGCCAGAAGGCCATCGAAATGCAAACTTTCCCATTCCACATGACGCCGAAAAACCTCGCCAAATTCCGCCTCGACCCGAACATGCCGTTCTGGAAGGAACTGAAAAAGGGCGATGATTATTTCAAGGTGGCGAAAGTGCCGCCCTTGGTCGGGGTTTGCGGGCGCAAATATGTGTTTAACAAGCAGCCGGCCAATCCAAAAGACAAGATGGAGGCCAGTGCCGCCTGCCCGAAACTCGTGGGCGACCCGCAGGTTGAAGCGGCAGCGCAGGCTTTGGAGCAAAGTGACGATATAGCCGTTGCCAAATATGTGGCGGCAGGTACGCCGGCGGTGCGCGAAGTTTATGCCGACGGTGGGCAGAACCCGGTATTTGCGGGGATTTACAATGATGTAAGCCGGCCTGAAGCTCTGGTATCAGGGCCACAGGAAGTGGCGATTGGCACCAGCGCCCCGAAAGCGGGCAAAGCCAAGGCCGAAGTCAAATTGGCCGAGGTCAAATCGGCAGGCGATACCCGCAAAGTGATGGCGAAGAAAGCCGTGCCGCAACCGGTGGCCGTTGCAGCCGTGGCCCCGGCCCCGGTCTCGACCGTTGCCAAATCGACGGAAGTGGCAGCCGCCAGCCAGCCGTCGCGGCCATTTTATGCCAAGCTGTTCAATTGGGGTCGGCCAGAGCCGAAAGTGGAGGCTGTGCAACCGCTCAACATTGCGCCGACGCTGGCTGTGGAACCGGATGCCGCGCAACCATCGGCCTCCGTGCCGCTGCCGCCGGTTCGGTCGGCTCACCTGACGCATCACAAGGCCAAAGCCAAGAAGACGCAGGCCCTGTTGATGCCCAGCCCGCCGGCAGGCGCCGTTGCCTTGGCCAGTGCGGATCAAAACTAGACTTCAAGCTTCCATGTCAGGCCTGCGGCTTATGGGCAGGGTCTCGGGGTCAGGCGGCGGTTTGCATCGCTTCATTCATGCAGCGCAGCACGGGTTTCTTGCCTTTGCGGACGATGAGCGCGCAGCCTTTGGGGACTTCCTGCCAGACGTTGCGCTGGGCATCCAGGGGCTCGGAAGCCAGAATGACGTGATCCTTGCCTTCGCGCCAGTACAGGCTAGGGGCATGGGAGTCGCTGGCCCAGCGAAATCCATACAGGGTATCGCCATCGCTCAGGGCAGCGGTGAAGCGCAGCGCCTCGACGATATCGGCCTTGCGCATCATTTCAAGAACCCGGCGCAAAAGGGTGGCAACCGCCGAAACCGGGTCGAGCAGGCCGTGCTCGCTGGAGAGCAGTGCCAGAAACAAAGCCTCCGAATCCGTGGTGCCCACCCGATCGGCGTAATGGACATCGTCAATCAGCGCCTCGATCTGGCGACGGATGCGGCAAAACTCGCCGACTTGCCCATTATGCATGAACATATGGCTGCCAATGACAAAGGGGTGGCAGTTGGAGCGGGCGACCGCGCCGCCGGTGGAGGCGCGCACATGCGCGAAAAACAGATGGGAGCGGACCTGGGCGCAGAGGTTCTTCAGATTTTCATCGGACCAGGCGGGGCGCACTTCGCGGTAAAGGCCCGGCACTTCGCGCTCGCCATACCAGCCAAGGCCAAAGCCGTCGCCATTGGTTACCGATTTGGCCTCATCGGCATGCAGGGCTTGGGCGACGAGGGAATGAGCAGGCGCGGTCACAAAACCATCGAGATAGGCAGGCACACCCTGATAGGCAATCCAACGACACATCTTGAACCGTCATGTTAATTGCATGGAACTGTCATCATCCAGCAAACGTAGTGAATGAAAAGTGAATATTTGCGCAGATTAGGGCGGCGTGCGGTTTTTTTCAACGGGAAGCTTGCCAAAACCGAACGCAACGGATAGAGAAGGCCGTGTTGGGCCTAACGCCCAGACGATACGCGCCCGTAGCTCAGCTGGATAGAGCATCAGACTACGAATCTGAGGGTCAGGAGTTCGAATCTCTTCGGGCGCGCCAGTCATTTTACCGAAATATGCAAATAAATTCAAAGGCTTAGGCCGGGGCTCCCTAGAGCCGATTTTCTGCAAATATGGCCGGTTTTTCGCCTGGTAAGCGCCCGGTAAGCACTTTGGCTCCACCCTTGTCCACCTGTGGTAAGCAGCGTCCAATTTTGGGGCTTTCGTCTAGTTCGGTAGATGATTTTACCAAATTGCGGGTCTGGCGCCGCTCAACGTCTTCAGATCATGGGTTCCATCGCGCTTCGTGGCCTTGATTATGTGCGAATCAGCGGACGCGTGATTTTGAAACAGCAACTGGAAAAATCCGGGTCACTAATGGCCGGCGTTCAGAGACTGTTTGAGAATACATTGAACGCCTGACTTATTTGTGATTCAGGCTGCTGATGTGGACACCATCGGCCCGTGGTTGTGAATAAGCCTTGAAGCGGGGCCCCCACATCGCATCGACGCAGAGACTTGATATTTTGGTGTGTTTCGGCATGGAATAAGGACCCCTCTTGAGGGGTTATCGGCATCCAAACGGGACCCCTCTGATGCATGGTTCATATTGGCTTTCATGTTTTGCATGGGAGCCTTGCAGGGATGTTGGTATTGGAAACGATTGCGAAGGTCCGCC
>JAGXAN010000003.1 GCA_019075865.1 Hyphomicrobiales bacterium | reverse complement strand
CGGTGTAAGGCATTTCAGGACGCCCGCCGTATCCACCTTGTCAATCGGGCTTGCCCAGATCGGCTTGCAATAGGTGACCAGCGTATTGCGCCATTGCTGGCGATGCTTGGCGTTACGAAAGCCGCTTTCGATGGTATCGACAAGATTCAGGGCATATTCGCCAAATGTGGGAATGGACGCCTTGGCGACCTCTTGCGCGGCCTTGATCGCCAACGGGTCTTTGCCCTCACTTATCAGCGCCCGCATATCCGCCGCCCGCTTGCGTGCTTGCGCAAGGCTCACCTGCCCCGGCCCGGCACTACCAAGCCCGGCTTCCCGCCGCTTGCCTGCCAGATTATAAATGAACAGCCATTTGCGCGCCCCGGCCTCGGACACAATCAGAAACAAATTGCCACCGTCACCATGCTTGCCCGCGCCAAGCGTTGCAACTTCCCGCGCTGTCAGTTTGTGAATTAGCCGTGCCATTTGGAAGCCCTCTCAAAAGGGGGGGCTGGATAGCCGGCCCCCATTTCAGCCCCCCTTTCTAACACGGCTTGGCGCGAACCGCAACAAACTGAAATGGCCCAATTGAATTTGTATAACCAACAATTTCAACAAGTTATATGACACCAAATAAACCAAGACGAATTGCTGCAAACCCATAAGAGGCGGACCCCCTCTCCGCCAAGCATTCTTGCAAGATTTACCGGCAACACTGGCGGCATTACAGGCACATTTGATCTTTCCAAATTTTAGTGCATTACCTGCGAGCTCTTAACGCTCAAAAGTCCCTCGTTGCATTTTGGGGATATCCCAAGGCAATTTGTTGGTTCCAATCAAATTCCATGATGGTTGGGGCTCGGCACTCTGGTTCGGGCACCTTAAAATAAAAGCTTTCGAAAGTGCAGCCATCGGCATTTGCGTGGGGATGCGCCCGGCAGCGGGATTGACGGATGACCCCTGCCCCAACCCCCGTCATTGCGAGCGTAAGCGAAGCAACCCAGTGGATGCCGAGGCGCGCCCTTACCGCCCGCTCTGGCTTGCTTCGTCGCCAACACTCCTCGCAATGACGACCACCCACCCCCCGTCATTGCGAGCGTAAGCGAAGCAAGCCAGTGGGTGCCCATAACGCGCGCCCTTCCCGCCCGCTCTGGCTTGCTTCGTCGCCAGAGCTCCTCGCAATGACGACCACGCACCCCCGTCATTGCGAGCGTGAGCGAAGCAAGCCAGTGGGTGCCCATAACGCGCGCCCTTCCCGCCCGCTCTGGCTTGCTTCGTCGCCAGAGCTCCTCGCAATGACGACCACCCACCCCCGTCATTGCGAGCGTAAGCGAAGCAAGCCAGTGGATGCCCATAACGCGCACCCTTCCCGCCCGCTCTGGTTTGCTTCGTCGCAAAAGCTCCTCGCAATGACGGGGGGGGCATGCGACGTTGATTGACAGCCACGTCCAAATCGGAAAGGGTGAGCGCCACCCGGTTGGAATGCGGTGCCAGCTTCGTTGTAATCCACATTTTTCAGGAGGCACGAACGTGAAGGTGTTTCGCTTGACGCCCATAAAGGTTGACGACCCATCCTGGAAATATTCGGTGGAGAAAACCCATGTCTGGGCTTGCGCCCCGACCGGGCCGGACGCCCGCCACCTCGTTGCCAGCAAGACCGGGTATTTCAAACTCGCCGAAGCCGGAGCCGTCTCGCCCTGGCAGGACGAGCGCCTGACCCAATGCGTCGAGGAACCGACGATGAAATATCCCGAACCGGGCGATGTCATCCGCGAGGATGGCAGCCTGATTGTGGATTGAACGCCCAGATTGCAAGCCTTTGGTAGTTTAGCCACCCGCCCAGCGCAGGTGCGCTGAACGCTGCCCAAAATCGGCCGCAGCCCAAAAATAATTCCACCCCACTCTTGCATCTCTCTATTTTCGATATATCTAATTATTCAACATATCGAATTTTTCGATAGTTCAATTAGGATATATAAACATGAGACATGAACATCAACAGGACGGAAGCGGTGCGCCACGCATGGGTTGCGGCAGCGGCCGCGGGCCTGAAGGACGGGGCGAAGCAGGTGGCCCCCGCCAACGCGGACGCGGTGGGCCGGGGCGAATGGGTCGCTTCTTTGAGCACGGCGACCTGCGTTTGGTCGCCTTGCAGTTGATTTCAGAGAAGCCCCGCCATGGCTACGAGATCATCAAGGCGATCGAAGATCAGTCAGGTGGCATTTATATACCCAGCGCCGGGGCAGTTTATCCAACCCTCACGCTGCTGCAGGAATTGGGTCAACTCACCGTCAGCGAAGGCGCGGATGGCCGCAAGCTTTACAGCATCACCGCAGAAGGCACGGCGGCGCTGGTCGCCAGTCGCAAGACCGTCGAGGCGGTTCTGGCACGCATCGCCGAGGCAGGGGCCAGCACAGGCCCGATGCCGCAATTCAGGGATGCCATGCACAAGCTGAAGCACGCCTTCCGCCTGCGCCTGTCCCGCGGGCCCCTCGACGAGACACAGATGCAAACGCTGGTTCAAAAAATTGAGGCTCTCAGCGAATCCATCGCCCAGGATTGAGCGCGACCACCCACCCCCGTCATTGAGAGCGGAGCGAAGCAAGCCAGTGGACGCCCGTAACGCGCACCCTTCCCGCCCGATCTGGCTTGCTTCGTCGCCAGCGCTCCTCGCAATGACGACCACCCACCCCCGTCATTGCGAGCGAAGCGAAGCAACCCAGTGGATGCCTGCAAAGCGCACCCTTCCCGCCCGCTCTGGCTTGCTTCGTCGCCAGCGCTCCTCGCAATGACGACCACCCACCCCCGTCATTGCGAGCGAAGCGAAGCAACCCAGTGGATGCCGGTAAGGCACCCCTCCCGACCGCTCTGGCTTGCTTCGTCGCAAAAGCTCCTCGCAATGACGGGAGGTGCCCTCTGGGTTGTCTCGCGCAAAAACGCTTGCGCTACGGCGGCGGGCGGTGGCAATGTGGCGGCATGAATCGTGCAGCCAGTTTGAAGCATCGCCGAATTCGGGCTGGGTTCCTGGCTTTGGCTTTGGCCCATGGCCCACTGGCCCTTGCAGCGCAAGGCTCGGTGGCCCCCGTAAAAATCACTGCGGCGGACGCTGTTTACGCTGACATCGCGCAGCAGGTTGGCGGCACAGCTGTCAGCGTGACCATCGCCGGCAAGTCCAAGGCGCACGCGCCTTTGTTGCTATATCCGCCGGGGGCCAGCCGTGCGCCAGTCGCTGTGCCCATGCCCGGCGCGCAAGCCTGGTTTCACGTCGCAGCAGTAAAGGCCCTTGCGCAAACGCTGGCGCAAGACTTGAGCCGCATGAAACCGCAATCTGCCGCAGAATTTGATAAAAATCTCAAGCAATTCAATGACAAATTGGCTCCCGTTGAGTCAAAGATCCAGTTCCTGAGCCACACCTATCGCGGCACGAAGGTATTTGCGACCGATCTCATCTATCAAAACATGCTGGATGACCTGCATTTTGGTATTCGCGAACTGGCTGCGGTTCGGCAATTGGCCCAGAATGGCCCGGCCCGCGCCGCTGCCATCAAAAAACTGAAAAGCCAGATCGATGAAAGCTCGGTCGGTGTGCTGGTTTATGACGTGCAGTCAAAAAGTCCGGTCACACGCGAATTGGAGAAGCAGGCGATGACGGCAGGTGTGCCCACCATTGGTATCCCGGAGGAAAAGCCATCGGGGCTGGACTATCAGGCGTGGATGCTGCGCACCTTGAACACGCTGCACGGCGGCCTCAATGAGGCGGCCCAATGAGGCGCACCACCGGTTTGGCACCATGGGCCCTTGCGCTGGCGCTGGCATGTGTGGGCGGGGCCAGCCTCGCCCATCCGCACATATTGGTGGAGGCGCGGGCCCATATAACGCTCGACGCGCAGGGACGGATTACGGCGGTTGAAAACATCTGGGACTTTGACAAGGCTTTTTCAGCTTTTGCCATCCAGGGTTATGACAGCGCCCATAACGGCCTGCCCACCCGCGCCGATTTGCAGCCTTTGGCGAAAATCAATATGGAATCGCTCAAAGATTATCAATATTTCTCGCAAATCAAGCTGGATGGGCAGACTTTCGAACTCGAAAATCCCAGCGATTTTTATGATGTATTTGAGAATGAAACGCTGGAGGTGCATTTCGTGTTGCATCCGGCCGCCCCCATAGACCTCAAAGGCCGCGCTTTTGAATTCAATGTCTATGATCCTGAATATTTTGCCGCGATCCGTTTTGCCCCCAAGGATCCGGTGCAGATAACTGGAGCCGCCAGCGCTTGCACCATAGAATTGCATCGCCCCGGCGTGCTCGACCCCAAAATCGCGGCAATCGTCGCCACCATACCGGCAAGCCAGCGCGAACTGCCACCGGACCTGTTCGCCGCCACCGCGCAACTCATCAATGGCGCGTTGATCCAATGCCCGGAAAAGTGAGGCGCACGTGCCCGCGCTGCGCCAGAGCCAGCTTTTGAGCCTCGCCAGCCCCCGACCCGCCAAGCGCGTCATGGCCACCATTTTCGGCCTTATGGCTCGGCCAGCCAGCGCCCTTGCCAATGGCACCGGCCCATTTGGCACCGGCCTCCCCGACCGGGGCGGCATGGCCGGCGCCAGCTATTTCCCGAAAGCCTTCGCCTTTCTGGTGCAATGGCAAACGGCCTTCACCCAAGATCTCACCAAAGCGATTGAAAACCTGAATCATCATGGCACGGGCCTGGTTTATCTGCTTGGAATAGCTTTGCTTTATGGTGTTATCCATGCCGTCGGCCCCGGCCATGGCAAAGCCATCACCACCTCTTATCTGCTGGCAGACCGGCAGACGCTTCGCAACGGCATCTGGCTCGCCTTTCTGGCTGCCATGGTGCAGGCGGTATCGGCCATCACCCTCATCCTGATTGCGGCACTGGCTTTGCACGCCACCAGCGTTTCCATCACCAATGCCACCTATGGGCTGGAATTGGGCTCGGATGCGTTGATCGCCGCGCTCGGCCTATGGCTCGTCTGGTCGCGTATCCTGCGGCCGTTGCGATCGACGCTGGCACTGCCCTTTGTCGCCCCCGCCCCGATGGCCGCGCCCGTGATGCTCGCCACACGAGCGCCCGTCAGCCAACGGTTTCAGGCCAGCCCCACCCACATTGCTTCGCTCGACGATTGCGCCTGCGGCGAGATCCACTTGCCCAGCGCTGAAATGGCTGCAGGCCATCTGGATTTTCGCAAAGCCTGGAGCATTATCGCCACGACGGCGCTTCGGCCCTGCACCGGCGCGCTGATTGTTTTGGTCTTTGCCCTGTCGCAAGGCGTCCTGTGGGCGGGAATTCTGGCAACCCTCGTCATGAGCCTTGGCACAGCCTTGAGCGTGTGCACGCTCGCCGCCCTCACCGTGACCGCCAGTTCCAGCTTAAGGTGGATCGCCGGCAGCGACAGCCGCTTCACCCGCCACCTGATGCGCACCATTGAGGCATTGGCAAGCCTGTCGATTCTGGCTTTGGGCCTTGGCCTGCTGGCCTACCACCTGCAGCTTTGAAGCGGTCAATCAACGCCCGGCACTTATGGCGTCGCGGCTTTGCCTTGGGGCAGAAGCGCGCGCGCCTGCAACCGCCCCTGCAACCAGTGGGTCACGGGCACTTCCAGCCATTCATGCACCAAAAGCGCCGCCGGAATGGCCAGCACCAACTCGCAAATCACCATCGGCCATAGCCCGAAGGCTGCCAGCCCCAAAGCTTTCAGCGCCACGAGCCCATAGGCCTTGCGCGTCAGGGTAATCACGAATGGATGCACCAGATATAGCGCATAGGAGGCATCACCCAGCCTTTTTGCGAAGGCGGCAATCGGCCCGCGCAAAGTCAGGGCTGGCACCGTCAGGATCAGCCCGCCCAGCAGCAGCGCCATCGGCACACCGGCACTCAGCAGGCGCTGCCAGCCATTTACCTCAACAGCGGAGGGCGCAAGCACCGGCGAGAACCAGCCATCCAGCACCAGCGCACCCAGCGAGACAATCACCAGCCCGAAACTAACAAACCGCGGCATCCGCCAACCGGCACGCCAGATCACGGCCAGCGCCATGCCAAAGGCAAATTCAAAAATGATCATATCGCCCCAGAACACCAGGGCTGTGGCCCGCGTCGGCAGCCATGCCGCCAGCATCGCCACCACACTCAACGCCATGACCACGCCCGCCACGGCCCGCAGGCACGGCAGGAACAGGAACATGGAGAACACGAGATAGAAGAACATCTCATAATTCAGGGTCCAACCCAGCGCACTGATCGGGCGCGGCGCGCCATCCTCGGGCCGGGCGAATGGAAAGAAGCCAAAACTCGAAAGAATTTCGTCAAGATGCGGAAAAGTGCCGCGCCCGCCCGCAACCTGATAGGCCAGTGCCGCCAGTTGCAAGGCGGTAAAGAACCAATAGAGCGGCACAATCCGGAGGCATCGGCGACGCAAAAACGTCCAACCGGCGCGAGGCGTCGCAAACAGCTTGTGCGAGGCATGTACCATGATAAAGCCGGAAATCACGAAAAACAGGTCAACGCCGGCATCCCAGCGCACCGGAAACACCCGGTGAAAATCCATGCCGCGCTGCATCGCCTGAAATTGCGCGTCATCCTGGGCATGGCTCACCACGACCATCAGAGCCGCCACCGCCCGCAATATCTGAATGATGCCAAGCTGTTCCACCGCGCGCCCCTAGCCTTGCAACACGGGTTGGGCGTCGCCACCGGCGACCTGTGCCCGCGCGCCCGCCCTTAGCGTATGGGCGAGCCAGCGCTGGCGCGCCGCCTCCAGCCCCCACAGGGCCCCCATAACCGCGTATAGAAAGCGCCAGTGATCAATATCAATCTGAAACCCTTGCAGAAAATGCGCCAGCGTTGCCGGCCAAACCACCTGCGCCATTCGCTGGTAAGGCGAGCGCGTGAAACAAAGCCGGGAGCCGACAAAATTGGTGATCAGCGCCAGAAGGATGAACACAAACCCGCCAATCCAGCCCGCATTGGCAAAAGCGCTGATGTAGGAATCATGCGGCTCATGCACGAATATCAGGCGGAAGCGCAATGGCCCGAACCCCATCGGCCGGTTCAACAGCATCGGCAGCGACCGCGCCTGATTGCCAAAGCGCCCCGTCGCCCCTGAATCATAAGAATGCAGCAATTTCGCCCGTTGCAGCAAAAAGGTTCGGATGCTTTCATCGGCCATCAGCGCCAGCAGCGCCAGCACTGCCACCAACAGCATGACAATGAATACCTTGCCAATTTTGCGCCGATCCATGCGCGAGGCGGCGGTCGCGAAGGTCATGAACGCCAGAAGGATGATCGTAACGATCAAAGCTCCCCATGACCCGCGCGAAAATGAGAACAACACACCAATGCAGATGAACAAAAACCCCGCCCCCATGCCGATCTGCGCCGCGCCGCGCGTCAAAAGGGTTCGCTGAAACGCATAAAGCGCGCCCAGAACAAGGTAGGAGCCCAGCACATTGGCGTCGAGAAACGTGCCACTGGCGCGCCCCTCATCCATGGTGAAATATTTGGCCGTGCCCGCGACATTGAGATAGCCGAGAATGCCGGCCAATGCGGCGATCAGGCAAGAGATATAATAGCCATGTAGAAATATGTGCATGCGCTCTTCGGTATTATCCGACATGAAAAACGCAAAAAACAGCGCGAAAACCGTGCACACCAGACTGTAATAAACATAGGTATAGGGGTCTGGCTCATTGACATAAGGCACCAGCGCCAGCGCCTCGATGCCAAACCGCGCCAGCATCAAAAAAACAAAGACAATCAATACCCGGTGCACGTGAAAGCGCGTAAAAAACCACACGGGAATCATCGCGACCACAAACAGGTCGAAAGGTGCCGGGGCCGTCAGCTCATAGGAGCACAAAATCATGCCTGCCCAAAGCAGCAGGTGCAGCAGGCTCTCATAAGTGAAGCGGGGTGGCGCGTGCCGCGTTCTGCCAATGGATTGAGACATGGACGCATTTTAGCCCGGCATGGTTAAGGAAGCTTGAGCGCAGTCGGCTGGAAATTTGGCAAAACCGCTCCATAATGGGCAAGTCGTTCTCGATTCAAACCCGGAAAAACCGTTTGATATCCGATACTGCCGAGGCTTTGCTACCTGTCTGCACCATAATGGTCACGCGCAACCGCGTGGACCTGTTGGCGCGCGCCATTGCGGCGGTGCTCGCCCAGAGTGCACCGTGCCAATTGCTGGTCATCGACAACCAGTCCAGCGACGGCACGGCCCAATATTTACAAAAAATGGCGCAATCCTATCCTGATCGGGTGAAATTCCGCTCCTTGGCCCGCAATGTCGGCGGCGCCGGCGGCTTCCATCACGGCCTGCGGCAGGCCTATAGCGAAGGCTTTGCACTATTCTGGCTGCTGGATGATGACGCCATGGCCGATCCGCAAGCCCTCGCCCGCCTGCTGGCGGCGCGCCAGACCCGGGAGCAAGCTGGCAATCCCGCAGCATTTTATTGCTCAAAAGTGCTTTGGCGTGATGGCAGTCTTTGCCAGATGAACATTCCGCGCCCGGCAACCGACACCTCCACGCCGCCCCTGCCCGCCCACCTGCGCCCGGTGCGCGACGCAACTTTCGTTTCGCTGCTGCTGGATCGCGCCGTGCTGCAACAATACGGCCTGCCCTTCGCCCAATATTTCATCTGGTTTGACGACACCGATTTCACCCGCCGTCTCAGCCGGCACGCGCCCGGCATTTTGTGCCTCGACTCCATCGTCGTGCACGAAACCGCGAGCAACGAACCCTTCGCCCTCACAAACGCCAGCAAGGCCGACGTATGGAAATATGCCTATGGGCTGCGCAACGAAACCTCGCATATTGGCGCAACGCTGGGCTTGCGGGCCTGCCTGCAATTTATCGGCCGCACGCTCAAGATGCTGGCAGGTTCCGCCTTGGCGGCGCAGGTAAAGGCCAAGCTGAGCCTGGCGCTTTTGCGCGGCCTGTTTTTTCGCCCCGCCATAGAATTTCCCTCGCCCGGCGGGCAAGGACAAAGCCATGGCTGACTGGCTGATTGTCGGCGCGGGATTTACCGGCGCGACCCTTGCCGAGCGCATTGCCAAGCGCCTTGGTCAAAGCGTTCATATTCTGGACCAGCGCCCGCATCTGGGCGGCAACGCCTATGATTATCTCAACAGCGCCGGCATTCGCGTCCACAAATACGGGCCGCATCTTTTCCACACCAACAGCAAAAAAATTTGGGATTATGTGCAGGCGTTTTCAAAATGGACGCCCTATACCCACCACGTACTCGCTAAAATTGACCAGAATCTGGCGCCGGTGCCATTCAACTTCAACACCATCGAAGCGCTTCTGCCTGCCAGTCAGGCGCAAGCGCTGATCGCGCGCCTCGAAACGCATTTCCCCAAAGACGCACGCATTGCGGTTTTATCCCTGCGCCAGCATGAGGACGCCCAATTGCGCGCTTTTGGCGATTTCGTTTACGAAAAACTGTTTGCCCATTACACGATGAAGCAATGGGGCCTCTCCCCGGATGAACTCGCGGCCTCTGTCACGGCCCGTGTGCCGGTCTTAATGGGCCGCGACAATCGCTATTTTCAGGATCGTTATCAAGCGCTTCCTGCCGACGGCTACACGTCCATGTTTGAAAACATGCTGCGCCACCCCAAAATCAAGCTCTCGCTCAATGTCGATTATCATAGCCTCGCTAAATCGGAGCTTGCGCCCAAAATCATTTATACCGGCCCGATTGATCGATATTTTGATTATTGCTTTGGCCCGCTGCCCTACCGCAGCCTGAACTTTGTCGAGGAAATCACAACGGGTGCACCGCAAGCGGCGGGCACCATCAATTATCCGGGCAAAGAACCCTTCACACGCGTCACCGAAATGACCCTGCTGACCGGCGCTGTTGGCGACCGGCTCACCCGCATCCGCGAATTTCCCCAAGCGCACCTGCCAGGCGTCAATGAGCCATATTATCCAATACCGCGCGCTGAAACGGCGGCGCTTTATCAAAAATACGCGGCTTTGGCGCGCAAAACCAAGGGCACGTATTTTTGCGGTCGCCTAGCCAATTATCGCTATTACAACATGGATCAGGCGATAGCCGCGGCCTTGACCCTTTTCCAGCGCCGGATCTTGCGAGGCGGCTGACGATTGTCTGAAAAAACTTGCAGGAAAGATTTGATGGTGGGCGCTGTAGGATTCGAACCTACGACCTATTGATTAAGAGTCAACTGCTCTACCAACTGAGCTAAGCGCCCATCAAATTCACGCGGGGCGGGCACGGCCCGGATGCGATGAATGGTGAGTAGCAAACCGATGCTGGCATGTCCAGCACCGATTTGCTGGTTTTTTTAGCCAGCGGCCATTTGATCGAGTTTTGCGCCCCGTTCATCGCGCACCATCAGCTTGTTGAGAGCTGCCAGATAGGCCCGCGCCGAAGCCACCAGCGTGTCGGGGTCTGCGCCACGGGCAATGACGGACTTGCCGGCCCGGCTCAAGCCCACGGAAACTTCCGCCTGCGCATCCGTGCCTTCGGTAACCGCATGCACCTGATAGAGGTCGAGATTGGCCTCATGCGGCACCAGCGCACCAATCGCGTTGAAGATGGCATCTACCGGCCCGTTGCCGGTCGACTGCCGCGTTTGGTGCACGCCATCGATATCCAGCGTCAATGTCGCCGATTGCGGCCCCATTGTGCCAGCCACCACAATCAGCGCCACCAGTTTGATGCGGTCATTGGCACTGACGATTTCATTATCGACCAGCGCCGCAATGTCCTCATCGTAAACCACCTTCTTGCGGTCTGCGAGGTCCTTGAAGCGCTTGAACGCATCAACCAAGGCGTTCTCGCCCAGTTCGTAACCCAATTCCTTGAGCTTTTCCTTGAAAGCATGGCTGCCCGAATGCTTGCCCATCACCAGCGAAGTTTTGGAAACACCCACGCTTGCGGGGGTCATGATTTCATAGGTCGAAGCGTTTTTCAGCATGCCATCCTGATGGATGCCACTTTCATGGGCAAAAGCATTCCGCCCGATGATCGCCTTGTTGTACTGCACCGGAAATGACGTGACCGCCGAAACCAGCTTGGCGGCGCGGGTGAGAAAGGTTGGATCAACCCCGGTAATATAGGGCAATACATCGCCGCGCGTGCGAATGGCCATGACCACCTCCTCCAGTGCCGCATTGCCCGCCCGCTCGCCGATACCATTGATCGTGCATTCAATCTGGCGGGCACCGCCGCGCAATGCCGCCAGCGAATTGGCCGCTGCCATGCCCAGATCGTCATGGCAATGGGCCGAAAATACCGCCTTGTCAGAACCGGCCACATTTTCCCGGATGGCCTGGAACAGCGCGCAATATTCGTCCGGCGTCGTATAACCCACCGTATCGGGCAGGTTGATGGTGGTGGCTCCGGCCCGGATCGCCGCATCGACGCAGCGCGTGAGGAATTCGATTGGCGTGCGGGTGGCATCCATGGCCGACCATTCGACGTCGGCGATGAGGTTGCGCGCGCGGGTGACCGAAGCCGTCACCAGTTCGAGCACTTCGGCTTCGCTCTTTTGCAACTGATATTTCAAATGGATCGGCGATGTCGCCACAAAGGTGTGGATGCGCCCGTTATGGGCGTGGCGCACGGCCTCACCGGCGCGGTCAATATCCTTGAAACCGGCGCGGGCCAAACCTGCCACGGTCGCCCGTTTCACCCGCCGTGCGATCTCGGAGACGGCGGCAAAGTCGCCTTCACTGGCGATGGGGAAACCGGCCTCGATGATATCCACGCCCATTTCGTCGAGCAGGTCAGCCACCTCCAGCTTCTCCTGGAAGGTCATGGTCGCGCCCGGCGACTGCTCGCCATCGCGCAAAGTGGTGTCGAATATCAGAACTTTATCGGTATTGTGTGCTTGTGACATTTGAAGGTTCCTAAAGCTTTTGGAGGCGCGTGGCGCCGGCTGGGTTGATTTTTAGCCAATAAACCCCTGCAAGCCCGGGCAAAAACCCATGCGGCCTCAGGGGCAGCTAAGCTCAAGAAGCGCACCCAGCCCAAAGCCGCCCAACAAAGTGGGTTCGGTCGGGAAAATGGGCAATGCGAATGTCACGTTCGACAACTTCTGCGCTTGGAAATAAATAGCCTCACTAGGATAACGCAGCTTGGGGCCATTTGGCAAGGCGGGATATGGCGCAAATTATTGTCCTCCCGCTTAGCCTGCGGCGCGTTGCTGCCATTCGGCCTCGCTGATGACTTCAACGCCCAAAGCCTCGGCCTGCGCCAATTTGGAGCCCGCCCCCGGCCCCGCCACCACCAGATCGGTCTTTTTGGAAACCGAGCCAGAAACCTTGGCCCCAAGCCGTTCCGCTTGCGCCTTGGCTTCCTCGCGAGTCATCAACTCAAGCGAACCGGTAAAGACGATGGTTTTGCCCGTCAATGCGCTGGCATTCAGTGGTTCGGGCATGGGCTGTGGCTTGATTTGTTGCAGCAGCGCCTCCACCGCCTCGACGTTATGGGCTTCGGCAAAAAACGCCTGCAAGG
This sequence comes from Hyphomicrobiales bacterium, assembly GCA_019075865.1. Classification (GTDB taxonomy): domain Bacteria; phylum Pseudomonadota; class Alphaproteobacteria; order Rhizobiales; family Beijerinckiaceae; genus REEB77. Next base: position 403,616 of record JAGXAN010000003.1, on the reverse strand, counting down.
CTTCGGCTACCACAACGCCAATGCCATCAATATGCAGCAAATCTTCAAGCTTGGCTTGGGCTATGGCCTCCATTGACCCGAACGCCCGCGCCAGCCTCTTGGCATTGGTCTCCCCAACGTGGCGAATCCCGAGGCCAAACACCAACCGGTTCAGCGGCACGTCGCGCCGCGCCTCGATCGCCGCAAACAAGTTGCGCGCCGAAGTCTCGCCAAAGCCCTCACGGTTACGCAACGGGCGCAGGGTTTTTCGGTCCCGCTCCGCCAGCGTAAAAATATCCGCCGGAGTCGTGATCAGCCCTTCCGCATGGAAAAACTCGATCTGCTTTTCCCCCAGCCCCTCAATATCCAGCGCATTGCGCGAACAGAAATGCTTGAGCCGCTCCACCACCTGCGCCTTGCAAGTGAGCCCGCCGGTGCAGCGCCGCACCGCATCCGGCACGCCTTTTTCGTCATGTTCACGCACCGCCAAAGCGCCACAAACCGGGCAATGATCGGGGAAAACATAGGGTTTGGTTGCCTCTGGCCGCAATTCCAGCAGCGGCCCCAATACTTGCGGTATCACATCGCCCGCCCGCTGCACGCGCACGCTATCGCCAATCCGAATGTCCTTGCGGGCAATTTCGTCCTCATTGTGCAAGGTGGCGTTGGATACGATGACGCCGCCCACATTGACCGGATCAAGCCGCGCGACCGGCGTCAACGCCCCGGTGCGCCCCACCTGAATTTCAATGTCCCGCAAGATTGTGGTGGCCTGCTCTGCCGGGAATTTATGCGCCACTGCCCAGCGCGGCGAGCGCGAAACAAACCCCAGCCGCAGTTGCAAATCAAGGTCATCGACCTTGTAAACCACCCCGTCAATGTCATAAGGCAGGCTCGCGCGCTGCGCCTCGATCATCCGAAAATGCGCCAGCATCTGCGCATCGTTTTCACATAATTTCATCAGCGGGTTGGTCGGCAGGCCCAGGGAAGCAAAATATGCCACCATGCCATGCTGGCTATGGGCCGGAAGGTGGCTGATCTCACCCCAGGCATAGGCAAAAAAGTGCAAGGGTCGCGATGCGGTAATTTTGGCATCGAGTTGGCGCAGGCTGCCCGCCGCCGAATTGCGCGGATTGGCAAAGGCCGGCTTGCCTTGGGCGATTTGCCGCTCATTCAGCGCCACAAATTCATCGCGCCGCATGTAGATTTCGCCGCGCACCTCCAGCACCGCCGGCACATTGCCTCTCAATTGATGCGGGATTTCGGAAATGGTGCGCACATTTTGCGTGACATCCTCGCCCACCGCACCATCACCGCGGGTAGCTGCCTGCACCAGATGTCCCCCCTCATAGCGCAAGGCGCAGGAAAGCCCATCGATTTTTGGCTCGGCGGTAAATGCCAGCGGGACATCGCTGCCCAGCCCCAGAAACCGCCGCACCCTTTGGGTAAATTCACCGACTTCGCCATCCTCGAACACATTGCCAAGCGACAGCATCGGCACCCGATGCGTGACCTTGCCAAATGATTCGACAGGCGGCGCACCAACGCCCCGCTCCGGCACCAGACCCGGCCAGTCAGCTTCCAGGGCCAGCAATTTCTGGCGCAGCCGATCATAGGTCACATCGCTGACCGTAGGGGCATCCTTCTGGTGATAGGCAATGTCATGCGCGGCGATTTCCGCCGCGAGCCTGGCATGGTCGGCGATAATTTCAGGCGGAATAAGGGGTGCTTCGGCAGGTATTTTCATGGCACCAAACTAACCTAAACCGCGCCCTCCAGCAATCGCCGGGCGGCAGCGCGCGCTTCATCGGTAATGCGCGCACCCGAGAGCATGCGGGCAATTTCTTCGGCCCGCGCCTCGTCCAGCAAAGGCTGGACGCGGGTAGCGACGCGGGCACCGGCATGGGTCTCGCCTTTGGCAATATGCATGTGTTGCACCGCCCGTGCCGCGACTTGCGGCGCATGGGTGACCGCCAAAACCTGCACCTTCTCCGCCAGCCGTGCCAGCCTTTGCCCGATAGCATCGGCCACCGCGCCGCCCACCCCCGAATCAATTTCATCAAACACCAGCGTCGGTGCCGAACCGCGATCGGCCAGAGCCACCTTCAGCGCCAGCATGAACCGCGCCAACTCGCCGCCCGAGGCAATTTTCATCAATGGCCCAGGCCGGGTTCCGGGGTTGGTGGCCACCCAGAATTCGACATGGTCGATGCCATCGGGCCCGGCGGCCGTCACATCGCTCTCGATATGCGTCATGAATTCGGCCCGCTCCAGTTTCAGCGGCGGCAATTCGGCATTCACCCGCTCGTCCAGCTTCTTGGCCGCATCATGCCGCGCCACGGACAATTGCTTGGCATTGGCGAAATAAACTTTCTCCAACCGCCCGCATTCGCTTTCCAGCGCCACCAGTTTCGCTTCATCGGCATCAAGCCGCGCCAGTTCACCATCAAATTTTTCGCCCAAAGCGCACAGATCGTCCGCGGCAACATTGTATTTGCGGGCCGCGCCGCGCAGCCCAAACAGCCGCTCTTCGGTTCGCTCCAGCACATGCGGGTCAAATTCTGCGTCGCGCAAAGCCTGCTCGAAGCTCTCCTGCGCCCGGTCCAGCCCCTGCAATACCTCATCCAGCGCCCGCACGCTCGGCTCGATCAAATGCGGAGCCTGCGGCGCGCGACGCTCCAGCCGCCGCATCAGCGATGACAGCGTCGACATCGGCGACCCATCGCCCGCCACCGCCTCCAATGCCTCGCGCAAATCCGCCACCACCTTTTCGGCCTGCATCATCAGGCCACGGGCCTCGGCCAGTTTGGCTTCTTCCCCGGCCTCGGGCGCGAGTTTGGCAAGTTCAGCCGAAGCGCTGCGAAGAAAATCCGCCTCCTTGCGCGCCGCCTCAACGCGCGCCGCCTCGCTCGCCCGCAAGCGCAACGCATCGCGCCAGGCCTTGTGATCGGCCTTCACCTGGCCCGCAAGCGCGCCCAGTCCGCCAAACCCGTCAACCAAGGCCCGGTGATGGGTGGGGTCCACCAGCGCCCGCTCATCGTGCTGGCCGTGAATTTCAACCATCTCGGAAGCAATGGCGCGCAACGCCTGAATGCTCAGCGGTTGGTCATTGAGATAGGCGCGCGTGCGCCCGTCCGCCATCTGCACCCGCCGCAGCAGCACATCCCCCTCAACGGTCAGACCTTGAGCAATGGCAGATGCGCGCACGGGATGGTCTGCGGCAAGGTCGAATACAGCGGTGACCTGGCCCTGCTTTTCACCGGCACGCACCAGCGAGCCATCCCCGCGCCCGCCCAGAGCCAGCGCGAACGCATCCAAAAGGATGGATTTACCCGCTCCGGTCTCGCCGGTAAGCACCGTCAACCCGCCAGATAATTGCAAGTCCAGCCGGTCAATAAGCACAATGTCGCGAATGGCAAGCTGGACAAGCATCGGGCGGATGGGCCTCCGCTAGCTCAATCCAATGGCATGGGCCGTTTTGGAAATCCAGGAACCTTGGTCTTCCTGCGGCGAGAAGCCCCCACCCTTCAAGCGGGCATAGGCATCCTTATACCAGACACTGTCCGGATAATTGTGGCCCAGAACTGCAGCTGCGGTTTCGGCCTCATTGGGCAGCCCCAAAGCCAGATAGGCCTCCGTCAGGCGCTCCAGCGCCTCTTCCGTCTCGCGGGTGCGCTGATAATCCGACAACACCGCTCTAAAGCGGTTGATTGCCGCCGGATATTCGCGCCGCACCAGATAATAGCGCCCGACCGACATCTCCTTGCCGGCCAACTGATCCGAGGTCACCTGAATTTTGAATTTGGCTTCAGTCGCATAGGGCGATTGCGGAAATTTCTGCACGATTTGCTGGAACAGTTCGCGCGCCTTGCGCGTCACTTCCTGATCGCGCGAAATATCGGGAATCTGGTTGTAATAGGACATGGCCGCCAGATAGAGCGCATAAGGCGCGTCGGGCGAGTTGGGATATTTGTTGTAATAAAGGTTGGCGGAACCGACCGCATCATCATATTTGCCATCGCGATATTGCGAATAGGCGGTCATCAACGCGCCTTTTTCCGCATATTTCGAGAACGGATATTGCGAATCGAGCTTTGAGAATTCCTTGGTTGCACCTGAATCATCGTTCTTGTTCAGTCGCGCAAGCCCTTGATTATAAATATCATCTGGCGGCACAATCGGGTCGATTGTGGTCTTATATTTGGCAGTCGCAAAAGGGTTCATGCCTTCAATGGTCGAGCACGCCATCAGTGGCACGGCAACCACACTGGCGAGCAGCAAAGACAGGGTGCGACGGATTACAAAAACAGTGGCCATGCGGGTCAACTCATCCAAAGCTGGAGTGCCAGGGCCTCCACGGGAAGCCCGGACAATCGATCACACGCGGACAATCAGCATTGCCTACGCATTTGTTTCCTTCCCTACCACAGATTTACCGGGCAGGGCTATCCCTCAAAATCATCATAAAATGCGCCCTGAATGTGATGCAGGCGCGCGCTATAGCTGCTTTTTCGTTATCAGGCGCATTATCGCGGGCACTGTCACCAAAATACCGCAGTCAAAAACCCTGCTATTTCAAGGGCGAACCATTGGAGACGTTTATTTCATTTTCGGTGAAAAGGCCGGGATGCCGGCCAGACCAACATCCGCCTGCCCAAAGGCATTGAGACTGTCCCGCCGCGCATTCTCCTGCGTGCGGCTGGAATCCTGAACATAGGCATAAGCATCCGGGTCAGCAAACAGCGCTTCCAGCACCGCAAAATTCATCCGGTGCCCCCCGCGATAGGACGAATAGGCACCAATGATCGGCGCCCCGGCCAAAGCCAGATCCCCCACCGCATCCAGCGTCTTGTGCCGGGCGAATTCATCCGCGTAACGCAACCCTTCCGGGTTCAGGATACGGCCATCTTCCAGCGCCACGCTGTTTTCCAGCGACGAACCAAGAGCAAAGCCAGCCTGCCACAAACGCTTGACATCGCTGACAAAACCGAACGTGCGGGCCCGCGATATTTCCTTGCGGAAGCGGCCCGGTTCCAAATCAAGGCGGTAGCGCTGGCGACCAATGATCGCTTCGGAAAAATCAATCTCGACATCCAGCTTGAACCCGCGCGTCGCCGGGCGCAATTCGGAATAGGCATCGCCATGCGACACGCGCACGGTTTTCAAAATCTTCAGATAACGGCGAGGCGCATCCAGCGTCTCGATCCCGACGCTATCAATCGCCTCTACAAAATCATGGGCGGAGCCATCCATGATCGGCACTTCCGGCCCGTCGATCTCCACCTGCACATTGTCGATGCCGAGGCCGGAAATCGCCGCCATCAAATGCTCGACCGTCTGCACGCCGCCTGCCGCACCATCGCCCAGCGCCGTACACAATTGGGTTGCCGAAACCTGGCCCCAGTTGGCCGCGATCAGGCGCTCATGCCCACCTTCCAGCCCCGTGCGCAGGAAGGTAATCCCGCTCCCGGCTTCGGAAGGCGACAAGGTCAACTTTACTGGAGAATTACTATGTACCCCGAACCCGTCCAACACGGCCCAAGACCGCAAGGTCGTCTGGTTGCCATAGCGCATACGATAACTCCAAAACCGGCCCCAAAACGCAGGATCTGCGCTCGGCTCATATCTGATCTTCAGATTCGGTAGCGAAATATCACGCTTCGAATCAAGGTCTGACGAGGTAAATTTTAAGTCAGACGGACAAGAGTTCCTAATCAATGTTTCTTACGATCTGTTACAATCGGGAAACGCCGGATCACGTTTCACGTATATCCACTAAAAACCTTAGGAATCAATAAATTAGGCCCGCCGATTTTGACATCGACGGGCCTGAAATTCAAGTGCATGAACGCGGATATTACAGAGCCTGGCGGCGCAGGAAGGCTGGAATCTCACTGTCATCTTCTTCGCTGATGCGCGGCATGGAGGGCGCTTGGCGACCATGCACGTCCAAAGGCACCTGCCCCGCACGCGGCGTATTCTGCACCACCGGGCGGCGTGGATCGACGCCCTGCGAAATAGCCTGGCGCGGTGCCTGCACTGGGGTTGCAACACGCTGTTGCGCCGGTGCCGTCTCGTTGCGGCCAAGGCCAAAATTGGCCAAGCGGTCAAGCAGCGAGCGACGCTTGCTCTCCGCAGCCTGTGCCGGAGCCGGTTCGCCGCGCTGGGCGCGAAGCTGCGCCTGTCCCGGCAATGGCAGGTCTTCATAGCTTGGCAGGCGCTGGGCGCGAACCGTCATCTGCTCAGGCGCGGGCGGAATGAAGTTGGCGGCGGGCGCGCGCATTTGCGGTTCGGGCTGCGGCGCCGGCTGGTATTGCGGTGCCACATTCACCACCGGGCGCGGCGCGACCGGCTGCACATACACGGCATGGGCTTGCGGCGCCGGAGCCGGAACTTCAACCGGGGTATATTCGGCGACAGGCTCGGCAACCGGTGCTGGTGCCATTACCTGCACGGGCTCAATCACCGGAGCGGCAACGGGCTGTGGGGCAGGCAGGGGTGCGGGTGCCGGAACCTGCAAAACAGGCTCGCTGGCCCGTGCGGCAACTTGCGCCCGCAGACGCTGCGCCGCTTCCGCGATGCTGGCGTGCATGCCGCCGTCATTTTGCATGGGCATGGCAACGTCGATGCCGGTGGCCACGACCGAGACACGCACGATTCCATCGAGGCTGGCATCAAAGGTTGCGCCCAGAATGATATTGGCGTCTTCGTCCACTTCCTGACGGATGCGGCTCGCGGCTTCATCTACTTCGTAAAGGGTGAGATCATTGCCGCCGGTAATCGAGATCAGCAAACCGCGCGCGCCCTTCATCGACACTTCGTCGAGCAAGGGATTGGCAATGGCCGCTTCTGCCGCGAGAATGGCGCGGTTGTCACCGGTAGCCTCGCCCGTGCCCATCATGGCTTTGCCCATCTCACGCATCGTGGCGCGAACGTCCGCAAAATCGAGATTGATCAGGCCCTCTTTGACCATCAGGTCGGTGATGCAGGCCACGCCCGAATACAGCACCTGGTCGGCCATCGCGAATGCGTCGGCAAACGTGGTCTTTTCATTGGCAACCCGGAACAGGTTCTGGTTCGGGATAACAATCAGCGTATCCACCGACTTCTGCAATTCGGCGATACCGGCTTCGGCCACGCGCATACGCCGCTGGCCTTCAAACTGGAATGGCTTGGTTACAACACCCACCGTCAAAATGCCCATGTCGCGTGCAATCCGCGCGATCACTGGCGCTGCACCGGTGCCGGTTCCGCCGCCCATGCCCGCCGTGACAAACACCATGTGTGCGCCTGCCAGATGGTCGCGCACTTCGCCCATGGCTTCTTCTGCCGCCGCATGGCCAATTTCCGGCTTGGAGCCCGCGCCCAGACCCTCGGTCACTTGCAGGCCCATCTGGATGATGCGTTCAGCCTTGGATTTGGTCAGGGCCTGCGCATCGGTGTTGGCGACGATAAAGTCGACGCCAACCAATCCGGATTCGATCATGTTGTTGACGGCATTGCCACCCGCGCCGCCAACGCCACATACCATGATACGGGGCTTCAGTTCACGCAGTTCGGGAGCTTGCAGATTGATTGTCATTGGTGGCCTCTCATAATTTGGATGGCTTTCGGTCCATCCGGATTTGAATTCATGCTTGCTTTTGAAAAACTCGAAATGGCCGCTGCTCCACTCCTGATTTTTCGATTACCTAAAAACTTTCCTTCAGCCACCGCCCAACCCGGGACATGTAACCGTCCGTACCTGTCGCTGCAAAATCTCCTCCGCGACGCGCCTCAAAATGCTCTATCCCCGCAACTTGCGGATAGATCATCAGACCCAAAGCTGCCGAAAAGGCCGGGCTTTTAGCTGATTCCGGCAACCCCTGAATGCCCAGGGGCCGACCGATTCGAATCTGTGGCGACAACACACGTCTCGCAATTTCGCCCATACCCGTCAATTGGCTTGCACCGCCTGTAAGCACAATCCTGCCACCGGCTTCGGCGGAGAAATGCGCCTTCTTCAAACGGTCCCGCACCAGTTCCAGAATTTCTTCGACCCGCGGGTTGATAATCCGCGTCAATTGGGCGCGCGGCAAATGGTTGGCTTCCTGCGAATCCTCACCCACCTGCGTCACGGCAATGCTCTCGCGCTCATCTGACGGCGCGCTGATGGCACTGCCATAAAGCGTCTTGAGACGCTCGGCATCGACAATCCGGGTGTTGAGCCCGCGGGCAATATCCATGGTGACGTGGTTGCCACCGACGGCCACCGCATCGACATGCATCAGATGCCCATGGCGGAACAGACCAATCGACGTTGTTCCAGCGCCCATGTCGATCAGAGCCGTTCCCAGTTCGGCTTCATCATCGACAAGCACGGACAATCCAGCCGCATATGGCGTCGCCACAATCGCTTCAATCCGCAGATGGCAGCGCTCCACCGCCAGCATCAGATTGCGCATGGCCACGGAATCCGAGGTCACCACGTTCAGGTCAGCCCCCAGTTTCTCGCCGATCATGCCTTTGGGATCGCGAATGTCGCGGGCTTCATCCAGCGAGAAGCCGCTGGGCAGCGAATGCAGCACCGAGCGCCCCGGTTGGTCGCTGTAAGCGGTGGCGGCATGCAATACGCGCTGCAGGTCGGCATCGCTCACCGCCCGCTTGGGCAATTCGGTCTGGGCATGGAACAATTGCGAGGACAGCCGCCCGCCGGTGGCATTGACGATAACGCCCTCCACCTGCACGCCGGCCATGCGCTCGGCCGCATCTACGGCCTGGCGGATGGCGTTTTCCGCCTCAACCATATCAATGATGACGCCGCCTTTCAGGCCACGTGAGCGCTGGTGACCAATACCCAGAATCCGGCATTGATGGGTGCGTCCCCGCAGCATTTCAGAACTGGCGACGGGTTGCAGGCGCGCCACCAGGCAAACGACCTTGGAGGTGCCAATGTCCAGCACCGACAATATCGCGCTTTTGCGGGACGCCAGCGGCTTCATCCGTGGCAGCAGTGTGGTGATCGTCATGTCGTCCCCACTTTATGTTTGGTTTTTTTGGCCAATTGCGCGCGCCGTGCATCCGCCGCACCTTCGCTCAGGCGGGCAATCATGCGGTCCGGCACCCGGAAATCCAGGGAAATCACGTCTTTTTCCAATACTTGCGATGATTGTTCCAATCTCGCCAATTCCTGCAACGCACGCTCGGGGTGCTTCTCCGGCAGGCGAATGTCGACGCCATTGGTCATCTTGAGGTCCCAGCGCCGCTCGCTGACCAGTATCCCGGAGCGGATGCGGCTTTTCAAATTCCCGGCAGCCGCCAGAAGCTGGCTGTATTTCTGGATTTGCAGATTGGCCCCCTCGCCCACCACAAACGGCAGCATGGCGAAACGGTCATTGTCCATGGTGCTGATCGGCGTGCCATCGGCACTGACGATCGAAAGCTTGCCGTCTTTCTGCCAGATGGCAAAGGGCTTGCGTTCGATGACGTCAATCACCAGACGGTCGGGATAGAGTTTGCGCACGCTCGCCTGCTGCACCAGGGGCTGCGCCATCAGGCGGTCGCGCACGGAACCCGCATTGAGGAACAACAACGACGAATTTTTGTTGATACCGGTCACCGGCAGCAATTGACTGCCCGATGTGCCATTGTCGGTGGTAACAATAACGGCGGTAATGCCAAGGCCGATGGAGCGGGCGACAATATCGCCAATTGAGCCGTTTTCGGCCGCAAAAGCCGCATATTTGCCGCTCTGCACAAATCCCGCGCCGCCGACCACACCCAGCAGCAGCAGCGCCATCGCCAGACCCACGCCGGGCTTTGAAAAATGATGCGCCAGTTGCAGCCATTTCTGGCCCTTTGCCACTGGCCGACGGTTGCGCAAATGGCTGGGCAGGGGGGCAGGCCTGGTCGGCGTCAATGCCCGACCGGCGGCAACCGCCACGTTTCTGGCGCTGGCGGCCAGCGATGGCGGCGCAAAGGCATCCGCGTGCCAGGCAGGCATGGCTGCGCCGGGGGTTACCCCGTTCAGCGATCCAGAGAAGCGTCCTCCACCATCCATTTAACCAACTCACCAAAAGAAAGTCCGGCATATGCCGCGAGTTCCGGGACGAGCGAGGTCTCAGTCATCCCTGGCTGCGTGTTAACTTCCATGACGATCAATTCACCGGTTCCACCGGGCAAATCATCGTATCGAAAGTCAGCACGGCTAACGCCGCGACACCCGAGCGCCTTATGCGCACCCAATGCCAACTCTTGAATCCTTTGGTAAATATTTGGTTTAATTTTAGCCGGCAAAACGTGAATTGATCCGCCCTTGGCATATTTTGCGTCATAATCATACCAACCGCCGTCCGTGGCACGAATGTCGATCACGCCCAGCGCTTTGTCACCCATCACCGCGCAGGTGAGTTCGCGCCCGGCGACGAAAGCCTCGACCAGCATTTTTTCGGCATAGGGCCAGTCGGGGCGGGTCAATTCCTGCGGCGGATGCGCCTGATCCGCCTTGACGATGAATACCCCCACCGACGAGCCTTCGGCTACCGGCTTGATCACGTAGGGCGGTGGCAGAACATGCGACTTTGCCGCCTCGAACCGCGAAACCGTCACCCCATGCGCCACGGGGATCCCGGCGGCTTTCATCACATCCTTGGCACGGTCTTTTTGCATGGCGAGCGCAGAGGCGAGCACGCCCGAATGCGTATAAGGAATGCGCAGCATTTCCAGTATGCCCTGGACGACGCCATCTTCGCCATACCGTCCGTGCAACGCATTGAAGGCTACATCGGGCTTCAGCGCTGCCAGCACCTGCGCCAGGTCATGGCCCGCATCCACCGGCGTTACCCTGTAGCCGACGCTCTCCAGCGCCTTGGCGCAAGCCGCCCCCGAGTTCAACGAAACCTCACGCTCGGCGGAAAGACCGCCCATTAAAACCGCAATATGTTGAGCCATGACTTGAAGTTCCAGTTTAGATTGAGTTCCCGGCCAAAACATTGGCCAGCTTGATTGGCAGGCTTCAGATGAAATCAAAGGTCATCACGCGGGACAGACCCGCAGACGCCATCACACCACGCCGACGCGCTTGATTTCCCATTCCAGCTTGAATCCTGAATGGGCAAAAACCCTTTTGCGCACTTCTTCGCCCAGCGCCTCAACATCGGCGGCGCTGGCATTGGCGCGATTGATCAGAAAATTACAATGCATCTCGCTCACCTGCGCGCCGCCCAGCGTCAGGCCGCGGCAACCGGCAGCATCAATCAATTGCCACGCCTTGCCACCCGGCGGGTTCTTGAATGTAGAACCGCCGGTCTTTTCGCGAATGGGTTGGGCCGCTTCGCGCGCCGCGGTTATGCGATCCATTTCGCCCTGTATCTCAACAGGATCCCCCACCCTGCCCTGAAACAGCGCACCGGTAAAAATCACGTCTTCAGGGGCCTGCGCATGGCGGTAGGAGAAACCCATATCCTGCAGGCTGAAAACCTTGCGTTCCCCCTGCCGCGTATAGCCATAGGCCTCGATCAGCACATCCTTGGTCTCGCCGCCATGCGCGCCCGCATTCATCCGCAAGGCACCGCCAATCGCGCCGGGAATGCCACGATAGAAAGCCAACCCGGCAATGCCCGCCTCGCCTGCCGCCTTGGCGACCCGCATGTCGGGGGCGGCCGTGCCCGCCAGAACGCGCTGGCCCGGCAATATCTCGATTGCCCCGAAAGCCCGCGCACCGAGCCGGATGACCACGCCGGCAATGCCGCCGTCACGCACGATCATGTTCGAGGCAAGGCCGATGACCTGCACCGGGATTTCACTTGGCAGATGCGCCAGAAACAACCCCAGATCATCCGCATCCGCCGGTGAGAACATCACCTGCGCCGGGCCACCGACCCGGAACCACGTCGTCTGCGCCAGCGGCTGATTGGCCACCAGCGTGCCGCGCAGCCCCGGCATCAGCGCCCGCAACGCCCCCGTGATATCTGCAAAGCTCATGTAGCCGCCTGCGCAAGTTGTGCCGGCAAGGCATTGGCCCATTGCGTGATATTGCCAGCCCCAAGGCACACAACATAATCATCCGGCCGGGCCAGCGAGCGCACCAGCGGCGCAAGATCCTCGGGGCGCGAAAGGCTGAGCACTTGACGATGGCCGTGTGCCTTGATCGCATTGACCAACGCATCGCGGTCTGCCCCCTCGATGGGCGCCTCACCTGCCGAATAGACATCGGCGACGATCACGGCATCCGCATCATTGAAGCAGGTCGCAAACTGGTCAAACAGCGCTTGCAGGCGGCTGTAGCGATGCGGTTGCACCACGGCGATCACCTGCCCCTTGGTCGAGGCGCGGGCGGCACGCAGCACGGCGGCAATCTCCACCGGATGGTGGCCGTAATCATCAAATATCTGCGCGCCATTCCATTCACCTGTGCGGGTGAAGCGGCGCTTGACGCCGCCAAACCCGGCAAGGGCCGCACGGATGTTTTGCGGGGTCATGCCCAGTTCATGGGCCACCGCAATTGCGGCCGTGGCATTGAGCGCGTTGTGATGGCCGGGCATCGGCATCATCAGGTTGTCAATAGTGATTTCCGCCCCGGATTTGCGGTCGCGCACCAGAACCGAAAATTTCGACACGCCACCCGTGAGGTCTATGCCGAGCAGACGAACATCGGCTTGCGGATTTTCGCCGTAAGTCACGACCCGGCGATCTTCGACCTTGCCCACCAGTTCCTGCACCGTCGGATGGTCAAGACACATGACGGCAAAGCCATAGAAAGGCAGGTTTTCCACAAAACTGCGAAACGCTTCCTTGATCGCGTCAAACGTCTTGAAATGATCGAGATGCTCGGGGTCAATATTGGTGATAACCGCAACATCGGCGGGCAGCTTGAGGAAAGTGCCGTCACTCTCGTCCGCCTCCACCACCATCCAGTCACCTGCGCCAAGCCGGGCATTGGTGCCATAGGCGTTGATAATGCCGCCATTGATGACGGTGGGGTCAAATCCGCCTGCATCGAGCATGGCTGCGACCAGCGAGGTCGTCGTGGTTTTGCCATGCGTGCCGGCAATCGCCACGCATTGGCGCAGCCGCATCAATTCCGCCAGCATTTCGGCGCGCCGCACCACCGGCAACCGCTTTTCGCGCGCCCCCTGCAACTCGGGATTGTCCCGCCGGATGGCGGTCGACACCACCACAACCGCCGCTTCCCCGAGATTTTCGAGGCGATGCCCAATGAACACTTTCGCGCCCTTTTCGCGCAAGCGCTTGACATTGGCGCTCTCGGCAGCATCCGAGCCCTGCACCTGATAGCCCAGATTGAGCAATACTTCGGCAATTCCAGACATGCCGATGCCGCCAATCCCGACAAAATGGATGGCACCCAGTTCCTGCGGCAATTTCATTTAAGTCTCCAAACCTTATCCCTGCGCCACGCGCAGCACCAAATCCGCGAGTTTTTCGGCTGCATCCGGTCGGCCCGCCTTTTTGGCAGCGCGAGCGCGATTTTGCAAATCTTCCGGGTTTGCCAGCGCCTTCAGCAAAGCTTCTTTCAAAAATTGTGCTGTAAAATCAACCTGTTTCACCACTTCCACCGCGCCGTTTTGCGCCATCTCGGCGGCATTGGCCGCCTGGTCCTGATCCAGAGCAAATGGAAACGGCACCAGAATCGCCGGTCGCCCGATCACCGCCAGTTCCGAGACGGTGGACGCGCCCGAACGCGCAATCACCAGATGCGCCTGCGCCATCTGACCCGGCAAATCGTCAAAAAACGGCTGCACTTTTGCGCTCAGGCCCAGTTGCGCATAAATGGCTTCAACCCGCGCCACATCCTCGCCGCGCGCCTGCTGCACCAGTTCGATTTTCTGGCAGACCTGCGCGCCTAATGCCTGCATGGCTGCCGGCACGATATCCGACATCACCTTGGCGCCTTGCGAGCCGCCGGTGACCAGCACTTTCAAGCGGCCCTCAAACGCGGGATAGGGCACGGCCGCAGCCGCAATCACGCTGGGGCGCACCGGGTTGCCAACATCGACCGCCTTGGCCCTGATGGAAGCATCGACGCCGTTGAGCGTGGCAAAGCCGGTGCCAATGGCCCCAACACGCCGGGCGAGAAACCGGTTGGCCCGGCCCATCACGGCGTTTTGCTCGTGCAACAGGCATGGCACTTTCAACTGGCTCGCGGCCAGAAGCGGCGGCACGGTCGGATAACCGCCAAAGCCGACAACGACGGAGGGTTGAACCTCGCGGATCAGCACGCGCGCTGCCAGCACGCCACGCGCCAGCACCAGTGCCGCCCAGGCCTTGCCCATCACCCCGCCGCCAGTCGGCGTTGCCGACGGCACCGCGTGAATTTTAGAGGCCGGAAATGCGCCGCTGTATTTTTGCGCACGCGTATCGGTAACCAGTTGCACCTCTATGCCGCGTGCACGCAGCACCTCGGCCAAAGCCTGCGCCGGAAACAAATGCCCGCCCGTGCCGCCCGCGGCCAGTAATACCGGCTTCATGCGGCCATCGACGGTTCATAGGACGCGCTCACCAGCACCTCCGAACGCGGGCGTCGCCGCGTGACTGCAATCAGAAAGCCGGTGCCAAGGGCCAGCGCCATCAGCGACGAACCGCCATAGGAGATAAACGGCAGCGTCATGCCCTTGGCTGGCATCAAATCAAGGTTCACGGCCATGTTGATGCAGCTTTGCAACCCAAACAGCACAACCAGACCCGCCGCAGCAAACCGGCAGAACGGGTCTTCATCCTTGGACGCCCGCAAAAGGCCGCGCAGCACGATAAAGCCGAAAATGGCGGCCAGCGCCATAGCTGCCAGAATGCCAAATTCCTCCCCCGTCACCGCGAAAATGAAATCGGTGTGGCTGTCGGGCAAAATGCGCTTGATTACGCCACCGCCCGGCCCGCGACCAAGCCAACCGCCGGAATAAAAGCTGTCCAGCGCGGTTTCCACCTGAAACGCATTGGTGCCCAGGTGGCTGGATTGGGGATGCAGAAAGCTGATGATGCGCTCGTGCACATGCGGCGATAATTTATAGGCCGCAATCACGCCAAGGCTGCCAATGCCGCCAATACCCAAAATCCATATCATATGCACGCCGGCCATGAAAAACAGCGACGCCCAGACGATAGAAATCAGCATGGTCTGGCCAAAGTCAGGTTGCAGCAATAATGGAATCGCCGTCAGCGGCAGCAGCAGGATCGCAATATAGTTTCCCGGCAACCGGTTGGCCTTCGCCCCTTCCGAAAACGCCCAGGCGGCAAGAACCACGAAGCAGGGTTTGAGAAATTCCGAAGGCTGTATGCCAAATATCCAGCGCCGCGCGCCCTTGATCTCGTGCCCGAACTTCAACGCCAGCAATATCAGCACGATCATGGCAATATAGCCGGCCAGCGCCGAGCGCCGCACCATGCGCGGTGACAGGCTCGACACGCCCAGCATGATGGCAATGGCCGGCACCAGATACATGGCCTGGCGATGCACGAAATAAAAGGTTGGCAGCCCGATACGCTCGGCCACCGGCGGGCTGGCACCCATCGTCAAGATCAGCCCGATCAGCATCAGCATGATCAGCGAGCCGATCAGCCAGCGATCCACCGTCCACCACCAATTGGCAAATTGCGATTGCTCGGCGCGAGATACCATGTCTGCCTCCTAAGGGTTGATGATGGCTTGGCACAAGGAGCGAAAACGCTCGCCGCGCACTTCAAAATTTGGAAATTGGTCGTAACTGGCGCAGGCTGGTGACAACAGCACCACCGGTTGCGCGCCCGTTGATTGCGCCGCTGCCTGCGCCGCCTTTTGCGTGGCGACCTCCAGCGTGCCGCATGATTCATAAGCCAGTTTGCCGTCAAGCTCGCGGGCAAATTCAGCGCTGGAAGCACCGATCAGAAAAGCTTTGCTGACCTTCGAGAACAACGGCTCCAGCGACGCAAGCCCACCCTCTTTGGCCTTGCCGCCAACAATCCAGTAAATATCGGAATAAGTCAGCAGCGCCTTTTCGGTGGAATCAGCGTTGGTGGCCTTGGAATCATTGATGAACAGCACCTTGCCGCGCACACCCAGCCATTCCATGCGATGCGCCAACCCGGGGAAGCTTTGCAAGCCGCGCTGAATATCCGTCAGCGAAACCCCGAGCGCTTGCACCGCAGCAACCGCGAAAGCCGCATTCTGGGCGTTGTGACGCCCGCGCAGCGAGGCTATGCCAGATAGATCGCCAAGGCGCTCCCGCTTTCCCTCAACGGCCGCCCACAGGGTCGCGCCATCGGCATATATGCCGCTTTCCAGCTTTTCGCGCACCGAAACCTTGACCATTTCGCCCTTGCCAGGTCGCGCGGCAATGGCGGCGCAATAGGCGTCATCCACCCCGACAAAGGCCAGATCGGCAGCCCGCACCAACCTGGCCTTGATGTCAGCGTAGTCTTGCATCGTGCCATGCCGATCCAGGTGATCGGGCGTCAGGTTCAGCAATATGCCAATGGACGGGTTCAGCGACGGGGCCAAATCAATCTGGAAGGACGAGCATTCCACCACGTGAACCCGGCCAGATTCAGGCTTTGGCAAATCAAGAATGGCCGTGCCGATATTGCCGCCCATGGCTACATCCCGCCCCACCACCCGCAACAAATGCGCGATCAGCGCCGTGGTGGTGGATTTGCCGTTGGTGCCGGTAATGGCAATAAAGGGCGCATGGGGGGCGGTTGCCGCCCGTTCACGACAGAATAATTCAATATCGCCAATCACTTCAACGCCAGCCGCCTTCGCCGCCTTGGCCGCCCAGTGCGGTTCGGGATGGGTGAGCGGCACGCCCGGCGTCAGCACCAGCGCGTCAAAACCATGCCAGTCGGCCTCATGCAGATCCTGCAGCGGGATGGCCTGCGCTGCCGCCTTGTCGCGGGCGGGCGCACCATCGTCCCAGGCAGTGACCTTTGCGCCACCTGCAACCAGTGCGCGCGCGCTCACCAGCCCCGAACCGCCAAGGCCAAACAGCGCCACATTTTTCCCGGCAAAGCAGGTAATCGGGGTCATGGTCACCGCACCTTCAGGGTCGAAAGGCCCATCATTGCCAGCACAAAGGATATGATCCAGAACCGCACCACGATCTGGCTTTCCGACCAGCCGCGATGCTCGAAATGATGATGGATCGGCGCCATCAGAAAAATGCGCTTGCCGGTCATTTTGAAATAGCCGACCTGCAGGATCACCGAAATCGCTTCCACCACAAACAGCCCGCCAACCACGACCAGCACGATTTCATGCTTGATCGCGACCGCAATGGTGCCGATCAAGCCGCCCAGCGCCAGCGAACCGGTATCACCCATGAAAATCTGGGCCGGCGGTGCGTTAAACCACAGGAAGCCAAGCCCGGCACCCACCAGCGCCCCGGCCACCACAATCAATTCGCCGGTGCCACTGACATAATTGACGCCCAGATAGGTTGATATATTGATATTGCCGACAAAATAGGCGATCAGGCCAAAAGTTCCGGCGGCGATCATCACCGGCACGATGGCCAGGCCATCAAGCCCGTCGGTCAGATTGACGGCATTGCCGGCGGCGACAATCACCAAGCCGCCAAAAGCCAAAAAGCCAATGCCCAGATCCGCGACGAAATGCTTGTCAAATGGCACTGCCAGCCACGCCGCCTGATGGGTAACCGTGGTGAAAGGGGCGATCAGCGCCTGAAACAGCCCGCCAATACCGCTCACCCCGCCCACCGGCCACAGATCCGCGCACATCATGCTGTAGCAGGCCAGCATGGCAATGCCCGCCTCGCAGGTCAGGCGCAAGCGGCCTGAAAAGCCCTTGTGGGACTGCTTGGTTACCTTGAGATAATCGTCGTAAAACCCGATCGCGCCAAATCCGAGGGTCACCAGCAGCACGATCCACACGAACGGACTGCGCGGGTTGGCCCATAGCAGGGTCGAGACCACAAGTCCGCCCAGGATCATCAGCCCGCCCATGGTCGGCGTGCCCTTTTTGGTCAGGAGATGCGATTGCGGCCCGTCGGTGCGAATGGGTTGCCCCTTGCCCTGCCGCAGACGCAGCGCCGCAATGCTGCGTGGCCCAAAAAACATCACCAGAAACAGGGCCGTGGCCGTCGCGCCGCCCGCCCGAAACGTAATGTACCGAAACAGGTGAAACGGAGAATAAAGATAGGCCAAATCGGTCAAAAAGGTGAGCATGAAATTTCCTCAGGCCGCGCCGGTACCGGCTGAATTGGCAAATTGGTGCATAAGCGATTGAACGATGAGACCCATTCGGCTGCTGTTGGAACCCTTTATCATAACCACGTCACCCACCTGCAAGGCCTCCGCGACACGCGGGGCGAGAGCTTCGGCGTTTTCAAACCAGCCCGCCCGCCGCGACTTTGGCAATGCCTCGAACAAGAACTTCATGTTCGGCCCGGCGCAAAGCACTTGATCGATTTTTTCAATTTCAATGGTGCGGGCGAGTTCGGCATGCAAAGGGCCCGCCTCGTCACCCAGTTCCAGCATGTCACCCAAAATGGCAACCCTGCGGCCACCTTCGCCGGGTGGCAGCGCCCCCAGCACCGCCAGCGCCGAACGCATCGACGCGGGATTGGCATTATAGCTCTCGTCGAGCAATGTCATATGCCCTTCGCCAATCGGCAACCGGGTTTGCGATCCGCGCCCCTTGGGCGCATGAAAGCCCTCCAGCGCCTTGGCCGCCAATTCCAGTTCCAGCCCCATCAGGCGGGCCGCAAGCAGAATGGCCAGAGAGTTTTCAGCAAAATGCTGGCCCGGCGCACCCAGCCGGTATTTGATCGATTTGCCGAGCACGGAAGCCTCGACATAGGTGCCTTCGGGAAAGATTTCGACGCTGAGCAAATGCGCATCTGCCGAACTGTCGCGGCCAAAACTGATGATGTGCCCGGCTGGCGAGGCCTTCGCCATTTCTTGCAAAATCGCAAATTGCGGCACGTCGCGATTGATGATGGCCGCGCCGCCTTTGACCAGACC
This sequence comes from Hyphomicrobiales bacterium, assembly GCA_019075865.1. GTDB lineage: Bacteria > Pseudomonadota > Alphaproteobacteria > Rhizobiales > Beijerinckiaceae > REEB77. The sequence goes on along the minus strand of JAGXAN010000003.1, from coordinate 384,689 downwards.
CGAGAAAATCTCGCCCTTGGCCCGCGCAATCGCATCCACCGAGCCGAAATATTCGAGATGCACGGGTGCCACCGTGGTGACAATGGCCACATGCGGTTTCACCATGGCGACCAGGGGGGTGATTTCACCCGCATGGTTCATGCCAATTTCAAACACGCCATATCGCGCGCTTTCGGGCATTTTTGCCAGCGTCAGCGGCACGCCCCAGTGGTTATTGTAGGAGGCCTTGGAGGCATGGGTCGCCCCCTGCGTTGCCAGCGTGAGTGCCAGCGCATCTTTGGTCGATGTTTTTCCCACCGATCCGGTCACCGCCGCAATTCGCGCCGTGCTGCGAGCGCGCGCAGCTTGGCCAAGCCGCTCGAGCGCAGGCAATACCTCACGCACCACATATAGCGGGCCCGTGCCGGTCAGCGCGTCCGCATGGGCTTCATCGATCACCGCCGCCCCGGCACCGGCAGCCAGCGCCTTGGCCACATAATCGTGGCCATCCGTATTTTCGCCCAGGATCGCAAAGAACAGGTCGCCGGGTTTCAGCGTGCGCGTATCGATGGAAATATCGCCGATGCTGTCAGGCATATTGCCACTGACCCGGGCTTGCAATGGCCCGACCAAACCGAGACCAGTCCACAAGCCGTGTTTGATTGCGGGCTGCCCTGTCATTTCTGCATTTCCTTCAAAACCCGCAGCACCACCTCGTGGTCGGAAAATGGCAACACTTGCGTGCCGACGATCTGCCCGCTTTCGTGACCTTTGCCAGCGATCAGCAACAGGTCATCTTCGCTCAGCATTTTGATGCCGGCGCGAATGGCGGCTTCGCGATCGGCAATTTCCACCGCATGTGGCGCTTTGGCGAGAATTTCGCGGCGGATGGCAGCAGGCACTTCCGAACGCGGATTATCGTCGGTGACGATCACTACATCGGCATATTGGCTGGCGATTTCACCCATGATCGGACGTTTTCCGGCATCGCGGTCGCCGCCGCAGCCAAATACCACGATCAGCGATTTGCGCACGAATGGCCGCAGCGCCTGCAGCACTTTGGCCAGCGCATCCGGCTTGTGAGCATAGTCGACAAATATCTGGCCACGCTCGCGTGTGCCCACATATTCAAGCCGTCCCGGCGCACCCTTGAGCCGCGCCATGGCCGCAAATGCGCTTGCTGCATCCGTTCCGGTGGCCATGCACAGCCCCGCCGCCACCAAGGCGTTGGCGACCTGAAACATTCCGGCAAGCGGCAGGAGAACCACATGCTCCGCACCCTTGTATTCAAGCCTGAGCCGGGTTTTGAAGCCTTCCGGGGTCGCGGAAATCACACGAATGTCGTTGCCGGCCTTGCCAATGCTGAACAGGGCCAGTCCACGCGCCTTCGCCGCGGCAGCCACCTCACCGGCAACGGTCGCATCGGCGTCGATCACCAAAGGTTGGCCCGGTTGCAGCAAATGCCGCACCAGACGCAATTTGGCGGCCAGATAGGCTTCCGGCGTCGCGTGATAATCAAGATGATCGCGCGACAGGTTGGAAAACGCGCCCGCAGCCAGCTTCACGCCATCGAGGCGCCTCTGGTCCAGCCCATGCGAAGAGGCCTCCATCGCCAGATGGGTTACCCCCTCCCCGGCCAGTTGCGCCAAGGTCTGATGCAGACCAATCGGGTCCGGCGTCGTCAACGAACCATAATGCGCACCCTTGGCCGAAATGACGCCCAATGTCCCAAGCGATGCGGCATTATGGCCGACAGACGCCCAGATTTGGCGCACGAATTCGGCGATCGAGGTTTTGCCGCTGGTTCCGGTTATGGCGACAATGGTTTGCGGCTGCGCCGCATAGAAAGCCGCCGCCGCTTGGGTCAAAGCCGCACGCACATCCTCCACCACCAGGCACACCACCTCGGGCGGCAAATCTTTGGGTGCCTCGCTGCACACGATGACCACGGCCCCTTTGGCGCAGGCATCCCCCACAAAGGCACTGCCATCCGCATGGGAGCCGGGCACGGCAAAAAATACAAAACCCGCCTGCACCTTGCGGCTATCGCTGGCAAGCCCGCGCACCGGCCGCTCAGCTGTGGCTGCGTCCATTTTCAAATCTGCAAATAAGTCCTGAAGTCGTTTCAATCGACCGGGCCTCCGGTTTGGGGAATATTGGCAAATCCAAAGCCAAGCTTCGCCAGCAATGGGAATGGTTCTTTGGGCAGGTCAATCTGCGGCTCCAGCCCAAGCATGGGTCCGGCGCGATTGATGATCTTGGCGGTTATCTCGCCCACGTTCCAGGCTGCCGTATGATACCCAAAGGTAGATGGCAAGCCTTGCGGTTCATCCATGATCGCCATGAACAGATATTTGGGGTCATTGGCTGGCGCAACCGCGGTAAAGGTAGTGAATACCTTGTTGTGGTCGTAACGGCCGTGAATGATCTTGTCCGCCGTGCCGGTCTTGCCGCCAATGAAATAGCCGGGGACATTGGCCTTGCGGGCCGAACCGATTTCGGCGTTGATGCGCATCAGATAATCGATCGCCTCGGACACGTCCGGGCGAACCACGCGCTTCGAACCAGCGAGCGCATCCTTCTCCGAGCGCATCAAAAAGGTCGGTGTCATCATGTTGCCGCCATTGACCAGAGCCGAAACCGCCATCATTGCCTGCAAGGGCGCAACATTCAGCCCCTGTCCAAACGCAATGGTCACGGTGTTCAATAGACTCCACGGATGGGGCACCAATGGGGCAGCGCTTTCGGGCAATTCCGTGCGCATGCGGGTTAACTGGCCCATTTCCTTCAAAAACGCCTGATGGCCGTCCACCCCGACCTTCATCACCATCTGTGCCGTGCCGATGTTGGACGAGTGCACAAACACTTCAGGCACCGTCAGCATGCGATGCGTGGCGTGGTAATCGTGGATGGTGAACTTGCCAAAATGCAAGCTGTGGCGCGCGTCGACAGTGGAGCGCAGATTGACCTTGTTCTCCTGGATCGCCATGGCAATCGAGATCGATTTGAAAGTCGAACCCATTTCATAAACGCCGGCCGTCATCCGGTTCAGCTTATCGGGTGAAAGTGCACCAGATGGCTCATTTGGATCAAAATCGGGCAAGGATTCCAGAGCAATCACCTCGCCCGTGCGCACGTCCATGATGGCCGCAGCCGCCGATTTGGCCTTGAATTTCTCGATACCCTTGAGGAGTTCGTCACGCACGACCTGCGTCACATCAAGGTCAATCGACAGTTTCACCGGCTTCAGATCATTGTGGTGCACCACAAAGCCCGCGCCGTGCAAAGCCATCAGGCCCTGTCCGTCGATATATTTCTCCATGCCGGCAATGCCAAGATTGTCCTCGTTGGTGAAGCCAATCACATGCGCGGCCAGCGGCCCATTGGGATAATAGCGTTTGAAATCCGGCAAAAAGCCAATGCCCGGCAAACCGAGCTGGAAAATCTGCTCGCGCTGCTTGGGCGTAATCGTGCGCTTGACCCATACAAAGCCACGGCGCTGGCCAAGCCTTTTGCGCAATTTGGTTGGGTCGACATCGGGCAAAATGGCGGTGAGTTCTTCCACCGCCGCGTCCTTGTCGATGATGTTGCGCGGTTCAGCAAACACCGAAACGGTCTTAACATCCGTAGCCAGCACCTTTCCATGACGGTCCAGAATATCCGGACGCTCGGCAGAAACCGTCTGCGCGGCTTCGCTTTTCACGCCAATTGGCAAGCCACCCTTGAAGCCAAGTTCGACGAGACGACCCCCAATCAGCAGGAACACCCCGGTAAATGCCACACCCACCAGCGCGATGCGCCGGTCGCTGTGCTTCAACTTGGTCGAGAACATCCGTTCAATGAGGCGGCTCGCGCGCGGCTTCTGGGGCGGCGGCAGCGAATCTTGCGGGTCGGCGGGGGGGGCGTCAAACATGTCGGTCAATGCTTTTTCTCCCTCTGTGGCTGCAATAGCGCGCGGATAGAGGTGGGACGGGTATTCTGGCTCATCACGGCCCGGTGCGCGGATGTCGGCGCAGCCTTGGGTGTCGTGGTGGCGACCAAAGCGCTGGAATGGGGGGTCGCGGTGGGTTGGGCCAGACCCAGATCATCGAGTTTGTGGCCGATCATATCCACATTGGGCATTTTGACCGGCAAAGACTGCAATGGAACGATCTGGTTCAGGGCGAGCGGTTGCAGCGAGAGATTCTTGTCGGCAAGCTCAGCCACCCGCTGCGGACGCACCAGATGCGCCCATTCCGCTTTCAGGAACGAGATTTCATCGGTCTCTTTGGCAATATCCTGCTTGGCCTTGGCCTGCTGCTCGGCGTAATAAATCGTCTGGTAGGAGATGTTATAGGCATAAGCCGCGCAACCAAGAAGCGCCGCTACCGCCAGAATGTTGAACAAGCGGATCATTCAGCGCCCCTTTGCACGAGTTGGCCCGGCCACTGTGGGCAATCGCCCCAGCGCCGTAAGTTTAGGGTCAGTGGGGCGCGCCGGCGCCTCATTACGAATGCCAAACCGCAATTTGGCGGAACGCGCCCTCGGGTTTTCCAGCATTTCAGTCTGCGTTGGCAAAACCGCTTGCCGCGACGGCTGGGTAAAAGTGCTTTGCGCGCGTGCCGGCTCGCCCGGCAACAGGCGCGAAACCGCCTCCCCGCGCCCCGAACGCCCGGCAAAAAACATTTTCACGATCCGGTCTTCCAGCGAATGAAATGTCACCACAGCCAATCTTCCACCCGGTTTCAACAGTAATTCCGCGCCCTCCAGCGCGGATACCAACTCACCAAGCTCGTCGTTCACTGCAATTCGTAGCGCCTGAAACGCCCGCGTCGCCGGATGGATTTCATGCGGTTTGCCCGGACATACCCGCGCAATCATTTCAGCGAGCTGACGCGTGGTTGTGAAGGGTTGCGCTTCGCGGTCATGCACAATCGCCCGCGCAATGCGGCGCGAGGCCCGCTCCTCCCCATAATAAAAGAAAATATCGGCGAGTTCTTCCACCGAAGCCTCCTGCACAATATCAAAGGCCGAGCGCCCGGACGCGCTCATGCGCATGTCGAGGGGGCCTTCCTGCCGGAAGGAGAAACCGCGTTCGGCCTGGTCGATCTGCATCGACGACACACCAATATCCAGCACCACGCCGTCGAGGCTGCCGGGGCCCAGATCCAGCGCCGCCAATTGGGTGACCATCGCACCAAACCGCGCCTCCACCAGCCGCAATCGCCCGCCCGCCTGTTGCACGAGCGGTGCGCCTGCGGCAATCGCCGACGGATCGCGATCAAAGGCAATGACCCGCGCGCCGGCTTTCAACATTTCACTGGTATAGCCGCCGGCCCCAAAGGTGCCATCTACATAAAGCTGGCCGGGGGCCAGTTCCAAAGCCGCAAGTGCGGCGGCGCGAAGCACGGGAATATGTCGGGCCGGTCCGCCTGCGGCGAGATTTTTGTCTTCGCCGCGGCCCGCGCTCATTCCCGTGCTCCTTGCGCTCGCGGTGGTATCACCGCGCGTCTGGCTCCCAGATCCTTCCGTAAGTCGCGAACTCGAAGTTTGGCCTCGTCGAGATGCGCACGGAAACGCTCTGGTTCCCAAATCTGAAATTTCTGTCCCTGCCCGACCAAAGTCACTTCCGACCCTATTCCGGCATAGACCTTCAACCCTTCCGAAAGGACGACGCGCCCCTCCGAATCCACTTTCAAAATCTCGCTCGTCCCCAGCAGCGCGGTTGAAAACATTTCCCGCTCCACCGAGTAAGGCTCCAGAACGCTGAGCAACCCCTGAATCTCGCCGAGCAAGGCGTTGCCCCCACAATCGAGCGCCGCCATATCCAGCGAAGGGTGCACGTAAAGCCCCTCGAAACCATCCCTCGCCAGTACCGTCCGGAACGCCGCAGGAATGGAAACCCGCCCCTTGGCGTCGAGCCGATTGGTGAAATGCGAGAGATACAAATCCACGCTTACGCTCCCGACCCGCACCTGACTGAACGCCCATCGCAAAACGCAAGGAACCGCTCACCAGATTTGGCTGGCGATGACCGGACTTCTGCGACGCAACTCTCAACGGGATGTCTTGGGATAGCATGGGATTTTATGGGCGTCAATGGGTTGAAACGACTCAAAACTGGACGAAACGGCAATCCCCGTCATTAAGCTTTGTTAAGGTTAATGTTACGTTTATGCCCGGCTGCAAGGCCTTGATTTTTGCGCAAACACGCCGGCAAGCGGCAACTCGCCGTGGCGCGGCAAAGCGGGCGCACAAACGCCAAAAGGCCGGATGAACCGGCCCTTTGATCAAGCGCTGACAAGCGGATTTTTGAAGGGATGAAAGTGCCAGTCGGCCTGTAAGCCGGGTTCTGTATGGCCGCTTTCACATGGAAAGCGACGCGATGGCCATTCCTCTGGGACATTCGTTGCCGAATGCCTCTGGCAACCAACCCGAACGACAGCCTGGAAAAGGCCCAAAGCATGTTGCCACGCCTTTGTCGTTCCTATGCGGTCTTGCTCCCGGTGGGGTTTACCGTGCCGCTTGCATTGCTGCTCGCGCGGTGCGCTCTTACCGCACCGTTTCACCCTGGCCGGCACCCGCCTTGCAGCGGTACCGGTGGTCTGTTTTCTGTGGCACTTTCCCTAGGGTCGCCCCCGCCGGATGTTATCCGGCACCGTTTATCCATGGAGCCCGGACTTTCCTCTGCTTTTCAGCAGCGGCCATCCGGCCGACTGGCAGAAGCTGGATAGCCCCTGCCCCGCGAATAATCAAGCTGGCACATGCATCCGATGGGCGAAGGCTGGTCTCAGCCTTGTGCCATATACACCAGCGCCTTGTGGCAATACCGGTGGTTGGCGCTGCTCATATGGCGGGCAAATACCCCCGATTGGTAACCCATCAAAGCCCGGCAGGTATCGCCATGAGCATGATGATAGGCAACAGCCAGATATTTGACCCCGTAACGAAGGTTGGTTTCCGCATTGAGCAAACCTGAAGCCGGGCCGCGATAGCCAAGGCCACGCGCCGTCTGCGGACGGATTTGCATGAGGCCGTAATTGCCAGCGCTGAGCGCATGCGGATTATAGCTGCTCTCGACGCGCACAACCGCATTGGCGAGCGCAAACGGCACGCCATTGGCGCGGGCATGAGCTGCAATCATCTGACGATAGCTGGCGGCCTTGCCACCGCCAACCCGACCTCTGGCCCGCGCCAGCTTCCGAGCGCCGTGCCGACGCGACGCAAGGTGATGATCTTTATGGGAAATTTCCAACGGACTTTTCTTGGTAGCAGAAACATTGGATGCAGTTTTGGATTGGTTGATCGAGAATGACAGGTGATTTCCGTCAATAGAGCTGTCAGCATGCGCGATACCGGCAATAGACATTACAACCAACGAGGCCGAAGCGGCCGTTACCAAAAAATTCATTTCATACTCCTAACGCGACAATTTCAATCACGCCTAAATTTCATACAAATACGTCATTAAATTGTTCATGTATTTTAATATAAAATGACAATACAGAAAAAATATTATAATCATACTTTTTGATATGTTTGATAAAATTTACTTTATATGAAACATAAATTGAAAAATTTATAAAGTAAAAATTAAATTGTTGAACATATGGCAACTTTGCATATATTATACTAAAAAATATGATATTTATATTCACGTATTTATAAATTATTGGCACGGCATGTTGCTATATTAACAAATATTCATATTGTTAAATAAGCAAAGGCACCAGAATTAACGCCCGGCCCGCTTGGTGGCTTAGTTTCGCCTTCATAGTGACAAAAAGTGCCTTTTATGCTCCAACAAGATTGTGCTTGGCCGCATTGGTGGTTCGCGTAGTCCAATCTGAAATTGGCCGGGTGTCCGCTTGGCCACGCTTGAGGAGAATAAAATGATAAAAATGATTTTGCTGTCATCCGCTCTGGTGGCGAGCACGGCGCTTGGCGGCTGTGCGACGGAGCGCGAAAGCAATGCGGCGGGCGGTGCGATTCTCGGCGGCGCAGCGGGTGCATTGATCGGCGGCGCGACAACGGGGCGTGCTGGTGGTGCCCTTGCCGGTGGTGTGATTGGTGCCGCCGGTGGCGCAATCATCGGTTCTTCAATGACGCCACACCGTCGTTGTGCACGATATGGTTACGATTACAATGGTAATGAGGTGTGTGTTCGGTACTACCGTTACTGACACTTTGTTGAGCCTGGCTCAGGTAACACGTAAATCCATGTCCATGACCGGACATTCAACTCACAATCCCCCGGCGCATTTCACTGCGCCGGGTTTTTCTTGAACGACACCCCGAAAGTATGAACAGTGGCGGCAGATTCCCCCCTTGCCTTGAATGGCCCCGTTTCACCCAATCATGGTGTAAGGTTCGCGGCGGTTCATTCCATCATCCTGCACTATACCGGCATGGAAACTGCGGCTGGCGCGCTCGCCTGGCTATGCAATCCCGCCTCGGAAGTTTCCAGCCATTATTTCATTGAAGAGGATGGCACCATCCGCCAATTGGTGCCTGAATCGCGCCGGGCCTGGCATGCGGGCAATTCCTTCTGGGCCGGCGAAACCGACCTGAACTCACGATCCATTGGCATTGAAATCGTCAACCCCGGCCATTTGACGGATTGCCCGCCCTTCGCGCCTGCGCAAATCGCCAGCGTGATCGCGCTTTGCCGCGATATCGGCACCCGCCACTCCATTGCACCGCAAAACATTCTGGCCCATTCCGATATTGCCCCGGCCCGCAAGCGCGACCCCGGCGAGGCATTCCCATGGGGGCAATTGCACGCAGCAGGCATAGGCCATTACGTGCCCCCGGCCCCTTTGCAGGGCGGCGGCTTCCTGCAGATCGGGGACAGTGGCGAGGCGGTTGAAGCCTTGCAGAAAATGCTGGCCCTTTATGGCTATGGCATCATCGCCCATGGCCAATATGATGCTGAGACCGAAGCGGTGGTGCGCGCCTTCCAGCGGCATTTTCGCCCGGCCCGTGTCGATGGAATTGCGGACGCCTCCACCCTGGCGACCTTGCATCAATTGCTGCGCAGCCTGCCAAAATTGCGCGCCTGAACCCGCGCGCTTTACTGGGGCGTGGCCACGCCCTGCGCCTGGCTTAATGCAGAAAGCACGATCGCCTCCGTCAAAACTTCCGGCATGACCACGCCGGCCGGCGCTTTGGGGCCATAGACAATGTTGAACGGAATGCCATAGCGGCCATGCTGCGCCAGAAATTGCGCGATCGCCGGATCCGGCCGCGTCCAATCGGCTTTCATGTCGGTGACCCCGGATTGATTGAGCTTTTTGGCAATCTCCGCGCTATCGAGCACGACCCTTTTGTTGGCCTTGCAAGTCAGGCACCAATCGGCGGTGACATCGACAAACACGGTATGGCCCTGCGACACCAGATTTTTGACCTGATTGTCATTAAACGCTGACCAGCGGATGATATCGCGCTCGGGCGCCTGTTGCACCCCGGCCATATCGCCCGTTTGCGCTGCGGCAACCGCAAGCAGAGCACAAACTCCGGCAATGGTTGCCGCCAGATGCAACCGGTTACGCAGCAGGCCGAAAGCCGCAATCACGCCCAGCATGCTGGCCGCCACCACGCCAACCCGCAAGTCGCCGATCTGGATATAGGCAACATAGAGCAGCCAAAGTGCCGTGGCCGCCAGCGCAAAGCCAAGAATCTGCCGCAACCATACCATCCATCGACCGGGCTTTGGCAGACGTGTCGCAAGGCCGGGCCAAACCGCCACAACCAGCAAGGGCAGCGAAAGACCAAGCCCGAGCGCAAAAAACACCACGAATATTTCCATCGGCCCGCTTGCAAGCGCAAATCCCACCGCCGTGCCCAGAAAAGGCGCGGAACAGGGTGTCGCAAGCAGCGTTGCAAACGCGCCGGAGGCAAAATGGCCCGGCAAAGTGCTGTCCCCCGCCTGCCCCAGCTTTTGCTGAACGAAAATCGGCAGATTGATCTCAAAAAAGCCCCAAAGATTGCAGGCAAACAACGTCAACACCACAACCAGCGCCACCACGAACAAAGGTTGCTGAAACTGGATGCCCCAGCCAACCGTGTGGCCGCTGGCTTTCATCGCCACCAGCACACCCGCCAGCGCCAGCATCGAAGCCAGTATGCCCGCCGCTGAAGCCAGGAATCCGGCACGCACATGCGCGTCCTCGCGCCCGCCATGGCTGACCACGGTCAGGAGCTTCATGGACAGGATCGGCAGGACGCAAGGCATAAAATTCAGGATGAACCCGCCAATCAGCGCCAGACCAAATATCGGCACCAGCCCCCAAAGCCGCAGCCAGGGGCTGGGCAGGCTGGCGGCCACAACCTGCGGGTGCGCCTCCAGAAAGCGCTTGCCATCCACCAGCGTCAAGGTCAGCGCATGGGCATTTGACGGTGCCGTGCCTGCCGCGACATGCAGCACCGGCAGTCGCAGGCTCACCTCTCGCCGATCGGCGCTGAGCACGACCTGCGGGTGGCCAAACGACAGTGTCTTGCTTTCGGGATAGACATCCGGCGCAAGGAAGGGTTGCTGCGATTTGGCATCGACCTCCAGCACGCTGTCGGCCCCCGCTCCCATCAGCTTGGCGCTAACCACTTGCAAACCCGCGCCCGTGGCACCGCTTGGCACTTGCGTGGCAAAGGAGTTGAGCAATTGCGCCTGGCTCGCCACATCGGCAGCGCCGGCCGGGATATCGAGATGAAGCAGCAGGCTGTGCGGCACACAAATCTGGGCGCAGACCAGCAAATCAACCTTGGCTTTCACAGTCACCGCTGCGCCCGGATGGGTCACATCGGCATGCAGCGGAAACACCACCTCACCTTCATAGCCGAAGGTCTCCAGGCCCAGCAAACTGAACCGCTGCGGCACTGGATAGGCGATGGCCACCGGCCCCAGATTGCTGGAGCCGTTGAAATCGAGTTCGGGCGGCAAGCCGGCCTCCCCCGGTGAGCGCCAGTAGGTTTTCCAGCCCGTGTTCATTTTCACTTGCAGGCCAAGCGGCAATTGCGCCAACTGGCCGCTGCCATCGACGGCGGAAATCAGCCGCGCCTGCACATCGCCATCCGCGACCCACGGACCTGCCGCGCCAAGCGCGTGCAACGCCAGACCGAGCCACAACATCAGTGACAGGCCAACCCGCTTCAAGATCATATTCAAAATCCGCAATATGGAACCTTGATCCTTTCAAAGCGCGTTTATCGTGGCCGCGTCAACTAAACATTTTGTGAAGGTGCGGTTTTGGCGGCAAAAGTCGCACCGTGACACTTTCGGCTTTTTGTCCTAAAGACTGGCCGATGACCACGCCCCTGCCTTTCTGGAACCCGCAAAAGCATGCGGACCGCCGCGCTGCCCTGCACCAGCGCAATCGCGTGCTGGACCGGTTGCGCGAATGGTTCAGGCGCGCGGACTTTTACGAGGTCGATACCGCAATTTTGCAGGTCTCCCCCGGCAATGAGGCCCATATTGGTGCCTTTGCCACGCATTGGCGCGATCCGGGCGGCCAAGAATTGCCACTCTATTTGCACACATCCCCCGAATTTGCCTGCAAGAAGCTGCTGGCTGCTGGCGAAGCGCGGATTTTTTCGACGCAGCACGTGTTTCGCAATGGCGAGCGTAGCCCGTTGCACCACCCGGAATTTACCATGCTCGAATGGTATCGCGCTGGCGGTTCGGTGGCGGACTTGATGCGCGATTGCGCCCTTATCGCGGAGCTGGCCGCCAAGGCCTGCGCCATTGCCCAGATGCGCTATAAGGATCGGCTTTGCGACCCGCATCTGCCCCCCGAATATGTGAGCGTCGCCGAAGCTTTCAAAGCCTATGCGGGGTTTGATCTTGTGCCCCTCTTGCCAGCCCTTGATGCGCCAGAGCAACCCTATCGCGACGCATTTGCCAAGGCGGCAACGCGGGCCGGTGTGCGCATTACCGACGACGACCATTGGTCGGATATTTTCAGCAAGGTACTGAGCGCCTGCATCGAGCCAAATCTGGGTCTGGGTCGGCTGACTTTCCTCACCCACTATCCGGCCCATGAAGCGGCGCTCGCGCGCGTCAACCCCGCCGACCCGCGTTTTGCCGAGCGTTTCGAGCTTTACGCCTGCGGCGTTGAACTCGCCAATGGCTTTGGCGAATTGACCGACGCCGCCGAACAGCGCCGACGCTTTCAAATCGAAATGGATGAACGCGAGCGCATCTATGGCGAGCGCTACCCCATTGATGACGATTTTCTGCGCGCTTTGGCGATCATGCCGGCTGCCAGCGGTTGTGCGCTGGGGTTTGACCGATTGGTCATGCTCTGCCTTGGCGCGGCACGCATTGAGGACGTGATCTGGACACCCATGCCGGACATTTGGCGATGACCACCATTCGCACCCTCAAGGGCCTCGCGGACAAGGGCCTGGTTCAGCATACCCCCGCGCTCGATGACGTGGCTGCAAGCTACGCCATCGCCGTCACCCCCGAAATGAGCGCACTGATGACCGGCGCGCCCGACGACCCGATCGGCCGCCAGTTTCTGCCCTCGGAAGCCGAACTGAACCAGTTGGCGTTCGAGCGGCCCGACCCGATTGGCGATGCGGCCCATAGCCCGCTGGAGGGCATCGTCCATCGCTATCCTGACCGGGTTCTGCTCAAGCTTTTGCATGTTTGCCCGGTTTATTGCCGCTTCTGTTTCCGCCGCGAAAGTGTCGGCCCGGGGGCCAATGCACATCTCTCACCCGCCAAAACCGAAGCGGCTCTGGCCTATATTGCGAATAATCCGGCGATCTGGGAAGTCATATTGACGGGCGGGGACCCGTTAATGCTCAGCCCGCGCCGGTTGGGGGCCATTCTGGAGCGGCTGGGTGCAATCGCCCACGTCAAGGTCATCCGCCTCCACACCCGCGTGCCAGCGGTGGACCCGGGTCGATTGACCGTGCCAATGGTGCGGGCGCTACGGGTGAAGGGCGCTGCCACCTATATTGCCTTGCACGCCAATCACCCGGCCGAATTGACCCCTGCCGCACGCCTCGCCTGCGCCAGCATCATCGACGCGGGCGTGCCCATGCTCAGCCAGAGCGTGCTTTTGAAAGGCGTCAACGACAATATCGAAACCCTCACCGCGCTGATGCGGGCTTTCGTCGAGATGCGGATCAAGCCTTATTATCTGCACCACCCGGATCTGGCACCCGGCACCAGTCATTTTCGCCTCTCCATCGCGCAGGGCCAAGCCCTGATGCAAGCGCTGCGCGGCCGGGTCTCGGGTCTATGCCAGCCCACTTATATGCTGGATATTCCCGGCGGGTTTGGCAAAGTGGCCCTGACACCGAACTCCCTGGGCATCGATGACGGCCAACAAGTGGTTCTGGCACCCGACGGGCAACCGCACATCTACGCCCCGGAAGGCTGAACTGGGCCGGATCTATTCCAGCGTATCGGGCGAACCTGCGCCAGTGCCGGTGGGGTCATCCGGGGCCAGCGGCACATGCGCGGCAAGCCAGGCCTGCACCTGATCATTGACGCCGGCGGTCAAGAGCACATCATGGGATGTGACCGGCACTTTGAGGAAGGTCTTTGGCTCAGGTGCCAGTTCAAACAGCTTTTGGCCAAACCGGTAAGGCACGGTTGGATCACCGACATCATGCAGGATCAGGATCGGGCTTTGGACGGCACCAATTCTTTGATCCGAATGAAATTGATCGCGCATCAACGTCCGCACGGGAAATTCCCAGTATTGCGCCTGCGCCACATCGGCGGCCGAGGTGAAGGGTGCCTCAAGCACGAGCGCCGCCACGCGATGGCGCGCCGCCACCGCAACCGCCACGCCCGAGCCCAGCGAGTGACCATAAATCACGATGTGCTTGAGACCAATTTCGCGGGCGAGCAAGGCTTCGTAAGCCGCTTCGCCGTCCAAAATGAGGCCTGCCTCGGTGGGTGCGCCCGACGAAGCGCCAAAACCCCGGTAATCCACCGCGAGCAGCCCATCGCCCCGGTCAGTTAACAGCCCGATCCGCGATTTCAGATCCGCCAGATTGCCGGTATTGCCATGAAAATACAAAATGGTCGGATGCAGGGGCTGTGGCTTTTTGTACCACGCCACCAGATGCTGATCGTCACGCGTATCAATATTGATGCGCTGCACATCGACGAGGCCCACCGACGCCGGTTCGTCGAGATTGGCCTTGGGGTGATATTCCAGCTTCTGTTGTTGGGTATAAAGGTATCCCAGTGCCGCCACATAAAGCGCCAGCACACAATTTCTCGCTATGCGCAATCCCCGCGCATATTGTCCTGCCCAGCTTAATTCAATGAGCCAGCGCCTTAACAATATTTTCCACCATCTTCTTCGCGTCGGAAAAAAGCATCATCGTATTATCTTTGAAGAACAGTTCGTTTTCAACCCCGGCATAGCCCGAGCCCATGCCACGCTTGATGAACAGCACTGTCTTGGCCTTTTCGACGTCCAGAATCGGCATGCCGTAGATTGGCGACGCCTTGTCGGTCTTGGCCGCCGGATTGGTGACGTCATTGGCACCGATCACGAAAGCCACGTCCGCCTGCGAGAATTCGCTGTTGATGTCCTCAAGCTCGAAAACTTCATCATAAGGAACATTGGCTTCCGCCAGCAGCACGTTCATGTGACCGGGCATGCGGCCCGCCACCGGATGAATGGCATATTTGACATCCACACCCTCTTTTTTCAGCATATCGGCCATTTCACGCAAAGCATGTTGCGCCTGCGCAACCGCCATGCCATAGCCCGGCACGATGATGACGCTGGCCGCGTTTTTCATGATATAGGCCGCGTCCTCCGCCGAACCCTGCTTGACGGGGCGCGTCTCGATCACACCGCTCGCGGCCGTGGTTTCGCCACCAAACCCGCCCAGAATGACCGAGATGAAAGACCGGTTCATGGCCTTGCACATGATATAGGACAGGATCGCACCCGAAGAACCGACCAATGCGCCGGTGACAATCAGCGCCAGATTGCCAAGGGTAAAGCCAATGCCGGCTGCCGCCCATCCGGAATAGGAATTGAGCATGGACACCACCACCGGCATGTCCGCGCCACCAATCGGGATAATCAGCAAACCGCCGAGCGCGAAAGAGACGAGCGCTATCAGCAGGAATAGGAAATGGCTCTCGCTGGCGTAAAAGCCAAGGATCAGCACCACAAGCAGCACGGCCAATGCTATATTGATGGCATGGCGTTGCGGCAGCATGATCGGTTTGCCCGACATCCGCCCGTCCAGCTTCAAAAAGGCAATGACCGAACCGGTAAAGGTGATGGCACCGATCGCCGCCCCCAGCGACATTTCAATCAGGCTCGCGCCTTCGATGCTGCCAACCTCGCCGATGCCAAAGGCATGGGGAGCCGTCAACGCGCCACCGGCCACAAACACGGCGGCTAGGCCCACAAGAGCGTGGAACGAGGCAACCAGTTGCGGCATATCGGTCATCTTGACGGTGCGCGCCCGCCAGATGCCAAATCCGCCGCCGACACCAATGCCAACCAGCACCAGCAACCAGCCCAAGCCGGAAGGCGGCGCGTAAAGCAGTGTCGTGACGATGGCAATGCCCATACCAAACATGCCAAAGCGATTGCCCTGGCGCGAAGTAGCCGGAGAGGACAGGCCCCGCAGTGCCAGAATGAACAGCACCCCGGCGACGAGATAAAAGAAGGCAGCAAAATTGGCATTCATGATGGCATCAGCCTTTTTTCTTATACATGGCAAGCATTCGCTCGGTCACCATGAATCCGCCAAAAATGTTCACGCTCGCCAAAACCAGCGCAATGAAACCGAACAACTGGGCAATGCCCGTGCCAATGCCCACCGACAGCAGCGCACCCACCACGATCACCGATGATACGGCATTGGTCACCGACATCAACGGCGTGTGCAGCGCCGGCGTCACCGACCAAACGACGTAATAACCGACAAAAATCGCCAGCACGAAAATCGCCAGGCGAAACACGAACGGGTCAACGGCACCGCCGCTGGCCGCATGGGCGGCCGCGCCAGCCACATCGGCCACACTGTGCATGTTCGACAAGTTTTGCATGTTGGCATGGGCCGCGTTCAGGGCTTCCTGCGCCAATTGCGCCGCCTGCTGGGCCTTGTCCAAAATTTGCTGCGGGGTATCGGTCATGAAGTTCTATCCCCTATTCCGGCTTTGGTTGAAAATTGGGGTGCACAATCGCCCCACCACGGGTGAGACAGGTGGCCTTGACCAATTCGTCGTCCCACTGGATCGCCAATTTCTTCTCGGTCTTGTCAATCATGGTCTCGACAAAGGCGAACAGGTTTTTCGCATAAAGCGCACTCGCGGTTGCGGGCAGCTTCAGCGCACTGGAATCGCCAACGATCTTGACGCCGTTGACCACGACAACCTTGCCGGCCTGCGCCCCCTCGACGTTGCCGCCGCGTTCAACCGCCAGATCTACCAGCACCGAACCCGGACGCATCGACTTCACCATATCCGCACTGACGAGGCGCGGCGCTGGCCGCCCCGGAATCAAGGCAGTGGTGATGACAATGTCCTGCTTGGCAATATGCCCGGCTACCAGCAGGGCCTGCTTGGCCTGATATTCCGCCGACATCTGCTTGGCGTAACCGCCAGCGGTCTCGGCCTGTTTGAATTCATCATCCTCAACCGCAACAAACTTGGCACCCAGCGATTCAACCTGCTCTTTGGTTGCAGGCCGCACGTCCGTAGCTGTGACGATCGCCCCAAGCCGCCGCGCCGTCGCAATGGCCTGCAATCCGGCAACGCCAACACCCATGACAAAGATACGGGCGGCGGGCACGGTGCCGGCGGCCGTCATCATCATCGGCATGGCCCGCCCATATTCCCCACTGCCATCAATCACCGAGCGGTAGCCGGCCAGATTGGCCTGGCTGGACAGCACGTCCATCGACTGCGCCCGCGTGATGCGCGGCATCAATTCCATGGCAAAGCTGGAAATCCCGGCCTTGGCCAGCGCCTGCAATGCGGCATCCTGTCCATAGGGGTCCATGATGGAAATCAGCACCACACCCTCTGCCGCACCTTTCAGGCTGGCCGCTTTGGGTCGGCGCACTTGCAGCACGATCTGCGCGTCCTTGACGGTTGCCGCCGCATCTTTGGCAATCTGCGCGCCAGCGGCGGAATAATCCGCATCGGTAATGCCGGAGGCAAGCCCTGCCCCCGACTGAACCACCACTTCGGCACCCAGGCCCAAAAGCTTTTTAATCGTCTCCGGTGAGGCTGCGACCCGCGTCTCCAGCGGGTCGGTCTCAGCAGGAATGGCAATGCGCATATCTGGCTCCAAGCGAAACGGCGGTGGCGTTCAATTTATTTTCCGCAATCAACCGGCAAAAAACGCCAAGGCTGACAGGATGACCACGAGTGCCACCGAGGAATACGTCACCAGATGCGTGAAAAACGCATAGGTGCGTTCATGCTCGGCATAATCCATATCGGGATGGCCAAGGGCATTATCTTGTGGAGCGGACATGGGAGCCTTTCAAGCTAGGACAACAACAATTCTGACTAGCTTAAATTTTAATTTGCCGCAATTGGCAGAACGCCCAAATTTGCGGCAAAAATGGGCTAGAAAATCCAGCGGCGTCAATTCGCCGCCTGCAAGCCCACCTGCTGCAAGAGCGAGGATTGCCGCTCAGCCACGGTATTGACATCAAAATTCTCGATCATCTCATTGAAAATCTGATAGAAATTCAATCTCGCATCAAGATGCAGGAACACCCCGCCAAGCCCAATGGCCGCGCGATCCATGAACACGAATTCGCGCGGCACCAGCACCGGCCCTTTGCGCTTGAGTTCCTGATGCACCTTGTAGACTTCGGCGCGACCATAAGCGCTGGGCTTGACCCCGTCGGCGATGGTGCGCACGCGATCATCCAAGAGCGGCCCAAAGATGAATTTCGCCCATAAATTCAACACCTCGATCAGATCGGGTCGCAGATTCTTGAACCCCCAAACCTCGTAAGCATGGGCGATTTGCTGCTGATTGTCATCGCGCAGGCCCTTGTAAAGGTCCACGACAGCATTGACGAACTGGGCCGGAAAAATCCGCACGCAGCCATAGTCGAGCAGATTGATGCCACGAGGCACGCCGTCTTCCTCAAACACGGTATAATTGCCAAGGTGTGGATCGCCATGAATGACGCCAAAAGTACTGAACGGATACCACCAGGCGTGGAACATCGCCCGGCCAATGTCATTGCGGGTCTCAAGCGAGGCACCTTTGTAGTCCAGAAGCTTTTTGCCTTCCAGCCATTGCATGGTCAAAAGCCGCTGTGTCGACAATTCCGGCCGCAATTGCGGCACCCGCACCAGCCCCGATTTACCAAGCATCGCCTGATAGAGCGCGGCATTCTTGGCCTCATGCCGATAATCCAGCTCCTCACGGATTCGCGCGCCGATTTCCTCGGCGATCTGGGTTGAATCGATCGAATTATCCATGCGCCGGCGCAATTTGAACAATATGTCCAATTGCGACAAATCGGCCTCGACGGCGGATGCCATATCCGGATATTGCAGCTTGCACGCCAATTTCTCGCCGTCATGCGCGCGTGCCTGATGCACTTGTCCGAGCGACGCCGCCGCTGAGGGTTTCAGATCAAACGAGGCAAATCGGCTTTGCCAATCAGGCCCAAGTTCGGCCACCATACGCCGGCGCACGAAGGCGGCCCCCATCGGCGGCGCATCCGATTGCAGCTTTTGCAATTCGTCGGCAAATTCCGGCGGCAATAGATCGGGAATGGTCGCCATCAATTGCGCCACTTTCATCAACGGGCCCTTGAGCCCGCCCAGCGCCGTCGACAACGCCGCCGCATGGTCGCCGTTGCGGCCATTGTTGCCCATGAGCCTCGCGCCCGCCATTCGCGCCGCCACGCCGCCAATATTGGCCCCTACCCGCGCATAACGGGCGGCGCGGGCACTGAACCGGTTTGCTTCGTCATCGACCATGAATTGCGCTCCCAAATGTGTTCAACGGCTGACTCTAGATAGTGTCGACACGTCGGAAATACAGCGCGTGAATTTACCGCAGCACCCGCCAGCCAATATCGCGGCGATAAAACCCGTCCGCAAAATCAACCTTTTCGGCAGCCGCATAGGCGCGCCCGGCGGCTTGGGAGAAGTCTTTGCCAATGGCGGTAATGTTCAGCACACGGCCGCCGCTGGCGACCAATTGCCCATTCACCAGCTTTGTCCCGGCCTGGGTGATGATGACCCCTTCGCCAGCCGCCGCCGCGTCCAGATTGAAAATGGCCCCGTTGGCCCTGGGCGTGCCTGGGTAACCCTGCGCCGCGATCACCAGTGTCAGCGCCACATCCTTCGAGAACTTCACGGCGCGGCCCGCCAAGGTTCCGCGCGCACTGGCGTCAAGCAACTCAAGCAGATCATCCTCAAGCCGTGCCATCAGCACCTGCGTTTCCGGGTCGCCAAACCGGGTGTTGAACTCAATCAGCTTCGGCCCCGCCCCGGTCAGCATCAAGCCGGCAAACAGCATGCCGGAAAATGGCGTGCCGCGCGCTGCCATGGCCCGCAATGTCGGCTCGATGATCTGGGCCATCACCTGGCGCTGCAGCGCCGCATCCATGCGAGGGGCCGGCGAATAGGCGCCCATGCCGCCAGTATTGGGGCCGACATCGCCCTCACCCACCCGCTTGTGGTCCTGGGCCGCGCCAAAGGCCAGCGCAGTCTTGCCATCACATAAAGCGAAAAACGAGACTTCCTCCCCTTCGAGTTTCTCCTCCATCACCACTTCGGCTCCGGGGCTGGCAAATAGCGCGCGCAGGGCCGCTTGCGCCTCGGCGACCGTTTCGGCCACCACCACACCCTTGCCTGCAGCCAGACCATCCGCCTTCACTACAATGGGCGCACCAGCTTGAGCGAGATGGTCGAGCGCTGGCTGCAAGGCACGAAAATGCTGGTAACGCGCGGTCGGAATATCAAATTCAGCGCATAATTGCTTGGTATAGGCTTTTGAACCTTCGAGCCGCGCCGCCGCCTTGCGCGGGCCAAAAGCGGCGATGCCCGCCTCGGCGAGTTCATCAACCAGACCCGCCACCAAAGGTCCCTCGGGGCCCACCACCACGAGGTCAATGGCCGCCTGCTGGCAAAACGCCACGACCGCCGCGCTGTCATGGACGTCGAGCGCCACGATTTGGGCAATATGTGCCATGCCCGGATTGCCCGGTGCCGCAAACAATTGCGTCAGGCGGGGGCTTTTGGCCAATGCCAGCGCCAGCGCATGTTCTCGCCCGCCCGAACCAATCAACAACACTTTCACGTGCCAGCCCTCACATCACCGTCAGCCAAAAGAAAAGGGGCGGCAAAAGCCACCCCTTCGCATCGATCATGTGCATTAGCCCTATTTGGCCACGCCTTCCAGTGCGGCTCCCCAGGATCCCCACACATAAATGCAGGAAAACAGAAACAGCCAAACCACGTCAACGAAGTGCCAATACCAAGCCGCGAACTCAAAACCGAGATGCTGCTTGGGCGTAAACTGCCCGGCATTGGCACGCAGCAGGCACACGATCAGGAAGATCGTGCCAACCAGAACATGGAAACCGTGAAAACCGGTCGCCATGAAGAAGGTCGCGCCGTAAATCGAATTTTTGAAGGCAAAGGGTGCATGAATATATTCGTAGGCCTGCACCCCGGTGAAGGTTGCGCCCAGCACCACCGTGAGCAACAGCCCGAGTTTCAGGCCGCGCCGGTCATTTTCGAGCAAGGCATGATGAGCCCAGGTAACGGTTGTGCCCGAAGTCAGCAGCAACAGCGTGTTGAGCAGCGGCAAATGCCAGGGATTGATCGCTTCAATGCCCTTGGGCGGCCAGGTTCCACCCAAAAACGCATCGCGGGCATATTGCGTCGCAAAGGCGGGGAAAAGGCTGGTGTTAAAAAACGCCCAGAACCAGGCCACGAAAAACATGACTTCGGACATGATGAACAAGATCATGCCATAGCGATGGCTGATTTGCACGACGCGGGTGTGGAAACCCTCGTCATTGGCTTCGCGCACCACATCCGCCCACCACGACGCCATCGTAAACAGAATGCCGAGAAAACCCGCGCCAAACACATAGGGGCCCATTTTCAGGCCGGCAATTGGAATGCCCTTCATCCAGCAAATCGCGCCAACGGCGGTCACGAAGGCGGCAATCGAACCCGTCAACGGCCACGGGCTGGGATCCACCAGATGGTAATCATGGTTGGGTGTTGCATGCGCCTCGGACATTCTGTTTCCCTCTCCGTCTATTTGTCGTACCGACATGTGAAATGATCATAAGCTTCTGAAACTAAAGCTTGTCTTTGCCCTTCGCAGCCGCCCCGACCGCAACTGCAGCATCTTTGGCAGCAAAGTAAGTGTAGGATAAAGTCAGGCTCTGGATATGAGCCATCGTTTCGTCCTTGTCGAGTTTGGGGTCGAGATAAAAGACCACCGGCAATTCCATTGTTTGCCCCGCGGCCAGCGTTGCTTCCGAATCGCAAAAGCATTTGATCTTTGCAAAAAACTGGCCGGCCTGATCGGGGATCACATTGTCCTGCGCCCGGGCACGCACCCTATGGTCACTATTATTGGTGACTTTGTAATAGACCGTTTCAACCTGCCCGGTCGGCACATCCATGAAATTGGTTTCAGGCGTGAAAGTCCAATCGAGCCCCGGAGCGACATTGGCATCGAACCGCACTTGCAACACGCGGTGCCCCTTTTGCAGGTTTTCGCCACTTGCCGTTCGCAAGGTGCCTGCAAAACCCGTCGCCGCGCAGAACATGCGGTAAAACGGCACGGCAGCATAGCTTAGCCCCAGCATCAGGCAAAACACGCCAACGCTGATCGAGGCTACCTGCTTGTTGCGGCCACTCTTCGTCATCTCACACGCCCCCCTTGAGCACGCCCGGCCCAAGCTTGATGATGGTGACGGCGTAAAACAGGATGACCAGAAACCCAATGGCCAGAGCCAGAGCCACATTGCGGGCACGTCGGCTCTTCAACTGCGCCGGGGTCAGCGTCAGCGCCCGATCAGGGACAACAGGCGTGGAATCATTGTTATTTGCCATTGCAAACTCCGGTTAAAACAGCCGTGCGGCGAAGCCAAAGCCAAATTCGGCAATGAACTCGGCAAACAGCAAAGTCAGATAAAGGATCGAAAATGCAAACAATTGCTTGGCCGCAACTTCGGCAGGCTTGCCCTGATCGATCCGGTAAACCCGGATCGCAGCGACCAGGAACAGAGCGCCCAGCACAATCGACAAAATACCGTAAGTCAGCGAGGCAAAGCCCAGCAACCAGGGCGCAACACCAACCGGCACCAGCACCAGCGAATACAGGAGTATTTCGAGCCGCGTGTGCGCTTCACCCTTGACGTTGGGCATCATCGGTATGCCCGCCTTGGCAAATTCCTTGGATTTTAGCAGCGCCAGTGCCCAGAAATGCGGCGGCGTCCACAAAAAGATGATCGCAAACAGCACAAAGGAACTGAAGCTCACCGAACCGGTCGCCGCAGCATAACCCACCATTGGCGGAAAAGCCCCGGCCGCGCCGCCGATCACGATGTTCTGCGGCGTCGAACGCTTCAGCCACATGGTGTAAACAACGACATAGAAGAAAATCGTGAAGGCCAGAGCGAGTGCGGCAAACACATTGGCGACCAGTGCCAGCGCACAGACCGAGAAAATCGACAGAATAAGCCCGAAGGCCAGGGCTTCCTTGGGCTGAATGCGGCCCGTCGGTATGGGACGGCCCGCCGTCCGGGTCATCAACAGGTCAATATCGGCATCATACCACATATTGAGCGCACCGGACGCGCCCGCGCCAATGGCAATCAGCAGCAGCGAAAACGCCGCGAGAACCGGATTGAGATGCACCGGGGCCAGCAACATGCCAGCCAGTGCCGTGAACACCACCAGAGACATCACCCGTGGCTTCAAGAGCTCAAAATAATCACCCGGCCCCGCTTCGGAGGCCATTGCGATATCGTCAATGTCGGCGGCGAAACTCATGTTGATCCAGACTGTTTGAACTTGGCGTGGCCCGCAATTCGCATCGCGGGCCACATTTGAGCTTAGTGTGCGTCGCCGGAAATGCGCGGCAGCGTCTCGAACTGGTGGAACGGCGGCGGCGAGGACAGCGTCCACTCCAGGGTCGTTGCACCCACGCCCCACGGATTGTCACCCGCAATACGCTTGGTCGCGAAGGCCTCATAGACGACATACAGGAACACGACAACGCCAACCGAGGTGATGTAGGAACCGTAGGACGACACTTCATTCCACAGATGGTAGGCTTCCGGATAATCGATGTAACGGCGCGGCATACCAGCCAACCCGAGGAAGTGCTGCGGGAAGAAGATGATATTGACGCCAATGAACATCAGCCAAAAATGCACCTTGCCCAATGTCTCATTGTACATATAGCCGGTCATTTTCGGGAACCAGTAATAGAACCCGGCAAACAGCGAGAACACGGCACCGAGCGACAGCACGTAGTGGAAATGCGCTACCACATAATAGGTGTCATGCAAGGCACGGTCGGCCGCTGCATTGGCCAGCACGACGCCGGTCACGCCGCCGACGGTGAACAGGAAGATGAAACCGACAGCCCAGATCATCGGCACCCGGAATGAAATCGATCCGCCCCACATGGTGGCAATCCAGGAGAACACCTTCACGCCGGTTGGCACAGCGATGACCATGGTCGCGAACACGAAGTAACGCTGCGTGTCGAGCGACATGCCCACCGTGTACATGTGATGCGCCCAGACGAGGAAGCCGACGAAACCGATCGCCACCATGGCATAGGCCATGCCAAGATATCCGAATACCGGCTTCTTCGAGAAGGTCGAGATGATGTGGCTGATGATGCCAAAGCCGGGCAGAATCAGAATATACACTTCCGGGTGACCAAAGAACCACCACAAGTGCTCGTAGAGCAACGGATCACCGCCGCCAGCCGGGTCGAAGAAGGTGGTTCCGAAATTGCGATCGGTAAGAAGCATGGTGATCGCGCCAGCCAGAACCGGTAGCGACAACAGCAGCAGGAACGCGGTAACCAGCACCGACCACACGAACAACGGCATCTTGTGAATGGTCATGCCGGGGGCACGCATGTTGAAGATCGTGGTGATGAAATTGATCGCGCCCAGAATCGACGATGCGCCGGCCAGATGGACCGAGAGAATCACGAAGTCAAACGACGGCCCGGGCGTCCCGAGTGTCGACATCGGAGGATACATCACCCAACCGCCACCAAACCCGCGCATGCCCGGCGCGCCATCCATGAAAAACGAGATGATCGCGAGGCTGAACGAGGCTGGCAGCAGCCAGAACGATATGTTGTTCATGCGCGGGAAGGCCATATCCGGCGCCCCGATCATGATCGGCACAAACCAGTTGCCAAACCCGCCGATCATCGCAGGCATGACCATGAAGAAGATCATGATGATGCCGTGCATGGTGATGAACACGTTATAGAGGTTGCGCGCAGCACCATTGGAGCTGTCGCCGTCCAGCACGCCTGCCAGATGCGTGAACACCTGGATACCGGGATTTTGCAATTCCATACGCATCGCCAGCGACAAAAGGCCGCCGATGAGACCGGCAATCACGGCAAATATCAGATAAAGCGTACCGATATCCTTGTGATTGGTTGAATACAGATAGCGCCGCCATCCCGTGGGGTGGGCAGGATGATCATCATGCGAATGATCGTCATGTGCTGGATTTGCCGCTTGTGCCATTTTTTTCCTCAAAGATAAAAACGTTAGTTTCTTGGGTGCTGCAATTATAGGGCGGTGTTATTGGTTGACCACGGGCAGTTCCGCCATGGCCTGCCGCACCGGGCTTTGGCCATTGGAGGCAAACTGCTTCTTGGCCGTCACCAGCCAAGCCTTGTATTCGTCTTCGCTGACGACCTTGATCGCAATCGGCATGTAGGCATGGTTCTGGCCGCAGATATTCGAGCACTGGCCAAAATACACGCCTTCCTTCTCGGCCTTGAACCAGGTCTGGTTCAGACGGCCGGGAATCGCATCCATGCGAACCCCAAACGACGGGACGGTGAAGGAGTGAATGACATCCGCACCGGTAACCTGCAGGTGAACCACCTTGTTCACCGGAACTTCGGCCATATTGTCCACACTCAAAAGATTGACCTCACCCTTGGAGGCATCAATCTTGGCGGCCGGGATGATCATCGAATCAAACCCAAATCCGCCCTGGTCTTTTGGATAGGCGTAGGACCAATACCACTGGTTGCCGGTCACCTTGATGGTAACATCGGCCTTGGGCATGTTGACCTGTTCCGACAGGAGGCGAAACGATGGAATCGCGATCACCACCAGCAGCAGCACGGGGATGATCGTCCATGCCACTTCAAGGCCGGCATGATGCGTGGTCTTGGAAGGAACCGGGTTGCGCTTTTCGTTGAAGCGCAACGAAACGTAAACCAGAAGGGCCAGCACAAACAAGGTGATGACGGTAATGATCGGCATCAGAACGATGTTGTGGAACCAGTGAATGTCACGCGCAATCGACGTTACCGCGGGTTCAAAACCCACTTGCCCCTGCACGGGTTGCCCGATGGCGCTGTCCGCAAATGCATTTGCGCAAAACACCGTCGCGCCAGCTGCCGTCAGGGCACAAAATTTCAAAATCTTGTTCATTTCTTCCTATCCGTTGACTCAAGCCCGATGAAGACATGACCGGCAGCGTTTGCCCGCCCCTGATCTATTGTTAAGCTAACCTTCAAATCACATTCTAGCCGACAGCGCAACAATCTGAACACATTCTGTGAATGCGTCATTTTCGCGCGTGTCAAATTCCGGTAATTTGTGTAGATGCGCGCCAAACGCAGATTCGGGGCTTGCCGGAGGCGCGCCCACAAACTGTTTTGACCCCAAAATCACCGCAAATCAGGGTTGCGCGCCCGCCCCGCTTGACAGTTGAAGCGCATTTGCTAGGCAAGAGCGGCGGATGGGGCAGCAATGCCGCGCCGGCGAATTTACGCCGCATTCAGATGGCGGACACTTTTTGAACAATTTATCTGTCCACAGACGTCGCGCATCACCACGATCTGACAATTAAAAGGGCAAGGCAATGTTAAAGACCGGTTGGATCCTCTCGGCCCTGTTCACGCTGTTTGTGTTGCTTTTTCCGGTGCAGGCCATGGCGCAAGGCGTCGTCACCGCCAAATACGGCGAGTGGGAAATGCGTTGCGAAACGCCGACGGGGGCGCAAACCCAGCAATGCGCGCTGGTGCAGAGCGTCGCCGCCGAAGACAAGCCGAATCTCAATCTCGTCGTCATCATTTTGAAAACCGCCGATGGCAAAAGTCATCTGATGCGCGTGGTCGCCCCGCTTGGCGTGCTGCTGCCGTCCGGCCTTGGGTTGAAGATCGACGAAACCGATGTTGGCCGTGCCGGCTTTGTCACATGCCTTCGCACCGGCTGCGTCGCTGAAATCGTCATGGATGACAAATTGATCGGCCAATTGCGGCACGGAAAAACCGCCACTTTCATTCTCTTCCAGACACCCGAACAAGGTACCGGCATCCCCCTCGCGCTCGCGGGATTTGACCAAGGCTATGACAAATTGCCATAAAGGCGAAAGCATTATGAAAGTTCAGGAGTTTGGCATGCGTGAGATCGGTGCAAAGGCAAAATATGCGGGCCTGCTGCTGGCTTTGATGGCGGGTCTTGGTCTCTCGGGCTGCGCGGGAGGCATTGGCGGGGCCGATGATTCCGGCAAGCCCAGCACGCTCGCTTCGCTCATGGCTTTTCACAGCCCGACACCGCCGCCCATGGCCCCCGAAAAGCCCAAAGCCGAGGAAGTCAATTGCCCCCACATAGAAGTGTTGGATGGCGCCTCGATGGTGCGGGTGGGCGGCGATTCCAACGAGAGCGTGCGTTATCAATATTCGCTGGGCCGCTCCGCCCGCCAATGCGATGTCGAAGGCAATCAAGTTGCCCTGAAAATTGGCCTCGAGGGCCGCGTCCTGCTTGGGCCGACCGGCGCGCCCGGCAATTTCAATGTGCCCGTCCGCTTTGCCGTGGTGCAGGATGCAGACCGCAAACCGGTGGCCTCGCAGTTGCAAAACATTTCCGTCAACATTCCGGCCGGCCAGAGCGAAGCGCCCTTTTCCGCCGTGTCACAACCGATCATGCTGCCCAACCATGGCGACATGGAAGACCAGGATTATACCGTGGTGGTCGGTTTCGACACGGGAAAAGCTGCCTCGACAGCCGCCAAGGGCAAACATCCGCGCCGCCGCCACAAAAAAGCGCATGCGCCATCCTGACGGCCGGGCCTGAATCATTATTTGAGGAAAACGTTCGATGTCCACGCCGCTTCACGCTCGCCTGATTGTTCTGGGCTCCGGACCCGCCGGCTACACGGCCGCCATTTACGCGGCCCGCGCCATGCTGGAACCCATACTGATCGCCGGGTTCGAGCCGGGTGGCCAATTGATGATAACCACGGATGTTGAAAACTATCCCGGCTTTGCCGATCCCGTTCAGGGCCCATGGCTCATGGAGCAGTTTCGCGCGCAGGCCGAACATGTCGGCACGCGGATGGAATCGAATCACATCGTCAAGGTCGAGTTGGGCCAGCACCCCTTCCGGTTGCATGGCGATGATGGCCGAATTTACACCTGCGATGCGCTGATTATCGCGACCGGGGCCAAGGCCAAATGGCTGGGCCTGTCCTCGGAGGAGAAATTCAAGGGTTATGGCGTTTCAGCCTGCGCCACCTGCGACGGTTTTTTCTTCAGAAACAAGCATGTCATGGTCAATGGCGGCGGCAATTCTGCGGTGGAAGAAGCCTTGTATCTCAGCCATATTGCGCAAAAAGTGACGCTGGTGCATCGCCGCGATTCACTCAAGGCCGAGAAAATACTGCAAGACCGCCTGTTTGCCACACCCAATGTTGAGGTGATCTGGAACGCTTCCGTGCACGAAATCTGCGGCGGCGAAAACCCGCCCGGCGTCAACAAAGTCGTGCTGCGCGACACGCTGACCGGTGCCTTGAGCGACCACCCGATCGATGGCCTGTTCGTCGCCATTGGCCATGCGCCGGCATCCGAATTGTTTGTCGGACAGCTCGACATCAAGCCCAATCTCTACATTCGCACCGCGCCCGATTCCACCGCCACAAACGTGCCCGGCGTGTTTGCCGCAGGTGACGTCACCGATGACATTTATCGCCAGGCCGTAACCGCCGCTGGCATGGGCTGCATGGCCGCCCTCGAAGCCGAGCGCTGGCTGGCTGGCCTGGCGCACACGAAAGTCGCAGCCCAATAACGCAGGTTCGCGTCAATAGCTGTGTTCGGCGGCCGGAAACTGTCCGGCCTTGACGGCTTTCACATAGGCGGCGATGGCTGCGGCGATCGAGCCGTTCTCCGCCATGAAATCTTTCTGGAAGCGGGCTTTCTTGCCCGGATATACGCCGAGCATATCATGCAGCACCAGCACCTGCCCATCACACAGAGGGCCCGCACCAATGCCAATGGTGGCCATGGTTTTGGCGGCTGCCGTCAACTCACCGGCAAGGCTGGCCGGCACCATCTCCAGCACCACCATGGACGCACCCGCCTGCTCCAGCGCCAGCGCATCCGCCTTTAATTGCCGCGCGCCCGCATCCGTGCGACCTTGCACGCGGTATCCGCCAAGCTGGTGCACCGATTGCGGTGTCAGACCGATATGTGCACAAACCGGCACGCCGCGCTCAACCATAAACGCCACGGTCTCGGCCATGAAGGCACCGCCCTCCAGCTTCACCATGCGCGCGCCCGCCGCCATCAACTGGCAGGCATTGCGCAAGGCCTGCTCGCGGCTCTCCTGATAGCTGCCAAATGGCAAATCCCCGATCACCATCGCCCGCCGCGCGCCGCGCGCCACGCATTCCACGTGATACACCATGTCACGCATGGTGACCGCCACCGTCGAATCGCGGCCCTGCACAACATTTCCAAGCGAATCGCCAACCAGCAGAATTTCGGCCCCCTCTGCTTCCAGCAATTGCGCAAAACTGGCGTCATAGGCTGTGACCATGGCGAGCTTTTCGCCAGCCGCCTTCATTTTACGAAAATCATTCAAAGACAATGGCTTGGCATCACTCAAATAGGACATTTTCCCACCCTTGAATATTATCAGACTGCAACATTGTCGATCAGGCGCGTCGTTCCAAGTTTCGCGGCCACCAGCAGGCGCAGGCCTCCAGCTTCACGCGTCGCGTCTTGCCCCGGTTCGCCCAGTGTGCGGCTGTCGCGCAATTCCAGATAGTCCAGCAAAAAACCGGCCTCTTCGATCCGGGAACGGCCACGGGCCAGACCCTGCGTTTCCCCCGCACGCACCGCTTTCGCGCAATCCTGCAAGGTCTGGTGCAACACAGGCGCAATCGCCCTTTGATCGGGGGTCAGGAACACATTGCGCGAAGAAAGGGCCAGCCCATCCGCCTCGCGGTAGGTGGGCGCGTTGACGATTTTCACTGGAAAATCAAGATCGTCCACCATCTGCCGCAGCACGGCCAGTTGTTGAAAGTCCTTCTCGCCAAACACCGCCGCCGTGGGTTGCACCTGATGAAACAATTTGGCGACCACCGTGGTCACGCCATAAAAATGCGTGGGACGAAACCGGTCTTCAAGCCCAACATTGGCAGGGCCGGCAACCTGCACGCCGCTGCAAAACCCCGGCGGATACATGGTGGCAGGCTCAGGCGCAAACAGCCCGTCCACCCCCGCCGCTTCCAGTTTGGCAACGTCGGCCGAAAACGGACGCGGATATTTTGACAAATCTTCATGGGCGGCAAATTGCGCCGGATTGACAAATATCGATGCGATCACCCGGCGGCCATGCTGGCGAGCCAAATCCATCAAAGCCATATGTCCGGCGTGCAGCGCCCCCATGGTGGGCACCAGCGCCACGCTTTCCCCCCATGTCGCCATCAGCGACCTCACTTCCGGCACAGTTTTTACAATTTTCATCTGCGTCATGAGGCCTTCAGGGTGCTTTGCGGGCATGAATTTGCCCGTTACTAGCCCAAATTTCAACTTCCCGCGACAAGATTGTGCGACGCACCAGATACGACTTCCGGCTGCGGCATTCCCGCTTCGGCCAATTGCCGCAAAACGTCAATCTGGAAGGCTTCCTTAACCGGCGCACCTGTATGCTTGCCAACAGATATACGCCCTGGATTCGCAACATGTTGCAAGCCGACCCAATCCGCTACTCGATTATCCTGCCCATCTATAACGAGGAGGCAGTGATTCCGGTGCTCATGCTGCGCCTTGAGCAATTGCTGGCCAGCCTCGATGCGCCTGCCGAGGTCATCTTTGTCAACGACGGCTCCACCGACACCAGCGCGATCTTTCTGGCCGGCATGTGCAAATTGCGGCCCAACCACCGCCTGATCAATTTCTCGCGCAATTTTGGCCACCAGATCGCCATCACCGCCGGCCTCGACGCGGCGCAGGGCGAGGCCATCATCGTCATGGATGCCGATTTGCAGGACCCGCCCGAACTGGTGCTGGAAATGATCGCCCGCTGGAAAGAGGGCTATGAAATCATTCACGCCCGCCGCATATCGCGTGAGGGCGAAACCTGGTTCAAGCGCGCATCCGCCAACCTGTTTTATCTGGGCCTCAGCCGTCTCGCCAAAGTCGAAATTCCGCGCAATGTCGGTGACTTCCGCCTGATTGACCGCAAGGTGCTGGAGGCATTCCGCGCCATGCCCGAGCGCGACCGCTTCGTGCGCGGCATGTTTGCCTGGCTCGGCTTTCGCACCACCTATGTCGATTTTCACCGCGCAGCGCGCGTCGCTGGAGAAACCAAATACCCGTTTGTCAAAATGGTGCGCCTCGCCCTCACCGGCATCATCGGTTTTTCCGACGTGCCATTGCGCCTGGCAATCTGGGCTGGCATTGGGGTGTCGGGCCTTGCCTTCATGTATGGCCTTTACGCCATTGCCGAATGGTTCACAACCAAGGGCATTGCCAGTGGATGGTCCTCGACCGTGGTCATCATCTCGTTTCTGTGCGGCATGAACATGCTGATGACTGGCATTGTCGGCCTCTATATCGGGCGCATTTACAATGAGGTGAAACGCCGTCCGCTTTACATCGTTGACCGCAAGGTCGGCTTTGACGCCGCCAATTCCGACCAGACAAGGCATGTCGCATGAGCCAGCTTTTTGACGCTTACGAGGATAATTACGGCGCGGCCGTGCAATCCTCCATCGATTTCTCCGGCCTGCCACACGACTTTTTCCTCATCGCAAAAGCCGACCTGCTCGCCAAAATCACCCGCGCCCATTTTGGCGGGGGCGCGAAACTGGCGGGCCTGGATGTGGGCTGTGGCATTGGCGCATTGCATCCACTGCTGGGTAGCACTTTCACCAATTTGCACGGCGTCGATGTGTCAAAGCCCTGCATAGACCAGGCCCGCCGCGCCAATGCGGCGGTGACCTATGCCGCCCATGACGGTGAAACCCTGCCCTATGCGGATGGCAAGTTTGATGTCACCATGACCTCCTGCGTCATGCACCACGTGCCACCGGCGCAATGGCAGGCTTTCATGGCGGAAATGGCACGGGTCACCCGCCCCGGTGGGCTTGTTTGCGTCATCGAGCATAACCCCTGGAACCCACTCACGCGCTTGGCTGTCGCGCGGTGCGAGTTTGACCGCGACGCCGTGCTTTTGACCGCGCCCCGCACCCAAAAGCTGATGGTTAGCGCCGGGCTCGGTTCGGTTGCTTCGGACTTCTTCCTGTTTCTTCCCACCGCTGCGGCTCCGGCACGCAAGCTGGAGGGCTGGCTCAAGCGCCTGCCGCTGGGCGCACAATATATGACGACGGGCGTGCGCTGATGCAAAATCGCTGGCAAAGACTGCTGGCATATGGGCTGATCGGGGCCACCGGCACCGTGCTTTATGCCGTGCTGGCCTACCTGTTCATCATGCGCCTTGGCTTTGCCAATCCGCCCGGTTCCGCCCTCGCCTACACGATTTGCGGCATCATCTCCTATTTTGGCAACCGAACCATCACCTTTCGCTCAAAAGCACCGGTCGCGGTCGAGGCACCGCGCTTCATAGTCTCCAGTCTCATTGGCTATGGCCTCGCCACCGGCCTGCCTCTGGCCCTGCAACTCGCTGGTCATGCCAGCCCGATACTTGCCATTCTCGCCGTTTGCACCGCCGTGCCTGTGGCCAATTTTTTTCTGCTGGAGCGTTTTGTTTACAAAAGCCCCATGCCCCGCTGACATTTTCGCCAACACCTGAAAACCACCATGCCACCCTTGAACCCCGCCATGCCCGCCCCCCGCAGCCGAACCGGTGAATGGTTGGCCGCAGCCATTCCACCGCTGCTGTTCCTGATGGCACTTGCCGTTTTGCATCCCAATGCCGGCAACACGAATGATGTCTCCTGGCTGATATCGGTGGGCGAGCGTATGCTCGATGGCAAAGGGCTTTATACCGACATCATCGAAGTCAATCCGCCGGCTTCCGAATGGCTGTATTTCCCTTTCATCGCTTTGTCCCGCTGGATTCCGGTGAGTGCCGAGGCGCTCATTAACTTTGAATTATTCGCCCTTACCGGGTTGATGCTCTGGGCCAGCGCCGCCATTCTCAAAGCCACTTCCGCCCGCACGCAATTTGATGCGCCAATCGCCATCTGGGGCGCGGCCACCATGCTGGTCCTGGTGCCCGCGCAAATGCACTCTTATGGCCAGCGCGAACAATTTGGGGCGATTTTCCTGTTGCCCATGCTGGCAATGACCTATGCGCGGCTGGAACGTGCCAGCATCGACTGGCGACTGGCCGTGACGGCGGGTGTATGCGCTGGCATGGCCATGTGCATCAAGCCCTATTTTGCGGCCGCTTTGGCGCCGCCGATGCTGGTGGCCGCGCTGCATCAAAGGCCGCTTTCCAAAGCCTTCAAAGCGCTGTTTCCGCTGGAATTCTGGCTGGCGAGCTTGGTCGTAATCACCTATTCGGCCAGCATCTATGTGCTCTATCCAGCGTATTTTTCAAAGATTCTGCCCCTGATCGCCAGCGCCTATTTGCCGGTGCATGATTCATGGTCGAATATTTTTATCCACCCGGCGCTGATCAATCTGGTTTTCCTGATCGCGCTGTCCTTTGCACTCACGAAGCTCGCCCCCAGAACACCGGCCTTCATGCTGCTGGCCAGTGCCAGCCTTGGCGCATTTTTCGGCCTCGTTGTGCTGCCGCACAAATCGTTCTTTTATCACTACACCCCGGCCATATCTTTGGCGGGGACAATGGCTTTTCTGCTTATCAGCAGCCGGCCGATCGAGCCTTTCAAAAAACTGATCGAGTTCATCGGGATTCTGGCGCTGCAATTGAGCTTCTACACTTTCCTCGGCAGCGTGCCGGTGCCCTCGATGGTGGATCTGACCGCCGCCGTGGCGCGCCTGCAGCCCAACCCGACACTCCTCGAAATTGGCAATTACACCTCCGGCTTCCCCCTGACCCGCAAGGTTCACGGCCACTGGGTTGGCAGCCTCTATATTCCGTGGGCCACCTATGGGGCGCATTTGTTGACCGAGCGTGCCACCACGCCCATGCCCGCCAGCCAAAGCGCCGCGCTTGACCATGCCAAGACGTTTGAGCGCGACCTGCTGCTCAAGGACATTGCCCGCGAGAAGCCGCAAATCATCCTTGTGCAGACCCTAAAAGAGGATTGGCGGCCCTGGATTGCCCGTCACCCGGACATAGCCGCAGCCCTTGCGCCTTATGCAGTTCGTGGCACTTATGATCATTTCGAAATCTGGCAGCGAACCGCGCCATGACGCAGTCCGCCCTCAACCCAGCGCCGACAGCGGCCCTGCGGGATGACAGGGTTCGCGTGGCGCGTGATTGGCCAAATCATCTGGGTCTGATCGCCATCTTCGCAATTGGCCTGGCTTGGCTGCAACCAAGCGTCACCCTTGTGTCCGATGTTTCCTGGATCATCAGTCTGTGCGAGCGCCTGCTGCAGGGCGGGCGGCTCTACACCGACATTTGGGAAGTTAATCCACCCGCCACTGTCTGGCTTTACCTGCCGTTTGTCGCGCTGGCGCAAGCCTTGGGCCTGCGCCCTGAAACCGTGATCAATGGAGAGGTCTGGCTATTGGCCGCCGCCATGCTCGGCTTGGTGCGGGTGATCCTCGCCCCAACGCCATGGCTGGCGCGGCAGGACGGGGTCACGCTATTTTGGCTGGCCGCGCTCATTTTGCTGGTGTTGCCGGTCAATTACTTTGGCGAGCGCGAGCATTTCTGCGTGCTGCTGATCCTGCCAGCGCTCGCGCTGTGCCTGCGCTACAACGCAGACCCGCAGGCCACCCCATTATTTAATTCGCTTTTCTTGCAATCGCTTGCGGGCATTTGCGCCGGAATCGCCATAGCCATCAAGCCACCCATCGGCCTCAGTCTGGCTTTGCCCTATTTGGGCCTGTGCTGGCATCAGAAAAGCCTGAAATACCTGTGGACGACGCAAGTGCTGGCGGCGGCGGGCCTCTTGGTGGCCTACGGCCTTGCCATCGAATATTTTGCACCCGACTACCTCACTCACATGCTGCCGACGCTGATTGCAGCTTATTTGCCCGATCGTGTGCCGCTTTTGGCCTTGCTGGCCAATTTCGCCGTGGTGGCTTGGCTTCTGGCTGCAAGTCTGATTTTCCTGCGCTGGCGAAACGGCGCGGCCGATCCTGCAAGCCTGATCTTGACAGGGGCAAGCCTCGGCGGGCTTGGCCTCTATCTCATTCAGGGCAAGGGCTGGCGTTATCATTCGTTGCCCATGCTCGCTTTGGCCGCACTGGCGCTGGCATTCATTGTCGCGCGCAAGCCGCGCGGCCAACGCTGGGCTCTCGCGCCGTTGCTGCTGGCTATTGGCACCCTCGCCTTCAGTCAGCTTTGGTTCAATGATCGCGTTCCCCGCCTGCATTTGCGCGCCGAAATCGCTGGGCTGGCCCCCCACCCCACCATGCTCGCCATCAGCGGCAATATCGCCATTGGCCACCCACTGGTGCGCCTGAGCCATGGCACCTGGGTCAGCCGCGAATGTTCGCAATGGGCGTTTCTCGCCATTGCGCACCAATTTCCGCTGGCCGTCCACGATCCGCAGGGCTTTGCCACGGCGCACCCGCGACTGGCGGCGATCATAGCCACGGAGGTCGCAAACTTGGCGCAGGACATTGGCCTGCACCACCCCGACATCATCTTGGTGGATCGCGAAACCGCTGATTGGGGCAAACTGGCGGAAAATTGGCCCAAAGTGCAATCGCAGCTTGCCCATTACGCCAATCGCGGCACCTATGATGACGTCGCCGTCTTGCAAAGGATTACGCCTTGAAACTGGCCTTTCACACCCTGGATGTTTTCACACGGCACCGTTTTGGCGGTAATCCGCTTGCGGTGATCCTCGAGGCCGATGGCCTTTCATCGCAGGACATGCAGTCCATCGCCCGCGAATTCAATCTGTCGGAAACCGTGTTCGTGCTGGAGCCGCATGACCTCGTCAACACCGCAAGGATGCGCATTTTCACGCCCGTGACCGAATTGCCATTTGCCGGACACCCGATCGTCGGCACGGCCGTGCTGATCGGCCAATTACGCGCCCGCGACATGATCCGTTCGCAGGACGTCGGGATTGTGCTGGAGACAGCCAGCGGCCCCATTACCTGCAGCGTGCGCCACGCGCGCAACCAGCCAGCCCGCGCCCGGTTTGAAATGTTGCAGGCCCCCATGCCTGCCGGAGAACCCGCAGCTTCGCACCATTTGAGCCAAGCCCTTGGCTTGCCGCCGGAAGCCATCGGCTTTGGCAATCATGCGCCCACGGTCTATTCCGCTGGCCTGCAATTAACCTTCGTCCCGGTAAGGGACGCCGCGGCTTTGCGCGCCATCAGCCCGCAAAGTCCATATTGGCAAGAGGCCTTTGGCAGCACGCAGGTTCAGGCCGCCTTTGCTTACACGAAAATGCCCGAAAATTCGCCCGATGGCTTTGCCGCGCGCATGTTTTTCCCCGCCCCGGACCTACGCGAGGACCCGGCCACCGGTTCGGCGGCGGCCGCATTTGCCGGCGTTATCATGCAGTTTGAGCCGCGCGGCGACGGTGCCCACCATATCACCATCGAGCAAGGCGTCGACATGGGTCGTGCCAGCCAGATTTTCCTGGGCCTTGAAGTGGAAAACGGCGAATTGACGGGAGCCTCCATTGCGGGAGAGGTCATCGAAGTCATGCAAGGCATGATCGAAGTTTAAGGCACCCGCTTTTGGGGCGACTAGACCGGCGGATAGCCATAACGCACGCGCGAGGCGCGGATGATCGCCATCGAGCGTCCGCTGTCGCCTGCCTGGCAGGCATGATCGGCCTGATCGATCTCATGATCTATCTTGACTGCGACTTTCGTGTTCACCTGTCCGATGGTCAGATCATTGGCAATAATCGCCCGATACCGCGCCACCTGGCCATCGCAGCCCTTGCCATCAGGCAATTCAACGCGGTGCGGTGACGTCATCGACGCAAACGTGCCTCCCGGCCCCGAAACCGAATTGCACCCAGCCAGCAACCCGACCAATCCAATGCCTGCCGCAATTTTTGCAACACGCCCCTGTATCGAAATTTCGCTTGCGTTCATCGGTGTTTCCTCACTGGCAAAATTCAAACCCGCAGCAATGCCACGCCCTCAGAGCGCCGCCCACAATTCCCGAACAATCGGTTGCAGCGAGGCAACCAGAGCCAATGCCATGGCTATATTCACCACATGCACGAGAATAGGACGGTGCAGCCAGCGGCGCAATATCGTTCCAAACGTCACCCAAACGCTGATGCAGGGCAAGTTAATGATGCCAAACACCAGCGCAACCATGAGCACATTGAAAACAAAGCTCTCCTTGGGCGCATAAACCGCTGTGGCGGTGACAGCCATGATCCAGGCTTTGGGGTTAATCCATTGAAAGGCCGCGGCACCCAGAAAGCTGAGCGGCTGGCTCGCGACCTTGCCGTTTTCGCTGACCGGCCCGGCCATGGCGATCTTGACGGCCAACCAGAGCAGATAAATCACGCTGGCAATTTTCAGCGCCACATATAATTGCGGCACTGCCGCAAACAGCACATCAATGCCAAGGCCCACCAGCACCACCATGAAGGTGAAGCCCAGCGCCACCCCCAGCATGTGCGGAATGGTGCGGGTAAAGCCAAACGTCAGCCCCGAACTCATCAGCATGAGATTGTTCGGGCCCGGCGTGATCGAACTCACGAAGCAGAACAGGGCCAGCGACGGCAATAGCGCCATGGTCATGGCGCAGCTGCCCCGCGGGCAATGGCGGCGACACCCGTGCGGGACACGTCAACCAGCCCAATGGGCCGCATCAATTCGATGAATTGATCAATTTTATCGCTGCGCCCGGTCAGCTCGAACACAAAGCTTTGGGTGGTTGCGTCAATGACGCGGGCGCGAAACGCATCGGCAAGACGTAGCGCCTCGACCCGATTTTCACCCTTGCCCTGCACTTTGACCATCGCCAGTTCACGCTCAATGGCGCCGCCCACCAAGGTCAGGTCAATCACCTTGTGCACAGGCACCAGTCTTTCGAGTTGATGACCGATCTGCTCGATGGCCTCCGGCGTGCCGGATGTGACGATAGTGATGCGCGACAGGTGCTCGGCATGTGCAACCTCTGCAACCGTCAGGCTTTCGATATTATAGCCACGCCCGGAAAACAGCCCGACGACGCGGGCCAGAACACCGGGTTCATTATCCACCAGCACCGACAGGGTGTGGCTTTCCACATTGGATTTGCCAATGGCGGATGAATAGGGCGAGGGAGGCGAAGTCGGAGCGTTCATTTGGATAACCTTACAATAAGTGAAGGGGGGAAAGCGCAAATTCGAGTGCAGCATCCACATGAAGCTGCATGGTATCAAATATCGGGGCCGTCACGTCGCCCGCCCCGATCAACATGCCAATTTCAGTGCAGCCAAAGATGATGCCGTCGGCACCTTCGCCCTGGGCTGCGGCGATAATTGCCTGATAGACCGCCCTGGAATCAGGATTGATTTTGCCTTTGACCAGTTCATCAAAGATCACGGCATGAATGCGATCTTGATCGGCCGATCCCGGTACCATTGGCTCCAGGCCAAATTCTCCGGAAAGATGCGCGACAAAAAAATCATCCGCCATGGTGTAGCGCGTGCCAAGCAGGAGCGGGCGCTTGACGCCGGCCTTGACGATGGCCCGGCCAGTGACATCGCGAATGTCAATAAACGGCACGTCAACGCGGGATGTCACGTCCCGCGCCGCCTTGTGCATCGTGTTGGTGCACAAGAGAATGGCCTCGGCACCCGCCCGGCGCAACGCATCGGCCTCATTGGCCAGCGCTGCACCCAGATGGTGCCATTCGCCATGGCGCATCCAGGCTTCATATTGCGCAAAATCCACCGAACTCAGCACCAATCGCGCGGAATGGTAACCGCCGCGCCGCGCCTGCACGCCCTCGTTCAGCAGGCGATAATAAATCGCCGTTGATTCCCAGCTTGTGCCACCAATGAGCCCGATCTTGCGCAAATGAATTCCCCGATCAAACCAGCATCTTGCCTTTTTCGTCGATCACACTGCCCATCTGGGCATCCATGTCGGGCAGGATCATTTCATTATGCGCCTTGCCCGATGGAATCATCGGCAGGCAGTTTTCCATTTTGTCGACAAGGCAATCAAAGATCACGGCTTTGGGCGAATCGATCATTTCCTGAATCGCCGCATCCAACTGGGCCGGGTCCGAGCAGCGAATGCCCACACCGCCATAGGCTTCGGCCAGTTTTACGAAATCGGGCAAGGCTTCCGAATAGCTCTCCGAATAGCGGCCGCCATGCAGCAATTCCTGCCATTGGCGCACCATGCCCATATATTCATTGTTGAGGATGAATATCTTGACCGGCAGGCGGTATTGCAGCGCCGTAGACATTTCCTGGATGCACATCTGGATCGAAGCTTCGCCGGCAATGTCAATAACCAGCGCTTTGGGATGCGCGAGTTGCGCGCCAATCGCAGCCGGCAGACCATAACCCATCGTCCCCAACCCGCCGGAAGTCATCCAGCGGTTTGGTTCCTCGAAATGATAATGCTGCGCCGCCCACATCTGGTGCTGGCCAACCTCGGTCGTGATATAGGTCTCGCGGTCCTTGGTCAGTTCATACAGCCGCTGGATCGCATATTGCGGTTTGATGGTCTTTTCCGACCCCCTGAACCCCAATGAATTGCGGGCGCGCCAGATGTCGATCTGCGTCCACCACGCCTTCAGCGCCGACTTGTTCGCCTCCAGCGACTGCGTGCGCCACAGCCGCACCATATCTTCCAGCACATGGCCAACGTCGCCGATAATGCCCAGATCAACCTTGACGTTCTTGTTGATCGAGGAGGGGTCAATATCAATGTGGATTTTCTTGGAGCCGGGCGCGAAGGCATCGAGCCGCCCGGTGATGCGATCATCAAAGCGCGCGCCAATGCACACCATCAGATCGCAATCATGCATGGCATTATTGGCCTCGAATGTGCCATGCATGCCGAGCATGCCCAGCCATTGCTTGTTGGAAGCGGGAAACGCCCCCAGCCCCATCAGCGTGGATGTCACCGGAAACCCGGTCAGCGCCGCCAATTCGCGCAGCAGGGTCGAAGCCGCCGGCCCGGAATTGATCACGCCGCCGCCGGTATAAAACACCGGACGTTTGGCCTTGGTCATCATGGTCATTGCCTGCGCGATTCTGCCAGCATCGCCCTTCAATTGCGGCCGATAGCTCTTGTGCTGATTGTTGCGCGGAGCCGAATAGGTTCCCACGGCAAATTGCACGTCCTTGGGGATGTCGATCACCACCGGGCCCGGCCGACCGCTCGACGCCACATAGAAGGCTTCGTGCAGAATGCGCGGCAAATCCTCGATCCGGCGCACCAGATAATTATGCTTGGTGCAATGCCGGGTGATACCAACCGTGTCGCATTCCTGGAACGCGTCGGAGCCGATCAGATGCGTCGGCACCTGACCGGTGATGCAAACCAGCGGGATTGAATCCATCAACGCATCGGTCAATCCGGTAATGGCATTGGTTGCGCCAGGGCCCGAAGTCACCAGCAACACGCCGGTCTTGCCCGATGAGCGTGCAAAGCCCTCGGCCGCATGCGCCGCACCCTGCTCATGGCGAACAAGGACGTGCTTGACAAAATCCTGCTGAAACAAGGCATCATAAATTGGCAGGACGGCACCGCCGGGATAACCAAAAAGCGTGCGCACGCCCTGGTCCTTCAGTGCCTCAACCACCATCTCTGCGCCACTCATTTGCTTGGACATCGCCTTCTCCTGACCCCGAATTCGGTTTGCAGGCCCAAATTTCAGCGAGGCTCTGAAATCAAGGCAATAAAAAAGGCCCTCAAGGGGCCTGCGGAACGCGCTTAGTGCGGAAATCAGGTCATCCCCGATCCACATCCAGCGCGCAGCGTACTACAATAAGCTTCTTCAAAGGAACCATCTCCAGTTAACCCAAACGCTAACTCGGAAACCGGGCTGCGGTCAAGGGGAAAATGGCACGAAACCCGGCAACTGGTGCCGCGCGAAAGTAAATTGCCGTCTCGCATAGGCGCGGGTGTCCGCCTTGGCGCGCTCGATTGCCGCTGGCAGGTCGATTTCACCGCGCAAATGCGCCATGAATTGCGGCACGCCCAGCGCCCGCATCACCGGCAGTTTGTCGTCAAGCCCACGCCCGGCCAGTTGCGTCACTTCCGCCAGCGCGCCATGGGCCACCATGGCGTCAAACCGCTGGTTGATGTTTTGCGCCAGCACCTCGCGCGCCGGCGACAGGAACATCGCCTGACACGCACCCAAATCCAGCATGGGGGGGCGCTTTTGCGCCTGAAAGCTCGCCAGCGAGCGACCGGTTTGCGTAAAAACCTCCAGCGCCCGCAAAATCCGCTGCGGATCGGTGGGGCGCAGGCGCGCCGCCATCACAGGATCAAGGCGGGCGAGCCTTGCATGAAGATCGGCCGGATCAACCCCCTCACCCTCATGCCGCACCCTTGCCCGCACCTCATCCGAAATGGCCGGTATTTCGGACAGGCCCTGCGTCAGGGCCTTGAAATACATGCCCGTACCGCCCACCACGATCGGCAACCGCCCCAGTTTCAAAACCTCAGAGAATGCCGTTTCAAAATCCTGCAACCACTGCCCAACCGAATAATTTACGGCCCCATCGACATGGCCTTGCAGCAGATGCGGCACGAGGCTTTCCTCGTCCATTGACGGCCTCGCTGACAAAATCCGCAAATCGCGGTAAACCTGCATGGAATCAGCATTGATGATGGTGCCATGGTGCTTTTGCGCCAATGCCAGCCCAAGGCTCGATTTGCCGCTCGCCGTCGGCCCTGCAATCAGAATGGCACGCATATTCATCTCCAGGACCGGATAACCACACCATGCCACATATCGCAACCCTCATCTGCAACCCGGATTGCAGCCATACTGGCCTGGATGTCATGGCTGCCATCACGAAAACCCTGCCCAATGCTGGCGCATTACACTGGCTGCACCCGCACCTGGCGGCGGAAGTTCGGTTCCATCCCAACTCTGGCGAGACCCTGTCAGGGTTGCGCGAGCGCGCCCTTGCCGCCGTCCCCGGGCAAAAGGTGGACATCATCTTGCAAAAAGCGGGGGCAACCCGCATCAAGCGCTTGCTGATCGCTGATATGGATTCAACAATGATCGGTCAGGAATGCATCGATGAATTGGCCGATTTTGCGGGCGTGAAGGCGCAAGTATCAGCGATCACCGAACGAGCGATGCGCGGCGAGATAGAATTTGAACCGGCATTGCGCGAGCGTGTCGCGCTGCTCAAGGGCATGGCCACCGCCATCGTCGATGAAGTCATCGACAAGCGCATTTACCTCACCCCCGGCGCCCGCACCCTTGTTGCAACCATGAAAGCCAATGGCGCTTACACAGCCCTGATTTCCGGTGGTTTCACGCTTTTCACGCAAGCCATAGCCGCCAAGATCGGCTTTGATTATCATCAGGCCAATCGCCTGCTTACCGAGCATCAGCGCTTTACCGGGGAAGTCGCGGAACCCATTCTGGGCCGCGCCGCCAAACGTCAGGCGCTGGAGGATTTGGCGACAGCCCGCAGCCTTACCCTGGTCGAAACGCTGGCGGTCGGCGATGGCGCCAATGACCTCGACATGATCACCCGTGCCGGCCTTGGCGTGGCCTATCACGCCAAACCGGCCGTTGCCGCGGCAGCGCAGGCCAGCATCATCCACAATGACCTGACCGCCCTGCTTTACGCGCAGGGCTATCATTACGGCCAGTTTGTCGCCTGAACCTTATTTGTCAGGCACCGCGACAAAACGAACGTCACCAGCGGGGTTGGCAACAAGCAGCAAAGTGGACTTCTTGCCAGCCTTCTGGCCCTCCGCCACCTTATCCACCACGTCTTTGGGCGTCGAAACACTGGACTGGTTCACCTCAACCAGCACATCTCCCATCTGCACGCCCTTGCCGGCCGCCGCTGAATCGGGCGCAATCGAGGCGACGATCACGCCATGCACATTATCTCGGATGGAGAATTTCTTGCGAAGCTCAGCGGTAAGCCCGGTAAGATTCATGCCAAGGCTTTGCACCACTTCCGGCTGATCGACGGGCTTGGGCGGTGCCTTCTCTAATGCTGCAAGCTTGCTGGAGTTGGGGAGCAGCCCAAGCTTCACTTTTTCGGTCACCGATTTGCCATTGCGGAAGATTTCGACATCCACCACCTGATCCACCGCCGAACTTGCCACGAGCTTGGGCAGATCCTGCGAATCCTTGACCTCAACATTGTTAAACTTGACGATCACATCACCGGGCTTCAGGCCGGCTGGCCCGGCCGGGCCATTCGGGTCAATGCCAGCAACCAAAGCCCCGCGCGCCGAACCGAGGCCCAGACTTTCCGCAATGGAATCATCCACCTTCTGAATACGCACGCCGAGCCAGCCACGGCGCACCACGCCAAACTTGCGCAATTGCTCGATGATCGGCTTGGCATCATCCGAAGGGGTTGCAAAGCCAAGCCCGATGGAGCCGCCCGAAGGCGACAGGATCGCCGTGTTGATGCCGATCACCTCGCCATCGATATTGAAAAGCGGGCCGCCCGAATTGCCTTTGTTGATTGAGGCGTCGGTCTGAATGAAATTGTCATAGGGCCCGGAATCGATATTGCGATGGCGGGCCGAAACAATGCCGGCGGTGACCGTGCCACCAAGGCCAAACGGATTGCCCACCGCCAAAACCGGATCGCCAATCCGCAATTTGTCGCTGTCACCAAACGGCACGGCTTTCAGCGGCGTCGGGCTTTCGACCTTCAAAACCGCAACGTCGATCTTGGCATCGCGGCCAATCAATTTGGCTTTCAGCTTGCGGCCATCGGTAAAGATCACCGTAATCTTGTTGGCATCGGCGATCACGTGATTGTCGGTAATCACAATCCCCGAGGCGTCAATGACAAAACCCGAACCCAGCGAAGTGGCGTTTTGTGCACCGGGCTCCGTCTCTTGCGGCATCGGGTCGCCTGGCTTGTGATTTTTGAAGAAATCGCGAAACAGGTCATCAAAAGGCGTGCCGGGGGCGATGCTGGGCACCTGCCCGGGCGATCCGGGATGCGCCACTACCTCTTCAGCGGATATATTCACCACCGCATCGGAGACCTTGGCGGCCAGATCCGCAAACGAAACCATGCCCTCGACGCCTTTGGCCAGCGCCGGTGCCGCCGCTGTCAGCGGCAAGCCGGCTCCCAGCGTCAGCATCAGTGCAATCCGCGCCACATTGGCATATTTGAAGCCATTCATAACCATCACCTTTTGCGACCAGAACATTTGCCGTCAGCTTACAACGAAAATTAGAGCGCAATTCGGGCAAAGGCCAGTGGCGCAAAAAGTTTAATGTGCGCCGGCAGCCGCCTTGCCGGTTTCCGAACCGAAATATTTGAAGAAATCGGAGTCAGGGCTGATCACCAGTTGCGTGCCTTTGCTGCCCAACGCCGTGATATAGGCCTGCATCGAACGATAGAAAGCAAAGAAGGACGGGTCTTGCCCAAAGGCCGCCGCAAAAATCGCGGTGCGTTTGGCATCGCCCTCACCCCGCAGCGTATCCGCTTCCTGCTGGGCCTTGGCTGTCAACTCCACCACTTCGCGGTCAGCCCCAGCTCGCACGATCTGCGCCTGCTCGGCACCCTTGGCGCGGAACTCGGCTGCCTCTCGCGCGCGCTCGCTCTGCATGCGGCTATAAACCTTTTCCGAGATTTCCTTGGGCAAATCGGCCCGGCGAATGCGCACGTCATTGACCGAAACGCCAAACCCAAGACTTCTGGCGTTCACTTCATCACGGATTTTGCCCATCAATGCGGCACGCTCGCCGCTGATGATCTGGCTGGAAGTCGCATCACCCAACACTTCACGAAGCGCCGAATTGAGTTGCGACCCCAACTGGTTGTTGGCCCGCTCCAGATTGCCCTGCTGCTGATAGAATTTCAGCGGGTCAGAGATATGATAGCGCATGAAAGCATCGACTTCGAGACGTTGGTTATCCGACGCCACCACTTCCAGCTTGGCACTTTCCAGCGGCAGGATGCGCTTGTCGAGGAAAATCACATCCTCGATGAACGGCACCTTGTAATGAAGCCCCGGCTCGGTGACGAGGCCGCGCCCAGGCACTGGCTGGCGAAAGCGCAGGATCAACGCCTGCTCGGTTTGCGCCACCGTAAACAGCGAGGCGCG
Organism: Hyphomicrobiales bacterium; assembly: GCA_019075865.1. Classification (GTDB taxonomy): domain Bacteria; phylum Pseudomonadota; class Alphaproteobacteria; order Rhizobiales; family Beijerinckiaceae; genus REEB77. Next base: position 339,954 of record JAGXAN010000003.1, on the reverse strand, counting down.
CGCCAATATCAGCACAAGAATAGCCACAATAAGCAGTGGAAGTCCGCGAATCTGACCGCCCATCATGGTGTGGTCCCTTTCTTGAGCAATTGATCGAGCGGCAAATATGGCACCGCGCCGCCGCCTTTGGGCGTGTCCAGAATGATCTTGTTGGCCCCGCCCAGCACTTTTTCCATGGTTTCCAGATAGAGCCGCTCGCGCGTCACATCGGGGGCCAGCTTGTATTGCTGGTAAATCTGGTCAAAGCGCGAAGCCTGGCCCGTCGCCTCGGCAACGGTCTGTTCGCGATAGGCCTTGGCCGATTGCACAATAGCTGCCGCTGCGCCGCGCGCCTCCGGCACCACCTTGTTGCGATAGGCATCGGCTTCATTTTGCAGGCGTCTTTCATCCTGCTGCGCCGAGGACACGTCCTTGTAGGCGGCAATGACTTCCGCCGGCGGGTCTACCGACAGCAATTGCACTTCCAGCACGGAAACGCCGGATTTGTAGCTATCGAGCACCCTTTGCACCAGGGCCTTGACGGCCAGTTCGACTTTGTTGCGATCAACCGTCAGCAATCCCTGAATATCGTTTTGCCCGACGACCTCGCGCATCGCGCTTTCCGAAACCGCCCGCACCGTATTGACGCGGTCCAGCATGTTGAAGGCGTAATATTCGGGATGTGCCGGATCAATCTGCCAAATCACCCGGAATTTCACATCGGCGATATTTTCATCGCCGGTCAGCATGAGGCTTTCAGCCGGTATGTCCGAGACCTGCCCATCAAACTGGGTGCGCTCGCCAATATCGATCGAATTGCGATCCGTGACCGCCAGCCGATCCACCGACCCAACCGGCCAGGGGAAATTATAGTTGAGGCCCGCCTCGGTCTTGCCGGTATAGCGGCCAAAAACCGTATTGATGCCCACCTGGTTGGTGCCAACGGTATAGAAGCCGGTGAGCGCCCACAACACCAGCGCCAGCAGCACCAGAGCCGATATGCCGCCCGCGCTCATGCCACCGCCCGGCATCCATCTGGCCCGCAATTGTGCCAAAAATTTCTCGAGATCCGGCGGCCCGCCGCCCCCGTTGTTTCCGCCTGTTGGCCCTGTCCCCCACGGCCCCTGAATTGGCCCTTTCGGACCGGAGCCATTATTCTGATCGTTCCAGGGCATTCAAACCTCTTTCTAAAATTCGGCTTTCGCTCGTCATGGCATATAGGCCAGCTACGGTGAACCTGCAATGCGATGATATTCCACGATTGTATAGTCGGCATCATCACGCGGGTCCTTTGGCGGAATGACGCGCGACACTTCTTGCCAATGCGCCTGCGAAAACTCGGGAAAAAACGCATCTCCCGTCGGCTCGGCAGCAATCTCGGTCAGGATCATGCGGCGCGCCTGCGGCATCAGGCCCCGGTATAATTCAGCCCCGCCAACCACCATGACCGATAACACGCCCATGCCATGCGCCAATTTTGTTGCCGTCGCCACTGCCTCGTCCACATCATGCGCCACATGCACGCCGGGCATGGCAAAGCCCGTGTCGCGGGTTAGCACAACCGTCTCGCGGCCCGGCAACGCCCGCCCGATCGACTCACAGGTCTTGCGTCCCATCAACAGCGGATGTCCCATCGTGCGGGCGCGAAATTGCTTCAATTCGCCCGGCAGGTGCCAGGGCAATTGATTCTGTCGCCCGATGACCCGGTTCCGGGCGACCGCCGCCACCAGCACCAGCGCGATTTCGGGCCCTCTCACTCAAACCGCCACGGGTGCACGAATAAGCGGCCAAGGCGCATAACCTTCCACGCTTATGTCGGAATAATTGAAATCCTCCAGCTCTTTTATATCCGGGTTCAGGCGCAGCGTCGGCAGCGCCTTGGGAGAGCGGCGCAATTGCTCGTCGGCTTGATCGAGGTGGTTTGCGTAAAGGTGGACATCGCCGAAACTATGGACAAAATCACCGACTTTAAGCCCGCATACCTGCGCCACCATATGGGTCAACAAGGCATAGGAGGCGATGTTGAAAGGCACCCCCAGAAACAGATCACCCGAGCGTTGGTAGAGTTGGCAGGAAAGGCGCCGATCACCGGCCTTGTCCTGCGCCACATAAAATTGGAACAGACAATGGCAGGGTGCAAGTTTCATTTGCGGAATATCGGACGGGTTCCAGGCCGATACGATCAAGCGCCGCGAGAACGGGTTACGCTTGATTTCAGCCACAACCTCCGAAATCTGGTCTATTTCACCATGGGCACCCGCCCAGCTTCGCCATTGCTTGCCATAGACTGGGCCAAGATTGCCCGCTTGGTCTGCCCATTCATCCCAGATACCGACGCCATTTTCCTGCAAATAGCGAATGTTGGTATCGCCACGCAGAAACCAGATCAATTCATGCACAATGGATTTCAGATGCAGTTTTTTGGTGGTGACCAGCGGAAAGCCACGGGTCAAATCGAAACGCATCTGCGCCCCGAATATCGAATAGGTGCCGGTGCCGGTGCGGTCCGCCTTGAACACGCCCTCGCTGCGCACCCGTTGCAAAAGATCGAGATATTGCTGCATCGCCCACCTTCGCCTTAGCCAGCGCCCAAATAATTCATTGCCATCGCGAAAAGGTTGAACAACCCGTGCACAACGATCGAGGCCTTGATCGAGCCATAGCGTTCGCGCACGTAGGATAGCAAGAGCCCCATTGGAAACACCGCCATGGCATAGGTGAACGTGCTCTCATAATGGGCGAGCGCAAACAGGGTTGCGGTAATCAGCGCCGTTGGCAAAAACGCCAACCGGCCGCGCAAACCCGTGAATATCCAGCCGCGAAACAGCAATTCCTCGACCGCCGGCCCCAGAATGACAATCACGAAGAAAGCCATCCCCAATGCCGGAAACTGCGTCGGCAGCTTCAGCCATTGCTCGGCTTGGGGCTCCAGAAGCCCCAAGAGCCAGCCTGAAATCAGTCCGTAAAGCGGCCCGACCCCGATCGCAAGCCACCAGAATTGACGATCGCCATCCCAATCACGCCAGGCGACCCGCTCCGTGAACGGCACTTTGGCCCGAAACTTCGCCACCAGCCAGATAGCCAGCCCAAGCGTCACATAAATGAGAATCATCAACCCGAAATTCAAAAGTTCGTAGGCTGGTTGATTGGTGGACAGCATGCCCGACTTTATCTGTTGGCCAAAATTGGTAACCGCATTCTGGCCAAACACGACAATTGCCACAAGGCTCAGGGCTATGCCCCCCAATATGTTCAAAACAAATGCGGTTATCGCAATCGCCAACAGGCTGAAAGCCAGCTCGAGGATCGACACACCGGGCATTTTCGGCTGATTTTCGACATCGCGACTCAAACCGCTCTCCTTTCTGAAAATTCGCCGATTTTCTAGCACATGCCAGGCGCATGCGCGAATGGGAAAGCGGGTGGCCGGGTGGTTCAGCTGTGAGCGCACATGAGTTTTCCCGCTTTCTGCGTTGATTTACCTTGAATGTGGATTGAAGTTTGCGCCTTGGTGCCGACGCTGGCCTTATGCCGCATCACCCCTGTTCAAGGCGCGATAAAGCGCTTATATTGGTCGGGCTGTCGCAAGACGGCTATGGTGATAAATGGACATCGTAATAGGCCTTTCGGACCCGGGGGCGGTACCCGGCGCCTCCACCCAAGCGGTTATTGACCGTTTCGGCGGGGGCGAAATAGCTTCGACGGGGGGTTAAAAGGGTGGTCTTTTGCCCGGCATGATACCGCCGTTATCGGGTCAAAACAGTAGTTGCAAATGACAACTATGCTCCGGTGGCCCTCGCTGCGTAATGCAGTGCTGGTACCGAAATCAAAGCCCTGAGGGTTAGCCCCTTCAGGCGGGGTTTGGAGGCACCTGGCAACAGAAGCCTCCGCTTTTATAGGTTTCTGCGGGCTTGAAATGACCGCGGGTTGAGGGCTAGATTGAGCGCATGGCAAATGATTTGATCCGCTATGATTTGCGCGTGCAGGAAGCGTTGCGCGCAGTTATTTACAAGGTTCTGGCGGATTCGGCCCGCGATGGCCTGCCGGGGGATCATTATTTTCAAATCACCTTCCGCACAGACGCGGAAGGCGTGCGCCTCTCCACCGACATGCGTCATCGCTTCCCCGAGGAAATGACCATTATCCTTCAGCACCAGTTTCGCGAATTGACCGTGACGGAAACGGCGCTGGAAGTGGTTCTGTTTTTCAATCATGTTCCCGAGCGCCTTCTCATCCCCTTCACCGCCATCAGCGGCTTTTTTGATCCATCGGTGCAGTTTGGCTTGCGCTTTGATGTTCAGGAACCGGCCGAGGCAGAGGCCGGCACAGCCGAATCACCCGCCGACGAACCCGCCCAGCCTGCAGTGAGCGTTCACCCGCTGAGCGCCGCCGAGCGCCTCGCCACCAACATTGCCAAACGCGGCACCCATGCCGAAAATTCGGAAGCTGCCGACGCAGCGCAAGAGCGGGCCACGGACGCCAAGGACGATGGCAAGATTGTTTCCATCGACGCCTTCCGGCGCAAGCCCTGAGCGCAAATGGCGCAGATCATCAACCTTCGCCGCGCCCGCAAATCCGCCAATCGCGCCAAACACGAGGCGAGCGCCGCCGCCAACCGCGAGCGCTTTGGCCAATCGGCTGCCAGCAAGGCCACGCAAAAGGCCACCACGACACTCGAGGAGCGCCAATGGCAGGGCCACAAGCGCGATCACCGTGACCCCGATGCCACTTAAACCGGCCACCACCATTGCCAAGCATTCGGTTATGGTGGCGGGTCATCGCACCAGCATTTCGCTGGAAACTGCCTTCTGGGATGCGCTTGCCGAAACCGCCCGGCAGCGCGGACAGGCCATGTCCACATTGATCGCCGAAATTGACCAGAGCCGGGCCGAGGCAAACCTGTCTTCGGCCATCCGGGTTTTCGTGTTGATGCAGGCGCGGGCCAATCAATAGCTCAGCTGGCCGCGCTAGTTTTAATTCGGCACTTTCAACGAATTGGGCACGGCCAGCGGCATTTTGGTGACATCCGGCATTATAATCAGAGGCGGCGGCACGCTCGTTGGCAGGGTGCTTTGCTGCATGATCTTGCGGGCATCCTGCAAGGCCTTGGCATCGCCCGCGCCCGTGGGGGCGACCTGCGCCTTTTGCGCTGCCGCTTTTTCGGCCACCGCTTTGGCCGCCTCATTTAGCTGCTCATCCAGATAAGCCTTTTCTTCCGCGTCATCACGCTCCAGTTTGCGAAGACCCTGCAGACGCCGCACAAAGAATGCCCGCTCGCGGATATCGGCCTCGAAGGCCGCAATCTCTTCATTCTGGCGCTTGATTTCGCGGGCCGCCAAATCTGCCAGAAACGTCGTTGCCTCAACATGGCGGCTCGGAGTCGACAATGGCCCCGACCACACGATATCCAGCGCTGGCGCTTCGCCTTGCCAATTCTTGGGCACCGACATAGCCGTGATTCTCACCTTCTGCGAGAAGTTGAGCGATTGCAAATCCAGATTCAAATTCAAGGAGTTGGTGGCGCCTTTGGGCATGAGGTGGAACTGCCCTGCGGCAAGGCTCGCAGCAAAATCACCAGCAATCGGCATGGGCGCCTGCGCCAATTGCTTCATCAGCATCGCCGCAACTGCAACATCGCCGCCACCCGCTTCATCACGGCCCATTTGCGTCAGCACATCATCCAGCGCGTGCGGATTGGCCTGCGGCACTTGCGCCTTGGCGAGCGTCACATCCCCCTGCCCCGCCAGCCCCGATACCAGTGCCGACAGGCTGCCGCCACTGGTTGCAAAATCCAAATGGCCGCTGAAGCTGCCAACCAGACTTGGCAAGTCCAATGGTATCGCGGCAAATTTCAGTTTGCCCGAAGCCGAACCGTCGCGGCCATGCCGGTGCAATTGCACGTCGCCCTGTATGGTCCCACCGCCAAGGCCAAGCTGCATATCGCTCAGGCCAAGGCCGTCCGGCCCGGTCAGCATTGTCATGCGCCCCGGTTGTGGCGCGAGTGCCCGCGCACCGGGCAAAGCCATATCAAAATGGTCAATCTGCAGCGCCAGTTGCGCGCGCGGTGGATTGGCGAAAGTGGGCGCAAAAGGCAGGCTCGGCCACAAGGCCCCGCGCGCCGCCGGTTCAGTTGCCCCAAATACCAATGACGCCAGCCATGGCAGATCCAGATGATCCAGATGCAGCGCGCCGGTTATACCTGCCGCGCCAGCGTCACTGGCCAGCGCCCCGGATATCGCATTCGATGCCAGCGTCCCGGTCAAACCGGCCAATTGCCAGCCCCCGCCCCCGACCTTGCCATCCCCTTGCAGCGCCACCGGCATTGCATTGCCATTCATAGGCACGGTCAGCCCAGCCACCTGCAACAAGGGCGTGGCATCGGCTGCCCGCCATTGCACCTTGCCCTCGGCCTGCATCCGCGCCAGATCCGGCGACAGCTTGCCCGAAAAATGAAATTGGCTACCCGCAATATCGGCATCAACGCGCGCATCCAGCGGCTCTGCCAGTGTTCCCTGCGCCGATATTTGCAATTGGCCCTTGCCCAGCCCCACCAGCGGCAAAACCTCAAACCCCAATTGCCGCAGCATCTGCGCCGCCTGCGGTGCCGCAAGGCTGGCTTGCAAACGCAATCCGTGCGCCAGGCTGGCGTCGGGTTGCAAATGCGCCTCGATCCGGCTGCCGCCGGCACTGCCGGTGATGGAAAGCCCCTGCACCTGCGCCTCACCATTGGTGGCCAGATCGAGGTCGAGACGGGTTGGTGAGAGCACCGGCGCGCGATGTGCCAAGGCCTTTGTCCAGGCGCTTGGCGCGATTTTTTGCAGCAGATCGGCCCCGTCCGCCAATCGCGCCGCATCCACATGCACCAGCACATGACCACCCTGTGCGTCCAACCGGCCATGCGCTTCGATATTCGCGCCGCCCAGATGATCCAATTGCAACCGCTCCAGCCGCTGCACCTTGCCTTCACGACTGAATTTGACATCCACGCGCCCGGCATCGACCATGCCGGAGCCAAAGCGCGCCACCTTCACCGCACGCGCTTGCAGCGTCAGCGCGAGATCAAGCCCCTCGCTGCCTGTCAGCGCGCCGCGCAAGTCCGGCAAGTGGTCAAGATCCAGCACCCCCGATTGCAAATCCGCAAATAGCCGCGCTGGCGCCGACCCTACAGCGGCGCTATAGGCGAAGGCCCCCTGAAGTTGCGAGCGGTCAAGCCCCAGCGCAACATCGGTGCTGGCAAGGCTCACGGCGGAAATACGGGTGTCTCCTTTCCAGGAAATGCGGTCAAATGGCTGATTTTGCAAAAACTCTGCAGCCCTTTGGCCATAACTATAGCCAAGCCCGCCGAGCCATTTGGCAAGCAGGGGCGCATCGGCGCTGCTGGCTGTGACGTCCCCCAAATATTGCGCCCCCGCGCCGCCTTCTACCATGCCGTTCAATTGCAGCCGGCTTTGCCCAGGGCCGGATACGTCAGCCTTAACCTGCCACTGATCAGCTCGAGTGCTGCCAACCTCAGCCGAAAAATCCGATAAGGCCTGCCCGCCCATCATCACCAGCTTGCTGCTCAAACCGAGGTCCAGCGCCACCGGCAGGGCAACATTGGGCATAGCCTGCCCAATCAGCGCAACCGGGTCGAGTTTGAGCGGCTTTATCGCAGGGCTCGGCGCGGGTTTGGCACCCATCGCCGAATCGAGATTGATCTGCGGCGATTGCAACCGCGCGAAAATGCGGGGTTGGCTGCCAAAATCAATCCGCACCGGCCCCTCGGCGTGCGTCGCACCAATCCCCTCACCCACCACCAAATCCAGCTTTGCCATGCGTGCACTGTGCAAGTTGGCATTCACCTCGCCCTGTCCGCGCCACAAGCGCGGCGCGGCGGCTGAGGCCAGTTGCACTGCGCCCCGCAGATCGAGCTTGCCCATATAGGCGGGCCCATCCTTTGCCGTGTGCAACAGGCCCGCAACCGACACATCCGGCAGGCCATCACCGCCCGTCACGTCGCCTTTTATTTCCAGCCCCTGCTGCGTCAATTCACCGGTCGCAAAATCAAAATGCACCGACCCTCGCGCCAAAGTCACCTCACCATTGCCCGAATAGGGACCATTGAGCGAGGCGGCATTGGCATCCAGATCAACCCCCTGAAAAGCCAAGATCGTATGGCCATCGGCCCCGGCCAGCGATACGCGCCCGCTTTTGAGCTTCACATTTGCCAATTGCACCGCGCGGCCGCTGCGGCCAAATTCGGGCACGTCAAGGTGGCCATCGGCTTGCAAAACAAGGTGCACATCGGGGTGAAAAAGTTCGAGCCGGGTAAATTGCAACTGGCCTTGCAGCAGCGGCATCACCGCCAGTTGCATCGACACGTCCCGCGCCGAAAAGCCACTTTCGTGGCCATTGCCCGGCACATCAATCGCCCCCAGCGTCAGGGACGGAATCGGCAACAACCGCAATTGGATCGGCCCTTCAAGGTGCACATCACGTGCCAGAATGCGGCCAAACTGGCCCTCAAATTGCGCCTTGTGATCGGTCCAGTTCACGAAATAAGGCACGCCCAGCGCGGCGCTCAACAGCACCACCAAGACAAACCCGATTATCGTCAAAATCTCACGCAAACCGAGAATTTCCAGCGTTCCGAGGCAGATGGAATCCACCATAGCATAAAGCCAATGACGATGACTTTGCCATTATAGACTTATGTTGCCGCAGCTTCAGCCTTGGGGCAGCATTTTTCCCGGGTTCATGATGCCGAGCGGATCCAAGCTGGCCTTGATCGCGCGCATAACATTCAGGGTCGCTGGCGAATGTTCCAGCTTCATGTATTTCACCTTGCCCTGGCCAATGCCATGCTCGCCGGTGCAGGTGCCCTCCATATCCAGCGCGCGTTGTACGAGGCGGCCAAGAAACGCATCGATCTTGGCGATCTCGCCCGGCAGTTTGGGGTCAAACATCAGCCCCAGATGAAAATTGCCATCGCCGACATGACCAACAATCGGGGCGAACAGGCCGGTGGCGGCTATGTCCTTCTGGGTTTCCTCGACGCAATCGGCCAATCGCGAAATGGGCACGCAGACGTCGGTGGAAATGCTCTCCAGACCCACAGCCATCGCCCGCGTTGCCCAATAGACATCGTGACGCGCCTGCCAGAGCTTGCTGCGGTCTTCCGGCCGCGTCGCCCATTCAAATTTGCCAGCGCCAAATTCGGCGGCAATTTCACCAAACCTTGTCGCCTGCTCGGCCACACTGGCTTCGCTGCCATGAAACTCCAGAAACAGCATCGGCGTTTCCGGCATATCAAGCTTTGAATAAGCGTTGCAGGCCTTCACCTGCAAAGCGTCCAAAAGTTCGATCCGCGCCACCGGTAAGCCGGACTGGATGGTGGCGATTGTGGCATCGCACGCCGCCCGCACGCTTGGGAAGGGGCAAATGCCCCCCGCAATCGCCTCTGGAATGCCCTGCAATTTAAGCACGATTTTGGTAACAATACCCAACGTGCCCTCCGCACCGATCAGCAACCGGGCGAGGTCATAACCGGCTGAACTCTTGCGGGCACGGTTGCCGGTGCGGATAATTTCGCCATTGGGCATCACCGCCTCCAGCGAAATCACATTGTCGCGCATTGTGCCATAGCGCACCGCATTGGTGCCCGAGGCGCGCGTCGATACCATGCCCCCCAGCGACGCATCCGCGCCCGGATCAATCGGGAAAAACAGGCCGACATCGCGCAAATGGGTGTTGAGCGCCTTCCGGGTGACACCAGGCTGCACCACGCAATCAAGATCCTCGGCATGGACAGCCTCGATCTGGTTCATTTTGGACAGATCGATGCAGACCCCACCCATTGGCGCGTTGACATGGCCCTCCAGCGATGTTCCCGTGCCAAACGGAATGACTGGAACCCGATGCGCCGCGCAAAGCCGGACAATTTCCTGCACTTCCGCACTGTTGAGTGGCCATACCACCAAGTCCGGCGGCTGGCTGGGCGTGACACTGAGCGTATGGGCATGCTGATTCAAAATATCCGCACCGCGCGATGCCCGATTGCCAAACCGCCCCGCCAGCGCAGCATATACCGCCTGCACACCGCCATCATGGGCGCGCGTTTCCATTTGCACTGACATGGATAAATTCCTCCTGATCCTGCCCAAAAGTTTAGCGCCATGTCGCTGGTCTGACCAGCGCAAAAAGCGTCACTCTAGCCTTTCCGCACATTCTCGCGCCGCGCCATCGGCAACGTCATCTTGAAACGCAACCCGCCCTGATACGCGGGGTCAATGTGCATTTGTCCACCCTGCAATTCGACGATCTTTCGGCAAGTGGCGAGGCCAACGCCATTGCCCGCAACGTCGCCCGCACCTAGGCGCTGAAACAAATCAAATGCCTTGCCCTGCTTTTCCGGGGCAATGCCGCCGCCATTGTCAGCGAAGCTCAAGTCCAGCATCCCGTCGCGCCCCGGTTCGGCGGAAATCGCCATCTGCAACGGTCGCGCGTTGGCATATTTGAGGGCGTTATCGATCAGGTTTTGGAACAAGATGGTCAACAGGCCGGCATCCCCCATGACAATCAGGCCGCGCGGCATCCGCATATGCGCCTCGCTTGCGCGCCATTCGGCCCGTAAGTTGGCCCGCGCCGCCTGCACCACCTTGCTCAAGGATACAGCGCCGGGGGCGCCCTCCGGTGGGGTGATTTTGGCATAGCGCAGCAGCGCATCCAGCATCCCGCCCATCCGATCCGCACATGCCTCGATGCGCCCCACAAAAATTTGCCCCTCCGGCTCCAGTTGCGCGGCGTGATCCTCCTGCAGGAACGACGCAAAACTACCAATTTGCCGCAAAGGAGCGCGCAGATCATGTGAGGCTGCCAGCGCGAAGCGCCGCATCTCATCATTGAGGCTGGCGAGTTTTCGGCCCTGCGCCCGCAATTTCTGGGTCTGCAACAAATCCTCGGTGATATTCTCGGCAAACAGCAGCGTGCGCACGCCGTGGGCGGATGTCGCTGCCATATCGGCGCGCTCCCAGCGCAGCCATTGGGTTTTGCCGTCACCCGCTTCGATCTTTTCGATTCCGCCCAGCGCGGCTTTGTCGAGGCGGCGCAGCGCCGCCTCCCAGCGTTTGACTTTGCCCGCAAACCCCTGTCCAAAGCGCAGGCCAGCCACATCGACGCCCGCCTGAACCAGTTCCTTCTGCCAGCGCGCAGACACCATGACATAGCGAAGCCGCTCATCCAGCATCGCAACCGCAGCCGGAACCCCGGCAATGAAGCGCCGCATCAATTCGTTGCGGGCTTCGATTTCGCCCTGCTGGCGACGGATTTTCTCGAGCAATATCCGCTTCTCGCGCGGGGCCTGCGCCGCCATCGCATCCAGCTTGGTACGCGCCTGCGCGGGGAAGAACCGGGCGATGAAAAGCCCAAATTCATCGAACCACGAAATGGCAATGTCAAATTTCAGCCCATTGTGACCAATGGCGGGCAATTCCAGCTTGCCTCCGCTTTGCTGAAGGGCGAGCAAAGTATCCAGCAATCCGGTAAAGGCTGGCCAATCATCAATGACACTACCCGGCTCCAGTCCGACGTTCGCCGGCAACCCCTCGCGCATAACAATCACGCCATTCGTGCCAAACGCACACAGGCCAAAGGCCTGCGCCTGCAAAAGCCGCTCCATCAAAAGACGAACGTCCGGCGCTGGCGCGACAGTCCCGCTTCTGATTGTGCCGCTGTTGCCCTGCATGCCTTGTTCCCGCCGCTTTGCCAGCTACCGTGCCCGTCGCCAAATGGCTTCTGCCATGGTCTGAAAAACCGGCATCACCCCTTCGCCGGTGAGGGCGCTGGTGCGCGCCAATTCCTCTTTGCGCAATCCGGCCAGATCCGGCATGGCCAAACCGGGGTCGATCAAATCAATCTTGTTGACCAATGCGGCGCTCGGGCGTCCTGGCAGGTGGGTCGCCAAGCCCTGCAGCAAGCCGTTCATGCGGGCAAAGCTGTCGGGCCGGGTGGCGTCGGCAACCACCAGCGCGCCCAAAGCACCGGCCAAATACATCGTCGAAAATATCGCCTCGCCAAAGTCACCATCGGTATCCCACAGCACCAGCCGCATGGTCTCGTGATTGCAGGCGCCCGAAAGCTGGATGTCATGGGTGAGGATTTCAACGCCGATCGTGGTTTTGTAATGGCCCTCGAACCGGTCAAACACCAGCCGCTTGGCCAGCGAGGTTTTGCCAACACCGATGTCGCCCAGCAGCATCACCTTGGCGCTTTGGCGACCCGACGGGATCATTTGCCCGCCTCGCCGTCAAACAACGGTTCTATCTCAACCCGGCGATTCAATCTTGAAACAGTCTTGTCGCCATCAGCCAGCAGATTTGTGGCCCCCCGCGCCGATTCCACAATGCGGTCAGCGGGCAGGCCAAGTTTGATTAGGGCCTGCGCTACCGCTTGAGCACGTTGCAGCGAAAGGGCGTGATTCAATTCCGCACCACCACTATTGTCGGTATAGCCGACAACCCGCACGCCACCCGCCGCTTTGGCCAGCGGCACGATTTGCGCCAATTTGGCCTTGACCGCAGCGGGGTCCAGAAAATTTTCATCGACATCAAAGAATATGGCAAACCCGGATAGCGCCGCCTGCAATTTTGCGCGCGGGGTTTGGCTTTGCGCCAGTATCTGTTGCGTCTGAGCTTGGGTTTGCGCCAGTTGCTGCGCCTGCGTTTGTGCTTCGCCCGTCAAAGCCGCGATACCTTGCTTCAGTGTGTCCAACTGACCTTGCGCCTGCGTCTGCGCGCTCTCAATCCGGGCAAGCGCCGACTGCAATTGGCTCTGGCCCGCATGCAATTGCGCGGAAAGTGCATCAGCTTGCGCGCCACTCTGCTGCGCCAGCGCCGCAGCGCCCACAATGCCCACCTGCATTTCCAGCTTGTAAGGCGCCGCCGCCTTGGCGAGCGCATCCGCCAGGGCCGTGCGTGCCGCCACTTCCGGAACCAGCCCTTCCACCCGCACCACTTGCGCGCGATTGTCGGTTTCCACCTTAAGCGGCCAACCCGCCAATGCCCCATGATCGGAGCGGTATTGGCTCAGCGCAGCCTCCATCGCCTCACTCTTTTGCCAGTTACGCCACGCACCCCAACCCCACCAAGCCGCAGCAGCCAAAACCAGCACGCCAATGATCGCGAGCGGAGACACCCGCTTTTTGCGCTCCGGCGGCCTCTGCGCGCGATCCTTCAGGCTTTGCGCAAAAGTCGCCAGTGCATCCGCATTGCCATGCGCGCCGCCGGCGCTGGCATCCAGCAGATCATAAAAGCCATTATCGAGTTGCTGCAATTGCTGGGGTTGCAAAATGCCAGCAAATTCAGCCGCAACGATATGGCTGGCCGAGGTGCGCAGGTAAATCCGGCGCTCCCCCATGTCGAGCGTGCGCAACTGGCCCAGATCATCCCCCAGCGCCGTTTGCGCAAAATTTTGCAATGCGGCGAGCATGCCGCTGACCAGATCCGCGCGCGAATCTGTGCCATGATCAGCCTGCCATTGCGCCAGCAAATGCCCGCTGCCCCGCTCCATGAACAGCAGCCGCAGCAATGTGCCATGCTGATCCTGCGCCAGCAACAGTTCGCTGATCGGCCGTCCGGTTCGCCACGCCAGATAGCGCAATTTGAACTGGTTGACCGACAATAACCGGTCCAGCCGCGCATTGATGTCAGCCAGCATTTCAGCAAAGGCCACGCCTATGCCCGCCGATACCAGCCGGCCGGTGATCGGATATAGCGCCTCAACCATCATATCTTTGGAATTGGTGATTTCGCTGCGAATAACGGATACCACCAGCGGCGCAATGGCCGCTGAAAGCCGCTCGTGATCCGAAACCTCCGCCTTGCGCAGCGCTTCAGCCAGCACTTGCGCGGTCGCCACCTGCATCCGGTCTTGGGTCCCCACCTGACTGTCAAGGGCGGCAACCGCCGCCTCGATTTTGGCAAGACGCTGCGACTCGGGCAAAAAAAGCAGGTTTTTGAGGCGATCCATATCATCGCCCGACGCGGCACCCCTATGGGTCTCATTCAGCTGTGGTTTGCGCGCCGCGCTCTCCATCAACTATCTGCCGCGCGCGTGGGCCACAAGCTTGCGAACGCGCGAACCAAGGTCGGTAATGGCGTTGGATATTTCCTCCAAAGCCGCATTGTGCTGCTGATCCAGCGCCCGCTCGGTATCGGCAAGGCGACTCTCCAGCATGGAAAACCGGGAAAGCATGTCCGCATGCAAGGCTTCAAGCTTTTCCTCGAATTCGCGGTGGCGCTGCTCGGCCGTGCGCTTCTCCTGCCCGAACAGCAACTCACGAACTTGCTCAATCGTGTTGGCCTCGACATTCGGCTCCGCTGAGCCATTGCCTGTATGTGCCATTTCTTTGCCGACTTTACTCATAACACCCCATCCTCATCCGCAAAACCCGCGCACCGTTGCAAGGTCGATTCAGGATAGAGCAATTTACACCACTTTGCCAGCGTAACGCCGGATCAATGATGGCGGGAGTGCCACGAAACTTGCGAAAAAGTTAATCCTGCGCCAGCGTATCGTGAAATTTGCTGTAATCAATATGGGTCACACCATCGCTCTGGCGCAATATATCGCTGAATTTGTGGTTCCAGCGCACATCACCATAAGAATAAATATGCCGCGCATTCACAATCTGGGCGGAGCTATCATCATAGCCGGTAACACTGAGAATAAACCCCGCGTCAATATCGGCGAAATCCCGCTCGCTCAACCCGTGCAACAGGCTGGCTTCATCAATAACGTGGAAAATGCTCCAGCTCAGCGCAAAGGTCGGGTTTTCCGCCCGCAGCAGCGGCAATGGGTCAAAGCCGCGCATGGTGCGCCCCTCACTGGTGACCTTGCGCCGCAGGAACCAGAGTGTCGCGCGCGCATCGACGATATAATTGTGCCGCTCATTGGCGATCCGCGCCTCCAGCACCCGCTTGCCCTCGTGGCGTGAGACGATCATGGAACTGGCAAATAAAATGCGCGCCTTCGGCAGTGAGAACCGCGAGAAAATCAAACCGGTCATGACCGCGATGCAGAAAATCCCGGTAAAGCTTTCAATGCTGGCAATCACATGGCCATATTGGCTTTGCGGGTGCATGTCGCCATAGCCAACCGTCGACAGGGTTTCCACGCTGAAATAAAACAGCGAGGTAAAACGCGGACTGGGCACATTGGCCACCGCCCCATCGACCAGCGAATAAAGCAGGGCAAAGGCGGCGTTGATCATGACAATCAAAACCGCAATCGAACCAATGAAATTCGGCCAGGAAGTCGTCAGCGCCCGATGGCTGAAATCGCGAAAATACCGCTTGGACACGCCTTCCATCTCAAACAAGCGCCCACCCAGACGGATCTGATTGCGCCGGCGGTGAGCGTTTGGCCTATTGGTTTTTTTTTGTGTCATGCTTGCGCCTGCGTTTCCTGCGCCATATTGGCATCCGTCATCTTGTGGAAAAACCGTGAATTGGCAAGTCAGCCATCGCAACAGGTTGACCGCCGCCGCGCCCATGTCAGCGCGAACGGATCATGCCAGCTTGCGCTATCATCCCCGCCTGATTTGCGGCAGCTTTCCATGCACGACCTTGTTGAGCACCGCGAAAGCCGAGAAACTGGCAACCGTGCCAAACAACAAGGCAGCGACCATCACCCCCATCATCGCGCCAAGCGGCCCGTAATGGGCTGCGCCCCAGGTGGCAAATGGAATCGTGCCCAAGGTTGCCCGTCCCCAGTTGAACAGCGTTGCCCGCATCGGTGCGCCCAGATTGTTGAACGAAGCATTGGCCACAAACAGCGCACCCAGACCAAGCCAGCCCACCCCCGAAACCAGACAATAAACCCGCACGATATGAGCGGCTTCGCTATTGAGATCAAAAATCTGGATGATGGCCCCGCTCGCCAGCACCAGCAGCGCCCATGTCAACAGCACATAAATGAAACCGATCACATAAGCATCGCGCAGCGTTCGCCGCATCCGCTCAAACAGGCCCGCCCCCCAGTTCTGCCCCAGCACTGGCCCGATGGCGCCCGAAAGCGCAAACATGCCGCCAAATGCCAGCGGGGTCACCCGGTCAATCACCGCCCCGGCAGCCACGGCCGAATCGCCAAATTTGGCAACCGTCGAAGCCAGAAAGGCGCTGCCAACCGGCGAGGCCAGATTGGTGAGAATGGCCGGCACCGCAATGGTCATCAACGGTTTCAGGTCTTGCAACGCATCTTTCATGCGCGGGCGCGCCACCAGATCAAGCTTCATGACTGCACCATGATAACCGATCAGGCAAAAGATCAATCGGGCGATCACCGTTGAATAGGCCGCGCCCATCACATCAAAATGCAAGCCAAATATCATCAGCGGGTCAATGAAAGCCGTGGCAATGCCGCCACCAAGCGTCACATACATCGCCCGTTTGGCATCCCCCGCCGCCCGCAATATCCCCGAATAGGCAACGCCCACAGACATCAATA
The DNA here is from genome assembly GCA_019075865.1 of Hyphomicrobiales bacterium. Lineage (GTDB taxonomy): Bacteria > Pseudomonadota > Alphaproteobacteria > Rhizobiales > Beijerinckiaceae > REEB77. The sequence continues at coordinate 323,493 of JAGXAN010000003.1, read as the reverse complement.
TATTGGAAGGAAGGGTGAAATCGAGGTAGGCGGATGCAATCGTGAAGGCTTCACCCTTGGCATTCAGCGAAGTCAGAATCGCGTCCTTGGCAAGGTATAAAACGATAGCAATGGCGGCGCTGACAATCGCGGTCCATACAATTCCGGAAGCCGCCATGCGCCGCGCTGCAACTTCATCGCCCGCGCCGATGCTGCGCGAAACCAGTGCAGAAATCGCGATCATGAAACCAATGGAACTGGCAATAGCCAGAAATAATATGGTCGAGGCAAAGCCGACCGCCGCGATTTTGACCTCGCTGCCAAGCCGCGAAACATAAAGCAGCGAAAGCACATCCACCAGAAAAATCGCCATGAGGCCGATGCCACTGGTCAGAGCCATCACCAGCACATGACGCATCACGCTGCCGCTGGTAAAGACGCCAGGTATGATTTGGGTCTCGGCATCGCCCACCAGGGTTTCATCGAGTATGTCAGCTTCGCTCATTACATTGGCCATGATTTGGATCGGTTATAAACAATGCCCCGTGCCTAACACATACGCGGCGACAATGCGCGCCATTGGTCGACTATTTAAGAAATTCCCCGCATTCTTCAGCTGCCGACCATTCCAATCGGTGCTGGCAGACAAGAGGATGGGTGAATGACGCAGGCTCCATGCTATATCGGCATAATGTCCGGCACTTCAATGGACGGCGTTGATGCGGTATTGGCACGCTTCGATAACCAAGGCATCGCGGTCATCGCCAGCGTAACCCTGCCCTTTGTCGATGAGCTGCGCGCCGAAAGCCTCGCCCTCAACCGCCCCGGCGACAATGAATTGGGCCGCGCTGCGGTCGTCGCCAACCAAATCGCCGATCTTTATGCGGCAACGGTTACGCAATTGCTGCGCGACTCCGGCCTTGCGCCCCATGCCATCAGCGCTATCGGTGCCCATGGCCAGACCGTGCGCCACCGCCCGGATCTCGGCTACAGCCTGCAATTGCTGAATGGGGCACGCCTCGCCGAGAAAACCGGCATCACCACAATCTGCGACTTCCGCTCCGGCGATATTGCCGCCGGAGGGCATGGCGCGCCATTGGTGCCCGCCTTTCATACCGATATTTTCGGCCTGTCCCCGACACGGGTGATCCTGAATCTCGGTGGCATTGCCAATATCAGCCTGCTGGCAGCGCCGCCCGCTGCTGTCATCGGCTATGATACCGGCCCTGCCAATCTTTTGCTCGACTACTGGCACCAGACCCATAGAGGTGGCCGCTTCGACAATGATGGCGCTTTCGCGGCCAGCGGCTCGGTCATCCCTGAGCTGCTGGAGGCCATGCTGCGCGAACGTTTTTTCCACCTTGCACCGCCCAAAAGCACCGGACGCGACCTGTTTTCGCCAGCTTGGCTGCATGGCTTTGCACCGGAGCGCCATGCACCGCAGGATGTTCAGGCGACGCTGCTCGCCCTGACCGTTGAAAGCGCGGCTGCCGCCATTCGCCCCAATAATCCCGGCGAAGTGCTGGTTTGTGGCGGTGGTGCGCTGAATGGCGCGATGATGGCGGGCCTGCGCAGCGCCCTCGCCCCCATCAAAGTCGCCAGCACCCTCACGGCCGGCGTCGACCCGATGCACGTCGAAGCGCTGGCATTCGCCTGGCTGGCCAAGCGCCGGATGGAACACGCGCCCGGCAACCTGCCGGCTGTCACCGGTGCCCTTGGCCCGCGCGTTCTGGGCGCGATCTATTCGCCCTTTGCCGATGGGTAAATTTGCCCGCCATCATAGCCTGCGGCTATCCGCCCGAGCCCAAGCCGCATCGCCTCCCCGTCAAGGGCCGTGGCAAGCGCGGCAATGGCTGGCGCGTCCGGCGCTTTTCCCTCACCGCGCAGAATAAGCTGCGCCAGCCATTCGCGCGGCATGTGCGGCAGGCTGGCCCAAAGCCCTTGCGCCAGAGTGTTGGCGAGCGCATGGTCTGGGTGCCGGGCATTTTCCGGCGCGCGGCCTATTTCATACATATGCGTCGCAATGCCCCAATCGATGCGTGTGCCGTCAAACCGCGCGATAATCTCGGGGCATTCCTGGGCCACGTAAAATCGGTTCAGTGTATCGAATAAAACAAACTGATAGCCCTGCGCTTGCAAAAATGGCTCAAAAGCCTGATGCGAAGGTGCCTGCGTGCCGGGTGCAATCGCTTCCGCGACAATGATTTTGGGCCGGTAGCGCGACCAGTCATTGCCCATCAGCACGTCGGCTTCGGCCCCCTCGACATCAATTTTGAGAAAATCGATCTCGCCGACCTGATGATCCGCGCATAATTGCGCCAGGGTCTGCACTGGCAATTGCTGGGTTGTCGCTGCCTCACCCAATTGCGCGGCCGCTTTTGCATGGGCTTCCACCATGGTCGAAAGGCCGTGATAGGTGCTGAAAACGTGGAAATCCGCCACACCGCTGCTTTGGCCAATCAACGCCTGAACACAACCGTCGCGCGGCCGCAATGCGGCATAGAGCCGGGCAAGCTCGGGTTGTGGTTCCACCACCAGTCCCCGCCAACCACGTTCATAAAAATACAAGGAGACATTGTCCGCAATCGGGTGCCCCGCCCCGATATCGAGATAAAAGCCCACGCGCTCCCCCAGAGCATGGGCCAATTGCATGTCTTCCATATTTTGCGCGTAGGAGAGCGGCTTCACTCCGCCTCGCCTGCCGGTGTTTGGAAATAAGGTTCTACCAGGCCGGAAAGTTTCACTGTCATCGGATTACCGGCGCGATCCTTGGCATTGCCAACCGCGAGGCGCACCCAGCCTTCGCTCACACAATATTCTTCGACATTGGTTTTATCGACGCCCTTGAAGCGCACACCAACGCCGCGCTCAAGAACGGCGCTGTCATAATGCGGATTGCCGGGATGAATCGACAGGCGATCCGGCGGGTTATCACTCATGCTTTGGCCTCCGTGCACAATAAGCGTTGCAATAGCCTGCATCCCCACAATGTCAATTCGCAATTCTGGTTCATCTTGGCGTCATGTCAGCTATGCGAAAGATTGCAGGTAAAATGGGGGTGGGTTAATTGCGGGTCGCAGGTATTGCCTTGTTGGTTTGTGGATTCTGGCAGGCGTCGGCGCTGGCGCAAATGCCGCAGCGCGCCTGCGGTGCCGGGCAGGAAACGCAGGCTGGGCTCGTCAGCGCGATCACGCCGCACTTGGCCCTGCAACTCAACGGTGGCCGCCGCATTCAGCTCGCCGGGATCGAAATACCCGATTGGCACACACGCGGTCAGGATTTTGGCCGCCTTGCCCGCAAATGGTTGCAGGACAATCTGGTCGGGCAAAAAGTCGCCATTGATGCAACCCAGGCCGGACTGGATCGCTGGCGGCGCGTGCCGGCCATTGTCCATGTCGCGAAAGCGGGTTCGGGCACGCAATCGGTGCAAGCGCGCTTGCTGCAGGCCGGCCTCGCGCAAGTATGGGCGCGGGCCGTCATGCCCTGTCGCGATGAATTTCTGGCAAGTGAAACGCTGGCGCGCCGCGATGGCCTTGGCATATGGAGCGACGACGACCACGCCGAAGTCGATGCCAGCCGCCCCGATGCCTTCAAGGGCCTGCGCGGCCATGACATTGTCGTTCGCGGCCGGGTGGTGAGCGTGCAAACGGTCGGCTATCGCACCTATATCCGGTTTGGCCCGCGAAAATTCCATGATCTGGCGGCCATTATCCTTAAACCGGACATGAAGGCCTTTGCCCATGCAAACCTACCGCCAAGCGCCCTGCCTGGACATGTCATTCGGGTGCGCGGACGCCTGTCCATGCGCTTTGGCCCGCAAATCGAAATTGCCGGGCCCGCCCAGGTTGAGGTAACAGACGCGCTGGCCGCAGGGCCACCCACTCCCGGCGTGAAATCCGATAATGGAAATTGAGCGCCCGGGATGTTAGGGTTATGACAAGTTCGTAATGGGCATAATAAACTGGATGACAATGCAAGTGAGGCACCCCAAGCTATACCGGCGATCCGCCAAGGCCGCTATCACGCTGGCCCTACCCCTGCTTTTGTCGGGTTGCCTTGGCATTGGTGCCGATGGCAACCGGGTCATGGAAGTGGCATTGCCCCAGCCTGCACCCGCGCCAAAGCCGGTCAATCCCCCCAAACCCAGACCCGCCGTCGACCAGAAGATGGTGGCAGCCTTTGGTGGCATCTATGATTGGCGACCGGCGCAGGACTATCTGGACAGCGTGCTGGTCACCTTGTCCCGCGTCGGGCCCAATCCGTCACAACCCTACCGCATCACCATTCTCAACTCGCCGGTTGTCAACGCCTTCGCCCTGCCGTCGGGGGATTTGTTCGTCACGCGCGGCCTGCTGGCGCTGGCCAATGACACGTCGGAGATTGGCGCCGTCATGGCCCATGAAATCGGCCATGTCACCGCGCACCATGCCGCCCAGCGCGAAGAATTCGAGAAGCGCTCGGAATTGATCACCAAAGCCACTTCAATCATCGAAAACCACGAAAAAGGCAAAGTGGTTGCCCAGCGCTCCGAAGAGGCACTGGCCAGCTTTTCGCGCCAGCAAGAGCTGGAAGCCGATAAAATTGGCATCAATGTCATCGGCCGCGCGGGTTATGATCCCTATGCGGCGGCGCGGTTTCTGACCAGCCTGCAAAATTCAACCAGCCTGCGCGCGGCTTTGGTGGGCAAGAAGAGCTCAAACAATCACCCCGACATTATGGCCACCCATCCGAGCACGCCGGAGCGCATCGACACCGCCATCCGGGAAGCGCGTGGCATTGCCGCCCCTGGCATTGGCAAGCGCGACCGCACCGCTTATCTGGCCGCCATCAACGGCATGGAATTTGGCGACGACCCCGCCGAGGGCTTTGTGCGCGGCAATAAATTCATCCATCCAAAACTGGATTTTGGCTTTACCGCGCCTGACAATTTTGTGCTGGAGAATAGCCCGAAAGCGCTGCTGGGTATCGCCAATGGCGGGCGCGCGGCGGTGCGACTCGATAGCGTGCACCTGCCCTTTGATACCAGCCTGAAAAGCTATTTGAGTTCAGGCTGGCTGGATGGCCTGCACCCCGCCTCCATCCGCGATGGCACCAGCAACGGCCTCCCGGTTGCCACAGCCACGGCCAGCGGCGGGCAATGGAGTTTCCGTGTCGCTGCGATCCGGTTTGGCACGGATGTCTATCGGATGATATTTGCCACCCGTGACCTCACCCCCGCCCAGGACAATGAATTTCTCACCTCTATCGCTTCCTTTCATCGCCTCACCAACGACGAAACCGGCAATATCCGCCACCCGCACATTGTGCTGGTGACCGCGCAAACCGGCGACACAGTGGCAAGTTTGGCAGCGCGAATGGTGGTGCAGGATCGTCCGCAGGACTATTTCCGCATGCTCAACGGCCTTGGCAGTCAAGAGAGCCTGCAACCTGGCACCGCCTATAAATTGATCGCCGATTAAAAAATCTGCACCCGCAATGATCCAGTTCGCGCACCGCTTCGTAACATGATTCAATCCCGCAGAATTCGCGATGGCGATGGACGGGCATTTGCGTCAGGAGCGGGTGATGGCACAATTATCCGGCATAGGAAGCCAGTTCGTCAAAGCAGCAATGAAGGCTCCGTTTCTCGAGCGGGAGGAAGAGCACCAGCTCGCCGTTCGCTGGAAAGAAAACAAGGATCAGGCGGCCCTTCACGCGTTGACCGAAGCGCATATGCGCCTCGTGATTTCGGTTGCGGTCAAATTCCGCAATTATGGATTGCCGCTTTCCGACTTGGTGCAGGAGGGCCACGTGGGCCTGCTGGAAGCGGCAGCACGCTTTGACCCCGATCGCGAGGTGCGTTTCTCAACCTATGCAACCTGGTGGATTCGCGCTTCGATTCAGGATTTTGTGCTGCGCAACTGGTCGATCGTGCGCGGTGGCACCAGTTCCGCACAAAAGGCATTGTTTTTCAATTTACGGCGTCTGCGTGCCCGGCTTTCGCAGTCCAACGAAGGCACCTATGCGGTGTTCAAAGCCATTGCGGACGCCGTTGGTGTATCGCCAACCGATGTGGCCTGGATGAACCTGCGTCTGTCGAGTGGCGATATTTCACTGAACGCACCGCTTAGTCCCAACGGCGAGAATGAGACGCAGGAGCGTGTGGATTACATTGTCGATGGCCAGCCCCGCGCCGATGAATTGGTCGAGGCAGATATGGATGCCTCGAAGCGCTCAGTCTGGCTCAATGTTGCCCTCAAGACCCTGAACCCGCGTGAATTGCGCATCGTTCAGGAACGCCGGTTGAAAGAGGAGGGTGTCACCCTCGAAGTGTTGGGCGAGCAGATGGGTATTTCCAAGGAGCGCGTCCGCCAGATCGAGGTTCGTGCCCTGCAAAAGCTCAAAATCGCGCTCCTGGCACAAAACGCCGAACTGGAAACCCAATAACCGAAATCGCCGCTTTGCCACGCATTGCTTGTCTCGCGGCGTCGGCTCGTCCATAACATCCGCAATGTTTGGGCCGGGGAGGATGCGCTTTGGAAGGCAAGATTGTTTATGGAGTTGCGCAGGGCGTCGCAAGACTGGTGATCGACTCCCCCGCGCGGCTGAATGCCATGTCTTTGGACATGTGGCGCGCGATTCCGGCGCTGGTGGAAACCGCAGTCGCCGACCCGCATGTGACCGCGATTGTGCTGGAGGGTGCGCCGGACCAAGCCTTTTGCGCCGGTGCCGATATTTCAAGGTTCAAGGTGGAGCGCTCCGGCGCGGCTGCCGTTGAAGCCTATGACCTTGCCGTCGAAGCTGCTGAAACCGCCCTCGCCAACGCTGAAAAGCCAACTTTGGCGCTGATCAGGGGCATTTGTTATGGCGGGGGCCTGGGTCTTGCCATGACCTGCGATCTGCGCCTTGCCCGCGCCGACGCCAAATTTCGCCTGCCGGCCGCGCGCCTTGGCATTGGCTATTCGATGCAGGGCGTCTCACGGCTCGCCCGCCGTCTCGGGCTGGCGGCAACCTCTGAAATTCTGTTCACCGCCAACAGTTTTGATGCGTCCGGTGGCAAAGCGCTGGGCATTGTCCAGCATGTCTATTCCGCTGCGGAATTTGATGGCGCGGTGGCGGCTTTCATCGCCAACATCGCCCAGAATGCGCCCCTGTCGATGCGTGCCGCCAAACGCGCCCTCACCGCCTTCGAAAATGCCATGGCGCCCGCTGCCACGCCAGCCGTGGTGCAGGCCATAGTAGATTGCTACGAGAGCCACGATTACCGCGAAGGTCAGCAGGCCTTCGCCGAAAAGCGGCTGCCACGCTTTACCGGGGCATGAAGTCATCACGCAACCATTCGACAAATCGCCTGTGAACCCCCACATTAGCGGGATGATTCGTTTTGAATGGTCACCGTTTCTCCGGATGTCGCATCATGGCCGCCGTTGAACCCGCCCAACCCTATACGCCCCGCCCCGGTGGCTTGGCCTCGCGCGCCACGCCGCAGCGCTACCTTGATGGCCTGAATCCTGAGCAGCGGGAAGGCGTCGAGAGCCTTGATGGCCCGGTGCTTGTGCTGGCAGGTGCCGGCACGGGCAAAACCCGTGTGCTCACCACCCGCATCGCCCATATCATTGCCCTTGGCCGCGCCCAGCCGCATCAGATTCTCGCCGTTACCTTCACCAACAAGGCGGCGCGCGAGATGCGCGAGCGTGTGGTGCATCTGGCCGGGCCGGTGGCCGAAGGCATGCCATGGCTTGGCACCTTCCATGCCATTTCCACCAAGATTTTGCGCCGCCATGCCGAATTGGTGGGTCTCAAATCCAGTTTCACCATTCTGGATACCGATGATCAGATCCGCCTCATCAAGCAGGTGTTGCAGGCGGAGAACATCGACGACAAGCGCTGGCCGGCGCGTGCGCTGGCTTTCCAGATCGACGCCTGGAAGAATCGAGGCCTGACACCGGGGCAAGTGCCCAAAGGTGAGGGCGAAGCCTATGCCAACGGCAAGGGTATTCAGCTTTACGCCCATTATCAAGCGCGCCTGAAACAGCTCAACGCCGCCGATTTCGGTGACCTGCTGGTGGAGTGCCTGCGCCTGTTCAAAGAAAATCCGGATATTCTCGCCGATTATCAACGTCGTTTTCGTTATTTGCTGGTGGACGAATACCAGGATACCAATGGCGTTCAATATATGTGGCTGCGTTTGCTCGCCCAGACCAAGCCCGGCGAGCGCGCCAACTTGTGTTGCGTAGGGGATGACGACCAGTCCATTTACGGCTGGCGCGGGGCCGATGTCGACAATATCCTGCGCTTCGAGCAGGATTTCCCCGGTGCCAAGGTGATCCGGTTGGAGCGCAATTATCGCTCCACCGGGCATATTCTGGCGACCGCATCGCATTTGATCGCGCAAAATCAGGGCAGGCTTGGCAAAACCCTGTTCACGGACGGCGAAAATGGCGACAAGCCCAGCGTCACCGGAGTTTGGGACTCGGAGGAAGAAGCCCGCTCCATCGGTGAAGACATCGAGCAATTGCAGCGCGCCAAGGCCAGCCTCGATGAAATCGCCATTCTGGTTCGTGCCTCGTTTCAGATGCGCGAATTCGAGGAGCGGTTTGTCACACTCGGCCTGCCCTACCGCGTGATCGGTGGCCCGCGCTTTTACGAGCGCGCGGAAATTCGTGATGCGCTTGCCTATCTGCGCTGCGTCGCGCAACCGGCCGATGACCTTGCCTTCGAGCGCATCGCCAACGTGCCCAAACGCGGACTTGGCGACGCCACCATCCAGATTTTGCATGATTACGGCCGCCGCGCGCAAATACCGCTGATGCAATCGGCACAAATCCTTGTGGAGACCGAGGAACTCAAACCCAAGCAGCGCCAGACCCTGCGCGCCCTGCTGGGTGATTTTGACCGCTGGCGGCAATTGGCCGAGCAAAAACCCCAGCACGAACTGGCCGAAACCATTCTGGAGGAATCGGGCTATACCGACATGTGGCAGAAGGACCGGACCGCCGAGGCCGCCGGAAGGCTGGAGAACCTGAAGGAACTGGTGCGCTCGATGGAGCCTTTCCCGGATTTGACAGCCTTCCTGGAACATATCTCGCTGGTCATGGACTCGGCTGAGAAAGGTGGCGAGGCGCGTGTCTCGATTATGACCCTGCACGCCGCCAAGGGCCTTGAATTTGAAACCGTCTATCTGCCCGGCTGGGAGGAAGGCCTGTTTCCGCACCAGCGCTCCCTGGATGAGCAGGGCCGCGCTGGCCTGGAGGAAGAGCGGCGGTTGGCTTACGTCGGCCTTACCCGCGCCAAACGGCGGCTGAAATTGTATTTTGCCACCAATCGCCGCATTCGTGGCCTTTGGCAAACCACAGTGCCGTCGCGCTTTATTGATGAATTGCCGGGTGACCATGTCGATGTGGTCGAATCCAGCCACGGTTCTGGCTATGGCGGTTACACGCCCTCGCGCTTTTCCAACATGGACCGTTTCGCCTCGCCCTACGCCACCCCGGGCTGGCAGCGCGCCCAGCAAAACCGCAGCACGCCTTCCGCCACAGCCTACGGCCCAAAATTGCTGGAGGGCGAAGTCATCGCCAAGACAATCCACGCCTCCCATTTTTCGACGGGCGACCGCGTCCTGCATCTCAAATTCGGCAATGGCACGATTGCCAGCGTTGACGGCAACAAGCTCACCGTCGATTTTGACCGCGCGGGGCGAAAGATGGTCATGGACTCGTTTGTCGAGACCGCCTGAAGAACGGCACTTTCCTTGGTTTTTGATCCCATTTTCTTGAATCCAGCGGATTTGGTGTCAAAGCATTAAGGTCGTTTTTGCTTTGTTGATGCCTTCCCCCGGGGCCTGCGGGCCAGCTTAAGATATTTTTATGTCCTAGCTGTGCACCTATTGCCCAAAAGGAAGCTGCAATTTGAAAAACAAGATTCCATATGTTTTGCCGCTGCTGACCATGATCTTGTTCGGTGTCGTCAATTTGATTGACCCGACCAGCGTGGCATTGCCGTTTTATTGCCTCATCGTTTCATTCGTTGTCGGCTATGAATCGGCAGCTGGAGCCGCCCTGATCGGCCTCGCCATTGCCACTTTCTTTGCACTCTATTCGAGCATCATGTTTCGCAGTGTCAGCGGGCCAACCTCCGGGATCATTCTTGCCCAGCATTTTGCGATCATGGTCCTGCCATTCTGCGCGCTGGCCTCGGGCCTCGTGCTGCATCTCATCCGCTCATTGCTCCGCCGCGCCGCCCATGCCCGCGTGGTTGCGCATCAGGCCGGCCTCGAATTGCGCTCCCTGCGCGAAGCCCTGGATTGCTCGAAGGACGGCATCGCCGTTCTCGACGGCGACATGAACATGCAATTTGCCAACCAGATTTTCCGTCGCCTGTTTCGCTTTCTGCCCGGCTTTATCGGCACCAAGCCGCATTATTCAGAAGTGGTGCGGCGCGCGCTTTACGGCGGTGCTTACGAAATCGAAGATTCGCAACGCGAAACCACCCATAATGAGCGCATGGCCTTCGTGCGCTCGGGCAATCCGCTGCCAGTTTTGCTGAAACTTGCCGGTGGCAAGAAGATCCGCTTCACCTGCGGCGTGCTGCCGGACGGTGGCCGCATGCTCAATTACACCGATGTCACCGATATGGTGGAAGAAGCCGAGCGTCTGGAGGAACTCGCCAACCTCGACGGAATGACCGGCCTTGCCAACCGGCGCCAACTCAATCTGATCGCCGACCGCGATTTCGAACGGGCCAAGCGCGAGCAAACCCCGTTATGCGTCATCATCCTCGACATCGATCGCTTCAAGGCGGTCAATGACCGCTTTGGCCATGACATCGGCGACCGCGCCATTTGCCATGTCGCCAACATTTGCCGCGACAGCAAACGCAACACCGATCTGGCCGCCCGCATTGGCGGCGAAGAATTCGTGCTTTTGCTGCCCGATACCGCGATAGAAGGCGCAACCATTCTGGCGGACCGCATCCGTCGCAGAGTGGAAGCCAATCCCTTGCTGGTCAACGGCAAACCGATGGAACTGACGGTCAGCATCGGCGTTGCACAAGCCGCAACCCTTTGCAGCAATGTTCAGGAATTGATGAAATCCGCCGATGAATTGCTCTACAAAGCCAAGAACAGCGGCCGCAACCGCGTAATGGTTATGACGCCGGCCGATCTTCCCAATTGCGATGAAGCCGCTGCCTGAAGCCTATTGGCGCTTGCTGCACACAATCGGCCCCGGCGTGCAGGCAATGCCCGGCGTCGAACAAACCGGCGCTTGATCGACCCCCCGTTTGCACAACTGGCAGGCGTTGTTCCACTCGATGCAGGTGCGGTCACGGTCGCCATAAGCCAACACCGGCGATGAATTGGGCGCATCCTCGTCGCCCTGCGCCAAAGGCATGACCCCGCCCGCAAACCCCGCGAGCAACACCAGCAGGGCGAAGGTCTTTTTCCAGAATTTACGATCCAATGTTTTGCCTCATTCGCCTCGGCATGGCGTGACAGGGTGAAACTGGAATGATAGTCTAGTCCAATGTCCCTGCAACACAATAGCTCTTCCTTGCCCACCCCGCCCGACACCGCAACCACCATGATGCGGGTTGTCTGCTCCGAGGCGCAGGCTCAGGCCATCACCGATCTTGCCAGCGAAATTCTGGACCCCTTTGATACCGCCATCACCATGAGCGAAATCGAAACGCCCGTGCCGCAATGGAGCGTCACGCATTGGGCGGTCGAGATTTTTTTCGAAACGCCCCCTGACCAGCCCACTTTGCGCGAAATGGTGGCAAAGGCGATGGGTGACCAAGCGGCCACGGTCAGTTTCTCCACCGTCGATCAGGCCGATTGGGTCGCCCGCTCGCTCGAGGGCCTGCCGGCGGTGCGGGTTGGCCGCTTTGTGCTGCATGGCGCGCATGATCGCGGCTGCGCCCGCGCCCATGAAATCGCGCTGGAGATTGAAGCGGCGCTGGCCTTTGGCACTGGCCATCACGGCACCACGCGCGGCTGCCTTACGCTGCTCAATTCGATTTTGAAAACCCGCCGTCCCCAATATATTTTGGACGTTGGCACTGGCACCGGCGTTCTCGCCCTGGCAGCGGCCCGCATCCTGCGCACGCCGGTCATCGCCGGCGATATCGACAAAACCTGCGTGACGGCGGCGCGTGCCAATGCCATTGCCAATAATGCGCGCCCCTGGCTACATCCCATCCATGCCACTGGCATCGGCCACGCGGCCTTGCGTCACCCGCATCACTTTGATCTGGTATTTGCCAACATACTCGCCAAACCGTTGCGGCAACTGGCACCGGCTCTGGCCAAGGTCACGGCACGCGGCGGGCAATTGGTGCTTTCCGGACTGCTGGCGGGCGATGTTGCCGGGGTATTGGCCGCCTACCGGGGTCAGCAATTCTATCTGGTTCGCCAATTGCAAGTGGAAGGGTGGCAAACCCTTTTGCTGCAAAAGCGGGCGCGCCTGCGGCGTGGATATGATGATGTTTGAGAGCCTGTTCCAGTCCTTTAGCGTCACCTCGCAACGCGCCGCCTCGCCCGCCCGCATCCGGGCCCTGCGCACAAAATTGCGCGAACTGGACATGGATGGTTTCATCATCCCAAGGGCGGATGAGCACCAGAACGAATATGTTCCCGCCTGTGACGAGCGCCTCGCCTGGTTGACCGGCTTTGGCGGTTCCGCCGGCATCGCCATCGTATTGCAGGACAAAGCCGCCATTTTTGTCGATGGCCGCTATACCTTGCAGGTCAACGAGGATGTGGATACCGCCATCATCACCCCGCAGGCGATTGCTGAAGTAACGCCTGAAGCATGGATTGAGAAAAATCTCCAATCCAACCAGAAACTTGGATTCGATCCCCGGCTTCACACGCAAGCGCAGGTTGACCGTTTTGAAAAGGCGGCGGAAGCTTGCGGCGCGAGCCTTGTCGCGCTTGCTGGCAACCCGATTGACACCATCTGGCAGGATCGTCCCGCCCCGCCCCATGGCAGCGCCAATATCCACAAGCCCAAATTCGCGGGCGAAGCGAGCGCCGGTAAACTGGCCCGCATCGCGGCAGGTCTTGGCACTTGCGACGCCCTGTTGGTCTCGGACCCGCATAATCTGGCCTGGGCCTTCAACCTGCGCGGTTCCGATCTCGCCCATACGCCGCTGCTGCTGGGCTATGCCCTCATTCCCCGGCATGGCCGCGCCACATTGTTTGCCGGAGCCGACAAATTATCCGCGCCCCTCAAGGCGGCGTTGCAGGCGGTGGCCGATCTGGCGAGCCCGGATCAATTGCAGGTGCAATTGCGCGAGCTTGGCAAAGCCGGCAAGCGAATCCGTCTCGATAATGCCACCGCAGCCTCGGCCCTGGTCACGCAATTGCGCGCCGCTGGCGGCCTCGCCGATTTGGGGGCTGACCCGATCACCCTGATGAAGGCCACCAAGAACCCGACGGAAATCGCCGGCACCAAAGCCGCCCATTTGCGCGACGGCATCGCCATGGTGCGGTTTTTGTGCTGGTTTGACAGCGCCGTCAAGCAAAGCCAGCTCTCTGAGATGGATGCGGCGCAGGCACTGGAGCACTTCCGGCGCGAAACCGGCAAGCTGAAGGACATATCGTTCCCCACCATTGCCGCCGCCGACCCCAATTCGGCCATTCCCCATTATCGCGTGACAATGGCCAGCAACCGCCCGATCGGCCCCGGCCTGTTTCTCATCGATTCGGGCGGGCAATATGAGGACGGCACCACCGACATCACCCGCACCATCGCCGTTGGCCGGCCGGATCGCGAGATGGCCGACCGCTTCACCCGCGTGCTGCAAGGCCATATTGCCATTGCCAGCGCCGTGTTTCCGCCGGGCACGTCCGGCGCGCAACTGGATGTGCTGGCGCGCCAGTATCTCTGGCAGGCTGGGCTCGATTTTGACCATGGCACCGGCCACGGTGTCGGCTCTTATTTAAGCGTGCACGAGGGGCCGCAGCGCATCTCCAAAATGGGCCATGTGCCGCTGCTGCCCGGCATGTTGATCTCCAACGAGCCCGGCTATTACAAGGCCGGCAGCTTTGGTATCCGCATCGAGAACCTGATTTTGGTGACCCCGGCCAAGATCAAGGGTGCCGAGCGCGACATGCTGGGTTTTACCACGATCAGCTATGCGCCCATTGACCTGCGCCTCGTCGTGGCCAGCCGCCTGAGCCCGTCCGAACGCGCTTGGCTCAACCACTACCATAGCGCGGTTTACAAGCGTCTGGCCTCCCACCTTGACGCCCGCGAAGCCAAATGGCTGCGCCGCGCTACTCGCCCGATCTGAGCCAGGCCGCGGGCATAGGCGACCCCTTCGCCAAGGCAACGCGCAATGCAATGCTGCGCGGGGCGTGTATTGCCCAACTCTGCAAGGATTTCATATCGATGATGAAGCCTGCAAGCCCGGGGATGTTCAGGAAATATCAATCAAGTGCAGACATAATCTTGCCGATGACAGAAATATGGGGAAAAAACCTATGAGTTCGCCGCAGGAAGATTCCGTTGAGAATAGTGAAATCCTCGCCCTCCGCCGGGAGATTTATGCCAAACCTTCCGTCTCGCGCGCCGATGTTGAGAACTTGCTGGCACTGGGGCGTACTCCCAATGGCCAATCCCCTGAATTTGCAGACCTTCTGGCGATGGCAGCCACCGATTTACTGGTCAATCAGCCTGATCCTGCCAAATATATCACGCAAGCAGATGCCGACTGGCTGATGGGCCATATTGGCACTGGCCTTTCGAACAATGCCGAATTTGAAATGCTGACCGACATTATCCGCTATGCCATCTCGGTTCCGGCCAGCCTGGCGGCCTTCACGGTGAGTGAGATCGAAAAGGTCATTGTTGGCACCAACGGTCAGGGCGCGCCCGCCGACAAATATATCGATGCCCTGAAAATTGCCGTTTATGCCGCCACGCCGGAAAGCAGCCTGCACGTTTCGCGGGCCTCCGCCGAAAGCCTGTTTGAAATCGTCCATGCCAGCGGGCAAGCCGCAAGCAATCCGGCCTTTGGCGATTTTTTTGCCAAAGCCATTGGCAATTACCTGATGGGCATTGCCTATCATTGGACGCAGAGCGCCAAAGACAAGCTCGAAGTGGAAAAATTTGAAAACGCCCCATCCAGCTTTGGCGATTTTATAGGCAGCATGTTCGGCGGTTTTTTTGCCGGCAAAGCCAATGTGCACGATGCTTTCACCAGCGCCATTGGTCTCGATGAGCGGGAGGCCCATGCTCGTAACGCCGCCGACGCCGCAGAGGCAGCGCAAGCTGCAGCGATAGACCCCAGCGAAACCGCCTGGCTTATGGCCCACCTGGCCCGCAACGCCCCCCTCACCGCCGCCGAACGTCAACTCCTGCAATTTCTGCAACAGGAAGCCGGAACCCTGCCCGCCCCGCTGGAAAAGCTGATTGCAGCTTAGGGACGGAGGGCAGTGAAGGGTCTTTCCATGCCCGAGTTCTATGAAGGCATCGGTTGCAAGTACCAAAAGCGGGTGCAACCGCATCTCGATGCAATCGCGCGCGGCATTTCCCGGGTATCCGGCGGCCTGATAAAACGCCCCCAAACCGGATCACGCTTTTACGTGCCGCGCTCATAATTAAGCACCGGGCCGAGCCAGCGCTCGACTTCCCGGATATCCATGCCCTTGCGCGTGGCATAATCTTCCACCTGATCGCGCTCGACCTTGGCGACGCCAAAATAATGCGCTTGCGGATGGGCCAGATATAGCCCCGAGACCGAAGACCCCGGCCACATGGCAAAGCTCTCGGTCAGCTTCACGCCAATCTGGCGCTCGGCATCCAGCAGATCAAACAAAGTTGCCTTTTCGCTATGGTCGGGCTGCGCCGGATAGCCGGGTGCGGGGCGAATGCCCTGATATTCCTCGTCCAGTCGCTGCGCATCGGTCAAGGTTTCACTGGCCGCATAGCCCCAGAACTCGCGGCGCACCCGCTCGTGCATCCGCTCGGCAAAGGCTTCGGCGATGCGGTCGGCGAGCGCCTTGACCAGAATGGAGCCATAATCATCATTGGCTTGGGCAAAGCGTTTGGAAATCTTGTCGTCCTGCGCCCCGGCGGTCACCACAAACCCGCCAATATAATCGTCAATGCCGCTGCCTTCGGCGGCAATAAAATCACTTAAGGCGAGATTGGGTCGCCCGTCACGCTTGGCCAATTGCTGGCGCAACGTGAAGAAAGTTGCCAATTTCTCCTGACGCGAAGCGCCGGTGTACAGCACAATGTCATCGCCCCGCGCATTGGCGGGCCAGAACCCAATGACCGCCTTGGGCAGGAACCAATGCTCCTCGACGATACGCGCCAGCATCACCTGCGCATCCTCAAACAATTGCCGCGCCGCCGCCCCCTGCTTCTCGTCAGTGAGGATTGCCGGATAGCGGCCCTTCATGTCCCAGGTCTGAAAAAACGGTGTCCAGTCGATATAGGGCACCAGTTCGGCCACATCATAGGAGCGGAAAACCCGCTTGCCAAAGAAGCTTGGCTTGGTTGGCCGATAATTGTCCCAATCCATTTTCATGGCATTGGCCCGCGCCTTGGCCAGCGGCAGCCGGGTTTTTTCATGCTCGGAGCGCGCATGGGCATCAGCCACCTTGCGATATTCGTTGCGCACCCCCTCAATATAGGGCATCCGCGCCTGCGGCGACAGCAATGCCTGCACGACGCCGACGGCGCGGCTGGCATCATTGACATAAACCGCCTGGCCCCGCGCATAATTGGGGTGGATTTTCACCGCCGTATGCACGCGGCTGGTTGTGGCTCCGCCAATCAGCAAAGGCACATCAAAACCCTCGCGCTCCATTTCGGAGGCGACAAATGCCATCTCGTCCAGCGAGGGGGTAATGAGGCCGGACAGGCCGATGGCATCCACCTTCTCACGCTTCGCCGCTTCCAAAATTTTTGCCGACGACACCATGACGCCCAGATCAATGATCTCGTAATTGTTGCAAGCCAGCACGACGCCGACGATATTCTTGCCAATATCGTGCACATCACCCTTCACGGTCGCCATCAGGATCTTGCCAGCCGACATACGGCCCTGCCCACCCGACAGCCGCTTTTCCTCATCCATATAGGGCATCAGCCACGCGACCGCCTGCTTCATCACCCGCGCCGACTTGACCACCTGCGGCAGAAACATCTTGCCAGCACCAAACAGGTCGCCCACCACATTCATGCCCGCCATCAGCGGCCCCTCGATAACGTCGAGTGGACGCGCCGCCTTCAGGCGCGCTTCTTCGGTATCGACATCCACATATTCGGTTATGCCGTTGACCAGAGCATGTTCCAGCCGCTTTTCTACCGGCAGTGTCCGCCAGGTTTCATCCCGCTCCCGCACCTCACCGCTCACGCCCTTATAGCGTTCCGCCAGAGCCAGCATCCGCTCGGTCGAATCCTTGCGGCGGTT
Source organism: Hyphomicrobiales bacterium (assembly GCA_019075865.1). Lineage (GTDB taxonomy): Bacteria > Pseudomonadota > Alphaproteobacteria > Rhizobiales > Beijerinckiaceae > REEB77. Next base: position 306,108 of record JAGXAN010000003.1, on the reverse strand, counting down.
GAGCACCACGTCCTCGCAAGCCTCGCGCAATTCAGGATCGATCTTTTCATAAACCGCCAATTGCCCGGCATTGACGATGCCCATATCCATCCCCGCGGTAATCGCGTGAAACAGAAACACCGAATGCATCGCCTCGCGTACCAGTTCATTGCCGCGAAACGAGAAGGAGAGGTTCGATACGCCGCCCGAAATATGCACATGTGGCAGCGTCTGACGGATGGTGCGGGTGGCATTGATGAAATCAACGCCGTAATTGTCATGTTCCTCAATGCCGGTGGCAATCGCGAATACATTGGGGTCAAAGATGATGTCTTCAGGCGGGAAACCGACTTCTTCGGTCAGTATCTTGTAGGCGCGCGTGCAAATCTCGATCTTGCGCGCCTGCGTATCAGCCTGGCCCTGCTCGTCAAACGCCATCACCACCACCGCCGCGCCAAAGCGGCGCACGATTTTGGCCTCGTGGATGAATTTTTCAACTCCCTCTTTCATTGATATGGAATTGACGATCGGCTTGCCCTGCACGCATTTGAGGCCGGCTTCAATGACCGAAAATTTCGATGAATCGATCATCACCGGCACCCGCGAAATATCAGGCTCGGCCGCCACCAGATTAAGGAAGGTGACCATGGCCGCTTGCGAGTCCAGCAGGCCCTCGTCCATGTTGATATCGATCACCTGCGCGCCGCTGGCGACCTGATCGCGCGCCACATCGAGCGCGGCGGCAAAATCACCATTCTTGATCAGCTTGCGAAAGCGTGCCGACCCGGTAACATTGGTGCGTTCGCCAACATTGACGAAGGTGATGTCCTTGGTCAGCGTGAACGGCTCCAGCCCCGACAGGCGCATCAGCGGCGCTATTTCCGGCACGACGCGCGGTGCAAGACCCGCTACCCGCTCGGCAATGGCGCGAATATGATCGGGCGTCGTGCCGCAGCACCCGCCGACGATATTGACCAGCCCCGCCGACGCAAACTCGCCCACCAGTTCGGCCATATATTCGGGACTTTCATCGTAAAGTCCGAACTCATTGGGCAGGCCGGCATTGGGATAGGCGCAGATCAGCGTATCGGCCACCCGGCCAATCTCGGCAATATGGGCGCGCATTTCCCGCGCACCGAGGGCGCAGTTGAGGCCAAAGGTAAAGGGCCGCGCATGGCGCAGCGAATGCCAGAAAGCGGTGGGCGTCTGGCCCGACAGCGTGCGCCCGGAAAGATCGGTGATCGTGCCCGAGATCATGATTGGCAGGCTGACCCCCATCGCCTCCATGGTCTCCTCAATGCCAAACAGCGCCGCCTTGGCATTGAGCGTGTCGAATATCGTTTCAACCAACAAAAGGTCGGCACCACCCTCGATCAGCCCGCGCGCCGCCTGCCCGTAGGCCTCGCGCAATTCATCGAAAGTCACGCCGCGAAAGCCCGGATTATTGACGTCCGGCGAGATCGACGCGGTGCGGTTGGTGGGGCCAAGCGCCCCGGCCACAAACCGCTGGCGGCCATCGCGCTGAAACGCAATATCCGCCGCCTCGCGCACCAGCCGCGCGCCCTCATAATTCAGTTCAACCGCCAACGCTTCCATGCCGTAATCGGCTTGGGCAATGGTCGTGGACGAGAAAGTATTGGTCGCCACAATATCCGCACCCGCCATCATATATTGCAGGTGAATGTCGCGGATCGCGTCGGGCTGGGTGAGAATCAAAAGGTCATTATTGCCACGCAAATCCTTGGGCCAGTTTGCAAATCTCTCACCCCGGAAGGCGGTTTCCGACAATTTGAGATTCTGGATCATCGTCCCCATCGCGCCATCGAGGATGAGGATGCGCTTTTGAGCGGCTGCCATCAGGGCGGTGCGGGTATTGGTACCATTTTGCATTTGTGGCTCTCGAATTCGCTTGGATTACATTGCAATCAGGGAAGGCACATCGTGTGCCGCCGGATTATCTGCGCCTCAACTTGATTCAGAAGTTGAGGTGCCCGCACGCCCGGCATTGGCAAAGGCTAGGCGGCGGCCGCTTCGGCAGGCGTATGCCGCACGCCCAGAAGATGGCAGATGGCGAAAACCAGATCGGCACGGTTCATCGTGTAGAAGTGAAAATCACGTATGCCGTGGTCCACCAGATCCAGCACCTGCTCGGCGGCGACCGCCGCGGCGATCAGCTTGCGGGTGGCGGGATCATTCTCCAGCCCCTCAAAGCGCGCAGCCAGCCATGCCGGAACGCTGGCACCGGTCTTGGCAGCAAAGCCCGCCGTCTGCTTGAAGTTCTGCACCGGCACAATGCCCGGCAAAATCGGAATGGTGATGCCGCGCGCCCGAACTCGCTCCAGATAGCGCAAATAATGCGCATTTTCAAAAAAGAACTGGGTGATGGCAACGCTGGCCCCTGCATCAACCTTGGCTTCCAGTACGTCAATATCGGCTTCCAATGACTTTGCCTCGGGGTGCTTTTCGGGATAGGCCGAGACGATCACTTCAAAATCGCCCAATTTGCGGATGCCCTTGATCAATTCAGTGGAATTGGCATAGCCGCCCGGATGCGGCTCAAACGCCGTGCCAATGCCGCCAACCGGATCGCCGCGCAAAGCCACAATATGGCGAACGCCGGCTGCCAGATAATCGCGCACTACCGCATCGACTTCCTCGCGGGTGGCCCCGACGCAGGTCAGATGCGCCGCCGGCACCACATTGGTTTCACGCACGATGCGCGCCACCGTATTGTGCGTGCGCTCACGCGTCGACCCGCCGGCCCCGTAAGTCACCGAAACAAAACTGGGGTTGAGCGGCGCAAGCCTGGCAATGCTCTCCCACAAATTTAACTCCATTTCCGGCGACTTGGGCGGAAAAAACTCGAATGAAACCTTGATGTCGCCCTGCGGATCACGGCTGGCACGATGGGGAATTTGAAGCATTACGCAACCTCTTGAGTTTTAATGGGCAAAGCATCGGCCCGCACCCTTGGGTCGCGCGCCATCCAGATCAATACGGTGAGTTTTTCACCTTCGCGCCGCGCCGGAGCCAACGCCCGCTCGAAAACCACGTCAAGCCCGACTTCGCGCAGCGCATTGGCAATTTCCTCGCGCTCAAACCCAAGTCGGCGATGCGCATGCTGGGAACGCAGGCTCTCCTCGTCATGGGGGGCAAAATCAGCGACCAGCAACCGCCCGCCGGGGGCCAACACCCGGGCCGCCTCACGCAAGGCCCGCACCGGATCATCGAGGTAATGCAGCACCTGATGCACGATAATCAGGTCATAACCCTCGCGCTCCACCGGCAGCGCGTAAATGTCGCCCTGCCGCAATTGTGTATTGCGCAGTCCGGAGGCCTCAATCCGGGCGCGGGCCAGATTGAGCATGGCAGGGGATTGATCCACCCCCACCGCACGGCCCGCAAGCGGTGCCAGCAATTCCAGCATCCGGCCGGTGCCGGTGCCTATGTCCAGCACGCCCTGTACGGGGCTGTCGCCCACGGCTGCCAGGATCGCTTGTTCCACCTGTAATTCCGAAACATGCAGCGCCCGGATCTGATCCCAGGATTGCGCATGCCGCGCGAAATAATGCGCTGCCGCCTCGGCCCGCGCCTGCCGAACGTCCAACAGGCGGGCACGGTCGGCCAGCAATATCGGATCAAAATGATCAAGCTTGGCCAGAATGTCCTGCACCAGCGCGCCTTGCGGCCCCTCGCGTGCCACCAGAAAAAACGCCCACGCCCCTTCGCGGTGGCGGCTGGCCAGCCCGGCATCCACCAATAATTTCAGGTGCCGCGACACGCGTGGCTGCGATTGACCCAGAATCGCAACCAATTCGCTCACCGTCAGCTCGGCTTCCGCCAATAGCGCCAGCAGGCGCAGGCGCGTAAGCTCCCCCGCCGCTTCAAGGCAGGCCAATACAGATGTGAGTGAGGCTTGGGGCAAGGCAGCTATCCGATTTAACATATAAAGATATGTTTATACCGAGTGGACAATCAGCGCAAGCGGTTTCTGGCGGCGACACCCTTTGCAGCGAGCGGGCCCAATAACGAAAAACGCGGATTGGGGGACCCAATCCGCGTCAATTAAAATATCGTCCAGGATGCAGAAATATCAGCTAACCTGCAGGTTCACGGCCGACGACTTGCCGCGATCGCTCTTGATCTCGTAGGAGACCTGCTGATTTTCGTTGAGGCCGCGCAGACCAGCAGCTTCCACTGCCGAAATATGCACGAACACATCCTTACCGCCGCTGGCTGGCTGAATGAAGCCGTAGCCGCGTGTGGCGTCAAACCACTTGACGGTGCCTTTTTCCATGTAATGTTCCAATTCTTGACGTAAGAGACGGGTCTCGCAAGCGCGCGGAACCCGACAACCGTATGATGGGGAAGACTGGTGCCGATGCCTTCAAATTACTGCAGACATCGAATGGCCAAGCTGGGCCAACAACCGGATTGTCGCGCTTTGTAGCACTTGTCTGGCATTAGGGTCAACAACAACCACGCTTCGCACGCACTCAGCTTTTTGTTTTAACCTAAAGTCCGGCTTGCGGGGGCTTCCAATTGGTAAAAAACCGGTTAATGTCGGGACCACAGGTGAAATTCACGCTGTGATCGCTCATTAAATAAAGGGGATATATTGTGAAAATTGCACATACTCTCGTAATCGCCACCGCTTTGATCGGGCTTGGCTTTGCCGGATCGCCAGCCATGGCGAAGAAGAAAGTGGATCCAGCCGCCCCCGCAGCCGCCGCAGCTCCCGCTGCACCAGCCGCTGCCATGCCTGCTGCACCAGCCGGCGCCAAGCCGAAATCCGCCATCTCGATCAAGTGCTCGCAGGAAGCCGATGCGCAGAAGCTGCATGGCGCTGCCCGCAAGAAATTCCGCGAAGCTTGCAAAAAAGGCAAGTGAGCCAAAACATCAGCCTCGGCTGATGATAAACTTTGGGGCGCGGCCAAAAGGCAGCGCCCTTTTTTATTGCGCCCCCGTCATTGCGAGCGAAGCGAAGCAAACCAGTGGATGCCGATAGAGGCGCGCCCCACAAACCACCTCTGGCTTGCTTCGTCGCAAGGGCTCCTCGCAATGACGAGCGCGTTCCGTCATTGCGAGCAAAGCGAAGCAAACCAGTGCATGCCCATAGAGGCGCAAACCAAAAACCCACCTCTGGCTTGCCGCGTCGCAAGGGCTCCTCGCAATGACGAGCGCGCCCCGTCATTGCGAGCGTAGCGAAGCAAACCAGTGGACGCCGATAGAGGCGCAAACCTAAACCCACCTCTGGCTTGCTTCGTCGCAAGGGCTCCTCGCAATGACGAGGGAAGGGTTACCTCGAAAACTTCTTGTATTTCATCTTGTGCGGGATGACGCTGTCCACGCCGAGGCGTCGCTTTTTGTCTTCTTCGTAATCGGCGAAATTGCCTTCAAACCACTCAACATGGCTGTCGCCTTCAAAGGCCAGCATGTGGGTGGCGATGCGGTCCAGAAAAAACCGGTCATGGCTGATGATCACCGCGCAACCGGCAAAATCCTGCAACGCTTCTTCCAGCGCGCGCAGGGTGTCCACATCGAGATCATTGGTCGGCTCGTCGAGCAGCAGCACATTGGCCCCGGTTTTCAGCATTTTGGCCAGATGCACGCGGTTGCGCTCACCCCCCGACAACATGCCAATCTTCTTTTGCTGGTCGCCGCCCTTGAAATTGAAGGTAGAGCAATAGGCCCGCGAGTTGATCTCGCGCTTGCCGAGATAAATGATGTCATTGCCGCCCGAGATTTCCTCCCACAGCGTCTTTTTGTCATCCAGCGAGTCGCGCGATTGGTCGACATAACCAAGCTTGACGCTCTCGCCGATCTTGATGCTGCCGGCATCGGGCTTATCCTGGCCGGTAATCATCCGAAACAGCGTGGTCTTGCCCGCGCCATTGGCACCAATGACGCCCACGATACCGCCCGGGGGCAGCTTGAACGAGAGATCATCAATCAGCAACCGGTCACCAAAGCCTTTGCCAAGGCCGGTAAATTCAATCACATTTTGACCCAGCCGCTCAGCAACGGGAATAATGATCTGCGAGGCGGTCGGTGCCTTGTCATTTTGCTTGGCAACCAGTTCGTCATAGCGCGCGATGCGGGCCTTGGATTTGGCCTGCCGTGCCTTCGGGCTGGCGGCGATCCACGCGCTTTCCTCTTCCAGTTGGCGCAGGCGTGCCTCTTCCTCGCGGCCCTCCTGGGCGAGGCGCTTCTGCTTCTGCTTCAGCCAGCTCGAATAATTGCCCTCATAGGGAATGCCACGGCCGCGATCGAGCTCCAAAATCCAGCCCGTGACATTGTCGAGAAAATAGCGGTCATGGGTGACAATCAAGATGGCACCGGGGTAATTGCGCAAATGCCCTTCAAGCCAGTTGACGGTTTCTGCATCGAGATGGTTGGTCGGTTCGTCCAGCAGCAGCAATTCCGGCTTTTCCAGCAACAGGCGGCACAGCGCGACGCGGCGGCGCTCACCACCCGACAGCTTGGTGATGTCCGAGCCATCTTCAGGGCAACCCAGCGCATCCATCGCCTGTTCGATTTGCGAATCCAGATCCCACAGCCCCTGCGATTCAATCTCATCCTGAAGGCGTGTCATCTCATCGGCGGTTTCATCCGAATAATTCATCGCCAGTTCGTTGTAGCGCTCCAGAACCGCCACCTTTCCGGCAACGCCAAGTTTGACATTTTCCAGAACCGAAAGCGTCTCGTCCAGTTGCGGCTCTTGCGGCAGGTAGCCAACCTTCGCGCCCTCGGCAACAAACCCTTCACCGACAAACTCGGTATCCAGCCCGGCCATGATCTTCAAAAGGGTCGATTTACCCGAGCCATTGACGCCCAGAACGCCAATTTTGGCCGTCGGATAGAACGAGAGGTGCACGTTATCCAGCACCTTCTTGCCGCCCGGATAGGTCTTGGAGAGACCCTGCATGTGATAGACATATTGATAGGAAGCCATAATCGCCCTGCGCTGCTGAAGGATTTGATGAGCTAGGTAGCAGGGAGGGCGAATGGGAGCAAGGGGCGGGTGATGACGGGCACCCCCCGTCATTGCGAGGAGCTCTTGCGACAAAGCAAGCCAGCGCGGGAGGGAAAAGCGCCCAACATGCCGAAAGGCTGGAGCTTAACACCCCCGTCCTGGGTTGCCGCGGCGCTGCGCGCCTCGCAATGACGTTGTTTTTACGCCCCCCACCCCGTCATTGCGCGGAGCTCTTGCGACAAAGCAAACCAGTGCGGGAGGGAAGCGCGCCCAACATGCCAAAAGGCTGGAGCTTAACAATCCAGTCCTGGGTTGCCGCGGCGCTGCGCGCCTCGCAATGACGTTGTTTATGCGCCCCCCAACCCGTCATTGCGAGGAGCTCTTGCGACGAAGCAAACCAGTGCAAAAAGGAAAGTGCGCCCAACATGCCAAAAGGCTGGAGCTTAACAACCCCGTCCTGGGTTGCCGCGTCGCAAGTGCGCCTCGCAATGACGTTGTTTATGCGCGCCCCCACCCCGTCATTGCGCGGAGCCCTTGCGACAAAGCAAACCAGTGCGGGAGGGAAAAGCGCCCGTCGTGCCAAAAGGCTGGAGCTTAACAACCCCGTCCTGGGTTGCCGCGTCGCAAGTGCTCCTCGCAATGACGTTGTTTATGCGCCCCACCCTCGCCCCGTCATTGCGAGGAGCTCTTGCGACAGAGCAAACCAGTGCGGGAGGGAAGCGCGCCCAACTTGCCGAAAGGCTGGAGCTTAACACTCCAGCCCTGGGTTGCCGCGGCGCTGCGCGCCTCGCAATGACGCGGTGTGTTTGATTATCTAGGTGCGGGGGGTGGGCGATGGAGCAACTTGGCGGCGGACTGCGCTAGCGGATGCAAATCTGCGCCGCCTTCTGCCATATGCGCCAAAAATCGTTCTACCATTTTTGGCGTCCAGAATTTCGAAATATGGTCGGCAACGCCCGGTGCCGCCTCCGCTTCGGGAAAGCTCTCAAAATAATCGGCGATCTGATTGGCCATTTCCACGAGTTTTTGAATGGGCCGATTGGTGCCCCCATGTTCCGCATTCATCTTGCATCCACCCCACTCGCATCCGCAAACATTGCGGCATTATGAAAGATAATCCCGCCATCCGGGCGCGCAATCGCCATCAGGCCCATATCATGCTGTTTCGCCCGCTCGATCGCCAGCGAAGTCGGTGCGGATATGGCCACGAGGCACCTTGCGCCAAACATGGCCGCCTTTTCCACCATTTCAAACGAGCACCGGCTGGTGATCAGCACGAAGCCGCCCCCTGCATCCACCTTCTGCTGCATGGCAGCGCCGATCATCTTGTCGAGGGCATTGTGACGGCCAACATCCTCGCGCAACACCAAAATCTCGCCATTCATGTCAACAAAGGCCGCGCCATGCACGGCATGGGTGGCGAGATTGAGCTTTTGTCCGTCCTCCAGCGCCAGCAGGGCGCGGTGGATCGCCCGCACCTGCACCGGTGGCCCGGATTTGGCCCGCAGCGGCGCATTGGGCAGATGCTTCATATCTTCAATGCCGCAAATACCGCAGCCCGTGCGCCCCGTCATTGCCCGCGCCCGCCCCAGGTGCCGGGTGAGGCTGTCCGATGCCAGCGTAACACGGATCTCTATGCCCGCATCCAACCGCGAAATCTCCACGGCACGAATATCGTCCGCGCGATCAATGACCCCTTCGGTGAGGCTGAAACCGAAGACAAAATCACGCAGATCCTGAGGGCTTGCCATCATCACCGCATAGGGCACCGGCGCATAGACGATGCGGATGGCCATTTCCACCGGCACGGTGCGCGCCAAGGGCTGCGGTCGCGCGCCATCGAACCGCAGTTCCAGCCCAGAAGCCGACGCTACCGGGCTCTCCCCACCAAAGCCTTGTGCGCCTTTGCTATTCTGCAGCATCCATCACCGGCTTGCCGATCATGCGCATGGTCACGGCCTCGACCTTTTCCTTCTCCTGCCATTCCGACAAATGGTTGGTTCGCCGCACCTGCACGGCAGTCACCTTGTACTCGGGACAATTGGTCGCCCAGTCCGAGAAATCCGTGGTGATGACATTGGCACCGGTGCCGGGATGGTGAAAAGTGGTGTAGACGACACCCGGTTGCATCCGCTCGGTGATGCGCGCGCGCAAGGCGACATCGCCAGAACGGCTGGAAAGCGCCACGAGATCGCCCTCGACTATGCCGCGATATTCTGCATCAAACGGGTGGATTTCCAGCACATCCTCTTCATGCCAACGGCTGTTCTCGGTGCGGCGGGTTTGGGCACCGACATTATATTGCGACAATATCCGGCCCGTTGTGAGCAGCAGCGGAAACCGCTCGCCCGCGCGCTCTTTGGTCGCCACAAATTCGGTAATCATGAACCGCCCTTTGCCACGCACGAAATGATCGACGTGCATCAATGGGGTGCCCTCTGGCGCAGCCGCGTTGCATGGCCATTGGATGGAGCCGAGTTCATCGATTTTCGCAAAAGATACACCGGCAAAAGTGGGCGTCAGCAGCGCAATTTCATCCATTATTTGTGACGGATGCGTGTAGCGCAAATCGCAACCCATGGCTTTGGCGAGGCCAATTGTCGCCTCCCAATCCGACAGGCCACCCAGCGGCGGCATGACCTTGCGCACGCGGCTGATGCGGCGCTCGGCATTGGTGAAGGTGCCGTCCTTTTCCAGGAAAGACGAGCCCGGCAAAAACACATGCGCGTATTTGGCGGTTTCGCACAAAAACAGGTCTTGCACGATCACGCATTCCATCGCCCGCAGGCCGGCAGTGACATGGTGGGTGTCGGGGTCGGACTGGGCAATATCCTCACCTTGAATATACAGCCCCTTAAAGGACCCATCCACCGCCTCGTCTAGCATGTTTGGGATGCGCAAGCCGGGATCTGGTGAGATTTCCACGCCCCACAAATGCTTGAACATATCGCGCGTCGCCTCATCCGAGACATGGCGATACCCCGATAATTCATGCGGGAATGAACCCATATCGCAGGCACCCTGCACGTTATTCTGACCGCGCAGCGGATTAACGCCAACGCCGTCCCGGCCAATGTTGCCGGTGGCCATTGCCAGATTGGCCATGCCCATCACCATCGTCGAGCCCTGGCTATGCTCGGTAACCCCGAGCCCGTAATAAATCGCGCCATTACCGCCTGTGGCGTAAAGACGTGCCGCTGCACGCAAGTCCGCAGCGGGAACCCCGGTAATGTCTTGCGTAGCTTCCGGCGAATGGCGCGCCTCAGCGATAAACCGCGCCCATTGTTCAAAATGGTCGAGATCGCAGCGCTCGCGCACAAAAGCCTCGTTGACCAATCCCTCCGTGACAATCACATGCGACAAGGCGTTGATCAGTGCGACATTGGTTCCGGGCATGAGCGGCAGATGATAGTCCGCTTTCACGTGCGGTGTTTTGATGAGATCGATCTTGCGCGGGTCGGCGACAATCAGCTTGGCGCCTTTGCGCAAACGCCGCTTCATGCGGGAAGCAAACACCGGATGGCCGTCGGTGGGATTTGCGCCAATCACGAGAATTACATCGGATTTATCCACCGATTTGAAGTCCTGCGTGCCAGCAGAAGTGCCAAAGGTTTTTGCAAGACCATAGCCGGTAGGCGAATGGCAAACCCGCGCGCAGGTATCGACATTATTATTGCCAAAGCCAGCGCGAACCAGCTTCTGAATGAGGAAAACTTCCTCATTCGTGCACCGCGACGAGGTGATCGCCCCAACAGAATCGCGCCCATAGGTTGTTTGGATGCGCTTGAATTCGGACGCGGCATAAGTGAACGCTTCATCCCACGAAACCTCGCGCCACGGATCGGTAATTTTGGCGCGGATCATCGGCTTGGTGATGCGATCCTTATGGGTGGCATATCCGTAAGCAAAACGCCCCTTGACGCACGAATGGCCCTCATTGGCTTTACCATCCTTAAACGGCACCATGCGCACAATGGTCGAGCCTTGCATCTCAGCTTTGAAAGAACATCCAACCCCGCAATAGGCGCAGGTGGTGATTTTGGAATGCTCTGCCTGCCCAAGTTCGATAACGCTTTTCTCAACCAGGGTGGCCGTTGGACATGCCTGCACGCAAGCCCCGCAGGAAACGCATTCGGACGCCATGAAATCAACGCCGCCGGCCGAAACCTTTGAATCAAAGCCACGCCCCTCGATGGTCAGCGCGAATGTGCCCTGCACTTCCGCGCAGGCCCGCACGCAGCGCGAGCAGACGATGCACTTGGCCGGATCAAACGTGAAATAAGGGTTGCTTTCATCCTTGACGGCGACAAGGTGATTGGCACCCTCATAGCCATAACGCACATCGCGCAGACCCACTGCGCCCGCCTGCGTCTGCAATTCGCAATCGCCATTGGCGGCGCAGGTGAGACAGTCCAGCGGATGATCGGAGATGTAGAGTTCCATCACCCCCTTGCGCAATTTGGCGAGGCGCGGCGTTTGGGTAGAAACCTTCATTCCCGCTTCCACCAGAGTCGTGCAGGAGGCAGGCGTGCCGCGCCGGCCTTCAATCTCCACGAGGCACAGGCGGCACGAGCCAAACGACTCCAGCATGTCGGTGGCGCATAGCTTGGGAATTTGGGTGCCCACATGCATGGCCGCCGCCATGACCGACGTGCCTTCGGGCACAGTCACGCTCATGCCATCGATGAACAGGGTTATCTGGTTTTCCGACAGCCGAATGGGCGTGCCATAGTCGAGTTCTTTAATCAGCGACATTCTCGCCTCCATTCACTCAGCGGCCAGCTTTGGCGCCGACTTATTGAAATCTTCAGGGAAATTGTTGAGTGCGCTCATCACCGGCAGAGGCGTCAGGCCCCCCATGGCGCACAGCGAGCCGTCCGTCATCACGGTGCATAAATCTTCAAGCACTTCCAGGTTTTTGGCGCGCTCAACGCCCGCGATGATCCGGTCAATGGTCTCGACCCCGCGCTGCGAGCCAATGCGGCACGGCGTGCACTTGCCACAGCTTTCCTTGACGCAGAATTCCATCGCGAAACGCGCCTGTTTCGCCATATCGACACTGGTGTCAAACACGACAATGCCGCCATGCCCGACCATGCCTTTGGCTGCCGCCAGTGCCTCATAATCCAGGAGCACATCGAGATCCTGATTGGGCAGGTAAGCACCGAGCGGCCCGCCGATCTGCACGGCGCGAAGCGGCTTGCCCGTTTGGGTGCCCCCGCCAATATCCTCGATCAAACTCCGCAGGCTAATGCCAAATGCGGTCTCAAACAGCCCGCCGTGCCGGATATTGCCCGCCAGTTGCACCGGCAGTGTCCCGCGTGACCGGCCCATGCCAAAATCGGCGTACGCCTTGGCACCATGGGCCAGCACGTAGGGCACGCTGGCCAGCGAAATCACGTTGTTGATGACGGTCGGCTTGCCAAACAAACCGACAATTGCCGGCAAGGGCGGCTTGGCCCGCACCTGGCCGCGTTTGCCTTCCAGACTGTCGAGCAGCGAGGTTTCCTCGCCGCAAATATAGGCCCCTGCCCCAAGCCGCGTCTCCAGACGGAATGCCCGTCCCGATCCCTTGACCGAGGGCCCCAAATACCCCGCCGCCTGCGCGATTTCGATGGCCTTGTTCATCGCCCGATAGGCATGAGGATATTCAGAGCGGATGTAAATAAATCCCTTGGTGGCTTCAACCGCGAGACCCGCGATGATCATGCCCTCGATCAGCACGAACGGATCGCCTTCCATAATCATGCGATCCGCAAACGTGCCGGAGTCACCCTCATCCGCATTGCAAACGATATATTTTTGGTCAGCTGAGGCGGCCAAGGCCGTGCGCCATTTGATGCCGGTAGGGAAAGCAGCGCCGCCGCGCCCGCGCAGGCCCGAAGCCGTTACCTCCTCAACAACCGCCGCCGGTTGCATCGCCAAAGCCTTCTCCAGCCCGACAAAACCGCCATGCGCCACATAATCTTCAATCGAATAGGGGTCGGTAATGCCGCACCGCGCGAAAGTAAGCCTTTGCTGGCGCGCGAAATAAGGAATTTTCTCGGTCAGACCCAACGCCAGCGGATGTGCGGCGGCGCCTTGGGCACCGGCCGCGATAAACCCGGCCTCAAACAATCCCGCCACGTCACTGGCTTGCACCGACCCGTAAGCCATGCGTCCTTGCTGGGTCGCCACCTCGACCAGCGGCTCCAGCCACAACATGCCACGCGAACCATTGCGGATGATCTCAACCGCCTCTCCGCGTTTGGCAGCTTGCGCTGCAATCGCAGCCGCCACCTGATCCGCACCCACGGACAAAGCCGCCGCGTCACAAGGAACATAGATTTTAACACTCATGACCGCATTCCTGTCGCATCCATGACGATGGCATCAAGCTTGGTCGCATCGAGGCGACCGATCAATTCATTGTCCAGCAGCGCCGCCGGGGAGAGCGCGCAATTGCCAAGGCAATAGACCGTTTCCACGGTCAAGGCGCCGGTGGCATCGGTTTCGCCCATCGTCAGGCAATGCGTGCTGGCAAGGTGATCCACCAAACTCTCGCACCCCATCGCCTGGCACGATTCGGCCCGGCACAATTTCAGCACATGACGCCCGGCCGGCGCGTGACGAAAATCGTGGTAAAAACTGATGACCCCGTGCACATCCGCCTTGGAAACATTGAGAATGCCCGCAATCACCGGCACGCAGCGCGCATCCACGTAGCCGAAGGTTTCCTGCAGCGCGTGCAAAATCGGCAGCAACGCCCCGTCAAGGTGGCTGTGTTCGGTTATCACCGCCAGCGCTTGCGCATCATCCCATTTGGAATCTGCCACAAGTTGCAGCTTATCGTGTTTGGGGCCCATGCGTTCATCCCGTTTCTAGTCCCATTTTAGGGATCGATTGTGCACAATTATGTTCCGATCCGGCGCATAATGCAACCATCTTCGCCCTGCACTTTAGCTTAATGCGTGATGGCAAAAGCACTTGGCCCACATGGGCAAAAGCACTTGGCACACAATAGGGAAAGGCTCGGGTTGCAAAACGAGCACGCGATGCTAGATGGCGCGCAAGCCCGCCTTTGCAAGCGGTAAAAATATTCGCGCTCGACTCATGCAGACTGAATGTTTACAAACGGGTAACAGTTGCATAACGATTTTCAGGCCATGTCGCAAAGTACCAAGAACCGCTCCCACAGCCAAATTCGACAAAAGCATCCAGGCGGCACCGCCATCGCGGACAGGGAGCCCTTGCGCGTCCTGTTGGTAGAGGACGACCCCAACGACGAATTGATTGTGCGCCAATGCCTGAATCGCTCGAAATTCTTTGATTGCACCATCACCAGCGCCAACAATATGCAAAGCGCCAAATTTTGCGCCAAAACCTCTGAATTTGACGTGATGCTGCTGGATTTCTGGGTCAAGGCCGAAGATTCCCTGAGCATTCTGGCTGATCAGGCCGAGCAGCTTTTTCTGGCCCCCGCCGTCGTGATCTCCTCCATGGACATGACCGATGTCCAGGCCAGGAGCCTGCGCGCCGGGGCTTTGGCCTACCTGCACAAGAACGACCTTTCGGCTTCGGCGCTGGATGCCACCTTGCGCACGCTGCTCCACACCAGCAGCGGCCAGGCGCGCCTGCGCCATTCAATTGCAACGACCGAGAGCGCCCGCGAGACGATGCGCGGCCAAACCAGCGGCCTCGCCAATCAGGTTCTCGACACCTTGACCGCTGTCAGTGATCTGGCCGATACCCTGTCCAAATTTCACGAAAAAGGCGAGGTCGGCATTTCTGCCAGCACCTACACCAGCCTCATTCGCGACAATTCCGAACGGCTGATGGGCTTGTTGCAACAGCACCTCTCGGGCGCGGACGAACTCGCCAGGGTCAAATCGCTGAAATATCAGACCGGTTGCCTCATCGATTGTGTCGAACAGGCCGCGATGGCGATGGAGCCGCGCTGCGCCGGAAAGCATCAGGAAATCGATATTGTCACCAGTGTCGACAAGCTGCCGGCGACCTTTGACGCAGCGGCCCTGCAACAGGCGCTGGTCAATATCCTGGCCAATGCCAACAAATTTGGGGCCATCGGCGCCCCCATTCGCGTCACCGTCGACCCAATTGGCCCGAAGGCGAAAATTGCCATCATCGATCAGGGCATCGGCATGAACGAGGCGCAGTTGCACGCCCTGCAGGCACAAGAAGTGCCGGGCGCACCGGCCACCGGCCTTTCGGTTGCCCGCTCGATTATCGAATTGCATGGTGGCAGTATCGATTTTGAAAGTTTCCCCGAATGGGGGACGACCGTTACCCTGCACCTGCCGCTGAAGCGACCGACCTTGAATTGATGCAAATCTTGCGTGCAAACAGCGGATAACAGGCGTATATTTTCTCGGCGCGACGGTTGCAGATTCGAACCGCGCTGGGAGACGGCAATGAGTGTCAATGACCCCGCCAGCAAAGCATCCACCAAAATTTCCCTCGACGATAAATACGATCTGACCAAGGATCGCATATTTGTTTCCGGCACGCAGGCCATCGTGCGCCTGATGTTGATGCAAAAGGAAATCGACCGCCTGAATGGGCTCAATACTGCCGGTTTCGTCTCCGGGTATCGCGGTTCGCCTTTGGGCGGGCTGGATTACCAGTTGCAGCGGGCCAAAGCGCAGTTTGGCGCGCATGACATACGCTTCACCCCCGGCCTGAATGAAGACCTCGCCGCCACCGCCATCTGGGGCGCGCAGCAGGCCGAAATGCGCGGCGAAGGCCGGTATGACGGCGTGTTTTCGATCTGGTATGGCAAAGGGCCAGGTGTGGATCGCTCCGGTGACGTGTTCCGTCACGCCAATCTGGCAGGCACCTCGCGCTACGGCGGCGTTCTGGCCCTGATGGGGGATGACCACACCGCCGAATCCTCCACCACCGCGCACCAGTCCGAATTTGAAATGGTCGATAAAATGATCCCGATTCTCTCGCCCGCCGGGGTGCAGGAATTGCTGGATTTTGGCCTGCTCGGCTTTGCCCTCAGCCGCTTTGCGGGCACTTGGGTCGGGCTCAAATGCGTGAAGGACACCATCGAATCCACTGCCTCGATTCAAGGTGGCCTGCACCGGGTGACGCCGGTGATACCCACATCCTTTGTCATGCCGCCCGGCGGCCTCAACATCCGCCCGCGCGACCCGATTTTGGAGCAGGAAGCGCGCCTTCAGGAGTATAAACGCGAGGCGATTGTGGCGTGGCTGCGCGCCAACAAGGTCAATCACATCATCACCAGCGGCGGCGCCAATGCCCGCATCGGCATCATCACCGTTGGCAAATCTTATCTCGATGTGCGTCAGGCCTTGGACGATCTGGGCATTGATGAACCCCGCGCCAATGCGCTGGGCATCCGCCTCTACAAGCTGGGCTGTCCCTGGCCGATCGAGCCGCAGGAATTGAAGGCTTTCGCTGATGGGCTCGAACTGATCATCGTGGTGGAGGAAAAGCGCTCGCTGATCGAGGTGCAGGTTCGCGAAGAATTGTATGGCACGCCCTCGCAGCCGATTGTCATCGGCAAACGCGATGAACAGGGGGCCTGGCTTTTCCCGGTCAAGGGCGCGCTCGACGCCAATGACATTGCCATCGCCATCGGCGAGCGGGTTCTGGCGCGCACCTCCGACGAAGCACTGGCCGGGGCCCTGGCCAATTTGCGACGGGCCCAAACCAGCTTGGCACAGACACAGGATGTCGCCCAGCGCATCCCCTATTTCTGCTCCGGCTGCCCGCATAATTCCTCAACCGTGGTGCCCGAAGGCGCCCGCGCCTACGCCGGTATTGGCTGCCATTACATGGTGCAATGGATGGATCGCTCGACCGAGGGCTATACCCAGATGGGCGGCGAAGGGGCCAATTGGGTGGGCGAGGCACCCTTCTCCAAACGCGGCCACGTCTTCCAGAATTTGGGGGATGGCACCTACAACCATTCCGGCGTGCTGGCCGTTCGCTTTGCCGTCAGCAGCGGCGTCAACATCACCTACAAAATCCTGTTCAACGACGCGGTCGCCATGACCGGGGGCCAGCACCATGAGGGCAATCTCACCGTTGCCATGGTCGCCAATCAGGTCGCAGCTGAGGGCGTCAAACGGCTGGCGATCGTGACCGACGACCCCGCCAAATACAACAATGGCGATCCGCTGCCGGTCGATACCTCCATTTATTCGCGTGAGGATCTGGACAAGGTGCAGCGCGACCTGGGCAATGTGGAAGGCTGCACCGTGCTGATCTATGACCAGACCTGCGCCGCCGAAAAGCGCCGTCGCCGCAAGCGCGGCCAGATGGTCGACCCCGACAAGCGGGTGATCATCAATGAGCTCGTTTGTGAGGGCTGCGGCGATTGCGGCAAAGCTTCCAATTGCGTCTCCGTGCAACCACTCGAAACCGAGTTTGGCCGCAAGCGCACCATTGACCAATCCAGTTGCAACAAGGATTTTTCCTGCGTCAAAGGCTTTTGCCCGTCTTTTGTTACCGTGCAGGGCGTGAAGCCGCACAAGCCTTCCGCGCGCCAGAGTGTCGATATCGACTGGCCGGAATTGTCAGCCCCCGTGATTCCCGCCATTGGTGCCCGCCCCTATGGCATCCTCGTCAATGGCGTCGGCGGCACGGGCGTGGTCACGGTCGGCGCGATATTGGGCATGGCCGCGCATCTGGAGGGCAAGGGCTGCGGCATGATTGACATGGCCGGCCTCGCCCAGAAGGGTGGCGCGGTGTACAGCCACGTCAAGCTCGCTGCAACGCCTGAGGAAATCCACGCCATTCGCGTCGCCGCCGGCGAGGCCGATCTGGTCATAGGCTGCGACCTCGTCGTCTCAGGCTCCAAAAAGGTGCTGGCCTCGGTGCGCACCGGCCAGACAACCATGGTGATCAATACCGCGGAAGTCTATCCGGGCGACTTTGCTCGCAACGCTGATTTTTCGCTGCCCACCACCCGCATCAAGCGCGCCATTTCCGCCGCCGTTGGCGAGCGCGCGCATTTTATCGATGCCAGCGCCAGCGCCAATCTGTTGCTGGGCTCCACACTCGGTGCCAATATGCTGATACTGGGCCATGCCTGCCAGCTCGGTCAGGTTCCGCTAAGTCCCGACAGCATCATCGAGGCCATCAAGATGAACGGCGAAGCGGTGCCCATGAATTTGGCCGCTTTTGCCTGGGGCCGCCGCATGGCAGCGGACCCGGCAGCGGTGGAAGCCATATTGGCCCCGATGCGCGATGCCATTGCCCCAACTGCGCCCGCGCTGACCTTTGAGGAGAATGTCGCCCGCCGCAGTGCATTCCTGACCGATTACCAGAACAAGGCCTATGCAACGCGCTATCGCAACCAGATTTCCGCAATTATGGCCGCCGAGCGGGCCAAGGTTCCGGGCCAAACCGGCTTGAGCGAAGCTGCCGCGCGCTATCTGTTCAAACTGATGGCGATCAAGGACGAATACGAAGTCGCCCGCCTCTACACCAATGGCAGCTTCGCCAAGCAACTGGCCAACACTTTCGATGGCACACCCAAACTCACTTTCCACCTCGCTGCACCGATTTTGGCCAAGAAGGCAGCAGACGGAACGCCGGTAAAACGCGAATTCGGCGGCTGGATACTGCCCGCATTTCGCTTGCTGGCCAAGTTCAAGGGCTTGCGCGGCACGCGGTTCGACTATTTCGGCAAGACACCGGAGCGCGCCATGGAGCGGGCGCTGCTCGCCGATTATGAAGCGATGCTGAACCGCCTGACGGCCGAGTTGACACCGCAAAACCACGCGGTCGCCGTGGCGCTGGCCAGCATTCCGGAAAAAATCCGCGGCTATGGCCACGTCAAGATCAAATCCGTCACCGCGGCAAAAGCCGAGGAAGCCCAACTATGGGCGCAATGGGAAACCAGCGAAAGCCCGCGCATCGCGGCCGAATGAACGGGGCGCGGCGCCGTTCGCCCTCGCCTATTGGCCCTGAACGGTGATGATGCGCAGCGCAAAAGCGCTCATCAGCGCCGCAAAGCCATAATCAAATATGCGCATGGCTTTCGGGTTTTCGCGCATCATCAGGATAAAGCGAGACGCAACCATGATCACCAAGCCATTGATCAAGGTTCCAACGAAAAGGAAATAAAGCGCCATGAACAGCAATTTGTGGCTGGCCGCCGGATCATGAACATCGACAAACTGCGGCAGGAAGGTCACATAAAACAGGATAACCTTGGGGTTGGTGAGATTGACACCAATCCCGGTCAGCCAGGTCGCGAATGCGCCCGGCCCTTCGCCTTGCGTACGTGCAATCGACAGTGCCGATCCGTGGCGGATCGCCTGAACGGCGAGAAAAAGAAGATAGACGGCACCCACCACCTTGATCACCATGAACGCCCGGGTGGAAGCCGCGATCAGCGCGGAAAGCCCGAAACCGGCCAGCAGGGCATGGCCCATCAGTCCGGTTGTGGCCCCCAACATCGCCATTATGCCCATCTTGCGCCCGCCGGCCAAAGTCCGGCTCAGGAAATAGGTCATATCCGGCCCCGGCGTCAGCGCCAGCAATATGCAGGCGAAGGTAAAAGCCACCATGACGGAAGGCGCGGGCAAGAAATCCATTTCATCCTCGATCTAACGGTTCACGGGGCCGTTCACTCAGTTGGCATCGCCATCCAGCAACCGCCGCGCGATCACCTGCGCCTGAATTTCCGCAGCGCCCTCGAAGATATTGAGGATTCGCGCATCGCACAAGACGCGCGAGACCGGATATTCCAGCGCAAAGCCGTTACCGCCATGAATTTGCAGCGCATTATCGGCGCAAGCCCAGGCCACCCGCGCACCCAGCAGCTTCGCCATGCCCGCTTCGATGTCGCAGCGCTTTTCTTCATCCTTGGCACGCGCGGCAAAATAGGTGATCTGCCGGGAAATGTGGATTTCCACCGCCATCATCGCAATCTTGTCGGAAACGCGCGGAAATGCGATCAGCGCCTTGCCAAACTGTATCCGCTCGCTGGCATAACGCAGCGCCAGATCCAGCGCGCATTGCGCCACACCCACCGCCCGCGCCGCCGTCTGAATGCGGGCCGATTCAAAGGTCTGCATCAATTGCTTGAAGCCCTGCCCCTCAACCCCGCCCAACAGGTTGCCCGCCGGCACCTCGAAATTATCAAAGGCAATTTCATATTCCTTCATGCCGCGATAGCCGAGCACTTCGATTTCACCGCCCGACATGCCCGTGGCCGGAAAGGGTTCGGCATCCGTGCCGCGCGGCTTTTGCGCCAGCAGCATCGACAGGCCGCGATACCCGGGGTTGGCATTGGTGCGCACAAGCAGCGTCATCACATCCGCCCGCACCGGATGCGTGATCCAGGTCTTGTTGCCCGAAACCTTATAGACATCCCCCTCCAGCACAGCCTTGGTGCGTAGGGAAGCCAGATCCGAGCCTGTATTGGGTTCGGTAAACACCGCCGTCGGTAAAATTTCACCGGTGGCGATCTTGGGCAAAAAATGCGCCTTTTGCGCATCCGTGCCGCCGCAGATAATCAATTCAGCCGCGATTTCCGATCGCGTGCCCAGCGAGCCGACACCGATATAACCGCGCGACAATTCCTCCGAAACAACGCACATCGCGGTCTTGCCAAGCCCCATGCCGCCAAATTCTTCCGGAATGGTCAGCCCGAACACCCCAAGCTCGGCGAGGCCCGAGACCACACCCAGCGGAATATATTCATTCTTCAAATGCCATTCATGCGCATGGGGCACAACTTCGGCCAGCGAAAATTTGCGCATTTCAGCACGGATTGCCTCCATGGTCTCGTCAAGCCCGCTCAAACCGAAGGTTGCTGCACTGCTGTTTTGGTGGATCAACTCGGCAAGTCGGGCGCGATTGGCCGCCGTATTGCCCGTCGCGATCAGCGTTTCGACAGCCTCAATCCGCCGCTTCTGACAATTGGCGGCACTCAGGCCAAAATCGGCAAGGCGAATGATTTCGCCCTGGCTCATGGCCATGCCGCCAAAAACTTGCGCCAGATATTCACCAAGGCCGATGAGCGTCAGCAAACGCTCCATTTCACCCAATTGCCCCTGCTCGGACAGGCGCACGGCATAGGCCACCATTTCACGGATCGCCCCGACATAGGTGGCAAGCCAGGCAAGGCCGTGGGCGGCGTGCTGCTCTTTCTCGATCCGTGCCGCCGAAATCTTGCCATTCTCGCTCAAACTGGCGCGCATCAGGCCCAAAGCATCACTGTAAAGCGCTTCCACGCTGGCGGTCGCCGCCTGCCCCAGCGCCAAAAAAGCCTTGTCGCTTTTTTCGGCCACGCCAGCGAGAGCGGAGGATTGTGCTGCACCAGACATCGGATTCTCCTTGAAAAATTCGCGCTGATGCAACCCCAAATTATGCTGCAATGCAAGATAATAGAAGGGCTAAGAAACCGGCCTCAGTTGCGGCTGGCGAGTGCCACACCGGCAGCGGTCAACGCCATGCCCGCCAGTTGCAGGCCGTCCAGATGCTCCCCAAACAGGAAATAAGCCTGCACGGCGGCGGTCGGTGGCACCATAAAAATCAATTGCGCTGATTTGGAAACTTCGCCCCGCCGGATCAGCAGCAAGTAAAGCCCGATCGCACCGATCGACAGCGCCAGCACCGACCAGGCCATGGTCGCCACCATGATGCCATTCCATTGCACGTGCATCGGCTCCAGCATGTAAGCCGCCGGCAAGGTCACCGCCGCCGCTGCGGCATATTGAATGACAGTAATCGTGCGCAAATCCCCTGAATGGACGAAGCGCTTCTGATAGAAAGAACCCAAAGTCACCGACAGCATGCCAAAGGCATTGATGCCGATCAGCCCCAGCATCTGGTTGAGTTGGTGCGGGTCCACATGCAAAAGCCCGGGCAGCAGCACCAGCACCAATCCGCAGAGACCAAGGCCAACCCCTATCCAGCGGCTTAACCGCACCCGCTCGCGCATCAATCGCGGTGCCAGAATGGTGGTCAAAATCGGTTGCAGGGCCGCAATCAGCGCCGACACGGAAGCTGGCACCCCATGCCGGATCGCCCACCACACCGAGCCCAGATAAATCGCGTGGATCAACACGCCGGTGACCATGGCATGGCCCCATTGCCCGCGCTCTTTGGGCCAAGGCGCACGAAATGCCAGCGCAACAACGATCAGCACCGAACCGGCTAACAGGTAGCGCAGCAGCAGGAATGTCAAAGGATCGGCATATTCAGCCGAATAGCGCGCCACGATCCAACCGGTGGACCATATCAGCACAAACAGAATGGGAATGGATCGGTCGATGAATTTGGAAGCGCGCATGCCTGCACCGGCTATAGATTGTGCAGCGCTTGTCAACTGCGCCAACCGAGAAATTATGCCCGCGCGCTACTCCATGCGCAACAATTGTTCGATATAGGCCTTTTCCTGCAACGGCAGATTGGGATCACTCAGGCGCTTGCGCAACTCACGCAGGATCGTCTGGGCTTGCTGCGCCGGACTTGCGCCCTGCAACGGTTGCCCATCCGCCACATTGCGACCCAATCCATCCTGGCTGCGGCCCAGCGGATCGCGGCCATCACGCCCGTTGCCGTCATTGCGGCCCATGCCAGTGCCAGTGCCCTCGCCAGTGCCCTTGCCCTGCCCCTGACCCTTTTGCATGGCTTTCGCCAAGGCCTGCGCACCTTTGCGCAAGGCACCGAGCGCCCGGCCCTGCGCAGCGACGGCATCTTGCCCCCCCGCTTGCCCATTGCCTTGTCCGCGACCCTGCCCTTGGCCCTGCCCGCCCGGTTGACCCCCGCCATTCTCGGCCGGCTGGCCTTGGCCTTTACCCGCCATTCCCAGTTCCTGCTCGGCCTCTTTCATCGCCTTGCCAGCTTCATCGAGGTTGGGATCGCCCTTGCCGCCCATCTGCTGCATTTGCTTTTGCAGCTTGTCCAACCCCTCGCGCAGCCCGCCCTGGCGTTGTTGCAGGCTTTGCTGCACCCCGGGGCTCGGCTTGCCATCTTCCTGCTTTTGCTGCTCGCTGAAGGTATCGTCGCGCAAATCCTGCTGGTTTCGCGTCAGGCGGTCGAGATCACTCAGAGCCTTGGCCATACCTTTTTGATTGGGATCGGCCTTGCCCGGCTTGGCGTTGCGCAGGTTTTCCAGGGTCTTTTGCAATTGATCGAGCAGTTTCTGCGCGCTTGCCATATCCCCGGCCCGCGCTGCCTGCTCGATTTGGTCCATCAGGGATTGCATGTCTTTGGGCGTGATAATCCGGGTATTCTGGTTGGCCTGCATCTGCGAATGGGGGCCATCGCGCTGCGCTTTTCTGGCCATTTCCTTCATGAAATTATTCATGGCGGTGCGCACATCGTCCATCAGCTTACGGATTTGGGCTTCCGGTGCACCTTTTTGCAGGGCGCGGCGCAACCGCTCCTGCGCGGCGCGCAGCGCCTGCATGGTTTGCGGAATATCGCCGTCCTCCAGATGCAGCGCCATCTGCCACAGAAAATCCGCCGTCTTTACCAAATCCGGATCACCCTGCACCCGCTGCAATGTGTGATCCACATGCAACATGCCAAGGTAAGTCTCCGCATTGGGCTTGAACAATTCGGGCGCAATCAACAGCGCCTCGATGGACTGGCGCACACGCGGAAAATGGTCCGGATCGAGCAGCAGATCGCGGCGTTGTTCGACCAGCGCCAGCGCCAGTGGATTGGAAAACGGACGCCGCGGCAGTTCCATTGTCTGCGGACGGCTGCGCCCGGTCTGCCCGGCACCATCGCGCGCTTGCAGCGTGAGGCTCACCCGCGCCCCCGCATAGGGACTATCCGACAGGTCTGCCGTGGTCTGCGCCTCACCAATGCCGGTCGCCGTGCCCGGCAAATCCAGGGCCATATCCGGCAATTCGACAAGATGGCGGCCCGAATAGGCCTTTTCATCAAATACCGGATCGGAGAAAATCGCCTTGGCACTCACGACGCCATAATCATCGCTGGTTTTATAATTCAGGGTCAGCGATCCGCGCGCATTGGCCTTCGGCGGCTGGGTCAACTGGATAGCTGGCGGCAGATCGGGAATGGCGTGCAGGTCAAACCCTGCCAGCCGACTGCCCTGTGCACTGAAATTGACGCTGCCGTCCCCGTCCAGAATATATTGCGTGCCGCCATCCGCCTGCTTCTGGGCCGCCAGACCTTTTTGGGCATCCATGGCCAAATCCGGCGCATTGGCCGAATGCACGATCAGCACCGAGTGAACCGGGGCATCGATGTGGCTTTGCGGCGCGGCTTCGCCATTGGCTGGAAACGTTAGCAGGATCGGCGGACGGCCGGTATAGAGCGGCGGATTGAGCCAGGCATCCACGCGAAACCCTTCGGGGGGCGTAAAATGTCCACGCCAGTCAAAGGCCGCGGCCACGCGAATATCACGCTGGCTGCCCGCCACGAAAGCACCGGCAGCCACCGCCAGCAACACACCGGCGCGCAGGGCGAACCGGTCGCGCTTTGGCACGTTCGGCTTGGGCGGAGCCGCCACGATTTGGGCGCTCGCCTGCGCCATACGGGCCTGATGCAGGGCCCAGAGCGCCTGCGTGCCGGCATCGGCCTGCGCATTGGCAATTCTATCCACCAAGGCGCTGGCGGGATGATGCGGTTGGCCCGAATCCCGGTCAAGCCGCGCCAATCGCTCGGTTAGCCCCGGCCATCGCAACCGCGCCGCATGCCACAATATATAGGCAAAAGCGCCGCCAAAGCCGGCAACCCCGGCGATGCGCAAATAACGGGGCAATACCAGCCAAAGCCCAAACCACGATACGGCCAAAAACAGGCCCGCAAGCACCAGCACGGCCACCACCAACGGCCACAGCCGCTCGAACAGCAACACACCGGCCACCCGGCGCGCCTGCCCTGCCAGCCCGGCTTCAGCCAGGGTTTGCTTGCGTTTATCCGCCAAACGGGGCTCCTGAACCACGATCCCTTGCCGACCGCAACGCCTTAAATAGCACGCATTGTGTCCGGCACCAGTCCCCTACTTTAGCGCAAGCCAAGGCGGAACTATGTCCGCACGGATCATCGCCTCATAACTGGGCCGCGCCCGCACCACCGCCCAGCGCTCGCCATCCACCAGCACTTCGGGGATCAGGGGCCGGGTATTGTATTCGCCGGCTTGCACCGCGCCATAAGCACCGGCCGAATGCACGGCCAGAAGGTCGCCACTCTCAACCGGGGGCAGATCCCGATTTTGCGCCAGATAATCGCCGCTTTCGCACACCGGGCCAACTATGTCGACCTTGCCAAGCTTTGCACCAGTTGCCGGTGACTGCACCGTAGTGATTTCATGATAGGCGTCGTAGAGCGTCGGGCGTATCAGATCATTCATCGCCGCATCGACAATCACGAAACGCTTGCCAGCGCCCTGCTTCACATAGATCACCGATGTCACCAGCACGCCGGAATTGGCCGCCAGCAACCGGCCATGCTCAAACACCAGCTTGAGGCCAAGCCCGCCCGTATGCTTGAGAATGGTTTGTGCGTAATCATGCGGGCTCGGCGGGGGTCGGTTATCACGCTGATAAACCACGCCAAGCCCACCCCCGACATCAATATGCGTGAGCTTGTGACCCTGGCCCATCAATTGCCGCGCCAGCGCCGCCAGACGCGCCGTGGCCCGATCAAACGGCTTGAGATCGGTGATCTGGCTGCCAATGTGCATGTCGACGCCCGTGATCTCAATGCCCGGCAGTTTGGCGGCGCGCTCATAGACCCGTGGTGCCTCGTCAATCGGAATCCCGAATTTATTGGCATAAGTGCCGGTGGAAATCTTGGCATGGGTACCCGCATCAACATCCGGGTTGACCCGCACCGAAATGCGCGCCCGCGTTCCCTTGGCCACCGCAACCTGCGACAAATGCTCAAGTTCCGGCTCGGATTCGACGTTAAAGCACAATATGCCGGCATCCAGCGCAAAAGCCATTTCCGGCTCGGTCTTGCCAACGCCGGAAAATACGATTTTTTCGCCCGGCACGCCGGCCGCCAGGGCACGGCGCAACTCGCCTTCCGAAACCACGTCCATGCCCGCGCCAAGCCGCGCCAGCGTCGTCAATATCGCCTGGTTGGAATTGGCCTTCATCGCATAGCAAAGCAGATGCGGCGTGCCTTCAAAAATGGAAGAAAAAGTCTGGTAACGCTCCTCGAATGCAGCCCGCGAATAGCAATAGAACGGCGTGCCGACTTCCCGGGCAATATCCGCAAGCGCAACCTTTTCAGCGTGCAAGGCACCGCCTTCAACTGTAAATTCATTCATTTCAGGAATGCCGATCAAGAGAAATCACGCGGCCGCACTCGGCCCGAATAAGAAAGATGCTACAAGATTGGATCGAGGATAAACGGCCCCTGCGGCACCGGAATGGGCACTTTCTTGGGCCGATGCGCAAAAATTGCTGCCCCGCTGACACCCGGCGATGGCGTCTGCGTCGCAGCCTCAGCCGGTTGCGCCGCTTTGGGGGCGGAAGCATCGATCGCCGGTTCCAGTTCGCCGCGTCGGCCACAGCCCGAAAGCCCGACCAACACCACACCAGCCATCGCGATTCTGAGCCAGATTGTCACGCTTTCTTCTCCTCACCTGCACCCTGTTTAGCGTCTTTCGCCAGCCGCGCCAACCAGCTTCGCGCCTGCGCTGCAACATTTGCCGGCGCGGTGCCGCCATAGCTGACCCGGCTCGCCACTGACGCATCCACGCCCAGCACCGCAAAGACCGCGCCATCAATTTTGGGCTCGACACTTTGCATCTGCCGCAGGGTCAGTTCTTCGAGCCCGATCTTTTGTTCCGACGCCATCGCCACGAGACGTCCGGTGACGTGATGCGCCTGCCGAAACGGCATGTTGAGCACCCGCACCAGCCAGTCGGCCAGATCGGTCGCCGTGGCATAGCCGGTGCCGGCCGCCGCCTTCATCCGCACGACATCCGGCTTCAGATCCTGGATCATCCCGGTCATGGCCGCAAGGCACAGCGACAGCGATTGCAGCGCGTCAAACGTGCCTTCCTTGTCCTCCTGCATGTCCTTGGAATAGGTCAGCGGCAGACCTTTCATGACGATGAGCAGCGCCTGCATGGCACCGATAATGCGGCCGGTCTTGCCACGCACGAGTTCAGCCGCGTCAGGATTGCGCTTTTGCGGCATGATCGAAGAACCGGTCGAAAACTTGTCCGACAGCGTGATGAAACCAAATTGCGGGGTCGCCCACAATACGATTTCCTCAGCCAAGCGCGACAGGTGCACCGAACACAGCGACGCCGCCGCCAGCACCTCGATCACAAAATCGCGATCAGATACGCTATCCAGCGAATTGGCGGTCGGCCGGTTGAAGCCGAGCGCTTTGGCCGTCATCTCGCGATCAATCGGGAAGGAGGTGCCCGCCAGCGCCGCTGCGCCCAGCGGACATTCGTTCAGCCGCACCCGGGCGTCGCGCAACCGGCCGCGATCACGCGACAGCATTTCGACATAGGCGAGCAGATGATGGCCAAAAGTCACCGGCTGGGCCACCTGCAAATGGGTAAACCCCGGCATGACCGCGTCGTGATATTCCAGCGCCCGCTGCGCCAGAGCCTGCGCCAGCGCGTGCATCTGCGCATCCAGATTGTCGACCGCATCGCGCACCCACAGACGGAAATCCACCGCGACCTGATCGTTGCGCGAGCGTGCCGTGTGCAGGCGGCCCGCTTCCGGCCCAACGATCTGGGCCAGACGCGACTCCACATTCATGTGAATATCTTCCAGCGCGCGAGAAAAAGTGAAGGTGCCTGCGGCAATTTCGTCCGCCACTTGCTGCAATCCTGTGCTAATGGCATTTGCCGATGCAGTCTCAACAATTTTGGTGGCGTCCAACATGCGCACATGCGCCATTGATGCGGCAATATCCTGGGTTGCCAATTTCTGGTCAAACCCTATCGAAGCGTTGATTTCTTCCATGATAGCGTCCGGTGCGCTTGAAAACCGCCCGCCCCACATTTTATTGCTCATAAATTCCTCGCACCCGAGTTCTTGAAAAATGACGGATCCTGAACCCAATCGCTCCCACGCCTTCACTTTAACCGGCAAGCTGATGCTCTACACTTTGGGCGCGGGTATTGTCATGCTTGGGCTCGCTGGCTCCGCTCTATACGTGATCCGCCCCCATATCGGCAAGCAAGCAGATAATGCGCCGGTCAATATCTCACCCGCCAGCCCCGATTGTGGCAATGCTGCCGCCAGCTACAGCAAATTGAATGCCCTGGCCAAGGGCGAAGTGGCAGCCATGGCCATATCCAAAGCGCCTGGCCTCGTGCCCGAACTCGCCTTCAACGGCCCCGATGGCAAACCCACAACGCTCGCCAGTTTCAAGGGCAAAACCGTAGTGCTCAATCTGTGGGCCACCTGGTGCGTCCCCTGCCGTCTCGAAATGCCCGCCCTCGACCAATTGCAGGCAAAAATGGGCGGCGAAGATTTTGCCGTGATCGCCGTCAATATTGACACGACCCGCCTCGAAAAGCCCAAGCAGTTTTTTGTCGACACAAACATCACCCACCTGCCGTTTTATGCCGACCCCAAAGCCAATATCTTCGAAACCCTGCGCACCCCCAATGACCTTACCGGCCTGCCCGATACATTGCTGATTGACAAAAAGGGCTGCCAGATCGGGATTATGGCCGGCCCCGCCAAATGGGATTCGGAAGATGCCATTGCCCTGCTCACCGCGGCCAAGGGCGCCTGATTACCCTGCGATACTCTGGACAAGCGAGTTGCCATGCCCCGCCTGAACATTTCATCCGGCTCCAGTTTTGAAGAAAAAATTGGCTATTCGCGCGCCACAATGCTCGATGATTGGGTATTCGTCTCCGGCACCACGGGCTACGACTATACCAGCATGAGCCTGCCGGAGGGCGTGATCGCCCAATGCGAACAGGCTTTCGTCAACATTCGCGATGCCCTCGCCAAAGCCGGTGCCAGCCTGTCGGACGTCGTGCGCGTCACCTACATATTGCCCGACCGCAATGATTTTGCGCCGTGCTGGCCAACGATGCAGAAATACCTGGGCAATGTCCGGCCTGCCGCGACCATGATCATGGCTGGATTGCTCGATCCGGCCATGCGCATCGAAATCGAGGTCACGGCCCGCAAGCCCGCGCTTGCCCCCTCCCCGGTCTGGAACAACAATGGCGGCCCGCCCTAGTCGCGCGCCGCCATGTCCGATCAGGTCAACAGGATCTAGCTGGCCAACAAGATCAAGCCGGCATGGCCGTTTCCACGAGCTTGGCCCAATAGCTCATGCCCACTGGCAAGGCATCGTCATTGAATTCGTAAGCGGGATGGTGAAGTCCGGCGCTGTCGCCATTGCCCACAAACACAAAAGCCCCCGGACGCGCCAGCAGCATATAGGAAAAATCCTCAGCGCCCATGACCGGTTCCATATTGGGCATTACCCGATCCGTGCCCGCAACTTCACGCGCCACCTTGACCGCAAAATCGGTTTGCTGGTCATGGTTGGCCGTCACCGGATAACCATCCTTCAAACTGATGGTGACCTTGGCCTGATGGGCATTGGCGATGCCTTCAGCTATTTCCCGCAACCGCTTTTGCGCAAACACACGCGTTTCGCTTTTCAGGGTGCGGATGGTGCCCAGCAGCATGGCCGATTGGGGAATGACATTGTGGGTATTGCCGGCATTGAAGGCAGTGACGGAAACCACGCAGGAATCCAGCGGGTCAACATTGCGCGAAACAATTGACTGCAACGCTGAGACCATTTGCGAGCCAACCACGATCGGATCAATGGTTTCGTGCGGCTTGGCGGCGTGGCCGCCTCGGCCCTCGATGAGAATGTCGAAAGAGTCGGTTGCGGCCATGATCGGGCCCTTGCGCGTGGCAAACGCCCCAATCGGCAGGCCGGGCGCGTTGTGCATGCCATAAACTTCAGCAATGCCAAAGCGCTCCATCAACCCGTCCTCGACCATGGCGCGGCCACCGGCACCACCCTCTTCGGCAGGCTGGAAAATAACGACAGCGGTTCCGTCAAAATTGCGGGTTTCGGCCAGATAGCTCGCGGCCCCCAGCAGCATGGCGGTATGGCCATCATGGCCGCAGGCATGCATCTTGCCGGGCGTTTGCGAGGCATGCGGCAGGCCGGTCGCCTCCAGAATCGGCAGCGCGTCCATATCCGCCCGCAGGCCGATCACCTTGCCCGAAGACCCCTTGCGGCCCTTGATGACGCCAACCACACCGGTGCGGCCAATGCCCGTGACCACTTCATCACACCCGTAATCGCGCAGCTTTTGTGCGACGACACCAGCCGTGCGCTCAACGTCATACAATAGTTCGGGGTGCATGTGCAGGTCGTGGCGGATCGGCTTGATATTCTCGGCCAAAGCCGCAATGCGATTGTTGATAGGCATCATCATTCCTCACAAAATATGTCTCAGCCTCATAGCTTGGATAAAAGTCGAACATACAATGCCAAATCGCGCAAGGGGGAAAGATGCGCCAACGCCAAAATTCACCGCTTTGCGAGCCTTTGACATGGCACCAAATTGCAGATTTCGTGTTTCCGAAAGCCCCTCGATTTTCACCTATGGACATCTGGCAGCAATCGCGCCTAAGCTGTTGCACCGGCCAGATTTTGCACTGCAATATGAAAGCTGAAAACTGCAGATGCAATCCCGAAAGGCCAAAAGCAAATACGGGGGTTCAGTCATGACATCTTTGAATTTTTCGCCTGCGATACGGTCTGCCTTGCGATTGTCACCCTTCAAACTTTCTTCGGCGATGGTCTTGGCCGCCAGCCTGCTTGCTACACCCATCCTCGCCCACAATGCCGCTGCCAAAACCTTCCGGTATGCCTTCCAGGGCGATCTCAACGCGCTCGATCCCTACACGCTGGATGAGACCTTCACCATCGGCGCACTCGGCAATGTGTTCGAGGGTCTGACCAAACGCGACAAGGACCTCAAGATCATTCCGGGCCTTGCCACCTCGTGGGAAGTGATGGAGCCAACCCGTTGGCGGTTCCACCTGCGCAAGGGCGTAAAATTCCACGACGGCGAGGATTTCACTGCCGATGACGTCGTATTCTCCTGTGAACGCGCCATGACCGGCGGCTCGCAGTTCAAGGGCAACCTGCCCGCCGTCAAACAAGTGGTGAAGGTCGATGATTATACCGTCGACATGATCCTGTCATCACCCAACCCGATCCTGACATCGCAACTCGACACGCTGTTCATGATGTCCAAGAAATGGGCCCAAGCCAATAATGCGATGGAAACCCAACCGGCCTCCGCCAAAGAGTTGAACCCCGGAGCCCTGAAAGCCGATGGAACCGGGCCGTTCTATATTGTCAGCCACGAACCGGGCGTGAAAACGGTGTTCAAACCCAACACGGGCTGGTGGGGCAAGCGCACCGACAATTTTGACGAGGTCGATTTCACCACCATCAAGTCGGACGCAACCCGCGTCGCCGCGCTGCTGTCGGGTCAGGTCGACATGATCGAGCCCGTGCCGGTGCAGGCCATGCAGAAGGTCAACGACAATCCCGGAACCAAGGTGCTGAGCGCCCCGGAATTGCGCACCGTGTTTCTGACCATGGACCAGAAAAGGGACGAATTGCTGTTTTCCGACGTCAAGGGCAAAAACCCCTTCAAAGACGTCCGCGTCCGCAAGGCCTTCTATCAAGCCATTGATATAAAAGCGATTGATTCTAAGCTAATGCGCGGGCTCGGCCAACCGGCGGCCCTGCTGGTTACCCCCGTCGTGTTTCCGGAGGCCAAGGATTTCAAGCGCTTCCCCTATGATGTGGCCGCCGCCAAGAAACTGATGGCGGATGCGGGCTATCCCAATGGCTTCTCGCTCACCATGCATTGCCCCAATGATCGCTACGTCAACGACGAAGCCATCTGTCAGGCCGTGACCACCATGCTGGCGCGCATCAACGTGAAAGTGACGCTGAAGGCCATTCCCAAGGCTCAATATTTTGCGCTGGCGGGTGCCTCGGGCGGTTACGGCACGTCATTTGGCATGCTCGGCTGGACGCCGGCCTCCAATGACCCGTTGGAAATTCTGACGCAGCTTCTGGGCTGCCGGGATGACAAGGGCAACGGTGGCCTGTTCAATTATGGCGGCTATTGCAACCCGAAGGTCGACGCGCTGGCCAAACAGGCCATGGTGGAAACCGACGTGACCAAGCGCAATGCCCTGCTGGTTGAGGCGTTCAAGCTGACCACCGCCGATGTGGGTGCCTTGCCTTTGCACCAGCAATATCTGGCCTGGGGCATTTCCAAAAAAATCCAGATCGTCCAGCGCCCAACCGATCCGATCCTGTTTTACGAAGCACACAAGGACTGATTTTCCCATTGCCGTGGCCGGGAACTCCTGGCCACGGCCTTTGACGCGCAACCTCGAATGGAAGGCTCATGCTGGCATTTTCTATCCGCCGGATGATCGAAGCCTGGGTCGTCATGCTGATAGTGGCGCTGCTGGCTTTTGTGCTGTTTCGCTATGTCGGCAACCCTGTCGACCAGATGGCCGGGCAATATACCAGCTTGGCGGATCGGGAATTGATGCACAAGCAACTCGGCCTTGATGATCCCATATTGGTGCAGATCGCAAGGTTCCTGTGGAATGCCCTGCATCTCGACTTTGGTATTTCCTATCATTTTCGGGAGCCGGTATCGCAGTTGCTGATGAAGCGCGGCCCGGCGACACTGGAGCTTTCCTTCGCTGCCTCGTTGTTTGCCATTGCCGTTGGCATACCGCTCGGGGTTTTCACCGGCATTTACAAGGACAGCCTTTGGTCCAAGTTTTTCCTCGGTGTCTCTCTGATCGGGGTGTCGCTGCCGACGTTTCTGATCGGCGTGCTGCTGATATTCGCCTTCTCGGTGGAATTGCACTGGCTGCCCTCCTACGGGCGCGGCGATACTGTGGCACTGGGCCTTTGGCAGACCGGGTTTCTCACGGCATCGGGGCTTCGCGCCCTTATCTTGCCATCCATCACCCTCGGCCTGTTCCAGCTCACCTTAATCGCCCGGCTTGTGCGCTCGGAAATGCTGGAGGTGCTGCGCACCGATTTTATCCGCTTTGCCCGCGCCCGTGGCCTGTCGGAGCGCGCCATCAATTTCAATCACGCCCTGAAGAACACGCTGATCCCGGTCATCACCATCACCGGCCTGCAAATAGGTTCGATCATAGCCTTTGCCGTGATTACCGAAACGGTGTTCCAATGGCCCGGCATGGGGCTTTTGTTCATCACCGCCGTGCAATCGGCCGATATTCCGGTAATGGCGGCTTACCTCATTCTGGTTTCCTTGATGTTTGTGACCATTAACTTCATCGTCGATGTGCTCTACGCCTTTGTCGACCCGCGCATCCGCCTGCACGCCATGAGCGCGACATGAGGGCCAGATGAGTTCCACCACCCCGCAACCGGCTCTGCCGGAAAATACCGCAAGCTGGTGGAAGCGCCTCGCCGACAGCGACATCACCTATTCCTTCACCCGTTCCAAAGTGGTGATGGGCAGTGCATTTATATCAGCCCTGCTGCTGCTGCTGGCCCTGTTCGCGCCCTATGTCTCCCCGCATGACCCTACCAATCTCGCCTCGCTGGATTTGATGAATTCGCTGAACCCGCCAGCCTGGCTGCAGGGCGGCTCGTGGGACTATCCGCTCGGCACGGATAATCAGGGCCGCGACATGCTGTCCGCGCTTCTTTTCGGCCTGCGCCTGTCGCTCAGTGTCAGCCTCGCATCGGTCATCCTGGCCATGGCGCTGGGCATAACGCTCGGCCTGATTTCGGGCTATTTCGGTGGCTGGGCGGATACGATCATTATGCGCATTGCCGACATTCAAATGACGTTTCCCGCTATTCTCACTGCGCTGTTGGTCAATGGCGTCGTGCGCGCGCTGTTGGGCCTCAACCACACCGGCGGCGCGGATTACTGGGTTTTGGTGCTGTCCATTGGCCTGTCCTTCTGGGTGCAGTTTGCGCGCACGGTGCGCGGCAGCGCCATGGTCGAACGCAGCAAGGATTATGTCGCCGCCGCCCGCCTGATTGGCGTGCGCCCAACCCGCATCATGTTCACCCATGTGCTGCCCAATGTGCTGGGGCCGGTGCTCGTGATTGCCACCATCAGCCTGGCGCTGGCGATCATTACCGAGGCGACCCTGTCGTTTCTGGGGGTTGGCCTGCCACCCTCCAACCCGTCGCTGGGAACACTGGTGCGTGTGGGCAACGACTTTTTGCTCTCGGGCGAATGGTGGATCGTGTTTTTCCCTGGCCTCATCCTCGCGATTCTGGCCCTTTCGGTCAACATGCTGGGCGACTGGCTGCGTGACGCCCTCAACCCGAAGCTGCGTTGATGCTGCAAGCCGTGCCCGCTCCACCCCTGCTGGACGTCAAGGATCTCACCGTTCAGATTGATACGCGCCGCGGCCCGCTGCTCGCGATCGATCATATTTCATTTCACATTGCGCGCGGCGAAATCCTGGGCATTGTCGGCGAATCCGGGGCGGGCAAATCACTCACCGGCGCCGCCATCATCAACCTGCTCACCCCGCCGATACGCCGCATCCAGGGCGAAATATCCCTGCAGGGTGCGCGCATCGATGGCCTGTCCATCCAGGCCATGCGCGAGTTACGCGGCAAAAAGATTGGCATGATCTTTCAAGACCCGCTCACCAGTCTCGATCCGCTTGCCACCATCGCCCAGCAATTGATCGAGACGTTGCGCGCGCACCTGCCGCTCAGCCCCTCGGCCGCGCGTGCCCGTGCCATTGGCCTGCTGCGCGAAGTTGGCATTCCCGCCCCCGAGCAGCGCATCGACGCCTATCCGCACGCTTTCTCGGGCGGCATGCGCCAGCGCGTGGTCATTGCCCTCGCCCTTGCCGCCGAACCGGAATTGATTATCGCCGACGAACCCACCACGGCCCTCGATGTGTCCGTGCAGGCGCAGATCATCGAACTCCTCAAAGCCCTTTGCGCGCAACGCGGTGCCAGCATCATGCTGATTACCCATGATATGGGCGTCATCGCCGAAACCGCCGACCGCGTCGCGGTCATGTATGCCGGCCGCATCGTGGAAATTGGCCCGGTCGCGCAGATCATTCAATCGCCACGCCATCCCTATACGCAAGGGCTGATGGGTGCCATTCCATCACTGGGGGCCGACCGGACGCGCCTCACCCAGATCAGCGGGGCCATGCCGCGCCTGACCGCCCTGCCGGAAGGGTGCGCCTTTGCCCCGCGATGCACCAAAGCCATGGCCCTATGCCAGACGCAGCGCCCGAGCCTGACGCCACATGAACAGGGTGCCGCCGCGTGTTTCTTGCTGGAAGGGGCGACGGTTTGAGCGATCCGTTCATTGAAATCAACCAGTTGAGCAAGGACTTCGATGTCTCGCCCCCAGCGCTGGAGCGCTGGATCGAGCGTAGCCCGCGCCGCATTTTGCACGCCGTTGACAAAGTGTCCTTCCATATCACGCGCGGCGAGACCTTTGCGCTGGTCGGAGAATCGGGCTCCGGCAAATCAACCATCGGGCGAATGGC
The DNA here is from genome assembly GCA_019075865.1 of Hyphomicrobiales bacterium. Taxonomy (GTDB): domain Bacteria; phylum Pseudomonadota; class Alphaproteobacteria; order Rhizobiales; family Beijerinckiaceae; genus REEB77. The sequence goes on along the minus strand of JAGXAN010000003.1, from coordinate 270,648 downwards.
CGTGGGCCTGCTCAGCCCAACAAACGGCGATGTGAAACTCGATCACCAGTCGCTTTTTCGTTCAGATGCCGCCCATACCCAAGCCATGCGCCGCCGCATCCAGATGATATTTCAGGACCCCTATGCCAGCCTCAACCCGCGTTGGCGCACCGGCAGCATCATTGCCGAACCTCTGCGCGTCTTTAACCCGCGTCAGCCAAAACCGGAGCAGATTGAAGCCATCGCACGACTTCTGGAGAAAGTCGGCCTCAGCCCCGTCGACGCGCTGAAATTCCCACATGAATTTTCTGGCGGCCAGCGCCAACGCATCGCCATTGCCAGGGCGCTTGCCGCCAACCCCGATTTCATCGTCTGCGATGAACCCACATCCGCCCTCGATGTCTCCGTACAGGCGCAAATTCTCAATCTGATGCGTGATTTGCAGGAGCAGTTCGGCCTGACCTACCTGCTGATCAGTCACAATCTGGCCGTGGTGCGCCATATGGCTCGGCGCATTGGCGTGATTTATCTGGGTCGGCTCGTCGAAGTGGCCGACGCCAGCCAATTGTTCAACAACCCGCGCCACCCCTACACACGAATGCTGTTGGCCGCGGTGCCCGATATCCAGAAGATTGGCGCCGGGCGCACCACCCGCATGGAGGGCGAAGTGCCCAATCCGATCAACCCGCCCAGCGGTTGCCATTTCCACCCGCGCTGCCCGCTTGCCAGCACCCGTTGCACGCAGGAAGCGCCAGAATTGATCGACGGCGTCGCCTGCCACGCCGTCGCGCGACCGGCCTAGCGCCCGAATGTAAAGCATTTGTCATGGTTACACTTGTTCATCGCCGCCAAATTTGGTAAAGGTTTGCGGTAGATGGGCCAGGTTCTTACCAAAGCGCAGGCTTTGGGCTTTTGTTTTTGCGCCATAGACTGGGATCAAATACCATGCGTGATGTTTTATTGAAAAGCGAAGCTTGGTAAATACCTGATAAAAATATTGATATTGAAGTTTTTTCAGATGTTCCGTTAATCCATCTCAATTTGAAGTGCCTTTTGTTTTGATCATTGCTTTTTTCAAATTAGCAAATTTTGGAAAATGCTTGGAAATCGAGGCGGGCAATTGTCAAACAAACTCCATTTGGATATTCCGGTGTGGTTGGAGGGCCTGGCGCTTGGCGGCTATACGGCTGCGTTCATCAAACATGATATCGATTCGCATTTGCTTTTGTCGCTTACCGCCGATGATCTCGTCGAAATTGGCGTGCTTTCCGTGGGTCACCGTCGCCGCATTCTGAGCGAGATTGCCAAGCTCAAACTTGCCTCCCCCACGCAACCATTGCGGCCCGCTCACCGCAAAATTGTCGATGTGCCTGCCAAAGATCCGCCGGCAGGAGCAGCACCCGCGAAGCCCGACACTGAGTTGCAAGCCCCGGAATTGCATGTTCAGGCGCAATGGCGTCCCGTCACGCTGCTGTTTTGCGACATGGTCGGGGCACAAGCCCTGCAATCTCATGCCGATGTCGAGGATGTTCAATTCTACATGGCTGACTTCCTCGCCATGCTGACCCGCGCCATCGCCAAATTCAACGGCACCGTCGCCACCTATTTTGGCGATGGCATAGTCGCGCATTTTGGTTACCCGCAATTATTGGGCAATGACACCGAGCGCGCTGTGCAGGCGGGCTTGCACATTCTCGATGAAGTCTCCAAATTCGCGGCGCTCGAACGGCATCGCCCCCAGGTGCGCATCGGCGCTGCCACCGGCATGACCATCATCAGCAACACAGTCGGCCCCGGCGAAGTTCTGGCCGAGGGTGCGATTGGCAGCGTTCCAAATCTGGCCGGGCGCATTATGAATGTCGCCAAACCCGGCACTTTTTTCATAGGCCCGGTCACCCATCGCCAGATTGGGGAGCTTTTTGAATGCGCGGACCTTGGCCCGCATCGCCTGAAGGGCTTTCGCCAAAATGTGCACTTGTGGCAAGTGCTGCGCGAAAAGCCCGCCAAAAGCCGGTTTGCGGCGATGCACGCCCGGGACAAGCCCGCGCCGCTGGTGGGGCGCGCCGGCGAACTCGCCAAATTATCGGAGCGCTTCGAAATCGCCCGCAAAGGTCGGGGGGAAATCGTAGCGATTTGTGGCGATGCTGGAACCGGAAAATCACGCCTGCTCGAACATGCCTTTTTGAAAGACGCAAGCCGGGATGCCAGTGCCATCAGGCGGAAAAGCAGCCCGGGCGAGGCGGCTGAGTTTGACCCCCTGATCCTGCAATGCTCGCCCTTCAGTTCTTCGGTCGCCTTCTTTCCGCTGCGCGTTTATTTTGATTATGTCGCACAATTGGGCACGGGCGACGCCCCGCATGTGACCGCCCGAAAACTGCATCAGTTCATGTTGGGACTATGGTCGGTCACCGCCGAGCAATTTGTGCTGATCTGCGATTTTTTGGAGCTGCCGCCAGCGCTTGATCTGGCGCAATTGCTGAATATTCCAGAGCATGCCATCGCCGATATTCGCGGCCTCAATTCGCTGGAGAAGCGTAACCGCCTGTTCCGGGTGTTTCTGGTGTTCCTTGAGGCCATGGCCAATCGCTCGCCCTTGATAATCGTCGAGGATATTCATTGGATTGACCCATCAACCACCTATCTGCTGGAGTCCTTTTTGAAGATCCTGCGGCGGTTACCGGTGTTGCTGGTAACGACGTCGCGGAACAGCCAGATCCCGATATGGCTGGAGACGCCCTACTCGCGCCAGATCAAGCTGGATCGGCTCTATCCCGAGGAAATCAACAGTCTCGTTTCAGCGATCGCCCACCCGCATGTTCTGCCCGATGCGGTTTTGCAAGCCATCATCGAGCGCTCGGACGGCATCCCCATTTTCGCCGAAGAACTCACCCGCGGCTATCTCGAACAAGGTGAGCGGCTCGAACAGGTTGTGCGGCCAGATGCAGCCAGCAGCGCGCTCGATCTGCATCTGGTGCCATCGACGCTGACGGAATCTTTGCTGGCGCGCCTGGACGGCCTGAAATATGGACGCCAGATTGCGCCTATTGCGGCAGTTCTGGCCCGGATTTTCCCCGTCGATTTATTGCTGGAAATAGCCCCCATGCCAAAAGCCGATGCCCTTGCGGGCATCCGCGAACTTCTGGACGCTGGCGTTCTCGTGCCCGGACACAACCGCTATGGTGAGGCTTTGGCGTTCCGCCACATGCTGGTTCGGGATGCAGCCTATCAGATGATCTTGCGCCATGACCGCAAACGCCTGCACGCGCGGGTTGCTGAAATCCTTGAAGAAAAATTTGGCGAAGTGTCTGCCAAAATTCCCCACCTCCTCGCCTATCAGTTGAAAGGTGCCGGACAATTATTGCGCGCAGCGGTGAAGTGGGGCGAGGCCGGGCTTCGCGCCAGTTGCAATTCCAATAGCGAAGAAGCCATCAGCTATTACCGCAGTGCCATAGCCGCCAACGCCGAATTGCCGCCCTCCCCTGCCCGCGACCAGCGCGAAATGTCCTACCGCATCGCCATCGTTGAACCGCTCTTGCTGACGCAGGGCTTTGGCAGTCCGGTGGTTGATGCCGAAATCGACGCGGCTGTCACCCTCGCGCGCAGAACCGGAGTCAAATCCCAGATTATCCGGGCGCTGGTGACGCAATGGGGCAGTTTTACCCGCGATCGTGGCCAGCGGCTGAAGGACACGCTGGCCCTTGCCCGCCAGATTTCCAACCTCGCTTCGGGCAGCAATGAATTTGATCGCCTGATCGCCCATAGTGTGCTTGGCGCTTCCTTGATGCTGAGTGGCGATTTTGGCGCGGCAAAGCCTGAACTGCTAAAATTTTTCGAGATTTATCGACCACAATTGCACAATAGCGAGCTTGAAATCGTCGGCCCATCCAATCGCCTCATCAACAGCGCTTTCTGGCTGGCCGAATGCTACGCCATACAAAATGACCTAACCAAAGCCAGATATTGGCAAAGCCAGTGTATTCGTGCGGCGCGCGACAGCGGGCAAACCAATGCCTTGATCACTGCGCTTTGCTTCGGCGGTTGCCTGATCGCGTCGCTGACCGGCGATCTGGCGCAACTGAACCAATATGCTTCCGAATTGCGCAGCGCCATTCTGCTCAATGACCAGCCCCTGTGGCGCGGTCAGGTCGATCTGTTCACCGGCCTGACCTTGATCCGGCAAGGCCGGCCAAACGAGGGTTTTGCCATCGCCATGCCGGCCATTGAGGAAATCCGGGGTGTTCGGTTTTTTATCATGAATTCGCAGGTGGAACTGGCCGATGCTTGCATCACCCATGGTCGCCTCTACGATTGCGCTGAAATACTGGCCGACACAAGCCTTGGCATTCAGGATGGCTGGGCCAATATGGCGGCCGAATTTCACCGGGTGGAAGGGCGGCTCGCACAAGTGCGCGGCGAACGTGAACTGGCACGCAAATCCTACCGTCTCGCCATGTCAACAGCCAAGGCGCAGGGCGCGACCCTGTTTTATATCCGCGCCCGGCAAGCGCTGGACACGCTCAACGCGTCGCCCTCGCCAAGGCCGACAACCCGGCGCAGGCCTGTCCGAAATCAGGCCTTGGCTGCCGCCACCGCTGCGCGCAGCCCCAGCAGGTAGCTTTGCGGGCCAAACCCCGAAATCTGCCCCTTGGCAATTTCGACAAACACTGATTTGTGGCGAAATTCCTCGCGCGCATGAATGTTCGACATGTGCACTTCCACAATGGGCACCTGCAATATGGCCAGCGCATCGCGGATGCCATAGCTGTAATGCGTCCATGCGCCGGCGTTGATGACAATGCCCGCCACTTTCTCCGTATGTGCCTTGTGGATGCGCTCGCACATCGCCCCTTCAAAATTGGTCTGGAAGCTCTCCGCCTTCACACCAAGTTCCTTGGCAAGCGCCTGCACCTGATCATCAATTTCCTGCAAAGTTGTCGTGCCATATTGCTTGGGATCGCGCTTTCCGAACAAGTTCAGATTAACCCCGTGCAATATCAAAAAGGTCTGCATGCTGAATTTCCTGGCTGCAATCGGGCCGTCCATCGCGGCCGCGTCAAAAGAGGCAAGCACTTTGGCGTGCAAGACCATCGGCGTGCAAGACCATAATTGCAGCTTTGCATCCGGCGTCAACCTCGCATTCATTGCCGGGGGCCACTGAAGCGCCTATTTAGGGCTGTGCCGCGCAAGGAGTGTCGACGATGGGATTATTGGTAAATGGTCAATGGGTTGACCAATGGTATGATACCAGCACGACCGGCGGAGCCTTTCAGCGCACCACCACCTCCTACCGCAACCAGATTCATGCCGGCGGCCCGTTCCAGCCCGAAAGCGGGCGCTACCATTTGTTTGTCAGCATGGCCTGCCCCTGGGCGCACCGCACCTTGATCTTGCGCCAGTTGAAGGGATTGAATGCCCATATCGACGTCTCCAGGGTTGCGCCCTTGATGCTGGAACAGGGGTGGACATTCGACATGCCAGACCCGTTGACCGGCGCGACGAAACTCTATGAAATCTACCAGCGCGACAACCCCGCCTTTACCGGACGGGTGACCGTGCCGGTATTGTGGGACAAAAAAACCAGCCGGATCGTCAACAATGAATCGTCCGAGATCATTCGCATTTTCAATTCGGCCTTCAATGACCTTACCGGCAACCGCGAGGATTATTATCCGCCCGAATTGGCACAGGCGATCGACGCCGTGAATGAGCGGGTCTACGACACCATCAACAACGGGGTTTACAAAGCCGGTTTTGCCACCCGCCAAGCCCCTTATGACGAGGCCGTCCAGGCCCTGTTCGCGTCCCTCGACTGGGCCGAGGACTTGTTGGAAACCCGGCAGTTTCTGGCGGGTAACCGCTTGACCGAAGCCGATATCCGTCTGTTCACCACGCTGATACGATTTGACAAGGTCTATCACGGGCACTTCAAATGCAATTGGCGGCACATTTACGAATATCCCAATCTGTGGCGGCTGGTGCGCAGCGTTTACAATCTGCCCGGCATTGCCGAGACCGTCGATTTTGACACCATTGCCACGCATTATTACGGCAGCCACAAGACCATCAATCCCACCGGCATCGTGCCGCGAGGCCCGAAACTCGATTTAAGCCCGCCTTTACCTTATCGGCGCACAAACGAGGGCTGACAATTCGGGGATTGCATTGGACGACCAGAGCCTGACCTTTCCGGCAGCCGCTGCCGACCTTGCCACCGAGGCCCGAGCCTGGCTGGCGCATCTGCGCGGCGAGCGGCGCATGGCCGACCATACCACCGCTGCCTATGCCCGCGATATTCGCCAATTTATGGCGTTTCTTCGCGACCATAACGGTGAGCCGCCCAGCATTTCCACCCTCAACACATTGAAAACCATCGACATTCGCGCCTTCATGGCGATGCGCCGTCAAGCGGGGGTTGGCAACCGCACGCTTCTGCGCCAATTGGCGGGGGTTCGCTCGCTGATGCGCCATCTCGAACGTGCCGGCCTTGCCAAGGCTTCGGTTTTTTCAACCATCCGCGCCCCTAAACTGGCACGCAGCCTGCCCAAGGCCCTCACGGCAGAGGATGCTAGAGCCTTGGTCAGCGCCGACGCCCATGCCGGCGACCCGCGCGAGCCCTGGATTCTGGCCCGCGACAGCGCCGCCCTCGCCCTGTTCTATGGTGCCGGTTTGCGCATTTCCGAAGCACTTGGCATTTTGCGCAAGGACGCGCCGGTCGCCGGCGTGGATGTATTGCGCATTGTCGGCAAGGGCCAGAAAACCCGCATTGTGCCGATCATCGCCCCCGTGCAAAAAGCGATTGGCGAATATATAGCGCTATGTCCGTTGCCTTTGCCGGCCAACGGCCCCCTGTTTGTCGGTGCGCGTGGCGGCACGCTTTCACCCAGAATTCTGCAATTGACCATTGAGCGGTTGCGCGGCGCGCTCGGCTTGCCCGACAGCGCCACGCCCCATGCCTTGCGCCATTCCTTTGCCACCCATCTGCTTGGCCGCGGCGGCGATCTGCGCACCATTCAGGAACTGCTGGGGCACGCCTCGCTGTCCACCACGCAGGTTTACACCGCGATAGATTCAGCGCGTCTCCTCGATGCCTGGAAATCCGCGCATCCACGCGCCTGAAATCACCAAAACGGCGGGTTGCACCGCTAACCCGCCATCAATCGCGCCACCCTATTCGGCGGCCAGCGGCAACCTCGGCGTCCAGCGCAGCACCGGCGTGCGCGCCGCCCTGGTTTCATCGAGCCGCTTGCGCGGCGCAAAATGCGGCGCACCCAGAAACCGCTCGCTCTCGCCACGCTGCACGCTGAAGGCAAGGTCACGCAGTGTCATGATGAACAAGTCAAGCGCGGCCTTGGATTCGCTTTCGGTCGGCTCGATCAGCATCGCCCCATGCACCACCAACGGAAAATACATGGTCATGGGATGATAGCCCTCGTCGATCATCGCCTTGGCAAAATCCAGCGTGGTTATGCCGGTGCCTTTCAGCCATTCATCGTCAAACAGCGCCTCATGCATGCAGGTGCGCTTGCCAAAGGGCGAGGACAGCAAATCATTCAGGCAGACGCGGACATAATTGGCGTTCAACACGGCGTCTTCCGAGGCCTGCCGCATCCCATCCGCGCCATGCGAGAGCATATAGCTCATAGCCCGCACAAACATGCCCATCTGGCCATGAAACGCACTCATGCGGCCAAAGCTGGCGCCTTCCTGCGTCTCGACCAGTTCCAGCGTGCGCCCCTTTTCACCAGCCTGCCCACCGCGAACGAAAGGCACCGGCGCATAATCGGCAAGGCGGGCGGAAAGCACCACCGGCCCTGACCCGGGCCCACCCCCGCCATGCGGCGTCGAGAAAGTCTTGTGCAGATTGATGTGCATGGCGTCGACGCCAAGATCCCCCGGCCGCGCCTTGCCGACGATGGCGTTGAAATTGGCACCATCGCAGTAGAAATAAGCACCGGCCGCGTGCAAAATTCGCGCAATCTCAACAATATCCCGCTCGAACAAACCGCAGGTGTTGGGGTTGGTCAACATGATGGCCGCAACCTCAGGCCCGGCGAGTTTGGCGACTTCAGCCGGGTCGACCGTGCCATCATCGCGTGCCGGCACCGCCCGCACCTCAAAGCCGATCAAGGCGGCCGTCGCCGGGTTCGTGCCATGGGCGGATTCGGGCACCAGCACCACCTTGCGGGTGCCCGCTTCACCCTTGGCGGCAATCGCAGCCTTGATGGCCATCATCCCGCATAATTCGCCATGCGCCCCGGCTTTGGGCGACATCGCCACCGCGCTCATCCCGGTCATTTCAATCAGCCAATGCGCCAGCATTTGCATGAGTTCAAGGCCGCCCTGCACGGTCGAAACCGGTTGCAGCGGATGTATGTCCCCAAAGCCCGGCAAGCGCGCCATTTTTTCGTTGAGGCGCGGATTGTGCTTCATCGTGCACGAGCCCAGCGGATAAAGCCCGGCATCAATCGAATAATTGAGCTGACTGAGCCGGACATAATGGCGAACTGCTTCCGGTTCAGTTAGCCCGGGAAGGCCGATCTCGCTGCTGCGCGCCAGATGGCCAAGCCGTGAGGCAAAGGGTGCCGGTGTCTCGATATCGACGCCGGTGACATCCAACCGGCCGGTTTCGAAAATCAGTGGCTCGTCCATTTGCAAGCCACGATTGCCGGTAAAGCTGCGCGATTCCTGGCCCTGGCTGGACTCGGCGCGTGTTGGGCGACCCTGTTGATTCAGCATGAAAGAACACTCCTTAAACCTGCAACCAGGGCTTCCATATCCGCGCGCGTGTTGGTCTCGGTCGCGGTAACCAGCAAAATATCGTCAAGGCCGGCTTCGGGCAGCAGCCGCGAAACCGGCACGCCCGCCAGAATTCCCTTGGCCGCCAAAGCCTCAACAACGGCCGCTGCATTTCCCGGCAGCCGCACGCAGAATTCGTTGAAAAACGTCTGGTTGAGCACCTGAACCTGCGCCACCTCGGCCAGCATCTGCGCCAGCATCACGCCATTGGCATGGTTGGCCAGCGCCAGTTGCCGCAGGCCCTTCTGCCCGAGCAGGGTCATGTGAATGGTGAAAGCCAGTGCGCACAGCCCCGAATTCGTGCAGATATTGGAGGTCGCCTTGTCGCGGCGAATATGCTGCTCGCGGGTCGAAAGCGTGAGCACGAAGCCGCGTTTGCCATCGGCATCTACCGTCTCGCCACACAGGCGCCCCGGCATTTGCCGCACATATTTCTGCCGGGTCGCCATCAGGCCAACATAAGGCCCGCCAAAATTGAGGCCATTACCCAGCGATTGCCCTTCGCCGACCACAATATCGGCCCCCATCGCGCCCGGCGCTTCAATGGCACCCAGCGCCACCACCTCGGTAAAAACCGCAATCAGCAAGACGCCATGTGCTTGGCACTTGGCGGCAATCGGGGCAAGATCACGCAAATGGCCGAAAAAATCCGGGCTTTGCACGACGACGCAGGACAATTCATCGTCAATCAACGCCAGAATATCTTCATTGCCCATCAAATCTGGCGTCATCATCTGGCTCTGGCAACCGGCCATGGAATTCAGCGTCTCGACGGTCTGCGCATAATGCGGGTGCAAGCCGCCCGACAGCAGCGCCTTGCTGCGCCGTGTGATGCGGTGTGCCATCAGCACCGCCTCGGCGGTCGCCGTGGAGCCGTCATACATCGAGGCATTGGCGACTTCCATTCCGGTGAGCGCGGCAACCTGCGTCTGGAATTCAAACAGATATTGCAACGTGCCTTGCGTGATTTCCGGCTGATAGGGCGTATAGCTTGTCAAAAATTCCGAGCGCTGGATCAAATGATCGACGCTGGCTGGCACGTGATGCTTGTAAGCACCGCCACCGATAAAAAACGGCACCGATCCCGCGCTCACATTGCGCGCCGCCATCGCCGACAATTGCCGCTCGACCGCCATTTCGCTCTGCCCTTCGGGCAGGTTCATCAGGCCGGACAGCAGCTTGTCGGCGGGTATGTCTGCAAACAGGGCATCGACATGGGCGACACCTGCGCGCGCCAGCATTTGTTCGCGCTCGTTTTCCGTATGGGGAAGGTATCGCATGTTTTAGCCCGCAGTCTTGAGATAGGCTTCATAGGCGGCCTCATCCATCAGCCCTTTGAGTTCGTCAGGCTGGGTGAGGCGGATTTTGAAGAACCAGCCACTGCCGATGGCATCCTCATTGACCATGCCCGGCGTAGCTTCCAGCGCCGCATTCACCTCGGTCACTTCACCTGAGGCTGCCGCATAAATGTCGCTTGCGGCCTTGACGCTTTCCACCACCGCCGCCTCGCTGCCTTTTTTCAGCATCCGTCCCTTGCTGGGCAATTCAACGAAAACCACATCGCCGAGCTGGTTTTGTGCGTGATCGGTAATGCCAATCGTGCCGATATCGCCTTCAACGCGAATATATTCGTGATCTTTGGTGTAGAGGGTCTGGCTCATTTGGGGCTCCTGAAATAACGGGTGGGGACAAAAGGCATGGGCACGATGCGCGCCTCAAGGGCTTTGCTGCGCACGATGACGTGCAGGTTTGTGCCGGGTGCCGCATGGGCACGCGCGATGCGGCCCATGGCAATGGGCCGGCCAAGCGAGGGACTAAAACCGCCGGACGTGATATGCCCGACCGGCATACCTTCCGGTGTTTGAATATCGCAACCCTCGCGGGCCGGCGCGCGCCCGGCAAGCATGAGGCCAACCCGCACATGATCCGCGCCATGCGCCAGTTGCAGCCGCACACGTTCATCCCCCGGAAACCCGCCCTCGATCTGGCGGCGCTTGCCGATCGACCAGCCAAGACTGGCCTCGATGGGCGTGGTGTTGATGTCCATGTCATGCCCGTAAAGGCAGAGCCCGGCTTCCAGCCGCAGCGAATCGCGGGCACCGAGCCCAATTGGCTTCACCCAGTCAAACGCCAGCAGTTTTTCAGCCAGCGCCGGCAATAGGCCCGAAGGCGCGGAAATCTCAAACCCGTCTTCACCGGTATAGCCGCAGCGCGAAAGCCGAACCTCGGTGCCGACCACAAAAACACTCTGCATCGACAGGAATGGCATGGCCGCCGCCCCCGGAAACAGCGCTTCCACCGCCTCCACCGCCCGCGGCCCCTGCACGGCGATCAGGCCATGATGTTCGAGCACATGCAAATCCAGCTTCGGCAAATGATGGCGGATATGCGAGAAATCGCCGGTCTTGGTGCCGGCATTGACCACGAGGAACAGCACATCCTGCGCCGCACCCTCCTCGCTCAACCGCGTTACCATTAAATCGTCAATGATCCCGCCATCGGCGTTCAGCAATTGGGTGTAGCGCATCCGGCCCTGACGCAGCCCGGCAATATCACCGGGCACCAGCGCCTCGATTTGTGCCGCAGCCGCAGGCCCGCTCAGCAGGGCCTGACCCATATGCGAGACATCGAACAGGCCCGCCGACATGCGCGTATGCAAATGCTCGCTGATAATGCCGTCGCGGTATTGAACGGGCATTTCATATCCGCCAAAGCCGACCATTCGGGCACCCTGTTCGAGGTGCAGCGAATAAAGTGGCGTCCGCAGAAGATGAGTATTTTCCGGATCCGACATCAGAACACCCGACATGGTAGCGCAACTGCCGGTTGCTCCGGCACGCGCCCCCTCTGTCTTGGAACCTGAGAGATTTCCCCTTTGGGCCATGCGGCCCATCAGGTTACGCCCGTCGGTGCATCCCGCCTTGACGGCGCAATGACTTTCCAGAGTGTCGGTCTCATGCGGTCCGTGGGCCTGAGCGTTTCCGGGGCGGTTGCGCCTTCGGCGTTGGAAACAGAGGTTCCCAACTCTCCCGCAGAGATAGAATGACAGTTTCGTCTATGCGCCAACACGCAAAGCACTGTCAAGACCCAAACAGGCGCACCCAATTTATGCCTGTGACTTCAGCAATTTCCGCGTTCTCGTGCGGCGAATGGGCGCAGCTTGCATGATTAGTTAGTCTAACTCCCAAAATATTTTGGAAAATATCAGCGCAATTTCAATGGCTTTGGAGATTTATTAAACAATCGCCATGCAATAATACTCGCAAATAATCATCTTCAACGGGGAAAAGATGAGCGGCAAAAATAATGCTTTGCGTTTTGATATCTGGGGCATCACCGCGAGCTTTGACGATCCGAGAATCGCCCAACTCACGGATTCTGAGCGCCGGGAGTTGCGGGGCGATCAAGTCGCCGCCATCTTCAAACTGACACCGATTTCGGTATTGGCCAATCTGGCCAACATGATAACGCTCAACCTGCTGTTCAACCAACCCGCCACCAGCCTGTTTTTCACCCTCTGGAATCTCTCTCTCGGCACTGTATTGATGCGCTGGATCTATGTCTGGCGCGCCCGCAGCCGTTTCTGTGGACCCAATTGCGCCAGTGAACGTGCCGTCAAGCGACTGACTTTCAACAGTGTCTTGTTCGCGGTCATCTGGGCAGCGCCGGTTATTTATCTGTTCGGCCGTAGCGACACTGAATTGCGCGCCATTTTGGTAGGCGTTGCCATTGGCATGGTCACCGGCGGCGCCTTGACCCTTGCGACCGTATGGCAGGCTGCGCTTTGTTTTGTAACTACATTGCTGATTCCCGCTGGCTTCACCATCCTCCTGTCCGGCTTCATCCACGCCGCCGCCGTCATGACTTTTGGCATATCGTTTCTGATGGTTGTGGCTTCGGTGGTTCTGGACCGCAGCAGCCTGTTTTTCGATGCCCGCCGCTCGGCCATTCATCTGCAAAAACTGAACCGCATCCGGGTCGACCAGTTGCGCGACCTTCAGGAAAGTTCGGACGACATTCTCTGGGAGGTTGACGCCCGCGGCCGTCTTATTCACGTCAGCGAGCGTTTGGCGCAGATTTTCCGCAGAAGCGTCGCCGAGATCGAAGGCATGTCGTTGCAAGTGCTTTTTGGCAGAACCGCGGAGGATCCTTTCCGCGTCACCAACAATGCCAGTAACCGCTATTTGCGCGCCTGCATGCGCCAGCGCAAATCAGCCGACCGCTGCACCATCACCGTGAGCATCAACAAGGAAATACGTTGCTGGGCCGTAAGCGCCAAGGTCAATTTCGCTGAGGATGGCACCTATCACGGCTTTCGCGGGCTGGTGTGCGATGTCACCGAAACCTTGCGGGCGCAAGCCGCAACCGAATTGCTGGCCATGACAGACCCGTTGACCGGCCTGCCCAACCGTCTGTTTCTGCAAAATCAGGTCGAACTGGCCTTCAAGAACATCGCCAGCGAAAACGACGGCTTTACCCTGGTAACGCTCGACCTCGACCGCTTCAAGCAGATCAACGACACATTCGGCCATGCTGTGGGCGATGAATTGCTGCGCCAGTGTTCGGATCGTCTCACCGCCGCCTTGCGCTCCGATGAAATTGTCACCCGCTACGGCGGCGACGAATTTGTGCTTTTGCTGCGCACGACTAATCACGAGAGCTTGCAGGAAATCTCGAGCCGGCTGATCCGCACCATTTCCGCACCCTATCGGGTGGATCGTCACCTGCTCAATGTCGGTGCCAGCATAGGCATTGCGCTGGCCCCGCACGACGCCACCACCTTCAAGGAACTGCTGCGCAAATCCGATCAGGCGCTTTATCGGGCCAAATCGGAGGGTCGTGGCCGCTATTGCCTGTTCTCCCGCGAATTAAGCTCCACCATTGCCAAGCGCCGCCAGACCGAGGCTGATTTGCGCGAGGCCATTGCGACCTCACAGATATTGCTCAATTTCCAGCCCATCGTCGAAATGCAGACCGGCAGTATCGTCGCCTGCGAAACGCTGGTCCGCTGGGAGCACCCGGAGCGCGGCCCGATATCGCCGATTGAATTCATCAATATCGCGGAAGAAACCGGCCTGATCGTTGAACTCGGTGCCTGGATTCTCGACACCGCCTGCACGCAGGCGCTGGCCTGGCCGCGCGATGTGCGCGTTGCCGTCAACGTCTCGGCGGTGCAGTTCCGCTGCCATAATTTCACCGAGCAAGTGCAAAGGGCCCTGCGCGATTCCGGCCTGCCAGCCAGCCGCCTCGACATTGAAATCACCGAATCCGTGCTGATCACCGACCGTGCCCAGACGCTGCGCACCCTCAACGAATTGCGCGAGCTTGGCGTGCGAATTTCACTCGACGATTTCGGCACCGGCTATTCCTCCCTCGCCTATCTGTCGGAATTCCCGATCGACAAGATCAAAATTGACCAATCCTTTGTGCGCAAGCTCGGCCACCAGTCCGTAAGCTCGGCAATTGTGCGTGCGATTACCGACCTTGGCAACGCGCTGGGCATAGCCACCATTGCCGAGGGCGTTGAAACCATGCAGCAACTGGAGTTGTTGCGCGATCAAGGCTGCACGCAGGCGCAGGGCTACCTCATCAGCCGACCCGTGCCCGCGAGCCAAATCGCTTTCCTGCTTGGCAGTCCCAATGCCGCATTTGTCAATGCCAACAAAACGGCGGCAGCCCCCGAAGCGGACATCCCCTCAATCAAGCAGGTGGCCTGAAAGCTTGCCCTGCCCCGTTGACACCTGCAACTTGCAACTGGACAGAGGCTGCAAAACCAACGATTTCCTGCTTGAATGGCGCGTCGCGATGATTCGCGCTTGAGCAAGGGTTTCGAGATAGCATGCGAACGGCCGCCAAAGCCATTACCCCCGGACAAATGCTCTTCATGGGCGTTGATGGCGGCGGCACGTCCTGCCGCGCCCGCATCCGCTCCCCTGACGGCGCGTGCCTCGCCGAGAGCCAGGGTGGCGCCGCCAATATCTATCAAGATTTCGCCGGCGCAATCGCCGTAATCATGGCTACAGCGCAAGCTTGCGCGGACAAGGCGGGCGTGCCCCTGCAGCAATTGCATGCGGGTTTTGGCCTTGCCGGCGTCACCGACCCCAAACAAGGCGCGCGGGTGCAGGCGGCCGGCCTGCCGTTTGCCAGACTGCGGGTGGAAAGCGACAGCTATATCGCCTGCCTTGGCGCGCATGGCGGCGGCGATGGCGGCATTGTCATTGCGGGCACAGGTTCGGCCGGGCTGGCACTCATCGAAGGCGCGCGACGCCATATCGGCGGCCACGGCTTCATGCTGGGCGACCCGGGATCGGGGGCGGTCATTGGACGGGCTGCCCTGCGCGAGGCCTTGCTCTGCGCCGACGGCCTTCACCCCGCAACACCGCTCACCGATGCGTTGATGGCGCGCTTCGACCACGACACGACGGCAGTGGTCGAATGGTCGCGCACAGCATTGTCGCGCGATTACGCGCAATTCGCGCCGCTTGTGGTTGCAGCCGCAAATGCAGGCGATGCCATTGCCACACCCATCATCATGCAGGCCGTGCACGACCTTGGCGCAATTGCACGGCGCTTAAAGGCCTTGGGCGCGCCGCGCATCAGTCTGATCGGCAGTTTTGGCACAGCCCTGCTGCCGTTCTTTGAGCGCGACCTCGCCGTCCTGTTTGAGCCTCCCCTCGCCGATCCGCTGGATGGCGCAATTGCCATGGTGCAAAAATGACCGGATTTGCCATCACGGGTGCCACTATTTTCACCGGCGAGGCCATGCTGGCCGATCACGCGCTGATTATCCGCGATGGCCGGATCGATGCGGTCATCGAAGCGCGCGCCCTGCGCCCGGATATCGCGTTGACGCGGTTGGACGGTGGCATTCTGGCACCGGGCTTTGTCGATGTGCAGGTCAATGGTGGCGGCGGCTTTTGCGTCAACAATCAGCCCGATAGCGCGGCGCTGCGCCAGATTGCCCAAGCCCATGCCAGATATGGCACCACAGCCATGCTGCCCACCGTGATCACCGACGCGCCGGATGTCATGCGCGCGGCCATTGCCGCCACGCGGGAGGCTTTGCGGCTTGGCGCACCGGGCATCATCGGCCTGCATTGCGAGGGGCCGTTTCTGGATTTGGCGCGGCGTGGGGCCCACCCCGCACCCTTTATCCGCAAAGCTGAAGCTGCCGATATAGACGGCTTGATCGCGGCCGATTGCGGCACGCTGCTGGTGACGCTCTCGCCCGATCAGGTATCCTTTGCCGATATTACCCGTCTGGCCAAGGCGGGCGTCATCGTCTCCCTTGGCCATTCGGACGCCACCATCGAGACCGCCGAGCGCGCATTGGCGGCGGGTGCCAGCGCCTTTACCCACTTGTTCAACGCCATGAGTGCGCTTACCCATCGCGCCCCGGGTATGGTCGGGGCCGCCCTTTCCAGCAGGCACGCCTATTGCGGCCTGATTTGCGACGGCTTGCATGTGGACCCGCGCGTGCTGGAAATTGCCCTGCGCGCCAAAAGCCATGACCATTTCGTGCTGGTCAGTGATGCCATGCCACCGGCCGCCGGCGGGCCGGATCAATTCACCCTTCAGGGGCGCAGCATCACCCGCCGCAATGGTGCGCTCTATCTGGAGGATGGCACTTTGGCCGGTTGCGACCTGACCATGGATGCCGCCATGCGCTACTGCGTCCGCACGCTGGGCCTGCCCTTGCCAACCGCCTTGCAGATGGCCGCGCGCAATCCGGCCCGCATGATTGGCCAGCATCACCGCATCGGCAGCCTTGCACCCGGCCTACAGGCCGATATGGTGCATCTGGATGATTCGCTGCAGGTTCGCGCCACCTGGATTGCAGGCTCCGCCATTGCATAAGCCAGCCCGTGCCATGGTTCCTCTCTGGTGCCCGCGCGCAAACAGGCGTCACGGGTTCCCGGATTTTGCGTTAGACTGCTGGTAACCTTGTAAGGACAACAATCTTCCATGCGGCGGTTTAATCTGATTCTGGTTTTGGTGATGGGGGCACAATGTGTCCCCGCCCGGACATTCGCCCAGACTCCCGCTGCCACCCTCGCTCCGGTTGCGCCGGTCGACGACCCGTTGGGCAAGACCCAGACGCAATTGCGCGGCGTGCAGGATACGCTGGACGCTTCCGCCGCCCAGCGTCGCAAGATCGAGGCGCAGGTCGAAAGCCTGCGCGCTGACCGCGCCCGGTTGACCGCAGCCCTTCTCGACACCGGTGCCAAAGTCCGCGCCGCCGAAAAGCGCCAGCACGAAGATGAATCCAAGCTCGCCGACCTGACCGTCAAGGAAACCGCCTTGCGCCAGACGCTGGATTCGCGGCGCGAAACATTGGCGCAAGTGCTCGCCGCCCTTCAGCGCATTGGCCGCAAACCGCCGCCCGCCGTGCTGGTGCGCCCCGAAGATATGCTGGCCGCCATTCACACCTCGATTTTGCTGGGCGCAGTGCTTCCGCAAATGGCCCAGCAGGCGCAGGCTTTGGCCAATGATCTCAAGACGCTGATTGACCTGCGAAACTCCATCGCCAGCGAGCGCGATAATCTGGGTAAGGATGTGGCAAGCCTGAACCTTGAGAGTGCGCATCTGGATGCGCTGGTGAAGGCCCGCCAGGCCGCGCAAACCGAATCGGAAGCCGCGCTGGCCGCCGAGCAGAAGCGCGCCACCCAACTCGCCGCGCAAGCCCGAAATCTGCAAGATCTCATCCAGAAAATGGAAAAGAATATCGACGCCGCCCGGTTGGCCAGCGAGAAAGCACGAAAAAGTGATGAGCTTTTGAAAGACCCCGCCGCCCGCGAAGCGGAAAAAGTCACAAAGCTGGCGAATAATGCCAGCTCTAATAGCGAAAGACTTGCGCCAGCGGTTTCCTTCGTCTCGACCAAAGGCAGTCTGGACTTGCCGGTCAGCGGTCAATTGACCAAGAATTTTGGTGACAACAATGGCTTTGGTGGCACTGAAAAGGGCATTTCGGTGGCAACAACCGCCAATTCCACGGTTTTCGCGCCTGTTGATTCGTGGGTTTTATATGCAGGGCCTTATCGCACCTACGGGCAGTTAATCATTTTGAATGCAGGTGAGGGTTATTACATCGTAATGGCAGGCATGCAGCAAACAGACGTAAGGGTTGGCCAATTCGTGTTAGCCGGTGAACCCTTGGGCAAAATGGGTGGCGAATTGGTGCATACTGCTGCATCGCTGGCTATTGGCGCGAACGTGCCAATCCTATATATTGAGTTTCGAAAAGACGGTTCGGCGATTGACCCCGGCCCATGGTGGGCGAAATCGACATTACAAAAGGTTCGTGGCTGATGCGCAAAATTCCATTGGTATTGTTAAGCGCTGCAATTGGCGTTGGAGCGGGCGCAGGGCTCAGCAAATCGCATTTGGTAGCACAGGTAGCGATGGCGGCCTCGCCGAGCACCTACCGCGAATTGTCCCTGTTCAGTTCCGTTTTTGAAAAAGTGCGCACCGATTACGTCGAAAAGCCGGATGACAAGAAGCTGATCGAAAATGCCCTGGATGGCATGGTCAACAATCTTGACCCGCACTCCAACTACATGAATCAGAAGAGCTATGACGCGATGCAGACCGAAACGTCTGGCGAGTTTGGCGGGCTCGGCATCGAGGTTTCGCTCGACAAGGGCTATCTGAAAGTTGTCTCCCCGATCGATGACACCCCCGCCTCGCGGGCCGGTATTCTCTCGGGCGATACCATCATCGCGATCGATGGCACGGACGTCAAAACACTCAGCCTCGAGCAGGCGGTCGACAAAATGCGCGGCAAGCCGGATACGTCGGTCAAGCTCACCATTTTGCGCGGCACCGACAAGAAGAAGGTGGATGTTGCTTTGGTGCGCGAGATCATCCGCGTCAAATCGGTGACATCAAAGATTGATGGCGACATTGGTTATATCCGCATTTCCGAGTTCACCGAGCAGAGTTACGATGGCCTCAAGACTGCTATGGCCAAGATCAAAAAAGACATTCCGGCTGACAAATTCAAAGGTTACATCCTCGACTTGCGCAACAATCCGGGCGGACTGCTGGATCAAGCCATTCAGGTGGTGAACGTGTTCGTGGATCATGGCGAGATTGTCTCGACGCGCGGCCGCCACAAGGATGAGACCCAGCGCTTCAACGCCCGCCCCGGCCTTGATCTTTCAGGTGGCAAGCCCATGGTCGTGCTGATCAATGGCGGCTCGGCATCGGCTTCCGAGATTGTTGCTGGCGCATTGCAGGACCACAAGCGCGCAACCCTGATCGGCACCCGCAGCTTTGGCAAGGGCTCGGTGCAAACCATCATCCCGCTTGGGCCATCGAATGGCGCGCTGCGCCTGACGACCGCCCGCTATTTCACGCCATCGGGTCGCTCGATTCAGGCCGAAGGCATTGTGCCGGAAATCCGCGTGCTTCAGGATGTGCCAGAAGCCTTGAAGGGCAAGGATTCAACCGGCGGCGAAGCATCGCTGAAAGGCCATTTGCTGAATGGCCCCGACGAGAAAAAAGGCTCGCAGGCCTATATTCCGCCGGACCCCAAAGACGACAAGGCGATGATTGCGGCTGAACACGTGCTGCATGGCGACAAAAACGTCGCGGCGAACCCTGAACCCAGCACCGACAAGCCGGCTATGCCTGCAACGCCCGCTGCACCCGCCGCTGCAACGCCCGCGCCGGTGACACCTGCAGCACCAGCCACCCCGGCCGAACCTGCGCCAGCAACACCTGCTGCGCCAGCAAAATAAGCATTTATCTGGCATTTTGACGGTTCTGCGTCACAATGCCAGATCGACAGGCACCGACGAAAAGGCGACGCCATTCCATCCAGAATGGCGTTGGTCCGTTTTGGGTCAGGTTCATGCCCTAATTTGCTTCATCAAGGTTTTTGATATGTCCGTTGTGCCCAGCAAACCGGTGTCCTCGATTTATGCAGGCGTGCTCGGGCGTTGCCCACGCTGCGGCAAAGGCAAAATGTTCAAGGGTTTCATTGCCATCGCCCCCGAATGCAGCGTTTGCCACCTCGATTACAGCTTCGCCGATGCAGGGGACGGCCCGGCGGTTTTTGTCACGCTGTTTGGCGGCTTTTTCGTTCTGGGCCTTGTCATGACCACGCAGATCCTGTGGGACCCGCCTTATTGGGTCTATCTGGTGATTTTCCTGCCCCTGACCCTGATCATTTGTCTTGGCCTGCTGCGCCCGCTCAAGGGTTTTCTGGTCGCCCGCCAATATTCCACAAAGGCATCCCATGGTGGCGATCAGGTCTGAACCCGTGACGCTCTCGGCCAAGCTCAAAAGCCTGTTCTGGCCGAGTCTTGCTTTCGCCATTGCGCTGGGCATTCTTCTCAGCCTTGGCGTCTGGCAATTGCAGCGCCTCACTTGGAAAGTGGCTTTGCTGGCGCAAATCCAGTCGCGCATCCATTTGCCGCCGCAACCTTTGCCCCCTTTCGACCAATGGGCCGGGCTAAAGCCGCTGGATTATGATTATCGCGCCGTCTCGGTAACCGGCACCTTCGAACACAAGTTCGAGACTTTGGTGTTTGACGGCACCGGCCCGGTCATCCCCGGCCTTTCCAGCAACGGCTATCTGGTTCTAACACCCGTAAAATTGGCCGATGGCAGCTATGTCATCGTCAATCGCGGCTTCATCCCGGTCGAGGCCAGAGACAAATCCGCGTTGCCCTACAGCAAACCGGGGGGCACCTTGACCATTACCGGCCTGATGCGCCCGCCCCAGACCCGCAACGTGTTCACCCCGGCGGATAATCCCGCCTCAGGCCAATGGTTCACCCGTGACCCGGCCAGCATCGCCGCCTATTACCATCTGGACAAGGTGGCACCTTTCATCATCGACGAAGCCCCCGATGCCGCCAGCCCGCACCAATTACCATTGGGTGGCTCCACCGAAATCGACATCCCCAACAACCACATGTCCTATGCGCTGACCTGGTTTGGCCTCGCCCTTGGCCTGATTGGCGTGTTTGTCGGCTTTATCATCAAACGCTTGCGCGGGAATTGAGCCGCAGCATTTGAGCCTGTCGCGCACACGTGCTAGGCAGCGCTGATCTTCCCTAGCTCGGTTCCATCGGAAAACCCATGCAATATATCTCGACCCGCGGCCAAGCGCCTGAATTATCCTTCAGCGATGCAATGCTGGCGGGGCTGGCCCGCGATGGCGGCCTCTACATGCCGCGCACCATCCCGCAGCTTGACGCGACCACCCTGAAATCGCACGCCGGCCTTCCCTTCACCACGGTGGCCCAAAATGTGATGACGCCGTTTATTGGCGATTCCATTGCCGCAGCCGACCTTGAAGCCATGATCGGCGCTGCCTACGCACCGTTTCGCCACAGCGCGGTTACGCCGCTGGTACAAATCGACGACAATCTGTTCGTGCTGGAATTGTTTCACGGCCCCACCCTGGCGTTCAAGGATGTGGCGATGCAATTGCTCGGGCGTCTGATGGACCATGAATTGCGCGCGCGCGGCCAGCGTGCCACCATAGTCGGCGCAACCTCCGGCGATACCGGTGCCGCCGCCATCGAAGCTTTCGCGGGGCTTGGCCAGGTTGACGTTTTCATCCTGTTTCCAAATGGCCGCGTCTCGGAAGTGCAACGCCGCCAAATGACCTGCGTCGACAGCCCCAATGTGCATGCCATCGCGGTTGATGGCACGTTTGATGATTGCCAGGCCATCATCAAGGGTCTGTTCAATCATCACGCCTTTGCCGACAGGGTGGGATTGTCGGGCATCAATTCAATCAACTGGGCGCGCGTCATGGCGCAGATTTCCTATTATTTCACCAGTGCCGCCGTGCTCGGCAGCCCGCACCGCAAAATCTCCTATTGTGTGCCCACTGGTAATTTTGGCGATATTCTGGCCGGCTATATCGCCGGTCGCATGGGGCTGCCCATCGAGCGCCTGACAATCGCCACCAATGCCAATGACATTCTGGCGCGTACGCTGGAGAGCGGCACTTACGCCATCACCGGCGTCGCCGCCACGCAGTCCCCCTCGATGGACATCCAGATTTCCTCGAATTTTGAGCGCCTGCTATTTGAGGTGCAAAACCGCGATGCCGACACCATTCGCGCGCAAATGGCAACATTGGCGCAGTCGCGCAGCTTCACCCTGCCGCAAGCGGCCCTCGCCAATATCCGCAAGGATTTTGACGCCGCCACCACATTCGAGCCGCAAACCACCGCCGAAATCTCCGACACCTATCACAAGACCGGCTACATCCTTGACCCCCACACCGCCGTCGCGGTTTCGGTGGCACGACGCCAGGTCAAAAAGGCACCGCATATTCCAGTCGTTACCCTTGGCACCGCCCATCCTGCCAAATTCCCGGATGCCGTGGAAGCGGCCACAGGCGTGCGACCGGGCCTGCCACCCCATCTGGCCGATTTGCTCAGCCGCCGCGAGCATGTCAGCTACCTTCCCGCCGATGCGGCCAAGGTCGAGCGTTTCATTGAGGAGCGGTTGCGCAAATGAGCGTCGAAATCACGACGCTGGCCTCGGGCCTGCGCATTGTCACCGACACCATGCCCCAAGTGGAGACCACCAGCCTTGGGGTTTTCATCGGCACCGGCTCCCGGCACGAGAACGAGGCCGAGCATGGTCTTTCCCATCTGCTGGAGCACATGGCTTTCAAGGGCACGCGCCGTCGCGACGCCCGCCAGATCGCGGAGGAAATCGAAAACGCCGGCGGTGATCTCAACGCCGCAACCGGGGTTGAGCAGACCGCCTATTACGCCCGCGTGCTTGCTGCCGATTGCGATCTCGCCATTGACATACTTGCCGACATTCTCACCGACAGCCTGTTCGACAAGGACGAATTGACGCGCGAGAAAAATGTGATTCTACAGGAAATCAGCGCCGCCGAGGATACGCCCGACGATCTGGTTTTCGAAATATTCAACCACACGGCTTTTCCCGACCAGCCCATCGGCCGCGCCATTCTGGGCACGCCCGAAACCGTGCAGAATTTTGAAAAAGACCATATCGACACCTATCTCAAGCGTCATTACAACACGCACAACACGGTGATTGCTGCCGCCGGTGCCCTGCAACACCTTGAGATTGTCGAGGCCGCCAGCCAGCATTTTGCCAGCCTGCCGGAAAACCCTCTGCAACCCGCACCTGCCGCCCGATATGTGGGTGGCAGTCGCCTCCTCAAACGCAAACTGGAGCAGGCCCATATCGTGCTCGGGTTTGAGGGGCTGTCGTTTCTGGATCCGCATAATTACGCCGCCTACCTGTTTGCCAATGCCGCAGGCGGGGGCATGTCATCGCGACTGTTCCAGGAATTGCGCGAAAAGCGCGGCTTGGCCTATTCAATCTACACTTTCAACTGGGGCTATGCCGACACCGGCCTATTCGGTTTCTACGCCGCCTGCAGCCAGAAGGACAGCGCCGACCTTGTGCCGCTGGCGCTGGATTGCCTGACCGAAACGGCGCATTCGCTGACCCTCCCGGAATTGCAACGCGCCAAGGCACAAATGAAGGTCTCGCTGCTCACGGCACTCGAATCTTCATCCGCCCGCGCCGAACAGATAGCCCGCCAGGTGCTGATCTTTGGCCGTGAATTGACGCGCGCCGAAATCATCGGCAAAATTGACTCCATCGAATTGGAGGAAGTGCGCGCAACGGGTCGAAAACTTCTGCGATCCAAGCCGGCGATTGCGGCGATCGGGCCGATTGGCAAGATCATGAGTGCCGAAAAGATCGCGCGGCACCTGTCGGGGATATAAGGTACTTCCATGGCGCTTTTTGGCATCACCTCGCCCCTCAGTTCCAGCCCGATCCTGCGCGGCGAGGACATCTACATGCGCCTGCCTGAAATGCGCGATTTCGAGGCCTGGGTGGATTTGCGCGAAAAGAGCCAGGCATTTCTCGCCCAATGGGAACCGATCTGGCCCGATGATGATTTCACCCGAACATCGTTCCGACGCAGGGTGCGGCGGCATATAATCGAAGCCGAAAACGAAGAGTCGCTGGCCTTCCTGATTTTTCGCCGCACCGACAATCAACTGGTCGGCGGCGTGACGCTGGGCCACATCCGTCGTGGCGTCGCCCAAGCCGCGACGCTCGGCTACTGGATGGGTGCGCCCTATGCCGGCCAGCATTATATGTCGCGCGCCGTGCGGGCCTTGACCCAATATAGTTTCGGCCAGTTGCGATTGCACCGGCTTGAGGCCGCCTGCCTGCCGCGAAACAATGCTTCCATCAATCTTTTGAAAGCCACCGGTTTCTCGCAGGAGGGCCTGGCGCGCAGCTATTTGCGCATCGCTGGACAATGGCAGGACCACTTGCTTTTCGCGCGGTTGGAAAATGATCCATTGCCCAAATCCGCACCGTGACAAGGTTTGCGACATTAAAGTCGCACCCGAAAAATTTATGTGCAGCACCGGCGTTTACCGCCATATTTCCATTTTGTTGCCACGTTTACCGACGACCCATGAGTCAAGGGCCGTAAAGGCTGAACCAAACAAATCGGTGACATCCCAGATGAAAGGTTCCCGCGCGTGATTCTCAGACCGAGCATGGCTACAGCGGCTTTTTGGCTTGTACTGCAACCGGCTTGCGTCCTGGCAGAGGGCCTGCCGCGCCTGCATGGCTCGCTGCCCACCGTTTCGCGCCAAGCCGCTTCCCCCTGCGCCGCCTATGGCGCTGGATTTGTGGCGGTTGCCGGTTCATCGAGTTGCGTGCGCATTTCCGGACACGTTCGTCTCGATTACAATTGGGGCGGCCGTGGTGACAGCGGGGTTGGCGACATGCTGGCACCACCAAGCGAATATCAGGCTGACCCCGCCCCGCCCTATGCAAGGGTGCGCCCGCCTTTGCTGGACAAGCCGCACTCCAGACCCGCCACCTGGCATCGCAACCAAACCGAAGCCTGGTAGCCGCCACCCCTTTATTTGGCTGCCGATAACGAAAAGGTTACGAGCCATGGCCAGACAAGACCAAGTCCCCGCGCCCCGGCGCATTGACAAGGTTTGCACGCACACTTATCTCCTAGCTTGAAATTATTGTTGGCAAATCAGCCTCCATTCAGGGGGCGCTGTCGTTTGTCGGCTTTCTCTGCCCGCTTCATTCAGCAAATTGGCTGGATAAAAAGCACCCAAAGGAACCCGAAAGGTCCGTTGATGTTAGGCTCGCTCGCCAAGAAAATGTTCGGCTCCGCCAATGATCGCCGCCTGAAGCGTTACCGGCCCAACGTGCTTGCCATAAATGCCCTTGAAAAAGAGGTTGCTGCGCTGGACGACGCGGCATTGCGCGCCCGCACCGATCAGTTCCGCGCTGAACTGGCCGCCGGGAAATCCCTCGATGATCTGCTGGTGCCAGCTTTTGCCACAGTGCGCGAGGCCGCCAAGCGCACGCTCGGCCAACGCCATTTTGACGTGCAGTTGATCGGCGGCATGGTATTGCACGAAGGCGCAATCGCCGAAATGCGGACGGGTGAAGGCAAGACCCTCGTGGCGACGCTCGCCTGCTACCTGAACGCTTTGGCTGGCAAGGGCGTGCATGTCGTGACCGTCAACGACTACCTCGCCCGACGTGACGCGGAATGGATGGGCCGTGTCTATCAGTTTCTGGGCATGACCGTCGGGATTATTGTGCATGGCCTTGACGACGAACAACGCCGCGCCGCCTATGCCTGCGATATCACCTACGGCACCAACAACGAATTTGGCTTCGACTATCTGCGCGACAATATGAAATATGAACTGGCGGAAATGTCGCAACGCCCGCATTTCTTCGCCATTGTTGACGAAGTCGATTCCATTCTCGTGGATGAAGCGCGCACGCCGCTGATCATCTCCGGCCCTTCGGACGACAAGTCCGACCTTTACAATTCCATCGACGCCCTGCTCCCGTCCTTGTCGCCCGAGGATTTTGAGATTGACGAGAAGCAGCGCACCGTGCACCTCACCGAGCCCGGCAACGAGCATATGGAGCAATTGCTCAAAGCCAATGGGCTGTTGCCAGAAGGCTCGCTCTATGAAGCCCACAATGTCACCACGGTTCATCATGTGAATCAGGCGCTGCGCGCCCACAGCCTGTTCCAGAAGGACAAGGACTATATTGTCATGAACGGCGAAGTCGTCATCATCGACGAATTCTCCGGCCGGATGATGCCCGGTCGCCGCTATTCCGACGGATTGCACCAGGCTTTGGAGGCCAAAGAAAAGGTCGCCGTGCAGCCTGAAAACGTCACCATGGCGTCTATCACCTTCCAGAATTACTTCCGCCTTTACACCAAGCTGGCCGGCATGACCGGCACTGCCGCGACTGAAGCCGTTGAATTTGGCGAAATCTATAATCTCGACGTGGTGGAAATTCCGACCAATCGCCCGGTTTCCCGATTGGACGAACACGACGAGGTTTATCGCACCCACGCAGAAAAGCTCAACTGCATTGTCAACGAGATTGAGGCGGCAAGCCACAAGCTGCAACCCATTCTGGTCGGTACCACTTCGATTGAAAAATCCGAAGAGCTGGCCGAATTCCTGATCTCCAAAGGCTATAAGCAGATTGATTTTACGACGCCCGAAGCGTTGCCGCTTTTGTACAAGGCTGCCCGCACCGGCACACCTTCCAGGCTGTTTGCCGTGCTCAACGCCCGCTTCCACGAACAGGAAGCCTATATCGTCGCTGAAGCCGGCGTGCCGGGTGCCATTACGGTTGCCACCAATATGGCGGGCCGCGGCACTGACATTCAGCTCGGCGGCAATCTCGACATGCGCATCTCCCAGGAATGCAAGGATCTGGAAGGCGCGGAGGCGCAGGCCAAGGAAGCCGAAATCCGTGCTGAAATTGCCAGCTTCAAGCAAAAGGCGATCGAGGCCGGCGGCCTTTACATTCTTGGCACCGAACGCCACGAAAGCCGCCGCATCGACAACCAGTTGCGCGGCCGCGCCGGTCGCCAGGGTGATCCCGGACGCTCAAAATTCTATCTGTCCCTGCAGGACGATCTCATGCGGATTTTTGGTTCCGAGCGCATGGACGGCATGCTGCAAAAGCTCGGCCTCAAGGAAAATGAGGCTATTGTCCACCCCTGGATCAACAAGGCACTGGAAAAGGCCCAACAAAAGGTCGAGGCCCGCAATTTCGACTCGCGCAAGAACGTCCTTAAATATGATGACGTCATGAACGCACAGCGCAAGGTCGTGTTTGAGCAGCGCCGCGATATGATGGCGCAGGAAAGCCTTGAAGAGACAATCAGCGAAATGCGAAGCGGCGTGGTGGATGATATCATCAGCCGCAATATTCCGGCGGATGCCTACCCGGACGCATGGAACATCGAGGGCCTGAAAGAGGACGCACATAGCCTGCTCAACGTCGATCCCGCCATTGCCGATTGGGCGAAGGAGGAAGGCATTGCCGACGAGGAAATGCGCGAGCGTCTCGGCAAGGCTGCCAACGAGGCCTATGCGGCGCGGGTTGAAAAAAATACCCCCGATGTCATGCGCTACGTGGAAAAGCAGGTGGTTCTGCAATCCCTCGATCATTTGTGGCGTGAACACATCATCACCCTCGACCATCTGCGTCAGGTGATTGGCCTGCGCGGCTTTGGCCAGCGCGACCCTTTGACCGAATACAAGTCCGAAGCCTTTGACCTGTTCAACGAACTGATCAGCAAGTTACGCGAAACCACGACCCAGCAATTGATGCATGTCGAAATCGCGTTTCAGGATCCCGGCCAGCAGGGTCTGCAAATGCCGCCGATGCACGCCTCGCATTTTGACCCGCTCACCGGCGAGGATGAGAGCGCCATATCGGCAATCAACGCTTCCATCGCAGCTGGCGCATTCGCGCCGGGCGCTCTGGCTTCGGGCCTCGCGCCCGCCGGATTTGCAGCAACCCCGGCCACCCCCGAGCGCGACAGCAACAACCCCGATTCTTGGGGCCGCGTTGGCCGCAATGAGCCCTGCCCCTGCGGATCAGGCAAGAAGTTCAAGCATTGCCACGGCGCGCTGGTTCAAGGTTCGGCCGATTAGCATCTGCCGCTTCGCGGGCCCTTGACATTCGCCGCTTTAAGCTGATTGTTTGACAAAAAATCAAACCGCAGGAAGCGTCAATGTCCTTTCCTCAATGCCATGTGTACGCCAGAGGTGAATCTTCTGGCGTCGAAAGTGTCAAGCAGCCGAAAGTCGCTTTCGGCATCATCCGCACCGACAATCGTCGCCAGATAAAATCCAAAACCCCGGATCACCGCGAATGCGCGTTGGCTCCTTCCCGTCGCGGCGCCTGACATGGCCACCATCGTCATCAGCGAATTCATGGATGAAGCAGCGGTTGAGGGCCTCGCGCGCCACTATCCGGTGCTCTATCATCCCGGCCTTGTCGACCGCCCGCAGGATCTGGCCAATGCCCTGAACGGGGCCCGCGCCTGGATCGTGCGCAACCGCTCGCAGGTGCGCGGGCAATGGCTGGAGGCTGGTGCACAGCTCGAAGTCATTGGCCGCCTCGGTGTCGGGCTCGACAATATCGACCTTGCCGCCTGCAAAGCCCGCAACATCGCCGTTTGCCCTGCCACCGGTGCCAATGATATCGCGGTCGCCGAATACGTAATC
This sequence comes from Hyphomicrobiales bacterium, assembly GCA_019075865.1. Taxonomy (GTDB): domain Bacteria; phylum Pseudomonadota; class Alphaproteobacteria; order Rhizobiales; family Beijerinckiaceae; genus REEB77. The sequence continues at coordinate 242,299 of JAGXAN010000003.1, read as the reverse complement.
GGAGCCTGTTTGCAATTGGTCCGGCGCGCCTTTGCCGCTACGCCGACGCTGGTGGCCGGTGCCTGGCCCCGGGAAGCCCTTGGTGCAGGCGGTGAAATCCACGGCCGCACGCTTGGCCTCATCGGTTTTGGTGCCATCGCCCGCGAGACCGCGCGCCGCGCCCACGCCTTTGGCATGAACATCATTGCCCATGACCCGTTTGTGCCCAATGACGCCGCTGTATGGCTGGGCATGGGGGTTCGCCCGGCCACCCTGCCGCAATTGCTGGCGGACGCCGATATCATCAGCCTGCACGTGCCGCTGACCGACGAAACCCGCAATATCATCAACGCGGCATCCCTGGGCGAAATGAAACAAGGTGCCATTCTCATCAATGCGGCACGCGGCGGCATAGTCGAGGAGGTTGCGCTCGCAGCAGCCCTGCGCTCTGGCAAGCTCGGCGGCGCGGCGCTGGACGTTTTCGACCAGGAGCCGGTAACGGCCGATCGCGGTGCGATTTTCGCCGGCATAGACCACCTGATCCTCACCCCACATATCGCGGGCGTGACGCATGAATCCAATATTCGCGTCTCTGCCCTCACCGCCAGCAACGTGCTGCGCGTGCTGAACCAAAAGTCAGAAAACCCATGACCGCCACCAACCAATCGTCCCCCAACGCCAATTTGCCGCAAGGGCTGCCTTTGCCAGCGGCCAAGGCCTGGGTTGCAGGCATATTTATCTCCGCGGGCGTCAGCGCGTCCGCTGCCCGCAGCGTCGCCGAGGCATTGGTGACCGCCGAGGCCGATGGCTTCAAAGGCCACGGCCTTGCCCGGATCGAGACCTATCTGGCAATGGTGCGCAGCGGCAAAATCGACGCCAAAGCCGAAGCCAAGGTCAGCCACCCGCGCCCCGGCACGATTTTGGTCGATGCGGCCCATGGCTTTGCCTATCCGGCGATGGATCTTGCCATCGGGAATTTGATCGTTGCGGCGCGCCAGCAGGGCATAGCTGCGGCGGCCATCACCCGCTCCAACCACGCTGGAGCCATCGGCCTGCCAGTTGAAACGTTGGCCAGAGCTGGTTTTTGCGCGCTGCTTTTTGCCAATTCGCCCGCGGCTATGGCTCCCTGGGGTGGCAATCGCCCGACATTTGGCACGAACCCGATTGCCTTTGCCGCGCCACTTGAAGGCCGCGACCCGCTGGTGATTGATCTCGCGCTTTCAAAAGTCGCGCGCGGCAATATCGTGGTCGCGCGGCAAAAGGGCGAAGCGATCCCGCAAGGCTGGGCGCTGGATCGCGATGGCCAACCCACCACCGACGCCGCGGCTGCGCTGGACGGCACGATGATCCCGTCCGGTGACGCCAAAGGGGCAGCGCTGGCTATGATGGTTGAGGTTTTGGCCGCCTGCCTGCCCGCCAGCCTGCTGTCGTTTGAGGCGAGTTCCTATCTCGACGGCGACGGCCCGCCGCCCGGCACCGGCCAGTTCCTGATTGCCATGGACACACAAGGCTTTGGCCACGGCAATTTCGCCGCCCGCATGACCGCGCTGGCGCAGAACATCGAGGGCCAGCCTGGCACGCGGCTTTCCGGCCAGCGCCGCTTTTCCACCCGCGCCTTCGCCGAGGCCAACGGCCTTGCCATACCGCCGGGGCTGGCTGCCAAATATCCGCTGCCCTGATCCGCCCCGGCGCGGATCGCCAGCGACAATTTTCACGATTGACGCCAGCTTTCGCCGGGCTTATCGATGAACAACGCATTGAAGGTTCTGCCGGCCCGCCGGTTTTTCCGCGCCTGAAATAAGGCGCAATGTGTTTGAATATCTCAATCCGCACGGTCTCCCTGACGTTCGTGCAAACGCCACTCCGGCAATATGGATGGATAAAACAATGTCACTTATTGACCTTCAGGCAATGGAAAAAACACCCCTTTCCACGGACCCTTACGAGCATATTGTTGTGCCTGACTTTGTGCGTCCTGACGCGCTCGCAAGCGTGATCAGTGATTTTCCCAGCATGCCCGGCCCTGGCTCGCATCCGCCGAGCGAATTGAAGATTCAGGGGCAGTTCGCGGCTCTGATGGCTGAAATGACCGGCCCGGCTTTTGAAAAGCTGATCGAGCAGAAATTTGATATCGACCTTTCCGGGCGACCCACCATGTACACCGTGCGCGGCTTTACCCGCGCCAAAGATGGCGAGATCCACACCGACAGCGAAACCAAGCTGATCACGGTTCTGCTCTATCTCAACGACAAATGGACGGAGGACGTGGGCCGCCTGCGTTTGCTGCGCAACGGCACCGACCTTGAGAATTACGCTGCCGAAGTGCCGCCCTACGGCGGGATGCTGCTGGCATTCAAGCGCTCAAACCACTCCTGGCACGGCCACAAACCCTTCGTTGGGCCACGGCGCGCCATTCAGTTGAACTGGGTTGTCGACCAGAGCGTTGCCGATTTTGAGCAGCGCCGTCACCAGATGTCGACCCGCGTGAAGAAAGTGAAAGCGTTTTTCACTGGAAATTCCGGCTGAATAACCGCTGCAACTGCGATTTTTGAAGCCGGACTGGGCGCTGGCACGTAAAAATCGCAGTTTAGCCACAGAATCTTAAGCAAGTTATTGTAGTTTATATTTTGCTAATATAACAATGAAATAGCTGACGGGTGCGGCACAATTCGCCCGCACGGGCGGTTGGTATAGGCCGGTGAAATTCGCATGAAGATGTTCTCGCCCAGGGACCTGCATATCTCCGAGATCGCCCAAGGCACCATTATGCGTGCGCCCGATCGCGTTCGTGCTTTTGTGCGCAGCGATGAAATCGGCATTTTGATCACCGCGCTAATCATAGGCGTTTTGTCCGGCACTACGGTGGCCATGGTTTCGGCCTTCACCCAGAAGGTGCACGAAGTCCTGTTCAACCTCGCGCCTGGCCAGAGGCTGAGCGCGCTTACCGTGCGCCCAAACCTTCTGGTGTTTCTGGCACCGGCGGTGGGCGGCATCCTGCTCGGGGTATTTGCCTATTTCACCCGCCCCTGGACCAAGCGCCCGCTGATCGACCCGATCGAGGCCAACGCCCTGTTTGGCGGTCGCCTCGCCCTTTCGGACAGCCTAGTCGTGCTTGGCCAGAATATCATTTCCAATGGCTTTGGCGCGTCGATCGGGCTTGAGGCGGGCTATACGCAGATCGCCGCTGGCCTTGCCTCGCGCATCGGCGTCAGCCTTCAGGTGCGCCGCTCCGATTTGCGGCTGCTGCTGGGCTGCGGTGCGGCGGCCGCCATTGCCACCGCTTTCAACGCGCCGCTGACCGGCTCTTTTTATGCCTTCGAGTTGATCATCGGTGCCTATACCGTCGCCTCCCTGCTACCGGTCGTTGCCTCGGCGCTGGTTGCGGTGTTCACGGCGCGCGCGCTGGTTGGCAACCTGCCGTTAATCGCGATCGAGGATCCCGGCGTCACCATTCATGGCAATTACCTGATTGCCTTTGTGCTCGGGCTTTTCTCTGCCGGCCTTGGCATTATCGTCATGCAATGCGTGACGACAGTGGAAACCATGTCCCGCCGCAGCAAGATACCCGTGTTCTACCGCCCAATTCTGGGCGGTCTTTTTGTCGGGTTGGCGGCCTTGATCGCGCCTTCCGTGCTGTCGGCTGGCCATGGTGCCATGCACCTCACGGTCAGCGAACGCTCCAGCATCACCGCGCTGACCGTGCTGATCGTCCTCAAAATCCTCGCGGCCTCGGTTTCCATTGGCACCGGATTTCGCGGCGGTCTGTTTTTTGCCTCGCTTTTCATGGGTTCGATTTTTGGAAAGATATTCGCGCTGGTGGGCACCGGGTTGTTCCCTGCCCTGCATCTGGCCTCGCCGCTCTATTCCATCGTTGGCATGAGTGCCCTGACAGTCGCTGTCATCGGCGGGCCCATGACCATGACCTTCATGGCACTCGAAATGACCGGCGATTTCCAGATCACCGCGCTGGTTCTGGTGGCGGTGCTCGCCTCCTCGATGCTGGTGCGCCGGGTCTTTGGCTATTCATTCGCAACGTGGCGTTTTCATCTTCGTGGCGAGAATATCCGCAGCGCCCACGATATCGGCTGGATGCGCAACCTCACCGTCAAACGTCTCATGCGCACCGGCGTGACCACCGTGTTGCAATCCATGCCCTTGCACGATTTTCAGCACGACTATCCCTTGGGTTCCGCCCAACGCATTGTGGTGCTGGATGACAAGGAACGCTACGCCGGCCTGGTGCTGGTCAACGAGGCCTATGCGGTGGATCTGGAGCATAACGCTGACCTCACCGTAAAAGACGTGATGCGCTACACCAATGATTTCCTGCTGCCAGAGATGAATGCCAAGCAGGCTGTAACATTATTCGACAAAGTCGAAAGCGAAGAACTCGCCGTGCTCGATACCTCAGCTTCGCGCCGCGTCATTGGCCTTTTGACCGAAGCCCATACCCTGCGCCGCTACTCCGAAGAACTCGACCGCATCCGCCGCGATGCGCAGGGCGAGCGCTGAAAGATCAGGATAATCACATGGATGGTCGGCAGCGCTCCGCCGGTGCACCCCCTTACCCATGCAAGCCATCAAATACCAGTTTGATCGATATAATCAGCAGCGCGACGACGACGAACTGATAAAACAGCCGTTGCGGCAACACCTTGACCAGCCAGAAGCCGGCAAAGGTCGCGGCTATGGCAACCGGAAAAATCATCAGCATCAGCTTGAGATTGAGAAAAGTGATCTGCCCCAGCGAGAAATAGGCCGGCACTTTGGCCGCGTTGATAACCGCAAACAGCAAGGTGGAAGTGCCCACAAACACCAGCTTTTCCAGCTTTTGCGGCAGCACGTAAATCTGGTAGGGCGGCGCTCCCGAATGCGACACAAAGCTGGTGAACCCAGCCACCGTGCCCCAGAACAAGCCTCGCCCCAAAGCCGCCGGCACCGCCGCACGTTCCTGGTTGCGGCGCAAATAGGCATTGAGGCAGAAGGAGATGCCGATCACACCAATCAGCAGGGTCACGAACCGCTCCGGCACATAGGCGGAGGTTGCCCAGCCAACCAGCATGCCTGCCAATCCGGCCGGAATCAAAATTGCCAGATTGCGTTTATCAAACTCCCGGCGATAGGCGATGACCCCAAAGACGTCGGTGACATTATACAGCGGCAACAGCAGCGCCGCCGCCCGCACCGGCGGCACGGTCAGCGACAGGATCGGCACCGCCAGCATTCCGATAATCGGAAAGCCGCCTTTGGACAGGCCAACACAACTCCCGGCCACCAAAGCCGCCACCCAGAATTCCGGACTCATCGATTGAAAATAGGCAATGATTGAAGCTTCCAAGATCCCGTTCCCATTCGCGCTGCACATGTGCGATGCATTATATGACAGGTTAACTGCCAGCGAATAGGGCGCTTCGCAAGGGCTTGGCCTTTCAATTCCCAAAATTTCATACCCCGCGCTGTTTCGGGGCGGAACGTCTGGAATTGGGGACGAGAAAAAGGGGGCTGGCGCTACAACCTGCCAGCCCCCCCGATCACGGATCCTTTTTCTGCAATGTGCTCAGAAAAGCGAAAATATTGTTGAAATCGGTGTCGGTGAATACGCCCTGCCAGGAAGGCATGCCCTTTGATACGCGCCCCTCATGCACGGTTTTCCAAAAAACCTTATACATGTCATTGCCATAGCGATGGTGCAGCAGCTTGAGGTTGATGTGCCAGTCACTTTGCACCGCATCCGTGCCATGGCAATGCGCGCAGGTGCCGTCGAAGGTGGTTTGCCCGGCCTGCACCATTGCCGGCGTCGCCGGCGGCGGGGTTACCCCGTCATTGGCCGGTGCCACGGCAGGGGTTGCCACCGGCAAGGCAGCCGCATCGGCCGCCGCCTTCTGCACCAGCGGCATGCCGGTTGAGACGTTCTCGCCAAATTCCACCGCCTGCATATTCGGCAGGCCATATTTGACCTTGAGTTGGGCAATGGTGTCTTTCAGCCCCGGCAGCGCCGTATTGACCTGATCGCGCAGCGCGCCGGACCATTTCGCAAACCCAATCGCCACCTGACCCGACAGCCCCGGCCCCGAAACTTCCTGAACGCTGAAGCGCCCCTGATAGACTGTCTTGTTCAGCCAACCGGCCACAGGCGCCCAAACGAAAGCCACATCCACTTGCCCATCCGCCAACGATTTCATGCCTTCGTCGGGGGAAAGCACAGTATGCATGCTGACCTCCTCGTGCGATGCCAGCATGTTTTGCGGCGTCGTTTCATATTGAACCGCCACTTTCAGGCCCTTGAGGTCGGCAAGGCTGGTGATTTTGTGCCCTTTGGCCGAAACCAGCGCATAATGCACATCGGTGATCGGTTGCGAGAACAGGATCGCCGGCCCCATGAACGCCTTGGTCGGTGGCAGGCCAATCATCGCGTCGCACTTTTTCGCCAACATGGTCTCGCGCACGGTGCGCTGGCCGAAATAAGACTTGTACCAATGGAAAGTCACCGGCCGATGCAGCGCCACGCCGATGGCGGAGCCAATTTCATTGTAAAGGCCCGGCATTTGCGGATTGTCGCTGGAGAACGGCATATTGGTCGGATCAGAGCAGAACCGCAGCGTCTGATCGGCGTCTTCGCCATATGCGGCGCTGGTGGCGGCACCCATCAACAGCAATCCCGCAGTGAGCGCCGCAAAAGCTGCATCACGCACGCGACGCGAATTCCCCCGCATTCCAAGCTTTTCTGTCAACAAAGGCATATTCTGGCTCCTGCCCCGAAATCTACGACCCATACGAAATAAAACCCCCGGACAAGCATTGCATTGCGTGTCCGGGGAAATTGTTGGCTGGCTATTTTGCGGCCTGTTGTGACGGCAGCGAGAACACGAAAACCGAGCCACCTTCGGGCGCTGCATCCGTCATCTTCTTGCCAATTTCACCAAGGAACGCCGGGATGGCAGCGGTGCGTCCAACCACGATCGCGACATATTGCTTGCCACCGATCGTATAGGAAATCGGACCGGCACCGATGCCCGATCCGAGATTCTTGTGCCACAGGATTTTGCCGGTTTTTGCATCAATCGCCCGGAACTCGCCGTGCAGATTACCTGCAAACACCAGATTGCCAGCCGTGGACAGGGTGCCACCGTTGAACGGCAGATCTTCTTTGATGCCCCAGACCTTCTTCTGCGTCACCGGATCCCAGGCCATCAACTCGCCGAGATATCCGCCCGGGCCTGCTTTGGTGGGGAATTCGGCACCCAGATAGAAGACGCCGCGCTTGTAATTTACATCGCTCACCGCCCAGTCCATGCAGACATTGTTGGTGTTCATGTAAACGAGGCCCGTGCCAGGATTATATGACATGGGCTGCCAGTTCTTGCCGCCGATCAGATTGGGGCAGACACCCTTGGCCGGATGGCCGGGTCCTGGCCGCATTTCCGGGTTTTCGATGGGGCGCATGGTCTTTATGTCCCAGCTCTTGGCCCAGTTTTCGCCAATGAACTTCTCCGCCGAGAGCACTTTGCCGCTTTCGCGGTTGATGACAAAGAAGAAGCCGTTCCGATCTGCATGCAGAATGACCGGTTGCACCTTGCCGTCTTCCTTGACGTCGGCGAACACATTCTCGTTAACGCCATCATAGTCCCAGGCATCTTCCGGAGTGGTCTGCACATACCACTTCAGCTTGCCGGTATCCGCATCCAGTGCCAGCGTCGAGGCGCTGTAAAGATTGGTGAGCTTGCCATAATTGCTGTCACCGCTGGAACGCACCGCTGAATTCCAAGGCCCCGGATTCGACGTGCCATAAAATACGGTATTGGTCTTGGCGTCATAGGAGCCGACCAGCCAGGCGGCACCGCCGCCATGCACATAGCTGTCACCTTTCCAGGTTTCGGAACCCGGCTCACCCTTGCCTGGTATGGTATAGGTGCGCCAAACGAGCTTGCCAGTGTTGACATCGAACGCTTGCAACGACCCACGCACGCCATATTCGCCACCACCAAAACCAGTGATGACCTTGCCCTTGGCCACGACGGGAGGCGAGGTAATGACGGAGCCCTGCTTGTAATCCACGACGACCGAGGTCCACAATTCCTTGCCCGTCGCCGCGTCGAGGGCGGTCAGCTTGCCATCGAGACGGCCGAGAAAGATCTTGCCATCCGAATAGGTCACGCCGCGATTGTTGACGTCGCAGCAGGCATATTGCAGCACGTCATCGGGAATTTCTGCGTCATAGGTCCATTTCAGCGCACCAGTGGCAGCATTGAGCGCAAATACATGCTTGGGCCCCCAGGAACTGGAGACATACATCGTATCGCCAACCACGATCGGCGAGGATTCGTTGGAGCGCAGGGACGCCAGCGAGAAGGAATAGGCAAGTTGCAGCTTGCCTACATTGTCAGAATTGATCTGGGTCTGGCGGCTGAAGCGCGTATTGCCATTATCATGGCCTGCCACCGGCCATTGACCGCTGGCTTGTTCGGCCTGCGCGCTGGACGCCATGCTGGCACCAATGGCGAGGCTGCCAACCAGTGCAACACCGGCCAGCCAGTTGGTTTTTACTGTCAATTTCCTTACAGACTGCATCATTTCGATCCTCCCGAATCTATTATTTATTTATTCCGGCCTGATTTTATTCCTGACGCCAGGACGGGATGCTGACATGACATGCACAGCAGGCCCGGTAATCAGTCTCGCATGAAGTCTTCGGTTGCGACAGGGGAAGAAAACCTCTTTTCTGGCCTAATATATATGCATTTAGTATTACGACATATGTTTTTTAATTTACATATCATCATATTCTATTATACAAATGCGATAGAATTTTATCGTATAAAATCCGTCATTTGCCGGCGCAGGGCGGCCAATCGGACGCGCTTGCCGAAAGGATCGCGCGTCAAAGGCATTGACATTTGCGCCAGAACCGCGCAAGGGAGGCGTGCAGTTAGCAAAAGTTTGCCAGGGTCTGCGTGAACGGAACTTCATTGTTTCGCCCAACCCGACAAAACCTTCCATAGCGGCCCGGATCACGCGGGGTTCGTTCATTTCCATCCTCTCATGAGGGTGGGATGATGAGCTGACTTGCGCCTCTCATCCAACCGAAAGAATATATTTTGCAAAATTTTACCGATATGGGCCTCCTGCCGCCGCTTCTGAAAGCGTTGGTTGCCGAAGGCTATGCCGTCCCCACCCCCATTCAGTCGCAGGCGATTCCGCATGTGATGCAGGGTAAAGACCTTTTGGGCGTCGCCCAGACCGGCACTGGCAAGACGGCAGCCTTCGCTTTGCCCATTCTTGACCGTCTGACCCGCGCCAGCAAGCGCGCCTTGCCCCGCACCTGCCGGGCATTGATCCTTTCCCCCACCCGCGAGCTCGCCAGCCAGATCGAAGCCAGCTTTCGCACCTATGGCCGTTTTCTGAAGCTGAATTCCGCCGTCATCTTTGGCGGCGTGCCAATTGGCCGCCAGGTTCGCTATTGCGACAATGGCCTCGACATTGTGGTTGCCACCCCCGGACGCCTTCTGGACCTCATCAACCAGCGTGCTTTGTCACTGGGAGAGCTCGAAATTTTCGTTCTCGACGAAGCTGACCAGATGCTCGACATGGGCTTTATTCACGACATCCGCAAAATCGTGGCCATGTTGCCAAAGCAGCGCCAGAGCCTGTTCTTTTCGGCAACCATGCCCAAGGAAATGGCGGAATTGGCAGATCGCTTGCTCACCCAACCGGTGAAAGTCGCGGTAACGCCGGTGGCTTCGACGGTGGATCGCATCACCCAGAAGGTGATTTTCTGCGAAACCCGCGACAAGCAGGCCATTCTCCACAAATTGCTGGAAGATGCCGCGATCCGGCGCGCACTGGTGTTTTCACGCACCAAGCATGGTGCCGATCGCATCGTCAAGCAACTCGCCCTCAAGGGCATTGCCGCCGACGCCATTCATGGCAATAAATCGCAAAACCAGCGCGAGCGGGCTTTGGCCGCTTTCCGCAACGGTCAATCACGTCTGCTGGTGGCAACCGATATTGCCGCGCGCGGCATTGATGTGGATGGCGTCAGCCATGTCATCAATTTTGATCTGCCCAACGTGCCGGAAAGCTATGTCCACCGCATCGGGCGCACCGCGCGCGCCGGAGCTGACGGCATTGCGATTTCGTTCTGTGATCGCGAAGAGCGCGCCTATCTGCGCGATATCGAGCGCTTGACCCGCCAACGTGTCCCCGTGGGGGATAACCCGCTGGGTGCGCAAGCTGGCGTGCTGCGTGATGAGCCGGTCGCCGCCGCTGCCACCACTCCAACTGGCCGCCCTGCCAGAAGCGAAGGCGCAAGGCATGAAGGCGCAAGGCACGACGGGCCGCGCCATGAAGGTCCCCGCCATGAGGGCCCACGCAAAGACGGCCAGCGGCCCAACCGCTTCAATGGCAATGGCGCAGGTCGCCCCGCCGGGCAAGCCGCCAAACCCGCAGCTGCCCGCACCGGCGAAAACCGCGAGCGCAGCCGCTTCGGCCGGTAATCAAGACATTTTCACATGCTATTTTCTGTCGAAAATCATGAGAAATTTGCTGCATTCACAGAGGGCCTGCCTCTCGCCTGCAACACACTGGTATCAAGAGCACCGGTCACTGGCGGCGCTAAGCCGGATTTTGGCGTCGAGAAATCGACGCCAAAGCGCGGCGTCTACCTTTTCACCGAGAAAGGGACCCATATGTACGTGGGGCGTTCTAACAGACTGTTCGAACGCTATAAAAATCATTGGGGCACCCAATCTTCTGGGGGCAAAGCGGCTTTTGCTTTCAAACTGGCTCGTCAAACGACAGGCTTCAGTAAGGCAACGTACAAAAAGGGGCCGGGTAGCCGTCAGAGCCTTGATATTGATCCAACATTCAAGCAGGCCTTTAAAGATGCTAAAGAACGTATCCGCGCGATGGAATATCGCTGGGTCGAAGCTACCGATCCCACGTTTCAGTGCTTGCTAGAAATCTATGTGTCTATCGTGCTTGCGACGAAATATAATGATTTTGATACCCATTGAAGAGGGTACAGAATTCAAAAAAATGACGAAAATGCCCGCGTCATGCGGGCATTTTTTTGCGTGCCAGTTGGCTGGAGACGCAGCGCAAAAATCGCACGTCAGGCCAGTTCATCGCCCAAAACTTCGCGCACCCAGCGAAACGCCGCATTGGCCGCCGGCACGCCGCCATAAATTGAGGTTTGCAGCAGCAGCGCCTGCAATTCATCGATTTGCAAACCATTGGCCAAAGCCGGCTTGAGATGCAGCTTGAATTCTTCCTCGCGGTGCAAGGCGACCATCATGCTCAGCACGATGATCGAGCGGGTCTTCCATGGCAGCCGCGTATCGCCCCAAATTTCACCCCACGCCATCCGGCTGATGAATTGCTGAAACGGCATGGCAAACGCGCCCGCCTTGGCCAGCGAGCGCTCAACATGCGCCTCCCCCAGCACCGCCTTGCGGTTGCGAACTCCGGTTTCAAAATCCACCGCGCCGGTCGCCGCCTGGGCAATGGTGCCGTGGTGGCGATCCAGAAAGGCCAGAAGGTGCGATGCCACCGCCGCAGGCTGTTCCACCGCCAGCAGATGCGACGCTTGCGGCAGCACCAACAATTCGGCCTGGGGAATATGGTCGCAGATATCCTGCGCCACATGCACCGGGGTCGCCGGATCAACCCGCCCGGCCACCACCAGCACCGGCGCAGTGATTTTTGCCAGCAGCGGATGCAGGTCCATCACCCCGATCGCCCCGCAGCACACAGCATAACCGACGCGGTCGATCGCGACAAAACCATCACGAACCTTTTGCAGTTCAGGCGATTGCGCGGCAACAAACGGCGCAGTGAACCAACGCCCCATTGTCGCATCGAGAATCGCCGCCGTGCCCGATTTTCGCACCAGAGCGGCGCGCTCGGCCCAGCTTTCACGGGTCGGCATTTGCGCGGCGGTCGCCATCAGGGTAAGGCTGGCAATCCGCTCCGGTGCGCGCGCCGCCAGCGTTTGCCCAACCATGCCACCGAGCGATAATCCGGCAAAATGCACTTTTCGCAGGCCCAGCGCGTCAAGCAATCCCAGCGCATCGGCTGCCAGATCATCCAATGTGCAAGGCTTATCCACGACCTCGGTCTGGCCATGGCCGCGCATATCGTAGCGCAGCACCCGGAAACGCCCACGCAAATGCGGCACAAGCGCGTCCCACATCGCCATGGTCGTGCCCAACGAGTTGGACAGCATCAGCACCGGCGCGTGGGTGGGGCCAGAAAGCTCGTAGTGAATCTGGATCTTGTTAGCGGTGCAAATCGGCATGAGGTCTCCTCAAATTGAAGTTTTTAGATCTTCCAGCGCCCGATCCGTCCAAAGGGCGGCCGCACGCACGGCAGGTGCCAGATCAAAGGCACCATCCAGACCTTCAATGGCCTGCGTCGCCGTCAGGCGAGCGATAATCTCACGCAAGGGCTTTCCCGTGGCCCTCACTTCATTGGCGGCATGTTCCACCAGTTCATGCGCCCTGCCGCGTCCCAGCACCGGCGTCAGTTTCCCCGCCACCGCATCCGCAAACAGCATGCCATGGGTGGCGTCAATGTTGGTGCGCATCCGCGCCTCATCCACTTCCAGCCCGCGCGCCAGCGCGCAAGCCTCGCGCAGCGCCCCCGAAACCAGCCCGAATAATTGCGGCAGGGCATGCCATTCCGCTTGCCAAGGCCCCAACGGACGCTCATGCGCCGCAATCATCGCATCCAGCATGGTCATCACATGGCCCTTGGCCACCGATTGCGCCGCCAGAATCAGCATCGCCCCAATGGGATTGCGCTTGTGGGGCATGGCCGAAGACCCGCCCCTACCCTTTTGATAAGGTTCAGCGACCTCGGCGACCTCGGTTGACGCCAGATGCGCAATATCGCCTGCCATTTTTGCCAGCACACTGAGCAAAAGCGCCAACCAATGCGCCAGTTCCGCGAGGCGCGCCCGCCGCGTATGCCAGCCAATGGCATCCGCACCCAAATCCAGCGCACGGGCGAAATCATCCAGCACCTTGGGGCCGGCCACCCCCAGCCCCGCCAGCGTGCCCACTGGCCCGGCGAGGGATACGGTCAGCACCCGCTTGCGCACGCCCGCAAAATTGGCCGCAACCTCACCCACACCACTGGCCCAGACCGCCACCTTATAACCAAAGCTGATGGGCGCGGCATGTTGGCCGTAACTGCGCCCGACGCAGGGGCTGTGCCGGTAGCGGCGCGCCATGGCGGCCAGATCCGGCAGCAGCGCATTGATATCCGCACGCACCAGTTCCAAACCTGCCCGAATTTGCAGAACCAGCGCCGTGTCGACAATATCCTGCGACGTTGAACCCTTGTGGAAAAAGGGCTCCAGTCCCTCAGGCAATAACTTTTGCATATCCGAGACAAACGGAATGCTGGGCACGCCCGCCAGAATTGTCCGCGCGCCAATGGACGTAAAATCGAGTGCCTCCGCCCCAATCGCGCTGATAGCTGGCGCAAGATTGGCCGGCACCAGCCCATTTTCGGCTTCCGCCCGCGCCAGCGCCGCCTCTGCCTCAATCATGCAACCAAGTCGCGTCGTGTCCGAAAACACCGCCCGCATCGCGTCGGTTGCAAATAATGGCCCAACAAGCGCCGAATCGAGTGCGGAAAAGGTCAAGGGCGCAGACCCAGCATGAGACGCGCCTCGGCCGGGGTCGCCGGACGCGCATCATATTTGGCGCAAAGCCCCGCCGCCATCTCCACCAGTTCGGCATTGGAACTGGCGAGCCGCTCCTTGGTGGCGCGGATATTGTCCTCAAGCCCGGTGCGCACGAAACTCACATCGCGCGCCAAAGCCCATTCCATGACCCGCGCCTGATTGGCACCGATCCCCGCAGCCGTCCATGTCGCCTGCGGCAACACGCGGCGGGTCTCCTTCAGCAGAATATCCAGCAAAATTTCCTGCGCCGGCATGGCATTCTTCACGCCCAACACGAATTGCACATGCAGGCGCTCATCGGTTAAACCCGCGTCGATCAGCCGCCGCGCGCCATGCACATGCGACAAATCGAAGATTTCGATTTCCGGGCGAATTTCATATTGCTTCATCTTGCCGGCAAGGTCATTCACCAGATCCGGGTGATTTTCATAAACGATCGTCGGAAAATTCACCGAACCGGTCGACAGCGACGCCATATCCGGGCGCAGATAGAGCGCATTGCCCCGCGCGCTCTGGTCACGTCCGCGTCCCCCGGTCGAGAACTGCACGATCATGCCGGGACAGAATTTCTCGATACCCGCCTGAACTTCCGCAAATTTAGCCGGATCAGACGAATTGGTGCCATCTTCATTGCGCACGTGAATATGCACAAGACTTGCCCCCGCTTCATATGCGGCCTGGGTCGATTCAATCTGCTCGGAAGGTAGAATTGGCACCGCCGGATTGTCGCTCTTGCGAGGCACCGACCCGGTGATGGCTACCGTAATTACCACAGGCCGCATATGATTTCCCCTTGATCCTGGTTCAAACGTCGAAGAATACTGTCTCTTTAGGCCCCTGCAGATACAGGTTGAACGTATAGACCGGCTTGCCATCGCGCATGGAACGCTCAGCAATCAGGGTCTGTCGGCGCTGGGCCTGCTCAATAACATTGAGCACCGGATCCGCCGCATTGGCAGCCGCTTCATCGCCAAAATACATGCGCGTCGCCAACCCCATGCTGATGCCACGCGCCGCCATCCAGAAGCTGACATGCGGGGCCTGCTTCTGATCGCCGACCCTGCCCGGCTTGACAGTCTGGAAGGTGAACAGACCCGTCTCAAAATCGGTGCCGGTGCGCCCCCAACCGCGAAAATCAGGCTCAAGCTTCAGGCTCTTGTGCTGGTCTTCCGGGCTATTGTAGCGGCCAAATGAATTGGCCTGCCAGATTTCGACCAGCATGTCGCGGATGGGCGTATCCGAGCCGTCGAATATGCGCCCCTCGATGGTGATGACTTCACCAGCGACACCCGGCACCAACAGGTTATTGGTGAAATTATTGGCGAAAATATCAAATCCCGCCTGCGAAGGCACGAGGCCTATATGCACGTAAGGGCCAGCGGTCTGCGAGGAAGTTTCGCTCAGGTAAGGCAATGTCTGCGTCATGGTCAGTTCCCCTGCAACTTGTTTTCGAACAAGGTGGAACGCCGCCCGCGCAGGACAATGTCAAAGCGGTAGGCGAGGCTATCCAATGGAATCGAGGCATTGAGGTCAAGCTTTGCCACCAAACGCTCAATTGCCGCCTTGTCTGGAATGGTATTGGCGATCGTGTCCATCGGGATCAGTGGATCACCCTCGAAATACATTTGCGTAATCAGGCGTTGGGCAAAGCTGGTGCCAAACAGCGAAAAATGAATATGCGCCGGACGCCAGCTGTTGATGTGATTGCGAAACGGGTAGGCCCCCGGCTTCACCGTCCGGAAGAAATAATAGCCGTTCTCATCGGTCATGGTGCGCCCGCACCCCCCGAAATTCGGGTCAATCGGTGCCATATAGCGATCATTGACATGGCGATAGCGCCCTCCGGCATTGGCCTGCCAGATTTCCACCAGCGTATTGGCAACACCGCGCCCGTTCTCGTCACGGACATGCCCGTGCACGATGGTGCGCTCCCCGATCGGATCACCCGACTTGGCGTAATTGGAATAAAGATCGTGGTCGAGTGCGCCAAGTTCTGCCGGTTTGAAAGTCGGGCCGGAGATTTCGGAAATGGTGTTTTGCAACGACCATAAAGGTATCTGCGGCGAGCGCAGGGCGCTGGTCTTGTAAGCGGGCGAATGGGCCGGCGGATGCAACGACCGGTTACGCTGAAATAATTGACCCTCAGTGATTGCCATGGGACTTCCTCCTAATGTCGCGGAATTGCAGGCGGGCTGGCGAGGCGCGTTTGCGCTGCCAGCCGGATCGGAGCATTCACCGCGCCAAATCCGCTATAGGCACGCCGCTCCACAATTTCGAAAAAGAAACCACCTTCGAGCAGATTGCCCGTATAAATCTGGAAAAACTCGCCGGTGCCTTCACGGTCATACAGCACGTTATTGTCGCGAAGCCGGGCCATTTCTGCGTCCGAAAGGCCCAAGCGCGCTTCCAGATCATCATAATAATTCTCCGGGATTTGCAGCATTTCCACGCCATTTTCCCGCAATTGCGCGATGGTGGCGAAAATATCGTCGGTTGCCAGCGCGATATGCTGCACCCCCGAGCCAAATACTTCGTTGAGAAACCGCGACGCCAGCGTCTGGCGGCTTTGCGAACCATTCAAGGCCAGGCGCACCGAGCCATCCGCATTCTGGATGACCTGGCTTTGCACCACCCCGCCCGGGTCAAGCACATCCAGCGTCGGCGTCTTGCTGACATCGAGCAACGACGCATAGAACAACAACCAGGTCAGCATTTCCTCATATTCCATCGACTGGGAAATGTGATCGATACCGGTCAGCTTGCCACTTTGCGGCTTTTGCGGTTCGGGCGTGACAAAATCGACATCCCACAGGCGGTTAAGGCCGTTGGCCTGATCGACAAAATACAGCAGGCTGCCACCCACCCCGCGCACCGCCGGAATATCAAGCTCGCCCGGCCCTACCGCCTGACGAAATGGTTGATCGAGAAGCTTGATCGCGCGGTCAACCGTGGCATTGGCATCCTCGACCTGCAAGGCAATCGCGCAGACGGCCGCACCATGCGTGATATTGTAGGAATGGGCGAAGCCTTCCTTCTCGCGGTTGACCAGCAGATTGATCGAGCCTTGCCGCCAGCGTTTCACCGCCTTGGAGCGATGCACGCCCGACAATTGGAAGCCGAGCCCGGCCAGCACTTTCTCGAACCGTCCCGCCTCGCCTTCCTCCATGGCAAATTCCACAAATTCCACGCCAGCGCATCTCGCGCGGTCTGGCAGCAGCGCCTGCCCCGGCACGGGCACGCCCGTGGTGGCGCGCAATTCATCCAGCATGTAAATCAGCGAGCGGTGGCCATCGAGTGCAACACTGCGCGCCGAACCGGCCCGGAAACGGTCGTTGAATATTTCCAGCGACAGCAGGTCGTCATAGCCGGTCGCCTGCAGCGCCACCATGAAATCCTGCACCGGCAATTCCCCCTGGCCGGGAAAACAGCGGTAATGCCGGCTCCAGGAAAGGTAATCCATTTCCAGCTTGGGCGCGTCGGCAATCTGCACCAGAAAAATCCGGTCTTTGGGCACAGCGCGCAGCGCCTTCAGATCCGTGCCGCGCGCCAGAGTATGAAAACTGTCAAGCACCAGCCCAACAGCCGGATGGTTGGCCCGCCGCACCACTTCCCAGGCATCGCGATAATCATTGATGTGACGCCCCCAGGCGAGTGCTTCAAACGCCACCCGCATACCGCGTTTGGCTGCCATCTCGCCCAGTTCATGAAAATCGGCTACCGCGCGCTCAATGCCGCCGATCGCCTCGGGCGACACATTGGAGCAAACCATCAGCAGGTCGCAATCAAGCTCCTGCATCACGTCGAATTTGCGTTCCGCCCGCGCAAACACCCGGGCGCGCTGCGGCTCCGGCATGCCTTCAAAATCACGAAACGGTTGAAAGGTTATGGTCTTGAGGCCAAGATCAGCAATGATATTCCGGGCTTCCTTGGGAGAGCCGTTGAAGGACAGAAGATCATTTTCAAATATCTCAACGCCCGTAAAACGCGCGGCGGCAATCGCCTCCAGCTTTTCGCGCAATGTACCGCTGAGGCAGACCGTGGCTATGGCAGTTTGCACTGGCTCAATTCTCCCTTGCGAACCCCCGAACCTGAGTGTTCGACCATTGTCGTTTCTAGCCCATTCAAAGCTTCGTGTCAGCGTGCACAAAGCGCATAAGTGCACACCGCCACCACCCGACCCGAAGTCTGGATAGGCACGCCGGACCCGAAGGGCCGATCGCAAGCATCAGAACGATAACGGGCCGGAGAATAAGCGGATTGCTGTTGCTTACAATGAATTGTTCGTATATAGCGTTTTTGTTCGTTAATCGAACTCATACCGTCGCCGCAAAAGCCGAAGTGCTGGTGCCGGCCATCCTTGGAGATCTGTGGGGGCAGGAAATGAACGCACGCAATGAAACCGTTCAGTCATTTGCAAAAGGCATTGATGTGCTTCGCAGTTTCGGCGCCGGGCCGTTGCGGCGCCAGACCATAACCGATGTCGCCCTTCATGCCAGCATGACGCGCGCCGCCGCCCGCCGCTTTCTCTACACATTATGCGAGCGCGGCTGGGCCCGCACCGATGGCAAATATTTCGAGCTGACACCGGCGGTTCTGGAAATTGGACATGCCTATCTGTCGGGCGTCAACGAGCTTGAAACCATCAATGACATTTTGCAGGATTTGACCCGCGAGCTTGGCGAATCCGCTTCTGCCGCCATGCTGGATGGCACAGACATCATCTATGTGGCCCGTTCGCCTTCACGCCAGCGCATTATGTCGATCAATCTGGCTGTGGGTTTGCGGCTTCCCGCCCACGCCACGTCGCTCGGCCAGGTGCTCCTCGCCCAATTGTCGCACAACGAGTTGGAGCGCTTTTTCGCCCATTCAAGTCTGGAGCGCAAAACCCCCAATACGCTGGTAACCCGCGAGGCATTGAAAGCCCGCCTGCAACAGGTGCGCACGCAGGGCTATGTCGTGGTCTCCGAAGAACTGGAAATTGGCCTGCGCTCGATTTCGACATTGATCGAAGGCCGCAGTTCGCGGCGTCTTGCCATCAACATCAGCGCCCAGGCCGCCCATGTCAGCGAACGCGAAATGGTGGATAATTTTCTGCCCTTCCTGCGCCGTGCCGCCCGCCAGGCGCATTTTGCCGGCAATGGCTAGGCAGACGGTTGCGGCCCCAGGGCGCATTGACACCTTTCAAGCCCGATGATACCCCGCAAATTCAAACATTTAGAGGCATGAATGGCTGGCAATTCCCGAAAAATAGGCGTCGTCGTCATGGCCATTTCCGCGCTTTTGCTGGCTGTTGCCGCATTCATGGCCATTTTTCCCAACCTCTTGCCCCATGACGCAACCAGCACCAAAACCGTGAAGATCGGCGCGCCATTTGCGCTCACGGACCAGAATGGCCAGCCCTATTCGAGCGCAAAGCTGAACGGCAAACCCTTCGCCATTTTCTTCGGCTACACCCATTGTCCGGATGAATGCCCGACCACCCTCACCGATTTGACGCAAGCCATGGCGCAGCTTGGCCCGGATGCAGAAAAATTGCAGGTGCTGTTTGTCACCTTCGACCCCTCCCGCGACACCGCCCCGGTCATGCACCAGTACATGAGCGCCTTCGACCCGCGCATCGTCGCCCTCACCGGCAGCGAGGCAGCGATCAGCGCATTGGCCAAATCCTATTACGTCTATTGGAAAAAAGTGCCGGGCAAAGGCGACGATTATGATTTCGACCATAGCTCGGCCGTTTACCTGATCGATGCCCACGGGGCTTATTCGGGACAGATGTCAATGGAGGAAACCCGCGCCAGCATGGTCAGCAAATTGAAAAAGCTGATCGCCTCCGCCGGTTAGACGGGTGCACGCCCGCGCTGGACTAAGGGTTGCAACTGTGGATTTTGCGCCTAAAGTCGAGGTAAGCTCCTTTCCATTGGTGGCATTCTCCAAGGTGGCATTCCCATGAATTTTCCGGTGCCGGAAAATGACAATTCCACTGGCCAGGCTCGCCGCAATCCCGGCGAAGCATCAAGCAGGTGTCCCGTTTGCGCCGCTCATGTGCTTGAGCGGCCGGATGCGGCGGCTGCACTTTGGCCGCTGGCACTTGGCGGCGCTCATGCCCCCGCCCTGTTCCACAATGCACGTTTTTGTGCCGCCTGCACGGAGCTCTCCGAAAGCCTCATCGACAGCGCTTTCCTGAAAAGCTGGTCGATGCAAGAGGAATTATCCCGCGCTGCCCTGACGTTTCTCGACCCCGCCGCCCCCGGCCCCGCCCCCCTGATTTATCTCGGCATTGCTGGCGACTACGACCCGGACAATCAGGAGATTTGCGAGCGTTGGGCCGGGCTTGCCGGTGAGCAGATCTATCACATCTCACCCAGGGTCGATGAAAGCTTTCATGGCCATGACCGCATGGGCATTTATGAAGCCCAGCGCCAGCGCCGCAACAGCAAGGCAACCCTCATTCTCAACAGCGCCAGCCAATTCTGGTCGAACGTCGCCATCCTTTCCTTCAACGCCTATTTTCCGCACGCCGAGCGTTTTGTTCTGGATCGCGGCACGTCGGAAACGCCCGCCTCGACCAGCACCACCGCCTTCAACCAGCACCATTCACCGCGCCAGCGCGCCTATATTGGCAACGGCAGCGCCCGCGAAGCGCTGATCTTCAATTCAGGCCTGTCGGGTGACGCCATGCAGCGCTTCCTGATCAAGCTCGCGCTTGGCATGGGTGCCAATCTGCTCGGCCCGGAATTTCTGGCGACCGCAACCGCACGGCGTCTGAAACGCAATTTTTGGCTCAATCACCCGGTTGCGCCACCCATCACGCGCAAATACAAAGCCTTGCGCCCCATCGAAGGCAGTTGGATGCTGACGCTTGCCATCGTCGAGGATGAATTTGCCCTTCGCATCTGCACACCCAGCGGACAGACCCAAAGCGTCCTCATCGCCAAGGGCGCACATCTTTGGAGCGGCCCCTCCTTTGATCCGTGGCGAGAGGGGCAGGTTTTTATCGTGATCCCGCAACGCAATATCTTTGCTGGCCCGTTTGCCAGCAGCCTTTATCAAGCGCATATGGAGGGTGGCCTTTCCGACCCGGAGCTTGCCAGCCTTCAGGCGCTGCGCACCTCACATCGCCGCCTGCCGAGCCGAACGGGCCTCGCCTGATGGAGAATGACATCCTGCCACCGCAAGACCTTGCAACGTCCAACCTGCCCGAGCAGTCCGTCAGCGAGCTTTCCGGCGCCCTCAAGCGCACGATTGAAGACAACTTTGACCGCGTGCGCGTGCGCGGGGAAGTCAGCGGTTATCGTGGGCCGCACAGCTCCGGCCATGTCTATTTTGCGCTGAAGGATCCCAAAGCCAAAATTGATGCGATCATCTGGAAAGGCGTTTTCGGCAAATTGAGAACCCGCCCGCAAGAGGGACTGGAAGTGGTTGCCACCGGCAAGATCACCACCTTTCCGGGCAAGTCTTCCTATCAGATCATCATTGAATCGATCGAGCTCGCCGGGGCCGGAGCCTTGATGGCCTTGCTGGAGGAGCGCCGGCAAAAGTTCATCACCGAGGGCCTGTTCAGCGAGGCGCGCAAGCAACTCATTCCTTTTCTGCCCGTGGTTATCGGTGTAGTGACTTCCCCAACGGGCTCGGTCATCCGCGACATCATTCACCGCATTTCCGAGCGTTTCCCGCGTCGGGTGCTGGTATGGCCGGTTCGGGTGCAGGGCGACACTTGTGCCGCCGAAGTCGCGGCGGCGATCGAAGGCTTCAACGCTTTGCCGCGCGGCGGCACCATCCCGCGTCCGGACGTGATCATTGTTGCGCGTGGCGGTGGCTCGCTAGAAGATTTATGGGGCTTTAATGAAGAAGTCGCCGTGCGCGCGGCTGCCAACAGCGATATTCCGCTGATCTCGGCCATTGGCCACGAGACGGATAATTCATTGCTGGATTATGTTGCCGATCTGCGGGCACCGACGCCGACCGCCGCCGCTGAAAAGGCGGTGCCGGTGCGCTCCAAGTTGCTCCAGGACCTTTCAAGCCTCGACACCCGCAAATATTCCAGTTTCACCCAATTGCAGCAGCGGCGGCGCACTGAATTGCGTGGCATGAGCCGCAACCTGCCCCGCGCCGATGACCTGCTGGCCAGCCGCCGCCAAACCCTCGACCGGGCAACCGAACGCCTGCAATCGTCGCTTCTGGCGGGAATGGGTCAAAAGCGGCTGCGTCTTGCCGGCCTCAGCCACCGCCTGGCTAGCCAATCGCCGCAAGCGCGAATGGCGCGGGTATCGCAGCAATTGGAGGGCTTGGGCCAGCGATTGACGCAGGCCCTGCAAGTCTCGCATCTGCGCCGCCGCGAGCGTCTTGCCAACAGCGGGCAAAAGCTTCGAACCGCCTTGCTGGCAACCAGCCACATGGCGCGCGAGCGCAACAAAACCGCAAAACGGCGCGTCCAGGATGTGATGCAGCGTATGATGCGGGTGGTTATGGTGCAGCGCCAGGCCAAGGCGCAAAGCTTGGCGGCCACGGCCAAACTGCTGGCCACGCTGGACTACCACCAGGTGCTCACGCGCGGTTTTGCGTTGGTGCGTGACAGCGACGGGCATATGGTGCAATCGGCATCAAGCCTCGCCCCCGGCGCGAAAATCCGAATTCAATTTGCCCATGACGAAGTGGATGCAAGGGTGGAGGCCAAAGCCGGGGTGCCACGCAAACCCGTGCCGCGTGATCAGGGCCAATTGTTCTAGCCTCCAAAGCGCGCTAGACTGACCATCACATGAAAGCGCCCTTTATCCGCACCACCCGCACCCAATATCATCACGGCAATCTCAAGGAAGCATTGGTGGAAGCCGCTCGCGCCATCGTTGCCGAGCGCGGGCCGGAGGGCCTGACACTGACCGAAGCCGCCAAACTCGCCGGCGTCACCAGTGCCGCACCCTACCGGCATTTTTCGGATCGGCAGGCCCTTTTGTCGGAATTGGGACGCCGCGGCTTTCTGCAATTTGGCGCGGCCCTGCGCCAGGCCTTTGGCACCGGAACCCCCGATCCCGCTTCGGCCATGCGCCGGATGGGCACCGCCTATCTGCAATTTGCCAGAACGGAGCCGGGGCTCTATCGCGCCATGTTTTCCAACTTGTCCGGCGGTGCCGAAATCGCCGAAGGCCAAGACGCATTCAACAGCCTGGTGGCCGCCACGCAGGCGGTGTTGGCCAGCTTTCCCGGCAACAGGGTCAACAGTGAGCAACTGGCACTGAAAATCTGGGCGCTGTCCCATGGCATTGCCTTGCTCACCCAATATCAGCTGATGCCCATGCCGCCCGGCCAAAGCCCGGAAAGCTTGCTGTCCGAAGCCACCGAAGAACTGTTCCAGGCGGCGCTTTCCCGGCCACGGCCTGCCGGAGCCTGACGCCTTAAGGCAAAAACGCGTTCTCGATGCGATAGTTTTGTCCCGGTGCGGCAACGGCCACGGCGGCTACATAGCCTTCCGCCGGGGCGAGGTGCAGCAGGCTCCAATCCTGCGGGCGGCCCGGCGCATGTGACGGCAGGCTCAACAATTGCGGCGCTGCCAGCGGCGACAGCCGCACCGAGAAACTGTCGAGCGGAATGGACAACCCACCCCCCAGCGCCTTGACCACCGCTTCCTTGCGTGTCCAACCTTGCAAAAAGCCAAGGCTTTTCAAATCCGCCGGCAAGGCTTGCCATTCGGCTTGCTCCTGCACGGAAAACAGCCGCGTCACTTCATTGGCACCCCCCTCGCGCAGCCGCTCGATATCGACCCCTATTTCCGCCAGCCGCGAAACCGCCAGAATCGCAATATCATCGCTATGAGCCAGATTAAAATGGAGCGGGGGCACCGTCGGGGTCTTCAAAAATGGTTTGCCATGCGGGCCATAGCCAAACTCGATACGGGTCGCCGGAACCTGCAGAATGCGCCCGAGAATTTCACGCATGCGCCCGCGCGCCGCCACAAAACGCGTGGCATGAGGCTCGAAACGAAACCGTGCAGCCCGTTCGCGCTCGGTGGTATCCAGATGCGCCGCCAGCCGCGAAATCTTGTGGGCCGCCGGATTGAGCGACCAAAGCCAAAGTTCAACCATCATTTTCCATAAGGCTTTGGCTCCCCAGCCGCACGAATGTCCCGCCAATCGCCGCATGAACATAGCGGCCAATTGTGACAGGTTCCACCAAATAAAAAGGGCCCGCCGGTGAAGGCGAGCCCCTGATTTCAGAGTGGTGATCCGGGCTTAGTTCTCGGAGTAACCAATCTTGCCGTCAGCCTTCTTCTTCCAGGTATAGACGACGTAGTCGGCGTCCTTGCGGTCGCCCTTCTTGTCGTAGGAGAAGTTGCCGATAACGGTGTGGAAAACCATACCCGAATGCATGGCTTCCGCGACCTTCTTGTCGTCCAGCGATTTCGCATGGGCGGCAGCTTGTGCAATCACCTGAACGCCAGCATAGGCATAGAGGGTATAGGCTTCCGGATTGAACTTGCTGGCGGCAAATTCCTTAACCACGGCAGCTGCCGAAGCCTTCTTCGTTGGGTCCGGACCAAAGGTCATCAACGTGCCAACGACGCTCGGGCCGCCAATGGCGGAGAAGTCGTCGGAGGTGATGCCGTCGCCCGAGAACATGGTGACATTCATGCCCTGGTCATGCATCTGGCGCACGAGGAGACCGCCTTCGGTCTGCAGGCCGCCCCAATAAAGGATCTTGGCACCCGAAGCCTTGACCTTGGTGACGATGGCCGAATAGTCCTTCTCACCGGGGTTGATGCCTTCGTGCAACACTTCCTTCATGCCGCCCTTGTGGATCACACCGAGCGTGGCATCGGCAAGGCCCTTGCCGTAGGTGGTCTTGTCGTCGAGGAAAGCAACCTTGTCCTTCTTGAAGTGCTTCAAAATGTAAGCACCGGCAACGGCACCCTGCTGGTCGTCACGGCCGCAAACGCGGAACACGTTCCAGTAGCCGGGGCGGTCGGTAAGGGTCGGGTTGGTCGAGGAAGGGGTGATGGCAACAATGCCATTGTCCTTGTACACGTCAGACGCCGGGATCGAAACGCCGGAGTTGAAGTGGCCGATCACGAACTTGACGCCATCGCCAACGAATTTGTTGGCAACCGAAACGCCCTGCTTGGGATCGGAAACGTCGTCACCTTCTTCCGAAGTGATCTGCTGACCAAGAATACCGCCCTTGGCGTTGATATCCTTGATGGCTTGCTCCGCACCATGGGTCAACTGCGCGCCGAAAGCCGCATTTGGGCCAGTGATGGGGCCTGCGATACCAATCTTTACGTCTGCTTGCGCAGCGCCGGAAAAGGCGAGGCCAGCGGCCAATACCATCCCGGTAATCATATACTTGCTCATATCCGAACTCCTTGTTGGTAAACAAACTTCAAGCACATGCCTCTCGAAGCCCCGTGTTGCGCAGATTGGTGAACGTCGTGTCCCCCCAAGCTGCACCTGCACCCTCCATGCCCCGCCTTCGCGGCGCAAATCCCCATGCTCATCCGACATCGCGCCATTGCAACGACCCGGATTTGTTATAAATCCAGCTATATTGGCGCGTCATTTGCTCGGCTCGCATTTTGCGAAATCCCAAAGCTGCAATCAAGCACAGGATGACCAGTGTCACAATATAGTATTGTGCCGAAAACAGCGTCTCGTCATAAAGTGCATAATGCAGAAACCGCACGGCGGCTGCCAAGGGCAGGCAATAGGCAAATGTCAGCCAGATCGACTTCCAGCTTCCGGCTACGGCCTTGCCCGCCGCATAAGCCCCTGCCCCGCCCAACACCAGCGTCAGCAAAATGAAAATCTCGCCCGCGTAAACATCGCCTTCGAACAATATCCCGCGCCCATAATCCACGACGTTGTAGAGAATTGTGAAAAGGCTGTAGATTCCGTCAAGAATGACCATCAATGCCCTCCCTCCAGATAGGCGGCGCGCACTTCCGGCCGTGCCAGCAATTCCGCCCCGGTGCCCGACATGGTGACGAGACCATTGACAAGCACATAACCCCGATCCGCCAGCTTCAGCGCGCTGAAAGCGTTTTGCTCCACCAGAAACACGGTCAAACCATCCTGCTTGTTCAAGGTCTTGATCACGTCGAAAATCTGCTTGACGATGAGCGGCGCGAGCCCGAGCGAGGGTTCGTCGAGCAACAACAGGCGCGGGCGACTCATCAGCGCGCGGGCAATCGCCAGCATTTGCTGCTCGCCGCCAGAAAGCGTTCCGCCACGCTGCTGCGCCCGCTCCTTGAGGCGCGGGAACATCGTGTAAATGCGCTCCAGGTCTTCATTGAAATGGGCGAATTTATTGATCGACGCGCCCATTTGCAGATTTTCATAAACGCTCATGCGCGGGAAAATCCGTCGCCCTTCCGGCGATTGCGCAATCGAAAGCCGGGCAATTTCATGCGTCGGCATGTTGGTAATGTCGCGGCCATTGAAATGGATCGAGCCTTCACGCGCCCGTGGCTTGCCAAAGATCGTCATCATCAATGTCGATTTGCCGGCACCATTGGCGCCGATCAGCGTGACGATTTCACCGGCATTGACGTCAATATCGACGCCTTTCAGCGCGATGATATTGCCATAATAGGTCTTGACCCCGCGCACCGACAGCATCGATTGCGGCGCACTGGCGGCACCCGCCCCTGTTTGCGGTGCATCGCTCATTTGCTCAACTCCGCTTCGACTTTTTCAAGCTCTTCTTCATCGCTGACCCCCAGATAGGCGGCAATCACCTTGGGGTCTTCGCGCACCGATTTGGGATCGCCATCGGCAATCTTCGTGCCGTAATCCAGAACGATCACATGATCTGAAATCTGCATCACCACCGACATGTCATGTTCGATCAGGAAAAGCGACGTCTTGCCCTCATCGCGGATCGAACGCAAAAGTTCATTGAGGTCTCCCGATTCACGCGGGTTCAACCCCGCCGCCGGCTCATCCAGACACAGCAGCACAGGGTCGATGCACATGGCGCGGGCAATTTCCAGTCGCCGCTGCGCGCCATAGGGCAATTCGCCGGCCGGATCATCGGCGCGATCCGTCAGGTGGATGCGCTCCAGCCAGCTTTTGGCAACTTCCACCGCCTCGCGCTGACGCCGCACGAAGGATGGTGCCCCGATCAACCCCAAAACCGTATAGCCGGACGCCGCCATCAGCGCATTGTGCTGCGCGACGATCAGGTTTTCCAGCACCGTCATGCCCGAAAACAGCCGGATGTTCTGGAACGTGCGGGCGACGCGCGCTTCACGGGCAATCTCGTGGCCGGGCATGCGCTCCAGCAGATAGAGATCTGCACCAGCGCTTTGGGCGTGACGCTTGCCGGTGGCGGTCAGGGCCGCGACTTCCTGCGAGGTGGCAATGCCGCTGCGTGCCAGGGCAAGTCGCCCCTCGGTGGGCTTGTAAAAGCCGGTCACGCAATTGAACACCGTGGTCTTGCCAGCCCCGTTGGGGCCGATCAGCGCCGTGATATCCTTGCGGCCGACGCTGAAAGACAGATTATTGACGGCCGTCAACCCACCAAAGCGCATGGTCAGGTGGTCAACAACGAGAAGCGGGTCGGTTTGCCAACGCATCAGCCGTGCCCCTCGCTCACATTTGCCCCTGAAATCGATTTTCGCTCAGCCAGAAAAATCGACGGCATGCGCGAGGAAATAATGCCACGCGGTCGCCAGATCATCATCAACACCATAGCCAGCCCAAACAACAACATACGATATTGAACCGGGTCAAAGCCCTTGCCAAATATCGCTTTCAGGAACTCGAGCTCACGCAGGATTTCAGTGCCACCGATCATCAGGATCGCCGCCAGCACCACGCCCATTTGCGAGCCCATGCCACCCAAAACAACAATCGCCAGAATGGTGGAAGATTCCACGAAAGTGAAACTCTCCGGGCTGACGAAGCCCTGACGAACCGCGAAGAACGAACCGGCAAAGCCGGCAAACATCGCCCCCATGGCAAAAGCCGTGAGTTTGGTGGTGGTGGTGTTGATGCCCAGCGAGCGGCAGGCAATTTCATCCTCACGCAAAGCTTCCCAGGCCCGGCCAATCGGCAGACGGCGCAATCGGATGGTGACGAAATTCGTCGTCAAGGCCAGTGTCAGGATCAGGAAGTAAAGGAATATCGTCCGATGGATCGGCGAATAGGCAATGTGGAAGAAAGACGAGAAAGTGCCATGGTCGTCATCATCAAACGGCAGCCCGAAAAAGGTGATGTGCGGAATAGACGAAATGCCCGCATAACCGTTCGAAAAATCCGTCCAATTGATCAGAACGGTGCGGATGATTTCACCAAAAGCCAGCGTCACGATCGCGAGGTAATCACCGCGCAACCGCAAGACCGGAAAGCCAAGGATCATGCCCCACAAGGCTGCCAGAATACCGGCGAGCGGCAGGCAAATCCAGAATGACAGCCCGAATTTGGTCGACAACAAAGCGTAGGAATAAGCACCCACCGCATAAAACGCCACATAGCCAAGATCGAGCAATCCGGCCAGACCAACCACAATATTCAGGCCCCAGCCGAGCATGACGTAAATCAGGATCTGGACCCCGTAATTGTTCACCCATTTCAGGGCGCCACCCGAACCCAGCAGGGTTAGAATCACAAACGGAAATACGACCAGCGCCGCAATGCCGGCATAATTGATCCATTGCACATAGGGTGCAAAGACGCTTGGGCCTTTGACCTTGACCACGGCCCTGGCCACCACACGGGTCTGGTACAGGTAGATCGACACCCGGGCGATGAAGACAATGGCGACGATCGTCATGGCCAGCCCGAACCGGCTGGTCAGCACCAACCGGTTATCGATATTGGCCGCTGCCTGATAATCAATGATCGGGAATTCCAGCAAGGCCGCGAGCAAGGCGGCGATCACGCCTTCTTTCAGCGCGAGCGCCAGTCGCGAGGGGGAAGCGCTGTTTTCCGAAGCCATATTAAACTTTCTCTACTTCGGGTCGGCCAAGCAAGCCGGACGGCAGGAATATGAGCGTGACGGCGAGAATGGAGAAAGCGGCCACATCCTTGTAATCGGCCGAGAAATATCCGGCCCAGAAGGTCTCGATCAAACCGATGATCAATCCGCCGAGCACCGCCCCCGGCAAGGAGCCGATGCCGCCCAGAACCGCAGCGGTAAAGGCCTTCACACCCGGAATGAAACCATCCGAGAAAGTCACAACGCCATATTTCATCACGTAAAGCGAACCGGCCACCGCCGCCAGCGCCGCGCCAATGATGAAAGTGATCGAAATCGTGCGATCAACGTCTATGCCAAGCAAGGCAGCCATTTTGGGGTCCTGCTCACAGGCACGCTGCGCCCGGCCAAGCGAGGTCTTTTGCACCAGATACCAGAATGCCAGCAGCAGCAGCGCGGTGCCGACCACGATGATGATCTGGTTATAAGCCACCGTCACCGGAAAATCCGCGCCCTGGTGGATCACGATATTGGTGGTGAAAAGGCTCGATATCGGTTTGTTGCGCGGGCCCTGCACCACTTGCACGAAATTCGACAGGGTGATTGACATGCCAATCGCCGAAATCAGCGGCGCAAGCCGAAACGAACCCCGCAAGGGCCGGTAGGCCAGCCGTTCGATCGACCAGTTCCACGCCGAAGTGACGATCATCGACCCAATCAGGGCAGTCAGGGCCACGACAGGCAGCGAGCTCACGCCCAGCAATTGTGTCAAAATGAGATAAATGATCATTGCAATAAAGGCCGACAACATAAACACGTCGCCATGCGCAAAATTGACCATACCGATGATCCCGAACACCATCGTGTAACCAATGGCAATGAGACCGTAAAGCGAACCCAGCGTCAGGCCGCTAATCAACTGCTGCAGGAAATAATCCACGCCGCACCACCTCCCCTAAACTCTACCCGCCGTGCAAGACTTGTGCCATCTCGTCACGCAGTCGCTTTCTTGCAACTTTTATGACCATAGTTCATAGCTGACTTATTGGATTTGGCAAGCCCGTTCGGGCATCTAGCCATCCAAACCACGAATTTTGCAAGCTGTGTTAGGCGAAAGGATTATGCCGGAAGCCGGGTAACCAAATATTGGCCATGCCGCATTTTTTTGCAAAAATGCATAAATTGACCGATATTTGCCTTGGAACCGGGCAAAATCCCGCCTATTTGCATCACCTCGTAAAGGTTTTGCTGGAATGATAAAATTGTGAATCAATGGAACGGTGAAGATTTTGAACGCTGGTGATGAGAAAGGGGGGCCCACGCCCACTGCTTTTGCGCGTAAACGCCGCGACGACATCTGGCCTCTGCCCGATATCGCCGCCGTAATGCCGGATCGCCTGCAGTTTCGGGACGCAATGGCGCGGGTTGGCACATCCGTGCACATTGTCACCACGGACGGCAAGGCGGGCGTTGCCGGCATTACCGCGAGCGCCGTCACCTCCGTTTCCGACGATCCGCCGACCATGCTGATCTGCGTCAATCGCTCCAGCCATTCCGCGCCGCGTTTCTTTGCCAATGGCGTTTTTTGCATCAATACGCTGGCGGCAGACGATCAGGCTTTGGCGGATGATTTTGCGGGACGAACCGGCCTGCATCTGGATGCCCGCTTTCAACGCGGTTCCTGGGTGCGCGAGGTCTCTGGCGCCCCGGTACTAACCAGCGCCATCGCAATTTTCGAGTGCCGGATCATCGAGTTGCGGGACATTGCCACCCATCACGTTATTGTCGGTGACGTTCTGGCCGTGCGCTACCGCAAGGAAGTGGCCGGTCTTGGCTACCATGACCGGCGCTACCTCAACTTCTGAGGCTGCCTACATATCCTCAAGGTCAAAATCGAGAATGGCCATTTGCAGCGTAAAGCTGGTGGCCGCCGGGTTATCGACGGAGATGATACCCAAAAAGTCATCCCCATTGTTCAATTCCACCGAATCGGTCTTTTTCGCCCGGCCCTTGATGGTTAGCTTGTCGTTTTCCAGCATCAGGCGCAGATAGGATTGCAGACTGGCGCGCTCCACCGGAATTTTCATTTCAAAGCTGAAGGAGCGGTCGCCGTCTTCGTCATCCACGCCAAGCACGCCAATCACCCGCTCGCCAAGCGCCACATCGGCCATTTCGGGGTTTTTGGGATTGGGCGAAACCCGCAAGGCCGGATTACCAAAGCTATGGCGCAAAAAGGCTTGCAGTTGATGCTGTTCGGTTTTGGATAACAAAGCACGCGTCCTCTCGGTTGATGCGCGCAGAATTGCCAGAAAAACGCGGGATGGGCAAGCCGTTTGGCAAAGTGTTTGGCAAGGTGTCGGGCAATCGCCTCGTGAACCCGCCCCCATTTGCCGCGCTCTGTTGGGAGATGGGGTGGCGAAGCGGCTTGGTTTTCTTCACAACAGGCCCTGCGACGAAACTCGTCTTTGAGTTCACGCTTGATCCGGGTGATCGGCGCTTGCATGAACCGTGCGTTTCTTATCGCCCAACTCCTTCTCATGCGATCCGGCCATGGCGGCAAGGTGGCTAAGGCCTCAAAATGCGCCCTAAACGAAGGCCACCCTCACACCAATAGCTGAACCTGAAAGCTTGGTTATGAGTGGCACTGCACGGTATTTTTCAATTGCGCTTCATGCAGGGGCCACGAATATTGATTCTGCCATTGAAGTGACAGGTTACTTTGCGTAGACCCACACATCGAGCCAGAGCACGTCTCTTTGGTGCATGGCCGATCAACCGGCCGCCGCGAGCCAGCGCTCAAAATCAGCCAGATCGATGCAGGTATAACCCTTTCCCACCAGCGCAGCCCTCTGCTGAGCAGAAAACAGCGGCGCATAGAGCGCGCGATCCAGCGTCCATCCTGTAAAGCGCTTGCCGGTTTTGGTGGTCAAAAACCGCGTGATATGCCCCTCAAACTTGGCCAAAGCTGTAGTGTCATGTGAATCAGCGTTGCGCTTGCAGGAGCCCAAACGCAGCTTTTTGGCCTCGCCGTTGATCGCCACCAGGTCAATCTCGATGTCTGCGCCATCGGCCTTGTTCCAAAAGCCGGAGACAAGGTGGTCCAAGGCAAAATCGCCGACGCCTTTGCGGGCGCATTCTTGCGTTGTCTGGCGCACCCATTTTTCGAAGGCAAAGCCTTCATGGCTTTTCAGCGCTTCATCGGCTTTGGATACAGCCTGATCGATCGGTTGAATACGGGCAAGTTTGACGTTGCGTGAAATTGCCGCCAGCCACGCACTGAGGAAATTGTCGGATATGGCATAACGGGCGTTGCGCTCTTTCTCACCGCTCAAAATCGGCTGTAATCTTTCGATCATGCCGTATTTCTCGATCAGCGTTTTAAGATAGCTCGCCAGTTGCTTTTCACCCCCATTACCGGTGCGGTCATATTCGGCTTTCAAATGACCATGCGACAAAGGCCCGCCGCGCGCCAAAAGCGTCAGCACCGTGTCATATCGCCCGCGCAATTCGCGCAAGAACCAGTTGTCAGCTTCATCGCGCAGCGGACTGGAGCCCTCAAAAAACATCCGCTTCAACGTATTGGCGCGATGGTTCCCGCCGGGTATCAAGACGCCTTGATCAAAGCAATCACGATAGAATTTCGGCACGCC
This sequence comes from Hyphomicrobiales bacterium, assembly GCA_019075865.1. Taxonomy (GTDB): domain Bacteria; phylum Pseudomonadota; class Alphaproteobacteria; order Rhizobiales; family Beijerinckiaceae; genus REEB77. The sequence goes on along the minus strand of JAGXAN010000003.1, from coordinate 210,073 downwards.
CTCAAACAGCGACCATAGGAAAAGCTGATGGTGACGATCCTCGATGGCGTGGGCGCTAAACATCTCAAACAAGGTTTCGCTGTCCCAATGGCCAATGGCAATACGATCCGTCACGCGGTTGAACAGCGGCGCGTTCTTGTCCTCAAGGATGGCGGTCATTTCAGTGTGGATGGAGCCAAGCGTGAACAGGCCGCCGGATGTAGCGGGCGTCAAATTGACTCGCGATATCCGAGCTTGATCCACGGCTTCCTGTAGATAGGACTGGAATGGGCTTAATTGTTTGCTGTGAAAATATTGGAACTCATCGATGATGACGATGCCGCCTGTCAACCAAACGCCTCTGAGCAGAGTTACGATGCTTTGGAAATCTTTGTTGAAATCCCTAGCGTCGCCCTGTAGGACTCCAACATCTTCCCAAGCGTCCTCAAAGGCTTGGATCACGCCCCGCTCATCGCTGTCCGGGATTTGGACATAAACGGTTATACCGCCCCTGTTCAGTTGCCGCAGCGCTTCGAGGATGAGCGACGTTTTGCCGATCCGCCGTCGCCCCGAAATTGCGCAAAAGAAAAAAGTACCCCGCGCGATGATGGCCTGGATTTCCCCAAGCTCAACCCGCCGCCCGTAAAAGCCCCAGCTAGCCATCGCGCCTCACTAATATAAAAATTTTTATATTAGCTTCAAAATATCGCAAATCCCCTCAAAAGCAAGGCGCTTCCCCCTCACCCGTTACTCGTTGCCTCCACCACATCCTCCAGCGTCCGCAATCCGGGGCGGGGGGCGTTGACGAGTACGGCCATATTGCCGGGTGCGTGCTGGTTTTTCCACATTTTGGTATGCGCACGCGGGATTTGATCCCAGGCGAAAACCTCCGACATGCAGGGGTCGATGCGCCGGTCGAGCACGAATTTATTGGCGGCATTGGCCTGCTTCAAATGCGCAAAATGCGAGCCCTGGATGCGCTTTTGCCGCATCCACACATAGCGGGCATCAAAGGTCAGGTTGAAGCCCGTGGTGCCCGCGCAAAACACCACCATGCCACCGCGCTTGACCACAAGGCATGACACCGGAAAGGTCTGCTCGCCCGGATGCTCAAACACCGTATCGACATCTTTCTTGCCGGTTATGTCCCAGATCGCCTTGCCAAATTTGCGCGCTTCCTTGGTCCAGGCGTTATATTCATCGGTATTGACCGTTGGCATTTGCCCCCAGCAATTGAAATCCTTGCGGTTGATGACGCCTCTGGCACCCAGCGACATCACATACTCACGCTTGCTCTCGTCCGAAATGATCCCGATCGGGTTGGCACCGGCGGCCGCGCAAAGCTGCACGCCAAATACACCAAGGCCACCCGAAGCGCCCCACACCAGCACATTGTCACCCGGCTTCAGGCGGTGCGGTTCATGGCCAAACAACATGCGATAGGCGGTGGCCAACGTCAGCGTGTAGCAGGCGCTTTCCTCCCAGGTCAGATGCCGGGGACGCTCCAGCAATTGCCGGTCCTGCACGCGGCAAAATTGCGAAAACGAGCCGTCCGGCGTCTCATAACCCCAGATGCGCTGCGAAGCGGAAAACATCGGGTCACCGCCGTTGCATTCCTCGTCGTCGCCATCATCCTGATTGCAATGCACAACCACTTCATCGCCGACTTTCCAGCGCTTGACCTTGGGCCCGACCGCCCAGACAATGCCCGCAGCATCCGAACCGGCAATATGGAAAGGCTGCTTGTGCACATCAAACGGCGAGATCGGCTGGCCGAGCCCGGCCCACACGCCATTGTAGTTGACGCCCGCCGCCATCACCAGCACCAGCACATCATGGCTATCCAGTTTCCAGGTCGGCACCACTTCCAATTGCATGGATTCCTCGGGCGGCCCGTGCCTTTCGCGCCGGATCACCCAGGCGTGCATATTGGCCGGCACATGCCCAAGCGGCGGAATTTCTCCTATGGCGTACAGATCTTTGACTGTCTCGACTTTCACGGCAAATGCCTTTCCCTAAACCCGGCTTCGACTTGAAACGCGTCGTGCCGAACCCTTTCCCCTCGCCCCTTGCGCAACCGCAGCATTCGCTGCCATGCGCAGGCAGGCCCTGGCGGCAACCATACCATTATTGCTGCAATGCACCATTGAAAAAAGCAGTCTGCCCGGCAAATTGGCATAAACCTTCGTTGAACGACCGCGCATGGGTTCCGCCAGTTACCTAAAATTAAACGCGTTCCGGTAACGTTTCCTTTTGCATTTTAATGTATGAAAGTTCGTTAAGTGTATTTATGCCGCTCCGGGCGTTCATGCGTAATGGAATGAAAACATGTGAATATTGAAGCACTGTGGGATTGGAAAAATGAGTGACTTCTTCTCCGTCGATTACTACGATAATACTGAGCTTCTGTTCATGTTGCTCACGTTCTCGATTTGCGGCATCGTTTTCGGCACCGTAACTGACGCCGTCATGCAAGATCGCGGCTTTGGCGCGATCGGTAATGGCTTTCTGGCCATGTTCGGTGCGTTCATCGGGGTCTACACGCGCGAGCACTATTTCGGCCGCATGCTGACGGGCGACCTCATGGTCACCATCATCAGTGCTGCCAGCGCCGCCACCGCCATTTTGTTGATCCTGGGTGTCATCAAGCATTGGGCGATCGATTAGCCCGGCCCTTAGTTTGCGGCCTTTTGATAGTCCTTGATGTCGTCAAACTGGATCATCGGCCATTTTTCCTGCTCGTAGCGCAGGCCCCAGGCGTTTTGCGCCATAAACACCGGCGCACCATCCAGATCATCGGCCAGTGACGCAGGATAGGCCCGCATGAAACGGTCGAGTTCGACCGCGTCCTTGGCGCTCACCCATCGCGCCAATTCGAAACGGCTTGGCTCAAACGTCACCGGCAAGCCATATTCGGCCGCGAGCCGCTCCACCAGCACATCGAGTTGCAACGCCCCCACAACGCCCACCATGGCGCCGGAGCCATCGCGCGGCACGAAGGTCTGCACAACGCCCTCTTCCGCCATTTGCTGCAGCGCTTCGCGCAGCTTTTTCGCCTTCATCGCGTCATTGAGTTTCACGCGCCGCAAAATTTCGGGCGCAAAGCTCGGCACCCCGCGAAACACGATGTTCTCGCCCTCGCTCAGCGTGTCGCCAATGCGCAGCGTGCCGTGATTGGGAATGCCCACCACATCGCCCGCAAAGGCTTCATCGGCAATCGAGCGATCCTGCGCGAAGAAGAACTGCGGCGCATTCAGCGCAATCGGCTTGCCGGTGCGCACCAGTTTGGCTTTCATGCCGCGCGCCAACCGCCCCGAGCACACGCGCATGAAGGCGATGCGATCCCGATGGTTGGGGTCCATATTGGCTTGAATTTTGAACACAAAGCCGGTCATCTTGTCTTCGCGTGGCTCCACCATGCGCCCGGCGGCCTGCTGCCCGCGTGGCGGCGGCGCAAATTCAATCAGGCCGTCAATCAGGTCACGCACGCCAAAATTGCGCAGCGCCGAACCAAAAAACACCGGGCTGAGATGCCCCTCCAGAAACGCCGCCCGGTCAAAGCTTTTAAGGCCATCGCGCGCCAGTTCGATTTCGTCGCGCTGGCCCTGCTGCTCGGCTGGCTTGCACAGGCTCATCACTAGCGGGTCATCCGGCCCGTTGACGGGCACCGGTTCCCCCTCGCGGTCAATCTGGCGCACTGCATTGCGCCTTAAATCATAGGTGCCGGCAAATTCACGCCCGCGCCCGATCGGCCAGGTGACGGGCGCGGTATCCAGCGCCAGCGTCTTTTCGATTTCGTCCAGCAAATCGAACGGATCGCGCGTTTCGCGGTCCATTTTGTTGATGAACGTCACGATTGGAATATCGCGCAGCCGGCACACTTCAAACAGCTTGCGGGTGCGCGCCTCGATGCCCTTGGCTGCATCGATCACCATGATCGCCGAATCGACCGCCGTCAGAGTGCGGTAAGTGTCTTCCGAAAAGTCTTCATGGCCGGGCGTGTCGAGCAGGTTGAACACGCAATCGGCATATTCAAACGTCATCACCGAGGTGACAACCGAAATGCCGCGCTCACGCTCAATCCCCATCCAGTCGGATCGCGTCTGCCGGCGGTTGGCTTTGGCGCGCACTTCACCGGCCAACTGGATCGCACCGCCAAACAGCAGCAGTTTTTCGGTCAACGTGGTTTTGCCAGCGTCAGGATGCGAGATGATGGCAAAGGTGCGCCGCCGCGCGACAGGATCAGGAGTTTGGCTCATGCCGCCTTATGCAAGCCCAAGCCCATTTATGTCAACGCCGCTGGTAGCGCGCAGGGGTGAGGCTGTTGCATTTAACGATTGACAGGCGAGTTGACAGCAAAATGTCCGAGTGCGAACTTTAAGTTTCAATGCTGACTGCTAACGTCGCGGCAGGCGGCAAAAGCAAAGGTGCGCCATGAAAATTGCCAACAGGGTCAGTTGCGTTTCTTTAGTCGCGGCAGCGCTGCTGTCCACGACGCTTCAGGCGCAGACAATCCTCAAACGCGATCCCCCCGCGTCCAGATTGCGCTCGGGGCAAGTGGTTTTGGTCGATGATGGTTCCTGCCCCAAGGGCCAGATCAAGGAATTGACGGGTGGCAGCAACCGACCCTACATGACCAACGCGATAAAGCGCGGCTTCCGCCGCACCCATCGCTGCATCCCGAAGAAATAGACGGGTTCGGGTCAGCCCCCACTTCAAAACTCAATCCCCTGCTGGGCCTTCACGCCAGCGGCGAAATGGTGTTTGACCAGCGTCATCTCGGTCACCAGATCGGCGGCGGCGATCATCTCCGGCTTGGCGTTGCGCCCGGTCACCACAATATGCAGATCGGCGCGTCGGGACTTCAGCTTTTCCACCACTTCGGCAAGATCCAAATATTCATAGCGTAGCGCGATGTTGATTTCATCGAGCACCAGCAGCCGGATATCGGGCCGTGCCATCAACTCGCAGGCTTTCGCCCAGGCCGCTGACGCTGCCTGAATGTCACGGGTGCGGTCTTGCGTCTCCCAGGTGAAGCCCTCGCCCATCGTGTACCAGGAAACCTGCGCGCCAAACCGCGCCAAAGCCCGCCGCTCCCCGGTCTCCCACGCGCCCTTGATGAATTGCACGACCGCCACCGGCCAATCATAACCCAACGCGCGCATGATCAAGCCAAAGGCAGCGGTCGATTTACCCTTGCCCGAACCGGTATGGACGATCAACAGGCCTTTTTCCGCTATGGTCTTGCTGGCGACTTCCTGATCCTGCACCGCCTTGCGCTTGCTCATCTTGTCGCGGTGGCGCTGTTCGATATTGGTGACGTTGGAATCTGGCATGGGGTATCCTGGGGTTAAAAGGTTGATCGCCGCAACCCGGTCTCATATATTCCGCCCGTCGGCAATGAAGCCGCCCCGGCGCGTTTGCGCTTCAGGATAGACCGATATGACGAGCCTCGAAAGCCATTGGCAAAATGTTTATGCCGCACGCGCACCCGACCAGGTCACCTGGTTTGAGCCGGTGCCGGAAGTGTCGCTGGCCATGATCAAGTCGTCTGGCGCACCGGCCAATGCCCGCATCATCGACATTGGCGGTGGCGCTTCCAATCTGGTGGACCATCTCCTCGGGCTTGGTTATCCCCGGCCGACCGTGCTGGATGTTTCGGCCGCAGCGCTGGCCAAATCGGAAGATCGCCTGGGCGTACGGGCCAGCGAGGTTGACTGGATCGTCGCGGACATGCTGACTTTTGCTTCAACCCAGACCTATGACATCTGGCACGACCGCGCCGCCCTGCACTTTCTCACCGCCGAGAGCGACCAGCAGGCCTATGTGCGCGTGCTGAAATCCGCCCTCAAGCTCGGTGGCTCGGCCATTCTGGGCACTTTCGCGCCCGATGGGCCGGAAAGATGCAGCGGCCTGCCTGTGGTGCGCCGCAGCGCCCCCGACATGGCCTCGTTACTGGGTTCCGATTTCGCCCTGCAGGAAAGCCAGCGCCACCTCCACCCAACGCCAGCCGGCAATTCCCAGCAATTTCAGTTCGCCCGATTGCGGCGCATTGCCTGATCGCCCGCCGCATTATCGCACCCGAACATCAAGCCAAATTCCGCCACTTGGAAATCCGGCGCGAACATGCCACAAGTCGCCGATATTATCATCGAGCGGAAAATAAATCTCATGGGTTTCAAATGTGGCATCGTCGGCCTGCCAAATGTGGGCAAGTCCACCCTATTCAATGCACTTACCCAAACGGCGGCGGCGCAGGCCGCCAATTATCCGTTTTGCACGATTGAGCCCAATGTCGGCGATGTCGCAGTGCCCGACGCCCGCCTGCAAAAACTGGCCGACATTGCCGGCTCACGCGAAATCATCCCAACCCGGCTGACTTTTGTGGATATTGCCGGCCTCGTGCGCGGGGCCTCCAAGGGGGAGGGTCTGGGCAATCAGTTTCTTGCCACCATCCGCGAATGTGACGCGATTGCGCATGTGGTGCGCTGCTTTGAGGATGGCGACATCACCCATGTCGAGGGCAAGATCGACCCCTTGAGCGATATCGAGACCATCGAGACCGAATTGATGCTGGCCGATCTCGAAAGTCTGGAAAAACGTATCCCGGCGAGCGAAAAGCGCGCCAAGGGTGGCGACAAGGAAGCCAAAGAAATCCTCGACATGATGGTGCGTTGCCTCAAGCTGTTGCAGGATGGCCGCCCCGCCCGTTTTCTGGCACCCGACGCTGACCAGCGCAAACTGTTCAATTCGCTTGGGCTTTTGTCATCCAAACCGGTCTTGTACGTTTGCAACGTCGAGGAAGCGTCCGCCGACGCTGGCAATGGCTTCTCGCAGATTGTGGCCAAGCGCGCGCAGGAGGAGGGCGCGGTCGCCGTGGTTGTGTCAGCCAAGATCGAGAGCGAAATCGCCGTGCTGCCGGAAGCCGACCAGGCCGACTATCTCGAAGCGGTCGGCCTCACCGAGCCGGGCCTGAACCGTGTCATTCGGGCTGGCTATGACCTGTTGCACCTCATCACCTATTTCACCATCGGCCCCAAGGAAGCCCGCGCCTGGACCATCGAAAAAGGCACGCGCGCGCCGCAGGCCGCCGGTGTCATCCATAGTGATTTTGAAAAAGGCTTCATTCGCGCTGAAACCGTGGCTTACGAGGATTATATCGCCTTCAAGGGCGAGGCCGGGGCGCGCGAGGCCGGTAAATTTCGGCTTGAAGGCAAGGAATATCTGGTCGTTGACGGCGATACGCTCCATTTCCGTTTCGCCAACTGACCCTTGCGACGAGAAGGTGCCATGACGCATAGCCCGCAGATGACGCATAGCCCGCAGATCGACCTGTATTTCGAAGATTTGGTGCCGGGCGAAATCCGCGAATTTGGCCACCATATTGTCACCAGAGAGGCGATCATCGCCTTTGCGAAAGAATATGATCCGCAACCGTTTCATCTGGATGATGCGGCTGGCAATGCCTCTATGCTGGGTGGTCTCAGCGCCTCGGGCTGGCATAGCGCCTGCATTTTGATGCGCATGGGCTGCGACGCCTGGATCAACCGCACCGCCTCCTGGGGCGGGCCGGGCGTCAAATCCGTGAAGTGGCTGAAGCCGGTGCGCCCCGGCGACACTTTGCGGGCGCGCCTGCAGATCCTCGACAAGCGCCAGTCGCAATCCCGCCCGCAAATGGGACTGGCGAGCTTGCACAATGACCTCATCAACCAGCACGGCGAAACGGTGATGACGCAGGACAATGTCGTGATGATCGGCCTGCGGGGCCACACCCCCGCCCCGATCAGCCGCGCGCCCGCCACCGGCGAGCCGCCGCGCCAGACCCAACCGCAAGGGGTGGCCCGCTGCCGTTATGAGGACATTGTGATCGGTGAGCGCATCGTCACCGGTTCGTTTCAATTCACCGCCGCCAACATCGTCGAATTTGCCCGCCAGTTTGATCCGCAGCCATTTCATATGGATGAGGCGGCAGCCAAAGCCAGCCATTTCGGCGCGCTGGCGGCTTCGGGCTGGCACACTGCCTGCGCCAACATGCGCCTGCTGGTGGAAGCCCGCCACCGCGCGCTGGCGCTGGAGCCCGACCCCGCTGCCGTCCAATTTGGTCCCTCGCCGGGGATTCGGGATCTGGCATGGCCGCACCCGGTCTATGCCGGCGATACCGTGACCTTTACGATGGAAGCTATCAGCAAACGTCCGACAACGCGGCCCGGTTGGGGCCTCGTCGAGAGCCGCAGCACCGGCGTCAACCAGAATGGCCAAGCCGTGTTCAGCCTTATCGGCGCCGGTTTTTACCCGCTGCCCAGCCATCTTTGAGGCAGGGCGCGGCGGCTTTTTAGCCTTTCCACAGGTCCGTCATAAAAATATTGGCAATTCAACATCCGCCTCTGTAGAAAGGTAGCTAGTTGATTCGTTTACTGATTCGCGCTCCCCAGAAAAGCGCGTTGCCGGAGGCACAGGCGCCGCAGGCTGAAGATCAGATGAGTTCTGTTCCAAAAAATCATCTCCAGGATAACACGCATGTCATTGTTGCCGGTAGAAATTGGACGTCACGAACACCCCGTTGACGTTGTCGAACGGCTGGCCAACATCAATGAATGGTCATTTGATCGCGCGGATGAAGACGAGATTTCGATTTCGGTGGAGGGTGGCTGGGCTTCCTACCACATAGCTTTCACTTGGCTGCCGGAGCTTGAGGCCCTGCATGTCGCTTGCGCCTTTGACCTGAAAGTGCCGCCACGCCGCCACGCCGAAGTGCTGGCACTGATTGCGCTGATCAACGAGCAATTGTGGGTTGGCCATTTCGATTTGTGGAGCACGGACAGTGTCATCATGTTCCGTCAGGCGCTGATGCTGGCTGGCGGTGCCGCGCCCAACCACAGCCAATGCGAAGCGGCTCTTGCGCATGCTGTCGCCTCTTGCGAGCGCTATTATCAAGCCTTTCAATTCGTTGTCTGGGCAGGCAAGTCCGCGCGCGAAGCATTGAATGGTGCCATGTTCGAGACCGAAGGCCATGCCTGAATGAGCGCCGCCGATGCCAACCATTATGTGCTGGCAGGGGCTGGCAAAATGGGCTTTGCCATGCTGGAGGGCTGGCTGCGGCAGGGCCTGGCCCCCGGCGCAATTACCATTCTGGATCCCCAGCCCAGCAAGCCATTGCAGGCCCGCTGCCAGGAAACGGGCATAAGCCTCAATCCACCACCGGCGACCATCCGGCCTGCGGACGTTATGATCCTTGCCATCAAGCCGCAGATGCTGGCAAGCGCCGGCCCGGATCTGGCCCGCATCGCGCAAGCGCAAACGCTGGTGATTTCGATCATGGCTGGCAAATCGGTTGACGCCATTGCCGCGCAATTACCCCATGCCACCGCCATCATTCGCTGCATGCCCAATACACCGGCAGCTGTCGGGCGCGGCATCACCGGTCTTTACGCCAATGCGGCGGTCAATGCCGCCCAAAAAGCCCGTGCACAATCGCTGATGGCGGCCATTGGCAAGGTGGTTTTCGTCGACAACGAAAGCCAGATTGACGCGGTGACGGCCGTTTCCGGCTCTGGCCCTGCATATGTTTTTTATATGGTCGAATGCCTCGCCAATGCGGGTGTCCACCTTGGGCTTGCGCCCGAACTTGCCATGCAACTGGCGCGGGCAACCGTGGAAGGCTCGGGCGAGTTATTGCATCAATCGGCCCCGGTCGCGGCTGGCCAATTGCGGATCAACGTTACTTCGCCCGGCGGCACCACCGCCGCCGCACTCGCCGTTTTGATGGGCGCGCAAGGGCTTGATCCCCTGATGCAGTCCGCCGTGCAGGCCGCTTATGACCGCGCGCGCCAATTAGCCGATTGACCGGCTCAATAAAGGCTGCGCAAGTGCCGCATCACGATAATGCGTGAGATCAAACCGGTCAGCAGCGATATCGCGATTGCGGTAAAGGCCAGGGCGGCATAGCCCTGCCAGCCGATTGCAAACGAGCCGAACAGCGCCTGCACCTGATCGCCCCCCGGCGTTGCCGTCCACCAGCGCTCCACTATCCCGGCCAGCGCATATAATGCAATGGCGGCCACCGCGCCGATCGCCGCCCCGCTTGCCCCAAGCCGCAGGAAGTGCCCCTGAAATTCGCGGGCCACAAACGCATCGCGGGCACCCACAAAATGCAGAACGTCAATAATCTCGCGATTGCCAGCCATTGCGCCATTGGTGGCAAAACTGACCGCCAGTGAAGTTGCCACCAGCACCAGAAGAAAAATGAAGGCGGCACCAATCTCCATCGTGCTGGCCATGCTGGCCAAGCGTTGCAGCCATACGCGGTGGTCATCAAGACTGGCAACCGGCACCTGGGCGGAAAGTGCGGCGGTTATATTGGCAATATTGGGGGGCTGATGCGCATCCGGTTTCAGAATAATCATGCGCGGCACTGGCAATTCATCGAGGTTCAGGCCCGTGCCAAGCCAAGGCTCCAGCAGGCGGCTGGATTCAGCCTTGGTGAACACCCGTACCGTGCCGCTGCCGATATTGGCGCTGGCAATCTCGGCCGCCTTGCGTGTGTCGGCTTCAAGATCGCGCCCGCTCGACGGCCGCACCTGAATGGTCATTTCCTGCGCCACCTGCGATCGCCAGCCATCCGACGCCCGCGACACCAAAAAGGCCGCACCGGCGGTCAATGTCGCCAAAAACGTCATGATCGCCACCACAGTCACCAACGAGCGTCCGGCAATCGAGTCACGGGGCACCAGCGCGGCCTTGCCGCCACTGCGCCGACGGCGCTCGATCAGGCCGCCCTGCATGACGCTATCCGCGTCATTTTGGGGAAACAGGGAGGATTTTCGGAACGGTCGCAGCGCTACCATGGTTTTCACTCAAAAATATGGAGGCGGCGATCCCCCAGAACGAGGCGTTTGGCACCCTCGAACTGTTCCATCAACGCCAGATCATGGGTTGCTATCACCACCGAGGTTCCAGAGCGATGCAATTCGGCAAACAGCCGCAGCAAACGCCGCGCGAGTGTTGGATCGACATTGCCGGTTGGCTCGTCCGCAAGCAACAGCTCCGGCCGGCCGATCAACGCCCTCGCAATGGCGGTGCGCTGCTTTTCGCCGCCCGAAAGCACCGCCGGCAACACATGCATCCGCTCGCCCAGACCCACCCAGCGCAGCAATTCAATGACTTCAGCGCGATAGCTGGATTCATCGCGCCCCATCACCCGCAGTGGCAGCGCCACATTCTCGTAAGTTGTCAGGTTCTGCAAAAGCCGGAAGTCCTGAAACACCACCCCGATCCGGCGGCGCAGGGCCGTGATTGCATCCTTGTTCAGCGTCGTCACTTCCTGCCCGAACAGGGTGATCTGCCCGCGCGTTGGTTTCAGGGACAAGAGCATCAGCCGCAAAAGCGTGGTTTTGCCAGCCCCCGACGGGCCGGTCAGAAACTGGAAGGAATTGGGCCGGATGGCAAAGGATATGTCCTGGAGGATTTCATCCCCCATGCCATACCGCAATCCGACATTCTCAAAACGAACCAAACCAGAGCCTCCCGGTGCCGCAATTTACCCACAAATCATGTATGGCACGAACATTTAACTGCGCTTTAACCATAATCTCCAACAATGCGGGTAACGAGAAATTGCAACCCCAACCCGGTTGCCGAGAGCTGGACTGATTCGCCATGCTGATTGAATGTTCAAAATGCGCAAGTGTCTATAACGTCACCGCCGAGATGATCGGGGCAAATGGGCGCAAATTCCGGTGCGCATCCTGCCGCGAGGTCTGGCATGTCGACATGCAGGAAGATGTGGCCCCACAAGACAGCGATGACCCGTGCGCGCGCCTTGAACTCGGCCTTGCCGAAGCCATTCCCGCCGATGCAGACACACACATTCGCGTCGAGGCGGCCAGCGAGCGCGCCCAGCCGCCTGCCTATGACGAGATTTATACGGACAATCGCCGCGCCCCCCCGCCCGACGCGCCTGTACACGCGCCTTCAAAATGGAAATGGCCAAAGCCCGGTTTGACCGCAGCGCTGGTCCTGATTGGCACCGGCATGGGCATTGTTAGCGCGCGGGCCAGCATTGTGCGCATGGAGCCGATGACCGCCGCGCTGTTTGCTGCGCTCAATCTGCCGGTTAACCCCCTGGGGCTTGATTTGCACGATGTCGCCTCCAGCGTCCAGAAGGTTGGCGACCAGCAGGTGCTGGCCATTTCCGGCACCATCATCAACGTCAGCCGTCATGCCCAACACGTGCCTCATTTGCAGATTACGGTTCGGGATAAAGATGGCCACGCACTCTATACCTGGATGGCAAAACCCGTGAAAACCGATCTGATCCGTGGCGAAGAACTGGCATTTCATGCGCGTCTCGCCGCGCCCCCCGCAGGTGCCCGTGACGTTGCCGTGCATTTTGCCGCGCAACAACTGGCCATGCGGAACAATGTAGAATGACCCATTCCCCAAAAATCTCCGTCCTGTTCAATGAACACCAGATTGCCGAACGGATTGATGCCCTCGCCCATGCCATAGCTGCGAGCCAGCCCAAAAACCTGCTGGTGGTGGCTGTGCTCAAAGGCTCGTTCATGTTTGCCGCAGATTTGCTGCGCGCCATGCACAAATGCGCGCTCGAACCGCAGGTCGAATTTGTGCAATTGTCGAGTTACCGTGAAGGCACCCGCTCCACTGGCCATATCTCCATGCTCAAGGACATTGAATCGGACGTCACTGGCCGCGATGTCCTGCTGGTCGATGACATTCTGGAATCGGGCCGCACGCTGGCTTTCGCCAAGGATCTGCTGATCGCGCGCGGGGCCCACCGCGTCCAGATTTGCGTCATGGTCGAAAAGCCCAACAAGCGCGCCGTGCAGGTGGAGGGCGATTATGTCGGCTTTTCCTGCCCCGATGTGTTTCTGGTCGGTTACGGCATGGATGTTGGCCACGCCTACCGTCAACTGCCTTATATAGGCACGATTGACAGCCCCTGAAAATTCGGGGCGCAGACGCTCCGGGTATCAGGCAATTGCATAGCAGGCATACCCTCCCGGGAGGTGGATGGCGTGACAATGTTGGCAACAAGTGCGAAGTCTAAAAAATGTTGCCCGTGAACCACCCCAGGTTCGGGCCTTTGCATTTATCATGAGCGGAACTGAGCGAATGAACATTCACACCACGGATGTTGTGGGTGCCGCCAAACCGCAAAACGCGCGGCTGCAGCCGCATGAAATTCGCGCCATCATCATTGGCCTCATCCTTGCCATGCTGCTGGCGGCGCTCGACCAGACCATTGTCGCGACCGCCATGCCCACCATCGGGCTCGCCCTGCATGACATGGGGAACCTGTCCTGGGTAGCAACGGCCTATCTTTTGACCGCGACCACCGTGACCCCCCTTTATGGAAAATTCAGCGATATTCACGGGCGTCGCATCACCCTGCTCGTGGGCATTGTCATCTTTAGCATTGGCTCGCTTTTATGCGCCCTTGCACCCAACATGCTGACCCTGATTTTGGCGCGCGGCCTGCAGGGAATGGGCGGCGGTGGCCTGATTGCCCTTTCCCAGACCATCATTGGCGATCTGGTCTCCCCAAAAGAGCGCGCCAAATATCAGGTCTATATCGCCAGCGTTTTCGTTCTTGCCAGCATAGCCGGGCCTCTGCTCGGCGGCTTTTTCGCCCAGCATCTGCACTGGACCCTGATTTTCTGGATCAATTTGCCGCTCGGGCTTGCGGCCTTTCTGATGACAAACAACAAGCTGAAGCGCCTGCCCCGCCACGAGCGCCCGCACCGGTTGGACTGGCTCGGTGCCGTGCTGTTGATCGGCGCAACCACGACCATGCTGCTCGGCCTGAGCTGGGGCGGTTCAGTCTATGACTGGAACTCGATACAAATCATTTTGGTGACGCTGCTTTCGGCGGTTTTGTGGGCGAGTTTCGTTGCCCGGCTGATACAGGCCGACGAACCGCTGATCCCGCTCAGCGTGCTCGGCAACCAGGTGGTGGCAACCGGCATGCTCTCCGCCTGCTTTGGTATGGGCACCTTCATCGGCATGACCATTTACATGCCCATCTACATGGAAGGTGTGTTGGGGCTCACCGCCAGCCAATCCGGCCTGGCCCTGATCCCGCTGATGGTGGGCACGGTGACCGGCGCAACCATCTCCGGCCGGGTCATGACCTTCGCGGTGCATTACAAGCGGCTGCCGTTGATCGGCCTGGCGTTCTCGATCTTCGCAACTCTCCTTCTGGCATTTGGGTCGCAAAATATGGGCTTTGCTGCCTTTGAAGCGCTGCTGGCAATGCTCAGCATTGGCATTGGCTCGATCCTGCCGGTCAGCACCATCGCCATCCAGAATGCGGTGGGCCTGCATGAATTGGGCACGGCAACGGCCAGTGCCAATTTCTTCCGCTCGCTAGGCGGCGCGATCAGCGTTGCCATATTCGGCACCATTGTTCTCAGTTCCAGCGGCCTGCACAATGTCGATATTTCCACGCTATCGGCCCCCGAGCGCCAAAATCTTTTCGTCACGTTCCGATATGTCTATATCGCGGCCGGCATCGGGCTTGGTTTTGCCCTGCTGTTCATGGCGATGATGCGGGAATTGCCACTGCGGGGTAAAATCTCCCCTGCAGCCATGATTGTTGAGTAGCGCGGCCTCGCCACGGTGAAATGAGGTTGTAACAACTTACAAAATTTGAAATTTGTAACAAAATTAAATGCTATATAAGCTTTCGCTAAAATTCAGCCTAAGCATCTAAGATTCAATGCTTTATTTTTTTCGTCACCGCCGCGCACCATTGGGCCCGACGTCCGTCCCCAACCATTCACGCGAATGTGCTGCCCTCTCCCTTGCAACTTTTCAAGCTTCGCGGCAAAACAGCGCACGGATTGGAAACTGCGCCCGGCGCGCATTTCAGGTTAGTTGGAAAGGTCTTTTCAATGGCACGGCATAAAATTGCATTGATCGGTGCAGGACAAATCGGCGGCACACTCGCGCATCTGGCAGCGCTGAAGGAACTCGGCGACATCGTATTGTTCGATATTGCAGAAGGCGTGCCGCAAGGCAAGGCGCTGGATCTGGCCCAGAGCGGCCCCGTCGAAGGTTTCAACGCTGCCGTTCGCGGTGCCAATTCCTATGAGGACATTGCTGGCTCCGATGTCATCATCGTTACCGCCGGTGTGCCCCGCAAACCCGGCATGAGCCGCGATGATCTGCTGGGCATCAACCTGAAGGTCATGGCGTCGGTCGGCGAAGGCATCAAGAAGCACGCCCCGAATGCTTTCGTCATCTGCATCACCAACCCGCTGGACGCCATGGTCTGGGCGCTGCAAAAGGCTTGCGGCCTTCCCGCCAGGAAGGTCATCGGCATGGCCGGCGTGCTTGATTCGGGCCGTTTCCGTTATTTCCTGTCGCAGGAATTCAATGTTTCAGTTGAAGATGTCACCGCCTTCGTGCTCGGTGGCCACGGCGACGACATGGTGCCTTCGCTCCGCTATTCCACGGTTTCCGGCGTGCCTTTGACTGATCTCGTCAAGATGGGCTGGACCACCCAGGCCAAGCTTGACGCCATCATTGACCGCACCCGCAAGGGCGGCGGTGAAATCGTCAACCTGCTCAAGACCGGCTCCGCATTCTATGCGCCCGCCGCTTCCGCGATCGCCATGGCCGAGAGCTATCTCAAGGACCAGCGCCGCGTGCTGCCCTGTGCCGCCGAACTCAATGGCGAATATGGCGTCAAGGGCATTTATGTCGGCGTGCCGGTCGTGATCGGTGCCAATGGTGTGGAGCGCGTGCTGGAAGTGCCGCTCGATGCCAATGAAAAGGCGATGTTTGAAAAGTCCGTCGGCTCGGTAAAAACCCTGGTCGAGGCCTGCAAAACCATCAATCCAGCTTTTGCTTGAACCCCATTACCCACTGAAGGCGTGCCATGAACATCCATGAATACCAGGCCAAAGCGATCCTGAAACAATATGGCGCGCCCGTGTCGCGCGGCGTACCGGTTATGACGGCCAGCGACGCCAGCGCTGCGGCCCGCGAACTCGGCGGCCCGGTCTGGGTGGTCAAGGCTCAAATTCATGCCGGCGGACGCGGCAAGGGTTCCTTCAAGGAGAAAGCAGCCGGCGACAAGGGCGGCGTGCGTCTCGCTCGCTCGATTGAAGAAGTGCAGACCTTCGCCAACGAGATGCTCGGCAACACGCTGGTCACGGTGCAGACTGGCCCGCATGGCAAACAGGTCAACCGCCTCTACATCGAGGAAGGCGCGCGCATCGCCAGCGAATTCTATCTGTCGATGCTGGTGGATCGCGCCACCGCCCGCGTCTCGGTGGTTGTCTCCACCGAAGGCGGCGTGGACATTGAAACCGTCGCCCATGACACGCCTGAAAAGATCGTTTCCATTTCCATCGATCCGGCCACTGGCGCCATGCCCCACCACGGCCGCGCCGTCGCCAAGGCGCTGGGTCTCACCGGCGATCTGGCCAAGCAGGCAGAAAAGCTGGTCAGCCAACTCTACACCGCCTTCGTCACCTCCGACATGGAAATGCTGGAGATCAACCCGCTGATCGTCACCAGCGACGACAAGCTGAAATGTCTCGACGCCAAAGTGTCGATTGATGGCAACGCCATGTTCCGCCACCCCGAACTCTTGGCGCTGCGCGACGAGACCGAGGAAGATGCGAAAGAGATTGAGGCTTCGCGCCACGACCTCAACTACATCACCCTCGAAGGCACGATCGGTTGCATGGTCAATGGTGCCGGCCTGGCCATGGCCACCATGGATATCATCAAGCTGTACGGCGAAGCCCCGGCCAACTTCCTCGACGTTGGCGGCGGCGCGACCAAGGAAAAGGTGACGGCTGCGTTCAAGATCATTACTGCCGACGAGAATGTCAAAGGCATTTTGGTCAATATTTTCGGTGGCATCATGCGCTGCGACGTCATCGCCGAGGGCGTGATCGCCGCCGTCCGGGATGTCGGCCTGAAAGTGCCGCTGGTGGTGCGCCTTGAGGGCACCAATGTCGATCTGGGCAAGAAAATCATCCGTGAAAGCGGGCTCAATGTGATTTCCGCCGACGATCTCGATGACGCCGCCCAGAAAGTGGTGGCAGCCGTGAGGGCCGCCCGATGATGCAAGGCAAGACCTTTGCCGCGTGGAATAACCTGGCAAAGGCCCTGCTGTTGTTCATCGCCCCTTCGATGAACCAAACCCCTGTTTCCCTTTCCTGCTATCTGCGCAACAAGGACTAACCTTAAAATGTCCATTCTCATCACCCGCGAAACCCGCGTGATCACCCAAGGCTTCACCGGAAAGAACGGCACGTTCCATTCCGAGCAGGCCCTCGCTTATGGCACCAAAGTGGTCGGCGGCACGTCGCCCGGCAAAGGCGGCGCAACCCACCTCGGCCTGCCGGTGTTTGACACGGTATCCGAAGCCAAGAGCGCCACCAACGCCGACGCCTCGGTGATTTATGTGCCACCGCCCGGCGCAGCCGATGCCATTTGCGAAGCCATTGCCGCTGAAATCCCGCTCATTGTCTGCATCACTGAAGGCATTCCGGTCGCGGATATGGTCAAGGTCAAGCGCGCGCTTTCGGGCTCCAGATCGCGGCTGATCGGCCCCAATTGCCCCGGCGTCATGACAGCGGGCGCATGCAAGATTGGCATCATGCCGGGCAACATCTTCAAACAAGGTTCGGTGGGCATTGTTTCGCGCTCCGGCACCCTGACTTATGAAGCCGTTTTCCAGACAACGCAGGCGGGCCTTGGCCAGACCACGGCGGTCGGCATTGGCGGCGACCCGGTCAAGGGCACCGAATTCATCGAGATGCTGGAAATGTTTCTGGCCGATGAGGCCACCAAATCCATCATCATGATCGGCGAAATCGGCGGTTCGGCAGAAGAAGATGCCGCCCAGTTTATCGCCGACGAAGCCAAGCGCGGCCGCAAAAAGCCGATGGTTGGTTTCATCGCTGGCCGCACGGCCCCTCCCGGGCGGCGCATGGGCCATGCCGGTGCCATTATTTCGGGGGGCAAGGGCGGCGCTGAGGACAAGATCGCGGCGATGGAAGCTGCCGGCATCCGCGTCTCGCCAAGCCCCGCACGCCTTGGAAAAACCCTTGTTGAAGTGCTGAAAGGATAGGCGGTGCCGATGGCCCTGCCCAAGTCAACCCAAGTACCCGGACCAAAGCCATGAACCAGCATGATCGCTCCGCGTTTTTAGCCGATTCGACCTTCCTCAACGGCGTGAGCGCCGCCTATATCGAGGATTTGCAAGCACGCTTTGAGGCCGACCCGACCAGCGTTGAACCGCAGTGGCAAATGTATTTTGCCAGCTTGCAGGAAAGCCCCGGTGAGGCCGAGGCCAATGCCCGTGGTGCCTCCTGGCAGAAGTCGAACTGGCCGGTTCATGCCAATGGCGATCTCGTCTCCGCACTGGACGGCGACTGGAGCAAATCCGAAAAGGTCATCGGCGACAAGCTGAAGGCCAAAGCCGCTGCCACACCCGGCGCGAGCGTCTCCCCCGCTGCCGTGCAGCAGGCCACCCGCGATTCAGTGCGCGCCATCATGATGATCCGCGCCTATCGTATGCGCGGTCATTTGCACGCCAATCTTGACCCGCTCGGCATCGCCCGAATGCTGGACCATGAGGAATTGAACCCCGCCACCTACGGCTTCACTGAAGCCGATTATGACCGCAAGATTTTCATCGATTTCGTGCTGGGCCTTGAATATGCAACCATATTCGAGATGCTGGCGATTTTGCGCCGCACCTATTGCGCCACCATCGGCTATGAATTCATGCACATTTCCAATCCGGCTGAAAAAGCCTGGATTCAGGAGCGCATCGAAGGCCAGCACAAGGAAGTGGTGTTCACGCGCGAGGGCAAGCGCGCCATCCTGAGCAAGCTTGTCGAAGCCGAGGGCTTTGAGAAATTCATCGACGTCAAATATACCGGCACCAAGCGCTTTGGTCTGGACGGCGCTGAATCCATGGTGCCCGCGCTGGAGCAGATCATCAAGCGCGGCGGCGCTTTGGGCGTCAAGGAAATCAATCTCGGCATGGCCCATCGCGGACGCCTCAACGTGCTCAGCCAGGTCATGGCCAAGCCGCACCGCGCCATTTTCCACGAGTTCAAGGGTGGCTCGGCCGCGCCCGATGATGTGGAAGGTTCGGGCGACGTCAAATATCACCTGGGCGCTTCCTCGGATCGCGAATTTGACGGCAACAGCGTGCATCTGTCGCTGACCGCCAACCCGTCGCATCTCGAAATCGTCGATCCCGTGGTTTTGGGCAAGGTTCGCGCCAAGCAGGACCAGCGCAACGACAATGTCGAGCGCACCTCGGTGATGCCGCTTCTGATCCACGGCGATGCCGCCTTTGCCGGCCAGGGCGTCATTGCCGAATGTTTCGGACTCTCCGGCCTCAAGGGCCACCGCACTGGCGGCTCCGTGCATTTCATCGTCAACAACCAGATCGGTTTCACCACCTATCCGCGTTACTCGCGCTCCTCGCCCTATCCTTCCGATGTCGCGAAAATGATCGAGGCACCAATTTTTCACGTCAATGGCGATGACCCGGAAGCCGTGGTGCATGTCGCCAAAATCGCCACCGAATTCCGGCAGATGTTCCATAAGCCGGTGGTCATTGACATGTTTTGCTACCGCCGCTTTGGCCATAACGAAGGCGATGAACCAAGCTTCACCCAACCATTGATGTACGCCAACATCCGTGCCCGCCAGACGACGCTGGAAATCTACAGCGCCCGCCTGATCGAGGAAGGTGTTGTCACCGAGGGCGAAGTCGCCAAGATGCGCACCGACTGGCGCACCCGTCTCGAAGCCGAATATGAAGCCGGCCAGGTCTATAAGCCCAACAAGGCGGATTGGCTGGATGGTCGCTGGGCTGGGCTGAAAGCCGCCAAGGACATCGCCGAAGATGCCCGTCGTGGCGAAACCGGCCTGCCCATCGACAAGCTGCGCCAGATTGGTCAAGCCATCACGAAAGTGCCGGAAGGTTTCAATATCCACAAAACCATTCAGCGTTTCATGGATAACCGCGCCAAAATGATCGAAACCGGCAACGGCATTGACTGGGCAACCGGCGAGGCGCTGGCCTTTGGCTCATTGCTGGAGGAAGGCCACCGTGTGCGCCTCTCCGGGCAGGATTCCGAGCGTGGCACCTTCTCGCAGCGCCATTCCGTGCTGATCGACCAGCAGACCGAGGCACGCTATGTGCCGCTGCGCCATATCGCTGAAAATCAGGCCAAATACGAAGTCATCAACTCCATGCTCTCGGAAGAGGCGGTGCTGGGCTTTGAATATGGCTACTCATTGGCCGAACCCAATGCGCTGACCATATGGGAAGCCCAATTCGGTGATTTCGCCAATGGTGCGCAGGTGGTGTTTGACCAGTTCATTTCCTCTGGCGAGCGCAAGTGGCTGCGCATGTCGGGCCTCGTGTGCCTGCTGCCGCATGGCTATGAAGGCCAGGGCCCGGAACATTCATCGGCACGCCTTGAGCGCTACCTGCAAATGTGCGCCGAGGACAATATGCAAGTTGCCAATCTGACCACACCGGCCAATTATTTTCACGCCTTGCGCCGCCAGTTGCATCGTGACATCCGCAAGCCGCTGATCCTGATGACGCCCAAATCGCTGCTGCGTCACAAGCGGGCGGTTTCCAGCCTCGATGAAATGGCGCAGGGCTCGACCTTCCACCGCCTGTTGTGGGATGATGCCGAATATCTGAAAGGCGAGAAAATAAAGCTCGTCAGGGACGACAAAATCCGCCGCGTCGTGCTGTGCTCGGGCAAGGTCTATTATGACCTTTATGAGGAACGCGAGAAGCGCGAAATCGACGACGTATATCTGTTGCGCGTCGAACAGCTTTACCCCTTCCCGCTGAAGGCGCTGGTGCACGAACTGTCGCGGTTCAAGAAGGCGACCTTCTCATGGTGCCAGGAAGAGCCAAAGAACATGGGGGCGTGGAGCTTCGTGGAACCCTATCTCGAATGGGTGCTGGCGCAGGTTGGCTCCAAGGCGCAGCGCGCCAATTATGTTGGACGCCCGGCTTCCGCCGCCACCGCGACCGGTTTGATGTCCCGCCATCTGGCGCAATTGAAAGCATTTCTAGACGAGGCTTTCGCAGGCTAAGCTTGAAGTTCAGCATTAAGGAAACGAAATCATGGCAATCGAAATCCGGGTTCCCACTCTTGGCGAAAGCGTCACCGAGGCAACCATCGGCAAATGGTTCAAGAAGCTCGGCGAGACCGTCAAGAAAGATGAGCCTCTGGTGGAGCTTGAGACCGATAAGGTAACGCTTGAGGTCAATGCGCCGGAAGCTGGAATTCTGGCAGAGATCACCGCCAAGGATGGCGATACCGTGAATCCAAATGCGCTGCTGGGCCAGATCACGGCGCAGGCCGCTGGCGCAGCCGCCGCTCCCGTTGCCGCTCCCGCCACCAAGGCACCAAGCCCGGCAGCAGCCACACCCGCGGCGCAAGCTGCCCCGCCTGCCCAAGCCATGCCCCCGGCACCGGCCGCCGCCAAGATCGCGGCTGACCGTGGCATGAATGTTGCCGATATCGCCGGCTCCGGCCGTCGCGGCCAGGTATTGAAGGGCGACGTTCTGGCGGCCCCCGCCGCGCCCCCCGCTGCACCGGTATCCGCCCCCGCGCCGATGGCACCGCCTGCCCCGCGTGTCCAACCCCAGGCCGACGATGCCTCGCGGGAGGAGCGGGTCAAGATGACCAAGCTGCGCCAGACCATTGCGCGGCGCCTGAAGGAATCACAAAACACCGCCGCCATGCTCACCACCTTCAACGAAGTGGACATGACCGAGGTTATGGCCCTGCGCGCCCGCTACAAGGACGTATTCGAGAAGAAGCACGGCACCAAGCTTGGCTTCATGGGCTTCTTCGTCAAAGCCTGCGTGCAAGCGCTCAAGGACCTGCCCGCCGTCAATGGCGAGATTGATGGCAATGACCTTGTGTACAAAAATTACTATCACATCGGCATTGCGGTTGGCACCGATCGCGGTCTGGTCGTGCCGGTTGTGCGCGAAGCCGACCAGATGTCGATTGCCGATGTGGAAAAGAAAATCTCCGATTTTGGCCGCCGCGCCCGCGATGGCCAGCTCAAGATCGACGAAATGCAAGGTGGCACTTTCACCATCACCAATGGCGGCATTTACGGCTCGCTGATGTCCACCCCTATCCTCAACGCGCCGCAGTCCGGCATCCTTGGCATGCACAAGATTCAAGACCGCGCCATGGTCATTGGCGGCAAGGTGGAAGTGCGCCCGATGATGTATCTGGCGCTGTCCTATGACCATCGCATCGTCGATGGCAAGGAGGCCGTGACCTTCCTGGTGCGTGTGAAGGAAGCTTTGGAAGACCCGGCCCGCTTGGTGCTGGATTTGTGAGGCGGGCACGCTAGAATGGGAGGGCTGGCGTAACGACGTCGGCCCACGACCAAGCAACGCCCTCACCAAGGAAACACCCTCATGCCGCATCATCCACTTTCAACCGAACTTGTCATGCTCGGTTGCGCAGCAGCGCTCGTCATTTTGCAAATTGTCCTTCAATCTTCGGCGGCCATGTTCGTCCACAAGCCAGCGTTTTTGATGGGCAACCGCGACAATGTCCCCGCTGGCGTCGACAATGTCTATCTGGGCCGCATCAACCGTGCGCTGCACAACCTCTTGGAGACTTTCCCGCTATTTGCGGCGGTGACCCTTGGCGTGGTTGTTGCCGGCCGCACCGGCGGCATGGCCGCTCTGGGTGCCCAGATTTACGTCTGGTCGCGCACAATTTATCTACCCGTTTACATCATCGGCATTCCGGGCCTGCGCACCTTAATCTGGTTAGCCTCCATGGTCGGAATCGTGATGATATTGCGGGTGTTGCTGGCTTGACGGGAGGCACAAAATGGGCGGATTGATGGTGGTAACCGGCGGCAGCCGGGGCATTGGCCGCGCCGTTGCCCTGCGGGCAGCTGCGCTGGGGTATAATCTCGTCATCAATTACGTCAACGATCAATCGGCGGCCGATGAGGTCGTGGTTGCAGCCAGGGCGCATGGCGTGTCCGCCATCGCCGTCCAGGGTGATGTCGCCCGGGAGGCCGATATTCTCAGCCTGTTTGCCGCCGCCGACAAACTGGGCCAGGTAACCGCCCTCATCAACAATGCCGGCGTCGTCGATATTGGCCAGCGCGTCGATGAAATGTCGGCGGCGCGCATCACCCGGATGTTTTCCATCAACGTGCTGGGCAGTTTCCTCTGCGCCCGCGAGGCGGTGAAGCGCATGTCCACCCGCCACGGCGGCAAGGGCGGCGTCATTGTCAACCTGTCTTCGGTGGCCGCCACACTGGGTGGCCCCGGCGAATATATCGATTATGCCGCCTCCAAGGGCGCCATTGACACATTCACCATAGGCCTCGCCAAAGAAGTTGCGACCGAAGGCATTCGCGTCAACGCCGTGAGCCCCGGCATTACCGCGACCGACATTCACGCCAGCGGTGGCAAGCCCACCCGTGCCCAGGACATGGCGCGTTTTGTGCCGATGCAAAGGCCGGGCACGGCCGATGAGGTCGCCGCCGCTGTGCTCTGGCTGGTTTCCGGGGAAGCCTCTTATGTCACGGGTGCCAATCTCGCCGTCACCGGAGGCAGGTAAACTCGCCTTCCATACAAAGCTCCAACGCCATCACTCAACCGAAACTGGATCACCATGATTTACGACACACTCATCATTGGAACCGGCCCTGGTGGCTATGTTTGCGCGATCCGCGCCGCCCAACTGGGCCAGAAGGTCGCGGTTGTAGAAAAGCGCGCCACCCATGGCGGCACCTGCCTGAACATCGGCTGCATCCCCTCCAAGGCGCTGCTGTATGCCTCGGACATGTTCGCGGAAGTGGAACATAATTTTGCGGCCCTCGGCATTGTCGTATCCCCGCCCAAAGTGGATTTGGTGGCGATGATGAAGCACAAGCAGGATACGGTGGACGCCAATGTCAACGGCGTCGCTTTCCTTCTGAAAAAACACAAGATCGACAGCTTTGTCGGCACCGGCACCATTACCGCGCCTGGACGCGTCGAGGTGCGCGCCGACAATGGCGATTTGAGCGTGATCGAAGCCAAAAATATCGTCATTGCCACCGGCTCGGATGTCGCACCGCTGCGCGGGGCCGATGGCAAGCCCATTGAAATCGACGAAAAAACCGTGCTCTCCTCAACCGGTGCCATCGCCCTTGACGCCGTGCCCGCGCATCTGGTGATTGTCGGTGCCGGTGTGATCGGCCTCGAACTGGGTTCGGTCTGGAGCCGCCTCGGAGCCAAGGTCACGGTTATCGAATATCTCGACCGTATTTTGCCGGGCATGGACAATGAAGTCGCCAAGCAATTCCAGCGCATACTGGAAAAGCAGGGCTTCACCTTCCGCCTTGGGTCCAAGGTCACCAATATCACCGCGAACGCCAAGGGGGCCAAGGGGGCGAGCGTCCAGTTTGAGCCGGTGGCCGGCGGAAATGCCGAAACCCTCGCCTGCGACAAGGTGCTGATCGCCACCGGCCGCATCGCCTATACACGCGGCCTTGGCCTCGAAGCGCTCGGTGTGGCAATGGAGCGCGGGCGCGTGGTCATTGATGGGCAATTTGCCACCAACATCCCCGGCATTTACGCCATTGGTGACGTGGTGCGCGGCCCGATGCTGGCGCACAAGGCCGAGGACGAAGGCGTCGCCTTGGCCGAAATTCTCGTCGGCCAGCACGGCCACGTCAATTATGACGTTATCCCCGGCGTGGTTTACACCATGCCCGAAGTGGCCAGCGTGGGTGCCACCGAGGAGGAATTGCAGGCAAAGGGCATCACCTTCAAGGTTGGCAAATTCCCCTTCACCGCCAATGGCCGCGCCCGCGCCATGCGCCACACCGATGGCTTCGTCAAAATTCTCGCCGACGCCACCACGGACCGGGTGCTCGGCTGCCACATCATCGGCTTTGGTGCTGGCGACCTGATCCATGAAGTGGCCGTCCTGATGGAATTTGGCGGCTCCTCCGAGGATTTGGCGCGAACCTGCCATGCCCACCCCACCCTCTCCGAAGCGGTGAAGGAAGCCGCCATGGCGGTCGAAAAGCGCGCCATCCATATGTGAGTTGGAGATGGATGAGAAAGACCCCGCTGCTTCAAGGCAGCGGATCGACAAATGGCTTTGGTTCGCCAGATGCGTAAAGTCACGCACCCTGGCGGCGCGTCTGGTCAGCGCTGGGCATGTGCGGGTCAACAGCCAGCGCGTCGATGCCCCCGCCCACCTTGTGGCGATTGGGGACCATTTGACGATTGCGCTGGAACGTCACACGTTGCTCTGGGAGGTTCTGGGCATTGGCACAAGGCGCGGCCCTTACCCCGAAGCGGCAAAACTCTATAAAGATGAGACACCTGCACCAACAGATCAGACCTCGCCGCCAGCTTTGCAACGCGACCCCGGTAGCGGTCGACCCACCAAAAAGCAGCGCCGCGCCATAGAAAGATTTGACAGAAAAAACGAGTAACACTTGCTTGATTGGCACGAACTGGCTAACACATAATCCAAAATGAACTCCAGATTCTTGGAACCCCATTCATGACCTATGTCGTCCTCGAAAACTGCATAAAATGCAAATACATGGATTGCGTGGAAGTGTGTCCCGTCGACTGCTTTTATGAAGGTGAGAACATGCTGGTCATCCATCCGGATGAGTGCATTGATTGCGGCGTTTGCGAACCGGAATGCCCCGCCGATGCCATCAAGCCGGACACCGAACCGGGCCTTGAAAAGTGGCTGAAACTGAATGCGGATATGGCCAAGACCTGGCCCAACATTTCCATAAAGCGCGATGCCCCGGCCGATGCCAAAAGCTTTGACGGCACCCCCGGCAAGTTTGAAGCCTATTTCTCGGATAAGCCCGGCGAAGGCGATTAACGTCATCGTGGATAAGGTCGCATTTGCCTAAATTGTGAGGCGCGTCCGCAGGGCGACGTTAATCATTTTTCAATTGTTGGTCGGCGCTCCATCGGAAATCTTTGATTTTCGTGATTTTTTGTGATATACACTTTGTTAACTGTCGGCTTCCGCCTGTATCTGCCCACATCTAACTGACGAGAATTCCTTTATCTCATTGGAATAGGACGCTTTTTCGCCGCGTTTCCATGCGCGGACGAAGGATGCTTTCTCAGATTGTGTGTTAACGTCGGAACCGTCTTTCCAGTGCCAGAGGTCGCCGCGCCAATGTCCGTTGATAATTCACCTTTGTCCGAAATCGCACCCGCATCTGAAGCCATCCACCAGGACCTGACCGCCGCCAACCGAATGGCACCGCGTGCCAAGCTTGCCCCGGCCCCCAAGGCCGCAGCCAAGACCGGCGGCCTGCGCCTCGGCTTCAAGACCGGGGAATTCATTGTATATCCCGCTCATGGCGTTGGACAGGTGATTGCCATTGAGGAGCAGACGGTTGCCGGCTTCAAGCTGGAACTGTTCGTCATCAGCTTCATCAAGGACAAGATGATCCTGAAAGTGCCGACCCCGAAGGTTGCCAGCGTCGGCATGCGCAAGCTGGCGGAGCCGGATGTGGTCAAGCGCTGCATGGACACGCTGGCCGGCCGCGCCCGTGTCAAGCGCACCATGTGGTCTCGCCGCGCGCAGGAATATGAATCCAAGATCAATTCCGGCGATGTGGTCAGCGTTTGCGAAGTGGTGCGCGATCTTTACCGCTCCGACACCCAGCCAGAGCAATCCTATTCCGAGCGCCAGCTTTATGAAGCGGCGCTGGATCGGGTGATGCGCGAATTCGCGGTGGTTCACAAAGTCACCGAGACCGAAGCGATCAAACTGATCGAGGTGCAATTGCAAAAAGGCCCGAAGCGCGGCAGCAAGACCGACGCTGCCAATGAGGCCGATTTGAACACCGATGTTGAAGAAGAAGAAGAAGCAGCATAAAACCTGAGGCTGCGTCGTCTTTTAGCATTTGAATGCAGCGGTGGGGCGCAGGTCCCGCCGCTTTTTTGTCAGCCCAGTCAGGATCGTTAGACCATGGCCCTTCACCCCCGCATCGCTGAAATCACCACCGCCATTGCCAATCGCTCAGCCGTGAGCCGCCGGCGTTATCTCGACGAGATTTCCGCCCATGCCAGCAAGGGGCCGCGCCGGGGGGCCTTGGGTTGCGCCAATCTGGCCCACGGCTTTGCGGCCTGCAATCCCGGCGACAAGGCCGGCCTTGCCGCCAATGTCGTGCCCAATCTGGGCATTGTCACCGCCTATAATGACATGCTCTCGGCGCATCAGCCCTTCGAGCGTTTTCCCGACATCATCCGTGAGGCGGCACGCGCCGCCGGTGGCGTTGCCCAAGTTGCGGGCGGCGTCCCTGCCATGTGTGATGGCGTCACCCAAGGCGAGACCGGCATGGAACTCTCGTTGTTTTCGCGCGATGTGATCGCCCTGTCCACCGCCGTCGCACTGTCGCACCAGATGTTTGATGCTGCGGTATTTTTGGGGGTTTGCGACAAGATCGTGCCCGGCCTGGTGATCGGCGCTTTGTCCTTTGGCCATTTGCCGGCGGTTTTCATCCCCGCCGGGCCCATGCCCACCGGAATTTCCAACGACGAAAAAAACAAGATCCGCCAGCTTTACGCCGAAGGCAAGGTTGACCGTGCCGCCTTGCTCGAATCGGAGTCCAAGTCTTATCACGGCCCCGGCACCTGCACGTTTTACGGCACCGCCAACTCCAACCAGATGCTGATGGAAATCATGGGCCTGCACACGCCCGGCTCCAGCTTCGTCAATCCCAACACGCCGCTGCGCGATGCGCTCACCGGCGAAGCGGCCAAGCGCGCCCTGGCCATCACCGCGCTGGGCAATGAATTTACCCCGATCGGCCGCATGATTGACGAGCGGGCCATTGTCAATGGCGTCGTTGGCCTGCATGCCACCGGTGGCTCCACCAACCATACCATGCATCTGGTGGCCATCGCCAAGGCCGCTGGCATCATTCTTACCTGGGAGGACTTTGCGGCGCTGGCCGAAGTGGTACCGCTGCTCACCCGCATCTACCCCAATGGATCGGCGGACGTAAACCATTTCCAGGCGGCGGGCGGCATGGGCACGCTGATCCGTGAGTTGCTGGACGCTGGCCTGTTGCATGGCGACGTGCGCACCATCTGGGGCACCGGGCTGGACGCCTATACGGTGGAAGCCAAGATCGACGCCAATGGCGCGGTGCAGCGCATGCCGGCCCCCAAAGCCGAGACCGATGCCAAAGTGCTTCGCCCGGCGAGCCAGCCCTTTCAAGCCAATGGCGGGCTCAAGACCCTCACCGGCAATCTTGGTCGCGGCGTCATCAAGATTTCTGCCGTTGACCCCAAGCGTCACTTCATTGAAGCGCCAGCGATCGTATTCCACGATCAGGAAGAATTGCAATCGGCCTTCAAGCGCGGTGAACTCAACAAGGATTTTGTCGCCGTCGTCCGCTTCCAGGGGCCCAAAGCCAATGGCATGCCCGAATTGCACCGCCTGACCCCGCAACTGGGTGTGTTGCAGGATCGTGGCTTCAAAGTCGCATTGGTCACCGATGGGCGCATGTCGGGCGCTTCTGGCAAGGTGCCAGCCGCCATTCACGTCACGCCCGAAGCCGAGGAAGGCGGGCCGATTGCGCGCGTTCGCAACGGCGATATGCTGCGCCTCGACGCCACGAACGGCACCTTGGAAGTGCTAGTCGATGCGGCGGAATTTGCGGCCCGCGCGCCAGTTGTCGCCGATCTTTCAGCCAATGGCACCGGCATAGGCCGCAATCTGTTTGCATCTTTCCGCGCCGTCGTGAGCCCCGCTGATTCCGGTGCCTGCATTTTCTGAGGGCGATACAGCCCCCAGAAAGGCAAGCAGAAGCGTTGGTGCAGGCAAACGCGGCTAATGGTTGTCGCGCGGCACGCCCATGGTCTGCACCACGTGCTGATATTTGGTCGCGCTCTTGAGCACCATGCCCTCATCGAACTGCGCCACCAGATCGCGCTGAATCTCCTGCCAGGGTGTCTGGCTTACTGGCGATTTGAATCCGCCATTCTTTTCCAGATCGGCGCGGCGCTGCTGCAACTCAGCCTCGGAAAGTAGGATATTGGCGCTGCGCTTGCCAAGATCGATGCGCACCCGGTCGCCGGTTTTCAGCAAAGCCAAGCCACCGCCCGCCGCCGCTTCCGGCGAGGCATTGAGAATGGAGGGTGAACCCGACGTCCCCGATTGCCGCCCATCGCCAATGCATGGCAGCGCGGTAATACCCCGCTGGATGAGATAAGCCGGCGGCTGCATGTTGACTACTTCCGCACCCCCCGGATAGCCAAGCGGCCCGGTGCCACGGATGAACAGCATGCAATGCTCGTCGATGTTGAGCGCCGGATCATCAATGCGATGGTGATAATCCTCCGGTCCCTCAAACACGATGGCGCGGCCTTCAAAGGCATCGGGATCTTTTGGGTTGATCAGGTAACGGTCGCGAAATTCCTTGGAAATGACGCTGGTTTTCATCACCGCATTGTCGAAAAGATTGCCCTTCAGCACGATAAACCCGGCATCCACGACCATTGGCTTGTCAATCGGGAAAATCACATCATCATCCAGCGACAGCGACTGGCGGCAATTGTCGCCAATGCCCTGCCCGTTCACCGTCAGCGCATCCTCATGTACGAGTTTGTGCTTCATCAATTCATGCACCACGGCGGGCACGCCGCCAGCCCGGAAGAATTCCTCCCCCAGATATTTGCCGGCCGGTTGCACATTCACCAGCAACGGCACCTTGTGGCCGACCGTTTCGAAATCCTCAATCACCAGCGGCACACCGGCTTGCCGCGCAATCGCGATCACATGGATGGTGGCGTTGGTGGAGCCGCCAATCGCGCTGTTGACGACAATGGCATTTTCCAGCGCCTGACGCGTGAGAATGTCGGAAGGCTTCAAGTCTTCCCACACCATATCGACAATGCGCTTGCCGGTTTCATAGGCTATCTGCCCGCGCTCGCGATAAGGCCCCGGAATCGCCGCACATCCGGGCAGGCTCATGCCCATGGCTTCCGCCAGCGCGTTCATGGTCGAGGCCGTGCCCATCGTGTTGCAATGGCCAACCGAGGGCGCCGAGGAGGTCACGATCTCCATGAATTCATCATAATTGATCTTGCCCGCAGCCAGTTCTTCGCGGGACTTCCACACAATGGTGCCCGAACCGGTGCGCTCGCCCTTGTGCCAGCCATTCAGCATCGGCCCGCCTGACAGCACAATCGCCGGAATGTTCACCGTGGCCGCCGCCATGATACAGGCCGGGGTGGTTTTGTCGCAGCCCGTGGTCAACACGACGCCATCGAGAAAATAGCCGTAAAGCGTCTCGACCAGGCCCAGATAGGCCAGGTTGCGGTCAAGCGCCGCCGTCGGCCTTTTGCCGGTTTCTTGAATGGGATGCACCGGAAACTCGAAGGCAATGCCCCCGGCTGCGATAATGCCATCACGCACGCGCTTGGCCAATTCGATATGGTGGCGGTTGCAAGGCGACAGGTCCGATCCCGTCTGCGCAATGCCAATGATCGGCTTGCCCGAGCGCAACTCTTCAGGGGTGAGGCCAAAATTGAGATAGCGCTCGATATACAGCGCCGTCATCCCCGGATTTTCTGGATTGTCGAACCAGAGTTTCGAACGCAATTCGCTCGGTTTCTTGACATGCGGACGGGATTTGACAGTGCTCATGATTGTTTCCTCTGCTGCAATCACAAGCTTAAGCAATTATCTGACAAATTCCAAGTGTGGTTGCGCATATTTGCCGGGCGCGCCACAAAAATCTATGTTGGCGAAGCTGCGGCTAAGCCTGCGGGCTCAATCACGCAAGGCAATTGACCGCAATGCCCCCACCCGGCATAAAAGCCCCATGAGCGCTGCACCTGCCCCCCATACGATATTTGATCTGCCCCTCGTGCGTCAGCGGTTGGCGCGCGCATGGGCCAGCGGTTTTGAGGGCTTTTTGTTGCATCGTGCCCTGGAGGATCTGCTGGAGCGCCTCGCGCTTATCCAGCGGCCTTTCCCGGTCGCGGTGGATCTGGCAACCCCCGCCCCGGACCTGGCGCTGGCATTGGCGCACCAGCGCGAACTCCTGCAATTGGCACCCATAGCCGAGGTGCTGGCCACGCCGGGCGGGCGCGTCGCCGACCCGGAGGCATTGCCCCTGCAACCGGCCAGCGCTGATCTTGTGGTCTCGCTGCTCGCCCTGCACGTCATCAATGACCTGCCCGGCACGCTGGTGCAGATACGTCGCGCCCTGCGCCCGGATGGCCTCTTCATTGCCTGCATGCCGGGCGGGCAGACCCTGCATGAATTGCGCACCTGCCTCACCGCCGCCGAAAGCGAGATTTGCGGCGGTGCCAGCCCGCGCGTTATTCCCTTCGCGGATGTGCGCGACATGGGCGCCCTGTTGCAGCGCGCCGGTTTTGCCCTGCCGGTCGCCGATATTGACAGCGTCACCGTGCGCTACGATTCGGCCTTCGCCCTGATGGCCGAATTGCGGGCAATGGGTGCGACCAACCCGCTGGTGGCCCGCAGCCGCAAGCCGCTGCCGCGCGCCGTTTTCCTGCGCGCTGCCGAGCTTTACCGTGCGCGTTATGCGGATGCAGACGGGCGGATTCGCGCGACATTTGAAATGATCTGGGTAAGCGGTTGGGCCCCGCATGACAATCAGCAGAAACCGCTACGCCCCGGCTCCGCCAAAATGCGGCTGGCCGAAGCGCTCGGCACCAGGGAAGGCAAGTTATGAAGCATCGGCCAGTGCCGGCACGGCGCGACCAGTTCGTCCAGTTTCTGGAACTCACCACACGCTGGTCGGACAACGACGCCTACGGCCATATCAACAACGTGGTCTATTACGCCTTTTTCGATGCGGCGGTGAACCAGATCCTGATCGAAGCCGGTGTTCTGGACCCGGTAACCAGCCCGATCATCGGCATGGTGGTGGAAACCACCTGCACGCATTTCGCCTCCCTGAAATATCCGCAGCGCGTCGAAGTTGGCGTCAGCGTCGAAGCCATCGGGCGCAGCTCCGTGCGCTATAAGCTGGCGGCCTTTGGCGCTGGCGAGCCCGCCGCCGCCGCGCAGGCGCTCTACACCCACGTCTATGTGGATCGCGCCACCCAGAAGCCGGTGCCCATCCCCGAGGATGTGCGGGCAGTTCTTATGCGCTTGCAACCGGCCTGAAGCATCCGTCCGCAGCCCGCCTCAGTAAGTCTCGACGTGGTAGCGCCCGCTTTCACGCATCGCATCGCGGATCGGCTGCCAATGTAGCCCGGCCCCGCGCGCAATATCCTCAAACGCCTGCTCGACCCCGGCTTCCATTGCCTTCAAGCCGCAGATGTAGATGTGGCTCTTGTCCGATTGCAGCGCCGTGGCCAGAACTTGGGCATCCTGGCGCATGATGTCCTGCACATAGTGTTTGTCCTGCCCCTTCACCCGCGAAAACGCGAAATGCTTTTGCAGGAGATTATCGGGCACTTTCGCCAAAGGCCCGAAATAAGGCAGGGATTGCGGGGTTCGCGCCCCAAAATACAGCGCCATGCCACCATTTTTCCCGGTATCGGCAGCCAGCACACGCTGGCGGCGCATGGTAAAGGCGCGGAAGGGCGCAGAACCCGTGCCGGTGCAAATCATCACCAGATGCGAATCCAGCGCTTCGGGCATCAGGAACGTCGTGCCAAATGGCCCGGTGACCCGCACCTCATCGCCTTTTTTCAAATCGCAGATGTAATTGGAGCAAACGCCGGTTTCTTCGCGTTTGACGGTCAACGACAAATTATTGCGATTGGGCTTTTCGCCGTCGCGCGGAC
Organism: Hyphomicrobiales bacterium; assembly: GCA_019075865.1. GTDB lineage: Bacteria > Pseudomonadota > Alphaproteobacteria > Rhizobiales > Beijerinckiaceae > REEB77. Next base: position 177,252 of record JAGXAN010000003.1, on the reverse strand, counting down.
TGGAAACCGAATAAAGCCGCAAATGGTGCGGCCGGCCCTGCGCATCGACGCCCGGTGCCAGAATGCCAATGCTTTGGCCCTCCAGCACCGGAAAGGCCTGCGCGCCAAAATCCAGAATGATATGACGCACATCCGCGTCCGCGTCGGCCGCCGTCAGCCGGAAATTACCCTGCACCACCGCCACCGCTGGCTGCGCTTGGCTGAACACATTGACGCTGGGTTTGGCGGCAGACAAGGGCGCCCGCGCCGCGCCGCCCGCCCCCGCATGGGCGCTGGCCAGCAAGGCCTTGACCGCATCTTCCATCGCCTCGCCAACATTAGCCCCGGCCCCGACTTCGGCCTGCACCGGCAATTCGCTCCAGCCCAATTGCTCATCCAGCGAATAGGGTGTCTCCACCACGCGCCAATGGTCAATCGAACCAGTCGGGCAAGGTGAGATGCAGGCCATGCAGAAATTGCACTTGCCCGCATCCACGACCACATTGTTGTCGTCATGGGTGATCGCGCCAATCGGACAGGCTTCCTCGCATGTGTGGCAGCGGATGCAGATTTCCGGATCAATGAGGTGCTGTTTCAAAAGCGCATTCATGGCTACAACCTGTTCCTTGCGCGCCGGCCAAATCCGCTGGCCGACGCCTTTCGCTTCATGCCTCAAGCCATGTGCAATTGCACATATTCAAAGTCACCCGGCTTGTTATCAATGCCTATTTTGGGCGGGGCAATCCACCCGGCGTATTGGCCCGATTCCCACACCGGCTTCATCAGGGATTGGATGAAATCGCCATCGGCGCGGGTCGGCAGCCACTCGTCCTTACGCTTTTGCCATTCGCCCGCGGTCAGGATTATGCCATCCGGGGTCATGGGCACTTGCGCGAATATGCCGATCTGGCGATGGAAACCGTCATGCGGCAGCTTCATCTGGAAGGCAATGCCGCTTTTTTCAATGGCAAGGTTCCAGCGTTTCACACCGCCCGCCGCATCGCGCGAATAATCATCGCGCAGCCGCATGTTGATCGCCGAGAGCGCTGGCACCTGCGTCGTCACCACCACCCCGTCAACCAATTGCATCACCGGATAGGTGGCATTATGCAACTGGTGGTCATCTTCGATCTTGGCTTCCTGATAGCGGCCCTTGATGCCCGCGTTGAAAGCATTGGCGGCATTGGTCGAAATTTCCGAGCCAAACAGATCCAGCGACAGCGTATAATGCAGGTTCAGTTTCTTCTGAATGGTCGGCAGGTCGATCACCCCGAGCGCCCGCACTTTTTCAATGTCATAAGGGTCGTCAATGCCCGCCGCCTTCATCGCCTCACAGGTGCGCTGAATCACCCGGCCGACACCGGTTTCCCCGACAAACATGTGATGCGCTTCTTCGGTCAGCATGAAACGGCAGGTGCGCGACAGCGGGTCAAAGCCCGATTGCGCCAGACTCTCCAATTGCATCTTGCCATCGCGATCGGTGAAATAGGTGAACATGAAAAATGACAGCCAATCTGGCGTTGCTTCATTGAACGCACCCAGCATGCGCGGTGATTCCACCGATCCCGACTGGCGGCGCAACAACTCATCCGCCTCCTCGCGCCCATCGGCTCCAAAATATTTCTGCAACAGATAGACCATGGCCCACAGGTGCCGGCCCTCTTCGACATTCACCTGAAACAGGTTGCGCATGTCATAGAGCGAGGGCGCGGTTTTACCCAAATGGCGCTGCTGCTCGACCGAAGCGGGTTCGGTGTCGCCCTGGATAACCACCAGACGGCGCAGCATCGAGCGATATTCGCCGGGCACTTCATGCCATACCGGTTGCCCCAAATGCTCGCCGCACGGGATGCGCCGGTCTTCCACCTGCGGTGCCAGCAGCACGCCCCATCGGTATTCGGGCATTTTCACATAGTCGAACTTCGCCCAGCCCTTGGGATCGACACTGACCGCCGTGCGCAGATAGACAAGGCTCTCCTGAAAGCCCTCCGGCCCCATGCCTTTCCACCAGTTGATATAGCCCGGATGCCAGCGCTCCAGCGCCTTGAGCACCCGCTTGTCTTGCGACAGACTCACATTATTGGGGATCAGCGTGTCATATTCGACGTTGACAATATCCAGCATAGCTCGCTCCTGAAAATTCGTGATCTAAACCCGGCGCAAATCATACTCGCCGCGCACGCCGCTGCCGTAGCGCTTCAAAGCGCCTTTTTCGCCCACCGCATTCGGCCGCTGGAAAATCCAGTTCTGCCAGGCGGTCAACCGGCCAAATATCCTTGTTTCCATCGTTTCAGGGCCGGGGAACCGCAAATTGGCCTCCATGCCGGTCATGGCATCGGGCGAGAACGAGGCGCGCTCCTCAAGGAAAATCCGCACCTCATCCGCCCAGTCGATATCGTCGAGGCAGAAAGTCACCAGCCCCATTTCATTGGCATCCACCGCCTCCAAAGGCTCCCCCTTGCGCGCCGCCGCCGCTTCCACTTTTTCCGGATCACCCAGAAAGCGCGTTTGCAACCGCGTCAGATCATTGGCCATTGGAAATGTGCCAAAATTGCTGGCGGTCAAGTGCAGCGCCGCCGCGGGTCGATTATCGCCCTCGAAATCGCCTTCCGCCATATAGGAGCGATCCACGCTGAAAGCGATTTCCGCCAGCATGCCGGCAAAGCACGAACCCGGCTCAATCAACGCCACCAGCGAGCGCGACGTGACGTCGATCCGCTTCAGCACCCGCTTCCAGTAGAGGAGGATTTCCCGGCACAGCCAGTCCTCGTTTTGATGCGCCAGCAAAACCGCCTCGTTCTGCATCACAAGTTCCGCATCGCCCTGCGTTCGAAAGGCCCAAACGCCGGTTTCAAGCTCGTTCAGCCGCAAATGCAAAATGGCGTCATCCAGTTCGCGCGTCGCCCGCAGCACCCAGGCCGCCGCGCCCTGTTCATGCAATTGCGCCACCGATTCCAGCGGCATTTGCGGCCCGTGCACCGTGATCGTCGCAACCCGCGTCTGGCGGTCAAAACTCACTTCCACCGATGAATAGGTCACGCTGCCATCCGCGCCAAAGCTGCGTTGCAGCGGCGTCAGGCTCACGCCCCCATGCGCGGCCAGCCGGTTGGATTGGTCGGCAAATTGCCGGGCCCGCGCCGCCACACTCTCCGCGAAACGGGAGGTGGGCACCACTTCGTCGACAAGGTGCCAGTCCAGCGCCTTGCGGCCACGAACACCCTCTTCCAGCGAGCAGAAAACGTCGGCTATATCGCGCCGCACCTTGCGCTTGTCGGTTACCCGCGTCAGCCCGCCGGTGCCGGGCAAAACCGCCAGCAGCGGCACTTCGGGCAGCGCCACGTTGGATGCGCCATCATCGGGCAGCAATATGTGGTCGCAGGCCAAAGCCAACTCATAACCGCCGCCCGCGCAAGCCCCCTTCACCGCGCAAATATAATGCTGGCCGGACTCACGCCCCGCCGCCTCGAATGTGTTGCGGGTCTCATTGGTAAACTTGCAGAAATTGACCTTGTGGGCATGTGCCGCCACCCCAAGCATACGGATATTGGCCCCGGCGCAAAACACCCGTTCCTTGCCCGATTGCAAGACCACAGTCTTGATCTGCGGATGTTCGAAACGCATGCGCTGAACAACATCGGCCAATTCAATATCCACCCCAAGATCATAAGAATTGAGCTTCAGCTCGTAACCCTCAAACAGCCCGCCCTTTTCGTCGACATCCATATACAATTGCGCGATGTCGCCCTCGTAAGTGACGCGCCAGTGACGGTAATGGTTTGGGTCAACCTGAAAATCAATCCGCTGGGTCATGCGCTCTCCAATCCCTGTTGCCGGCGTCTGATCCGCCGCGCCCCGGCAACCGGCTTAATTTGTGGATAGTGTATTATGATGCAAAAATCTAGCTTCATTTTTGCAAAATCTTACTTATTTATTTGATTTTGACGCAAAAATCATAAAAATATGTTATATAGTGCATAAATATCCATTGCTTTGTCGGCCACTTTGTCGCAGTCTGCAAGGTGAGGGAATGCTTCTTTGGCGATGCCGGCAACGACCGGCGACCAACCAGCCAAGCCAGCACATTGGGAGGAATGCGTGAGTGATCCAGCATCGGCAAAGCCGGGCGAGAACGACAATGCCGCCGTGTATTTTGTGGACCGCAACGCCAAAAGCGGTCACGCACTCAAGACGGCCTTCATCGAGGGTGAGCGCCGCCTGACCTATCATGAACTGGGCGAGCAAACCGCCCGCATGGCCGGACTGCTGCAACGCCACGGCCTGCATCCGGAAGACCGCATTGCCATGGTTGTGCTGGATGTTCTGGAATTTCCGATCATTTTCTGGGGCGCGTTGAAGGCGGGGGTCATCCCGGTGCCGCTCAATACGCTTCTGTCTGCGGATCTTTATCAAGCCATTCTGGTCGACAGCCGCGCCAAGGCACTTTTTGTCTCCAAACCCCTGCTTGAAACATTGCTGCCCGCCATCAAGGCATCGCCCTGGGTGCGCACCATATTCGTGATTGACGAGGCCGCACCGCCGCCCGGCATGTTGCATTTTCAACCCGAGCTTACAGCCAGCGAGTCGGTGGCCACTTTGCCGCGTGAAGCCGATGAATGCGCCTTTTGGCTTTATTCCTCCGGCTCCACCGGGCGTCCCAAGGGCGTGCGCCATGTCCACGCCAGCCTGCGCGCCACTGCCGACACTTATGGCGCGCAAGTGTTGGGCATAGGCGCCGATGATTTGATCTATTCCGCCGCCAAGCTGTTTTTTGCCTATGGCCTTGGCAATGGCATGACCTTCCCGATGTCGGTGGGCGCGACCACGCTGCTTTCACCCAGTCGCCCGACGCCGGACAGCGTGCTGGAAAATTTGGCGCAGCATCGCCCGACCCTGTTTGGCGGCGTGCCGACACTCTACGCCGCCTTGCTGGCAAAGATGGGGACGAGCCTGCCCGTCGGTTTTGAGCGGTTGCGCCTGTCGATCTCGGCCGGGGAAGCTTTGCCCGCCGAAGTCGGTGAACGCTGGGCCAAACTCACCGGCACCCACATATTGGATGGCGTCGGCTCCACCGAAATGCTGCACATATTTCTGTCAAACCATCCCGACAATGTGGTTTACGGCACCTCCGGCATGGCCGTGCCCGGCTATAAATTGCGATTGGTGGACGAGCAGGGTGTCGAGGTTGGCCCCGACCAGACCGGAGAATTGCTGGTGGACGGCCCTTCGGGAGCCACCGATTACTGGAACCAGCGCGAGAAATCGCGCAGCACGTTTGAGGGCAACTGGACCCGCACCGGCGACAAATATGTGCGCCGTGAGGATGGCCGCTACATCTATTGCGGACGCACCGATGACATGTTCAAGGTCAGCGGCATCTGGGTTGCCCCTTTCGAAGTGGAACAGGCGCTCATCAGTCATCCCGATGTGCTGGAAGCCGCCGTGATCGCCGCCAAGGACGAAAACGGCCTCGAAAAACCATTCGCCTTTGTTGTCCCGAAAACCGCCGTCGATCGCAAGGCCTTGGCCAGCGAACTGCGCGAGCATGTCAAGTCACGCGTCGGCAAATGGAAATACCCGCGCTGGATCGAGATTGTCGACGAGCTTCCCAAAACCGCCACCGGCAAGATCCAGCGCTTCAAATTGCGCGCCGGCGTGGCTGTTCAAAAAGAGACAATGGAATGATCTGGACACCGGGAGAGCCGATTCGCCTGGTCTTCGGCAATGCCGAGCTTGAGGCTCTTTGCCTTGGCCCACCACCCAGCGAGGCGCCCACCCTTGTGCTGCTGCATGAGGGCCTCGGCTGCGTCGCTCTTTGGCGGGATTTTCCGCAAAAGCTGCAACAGGCGACGGGTCTGGGCGTATTCGCCTATTCGCGCAGCGGTTACGGCCATTCAACCCCGACCCCCCTGCCGCGCCCGCTCGATTACATGACCCGCGAGGCCGTGGATGTGCTGCCTCTGGTGCTGGATGCCATCGGCTTCCGGCACGGCGTGCTGCTCGGCCACAGCGACGGCGCGTCCATTGCCACGCTCTATCTGGGCAATGTGCAGGATCATCGCGTGAGGGGGGCTATTCTGATGGCCCCGCATTTTTTCACGGAAGGCATGGGCCTTGCGGCCATAGCCCAGGCAAAAATCGCCTATGACAGCGGCGATTTGCGCGCCCGTCTGGCCCGTTATCACCAAAATGTCGATGTCGCCTTTCGCGGCTGGAATGACGCCTGGCTGGATCCGGGCTTTGCCAATTGGAATATTGAGGACGCCATCGATTATCTACGGGTGCCAGTGCTCGCCATTCAGGGGCGCGAAGATCAATATGGCACGCTGGCCCAGTTGCATTCGCTGGAACAGCATCTTTATTCACCCTATGACCCGCTTGTGCTCGACCATTGCCGGCATTCGCCCTTTCTGGACCAACCGGAAGCCTGCCTCGCGGCCATCGCCGATTTCACCACAAGGTTGTGGCGCATCGAGCAAGCGCCGGGCGCGCCGCCACCCCACCATTCAAGTTGACGCGCGCCAAGCGATTTTGCTTTGCCAAGGCTGATCGCTATGGCAAAATGCTTAAAATCGCATATTCAACGTGAGAAATCATCAAAGGAAGGCTTCCATGTCAGGCAAAGCTGCAATCGTCGGTTGGGCGCATACGCCCTTTGGCAAACTCGAAGACCCCGATGTGGAAACCCTGATGAGCCGCGTCAGCGCCAGCGCGCTCGAACATGCGGGTGTCAGCCCGCGCGATGTCGACGCCATCACCGTTGGCGTGTTCAACAATGGTTTTTCCAAGCAGGGCTTTGAAGCAGCGTTGGTGGGTGTGCAAATGCCCGAATTGAGCCACGTGCCCGCCATGCGGCTGGAAAACGCCTGCGCCACTGGTTCGGCGGCCCTTTATGCCGCCCTTGACTTTATCGAGGCGGGACGTGGCCGCATCGCCTTGGTGATCGGTGCCGAAAAAATGACCGCGACCCCAACCCCCGAAGTAGGCGACATTCTGCTGGCCGCCAGCTATCGCCGCGAAGAGGCGCAGGTTGACGCCGGATTTGCCGGAATTTTCGGGAAATTGGCACAGAATTATTTCCAGAAATACGGCGACCACAGCGCCGAACTGGCGATGATCGCGGCCAAGAACCACGTCCACGGTCTGTCCAATCCCTTGGCCCATATGCGCAAGGATTTCGGCTTTGCGTTTTGCAACACGATTTCCGACAAAAACCCCTATGTCGCTGGCCCGTTGCGCCGCACCGATTGCTCGCTGGTCTCGGATGGCGCTGCAGCGCTCGTTGTCGCCGATGCCGAAACCGCCGCGACCTTGCGGCGCGCCATCGCCTTTCGTACACGCACGCAGGTCAATGACCTACTGCCACTAGCCAGGCGCGCCAATCCTGTCGCCTTTGAAGGCGCGCGGGCAGCCTGGGCCAAAGCCAAAGCCGAGGCCGGCATTACCATCGACCAGTTGGACCTTGTCGAAACCCACGATTGTTTCACCATCGCCGAAATGATCGAATACGAAGCCATGGGCCTGGCCGGGCCGGGCGAAGGCTGGCGGGTAGCCCGCGAGGGCCAGACCTCACGCGGCGGCCGCTTGCCGGTCAATCTTTCCGGTGGCCTGAAATCGCGCGGTCATCCCATTGGTGCCACCGGCGTCTCGCAACACGTGATGGCGGCCATGCAATTGTGCAATGATGCGGGCGACATGCAATTGCAGGGGGCCGCCATGGCCGGTGTCTTCAACATGGGCGGTGCTGCGGTGGCAAATTATGTCTCGATTCTGGAGCGCCAGCGCTAGCGGGTGCCCTTTATCCTTGACGCGCCAACGCGGCTCCACTATGGACATTTATCCGAATAGCAGGGCACGGTCTTTTGACGCGCGCCCGCTTGTCTTATTTTGATCGCGCAGAAAATTCTGCGTCGATGCGCTCGAAAGGAAACGGCATGTCCCGCCGCTGTGAATTGACTGGTATTGCTGTGCAGGTTGGCAACAAGGTGAGCCATTCCAACATCAAGACCAAAACCCGCTTTCTGCCCAACCTCTGCCAGGTGACGCTGATTTCGGACACGTTGCAGCGCGCCGTTCGCCTGCGCGTTGCCGCTGCGGCTCTGCGCTCGGTCGAGCATCGCGGTGGTCTCGATGCCTTTTTGATCAAGGCCAGCGAAACCGAACTGTCGCAGGGTGCCCGCATCCTCAAGCGCGACATCGAGAAGAAGCGCGCCGAGACCGCGCAGGCCGCTTAAGCCGCTGCGCTAAAAATTTTATATATGATTTCCAGACGCCAGCCAAAACCTTGGCTGGCTTTTGGTTTATGCAGCCTCGACACGGCCGGAGCGCAGCTCGATGGTGCGCTCGCAGCGCGCCGCCAGTGATTTGTCATGCGTGACCAGCACCAGCGTCGCCCCGCGCTCGCGCTTGAGCGCGAACATCAAATCGACAATGCCCTTGCCAGTGGCTTCATCCAGATTGCCCGTCGGCTCATCCGCCACGAGAATCGCCGGGTCGGGCGCAATGGCCCGCGCCAGCGCCACACGCTGCTGCTCGCCGCCAGACAATTGCCCCGGATAATGCGACAACCGCTCGCCCAGCCCGACAATCTGCAATTCCGCCCGTGCGCGGGCGAAGGCATCCGCCCGACCTGCCAATTCCAGCGGCACCGCCACATTTTCCAGCGCCGTCATCGTGGGAATGAGATGGAAGGACTGAAAGACAATGCCCACTTTCTGGCCGCGAAAACGGGCGAGTTGATCCTCATTCATCTCCCGCAGATTGGCACCGTCAATTTCGATTTCCCCCGAATCGGGGCGCTCCAACCCTGCCAGCGTCATCAGCAGTGTTGATTTGCCCGAGCCCGAAGGCCCCACGAGCCCAACTGCGACACCGCGGGCTATTTCCAGTGAAATTGATTTTAGGATATGGACACGGGCAGGCCCGCGCCCCAGACTCAAGTCAACGTTCTTCACCCTGATGATTGGCCCGTTCATGGTATCCCTTTGCAATTTCGCGCCAAGCTTTAACAAAGATTGCCCCGCGCGCATACCCGGCATTGGGTGGGCTGCGACCATATTGCTGCTGGCGCTTGCGCTGGCCGCCCCGGCCCGCGCCCTTGCCCGGCCAATCCAGATTGTGTGCTTCGGCGACAGCCTCACCGCGGGCTATCAATTGCCGCAGGCCGACGCCTTCCCTGCCGTGCTGGAGAAAAAGTTGCGTCAGGACGGGTTTGACGTGACCATTGTCAATGCCGGCGTCAGCGGCGACACCGCCACCGATGGCGCAGCGCGGCTCGATTGGTCGGTGCCCGACGGCACCGACATCGTGCTACTCGAACTGGGGGCCAATGACATGCTGCGGGCGATTGACCCCGCCGTGACCGATAAGGCACTCACCGCCATTCTCACCCGCCTCCAGACCCGCAAGATTGCAACCTACCTCGCGGGTATGCTGGCAACCCCCGATTATGGCGCGGATTACAAGACAAAATTTGACGCAATCTACCCGGCGCTGGCCAAAAAGTTCCATGCGCCGCTCTATCCCTTCTTCATGCAGGGCGTGATGGGGATGCCCAAATTGCAATTGGCCGATGGCCTGCATCCCAACAGCGCAGGCGTGCAGGTGATCGTCGACCAATTCGCCCCGCCACTGGAGCAAATGCTCAAGGCGTGGCAGGCCAGCCCTCACCCGGCCTTGTGATATCCGGCGATTGGCCTAATTAAGACATAGACAGCGAGGAGTGATTGAATGGGAAATACAATTGTGGGCATCGCGGTAGCCGCTGTTGTCCTGGTGCTGATAGCCGGCCTTTATAACATGCTGATAGCCGGCAGCCCCAGTCGATCGCAAAATCTGATGCGCTGGCGGGTTGGATTGCAGTTCCTGACCGTCATCATCATAATGATCGTCTTCTACTTCCGCCAATAGCCACTTCGAGGCACTTCAGGAGACAAGATGGTTGTTCTCAACCGCATCTATACCCGAACCGGCGACAACGGCAGCACGGCGCTGGGCAATGGCGAGCGGCGGCCAAAATTTGATGTGCGCGTCGAGGCCTATGGCACGGTGGATGAAACCAACGCCATTCTGGGACTGGTGCGTCTGCACACTGGCAGCCCGAAGGATGCAAAAATCGACGCCATGCTGGCCCGCATCCAGAATGACCTGTTTGATCTTGGTGCCGACCTTTGCACCCCCGATTCCGGGCAAAAGCTGGATTACGAACCGTTGCGGATCATCGAGGCGCAGGCAACCCGCCTCGAACAGGAGATCGACGACCTCAACGCCGCGCTCAGCCCGTTGCGCTCGTTTGTGCTGCCCGGTGGCAGCGCCGCCGCCGCGTTTTTGCATCAGGCGCGCACCGTCTCCCGCCGCGCCGAGCGACTGATGGTGCAACTGGCGCAGCAACCGGGCGAGAGCGTCGGCGCACCCGCGCTGAAATACATCAACCGCCTGTCCGATTTTCTGTTTGTCGCTTCGAGATTTATGAACAACAATGGCGCGGGCGATGTGCTTTGGGTGCCCGGCAAAAATCGCTGATGTTGCTGCACTTCATCTAAAGGCGCGTTGACTAGAAGCAGCGACGCGCTTAGGCAGGGTGGGCAATTAAAGTTTACACGTGAAGGATTTCAGGAGCCTTTGATGAAAGTGCTAGTTCCGGTCAAACGCGTCGTTGATTATAACGTCAAAATCCGTGTCAAAAGCGATGGCACCGGCGTGGACCTTGCCAACGTCAAAATGTCGATGAATCCCTTCGACGAGATTGCTGTGGAAGAAGCCCTGCGGCTTCGCGAATCAGGCAAGGCAACCGAGGTGGTCATAGTCTCGATCGGCCCGGCCCAGGCCGCCGAAACCATCCGCACCGGTCTGGCCATGGGTGCCGATCGCGGCATTTTGGTCAAGACCGACGAAACAGTCGAACCACTCGCCGTTGCCAAGCTGCTGGCGGCGATTGCCAAGGCTGAGGAACCGGGATTGATCATTCTGGGCAAGCAGGCCATCGACGACGATTGCAACCAGACCGGCCAGATGCTCGCCGCTTTGCTCGGCTGGGGCCAGGGCACTTTCGCCTCAAAGGTCGAACTGGCCGATGCCTCGGTCAATGTCACCCGCGAAGTGGATGGCGGCTTGCAGACCGTATCGCTAAAACTGCCCGCCATCGTCACCACCGATCTGCGCTTGAACGAGCCGCGCTACGCCAGCCTGCCCAACATCATGAAAGCCAAGAAAAAGCCGATTGACGAAAAAGCCCCGGCTGATTTTGGCGTCGATTTGACCCCGCGCCTGAAAGTGCTGAAAACGGTGGAACCGGGCGGACGCAAAGCCGGTGTCATGGTTAAATCGATCAGCGAATTGATTGGGAAATTGCGCAACGAAGCAGGAGTGATCTGATGACAACGCTTCTTCTGGCCGAAGTGCATGGCGGCCACCTCAACGACATGACCGCCAAGGCCCTCACCGCCGCCCGTGCCTTGGGCGAACCGGTCGATATACTGGTGGCTGGCAGCGATTGCGCCGAAGCGGCCAATTCTGCTGCCAAGCTGGAAGGCGTGACCCGCGTGCGCGTCGCTGACAGCGCGCTTTATGCGCATGGCCTTGCCGAACCCTTGGCCCATTTGCTGCACAGCCTTGCCGGCGACTACACCAGCATCATCGCCCCCGCGACCAGCACATCCAAGAACGTGTTGCCGCGCGTCGCCGCCCTGCTCGACGTGATGCAGATTTCCGAAATCACCAAGGTTATCAGCGCCGATACGTTCGAGCGCCCGATCTATGCCGGCAATGCCATCCAGACCGTGCAATCCAGCGACACCAAGCGGGTGATTACTGTGCGCAGTGCCGCCTTCGCCGCCACCGCCGAAAGCGGCTCGGCCAAAATCGAAGCGATTGCCGCAGCCAGCGATCCGGCTTTGTCGAGCTTTGCCTCGGAGGCCCTCGCCAAATCCGACCGTCCCGAACTGACTTCCGCAAAAATCATCATTTCCGGCGGCCGCGCCATGCAGAATTCGGAAAATTTCAAAACTTACATCGAACCGATTGCAGACCAGTTGGGGGCTGCCATGGGTGCGTCGCGCGCAGCGGTCGACGCCGGCTATGCCCCCAATGACTGGCAGGTCGGCCAGACCGGCAAGGTCGTCGCCCCGGATCTTTACATCGCCGTCGGCATTTCAGGTGCGATCCAGCATCTGGCAGGCATGAAGGATTCCAAGGTGATCGTTGCCATCAACAAGGACGAAGACGCCCCGATTTTCCAGGTGGCGGATTACGGCCTTGTCGCTGACCTGTTCACTGCCTTGCCCGAAATGGCGCAGGAATTGGCAAAATTGGGGAAATAGACAAGTACCGCTGGACGTCGCCACGCGAAGGGCTATGATCGGGCGTCGTTGTTTTTCGGGAGTTTATGAGCTTGGAAGTCAAGAAAGTAGGCATTATTGGCGCTGGCCAGATGGGCACGGGTATAGCGCAGGTCTGCGCCCTTGCCGGAATTGACGTCGCCCTCAACGATATTGCCGAAGACCGGATCAGCGCGGGCCTTGCCACCATCAGTGGCAATCTGGCGCGCGAAATCGCCAAAGCCAAATTGACCGAAGCCGAGCGCGCCGCCGCCATGATGCGGATCACGCCAGCCAACACTTTCAGCCAGTTGCAGGATTGCCAGTTGGTTATCGAAGCTGCCTCTGAAAACGAAGAAGTAAAGCGAAAAATCTTCATAAAGCTGTGCCCCAGCCTCGCACCCGACGCATTGATTGCTTCCAACACGTCGTCCATTTCCATTACCCGTCTGGCATCGGTTACCGACCGCCCCGAAAATTTCATCGGCATTCATTTCATGAACCCGGTGCCACGCATGCAACTGGTGGAACTGATTCGCGGCATTGCCACCAAAGACTCAACCTATGAAGACGCCAAGCAATTCATCACCCGCCTTGGAAAAACCTCGACCATGTCCGAGGACTTCCCCGCTTTCATCGTCAATCGCATCTTGCTGCCAATGATCAACGAGGCGATTTACACGCTCTATGAGGGCGTGGGTTCAGTGGACGCCATCGACACCGCCATGCGTTTGGGTGCCAACCACCCGATGGGGCCACTGCAACTGGCCGATTTTATCGGCCTCGATACCTGCCTCTCGGTCATGCAGGTGCTGCATGAAGGCCTCGCCGACAGCAAATATCGCCCCTGCCCGCTTCTGGTCAAATATGTCGAAGCTGGCTGGCTCGGCCGCAAGACCCAACGCGGATTTTATGATTACCGCAGCGGCACACCGGTTCCCACGCGCTAAGCACACTACCCCGCCCGGCCCTCGCTCCGCGCCGTAATTTCGGCGGCAGGCGAACTAAGCCACAATAACTATGTGCCAACGCACATGGCAACTTGTTGCATTGAAAATAGCGCTCTACAGTCGCGGGCAGCCCAATATCAAAAAAAGAGCGCCCAGGAAATGCCTTCAGACTCGAGCAACAACAAAACCAAAGCCCCCAAACGTCAGACCATTACCGATCAGGAAGCCCTGCTTTTTCATTCGCGGGGCCGGCCCGGCAAACTGGAGATCGTCCCCACCAAGCCGATGGCGACGCAACGCGACCTTTCGCTGGCTTATTCGCCCGGTGTCGCCGTGCCGGTCAATGCCATCGCCGCCGACCCGTCCAAGGTCTATGATTATACGGTGCGCGGCAACATGGTCGCGGTCATCACCAATGGCACTGCCATTCTCGGACTTGGCAATCTGGGCGCGCTCGCCGCCAAGCCGGTGATGGAAGGCAAGGCCGTCCTGTTCAAACGTTTCGCGGATATCGACTCGATTGATCTGGAAGTGGACACCGAAGACCCCGAAGCCTTCATCAATGCCATTCGCTATCTCGGGCCCTCGTTTGGCGGCATCAATCTGGAGGACATCAAGGCTCCCGAATGCTTCATCATCGAGGAACGCCTGCGCGAATTGATGGATATTCCGGTATTTCATGATGACCAGCACGGCACGGCGATCATCGCCGCCGCCGGCATGGTCAATGCCATTCACCTCACCGGCCGCGATATCAAGAAGACCCGCCTCGTTTGCAATGGCGCAGGCGCTGCCGGCATTGCCTGCCTCGACTTGATCAAGGCCATTGGCTTTGCGCCCGAGAACGTGATTCTCTGCGACACCAAAGGCGTGGTCTATCAGGGCCGCACCGCCGGCATGAACCAATGGAAATCGGCGCATGCCGCCGATACCAAATTGCGCACGCTGGCCGAGGCCATGGTCGGGGCGGATATTTTCTTTGGGCTTTCCGCCAAAGGCGCGCTCTCGCCCGAAATGGTCAAGAGCATGGCGCCCAACCCGGTCATTTTCGCCATGGCCAACCCCGATCCCGAAATCACCCCCGAGGAAGCGGCATCGGTGCGCGATGACGTCATTATGGCGACCGGCCGGTCGGATTATGCCAACCAGGTCAACAATGTGCTCGGCTTCCCCTACATCTTTCGCGGGGCGCTCGATGTGCAGGCCAGCACCATCAATATGGAAATGAAAATTTCCGCGACCTTTGCCATTGCCGAACTGGCCCGCGCCGATGTGCCGGACGAGGTGGCCGCCGCTTATTCCGGCGCACGGCCGCGCTTTGGCCGCGACTATATCATCCCCGTGCCTTTCGATCCGCGATTGATCCACGTCATCCCGGTGGCTGTCGCCAAAGCCGCCATGGAGAGTGGCGTCGCCCGTCGCCCGATCATTGATATGAAGGCCTATTCCAACACCCTGTCGGCCCGACGAAATCCGGTTGCCGGTGCGTTGCAGCGCATTGTCGAGGGCGTGCGCCGCACCCCCAAGCGCGTGGTATTTGCCGAAGGCGAGGAAGAGCAGGTCATTCGCGCCGCCATCTCCTTTGCCACGCAAGGGTTGGGCACGGCCATTCTGGTGGGCCGCGAAGACCGCATCAAGGCCATAGCCAAGCAGGGCGGCCTCGAACTGGACGAGCGCACCGTTGAAATCCACAATGCCCGCCTCTCGCACCGCAACGAAATCTATGCGCAGTTTCTGTATGAGCGCTTGCAAAGGCGCGGCTTTCTGCAACGCGATTGCGCCCGCCTGATCAATCAGGATCGCAACCATTTCGGTGCAGCCATGGTCGCCATGGGTGATGCGGACGCGATGGTCACCGGTGTTACCCGCAATTTCTCGATCGCGCTGGAGGAAGTGCGCCGCGTCATCGACACCAAGCCGGGGCATCAATTGATTGGCGTCTCGCTGGTGCTTGCACGCGGACGGCCCGTGGTGGTGGCCGATACCGCGATTGCCGAAATGCCCAGTGCGCAAGATCTGGCGGCCATCGCCAAGGAAGCGGCCGGCGTTGCCCGCCGCCTCGGTTATGAGCCGCGTGTCGCATTCCTGGCCTTTTCGAGCTTTGGCCATCCGGCCGGCGAGCGCTCGGCCCGGGTCATCGAAGCCGTCCGTCTGCTCGATCATGAGCGCGTCGATTTTGAATATGACGGCGAAATGGCCGCCGACGTTGCGCTCAACAAGGCTGCCATGGCGAGCTATCCGTTCTGCCGCCTGACCGACACCGCCAATGTGCTGGTGATGCCCGCCTTCCATTCCGCTTCCATTGCCACCAAAATGCTGCAGGAACTCGGCGGCGCGACGGTAATCGGCCCGCTGATTGTCGGGTTGAACAAACCGGTGCAGATTGTCCCGCTCGGTGCCAAGGACAGCGATATCGTCAACATGGCAGCATTGGCGGCGTTTAATATCGGAGGCTGAATGGCGCAAGGTGCAAAGGCAAGGCAACCCGTCGCCCTGGTGATTGGCGCTGGTGATGCAACCGGCGCCGCCATTGCCCGCGCCTTTGCGCGCGAGGGTTATGTCGCCTGCGTCACCCGTCGCCCCCGCCATGCCGATGCGCTCGAAGCCTTGGCGCAGAGCCTGCGGGACGAGGGGCTGAGCGCCCACGCCCTCCCCGCCGACGCCCGCGACGAAGCGCAGATGCAGCAATTGGTGGAAACCATCGAGGCCGATATTGGCCCGATCGAGGTTGCCGTTTTCAATATCGGGGCCAATGTGCGTTTTTCCATTGGTGACACCACCGCGCAGGTCTATCGAAAAGTGTGGGAGATGGCCTGCTTTTCCGGGTTTCTCATGGGGCGCGAGGTCTCGCGTCATATGTTGGCGCGCAACAAGGGCACCCTGTTATTCACTGGCGCGACCGCATCCTTGCGCGGTGGCTCGGGCTATGCCGCATTTTCGGGCGCCAAGGCCGCCTTGCGCATGCTGGCGCAATCCATGGCGCGCGAGTTGGGCCCCCGCAATATCCACGTCGCACACATAGTCATCGACGGGGGCATTGATACCGCCTTCATCCGCGAGATGCGGCCGGATTTTGAAGCGCTCAAAGCCAAGGATGGGGTGTTGTCCCCCGAGGAGATCGCCCGCAATTACGTGATGCTGCACCGCCAGCAGCGCAGCGCCTGGACACACGAACTGGACCTGCGGCCCTGGTGCGAAACCTTTTAGCGAATGCCCAAACCCTTACCCCATGAAAGGCTCGTTGCATGACCCATTCGCTGGAATTCATCTGCGATTATGGCAGCCCCAACGCTTATCTGGCCCACAAGGTATTGCCCGCATTGCTGGCGCGCACCAAGGCCAGCCTGCACTTGACCCCCTGCCTGCTCGGCGGCATTTTCAAAGCCACCAACAACAAGTCCCCCATTGTTCAATATGCGGAAATTCCGGCGAAATTGGCTTATGAGCGGCTGGAAATGCGCCGCTTTATCGTGGCAAATCAACTGGTTGATTTCAAGATGAACCCGCATTTTCCAGTCAATACCTTGCTGGTTATGCGCGGTGCAATGGTCGCGGCCCGCATCGGGCGGCTCGAAGCCTATAGCCAGATCATGTTCGCTGGCATGTGGGAGCAGGGCCTTAATCTAGCTGACGCCGATGTTGTCACCCAAACCCTCACCCAAAATGGCTTTGACGGTGCCGCGCTGGTCGCCCAAACCAGCGAACCGGCGATCAAGGCGCAATTGGCCGAAAACACGCAGGCGGCGGTTGAGCGCGGCGTTTTTGGCATACCGACTTTTTTTGTCGGCAAGGAAATGTTCTTTGGCAAAGAGCGCTTGGGCCAGGTGGAAGCCGCCCTGCTCGCTCCCTAGCAATGGCCTTAGCCGGTTGTATCGATAATGCCACCGCCGAGCACGCGCGTTTCGGCTCCGGCATTGTCGTAAAAGACGCAAGCCTGCCCCGGCGAAACCCCTTCCTCAGGATCCAGAAGGGTCACCCTTGCACTGTCCCCCACCCGCTCCAGACGGGCTGGCACCGGCGCGCGGGTCGAGCGGATGCGCGCATAGATATCGCGATCCGCCACGCCGTCCCAGTCGCCTGCACCGATCCAGTTGACGTCACGCAGGGCCAGCACCTGCCGCGCCAGCGCCTCACGCGGGCCAACGGTTACCTGGGCTTTCTCCGCATCAATATGCACCACGTAAAGCGCGACGCCATGGCTGACGTTATGGTCGCTCAGGCCGAGGCCCTTGCGCTGCCCGATGGTGTAATGAACAATGCCATTGTGGCGGCCCAAAACCCGCCCATCCACATGCACAATCTCGCCGCTCTGCATGGCCTCCGGCCGCAGGCGCTCGATGATCGAGGCATAATTGCCCGAAGGCACGAAACATATATCCTGGCTGTCGGGCTTGTCAGCCACTTCCAGCCCATATTCGCGGGCCAGTTCGCGCACCTTTGCCTTTGGCAGATCGCCAAGCGGAAACCGCAGCAGCTCCAGTTGCGCCGGCGTGGTCGCATACAGGAAATAGCTTTGGTCGCGCGCCGCATCCAGCGCCCGATAGAGCGCCCGCCCGCCTGCGCCATCGGCGCGTGAGGATATGTAGTGCCCGGTCGCCAGCGCGTCGGCACCGAGGTCTTTGGCCGTCTCGAACAAGTCGGCAAATTTGATGTGCTGGTTGCAGGCAACGCACGGAATCGGCGTCTCGCCGCGCATATAGGAGTCGGCGAAGCGGTCGATCACCTTCTCGCGGAAGCGGGTCTCGTAATCCAGCACATAATGGGGAATGCCAAGGCGGGCCGCCACATTGCGGGCATCATGAATATCCTGACCGGCGCAGCAAGCCCCCTTGCGCGCGCTCGCTGAACCAGAATCGTAAAGCTGCAGCGTCACGCCAACGACATCATAGCCCTGCGCATGCAGCAGGGCGGCAACCACCGAGGAATCGACGCCGCCAGACATCGCCACCACAACCCGCGTTTTGGCGGGGGGCTTGGCAATATCAAGGCTGTTTTGCGCTAGATCCAGCATCGGTTTTCCAATTATTCCACGACTATTGCCACACAAACCTCGCTTCGCCAACCCCGGCGTTCACGCGGTGCCTGTCGGGCGCACCACGGGTTCCGGCTTGGCCAGATGTTCCGACACAAACACTCCGCCCAGCCCCAGTGCCAGCGCAACCGCATGATAGATATGGAAACTCTCGCCCAGAATGACAACCGCCAACACCGAACCAAACACCGGCACCAGATTGGAGAACAGCCCCGCACGGCTCGCCCCAATAAGCGCGACGCCGCGCATGTAGAGGATTTGCGAGATCAATGACGGGAACAGCGCCACGTAAATCACAACGATATAACCGCGCTGCGTCGGCCAGAAACTATGGCCGCTGACAACCTCACCAATGAAATAGGGCAACCCTGCCAGGGCAGCAGCCAGGGCCATGGCCGCAAAAAACACCATCGGATCGAGGCTTGGCAACCGCCGCAAATTGAGCGTGTAGCCGGCGTAGAGTGCGCAGGCGACCAGTGCCATCACATCCCCGATATTAAAAGCCAGCTTGGCGACATTTTGCAAATCGCCGGCACCTGCCACCAGCAGCACGCCAATGGTCGATATGACCATGCCCGCAATTTGCGCGGCACGCACCGAATGACCTGTGAACAAAAAGGCACCCAGCATGACGAAAATCGGAATGGCGCATTGCAGCAGGGTTAGATTGACCGCCGTTGTGTAATAAGCCGCGGAATAGAAGAGGATATTGAAAGCGGTATAGCCAAGACCGCCCATCAGCGCGAAATAGCGCCAGTTTTGCCGCAGTTGCGGCAGTGTCGCGACAAACCGCTTGCCCAGAAACGGCCAAAGCACCGCACACACCACCAGCCACCGCACAATCACGACCGTCCCAGGCGACATTTGCCCCGCCAGCGCCCGGCTCGCCACCGCATTGCCGGCCCACATCATGGTCGCCAGCACCAGCAAAATCGCCGGCTTGTGCCAGATCCAGGGTGCAAATCTGCGCAGCGCGCCCATTTAAGCCGCCCGCCTGACCCGACCCGCTGCCATTTCGATGATCGTGTCGGCATGCGCGTAGGATTCCTTGCGATGCGCAATCATCAGCACGGTGCGCCCGGCCGCCAGCAGCTTCAACCCATCGCGCACATATTGCTCGGAAAGCGGGTCAAGTGCTGAAGTGGCTTCATCGAGCAGAATGATCGGCGCGCCTTTCAACAGGGCGCGGGCAATGGCAACGCGCTGGCGCTGGCCACCCGACAGCGACATACCATGCTCACCCACCTGCGTTTCATAGCCATGCTCAAATTCGCGCACAAAATCATCGACATGCGCATGTTTGCAGGCGGCGGCAATCGCCTCATCGCTGGCGCTGGCATCGCCCATCGCCACATTCTCCCGAATGGTTCCCTGAAACAGGAATGTATCCTGCGACACCACCCCGATCGCCCGGCGCAGCGATGCGCGGTTGACCTTGGAAATATCCTGCCCATCGATCAGAATGGTGCCGGATTTGGCAACGTAAAACCGCTGGATAAGCCCGAACAATGTGGACTTGCCGCTGCCCGACGGGCCAACCAATGCGGTCGCCTTGCCCGCCTGCGCCACCAGCGAAATATCTTGCAGCACCGGGTCGCTCTCGCGATACCAGAAGGTCACATCGCGCACTTCGATCTGGCCGCTGCTCACCTGCAGATCCGGCAACTCACTGTCATCGGGCTCATCGCTGGGCGCATCGAGGAAATCATACATCATTCCGACGCCGATCATTTGCGCATTGAAATCAATGTTGAACCGCGCCAACCGCTTGAACGGCTCATAGGCCATCAGCATGGCCGTGATGAAGGAGAAAAACGCGCCCGGCGTCTGGCCGTGATAGATCACCTGATAGCCGCCATAAACCACGATAAAGGCCACGGCAAAACCGCCCAGCGTTTCCATGATCGGCGTGGAGCGCGAACTCACATTGGCAAGGCGTGTCGCAGAAAAAGCAAAAGAATCAACGGCGACCCGCATCTTGTCGCGAAAATATCCCTCCAGCCCGAACGCCTTGACCACGCGAATGCCCTGCGCCGCCTCGGAGGTGGTGCGCATGATCTCGGTGAAGCTGGTGAATTCATTATGCATAATCTTGCGCACCCGGCGCACCAATTGGCGCAGCGCCAGCACGGCGACGGGCATGATCACCAGCGCCCCGAAAGCCATTTTCGGGTCTTGCACAATCATCACGGCCGTCAATGCCACAACCGAAAGCGCATTGCGCCCGAGCGTGGTAATCACAAGATCAAGTGCGCCACGGGCCGAATTGGCCACGAATGATTGCTGCGCCAGAAACTGGGTGGAATGGTTCTTGGCAAAAAACGGCACGCTCTGTTGCAGCATGTGATCAAAAATCTTCATCTGAACGTCAGCGACAATCCGGTTGCCCACCGCGTTCAGTGACACCTGCTGCCCAAAGGTGCCAAGGCCCTTCAATATCGACAGGATAATGATCGCCGCACCCAGAAAATAGGTGGCTTCAATCGATTTTTCCAAAAACACACGATTGATGACATCGCGCATCAGATAGGCCGAACCACCGGTGGAGGCCGCAGCCAGCACCATGAAGGCGAAGGACAAGGCATAGGCCCGCCAGTTTGGCCGCCCGTGCTCCAACATCAAACGCTTGATATTCGTCACTACAGATTGGGTCATTCAAATCCTAAAGCCGATGGCTGCCACCAGACAGCGCGGGAAGCCCAAGCCACGCGCGGCCGATTCACGTATCAGCACCATTTGTCTCATGTTTGCCGTAATAAGACAAAAACATATCCAGCGCACCCGATATCTTTTTCTCGATTTCGTCACTGCCAAATTGTGCGGTTTGCGCGAACACGGCGGACAAAAACAAATCCGCTTTGCACAATTCGATCAATTGGCGCGCCGCCAGGGTTGAATCGGCTATGCGCAACACGCCCGCATCACTTTTTTCGCGCAGATAATTCGACAACTTGTTAACCGCACAACGCGGGCCAGCATCGTAAAATGCCTGGCCAATTTTCGGAAATCGCGCCGCAATTCCAATGACCATGCGCAGATGTGCCAGATGCTCAGGTTGCAACATGGTCATCATCAGTTCGGTGCCAAACCGCTGCAACACCGCGCGCGTATCCGGGTCGTCTCTGTCGAACTGGCAAATCTGCTCGGCCTGCCGCTGCCGGTCAAAGATGACAAGTGCTTCAAATAACTGCTCTTTTCCCACAAAATAGGCATAAACTGTGCCCTTGGATACACCCGCCGCGCGCGCAATGTCATTCATGCTGGCGCCGTCAAACCCGTCGCGCAAAAATACCTGGCGCGCACCCTCGAATATCTGGTGCATCTTCGCACTTTCCTCGACTGGCTCGGGCCCAACCAGACCCTCCACAGTTTCGGTATTCTCCGCAATGCCGGCATGGATCATAAACGATATTTCCAGATTGAAAAAATAAATCGAACCGAACGGTTCAGTTCAGTTCAGTCTTGAATTATGCAAAAAATCGCGCTATGTCAAGATTCATAAATTTGGTGGCACGAGACAGCCCTTTGATTTCCGAGCAGCGGCTTCCACCCAGGCAACATCAGGACAAGACTTCATCATGGCAGATCAATTGGATGCACCAGTGAGTGCACAGGCCCAAACGACTCAAGAGCTAACCCCGGTTGCGGAAACCATGCCAACGCAGGCCCGTTCGCAGCAGGTTGCCACCCAGGAGCCCGGTGCGCCCCCCGCCACGGCCCCGCAGGACGGCCAGCTCATGCAACCGCGCCGCAAGAAGCGGAACATCATTCTGCCAGTTGTGATTATCGCTGCCCTCGGTTTTGGCATCGTCAAGGGTTATGACTGGTTTGTTGTCGGACGCTTCATCGTCGCCACCGATGATGCCTATGTTAAGGCGGGGGTTACCACGCTGGCCGCCAAAATCCCTGGCTATATCACCAAGGTCAATGTCATCGACAACCAGAACGTCAAGAAGGGTGATGTCATCGCTTCGATTGATCCAACCGATTACCAACTGGCAGTCGAGGCTGCACAAAAGAAGATGGCAACGCAAGACGCCACCATCGCCCGCATCGACGAGCAGTCGCAGGCGCAAGCCGCGATGATCAATCAGGCCGAAGCACAATTGAATGCCGCCAATGGCCAACTGGCTGGCGTGCAGGCCAATCTGGTGCGCACTTCGGCGGCCTATGACCGCGCGGTAGCCCTCGTGCACAGTCATTTCGGCACGCAGGCGACCCTCGATCAAGCGAAGGGTGACCGCGACGCCGCCCAGGCTGCCGTCACCAGTGCGCAAGCCAATATCATTGGCGCGCAAGCGGCCATACGCGCTGCCAAAGCCAACGCGACCGTCATAGTAGCGCAAAAAACCGAAGCTGAACGCGCCCGCAGCGAAATGCAGGTGGCTTTGGATCAAGCCACGCATAATCTGGCTTTCACCCAGATAGTGGCGCCCGTAGATGGCATTATCGGCAACAAATCGGTTGAAGTTGGCAATTATGTGCAGCCGGGGCAGCGCTTGCTCGCGCTGATCCCGCTCGACAGCGTCTATGTCGAGGCCAATTTCAAAGAGACGCAATTGGACGCGCTGAAGCCGGGACAAAAAGTGTCGCTGACCATTGATTCGCTCGATGGCAAGAAGATCGAAGGCGTCGTGCAGTCCATTGCGCCGGCATCGGGCTCGCAATATTCCCTGCTGCCGCCCGACAATGCCACCGGCAATTTCACCAAAATCACGCAGCGCGTTCCCGTGCGCATCAAGGTGCCGGCGGAAGTTGCCGCTTCCGGCGAATTGCGCCCCGGCCTCTCCGTGGAGGCGGACGTGAACACCCGCAACGAGAACGACCCGCCGCCATCGCTGATGGGGGCACTGGGCTTCACCATCAGCAAGAAATAGAGCCTTGGCCATGTCGAACACCGCCGCCCTCAGTCCGCAAAAGCCCCGGCCAGCCCTGGCACCCCAGCCCGCGCCGCAGACGGACGCCATCGACATGCGCCACCTGCTGACCTTCTTCTGCATGGTGTTGGGCATGTTCATGGCGATCCTGGACATTCAGGTCGTTTCAGCGTCGCTGGCCGAGATTCAGGCAGGGCTTTCGGCAAGTCCGTCCGAAGTGACCTGGGTTCAGACGTCCTACCTGATCGCCGAAGTCATCATGATTCCGCTGTCGGGCATCCTGTCACGCGCGCTTTCCACGCGTTATCTTTTCACCATTTCCTGCGCCGGCTTCACGGTGATGAGCTTTGCCTGCGCCCAAGCCACCACCATCAATGAAATGATGGTGTTTCGCGCGCTTCAGGGCTTTATTGGCGGCGCGATGATCCCCACCGTCTTTGCCTCTGCCTATACGATTTTCCCGCGCTCGAAACTGCCCATCATCTCGCCGCTGATCGGCCTCGTCGCCACATTAGCCCCTACCATTGGCCCGACCGTTGGTGGATACCTGACCGATTGGTTCTCCTGGCACTGGCTGTTCCTGATCAACGTCATTCCCGGCATTCTCGTGACGCTGGCGGCTTATACGCTGATTGATTTTGATGAACCCGATTTCAGGATTCTGCGCACATTTGACTGGACCGGCCTGATCGGCATGGCCAGTTTCCTGGGTGCCCTCGAATATACGCTCGAGGAGGGCCCCACCAACAATTGGTTCGATGACAATACCATCACCCTCACCGCCATCGTTTCACTCGTCGGCGCCGTGGTATTCTTCTGGCAGGCGGCAAATTCCAAACACCCGATCGTCGACCTTTCCGCGTTCCGAAACCGCAATTTCTGGACCGGTTGCTCTATGTCCTTCGTCATGGGTATTGGCCTGTACGGCCTCACCTATCTCTACCCGGTTTATCTGGCCAGCATTCGCAACTACGACTCGCTCCAGATCGGCGAAACCATGTTTGTTTCCGGCCTCACCATGTTCATCAGCGCTCCTATCGTTGGGCGGCTCATGACCAAGATGGACGCCCGCGTCATGATCGCTCTCGGCTTCTCCGGCTTCGCGTTGGGCACTTATCTGGCCTCCTTCATGACAGCAGATTGGGATTTTTATGAATTGCTGATCCCGCAATTGCTGCGTGGCGGCTCACTGATGCTGTGCATGGTGCCCATCAACAATATCTCGCTCGGCACCCTGCCGATGGAGCGCGTGAAGAATGCTTCCGGCCTCTACAATCTCACCCGCAACCTTGGCGGCGCGGTCGGTCTCGCGCTCATCAATACACTGATGGATCGCCGCCTTGATGCGCATTTGCAATTTTTGCATGAGCAGGTGACCTGGGGCAAAGTCGCCGCCGAGGAACGCCTGAACCAGTTGGCGCAGGCCTTCGCCTCGCTTGGCTCAAACGCCAATTTGGCCGCAACCAAGCAACTGACCTTGATGGTGCGCCGTCAAGCCCTGGTCATGTCGATAGCCGATGTGTTTTACGCCATGACCTGGCTGTTTCTGACGCTGATCGTGCTGACGCCGATGATGCGGCGTGCCAAGCCCCCGGCACCGGGCGCGGGCCACTGAAGAGGCACCCAAAGCCGCTCCGCCTGTTGCTTCTCGCCTATTGGTTCCAGGATTTGAGCGCGCCGCTGATCGCGGCATCGCCATCTGCACCCTTTTCAATGGTGATTTTGGCCAGCAGATGGTCACTCGTGATCAGCGGAATATCGACCCAGGGCCGTGCTTTCAACAATTCAAGATTCTGTGTTTCAGCTGTCTGCCCCTGCGCCAGCGCAACAATGAAGTGATCGCTGGTAATCGCGGCCGGCGCTCCAAGCAATTCCGAGCCAGTGGGCGCCGATTCATCGCGCAGTTCCGGCATTGAAATCGCGTCCACCGATTTCATCACGCTGTCCGCCCCCAGCGTAAAGTCAATCTGGATGGTGTGCGAGGCGGGCAAGGCGGCATCCAGATTTTTCTGAATGATCATCGTCATGTCCACATGCGCATCGGGCACATGCACATCGGCGCGCACGGCTTTTTGCAAGGGCTGCCCTGGCCCTCCGCTGATATCAACCAGGTGCCAGACGACGTCGCCAACAAAAGCCTTCTGCTGCAGCGGTTCGCCCTTGGTTTTGTCCGGATTGGCGAGCTGCACCAGCAAGGCCGCTCGCTGGGCCACGGCAACGCCGGGGCTGGCCGACGCCGTGCTGCTGGGGGCGGGCGCTTGGCTGGCGGGCGCGGAGGCCGGCGCTTGCAGGGTCGATTTGTCTGCATTGGCGCCATTGACGCGCTCGACAATTTTCGGTGCGTCTGCCGGGGCCGCGGCCGCTTCATTTTGCACGCCGGGCGTCGGCTTTTTCTGGTCAAACGGGTGATTGGGCAAGTAAAGCGCCGCAGCACCAATGCCCGCCATCAACGCAATCGCACCAACGCCAGCAGCCAGTTTCCATTTCCGGCCAGAGCGCGCCTCGGCAGGCCTGGAGGCGGTCGGCCGTTTGATTTCAAGCGGAATGGTGGGGCGCGATTGCACCTGTGCCCCTGAGACCGCCGGACTGGCCTCCACCTTCACCGCGTCGCTTTGCGCAGCTTCAGCGCTTTGTTCGAGCGGGTTGAAATATTCAAGCTCCAACCGGCGGATGGCCGCGTCAATCGACTCGGTCTCGGCGGCGAGACTTTCGGGCGTCGCTGGCGGGTCGAGCTTCAACAGATAGCTGGTCAGCGCCGCTTTGGCACGATCATACACAAGCTTACGCGCAGACGGCGTATTTTCGGGGAGGGCGGTTACCGCCCTCGAAAGCAATGTGTAATAATCAGCCATGGTCGCTTAAGATCATTGTAATGCAGTTTCGTCAATCTTGAAATGGATTGTGCACGAGAATTGTGTCTTCCCGCTCCGGACTTGTCGAGGCCAAAGCAACAGGTGCGCCTGTGAGTTCCTCGATACGGCGCACATATTTGACCGCATTGGCCGGCAATTGCGCCCAGGAGCGGGCCCCTCGGGTTGAACCGCTCCAGCCTTCCATCGTCTCGTAAACCGGCACCAACCGCGCTTGCGCCGATTGTGCAGCAGGCATGTGATGAATGGTCTTGCCATCCAGTTGATAGGCGACGCACACCTTGATCTCGGCAAAACCATCCAGAATGTCGAGCTTGGTCAGCGCCAGCCCATCAATGCCGGATGTCTTGATCGTTTGGCGCACCAGCACCGCATCAAACCAGCCACAACGACGGGCCCGGCCGGTATTCGTGCCAAATTCATGGCCACGTTCGCCAATCAGTCGCCCGGTTTCATCCATCAATTCAGTGGGGAAAGGCCCGCTGCCCACCCGTGTCGTATAGGCCTTGGCAATGCCCAGCACATAGCCGATCGCCCTCGGGCCAAGCCCCGAGCCAGTTGCCGCCGCCCCGGCCACCGTGTTGGACGATGTCACAAACGGATAAGTGCCATGGTCGACATCCAGCAGCGCCCCCTGCGCGCCTTCAAACAGGATGCGCTTGCCATTGCGCCGCGCCTGATCGAGCGTCTCCCAGGTCGTATCCATGAACGGCAGGATCTGCCCCGCCACTTCCAGCAATTCAGCCCGAACCGCTGCGGCGAGGATGGGCTCCAGTCCGAGGCCCTTGCGCAGCGGATTGTGATGGGCCAGCACGCGCTCAATTTTTTCATCCAGCGAGTCGGGCTCCGACAGATCCATCAGGCGCAGCCCGCGCCGACCGACCTTGTCCTCATAAGCGGGCCCAATGCCGCGCTTGGTCGTGCCAATCTTGACGCCAGCGCTTGCCGAATTCTCGCGATGCGCATCAAGCTCGCGATGCAGCCCCAGGATCAAGGTGACATTTTCGGCGATCTTCAGATTGTCCGGGGTAACCACAATGCCCTGCTCGCGCAATTTGGCAATTTCGCCAACCAGATGGTGCGGGTCCAGCACCACGCCATTGCCGATGACCGAGAGTTTGCCAGCGCGCACAATGCCAGACGGCAAAAGCGCCAGCTTGTACACCTTGCCATCAATAACCAGCGTATGCCCGGCATTGTGCCCGCCCTGATAACGCACCACGACATCCGCATTCACCGACAACCAGTCGACAATCTTGCCTTTGCCCTCGTCGCCCCATTGCGCGCCCACTACCACAACATTTGCCATTGGCTTTACCCGTTCTCGATCCGAAACAGCCCCGAAAGTCCGGCCATTTCAAAAATAAAGCCCTGACAATGGCCAAGGCTTTTGCGGAACACATCTAGCCAATCAGCAGCCATGAGTAAAGCGACGGCCCGAAGAATTTGCTGGACGTAATAGGAAAATATGCTAATTAGGATTAAAAGCTGACAAATAAACCTATTTTCCTATGAATTGAGCCGCTATGCGCTTTGCACCCATAATTCCCGCCTCGGCACTGGCTTTGCTGTCCTTGATAGCCGTCGCTCACGTCCGCCTCAAAACGTCGCAGAGCTTTGCGCCCGACGCGCCTTTGCCGGTTCAGACCCTTGAAAGCGGGCTGATATTGCGCCGCGATTCGCTGCCGGGGCCGATCAGCGCGCGCGTCACCAGCATTATTGATGGTGACACTTTTGAAGCAAAACTGCGCCTATGGTTTGGCCTTGAGAAAACCGTGCTCGTGCGTGTGCGCGGCATTGATGCGCCGGAGTTGCACGCGCGCTGTGCCATCGAGGCCGAGCGCGCGCAAGCCGCCAGACTGGCGCTGCGGGATTATCTCACCGGCACGATCATAACCTTGCGCAATCTCAGCGTCGATAAATACGGCGGCCGGGTGGTTGCCAATGTCCTTCTGCCCGATCCCGATAACCTGAATGCCCCACTTGAGGATATCGATGACCTGATGCTCGCCGGCCATTTGGCACGGGCCTATAATGGCGGGCGACGCGGCAGTTGGTGCGCCGCCAGTGCGGCCGCCGACAAAGAAGGCTAAGCCGGCTTCTTTACCAGGCCGTCCAACTTCTTGAAATGCTCAGCCAGAAGGTAATAGAAGGTGACGCGCGATTTATTATGCTCGGCCTTCATTTTCTCGCAGACCATCTTGATGGCTGAATCAATGGCAGCGACATCCGTCAGCGCCAGCTTTTTCTTGCACCAGCTATCCCGAACGCGCCCCAATTCCTCTGCGTCACTGCAAGCCACCAAGGACGAATTGCGGTTCCGCAAAGCAATTCCCAAATGTTTTACAATTGCCGCAACAATATGTTCATCCGCTTTGGGTGCAAATTTACGGACGTCGACGAGATAGTCAGTCATTTGTGTTCCCTCCCTCAGGTATTCAGCGCTTTATCGCACAAACAAATTAGGCACATTTTACTGGTCTTGTAAAATCAGGACGCTGAAAGCGCAGATGGAACGAAAATCACGTCACGCAAGCGTATTGCCGACGCTATTTCAACGGACATCCGGTCAGGGTACCATGATCACCGTGGTTCCCACGCCGACGCGCTGGTATAAATCGCGCACATCGGAATTGAGCATACGGATGCAGCCATAGGACACCGCCCGCCCGATGCTGGCGGGCCGATTGGTGCCATGTATGGCAATTTCACTGCGATCCAGCGAAAGCGCCCGCACCCCCATGGGATTATGCGGCGAACCGCCGGCAATCACCGGTGGCAAATTGGGAATATCGCGCAATACCGAAGCCGGCGGCGACCAGGCTGGACGAATATATTTGGCGTCAACATGGGCGATCCCACGCCATTCCTTGCCAGCTTTGGGAACCGCCACACGATAGGCAATCGCCTGGTCATTGGGCAGCACGTAAAACAGGGTGCGAAGATGTTGGCTGATGACGATCTGGCCCGGCGCGACATTAAAATGCACTTGCCGGAGCACCGCTGCGCCCGCGCCATCATGCGCAGCAAACAGAAACCCCAATGCCGCCAAGGAGCGAAAACACGCCCCTTGAACCCCTCGACAACCCTTACCCATGACCCACACCCGGCACAAAACAACACAACGCCACGGGCAACAGATTTACATGTTCTTAACCAAATGCCAAATGCTTTGCGCCAAAGGCTGCAAAGGCCAAAAAAACGGCGGCCACGGTCGCCCGTGCCGCCGAATAAACCCCTGCAATCACGCGTCTATTTCACCGCGCGATTGTCGATCAAATCATTGACCACACCCGGATCGGCCAGTGTCGACGTGTCCCCGAGCGAGCCGATTTCATTTTCCGCAATCTTGCGCAGAATTCGCCGCATGATCTTGCCAGAGCGTGTCTTGGGCAGGCCGGGCGCAAACTGGATGACATCGGGCGAGGCGATCGGCCCGATCTCCTTGCGCACCCAGGCGACCAACTCCTTGCGCAATGCCTCGCTGGGCACTTCACCGGCCATTAGCGTGACATAAGCATAAATGCCCTGCCCCTTGATGTCATGCGGGAAACCGACAACCGCCGCTTCGGCCACCTTTTCATGCGCCACCAGCGCGCTTTCCACTTCCGCCGTGCCCATGCGATGCCCGGAAACATTGATCACGTCATCGACGCGCCCGGTAATCCAGTAATAGCCGTCGGCATCGCGCCGGCAGCCGTCACCAGTGAAATATTTGCCCGGATAGGTCGAGAAATAAGTGTCCATGAACCGCTGGTGATCGCCATAAACGGTGCGCATCTGCCCCGGCCAACTGTCGGCGATCACAAGATTGCCCGAGCATTCGCCTTCCAGCACCTTGCCTTCCGCATCCATTACCTGCGGCACAATCCCGAAGAATGGCTTGGTGGCCGAACCCGGCTTTTGCGCAATCGCCCCCGGCAGCGGGGTAATCAAAATGCCGCCGGTCTCCGTCTGCCACCAGGTATCGACGATCGGGCAGCGATGCTCACCCACCACGCGGTGATACCATTCCCAGGCTTCCGGGTTGATCGGTTCCCCCACCGAACCCAGCAGGCGCAGGGAGGCGCGGCTGGTTTTTTTCACCGGCGCTTCGCCAGCCCCCATCAAGGAGCGGATCGCGGTGGGCGCGGTGTAGAATATATTGACCTTGTGCTTGTCGATCACTTCCCAAAACCGCGACATGGTCGGATAATTTGGAATGCCCTCAAACATCAGCGTCGTCGCGCCATTGGCGAGCGGCCCATAGACGATATAGCTGTGCCCGGTCACCCAGCCGACATCGGCCGTGCACCAATAGACATCGCCATCGTGATAATCGAACACATATTGATGCGTCATCGAGGCATAGACGAGATAGCCGCCGGTCGTGTGCACCACGCCCTTGGGCGCGCCGGTCGAACCGGAGGTGTAGAGAATGAACAAGGGGTCCTCGGCGCCCATTTCCACCGCCGGACAATCGGCCGAAACCTTTTCCATTTCCGTATGCAACCAGACATCGCGTCCTGCCTGCATGTCGACATGGCCCCCGGTGCGCTGCACCACCAGCATCGTCGAGACCTTTTCCTTGGCCTTGGCGCAAGCGGCATCGGCATTGGCTTTCAGCGGCACTTTCTTGCCACCGCGCAGCCCCTCATCCGAAGTTATCAGCACTTTGGAAGCGCAACCATCGATGCGGCCCGCCAGCGCATCCGATGAAAAGCCGCCAAAAACCACCGAATGCACTGCGCCAATCCGCGCACAGGCCAGCATCGCATAGGCCGCTTCCGGGATCATTGGCATGTAAATGGTGACGGCATCGCCCTTTTTGACGCCATGCGCTTTCAGCACATTGGCAAACCGGCTCACCGCCTCGTGCAATTGCGCGTAGGTGATGTGCCGGGACTCGCCCGGATCATCGCCCTCGAAAATGATGGCGGTCTGGTTGGCGCGGGTTTTCAAGTGCCGGTCGATGCAATTGGCCGCAACATTGGTGGTGCCATCGCCAAACCACTCGATATGCACCTTGCCCGGCGCATAGGAGCAATCCTTGACCCGCGTGTAAGGCTTGATCCAGTCAATCCGCTTGCCATGCTCCCCCCAGAAGGCCGCAGGGTCTGCCACGGAAGCGGCATACATTTTTTCGTAATGGGCGGCATCGACATGAGCGCGCGCCGCCCATTGGGCTTCCACTGGATATAGCTTTTCTGACATGCCAAGCTCCCTCGATTAAGCAACCCTTGCGTAAAGGCCGCGTTATTTTGCAGTAATCTTAAGCACATTCACCGGCCCCGTGCCAAGGCGCATCGGCTCACACTTTGGTCGCCTATTGCGTTGCACAATTCGCTTGACGCGGTTCGAGGAGACGCATAGAAGCGACGGCGGGACATCTCCCCCCAACGGGAGGCGCCCATCTGAAAGGATGGTTACAACATGAATATGCATACCCCACTGGCACGCCCGCAAAATCCGCAATTTTCGTCCGGCCCCTGCGCCAAGCGCCCGGGATGGTCGCTGGAAGCCCTTAAGGATGCGGCACTTGGCCGCTCGCACCGCGCTTCCATCGGCAAAAACAAACTCAAACGCGCCATCGACCTCACCCGCGAGATCCTTCAGGTTCCCGCTGATTACCGCATTGCCATCGTTCCGGCTTCCGATACCGGCGCCGTCGAAATGGCCATGTGGACGATGCTCGGCCAGCGCCCGGTCGATATGGTGGCATGGGAGAGCTTCGGCGAAGGTTGGGTCACCGATGTCGTCAAGCAATTGAAGCTGAAGGACGCCCGCGTCCTCAAGGCTGGCTATGGCGAGATCGTCGACCTTTCCACCATCAACTTCGACAATGACGTTGTCTTTACCTGGAATGGCACCACCTCCGGTGTGCGCGTTCCCAATGGTGATTTCATCCCCGCCGATCGCAAGGGCCTCACCTTCTGCGACGCCACTTCCGCCGCCTTCGCACAGCGCCTCGACTGGGCCAAGCTGGATGTGACGACCTTCTCCTGGCAAAAAGTGTTGGGCGGGGAAGCGGCGCATGGCATGCTCATCCTCGGCCCGCGCGCGGTCGAGCGCCTGCAGACCTACACGCCAAGCTGGCCGCTGCCGAAGATTTTCCGCCTGATGTCTGGCGGCAAGTTGGGCGAGGGCCTGTTTGCGGGTGAAACCATCAACACCCCATCCATGCTCTGCGTGGAAGATTATCTCGACGCGCTGAACTGGGCCCAGTCACTGGGCGGGCTGGATGCGCTTGTTGCCCGCGCCGATGCCAATACCAAGGTCTTGGCCGATTGGGTTGCCAAAACCGAATGGGTCGATTTTCTCGCCCGTGACCCGGCCACCCGCTCCAACACCAGCGTCTGCCTGAAAGTCGTCGCTCCCGCCATCACCAGCCTGCCCGCCGAAGCGCAGGCGGCCTTCGCCAAAGCCCTTGCCAGCCTGCTGGAAAAGGAAAAAGTGGCGTTTGATATTGGTGGCTATCGCGATGCGCCTCCCGGACTGCGCATCTGGTGCGGCGCAACCGTCGAAGCCAGCGATGTCGCGGCCCTGACGCATTGGCTGGATTTCGCCTTCGCGCAGGAAACTGCCAAGCTCGCCAAAGCGGCCTGATATCTCCACTTTTATGGCATCCTTCCTGCTTTAAGCGACGAAAGTCGGAAAATGCTTGATAATATCTGGCGCCAATTGCTGCTCTTTCCCTCGCCAGTAGTCAGCATCTCCCCAGGGTTAGTGCTGCCGTTCATGCGGCTCTAACTCCCAATTTTCAAAATTCTGATCAAACTTAATGGGGCTGGCAATGACGCAATCTCGAACGAAGGGACCGGAATTCGTAAAATATTTTGCGCCTGTCCTTAATTCGCTTAGGGCCTTGGGAAATTCGGGAACTCCATTTGAGGTCCGCGAAGATATTGCCAAAACCATGGCTCTAAGTGAAGCGGAATTGAACGTTACTACATCGAATGGGCAGAGCCGGTTTGACAATCAAGTTGCGTGGGCGCGGTTTTATTTAATGAAAGCTGGCTTAATCGACGGGTCCGAACGTGGAGTTTGGCGACTAACCGAACTAGGGCGAGCCACTCACCTTAATCATGAACAGGCAATTGATCTGTTTAAGCTTCAGCAAAACGGTTTGATTCGGGGAGGTAATGCAACTGTTTCCACACTCACTGCATTTTCTCCCATAGATTCGATCCAGCAAGCGGCACCGCTGATTGAAGATATTGCTCCTGATCATCGCGAGGCGATGGCGGACATTTTGAAAAAGATGACTGCAAAGGGATTTGAACACTTTAGTGCATTTTTGCTGAGGAAGGCGGGTTTTACGTCGGTAAACGTCACCGGACGTGCCAACGATGGTGGCATCGATGGTAACGGCTACCTGCGTATCAACCCAATGATGACACTCCGTGTGTTATTCCAATGCAAAAGATACAGAGATGCACCCGTCTCTAAAGATGACATCATGAAATTTCAAGCTGCGGTTATAAGAGAACGGGCTGAAAAAGGCTTATTTCTTACAACATCAGTTTTCACAAGAGGGGCACGAGAAGAAGCTCTCGGAGGCGCCTGCGAAATTGAGCTAATCGATATTGATAGACTAATTGAGTTGATGGAATCAATGTCGCTTGGACTAGTCGAGAAAAAAATATTCGCTTTAGACGAAGATTTTTTCAAGGAATTTCTAACAGCTTAACCCACCTTCAAATCCAAAGGAACATTCCCATGGCACGCGTTCTTATTTCCGATGCCCTTTCCGAAGCCGCCGTCCAGATCTTCAAGGATCGCGGCGTTGAAGTTGATTTCCAGCCTGACCTTGGCAAGGACAAGGACAAGCTGGCGGCGATCATTGGCCAATATGACGGTCTCGCCATTCGCTCGGCCACCAAGGTCACCGCCAAGATCCTCGAAAGCGCAACCAACCTCAAGGTGATTGGCCGCGCGGGCATTGGCGTCGACAATGTCGACATTCCCGCCGCAACTGCGCGCGGCGTGATCGTCATGAACACGCCTTTCGGCAATTCGATCACCACCGCCGAACATGCCATTGCCCTGATGTTTGCCCTCGCCCGCCAGATCCCGGCCGCCGACCTCTCGACCCAGGCCGGCAAATGGGAGAAGAACCGCTTCATGGGCGTCGAACTCACCGGCAAGACCCTTGGCATCATTGGTTGCGGCAATATCGGCTCGATTGTTGCCGAGCGTGGCATTGGCCTGAAAATGCGCGTCATCGCATTCGACCCGTTCCTGAGCCCCGAGCGGGCCATGGACATTGGAGTTGAAAAGGTCGAACTCGACCAGCTTCTCGCCCGCGCCGATGTCATCACCCTGCACACGCCGATGACCGCGCAGACCAAGAACATCCTCTCGGCCGAAAATCTCGCCAAGACCAAGCCGGGCGTTCGCATCATCAATTGCGCACGCGGCGGCCTTGTCGATGAAGTCGCTTTGCGCGCGGCGCTGGATTCGGGCCATGTCGCGGGTGCTGCCTTTGACGTATTCGTCGAAGAGCCCGCCAAGACCAACCCGCTGTTTGGCCACCCCAATGTCATCTGCACCCCGCATCTGGGGGCCGCCACCAACGAAGCGCAGGAAAATGTCGCCCTGCAGGTTGCCGAACAAATGTCGGATTACCTGATGCGCGGCGCGATCTCCAACGCCGTCAACTTCCCCTCGATCACCGCCGAAGAAGCCCCCAAGCTGAAGCCATTCATCGAATTGGCCGAAAAGCTCGGTTCCTTTGCCGGCCAGTTGACCGAAACCGGCATTCGCAAAGTCACCATCGTTTATGAAGGCGAGGTTGCCAACCTCAAGATCAAGGCATTGACGGCGGCCGCCATTGCCGGGCTGCTGCGCCCGCTATTGTCGGATGTCAACGTCGTCTCGGCCGCCACCGTCGCCAAGGATCGCGGCATCGTCATCGATGAGGTCACCCGCGCCGCCGAAGGCGATTTTGAAGCCTTGATCACCTTGATCGTCGAAACCGAAACCCAGACCCGCTCGGTGGTTGGCACCGTGCTCAATGACGGCCGCCCGCGCATCGTCGAAATCAAGGGCATCAAGGTCGACGCAGAATTCGCGCCGAGCATGATTTACATCACCAACGAGGACAAGCCGGGCTTTATCGGCAAATTCGCCAGCGTGCTTGGCGATGCGGGCATCAACATTGCCACCTTCGCGCTGGGTCGTGACCGCGAAGGCGGCTCCGCCATTGCGCTTGTGGCGGTGGATGGCGTCACCCCGGCCAATGTGCTGGCGCATGTCCAGGCAATCGCCGGCGTCAAGCAGGTCAAGGGGCTGTCGTTCTAAGCCACAACAGGGCTGGACAAGGCCTTCATTCAACATTTCCGGGGCTGCGCAGCACATAGGCTTCGCAGCCCTTTTTGTTGAATTCCTGAGATGGATTATTTCCCGAACACCCGTTCAAAAATCGTATCCACCTGTTTGAAATGATAGCCAAGATCAAACAGATCGGACAATTCCTGGCCCGACAATGCCTTGCGAACTTCCGTGTCGGCCTTGAGCAGGCTGAGAAAATCGCCCTCGCCGCGCCAGACCGGCATGGCGTTGCGCTGCACCAGCCGGTAAGCGTCCTCCCGCGACACGCCCTTTTGCGTCAGCGCCAGCAACACCCGCTGCGAATGGATCAGCCCGCCAAGGCGATCGAGGTTTTTTTGCATATTCTGCGGATAGATCAGCAGCTTTTCCACAACCCCGGTCAGCCGCGCCAGCGCGAAATCCAGCGTGATGGTGGCATCGGGCCCGATCATCCGCTCGACGCTGGAATGGGAAATATCACGCTCATGCCAGAGCGCGACATTTTCAAGCGCCGGGGTCACCATGCCGCGCACCAGCCGCGACAGGCCGGTCAGATTCTCCGTCAGCACCGGATTGCGCTTGTGCGGCATGGCGGACGAGCCCTTTTGCCCTTCGGAGAAGAATTCTTCCACTTCCAGCACTTCCGTGCGCTGCAAATGCCGGATTTCAATCGCCAGCCGCTCCACGCAGGAAGCCACGACGCCGAGCGTTGCAAAGAACATCGCATGACGGTCACGCGGGATCACCTGCGTCGAGATGGGCTCCACCCGCAATCCCATCTTCCTGGCAACATGCGCCTCGACGCGCGGATCGATATTGGCAAAAGTGCCAACCGCCCCGGAGATGGCGCAAGTGGCGATTTCCTCGCGGGCCGCAACCAACCGGGCGCGGCAGCGGGTAAATTCCGCATAGGCCTGCGCCAGTTTCAGCCCAAAGGTCACCGGCTCGGCATGAATGCCATGCGAGCGCCCGATGGTCGGGGTGAATTTATGCTCCAGAGCCCGCGCCTTCAGCGCCGCCAGCAATTGATCGACATCGTTGATCAGAATATCGGCCGCACGCGACATCTGCACCGAAAGGCACGTATCCAGCACATCGGACGAGGTCATGCCCTGATGCACGAACCGCGCTTCGGGGCCGATAAACTCACCCAAATGGGTGAGGAAGGCGATCACATCATGCTTGGTTTCGCGCTCGATCTCGTCAATGCGCGCGACATCGAACTGCGCCTTGTCGGCCCGCTCCCAGATCGCCTTGGCCGCTTCCTTGGGGATAACGCCAATTTCCGCCAGCGCATCGCATGCATGTGCCTCGATTTCGAACCAGATACGGAATCGGGCTGGGGCATCCCAAAGGGCTACCATGGCGGGGCGGGAATAACGGGGAATCATCGGGGCACTCTGGGTTTGAGGTCGTCAGGGCGAGTTTGGTGCGTAACATGACCCCGACAAGCGGGCAAGCCGAGCCATGAAATTGCGCTTTCCAGCATAATTTGCGTCGATAACCGGCCTCAGGCCTTGCCGCTTTGGCCGCAAGGCTTTATCGCTGCCATTGTCATGTCAGACTGGTAAAACACCCAGCAAACGCTAAGGATCCCTGCCCGATGAAAGCCCGCATTGTCGTTACATTGAAAAATGGCGTGCTCGACCCCCAGGGTAAGGCCATCGAAGGCGCGCTGCATGGCCTTGGCGTCGAGGCGGTGCAATCGGTGCGGCAGGGCAAGGTATTTGACATTGAAATCGCCGGCAGCGACCAGATGCTGGCCCAGGCACAATTGACCACAGCGTGCGAGAAGCTGCTGGCCAACCTCGTCGTCGAAAATTATTCAATTACAATTCTCGAACATTAAACGGGTATTCAACTCCAGTTTTGGACTAACTTTGAAAGGCAGGGTATTACCATGAAGCAATCAATTGCCATTTTGGGAACCGCTTTGTTGTTGGCAGGATGCCAAAGCGTTCAACCTGTTGCGCTGAGCTCGCAGTCCAGCATTCTGGAAGCTGGCTTCAGCGTTCAGCCCCTCAGCACGCAAACCAGCGCAGGCACCCCGGCCAATATGCGGGTCTCCGAGTTTGTCTGCTTGCCCGCGCGCTGCGGCGCGGTCGTGGGTCTGGGCTTGGTCGCCATGGATGTTGCCTCTCCCAACCCCAATATGACAGCCGAAATGGCCTTGAAATCAGACCTCCTCGATCGCCGGAAAACCACGGCGGCTTTGCGCGCCTCCATTCAGCAGCGGTTCAACTCGCGAACCGACGGTGCCCGAGAATCTGTCACCAGCCTGACTTTTTATCCCAAATCGGCAAGCCTTCGTTTCACCGCGATCAAAACAAACGGGCGCGAAACCCTCCACATGAGCGCCTTTGGCCGTTTCACCGGCAATACGGTGACCATGATCGTCGCCGCCTCCCCCAACGCCGCCATCGCCGCCCGTTACGCGCGGCCCAATTGGATAAAATGATCGATCGATGAAAACAGCCATCATCACCTTCCCCGGCTCCAATCGCGAGCGGGATGTTTTCCGGGCCGTGGCGCAGGCAACTGGCCACAACCCGACCCATGTCTGGCACGCCGACCACGAATTGCCTGCCGGCACGGATCTGGTGATTTTGCCGGGTGGCTTCTCCTACGGCGATTATCTGCGCTGCGGGGCAATTGCCGGACGCGCCCATATCATGAATGCGGTGCGCGACCACGCGGCACGGGGCGGGCTGGTGCTGGGCATTTGCAACGGCTTTCAGATATTGGTGGAAAGCGGTCTGCTGCCCGGGGTTTTGATGCGCAATGCCAATCTGCGCTTTATCTGCAAGATGCAGCATTTGCGGGTGGAGCGCAGCGACACCGCCTTCACCAAGGCCTATCAGCCCCATCAAATCATCAAGGTTTGCATCGCCCATGGCGAGGGCAATTATATCGCTGATGAGGCCACTTTGGCACAAATTGAGGGCGAAGGGCTGGTGGCCTTCCGCTATTGCGACGCCACCGGCCAACTCGGCGGCAAAGCCAACCCGAATGGTTCGCTGCATGACATTGCTGGCATATATTCACAGAAGCGCAATGTGCTGGGCATGATGCCGCATCCGGAAAATCTCATTGACGCGCTTGTTGGCGGCACCGATGGTCGTGGCCTGTTTCAAAGTCTGGTAGCATGATTGAACCTGAAATCACCCCCGCCCTGATCGCCGAACACGGCCTCAAGCCGGATGAATATCAACGTATTCTCAAACTGATCGGCCGGGTGCCCAGCTTCACCGAGCTTGGCATTTTTTCGGCCATGTGGAACGAGCATTGCTCCTACAAATCCTCGCGCCTGCATCTGCGCGGCCTGCCGACCAAAGCCCCTTGGGTGATCCAGGGGCCCGGTGAAAATGCCGGCGTGATCGACATTGGCGATGGCCAGGCCTGCATTTTCAAGATGGAGAGCCACAACCACCCCTCGTTCATCGAGCCCTATCAGGGCGCGACCACCGGCGTTGGCGGCATCTTGCGCGATGTGTTCACCATGGGCGCGCGCCCGGTCGCCTGCCTCAACGCCTTGCGCTTTGGCGCGCCCGACCACCCCAAGACCCGGCATCTGGTTTCCGGCGTGGTGGCGGGCATTGGCGGTTATGGCAATTCCTTCGGCGTGCCGACGGTGGGCGGATCGGTCGGTTTCCACACCCGCTATGATGGCAATATCCTGGTCAATGCCATGGCGGTTGGCCTCGCCAAAACCGACGAGATTTTTTACGCAACCGCCACCGGTGTGGGCAACCCCATCGTCTATCTTGGCTCCAAAACCGGCCGCGACGGCATTCACGGTGCCACCATGGCCTCCGCGAGCTTCGAGGCCAATGCCGAGGAAAAGCGCCCGACCGTGCAGGTCGGCGACCCCTTCGCCGAAAAACTCCTGCTCGAAGCCTGCCTCGAACTGATGCAGACCGGCGCGGTCATCGCCATTCAGGATATGGGCGCAGCGGGTTTGACATCCTCGGCGGTGGAAATGGGTGCCAAGGGCAATCTGGGCATTGAACTCAACCTCGACGCCGTGCCCTGCCGCGAAACCGGCATGAGCGCCTATGAAATGATGCTGTCCGAAAGCCAGGAGCGCATGCTCATGGTGCTCGATCCGGCCAAGGAAAAAATGGCGGAAGCCATTTTCGTGAAATGGGGCCTCGACTTTGCCATTGTCGGCGTCACCACCGACACGTTGCGCTTTGTCGTCAAGCACGGCGGTGAGGTAAAGGCCGATCTGCCGATCAAGGAACTGGGCGATGAAGCCCCGCTTTATGATCGCCCGTGGGTGCCCACCCCGCCGCAACCGGTGATCGATGCCGCCAGCATTGCCGCCCCGGTTTCCAACGCCAACGCCCTTGCCACCTTGCTGGCGACCCCCGATCTGTGCTCAAAGCGCTGGGTTTGGGAGCAATATGACCATCTCATTCTGGGCAATAGCGTCCAGCAACCCGGCGGCGACGCCGCGCTCATCCGCGTCGATGATGGCCCCAAAGGTCTCGCCTTCACCACCGATGTCACCCCGCGCTATTGCGAGGCCGACCCGGTTGAAGGTGGCAGGCAGGCCGTCGCCGAAGCCTGGCGCAACCTTACCGCCATTGGCGCGACCCCGCTCGCTGTTACCGACAACCTCAATTTTGGCAATCCGGAAAAGCCCGAAGCCATGGGCCAACTCGTCGGCTGCATCGCCGGCATCGGGCAGGCCTGCCTTGCGCTCGACTTTCCCATCGTCTCGGGCAATGTCTCGCTCTACAACGAGACCGAAGGGCGCGGCATTCTGCCCACCCCGACCATTGGCGGCGTCGGCCTCGTCAAGGACATCACCAAAACCGTCAACCTCAGTTTCAAACGCGAGGGTGAGGCGATCCTGCTCATCGGCGAAACGCTGGGCTGGCTCGGTCAATCGCTTTATTTGCGCGACATTTGCGGGCGTGAAGCTGGCGCGCCGCCCAAAGTGGATCTCGCCCTTGAGCGCCGCAATGGCGACTTCATCCGCGCCTTGATACAATCGGGCCAAGCCAGCGCGGTGCATGATCTCTCGGACGGTGGCCTCGCCATTGCCCTCGCCGAAATGGCCATGGCGGGCCAAATCGGCGCTCGCATAAACGCACTGCCGCCGGGCCCAGCCCATGCTATATTGTTTGGCGAGGATCAGGCCCGCTACCTTATGACCTGCACCACCACCGATCTGGCGGCGGTAATGGCCTCAGCCACTGCGCAGAATGTCGCCTGCCTGCACATTGGCACAACCGGCGGCACCGCGATCACCCTGCCCGGCGAGACCCCGGTCGAGGTGGCCGCATTAAGCGCGGCACATGAGAATTACCTGCCCGACTATATGAACGGCGAATTGTAGAGGAATGCAAAATGGCCATGCAAGCGAACGAAATTGAAGCAATGATCAAAGCCGCTTTGCCGGACGCCACGGTTGAAATCCGCGATCTGGCTGGCGATGGCGACCATTACGCCGCAACCGTGACTTCGGCCGCTTTCCGTGGCAAAAGCCGGGTGCAGCAACACCAGATGGTCTATGCCGCGCTCAAGGGCCAGATGGGCGGCGTTCTGCACGCCCTCGCCCTGCAAACCGAAGTGCCGGCCTGAAACAGACCATTGGGGCGAAATGTGCCATTCGTCGCACCCGGAACGCGCAATATAACGCCGGAAGCGACGGATTTGGCATTGCCCCGCCCCCGGCCTTTGGGCTAAAACGCGCGGCGGCTGATAAATTGCCGAATGATCAGGAGAACGATATGTCCTTTCTTGCCAATGCTCTCTCGCGTGTAAAGCCCTCCGCCACCATTATGGTGACCCAGAAGGCCCGCGATCTGAAAGCACAGGGGCGGGAGATCATTTCGCTCTCGGTCGGCGAACCCGACTTCGACACGCCCGACAACATCAAGAAAGCAGCGGTTGACGCCATCAATCGCGGCGAGACCAAATATCCGCCCGTCTCCGGCATCATGCCGCTGCGCGAGGCCATTGCCGCCAAGTTCAAGCGCGAGAACGGCCTTGATTACAAGCCGACCCAGACCATTGTCGGCACCGGCGGCAAGCATATTCTGTTCAACGCCTTCATGGCCACCATCAACAGCGGCGATGAAGTGATTATCCCCGCACCTTACTGGGTCAGCTACCCGGAAATGGTGCTGCTTTGTGATGGCAAGCCGGTGATCGTCAACACCCATATGCGCCATGCCTTCAAGTTGCAGGCCGCCGACCTTGAAAAGGCGATCACCCCGCGCACCAAATGGCTGATCCTGAATTCGCCGTCCAACCCGACGGGCGCCGCCTACACCCACGACGAATTGAAAGCCCTGACCGATGTGCTGATGCGCCATCCCCATGTCTGGATTCTCACCGACGACATTTATGAGCATCTCACCTACGGCGACTTCAAATTCACCACGCCCGCGCAGGTCGAACCCGGCCTGATCGACCGCACCCTGACCATGAACGGCATGTCCAAGGCCTATGCCATGACCGGCTGGCGCATCGGCTATGCGGCTGGCCCCAACCAGTTGATCAAGGCGATGGACATGATTCAGGGCCAGCAGACCTCGGGTGCCTGCACCATTGCCCAATGGGCTTCGGTGGAAGCGCTCAATGGCACGCAATCGTTTCTGGCCCCGCGCCGCAAGGCCTTTGAGGAGCGCCGCGATCTCGTCGTTTCCATGCTCGGGCAGGCCAAATATCTGCAATGCCCCAAGCCCGAAGGCGCGTTTTATGTCTATCCGTCCTGCGCGGACGCCATGGGCAAAAAGACCCCCGATGGCAAAGTGCTGAACACGGATGAGGATTTCGTCGGCGCATTGCTGGAAGCCGAAGGCGTCGCCGTCGTGCATGGCTCGGCCTTTGGCCTCGGCCCCAACTTCCGCGTCAGCTACGCCACCTCCACCGACGTGCTCGAAGCCGCCTGCCGGAAAATCCAGAGCTTTACCGCAAGCCTGGTGTAAGTGGATCGGCGTGCCACGCAATGACGGTTACGATAAACCGTCATTGCGAGGAGCCCTCGCGACGCGGCAAACCAGATCGCAAGGGAAAGGCGCAAAGCCGCCCAAAAGCCACGTCACAAGCCCCCTGGCTTGCTTCGCCCCGCTCGCAATGACGTTGGAAAACAACCGTCATTGCGAGGCGCCCTTGCGACGCGGCAAACCAGATCGCAAGGGAAAGGCGCAAAGCCGCCCAAAAGGCACGTCACAAGCCCCCTGGCTTGCTTCGCTCCGCTCGCAATGACGTTGGCAAACAACCGTCATTGCGAGGAGCCCTTGCGACGCGGCAACCCAGATCGAAAGGGAAAGGCGCAAAGCCGTCCAAAAGGCAGGTCACAAGCCCCCCCTGGTTTGCTTCGCTCCGCTCGCAATGACGTTGGAAAACAACCGTCATTGCGAGGAGCCCTTGCGACGCGGCAAACCAGATCGAAAGGGACGGGCGCGAAGCCACCCAAAAGGCACGTCTTAAGCACCCACTGGCTTGCTTCGCTCCGCTCGCAATGACGTTGGAAAACATCCGTCATTGCGAGGAGCCCTTGCGACGCGGCAACCCAGATCGAAAGGGACGGGCACCAAGCCGCCAAAAAAGCGCGTCATAAGCCCCCACTGGCTTGCTTCGCTCCGCTCGCAATGACGTTGGAAAACATCCGTCATTGCGAGGAGCCCTTGCGACGCGGCAAACCAGATCGAATGGGACGAGCGCGAAGCCACCCAAAAGCCACGTACAAGCCCCCACTGGTTTGCTTCGCTCCGCTCGCAATGACGTTGGAAAATAACCGTCATTGCGAGAAACAACCCGGTTTGAGGTTTGACAAGTTTCCTTGCCTCCGTGCAATGACGGATGCAATATTGAATTCATCTGGATATAGCGAACCTTCCCAGAGAGTTGGAGATTTCAATGACTATTCCAGATTACCAGACATTGATGCTGCCATTGCTCAAAGCCGCTGCCAGCGGTGAGGCCAAAATATCTGATATTATTGCAAGATTGGCGACCGAATTTAATTTGACGGAAGAGGAGCGCCAAACACTTCTCCCCTCCGGGACTCAATTCACTTTTTCAAACCGGGTACATTGGGCAAGAACCTATTTATCCAAAGCGGGCCTCCTCGAGTCGACCGGCCGCGGCAGGTTCAAAATAACGGCTCTTGGCACCGAAATTCTGGCGAAGGCGCCCCTTGGAATTGATAATAAATTTTTGGGGAGGTTCAAGAGCTTTCAAGAATTCACGAAAAAGGCCGATTTCGAACCCAACGGGTCGGAAAGCACATCAACTATCGTTGAGCCTGTTCAAAATTTGACCTTGGATGACCAAATGCGCGCGGCGCATGGCCAGCTTGAAACGGAACTGGGTCGAGACTTGCTCGATAAAATACTGAAGGCACCACCGGCTTTTTTTGAACGCCTGGTTGTTAACCTGCTCACTGCCATGAATTATGGCGGATCTACCGCTGAAGCCGCCCGCGCGTTGGGCAAAAGCGGTGACGGCGGCGTTGATGGCGTCATCGATCAAGATGCCTTAGGACTGGACAGGATATACATTCAGGCAAAGCGATACGCCAAAGACAACGCCGTGGGGCCAGGTGCCATTCGCGATTTTTTTGGCTCGCTGGATCGCTTCAAGGCGTCGAAAGGTCTATTTGTCACGACATCGACATTCACCCAAAGCGCTCGCGAAACTGCGGATTTATTGAGCAAACGCATCGTTCTG
The DNA here is from genome assembly GCA_019075865.1 of Hyphomicrobiales bacterium. Classification (GTDB taxonomy): domain Bacteria; phylum Pseudomonadota; class Alphaproteobacteria; order Rhizobiales; family Beijerinckiaceae; genus REEB77. The sequence goes on along the minus strand of JAGXAN010000003.1, from coordinate 133,251 downwards.
ATCAACGGCGAAGCTTTGAGCCGGATGATGATACGCTACGGCGTCGGGTGCCGCATTGAGGAAACCCTCCACATCAAAAAAGTCGATGAAGATTTCTTCGAATGAAGCCCATCTCTTCCCCTCACAATCGTTGACCCCCGGGCAAGCCCGACGTCCGTCCCCCATTTCCGAACAACCCAATCCCCCGTCTAGCCAAGCCGCATCAACGGCGTATTATGGCTAAAAATTATGGGGAGTGGGACATGCGAATTAAGATCAACGCCATTGGTTTGTCAGCGTCCGCCTTGGCCTTTGCGGCTTTGGGCCCGCATTTGGCGCTGGCCCAGACACCGGCAGATGCTGCAGCCCAGGCAAAGCCGATGGACTGCGCCAATTTCTCCACGCAGACTCTGGGACTCAAGGGCACCAGCATCACCTCCGCAACCCCGGCCACTGGCAAGGCCGATGTGCCCGCCTGCATCATTCGCGGGGCCACCCATGCGCGAACCGGGGTGGATGGCAAAAGCTACGCCCTCGATTTTGAAATGCGGTTGCCCAGCCATTGGAATGGCCGCTTTCTGCATCAGGTCAATGGTGGCAATGACGGCGAGGTGGTCAGCGCCGAAGGCGGCGGCGGCCTGCTCAACGCGCTTGGCGGAACCTCGGCACTGGCGCGCGGCTTTGCCGTTCTCAGCAGCAATGAGGGCCATAATGGCAAGGATCCCGCCAATGCAAGCTGGCACCTTGGCCAGGGCACGGCCTTTGGCATCGACCCGCAGGCCCGCGACGATTATGGCTATACCGGCGATGCGGCGCTCGGGCCGGTTGGCAAGGCTGTGGTCAACCGGTTTTATGGCGTCGCCCCGGCCACTTCTTACATGATGGGCTGCTCAAATGGCGGGCGTCATGCCATGGTCGCCGCCAGCCGCTTCCCAGACCGCTACAATGGCTTTGTCGCGGGCGATCCGGGCTTTGACCTGCCGCGCGCCGCCCTCCAGCATGCCTATGATGTGCAAAGCTTCATGCTCGCCAACAAGGATGTCCAGAAGGCCTTTTCCCCTGCCGATCTGGCGCTGGTCTCGCGCAAGGTGGTGGAGGTTTGCGACAAGCTTGATGGCGTCGCCGACGGCATTGTCGGCGATATTCGCGCCTGCCAGAAGCAGTTTCACTTGAGCGCGCTGCAATGCACCGGCGCCAAGACCGATCAATGCCTCGCCCCCGCGCAGGTCACCGCGCTCAACCGCGCCTTCGGCGGCCCCAAAAACAGCAAAGGCGAGCAACTCTATTCCGATTGGTCGTTTGACAGCGGTTTGGGCGGCAAAAACTGGCGGTTCTGGAAATTGGCCAGCGGCATTCCGCCGTGGGGCAATAATTCGCTGATCGCGGTCATGGGTTCCGCGTCCCTGGCCTCGATTTTTACCACGCCGCCCACCCCGACCAGTGGCGATCCGGCGGCGCTCGTCAATTTCCTCGCCCATTTCAACTTTGATACAGACGCCCCGAAAATCTATGCCAAAGGCACGTTCACGGTGAATGGCAAATCCATTACCTACCCGGACTCGGCCTGGGATTTCATGGCCCCGCCCCATGTCGACAATCCGCATCTGGCCGCACTTTCAGCTTCGAGCCACAAACTGCTGGTGTATCAAGGCCAGAGCGATCCGGTGTTCTCGTTCAATTCCATCGCCCGCTGGTATGAGCATCTCAACGCCAACGACAATGGCAAGGCCGACCAATTTGCCCGCCTGTTTGCGGTGCCCGGCATGAACCATTGCGTGGGTGGCCCTGCCACGGACGGTTTTGACGCGCTGGATGCCATGGTCAACTGGGCGGAAAAAGGGGTGGCACCACAAAAGCTGATCGCTCATGTGCGCGCCGATAACAAGGAAGTGCCCGCCAACTGGAGTCCGACGCGCACCCGCCCGTTATGCCCCTGGCCCAAAATCGCCCGCTACAAGGGCGGCGATGTCGAATCTGCCGCGAGCTTCGCCTGCCAATGATGTCGCCTGGATCGCAAGCGATTACGGCGTCAACTGGCCGCCGTTTACCTCGATCACCTGCCCGACAATATAACCACTGAGCATTTCCGAGGCGAGAAACAGATAGGCCCCCACGCAATCCTCCGCCGTGCCAAGCCGCCCCTGCGGGATGCTGGACTGCATGGCCGCCAATTGCGCGGGCGTTGAATAGCGCTGGTGGAAGGGTGTCGAAATCACCCCCGGCGCCACCGCGTTGACGCGGATTTTGTCGGCGATCAATTCCTTGGCCTGGCCGTGGGTCAGCGCGGAAACAAAGCCCTTGCTGGCGGCATAGAGCACCGCGCCGCCGCTGCCCCCGGTTCGCGCCGCAATCGAACTGGTGTGGATGATAAACCCGCCGCGCTTGCGCAGATAAGGGTAGGCAGCACGCGTCGCCACCAGCACCGAGCGAGCGTTCAGGTCCATCACTGCATCATAATGCTCATCCGTCACCGAAACCGTCGGCACCCGGCCCAGCATACCCCCGGCATTGTTGATCAACCCGTCCAACCGGCCAAAGTGCGACGCGGTTTGGCCCACAACGCGTTCCACCTCCAGCGGGTCGGCAATGTCGCCGCGCACCAGATAAACCTCGCCCTTCTTTTTCTCGATTTTGTCGCGCAGGGCCTCGGCTTCCTGGACGCTCGCATGATAATGCAGACCGATCTTGCAACCCTGCTGGCTGAAAGCCAGCGCCAGCGCGGCACCGATACCCGTGGAAGCGCCGGTGATCAGCACCACTTTTCCGGCCAGATCGGGAATCATCATCCGCACTTCGGATTTCGATGACGGCATGTGGCAACTCCTGAACTAAGACCATAGACTATCATGACAGTTTTGCGATATTATTTGTCAAACGCAAGTGATTTGCGCCCGATTTATGCCGCAGGTGCAAGCGAGCGCCCTGCAGATGCCCGGCCGAGTTGCGCTGACCGGGACCCAAAAAATGCTGCTATGCACAAATCCGACTTGCGAATTGCAATGGTTCCTATAGTTTGTCGCGACGCGGGATTGGCAATGGCAACTGCGAACGAGGGTGCAAATGCGGCGCGCGATAATCTTCATTTTGGTATTTTTGTTCCTCGGTGCCATCTCCGGCGGTCTGGCGTGGTTCCAGTTCGCTTTCAAACCAGTCATGTTGCACAACATCATCTCCAAGATGGTGCCGCCACCGTCAGCTGTCGCAGTGGAAATCGCCAAGACTGAAAACTGGTCGCAAGCTTTGCAGGCGGTGGGTTCGTTTTCGCCGGTTCAGGGCATCAATGTCGCGGCCCAGGTGGGTGGCATTGTCAAAACCCTTCAAATTCATTCCGGTGCCGAGGTCAAAAAGGGCACGCCCCTGCTGCAACTGGATGACAGCGTCGAGCAGGCGGATCTGAAATCCAACCTTGCCACACTCACCAACAACGAATTGTCGCTGAGCCGCCAGCAGCAATTGATGAAAACCGGCAACGGCACCAAGGTCAACCTGGATGCGGCCGTGGCCGCCCGCGATTCAGCGGCGGCGGCGGTGCAGCGTGTGCGGGCCACCATCGATGAAAAGGCGATAGTGGCGCCGTTTGACGGCCGCCTTGGCTTGCGCCGGGTCGATATCGGTCAATATGTGTCGCCCGGCCTCAGCCTCGTGACCCTGACCCACCTCGACCCGCTGTTTGTCGATTTTCCGGTGCCCGAACAGAATGTCGGCGAGGTCTCCAAGGGCCAGAAGGTCACGATCAAGGTCGATGCCTATGCCGACAAGACATTTGAGGGAACCGTCGAATCCATCGACACCCGTGTCGACAATGCGACGCGCGCGGTGACGCTGCGCGCCTCCGTCCCCAATCCCGACCGCAAGCTGCTGCCCGGCATGTTCGCCAATGTCGCGCTCGATATTGGCAAGCCGCAGGATGTCGTGACCGTGCCGCGCACTGCCGTCACTTTCTCGCTCTATGGCGACAGCGTGTTTCTGGTGGTGCCGGTGCCAGCCAAGCCCGGCGAAGCGGCAGCCGCCACCCCGTCGCAGGATTTGACCACCGAACGCCGCTTCGTGCGCACCGGTGAGATCAAGGGCGACCGGATTGCCATAGTCGAAGGCATCAAGGCCGGCGATCGTGTCATCACCGAAGGCCAGATCAAGATTCAACCCGGTGCCAAGGTCGTTGTCACCACGGAAGGCGTATTGAAGCCCCCTGCACAATTGCCCGAGCAATAGGCGCCATCATGTCCTTTACCGACATATTCATTCGCCGTCCGGTTCTGGCTTCCGTCGTCAGCCTGCTGATTTTGCTGATCGGCCTTGTCGCCATCACCAAATTGCAGGTGCGCCAATACCCCGAGCTGTCCTCCACCACCATCACCATCACCACTGCCTATCCGGGGGCCAGCGCCGAACTGATTCAAGGGTTCATCACCACTCCCATTCAGCAGGCCGTCTCAAGCACCGAAGGCATTGACACGATCGTTTCCAATTCGCAGCAGAATGTTTCCACCATCACGCTCAATCTGCTGCTGAACGCCAGTCCCGACCGCGCCATTACCGACGTTCTTTCCAAGATCAATCAGGTCAAGAGCACGCTCCCCAAGGAGGCACTCGACCCGGTCGTCGTCAAGCAAACCGGTCAGGGCACGGCATTGATGTATATGTCCTTTTACTCAAAGGACCTCAATTCCTCGCAGATCACCGATTATCTGACCCGCGTCGTGCAACCAAAATTGCAAACCGTCGATGGCGTTGCCACCGCCCAAATTCTCGGCGGACAGACTTTCGCCATGCGCGTCTGGCTCGACCCCGACAAAATGGCAGCGCGCGGCGTGACCGCAGCCGATATTCGCAACGCGCTGACCACCAATAATTTCACCACGGCTGCGGGCTCGATCAAAGGTGATTTCACCGAAACCAGCATCAATGCGGAAACCTCGCTGCAAAGCGCGCAGGCTTTCTCGCGCCTCGTGGTGGCGGTGCATGGCGATACGCTGATCCGGCTTGGCAATGTCGCCCGCATTGAACTTGGCCCGCAAAGCTCGGATTCATCCTCGGTATTTGACGGCCTCAAGGCGGTTTTCGTCGGCATTTACTCCACCCCGACCGCCAACCCGCTTGATGTCATCAACAATGTGCGCAAGGCATTCCCCGCCATCCAGAAGGAATTGCCTCCCGGCCTTTCCGGCAACATTGCCTATGATGCGACCGAATTCATCCGCGCTTCCATCTTCGAGGTTGAAAAGACCCTGGGTGAAGCGGCGCTGATCGTCATCGTCGTCATCTTCCTGTTCCTTGGCAACCTGCGCTCGACCCTGATCCCGATCGTCACCATTCCATTGTCGCTGATCGGCGTGATGATCCTGCTGCTGGCGATGAATTATTCGGTCAACCTGTTGACGCTGCTCGCGCTGGTGCTGGCCATTGGTCTCGTCGTCGACGATGCGATTGTGGTGGTGGAGAATATCTACCGCCACATCGAGGAAGGCTTGTCACCGCAAGACGCCGCCCTGAAAGGCGCCCGCGAAATCGCCGCGCCTGTCATCACCATGACCGTGACCCTCGCCGCCGTTTACGCGCCCATCGGCTTTGTTACCGGCGTCACCGGTGCCCTGTTTCGCGAATTCGCCTTCACGCTGGCCGGTTCCGTCATCGTCTCCGGCCTCATAGCCCTCACGCTTTCGCCAATGATGTGCTCTAAATTGCTGAAAGCACCGAGCGGCGACGGCGGCCTTGCCGGCAAACTCGATCGCCTGTTCGAGCGCCTGCGCCTAGCTTACGAGCGCCGCCTGCATTCCACCCTGAATTTCCGCGCCCTGACCGTCCTGATCCTGGTGGGCGTGCTGGCGCTTACCGGCATCATGTATGCGTCCACCCCAAAAGAACTGGCCCCGCCCGAGGATCAGGGTATCCTGTTCTCGCTGGTCAAGACCCCGCAATATGCCAATCTGGATTATCTGGAGCAGACGACGCGGCAGATGAATGGTCTCATCAGCACCATTCCGGAAAAGTCCCACATATTCACCATCAACGGCAGCGCCGGCACGCATCAGGCATTCGTTGGCATATTGCTGAAAAACTGGGCGGACCGCACCCGCGCCGCCAAGGATGTGCTTCAGGAACTCTCAACGCGCTTTGCCCAGATTCCCGGCGCTTCGGTGCTGGCATTCTCGCCGCCGCCCCTGCCCGGCTCCACCGGCGGGCCGCCCTTGCAATTCGTGGTGCGCTCGACCGGCGATTACAAAGAGCTGGCCAGCGTCATCGCCAAATTGCAGACCGAGGCCCAAAAGAGTGGTCTGTTCATTTTCACCGACACCGACCTGAAATTCGATACGCCGCAATACAATGTCACCATCCACACATCGAAAGCCAATCAATTGGGCATTTCGATGCAGGATATTGGCACGACACTGGCAACCATGCTTGGCGGCAATCTGGTCAACCGCTTCGATCTTTATGGCCGCTCCTATGAAGTTATACCGCAGGCGCCGCGTAAATTCCGCGATTCACCCGATTGGATCACCCGCTTCCAGCTGCGCACCGCCACCGGCGGCCTCGTGCCACTCTCAACCGTCGCCACCATCTCCCAGAATGTGCAGCCCAACGCCCTGACAACATTCCAGCAATTGAATTCGGCCACGCTTTCGGGCGTGCCTTTCCCCGGGCGCACCTTGGGTGAGGGCATCAATTTCCTTCAAGATCAGGCAAAAAAGCTGCTGCCCGCTGGCTTTACCGTGGATTACCAGGGCGATTCGCGCCAATTCGTGCAGGAAGGCAATACGCTGGTTGTCACCTTCATTTTCGCGCTCATCGTGATTTTTCTGGTGCTGGCCGCGCAATTTGAAAGCTTCCGCGATCCATTCGTGATTTTGATCGCGCTGCCAACTTCCATGTTCGGGGCGCTGCTGCCTTTGATGATCCTGAGCTTTGCCCAGCGCGGCTCCATCAACATTTATACGCAAATCGGGCTGGTCACCTTGATCGGGCTGATTTCCAAGCACGGCATTTTGATGGTGGAATTTGCCAACCGCTTGCAGGCTGAGGAAGGTTACAGTCATCGCGGTGCCATTGAACATGCCGCAGGCGTGCGCCTTCGCCCGATTTTGATGACCACCGCCGCCATGGTCGTCTCCATGATCCCGCTGATCTTCGCCTCGGGTGCCGGCGCCCGCAGCCGCGCCGATATTGGCATTGTCATCGGCTCCGGCATGGCCATCGGCACACTGTTCACGCTCTTTGTCACGCCCGCGATTTACACGCTGATTTCACGCGACCACGGCCATGACCGCGATCACGCGCCAGCCGCACGCGAGATCAGCAAGAACGGCATGGGCGAGGCAGCCAAGGCCGCCGCCGAATAGGCCAGGGCTATGTTTATGCGGGCGATGTTTATGCGGGCGAAGCTTAAGCCGTCGTCATGAACTGCGCCCGCGCCAGCCGCGCGAATACGCCATCCATGGCAACCAGCTCATCAAAACTGCCGCTTTCCACCACCTGCCCTGCATCAAATACCAGAATCCGGTCGGCGTTGCGAATGGTGGCGAGCCGATGGGCGATGACAAATGTGGTGCGCCCCGCCGTGGCCGCGTCCAGGGCCAACTGCAATTGCTGCTCGGTATGCGCATCCAGCGCGCTGGTGGCCTCATCAAAAATCATGATCGGCGGATCCTTGAGCAGCGCCCGGGCAATGGCCAGCCTTTGCCGCTCGCCACCCGAAAGGCTGCGTCCGCGCTCGCTCACCTGCGTGGCCAGCCCATCCGCCTGTCGCCCGACAAATTCGCTGGCCTGCGCCCGCTCCAGCGCCAGCGTCAATTCCGCCACGCTGGCATTGGGCTTGCCAATCCGCAAATTCTCCTCCAGTGAACGCGCAAATAGCATCGGCTCCTGAAACACGACGCCGATATTGGCGCGCAGGCTGGCGAGCTTGATGTCGCGAATGTCCCGCCCGTCAATGCTGATCGTCCCCGTTTCCGGGTCAAACGCCCGGTAAAGCAAATTCATCGCCGTGGATTTGCCCGAACCCGTTGCCCCTACCAAGGCAATCGTTTGCCCCGGTTGCACTTCAAAGCTCAGTTCATGCACCGCCGATCGGCGCTTGTCATAGGTGAAACCCACGCGCGAGAACTTCACCGCACCGACAAGTCGACCTGGGTTAATGCTGTCAGGCCGGTCAACAATCGCCGGTTCGGTATCGAGCGCGGTAAAAAAGTCGCGCAATTTGGGTGCCTGCGCCATCAGCACGTTGAAAAAGCCAACCACCTGCTCCAGCCGCCCAATCAGCAACCCGGCAAAATTCATGAATGTTACGATCGCGCCAATGCTGGCCTGGCCCCGGATATGCAGCCATACCCCCAGCGCAAATATGGCAAGCATCGACAGGGTTGAGGCAGCACGCGTGGCCACGGATGCCATCGCCCACCACGAGAGCACCGGCATTTGCGCCTCCAGCAAGTCCCGGGAAATAAACCGCAAGGCCCGCGCTTCGGCCCCCGTCCGCGTAAAACTCTGGATTACCGCAATATTGCCCAGAGCGTCAGACGCATGTTCGGCCAGTTCGCTGTGATAATGCTGCACACGCAATTGCAGCGCTTCGGTGCGCCGCACCACATATCCCGTAAGAATCCCGAACAGGATCACCAGCAACAACAGCACCCCGCCCAGCCGCCAATTCAGAAACATGGTCATTGGCAGCAGCACGACCATGGCCGTCAGCGAAGCGCAGTTCTGGCGAAAGAACGAGAGCCAGAGGTTGAACATGCCGTCGGCACCCTCCAGCATCACTTTCAGCAATCGGCCCGAATGGGTCGTCGCGTGGAACGCCATCGGCAGGCTCAGCACATGATCGAAAAACCGCGACATCACGATAAGGCGGCGCTGATGTGACAACCGGTCGGCATAAAGCGCCACCAGAACCCCCGCCACAATCGTGAATATGGCAAAGCCGACCCAAGCTCCCGCCAGCGGCCGCAATTCCGCAAAAGTGGGAAGCCGCGCTGCGGCCTGCGCAAGCGCCAATTGGTCAATGATTCGGCCAAAAAGCACCGGCTCGGCAAATTGCGCAATCGCCAGAGCCACATTGGCCAGCGCCAATACCACAGCCAGCCGCCATTGCTCGCCAATTTGCGCCAGCACCCGCCCATAAAGGCGCATAAAACTCATTTGAAAATCTTTCATCCGCAATAGTTGTAGCACTTTTGCCAAACCACGGGCCTCCCGGCAAGCGGTGTAATTGCACTGGCTTGCGACTTGTGCGAATCTCACCGGGCAATGGTTGAAAATGGGGCATTCAAGATGGAAAATTCAGGGCGCAGGGTCACCCTCATCACGGGCGCGTCAAGCGGCATCGGCGCGGAGCTGGCCCGGATTTTTGCGCAAAACAACCATGATCTGGCGCTGGTTGCCCGCACCACCGCCCGCCTCGACCAATTGGCGGACGAAATCAGCGCAACCGGTCGCCCGCGCCCGCTGGTGCTCACCTGCGATCTCGCCAAGCCCGATGCTGCCGATCAAGTGCTGGCGGCGCTCGCCAGCGCGGGGGCCAGCGTGGAAATCCTTGTTAACAACGCCGGTTTTGGCTTCTCGGGCGAAGCGGCGACCCTGGATCGGGGCGCACAAGTCGCCTCGGTTGATGTCAATGTGCGCGCCCTCACCGATCTCACCCTCGCCTGCCTGCCGCAATTGCTGGCGGTGCGCGGCAAAATCCTCAATGTGGCCTCCACCGCCGCTTTCTTGCCCGGCCCCGGGCTTGCCGTCTATTACGCGACCAAAGCTTTCGTGCTCTCCTTCAGCGAGGCCATGACGCAGGAATTGCGTGGCAAGGGCGTGCAGGTGACGGCCCTGTGTCCCGGCCCGACCCAAACCGAATTCCAGACCCGCGCCCATTTTGACCCCAATATGCTGCTCTCAAAAATGTCGATGATGTCGGCACGCAGCGTGGCGCAAATCGGCTACGATGCCCTGATGGCGGGACGGCGCGTTGTCGTTGCCGGCATGGCCAATCGGGTGCTTGCCTTTGCGACCCGGTTTTCACCACACGCAATTTTGCTGCCCATTATTGCATGGATGCAAGGAATGCGCCGGGATAATGCTTGACCTTGGCCCAGCCAAAGGCTGAAATGATGTGATGCGACCTGCCCCTAAAATTCTCATCATTCTGCATCAGGAACATTCAACCCCTGGCCGCGTTGGGCGGTTGCTGCTGGAACAGGGCTTTGCGCTCGACATTCGCCGCCCTCGCTTCGGAGACCCGCTGCCAGGCCACATGCGCGACCATGCCGGGGCGATCATCTTTGGCGGGCCGATGAGCGCCAATGATACCGATGAATTCATCCATACCGAGATTGACTGGATTGGCGTGCCACTGAAGGAAAAGAAGCCCTTTCTGGGCATTTGCCTTGGCGCGCAATTATTGACCCGCTATCTGGGCGGGCGGGTTTACGCGCGCGAGGATGGCCGCGTCGAGATTGGCTATTATCCCTTGCAGCCCAGCGATACCATCCGTTGCGACTGTGCCCATGCCTTATTGCCCCGCCACGTCTATCAATGGCATCGCGAAGGCTTCACCCTGCCCCAGGGCGCAACCTTGCTGGCCGAGGGCGGCGATTTTCCGGTGCAGGCCTATGAATATGGGGAGACGGCCTGCGCCATACAGTTCCACCCCGAAGTCACCTACGCCATGATGTGCCGCTGGACGACCATCGCCGCTGACCGCATGAAAAGTCCCGGTGCCCAGACCCGCGAACAGCATTTGCAGGGCTGGTTCCAGTATGATGCCGATGTGCTGCGCTGGTGCCGGCAATTCCTGCAAGGCTGGCATCGCGAGCAAAACCTGCTCGCCACCGGAACCTGAAGCGCCCCGCGCGTGGCTGGCCAAATGTGCCAATCCGCCGCGCGCAGGGGCCCCATGGTCGCTAGATCATATATTGCCCGCCATTGACGGTCATGGTGGAACCGGTGATGAACCCGGACTGGTCGGACGCCAGAAACACCACGCAACGCGCGATCTCCTCCGGTTCGCCCAAGCGGCCCACTGGAATTTGCGGCAAAATGTTCTTTTCCAGCACTTCCTTGGGCACGGCCCGCACCATTTCTGTGCCGATATAGCCGGGGCAGATAGCGTTGACCGTAATGCCCTTTCTGGCATTTTCCTGGGCGAGCGCCTTGGTGAAACCAATATCGCCAGCCTTGGCGGCCGAATAATTGGTCTGCCCCATCTGGCCCTTCTGGCCATTGATCGACGAAATATTGATGATGCGCCCGAAATTGCCTTCCCGCATCCCATCAATCACCGGACGGCACATGTTGAACAGCGAATTGAGATTGGTGTTGATGACGGCATACCATTGCTCGGCCGTCATCTTGTGGAACATGCCATCGCGCGTGATCCCGGCATTATTGACCAGCACTTCCACGCGCCCCATTTCGGCCGCCACTTTCGCCAATCCGGCTGTGCAGGCTTCAAAGCTGGAGACATCCCATTTGTACACGGCAATGCCGGTTTCGGTATGGAATGACTTTGCGGCCTCATCATTGCCGGCATAAATGGCGGCAACCTTGTAACCCGCCTCTTTCAACGCCTTGGATACGGCTGCGCCTATACCACGCGTTCCCCCCGTGACGACTGCCACACGAGCCATGCTACCCTCCTGTTTTAGTGATGACGTTTCCTGTAAAGATCGATCTTGCGCCGATCCTTGGCCCTAGCTTAGCGCTCGACGGTGAGCGCAATTCCCATACCGCCACCGATGCAAAGCGTGGCCAGGCCCTTTTTGGCATCACGACGGCGCATCTCATACAGCAAGCCGGTCAGCACGCGCGCGCCAGAGGCACCAATCGGGTGACCAATGGCAATCGCGCCGCCGTTGACGTTGACGATCGAGGGATCCCAGCCCATGTCCTTGTTCACGGCCAGCGCCTGCGCTGCGAAAGCCTCGTTGGCCTCCACGAGATCGAGGTCCTTCACTTTCCAGCCGGCCCGCTCCAGCGCCTTGCGCGAAGCCGGGATCGGGCCTGAACCCATCAGGGCCGGATCAACACCGGCGGTCGCCCACGAGACGATCCGGGCCAAAGGCGTCAACCCGCGCTTTTGCGCTTCTTCGGCACTCATCAGCACCAGCGCTGCAGCGCCGTCATTGAGGCCAGAGGCATTGCCGGCCGTAACCGTGCCTTCCTTGGAAAACGCCGGACGCAACTTGGTCAACATCTCCAGCGTCGTGCCGGGGCGGATATATTCGTCCTGATCCACCACCACATCACCCTTGCGCGTGGAGATCGTGAAAGGCACGATTTCATCCTTGAAGCGGCCGGCCTTTTGCGCGGCTTCCGCCTTGTTTTGCGAGCCCAGCGCGAATTTGTCCTGTTCGTCACGACTGATCTGCCATTTGGCCGCGATGTTCTCGGCAGTCGTGCCCATATGGTAGCCATGGAAAGCGTCGATCAGGCCATCTTTAAGCATGGTATCGGTGAACTTCATGTCGCCCATCTTGGTGCCGGCACGCAAATAAGCGGCGTGCGGTGCCATGGACATGCTCTCCTGCCCGCCCGCCACGATAATATTGGCATCGCCCTGCGCGATCTGCTGCATGCCCAATGCCACCGCGCGCAGACCCGAACCGCACAATTGGTTGAGATTGAACGCTGTCTTTTCCTGCGGCACACCGGCCTTCATCGCCGCCTGACGCGCCGGGTTCTGGCCCTGGGCTGCCGCCAGAACCTGGCCAAGGATGACTTCGTCAACTTCGCCGCCCGCGACCTTCGCCTGTGCCAAAGCGGCCACAATGGCGGCAGCACCCAGTTCATGCGCCGAAACTGAACCAAACGCGCCGTTGAACGAACCTACTGCGGTTCGCGAGGCACCGACGATGACGATTTCCTTAGACGACATTGAACTACTCCAAAGACCAAAAACGGAATTGAATCAGCATGCGCCATCCAATTTGATGGCGCAACCACTACCTTAGGAAGAGAAACCATCCAAAGGCGGCCCGAATTTCAAGCCTGATTGTCAGGCCTTTGCCGCCTGCTTGCCGATGACGCCAGCTTCGGACAGGTGGCTGGCAAGCTCACCCGACTGAAACATTTCGCGCACAATGTCGCAGCCGCCCACAAACTCACCCTTCACATAGACCTGCGGAATCGTCGGCCAGTTTGAAAAATCCTTGATGCCCTGGCGGATTTCCGCATTGTCGAGCACATTGATGCCCTTGAATGGCACACCGAGGTAATCCAGAATCTGCACCACCTGCCCCGAGAAACCACATTGCGGAAACTGCGGCGTGCCCTTCATGAACACGACAACATCCTGCGAGGCGATTTCATTCTTGATCATGTCATTGGTATTGGTCATGGCCTGTTCCTTTGGTTCGAAATTGTCATTTCCGGTCGCGGTTACAACCTCTTGCCCCGTATATAGCGATTTTGCGGCACCAATGCCAGCCAGCCTCCCGCATTTCAGGCGCGGCGTGGCGCCACCTTTTGCAGACGCTGCAATTTGGCCTGCGGACTGGCATAGGCCTCCTGCAAATCAACATTCCAGTATCGCAGGTCTTCGAGCAGAATCGGTTGGCCGGTCACCGCGCAACGCACATAGGTTCCCGGCTTGCGGATGCGGTATTCGCCATCCAGATAGGCGACATCCGCTTCGGTTTGCGGGATCGGCATGCGCTCATATCGGTTCATCATCAATTTAATCCCGTCCAGGCAGCCTGCCCTTCGCAGACGCACCCGATGTGCAGATGACCTTGCCAGAAAAGTCGATCCATTGGCAAGCTTATCTATGGTATAGAGCGAAAAATGGGCGATTGGGGCGCTTTCGCTTCAGGCGAATCTGCGACAAATTATCCAGCCCTTGCAGTTTTCGCCCCAACCATCCATATTCTGCTCAAGCGCCGTAGTTTCGGTGCGATAATTTTGGAGATCTTTGATGTCTGACTATGACCGTAACGCAACTTCCCGCTTCGGAGCTGCTGCGACCAGGGCAAGTTCAGCGACACTCGATCAGGGCCTGCGCAGCTATATGCTGGGCGTGTATAATTACATGGCAAGTGGCCTCGCGATCACGGGCCTTGTCGCTTATGCCGCCAATATGCTGGGCACCACGAACGTGAATGGCCACATGGCCCTTACCGATTTTGGGCGCACCATCTATGTGGGGCCGCTGCATTGGCTTATCATTCTGGCGCCGCTCGGCTTTGTGATGTTTCTATCCGTGGGCCTCAACCGAATGTCGGCTGCCACCGCACGGGTGAGTTTCTACGCCTTTGCCGCCGCCATGGGCCTTTCGACCTCGATCCTGCTGCTGGTTTACACAAGCTCGTCCGTGGCCAACGCCTTTTTCGTGACGGCTGCAACCTTTGGCGCCTTGAGCCTCTATGGCTACACCACCACGCGCAGCCTCTCGGCCATGGGTTCGTTCCTCTATATGGCGCTGATCGGGTTGGTCATTGCCTCGGTGGTGAATTTGTTCGTGCATAGCGGCCCCTTCCAATATGCACTCTCCGTGATTTCCGTGCTGATCTTCTCCGGCCTCACCGCTTGGGATACGCAGGCGATCAAGGAAATGTACATGGAAAGCGACAGCACCGAGATGGCGGCCAAAAAGTCGATCAACGGTGCCTTGATGCTCTATCTCGACTTCATCAACATCTTCCAGTCGTTGCTGATGATTTTCGGCGATCGCCGTTAACCACCCACAAGTCAAAAGGAAAAGCCCCCTTCTCAGGGGGCTTTTTTTTGGGCCAGCACTTGCGCCCTACCAGGCCACCAGTTTCGGCTTCTTCTCCAATACCGCCAGCACCCGCTTCAACTCCTGCCCGCGCCGCAGCACCAGGCCATGTGCGCTTACCACGCTGAAGGCACCTTGCTTGCGCGCCAGTGCTGGCTCCTTCTCAATGCGGTATATCGGGTTTTCAGAAGCGCGGCGATACACCGCAAACACCGCCCGCTCCAGGTTGAAATCCATGGCATAGTCACGCCACTCCCCTTCCGCCACCTTGCGGCCATAGAGGTTGAGAATTTCACGAAGCTCGGAAAGATCAAAACTGACACGCGCGCCAGACGAATGGCGCTGCGCCTTTGCCATATGCGGGGCCATGGGAGTCACCGCGCCCGCGGGTTCTTCACCCATCCCGCCATTGAAAGGCGGATCGATATCCACCTCCTCACCATTTTGGCTCATGCTTCGCCTCCAAGCTCATGATGCCAATAACAGCATCCGCCTGCAAGCCCCATGCATGAACGCGGCCAAACCGGTTGGCCCCATGGGGCCAGAACCGCCTAATCGGCGATTTCGGCCTTGGCAGCAGCGGCGGCATTGTCCGCATCGATCTCCTCGCGCGTGCGACGGCGGCGACGCGGGCGTGCACCCAAAGTCTCGGATGCGGCCTCGCCAGCACCTGAACTGGAAGCGGCCGACGTCTCAATCCCGCGCGGCGCGGTGATGAAAGCGGGCAAAGCCGCTACATCCACGGGCTCAACTTGAACAGCGCGCGCCTCGCTTCGGGCTTCGCCCTGCACACCATTGTCGCGCGGTGCCTCATTGCGGGCACTCTCGGAACGATTGTAATCACCACGGAAATTTTCAGCGCGCGGCTGATCTTGTCTGGGTTGATCCTGCCTTGGCTGATCTTGCCTTGGTTGATCCTGTCTGGGCTGATCTTGCCTCGGTTGATCTTGCCTTGGTTGATCATAGCGGAAATCACGCGGGCGGCGCTGCTGGTCGCGCGGGTAACGCTGCTGGTTCGGATTATTCCGGTCTTGATTGTTCCGGTCTTGACCATTGCGGTCTTGGCCGTTGCGGTCTTGACCATTGCGATCCGCATAATTGCGGTCCTGATAGAAATTACGATCCGTGCGCTGACGATTATTGTCTTGCCGGTTTGGATCTTGCCGGTTTGGATCTTGCCGGTTTGAATCTTGCCGGTTCACATCCTGCCGATTGCTGTCCGCACGCTCGCCATTATAATTCGGGCGCTCACCCTGCGGTGCCAGCGCGGGCTGGGCCAGGGCCGGTTGCGGCGCTGGCCGCTCCTGGGGTGACGCAAACCGATCCGGCAATCCGCCAAAATCGTCATCATCATCCCCTTCGTCATCCCCCTCGCCGGTGGAAGCCGTGCCCGATTGCGCCTGTTGCTGCTGCAATTGCGCACTGGCGATAAGCCGGAAATAATGCTCGGCATGTTGCAGATAGCTCTCTGCCATCACCGGATCCCCGGAGGTCTGCGCGTCGCGAGCTAATTGCAGGTATTTTTCCGCCACATGATGCGCCGTGCCACGAATTTTGACATCCGGCCCATTGGATTCATAGGAGCGCGTGAGTGGGTTGGGGCCGCGGCGGTTGTTGTTATTATTATTGTTGCGGCCGCGCATCCGCTTATTTTGACCTTGTCTCATAGAATACCCTTAGCTTGCATCAACTTCCAAGACCGGATGCGCCACAGTGACGCTGTTGCCAGCATTGGATCCAAATTTCTTTAAGATGCGGGTTCGCCAAAGGTCTCTCACCAATCAGGTTCGACCTTGGCAAAATAAACGGTATTTGTGCCTACCAGCACAACCAACCATCTCAACTATCCTGATCTAATCGTTCAAGCTATTGCGATAGCAATATCAACTCTCGATGAAAGCTATCTTGCCCACCCTGAGGCTTGATTCCTGCGCCCTAAAGCTCGAAAGGCAGAATCAAATCATCTTTTACCGCATCACAATAGCCGCTTTTGCGTCATTCGCCAAGTTAAAAAAATCAAGGCTTCCAAGCTGAAAAGCCGCGCGCCATTTTTCTCAATATCAGTGGCGTCGCAGACTGATCGCCCGCACGATCTGGTTGAGGTCCGGGGTTTGCGCGATTATGGCAAAGCCCTGGGCTTGCGCCAGCGCACAAACATCTTCTGCTTGCCCCGCGCCAATTTCCAGCACGCTTGCCCCGCCCGGCACCAGGTTTCGCGCCAGCACCGGCATCAACCCGCGATAAGCCGCCAGTCCGTCTGCGCCGCCATCCAGCGCCAGCATGGGGTCGTGAAGCCGCACCTCGGGTGCCAGACCGGCAATCGCCCGCGCCTCGATATAGGGCGGATTGGAAACGATCAGGTCCATTCCCAGCCCATGCAGATCGTCCCAGTTGCAATGACGCACATTGGCACGCGTTGCCATTCCAAGCTGCGCCAGATTGGCGCGCGCCATCTTGCAGGCTTCCCCCGACACATCTATGCCAAGCCCGCTCGCCTGCGGCAATTCATGCAGCAATGCCGCCAGCAGCGCCCCCGATCCTGTGCCAATATCCAGAATGCGCCAACGGCGGCCACGATCATCAAGGCAGGCCAATGCGCTTTCCACGATTGTTTCTGAATCTGCGCGCGGGTCGAGCACTGCCGGCGTGACCGCAAACCGCAGCCCCCAGAATTCGCGCTCGCCCAAGATCCGCGAAACCGGCTCATGCGCCAGCCGCCGCTGCGCATAGCTTTGCACGACGCTGGCCTGCACACCCAATGGCAAATCCGGGCGCAGGATCAATCCGGCATGGTCAATTTCCAGCCCGGCACAAACCAGCAGACGAGCGTCCAGTGCCGGGCTTTCCAGCCCGGCTGCCCCAAAAGTCTCCGTCAATTGCCGCACCGCTTGCGCCCGCGTGGTTTGCGGCTCCATGCCAGTGCTACCCGGCAGCGCGCGTCAGCACGCGGGCGAGACGGCCAGCAAATGCCGCCGCATCATTGGGCCGCTCACCATCCATCAGCCGCGCTTCGTCATAAACCAGCCAGATCGCATCTTCGACAAACGCATCATCGCTGGCCGCGCCAAGTTTGGTCATCAAGGCATGGCCGGGGTTGATCTCCAGCACCGGCTTGCTGATGCCGCCCAATTGTCCATGCTCCGCCAGCATCCGCTCCAGACGCCGGTCCGGCCCTGATTCGGGCGCAACCAGACAGGCGGCACTGGTCGAGAGCCGCTCAGAGACCCGCACATCGGCCACTTCGTCGCCCAGCACCTGCTTCATGCGCGTCAACAGCCCGGCAATGGCCGCGCTCACTTCGGCTGCAGGCTCGGGCTCGCTCCCTTCCTTAAGCGGGATGCTCTTGATGTCGGCCGCCCCTTGCGTCACCGATTTGAACGGTTTGCCCTCATAGCCAACCGCATTTTGCACCCAGAACGCATCGACCGCATCGGGCAACAACAAGACCTCTATCCCGCGCGCGCGAAAACCTTCAAGCTGAGGGCTGGAAGCCAGACGCTTGATATCCTCACCCACCAGATAGTAAATCGCGGTCTGGTTCTCTTTCAGCCCCGCAATATATTCGGCCAGCGTGGTTTTGCCATCCGGTGCACTGGCGGTGGCAAAACGCGCCAGTTTCAAAAGCGCGTCGCGGCGCTCGTAATCTTCATAGAGCCCCTCTTTGATTACCGCGCCAAAATTGTCCCAAATCTTGCCATAGGCCTGCGCATCCGTCTCCGCCAGCTTGGTCAAATCCTGAACGACGCGATTGGTAACGCCCTTCTGAATCGCCCCGAAAACCGGGCTCTCCTGAATCATTTCGCGCGAGACATTTAACGGCAAATCGCTGGAATCCACCACCGAACGCACGAAGCGCAGCCAACCTGGCAGAATATGGGCGTCGCCGGTGATCAGCACCCGGCGCACATAAAGCTTGGCCCGGCTCTTGCGCGCCGGATCAAACAAATCCATCGGCCGCGAACCGGGAATAAACGCCAGCGCGTGATATTCGTGGCGGCCTTCGGCGTGCCAGTGCATGGTCAGCGCCGGTTCATCAAACTGCCCGGCGAGCGACTGATAAAAATCCTTGTATTCAGCCTCCGTCACCGCGCTCTTGGGCTTGGCCCACAGGGCCACGCCTTCCCCAATCCGGCGCGGCTCCTTGCCCGGCTCTTCGATGAAATCAATCGGAATCGCCACCGCGCCCGAATGTTCGCGCACAATGCCCTCGATCCGGTAGCTTTCGAGATATTCCAGCGCTTCATCGCTCATATGGAGCACCACCCGGCTGCCATGCACCGGTGCCTGCGCCACATCCACCGGCTCAATCGTGTAATTGCCCTTGCCTTCGGAGCGCCAGACATGCGCGCCCGCCTCGCCGGCCCGGCGCGAGAATACTTCCACCCGGCTCGCCACCATAAACGCGGAATAAAAACCTATACCAAACTGGCCGATCAATTCAGGCGCAACCTTGCCCTCGCCTTCGCTCGCACCCAGCTTGTCGAGAAACGCCTTGGTGCCGGAGCTGGCAATCGTGCCCAGCGCGCTGGCCAGTTCCGTCTCGCTCATGCCAATGCCGTTATCCGCAAACTGAAGCGTCTTGGCGGCCTTGTCGGCGGTGATTTCAATGGAAAATTGGCTATCCTCCTGCTTCAGGGCAGGGTTGGCCAATGCCTCGTAGCGCAATTTCTCACAAGCGTCCGCCGCATTGGAGATCAGTTCGCGCACAAAAATATCGCGATCTGAATAAATCGAATGCACCATCAGGTGCAGAAGACGCGAAACATCCGCTTCAAAGGCGCGCGGCGTCGCGACCTTCGCATTATTGTCCACTTCGCTCACAATGACCTCTTATTCATGAATTGGAAAAGCGCACAGCCCGTCATGCGCTGCCGCTGATATCGCTGTTGAAGCCGGTTTTTTCAAGTAATAATGCGAAAATGAGCCGCATTTTACCGTCACTTTCGCCACATGCATGGGCCAGAGACAGGCAAAAAAAGACCGACGGGAGTAATCTCACCGTCGGTCTGTGGATCACACACCCAAAAGGGCGGAACAAATGCCCTCCACCGGTAGGCTGGGGGGCTAATGCTTTGCGGCAAATGGCATTCATTCAACACGCGATCACATTGCCCAACATCCACCCCCAAACAGGCGGCCAAAAGGCTGCAACGCGGCAAAAGTAAGATTTTTATTACATTTCAATCGCAACCTCGTGATTTGCCGAGCCCCTCGCTCCGCCCTATGTTGAGCGCATGACACCGCCATGGGGCGTCACATCCGGGAGTTTTTGATCATGTTGATTCGCAGCCGCAAGTCTTGGGAAATTCCAGAACGCGAGGCAACACCCGAGGCCTTTTTCCTCAACCGGCGCGACATTTTGCGCGGCCTTGGTGCAGGTGCCGTGGCCAGCCTGGCCGCAACCCAGGTGTTGGCGGCGGCCGAAGCAGACCCGACGGCCAGTCTCTACCCGGCCAAACGCAACGACGCATTCAAACTGGATCGTCCGCTGACGCCCGAAAGCACCAACGCCCATTACAACAATTTTTATGAGTATGGCACCGATAAGACCATCTCCGCCGCTGCCCAGCAGTTGGAGCCGCACCCTTGGCAGATCACCATTGACGGCCTCGTTGAAAAGCCGATGAAACTCGACGTCGACGATCTCATCAAAGCCATGCCGCTTGAGGAGCGCCTCTATCGGCACCGCTGCGTTGAGGCATGGTCCATGACCATTCCATGGACCGGCTTTTCGCTGGCCAAACTCATCGCGTTTGCCAAGCCCAAACCGGAGGCCAAATACATCCAGATGGAAACCTTCCTCGACCCGAAAATGGCGCCAGGGCAAGAAATGCCATTTTATCCCTGGCCCTATATCGAGGGTCTGACCATGGCGGAAGCCACCAATGAATTGGCATTTATGGTCACCGGCGCTTACGGCAAACCCTTGCTCAAGCAATTTGGCGCGCCGATGCGGTTGGCGGTTCCGTGGAAATATGGCTTCAAATCGATCAAGTCCATCACCAAAATCAGCTTCGTAACCCAGCAGCCCAATAATTTCTGGCAGCAGATTGCCAGCAATGAATATGGCTTCTGGGCCAATGTGAACCCTGCCGTGCCCCACCCGCGCTGGAGCCAGGCGTCGGAACGAATTCTGGGAACGATGGAGCGCAAGCCCACCTTGCTGTTCAACGGTTACGAAGATCAGGTGGCCAGCCTTTACAAAGGCATGGAAAAATTGCCACTCTACCGCTAGAGCGTCCGAAAAGGCTCAAAAAAGGTCTGGAAAAAAAGTCGAGCAAGGCATGGGATAGAGGCCTGGGGGGGCAGGCAATTCCTTGCTCGACCCCTCCAAAATGCCTACTCACACCGATGCTGGCAAGACCGAATTTTGCATGCGTATCATGCACCAAATGCGCAGCGCGGTTTTAATGCCGCCAGCGCTGCGCGTTTGCCACCAGAAAATCACGGAAAACCTGCACCCGCGCCACCGATTTCATTTCCTCGGCGTACACCAGATAGCACTCAAGCTCCGGCATCTGGATTTCCGACATCAGCCGCACCAGGTTACCACTGGCTTCGGCCAGATAATCGGGCAGGAGCGCAATGCCAACGCCGTTTTCCACCGCTTGGCGCAGCGCCGTCACATTATTGATATTCAATGCCGGAACCCGCGGATTGCGTGGCTCGCGGCCTCCCTCCAGCAATGGATTATTGTTGATGAAAGCCCCCGGCCCGCTGCCGCCGTAAACCAGCAGGCGATGCTGGTCGAGTTCGGAAAAAGTCGTCGGCTGCCCGTGCCGTTTCAGATAATCGGCCGAGGCATAGGCGTGAAAATGCACGGTAAAAAGGCGGCGGCGAATGAGGTCCGGTTGCACCGGCTCGCGCACCCTTATCCCGACATCGGCCTCGCGCATCGCCAGATCCAGTTCCTCATCGGTCAGCAGCACCCGCAGCTTGACCTCCGGATAAAGCTCCAGAAATTCGCCAAGCCGGGGCACCAGCCAATTGGTGCCAATGCCGAAAGTGGTGGTGATTTTGAGTTCGCCGTTTGGCCGCTCGCGGTTGTCGGTCAGCCGCGCCTTGGCGGTGTCCAGTTTGGTCACCACTTCCTTGACCGTGCGCATCAGCATTTCGCCCTGCTCGGTCAAAATCAGCCCACGCGCGTGCCTATGGAACAAGGGCACTTCGAGATCCTGCTCGAGTGCACTTACCTGGCGGCTGACAGCTGACTGGCTCAGCCCCAAAGCCTCGCCCGCATGGGTAAAAGATCCTGCATCCGCTGCCGCGTGAAAAATCCGCAGCTTATCCCAATCCACGCCATCCCCCTAAAGATGCAGCCAACGCCAGTGCTTGGTCTCGTTACTTTTCTGCAGCTAAGGCTGTTAGCGGCATGTCAGATTATCATCTAGGGAAAATAGTTGCAAAAGCAAGCTGTTTGGCGCCCGATCAGGCGTCCATGCCCAGCGCGGACAGATAAAGCCCGAGAATTTCTTCTTCTTCGCGGCGCTTTTCCTTGTCCTGCCGACGTAGCGATATGATTTTGCGGACGATTTTTATATCGTAGCCCGAGCCTTTGGCTTCCGCATAGACTTCCTTGATATCGTCGGAAATCGTGCGCTTTTCCTCTTCCAGATGCTCGATGCGTTCAATAAACGCCTTCAACGGGCCTGCTTCGACCGAATCATTCTCAATACCCAAAGCAAACCTCCGTTACAAAAAGGCGAAGCGCTGCACCGTCGGTGCCATTGGCAGAAACAGGCTAAGCCAAAACCCGGATGATCAATTCATCAGGGACTTAAGATCGGCAATGCCCTTCTCGATGAAGCTGGCACCGGCGGGGCCATTGGCATGGGCTTGCAGCACGGTTCCAGCGGCGCGCACCGCAGCATCCGCCGCGCTGGCGCGCACTTCATTGGCCGCCTGCGATTCGGCTATGGCGATCTTGGCATCGGCCTGCGCCGTGCGACGATGGATGAATTCATTGATGCGGGCTTCGGCTTCCTTGGCAAATACCTCGGCTTCGGCCTTGGCCTGCGAGACAATGCTCGCGGCTTCCGCTTCCGCCGCCACCCTTTTGGCCTCAAAGGAGGCCAACAGCGCCGCCGCTTCCTTGCGCAGGCTCTTGGCCTGTTCCAGTTCGTCGACGATGGCTTTCACCCGCGCATCCAGCGCCGCCCCGATTTTTCCGTGAACGCCGAGATAGGCCATTCCGCACAGGAAAAGCACAAACGCGACGGCGACGAAAAATTCTGCATTGAACTCCATGTCACCCGTTCCTTAAGACTGTTTCGCGGCAAGGGCCGCATGCAGGGCATCGGCATCCGCTGCCTGCCCGGTTAACTTCTCGAAGATCGCGCTTGCCGTTTCATGGGCAATGGCACCGACATTGGCCATGGCCGCGGTCTTGGTCTGGGCGATCTTGGCTTCGGCGCTGGCGAGTTTGGCGCCCAAATTCTTTTCCAGTTCGGCGCGCTTCGCTTCGTTCTGGACATTTTGCGCATCGCGGGCCTGTTGGGCCAGCAATTGGGCATTGCTGCGGGCATCGGCCAAAGCCTTGGCATGGGCGGCAAAAGCCGCATCGGCTTGCTGCTTGGCGAGGCGGGCGGCGTTCAGATCATCGTCGATCTTCTTGCGGCGATCCCCAAGAATGCCCTCGACGCGCGGCAGGGCCACACGCGACATCAGCAGGAACAACAGACCAAACGTCAGCGCCAGCCAGATCAGCGTCGATGAAAAATACGACGAGTCGAACGGCGGAAACGCGCCACCTTCGGGTGCGGCCCCACCATTGGCGGTGGTCGTCGCGGCTAATTCCTGATTTGCCATCCTAGAACCCATATGCAAGGGCTGCGCGGGTTACCGCGCAGCCAGGATAAATTTGCTTATTTTACAACGAAGAGCAGCAAAATTGCGACGAGGAACGCGAAAATGCCGAGGCCTTCAGCCAGTGCGGCGCCGATGAAAGCGCGACCGAACTGCGAATCAGCAGCCGACGGGTTGCGCAACGCGCCCGACAGGAAGTTTCCGAAAATCAAGCCGACACCGATAGCTGCGGCACCCATGCCGATAGCTGCAATGCCTGCACCAAGATAAGCAGCAGAAGAATGATCCATTTTATTGTCTCCGTTGAGTTAAGTGGGCAACTATCTGTTGTTGGATATTTATTAGTGGCCCGGATGCAAAGCGTCATTCAGATAGACGCTCGCGAGAATGGCAAACACATAGGCTTGCAGCACCGCCACCAGCAATTCAAACGCGAACAGCAATGTCGTCGCCGCCATCGGCAGCAAAGACAATACCGACAGCGCAATCGTGCCAGAACCGAGCAGCAAGGCGACGAACCCGCCAAATACTTTCAGCGTGATATGCCCAGCGAGCATATTCGCAAACAAACGCACCGAAAGACTGATCGGGCGGGAAAGGAAAGAGATCACTTCGATCACAACCAGAAAAGGCACCAGGGCCATCGACACACCCGACGGCACAAACAGGTGCAAGAAATGCAGGCCATGCTTGTAAATGCCGTAAATAATGACGGTCAGGACCACCAGAGCCGCCAGCGCGAAAGTCACGATGATCTGGCTGGTAATGCTGAAGGTGTAAGGCACGAGGCCCATCAGATTGCAGATGATGACGAACATGAACAGCGAGAATACGAACGGAAAGAACCGCATGCCGTCATCACCCGCCGCCGAGCGCAGCGTCGAGGCAACGAATTCGTAGGACATTTCGGCCGCGGCCTGCATCCGCCCCGGCACCAGATTCCGCCCGGAGGTGAACACCACCATCAACAGGGTTATCAACACCAATGCCACCACCATGAACAGCGATGAATTGGTGAAGGACGCGTCGACGCCGCCGACGTGGATCGGAAAATAGGTCTTGATGTTGAATTGCTCGATCGGATCGATTCCAGTTCCAGCCGCCACTTTATGCCCTATCTCTGTTCAGTCATTTTGGACGGCCCTTGCCCTGCGGCACGGCCACCATGCGATATAAATTCCAGAAGCCAGCAGCCGTCCCAAAGGTCAAGAACACAATTAGACCAATGGGGGTTGTGCCCAGCCATTTGTCGATATTCCAACCGATGAACGCCCCCACGACTACCGCCGCCACCAACTCGGAAAGCACACGAAACGCGAGATTCATGGCTTGTCCCGAGCCTTGCGCCCGTATCATGTCTTCGGCGTCCTTTTGCGACGTTGCACGCGTGTCGTCAAGTGCCTCACCGAGCTTGTCGAGGCGCGATTGCAGCATTTTTTCGGAATTTTTATCATCCATGGCGCGCTCCAGCGGTTTTAATGGCAATTATCGCAAGATCAAGGTTAGCAAAAAAATCCCATACCGTATGCCTGAACCTTGCCGTTCCGCGATTCCCCGGCGCAATCCCAAGCCAAAATTGGCGCAAAATTCAGACATTCTGGCAGGCCCTCGGCACGCCGCGACGACTTGCCAGCTTCGGGCGATTTGCCGCATGCCATTTCAGGATTTGTCGCGGGGCCCGCCTTTGCCAAGCGCCTGCGCCAGCAGCTCCGTCATTGCCGCACCATCGCCAAAGTCAAGCGCGACCTCCAGCGTTTGCGCATAGGCTGGTGCCCCGAGCCGCGCATGATCCTTGGTGGTGGTCACCAGGCTCGCTCCCAGCGCCTGCGCCTGTTGTTGCAACTGCAAAATCTCGGCATCGCGATAGATATGGTGATCGGCAAATTCGCGGGTGCCAACGATGTCCAGCCCGCAGGCGCGCAAGCTGTCAAAGAATTTCTGCGGCCGCCCGATACCGGCAAATGCCAGCAGCTTGCGGCCCTGCAAGGCGCGGACGCTGGCCGCACCCGCCACAAGTTGCGCCCGCAGCACCGTTTTGCCCGCCAGGATCGCCGCATCGGCACCATCTGGCCCCGCCCGCCCCGGGCCAATCTGCACAAAAGCATCGACCTTGGGCAATTGGGCCGTGAGCGGTGCACGCAGCGGGCCTGCCGGCAGGCACAATCCGTTGCCAAAGCCCATCGGGCCATCGACCACCGCGAGAGTTAAATCCTTGACCAGCGCGCTGTTCTGCAGGCCATCGTCCATTAAAATCACGCTGGCCCCGCGCGCCACGGCCAGCCGCGCACCGGCGAGGCGATCGGTTGCCACAATGGTTGGGGCCACCTGCGCCAGCAACAGGGGCTCATCCCCAACCACTGCGGACGTATGCCAGCTTTCCACCTGAATCGGCGCGGCATTCCGGCCCCGCGCGCGACTACCGCCAAATCCGCGCGTCAGGATGAACACGCGCTCCCCTTGCGCCAGCAGCATCTGCGCCAGAGCCAGCACGGTGGGGGTCTTGCCTGTGCCGCCCACGGTGAGATTACCAATGCAAATCACCGGCACCGCCAGTCGGCTGCCAATCCGGCCCATGTGGCGCGCTGCCACCCAGCCATAGAGCTTAGAGATTGGCCGCAGCGCCTGCGCCCGCCAATCCAGATGCGGGCCTTGCCAGAAGCGCGGCGCGCGCATCAAGGCTGCCTCGCCTGAATTTGCTCGATATAGGGCTCCAGCGCCTGCATGGTGCGCGCCGTGGCACCGCTGAATTCCTCCACCACCCGATGCGCGGCCCGCGCCATTTGGCGCATCAGGGCGGCATCCTTGAAAATCTGCGTCAGAACCTCGGTCAATGCCGCGCTATCGGCCACCGGCACCGCCCCACCGGCTTCATCCAGCGCCTGATAAACTTCACCAAAATTGCCAATATGCGGCCCGTGCAGAATGGCACTGCCCAGTTTAGCCGGCTCGATCGGGTTTTGTCCGCCCAGCCGATGCATCACCGCCGCCTCGTTCGGGGCCCCTCGCACCGGCGCTGCCAGCGACTTGCCGACAAACACAATCGGAGCCACCCGGTAAAACAGCCCCATTTCGCCCATCGTATCGGCCAGATAAATATCCGTCGTCGCCTCGATCGTCTCGCCGCGCGAACGGATTTGCACATTCAGGCCGCTTTGCTGCAAAGCCTCGCCAATGGCTGTGCCCCGCTCGGCATGGCGCGGCGCGATCAGGGTGAGAATATCGGGAAACGTCTCGCGCAAGGCATCATGCACGCTGGCGCACTGGGCTTCTTCACCGGCATGGGTGGAAGCTGCCAGCCACACCGGGCGCGCGCCGATCGCAACATTCAATTCAGCCAGCAGCGCATTGTCCACTGGCGGCGCTGGCACATCATATTTGAGGTTGCCTGCCACCCGCACCTGGCCCGCACCCAGCCGCGACAGCCGCACCGCATCCGCATCGGTCTGGGCAATGCAAAGATCCACGCAGGCCAGCATCGCGGCGATAGAGCGCGGCACCCGCATCCAGCGTCGCGCCGAGCGTTCCGAAAGCCGCGCATTCACCAGCACCAGCGGCAATCGGCGGCGCGCCACCCGCTCGAAAATATTGGGCCACAGCTCCGATTCGGCGAAAAGCACCAGATCAGGCCGCCAATGATCCAGAAACCGGTCAATATAAACCGGGCTGTCAAGCGGCATGAATTGATGCGCGGCACTCGGCCCGAGCCGTGAGTCCAAAATGCGGGCGGAGCTGAGCGTGCCGGTTGTGACCAGCACTTTCAGGCCCTGTCCGGTCAATTGCTCAATCAAGGGCAGCAGCGCCAACCCCTCGCCCACGCTCGCGCCGTGCAACCAAACGAGGCTGCCCAGCGGACGCTCGCGCCCCGGCTCGCCCAGCTTTTCGCGGTAACGGCTCGGGTCTTCCTTGCCGCGGGCAATCCGCCGACGCAAAAACAACGGTGCCAGTGGCCGCAAACCAAGGCTTGCCAGCCAATAAAGCCCCAATAGCCCGCGCGAATCACTCATCCGGCTTGGCTTTCAGCTTGGCTGTCGGTTTGGCTGTCGGTTTGGCTTGCCGGGCGGTTCACGTTCAACACCTGCCCCGGATCCAGCGTGCCCACCATGGCGCAGGCCCTTATCTGGACGATATCCAGCGCCGCTTCCACCTGCCCCCGCACCACCTCAAGCCCCGGCGCATCAGTTTCCCGGGCCACACGAATGGGTTCACCCAGCACCATTGCCCCGCGCCCAAATGGTTTGGGAAAACTGGCACGGTCCCAACTGTTAAAATCAATCCGGCGGGCGGAAACCACCGCCACCGGATAAATCGGCCGCCCCGACAGGCGCGCCAATGTCACCACCCCCAACCCGACCTGACGCGCCACTTTCGGCACATCGGCGGTCAGCGCCATGGATGTGCCGCCTTCCAGCACCCGCAGCATTTCACGCAAAGCCACCGCCCCGCCGCGATGGCGCACCTTGTGGGACGTATTGCCGCCCGAGCCGCGCACCGGAATCACCCCCTGGCGACGCAGGATCGCGGCATTGATGCCACCATCGCCATGCCGCGAGATCAGTGCCGCAAGCTTCATCGATTTCGGCCAGCCGCTGAACAGCAAAAATTGCTGCCCGTGCCAGAAGGCGAGGATGACGGGCGCATCGCGCCCCACAATAGCCTGCATGTCCGCTGGTTCGAAACTGAAACGCGTGGTCGCGGCGACAAATGCCAGATAGCGCTCCAGCAGCCACCCGAGCAACTCCTGCACAAAAGGACTGCGTCCCAGTTTTTTCAGCATGAAATGCCTTCAACCCTTTTGCGGTGCCAGATCATGCGCCGGATCGAGGTAGCGGTGCAGATGCACGATGAAATAGCGCATCATCGCATTGTCAACGCTCGATTGCGCCTTGCTGCGCCAGGCGGCGAGGGCGCTGGCATAATCGGGGAAAATCCCGACAATATCGAGGCTGGCACAATCGCGAAAATGCGGCTGTTCCAATTCTTTCAATTCGCCGCCAAACACCAGATGCAGCAATTGGTCTTTCGGTTTGTTTTTCGTGCTCATTTCCATCACCACCCAAGAATGAGGCCGCACCCGCAGGCTACAGCCATTGCTTCACCAATGCACGTGGCCCGGCGTAAAGCACGCCGTGTCGCGTGTCATGCCGGTTGTATTGCAAAGTCTGATTGTTATGGTCAACCAGAACCCCGCCTGCCTCATGCAAGATCAGGTCCGCAGCTGCCAGATCCCAGTCATGCGAATTGGCCCCGGCGATATTGCCATCCAGCCGCCCATCCGCCACCAGCGCGATGCGATAGGCCAGCGAGGGGATTTTCCTGGC
Source organism: Hyphomicrobiales bacterium (assembly GCA_019075865.1). GTDB lineage: Bacteria > Pseudomonadota > Alphaproteobacteria > Rhizobiales > Beijerinckiaceae > REEB77. The sequence goes on along the minus strand of JAGXAN010000003.1, from coordinate 104,448 downwards.
GATCACAATGCCGGGGTGCCGCTCTGCCATCCGGTCCAGCAAGAAGCGCGGCCCGGCCAGCTTCGCCCCGGAAAGTTCAACCTGCCCCGAAACCTGAATGCGCAGGCCGTTGCGCCACGCCCCCTGCCCGCGCGCGGCGATAAACGTCTCGTCGAGGGCTGGCACATGCACCACTGCCAGAATGGGGCGGCCAGCCTCCACCAGCGCCACACAGACGCACCATTGCGGATCACCCGCCATGAAGCCGCGCGTGCCGTCAATCGGGTCAACCACGAAAACCAGATTCTGGCCAAGGCGCGCGCCATCATCGAGTGTCTCTTCCGAGAGCCAGGCCGCCTCGGGGCAGATTTCGCGCAATCTGCCGTGCAAAAGCCGGTCAACCGCCTTGTCGGCAGCCGTTACCGGCGAATTACCCGCTTTCATCTCGATGCTGGCGCTGGTCAATTGCCCATGGTTGAAATAGCCGAGCGCCAAATCCCCCGCATCGCACGCAGCCGCCTGTATGGCGGCCAGCATCTCGTCGTCAAAAGGTGTCAGCAAAGCAGCAAACTCGCGGGTTGGGATCAGCCCCTGTTTAGGGCGCGTCCGCGTCCAACGCAAGCTGGGCCCTTCGCCCCACTCAGGCCAGCAATAGCAGAGCCAGCAACTTCACCCCGATCACGGCCAGCACCACCCAGCTCACCAGCACGCCAATTAGGCGTCCGGGACTGCGGCCATCGCTGCCGTAAAGCCCCACCGCATGGGCGATGCGCGCCAGGATGAACAAGCCCCCCAGCACCAGCACGGTAATCCCTGAGGAACCGCTCATTGCCAGACCGATCAGCCCAATCATCACAAAGGGTGCAACTTCCGTGAAATTGCCATGGGCCCGAATCCGGCGCAGCAACACGGCATCGCCGCCATCGCCAAGGCTCACATGCGCGGCGCGGCGCTGCGCAGATACCATGGCCGCCAGCACCAATCCCATCAGGATGAGAAAGCCGACGACGCCCAGAGCATCAATAAGTGCGGGTTTATCTATAATTTGAGGCATTTTTTCATTTCTTTCTCAGCCACGATTCGCAAAACAACCTCTAAATAGCCGATTTCACGGGTCGTTAACCAGCGAAATTAGCGGTTTGGAACCCGTCCGCGCCGACATTCGACAACATGAACCCGCAAAAGGGCCTCACGCAACCATTGCCGTGATTTTCCGATTGCAGGTCCCGTCATGTTTCTGGAGTGCGAATAAAATGGCACAGGCCGCTAACCCAAATTTTGACCCCGTGCATCTGGCCGCCCCTGACCCGCGCGCCGATGGCGAGGTCCGCCATGTCACCCTGCACGCCACCCACGTGCAGATACGGCGGCATATGGCCGGCATTGCCATGAAAATAGCCATTCCCACCCCCATCTATCACGGCGTGCTGCTCTCGCTGGAACCGATGGCGGATATGCAATGCCTTTACCGGGTCAGCCTCATTCACGGCGATGCCGAACTGGACGTCGTGCTGGCCGAAGGGGGCGAAGCCGGCCCCATTCAAGAGGCATGGACACAATGGAGTCTTAAGCTTGGCCTGCCCCGCCTCGTCGAGCGCAGCGTCGGCGAATATACGAGGCTCGACAACCCGCCCATCGACGCGCTGGATACCGACTCGCCCGGCCATTCACGCCGCAAGCGCATTCTTCTGGCGCGCCGCAGCCGTTTTGCCCGCCGCCGCAAGACCGGCCAGACCCCACTGGTACCCGAGACCCTGCGCAGGCTCAACCATCATTAACAGACGCCTCAAGCCAGCAATTGCCGCAAATCAACCGTCACATCCGCCACCTGTTCCGGCAGCACCGGCCTTGCCTGCGCCAGCAGGCGGCGCGACAGCATGTGCTCGCCCGACATGTTGACGCTGTCCACGGCGATCAACCGGCTTTGACGAAAATAGAACACGGAAAATTTTCCTAAACTCACGTCGCCTCGCACAACCTGCGCATCGAACCCGCTCGACAGCCCCGCCGTTTGCAGTTTTGCGTCGAACTGATCCGACCAGAACCACGGCACCACGTGATAGGGCGCGCCAACGCCCAGCACGGTCGCGGCCGCCGCCTTGCCCTGATCGAAGGCGTTCTGCACACTTTCCAACCGGATCAACGGCCCGCCATGATAGAACGGGTTGGGATGTTCGGCGCAATCGCCCACCGCCAGCACTTTTGGATGGCTGGTCTGCATGAGGCCATTCACCTGAATGCCCATCCCGACCGTGAGCCCGGCTTCGCGCGCCAACTCGGCATTGGCCATTGCCCCAATGCCATAAACCACGAGATCGCAGTCCAGTTCGACGCCATCGGAAAGCACCACCTTGTGCACCAGACCCCCGTCATGCGCCAGTTTCTCGACACCGGTGCCAAGGTACAAATGGCTGCCGTGGCCCCGGTGCAAATCCGCATAATACGTCGAAACCTGCGGGCCGACCGCGCGCGCTATCAGCCGATCCTGCATTTCCACAATATGCACCTCGCGCCCCTTTTTGCGCGCAACCGCCGCAAATTCCAGCCCGATGAACCCGCCGCCAATCACCACAACCTTCTGCGCCGTGGCAAAGGCTTCGCGCAGGGCGCTGGCATCATCGAGGCTGCGCAGGCTGAACACGTTGCGCGACTGGCTCCCCGCCAGCCCCAGCGGCCGGTTCCGGCTTCCGGTGGCCAGAATGAGATGGTCAAAATCGGGCTTGTGACCATTGGTCAGCAATACGCGGTTTGCGGCAAGCTCAAGGCGCTCAACCGCAACCCCCAATTGCAGATCAATGCCCTGACTTTGATAAAAATCCGCCGGTCGCAGGCTCAAATGGTCGGCCTCGACCTCGCCGGTGAGATAGGCTTTGGACAAGGGCGGGCGCTGGTAGGGCAACCGCGCCTCCATTCCGATGATGCGGATGGGCAGGCTGTACCCGCCAGCCCGCAGGCTGATCGCCACCTGCACCCCTGCTTGTCCGCCGCCGATAATGATGGTGCCATTCATGATGAGTTTCCCCGTTCGCCCGCATATAGCCAGCCTTTGACGCAGTTGCGAAATCAAATTCCCGTCAACCAGCGGTGCGCGCCGCGCAAGCCGCGCAAGCACTCGCGCACGCCCAAGCAAAAAAGCGTATTGAAAATCGGACAGCAATAGCCGAATGTGCGTTCAGCTAAATCACCGGAGAACGATGATGTCGACGCCTGCCCCTGTTCGCTATGGTATTATCGGCGCTGGCATGATGGGACGCGAGCATATCCGCAATCTCAGTTTGGTGCCGGGCGCGACCATTGCCGCCTTCAGCGATCCGGATGCCGGACAGCGCACGCAAACCAGCCAATTGCTGCAACAATTATGGCCCGCCACGCCCGCCGCCGTCTTTTCCGACCATCACGCCCTCTTGAAAGAGGCCAACGTCGATGCCCTGGTCATCGCCAGCCCCAATGACACCCACAAGGCGATCTTGAGCGATATTTTCGCCCAGCCCAAAGCTTTGCCGATTCTGGTTGAAAAGCCGCTTTGCACCAATGCGCAGGATGCCGACGCCCTTGAAGCCGCCGCCGTCCATTATCGCGCGCCGGTCTGGGTGGCGATGGAATACCGCTACATGCTGCCGGTTGCCGCCCTGCTCGATGAATTGCGCCTCGGCACCGCCGGTTCAATGAAAATGTTTGCCATTCGCGAGCATCGCTATCCATTTCTGACCAAGGTCGGCGACTGGAACCGCTTCAGCGCGCGCACCGGCGGCACCCTGGTCGAAAAATGCTGCCATTATTTTGATTTGATGCGCCTCGTGATGCAGATTGAACATAAGGGCGACGAACCTTTGCGCGTCTATGCCTCTGGCGGGGCGGACGTCAACCATCGCGATGAAAGCTACAACGGCCAAACACCCGATATTCTCGATAATGCCTTTGTCATCGTTGATTTTGCCTCCGGCCGCCGCGCCATGCTCGATTTGTGCATGTTTGCCGAAGGCTCGCTCTGGCAGGAGGAAATGGCCGCCACCGGCGATATGGCCAAGATTGAATCCCTTATTCCCGGCCCCGCAAGGTTCTGGCCCGAGGGCGGCGAACCCGCCAGCCAACTGGTCATCAGCCCGCGCCACCCCAAGGGGCCGATCCGCCGCGAATTGGAAGTGGACGCCCAAATCCTGCGCGCCGGTGACCATCACGGCTCCACCTATTACCAGCACCTTGGCTTCAACAAGCTGGTGCGCGGCGAAGGTGCGGTGGTGGTAAGCATCAGCGATGGCTTGAAAGCCGTCCGCATGGGCCTGGCCGCCGAGCAATCCGTGCGCGAGAAACGGGCCATTGAATTGCCCTAGCCCCCGCCCCGCCCGATTTTACCCCCCCCCGCATTCCCAGATCACCCAAAAGGCCAGAACCCATGTCGACCCATCTTAATTTTGATTTAGGCGAAACGCTGGACATGCTGCGCGACACGGTGGCCGACTTCGCCGCCCATGAAATTGCACCCCGCGCCCAAAGCATTGACCAGACCAATACCTTCCCGCCGGATCTGTGGCAAAAAATGGGCGCACTCGGGCTGTTGGGCATTACCGTGCCGGAGGGCGACGGCGGCAGCGGCCTTGGCTATCTCGCCCATGTCATCGCCATGGAGGAAATCAGCCGCGCCAGTGCCTCGGTCGGCTTGTCCTATGGCGCCCATTCCAACTTGTGCATCAACCAGATCAACCGCAACGGCACCCCGGCGCAGCGCGCGAAATACCTGCCCAAACTCATTTCCGGCGCGCATGTCGGCGCACTGGCGATGAGCGAGCCGGAAGCAGGTTCAGATGTCGTCTCGATGCGCCTGAAAGCTGAAGCCCGCGACGGGCATTATCTGCTGAATGGCACCAAAATGTGGATCACCAACGGCCCCGACGCCAATGTTCTGGTGGTTTACGCCAAGACCCGGCCCGAAGCAGGGCCTTCCGGCATCACAGCCTTCATCGTCGAAAAGACATTCCCCGGATTTTCAACCTCGCCCAAACTCGACAAACTTGGCATGCGCGGCTCCAACACCTGCGAACTGGTTTTCCGCAATTGCGAAGTGCCCGCCGCCAATGTGCTGGGCAGCGTCGATGCCGGCGTCGGTGTGCTGATGTCGGGGCTTGATTTCGAGCGCGCAGTGCTCGCCGGTGGCCCGCTGGGCATTATGCAGGCCTGCATGGATATTGTCATGCCCTACAGCCACCAGCGCCGCCAGTTTGGTCGCGCCATTGGCGAGTTTCAGTTGATGCAGGGCAAGTTGGCGGACATGTATGTCACCATGAATGCCGCCAAATCCTATGTCTATGCCGTCGCCCGCGCTTGTGATCGCGGCGAGGCCTCCCGCAAGGATGCCGCCGGGGCAATTCTCTATGCAGCCGAAAAGGCCACATGGATGGCAGGCGAGGCGATCCAGACCCTCGGCGGCAACGGCTATATCAATGATTATGCTACCGGTCGCCTGTGGCGCGATGCCAAACTCTACGAGATCGGGGCTGGCACCAGCGAGATTCGCCGCATGTTGATCGGGCGCGAATTGTTCAAGCAGAATGGTTAGCCCCGTGCCCGTGCTCCCAACCAGCGCCAAACCGCGCAGCGCCGAATTCATGGCCAACGCCAAGGCCATGCAGGAGCAGGTCGATCTCTACCTCGCCATGCTGCAAAAAGCCCAGCTTGGCGGTGCCGCAGCGGCGCGCGAGCGCCATATCGCGCGCGGCAAGATGCTGGCGCGCGAGCGCATCGACAATCTCATTGATCCTGGCACGCCATTTCTGGAATTTTCCGCCCTCGCCGCGCATGGCATGTATGGCGGCGATGTCGCGGCCGCCGGCCTGATAACCGGCATTGGCCGGGTCAGTGGCCGCGAATGCGTGATTGTCTGCAATGATGCCACCGTCAAAGGCGGCACCTATTACCCGATGACCGTGAAAAAGCATCTGCGCGCCCAGGAAATCGCCGCGCAGAACCTGCTGCCCTGCATTTATCTGGTTGATTCGGGTGGCGGATTTTTGCCATTGCAGGATGAGGTCTTTCCAGACCGTGACCATTTTGGCCGCATCTTCTTCAATCAGGCGCAAATGTCCGCCGCAGGCATTGCCCAGATCGCCGTGGTCATGGGCTCCTGCACGGCGGGCGGCGCTTACATTCCCGCCATGAGCGATGAAACCATCATCGTCAAGAATCAGGGCACCATCTTTCTGGGTGGGCCGCCGCTGGTGCAGGCTGCCACTGGCGAAATCGTCAGCGCCGAGGATCTGGGCGGGGCCGATGTCCATACCCGTCTTTCGGGCGTCGCCGATCATCTGGCCGAAAACGACGCGCATGCCCTCGCCATCGCCCGCCAGATTGTCGCCAGCCTCAAGCCAAGGGCCGCGCCCACCGTGGCCCAGCAGCCGTCGCAAGCCCCGATATATGATTGTGAAGAGATTTTTGGGCTGGTGCCCGCCGATACCCGCAAATCAGTGGACGTGCGCGAAATCATCGCCCGCATCGTCGATGGCAGCCGCTTTCAGGAATTCAAGGCCCGCTATGGCACGACGCTGGTCACCGGCTTTGCCCATATTCACGGTTTTCCGGTCGGAATCGTCGCCAATAACGGCATTCTTTTTTCCGAATCAGCGCTCAAGGGTGCGCATTTCATCGAGCTTTGCGCGCAACGCGATATTCCACTGGTGTTTTTGCAAAATATCACCGGCTTCATGGTCGGTCGCAAATATGAAAACGCGGGCATCGCCCGCGATGGCGCCAAAATGGTGACGGCGGTGGCCTGCGCCAACGTGCCCAAACTCACCGTATTGATCGGCGGCTCGTTTGGCGCGGGCAATTACGGCATGTGCGGGCGTGCCTTCAACCCCCGCTTCTTATGGATGTGGCCCAACGCCCGCATTTCGATCATGGGCGGCGAGCAGGCGGCCAGCGTCCTCGCCAATGTGCGGCGCGAGGGCCTGCGCGCCAAGGGCAAGGATTGGCCCCTGGAGGAGGAAGCCGCCTTTCGCGCGCCGATTCTCGCCCAATATGCCGAACAGGGCCACCCCGCCTATGCCAGCGCCCGGCTCTGGGACGATGGCATCATTGATCCGCGCGACACCCGCCGCGTGCTGGGCCTTGGCCTTGCCGCTGCGCTCAACGCCCCGATCCAGCCCACAAAGTTCGGCATTTTCCGGATGTAACCCTTCCAACCGAGTATTGTTCATGTTTGCCAAAGTGCTCATTGCCAATCGCGGTGAAATCGCCTGCCGGATCATCCGTACGCTGGCCCGTCTTGGCATAAAGAGCGTTGCGGTTTATTCGCATGCCGACCGTGACGCGCTTCACGTGCGCCTCGCCGATGAAGCGGTCGCGATCGGCCCCGCCCCCGCCGCGCAAAGCTATCTCAACGCCGATGCGGTTTTGCAGGCAGCGATTGCCAGCGGCGCGCAGGCCGTCCATCCGGGCTACGGCTTCCTGTCCGAGAACGCGGCCTTCGCCGATCAGTGCCAGGCCGCCGGACTGGTTTTCATCGGCCCACCCCCCGATGCCATTCGCGCGATGGGTTCCAAATCAGCTTCCAAGATCCTGATGGCCAAGGCGCAGGTGCCTTTGGTGCCCGGCTACCACGGCGATAATCAGGACGCGGCTTTTCTGGCGGATGAGGCGCGCAAAATTGGTTACCCCGTGCTGATCAAGGCCAGCGCCGGCGGGGGTGGCAAAGGCATGCGCATTGTAACCAAACCGACCGAATTTGACGCGGCGCTAGGCTCCTGCCAGCGCGAGGCGCAGCAAAGTTTTGGCGACGCCAAAGTGCTGCTGGAAAAATACATCCAGCAACCCCGCCACATTGAAATGCAGGTGTTTGCCGACAAGCACGGCCATGTCGTCCATATATTCGAGCGCGATTGCTCGGTGCAACGCCGCCACCAGAAAGTGCTGGAGGAAGCGCCCGCCCCCGGCCTGAGCGAAGCGCTCCGCCAGCAAATGGGCAAAGCCGCCTGCGATGCTGCCCGCGCCGTCGGCTATGAAGGTGCAGGCACAGTGGAATTCATCGTCGATCAGGCCGGAACCTTTCATTTCATGGAGATGAACACAAGGTTGCAGGTCGAGCATCCGGTGACGGAAATGCTGACGGGGCTGGATCTGGTTGAATGGCAATTGAGGGTCGCGGCTGGTGAGCCGCTGCCGCTGGCGCAGGCCGAGATTGTCGCGCAGGGCCATGCGCTGGAGGCACGCGTTTACGCCGAAGACCCCGACAACGGCTTCCTGCCCGCCGCCGGAACGCTCAGCTTTTTGCATATGCCAGCCCAGAATGCGGGGCTGCGCATTGATACCGGCGTCACCCAGGGCGATGCCATCACCCCCTATTACGACCCGATGATTGCCAAGCTGATCGTGCATCGGCCTACCCGCGCGGCGGCGCTCACCGCCATGCACGCGGCCCTGGCGCAGTTCCAGATTGCCGGCCTCACCACCAACATTGCATTTCTCGCCCGCCTCATCGAATCCCCCGCCTTTCGCGCCGCCGACCTCGACACCTCGCTGATCGAGCGTGAACATGCCGTGCTGTTTCCCAAACCGGTGCCGCTCAGCGACACTTACGGGCTCGCAGCCGCGCTTTACGAATGTTTGCAGGCATCCGAACCCAACCCTGAAGCGGGCCGAAACGAATCCTCGCCCTGGACAGTGCAGGACGGCTGGCGCATCGGCAGCCACGCCGCGCGCGCCCTCACCTTTCAGGCGGAGGATCGCCAGATCGATGTGCACGCGCAAGCGCTTGGCCAAGGCGAATTCAGCCTGACGCTGAAAGGCGTGGCCCACGCTGCCCAAGGCCAGATTCTGCCAGATGGAATCCTGCGCTTCACACTGGCGGGCCACACCCGCACCTTGCGCATCGTGGCACTGGAGTCACGAAGGGTGATTTTTGACGGGGCCACGATTTTTTATCTGACGCTTTTGCCGCGCCTGCGCTGGGCCAGCGCCGAGCGTCAGGAGACCGGCAGCCTCAACGCGCCCATGCCGGGCAAGATCGTCGCCCACCTCGTCGCCCCCGGCACCGAAGTTGCCCCCGGCACGCCCTTGCTGATTCTGGAAGCCATGAAAATGGAGCACACGATCAAGGCGCCGGGCGGCGGCATCGTCGAGGCGTTTCACTATGGTGAGGGCGAGCAGGTCAGCGAGGGCGTCGAACTGGTGCATTTCAAGCCCAATCCCGCACCCCAAAAATAAGCCAGTTGGTTCAACTGCTTAAGTCAGCCAGAAGCGCCTATTGGCGCTCCAGTTTCTTCGTCAAAGTGCGCCTATTGGCGCTCCAGCATCATCGTCTTGATCTTGGCAATCGCCTTGGCCGGATTGAGACCCTTGGGGCAGGCCTTGGCGCAATTCATGATGGTGTGGCAGCGATACAGGCGGAATGGATCTTCGACATTATCGAGCCGCTCCCCGGTTGCCTCATCGCGTGAATCGATCAGCCAGCGATAGGCCTGCAACAAAGCCGCCGGGCCAAGGTAGCGGTCCCCATTCCACCAATAACTGGGGCAGGATGTCGAGCAGCACGCGCACAGGATGCACTCATAGAGCCCATCCAGCTTGGCGCGATCTTCAACCGATTGCTCCCACTCGCGCTCGGGCGCAGGCGTCGTGGTTTTCAGCCAGGGCTCGATGGAGGCGTGCTGGGCGTAAAACCTTGTAAGGTCGGGCACCAGATCCTTGACCACCGGCATATGAGGCAGCGGATAAATCTTCACCGCACCGGAAATCTCGTCCATGCCCTTGGTGCAGGCCAGCGTGTTGGTGCCGTCGATATTCATGGCGCAGGAGCCGCAAATCCCCTCGCGGCACGAGCGGCGAAAGGTCAGCCCGGCATCAATTTTCGATTTGATCCAGATGATCCCGTCCAGCACCATCGGCCCGCAATCATCGCGATCGACAAAATAGGTATCAATCCGCGGATTGGCCCCGTCTTCCGGGTTCCAGCGGTAAATCTTGAATTCCTTCAGATGGTTGGCATTGGCTGGCTTAGGCCAGGTCTTGCCAACCATGACGCGGGAATTCTTGGGGAGTGCGAGTTCAACCATGATATGTGTTTCCAAAAAACCTAATCGGCATCATCATCTTCAAATGCGGCTTTGAGATCGTTGTTTTCTTCAATCCTCAACATCCTTATGTCGCGAACTGAGGACTTAAACCAAGGAAATTTCACTGCCATTTTCTGAACCACCCGGACACATCGAATGGCGTCAACCGAGTCATCCCCAAAATAGGCACTTCCCTGCATCCAATTAAATCCATGCGCGGTAAGGTAGGTTCGCACGTCGAGATAAGCGTTATTCCAGGACTGATTTGGGTAGGTGTTTTTCAACATCTCGGTGTCGAAGTCAAAGACGATCGCATACATGCTGGTGTGCACCCTGACGTTATGCCCTATACCGTGTGGCCTGACCATCGCTCCGCCCTCAATACACCCGCGCTTTTGGCTCGATATAGGCAATATCATTGGACATTGTATAGGTATGCACCGGCCGGTAATCGATGGTGACCGTCTGCTTGACATCATCGAGGAACGACAGCGTGTGCTTCATCCATTCCTTGTCGTCGCGATTGGGGAAATCCTCGCGGGCATGGGCGCCGCGTGATTCCTTGCGGTTGGCCGCCGAATCCATCGTCACCACCGCCTGCGTGATCAGATTGTCGAATTCCAGCGTCTCAATCAGGTCGGAATTCCAGATCAATGAGCGGTCGCTCACTTTCAAATCCGCGCGGCCGCGCCACACTTCATGAATCAGCTTTGAGCCTTCCTCCAGCACTTCTCCGGTGCGGAACACGGCGCAATTGTCCTGCATCGTGCGCTGCATTTTGCCGCGCAATTCCGCCGTTGACGTGCCGCCTGAGGCGTGACGGAAACCGTCAAGCCGCGACAGGGCCAAATCCGCCGAATCTTTGGGCAGCGCGGCTTGCTTGCCGCCCTTTTCCACCACTTCGGCGGCGCGCGCACCGGCAGCGCGGCCAAACACCACGAGATCGATCAGCGAATTGGAACCCAACCGGTTCGCGCCATGCACCGAAACGCAGGCCGCCTCGCCAATCGCCATCAGGCCCGGCACCACACTGTCCGGGTCGCCGTTGACCTTGCTGAGCACTTCGCCGTGGAAATTGGTGGGAATGCCGCCCATGTTGTAATGCACCGTCGGCAGCACCGGAATCGGCTCCTTGGTCACATCGACGCCAGCAAAAATCTTCGCCGATTCGGAAATGCCGGGCAGACGCTCATGCAGCAGCTTCGGGTCGAGATGCTCCAGATGCAGGTGAATATGGTCCTTGAGCTTGCCGACACCGCGCCCGCCGCGAATTTCCATGGTCATTGACCGCGACACCACATCGCGCGACGCCAGATCCTTCGCCGATGGCGCGTAACGCTCCATGAAGCGCTCGCCTTCCGAATTGGTCAGATAACCACCCTCACCGCGTGAGCCTTCGGTAATCAGGCAGCCCGCGCCGTAAATGCCGGTGGGATGGAACTGCACGAATTCCATATCCTGCAAGGGCAGTCCGGCGCGCAGCACCATGCCATTGCCATCCCCGGTGCAGGTATGGGCGGAAGTTGCGGAGAAATAGGCACGCCCATAACCGCCGGTCGCCAGAATCACCATCTGGCTGCGGAAACGGTGAAGGGTGCCATCATCCATCTTCAAACAGACCACGCCCACGCAGCGCCCGGCATCCATAATCAGGTCAATGGCGAAATATTCGATGAAAAACTCGGTATTGGCCTTGAGTGCCTGCCCATATAGCGTGTGCAAAATGGCGTGGCCGGTGCGATCCGCCGCCGCGCAGGTGCGCTGGGCAATGCCCTTGCCGTAATCGGTCGTCATGCCGCCAAACGGGCGCTGATAAATCTTCCCGGCGCTGGTGCGCGAGAATGGCACGCCCCAATGCTCCAGCTCATACACCGCCTCGGGCGCATTGCGGCAAAGATACTCAATCGCGTCCTGGTCGCCCAGCCAGTCCGACCCCTTCACGGTGTCATACATGTGCCAGCGCCAGTCATCCGGGCCCATATTGCCCAGCGAAGCCGAAATGCCACCCTGTGCCGCCACCGTATGCGAGCGGGTCGGAAACACTTTCGAAATGCAGGCCGTGCGCAAACCCGCCTGCGAACAACCCACCGTTGCCCGCAGACCGGCACCGCCAGCCCCCACCACCACCGCATCAAACGTGTGGTCCGTAATCGGATAAGCGCTGCCATTGATTGCCGGAGCCATTGCGGTACCTTCACTAGCCATAGAATTTGCCTCTTGTTACCATGTTTTGTGAGCGCTTATGACAGGCCGATACGAATCAGCGCATAAGCACAGACGACAGCCAGAACTGCCGAGAAAAAGCCATTGGCCGTCAGCGCCCATTCCTTGGCGTGGCGACCGTGCACATAATCTTCAATGATGGTGCGCATGCCCAGTTGCATGTGGAAAATCCCGGCCCCAACGAACAGCAGCATCAGTATGGCTGGAAGCGGATGCCCCAGATAAGCGCGCACGCCATTATAATCGCGGTTGGCGAGTTGCAGCACCATCACCACAAAGGCAAGCGATAGCGGCAGAAGTGCCAGCGATGTCAGCCGCATATAGGCGTTATGGGTCGTGCCCGAGCGCGCCGAACCCAGAAAGCTGATCTTGCGGCGATCACTGCGCATTTTGGAAGTACTTTGCATGGCCTGCCCCTACCCTACCGTGAAATAAATGAGCCAGATCAGCACAGTAAGCACGATGCCGCCAATCAGCGTGGCCTGTGCCATCCACTCGCGCAACGGCGCATCCAGGCCGATGCCATAATCCCAGAATGCGTGCCGCACCCCGCCCAGGAAGTGATGCACCAGCGCCCAGGTAAAGCCAAACAGGATCAGCATGCCAAGCCAGGAATGCAAGAACCCCGAGGCAACGGCAAAAGAATTCACATTGAGCGAGGCAGCAATCAAATACCAGGCCAGCAGCAACGTGCCCACGTAAAGCGCCGCACCGCTGATGCGATGGGCGATGGACATCATCATGGTCAGCATCGGCCGATAGATGAACAAATGCGGCGACAGGGGCCGCTCAACTTCTCGAGGTGCGTTCTGGGGCGTGGTTTCGGACATAAGACCCTCAAGCAGGCACATGGATTTCATGCGCGGATAATCAAGATTCGACAAAAAACAGGTAGCGCACCTCAGGCGAGCCTGCAATACAACTAGGGGAGCAAGCGGCGCTTTCAATTCTCACTGGCGGGTCGAAGTTCGCGTGGCAGCGGAAAAAATACTTTTTCTTCGGCGCTGGTCACCGTTTCCACGCTCACCTCGTAACGCTGCGCGAACGCATCAATAATCTCCTCGACCAGCTTTTCGGGCGCCGATGCGCCCGCCGTGATCGCCAATGTGCGCAAAGCCCCAAACACCTGCCAGTCAATATCGCCGGCCCGCAGCACCAATTGCGTGCGCGCACACCCGGCCCGCTCCGCCACTTCCCGCAGACGCTGCGAGTTGGAAGAATTGGCCGACCCGACCACGATCAGCCCATCCACCGCGCCCGCCACCTGCTTCACCGCCTCCTGGCGATTGGTGGTGGCATAGCAGATGTCCTGCTTCTGCGGCCCGTGAATGGCCGGGAACCGCGCTTTCAAAGCCGCGACCACTTCAGCCGTGTCATCCACCGATAGCGTGGTCTGGGTGACATAAGCCAGATGGTCATCGCCCGTCAGCGGCAGCTTTGCAACATCCTCGCGCGTTTCCACCAGGCTGACGTGCCCCTGCGGCAATTGCCCCATGGTGCCTACCACCTCCGGGTGCCCGGCATGGCCGATCAAAATGATGTGGCGGCCGCGTTTTGCGTGGATTTCCGCCTCGCGGTGCACTTTGGTCACCAATGGGCAGGTCGCGTCAATCGCAAACAAATGCCGCGCCTGCGCCGCCAGCGGCACGCTTTTGGGCACGCCATGCGCCGAGAATATCAGGGGTGCGGTGCCATCGGGCACGTCGTCCAGGTCCTGCACGAATATCGCGCCCTTGGCCCGCAAATTCTCGACCACATATTTATTATGAACAATTTCGTGGCGCACATATACCGGCGCGCCGTAAATTTCGAGCGCGCGCTCCACCGCATCAATAGCGCGCACCACACCGGCGCAAAACCCGCGCGGCGCGCAAAGCTGAATGTGAAGTCTGGGTTTTTCAGTCAAGCTCATGTCGGCTCTCGGTGGCGGGATCGCTCCGGCTTTACCATGCACACCCGCGTCAAGGCACGTAATAAATGCGGGCGTTTGCGCAAAATTTCGGCCCGCCGCCGCCAAAGCCGAGGGCCTCTGCCAATTCCCGCTCGCAAACCTGTTAAAATTCTTTTATGAATCGAAATTAACACATAGAATGCTGAACGCACATGTAAGGAGGGTGGAATGTTTAATCTGAATGATATTTTGCAGGCGGCGCAGGGCGGTCAGGGCATCAGCAATCTGGCCCAACAATTTGGCATTTCACCCGATCAGGCCCAGTCGGCGCTCAATTCGATGCTGCCTTCGCTCTCGCAGGGCCTGCAGGGCAAGATGGCCGATCCCAGCGGCCTTGGCTCGATCATTGGTTCCATGACCCATCCGGCCAATCAGGCGGCTTTCAATGACCCCAATGCCACAGCAGCGGGCGCAACCCCCGGCGGCGATTTGCTGGGCAATATCTTCGGCTCTTCGGACGTTTCACAAATTGCGCAGGAAGCATCCAAAGCCACCGGCATCCCCCCTGCCATTCTGGCATCCATGTTGCCGGTCGTGGCTTCCATGGCGATGGGCGGCATGTTCAAATCCATGCAAAACCAGGGCATGGGCGGTATGCTCGGGCAATTGACCAATGTAGCCGGCAGTTCCGGCGGCCTTGGCTCGGTGCTCGGTCAGGTAATGAACGCGCAGCCAGGCGCAGCGGGCGCAAGCTCCGGTGGCCTCATGGGCATGCTCTCGGGCCTGCTCGGCGGCCTGATGGGTGGCGGCAATGCCGCAGCGCCCGCTGGCCAGTCCCTGCCCGGCGGCCTGAACGCCAGTTCGGTGCAAGCAGGCATTGATGCTTTGTCGAAAATGATGAAGCCGGGCGTCTGAACCAACAAAGCCTCAAACTTCAACGATCAACCTGCGCGGCCCAACGGCGGCGCGGGTTTTTTGTTTGTGGTGCGATCCAGGCCGCGCCGCAAATCAGAAGCGATTGGAGAAAGCCAGGAACATATTTTGGGTCTTGCTTCCGATTCCGGGCAGGAACGGAATGATGATGACGGATATCAGCGCCGCGATCACCGCATATTCCAGCGATGATCCACCTTTTTCGTCTGTTAAAAATTTGCTGATCATCCAATTATTCCCTGTGCAACGCGAATATGGCGCGCATCCCTAACAGAAAAGTTAATTTTTCATTCAAATTGCACGATTGGCTAATGAAGTATTCTCGAACAGGTGTGCATTCACAAGCGTTTGCATGTTGGACAGGCTTTGGGCGGCAAGCGGACTGCCATAATTCCATGCTAGGAATATTGTCCTTGAAATCAACCTATGCGCCCCCATATCTCGCGCTCAACCGACAAGGGAGCCTGTATGAGCGGCCACAAAATTGACCTTGAGCGCCTCGCGCTGGCACAAAGCCTTTATGAATCTTCGTGGCTGCCCGTTCTCAGCATCGAGAAGAAAACCGGTGTCTCGGCGCGCAGCATCCAGCGCCGGGCGCAGCGCGAGGACTGGAGCCGGCCCAGCATCCATCACCGCAAGCACTTCGCCGATCGCCTCTGGCAAAATGCCGATCATTGGCTCAGCGTTCTGGAAAGCCAGTCGCCAGACCATATCGTCACCGCCAGCTTGCGCGATCTTTCCGCGCTCACCAAGGTTTTGCGCGATCTGGTCGATTATGAAACCGCCGAGCAGGCGGCCAATGCCCGGGCCCCCGAAACCGATCCAAATCGCGCACGCGACCAACTGCG
Organism: Hyphomicrobiales bacterium; assembly: GCA_019075865.1. GTDB lineage: Bacteria > Pseudomonadota > Alphaproteobacteria > Rhizobiales > Beijerinckiaceae > REEB77. The sequence goes on along the minus strand of JAGXAN010000003.1, from coordinate 88,531 downwards.
CCAACGCTTGCAAATCCTCGACCAGGCGACGGGCGCAGCCATGACAGCTTGCCAAAACCCGCCCAAACCGCCTATGCCTTGGGTTCCATCGCACAGGACATCGCCTTGAACGATCAGCACCCGCCTCTTGTCCCATCACTCGCCGTTCCGGCTGGAGACCGCCGCCATGTATGATGCTTTTACCACGCTCCCCCTCATTGATTTGTGGCTGCGCGAGGACATTGGCGCCGCTGACCTAACCGCACAATTGATGGTCGATGCCGATGCAACCGCGCATTTCGTCATGAACGCGCGCGAGGCCATGGTCATCGCCGGCATTGACGTCGCCGCGGCGGTATTTGCGCGTTATCGGCCGGATCTGGCCATTGAAACCCTCTGCCGCGATGGCCAAGCGGTGGAAAAAGGCACAGCCCTGTTGCGCCTGTCGGGCAATGCCCGCGCCATTCTCACGGCGGAGCGCCCCGCGCTCAATATCGTGCAGCATCTGTCGGGCATAGCAACGCTCACCGCGCAATATGTGCGCGCCATCAGCCACACGCGCGCCCGCCTCCTCGATACGCGCAAGACCATCCCCGGCCTGCGCGCACTCGAAAAACACGCGGCCCATTGCGGCGGCGCGCTCAACCATCGCCTTAGCCTCGATGGTGGCGTGCTGATCAAGGACAATCACATCGCGGTTTGCGGCGGCATTGGCCCGGCCATTGCCAAAGCCCGCGCCGGCGTGCCGGTGCTCACCAAAATCGAGGTGGAATGCGACCGGCTCGATCAGGTCAGGGAAGCCTTGGCGGCGCAGGCGGATCTGATCATGCTGGACAACATGAGTCTGGCCGACATGCGCGAAGCGGTCAAATGGGTGGCCGGACGCGTGGCACTCGAAGCTTCGGGCAATGTCCGGTTGGAGACCTTGCCCGCTATCGCCGAAACCGGTGTCGATTATATTTCCACCAGCAAGATCACCCAATCGGCTCCCGCCGTGGACATTGGCCTCGACGCCCCCGCCTGAGCCCGACTAAAGCCGCACCAGTCCTTGCAAAATCGCCTGATGCACAAGGGCATCGAGCCGCTGAAAATCCGCCGCCCCGGCCGGTCGCACGTAGAGCGCGTCGGCGCTGTCCGCCGGATCAAAGCCCAGCGCCGCCAGCGCCGCCTTTTTCTGCTTGAACGTATCGGTCAGCGCCATTTGCGGCACGATCCGCAAAAATACCGGCCGCGCATAGGCGGGTAAGGCCGCGTCCAGCGCGCGGGCGAGGCCCCCAATATCGAAGCCGTCGCGCACCACCAGCGCCGCCATGCCGGCCCGGCCGTCCGCCCCCGCCACCTCGACGCCGTAAACCGAGACCTCGGCAATCCCCGCCACCATTGCCATCACCCGTGCCACTTCGCTGGTTGCAACATTCTCGCCTTTCCAGCGAAACGTATCGCCGATGCGATCGACAAAATAATAAAAGCCCTGCGCATCCGCGCGCATCAAATCCCCGGTGCGAAACCACGCATCGCCGGGCGCAAAAACATGATCCAGCCGCTTGTTCTGCGTTTCCTGCGCATTGGTATAGCCTTCAAAGCGCCCGCTGGCCCCACGCGACGGGTCGATCCAACCGATTGCCTCGCCAGCCTCCCCTACAGCCACCCGCTCGCAAAACCCTGCCGCGTTGCGGTAGGGCGCACCGCGCTCGCGATCAAACCGCACCAGCGCCAACGGAAACCGGTGCGCCAGAAACCCCGGCACGCGCCCGATCGCGCCCACACGCCCTTCCACATTGTAGAGCGAGAAATTACCTTCAGTCGCCGCATAAAACTCAAATATCCGGGGAATGGCAAAGCGCGCCTGAAACGCTTCCCACACCTCCCCCGAGAGGCCATTGCCGCAAATGCAGCGCAAGCGATGACCGCGCTCCAGTGGTTGCGGCGGCGCGTTCAGCAAATAGCGGCACAATTCGCCGATATATTGAAAAATCGTGCAATCCCAGCGGCTAATATCTGCCCAAAACTGGCTGGCCGAGAATTTCTCCGCCACCACCACCGCCCCGCCAGCGGCCAGCATGGCGCCCGGAGCCACAACACCACCCACCGAGTGATACAATGGCAGACAATCATAGAGCCGATCGCGCGGCGAAGCGTCCAGCATGGCGCAAAACCAGAAACTCCAGCTCATCACCCGGTGATGGCTGACAAACGCCGCCTTGGGCAAGCCCGTGGTGCCGGAGGTGTAAATAAGCAAAGCCGGGTCTGAAAGGCTTGGCCGCGCCACCGCTTCTGCGCCCCAGAGCCCATCAAAATCAATGGGCGTATCCTTTTGCGCCAGCAGGGCGCGCGAAAAAGCGCCTTCCGCTTCCATCGTCAGCAGCGTCGGGGCATTTTCCAGCGCCGCCGCGTCGATCTCCGCCGCCAGTTCCCCCGCCAGCAGCAGCACTTTCGCACCCGCCGCCGCAAGGCAATGGCTGAGCGCGACGCCGCGCAAATGACAATTGATCAAGGCCACGACAATGCCAAGCCGCGTCAACCCCAGCCACGCCGCCAGCGTTTCGCCCCGGTTTTGCGCCATCAGTGCCACGCAATCGCCGGGCTTGAGGCCAGCGCTCACCGCCCATCGGACATAGCGGCGCATGGCTTTGGCGAGTTCCTCATAGCTCAGGCTGCCGCGATCAGACAGGATCGCCGGGGCCTGCGGCTGCTTTTGCGCCCATTCCTCCACCACATCGCCCAAAAGCCGCTGCGAATTGGCATGCAGCGATGCGGTCGCCGCCAATGCCTGCAGCCAGATCTTGTTGGGCGAGCGCGCGTCGGGCAAGGCCGCGTTCATGCGGTGGAACCTGCGTCCACGGTTATCACGGTGCCGGTGATATTGGCCGCCGCGTCACTCATCAGAAAACTGGCGGCATTGGCAATGTCATCCACCTGCGCCAACCGGCCCAATGCGCTGCGGCCCGCGATTTTCGCCCGCTCGGCATCGCCCATCGAAGCGGTCATTTCTGTATCGATAAATCCCGGCGCAATCGCATTGACCGTCACACCCACCCGCCCCACTTCCCGCGCCAACGAGCGGGTAAAGCCCACCATCCCGGCCTTGGTCGCGCCATAGACGCTCAGCCCGCTGAAACCGGTCGAAGCCATAATCGAGGAAATATTGATCACCCGCCCGCGCCCCTCGGCCATCATCGAGCGCACCGCAAATTTCGTCAAAAGCATCGGCGACAAAGTGTTGAGCCGCACCATCGATTCAATCTGGCGCTGGGTGAGAATGGCAAGCAGGCCCTCCTGACTGAGGCCAGCATTGTTGACCAGCCCGTAATAGGCACCAAACTCCGCCTTGATGGCGCGCACCAGTCCGGCAATCGCATCGACATCGGAAAGGTCCGCCTGCCGGAAATGCAATTTTCCGGCTGCCGTACTCGCGGCCCGCTCGGCGGCCCGAAATGCATCGCTCGGATTTCGGGCCAGACCGATGACATTGAAGCCATCGGCGCATAGCCGCTGCGCTATGGCAAGGCCAATGCCCCGGCTTGCGCCACTCACCAGCACATTACGCATGGGCGCGCTCCAGTTTTCCACCACGGGTCATCGGTAATTGCGCGACAAACTGGATCAGCGCCGGCACCTTGTAGGCGGGCAGCGCCGCCTGTGCCGCTGCCAGGATCGTGGCTTTCAACGCCGGCCCGGCACTGGCCGGATCAGCCGCCACGATTTCGGCCACCACAATCGCGCCGGTGATCGGGCTTTTGCGCGCCTTGACGCGGGACAATTGCACCCCGGCAACGCCATTCAGCACCGCCTCGATTTCTTCGGGGTGAACCTTCAGCCCGCCCACATTGATGATGCCGCTGGCCCGGCCCAGAAAATAATAACGCCCGCCGCGCGCCTCGACGAGATCGCCGGTATCGACAAAACCCTCATCATCGGCCAGCGCCCCGGCACCGATATAATGGCTGGCAGTGCGTTGCGAGCGTATGCGCAATGTACCATTCTGCACCCGCATTTCCACCGGCCCCACCCGCTCCAGAAACGACGCCGGAAAACCCTCCAGCCCATCCGTGACTTCAAAGCCAACACCCGCCTCAGTCGAGGCATAGGCATGGCCAACGGGCACATCCGGAAACGCCGCGCGCAACGCATTCAAAACGCTCTGATCGGCAATTTCGCCTGAAAGGCGCAGGTAGCGCGGTTTCAGGCTTTTGATTTCCGCGCTCATCAACGCCCGCCGCCAATGCGAGGGCGTCCCCGCCAGATGCGTAACGCCATGCCGGGCCAGACGGGTCAGAAACGCCCCGACCGGTTCTTCAGCCTGCGAAAACACCATCGAGCCGCCCGCCAGCAGCGCCCGCAGCAGCATTTGCAGCCCGCCATATCGGCGCGTGTCATAAAATGTCGCCCACACAATGTCGAAGTCAGCGCCCTGGCTGATGATCGCACCAGTCAGGCCGGGCAGGCTATGCGCCACCAGTTTCGGTGCACCGGTAGTGCCCGATGTCAACAACAGCCACTTTGTGTCAATGGCCGGCAATGTCGGCGCAAGGCGCGCGGTAAAATCGGCGGCAAGTTCAACGATGGTGGCCTCAAGACCGGCTTCATCCGCCATCGCGCCATCGCTCACCACGAAATCGGCACGCGCCTGCGTGCATATCTGCGCCAGCATCGCGCCTTGCACGTCCGGCGGGCACAGCACGATCTGGCTGGCGATGCCATCCAGTTCCAGTAAAGCAAGCGCATTGGCCAGTTGCGAGGCAAAGCGCAGTACCACAATCTTGTCATGCATGATCGAGGCTTGCGGCAAAACAGTGCCCGCCAGCGCCTCATCCAGCTGCAATTGCCGCTCAGCGCCAAAAAGCCAGCGCGGCCCGTGCCCGGTCGCCGCAGCCACCCGTGCCCGCAGGCTCAGCCGCGACTGGGCGGACAAAGGCTCAAAGCGCGCGTTCATAGAGCCTGACAAAATCCAGAAACGTCACCGGAAAATGCACGTCTTCGCTGGTGGCAAACGGATCGACCCCCAACTCATCTTCGAGCGTGGCAACGACAATGGCAAAGCACAGCGAATCCAGCCCCGATTCCAGCAAAACCAATTGGTCGGAAATCGCCGGTATGACTTTGTTCTGCGCTTTGGCGACCTGCTCGATGCAGTCCGCAACGGTCTGTTTTACGTCCATCTCAACTCCTGTCACTTTAGGCAATCTTAAGGCTCAACCCTTAATTATTGATAGCCGGGCTCGCGTGTTAGCCCTTCCGGAGTTGAATTTTTGAACGGCGTGATCGCTCACCCCCCACTGCCCGACTCCCCCGCACGGGTTTTATGCCGCGAGATTGCGAAGGCAGATTTGCCTGCCGTGATCACGCTGCTCTGCGCCGGCTTTCCCGAGCGATCGCACCGCTATTGGGAGCGCGGGCTGGCGAACCTCACCGCCCTCCCGGCCCCGCCCACGCGGCCGCGCTACGGCTTTATACTGGTGCAGGAAGCCCGCGTTGTTGGCGCGCTGCTGCTCATTTATGCCCCCGAAACCCTCGGCGCCCGCGCCAATGTCTCAAGCTGGTATGTGGTGCCCGAGTTTCGCGCCTATGCCGCCTTGCTGGTCGGCAAGGCCCTGCGCGCCAAGGATGTCACTTACATCAACATTTCGCCCGCCCCCGCCACGCGGCCCATCCTCACCGCGCAGGGCTACCGGCCCTATGTCAACGGCCTCCTCACCGCTTTTCCGGCATTGGCACGGGGTCGGGCGCGGGTCGAGGCCCTGGCACCGGAAAGGCATGGCCGTTTCCTGCCCGCCGAGGAACTCACCCTGCTACAGGACCACGCGCGCCTTGGCGCCATCGTGCTGCTGGCCGGGCCGGGCGAAGCCGCGATGCAACCCTTTGTGTTTGCGCGCCGCCGCCTCACCCGCCTGCGCCTGCCCGGCGCCCAGCTCATCTATTGCCGCGACACGCAAGCCTTTGCCGACATGGCCGGTGCGATTGGCCGGAGATTGCTACGCGAACATCGCATATACACGGTCGCGCTGGATTGCGACGCCCCGATCCAGGGGCTGCCCGGTCGCTTCAAAATGGGCAATAATCCCAAATATGCGCGCGGCCCGAATCCGCCGCGCCAGAACGATCTGGCCTATACCGAGCTGGCCATTTTCGGCGATTAACCGGCCCTCAAGCCCCGCTTCTGGCAAATTCCATATAGAGCTTGCGGCCCAGTTCATACACCGGCCCGGCTTCCAGCTTTCGGGTTTCAATCTGTGTCACGGGTGCCAGCTTGTTGTAATTGCCGGTTGAGAATATCTCGTCGGCGGCAAGAAAATCAGCCGGCCGCAAGGTTGTCTCCTCCACGCTCAGACCCGCCTTGCGAAACAGCCCGATCATCCGTGCCCGGGTGATGCCGCTCAGGAAAGTGCCATTGGCCACAGAGGTCTGCACGATGCCGTCACGCACCAGAAACACATTGGCATTGGCAAGCTCGGCCACATTGCCCAGCATGTCGCACATCAGCGCATTGTCGAAACCCCGCGAATTGGCCTCGGCAATGGCGCGGGCATTATTGGGGTAGAGGCAGCCAGCCTTGGCTTCCAGCGGTGCCGTTTCGCGCGTCGGGCGACGGAACGGCGACAGCGTCACCGAGGTGCCCTTGGGTTCGACCAGCGGCGCTTCGTAAAGGCTCAGGCACCATTGCGTGGTGTCGGGGTCGTATTTGACGCCGCCACCCATGCCATTTTCCGCCCAATACATCGGGCGAATATAAAGCGCCGTTTTGCCATCAAAGCGGGCAATGCCCTCATGCGCCAGCGCCAGCCATTGCGCCACCGGCACCACCGGCTTCAGCATGAAAGCCTCGGCGGAGCGGTTGACCCGCGCGCAGTGCAAATCAAGATCAGGTGTCATCCCCTCGAAGGCCCGCGCGCCGTCAAACACCGTCGAACCCAGCCACGCCCCATGCGTACGCGGCCCCATCAGCGCGACATTGCCTTCGTGCCAGCCATCTTGAAAATACGTCCAGGTGCGCGAATAAGTGACCTTCGATTTTATCAAACTCATGTGAGCCCCTCTTGAAATCGGGTGGATACCGCAAGCCTGTGGTTGCGCCATCCTAGACCGATGGATCAGAATTCGCCAGCTTGCGTGGCCTCGCGCAATTGCGCCCCCATCATCGCCGCCGCTTCCCCGGCATAGGGAATGGCGCGCGCCAGCGCATAGAAATAATGGATCATGCCGGGGTGGCGGGTCAGGCTTACCTTGCCGCCCGCCTCACCCACCCGCGCCGCCAAATCCAGCCCCTCGTCACGGAACGGATCATAGTCCGCCACATGCAGATCAATCGGCGGCAGACGCGCCAGATCCGGGCTGAACAGCGGCGCAATCTGCGGATCGCGCGCCGACATGCCCGGCGCAAGATAGGCCGCCAGATCCGCTGCAATCACTTGCGCATCGACAAAATAGCCCTCGCCAAAGCGCAAGCGTGAATCGGCTGTTCCGCCCATGTCAACGATCGGGCAGATCAGCAACAGCCGCGCAATCTGCGGCGCGAATCGCAGCGCCAGCACCAGCGCCAGCGTCGCCCCCGCCGAATCGCCCGCCAGAATCAGCGGCCCGCTTGTCAGGCCCAGACTTTCAGGCGCGCGCAGCAGGGCGGTAATCAGCGCCGCGCCATCCTCCAGCGCCGCCGGACAGGGATGCTCGGGCGCCAGGCGATAGGCAAGCGCCAGCACCGGCAGGCCCGAAGCCGCGGCCAACCGGCTGCATAGGCCAGCATGGGTATCGAGCCCCCCGGCGCAAAGTCCGCCGCCATGCAGATAAATCACGCAGGCCCTTGAAGAAACTGGCCCGCCGTAAAGCCGCAAGCGCATCTCGCCGCCCGGCCCCACCATCACCAGATCGCGCGTCGCAACCCCCGGCTCGACCCGGTCCGCCACCCTTGCGAGGTCAGAAAGCCCTTGCCGGCGCGCCGCAAATGACGTCGGCGGCGTCGCCACAGGACGGCCCATCATCGCCAGAAACCGCGCCGCAAATGGGTCCAGCGCCATAGTCAATGCCTTAAGTCAAAAGCCCGCCAAGCAAGGCGACGATGGCCGAAATAGTGCGGAAATTGTCCGGCACCATCTGCTTTTGCGGCACGAAAAGATCGAATTCTTCCTCGATGCCCAGCATCAGGTTGACCATGTCGAGCGAGGTCAAGCCAACCTCGCTTAATATCTCGGTCGGGCCCACCGGCACGGCCGCCGGCTTGCGCCGCGCCACCAGCGCATCAACGACCCCCGACACGCGGGTCTGAACGTCCTTTGGTTTGTTCGAATCTTGCAAAGCGGGTTGAGCCATGACGTGCACATTTCAATGTTGGAAGCCGATGTTGGCCCCTAGGCTTGCACCCGCCCTGTTAAATTCCGCTTAAGCCCGGCCCATTCAGCCGCGGCGCACCGCTGCCAACTGATTTTTGTCATTGAAACCGCAAAACATGCTTAACAACTTTCTTTGCTTAACAGAGTATAAATCGATACCAAAAAATCAATCATAAATTATTTTGAATAATTAACCAGATCATTTAACGCTACATATCGAGATTGTTGGTAAAACCGGAGGAAATGCGGTAATTTATAAAGCTATCCGCCAACATATCCTATGTTATACGCAGGAGAACGAGTTGAATATTCATCACGTCGATTTTTCGGCAACTCACAAGTTGGAAACCCCTGCCCAGCCAGAGCCAACTGGCGATCACCCGCAAGGGCTGTTGCGTGAGCGTGCCGAGCGGGTCGCCGCCATTGCCGCCCTGCATGCGGATGATGTCGATGCCAACAGTCGTTTTCCGGTAGAGGCGATGGACGCAGCCCGCCACGAAAAGCTGCTGGGAGCCATGGTGCCCGTCAGCCTCGGCGGTGAAGGGGCCAGCGTGCAGGATATTGTCGACGCCTGTTACATATTGGGCCAGGCCTGTTCTTCGGCGGCGATGATATTTGCCATGCACCATGTCAAAGCCGCCTGCATTGTGCGGCACGGGCAAGCCAGCGCCTGGCACCGCGAATTCATGTGCCGCATGGTGCAACAGCAATTGTTGCTCGCCTCCTCCACCACGGAAGGGCAGGCGGGCGGCGACGTGCGCAACAGTGAGGCCCCGGTGGTTTATGATGGCGCATTGATCTCGCTGGAGCGCGCCGCTACCGTGCTTTCCTATGGCGCGCAGGCGGACGCCATTGTCACCACCGCCCGCCGCGCCGCTGGATCGCTGTCTTCCGATCAGGTTCTGGTCGTGTTTGACAAGGCCGATTACACCTTAAGCCCGACCTTCAGCTGGCAGACATTGGGCATGCGCGGCACCTGTAGCGGCGGCTTCCACATGGCGGCCAAAGGCCAGGCCGTGCAGATCATGCCCCAGCCCTACGCTGAAATTCACACCCAGACCATGACGCCCACCGCCCATCTGATGTGGGGCGGCGTATGGGCCGGCATTGCCGCCACCGCGCATGAGCGTGCCCGCCTGCACCTGCGCAAAGCCGCGCGAGGCGCGGCCCAACCTCCCGGCGGGCTGGTGCATCTGGCCAAGGCCCGCACCGGCCTCACCACGTTGCGGGCCATGCTTCAGGATATGCTGAACCAGTTCGCATCCATTGAAAACAACCCGGCGGCCCTGTCGGCGCTGGATTTTCAAACCGCAATCACCCTGCTGAAAGTGGATATTTCCGAGCACGCGGTCGCCAGCGTCATGGCCAGCCTGCGCGCCTGCGGCCTTACCGGTTATCGCGAGGATTGCGAGGCCAGCATTGGACGCCAGCTTCGCGATATTCTGGCCGCGCCGGTGATGATCAACAATGACCGCATCGCCACCAATCTCGGCAATTCGACCCTGCTGGTTGAAACCCCTCACAACCTGCAAAATCACTAGGAGCCGCCATGACCATTGCAATGCAACAGCCGATTTCATCCCCTGAAAAGCTCGACTCGATTGCCCGGCACCTGTTCTCCCCCATGGGTGCACCCGGGGTTTACGGCCGCACCGGCCTTTATGAAGGCATCGTTCGCGCACTGGAGGATTATATCACCCGCCAGCGCCAGAGCGGCACGCATGTCTATCGCTTCCCCCCCGTCATGACCCGCGCCATGATTGAAAAGTCCGGGTATCTGTCAAGCTTCCCCAATCTTCTGGGCTGCGTCTGCTGCCTTGGCGGCTCGGAGCGCGACATCAAAGCGGCGGTCTCGCGCTTCACCTGCGGGACGGGCGAATGGACGGACAGCCTCAGTTCCGCCGATCTGGTGCTCACCCCCGCCTCCTGCTACCCGATCTACCCGATCGCCGCCGCGCTTGGGCCATTGCCGGCCGATGGCCTGCTCTATGATGTTGCCGCCGATTGCTTCCGCCGCGAGCCTTCCAATAACCTCGACCGGTTGCAAAGCTTCCGCATGCGCGAATATGTGCGCATCGCCAAGCCGGACCAGATCCAGTCCTTCCGCAAGGAATGGATGGAGCGCGCCACCGGCATGGCCGACGCCATTGGCCTGCCCTATCGCGTCGATGTCGCCAGCGATCCATTCTTTGGGCGCGGCGGTGAATTGATGGCGGCCAGCCAGGTCGAGCAATCGCTGAAATTTGAATTGCTGGTGCCGGTGATTTCGCAGGAAAAACCCACCGCCTGCATGAGCTTCAATTACCACCGCGAGCATTTTGGCGAGGTCTGGGACATTCGCGATGATGAAGGCAACCATGCCCATACCGGTTGCGTCGCCTTCGGCATGGATCGCCTCGCCGTGGCCCTGTTCTGCACGCATGGGCTTGACCCCAAAAAATGGCCGCAAAGCGTGCGCGCCACCCTCGCCCTGGATTGATCGGCCATTCGGCTCAAACCACTTTGCCAAAGCTGGAAGCAATGAAAAAATCTCCAACCGTCCCCGCCAAACCCACGCGCCAGACCATGCGTTTGGAAACCATGGCGCTGCACTCCGGCTTTGATGGCGACCCCACCACCCATGCCGCGGCGGTGCCGATCTATCAAACCGCCGCCTATACTTTCGACAGCGCCGACCATGCCGCGGCCCTGTTTGACCTTGAAGCCGACGGTTTTCGCTACAGCCGCATTTCCAACCCGACCAATGACATTCTTGAAAAGCGGGTGGCGGCAATGGAAGGCGCCATTGCCGCGCTCTCGGTCGCCAGTGGGCAGGCCGCGATTCACTACGCCATCGCCAATCTGGCCGATCACGGCGGCAACATCGTCGTTACCCCGCAATTATATGGCACTTCGCACACGCTGCTGGCCCATGTTTTGCCCCGGCAGGGCATTCACGCCCGCTTTGCAATCAGCGATCAGGTCGCCGATCTTGAAGCGATGATCGACGCCGATACCAAAGCGATTTTCTGCGAATCCATCGGCAACCCTGCTGGCAATATCTGCGACATCGCCGCCATTGCCAAAATGGCCCATGCCCACGGCATTCCGCTGATTGTCGACAATACCGTGGCTTCGCCAGCCCTGCTGCGCCCGATCGAGCATGGCGCCGACATTATCGTGCATTCGCTCACCAAGTTCATGGGCGGCCACGGCACCACGCTGGGCGGCATCATCATCGATTCGGGCAATTTCCCCTGGCAGGATTACCCCGAACGCTTTCCCATGTTCAACGTGCCGGATGCCTCCTATCACGGCCTCGTCTATGCCAAGCGCTTTGGCGCTGCCGCCTTCATCGCCCGCGCCCGCAGCGTTTACCAGCGCACCACCGGCTCCGTGCTGGCCCCCATGAGCGCGTTTTTGTTGCTGCAAGGCATTGAAACCCTGGCGCTACGCATGGAGCGCCATGTCGAAAACGCCCGCCACGTCGCAGAATTTCTGCGCGATGACCCGCGCGTTGCCTGGGTCAATTACGCCGGTTTCCCGCAAAGTCCCTATCACGCCCTCGCCCGGCAATATCTGGGAGGCAAGGCCGCCTCGCTGCTAACCTTCGGCGTCGCGGGCGATATGGAAGCGGGCAAGAAATTCTTTGACAATCTCAAGCTGGTCAAGCGCCTCGTCAACATTGGCGATGCCAAATCGCTGGCCTGCCATCCAGCTTCCACCACCCACCGCCAGATGCCGCCCGCCGAACAGGTCAAGGCCGGGATTTTGCCCGAAACCATTCGCCTCAGCGTCGGCATCGAGCATATTTCCGACATTCTGGCCGATCTCGACCAGGCCTTGCAGGCAGCGCTCGGCGTGCGCCCGCTGTTCCATACGGAGGCCTGCGTCTAACCCATGACCGTGCGCCTGCTCACCAAACCCGCATCCAGAACCCGCAAGATCACCACCCCGCTCTGGCAGGGGCTGCGGCGGTCGCTGCGCATTGGCCTCGTCAACAATATGCCGGACGCCGCCATTGCCGCCAGCGAGCGCCAGTTTGCTGAACTCCTGCGCCGCGCCTCCCATGCCACTGGGCGATCCGCCTTGCCCTTTCACATCGAGCGCCTGCACCTGCCCGCCCTGCCGCGTGGCGTTCCGGCGCGTGAGGCCATGCGCTACCGCTATCGCAACGCCGCTGACATCGCGCATTTGCAGCTCGATGGCATCATCTTCACCGGCGGCGTCCCCAACCAGGCGGATTTGCGCGACGAACCCTATTGGCGCGAGTTGACGGATGCGATGAATGCTGCCGCCGCCCTGCGCCTGCCCACCCTCTATTCCTGCATGGCAGCCCATGCCGCTGTGCTGCATTTTGACCAGATCCGCCGCCGCCCGCTGCCGCAAAAGCTCAGTGGCGTCTACCGCGTCGAGGCCCGCACCCGCGATGGCCTGCTGGCACGGATCGAGGCGCCGCTGCTCACCCCCCATTCGCGTTACAATGGCCTCGACATCCATGATCTCGAATCGGGCGGCTACAAAGTGCTGACCGGGTCAGCGGAAGTCGGTGCGGACGCCTTCATCAACCGCACCCACGGCCTCACGCTTTTCACCCACGGCCATCCCGAATATGAAATCGACACTTTGATGCTCGAATACCGCCGCGATCTGCGCCGGTTCCTTAACCACCAGCGGCCCGATTTGCCGCCCTATCCGGCAAACTACTTTGATCCCGCCACCCGCAAGGGCCTCGATACCCTGAACAAAGCGGCCCTCGCCAACCCAAGACCCGAGTTGCTGGCCGATTTTGAGCTTGTGCTGCAAAGCGCAGCGCCCGCGCCGCGCTGGAGCGGGTTCGCAACCGCGCTTTATGCCGGTTGGCTGCGGGAAGTGGCCGATTACGCCAGCCAATCGCACCCTTTGGCCGCCACACCCGGCCCCATCAAGCGCCTCGCGTAAACCAAAGCCCTGTGCCCTATTCCGGCACCAGCCGTGGCCGGCCCTCGTCATCCACCGCCACAAAGGTGAAGGTGGCATCCGTCACCTTCACCCTGGCATTGGTGCGAAAACGCAAGGCCCAGGCCTCGATGTGAATGCGCATCGAGGTTTTGCCAACATGCTCAACCTCGGTATAGACGCAAAGCACGTCGCCCACCTGCACCGGCTTCAAAAACAACATGGTATCGACCTTGATCGTCACCACCCGCCCGCGCGCCCGCGCCACCCCGGCTATGCCGCCAGCCACATCCATCTGGCTCAGCACCCAGCCGCCAAAAATATCACCATTGGCATTGGTATCGGCTGGCATGGCAATGGTGCGCACCGTGAGTTCGCCGCGCGGCTTTTCGTCTTGATTGCTGGAATTCATCACCACCCCCCAAAGGTGCCATTGGCGTTGCAACTTTGCCGCCAACCGGGGGGCTTGGCAACCGCCATTGCGCCTCACCCGCGCCGATTTGTGCGCAGGACAACCCAAGCCCCGCTTGTCAGCCACAAAAGCCGCCGCCATCATGGCGCGAACCTGCCTGACCGACCCCCACACCCCGGAGCCATCATGCCAAACCCCACCCGCATTGCCGTCCAGGGCGCCGGATTGATCGGTGCCCGGCACATCCAGCATATTCTGGCCGATCCCGCCGCCGCCCTGCACGCCATTATTGACCCCAGCCCTGCCGCACAAGCCCTGGCCGCGCGCAGCCAGACGCCGTGGTTTCCCGATCTTTCCGCCATGCTCGCCGCCGGCCGCCCCGAGGGCATCATCATCGCCACCCCCAACCATCTGCACCTCGCCAATGGCCTCGAGGCGATTGCTGCCGGTCTGCCCACCCTGATGGAAAAACCGCTGGCCGCCACCGTGTTCGATGGCCAGAAGCTGGTGGACGCGGCAAACCGGGCCCGCGTGCCGCTGCTCACCGGCCACCACCGCCGCCACAACCCGATGGTGCAAAAAGCCAAAGCCACGCTGGAATCGGGCCAGCTTGGCACTTTGGTGGCCGTGCACGCCTTTTTCTGGCTGTTCAAGCCGGAGGATTATTTCGACATGGCCTGGCGGCGCGAGCAAGGCGCGGGGCCGGTGCTGGTCAACATGATCCATGATGTCGATCTTTTGCGCCATTTCTGCGGCGATGTCGCCAGCGTGCAGGCCATGGATTCCAGCGCCATTCGCGGCCATACGGTCGAGGACACCTGCACCATTCTGCTGCGCTTCAAAAACGGCATTCTGGGCACGGTCAGCGTCAGCGACACCATTGTCGCGCCCTGGAGCTGGGAGCTGACCACCGGCGAAAACCCCGATTTCCCGCGCCAGAACCAGCCCTGCATTTTCATCGGCGGCACCCATGGCGCGCTGACCATCCCGGATTTGGCGCTCACGCAAGCCGAAAACAAACGCTCGTGGCTGGAGCCCCTCACCCGCAGCGCCATTGCCTATGCCCCGCAAGATCCGCTGGTCTCCCAAGATCCGCTGGTTCTGCAAATCCAGCAATTTTGCCGCGTCATCCGAAACGGCGAAAAACCGCTGGTTTCGGGCGAAGAAGGCCTAAAAACCCTGCGCGTCATAGAAGCCGTAAAAACCGCCGCCGCCAGCGGCGAGACGGTGCGGCTTTGATGGGGGGCTTACGCAGCTGGTGCCCTTAAAATACCCCAGCGCAACGAAGAAATTACAAAGCCAGAGCACTTCATGAAAGGATCACAAATGAGGCAGTTTGAACTCAATCATCAACAATTATTCTATGTTCTTTGAGTTCGATATTTTCTGGAGACTCGGCTATGAAAGTTGGCATAGCCAACCTATCTGACGTATTTATTTTATTTATCGAAAAACTATCGACTACTGTCGCTACCAATATTTTGGCATTCGTCTTGATAAATGCGCTTGATATTGCGAACCAGCCATTTTGTTATTTTCTCTGTTTTGGCGGCAATTCGGGGTATAATATGAGATGAAAACCGGCGTAAAAGCTCCCCTTAAGAAAATGCTTGCAAAACGGTGACAAATTTGTCAACATGTAGCGAATGAGAGACCTTAGGCATATTTCGTGGCTGAAAGCCGCCCGCAAGGATTTTTCTGAGTTTCCGGAGGACGTGCAGAGCGACGTGTTTGATGCGCTCACAGTCGCAGCCGAGGGCATGCTGTCTGGTAAGGCGAAGCCGTTCAAAGGGGTTGATGGCGGCGTCTTCGAGATTGCGCTGCGCTATCGCGGAGACGCTTTTCGCGCCATTTATGCCGTCAAGATCGACGTGGATATTTGGGTGATCCATGCGTTTCAGAAGAAATCAAAGCAGAGCGTCAAAACCCCGCAAATGGAGGTTGATCTTATCCGCGAGAGACTGAAGCGCTTGAAGGAGGCATTGAAATGAGTGACGACGATTTTGAACTGGTGCGTGGCAGCGGCAATGTTTACCGAGATTTTGGGCACCCCAATGCGGGGCTTGAGCAGGCGCGCGCCATCATGGCCGCAAAAATCATCCGCACCCTTGATGCGCGCAAGCTCTCGACCCGCGACGCCGAAAAGCTGACCGGCATTGCCCATTCAGAATTCTCTCGCATTCGCAACACCCAGCTTCGTCGCTTCACCCTTGACCGGATGATTGCTATCCTTGGGAAGCTCGATGAAGACATTGAAGTGAGCGTTACTTTCAAGGCACGTCGTACCGGCGATCATTCGAGGCCGCATATCGCGTGATCCATGGCTGTCCCGGCAAAGGTCTGTGACGCAACATAAGATTTCAGACATCCAATGCCTTGAGCGCATTCCCCCCGATTTCTTGAGTTCAAATCAACCTGCTCCGCGGGTAGGCAGTGACTCAGTTTGAAACGTTGGCAGATTGACCGGCGCTGAGATCAGGTAATAATGCTTCGATGCAAAACTAAGCGAAAAATAAGGGGGGAACCATGGCGGATAAGCTAACGCCAAACGACACGATCGCGACAATTTTTCACAGGCTAACACATCCGCGCGACTACATCGCCAGAGTCCGCCATGAAATGCTCACATGCAAAGACAAACACGGCAGTTCGTATGTGAAGATTGGCGTGACGGGAAAGGGAATAAAGCCCTGTTATCGCATCACTTACGACGATAATGGCGCCGAGGCCATCTATGGCTCCTATTGGGACATGCACGACCCGTTGGACAACGAGCATGCGATCAACAGCAATTGGAGCCTTGCCCGGATGGACTTTGCCGAAATTGACCAACTCATGCGCGGTAAATTTCCTACAAAGCTAACGAAGAAGACTTAGCGATACCACCCGGCCCCAAACGCGAGCGCTGCCCGGCGGCAAAGGCGATTGGCAAGAAGGTTGGCGCTGCCCGCGCTAAGGCCATGTCGCATGAGAGACGGACGGAGTTTGCCAAGAATGCGGCCAAAAAACGATGAAAAAGGAACGCGCATAACATAGCGCATATTCTGTTGTTGTTTTTGTAAAAAATAATGGTATGGTGCATCTTCACTCGGAGACTCTCATGCCGTTGCCCCTAAAAGAATTTGTTCAGCAGGTACTTCTTGAAGGCAACAGGGCCGCAAAGATACACCGTGCTATTCGCAACGCCTGGAAAACGGCCGACGAGAAATATCCTGAGCGTGCTAATTGGCGGCGCAAATCGACGTTTCGCGGGTTATTTTGGGAAGAGGCGATCCGAGAGCTTAGTGCCATCGCAAGTGAAGACGCTGGTTTTGTAGTGATTGAACATAGAGATACCGTCTCGTTCATTTTGGAAAATTCAGTTTTATTTCGGTTTAAACATGCTGATTTAGCATTGGGCACAGCCAATTATCCAACGCCGGAGGCAACAAGTTTTGATGATCATGAAAATGACCTCTACGGGTTCGCTGGCCTTCAGCGGGTGGAACTTTGCCATGTTTTTAACGAATTTGAGACAGAAATCATTTGGATAGGGATTACTGCCCGTAACATGGGAAGGCATTTGTGGAAACTCGAATTGAGTGATTTGGGCATCTCGATTCCCGCGCCGGAATTGCCAATTGTTATGCCTGAAATGGATACCGCAAAGTTGGTGCGCGTTAAGAAAACAGATAACGACCAGGGTCGCGAAAAAAAGAAAGATAATGGCTGATCATGTTGGACGGATTCAATCACGAGTTATTGCTTCTCGCGAGGCAGTATCGGGGAATGAGCCAATCTCAAGTCGCCGATGCGGCAACCCTTGATCAGGGTCATTATTCGCGAATTGAGCGCGGACTCTTAAATGCCCCGCCGACAGATGAAACTATTGGGGCAATCGCTTCGGTATTAAAATTTCCTGTATCTTTCTTTAAGCAAAATGATGAGCTGTCAGGGCTTCCTCTTAGCGTTCATGATGTAGCGTGGAGGAAAAAGGCATCCGTGAACGCGTCGGATATGAAAAGGCTCCATGCAGAGCTAAATCTTCGGGTTATGAATTTGCGGCGTTATCTTAATTCGCTTGAGATTGAACCGGAGCTTACCCTGCCTCGCGTAGACGCAGACGAGATGGGTGGGGCAGATAAGGTCGCTTCATTCATACGCCGCGCTTGGATGATACCTGATGGGCCTATAAAAAATTTAACTACGCTTTGCGAAAGAGCGGGGATTCTTGTCATTATTTGTAATTTTGTTGAAAAAGTTGATGGTGTAACCATGCGGTTGCGCGATGTTCCGCCGATTATATTTCTTAATCAAAACGCCCCCGCAGATAGAATTCGTCACTCGCTGGCCCATGAGCTTGGCCATTTGATAATGCACGCAATACCATCCGAAACGATGGAGGAGGAAGCTGATTTATTTGCTGGCGAATTACTTACTCCAACTGCTCAATTAAGGTCCGATCTAATTGGTGGTCGGGTTACTTTGGAGAGGCTTGTACAACTAAAAAAATATTGGAAAGTTTCTGTTGCGTCTTTGCTTTATAGATCGGGCCACAATGGCCTGATCAGCAAAAATCAATCAGATTATCTTTGGAGGCAATTGAGCGCGCGCGGATGGCGCAAGCGCGAGCCAGAAGAAACACAATTCCCGCATGAGTCAACCCGCTTATACGATCAAATAATAGCGCTACACAAGGTTGAATTTGGATATTCTTGTTCTGATTTTGCAGCGATGCTGCATCTCAATCAAGAAGAAGTCCAAAATCTTTATGGCGTCGATCCTGAGACGAAGCAGCGACCTCAATTACGCGTTATAAAATAAATCTATCCTTGAAACTAAGCATGAAAATTTATTTCATGATTTTCATGAACAAGCTTCCTGTCGCCAAGCGCGCCCAAATCCTCGCCATGCTCTGCGGAGGATCGTCCATGCGGTCGATCTCTCGGCGATGATGGACCCCGCGGAACAACCTAAGAAGCGCGGGCCTTATAAAAAAACGCCGGCACAAATTTCAAACTGAGACACTTTCCCCCCCCATTTGACGCGACCCGCGAACCGGTTTACCACTCGCTCTGGATGGTTCCCCGTTAAGGGGATGAAAAGGGAATGTGGTGCGCTTGCGCTATGCCACAACTGCCCCCGCAACTGTGAATGGGGAGTTTACCGCGATAACCACTGGAGCCCGGCCGCAAGGCCAGCACCGGGAAGGGGCGGCAAGCTTGGATCCATAAGTCAGGAGACCTGCCTTCCAGATATCAGAAAGCCTCGGGCGGGGTGCCCCGGAGCAATTCGCCGTCCATTTTTGGACGTCACGAGTTCCGGCCCCCGCGCTGGTCTGTCCGCCCCCATGGTTTTTAAGCAGCAAGGGCGCCACAGATGCATGCAATTCCAGACCCCAACGCCGACGCCGATGCGCCCAAAACCCGCATTTATGTCTGCGTGACCTGCCGGGCGGAAGGCCAGAACCTCGAGCCCAAAGAGGCCCGCGCCGGTTACATATTGCACGAGGCGCTAATCCGCGACCCCAGCCTGCCCGCAGACGCCTTCGAGATCATCCCCCTTGAGTGCATGAGCGTCTGCAAGCGCCCCTGCGCCATCACCTATGCCGCGCCCGGCAAATGGACCTATGTCTATGGCGGCCTGATCGAGGCCGACAATGCCAGCCTCACCGCGCAGGGCGCGCGGCTGTATGCGCAGAGCCCCGATGGCATTGTCGCCTGGAAGGCGCGCCCACCGGCACTGCGCAAAGGCGTTATCGCCCGCATCCCGCCGCTCACCCCTTTGCATCCAGACAGGAAGTCCAACCCATGACCACGCCCATCACCACGCCCTTTTCGCCGCCAAGCCCGCGCCTCACCAAAATTCCCGTCACCATTCTCACCGGCTTTCTGGGCGCGGGCAAAACCACGCTTTTGCGCCACATATTGCAAAATGCCGGCGGTCGCCGCCTGGCGCTGGTCATCAACGAATTTGGCGATGTCGGTGTCGATGGCGACCTTCTCAAACAATGCGAGCAAACCACCTGCCCGGCGGAAAACATTCTGGAACTCGCCAATGGCTGCATTTGCTGCACCGTTGCCGATGATTTCATCCCCGCCATCGAGCAATTGCTGTCGCGTCAGCCCCAGCCCGATCATATCATTATTGAAACCTCCGGCCTCGCGCTGCCCAAGCCATTGGTCAAGGCCTTTGACTGGCCCGGCATTCGCGCCCGCCTGACGGTGGATGGCGTGGTCGCGGTGGTCGATGCCGCCGCCGTTGCCGCTGGCCGCTTTGCCGATGATCCCGCCCGCATGGCCGCCCAGCGCGCCGATGATGACGCCATTGACCATGATAACCCGCTCGAAGAAGTCTATGAGGACCAATTGCTCTGCGCCGATCTCATCGTGCTCAACAAGGCGGATCTGGTGGACGAGGCGGATTTGGCGCGGGTGCGCCGCGAAATTCTGGACGCCGTGCCGCGCGCCGTGAAAATTCTTTCCACCCGCCACGCGCAGGTCAATGCCGATTTGCTGCTCGGCCTCTGCGCCAAAGCCGAGGATGATCTGGCCGCCCGCCCCTCGCACCACGACGCTGAAGAAGGCCACGACCACGATGATTTTGACAGTTTCGTCATCGACATTGCGCCCACGCCGGACGCCCATGCCCTGCTCGGCCGCCTCAGCGCCCTTGCCGCCGACCATGACATTTTGCGCATCAAGGGCTTTGTTGAGGTCGCTGGCAAGCCGATGCGCCTGCTGGTGCAGGGCGTTGGCACCCGCTTCAGCCAGCAGTTCGACCGGCCCTGGGGCACGGGCGAAGCGCGCCATTCGCGGCTGGTGATCATCGGCCAGAAGGGCCTCGACCAAGCCGCCATTACCGCCGCTTTGGGCGCCTGACCATGGCTGCCACGCCCACCCCAAGCTGGCGATAGGAGCGCGACATGCATCTGCTCGCCAGTGATTTCGTGACCCTTGATGATACCGCGCAAGCGGTGGATCTCGGTCATGGGCCGGCAGATTATGTGTTCCTGTCTTTTTCGGACGCCGACATTGCCGCCTTTGCCAGCGCATGGGCGGGCGGGCCGCATCGGGCGGCGCGGCTGCGCATTGCCAATATCGCCCGCCTCCAGCACCCCTATTCGGTTGATCTTTACATCGAAAAAACCCTGTCCCATGCCCGTTTGATTTTCATTCGCCTGCTCGGCGGGCTGGATTACTGGCGTTATGGTGTCGAGGAAATCGCTGCGCTGGCCCGCGCCAAAGGCATTGAACTCATCCTCATCCCCGGCGACTATCAGGCCGATCCGCGCCTCGATGCCGCCTCTACCCGCGATGCGCAGACGCTTCGCCGCTATTGGCAATATTTCCAAGAGGGCGGCCCGGAGAATATGGCCGCGCTTCAGGCGCGCCTGTGTGCGCAGCCTGCCCCTGAACCGGTCACCACCCCGCCCTTTGGCCACTTCCACGCCGCCTGCCACAGGGGCGAGGCCGCCGCGCCCCACGCACTGCTGCTCTTCTACCGTTCGCATTATCTGGCCGATGATACCGCCCCGGTTCTGGCGCTGGCGCAGGGCCTCGCGGCACGGGGCTTCAGCGTGGCTGCCTGCTACATCACCAGCCTCAAGGATGGGGCGGCAACCCGGCTTCTGGCCTGCGAAATCGCCGCCCACCCGCCCGAAATCATCCTCAACACCACCGCCTTTGCCGCGCGCGACACCCATGGCGCAGCCTTCGTGCTGGACGCCTGCGACGCGCCCGTGATGCAGGTTGTGCTGGCGGGCACCAGCGCCGCGCAATGGCAGGCGAGCCCGCGCGGCCTCAACGCCAATGACCTTGCCATGAATATCGTGCTGCCCGAACTCGATGGCCGCATCCATGCCGGGGCGATTTCGTTCAAGGACGAAACCATGCTGGACGCAGCCCTTGGCTTGACCCGCACCATTCACCAGCCCGACGCCGCCCTGGTGGCGCAGGTGGTGGCCCGCGCGGCCGCCTTGGTGCGCCTTCGCCAAACCCCGCGCGCCCAGCGCAAAATTGCGCTCATCCTCTCCGATTATCCGGGCAAGGCCGGGCGCACCGCTTATGCGGTTGGCCTCGACACCCCGCAAAGCGCCGTCGATATCGCCCAGCATCTGCGTGAGGCGGGTTATGCCATCACCCCGCTGCCCGAACCCGCCCGCCTGATGGCCGAACTGGCAGCGGGCCAACACCGGCACGCCATTTCCCTGGCCGAATACGAATCGCTGCTGGCGCAACTGCCACAAGCGCTGCGCCAGGCCATATCCACCCGCTGGGGTGAACCCCACACCGATGCAGCATTCAAAAACGGTGCCTTTCATTTCTCGATGGTCAAGGCCGGGCATTTGCTGCTGGCGGTGCAACCGGGCCGCGGCGATGCCACGCAAGACGGCCTCTACCACGATCTCGCCACCCCGCCCTGCCACGCCTATGTCGCCTTTTACCTATGGCTGCGCGCTGAATTTGCGATGCACGCCATGCTGCATTGCGGCACCCACGGCACGCTGGAATGGCTGCCGGGCAAGGCCATGGCGCTTTCGCCCGCCTGCGCGCCGCAGGCCCTGATCGGGCCAGTTCCGGTAATTTACCCGTTCATCGTCAATAATCCGGGCGAGGCTGCGCAGGCCAAGCGCCGCATTGGCGCGCTGACGCTCGGCCACATGACCCCGCCGCTCATGCCTGCCGGCCATCACGGCGAAGCCATTGAGATCGAGGCCATGCTGGAAGAATATGCGCAGGCGCAATCGCTCGACCGCCGCCGCGCCGATTGGCTCGCGCAAGCCATTCTGGCCCGCGCCAGCGCCGCTGGCCTGATGGATGCCGCCGATGCGCAGGCCAACCCCAGCGACCAGTTGCAAAAGCTCGATGCCTGGCTGTGCGAGGTCAAGGAAATGCGCATAGGCGACGGGCTGCACATATTTGGTGCCGCTCCCTACCAAAGCGAAATGGCCGGGCTGGTGCAAGCCCTCGATGGCCGCTTCGTGCCCCCCGGCCCGGCTGGCGCGCCTGAGCAGGGCCGCAGCGATGTGCTGCCCACCGGGCGCAACCTTTACGCTTGCGATCCGCGCGCCATTCCCACCCGCACGGCTTGGGAGATTGGCCAACGCACGGCCAGCGCGCTCACCGCCCGCTATGCGCAAGAGCATGGCCAATGGCCGCAGCACATATTTCTGGATTTATGGGGCAGTGCCAGCCTGCGCACCGGCGGCGATGATCTGGCGCAGGCCTTTGCCCTGCTTGGCGTGCGCCCGACGTGGGATAGTGCCTCCACCCGCGTCAACGGCTTCGAGATTTTACCACTGGCCCGGTTGGAGCACGCCCGCGTCGCCGTGACTTTGCGCATATCGGGGTTGTTTCGCGATATGTTTGCCGCGCAGATCGTGCTTTTTGACGCGGCCGTGGCAGCGGTATCAGCGCTCGATGAAAGCGTTGCCGACAACCCGTTGAAAACCCGGATCGGTGAAGCCGCTGTCTTTGGCCCCGCGCCACAAAGTTATGGCCTCAGTCTGGTGCGGGCGCTGGCGGAAAGCCCCATGGCCGATCAGCACGGGCTGGGCGATCGCTATATCCGTGAAAACGCTTTTGCCTATGGCCGCGAGCTTGATGGCATCCCCGCCCGCGCCCCGCTGGAACGCGCCATTGCCAGCGCCGACGCCTTTATCCATGTGCAGGACATGGCCGGGCAGGATGTGCTCGATTCAGACGCCTTCGCGCAATCAGAGGGCGGGTTTGCCGCCGCCGCCGCCAGCCTTGGCCGCGCACCCGCCATTTATCACGCTGACACCAGCCAGGGCCGCAGCGCCATTCGCACCATCAACGAGGAATTGGCGCGCGTCCTTCAGGCCCGCGCCACCAACCCGCGCTGGCTTGCCGGGCAAATGCGCCACGGCCACCGGGGGGCCGCCGAAATCGCCAATAGCGTGGAAAATCTGTTTGCCTATGCGGCCTTGACCCATGCGGTGCCCTCGCGCCACTTCGAGCGGCTGTTTGCGAGCCTGTGCGAAGCCAGCGATGTCCGCGAATTTCTGCTCAAGGCCAACCCGCAGGCCGCCCAAGCCATTTCCCGCTGCTTCAGCCATGCTCTGGCACGCGGCTTCTGGCGCGACCGCCGCAATTCGATTGCTGCCATATTGAGCGCCATGGAGGGCCAACCATGACTGGTTTTGGCCATCGCGGCGCTTGCCCCACAACCCTTGTCCCCATGCGCTCCGGCGATGGCCTGCTGATGCGGCTGCATCTGGCGGGCGGCGTGCTGGCCCTGCCCAAGGCCCAAGCCATTGCACTGGCCGCCCAGCGTTTCGGCAATGGCCAGATCGACCTCAGCCAGCGCGGCAATTTGCAAATTCGCGGGTTGAGCGAGGCTTCATTTGCCGAAATAGTGCCGTTCCTGCGTGCCAACGACCTAATCGCCGCTGCGGTTGAAAATGGCGATGGCGCGCCCCTGCGCGAAATCCAAACCCGGGTGCTGATCAGCCCCCTGAACAGCCTTTCCCCAGAGCTTGTGGCCCTCGCGCCCCTGGCACATGCGCTGGAGCAACAGCTGCATCTTGCGCCGCGCCAGCGCCCGCTTTCGCCCAAATTCAGCATCATCATCGAGGATGGCGGCCCGCTCAACCTCGCCCATATTGACGCGGATTTGCGTTTCATTGCCCTACCCGGCGAGGCACCGCTCAAATTTGCAGGCTATTTTGACGGCGTGGCCGCGCCGGTTTGCATTATCCCTGCGCATGATCTGGTGCCAACCGCACTTTCGATGCTGGATGCCTTTTTGGCGAGCAGGCGCGCGGATGGCCAAGCCCCCGCCCGTATGCGCGAGGTGAGCGGCCACATGGCCCCGCTCTGGCGCGCCAGCCACCCGCAGGATTGGGACGCCGCGCAGCTGCCAAGCCCCCAACCCCACGACCCGGCTGACCTGATTGGCGCCTTTCGGCCAGATGCCTTCGGGCTTGGCCTGCCCTTTGGCCGAATCCACGCGCAAAGCCTGCTGCAGCTCCACGCCGCCGCCAGCGCCATTCAGGCAAAGGCCCTGTATCTGACGCCCTGGCGCGTGCTGGTGGTGCCGTTGACCCGCAAAGAAGATGCCATTGCATTGAAAGCCGCTTTGTCCGGCGAAAGCTTTATTTTTGAGCGCCGCGATCCGCGCCTGAAACTCACCGCCTGCGTCGGTGCCCCCGCCTGCACCAGCGCGCTTCAACCGACGGCGCGCGATGCGGAGACCATAGCCAATGCACTGTCAACCCATTGGCCCGAACATTCTATGCAGTTGCATATATCTGGCTGCCCCAAGGGTTGCGCCCACCCCAAAGCCGCGCCCTTCACCCTCGTGGCGCAGGCGTCCGGTTATGGGCTGATCCTCAACGGGCGCGCCACCGATGCGCCGCAAGCGTCCTTCAAGAGCCTCGAATCTGCCATCCACGGCATTGCATCCAAATTGAACGGAGACGCCCCCTTTGTCTGAATATGAGAAGAATGGAGCGGCGATTTATGCGCGCTCCTTTGCCATCATCCGCGCCGAGGCTGATTTGGCCCGCTTCACGCCCGATGAGGAGCGGGTGGCGGTGCGCATCATTCACGCCTGCGGCATGGTCGAGACGGCGCGCGATATTGTCTTCAGCAACGGTGCCGCCAGCGCCGGAATTGAAGCTTTGGCCAGAGGTGCCAAAATACTCTGCGACGCACAAATGGTCGCGCACGGCGTCACCCGCGCCCGCCTGCCCGCGCAAAATGAAGTCATCTGCACCTTGCAGGATGCGCAGGTGCCCGCCTTGGCGCAGACGCTCAAAACCACCCGCAGCGCCGCTGCCATGGAACTTTGGCGCACCCATTTGCCCGGCAGCGTTGTGGCCATCGGCAATGCACCTACCGCATTGTTTCGCTTGATGGAATTACTGGACGAAGGCATTGCCCCGCCGGCCTTGGTGATTGGCATGCCGGTCGGCTTTGTCGGTGCCGCCGAATCCAAACAGGCGCTGCTTGCCGATGGCCGCGTGCCAGCCATTGTCGTGCAGGGTCGCAAAGGCGGCAGCGCCATGGCCGCTGCCGCGCTCAACGCCTTGGCGAGCGCCGCCGAATGACCCAAGCTCCGCCCCCCGGCACGCTCTACGGCATCGGACTTGGCCCGGGTGACCCCGAATTGCTCACCCTGAAAGCCCATCGCCTGATTACACGCACGGCCCACCTCGCCTATTTTGCCAAGGCGGGGCGTCAAGGCCATGCGCGCACCATTATCGCGCCCTATATCGGCCGCCATCATCGCGAAATTCCGCTCTATTACCCGCTGACCACCGAAATCCATTTCAATGCCCCTGAATACAAGGCGCAACTGGCGGCGTTTTACGAGGCGGCCGCAAACCAACTCGCCGCCATTCTGGCCTCGGGGCAGGATGTAGCACTGGCCTGCGAGGGCGATCCGCTGTTCTATGGCTCGTTCATGCATCTCTACATTCGCCTGCGCGATGATTTCCCCACCCGGATCGTGCCCGGCATCACCGGCATGTCGGGCTGCTGGAGCGCCAGTGGCGCGCCCATGACATGGGGCGATGACGTTTTGACGGTATTGCCCGGCACGCTCGATGCAAAAGCATTGAAAGCCGCGCTCGTGGCCACGGACGCCGCCGTCATCATGAAAATCGGTCGCAATTTTCGCAAGATCCGCGAGACCCTGGACGAAGTTGGGCTGCTGTCGCGGGCGCTTTATATCGAGCGCGGCACCATGAGGGATGAAAAAGTCCAGCCGCTTGCCAGCAAGGCGGACGATACCGCCCCGTATTTCTCGATCATCCTGGTTCCCGGGCAAGGACGGCGGCCATGAGCGGGCAATCCACAAAACGCGGCACACTCGCCATTGTCGGCATTGGCCCCGGCCCGCAGGCATGGATCACGCCGCAGGCGAGCGATGCTTTGGCCCATGCCAGCGACATCATCGGCTACGGCCCCTATCTGGCGCGGCTGCAACCCAACCCCTTGCAAGTGCTGCACGCCAGCGACAACCGCGTCGAGATGGACCGCGCCAGCCTCGCCCTGCATCTTGCCGGCCAGGGCCGCCACGTTGCGCTGGTCTCGGGTGGCGATCCCGGCATTTTTGCCATGGCCGGAGCCTTGTTCGAGGCTTTGGCGCAATCACCGCACCTTCAGGAAAACATCGATATTTCGGTTCTGCCCGGCATCAGTGCAATGCTGGCAGCCGCCGCAAGGCTGGGCGCGCCGCTCGGCCATGATTTCTGTGTGCTGTCATTATCGGACAACCTCAAGCCATGGGCCCTGATCGAGCGCCGCCTGACCGCCGCCGCCGAAGGTGATTTTGCCATCGTCCTTTATAATCCGGCCTCCAAGGCAAGGCCGCAATCCATATTCGATGCTTTTGCATTGATGCGCAAAATCAAGAGCCCGGCAACCCCCGTTGCCTTCGCCAAGGCCATCGGGCGCAGCAATGAATCGATCGTGCGCACCACTTTGGCCCAAGCAGACCCCGGCTGCGTCGACATGAGCACGCTGGTGCTGATCGGTTCCAGCCAGAGCCGCTGGATTGGCGGCCCCAATGGCGCGGATTGGTTGCTCACCCCCCGCTCTTACGGAGCTGTCACGTGAGCCCGCAGCCACGCCACAGCCTCCGCGACGCTGCCCACCGCGAGCGCTGCGGGAGAAGCTGGCCGTTGCAGCAAAATCACCGGCACTTGCAGCGCCCGCGCCGCCGCGATTTTGCCATAAGTGGCGTCCCCACCCGAATCCTTGCTTACCAGTCGGCTGATGCGCGCCGCCTGCATCAGGGCGAGTTCATCGCGCTCGCCAAACGGCCCACGCGCCAAAATCAATTGCGCCCGTGGCAATTTATCAAAATCCTCAGGCGGCTCGATCGCCCGCACCAGATAGAAATGTTGGGCCGCTTGCGCAAACCGGTCGAGTTCAAGCCGTCCATGCGTCAAAAACACCCGTTGCGGTGCCTCTCCGAGCGCAGCAATGGCGCCTGCCACATTCTCCACCCGTCGCCAGTCATCACCTTCGCGCGGCGTCCAACCCGGCCGCGCCAATCGCAGGCAGTCCAGCCCGACGGCCGTGCAGGCCGCTTGCGTATGGCCGCTCATCTGCGCCGCATAAGGGTGGGTGGCATCCACCACCAGCGCAATTCTTTCGGCTTTCAGATAGGCCCGCAGACCTTCAATGCCGCCAAAACCACCGATACGCGTCGCAATCGCTGGCAATTTGGGCATGGCAGTGCGCCCGGCCAGCGACAGAATCGGCTCGATTTCCGGTATGGATGCAATTGCATCGATCAGCGCATTGGCCTCGCCAGTGCCCCCCAGCACCAGCACCCGGCGCGGCGCAAAGGGTGTTATCCGGCTTGTCATGGTGCAAATCTTAGCGCTTCGCCCCGCCCATCGGCAAGGCCAAACCGGTGGAGAACCGCATGAAGCCCCTCACCCCCTGGCTCACCATCATTGGCATTGGCGAGGATGGCCTTGGCGGCCTGCCACCCCCAGCCCACGCCGCCCTGGCGCAGGCGCAGCGCGTGTTTGGCGGCGCACGCCATTTGGCGATGCTTGGCGACACCCCGGCCCAAACCACCCCCTGGCCCTCGCCGATTGAGGCCGCCTTTGACGAAATCCTGCGCCATCGCGCCGTGGCAACCGTCATTCTGGCCACCGGCGACCCCTTCCATTTTGGCATTGGCTCGCTCATTGCCGCCCGGCTCGCCCCCGGCGAATATCAGGTCTTCCCCGCGCCTTCCGCCTTTGCACTGGCCGCAGCGCGCATGGGCTGGGGCCAGCAGCACTGCCAGACGCTGTCGTTACATGGTCGGCCATTAGCCGCCATCGTGCCCTATTTGCAGCCCGGCGCGCGCATTCTGGCGCTGTCCTGGGATGGCCACACCCCCGAAAAACTCGCGGCGCTGTTGTGCGCGCGCGGGCTTGGCGATGCGCGTCTCACCGTGTGCGAAAACATGGGCGGCACGCGCGAGAAAATCAGCGCCTTCCGCGCGAGTGAACCACCCGGCAGCGCTTTTGATCCGCTCAACACCATCGCGCTGGAGATTCCCGATGCGCCCGCCCCTTTCATCCCCCGCAACCCCGGCCTGCCGGATGAATTTTTCGAGCATGACGGCCAGATCACCAAGCGCGATGTGCGCGCCATAACCTTGGGTGCCCTCGCACCGCTGGCCGGGCAGACGCTCTGGGACATCGGGGCTGGTTCGGGCTCCGTCGCCATTGAATGGCTGCTGTGCGACCCCACCTGCCGTGCCTTTGCCATTGAGGCGCAAGCCGCGCGCAGTGCCCGCATCGCCCGCAATGCCAAGCATC
The DNA here is from genome assembly GCA_019075865.1 of Hyphomicrobiales bacterium. Classification (GTDB taxonomy): domain Bacteria; phylum Pseudomonadota; class Alphaproteobacteria; order Rhizobiales; family Beijerinckiaceae; genus REEB77. The sequence continues at coordinate 59,625 of JAGXAN010000003.1, read as the reverse complement.
TGGGCGTGCCGCAATTGCAGATTATAACGGCCAAAGCGCCGGACGCCCTGTCCGGCCTGCCCACCCCCGATGCTATATTCATTGGCGGCGGCGGCACTGCGCCGGGCCTGATTGAAACCGCAATGCAGGCGCTGCGCCCCAACGGGCGGCTGGTCATCAATGCCGTAACCCTTGAAACGCAAGCCCGCCTCACGCAGCTCATGGGCGCGCATGGCGGCCAATGCCTGCTGATTCAGATTTCCCACGCCGACCCCGTCGGGCGCTTTCACGGCTGGCGCGCCGCCATGCCGGTTATGCAATGGCGCTGGCAAAAGCCCGCCCCAAAGGCGAGCACTGCGCCGGTTATAGCCATTGGCATTGGTTGCCGCGGTGATTGCACCGCGCAGGCGATTGTGGATCTGGTGCGCGCAGCGATGCACAGCCTCGCCCCTGCCCTCGCCGCCACCCCGGCCGCGCTCTACACCATCGCCAGCAAGGCCGGGCAACCGGCATTGCGCGAGGCTGCAGCCAGCATGGGGATGGATCTTCATTTTCTCGACACCGAAGCACTCGCCGCGGCTATGCCGGGCGTCAAAACCCGTTCGTCACGGGTGCAGAAGCTGTTTGGTGTTGCCGCCATCGCTGAGGCAGCGGCCTTGGCTGGCGCGGGGCCGGGCGCGCAATTATGCCTCGAGCGCCTCGCTGCCAATGGCGTCACCTGCGCCATTGCCACGCTGCAAGCGGGAGACAAACCATGACCGTGCATTTCATCGGGGCCGGGCCGGGCGCGGCCGATCTCATCACCTTGCGTGGCCGCGATCTCATCGCCGCCTGCCCGCTTTGTCTTTATGCTGGCTCGCTGGTGCCAAAAGCCTTGCTCGCCCATTGCCCGCCGCACGCCCGCACCATTGATACCGCGCCGCTGTCGCTGGATGAAATCATTGCGCTCTGCGTGGCGGCAAATGCGGCGGGGCAGGATGTGGCGCGGCTGCATTCGGGCGATCTCGCCCTGTGGAGCGCCATGGGCGAGCAATTGCGCGCCCTCCACGCCTTGGGTATTGCCACCACCATCACCCCCGGCGTGCCGGCCTTTGCCGCCGCAGCCGCCGCGCTGGGCCGCGAGTTGACCGTGCCGGAGGTGGCCCAATCGCTGATCCTCACCCGCACCAGCGGGCGCGCTTCAGCCATGCCAGCGCACGAAAACCTCAAAGCTTTTGCCGCCACCGGTGCAACATTGGCGCTGCATCTTTCAATCCATGTCCTGCCTGAAATTGCCGCCGAGTTGACGCCTTTCTATGGCGCAAATTGCCCGGTTGCCGTGGTGTTTCGCGCCTCCTGGCCCGATGAACAGGTATTTGCCGGAACGCTGGCCACCATCGCCGCCAAAGTCGCCGCTGCCCATATTGAGCGCACCGCGCTGATTTTTATTGGCCCCGGTCTTAACCCCAGCGATTACCGCAATAGCGCGCTTTATAGCCCCAATTATCAGCGCCGGTATCGCGGCAGGGGCGAAGAATGAAACGCTTACCCGCCCACACGCGCAAATTCGGTGCTGGCAAGCCTGCCACCCTCGCGGTCGAATATCACAATGTTCAATTCGCAATGCGCCCCTGCCAGCGCTTTGGCGGCCGTGGTGAATGCCGCCTGCGCCACCGCCCCGGCTATATCCAACCCCTGCGCCAGTTCGAACGCATGTTTGGCCGAATTGGCCTGCGTGATCTGCGCGATCAGGTCGGGCGCCGCGCCGCGCGCCCGCGCCAGCCCCGCCAGCCAATGCAAATCCACTTCCCCGCGCTTGGAGTGCAAATCCAGCAACCCCTGGCCAAGCTTGCTCATTTTGCCCATGCCCCCGGCAATGGTCACGCGCGCCACCGGATTTTTGCGCAGATATTTCAGCATACCGCCAACAAAATCACCCATTTCGATCAGCGCCGATTCGGGCAGGTCATAGAGCTTTTGCACGGCCGCCTCGGAGGTCGATCCGGTCGAGCCCGCCACATGCGTCAGCCCCATCGCCCGCGCCACATCAATCCCGCGATGGATGCTGTCAATCCATGCCGCGCAGGAGAATGGCACGACTATCCCCGTCGTGCCCAGAATAGACAGCCCGCCCACTATCCCCAACCGCCCGTTCAAGGTGCGCTCGGCCAGCTTTTCGCCGCCCGGAATCGAGATTTCGACTTCCACATCAAGGCTGCCGCCCACCAGCGCCGCCGCCTGCGCCAACGCCAAAGCGATCATCTTTCGGGGCACCGGGTTGATCGCGGGTTCCCCAACCGGCAGAGGCAGGCCGGGCCGCGTCACCGTGCCCACCCCCGGCCCGGCGCGAAAGCATATGCCGCTGCCAGGGCCAAGCTTGCGCACCCGCGCCACAACCAGCGCGCCATGCGTTACATCCGGGTCATCGCCCGCATCCTTGATGACACCCGCCTGCGCCATGCCAGCCTGCAAATCCTGCATCGCCAGGGCAAAGGCCGGTTGCGCCCCATTGGGCAGGGTTATGGTGACGGGGTCAGGAAAATGCCCGGTTTGCAGCGCTTCAAACGCCGCACGGGCGGCGGCGGTGGCGCAAGCCCCCGTTGTCCAGCCGCGCCGCAGATTTTTGGGCAGATCGGTAGCCGTCATGGGTTTCTGCTCTATCCCTTCCCGGTTAATTTGCCTAGCCCCGCTGGGCGCGGCCCCGCTGAAAAGGTGCCCACCCCATGCTGACCAATGGTCTGATGATTGCCGCCCCACGTTCAGGCTCGGGCAAAACCACATTGACCCTTGGCCTGTTGCGCGCGCTTAAACGCCGTGGCGTCGCCATTGCCGCCGCCAAGAGCGGGCCCGATTACATTGACCCCGCCTTTCACGCCGCCGCCACCGGCCGGCCAAGCTACAATCTCGATTCCTGGGCCATGGCACCGGACATTCTGGCAAACCAGGCCGCACTGGCCGCCGATGGAGCGCAGACATGGCTGGTGGAGGCTTCGATGGGCCTATTCGATGGCGTGCCTGCCACGTTAGGCCGCAGCGGCGCTTCTGCCGACATTGCCGCCGCCTTCGGGCTGCCCGTGGTGCTGGTGCTCGACATCAGCGGGCAGGCGCAATCGGCCGCCGCCATCGTCAAGGGCTGCTGCGTTTATGATCCGCGCGTAAAAATCGCGGGCGTGGTGCTCAACCAGGTTGCCAGCCCCCGTCACTTGCGCCTCGCCAGCGCCGCGATTGAGGCAATGGGCGTGCCCGTTCTGGGGGCCATGCCCCGCAGCCAGAGCATCCGCCTGCCCGAGCGCCACCTTGGCTTGGTGCAGGCGGGCGAAACCCCGGAGCTGGGCGCAAGGCTCGACGCCATGGCCGATTTTGTTGAGCAAAATGTGAACATTGCCGCGCTTATGGCCTGCGCCGCACCGCTCGCCGCCAAAGTCAGCGCGGGCACCATTGCCCATGCCCTGCCACCGCCCGACCAGACCATTGCCATTGCGCGCGATGACGCTTTTTCCTTCATCTATCCGCATCTGGTCGCGGGCTGGCGGGCGCAGGGCGCGCAAATCCTCTGGTTTTCGCCGCTGGCCGACGAGGCCCCCCCTGCCGCAGCCGATATCTGCTGGTTGCCCGGCGGCTACCCCGAATTGCACGCCGCGCGCCTCAGCGCCGCCACGCATTTTCGCACTGGCTTGCAGCATTTTGCCACCACGCGCCCGGTGCATGGCGAGTGCGGCGGCTATATGGTGCTGGGCGCGGCGCTCATCGACGCGCAAAACATCGCCCACCCCATGACAGGCCTGCTCGGCCACACCAGCAGCTTTGCCGTGCGCAAAATGCAATTGGGCTATCGCGCCGCCAGTCTGATGGCCGATGGCGCTTTGGGCCCGGCCGGCACCCGCCTTACCGGCCATGAGTTTCACTATGCCAGCGTCAGCGACCCCGGCCACGATGAAGCCTTCGCGCTGGTGCATGATGCCTACGACCCCGCGCCCAAGCCCGCAGGCAGCCGACGCGGGCACGTCACCGGCAGCTTTTTCCACGTCATATCGAGTGCGCGATGAACCCGCAATCCCCCATTTTCTCAGAAGAATTCCGCAACGAGTTCATCCAGTTGCTGGCCTGGCGGCGCGATGTTCGCCGCTTCAGCACCGCCCCTGTCGAGGCGGCCCTGATCGAGCGTTTGCTGGACCTCGCCCAACTCGCCCCCTCGGTGGGCAACAGCCAGCCATGGCGCTGGGTGGAGGTCAGCTCTGCGGCCCGCCGCGCCGCCATCCGCGCCAATTTCAGCGCCGCCAATGCAAAAGCCCTCGCCGCCCAGTCCGCCGATCGCGCCAGCCTCTACGCCAGCCTGAAATTGCAGGGCCTCGACAATGCCCCGCGCCATTTCGCGGTATTTTGCGACAATGCCACGGCGCAGGGCCACGGCCTTGGCACCCGCACCATGCCCGAAATGCTGGAGGCCTCGGTTTGCGGCATGGTCAACACCTTCTGGCTCGCCGCCCGCGCCCATGGCCTGGGTGTCGGCTGGGTCTCGATCCTTGATCCGCTGCAGGCGACGCAGACACTGGAAGTGCCGCCCGCGTGGAAACTGGTCGCCTATCTATGCGTCGGCTGGCCGATCGAGGAACACCTCGACCCCGAACTCGTCCGCCATAACTGGCAGGCCCGCACCCGCGCCGGCCGTCAGGTGCTGGCCCGCTAGCTGGCGGGCAGCCGCCGTGGCAGCCTGTCGCTGCATTTGGCCCGAACAGCAGAATAAATCAAAAACTCAAGTAACAAAACGGTGATATCACAAACTTGTGAATGATGTATTATAATTATAAATGGAGTTTTTCAAGTTAGACATCACGGCAATTTGATTTCAAACGAATTGACTATAAGTGTGTTAATTTATATTGATTTCAAGTCGAAACAATCGACATGTATATACATTAGTGAGGAGAAGACATGAAAAAGAATATCCTTCTGACCGCCGCGCTTTCCGTGTTCGTTTTGACCAGCGCTTCGGCTTTTGCCGATTGCCTCAGCGACCTGAAGGCCGCAACGGCGAAAATGCAGGCTGAAACCGACGCTTTCCGCAAGGGCGTTGCCGCTGAGCAGCTCACCCATGCCAAAGCCATGATGGACTCCAAGAACGAAGAAAGCTGCATGATGTATGTGCAAATGGCCAAGGACGCCATGAACAACTACAAGTAATAATCAGCGTTCCTATAATAAACACAGTTGCGGCGGCCCCAACCGCCGCAATTTCAGGCCCAGCCCGCACCACCTTACCGCCGGTAGAATATATTTTTCATAATTAGCGTGTAGATTGCGTTCTCGTGTGCTGCCGCGAGACATTGTCGCCAATGGTGCCAGCGTTGAAAACCTCGCTGCTGCGGATCACGTCAAGGCCATGGGGCAACCCTCTAACGCGCTGGGTGAGGGTCTGGCCTCGGTGCTTGACGTATCGGGCTTTTAGGGCAAACCTCCTCCGATGAGCCAGCAATCGCAGGTCGATTTTTTCGACGGGCAGGACAACCGTCGCCGCGCCGTCACCGTGCATGTGCGCGATACCCTCATCATTGAGGCGGGCGATACGGTTCTGGCGCGCTGGCCGCTGGCGGATGTGCGGCTCATGCCCAGCGCCGATGGCATGGCCCGTTATCGGCTGGCCGAGCTTGCCAGCCTCGCCCGCCTCGAAGTCACCGATGAATGGCTGATGGCCGCGATCCGCCGCGCCTGCCCCAACCTTGGCCGCGGCAATGGCGCGGTGGCATCGAGGCGTCAAACCCTGCGCATTTTGGGTGGGGCACTGGCCGCCGCCGCCTCGGTGCTGGCGCTGGTGCTATATGGCCTGCCGCTGATCGCGGACCGGCTGGCCCCGCACATACCGCCGCTCATCCAGCATGAAATCGGCGAGGTCTCGGCCAAACAATTGCACGAAAGGCTCAAAGCCCCCACCTGCACCGATCCGCATGGCCAGGCGGTGCTGGACAAGCTCATGGTGAGCCTGGCCCGCGCCGGGCACCTCACCCAGCCCCTGCGCACCCGCGCCATTCGCACAAAACTTGCCAATGCCCTGGCCCTGCCCGGTGGCCGGGTTTTTGTGTTTTCCGGGCTGCTGGATGCCGCCCAAACCCCGGATGAACTGGCCGGCGTGCTGGCCCATGAACTGGGCCACGAAGCCCATTATGATTCGATGCGCCGCCTGGTGGAAAGCAGCGGCACCGGGCTATTGCTGGGCATGATTTTGGGCGATTTCACCGGCTCGACCAGCATTGCCGCTGCCGCCAGTTCGCTGATCAACGCCTCCTATTCGCGCGCCGCCGAACAGCGCGCCGATGATTTTGCCATTGCGGTGATGACGCGGCTGGGCCGCTCGCCCAAACCCTTTGGCACGCTGCTGGCGCGCATCACCAAGGGGCAGGATATCCCCGCCGCCATGTCGCTGCTCGCCGACCACCCGCTCACCGCCGACCGCCTCGCCAACCTAACCGCCCACGACACCCCCACCACCGCCCCACCCCTGCTCTCAACGCAAGATTGGCTGACGCTGCGGGGGATTTGTGGGGGGTGAGGGGGGGAGTGAGGAAACGAGCTCTTCAAAAATCATCTTATTTAAAGAACTCACCGAACGAAACTAAGCCGTTGAACTGTAAAAGGCTTACAGGAAAATGGTATTTAATCTTACGCTCTGGAGCCCAATGCCCTATAAATATTTGGCCCGAATTTAAAGGAAAGCTGTTTGCAGATCCGTTTTGCGAGTTCGAAGATTTTGAGACCATGATTTGGCTTTTCGTTCGTAATCAGAGGAAAATTACGTAGCGACAGATATGCTCCCGATTTGCTGAACAGGTCCAACTAAATCAGGGACAACCATTTGAGGTGAGAAAAACATTACTTCCGCCCCCTGACGGCTCTCTCTTGCACTATACCCGACATTGTAGTCGACGCGACGGAAGCCCGAATACAAGTCCTTGATGGCTGTCACGTTATCATAGGAAACAAGCCACGAACGAGAATTCATTTCTGTCTTAATAAAATTTGCTAGTGTGGCATGATCGTTATCACGATAAAAATCGTAATACAGGTCTCGTCCCCGTTGATAATAGGGTGGGTCTAGATAAATAAGTGTCTTTTTAGGCCACTGAGCAATTCCTTGACTAAGCAAATCCAGTGCATCGGTCCGCGTGACCATGATGCGCCTTCTCAAATTAGCTATCGATTCAATGCGAAATATCAATTCATCGGCGTTATAACGCGCGTCGATTTTCCAGGCACCTGTTTGGGCTCGCCCGCCGATGATTCCGCCATTCAGAATGCCAGACCGGTTAGTTCGGTTTAGGAAGAATGTTGCAAACCCCAACTGCACGTAACTGTGATCATCTGGGTTTGCAAAAATGCGCTTTTGACGATCCCAAGATTCTACTGAAAGCTCAGAGTCCCTAATTAGGCGACAAAGTTCATCTGTATCGTTCAAAACCGCCTTCCAAAACGAATAAACGGGTTGACTGAGATCGTTTATATGAATCGTTGATACATACTCTTGTAGAAGAAGTTCAAGACCTATTGCAGCGCCACCTGCGTAAGGCTCAACATACTCACCGTCAAAAAGCTTATTTTCGGTAATGATTTTCTTCACGTAGGCTGCAAGCTTCCCCTTACCGCCCGGATAACGAAGAGGTGTAAAATGCACCAAGCGCCGTGGCTTGGCATTACTACTCATCATGGCCAAATCTTTTCGAAAAGTGGTTGGCTTTGTTCCCAAGCCGCCGTTAATTCCTGGGGAGACGGAGTAGCGAAGCGGTTATGGACATACTGATGGAGGAGATCAATATTCAATGGGCTTGTAACAACGCTGAGGCTTCGCAGAATTGGATCAAAGTTTCTCCTCGGTACGCCAGATTTAATAAGAATTTGCACCACCTCTTCCAACTTCTTGTTGAGCTTTTTATTCGTCTCGTGTCTGCCATTCTTGACTACCGCGCTACTGCCGTTTGCTTCCAGAAAATGATCAATGGATAACTCAAGGAAAACGCGAATCAAAACCGCAATCGCGTTTCTGGCGTCCTCCAATTTTAAATTTCTAAGCTCTCTATAAATTTCGGCAATTCGTGTGTTGGTAACATTTATCTGACACCCATCGGGTACAACTGCCTTCCGACTATCTGAGCGTGATCGCGTGGACGATTTGACACTCTTGCTGGGCGCCGCGCTCGCAACCGTCGCTGCTGCTGAAGTTCCAAGTAATGGCGGTTGCGAAGCAATCCTAGTTAGGTCCGGTTTATCGTCAGGCCCGAAGCCGTTTACATAATCAGTCATTTGCTTGGTGGAGTTAAACGAGCGAGAATCCTTAGCTTTATTAACGATATCATACACCATCTTTTTCAGAGGTTTTAATACTTCGGACTGATCGATTAGGATCAATAGCTGGTCATCTTTAATTGTCACACCTATCAATTTTTGGACCTTTGGCGATTCGATTAGGCGACGAAATGTAGTGAGTGACAGATTTGTCTTGATTAGCTCAGCTTCCTCTTCGCTTATTCCGCCATGATCCAAAATCACATCGAGAGCCTGAATCGCGGGCTCTTTATTTCTAAATCTAGCCGCAACGATTGGTTTCCAGCCAACCACGCCCCGCCCATCGTCTTCTCCGTTATGCCGCAACTCAATCCAATATCGCCCCTCTTCACGAGATTTAATCTCAAAACATTTAATCGGCTCGATATTGCTTTTTTTGAAATTTGCTGCGATTTTTTCCAAATTTCGTTGCATTCCATTTGGTAGGTCTAAATTTTGCATCGCAGAGGGATTATTCAACAAAGTCATTGCAGTAACTCGCCTGTTCCCCTCTAATGCAATGTAGCGTCTTGGTCTGTCACCTACCTTTAAGACCATCAATCGATCGATCGGACTAAGACCGTATTTCGCGATACTGTCAGCAAGTTTGACTAGCTTAGTTTTTTGATCTTTAACTACCTTTTGTAGGGCTTCACGTTGATTCTCTGAATGCGTAATACGCGGGTTTTCAGTGTCTAAAACCAATTGATCAATGTGCAATTGAATTTCCGCCATATTCGCCCCCATAAAAACGTGTTGACGTTGGTCGATATTACTTCTGCGGTCAAGCCTCAACACACTCCCCCCCCCCCGCCTTTGCATTCCCCCCTCAAAATCGCTAAAACCCTCTCCAACACCCCCGCCCCTTTTGAGAGGTCGATTCCTTGAGCCCGCAAAATTCGCTTACCCAGCATGTCACGGCCCTGCCTTTGCCAGCCCATGCGGGGCAAGAGGTGGTGGCGGCGGGGTTTTTGGGGCGGGTGCCGGGGCTGGCGCTGGGCAATGGCCATATTGTGCTCGCCGAAATGGGCGAGGAGCGCGACATCGACGCCCACCCGGACGCTGCCATTCTAACCGCGACGTTTGACGGCACGCGCCTCCTCACCGGCGGCGACGATGGCCGCTTGGTGGCCACCGATGCGCAAGGGGTAATGCGCGAACTCGCCCATGAAAAGGGCAAGTGGATCGACGCCCTCACCAGCCGCGCCGATGGCACCCTGGCCTATGCCGCCGGCCGCCAGGTATTTGTGCGCGAGCCCAAGGGCTCTGTCAAAACCATCACCATGGCGCAGACGGTGCGGGGCCTCGCCTTTGCCCCCAAGGGCCACCGCCTTGCCATCAGCCAGTATAACAGCGTCGATTTGTGGTTTCCCAATTCCAGCGCCGCCCCCGACCCGCTGGTGTGGAAAGGCGTGCATATTGACGTAACCTTTTCGCCCGATGGCCGTTTCATCGTCTCCTCGATGCAGGACAATAATTTGCACGGCTGGCGCATCGATGACCGCAAGGATATGCGCATGTCCGGCTACCCGGCCAAAACCCGCTCCTTCGCCTGGTCGCAGGACGGCCACTGGCTGGCGACCTCGGGTGCGGATGCCTGCATCGTCTGGCCGTTCGCGGCCAAGGACGGCCCGATGGGCAAACCGCCGCGTGAATGCGGGGTGCGCCCGGCGCGGGTGTCGCGGGTGGCGTTTCACCCGCGCGCGCTGGTGGTGGCGGTGGGCTATGAGGATGGCTGGATCCTGCTCTGCCGCCTCACCGATGCCGCCGAGCTTTTGGTGCGCGCACAAAAGGCGGAGGATAGCCAGGCCGCCATCACCGCACTGGGTTGGGACAAGGAGGGCAAGCGAATGCTATTTGGCACGCAGGACGGGGCCGCCGGCATTCTCGATTTGCCAGCCTGAGCGCCAATCCGATTTGGGGATAAGATGCGAATCATATTTATGGGCACGCCCGATTTTGCAGTGCCGGTTCTGGCCGAGTTGGTCGCGCAGGGGCACGACATCGCCGCCGTCTATACCCGCGCGCCCACCCCGGCCGGGCGCGGCATGGCGGAGCGATGCTCGCCGGTGCACACCCGCGCCGCGCAATTGGGCCTGCCGGTGCGCCACCCCGCGAACTTTCGCGAGGATGCCGACATTGCCGGGTTTTCGGCATGGAATGCCGATGTCGGCGTGGTTGTCGCCTATGGGCTGATCTTGCCGCAAAAAGTGCTGGATTCCCCGCGCCTTGGCTGCCTCAACCTGCATGCCTCGCTGCTGCCGCGCTGGCGCGGTGCCGCCCCCATCCAACGCGCCATTATGGCCGGTGACAGCGCCAGTGGGGTGATGGTGATGCGCATGGAAGCGGGGCTGGATACCGGCCCCATCGGCATGGCGGAACGTGTTGAAATTAAAGAGGAAATGACCAGCAGCCAATTGCACGACCAGCTCTCGCATCTGGGTGCGGATTTGATGGCGCGAGCCCTCACCGCATACGCGCGTGGCAGCCTCGAATTTGTCCCCCAGGCCAGCGAAGGGGTAACCTATGCGAGAAAAATCGGGAAAGCCGAATGCCGAATTGATTTTAACCAACCCGCTTTGGTTGTGCACAATCACATTCGCGGCCTGTCGCAATTTCCGGGCGCGTTTTTCGAGGGCGATTTCGGCAAAGGCCAAGAGCGCCTGAAAGTGCTGCTATCTCAACGCGTTAACGGCTCAGGTCACCCCGGCGAGGCGCTGGCAACCCCCGGCCAAATCGCCTGCCGCGACGGTGCCATCCAGCTTCTCACCGTGCAAAGAGCCGGAAAATCCGCCTTGCGATTTGAGGAAGCTGCCCGCGGTATGGTCTGGCCCAATGGCACGAGGTTTGGATAATCATGCCGCGATTCAAGCTGACGCTGGAATATGATGGCACCCCTTTCGTCGGCTGGCAGCGCCAGACCAACGGCCCCAGCGTGCAAGCCGTGCTCGAAGCCGCCCTCAGCGCCGTCGAGGAGCAGCCAACCAAGGTGCAAGGCGCTGGCCGCACCGACACCGGCGTCCATGCCACCGGCCAGTGCGCCAGCGTTGAATGCCACAAAAACTGGCGGGTTGACCGCCTGCGCGACGCCGTCAACGCCCATATGCGCCCGCATCCGATCAGCGTTTTGGTGGCCGAGGCGGTCGATGATACATTCGACGCGCGCTTCTCCGCCCTCGCCCGCCACTACCTCTATCGCATCATCAATCGCCGCGCCCCATTGGCGATGGAGACCAACCGCGCCTGGCTGGTCAAGCGCCGCCTCGACAGCGCCGCCATGCACCAAGCCGCGCAACGGCTGGTCGGGCAGTTTGATTTTTCCACCTTCCGCGATTCGCAATGCCAGGCCAACAGCCCGGTGCGCACGCTGGAGCAGTTTGATGTGTCGCAAACCGGCGAACTCATTGAAATCAGGCTGAAAGCCCAGTCATTTCTGCATCGCCAGGTGCGCTCGATGGTGGGTTCGCTGGAGCATGTCGGCTCCGGCCGCTGGCGTGCGCAAGACCTTGAAGCCGCCCTGCATGCCCGCGATCGCACCCGTTGCGGCACCGTCGCCCCCGCCGCCGGGCTTTACCTCGTCAAAGTCGATTATCCTTCAACGGGTTGACGCGCCGCCAACACCGCCAACACGGCCAGTCCGGCCGAGATAATGGCGTTCCACAAGGCCATTGAAAGCCCAAACACCCGCACCGAAACCACATCGCAGCGCACCACCTTAACCGTCTGCAATTGCTGCATGAACCCGGCCATCGAGTTTGCGGCATGAAAATCGCCGGTGCAGGCCGTCGGCCCTGCCCACAGGTGATGCTCGACGCCGGTATGATAAATGCCAAACGCGCTCGAAAACACAAACAGCAATGCCAGCGCCCAAAGTCCGGCCCGCGCCAAACCCGCACCACGCGAGGCCAAGCCAAACACCAAAGCCGCCAAAGGCACGCCGATATAATAGGGAATGCGCTCTTTCAGGCACAATTCGCAGGGCGCATAGCCATTGGCCTGATAAATCCAGGCCCCGGCGATCGTGGCAAAGGCCACTAGAAAAATCACAATCGCCGCGCGGCGCGGCGTCGTCCATTGGCCCATCATCGAATTGTCCTGCATGGAATTTTTCCCGTTATGCTTCGGATTTTCAAGCAAATTTTGCCGCAACCCATACCCCGCCGACAATCGCCGCAAGCAGAATACCGATAAACCAGCCGAAATATTCTTCGAGCAGGCGGCGGATCGGCTCCCCGAACTGGCGCATCAATACCGCCAGCACAAAAAATCGCGCCCCGCGCGTTACCAGGGCCAGCGCCACGAACAGCGCAAAATTATAATGCAGCAAGCCACTGACAATGGTCACCAATTTGAACGGGATCGGCGTGAGACCCTTGATCAGGATAAACAACGCCCCCCATTTGTCATAAAAGGCGCGCAGCGCATCCATTTTGCTGGCGTAACCGTAAATCTGGATGAGCCAGATCCCGATGGAATCATAAAGCAACGCGCCAATGGCATAGCCAAGCATGCCGCCCAGCACGGAGCCAATGGTGCATATCAGTGCGTAACGCCAGGCATTTTGCGGCTTGGCGATGGTCATCGGCACCAGAATCACATCCGGCGGCAGCGGAAAAAACGAGCTCTCGGCAAAGGCAATCAACCCCAGCGCCCAGGGAGCATGGGGGCTTTGCGCCAGCGAGAAAGTCCAGTCGTAAAGGCGTTTGAACATGGCAGTGCTCTAAGGCAATGGCGCAGCAAAGTCCATGCTTGGCAGCCAAATCTTGGTGCCCGCCGAGATTTGGCTGCCAAGCCGTTTGCCAAATCGGCTCAAGCCGTTTATTGCGTGTTTGTCGCTCTCGACAAGCACCCTGCTGGCGCAGGGCCGGTAGCTCAATGGTTAGAGCCGGCCGCTCATAACGGTCTGGTTGGGGGTTCGAGTCCCTCCCGGCCCACCAAGGATTTCAAGGAGTTGGGACAGACCCTCAGAGCGACTGATTGGCACGCCCACAAATCCACGCACCGAAACCACCTCTTTCCCCCAACCGCTTGAGCCATTCGCTATTGATAACCAAGCGAGAGATGCCCCGTTTGCTTCTTTTTATGAGCCAGTGATCTTGCCCCGCTTTGGCGTCAACCTTGACATAGCGATCACGCACCAAAGGTCGCCCGCTTCGCTTGGGTGATCATCACTAAACCGGGCGCTCTCCATGATAGAAGGGGTCCCAGCTTCGCGTAGGGACTGTCTTGTCGAGATTGCGAGGTCGGAGCATGATGACCAAACAGACGATCAGCGCCGCGTAAACCCTGTGCAAAAAATGGGCGCAATGCCCGCACTATTTATTGGGCACGCAGCGGGCGATTCTCATCATGGCCTGGCCGCAACAGCGGTTCACTCGCGAGAGGCCGGATACATTTATGCAACTGCTTATCATCAGCACGAAGACCCTTGCAAAGGCAGGGCGGGTCATACATTTTTTCCAAGGGCCTCCTTGAGCAATTCGTTTTGCATCGACAGGTCGGCAAACATCCGTTTCAGCCGCCGGTTCTCTCACTTGAGCGCCTTCTTCTCGGACATCATCGATGCATCATTTCACCATATTTGGCCCGCCATTTATAAAATGACGCATGGCTCATTCCATGCTGCCGACAAAGCTCAGCAACCGGCAGGCCACCCTCTGCCTGTTGCAAAATCGCCAAAATTTGTGGCTCAGTGTATCTGCTCGTCTTCATCAAAATCTCCTCGTTCATAATGCCGAGAAAATTCTACTTTTGAAGCCCCTTAATTTGCGAGGGATTACCCCCAGAACTCAATCCCGAGGAAAATATCTGGCAGTTCATGCGCGACAACTGGCTTTCAAACCGAGTGTTCACGTCCTATGACAATATCGTCGATCACTGCTGCGAAGCTTGGAACAAGCTAACAGACCGCCCGTGGCGCATAATGACCATTGGATTGAGAGATTGGGCCCATCGGTTTTAGTCAGGGAGTGTTGGTATAACACACAGCTAGATTCATTTGAGCGAGCTGCACGTGCGCTCGGTTGCGACGAATCCGAAGAGCACTTCAACGAAGTGCTTGGCAAGATTGCGCGGGCAAAACCTGCGCCGGATGACAAGCCGGAAAAGATCGAAAAGCCACAGAAAACCAAACCCGCCAAATAGGCGGGTTTTTCATGTCATAAGCATTTTAGATTTTATTGGTGCGTGAAGTATATAGTTGCCGATTTTTCAGTGGCCTGTTAAGCACAATCGTCTTGAATCTCGCTTACAGAAAGGAGATAGTAAAACTTCCTATAAAGTGCAAATCTTAGCAAAAAGTTTGCGGTAGTTATACGGAATCGGTATCCATTTTTTATTTGGAGGAAAAATTTTCACTATTTTTCCCCGCGCCATTCTCTTTTCATACCAAACATTTGTACCAAAACGAATTCTACTCTGATCACAGTCAAAACTAATGGTCTCAACTTCGGATAAGCCCCACATTTGGGCGCTAGATATACTTGAATAATCATCGAGAATTCCAATATTGTGTACTATTCCATTGTCGGAACGTGCAGACGAATTTATGTAGGTACAATAATCGTTCGAGCAATCATCACCGAATTTTTGCCAATCAGCCATTGAGGGTGTAATAAACACAACATAAAACAAAAAATATGTGATGAGTTTTTTCATGAATTTCTCCGTACATTCTAAATATTTGCAAGACCCAAAAGCCATCTGAACTGCACCGAGATCGCGATTTTTTTGCTGATTCAAGGTAAACCGCGATATGGATATTGTCCATCATTGCATAGTTGATTTCCTCGGCTTCGACGTAATCCTCCGCCAACGGCCCCACCTATTCGGCCTTTGCTTTTGCAGCGCTGATTTTCTAGTTCCAGGGCAGCAGTTCGACCAAGGCGGTTTGCTACGTGCTGGCGAGTGTGTCGGCGAGCCAGGCTTGCGGGTCGATGTTGTTCATCTTGGCGGTGACGATGAGGGTATACATGAATGCTGCGCGTCATATGTGGAACGGCCTTTTCAGGTAAATGCTTTTTCAGACGTTTCATCCTGCGGGAATGGTGCGGTCATATGTCTGGCCTTTCAGCGCGGCGTTGAACCGCTGGCCTTGATGAAGTACGCGAAGCGAGGGGCTTATCAATCAAACGCGCTTGGAGCGCATGGGAGTGTCAGGAATTTCGTGTTTGGCGGGGCGGTTTAACATTTACGCCGCCATGGCTTTGATGAACCGCTCGCCAAAGATAAAGCGAACTGAGCTTTTGCCATCATCCATTCACGTGGCGGCATAGTCCACTCTTTTTCGGTGCGGTTCAAGAAGGGCTGCGATCATCAATGCGGCATTTTCGGGTTTTGGTTCCAGCCGTCCCGCCTCAATGTCGAGCGCGATCTCGACCACCCGCCGGTTCACGGGGGCGTCGTGGTTATGACGGTGAAGGATGTCGACCACCAAACCGTTCACATCAGCGATCTCGGCCCGGCGTCCCTTGCGCCAATCTTGCAAGGAGCAGGTCAGCGTGTCTTCGCGTGAGAAGGTCTGCAAGACCTTCTCAAAGATTTGGTCCACATAGCGCTCTGGATGATTGCTCATCACCGGCGGCATACCGATAATGGGCATAATGGTGGCACCATCGGCGAGCGCCGCCTGCATGGCCTCATAGCCAGCGGCGCGCATCACCTCCAGCATGCCCGGCGCGCGGGCGGCATCGTTCAAGGCCGTATTGATGATCGCAGAAGGGATCAATTCGGCGGCATTCACCACCAACTTCATCCATTTGGCCGAGTGGATGTCGTCGGTAACCTCAACCGTGCCGGAATGGCGCAGAAGTTTGGCTACGTCTTCAACCCGATGCTGCTGTTCAGGATCAAGCGCACCCAAGGCAAACCAGGATTCATCAAGATCATTCTGGCGATTGGTAATCCCCGGTTCCCACATATTGGAGGCTATCTCGATCACCGCACCTATGGTGCGATGACGCCCAACGATCGCGGCGATGTCCTCATGGGTCATCCCGTTCTGCAATCCAACGATGAACCCGTCCGATGCCAGCACAGGTTTTATCAATTCGCAAGCCCAACGGGTATCGTAGGCCTTGACCACAAGGAACACGATGTCGAAAGGTTGCTTTACTTCGGCCACTTCACACAGATGCAGCGCGGGCACCATTGCGTGGATTTGCCGGGTAGGCAAATTGACGGTGATCCCCATTTTGCGAATGGCCTCCACATGCGCCGGCCATTGATCGATGAAAGTCACATCCAACCCGGCCAGAGCAAAGTCAGTGGCGATTGACGCGCCTTGCGCGCCAGTTCCCAGAAAAGCAATGCGCGGCTTTCTTCCATTTCCAATCAACGGCGGTCTCCTTTACGCGGTGGCATCTATTTGAGCGTGACGTATCCTATGGGCACCCGGTCTCGTGACAGAGGCTATTATCAACAACATCTATTGCGGCTAGCGCTTCAACCTGGGCCGGATTCAGCACGATCTACATTTCAACACTGCGCGGCAAACCCGGCATCATCACAACGGGAGGCTCGAAAAGTAGAGACCAAGCCATCCTGAAGGGCGGCCATCCGCAATTCCACCCTATCGATTTTGAATTTGGCTGTCCGCGCCCCTCATGCTGGAGTCAAAATGAAATTAAATGGTGAACGCCATAGGGTATCGCGCCCTTCCAGCCGTTCAAAAGGCGCTATCAACGAGGCCTTCACGCCAAAAACGGCATCAGAGGCCAGATATTCATCGCCGCCAACAAAGGTATGCGTGACAAGACGCTGAAATCCCTCAGCCGTGATCAAATAGTGCATATGCGCCGGGCGATAGGGGTGACGACCGAGATGGCGAAGCATTTGGCCCACCGGACCATCGTCCGGAATAGGATAACTGACGGGCTTTATCCCTCTGAATGCATAGCGCCCCTCAGCCCCGGTCACGAAGACGCCCCGATTGTTTCCAGGTGGCTGAATCCCGGGCTGTTGGACATCATAATACCCATCGGCATTGTCGGACCAGACGTCCACAGTGGCATTTGCGATGGGTTGGCCAGCCAGATCGAGGATCTGCCCTTCAAAAAGACAGGTCTCGCCCTTGCCATCGAGACAGATGCTTTCGCCCATCTGACGCTTGGGTGCATTATCGACGTGAAATGGCCCGAAAACAGTATTCTCCGTCGCCGCCTCGGGCCTGCGATTATTGATCGCATCGACCAGCATCGAGAAGCCAAGAACGTCGGACAAAAGGATGAACTCCTGGCGCTCAGTGGTGCATTTTTGCCCCGTCTTGGTCAGAAAATCTATTGCAAGGTCCCACTCGCCCTGGGAGAGGTGAATTTCCTTCGCAAAATCATGGAGATGTCGAACAAGAGACGACACGACCTCGGCCAACCTCTGGTTTGCGCAGGTAGTGTGTCGCGCATTGACGACCTCGGCAGAAGAGGCTTCACTGAAAGTTCCGGTTGCGGGATTGATCATGTCGGTTACCTTCTTAAGGTTGGGCCGGTTCACCCGCCAGGGCGCGAGCCAAAAGGCGGGCGAGGCCCACACGCTCCACCGATCGGGGGTTCCAGTAAGGATTGGCCATCGCCAGATCCAGGGCGCGCGGAAGATCGGTCTCGGTCAGCCCAAAGGCGGAAAGGCTGGCAGGCGCACCAATCTGTCGGGCGAAAGCAGTCAGGCCCTCATAGGCGGTAGCCGTGCCAAAAATTGCGGCGACGGGGTGAAGCAGGTCAGGCACCGCGGCTTCGGTATAGGCTATGGCATGAGGCAGCAGGACGGCGTGCGTTTCTGCATGGGGCAGGTTGAATCCTCCACCCAGCGCATGGCAAAGCTTGTGATGCAGGGCCATCCCGACTTGCCCAAGAACTGTGCCACACAGCCACGCACCGTAAAGGGCCTCGCCCCAGTCACTGTCCCTGGGGGCATCGCCGATGAGCTTGGGCAGAGCTGCGGCCAGCGCTTTAATTCCTTCCAACGCCATTAGCGAAGAAATCGGATTGCGGTCTCGGGCATACAGGCCTTCAATCGCGTGAGCCATGGCGTTCATACCGCTGGCTACCACCATACGCGGCGGTAAGGACCGCACAAGCGTCACATCATAAAGGATGACCAGAGGCCGAACCCGAGGATCCGTCAGTGTGGTTTTTCGGCCTCCCTCGGTCTGACCAAGGATCGGCGTTGCCTCGGAGCCAGCAAAAGAGGTGGGTATCACCACTTGCGGCAAGCCGGTCCGCAATGCCAAAGCCTTGGACAGGCCAATGGTGGAACCACCACCGATAGCCACGAGGCAATCGGCTTTTGCTTCATTCAGCACGGCAAGTGCGCGATCCGTCACTTCGACCGGCGTGTGCATGCTGGCACCAGAAAAATGGCCTACGGCCATGTCGCCTAATGCGACATGAAGGTGCGCGCCAGCACTTGCTTGTTCGGAAGTCGTCACCACAAAAGCGCGTTTTTTCCCAAGAGACGCCACCTCCAGGCCAACACGGTTTTGTGCCAAAGGCGCAAATACAATGCGCTGCGGGGCAGAGGTGTAAGCAAATTCAGGCTGGAAAAGGGACGCATTCACCGGTGAGGACTCCGTAAGGCAGAGGTAACATGGCAGCCGTTGCAGTCAGTGTGTCGTGCGCGCCGCCTGTCAGGATGACGCCCGAACGACGATCTTCAGGTGTTGACCCGAAGGGTCGAGCAGAGCCTCAAAACCTTTGGAAACGACATCCGCAGCATCAATTCTGGCGGTAATGACTTTTTCCACCGGGAAACCACCCGAAGCGATGAGTCGGGCGATGCGCGGCCAGATCTGAACCGGATAGCACCAAGTCGCTTCAACCGTGATGTCTTTCAGAGCCCATTGCATGGCATCGATCGAGGCGCGTTTGATATGAAGGCCAACCTGAACCACCCTGCCAGCCCGCCGCACCGCATCAACACAAGTGTTGAGTGAGATCTCAAGACCGACGCATTCCAACGCTACGTCAACGCCGACGCCCTCTTCGGTCAGGTCTCGCACCACTTCCAGCAGGTTTTGGGTCTTGGGATCCACGACGACCGCATAAGGAGCAATTTCCGCCACGATCCGGCGTCGATTGGGGTTGGGTTCCGAAACAATGATGACCGAGGCCCCAGCAGCCTTGGCCGCCAGAATCGTGAGTGCACCAATGGGGCCTGCGCCAGAAACCAGCACGGTTGAACCCGCGGTCACCCCGCCCCGATCCACACCATACATTGCGACCGCAGCCGGCTCGATCATGGCCCCCTGCTCATCCGTCAGAATATCTGGAATGGGTTGTGCATTGTAATCCTTGACGATGGCTTGCTCGGCCATTCCTCCCCACGCCCAGGACAAGCCAACGCAACCCATTTTCGGCGACAAGTGGTAAAGCCCCCGCTTGCCGAAATAATCATCGCGAGGAAAGAGCAAAGGCTGCACCGAGATACGGTCGCCAGCCTTTACGTGACTGACACCAGAGCCAACTTTCCTGACCCGCGCCGAAAACTCGTGGCCCAGAATCTGCGGATTGGTCGCCCCGGTGAAGACATGTGGCGTTTGCGGCGTGACAATCGGACCTGCAATGTATTCATGCAGATCCGTGCCGCAAATGCCGGTAACAAAAGGTTCAACGAGCACGTCGTCGGGTAACAGAATGTCCGAAGGTGGCGCAACATCCTCGACCCGGATATCGCGAGCGGCGTGGAAACGGACAGCTCTCATGTCATCCTCTCAGCATTTTTGGCAGGGGCCTATATTTAAAACTGGCCATTTGGAGCGCAGGCAAGCGCTCCCAATCTCTGATTAGCAAAGCAAGGGGGCGACCACGATAAAATTTTTATCCAATTTGGATGATTCTACGGATCAGGGATGACTGGCAGCGGGCTATCGTAACAAGTGCAAAGCCTTGAATGGAGACCTTATTGTGACGGCACCTCAAATAATTCGCTCTGAAATCGGCTGGATCGGTGTCGGAAAGATGGGTAACCCGATGGCAACCCGGCTGATAGAGGCCGGGCACAATTTGACCATCTGTGATCCCGTGGTCGAGAACCGTGCAAGTCTGGTCGCACGCGGAGCTCAGGTTTCGACGTCAGCCGGTGAACTGGCCGCGCGATGTGCGCTGATTTTCGTCACCATTCCAAATGATACGGTATTGGCCGAGTTGATCGACGATGGCCGTGACCGGAATGGCTTGATGGCCCACATAGCGTCTGGCACCGTACTGGTAGAGATGAGCACAGTCTCGCCGCAACTATCGGAACAAGTGGCCGGCGCGCTTGCCGCTCGCGGCGTAGGATATCTGCGATGCCCGATTTCTGGCAGCACAACTCTGGCGCGGGCAGGGAAATTGACAGCGCTCGCCTCGGGCGACCCCATAGCTTGGGAAACGGCGTCGCCCTACCTCGACCTGATGACTGTGCGCAAGTTCTACCTCGGACCGGGGGAGGAGGCGCGTTACATGAAACTGGTATTGAACACGCTTGTCGGTGCCATGTCATCTATCCTCGCCGAGGCGCTGGTTCTGGGGGAGAAAGGGGGCCTGACTCCGGCGCAGATGATGGAAGTCATCGCAGAAAGTGCTGTGGCTTCGCCATTGATTGCCTATAAAAAGGATATGATCGCGCAAATGGATTTCAGCCCGGCTTTTTCGGTGGCGCAAATGATCAAGGATTTCACGCTGATCACCGAAGCCGGCCGCGACAAAGAGGTGCCAATGTTTGTAGCAAAAATGATCTTGCAGCAGTACACTGCGGCTTCAAAAGCTGGCTATGCTGAGCTGGATTTCTTCTCGTTGTTCGATTGGATTCGCGTGACGAGCGGGCTTGCTGCGTCCGCTTGATCTGGCCGGAATGTCGCGGCTGAAGGGCTTATATGACACTGAAATCGGGAAAGCTTTCAGACCACGAACTCAGTCGGGTGATCGATTTTCTGCGAAAGATTCGACAACCATTTGATGTCAGCATTCCGGGTGCCAGATCGGATCCCTATTGGAACGTCGTTCTGGAGCTTGTCGACAGTCACATCCAGCAACGCTCCGTCGATCTGTCCACCTTGGTGGAATTATCGCAGGCCAGTTGGGGCACAGCCAACCGCCTGATCACCAAGCTGATCGAGGATGGCATGATCATCCGCGTTCCGCGTGGGCCAAAGCACAAGACCACATTTCTGGCACCCAGCGATGATCTGCTGATCCATTTCATCGACTATGCGTCACAGGTCAAGGCGCAGTTGGCCAAGACCTTCGGTCTGCGGATGGGCACCGAGACCGAAGAATACTACTTTGGCGGGTCGTATTTTGCCGCCCATATCATCTCACCCGTGCAGGGCACCGACATCAGTTCCTCGGCTCTGCGCAACCTGCGGTTCTTGCTACACGACGACAACTACTTTGCCAGCATGCGCAACATGTGGTCGGACTTCCGCAATGATATCGGGCGCAAGAGCAGCTTCGACTTGCGTCCTTTGCCCGAACTTTACTCCCAGGCGGAGGTAGCGCTGAGCGATCCTGCGACGGCCTATGACGTGGTGGCAGTGAACATGCCCTGGCTCGGACGCTTTGCAGATGCCGGGCTCCTGGCATCGCTGGACGATGTCCTGCCGCAAGCGGCGATCAACTCCCTGGACTTTCACCCTTCGGTCTGGAACACCGGCCGCTGGAATGGGCAGCAATATGGCATTCCGATCTATTGCACTGTGGAAATTCTCACAGCGCGGCGAGACCTGTTTGAGACGGCTGGCTTGACCTATCCCCGCACCTTTGACGAGACCATTGCGGTCGCCCGTGCTCTGCACAAGCCCGAACGTGAGCAATATGGCGTCTCGTGGAATGGGGCGAGGGGCATGACCATCGCGCATGCGTTCATGTTCTTCCTGGCTTCATCGCAAGGTTCCATCATCGACATCCCACGCAAGACTGAATACTGGGTGGACAGTTTCGATCCTCGCAACCTCAAATTGCGGATCAACAGCGCGGAGGGTCTGGCGGCTCTGGAATATATGCGCCAACTGGTGGAAGTGTCGCCGCCAGGGGTGGAAACTTTTGATGCAGACCGAAATCTGGATTGCTTCATGTCCGGCAATGCCGCGATGAGCTATGCTTGGACCATGCGCGCCGCCAGATTGGAACATGAACTTAGTTCCAAGGTCAAACGCCGTGTCGCCTATCTGTCGCCGCCCGTTCTGAAAGGGCGGCAAGTGACCGCCCCTGTCGGCGGATTCCTGCTAACGATCCCGACCTATGTGGCCCCGGAGCGCAAGCGCGAGATCTTGAATGCCATCGCGTGGATGGCCTCTCCCGAAGCGATGAAGGCGCATGTGCGCAACGGATTCCCGGTCGCACCTCGTTTCTCGGTATGTGCCGATCCAGAGGCCTTGGCCTCATCCCCCATCGTCAGTTTCATTGACCGGATGGCCCGGCGCAACGAACTCAATACCTGGTCGCGCCCACCCGTGCCGGAATATGTCGAAATCGAACGGATTCTGGGGGGTGAAATTTTTGCCGCCGTATTTGAGGGCAAGGCCCCCAAGCGTGCACTGGAAGATGCCGAAACAGCAGCATATCGCTGCATCCGGGAACGGACAGGGGCAATTTAGGAGACGCAGCACCCGGTCAATGGGGTGCCGCAGCCCGTTCTCGCACTGTTGAATAAATCAGCGCGGCCATGAGGATCAGTGCACCTTGGAAAACATACTGATACGTCTGGGACAGGCCAAGAAATGATACGGCGTTCAATACCTCGGTCAGAAGCAGCGTGCCAAGGACTGATCCAATGAAAGTGCCCCGCCCGCCGCGCAAGCTGGTCCCGCCCAGAACCACAGCGGTGATGCTGGACAAGGTGTAATTGGCACCTTGCGCCGGGTCGCCGACACCAATCTGCGCCATTAACATGATCGCCCCGAGGACGGTAAACAAGGCGCTGCTGATGTAAACCGCGACGACGGTACGATCCGTCCGCAAACCAATCCTTCGGGCCGAGCCGTCATTAGAGCCGGTCGCGCGCAGCTGCCAACCAAAACGTCGGTTGCGCAACCCATATTCGGCGACCAGTGCGATGATCACGAGCACTGCAAATGCCAACGGAATTGGCCCGATCTGCCAATTGATCCACCCCACTACCGTGCCATTGATATACCCGCCCGGGCTGTCGCGCAGAAGGAAGCTGCACCCCTGCAGACCTATATACATTGCCAGCGTAGCTGCAATGGGAGTGAAACCGGCAAACCGGATCAACAATCCGTTGACCAGTCCTACAAGAATTGCCAGGCCAATCATAATGGCAAAGCCCAGCAGGATAACCGCTGGAGGTTGACCATCAATCACAAAAAACGATGCCACTACAACCAGAAACCCCGCCAGCGGCCCAACAGACAGGTCAATGCCCCCCAGAATAAGCACGGCGGTTTGCCCTATCGCAATAAAGCCCAATGCTGTCGCCAGCATCAGGATATTGCCGATGTTGAACGACGACAGGTAATGAGAGTTCTGGCCGAAAACGTAAAGCCCCAGAAGGATCATCACCAAGACGAGCGGCACCGCAGTGGCGTTGTCAGTTTGAACAAAATGCCGCCAATTGCTGACCTTGGCCCTGGCATGACTGCTTTCCTGACGGTCCACATGGGTCAGCGCGCCAACTGCTGCTGCGACAATTCGGGCTTCGGCGACATCCTCGCCGACAAGGGTCTCGACCACCCTGCCGCGCGACATCACAATGACTTTGTCACACAATCCTTCAAGTTCCGCCGCATCAGAAGAGTTGATGATAACGGGGATGCCCTTGGCCGAAACCTCGCGCAAAATGCGATAAATCTCGGCCCTGGCGCCCACGTCAACGCCCTGGGTTGGCTCATCGGCAATGATTATGCCGGGTTCTGACAAAAGCGCCCGCGCCATGACCACCTTTTGCTGATTGCCGCCCGATAACGCCCCCACCGCGGCTTCGATGCTGGACGCTTTGACAGCCAGGGATCGAAATGCATCCGATACCTCCTGCAACTCCATCTTGCTATCCACAATCCCGAATCGGCTAAATTTGTCCAAAGCGGATATTCCAGCATTTTCGCGGATGCTCAGGCTGGCAGCAAGCCCCTCGGCATGGCGGTCAGATGGCATGAAGGCCGCCTCATGCAGAAGGTCGTGCGGTAAAAGCGGGCGACCGCTCAATTGCACATCACCCTTTGACACCAGTAACCCCGCCAAAGCCCGCATCAATTCGGACTGGCCATTGCCGACGACGCCAGCGACGCCAAGAATCTGCCCGCGTGCCAAATCGAAACTAACATCGCTGAACTTTTGCCCAGTCAGCGAACCGACTGAGAAATTGATATTTCCAGCGTTACCCGCTTTCGGCGGAAAGGCCGAGCCAAGAGAGCGCCCGACAATCATCGCCAGCAGATCCTGATCGCTAACATCCGCCACGAGTGCGCTGCCTTGCATGCGCCCATCACGCAGGACGGTGACACGCTGGGCGATTTGCCGCAATTCAGCTAGCCGATGGGTAATGTAGATGACCGACGTTCCAGCGGCGACCACTTCGCGGATACGGCGGAAAAGCATGTCCGTTCCGTCCTGATCCAGAGAGGCTGTTGGCTCATCCAAGATCAGCAATTTCGGCTTGATGGCCAAAGCCTTGGCAATTTCCAATAATTGCTTTTGCGCCACCGTCAGTAGATCGCTGCGCGCCCGCAAAGGCACGGTCAGCCCAACCTGATCCAGCATGGCTTGCGCGATTGCACGTGGCGAACCGCCGGAGAATACCTCATCGGGGAGCGAAACCCGCAAATTTTCCAGCACCGACAAGTCATCCAGAATGGCCGGATGCTGATAGGAAATTGCAATACCGAGTGCGGCTGCCGTCTCTGGCGACAAGTTAGACACGACGCGTCCGTCAAATTCGATTATGCCAATCTGGGGCCGGACAACACCCGAGATAATGTTCATCAAGGTGGACTTGCCCGCTCCATTCTCGCCCAAAATGGCGTGGACCTCGCCTGCGTTAAAAGCGACAGACACGTCAGACAAGGCTCGAATTCGACCGTAAAACTTGGAAATCCCGTTCAACCTGAGGATCACCGAATCCTGCGAACAGGTGTTTGGGGCGGCTTCCCTTTCACTCTTATTTACAACAGCCAAATTCGTATCCTGCATTTTGGAACCATATCTTGTAGCCGCGCGTGAAATTGCGGCCCCGGGATCAAAACCCTGGGGCCGCGACAAATCTATTTGTTGACGGCTTTCGCTTGATCGTCGCCTGACATCACGGCCGAAAGATAGATTGATCCAGGCAAGTCATGGCGACATTGAACAGCGCTGGGCTTGCCGGAGACGGAATCTTCAAAGACCGGAGCCTTGAATATTTTCTCGGTCGGCAGCACGCCGCCCGTCGCCGATGCAACCGCCCACCGCACCGCCAGGCGGACGTTGTCATTGCCCGTGGCCACGGTGAACAATTTGAAGCTCGGGTTATCCTTGGCATTGTCCTTCCAGAAGCAACCAAGTGAGTTGCCATCAGAGGTGGCCAGCGCCGGGATCGACCGATTGAACTTCTTGAACACTGGCAGGGCTCCGACGAGAGACGGACCGAAGTCCGAAACGATCACGTCGATCTTCTTGTTCTTGGCAATCTCCGCCGACAAAACCTGCTGTGTCAGTGACGGGTCCCAATTGGTGACGTCAAAAGGCGTTGGATTGATGAAAACGTATTTGGCGTTCAGCACCGTCTTCATGCCGGCCAATTCGTCCAAGCCCTGGCTGTTGCCAGCTGGACCGCTCAGGAACAGGACATTGCCACCATTCGGGAGAATGCCCTTGATCCAGTTACCCCAGTTGACGCCATCGTCTTTGAAGGAAGATCCGATGAACTTGGTATAGTCCTTGCCGGCCTCACCACCCACATTGACGCGGTAGGGGACGACCACCGATCCGGCCGCATGAGCGGCTTTCAAAGCAGGAAGAACCGCTGGCCCCGAGTCCCCGAACACAACGATTGCGCTCGTTCCTTTTGCAGCAAAGCTTTTGATGTCGGAAATGGCCTTTTGGGTGTTGCCCTGACCGTCGGCGTACTGGTAATCCGTGATGCTGGGACAAAGAGCCGCTTCCGCCTTGCCAGAAGCCGTGGTCACGAGGCGCCAGCTATTGCCACCAAACCCGTCCAGCAGCGCCAGAGTTGCCTTTTTGGGGCCGCACCATGACGGAGTGTCAGCCATGGCTGCTGTCCCCATGACGCTCAGCATCAAAGACGTTGCAGCTAAGGCAACCCGACCTTTACGATACGATAACTTCATTTTCGTCCTCCCAGTTTGACATTTTGATGATCTCTTTTGTGGTACTTGGCAGGTGGATCGAATAGATCGCGATGCCAAATCCAAGCGCTAGCGCCTGAATGATGGTCTGGGCCGAGTAAGGAACACCGACGGCGAACGCGAACTGGCTCAGCTGATTAAGAAAGAAAGCGGCAATCAGGGTCGAAATCGGAAAACCGCGACCACCGAGCAAGGATGTCCCGCCCAGAACGACAACCGCGACTGAGGGCAGGAGAAGCGAGTCTCCCTGAAAGGCGGTCGGTTGACTGGTAATACCTGCAATGAGCAATCCTGCTGTGCAGAACAAAAGCTGAGCCAAAACATAGGCCATCATCTGATGCAGTCGCACGTTAAGACCGATAGAGGCGGCAGCAAGGGGGTTCGCACCAACTGCCTCGAACCGCCGGCCATAAACGGTTTTCTTCATGACAAAGGTCACAACCAACAGCAGGGCCAGCGCAAAATACACCGCATGGCCAACGCCGAATGTGTCGCCTCCGGCGATGGCGGCCAAGAGCGGCGTTGTGATGCGCGGCACGCCCCCGGATACCGCAAAGACCCCGCCATAAATCAGCGCATTCATGCCTATGGTCGCGACGATGGCATTCAGCCGCACGAACCCGACCAATAATCCATTCAACACGCCGACCAGTGCCGCGCAGGCATAGGCGATCAGGATTGCGGGCAACAGGTAAGCACTGTCGCCCGCTGGATAGTGGGTCGCAATGACCACCGCCAGGGAAACGCCGCCCGCGATGGACAGATCAAATCCCCCCTGCTGGACAACCAGCATCTGCCCCAAACCAACGATGGCGAGGATAGCGGCAAAAGGCAGGCTTCCGGACAAGGCCCCCGGTGCCACACTGGACGGCGCGAACGCAAAGCATATCGCAATAAGGATCCATGTTGAAATCAGGACCGTGACAAACCCCTTCGCCACGACAAAACGCGGCATTTTCATCGCTTGGGGTCCTTTTTGTGGGGTGTCACCCGTCTGCTTCATCGCCCTGCTCTCATTCATTCGGATGTGGGGCCGCCCGGCCATATCAGGCAATTTGCAAAGTCACCTTGACAGCCGCTTGCGCGTTTTTGCCCAGTTTCAGTGCCTGCAAAGCGTCATCAAGCGGGAAATGGTGAGTCTGGATCGGTGACAGGTCGATCCCCGTCCGATCCAGAAAGCGGATTGCGGCTGGCCAGATGTTGGGGGACCCAATGCAACCGCGCACCGTCAGGTCCTTGATCTGTATTTTTCCAAGTTCCACTGGAAATTTTTGGCCGATATTAATGCCCACCATCGAAACGCAACCTTCGTTGCGCGCATAGTCGAAGATATTGGCCAGCGAAGAGGCATGGCCCGCGCATTCCACCACCAGGTCGGCACCGCCTTTGGTCAGTTCCTGCACCATTTCAATCGGGTTGCCTGCCGCAGGGTCCACCGTGGCATCCGCACCCAGTCGCCTCGCAATATCGCGGCGCAGCGGCACGGGATCCACCACAATGACCCGCGCGCCCATACCAATTGCGGCGGCAGCTGATACCAGCCCGATTGTGCCGCCCCCCGAGATGACCACGGTATTGGAAGCATTTACCCCGCCATGCCGCATCACCGCGTAATAGCCACAAGTGAATGGCTCGATCAGCGCACCTTTGGCATCGTCCACCGTATCTGGCAGTTTGTGCAGCCATTCCGGCCGGGCGGCAAAAAACTCACGGTCGGCCCCGTCCATCGAGAACCCGAAGTGATGAATCCGCTCGGGAGTCTTGATGACACATTCGCCGACAACCCGATCCCCCATGTTCAGACCTTTGACATTTCGGCCGACCTCGACCACCTCGCCCACCCACTCATGGCCGGGCGTGACCGGATAGGAGATTGGGATGATGTATTGGCCTGCCAACAGTTCGTAATCCGAGTGGCAAATTCCAACGCGGGATGTACGGATCATCACCTCATTCTCAGTGATTTTGGGCATCTGGACCTGGGTAACGACCGGCTTTTTGGGTTCGTCAAATATCAAGGCTTTCATGGCAATTTCCCTCAGGCCACAGTTACGATCTTGCCCGACAGGGCGGAGGCAAACACCGCCTCAAGCAGGGCAATGTTGTCGACAAGTTGGGTGGCGGTAACAGGATAGATCTCCCTGCCCCGCACAGCGCGGGCAAAGGACACAAGGTTGTCTTTCACCGGCTCAGCCGGGGGGATTTCCACGGTGGTAATCGGCCCGCCGGCCATGGCAGAAGTGACGATCCAGCCCTCGGGGCTTTCCACATGGGCTTTGTCCCGTATGTCCATCCAGCCTTTTGAGCCGTAGACCGTAAAGCGTGACATGAAGGGGTTGGCGAGGGAGGCCGAAACATAAGACGTGCCGCCGCCCTTGAACTTGATATACGCTGCGACCGTATCCCCGTTTGGCAGGTCGGAAGATAATGTCTCGCAATGGCAAAGCACGCTTTCGGCCTGCCCCAGCAAACGAACGGACAGGTCCAGAAGATGGATGCCGGTCGCCGTCATCCCGCCTGCGGGCGCCTGATCGGCATGTAGCCGCCAGTTGTCCCGGTCAAGTGCCAGAAACTTGTCGTGGCTGAAGTTAGCCTCGATCTGGTGCAAACGTCCCAGGGTGCCGGCATCGGCTTTGGTCAACAAATCGGCAATCGGCGGTTCCCAACGCCGTTCGTGGCCCATCCCCAGCACCAGCCCGGCCTGCTTGCACAAGGCCACGGCCTTTTCTGCGCCAGCTTTGGTCAGCGCCAAGGGCTTTTCACAAAATACATGCTTGCCCGCCGCAACGGCTGCCTCAATCTGCGCGCCGTGAAGCGAATGCGGCGTAGCCAGCACCACCGCTTCGACGGCAGGGTCGTTCAGCGCATCGGTATAGTCTGTCGACACCGCTATGCCTTTTTCGGCGCATAGTTCTCTTACCGACGCAATGTTGGGCTCTACGGCCCGCACAACGCGGATGTCCGCCGGGGCCGCAGCCAGCACGTTGAGCATCTTCTTGCCCCACCAGCCCAGACCAATCAGCGCAATTCCAACAGGTTGGCTCATGACCGGTTATCCACACGCTTGCTGAAGGGGCGGATGGAAATCACAGCCCAGAGATTGGCCTTAAAGAAAGGATCGGCGCGGTTGAAAGCCTCGACTTCTTCCAAAGACCCGGCTTCCAATACAAAACAACTGCCGATCATGGTTTGCTCATCATCGGCAAGCAGAGGGCCGGAAATGATGGTCTTAATTTTCGCAGAACCAAGATAGGCCTTGTGAGCCTCGTAATGATCCAGCCGTTTCTGGACGGCGCCCTCGTGGTCTAGACAATGGATGACATAGTGCATGGGATAGCTCTGGGTTCAGGAAGGGATAATCTGCAGCGCGCGCAACTCGTCGAATACGTCAAAGAAGCTGTGGCTGGTCTGCTGGTAGGCCGAAAACCCGAGCCTCCGGCTGTTGGTCATGTCCGTGAAACATTCCAGCGTTCGGCCAAGATCAGCGTCGGAGTGCCACCACGACGCCAGTTTGCCGACCGGAATATCCTGCAACCCATGCCGGGCAACAATCTCAGCCCAAATGGCTGGCGCGTCGATCATCTGGGTTTCCAGCGGAACCGGATAGCCAGGATATTCCGCAACCGGCAGATCGAAGTATTCCGCGATCTGAGCCCAAAGCCAGGTCCAACGAAAGAGATCGCCATTCACCGTGTTGAATGGTGTGTTCTCGGCCCCGGCTGTCGTAGCCGCCCAATGCAACTGCTTGGCCAGTAACCGTGCATCCGTCACATCGGCCACCGCACCATATTGCTCGGGCGAGCCAGGATAAACAAACGGCCGCCCCGTGTGCTTGCAGATCGAGGCATAGACGGCCAAAGTAACTGCCATATTCATGGCATTGCCGATCGCAAAGCCGATCATCGTATGCGGGCGATGAACCGTCCAGGTGAATCCGCGCTTGGCCGCCATCTCGAACAGCACATCCTCCTGCGCGTAATAAAAATTAAGTCCAGGCAGGCGCGGGCTGTTTTCGAGGAAAGGTGTGCAGGGTTTCACCTTGGCATAGTCATCAAAGGAGCCGAGATAATGCTTCAAACCGGTCACAAGGGCTGCATGTTTGATAGGCTTGCCGGCGAGGCCTTCGAAAAGATTACGGATCATCAAGGCGTTTACCCGGACATTTTCTTCCTCGTTTTTTTGCCGTGACCAGGTGCAGTAAAACACGTGTGTTATACTTGGAGCCGATTTCAAAGTTTCATGGCTTGCCGCCGCATCTTCCAGATCTGTGGCGATGTGATGGTTTGACCAAGGCAGATCAGCAACGCTGCGAGAAAGTGTCACCACGGTCCAGCCCTGGGCCTTCAGGTGCTGCGCGGTATATCTGCCGGAAAGCCCGGTAGCCCCCACGATCAACGCAATGTTTTCTTTGCTCATCTTCTAAAACTTCCTATTCCTGATATGGCTCCACGACGCGTGGAGGAAGCGACTATGAAGAATTTGCCAAGGCCTCCTGGCTTGAAGCCACCTGACGACTTGCTGCATCTCTTCCCCTAATGGCCGCCCTCTCACATATGCCAACTTCCACCGCGCAGGGCGAAACTGGAGGGGCTGACAAGGGGAAACTAGCAAACAAACACGGCCCATCGGTGACTGATTTCTCCGGATCGGATAAATCGAATTTGCCTTGCGCCCGTTCAACGGATTGTTGAGCGATGGTGGGCAAATTCAGTCTCGTTTCCCGCGCATGGCAAGTGGAGGCGCCGGGACGATCGCCAGTAATCAGCCGGAAAGCTGCAGCATTTTCGATGATGTCCAGAATGGATTTCTTTAAACCGAACCATTAAAACGCCGCCAAATTCCAAGAGTTCGCTTGTGAATTTGACTCGATGATCGAGCCTGCGTGGTTCAGGCGGTTTGGCTTTCTTCACCGTTTACTGAGCTGAGTTTTGCGGATTGCCGTTCCATTATGCTGCCGAAATTGGCAATAGCCCATTAATTTTGCCCCCTCAAGGGAGGGAGCCCATCCACCCCGACCGTCCAAGCCTTTGTTACCGCCCAAACCATCAGCGACGGCCAACCTTTATTGACGGGATGGAAGATTTAAATATACAAATATGGCGTTATCAGAATATCCATAATCAGATCCGTTCGGGCAAATGAGACAGGTGCGCCCGGGCCGGTCTGCAATTGAGAAATGGTCGTCAGGCCAGCGGGCAAAGCTGTCGTTTGAACAGTGGGCCGTGGCATGGCGGGGGGAACGGAACAGGGAGACAAGAATGCTCGACAATATACGTGCGACATTGTTGCAGGATGCACCCGGCTGGCTGGCTTGGGGTGGGCTTGTGATTGGTATTTTCTTCGGTTTCGTGGTTCAGCGCACCAATTTCTGCGCCATGGGTTCGATCTCCGACCTTTTGAGTTTTGGCGACGGCTCGCGTTTACGGGCCTGGCTCCTGGCAGCGGCAACCGCGTTGGCCGGGGCCCAGATCATGCAAGCATTTGGTATCGTGGATCTTTCCAAATCCATGTATATGGCCCCGACCTTTGATTGGGCGGGCGCTATTCTGGGCGGCTTGATGTTTGGTTTTGGCATGGTGTTTGCCGGCGGCTGCGCCAGCCGCAATCTGGTGCGCGCCGGCGGCGGCGACTTGCGCTCGTTGATTGTTGTCATCGTGATGGGCATTTCCGCCTATGTGGCGATTGGCGGACTGGTCGGCCCGTGGCGGGTTGCCCTCGCCAGCGCCACCGCCATTGACCTGCACGCTTCGGGCATGTCCAATCAGGGGCTGGGCTTGCTCATCGCCCATGCCAGCGGCATCAACGCAGACACGGCCGGCAAATGGGTGACGACGGTTCTCGTTTTGGCGGTTTTGGCTTTTTGCTTTGGCAATGCACATTTCCGCGCCTCCCCCAAGCAGATGGTGGCGGGGTTTGGCGTCGGCCTGGCGGTTTGCGCCGGTTGGGCCCTGTCGGGGCTGGCCTATGACGATCTGGCCAATTCCCCGATTGCACCGCTGTCGCTGACTTTTGTGCGCCCGGCCGGCGACACACTGGACTGGATGCAGCGCTACACGGCGGGGCCGGTCCCGGCTTTCGGTGTCACCACCACGCTCGGCGCATTGCTCGGGGCGTTGATCGCGGCGCTTACAGCCGGAAAATTTCGGGTCTCCACCTTTGTCGACAAACACGACACCATGCGCAACCTGTTTGGAGCAATCATGATGGGCTTTGGCGGCGTCATTGGCCTTGGCTGCACCATGGGGCAATGCATCACCGGCGTTTCGACGCTGGCGGCCGCTTCCTATCTGGTATTTGCGGCAATCTTCACCGGCGGCGTCGCTGGTGTGAAGGTGATGGAACACATGGCCTGACGGCATAGCGCCGCAGGATTGCGGGGCTTAAGCGATCAGGGCCCGCAAGGCGACCGGGTTCCGGATGCGGATATGGCGCGCTGTGTGAAGCTCAATCATCGCGTCACGCTCCAGTTGCGAGAGCGTCCGCGAGACGGTTTCGATGGTCAGACCCAGATAATCGGCAATATCCTGGCGCGTCATCGCGAGCGCTTTCATTTCCATGCGCGGTGACGGGTCTGCCCATTCGGTCAGGAAAGTTGCGACCTTCTCCACCGCGCTTTTGCGCGCCAGCAACAGGCAATGATTTTGTGCATGGGCCATGTTGCGCATGGCGCAGGAGAACATTTGCCGGGCCAGCACGTTATTTTCCGCCGCCAAGCGTTCCACAGTGCACCGCCGATAGGCGATTACGGTGCAATCGGACACAGCTTCCGCCGAAAGCCGATGCACATGACCCACTTCAAAGCCGAACATATCACCTTCATCATAAAATGAGTCAATGTGTCGGCGCCCGTCGCTCAAAAAGCTGCAGGTGCGCACGATGCCGGAGACAATCCGGTATAATGTATCGGCTTCGGCACCCTCGCCATAGATATCGCTGTCCTGCGAAAAATGCAGCACGGAACCCGTGGTCGCAAGCAGGCTTTCCCAATTGCCATGATATTCCGGCTTTGGCCGAATCACGGCGTGCCCGACGACGACCGGTTCGTTTTCGGAAGCGCAATTGCAGGCTAGTACAAGCGATCTCGACATGAGAGGTGCTCCTTGAAAGGGTGGCATTCCATGTCTATCGGCTGCGAAGGGCGCGCGATATTCGGTTATGTTCTAAGGGAATCTACTTAGTCCGCCCCGGCGCAACCGCGCCGACGGGTGAGCGCCGCCGATTTTCAATAAGCATAGCATCCATCCCTAATTCAGGATTTCAGACAGGCTTTCAATAAGCGCGCTGTCCAGAAGCGGCTTTTCAATGACATAGCGCACGCCCGCTATGGCCGCCCGACGGCGCACCGTGCCGCTGGCCGCTCCGGTAATCAAAATCACCGGCACGCGGCAATCGCGTCGCTTGAGCGCGCGCAGCACTTCAAACCCGTCCATGTCCGGCATTTTATAATCAAGTACGAGGCAACCGGCCCCCATCAATTTGGGATGGGCCAAGAGGTCGGCCCCGCAGGCGCAGGCGACCACACCCAAGCCCTCCAGTTCAAGCGCGAATTTGAGCGATTCGCGCACGGCCAGATCATCGTCGACCACAAGGACGACTTGCGATTCCGCTTTCATTGTCGATAGAGCTCCGATGGCCCACCTCAGCCCTTACTGATTTGCATATCCGCCATCTTATGCACTGGTGCAGCGAACCCGCCTTGATCTATCGCAAATCATGGGTCGCAATTCTGCAACTCTTATCGTCCGGATTTGGGCATATCCGCTATCAGGGCCATCCGCACCAATTCCGATAGACTCCCCGCACCCATCTTGGTCATGACATTGGCGCGGTGAACCTCGACCGTCCGGGCGCTGATTTGCAGATCATAGGCGATGGTCTTGTTTGGCAATCCGGCCAGCAATCCCTGAAGCACTTCATGCTCCCGCGACGACAGGCTTTCGAGTTTCGCCCGCGTCTGGACGGCAACGGCGTCGCGCGCTGCAATCTTGTCATAACGCTCGATGGCGCTCTGGATGGCGCTGAGCAACACATCGTCATCAAACGGCTTTTCGATAAAGTCCACAGCACCGGCCTTCATGGCTTCCACCGCCAGTCGCACGTCTCCGTGGCCGGTCATAACGATAACCGGCATATGCACCCGCTGCGCGTTCAGACACCGCTGCAATTCCAGCCCATCAATCCCCGGCATCCGTATATCGGTGACGACGCAACCCGGCTGCAGGCTGGGCAATGCCTCCAGAAAAGCGGTGGCCGATTCATAGGCACGCACGGCAAGCCCGGCCGCCGTCAACGAAAAGCCGAGCGACTGGCGCACGCCATCATCATCATCAATCAGGTGGATCACGGCACTAATCGTCAATTTCGCTCGCCCCCGTACCCTGCCGCGATTTAAGCATCATCCGAAAGATCGTGCCACCGGCCGGGTTGGGTTCAGCCCACAACCGGCCGCCATGCGCTTCCGCAATGGTGCGCGAAATCGACAGGCCAATGCCCATCCCCTGCGGCTTGGAGGTCACGAATGGCTGAAACAGCTTGGCGGCGATTTCCTTGGAAATTCCCGATCCGGTATCGGTGACGCTGACCTCGATGGTTGCGTCATCGACCTGGCGGCTGGCCACCAGTAACTCCTTGACGGGGGAATCCTGCATGGCTTCAATGGCGTTGCGGATCAGGTTCAGCAGCACCTGCTGTATCTGGATCTTGTCAGCGACAACAAATTGCGCGCGCGGGTCCAGATCATAAGTCACCCGCACCCCGGATTCGCGCAGACCCACCAGCCCCAGCGCGCCGGCTTCCTCAATCAGTTTTGTCACGGATTCCAATTGTCGGCGCGTCTCGCCGCGCGCCACAAAATCGCGCAGGTGCCGGATAATCTGGCCGGCGCGCAAGGCTTGCGCCATCGCCTTTTCCATGGCATCGCGCGCCAAAGCGACGTTTTCGGGCTGCTCGCCGGCCAATAACCGCTGTCCGCCTTTCAAATAATTGGCTACCGCCGACAGCGGCTGGTTGAGTTCATGCGCCAGAGTCGAAGCCATTTCGCCCAAAACCGTAAACCGCGACATGTGGATCAACTCGCCTTGCAAATCCTGCAGGCGCTTTTGGGATTCTTCGCGCTCGCTCAAATCCCGCACAAACCCCGTGAAAGCGTGGCGCTGGCCGGATCGCACTTCGCCCACCGATAATTCCATCGGAAAGGTGGAGCCATCCTTGCGCTGGCCAACCACAAGGCGGCCAATGCCAATGATGCGGCGCTGGCCGGTTTCAAGATAGCGCTTGAGATAGGAATCATGATGTTCGCGATAGGATGGCGGCATGAGCAGGCTTACATTCTGCCCCACCGCCTCCTCGGCTGTATAGCCAAATTGCCGCTCGGCGGCGGCACTGTAGGATTGAATCAGCCCTTGCGTATCAATCACGATCATTGCTTCGGGCACGGTATCGAGCACGGACTGCAGATGCGCCTCGCGCTCGGCCAGCGCAATCTGGGCCTTTTTGCTGGCGGTGATGTCGCGCGCCACACTCGAAACGCCGATCATGCGCCCGTATTCGTCCCAAAGCGGCAGAACCATCAGCGAAACGTCGATAATCTCGCCATCCTTGCGCCGTCGCTGCGTCTCGATATGCTCGAAAGGCTTGCCGCGTTTCAAGCGTTCCACAAGATTGGCGACCTCCATTTCGCGCCCGCCGGGCAACAGCCATGTGATCGGCTTGCCGATCATCTCTGTGCTTGAATAGCCGAAGGTGGCATGTGCGCCATCATTCCAGTGCGTGATGATACCATCGAACGTCAGGGCCAGCACCGCCTCCTCGGTGGAGGCAACAACTTCCACCCAAGGGTTATTGGCTCCGTCTGCAACGCGGCGGCGGGCACTCTGGATGACAATGCCCTGAACCATCACAGACGGCCCTTGCCGCCCGCCTGCGCCCCGCAACCGCAGGCAACGCCGCACGCTCCTGGCTGCATCCGTGAAAAAATCAATATCGCAGGCCGCGCCCGCATCCAAAGCAGCCCGCATCGCATGCTCGACGGCGATACGATCATCAACATGCACGCAATCGAGAAACTGGTCATAGGCGACCGGGTCATTGGCAAGACCCAGGGCAAGACCCAACAGGGCGCGGCCGGCACGCGAAACATGCACCACGCCTGCCGCGACATCCCAGCGCCATACACCGGCACCCGCCGCCTCCATGGCAATCATGAAATGGCCCGGCTCTTCATGCAACGCGGCAGCAGCATCATTATCGTGAGATTGGGTCATCCATCATTCCGGTGACGGGCTCTTTGCATACGGCCAGCATAGCATTGTCTCCCGGGTTGCACATCACGAAAAGGCGGCGCGAGGGCGCAGCGCGCTGGGCCCCACCATATTGGCCGCCGGCCCGCGCAAAACAGGCGGGAAACTTACACCGCCCGCGCAAAACGCCGGGGTGCCTCGCCCTGGCCAAGGTAGGCATCAAATGTCGCGGCGACCTGCCGCATGAACGGGCGCCCAAGCTCGGTTACGCGCCAGCGCGCGCCATTGCGCGCCACAAAGCCATCCGCCGCCAGCGCTTCCATAGCTTCAATCGCGCCATTCAGCGCATCGGCCCGACCCAGAAAATGCAGGGCACTGGCCTCCAGATCGACCTCATCACCGCACATGATCTGCTCGATCACGCTGCGCCGCAACCGATCATCATCCGTCAACGCTACGCCGCGCTTGACCGCAAAGCGATCCGCGCCAATGGCGGCCGCATATTCGGGCACGCGCACGGCATTCTGGGCATAGCCCTGATGCAGGCTGCCGATGGCGCTGGCACCAATGCCGATCAGGGCGGGGGCCGAATCCGTGGTGTAGCCCTGGAAATTGCGGTGCAAATCGCCCGCCTCGGCGGCGACGGTCAGCGCATCACCCGGCAAGGCAAAATGGTCAAGACCAATGGATTGGTAGCCGCCCTGGCTGCATAGCACATCCGCAATGGCCTCCTGCTGGGCAAATCGTGCCAGGGCATCGGGCAGGGATTCGGCCGGGATCAGCTCCTGGTGCTTTTTCATCCACGGAACATGGGCATAGCCAAATACCGCAATCCGCTCGGGCGCAAGTTCCAGCACGGCTTGCGCCGTCGCGCGCACACTTTCAACGGTCTGGTGTGGCAGACCATACATCAGATCGAGATTGACCGAGGCAATGCCAATCTCGCGCAAGCCATTCAGGCAGTCGCGGGTTTCATCAAAGCTTTGCGCACGCCCGATGGCCTGCTGCACGTCCGCGTTGAAATCCTGAACGCCGAGACTGGCGCGGGTCACGCCCATATCGCGCAGCGCCGGCAGACGGTCCACCGGCAGGTTCACCGGATCAATCTCAATCGCGATCTCCGCATTCGCTTCCATATCAAAACGCGTGCGAATGACATCCATAACGGAAACCAGTGAAGCGGCCGAGAGGCTGGTTGGCGTGCCGCCGCCCCAGTGAATCTGGGCAATACGCCCGCGTCCCGGCAGCGCGTCGGCGACCATCTTGATCTCGCGCTCCAGCAATTGCGCATAGGCAAGGCGCGACGATTCCAGCCGCACCACGCTGGTATTGCAACCGCAGTAGAGGCAGAGCCGATCACAGAACGGCACGTGAATATAAATCGACAGCGGCTGATCCAGCGCCGTCGCCCGCAACCATTGTCCATAGACCTCCGCTGAGACGGAGCTTTTGAAATTGGGCGCGGTCGGATAGCTGGTGTAGCGCGGCAAACGGCCGTCATAGCGGGCGATCAGGGCGGATATGGGTGTATTGGAGGAATGAGCCATGCCCGCAATATATATCGCGGCGACCACCGCGCTTTGATGCGCATCAAATGCAAGCGCGCCAAAATCTGTGTCAAACTGTCGCAAAACCGCCATCCACTATATGGAGTCCTTCTAATATAAGGATTTTTGCCCGAACTGTGGCAGGGGTGCGGCAATTAAGCGGCTGCCATCTCCGGCTCAATTGATCTCGATCAATTACGCCATGGAATGTAGGCACTAGTTTGCATCGATGTTTCCGCAAAATTTACGGAGTGGATAGGCGAGATGCAGCAAGGCGTCACTAAACAATTATCGCGCAGCGAGCTCATAGGCTTTGTGCTGCTTGCAGCTTTTGCAGTGTTTGCAACCTTCGTCTCGGCCAAGGCCTGGACCCCGGCCTATGCCGTCCAAACCAGTATCATGGCCTGGACTGCGGTCATCTGTGCATTTCTGCTGGTCAAAAACTATTATGATCGCCCGGCGCAATTGCCGCCACGCGAGATAGACGGCAAGCCCAATTATTACCTTGGGCCGGTCAAGTTTCTGACCGTCGCCTCCATCGTATGGGGCGTCATTGGCATGTCGGTTGGCCTGTATGCGGCTCTTGAACTCGCCTATCCTCACCTCAACTTCAGCCAATATGTCAATTTTGGTCGCCTGCGACCCTCGCACACCAATTCGGTGATTTTCGGCTTTGGCGGCAACATCCTGATTGGAACGTCATTTTACGTCGTGCAGCGAACCTCGCGGGCCCGTCTGGCAGGTTATCTGTCGCCGTGGTTCGTCGCCATCGGCTACAACCTGTTCCTTCTGCTGGCGATTTCGGGCTATCCGCTCGGCATCACCGCTTCCAAGGAATATGCCGAACCGGAATGGTATCAGAAGCTGCTGCTCACCGTCGTTTGGGTGACCTACCTCTTCGTCTTCGTCGGCACCCTGATGCGGCGCGCCGAGCCCCATATTTATGTGGCAAACTGGTTCTATCTTTCGTTCATCCTGACAATCGCCGTGCTTCACCTGTTCAACAGCCCGACCATCCCGATTTCGCTGTTCTCATCGAAGTCCTACATCGTGTGGAGCGGCGTGCAGGATGCCATGTTCCAGTGGTGGTATGGGCATAATGCGGTCGCGTTCTTCCTGACCGTGCCCTTCCTGGCCATGATGTACTATTTCATGCCCAAACGCGCCGGACGACCGATTTATTCCTATCGCCTGTCCATCGTGCACTTCTGGGCCTTGATCTTCATCTATATCTGGGCCGGCCCGCACCATCTCATCTATACGGCTCTGCCGGACTGGGTGCAGACCTTGGGCATGGTATTTTCGATCGTGCTGTGGATGCCCTCATGGGGCGGCATGATCAACGGCCTGATGACGCTCTCGGGCGCATGGGACAAGTTGCGGACGGATCCTGTTCTGCGCATGATGGTTGTCGCCCTCGCTTTCTACGGCATGTCCACCTTCGAAGGTCCGGTCATGGCCATCAAGGAAGTCAATGGTCTGACCCACTATACCGATTGGGTTATCGGCCATGTGCATTCGGGCAGCCTCGGCTGGGTCGCATATATTTCCTTCGGCGCGATCTACTGCATGGTGCCTTGGCTCTGGAACCGCCGCGACCTGTATTCGATGAAGCTGGTCAACTGGCACTTCTGGATTTCGACCATGGGCATTGTGGTTTACATCTCCTCGATGTGGGTTGCAGGTATCATGGAAGGCCTGATGTGGCGGTCCTATAACAGCCTGGGTTTCCTTCAGTATTCCTTCGTGGATACGGTTCAGGCAGTGCACCCGCTTTATGTGCTGCGTGCCTTGGGTGGAGCCATGTTCCTCAGTGGTGTTCTGATCATGCTCTACAACTTGTGGATGACCATTACCGTGGATGAAACCGCCCAAACCGAAGCCGGTCACCCGAATGATCCCGCGCTCGTTCCCGCCAAGTGAGGAATTGATTACATGTCACTGATGTCCAAGCACACTATTCTGGAAAAGAATGTCATCTTGCTCGCTGTTGCCGCGGTTGTGGCCGTGGCAATCGGCGGGTTGGTGGAAATTGTGCCGCTATTCTACGTAAAGGACACGATTGAAAAGGTCGGCTCCATCCGGCCTTACACACCGCTCGAACTGGAAGGTCGCGACATTTACGTGCGTGAAGGCTGTTACCTCTGCCACTCGCAGATGATCCGCCCGCTCCGCGACGAAGTGGAGCGTTATGGCCACTACTCGCTGGCAGCCGAAAGCATGTATGACCATCCCTTCCAGTGGGGCTCCAAGCGCATCGGGCCGGATCTGGCACGCGTTGGCGGCAAATATTCCGACGACTGGCACCGCCAGCATTTGCAGAACCCGCGCTCGGTGGTGCCCGAATCAATCATGCCGCGCTTTGGTTTCCTGTTCGATACGCCGCTGGATACCACGGACATTGAGGCCAAGATGCGGGTCCAGGCCCTGATTGGCACGCCCTACACGCCAGCGGAAATCAAGAGTGCCAAGGCCGATATCATGACCCAGGACACCACGGATTCAGATGGCGCGGCCGCGCTCGCCAAAAACTATCCCGGGGCCATCTCGCGCAATTACGCCGGCATCCCGCATCAGGTGACGGAAGCGGACGCTCTCATTGCCTATTTGCAGATGCTGGGCACCGAAGTGAACTTCAAAACCTATGATGACAAAGCCAACATTCGCTGAGGCAGAGCCATGACCCCTAGTGCAACCCTTGAATATATCGGCAGCATCGCCCGCACGGTCGGGATGGTTTACGCCGTCGTGGTTTTTGTAACCGCCGTCGCATTCGCCATGTGGCCTTCACGCAAAGCAGATTATGAGGCGATGGGACGATTGCCTTTGGACGAGGAGTGATAACGCATGTCGACGAATGACACCCATGATGCTGCTGGCCACGAGATCGATGGGCACACCGGCGTTTCCACCACCGGCCATGTATGGGATGGCATCAAGGAATTGAACAATCCTTTGCCGCGCTGGTGGCTTTGGACGTTCTACATTACCATCGTATGGGCCATTGGCTATGCCTTCGCTTATCCATCCATTCCGCTGCTCAACGGCGCAACCACCGGCTTTCTTGGCTGGCATTCGCGCACCGCTGTCGTTGAGAGCATGGATGACTTGCAGGTTTCGCGTGGTGCCCTGATGCAAAAGCTCGCGAACACGCCGCTTGACCAGATCGAAAGCCAGCCCGAATTGCTGGCATTCGCCCGGGCCGCTGGCTCTGCCGCCTTCGCCAATAATTGCGCCCCCTGCCATGGTTCCGGCGCACAGGGCTCGCCCGGCTATCCAAACCTCAATGCCAACCGCTGGCTGTGGGGTGGCAAGCTGGACCAGATTTACCAGACCATCGCACATGGCGCGCGTTCCGGCGATGACAAAGGTCACCAGGGCGAAATGCCCGCCTTTGGCAAGACCGGTCTGCTGACGGCCCCGCAAATCGAACAGGTCTCCAATTATGTGCGCTCCCTGTCCGGTCTGAAGACGGAATCACCGGCCGAAGTTACCGCAGGCGCGAAGGTTTTCGCGGATAATTGCGCGCCTTGCCATGGTGCTAATGGCAAAGGCAACATTTCGATGGGCTCCGCCAATTTGACCACAAAGGTCTGGCTCTATGGCTCTGATCTCACCACCATCGAGAATGGTGTCAACAATGGCCACGGCGGCGTTATGCCCTACTGGGAAGGTCGCCTTGACCCAACCACGATCAAGGCGCTTGCCGTATATGTACACACGTTGGGAGGCGGGCAGTAATAGCCCGCTTCATAGAGGATGAATAGGTATGACAATCCCGAACGCCAGTGTGAAGCCCGTCCTTGAAACGGGTCAAGACGACGTAATCGAGGGCCCGCTCTACGCGGCAGGCAAGCGAATTTTCCCCCAGGCCGCGCATGGCCTGTTCCGCAAAATCAAATGGGCCATTCTGGTCCTGACGCTGGGCGTATATTACGGCCTGCCGTTCTTGCGCTGGGATCGTGGCCCCGGCGAGCCCAACCAGGCTGTTCTGGTTGATCTGGCCCACCGGCGTTTCTATTTCTTCTTCATCGAGATTTGGCCGCAAGAACTTTATTACGTCGCAGGCCTGCTGATTCTGGCGGCGCTGATCCTGTTTCTGATGAACGCGGTCGCTGGCCGGGTGTGGTGCGGTTATCTATGCCCGCAAACGGTTTGGACCGATCTGTTCTACGCTGTCGAACGTCTGGTTGAGGGCGATTCTCGTC
The DNA here is from genome assembly GCA_019075865.1 of Hyphomicrobiales bacterium. Taxonomy (GTDB): domain Bacteria; phylum Pseudomonadota; class Alphaproteobacteria; order Rhizobiales; family Beijerinckiaceae; genus REEB77. The sequence continues at coordinate 17,096 of JAGXAN010000003.1, read as the reverse complement.
GCCAGCGTCAGCGTCAGGTGGAAGGCTGGACTTTCAACAACATTCTCCACACCGCCTATAAACACACGATCTGGCTGCTGATTGCCTGGTGGACCGGTGGTGCATGGGTACTTTATTTCGCGGATGCCCCGACATTGGTGCACAAACTCGCGACTTTTCAGGCCCCCTTGGTGGACTGGGTTGCCATCGGCATTCTGACCCTGACAACTTATCTCCTTGCCGGGCACATGCGCGAACAAGTGTGCATTTACATGTGCCCCTGGCCCCGTATTCAGGCGGCCTTGACCGATGAGGATGCCCTCAACGTCACTTACCGCTACGACCGTGGCGAACCGCGCATTTCGCTCAAGGCAGGCTTGGCAGCGCGCAGTCTTGGCCAACTTGCCGGCGATTGCGTGGATTGCAACCAATGCGTCGCGGTCTGCCCGACGGGTGTCGATATTCGGCATGGGTCGCAATTGGGCTGCATTCAGTGCGGCCTCTGCATCGATGCCTGCGACGCTGTCATGCAGAAGGTGGATCGGCCGCACGGCCTGATTGCCTATGACAATGAGAACAACATCAAGCGCCGTCAGGCCGGACTGCCATCGGTGCGCCGGATCGTGCGCCCACGCACCATCCTCTATACAATCGCCATTGTCCTGATTGGCTCGACCATGCTGACACGGCTCGTGACCCGCCCGACGGGTGGCATTACGGTCGCCCATGATCGCAATCCGCTTTACGTGACCACGGCCGATGGCACGGTGCGTAATGCCTATACGGTGCAAATCGTCAACGAGCAGAGCGTCCCGCGCAATCTTCAACTCACCATTACCGGCCTCGACAACGCCAAAGTGCAAGTGATCGGCGTTGACGGCCACGGGCCAATCTTCCCGTTCCAGGTCGAGGGCGACAACACAAGGGATTTGCGCGTCACGATCACGGGTCCGGCAAGTGCACCCGCGCACGCGCAAATTCCGATCCAGTTTAACGTGACCGATCCCGAAAATAAGACCCAGATGACCGCCACCGATAATTTCAAGACACCTTGAAGGGCTTAAATACCATGGATGAAAAGCAGCCCACGACGCCCCGGAATGTTGACAAAGGCTTCAAACTGACCGGTTTCACCGTCCTGATGATGTTTGTGGCATTCTTTGGAACCGATATTATCGTCAATGTTTACATGGCGACCAAAGCCATCACCACTTTCAGTGGTGAAGTGGCGAATGATCCTTATCAGCGCGGACTCGATTACGACAAGGATGCCGCTGCCGCCCGGGCGCAGCAGGCCAGAGGCTGGAAGGTGACCATGACCTTTGCGCCGGGCCAGGATGGCCGCGATCAGGTAGAAGTCACGGCGACGGATGCGGCGGGCAAGGTCATTGACGGCCTCTCCGGCAAGGTGGTGATTGCACACCCCAGCAACATGCAATTTGACTCAAACCTGACGCTGGCTTCGGTGGCACCGGGGGTTTACCGGGCCAATTTTGCCCCCCAGGCGCATTCGGCCCGCGTGGTATTGGAACTCGCCCGCAACGGCGAGCGCATGTTCCGCTCCGTCAATCTGGTCATTTTGCCCAAAGGCCCATTAAATCATGGCTGATACATCCGACTTGTCGCATTTCGTCAGGCAGCGGGATGGCCGCGACCAGATGGACGCGGCGGTCGAAGGCATCCATTGTGCCGGATGCCTGTCGCGTATCGAAAAAGGCGTGCAATTGCTGCCGGGGGTGACGTCGGCCCGGGTGAATTTTACCCAAAAACGCCTGAGCGTCGAATGGATCGCAGGCAGCGCCGATCCCGGTGCCGTGCTCGAAAAGCTCGATCAGTTGGGCTATCGCGGCCAGGCTTTCGCAGCCAAAATCGTCGAGGCGGATGATAAGACCCGGGCTGATTGGCTCGCCCGCTCCCTCGCGGTGGCGGCCTTTGCCATGATGAACGTGCTGCTCTTGTCGATTTCGATCTGGGCCGGTGGCATGTCCAGTGAGACACGCGACCTGTTCCACTTCATTTCGGCGATCATCGCCATCCCCGCCATTGCCTATGCCGGCAGGCCATTTTTCACCTCCGCTGCCAAGGCGTTGCGTCACGGCAGCCTGAACATGGATGTGCCGATCTCCATCGGCGTGCTGCTGGCGACCGGGTTGTCGATGGTCGAGACCTTGCGCCATGCGCATGAAGTCTACTTCGACTCCGTGCTCATGCTGCTGATGTTCCTGCTGGCCGGACGTGTGCTCGACCATGCCATGCGCCGCAAGATGCGGCGGGAGGCCGTCAATCTGGCGGCTTTGCGCGCCCTCAGTGCCGACCGCATCAATGAAGGCGGCCAGACGACCAGCGTGCCAGTGGAAGCGCTGCACCCGGGCGACAATATCCTCGTGCAGCCTGGCAACCGGATTCCCGCCGATGGTGTGGTGACATTCGGACAATCCAGCATCGACGCCAGTCTGGTTACCGGCGAAACCGAACCACAGATGGCCAATGTCGGCGCATCGGTTTATGCGGGCACGCTGAATGGCGATGGCGTGCTGACCATCCAGGTTCGCGCCATTGCCGGCGACAACCTGATGGACGAGATCGAGAAGTTGATTGCGGCAGCCGAGACCGCAAAGTCCGGCTACCGCCACATTGCCGACCGCGCCGCCTCACTTTATGCCCCTGTCGTGCATCTTGCCGCGCTGCTCACCGGCCTTGGCTGGTATTTCTTTGGCCATATGAGCCTGCATGATGCGCTGGTCGCGGCCATATCCGTGCTGATCATCACCTGCCCATGCGCTCTGGCGCTGGCGGTTCCGGCGGTGCAGGTGGTGGCATCGGGCGCGCTGTTCCGGGCGGGCATCATTCTGCGCCATGGCGATGCCATCGAGCGGCTGGCCGATGTCGATATGGTGGTGTTCGACAAGACCGGCACGTTGACCCTGCCCGATTTGCAGGCCGCCCCCGCAACGATTGCCCCCGCCATGTTTCAGGCCGCGGCACAACTGGCATTGTCCAGCCATCACCCGCTGGCCCGCGCGCTGGCGCGCCTGAGCCGTGACCGGACGCCCTGCGCGGATGCAGCCGAAACCGCCGGTCAAGGGGTCACCGGCGTGATCGATGGGCAACGCGCCTGGCTTGGCAGTCCGACGTTCTGCGGCATTGACGCCGCCTATGCCGTTCTGGCGGATAAGGAGGCTTCAGTGCTGGGCTTTCGATGGGGCGACCAAACCCTCGTTATTCCGATGCGACAGGCCTTGCGGGCCGATGTGCCGCAAGTAGTGGCAGGTCTGCGCGCCATGGGCCTACCGATGATGATCCTCTCCGGTGACCGAGAGGCGCCGGTAAGTGCCGTGGCAGATGCCCTATCCATCACCGAATGGCGCGCTGGTGTCCGCCCGGCCGAAAAGGTCGCCTTGCTTGAAACCCTCGCCAGGCAGGGCCGCAAGGTGCTGATGGTGGGCGATGGCCTCAACGACGCTGCCGCCCTTGCCATCGCCCACGCGTCATTGTCGCCGGTCAGCGCCTCCGACATTACCCAATCGGTCGCGGATGCTATTTTCACCGGGGAACGGTTGGGGCCCGTCCTGGAGGCATTGCGTCTGTCGCGTCGCAGCGCCCGCCTGATCCACCAAAATCTCGGATTGGCCGCCGCTTACAACATGATCGCGGTGCCGCTGGCGGTAATGGGTTACGTCTCGCCGCTGGTGGCAGCGCTGGCCATGTCGGCATCCTCAATTCTGGTGACCGTCAATGCCCTGCGGGCGCGCGGCGACTTCTGGAACGCCATCAAGCTTGACGAGCCGTCCCATACGCCGCACGATGAACTCCCGCTTACGGGCCTGACCTGCTGCTAAAAGGCGAAGCGATGTCCATTCTGTTGGTGCTGGTACCCGCTGCGGTAGCTTTGGGATTGGTGGGTTTGGCCGGTTTCATCTGGGCCTTGAAAAACCGCCAGTATGAAGACCCCGACGGCTCAGCCCTGCGCATTCTCAGCGACGACGACATCGGCCCTTAAGGCTAGGGTTGCACGCTGCCCAGCACCGCGCGGGTGAACAGGGCGGCGCGATCGGCGCGGTGCTCCGGGCCTTCGAGGCCGGTTTCGATGCAGAGCGTGGCATAGCCATGCACCAGTGACCAGGCGACGAGGCTCATATCCGCCACGGTTTCGGGCGAGGTGAGTGCCGCAACAATTTTGCACAATTGTGCGAAGGAATGCTCAGCCGCGCCCGACGCCTTCGGGTAGCAGGCCACATCCACGAGTTCTTTGGAGAACATCAGGCGAAACAGCGCGGGGGTTTGTTGGGCAAAGGCAATATAGCTGGCACCAGCCTTCGTCAGACGCGCAACCGGCGGCAAGTCGCTGTCGGCTGCCGCCTTCATATCCGCACCCAAACGCTCGAAACCCTGCTTGACCAATTCAGCCAGCAGCGCTTGCTTGTCGGCAAAGTGGTTGTAGGGCGCCTGGCGCGACAAGCCGGCCCGCTCGGCAAGTTGGCGCAACGCAAGGCCCGCCGCACCGCTGGTTTCCAAAATCTCGCTCGCCGCACGCAAGAGCGCGTTGCGTGCATCACCATGATGATAGGGCTGCTGCGGCGGCGGCGAACTTTTCATGTCATTTCCCACAAACGCATGTTGACAACGTCAATATTTGCAATAATATTGACGTTGTCAACATATAGATTTGTGCCGTATTTGCAAATGCTTTGGCGCGACGGGCTTGGCGCAAGCTGGCCTCGCGCCCATGAAAAGGAAAACATCCCATGCCGAAAATCATCGCTGAACGGGTTTGCGCAGAAATCGAAGGGGAGTTTGCCGTTTTCCTGATCGGAATGCGCATCAACAAATTATGGAAAGTGTGGAAATGGCTGCCGGTAACGATCGCCATGCCCAAGATGCTGCGTGAGCTTGCGGCCCATCCTGAATTGGGGCTGCTTTCCGTGCGCCCGCATTTTGGCCTGCGCAATTTCATGTTTGTGCAATATTGGCAAAGCGCGGCACATTTGCAGGCCTATGCGCAGGCGAGGGATCAGGCGCACCTGCCAGCCTGGCAAGCCTTCACCCGCCTTGTGGGCGCAAATGGCGATGTTGGCATTTGGCACGAGACCTATGTGATAGCCCCCGGACACGCAGAATCGGTTTACGTCAACATGCCACCCTATGGTCTGGGCCTGGCCGGCAAGCTCTTTCCCGCCAAAGGTCACCGTGCCAGCGCCGCCAAGCGGCTGTCTGGCACCAAAGCGCCGGCTTGAACCCTCCAGCGTCCCCTCACTCCTTTTTCTGCTTGTAGGGCGGTGACGGGATGTTGAGATGAGCCTGGCGCAGGGCAGCCGACCAACGCTCGGACAGGTCGTGAAAATACGGATCGGCCGCGTCAATGCGCCGATCCAGATCCCATTCCATCTGATCCTTGCGCAGCACCACCGTATCCAGCGGCAGCCCCACCCCCAGATTGGAGCGCATGGTCGAATCCATCGAAATCAGCGCCAATTTCAGCCCGTCATAAATCCCGGTTGAATAGCGCACCGCGCGATCGAGAATCGGCTTGCCATATTTATGCTCGCCAATCTGGAAATACGGCGTATCCACGCTCGCCTCGATGAAATTGCCCGCCCTGTAAATCATGAACAGGCGCGGTGGTTGGCCCGGCATTTGCCCGCCAAACAGCATGGACACCTCCAGCGAGGCCCCGACCTGCTCCAGCGCCGGCCCGTCCATCTTGTAAACGGTGCGGATGACTTCGCCGATGAATTGCGCGGCGCGAAACATATTGGGTTGGTCCAGCAGCGTCTGAAGCTCGCCACCGACGTCAACACCCTCGCGCAGGCACGAAATCACCGCCTGGGTGAAAGCAAGGTTACCCGCCGTGGCAATTGCCATGACCTTGGACTTGGGCTTTTCAAAAATATGCAATTTGCGGAAGGTGGAGATGTTATCAAGCCCCGCATTGGTGCGTGTGTCGGCCAGCATCACCAGCCCGTCATTCACCAACAAACCAACGCAATAAGTCACGGATCATTCCCCAGAAAAATGAAATGCATCAAAATCGTCCAGCCTGCACCGGCCCTTAGTCCTCAATAAATTCGCGCCGTTTGGACACGTGCACCTCTACCTTCAATTGTTCATCGTGGCCACCGATTCGTGCACCGCGAATGGGCGCAGCATCGGCCGCATCCGCGCCATAAGCCACCCGCACATAGCGGTCAGTGGTGCAAAGCCCATGCGCCGGATCAAACCCCATCCAGCCCAGACCCTCGACATAGGCCTCAGCCCAGGCATGGCCGGCATCCTGCTCTACCTGATCCGTGCGCAAAAAATAGCCGCCGACATAGCGGGCCGGTATTTTCACCACCCGGCAGGCGGCGACAAATATCTGCGCCAGATCCTGGCAGACGCCGCGTTTTCCGGCAAAGGCCTGCGCCGCGGAAGTCGCCACCGTGCTGGAGCCGGGCGTGAATTCAATCGAACTGTGGATGGCATTGTTGAGGGCATGCAAATAGGGCAGCGCCTCGCCGCCCTCGCCTGCCGCAATCCGCCGCGAAAACATCCGTATCGCGGCATCCGCCCGGGTCAGCTGCGTATCCCGCAGCCAGAAATTGCGCGGCATACGCTCGGCGGTGCCCGCAACTATGCCGTCGTTGTTTGTGGTCTCGACCTCGCCTTCGACGCGGATGGTCATCGTCGCGATCGGCCCCTCCAGCGAAAAGGTGTGGGTAATGTTGCCAAACGGGTCCTCATCGCGCACCAGGCGATAATCAGCATCCACCTCCACCCGCCAGAAATTCACATATTGGCCATCATGATTGCGCGGCGTCAGCCGAAGAATCTGAATCGCCGACTGCGCCGGATCGGCGTAGGTGTAGGTCGTGGCATGCTGAACTCTTAAACGCATGGGACCTCAAAGGAGATATTGTTCAGCCAGAGATTTTCCGACTTTATTGTTTTCGACAATAAACGAAGAAATGAACTCGTGCAGGCCATTTTGAAACAAATCTTCAATTTTGGCATTTTGAAGATTCGCAAATATCGCGCGCGCGTTGCGTTGGCTGGGCCCCTGCCGCCCATATAATTCAGCGAGCATGTTCAACTGCTGATTGATCGAGTCATAAATGGCGATCAGCGATCGCGGCTGTTCACGGCGCAGGATCAGGAAATCCGCCACCAGCCAAGGCTTTACCGTCTCCCGATAGATCCAGTGGAATGAGGTCAGCGCCGAAACCGAGCGCAGCAGCGAAGTCCATTGGAAATAGTCGAGCCCGCCACCCACCGGCTCATCCACGGGCAGCAGCACATGATATTTCACGTCGAGGAGCCGCGCCGTATTGTCCGCGCGCTCGATGAACATGCCGAGCCGCTCGAAATAGAAATGATCGGTTCGCAGCATGGTGCGATTGGCGGCTCCATCAAAGCGCAGGGACGCTTCCTTGATCGAACTGAGAAAATCATTGAGCTTGTTGTCGCGAATGTCCTTGAGTTTGACATTCTGCATTTTCAGCCAGACATCATTGATGGTTTCCCACATTTCCGAGGTCATGGCGGTGCGAACCGCACGGGCATTGCCACGCGCCGTATCAATGCAGGCGCGGATGGAATTGGGATTGGCTTCATGCGCCACCAGAAATTCTATGACGTTTTCGCGCGTCGCCTCTTTATAGACCTCAAAAAACTCGTCCCGGCACGAGGCCGAAGCAACCGCCCCCTCCCATTCATTGCTTTTGCCGGCAAAAGCCGACGGCAGACTGGCCAGGCGCGACGCCACATCAATGACGCGTGCCAGATTGTCGGCGCGCTCCATATAGCGCGCCAGCCAGAAAAGATTGTTTGCGGTGCGGCTCAACATGTTCAAAACCCACTTCAATGATTGCAATTTGCCAGAACGACCCGGCCCCGCCAGAACGGCAAGGCCCCACCAGGACAGCCCCGCCGCGCCCCCCGCTCCCTCACCCGGTTTCTTACTCCATTACCCAAGTGTCTTTCGTGCCCCCGCCCTGCGAGGAATTGACCACCAGCGACCCGGCTTTCATCGCCACCCGCGTCAACCCGCCAGGAACGATCTCGACCCCATCCGCCCCGCAGAGGACAAATGGGCGCAGATCCACATGGCGCGGCACCAGACCGGAATCGACGTAACAGGGCACAGTCGAAAGCGACAGGGTTGGCTGGGCAATGAAGCCTTCGGGATGGGCCTTGAGTTTGGCGCGGAATTCTTCGATCTGCGCCTTGCTGGAATGCGGCCCTACCAGCATGCCATAACCGCCCGAACCATTGACTTCCTTCACCACCAGTTCCGGCAAATGGTCGAGTACGTATCGCAGCGCATCCGGCTCGCGGCAGCACCAGGTTGGCACATTCTTGAGCTGCGGTTCCTCGCCGCTGTAAAACCGGATGATTTCCGGCATGTAGGAATAGATCGCCTTGTCATCGCTGATACCGGTGCCGATCGCATTGGCAAGGGTGACATTGCCGGCCTTGTAGGCGGACATCAAGCCGGGGACTCCCAAAGTGGAATCAGGGCGAAACGTCAGCGGATCGAGATATTCATCATCCATGCGCCGATAAATCACATCCACCCGCTGCGGCCCCTCGGTGGTGCGCATGTAAACGCAATTGTTGCGCACGAAGAGATCGCGCCCTTCCAGGAGTTCAATGCCCATTTTATCAGCCAGAAACGAATGCTCGTAATAGGCCGAATTATATTGGCCCGGCGTCAACAGCACCACATTGGGCTCGCGCGACGCGGTTTTGGGCGCCACGGACCGCATGCAGGCAAGCAGTTTGTCCGGATAGTCATCGACGGGCGCGATCCGGTGCAACGCAAACAATTCGGGAAAGAGCCGCATCATCGCCTCGCGGTTTTCCAGCATGTAGGAAACCCCGGAAGGCGTGCGCGCATTATCTTCGAGCACATAGAATGTTTCTGCATCAATCCGCACGATATCAATGCCTGAAATATGGGCATAAACATTGCCGGCGGGGCGAAACTGCATCATTTCTGGGCGGAAGGTCGGATTTTGCAAAATCAGGTCTTCCGGCACAATCCCCGCCCGCAGGATCTCGCGATTGCCGTAAATATCCCCGATAAAGGCATTGATCGCCTTGACCCGCTGTTCGAGGCCCTTTTTCAGGAAAGCCCATTCCTTGGCAGCCAGCATACGCGGCACAATATCGAAGGGAATCAGCCGTTCCGTGCCCTGCGCATCGCCATAAACAGCAAAAGTGATGCCAATCCTTCGAAAAAACGCCTCCGCTTCCGAAAACCGGCTGGACAGCACCTCTGGCGAGGCTTGGGAAAACCAGTCGTTCAGGTTCCGGTAGACGTCTCGCGTATGGCCATCAGCGCCGAGCATCTCATCAAAAATCTGCACATTCCACCCCATTATTCCGATTGGGTCCGAAATCCGGGCCATAAAACCATTGCACGCTCAATACACAGCAAAATCTATGCCTAATTGCACCCCCCGGTCAATTTAGCCCCATTCTCGCCAAAAAAGGCAGCGATAGCTTGCGCGCGCCCACCCGTGGGGTTGCGATGACTGAGGTGGCACAGGGCGGATCATGAGATCGCACGTTCAGGGTCTTGAACCCGATGCAATCATGGCGGCGGCAGCCAAGTCGAAGACTTGCGTGTGGCGGTGGCAGGAACGCTTCATGGCCTAAGGGTTTGAGGGTTGGTAATCTCTCCGCAACATGCAGTCGGCTGCGCAACCCTGACCAACTCCGCCGATCGCATGTTGCTCGCACCTCTCCTGATGGCGTAATATCCGCCAAAGCTCTAAACACCGCTGGATGAAAGTTTAGTGGTAGGTCAGTGTCTCAACTCGGAGGCACGTTGATCCGTCTTACAACAACTCTACTTAATTCGAATACCCCTTCGATCGCTCCTGTGGTTAGATGGAATCTTATTTGCAACGAGGCGATAACTGGGGTGTTTTGAAATTTTAAATGGATTTTAAAGCGCCCTGATTCTGGCAATTGAAAATTGATCCGCGGATTGGACAAATTGTTCCCGTCTAGGAACACCAAAGCATCTATCATAAGCTCGTTTTTAGAATAGGACTCGGTCACCTTAAAATCAATCTCGGCCTCCCATTCCCCCTCGGGCAGATGCAAATAAGGCCCGAAAATAACAATGCGCGGCGGACCAATGAGATCAATTGGCTCTGCAAGGCTCTTATGGGCTTGATCATGATTGATGAAAAAGGCGGTATTCCATTCAACTTGTTGGATTCGCTCCCCTTGTTGCAGCGTGTCGTAACCATGGCTAGTGGCTTTGAGCGTGCGATGTTCCCATGAAGTGAGGCCACGATCCGCAACTAAAATAGCTCTGGAATCTGGAAATTTGCGGATAATATAATCACGCAAAGATACTACTGATGCCGCATCCCCCAATAGTAGGGTCAGAATCGCTTGACTGTCGTCGGGTGTGCAGGCCAGACCCAAGAACTCAGCCATCTCGCTTATCACACGCATCAAATCTCGATTGAGCCATTGGTGTGTGATCAGGAGGGAGGATGGCGAACATGCCAAATCATGCATCAGCGAACCATAAAGCGAAGCGCGTCGGACAGCGGATACAAAGTCAAGGGATTGACTGCTTTTGAGATGTGCAACCAATGCATCAAAGGGCTCTATTGCGATAATGGATTTGACCCGCGCGCGGATGAACAAATTAGACAGCGCGGCTTTCGGTGCTTCAGATACCATAAATAAATTGCGGCCTTCAGCGGTCGCCGCATTTGCCCATGCGTTCTGCATTGTCTCAAAATCATTAACGTGGGCGTGGGTCGGTATTCCCAACAAGACAGAGACCATGCCATGGCCAAGTTCGTGCAGTGCGTGCGTAAATGGAGTCGGGGCGCCAAACACGGCAACCAGGGAATTCATCGCATGAAGCTCTTTACAATCAAAGCCAAGTCATAAACCCTGATAAATGGATATGGCAAAATCGATATCTTCAATAACTTTAGCGCGACCATTTTTCATTACCAAGGCTTTGTTACAATAGCTTTTGATCGTCCCAATATCGTGGCTGATGATGACCATAGCACAATGGGCACGCCGCTCGAACAGGGCCTCGTGACATTTTTTATTGAAGCGCGCGTCGCCAACAGCGGTGACTTCGTCAATGAGGAAACACTCAAAATCAACCGCCAGTGTTAGGGCGAATGCCAACCTCATCCGCATTCCAGAGGAATACATTTTCACCGGCATCTTCAATTGCGCACCAAGTTCGGCGAAATCATCTACAAACGCAATCATATCATCGACCGGCTTGTCATAGATGCGAGCGATGAATTTGGTGTTGGCAAGGCCACTCATATTTCCGTCAAAGCCGCCTGATAGCGCCAGAGGCCAGGACATGAACAGGCCACGTTCAATTGTACCGGATGTCGGCAATTCGGCCCCACCAATAATTTTAACCAGCGTCGATTTGCCCGCACCATTGCGGCCCAGTACGCCGATCTTTTCCCCTGGCGCAACACTGAAACTGACATCGTCAAGCACACGGCGTAGTCCGATGTTGGTGTGATAATCCTTGCAAATATTTCGGACGCTCAAGGCCTTAGTGGGAAGCTCGGCCGCACCAGAATTGGTGCTAGTCACGGCTTTTGGCATTGTATCGGAAAACAACAGCTGCTGCTTCTCGTTATCGCGCTGTCTTGAGGGGAGTAGTTTCACCGCCGATGCTCTTTGGAGATGCTATAAAAATTAGAAAGAATTAAAAAGCTACAGAGTCCCAAAATACCAATGAGCAAGAGCCCAAGTGAAGCTCTTGGGTAATTAGCGAAGTCCGGTAAATTCGGCTCGACGATCGTTTGAATGTAAAAATGCTGCTGTTTGGCCTCGCTTTTGGCGCGTTCGAGGTTGAGCACGGCGTTTTCCAACTCGTGCATGGCTAAGAGCTTTTTCACATTAAGTTGCTCATAAGCGGACAGCTTGGTAGCGAGCGATGTCTGACTTCCTGCCAGACGGGATTTCTGGGCGTCAATCACCTGCTGGTAGGATCGAACATTGGCGCGCAGACTCGGCAATTCAGGACTCATTGGCGTGAGTGTTGACGTCTGCGACAGTTCGGCACGCAATTTTGCCAGCTCCGTAGTGAGCTTGTGGGTAGAATTGAACGACATCACGGCTTCATGACCAGGATCAGCGGTGCCATTACTGTTGCGGAATGCCGTCAGTTGATCCTCGACCTTAACAAATTCATCCTTGGCCTGATCCACCAATTTTTGCGAATAGGCAACGGCATCGGCCTGGGCTCGATCATTCAATTTATTGATCAGCGATTCAGATTGATGCACGATCGCCTGTGACAGGCTGACGGCATCGCTGGGCACAAAAGCAAATGTATCAAGCGTTACAATACCCGTCGACTCGTCAACCCAAATCTTCATCCAATCCAGATAATGGTGAAACAATTTTTGTTCTGTATTTTTGCCAAAAAAGTTTGGATAACGGTTGATGAAATCTCCTTGTGGCCGACCGTATATAGAAAGAAGATTGTCTTTTTTTACAAGTGACATGACCATGTCATAAGATTTAACATACGTTAGAACATCTTGAGTTTCATCGCTAGCACGGGCCAAACCCTGGTTTTGAATCAATGCTGCGATTCCAGAAGCAGCAGAACTGTTGGTCGACCTCACAATAAATTGCGTCTCAGACATATATTGGTTTGATGCTATGATAAAATAATAGATCGATCCCAAAAACAGCGGAAATACAACTGTAAGCAGGAATAGCCAACCAAACCTATGGCGCAGCAAGCCAGTATTATATGAGGTTGATTTCGGAGAAACCAATGGCAAGCCATCGCGATCAAGCAGAACGATGTCAGCCTTCTGCTGCAAATCCAACGATTTTGGTAAAGTTTCCAAATCGGCACTCATTACCGCTACTCCATCCTCAATTGTTTTTGCGCAATTTTGATGAGATAGAGACCAACTGCGGTTTGAATGAGGCTGACAATAGCAACATAACTCGCATCCCAGTGCGTTTCAATATCGGCTGGGAAAAGCCCACTGCGAAACATTTCACTGACATTAACCATCGGTGACCATAGGACGACCGCCTGCGCCAGAGGCGGCAGCCAGGAAACCATATAAAATACACCCAGAACTGGAATGGTAATATACATCAAAGGATTCATTATACGTTCCACGGCCTCATTCATTGCCGCAAGAGCTGCTAAAATCAGACCGAATGAAAAGGCAAACCAAGCTGTCAAGAAATATCCACCAACCAGCACTAATGGATCCCTAATCCAGGGTATGTAGCCGAGCAAAAAAAACGGAATATATGTAATTGAGAAGGACGCAAAAACCGCTATTACCTCCAGCAGCGATCGAGCAATCAATATGTCCAGCATTTTTACATTCAGGTGATAAATCAAACCCACACCTGAGCGCATAGCAACCGTTGCCTGTCCAACGATATGGCGCCATAGAGTTACAATTGAATAGCCGGTCAGAGCAAAGGCAGGGATACCAATGGAGCCGGTATGCTCAGTTCCCGCCAAGGTCCACATCAGCATGACGCCAATTGTGAACAACATCGGCTCAACGATGATCCAAAAAAAGCCGATGTTTTCATGTCCGAACCTAGACATGGCCTCTCGGATCATCAACGCCGCAATGACACGAGACTGCACTTGGAGCGACTGATACAAGTCGCCCCAAAAGCGCTGCGTGCGTCGCCAAGGGAACGTCATTGCATTGCGGACGGTCATTGCGCGTGCTCGCTGGCACCCACCGCGATCAGCCACAAAACAGCAAAAACCGCGAATGTGGAGGCAAAAACGGTCAATATCATACGCCAACGCTGCGGTTCATCGGCGACGTCAGGCAAACTGGGTTGCACGACCTCCTCAAGGTAGATTTGCTTTCGGCGGGCTTCCTGGCGCGCGGTCTCCAACGAGGCCACTGAACCTTCAAAGCTCTTTTGGGCAATGTCGCGGCTCAGTTTCAATTGGTCATATTCCGACATTTTGTCAACCAAAGCACCGTTTCCACCGGCGATTGCAGCGCGTTGGCGGTCAACTGCTTGCTGCAGCGCTTTGGCTTTTGCGGAAAGTACTGCATTAACTGGGCCGGCTGGTGCAGCCTCCACATTTTGGCGCATTTGAACCAAGGTCTGGGCCAAATCAAGCGCGAGCGTTGAACTTGTTTCTAAATCGGCAACCGAATTCTTATCCGGATCGACCATAGCTTCCTTGTTTCGGAAGGCAGTCAGCGCCGCTTGCGCTTTGAGCAAGTTTTGCTCTGCAAGCGCTTTTGTCTCCTCAGATGCTTTCACCGAATCATGCTGCGCCCGATCATTGAGCTGATTGACCATGCCTTCCGCTAGGCCCATCAAGGCTGCAGCAATCTTTTGAGCTGAGGCCGCATCGAAGGTTGCGACACGCAATGTTGCGATACCTTGGCTGGTGCCTTGTATGACCGTTACATGGCTCTGATAATAACGGTACAATCGCTCGTTGGAATCCTTGAAGAATGGTGGCGGATAGCGGGCCACTATATCGGCCTTTGGATTTTCGAATATCTTTCGCAGGTTCAACTTTTTGTCCAAAGCCGCCACTGCATCACGCGACAAAATGAAATTCTGCACAACATTGGTGTCGTCTACCGCCCGTGAAATACCAAATGTTCGGAAAAAAGCGTCAAAGCCACTCGTTTGGGCATTGTTGACGCTGCGCACGATAAATTGCGAGACCGACACATATTGCGGCGCGGCAATCAAACCATAATACACGATTGCCACAAGGGTAGGAAAAATGACACCTAACCGGAAAAGCCATGCCCGCCCCAGCCTTAAGGCACGGAATTTGGCAAAAAACTTTTCAGCCGGTGTATGTGAACCTTCAACACCGATGGCGCCGGGTGGAGATGGTTTTGTCAGTGGAAGGGACATGATCAGCGCGAGCCTTATTTTTACGAAAAACAGTCTGAGATGGCGGGCGTGGCACAAATTAGATCATTGGTATGACCGCCCGCCAACTCGAATATGAATGAATTCAATAGTCCTTTTTGGCCTTTTGACGGGCTTATTAACTGATTGTGTGTCCAATATGATGCCCCGAGCATAGAGGTACCTTCAAAAGTATGGAATGTCGTTGGTATGAGCGAACCGAACTCTGAAACTCCTTACCATATTTTTGGTTGCATTGCAGCAGCAGCGCCCGATTGTTGCTGTGAGACGGGGAGAGAAAAATTTCTTGCAAGGGCGAGAGCTCTCAAACCTGAGCCAATCAATCGAAGCTCGAAAGAATCTCTTTTGTGCGTGCAAAGCATTCGGCCCATAGGTGGGGACGTGGCTTTGGGGTTAATTCTGACAGCCGTGTCATCCCAGTTGTCGACGTCATGGCCAGATCTTCAATGGCAGATATCCAACTTGGTCCGTCCAGCGGATCCAGAAGTCTAACGTCGCCGGCGGCATGTTCGCTATGGGCAGAAATGTTGGAGGCCAGAACGGGCAAGCCCAATGCCATGGCCTCAATCAATGGAAGGCCAAACCCTTCAACAAAGGATGGCGACAATAACCCGCGTGCTCCCAGCATCAAAGAAGCCAAACCTCGATCCGACAAACCGCCAATTTCTGCCACGTGAGGGGCGAGGGACTGTGAGCGTTCGAGCAAATCAGCGATATTCTCCATTTCCCATCCTCGCGCGCCCACCAGCAAAAGCCGGGGTGTCCTAGCGCCATGCCGCTCGATCAGTCGTCGCCATATTGCCAGCAGGAAGCCGATATTTTTGCGAGGTTCGATCGTGCCTACACAAAGAAAATAAGGGGGCAACCCATCATGTTCTGGCGTTTCATATCCGGGCATGAAGGCTTCAGAAATGCCGAGGGGTACAACGGACAATGGCGGTACACGCTGACCTGTGCGTTTCAGGTAGGACGCCACATCGCTTGCCGTTGTCTGCGAATTTACGATGACATGATCCGCGTGGGTGGAGACGGCCTTTAGCCGCTGCACGTGACGTGTGAAAGATATGGGAGCACAAAATTCCGGATGTGTCAGCGGTATGACATCATGTACAAAGAATACGGCATGACATTTATGGGTAGCCAGCCAGGTCCAAATACCGTCCATATGCAGGTGATAATGCGAAGCGTTGAAATACACTTTTGGTTTGTGGTGGCTTTTAAATTCCGAGCGCAGCCTCAAGTGGGATGTAGCGAGCGACTTGGCCAAGGAGATAGCTGTCATTCTGGACTGTGAATTTTTAGATATTCCGTTGAATTTCGGGGCGCTGATGGCCTTTAAATCAGGTTCACTCTGTAGCCAGGCGATGATTTTCAGAAAGCTGTCGTCGGTGTGTGGGTCTTGTGCCTGATGCCATTGGGCGTCCAAGGCGGATACGATTTTCCGCGCTGAGTCAGATAACACAGCACCGCGCAAATATCCTGCATTGAGGAGATAACGAAAATTATCGGCATCCTCTCCTTCGCTAAAGGCTTGCAAATAGGCCCATTCAACCCTGTGTATGCCAGAGGGTGTTGCGCGTCCAAGAGCCGTCAGAGACAGGGTTGCGTCAAATAATATGGTCATGCTTGCGCGCTTGCCCTCAAAACATTTCGCACACGTTTTCAATCTTTGACATACCACTAAACTTTCATCCAGCGGCTTTTAGAGCCTCGGCGGATATTACTCCACTAGGCGCGGCGTGAGTTGGATGCGATCGGCGGATCTGGTCGGGGTTGCGCAGCCGATTACATATTGCGGAGAGATTGGCGGAATAGGCCGCCGGGGTTTGGTAAGCAAGCGCCGAATGGGGGGGGCGCTTGTGATTGTAGTCGATGACCGAGTTCGCGATCTTTGCCCGTGCGCGATCGAGCCCGAGAAACAGCGTCGATCGTCGCGAGACATTCGCGCGTGACCTCATCGACAATATTCAGAATGCGAAACCGCCGACCGCTGGTGAACTGATCATGGACGAAGTCGAGTGACCACCTGGCGTTGACCTTCGCCTCGATCAGGATGGGCGTGTCAATCAGCAAGCAATTGGGACCCCCAATAAGCATCGAAAAAGGACCCCTCTTTTTGGTCGTGAGGCAGCAGCGGTAGGGCTTACCCCGTCGAAGCTGGTCGGGGTTGCGCAGACGGGGTAAGCGCGGGTTAGGCTTGGCTGGAT
>JAGXAN010000014.1 GCA_019075865.1 Hyphomicrobiales bacterium | reverse complement strand
GAAAGAACTGGCTCTTTGCAGGCTCCGACCAGGGCGGCGAGCGCATCGCCAATATCCTGACCATCATCGAGACGGCCAAACTCCATGGCCTGAATCCGGAAGTCTATCTGACGGACGTCCTGACCCGCGTTCAGGATCATCCAGCGGATCGCCTCGAAGAGCTATTACCGTGGCAGTGGACGCCAGTGAAAACCCTGTCCGATGCTGCGTGATGGCGCGATCGAGATTCATCTATACGCTTAAAGAAGTCGCCGGCTTGATCGGCGAGAACCTCGAACTCATCGAGGAAGTGACGGCCAACCCGGACAATATTGCCCAGGGGGAATCGGTCTATGTCCGCGATGGCAGTGAAGATGACATAAAGGGACTCACCGAGAACGGCGTAGACGATCTCCGGGACCTTATCGTCGAAATACGAACATGGGACGGGGGCATTCGCCAGTTCCTCATCGATGAACATTGCGATCCCGAGATGATCGAGCGCATCATGGTTGATGAACTAAAGCGCGGCCAATAAACTCCACCTATCGATCCTGCAAAAATGCCTTCACCGGACGCTTACTGTGGAGGGCCGGAAGCGGCAGGTTTTGACCTGCATTCTCAATGACCGGGCCGGGTCGAATAGCGCGGCGCAAGCGCGGGAGCTCGTTGATAAAGTTGCGGTTGAGCACGGGTGGCAGGCGCGGGTGCTGGTTTTCTCCGGCGGCGACGATCTGGCCTTGCGCGCCGCTGAGGCGCGTGCTTCCGGTGGGTTGGTTGTGGCCGGAGGCGGCGATGGCACCATAGCGGCGGTTGCTGCGGCGCTGGTTGGCAGCGATGCCGTGCTGGGCGTCTTGCCGATGGGCACGCTCAATCATTTTGCCAAAGACCTCGGCATCCCGCTGCAACTGGAGGCAGCGGTGCATACCCTGTTCACCGGCAAGGTTGTCCGGGTGGATGTTGGCGACGTCAACGGGCACATTTTTCTCAACAATTCGAGCATCGGCTTTTATCCGCGCATCGTGCAGGAGCGCCGTCGCGAACAGCGGCAGGGTCGCAACAAATGGATTGCCCTGGCGCAGGCGACAGCGCTCATTTTCCGTAAATCGCGCTCGCTGCATGTCGAACTGGCGGGGGATGACGGCGACCGACAGGCCTATGACACGCCTTTCGTGTTTGTTGGCAACAATCGTTACAACCTGGCGGGGCTGGAGATTGGCACGCGGGCGGTGCTGGATGGGGGCAAATTGTGGATTTGCGCCGCCCCCCATGCCGGCCGGTTCGCTCTGGTTGGGCTGGCGGTGGGGGCGTTGCTTGGGTTTGTGAAGGATGCAGACCTTGCGGCATTCGAGACCGGACAAATCGACATCCACATGCGTCGCACCCATGTGCAAGTGGCGACCGACGGCGAAGTTAATGTCATGCGCACGCCGCTGCACTATCGCAGCCGGCCCGGTGCCCTGCGGGTGATCGTGCCGTCGTCGGTTGATTGAAGGGGAAGGGCGTTAGCATGCGCAAGCGATCGCGCTTTTTGGTGCTTGCTGGCATTGCCACGGCACTGTTTTGCGGTTTGGCAATTGCCATGCAGACAAACCATCTGGCGGGGCTTGATTCAGCCATCCGCATGGGTGCGCATGGTCTTGCGTCACCACTTTTGACGCAGCTTGCGCAGCAAATGAGCTGGTTTGGCGATCTTGCCGTGCTCGGGCTTTTTGGCGCCGTCGCCGTTGCGGTTCTGTTACGGCGGCGGCATCGCGATGCGGCGCTGTTTCTGGTGTTGACCATGCTGGGCGCTTTGGCGCTGGAGAATGGGTTAAAATTCTCGTTTCAACGGGTGCGCCCGCCCGCATTCTTTGGACCTGAGCCATGGACGTACAGCTTTCCCAGTGGTCATGCGCTGTTCTCCGCTTGCTTTTATGGTGCTATCGCGATTGTGACGTCACGCGCCATGCAATCGACTGCACGGAAAGCGGTCGTCTGGATTGTGACAGTCGCGCTGGTTTTGATGATCGGGGGAGCACGCATTTATCTTGGCGTGCATTATCCAAGCGATGTTATGGGCGGATATCTGGTCGCAATCGCCTGGATTGCCATGCTGCTGTCGGCGTGCCTGCGCAAGCTTTCCTGAAGCGGGAACCAAGGTCTGGTATCGCGTTAAAGCCTATTCGTAATCCCGCGTTGTAAACGGGTTGCCATCGTCCCTTGCCGGTCCCTATCGTCCTGCCAGCTTGGAAAAGGGGAATACAATGGTGCAGGCACAGACGCCGTCGATGAGCCTTAAGGAATGGGTGATGATGCTTGCATTGTCAGCCCTTTGGGGCGGGTCGTTTTTTTTCTTCAAAGTGCTTGTAACTGAGGTGCCACCTTTCACGGTTGTGCTGGGACGGGTGGGGCTGGCCGCACTCATATTGAATCTGTTTTTAATTCTTCGGCGGGATTTGATGCCCCGTGATCCCCGGTTGTGGGGCGCTTTCTTTATTGTGGGGCTTCTCAATAACGTGGTTCCCTACACGCTTATTGTCTTCGGCGAGACGCATATATCCAGTGGGTTGGCTTCCATCCTTAACGCCACCACGCCGATTTTCACGGTTATCATCGCGCATGTTTTCACAGCGAACGAGAAGCTGAACTGGGGGAAGGTGGCGGGGGTGGCCTTTGGATTTGCAGGGGTGGCGGTGCTGATTGGCCCCAGCGGGCTTTCCAGCCTCGGCGGGAGCGATCTTGGTGGAGAGGCCGCGTGCCTGCTTGCGGCGCTCACTTATGGGTTTGCCAGCATTTACGGGCGACGTTTCAAGGGTATTGCACCGCTGAAAGTTGCCACCGGCCAGATAACCGCCAGCACAATTGTCTTGCTACCGCTGGCCTTGCTGATAGATCGGCCATGGACGATACCCACACCGGGCGTGGAAGTGTGGTTGGCATTTGGCGGGATTTCCCTGTTCAGCACAGCCCTCGCCTATATTCTGTATTTCCGCATTCTGGCGACGGCAGGTGCGACCAACCTCATGCTTGTCACGTTTTTATTGCCCGTGAGCGCAATGACCTTGGGCGTTTTTGCTCTTGGCGAGGTGGTTACCTGGCAGTCGCTGGCGGGCATGGCATTGATCGGGCTGGGGCTGGCCGCTATCGACGGGCGTCTTTGGCGAAGGCTCAGCGTTACGACCCATAAGGGTTTGAAGGTTTATGCCAAGGGCTTTCCTCGCTCATAGTGCCAGGATCAAGCGCCGGTTACCCGCCAGATAACGTCGCCCACATCATCAGCGATGAGCAGGGACTTGTCCGGCCCAAGCACAACGCCTACCGGGCGGCCATAGGACTCAGATTCGTCGGGTGCCAGAAAGCCCGATAAAATGTCACGTGGTGAGCCCGAAGGGCGTCCATTCACGAACGGAATAAACACAACCCTGTAACCGCTCAACGTGCTGCGGTTCCATGAACCATGCTGGCCAATCACCATGCCGTCGGGGAAACCGGGCAGGGTTCCCTCCGGCATCCAGCACAGGCCAAGCGAAGCGGTATGCCCGCCTAGCGCATAATCGGGGGTGATGGCTTTGGCCACTAAAGCGGCATCCTGCGGCACGCGATCGTCTACCGTTTGGCCCCAATAGCAGAATGGCCAGCCATAAAAGCCGCCCTCCTGAACCCGGGTCAGATAATCGGGTGGGGTTTCATCGCCCAAGCCATCACGCTCATTGACCACGGTCCAAAGCGCCGAAGTGGTTGGTTCAAAGGCAAGGCCAACCGGATTGCGCAAACCAGAGGCAAAAATCGTGCAGTCGCCCGTTGCAAGTTCGAGCCGGTAAATGGCGGCGCGGCCTTTTTCCGATTCCGTTCCTGTTTCGCCGATGTTGCTTTGCGAACCCACGCCAATATAGATCGATTTGCCGTCGGTGCTGGCCAGAAGGCTGCGCGTCCAGTGGCCGCCGGGTTTGAAATGCGTCAGCTTTTTGCCTGAAACCGTGATTTGGCTGGCTCCGGCCTGATAGGGAAACGCCATGACACCATCCGTATTGCCTACATAAAATGTGTCGTTGATGATCTGCATGCCGAAGGGCTGGTTGAGGCCTTCCAGAAAACGGGATTGAATTTCGGCGACGCCGTCACCGTCCTTGTCGCGCAGCAGCGTGATCCGGTTGGGGCTATCGCCAACTGCCGCCGCGCGGCGCATGGTGCTGAGCATGGCATAATCAAAAATTGATTTCGTCGCGAAGGCCGGTTGCAGCGCTTCGGCTACAAACACGTCCCCATCGGGGCGGACATAAATCCAGCGTGGATGCTTGAGGTTGGTCGCAAAGGCATTGACCTTGAGTCCGGGGGCGGCTTGTGGAGCCTGGCCCTGCCGCCAACCGCGCGCCGTTGGCATTTTCAAGGTGGGCAAGGCTCCCTGGGCTTTAGCCTCCGGAATCTTGGGCGAGGCACCAATGGCCTGTTGCGAGGGCACACCGCGCAGCCGTCGCCAAGCCACCGTCCCCGCGCCGATAAACGCAACGACGCGGGCGAAAATGCTCGAAAAACTCATTGTCAAAATCCTTGGCTCGAAAAGCGGCGGCCGAGGCAGTTTTTCATCCACTGCCGCGACCGCTTTATTTGTCTTAGCACGCAAAAATCGGCTTTGCAGGCCATTTTGGCAAAGTTGCCGCAGCTTTTGGGCTGAACAAATCTGGCGCCATGTTGATTCAAATCATTGCGATCGCGTGCGGTCGGGCGCGAGGGTGGGGGCCGTTATGAAGTGGGTTCGCATTTGAATTGAACCTGCTTCTGTCGGCTTTGCGACCTGAAGGGCTGCGTACTCATGAGCCGTAATCGTCTGATACTGGTCGTTGCCGTATTGATCGCGGCGGGTGCGACTGCCATCCTCATTTGGAAACAAGTGCTGAGCCCAACCCGCGTCGATGTCGCGCATATGGAAAGCAACGTGCCTGTTGACGTATTCGGGCTTGGAACGGTTGAGGCACGCGTAACTTCCAAGGTGGGCTTCAAGGTTTCCGGTTTGCTGGTCGAATTACATGCAGATGTTGGCGACAAGATTGCCAAAGGCACCGTCCTCGCCCGCATAGACAGTCGTGAGCAAACCGCGCAGGTAGCCCGGACAAATGCCGGTATTGCATTGGCGCAGGCCAATCTGCAACGGGCCATGGCCAGTGTTGACAAAGCCAATGCCAATTATACCAACAGCAAGAGCATCAACACGCGGCGGCAAGCGTTGGTGGCAAACAAGATTACCTCGGTTGAAACCGCCCAATCGGCGCAGGCAGCGCAGGATGCCGCGCTGGGGGATCTCAATTTGGCAAAAAGCGATGTGCTGGTAGCGCAGGCCAACATTGCCGATGCAAAGGCCCAGTCACAACTGCAATCGGCAACGCTCGATTTTTACACCTTGACCGCGCCCTATGATGCCATGGTGACAGCGCGCCTGAAGGAACTGGGCTCGGCCATTGGTTCGGGGGAGCCCGTATATACGTTGATTGACCCCAATTCGGTCTGGGCGCTGGCTTATATCGACGAGAGCCGGGCGGGCCATATCAAGGTTGGCGAACCCGCGCAGATCGTGCTGCGCTCGCTTTCGCATCAGCGGTTGGCGGGGAAGGTCATCCGCATCGAGCCCGAAAGCGACCGTGTCAACGAGGAGCGGCGGATCGAGATCGCGTTCGATGCAATTCCTGCCAATGCCAATCTTGGCGAACAGGCGGAAGTTTATGTCACCACGCGGCATCTGCCAAAAGCCTTGCTGGTTCCAGAAGCGGCTATTTTGGGATTGAGCAAGACCGGCGGGGAAGTCTGGACGCTGGAAGATGGACGGCTCCAGAAGCGCAAAGTGACCCTTGGCGACCGGTTGCTGGATGGACGTTTTGAAATCACCAGCGACTTGCCCGACCATGCTGAAGTATTGACAAAGCTGCCGGGTGGATTGCGCATCGGCCGCGCGGCCATTGCCAGCGGGAGCTAGGCATCATGAATTTGGCCTACCGGGACATCAAATTCAATCTCCTGCGCTTCATATTGACCAATTTTGGATTGAGCCTGCTCTTGGGCGTCGTCATTGTCATTACCGGTGTTTACGGCGGCATGATTGATGACGCCTTGCGCCAGGCGCGCGCAGCGCACGCCGATCTTTGGATCGTGGAGGCGGGCACCAACGGGCCATTTGCCGAAGCCTCGCGCATTCCCGGCGACACACGCGAATTGGTCAGCCGTGTTTATGGCGTCGCGCGCGCGGGCGCTGTGACCTATCAGACGGTGCAGACCCGGCTCAATGGCAAGTCGCTGCCCCTGTTTCTCGTCGGTTTTGAGCCTGGACGACCCGGCGGCCCCCATAAACTTGTGGCGGGGCGTGAAATCATGCGTAGCCATTACGAGTTCATAGTTGATGTTTCTGCAGGGCTGGCGCTAGGCGAAGTTGTCTCACTTGGCACGCATGGCCATGATTTTACGGTCGTTGGGTTGATGCGCAACGAGTTGACTGCGTCCGGTGACCCGGTTGGCTATATCACCTTGCAAGATGCGCAGGCGCTGCAATTTGAGCTCTCGCCCCCCGCCGAGCGGCGTCAGCTTGCCAGTGGCGGCGGTGTGCAGGGCAATGACCAGATCAACGCCGTGATTGCCAAAGTGTCACCCAATGTACCTCTCAGTGAAGTCGCCTCGGCCCTGACCCGATGGAAGCATCTGACCACATTGTCGCAGGTCCAGCAGGAAACCTTACTCAGCAAGGACGTGATCGACAAATCCCGCAAGCAGCAATTGCTGATCATGGTGCTGTTGATCATCGTCTCGGCGGTGATCATCGCGCTGATCGTTTACACGCTGACCATGGACAAGGTGCGCTCCATCGCCACTTTGAAGTTCGTAGGCGCACCCGATCGCACCATAGTCGGGCTGATCGTCCAGCAGGCCCTGTCGATGGGGATATTTGGTTATTTCATCGGTCTTGGCCTTGTGGTGGCTTTTCAACCCTATTTTCCGCGACGGTTGGTGCTCGATTTCCAAAGCGTCAGCATGGTATTTTTCATCACCGTTGGCATTTGCCTTGCCGCCAGCACACTTGGCATTCGTTTGGCCCTGAAGGTGGACCCGACCGAAGCCCTTGCATCCTCGGGATAATGCCATGGCGCAAATGCAAATTCAGCCGGCCATCGAGGTCGCCCATTTGTCCAAGCACTTTGGGCAGGGCAGTGCCAGGGTGAATGCTTTGGTCGATATTACCATGACGGTTTATCCGGGCCAGGTGATCGGGCTTATGGGGCCGAGCGGCTCTGGAAAGACCACGCTCTTGCATTGTATTGCCTGCATTCTGGAGCCGAGCAGCGGCACCATCACGCTGGACGGCGATGTGGTCTATGAGCAGAAATGGCTCAAATCCGACCTTCGCCGGCTTCGGCTCGACAAAATTGGCTTCATTTTTCAATATCCGAACCTGCTGCCGTTTCTGGATGGCAGTGACAATGTCTCGATCGTGCTTGATCTTGCTGGTTTCAAGCCCGCCGCCGCACGGGCGCGTGCCGGTGAATTGCTTGATTATCTGGAAGTGGGCAGTCGCAAACATGCCTTTCCAAGGCAGCTTTCAGGCGGCGAGGCGCAGCGCGTTGCCATTGCCCGGGCGCTGGCCAACCGACCCAAGATCATTCTTGCCGATGAACCAACCGCACCGCTGGATTCGCCGCGCGCGCGCATCGTGATGGACCTGCTGCGCCGGATCGCGACCGAGCAGAATGCGGCAATCGTCGTGGTCACCCATGACGAAATGATCCTCGACCGGTTTGATCATATCTATCAGTTGCGGGATGGCCGCCTTGAGGGTGAACCAACAGGTGTGGGTTTGGGAACAGCGCCGGCGGAGCATCCGCTGGCCAACCCCTAGTTGCGAGCAATGGGCTTGGCAGATGCTGGCAGGGGGCGGGGGGTGGGAGCGACGATCCGGGTCGCGGTGAAAATGACGGCGAGTGTGGCCAGATAGGCAATCAATTGCATAAAGGAGGGTTGCTCGGAATAGCCGAAAAGCGTGTGGAAGACCTTGCCGGGAATGCTGGTTTCCGACAATAACCACGAAGTGTTCCACGCTGTATTGCCCAATGCTGTGACTATGCCGGCCTGCGCCAGAAACGACACGCACTGGCTGGCCATGCCCGCCGCCAGAAATGTGATGAGGGCGCTGGTGACGCCAAAAATCAGGCGCGGCGGGATTTGGACAAGACCCAGATAGGTCAAGAGGCTGAGCGAGCCGCCGAGCATAAGGCCTAGAAGGCCACCCGCCAGCAGACTGAGGCCGCCGCTGCCATCCGAAACAGCAATGCCGTATAAAAACAGCACGACCTCGGAACCCTCGCGCAGAACAGCGATTCCAACCACGATCGCAAGAGCCGCCAGCGAACGCGAGCCGCCGACAACCGCCTCGCCAACAGCGCGCAATTGCGTCGCCATTTTGCGCCCGTGCCGCGCCATCCAGATATTGTGCCAGGCCAGCATGCACACGGCGAGGCCGAGGACGGTGGCATTGAACAATTCGGTTCCGGTGCCGGCCACGGCATTGGACAGAGTGCCAGCAAATGCCGCGACAAGCCCCGCACCGGCAAGCCCCGAAACGACGCCGCCGACAATCCATTGGCTGCGACCCGGCACATTTCGGGTCACGGCCATAACGATGCCGATGATCAGGCCAGCTTCGATGGCCTCACGAAAAACGATGATTGCGGCGGCGAGCATAGTGCGAACTCCTAACGAACATCCAGATAGCCGAAAGCGGTGCTTTCGTTGTAATCGCCGAAAAATCGATAGCGACCGGCGTTGAGGGGGCGAATTTGCAAAGTGCCCTCGCTGCCGCCGACAATGACTTTTTCAACACGCAACGATTGACTTTCAAATTCCTCGGGCGTCGGATCAAGGTTCTTGATCTTGATGGTGAATGTCTGATTGGCCGGGATTTTCACTTCCTGCGGCTCGAAGCGGTGGTCTTTCAAGGTCAGATGCACGATCAATGGATCTGCTGCATGGGCGGATGGGCCAGCATTGCCTAGGGCTAATGCGGCGATCAGCCAGCGGGCGCGGATACGCTGGAATTTGAGAAGTGACGTCATCGGTAAATCCTTTGAATTGGGATCAGAACTCGAATCCGAGTTTGATATTGGCCTTTTGCTGCTGGAAGTTGGTGAGGTCGAGATGCCGCCCCGTCTCGCCGGAGGCGTGACCCCAGAACTGCGTCGACCAAGCCGCCGACATAAAAATCTTATGAGTGAACTGATAATGGAAAGTCGGCCCAATATAAGCGGCCTGTCCTTGAAGCCGGCTCATGCCAAAGCTGTCATAGCTGCGGTAATATTCGGCCTCAGCACCAAGTGTCAGCTTGGGCAGGACCCGGGTGGCAAGCGCCCCCGTCAGCCCAAAGCTGGCAGTGCGCGACCAAAAGCTGTCACCCTTGGCACGCGATATTTCGGGCGCGTAAATGGCGTTGACCGCCGCAAACAGCCGCTGCGGGATGATTTCCGTGTCAATCAGCAATTTGGTTTGAGCGGAATAGCCATGCGTGCGCGTGCCGCTGGTGCCGTCGACCCAATCATATTCGGGCTGAATGGAGACTGCCACGCCAAATGGCGCGCCGGGGCCGCGCGCGATTATAGATTGCAGATAATTGACCGAAAATCCGCTTAAGGCGGTCTGATTGACGTTGTCGATGCCACTCACCGGTTGGGCATGGATATCGACGCCGTGCAGGCTAAATTCGAGGTGGTTGAATTGGGAGGGCACAAATTCAAATTCAAATTCCTGCTCGACAGCGTGGAAAGTGCCGCCGCGTCTCTGGAAACCGGCGGTGGTCTCCAATTCGATCTCACGCTCGCCCTCAGCGCCGGTATCAGTGCCAAAAGTGAACCCAAACAGATAACGTGATTCCAGCTCGCGAAATGCGTCATTGTTGGTTGGGATCAAGCCGGTGGGTGCAGGTGCCACGCCATTGGCATGGGCGGCGAATGAAATGAAGCAGGCAGCAACGACCACGCCCGCGCGCGTTAACCAGTTTCTCAAAGCGTATTCCTCAATAATACCGGTTTCAAGGGCCGGACAAAGAGCGTGCGCCATCGACATGACGTCACTTGCAAACGCGATTTCGCGCCATTTACAAAATGGGTCAAGAAATATGTTTTGGATTTATTCTAATTCCAAAGAAGGAATTTTGCGCCGACCCGCCGCCAATTGGGGGGATTGTTGGACCATGGATTTTAATCTTCTATTGCAACTTCCGGCGGCATTGCGTTTGTTAATTTCTGGTAAAGCAAAGGCGTGCAAAACGCGTCTGATTTCGGGAATTATGGGGCACGACAAGAACAGCCCATGACCGAATCAGCGACGGGGCGATGCTTTTGGCGTGCGGGCTTCACAAAGTCCCCAGCGATGACTTGGGCGTGAGGCGGCTCAACAGAGGTTTTCGATTAGCAGTGATGTCCGCGAGAGTGAGGCCGTCCAAAACCTTGAAAAATGCGCGGGTGGCCTGTTGCACACCCACTGAAAGCCTGCAAAATTCGGTAATCGGGCAATTGCTGGTTTGGGCGTTAAAACATTCCAGCATTTCCGTTGAACCTTCCGACCAGCGCACGACTTCGCCAATCGTGATCTTGGCCGGATCGCGCAGCAGCCGCATGCCGCCATTGCGACCGCGCACCGTCTCTATATAGCCGTGCAGGCTGAGTTGATGCGCCACTTTCACCATATGCGCACGCGATACGGCATGGGCGCGGGCAACTTCGTCGACGGTGATCAGATGCGGTGCCCGCAGGGCCACAAGTTGCAGCATTCGCAATGTGTAATCGGTAAATTGTGTCAGTCGCACGCGGATATTCTTTCATGAAATGGTTCATGTCTGAAGTGTCAGCATAGGGACTGCGCCCCGCCAAGGCAACGCGAATTCCCCAAGGCTCTAGCCTGTTATCCCGCGAACGCAAATTAGCATTTGCCTTTTGCGGGATGGCTGCTCTGGATGATGAATTTGTTTGGTCTGAAAAATTTATCGGCGGATCGCGGGAATGGCGTGATGGAATTACCATCAAGATTCGCAAAAAAATGATGATAAGCTGCACCTATGGGTCTGAACTACCCGCGTGGCCGGCTTATCCTGCAAGTATAGCGGGGCATGTCAGGCATGGTTCGGGCCAGGATGCGTCATCGTGCCAGGCGATGGCAAGTATGATTTACGACTGTCCGAAGTTGAATCCAACCCCATGAGTTTGCTTGAAATGACCCTGAATTTTGCCTTGAACCACATGGTGGCGCCGTCACGCGATCACCAGAGTTTTTTTGATCTGGCGCAGCAATCGGGTCTGAAAGAGGTCGAAATTCGCAATGATCTTGACGGGGTGGCGCTGAAAGACGGCACGCCGGCGGTCCAAGTGGGGGCCGATGCCAAAAAGCGCGGGCTTTCGATTATTTCGATCAATGCCCTGCAAAAGTTCAATCTCTGGAATGATGCCCGTGCCGAGGAGGCGCGTGAGCTTGCACGATATGCGAGGGACTGCGGCGCGCAGGCTTTGGTGTTGTGCCCGGTAAACGACGTTGACTGGCAACCCGAGGCAAATGTCCGCCTGCAGTATTTGCGCGTGGCGCTGCTTGGGCTGGCACCGATCCTGCGCGAATTCAAGATCACCGGTTTGGTCGAGCCGCTCGGTTTTGTGGAATGTTCGCTGCGCCTCAAGCGCGAGGCGGTCGAGGCAATCGACGCCACCGGCACGGCGGAGGTGTTCAAACTGGTGCATGACACGTTCCATCACGTGGTTGCGGGTGAGACCGACATGTTCCCGCAACGCACGGGGCTCGTTCACATTTCCGGCGTCGAGGACGCAAATGTGCCGGTCACGTCCATGCGTGACATGCACCGGGTGTTTGTGGGCCAAACGGACTTTATCGATAATGTCAGGCAAATGCGCCAATTGCTGGCGGCTGGCTATCGGGGGCCGTTTTCGTTCGAGCCTTTTGCCCGGCAGGTGCATGAACTCAGCGACATTGGCGCGGCCGTCTCGGCCAGCTGTCAGTTGATTGAAAACGAACTTCTTGCCAAAGCGAAATAATACGCCTGGCACAATGAGATCAGGCCATAAAATTGGCCGGAAGGCTCCCCTGAAAATGGGGGGGTCCGGATAACATAAGGCGCTACCGGACGCCGTCGGAGGAGACAAAGTAACATGAAACGCACATTGCTCGCACTTGCCGCTGTAACGATGATGACACAGGGCGCTTTCGCCGCCAAAATTGGCGTGTCGATGGATAAATTCGACGATAATTTCCTCACCGTGTTGCGCAACGGCATGACCGATTACGCCAAGGCCAACAAGATTGACTTGCAGGTTCTTGACGCTAAGGACGACCTTGGCACCCAGATCAGCCAGGTGCAGAATTTCATTGCCAACAAGGTCGATGCCATCATCGTCAATGCCGTGGATACCTCGGCTACCCCGAAGATGACCGCTTTGGCTGTCGCGGCACATATTCCGCTGGTTTATGTCAATCGCAAGCCGGCCGACAAGACGCTTCCGGCGGGCGTGGCTTACGTGGGTTCGGACGAGAAACAGTCCGGCACGATGGAAGCCAAAGAGATGTGCAAGCTTTTGGGTGGCAAGGGCAGCATCGTCGTCATTGAAGGGGAATTGTCGAACGAGGCCGCGGTTACCCGCACAAAAGACATTCACGATGTGCTCGCAACCAAGGATTGCAGCGGCATCAAGATCTTGCGCGAGCAATCGGCCAATTGGGACCGCACCAAGGCTTCGGACCTGGTGACCAACTGGATTTCGGCTGGCGTGAAGCCGGATGCTGTGATTTCCAACAATGACGAAATGGCAATCGGTGCCATTCAGGCGCTGACCACCGCTGGCATGTCCAATGTGAAGGTGGCCGGTATTGATGGCACGCAGGATGGGCTCGCCCAGATGAAGGCCGGCAAATTGCAAGTCTCCGTGTTCCAGAATGCCGCGGCCCAGGGGTCTGGCTCCATTGATACCGCGATGAAAATGGTCGCCAAGAAGCAAGTAGAGAGCACGGTCTGGGTGCCGTTCGAACTGATCACTCCGGCCAATATGGCCAAATACATGGCCAAGAACTAGACTTCTTGACCGGGCCGGGGGCAGCGGGTCTGTCCCCGGTTTGTATTGTGCTCATGTAACCGGATGACGAATATGCTCAGCCCTACCACCATGAAGGTCGTGCGTGAAAGCGGCGCCGTGCCGCAGGCTACCTGGTTGATGGAAATTGAAGGGGTCAGCAAAGCTTTTCCCGGCGTCAAGGCTTTGGACAATGTGTCGTTTCAACTCAAGCGCGGCACCGTGCACGCGCTAATGGGCGAGAATGGCGCTGGCAAATCGACTCTGATGAAAATAATCGCCGGGATTTATACCCCGGACTCGGGCACGTTCCGGTTGCGTGGACAGCAGATCAAGCTGGTATCGCCGCTCGATGCGCTGGAAAATGGCATAGCCATGATTCATCAGGAACTCAATTTGATGGCCCCGATGACGGTGGCCGAAAACATCTGGATCCGGCGTGAGCCCATGACAAAGTTCGGCTTTGTCGACCATGCCAAAATGCGCAAGCTGACCGCTGATTTGTTCAGCGAACTCAATATCGATCTGGATCCGGACGTTGCGGTTGGTACCCTTAGCATCGCCAACCGGCAGATGGTGGAAATCGCCAAAGCGGTATCCTATGAATCGGACGTTCTGATTATGGATGAGCCGACTTCTGCCCTGACGGACAAGGAAGTGGCGCATCTTTTTGCGATCATCAAGACGCTGCGGGCCAAAGGCAAAGGCATCGTTTACATCACCCACAAGATGAATGAATTGTTCGAAATAGCGGATGAAGTTTCCGTTTTTCGTGATGGCCGCTACATTGGCACCCGCGAGGCCAGCACGGTAACCCGTGAAGAAATCATCCGCATGATGGTGGGGCGCGAAATCACCCAGATGTTTCCCAAAGACATTGTCCCGATTGGTGACGTGATCATGTCTGTGCAGGAACTGACCCTCAAGGGCGTGTTTGCCAATGTCAGTTTCGATTTGCACAAGGGTGAGATTTTGGGGGTTGCGGGGCTTGTTGGCTCCGGTCGCTCCAATGTCGCCGAAACGCTGTTTGGCGTAACCCCCGCGACTTCGGGCACGATCAGCATAGCCGGCCAAAAAGTGGCGATGACCTCGCCGCAAGTGGCGCTGGCGCAAGGCATGGGCTTTCTGACCGAGGATCGCAAGGAGACCGGTTGCTTCCTCATTCTCGACGTGCAGCAGAACATGCAGGTTGCGGTATTGGGGGGCGAGTTTGTGCAAAACGGCTTTGTGCGCCAATCCGCGCTCACCAGGGTATGCGAAGCGATGCGCGACGCCTTGCGCGTGAAAACGCCCGACATGCACGAACGCGTTGAAAATCTTTCCGGCGGCAACCAGCAAAAGGTGCTGATCGGGCGCTGGCTGTTGACCAAGCCGCGAATCCTGATCCTCGACGAGCCAACCCGCGGTATTGACGTCGGCGCCAAATCGGAAATCCACCGGATGATCAGCCAGCTTGCGGGGCAGGGGGTTGGCATCATTATGATCTCGTCCGAAATGCCCGAAATTCTGGGCATGTCGGACCGGATTTTGGTGATGCACGAAGGTCGGGCGACCGGTATTCTCAGCCGCGACGAAGCCGATCAGGTCAAAATCATGGAACTGGCGTCGCATTGACGCGGCCACCCATAACCAAAAGTAGATGATGTCATGACGATTGAAACCAAATCTTCTTCTGCACCAGTTGCCAAAGCGCGCTCGCGCCGTTTGCCGCCGGAATTCAACATCCTCGTGGTGCTGATAGGCATGGCGCTGATGTTCGAGCTTCTGGGATGGGTATTTGAGGGGCAGTCATTTCTGTTCAATATCCTGCGCTTGCGCATCATGATTTTGCAAGTGTCGGTCATTGGCATCATTGCCATCGGCGTGACGCAGGTGATCATTACCAGCGGCATCGACCTGTCCTCCGGCTCCATCGTCGGGGCTTCGGCGATGGTGGCGGCCTCGCTGGCGCAAAGCTCGGATTATACCCATGCGATTTATCCCGGCCTTACCAATCTGCCCGCGATCGTGCCGATTCTGGTGGGTATCGTCGTGGGTGGCCTTGGCGGATTCATCAACGGCGGGCTGATTGCCTGGACCGGGATTCCGCCCTTTATTGCGACCCTTGGCACTTATGTCAGTATTCGCGGTTTTGCCAAATGGTACACCCATGGCAATCCGGTCAGCTTTCTGACGCCGCAGTTCAATGTCATTGGTTCGGGCATAGTGCCCGTGTTCATTTTCCTGATTTGCGCAGCGATTTTCCACGTGGTGCTGGGCTATACGCGCTACGGCAAGTTTACCTATGCGATCGGGGCCAACCGGCAGGCGGCGCGCGTCTCGGGCATCAATGTCCAGCGCCACCTGATCTATGTCTATGTGATTGCCGGCCTTCTGTCGGGCCTCGCGGGCATTGTGACGGCGGCGCGGGCGCAGTCCGGCCAATCGGGCATGGGGGTGGGCTATGAATTGCAAGCCATTGCGGCGGCGGTTATCGGGGGCACTTCGCTCACCGGCGGCGTCGGGCGCATTTGGGGCACGGTGTTTGGCACGCTGATTCTGGGTGTTGTCACCTCAGGCTTCACCTTCCTCAACATCAATGATTACCTGCAGGAAATGGTGCTGGGTGGCATTATTGTGGGCGCGGTAATCGTCGATCAATACCGCCAGGCCCGCCGCGCTAAGGCGTAACGGGCAGGGCGGGGGCCAACGAGCAGGGCGAGGCTATGGGGGAGAAGTGGCGGAAGGGGTGTCCGCCTCTTATGGGTTTATGGCAATTCGTCCCGGTTCGTTATAGTCCTTGTAAATAGTTGAAATTATTGAATATATAAATTCAATTGGACCATTTCAATTTGTTGCGGTTCGCGCCAAGCCGTGTTAGAAAGGGGGGCTGAAAGGGGGGCCAGCTATCCAGCCCCCCTTTTGAGAGGGCTTCCAAATGGCACGGCTAATTCACAAACTGACAGCGCGGGAAGTTGCGACGCTTGGCGCTGGCAAGCATGGTGACGGTGGCAATTTGTTTCTGATTGTGTCCGAGGCCGGGGCGCGCAAATGGCTGTTCATTTATAATCTGGCAGGCAAGCGGCGGGAAGCCGGGCTTGGCAGTGCCGGGCCGGGGCAGGTGAGCCTTGCGCAAGCGCGCAGGCGGGCGGCGGATATGCGGGCGCTGGTAGTTGAGGGCAAAGACCCGTTGGCAATCAAGGCCGCGCAAGAGGTCGCCAAGGCGTCCATTCCCACATTTGGCGAATATGCCCTGAATCTTGTCGATACCATCGAAAGCGGCTTTCGCAACGCCAAGCATCGCCAACAATGGCGCAATACGCTGGTCACCTATTGCAAGCCGATCTGGGCAAGCCCGATTGACAAGGTGGATACGGCGGGCGTCTTGAAATGCCTTACACCGATCTGGCGAAAGAAAGCGGAAACCGCTTCAAGGTTGCGCGGGCGGATTGAACGGGTGATCGATGCGGCGCGGGCGCAAGGGCTGTTTGCGGGTGCCAATCCAGCAATATGGAAGGGACACCTTGCAGCTGCCCTGCCAAAGCATGACAAGCTTGCACGCGGCCATCACGCGGCTTTGCCCTATGATGATGTTGCGGCCTTTATGGCCCGCCTGCGGGCTTCTGAAAGCGTTTCTGCGCTGGCCTTGGAATTTTGTATCTTGACGGCGGCGCGATCCAGCGAAGTGATGAACATGACATGGGGCGAAGTCGATTTGGAAGCCAAGGTTTGGACAGTGCCAGCCAAGCGAATGAAAGCCGGGCGTGAACATAGGGTGCCACTATCGGGCCGCGCGGTGGCGATCTTGGCGCGCATGGCGGAAGTGCGGCAAGGGGGCTTTGTCTTTGCAGGGCGCGGGGAGGGCAAGGCTTTGTCCAGCATGGCCTTCAACATGCTGCTTCGCCGGATGCAATGCGAGGTGACGGCGCACGGGTTCCGGTCCAGCTTTTCCGACTGGGCCAGCGAAGTGTCCAGCTTTTCAGGCGAAACGCGCGAAGCCTG
>JAGXAN010000016.1 GCA_019075865.1 Hyphomicrobiales bacterium | reverse complement strand
GGCACCTCGATGTCGGCTCATCACATCCTGGGGCTGGAGAAGGTCCCAAGGGTTCGGCTGTTCGCCGATTAAAGTGGTACGTGAGCTGGGTTCAAAACGTCGTGAGACAGTTTGGTCCCTATCTGCCGTGGGTGTAGGAGAATTGAGAGGATTTGACCCTAGTACGAGAGGACCGGGTTGAACATACCTCTGGTGGACCTGTTGTGACGCCAGTCGCAGTGCAGGGTAGCTATGTATGGACGGGATAATCGCTGAATGCATCTAAGCGAGAAACCCACCTCAAAACGAGTTCTCCCTCGAGAGCCGTGGAAGACGACCACGTTGATAGGCCGGGTGTGGAAGCGCAGTAATGCGTGTAGCTTACCGGTACTAATAGCTCGATTGGCTTGATTGCCTCATTTATCAATGCTCGCTGTGATAGCGAGTGATCTAAAACAGACCTTTTGCTTCAATATATGTGTTTTGCCGGCCTGGTGGCTTTGGCAAGGCGATCAGACCCGATCCCATCCCGAACTCGGCCGTCAAACGCCTTTGCGCCAATGGTACTATGTCTTAAGGCATGGGAGAGTAGGTCGTTGCCAGGCCTGCAAAACACATATCTTTCTCTTTATTTTCGAGGGGCAGAATACAATGCAATGCGTTGTGTCCTGCCCCTTAATTCTTGGCGCGGGGTGGAGCAGCCCGGTAGCTCGTCAGGCTCATAACCTGAAGGCCGCAGGTTCAAATCCTGCCCCCGCAACCATCTCAACTTGCGATATGATATCGCGCACGTAAGCCGCCCAAACCGGGCGGCTTTTTTGCGTCCGCAAGTTCTGGGTACTACCTTTCCCTTCAACCAAATCATCTTGTGTTCGGCCCGCCCCTTGGGATGGCCTTTTGCTTTTCAGCGATATGCCAAGGATTCCAGCCAGATCGCCGCGGACGTCGATTTGAAGCAAACTTTCCTCCGGCGTCAGTATGATTTCCTTCACCAAAGATCGCAAGAGATCGGAGGCGATCCACCGCTTGGATTCGGAGTCCTCTTGAAGTGCCGCGTACAGCTCGTCGACCTGGACGCGGTAGTGGTGAGCCATGTTCGGATGCAGGAGGGGCGGTGGCTCCTCTGCTTCTTGCAGGAAGGTTTTCAAATCCTCTTGACGAGCCTCAAGCCCCTTCATCTGTTTCATCATCAGAATGGGAGCTTTGTCGTCACTGGACGCGAGAATGAGTTTCAACAGCTTCTCCAGTTCCCGATCAATCTTCTTGATCTCCGCGTCGGCCGAATCTATCGATGCCCGGCCTTCCATACGAAGCCGGTTCATCTCGCGTGTGAACTCGTCGCAAAACTCTTGGAACAGCGCCGGATCCATCAGGTGATGGCGCAGCGCGTTGAGTACGCGCGCCTCGAACTGATCGCGCCTGATGTTCTTGCGATTGTCGCAAGTGCCCTTGTTGCGAGCCGTCGAACAGCCAAGAAGATTTGCGGATATCATCGAATAACCGCCTCCGCAGCAGCCACACTTGATCAGCCCCGAGAGGAGGTATTTAGGGCGCCGGCGTTCACGGAAATGATTCTCGGTCTCGCCGTCGTCGCTGCTGTTGTGTTTGACCATCTTCTGGCGGGCCTTTACTGAATGCCAGAGATTTTCGTCAAGGATGCGTAGCTCTGGGACGCCTTGGGTGATCCACTCCGATTCTGGATTCATACGAGCCTGGCGCCTACCTGTGTCGGGATCTTTGATGAAGCGCTGCCGGTTCCAGATCAGCTTGCCGACATACATCTCATTATTGAGGATACCATTGCACCGCTTCGGATTGCCGTTGATCGTGCTGAATCCCCAGTCACCGCCGCTCGGCGCTTCGATTCCATCCTTGTTCAACTCAAACGCTATGCGTTTAGCTGACTTGCCGGCGGCATAGTCTCGGAAAATGCGACGCACGACTTCCGATTGAAACGCGTTAATGGTCCTGTCACCACGAACCGGCTCGCCGCTGGCATCGAATTTCTTGACCACATCGTAGCCATAGGCGTTGCCGCCACCGGATTTGCCCGCCTCGACTCGGCCGCGTTGGCCGCGTCGGGTCTTGTCTGCCAGATCTTTGAGGAACAAGGCATTCATCGTGCCCTTAAGGCCGACATGAAGATGCGTAACCTCGCCCTCAGATAAAGTGACAATCTTCACATCGGAATAGGACATCCGCTTGTAGAAGCCGGCGATGTCTTCCTGATCGCGCGATAAGCGGTCCATCGCCTCGGCCAGGATATACCGGAAGCGGCCACGAGTCGCATCAGTGATGAGGGCTTGAATGCCGGGGCGCAGAAGTGAGGCCCCGGAGATGGCATGGTCGGTATATTCCTCAATCACCTGCCACCCCTGCTTCTCGGCATGAAGGCGACAGATGCGAAGCTGGTCAGCGATAGAAGCGTCTCGCTGATTGTCGGATGAATAGCGGGCGTAGATTGCGACCTTCATAGCGCATTCTCCTGTGGCATTAGGAGCGCGTCGTACTGCGTTCCTTCTTCTGCTCCTCGAACAACTCCCGCGCGGCACGACGGGCGAGCAGGCGAGCCAGCTCTACCATGCGAAGGTCGGGACCATTGCCGCAGCTCTTGAACGTCAATTCCGGCTCAATGAGCCGAAGCACATTCGTTTGCTGCAGACGTTTGAACTGTCTCATCGTCGCACCGTTTGAATCCGTTTGCAAGTATATCAATTTCATTGATTGCTATTTTTGGAAGTATAAGCAACAAGAATCTAAGGCGAATAGTCGGCGGTGTTTGGCGCGTTTCTGTCGTCGCTGGCGTCGGTTGGCGCGAAGTAGCGCGTCCTAGCAGATGAAACATAGGAGGATCGGTAGGCGAATTTATCACCTTTGGGTCCCGACCCCTCTGACATGTGCTGTGAATAAACTTTGAATGGGGACTCCTCGCAAGACCGACATGAACGCTTGAGCTGTTGCTGCAATATCGACCCGGGCGGGCTCTTGGTCGGCACCCCAGTAGAGTGATTTTTTCTTCAATAATTCAATATTATGATCGCTTTCAGGCAAGTGTTGCGCTTCGGCGCTTATTCACACTTTCCTATTGCACACTTTTCAGTCGCTTATTGCAAAGACTGTAGTAGCCGCCGCCGCGCTGCGTCCATTTCAATCCACCATTGGCTTGGTTTGCCTTATTGGCTGTCAATCAGCAAGCAATTGGGACCCCCAATAAGCATCGAAAAAGGACCCCTCTTTTTGGTCGTGAGGCAGCAGCGGTAGGGCTTACCCCGTCGAAGCTGGTCGGGGTTGCGCAGACGGGGTAAGCGCGGTTTAGGCTTGGCTGGATTTGTTTTGTGTCAGGCCCTGTTTTTGAAGCGCCAGGAGTCGTTTCCGGTTTCGACGATATCGCAGTGATGCGTGAGGCGGTCGAGGAGCGCCGTTGTCATTTTGGCGTCGCCGAATACGCTCGGCCATTCACC
>JAGXAN010000002.1 GCA_019075865.1 Hyphomicrobiales bacterium | reverse complement strand
TAATCGGCTTCTTTTGAACAAAATAAGCCCGGCGGACTTTTCCAATCGTTTCCAAAACCAGCATCCCCATCAAGGCTCCCATGACACCCATGAAAGCCAGTATGAACCAAACGTCAGAGGGGTCCCGTTTGGATGCCGATAACCCCTAACACGGGGTCCTTATTCCACGCCGGTTCACATCAAGATATCTTTGATGTCCGTGGTCGAAATGTCATTGACCTTTTTCCCAAGAATGGGTCTGGCGTAAGTTTCAAGCGTCGCCGTCCACTGGGCTGCATGTTTTTTGTTGGCCCAACCCGGCCGGCGCTCTTCGATAAAATCCGTCATGACCATTTGGAAGGTCGGCATGGATTGCTCGATCTCGATTGACCTTACCTCAGCTTGCTGCTTTTCCCTGGCTTCCCTTGCCTGTTCTAGGGGATCAATGCCTTCCTTGACTAACCGCATTAGCCGGAAGGCAGTTTCTCGGGCATCGGCGAGACTGACGGCAGGATAGCCGCCGAGACCCATAGTCCGGGGCTTACCGTCAATCATGAATCGGAGGACCCAGGACGATGAACGCGATTTTTTGACATCAAAATACAGCCCATTACCATCACCATGGCGACCGGAGGCCATCTTCGTCAACTGCTTGGCATTGAGTTTCTGCATATCCATTCTCGCGCGTTGTACAAATCGTTGTACAAAATTTCTGACTATTGGGGATCATGAATGAACATGTTTGGCCATAGCCAGAAGCCTTGAAGCGCGAAAACATACCATAAAACCAGTGACTTACCACTAGATTTTCTAGGGATTCTAATGAGTCTGAAAAGGGGTAGTTGGCGGAGACGGAGGGATTCGAACCCTCGATAGGGCTTTACAACCCTATAACGGTTTAGCAAACCGCCGCCTTCAGCCTCTCGGCCACATCTCCGTTGGCTTGCTATGCCTCAGCCGTGCGCGATTTGCAAGCCCACATTGCGGGGGCTTGCATGCTTGTTGGCTCACGCCCGGTTCGGGCACTGGCAATGGGTGGAGAGAACCCTAGAGCGCTTTGTGGCTGCCATCGCACATGGGGGCGGTCTTGCTGTGTTTGCAGCCGCACATATAGGCATCGCCGGTCTTGTCTGCGGTATAGGCCACCGGGGTGAAGGTCGAGCCTTTGTGCGAACCGTCACACAGGGGCTGGGTCTTCGATTGGCCACAGGCACACCAATAATAGGTCTTGCCTTCGGTTACCTCAACTTTATACGGCGCTTTTTGTGCAATGTGGGGTTCTGACATGTGTGCCTCCTCTTCAATCAATACCCGAAAATCGGCTATTCCTGCCAGTGTCCGCAAATTGGGGAAATTGTCCATTGCAGTTTCGCAAAGCTCAGTCCGCGCCACCGCCAGCCGTGGCAAGCCAGGCCGCGCCGCAAGCCTTGGCGAGTTCGCGCACCCGCAAAATATAGGACTGGCGCTCGGTGACTGAAATGACGCCGCGCGCATCCAAAAGGTTGAAACGGTGCGAGGCCTTGATGCATTGGTCAAAGGCGGGCAGCGCCATTTTGTGACGGGTTTCGCCCTCGCCCGGTTCGCCGGCCGCCAAAAGCGCGCGGCACTCGGCTTCGGCATCGCGGAAATGTTGTTCCAGCATTTTTGTGTCGGCAAATTCAAAGTTGTGGCGCGAATATTCCTGCTCGGCCTGCTGAAAAACATCGCCGTAAGTCACACGCGCATCGCCGTCCAAACCATTGAAATTGATATCATAAATGCTGTCCACACCCTGCACGTACATGGCAAGACGCTCCAGCCCATAGGTCAACTCGCCGGCGACGGGGGCGCATTCAAACCCTGCAACCTGCTGAAAATAGGTGAATTGAGACACTTCCATGCCATCGCACCAGCATTCCCAGCCAA
Organism: Hyphomicrobiales bacterium; assembly: GCA_019075865.1. Classification (GTDB taxonomy): domain Bacteria; phylum Pseudomonadota; class Alphaproteobacteria; order Rhizobiales; family Beijerinckiaceae; genus REEB77. The sequence continues at coordinate 453,334 of JAGXAN010000002.1, read as the reverse complement.
GTCCCCAGGCCCCGAGAGTCGGGCTTTCCCAATCGTCCTCGACAAAGCGAATGTCGTGCAGGGCGACATCAATGCCAATCGCTTTCAGCGAATCGATGTAAAGCGCCTGCAGATTCGGCGGCGAGGGCTTCAAAATTGCCTGAAACTGGTAGTAGTGCTGCAACCGGTTCGGGTTTTCGCCATAGCGGCCATCCTTGGGGCGGCGCGAGGGCTGCACATAGGCGGCCTTCCAGCGATTCGGCCCCAAAGCGCGCAGCGTGGTGGCCGGGTGAAAGGTGCCCGCGCCCATTTCCATGTCATAGGGTTGCAAAATCACACAGCCCTGCCCTGCCCAAAACCGTTGCAGCGTCAATAGCATGGCTTGAAACGAACGGGTCGGGTCTTCGGCCGGTGAAAGTGTTTGCATGGCGGAATCGTTTCTGGCTGGTCGCAGGGAAATGGAGGGCCAAACTAATGTTTGTGCCTTGTCGGGTCAACCGGCAAGCCAAAGCCATCGCCAAGGCCCAAGCCTCGGCCCCGGCCCCGCATCGCCGATTGCCAAACGCATCTTTCAGCCATCATTGATCGTTAGATTTGCGATGGTAGCACGGGCGGTCTCAAGGCGATGAATGCCAGATGAACCGAATTCTCAGACAGCGTTCAAACTGCGCGTGCTAGCCTGTCAAAATCAGGAAAGCGGTGTTTCGCTGTTCCCGAGCCAGAGAGGAGAATTCAGATGATTTCAAATACAATCCGCAAGGTGATTGCCGGTGCCGGTATCGCCACCGCGATGACCATCGGGCTTGCCAGTTTCACGCCAGCTTCGGCTGACCCCTGGGACGGCGGCTGGGGTCGCCATGAGCGTTGGGAGCATCACGGCCCGCGGTTTGGCTATTATCCGCCGCCACCGCCGGTTTATTACTATCCGCGCCCGGTGCATTGCTTCACCCGCCGCGTGATGGTGTGGGGCCCCTGGGGCTACCATCCGGTATATCGGCGCATTTGCCGCCGCTGAGGCATCAGAGACCGATAAAGGCCTCGCCCCGGTGCAATGCCTCGGCTTGTGGCGTGAATGCGCCGCAAGTGTCGTGCAGCACCAGGGGCGACGCCACCTGCAACGGCGCACGGCTGCCTTTGCGCCCCTGCACCAGAAGCCGAATCGCGTTCTGGCCAGGGCGGGCATGAACGGGGATTATGGTGATCGCGCCCAGGTGCCCGGCCATCGCACCCAGCAAGGCCGGCAGGGCCTCGGGAATGTGAATGAGGCTGAGCACTCCGTGCGGCCCCAAAAGATCCAGACAGGCGCGCACCCACCCCGCTGTGCCGGAAGGATGCAGGACGTGAGCCCGCGATTTTTCGGCATTGGGTGAGGCGCGCACGGTGCCGGGCGCGTAAAAGGGCGGATTGGTCACAATGAAATCGGCCGATTGATTGCCAAGGCCTGCGGCGCGCCGGGCCGGCTTGTCCAGAATATCGACGTTGCAGACCGAAGCATAAGCCGAAAGCCCATTGGCGGTGATGTTGTGTTGCGCCAATGTCGCGATTGGCGCACTGATTTCAACCAGAGTGATGTGGCAGCCGGACACGCCCGTCTCGCGGGCGCGCATGGCCAAAGAGAGGCCCGCGGCGCCAACGCCCGCGCCAATATCCAGCCCCGTGCCGGCTGGTGCGGCCAAGCTGGCGGCCAGCAGCACAGCATCGGTGCCGGATCGCTGGCCGTGGCGGGGCTGGCGCAGCGTCAACCGGCCACCAAGCCATAAATCATCCGAAAAATCCACGCCGGGGTTCTCGTTCATGCGGGGGCAACCGGCGGCTCCATCAGCCCGGCCTCGACCAGCAACCGCCGCGCCTTGATGACCTGCGCCTGCGGCACCAGAATGCGACGCTGCAACGCCTCGGCAAAGCCGATGGAACTCATTTGGGTGTCCGCCAGAAAATAATGAATGGAAGATTCTTTCAAAACCAACTCAATAACCGATAATAGCACTATATCATTGGTTCTGAGTAATTCGACCATGGGTGCCTGAGTCCGGTTTTGCAGTTTATGCGCGCTGCTCTATAGATAAAAATAGAGTGTTGGCATTTGATGCACAAGCTATAGGGCGTGCGTGTTGGAAAATTGCCCATTGCGGCGCGCAATGGGTGATAAAGACCAAATTTTAGGGGAAAGCTGCGTGAACGTGAGCGTTGAGCTGAAAAACAGGACAAAAATTGCGGGCATCTCCAGTCTCGTCGGCTTGGTAGGCGGCGATATGGATGAAGTGAATGCCACAATTCTGGCACGTACCGGCTCGGCGGTGACGATGATTCCCGAAGTTGCCAAGCATTTGATTTCATCCGGCGGCAAAAGATTGCGGCCGATGCTGACGCTGGCGATGGCACGGTTGTGCGATTATCAGGGCGAAGGGCATGTCAAACTCGCCGCTTCCGTCGAATTTATGCACACTGCGACGTTATTACACGATGATGTGGTGGACCAAAGCGATATGCGGCGCGGCAAACTGGCGGCCCGCATGCTCTGGGGCAATGAAGCCAGCGTGTTGGTGGGTGATTTTCTGCTCGGCCAGGCGTTTCGCATGATGGTAGAAGTGGGTTCGCTGACCTGTCTCGATGTCTTGTCCCATGCCGCGGTGGTGATTGCCGAAGGCGAGGTCATGCAATTGTCGGCAGCCAAGGACATTCGCACGCGCGAGGCGGATTATATGGCGGTAATTGAGGCCAAGACGGCGGCACTTTTTGCGGCTGCCTGCGAAGTCGGCCCGATTCTGGCGGCCCGTTCGCCCGCTGAAATTGCTGCTTGTCGCGCCTATGGCAAGAATCTTGGCATTGCGTTCCAGTTGATTGACGATGCGCTGGATTATGGCGGCTCCTCCGCCAAACTTGGCAAGAATGTCGGCGACGATTTCCGCGAAGGCAAAATCACCCTGCCAGTGGTTCTGGCCATACAGCGCGGCAATGCCGAAGAGAGCAGCTTCTGGCAGCGCACGCTGGAAAAGGGTGACATACAGGAGGGCGACCTCGCCCGCGCTACCGGCTTGCTCCAGCAGCATCGAGCTTTGGTCGAAACGATCGCAAGGGCGCGCGCTTATGGCGAATTGGCGCGCGAATCGCTGGCTGGTTTTCCAGATTCACCGTGGAAGCAAGCGCTGGCGGATGTCGTGGATTTCTGCATTTCACGGGCGCACTGAATTTCTGATACGCCCCACCCAACGGGTCAGCCGCGCCAACGGGTTATCCGCGCAGCAGGCTGGCTTTCACCCACCAGGCGGGGTGATAGGTCTTGATGGTCATGGCCGCCGTCATCGCATCGCGCCGATTCTCAAACAGTCCAAAGCAGGTGGCGCCCGAGCCGGACATTCGCGCAAGGCGGCACCCGCGCGCGCCAGCCAGCACCGCCAGCACCGAGACGATAACCGGCGCAAGACTTGCGGCGGCGTCTTCCATGTCATTGCCACTGCGGCGAAGCGCAGCCAGCCATTGCGCCGCATCCATGCCGTCGCGGATCGGAGGCTCGGCGCAGGCGAAGCTGGATTGTCCGGGTGCCAAGCCCATCGCCGAAAACACCGCCCGCGTTTCCAGTTTCACGCCCGGATTGACCAAAACCACGTAAAACTGCGGCATGACCATCGGCGGCCCCAATTGCTCGCCAATCCCCGCCATATGCCGCGCCCGACTGGCAAGGCACACCGGCACATCCGCACCGATAAGGGCGGCCAGGGCCAGCATCGGGCCGCAATCAGGCTTCATGCCATTGGCCTGCGCCAATAGCCGCAAGGCCGCTGCGGCATCGGCCGAACCGCCCCCTACGCCCGCTGCCACCGGTAATTGCTTAAAGAGATGAAATTGACCCAGTTGCGCTTGCGGGTATTGAGCCGAAAAATGGCGGGCGGCGACCAGAACCAGATTATCCTCGCCCTGCCCCGCCGCCTCCGCACTGGCACCTGAAACCGTCAAAGACAATTCGCGGGCCGGTTGCAGGCACAAGCCGTCACTCACGCCGGCAAAGGCGACGAGGCTGGATATTTCATGATATCCATCCAGCCGGCGTCCCTTAACCGAAAGTGTCAGGTTGAGCTTGGCGCGGGCTTTGGCAAATATCCGCATCAAACTGGCAGCTAGCCGCCGCTTTTGGCTGGCGCGGCAACAGCTTCGGCCGGCGCGGACGCGGGCAAACCGTTCTTGATCTTGTCCAGAATGCGCGCCAGATCCTTGGGTTCGGGTTTGGAATCGCGGGCATGATTCCACTGGAATTGCGCTTCCAGTTTGTCGCCGCTGCGCCAGAACGCATCGCCCAGATGTTCATTGATCAGGGGATCGGCAGGCTTCAGGGCCACCGCCTTTTTCAGCTCCGTGGTGGCTTCGCCATAGCGTCCGAGCTTGAACAGGGCCCATCCGAGACTGTCCACGATATAGCCGTCCTCGGGCTGTTCATCGACCGCCTTGCGCAGCATACGGAAGGCTTCATCAAGGTTTTCACCGCGATCCACCCACGAATAACCGAGGTAATTCAACACTGCCGGTTCATCGGGTGACAGTTTCAGCGCTTCCTTGAAATCGGCTTCAGCTTGTGGCCACTGATCCGCCCCGGCATAGGCTACGCCCCGGCTGTAATAATCCGGCCAATTGGTCGATGTCGGGGGTTTGTCGATGTCGATGATGGTCGTAAAACTGGCAACCGAGCCGGTAAAATCCTTGGCAGCGCGTTGCAGATTGCCATAGGCTTCGAGCGCCTCGCGATCTTTGGGATGGGCTTTGACAATGTCAGCCAATTGCACCAGTGCCGCCTTTTTATGATCGGCAGCGTCGAAGGCAAGTGCCGTCTGCACATCGGCTTCGGTGCGCAGCGGATCGTTTGCCGGCACCTGATTGTAGAGGTCAACCGAAGTCTCGTATTGCTTCAGACGGCCATAATAATTGGCCAGCGTAATCAGCGCCAGATCATGATCGGGCTGCAAAAACAGCGCAAGGCGCAGGTAAATGATGGCGGTCGTCTGGTCGTTCTGACGTGCCCCTGCAATGCCAAGACCATAAAGCGCCTCTGCCGCACCCTGCTGGGCATTGGCCACGAGAGGCGCGAGCTTTTCACCCGCCGCCAATTGCTTCAAAGCCCGGTCGGCGATGGCATTATGCGGCGCGACCACTTCAAAGTCTTTATATACCTTGATGGCTTCATCGGCCTTGCCCTGCTGATCCAGAAAACGGGCGTAAGCATCCACGACGCGCAAGGTGGATTTGGAGGCAGCAAAGGCCGCACCGAGACGCTTTTCCGCTTCCTTGGGGTCTTTCGCCATTTGGGCGATCAGGCCGGCGTGAAAATCACGAAACGCGGCCACCGCCGGGTTCTGCAACTGATCGATCCGGTGCATGGCATCCGCATATTTTCCGGCACCGGCAAGGCTCCAGGCGGTCATCATGGTCGTTACCAGATCGGCGCTATCCTTCGGGCTGATGCTGACAAAAGCACTGCGCGCGGAAATGTAGCGCTTGTTTTTCAGGTTCCAGATGCCCTGCACCAACCGCGCAAGACCGTTACCCTGATCGTGCACCACAAGTTTCTGGGCCATAGCCTGCGCGGCGTCGAGGTCGCCATTGCTGAGCGCCGCAACGAAAGCCTGATCCATGAGATCGTAATTGTCGGGGTCGTAGCGCAACGCCTCCTGGAAGAAGGTGGAAGCGGCAAGCGAATTATGTTCATGCTCGGCCACCAGAGCCGACATGTAATTGCCATAAGGGCTGCTGCTCACCTCGAATGGCTCGGCCAGCGACAAATTCCTTTTGGCACCATCTTCGGCACGGGCCGCCACCGCAAGCGCAGCCGCCCCGAGTATCGAGACCATCAATCTCATGCTGATTCGGCGATGAATGGATTTTGATGGGCGCATGGACTGTAAAACCTCAATGATTATCGCGAACCAAGTGCCTGATTTATCGCGTCAAGTGGCGAAATTCGACGGACATGCGCACCCGGTTGAATTGAACATGGCCGTTTTGGTGTGGATCGGCAAGACTTAGTTAGCAGGAAATTTGAGCCAGTGACAGCCAATGCGGCTGGTTCAAATGCGCAAATGCGGCTTGGGCAAGCTGGTTTGCACGCGCCTTATGAGGCAACCACGAGGCTGCCCATCTGGGTTGCAATCATGCGGGCCTGCGCAAGGGTCATGCTGGATCGGCGCGCCAGATTTGGATCGGTTTGCGGAAAATCCGACCGATAATGGCCGCCACGGCTTTCAAGACGCACCGCTGCACTCGCAGTAACCAGCAAAGCGGTGCGGGCCATATTGCGCAGCACCGGCGAAGTGGCCGTCGCTTCCATCTCATGAAGATGCGCCAAGGCAATGGCCAGACCTTTGGCTTCGCGGATAACCCCGACATGCCGGGTCATCAACTGGCGCAATTGCATGGCCGAGTTTGCGTCGAAACGGGCGTGGGAGACCGGTAATTTACTGCGAAGGAACCGCTCGACGCGGTGCATGTCAAACGATGCCGTGTCAACGCCTTGCAGATCCTGGGCCACGCGCCCGGCAAATACCACTGCCTCCAGCAGCGAATTGGAAGCGAGACGATTGGCACCGTGAACGCCAGTGGAAGCCACCTCGCCTGCCGCCCAAAGCCCGGCCAGCGACGTGCGACCGCGCGCATCCGTCCATACCCCGCCCATGTGGTAATGTTCGGCGGGCGATATCGGAATTGGCATGGTCGCAGGATCAATGCCAACGGACATGCAGGTGGCGTAAACCGTCGGGAAACGCTCGGAAAAGCTGCTGCCAATGGCCTTGCGCGCGTCGAGAAATGCGCCGCGACCGGCGGCTATTTCCGAAAAAACGCCACGCGCCACAATATCGCGGGGGGCAAGTTCGGCATCCGGATGAATATCCAGCATAAAGCGATGGCCCGCAGAATTGATCAGCAAGGCACCATCGCCGCGCAGCGCTTCGGTGGCAAGCGGGGCGGGATCGCGATTGATGTCGATGGCGGTTGGATGAAATTGCACGAATTCAGCATCCGAAACCATCGCGCCGGCATGTGCGGCCATGGCAAGGCCAGAGCCGCGCGCCTCCAACGGATTGGTGGTGATCGCGTAAATCTGTCCGATGCCGCCGGTTGCCAAAATAGTGGCCCCTGCCGGAAATTTTTGCAATTCGCCGGTTGGGTTGCGGGCGATAACGCCGATGACGCGGTTTTCAACGCTGATTAGTTCTTCGGCGCTCCAACCCTCAATCACGGTGATGGACGGCGTTTTGCGCACGACAGCAACCAGTGCTTCCATAATGGCCCGGCCAGCCATGTCGCCGCGAACACGCACGATGCGGCGCTGGGAATGGGCGGCCTCGCGCGAGGGGATCAGATGCCCCTCCAGATCCTTGTCAAAAGGCACGCCATAGGCGAGCAAGTCCTGCACACGCTCCACTGCCTCGCGGGCCATGTCGAGCGTGACACGTTCATCGACGATGCCGGCACCGGCGGCAATGGTGTCCGCCGTGTGCTGCTCAGGTGTGTCGCCACTGGAAATGGCGGCGGCAATTCCGCCCTGCGCCCAGGCCGAGGAGGCGCCCTGCCCGATCGGTGCCGTCGCCAGGATGGTAACCGGGCGCGGGCTGAGTTTCAGCGCACAAAAAAGGCCGGCCAGTCCGCCGCCTACAATGAGAATGTCTGGTGAAGCCATGGCTTATGTGAACGCCTGAAGGTTAAAGATTTGTGAGATTGGTTCGTTATCGCAGATCAATCATGGCCTGCACCGACCGTCGCGCGCGCGCGGCGAGGGATTCCTCAATGATTACTTCCTCTTGCAAATAGACAAGACTATCCAGGATTTTGGGCAGGGTAATGCGCTTCATGTGCGGGCAGAGGTTGCAGGGGCGCACGAATTCGACATCTGGCGTCTGCGAAGCAATGTTGTCGGCCATGGAGCATTCGGTCACCATCAACACTTTCTTGGGCCGCCGTTCATTGACGTAATCGATCATCGCCTTGGTCGAACCGGCAAAGTCGCAAACCGCGACCACTTCGGGCGGACATTCGGGGTGGGCTATGATCTCAATGCCCGGATGCGCCGCGCGATAATCCATCAATTCGGCGGGAGTGAAGCGCTCATGCACTTCGCAGGCACCGGCCCAACCGATGATGCGGACTTTGGTCTGGCGCGCGACATTCCTGGCCAGATATTGATCGGGCAGGAAAATCACCTTGTCCACGCCAAGACTTTCAACCACCTGCACGGCATTGGATGACGTGCAGCAGATATCGACTTCCGCTTTTACATCCGCCGAGGTGTTGACATAAGCCACGACCGGCACGCCGGGATAACGCTCACGCAGCAGGCGCACATCAGCGCCAGTGATAGAGGCGGCAAGCGAGCAACCCGCCTGCGAATCTGGAATAAGCACCGTCTTGGTCGGGTTGAGCAATTTTGACGTTTCCGCCATGAAATGCACGCCACCCTGAACGATGATATCGGCGCTCGACTGGGCCGCCATTTTGGCAAGCTGAAGGCTGTCGCCAACGACATCAGCGACACAATTGTAAATCTCTGGCGTCTGGTAATTATGTGCCAGAATAACGGCATTGCGCTGCTTTTTCAGCTTGTTGATCGCATGCACATAGGGGGCATGAAACGGCCATTCGTTGGGCGGAATAATGTCCTTCACGCGCGCATACAAATGCTCGGTATCGCGGGCAATTTGTGGCGTAAAGGTGAGGTCGGGCATCGGCACGGTGCCAAAACGGGCCAGCGCGGAGCCGGGCATTGGCTCGCGGCGGATTTCATGCGGCACAAGCAGCGGTGGCCGGATTCGCGGCAAAATCGGCTGCTCAATATGGATGGACCCTGTCATTGAATTCACCTTAACCACTCAGATATTGAATTGACGCCCAAACTTCACCAGACTTCTGTTCCGGCGCGAGCGCCATTTGGTCCATGCGCTGGCGTCTTGGTATCTATTTATGCTCAATGTGAGCATAAATCAAGCGCACCACTTCAAGGCAAGGATGATGCGCTTGATAGGCGCCAGCGTCAATTGGAAATTGAGCATCAGCTCTGGTTGGCGCGTGTCTTGTAGAATATGTGGTGGCCAATCACGTCAACCTTCTTCATGTGGCGTGCCCAACTGGGGCGCACATAGTTGGCGTGGTAATGCGTCGCATCGCCCAATTTGGCGATGTAGGTTTGACCTTCCGTCACTTTCTTGGCGATTTCCTTGGCTTCCTGCCAAAATTTCGGCTCAACGATCGCCAGTGACTGGCCGTTGCAGGCGAAGGAAAACTGGCAAGCATTGTGCATGCGCCGGTTCTGGAACACGACGCCGCAGACCGTTTTGGGGTAGAGCCCGGATTTGACGCGGTTGAAGATGACCTGCGCCACTGCCGCCTGGCCTTGCGGGCTTTCGCTGCGCGCTTCAAAATAGATCGCTTGCGCCAGGCAATGCTGCTCGGCAACCGCTTGATCGGGCGATATCAATTGCTCGAAATCGGGCTGGTGGTTGGCCAGCAATGCCACCCGGCGCTGATAGGCGGGGTCCAGTGTGGCGGCGCTGATCGTCACGGGCACGGCATCCTGCGCAACCGGCGTTGTCGAAGACAAGGCGATAGAGCGTGCAATTTTTGGGGTTGCACCATCCAGCATCACCAAATGCATCTGCGGGCCATAGACCTTGACGCTGTGCGGCGTCGCGCCCTGGCCGACAGCATCGGGATCATGGGCGAGAATGGGGGATTGTCCCTTGGCCCAAGGCACGAATTGGGTCGCGCCATCGGCCTGCACGTCGTAAGCGCCTGAGCCGCTCAAAAGCGCTGCAGGGCGCGAGGCGTCCGCGTCAAAGATCAAAGCTTGCCTGCGGGCGCTTTCCAGACCATTCGAGAAGTTGAAAAGACGGCTCAGCGCTGGCCGCAGGGGCACAAAGGCATCGCCCTGGCCGGAGCGATCAACCGTTGGAAACTGATGCGCAACAGCGTTGATTTTGAGCGCCGGATTGGGCGCGTTCTGGAAATCCTCAACACGCGCCGCAATGACGGGGTCAAAATGCATATCGAGCGAGGCCAGTTGGATGGCTGGCTGGCGCAGGTCGGGGGCGGTTCCGATATTCTCCAATCGGGCGATCTGGCGACCGCCGACGAGATCCACCGGCTCCTGAATGGCCGGACTGGTAATAAACGCAACCGAGGTGGAAAGCGTAACATCCTGGCCCGCATCTGCCGCGAAGCTCATTGTCAGACCAAGGGCCAAAGACCAGGGCGCAAGAACACCAAAAAACCAACGCGTACGCTGCCAACCCTTACTCATGTAACTTCCTCAACACGGCACAAATGGGCCACAACGCCACCCTTAAAATTGCGTTAAAACTGGCCGGGAGACGCTTTATCTATGGTTTATTGCATCTTAACCTTGATCTTTGGTTACCAACCGGCTTGGAGTGGGTCTCTTAATGGGGCAATTGGCAACAGGGCAGCCGGCATTGCACGCTGCGCCCCACCTGTTATAAGCAAACGGCTGGCGGCCGCGCCGCCTTGATGGAAAGCCACGACCTGATGTCTCAAACGCCGCTGCTCGACCAAATCGATACCCCTGATCTGTTGCGCAAGCTGCCCGAATCGGCGCTGCAGCAGGTTGTCGATGAATTGCGCGCCGAGACGATTTCTGCCGTGTCAGTAACCGGCGGGCACCTTGGGGCCGGGCTTGGTGTGATCGAGTTGACGGTTGCGATCCATTACGTGTTCAATACGCCGCAAGATCGCCTGATCTGGGATGTGGGCCACCAGGCCTATCCCCATAAAATTCTGACCGGACGGCGCAAGCGCATCCGCACCCTGCGCATGGGTGGTGGTCTTTCGGGTTTCACCAAACGCTCGGAAAGCGAATATGATCCGTTTGGTGCAGCCCATTCCTCGACCTCGATCTCGGCTGGCCTTGGCATGGCGGTTGCGCGGGATTTGAAGCATGGCAATAACAGCGTCATCGCGGTGATTGGCGATGGTGCCATGTCGGCAGGCATGGCCTATGAGGCCATGAACAATGCGGGCGCTGCGGCCTCGCGGCTGATTGTGATCCTCAACGACAATGACATGTCGATTGCCCCGCCAACCGGCGCCATGTCGGCCTATCTGGCGCGGATCGTCTCGGGCGGCACTTACCGCAGTTTGCGTGAAATCGCCAAGCATTATGCCAGTCGCCTGCCGAAGTTTCTTTATGCCAAGGCCAAGCGCGCCGAGCATTATTCCCGCGCGTTTCTGGCGGGCGGCACATTGTTTGAGGAGTTGGGCTTTTATTATGTCGGCCCAATTGACGGCCATAATCTCGAACATCTGCTGCCGGTTTTGAAAAATGTGCGCGACATGCCGGCCGGGCCGGTGCTGGTGCATGTGGTGACCAAAAAAGGCAAGGGTTATGCCCCGGCGGAAGCGGCCAGCGACAAATACCATGGCGTCAATGCCTTCGACGTGATTACCGGCATGCAGACGAAGGCCAAGGCCAATGCCCCCACCTATACGCGGGTGTTCGCGGAAGCCCTGGTGGCCGAAGCGGACAAGGACGACAAAATTGTCGCCATCACGGCCGCCATGCCGTCCGGCACCGGGCTGGATATTTTCGCGCTGGCGCATCCGCAGCGCTGCTTTGACGTGGGCATAGCCGAGCAGCATGCCGTGACATTTGCCGCCGGTTTGGCGACCGAGGGTTTCAAACCGTTTTGCGCGATTTATTCGACATTCTTGCAACGCGGCTACGATCAACTGGTGCATGACGTTTCGATCCAGAACCTGCCCGTGCGGTTTGTGATTGATCGCGCGGGCCTGGTTGGCGCCGATGGCGCGACCCATGCCGGCTCGTTTGATCTCAGCTATTTGTGCTGCTTGCCGGGCATGGTGGTGATGGCTGCCTCCGACGAGGCTGAACTGGTGCACATGGTGGCAACTGCCGCGGCCTATAATGACGGGCCGTGCGCGTTTCGTTTTCCGCGCGGCGAGGGGGTCGGGGTTGAAATGCCCAAAGTCGGGGTGCCCCTGGAAATTGGCAAGGGCCGCGTCGTGCGAGAAGGCAACAAAGTCGCGATTCTGGCGCTTGGTACCCGGCTTGGCGAGGCCCTGAAGGCGGCGGAAGATTTGGCGGCCAAAGGTATTTCCACCAGCGTCGCGGATGCGCGCTTTGCCAAACCGGTCGATCATAACCTGATTTTGAAACTGGCGGCTGAGCATGAGGTGCTCATCACCATTGAGGAAGGCTCGATCGGCGGTTTCAGTGCGCAGGTGATGCAGGTTCTGGCCGAGGCGGGGGCGCTTGACCACGGCGGATTGAAAGTGCGCAGCCTGATGCTGCCAGATGTTTATCAGGACCAGGATACACCAGAGCGGCTTTATGCAGCGGCGGGGCTGAATGCCGCATCCATCGTCTCGCGGGTAATGGAAACGCTCGGACTGGCAGAACCGCTGCCAGAAAGCCTGACAGCGTGACATTGCAACCTCCCGGCGGCACCATGATCCGCTTGCGTGAAACTCTGGAGATCCAACGCCTTGGCCAACGCGGCGAGGGGGTGGCTGGTGCGGTTTTTGTGCCCTTCGCGCTCAAGGGCGAGACCGTGATTGCTGAAGTGGATGGCGAGCGCGGCACTTTGGTGGAAGTCACCATTGCCAGTCCGGACCGGATCGCGGCTTTCTGCCCATACTTTACCCAATGCGGTGGCTGCGCCGTGCAAACCCTGGCAGCGCCCGCCTATCTGGAGTGGAAGCGCGGGCTGCTCGCCGATGCCTTGCGCTATGGCCGGGTGAATGCAAAGATCGTCAAGGTTGTCGATGCGCATGGGGCGGGTCGGCGGCGGGCCACGTTTCACGCGCGAAGCTTTCGGGATGGGCGTGGCCGTCTCGTCAGCGAAGCGGGCTTCATGCAGGCGCGGGCGCATAAAATTATCGAGATTGATGCCTGCCCGCTGTTTGCACCGGGCCTTTCCGGCGCAATTGCTGCGGTTCATGCCATAGCCAAAGCCTTGGCCGAGACCGAAAAGCCCCTCGATATCGTGACAACCGCCAGTCTGGAAGGGCTGGATGTCGATATTCGCGGATGCGGGCCGCTAAACTTTACCCTCACGCAAAAGCTGGTGGTCTTGGCGGACGAACTGGATATTGCGCGCATTTCCAACCATGGCAGCGTATTGATCGAAAGGCGCGCGCCCGTGCTGGCGATGGGATTGGCAAGGGTCGTGCCGCCGCCGGGCGCGTTTTTGCAAGCGACGGAGGCCGGCGAAGCGACGCTGGCGGATCTGGTGCTCGCCGGCATCAAGGGGGCCAAGCGGGTAGCTGACCTTTTCGCGGGCATTGGCACTTTCGCGCTGCGCATTGCGGAAGTCGCGCCCGTGCATGCGGTGGAAAGCGAGCTTTCGGCGTGCCATGCCTGCGAGCAGGCGGCGCATAATGCAAAAGGCCTCAAGCGCCTGACCGTCGAAGCACGCGACCTGTTTCGCCGCCCGCTGACTTTGCCCGAACTCGCCCATTATGATGCGGTTGTCTTTGATCCGCCGCGCGCCGGGGCGCAGGCCCAGGTTGAAATATTGGCCAAATCTGCGGTGACGACCGTGGTTGCGGTTTCCTGCAACGCGCAGACCTTCGCCCGGGACGCCAGCATCCTGATTGCTGGCGGCTATGACATGGGTGAAGTGACGCCCGTCGATCAATTCCGCCATTCCGCTCATATTGAACTGGTTGCGATTTTTCGCAAAAAGGTCGGCGGTGCCAAAAAGAAGCGGGGACTGCTCAGCTAGGCATGGGCCCCTGTCTGCCCCGCTGCCTTGGCGTTTTTCCTGCCCTGAGCCTGTGACAATTGGATGAAACACTGAATCCATTCAGTAACACTAAGGCTATATGCTACTTGCCTTGGGCCTGATTTTCCGCAATCTGCGGCCATTAACTCTATTGGGGCACGATTCATGACACAATGGGTGTATTCATTTGGAAGTGGCAAGGCTGAAGGCGCGAGCGCGATGCGCGAGCTTTTGGGCGGCAAAGGTGCCAATCTGGCAGAAATGGCCAATCTGGGCCTGCCGGTTCCGCCCGGCTTTACCATTTCGACCGCTGCCTGCACGCATTTTTATGCCGCAGGGCGCACCCATGCCGAAGATTTGCGCGGACAGGTGGAAGCGGCCCTCGAGCAGGTTGGCAAACAGGCCGGGCGCGTGTTTGGCGATGCGCAAAATCCGCTGCTGGTTTCGGTGCGTTCGGGCGCACGCGCTTCCATGCCCGGCATGATGGATACGGTTCTCAATCTTGGGTTGAATGACGTAACGGTTGAGGCTCTGGCCAAAAGTTCCGGCGACGCGCGGTTTGCGCTCGACAGCTACCGCCGTTTCATCCAGATGTATTGCAATGTGGTGCTGGATATAGACCATCACAATTTTGAAGAAATTCTGGAAGATTACAAAGAAAGCAAAGGCTTCGTGCTCGATACTGACCTTGCTGCCGATGATTGGCGCAAGGTGGTGGCACAATTCAAGGACAAGGTGCTTGCCGTCAGCGGCAAGCCATTTCCGCAAGATCCCAACGCACAGCTTTGGGGGGCCATCGACGCGGTGTTTTCTTCATGGATGAACCAGCGCGCCATCACGTATCGGCGGTTGAACGACATTCCTGCCAGTTGGGGCACGGCGGTTAATGTGCAGGCCATGGTTTTTGGCAATATGGGTGATACTTCCGCCACCGGCGTCGCGTTCACGCGCAATCCCTCCACCGGCGCGCATGAGCTTTATGGCGAGTTCCTCATCAATGCGCAGGGCGAAGACGTGGTTGCGGGCATTCGCACGCCGCAGAACATTTCCGAAAGCGCACGCATCAAAGCCAACTCCGACAAGCCGTCGATGGAAAAGCTGCTGCCGGATGCCTACCATGAGTTTATCCGCACCACCGAATTGCTGGAGCGCCATTACCGCGACATGCAGGATATGGAATTTACCATCGAGCGCGGCAAATTGTGGATGCTGCAAACGCGGGGCGGCAAGCGCACGGCCAAAGCCGCAATTCGCATCGCCGTTGAAATGGCGCAGGAAGGCCTGATCACGCAAAAAGAGGCGGTATCGCGCATTGACGCGAGTTCGCTGGACCAGTTGCTGCATCCAACCCTTGACCCCAAGGCCTCGCGCACGCTGATCGCTAGCGGGCTGCCAGCTTCTCCCGGCGCGGCATGTGGCGAGATCACTTTCAGTTCCGACGAAGCCGAAGCGCTGAAAACCGCCGGACACAAGGTGATTTTGGTGCGGGTGGAAACCTCGCCCGAAGATATTCATGGCATGCATGCGGCCGAGGGCATTCTGACTACGCGCGGCGGCATGACATCGCATGCGGCAGTTGTGGCGCGCGGCATGGGCAAACCCTGCGTCTCAGGTGTTGGATCGATCCGCGTTGATTATGCCAATGGCACAATGAATGTTGGCGGCAAGGTCTTTCGAAAGGGCGATATTCTGACCCTTGACGGTTCAACCGGCCAGGTGCTGGAAGGGGCTGTGCCGATGGTGCAGCCGGAACTGTCCGGCGAATTTGCCACGCTGATGCAATGGGCCGACCAGATCCGCCGCATGAAAGTGCGCACCAATGCCGACACCCCCAATGATGCGCGCGCTGCCCGTGAATTTGGGGCCGAGGGCATCGGCCTGTGCCGCACCGAGCACATGTTCTTTGAAGGCGAGCGCATTCTGGCCGTGCGGGAGATGATCCTGGCTGACAGCGAAGCAGGCCGACGCGCCGCGCTCGCCAAATTGCTGCCGATGCAGCGCGGTGATTTTGCGCAATTGTTCGAGATCATGTCCGGGCTACCGGTCACGATCCGGTTGCTCGACCCGCCCTTGCATGAATTTTTGCCCCATACCGAGGCCGAAATCGCTGAAGTGGCCAAAGCCATGAACACCGACGTGCAGCGCCTGAAGCGGCGAGCGGTGGAATTGCACGAGTTTAATCCGATGCTGGGCTTTCGCGGCGTGCGGCTTGCGGTCGCATTCCCGGAAATAGCCGAGATGCAGGCGCGTGCGATCTTTGAAGGCGCGATAGCCGCGGGCAAGGCGACTGGCAAATTGGTAACGCCGGAAATCATGATCCCGCTGGTGATGACCGGAGCTGAATTTACCGACGTCAAGGCCCGGATTGTCGCGATGGCGGAAGCGGTCGCCAAGGAAAGCGGCGTCACCCTGCCCTATCATATCGGCACCATGATCGAATTGCCGCGTGCCGCACTGCGGGCCGGTGAAATTGCGAAAGATGCCGAGTTTTTCTCGTTTGGCACCAATGATCTGACACAGACGACGCTCGGCATTTCGCGCGATGACGCCGCTTCTTTCCTCGGGACTTATGTGGCCAAGGGTATTTTGCCCCAGGACCCATTTGTGACCCTGGATCAGGAAGGCGTTGGCGAGTTGGTGGCAATGGCGGTCACACGTGGACGGGCAACGCGCCGTGACATGAAGATGGGCATTTGCGGCGAACATGGCGGCGACCCGGCCTCGATCGCGTTTTGTGAACGCACCGGGCTCGATTATGTGTCGTGCTCGCCGTTCCGCGTGCCGATCGCCCGCCTTGCTGCCGCCCAAGCCGTACTCGGCTCCAAAGGCAGCGGCCTCGCCTGAATGACATGACAGGCGGCGGGCAGGCCCCTTGCCTTTGCCCGCCAACTCCCGCACAAGAGGCGCTTCTTTCGAGGAGTAGCCATGTTTGCCCTGCACGTGCATCACCTGATCACCACTTATGGCTATCTGGCGGTTTTCGTCGTGGTCATTGGGGAAAGCGCAGGCATTCCGCTACCGGGCGAGACCATGCTGGTAAGCGCAGCAATTTACGCTGGCACCACCCATAACCTGAACATCTGGCTGATCATTGGCGTCGCCATCATCGCCGCGATTCTGGGTGATAATTGCGGCTATTGGGTTGGGCGAAGGTTTGGTGCACGCCTTCTGCTGCGCCACGGCGGCAAAGTCGGAATTGACGAAGGGCGAATCAAACTCGGGCAATATCTGTTCTTGCGCCACGGCGGGTTGATCGTGTTCTTTGGCCGCTTTGTTGCGGTATTGCGCACTTTTGCGGCACTGCTGGCAGGCGTTAATCGCTATAACTGGGAAAGATTTTTGATCTTCAACGGGCTTGGCGGCATTTGCTGGGCGGCGTTGTTTGGCCTTGGCGGCTATGTTTTCGGTAATGCCATTCACAAAATCGAGGGGCCGGTTGGGATGATTGCGCTGGTGCTGGCGGTGGTTGGAATTATCGCCACCTGGCTATTTTTCCGGCATCACGAAGCGCAATTGCAGGCCAAGGCCGAGGCGGCTTTTCCCGGGCCGTTGACCGACATTCCGCATTAAGCTGCGGGCCAAACGCCCATTTTACAGTTTGCGCAGAAACACAAGTTGCGTATCGCCAAATTCGCGCGTTTCCAGAAGCGCAAAGCCGGCGGGCAGCGCTAGCTGAGCTTGCGCCGTTTCTTCAACGATAACCAGAGCGTCGGGTGCCAGCCAATTGCCGTCTGCCAATGATTTCAGCGCGCCTTCCGCCAAGGCCTTGCCATAGGGTGGATCAAGGAACGCCAAAGTAAACATTGGCCCCGCCGGTGCCGCACCCAGTTTTTGCGCATCGCGGCGGTAAATCCGCGTCTGGCCACCGTAACCGAGGGATTCAATGTTTTCGCGCAGCAATGCCCGCGCCTCGCTGCCATCATCAACAAACAACGCGAATCGTGCGCCGCGTGACAGCGCTTCAAGGCCGAGCGCACCGGTGCCGGCAAAAACGTCGATTACCCGCGCATCGGCCACCACATTTTCATAGGCATGGGTGATGATGTTGAACAGGCTCTCACGCAGGCGATCCGAAGTTGGGCGAATGGCTTGGGTACTGGGGCCACGCAGCCCCCGGCCGCGATGGGCACCCCCGACGATCCGCATGAAAATCAGCGCTTTCCGCGCGGGCGATCGCCAGAGGGCTTGTCAAACCGCGGTTTGCCTGAGCCTGATCTGCCGGGACCCGATTTGCCAAAACTTGGCTTGCCTGCGCCTGATTTACCAAAGGATGGCTTGCCTGAACCGCGCCGCTCCGGCGCGCCTTCGCCGCGCGGCGGGCGGGCCCGGCCGGTATCGGTTTCCGCTTCGCCAAATCGCGGGCGGCGAACTTTATCGCCAAAGGGCTTGTCGCGGTCGCCGCCCGGGCGACGTTCGCCACGGAAGCGGCCATCCTTTTCGCCGTCACGGCGCGGCGGGCGTGTGTCAAGGTCCTCGCGGCCACGGGTTTTGCGTTCCGGCTGGCCCGCCGTGCGCTGCTTGGCGAAGCGCTCGCCATTGCGGGTTGGTGCCGGTTCAGCCTCGCCGCGCCAATGTTCACGCGGCGGACGGGCGGCAACCACGCGCTCGACACGCACTTCGCGGCCCTTGCGGTCTTCGGTGGCGCTGCGCTGGATCTTGGTGCGTTCGCCGTGCTTTTGGGCGCTGGCGCGTTCGGCGCGCATGGTCGCCACATGCTTGCGCGGTCCGGGGGCCGGTCGTTCGCGGATATCGGGTTCGGTTTGCACGCGCGCTTCCTTCAGGCCAAGCGGGCGAGCCTTTTCCGCGCGCCATTGACTGGCTTCGGGCACGGCCTCATGCAGGGGGCCGTCAAAATCTGCCCCGGCTTCGGCGGCAAGATTGGCCCCCAATTGATCGCGCAGCACGCGGGTCTTGATTTCCTCGACAGCCCCAATTTCCAACTCGCCTAGCTGAAAAGGCCCATAGGAAATGCGGATGAGCCGGGTAACCGCCAGCCCCAGATGCTCCAGCACGCGCTTGATTTCGCGGTTTTTGCCTTCACGCAGGCCCATGGTCAACCAGACATTGGCCCCCTGCACGCGGTCCAGTATTGCCTCAATACCTATGTAATCGACACCATCAATGGTGATGCCATCGCGCAGGCCATTCAGTGTCACTTGATCAATGCTGCCATTGGCGCGAACGCGGTAGCGGCGCAGCCAGCCCGTGGAAGGCAGTTCGAGCACGCGGGCGAGGCCGCCATCATTGGTCAGCAACAACAGGCCTTCGGTGTTGATATCGAGCCGGCCAATGGTAACCAGTCGCGGCAGCTTCTGCGTGGAGCCCAGCGGCACCACATCGGCGAGATGGTCGAAAATGGTGGCGCGGCCTTCGGGATCACGGTCGGTGGTGACAAAACCACGCGGCTTGTGGAATGCAAACAGCCGGGTGCGCTCGCGCGCATTCAGCGGCACATTGTCCACGCGGATTCGATCACCGGGGGTGACATTGAAGGCGGGGCTGGTCAGCGTGACGCCATTGACATCGACGCGGCCCTGACCAATCCAGTTTTCCGCATCGCGACGCGAGCACAGGCCCGCGCGCGCCATGACCTTGGCGATGCGTTGCGCATCATTGGGCCGCTCGGCAACTTCGGTGGGTTTGGCGCCGGGTTTCGGGCCGGGCTTGGGGCCAGATTTGGGGCCAGAGGGGCGCTGGCCCGCCGGCTTACTCGGCTTTTGGCCGTCTTTGCCTCCACCCTCGCCGTCGTAAGCGCGGGCGGGTTTTGCCGAAAAATGTGAGCGGTCGGGGCGGCGCGGGCCAGAGTTGCGATGTTCCATAGGAAATTGTGATAACAGAGAGCGCGGCAAAAGGGGAGAGTTATGGCTATAAAAAACGAAAAAGACGATCCGATGACCCGCGCCTTTGCCCAAGCCCGGCAAGCGGAGGCGCGCGGCGAAGTGCCGATTGGCGCTGCGCTGGTGCTGGATGGCCGCATTGTGGCGGAAGCGGGCAATCTGACGCGCGCCCAAAATGATTGCACCGCCCATGCCGAAATGGAGGTTATCCGCCGCGCATCAAAGGTGCTGGGCCAGGAGCGGCTGACCGGCTGCGACCTCTATGTGACGCTGGAGCCGTGCCCGATGTGCGCCGCTGCCATATCCTTTGCGCGAATCCGGCGTTTGTATTTTGCCGCGCTGGACCCCAAAGGCGGGGCGGTGGAAAGCGGGGTCCGGCTTTACAATTCACCTACCTGCCATCATGCACCCGAGGTCGTGTCGGGCCTGCGCGCCAGTGAAGCAGAGTCGCTGCTGCAAGCGTTTTTTGCTACCAAACGCTGACCGCGCGCCTCACACCAGTTTGCGCACAAACTGGATAAAGCCGGAGCGGCTCGCAACCTTGTTGTAAAGCGCAATCGCGTCAAGGTTGGTTTCATGGGTCAGCCAATAAACACGTGAGCAATCGTGCGCGATGGCTTTGGCGGCGACCGCTTCAATCAAGGCGCGACCAGCCCCCTTGCCACGACCTGAATCCGCGACAAACAAGTCCTGCAGATAGCAATAATCGCCTTGCGTCCAAGTGGAGCGGTGCATGATCCAATGTACAATGCCTTGCGCATGGCCTGTTTCATCACGCAGGATGAACCCACCCATTGGCTCGTCGCCGCCGGTAAGTCTGGCAAAACTGTTCTGTGTGGTATCGGCGGCTACATTGGCCTTGTAAAAGGCCAGATAACCCTGCCAGAGCGGCAGCCAATCAGCGTAATCATCTTTTTTCAGCCGCTCGATTTTATACATCATGTCTCCGACAGGGTATTGTGGCGAATAGGGCTGCCTATTGCGCATGGACAGCGCACTCAGGCCTTGGTCAGACGCAATTCGAGCGCTTTGCGGATTTGCACGGCAGTGGGGGCCGCCGCTTCCAAAATCTGGCTGGCCTTGAAGAAATCCAGCACGCGAAACTGATCCACCGGCGGGCGGATGAGAATGTCGGGCGAACTGACCCGTAGCATTTGATTGGTGATGGCACCCATCATGATCTGCGCGGATCCGAACATGGCCTCAAATGGTTTAGGCACCTGAATGCTGTCGGCAACCGGGCCGCCGGTGACATCGACGGCGATGACGATCTCGGCTTTGCCCATCAAATGATCGAAAGGCAGCGGATTGACGGCACCGCCATCGACAAGGATCATCCCATCAAATTCCACTGGCTTGATCAGACCGGGAATCGCCATGGAGCCGGCGACGGCGGGTGCCAACGGCCCGGTCGATATGGCAGCTTGCTGGCGTCCCATAAAGTCAGTGGCGACCGCGATGAAGGGGGTTTGCAAATCTTCAAAACGATTGGGCACGGCACGCGGCCAGAAATGATCGAGAAAAATCTCGCCATCCAGCAACACCGGATTGCTCATCCGCCCGGCCAGAAGATCAGCGAAGCGCCCGACCCGCGCCTTCAACAGGCGAGCCATCACGTCCGAGCGATCGCGCACCAAACTCAGCACATGCTTGCGAATTTCGGCACCGCTGATCCCGGCGGCATAGGCTGCGCCAATAATGCCGCCCATGGAAGTTCCCGAAATCAGAACCGGCCTTATGCCCATTTCGTCAAGGGTTTCCAGCACGACAATATGGGCGAGGCCGCGCGCACCACCACCCCCCAGCGCCAGCGCCACGCTCGGGTAGGAACTGGCACCATGACTGGCGCGGGGCACCGTTATGGGCGGTCGTTCCGGCGTTACATCGCGGAGCGAGCCGGACCGCAACCTTCCAGGATGGGCGCGCATGCGGCTCACAGAAATCCCATCAAGGCTTCAAGGGTGGCATCGGGGTTTTCCTCAGGCAGAAAATGCCCGCCTTTCAGGGCGGTGCCTTGCACTTGCGTTCCCCATTTCCGCCATAGATCCAGCGGCGAAGGCGTGCCTTGCGGGGCTTTGGCAGCGATGCCGGTTTCGCCCCATAGGGCCAGAAGCGGCACGATTATCTTGTTGCCGGCGGCCAAATCCTTCGCATCATAATCGTGATCCAAAGTTGCGCCGGCGCGATAATCCTCGCAGGCGGCATGAATCCGCGTCGGATCGTTGAACGAGGCCCGGTAATGGTTCAATGCGCGGGGATCAAAGGATTTGAGATCACCGCTCGCGGTCCAACTGGCAAGGGTGTGGTCAAGATATTCGGTCGGGCTCTTGCCAATGAGGTTTTCGGGCATTGGCTCGGGCTGCGCCAGAAACAGCCAGTGATAGGCCTGCATGGCCCGCGCGGCATCCATCCGTGCCCACATTTCATAGGTGGGGACAATGTCGACGACCGCCAGCTTGTCGACGCGGCCCTTGTGGTCCAAGGCCAAGCGATAGCCGACCCGGCCGCCGCGATCATGCCCAACAACGGAGAACCGGGCGATGCCCAATTGGTCGAGGGCCGCAATGATGTCCTCGGCCATAACCCGTTTGGTATAGCCCTCGCCCTTTTGGCTGGCGGGCGCACTCGACCAGCCGTAGCCACGCAGATCCAGGACAATGACCCGAAATTTCTCGGCCAGTTGCGCCGCTATCTTGTGCCACATGACATGGGTTTGCGGATAGCCGTGCAACAGCACCAGCGGCGCACCCTGCCCTTTCGAGCGGCCAAATATCCGCCCGCAGGGTGCGTCAAGCCAATGACTGGCAAAGCCGGGAAAAAGATCGGCGAGATCGGCCATTGTCACTACGCGACGATGATTTTGGGCAGATCGGCTGGCGCAAAATCGCCCTCATGGCGGCGACCATTGATAAAGAAAGTGGGCGTGGAATCAATTTTGAAGCTGTCCGCGCCAATGTCACGCATCTTGTTGACATTATCGTAGAGCTGCTTGTCGGCGAGGCATTTGTCGATCTGGTCTTTGGTAATGCCTGCCTGGGTCAGCAATTTCGTCATGCCATCGACCTGCTTGTCGACATAGACCCATTTGTCCTGATTGGCGAACAGGAGATCGACAACGGCGTTACGCTTGTCATCCCCCGCATAGCGCGCAATCATGAATGCGGCGGTCGCCAATGGGTCCAGCGGGAATTCACGCAAGATATATCTGGCTTTACCCGTATCAATATAGTCCGACTTCAGTTTCGGGAAGGTGACTTTCTGGAATTCAGCGCAATGCGGGCAGGTCATGGAAGCATATTCGACCACCGTAATCGGCGCATCATCCTTGCCGATTGGCAGGTCTTTCAGCGGCATCGGCACCATCAATTGCTGCATCGTAAAGTCGGGGCCTTGCGCAAATGCCGGCGCGCTCAGCCCGCCGAGCACCAACCCGGCTCCTGAAACTGTAATGCCCGCCTTGGCAGCGAGCTGAAGAAAGTTTCGCCGGGTATTGGGTTGCATTAACATGATAGAAATCCTCGTTCCAATGATGAGCGACATTGTCAAACCAATATGGCATTTCAACGATAATTGCACCCGGCAAAGCGCACAGAATTAGCGCCCTGACGGTTTTTTTTGTGGGGTTGCGGCCATGGCAGCCGCCTGAATGACCCGTGCACCCAGACGGGTGAGCGAGAGGCGCAATTCATCATCTTCAATGCCACCCGTATATTCGCCGGCCTTGGCCTGCATGTGCGCATCCGGTGGCGGCTTCGTGACAGGCGGTTTGTTGCGGTTCAAGGGCCCCTGTTTCAGGCGCAGGCGGCCGATGCAGGCCCAGCCGAAATGCGCGTTGACGCGCTCGATGATGGTGGGTGACAAATGCTGGATTTCCAGCGCAAAGGCACCCTCCACCCGTAAAATCAGCGTTGCGGGCTCCTGAAGGTCGCGTCCGCCCGCATCCTTGGCGCGCGGGCGAAACTGCAACTGGATGGGTTCACAATGTCGGGCAATACGCGGCCCGACGATCTCGTCAAAATTCAACAGGAGCGAGGTTTCGGTAAATCCGCGCTTGGCAATGGCCGGGTCCATCGCCGAGCCGATCAGTTCTGCCAAAGGCCGTGCCCAGTGTTTTCCCGCGAAAGGTTTGGCGCTTGGTGTGAAGGCACGGGGTGGACGGGGCATTGCGCTATCTCGACGGGCGGCAAATGCCGGACTATGAAAGGCCATGTTAAACGCCCCGCAAACATTTGCAACGCCCACGCAACGCGTGCTGGATTGGTATGGCCAAGCGCATCGCAAACTGCCGTGGCGGGCACCGCCAGGACAATTGGCTGAGCCTTACCGGGTATGGCTGTCCGAAATCATGCTGCAGCAGACCAATGTGGCGACGGCCACCCCCTATTATTTCAATTTTTTGCAAAAATGGCCTGACGTTGCGGCATTGGCGCGGGCCGAGCCTGAGGCCATCATGCAGGCTTGGGCAGGTCTTGGCTATTACAGTCGCGCGCGCAACCTGCACGCCTGCGCTCAATTGATTTGCGCCGAACATGGCGGCGAATTTCCGCGCCGTGAAGCCCAATTGCTGAAATTACCGGGTATTGGCCCCTATACGGCAGCGGCGATTGCCGCCATGGCGTTTGGAGCCAGCGCGGTCGTGGTCGATGGCAATATCGAACGGATCATGACCCGCATGTTCGCGCTGGAGGCACCCTTGCCCAAGGCAAAGCCGGAAATACGCAGCCACATGGCGAGCCTGACGCCCGCGCGCCATGCCGGCGATTTTGCGCAGGCCTTGATGGACATTGGCGCAACACTTTGCGCGGTCAAAAGCCCGAATTGCACCGCCTGCCCGTTGCAGGCGGACTGCCTAGCCGCAAAGGCGGGCAATGCCGCAACCTACCCGCGACGGGCCGAAAAAGTGACCCGCCCGCACCGGCAGGGGCATGTCTATATCGCGCAAAAGCTAGATGGGTCGGTGCTGGTGCAGACCAACGGGCCACGAGGCCTGTTTGGTGGCATGACGTGCCTGCCGCATTCGGGCTGGGCGACCAAAGACGCGCAGGGGCAGGCTTTGCCGCCCTTGCCGCTGGCCTGGCAAGAATTAAAAGGCGAGGTCACCCACGTCTTTACGCATTTTTCGCTGTCGCTGACCGTTCACTCTGGCCAAGCCGCCGACATGGCTGCGCCAAACGGAATGCGATGGGTTGGGCTTGCACAATTGGAGTTCGAGGCGCTACCAAGCCTGATGCGCAAAGTTCTGGCGAAGTGGCGGGAGAGCCAATGAAGTTTGAAATCAAAGCCGACCACATTCTGGTTATGGATGGGCAAAAAACCCTCATTCTGCCGCTGGCGAACGAGGATGATGTGATGATTGTGTCATTGGATGACGCAAGCCATTGGGCGGCACCGGATGATGGCATGGAAATCAGCCTAGATGATTTGCGCGCGATTGCCGCTGGCATCGAGACGGCGGCAGACAAGTTGGGCATTGCCATCGAATTTGATTAGCGACCTTGGGCGGCAAATGTCTATTCAGCTGCCGTGCGCATGGCGCTGCGCATCTGCGCCCGCTTTTCATCAATCGGATGCAGGGAGCCTTTGGCTTCCTCGTGCCAGAAAGTCCAGCCATTGCAGGCGGGCAGACCCTGCGCGAGGGCACCAATCTTGTGAATGGAACCGATAATGTCGCCCAGTGCCAATGTGCCATCGGCGCGCACCAGGGCTTTGTGGCGACGCTTTTCATCGGTGAGTTGCGTGCCTGGCTGGATCAACCCGGCCTCGATCAGGCTGGCAAAGGCGACGCGTGGTTCGCTGCGCTTGGTGGGCGCAAGGGTCAGGGCCTCGGCGCTCAGGGGTTCGACGGCGGCAATGCGCAATTTTGCTGCGGCAATATAGGCACTGTCCCGTTCAGCACCGATGAAATGGCGGCCAAGGCGCTTGGCCACGGCCCCCGTGGTGCCCGTGCCAAAAAACGGATCCACCACCACATCGCCTGGTCTGGTGGTGGCGAGCAGGATGCGCCCGAGCAATGCTTCGGGCTTCTGGGTGGGGTGGGTCTTGGCGCCGCTGGCATCCTTCAGGCGCTCCGCACCCGTGCACAGCGGGAAGAACCAGTCGGAACGCATCTGGCAATCTTCATTGCCCGATTTCAGCGCCTCGTAATTGAAGGTGTAATTGCGCGCACTCGGGCCTTTTGAGGCCCAGATCAAGGTTTCATGGGCGTTGGTGAAACGACGTCCGCGAAAATTGGGCATGGGGTTGGCTTTGCGCCACACAATATCATTGAGAATCCAGAAACCCAGATCCTGCAAAATGGCGCCCACGCGGAAAATGTTATGGTAGGAGCCGATGACGAACAAAGTCGCCTCCGGTTTCATGATGCGATAGGCGGCGGACAGCCAAGCCTTGGTGAAAGCATCATACTCGCCAAAAGACGCGAATTTATCCCAATCATCATCCACCGCATCGACGTGGCTCTGGTCAGGGCGCGACAATGACCCTTCCAATTGCAGATTGTAGGGAGGGTCGGCAAAGACCAGATCGACGCTGGCGGCGGGCAGATTTTGCAACGCGGTGATGCAATCACCGGCAATAATCTGGTTGAGCGGCAAAATTGCCGGCACAATTTGTGGGGCACGAAGACGAGAGTGGGCCGGCGTCCCAGTACGCGAAACCTGAATCTGGGACTTGATGCCGGCCAACCCGGTAAGTGCGGTACGCATGGACAAACTCGGTTACGCAACTAACAGTCGTGAATATGCGGAACTTGGTTAAAGATGCGGTTTAGGGACGGATAAATCTGCCGTCTCTTTTTTGAACAGTTTGATTAAAATTTGTTTGCAATTTGAATAGTTTAGGCGCGCGTCAACACAAGAATAAGAAAATTTGGTTAATGCGGCGGGATATTGTTGGCGCTCAGTTGCGCGGCGCAATCGGGGCAAAACTGAAGCGATGCAACCGGCAGGGCCCCTGCAAAGCCAAGGCTTTCAGATGCTGGGCGGTGGCGTAACCCATGTGCTTTTCAAAGCCATAGCCGGGCCAAAGCCTTGCATATTTTTTCATGAGGCGATCTCGGGTGACTTTCGCAATTATGGAGGCGGCGGCAATTGTCATCACCTTGGCGTCGCCTTTAATGATCGCGGCGGCTGGCGCGGCAAAATGCGGCGGGACATCGCGCCCATCCACGAAAATGAATTGCGGCGGCAAATCCAGACCGCGAACCGCCATTTCCATGGCGCGAAGGCTGGCCTGGCGAATGTTGACCCGGTCAATCATCGCCGCCGGGACACTGGCAACCGAGACAGCCAGTGCTTTTTCGAGAATCAAATCATAAAGCGCGTCGCGGCGGGCGGGACGCAATTGCTTGGAATCATTCAGCCCCGGCGGGATATTGTCAGGGTCAAGGATAACGGCGGCGGCGGTGACCGGGCCGGCGAGCGGCCCACGACCCACCTCGTCCACCCCCGCGATCCAGCGAAAGCCGCGCGCCATGGCCGTCTGTTCATGCGTAAAATCCGGTTGTGAAATGGCCCTCACCCGCAAATCGCCTCGATGGGCCAAGCTATACCAGCGCGGCTGCCGTCTCGGCAATGGATTATCACGCCGCCGGTTTGCGGGCTAACCTTCCAGTACTGCCAGCATCAAAACAGGCTCAGTTGCGTGGTGGCACTGGCTGGCGGCTCAAACAAGGACGTCACCAATTTCAGGCGATTCTTATTATAGCCGATCTTGGCCGCGGCAAGTTCAACGCGGCGTCCAATCATCCACGCATAGGGGCCGGTGCCGGTCATGCGCTTGCCAAAGCTCGCCTCGTATGATTTCCCGTCCCGCATCGAGCGTACCAGCGATATCACATGCCGGATCTTGTCGGGAAAATGCTCCAGCAGCCATTGCGCGAACAGGTCACTTACCTCCAGCGGCAGTCGCAGCATGATATAGCCGATTTCACGGGCGCCATAGGCATGGGCGCGCGTCATGATCGTTTCAATTTCCGCGTCATTGATGGCGGGAATGACGGGGGCCACCATCAAGGTTACGGGTATCCCGGCCGCACTCAATTGCTCCATTGCCTCGAGGCGGCGCTGCGGCGTGCTGGCGCGCGGCTCCATCTTGCGGGCCAGTTCGCGATCCAATGTCGTGATCGAGATCGCGACCTTGACCAGCCCCTTGGCCGCCATCGCGCTCAAAATATCAATATCGCGTGTGACCAGCGCGGATTTGGTGACAATACCCACCGGATGATTGGTGCGGGCCAGCACTTCCAATATCTGGCGCATTACGCGATGCTGGCGTTCGATGGGTTGATAAGGGTCGGTATTGGTGCCGATCGCAATGGTTTTGACCTGATATTTCGGGTTCGACAATTCGCGGGTCAAAACTTCGGCGGCACCCTGCTTTACAAAGAGCTGGCTCTCAAAATCCAGCCCCGGCGACAGCCCCATATGGGCATGGGTGGGGCGGGCAAAACAATAAATGCAGCCATGCTCGCAGCCCCGATAGGGGTTGATGGAGCGATCAAAATTCAGATCCGGCGAGTCATTGGTGGTGATGACACTGCGCGGCCGCTCCATGTTAATATGGGTCTTGAAGTCGGACAAAGCCTCAAGGCTGCCCCAGCCATCATCCACATCCTCGCGCTGCACGGGCTCGAAACGCCCTGAGGCATTGCTGGTGGCGGCACGGCCCTTGCGGCGGTCAACGTCTATTGTCTTGATGGAGGTCGCAAATTCTGGCAAAACATCGCCAATCTGCGAAAATGCATGGATCGACATTTTTTCACCTTTTCTTGTTTTGTTCATGAGAACAAATACGGAATAAAAGTACAAATAGAGATCAAATCGACAGCAGTCAAGCGGACTGTGGATAAGTTTTCAAAAGTTATCAAAAAATGAATGGTGCGCGATGCTTTCAATAATGGTCTATGTGCCCGCAAAAATTGCGCTGGACGATGCTGCGGGGGGCCGGCGACTTGTGCGCACTTTGGCGGCGCTGGTGCCCGGCGTGGTGCATGGCACGCTGGCGCGGGTCGGGCTGGCCGGCCCATTGAGCGCTGGGCTGACGCAGATTGCCCAGGAGGCGGGCTGCGATTGGCACGAGGCACAGCATCTGGGGCAAGCCTATCTCGCCGCCCAAAGCCATTTCACCAGTCCATGGCAGGGCCTGCTAATGGCCGGAAACGCCCCTGCTGCTGGGTTCTTTGAGGTGATCGACGATTTGATGCGAGAGCCCATGGCGAAGGGCACGGCTTTCCTGGGCGAGCCACAAAATCTGGCGGCGCGTCTGTCGCCGTTTCAAGATCCGGCGGCATTGTTGTGGCGGCGCGGCGGGCCGGTGGAAGCAGCCCCCCAAACCCTGCGCCAGCTCGCAAAATCACTGAAAGTGACCCATGTCTCACGCCTGAAAATGCGCGCGATCAACTGACGGGCATAGCCCGCCAGCCAAAGAAACCTGCCTATTGGTTGAAGGTGTTGCAGGCGTCAATCTGGCCGCTTTTTAAGCCGGTCGTCAACCATTGGATGCGCTGCGCCGAAGATCCGTGCGTGAAACTATCGGGCACAGCATAGCCGCGTGCCGCCGTTTGCAGACGATCGTCGCCAATGGCCTGCGCCGTGTTCACCGCCTGCTCAATGTCGCCCGGCTCCAAAATCTGCCATTTCTGATTGGCATTGGCGGCCCATACGCCCGCAAAACAATCAGCCATCAATTCAATCGCGACTGAAATATGGTTGGCGGCCGCTTTGTTGGGTGCGCGCTGTTCGGCTTCTTCAGCCTTGGGCAAAATGCCCATCAAATTTTGCACGTGGTGGCCAATTTCATGAGAAACCACATAGGCATAGGCAAAATCGCCGCCGCCACCGAGTTTGGTGCGCATTTCATCAAAAAATGAGGTGTCGAGGTAAACCTTCTGGTCATTGGGGCAATAGAACGGGCCCATCGAGGCCTCGGCCGTGCCACCGCAGGCCGAAGCGGTCGAACCCGTGTAAAGGACCAGTTTGGGGTTGACGTAGGGAATGTTTTTTTGTGCGGGCAATACGCGGCCCCATACAACCTCATTTTCGGCCAGAATGGCGGAGATGAAATGCGTCATCTGGTCATTGGCGGCGGTTGATTGGGCTGGCGCGGACGCGGGTGCGGTTTGGGCTACCTGACTTCCCCCGCCCTGCAATACCTGCGCGCCATTGATCAACATACGCGGATCGAGACCGGTAAAATAGGAAATCAGGCCAATGATCAAAATAGCGCCAAGGCCGAGATGCCCCCCGGCACCGACGCCAGGAATGCCAAATCCACCGCCCGCCGAACCATCATCTGATTGTCCGCGGCGATCTTCGATATTATCGGACTGCAAGTCTTCCAGTTTCATATTGATATTTCCCGGCAATCAATGGAGTGCATAAAAAGCTTCTGCACATTCTCTATCATTCAGCACTTTGGGGCCGAAGGTCAATGCTATTTCAGGGCTTTGGTGGCGCTGGCGCGAGCGCACGCTGCAGGGCCTGCAAATCCTGCCAGGCGTGGCGTTTGTGCGAGGGCTGACGCAACAGATAAATCGGGTGCAGCATGGGGAACGCGCGAATTTTCTGCGCCCCCGCCACAAATTCCAGCGCCTGCCCGCGCAGGCGCATCGGCGGCGCATCGGTCTGCAGCAGGCTTTGCATGGCAATCGTGCCAAGCGGAATTAAAAATTCCGGCTGCGCCAGTTCGATCTGCCGCAGAATGAACGGACGCAATTGCGCGATTTCGCGCGGGTTGGGGGCGCGGTTACCGGGCGGGCGCCAGGGCACCATATTGGCGAGGTAGACCTGCGTGCGATCCAGCCCGATCGCCGCCAGCATCTTGTCCAGCAAGGCACCGACGCGGCCGGAAAACGGTCGGCCTTCGCGCTCGTCGTCGGCGCCAGGTGCATCCCCAACCAGCATGACGCGGGCGGCAGGATTGCCATCGGAAAACACCAGCCGCGCCGCAGTGGACTTGAGCGCGCATTCGTCAAACTGTTCCAGAAGCGCCTGCAATTGGGCCAGGGTTTGCGCTTCTTCCAGCCTTTGCCGTGCGGGTTCAGGCTGCGCTTCAACCTGCGCCGGTGGCGCGATGCTGGCAGAAGCGGCTTTGCCAGGCCGTGGTTGACGCTGCAATTCTGGCGTCGCTTCTTGCGTCATTTCTTGCTGCGGCGGCGTGATGCTTTGGGCGAACCGGTCGATCGGCATATCCCCAATGGCCAGATCGACGCCCATAACCGCCTGCCAGGCGAGAACGGCCTCCAGAATATCCCTGTCAAGCTGTGCGGAAGTAGATTGCATAAGCCGATTTATGGCATAAAAAGGTGGCTGTGCCAAAATTCTGTGTCTATATTTGGTTGGTTTACGTCTAAACTACCCTGATGAAACTGGAGCCCTGAATGTCTGACAATCCCGCCCATATGGATTTGCCCGCGCGTGAAGCGATGGAATATGACGTCGTGATCATCGGCGGCGGGCCTGCGGGCTTGTCGGCTGCCATCCGCCTCAAGCAAATATCGGCGGATATCAACGTGGTTGTCGTGGAAAAGGGCTCGGAAGTCGGCGCGCATATCCTTTCGGGTGCGGTGATTGACCCGGTCGGGCTCGATCAATTGCTGCCCAACTGGCGCGCGGACAAAGATTGCCCAATCAAGACAAAGGTGCAGCGGGACGAGTTCTACTTTCTGGGTGCGGCCGGCGGTATTCGCCTGCCCAACATGCTCATGCCCAAGCTCATGAACAATCACGGCAATTATGTCGCTTCGCTGGGCAATGTCACGCGTTGGCTGGGCACGCAGGCGGAGGCATTGGGCGTCGAAATCTATCCCGGATTTGCCGCCACTGAAGTGCTTTATGGGGAAGCGGGCGAAGTGGTTGGCATAGCCACCGGTGACATGGGCATCAGCAAGGATGGCCAGATGAGCGCCGGCTTTACCCGTGGCATGGAGCTGCGCGGCAAATATGTGCTTATGGCTGAGGGCGCGCGCGGGTCGCTGTCCAAACAGATCATCAAGAAATACGATTTGAGCGCTGGTCGCGAGCCACAAAAATACGGCATCGGCCTCAAGGAATTATGGCAAATCGACCCGTCCAAGGAACGGCCAGGGCTGGTGCAGCATTCGTTTGGCTGGCCGCTGGGCAACCATGTCGGCGGTGGTTCATTCCTCTATCATATGGGCGATGGGTTGGTTTCGGTGGGGTTTGTCGTGCATCTCAATTACGATAACCCGACCTTGTCGCCATTTGAGGAAT
The DNA here is from genome assembly GCA_019075865.1 of Hyphomicrobiales bacterium. Taxonomy (GTDB): domain Bacteria; phylum Pseudomonadota; class Alphaproteobacteria; order Rhizobiales; family Beijerinckiaceae; genus REEB77. The sequence continues at coordinate 421,549 of JAGXAN010000002.1, read as the reverse complement.
TCCAGAAATTCAAGACGCATCCGATGATTGCGCCGTTGTTCGAGGGCGCCAAGCGCATCGGCTATGGCGCGCGGGCCATTACCGAGGGGGGCTGGCAATCGGTGCCCAGACTATGTTTCCCCGGCGGGGCGCTGGTGGGTTGCGCAGCGGGTTTTGTCAATCTGGCCCGCATCAAAGGCTCACACAACGCGGTTCTTTCGGGCGTTCAGGCCGCCAATAGTGTGGCTGCGGCGCTGAAATCGGGCCGCGCAGGCGATGAACTGACCGATTATGAGGCGGGATGGCGCCAGTCGATTATCGGCAAGGATTTGAAAATGGTGCGCAACGTCAAGCCCTTGTGGTCGCGTTTTGGCACTGTGCTCGGCATTGGACTTGGTGGCATTGACATGTGGCTCAACCAGCTTTTCGGCGCAACCCTGTTTGGCACCGTGGGTCACGGCAAGCCTGATTATGCCAGCCTGAAACCTCTCGCCGACGTAACCCCGAAGACTTATGCCAAGCCGAATGGCAAACTGACATTTGACCGCCTGTCGTCGGTTTTTCTCTCCAACACCAATCACGAGGAAAATCAGCCGGCGCATCTGGTGCTGACCGACCCGAGCATCCCCATCGCCAAAAACCTGCCGCAATACGGCGAACCGGCGCGGCTCTATTGTCCGGCAGGAGTTTATGAAGTGGTTTATGGCAATGAAGCGGCCAAGACCGATCCAAAATTCGTGATCAATGCGCAAAATTGCGTGCATTGCAAAACCTGCGACATCAAGGATCCGGCGCAGAACATAACCTGGGTGCCACCGGAAGGCGGCGGCGGCCCCAATTACGCGGGAATGTGATAGTTTAAGCCGGCAGGCGGGCCATCAACTGCACATATAGCGCGTTCTGGGCGCTGAATATGCTTTCCGCCTGACTGACCTTGACCTCTGCGGCACCGTGCGCCAGCAGCCAATCGGCGACTTCGGCGACATGCTTGAGCGGGGCGTTGATTTCCATTTCGCCGCCGCCCGCGAAGCTCGCGTCAAATTTCTCTGCCAATTGGGCCTTGGCCACCGCATCGATCTTCATGCCCACAACATTCAATTGCCGGGTGGTGCGGGCGGTTTCCTCTGCCGCAATGCGCGACAATATCTGGCGGGCCATTTCACGGGCATGGGGCGACCAGTCGGCGGTGAGCGAGGCGACCAAATTGGCTTGCGAGCGCAGAAGAACGCCGTCATCCAGCACTTTAAGCGCATTGGCGCGCAAGGTGGCGCCGGTGGTGGTGATGTCCACGATCAATTCGGCCTGGCCAGCGGCGGGTGCGCCCTCGGTCGCGCCCAAACTTTCGACAATGCGATAGTCGGACACGCCATGCGCGGCAAAGGCGCGGCGAGTGATGTTCACATATTTGGTGGCAACGCGCATCCGGACACCATGGCGGGCGTGAAAAGCCGCCGCCACATCCTCAAGGTCATGCAAGGTTGCCACATCGATCCAGGCTTCCGGCACTGCGACAACGACATTGGCGTGGCCAAAGCCGAGCGGCGTCAATAATTCAAGCCGGGCATTGACATCGGGCACGCTTTCGCGCACCAGATCTTCCCCCGTAACACCCAGATGCGCGGTGCCTGCGGCCAATTGGCCAACGATCTCGGATGCAGACAAAAACGCAATTTCCACGCCCGGCAATTGGGCCAGCGCGCCGCGATAGTCACGCGCGCCACGCGCCTGCACCACATCAAGACCGGCACGCGCAAAAAAGGCATTGGCATTTTCCTGCAAGCGCCCTTTGGAAGGCACGCAAAGCACGAGTGGGGCCGAGGCGCTCATTGATTTATCTCCGCAATTCGGCCCATCCAGATGGCAGCGCCCACCGCTGGAACCGCTTTCCCGCCATTCAGGCGCGCAATCAAATTATCATAACGGCCGCCGCCGATGATTGGCTTTGCGGCTTTGCGATGGCGCGCCTCGAACATGAAACCCGTATAATAATCGAGATTGCGCACGAAGCCGGCCTCAAACCGCAGCTTGCGCAAATCAAGCCCATGCGCGCTGAAGAAGCCAAGCCGGGCACTGAAATCGGCGAAGGGCGTATCCAGATCGAGGCCCGCTTTGGCCGCCAGCGACTTCATCTGCGCAAAAGCGGTGTCCGGATCACCCGAAATAGCCAGAAAAGATTCCAGCACCGCCCGCTTTTCCGGGGCAAAGGCACCGGTTGCGCGCAAACTGGACTGTTCGAGAAACCGATCCGCGATTTCGGAAGCCGAGCGCCCACCCACCGATGAAATGCCGGCAATTGACAACAAATCCTCGACAAGGGCGCGCGCGCCCTTTTTATCGACGCCTTCCAGCGCGGCCAGCACGCCGGAATGATCGGTGCGGCCTGCGCCCAGGCCCGCCACGATTGCTTCGAGCTTCTGCCCGCGCATGTGGCCACGCAAGATGCGGCGCTGCCATGGCGCGGAAAGGCCCAAAGCCCGCAACAAGGCCGAGAAAAGTGCGGCATCGCCGAAAGTCACATCCAACTCACCCGCGCCCGCCAGCGCCGCGCTCGACAGCGACAAGGCCAGTATTTCTGCGTCAGCCGCCGAAAGATCGGTGCGGCCGAAACTCTCCAGACCCGCCTGCACAAATTCCCCTGCCGCATCGGTGCGCGCCCGAAATACCGGGCCAAGGTAGGAAAATTGCGCCGGGGCCGCCGGGTGGGTATTGCCGGCCTGGTTGGCGAGCCAGTCCTTGCACAGGGGAATGGTATATTCGGGGCGCAGGCACAATTCCTCACCCGAGGCGTCACTGGTCAAGAACAGGCGGCCCCGCAATTCCTCACCGGAGGTTTCGAGGAATATCGCGGCAGGCTGCAATATCGACGGTTCGGCGCGCGCATAGCCCGCCTCTTCCAGTTGCGCCAGCATGGCCACCGCGCGTTCGGCTTCCGGTAATTGGTTCGTCACTTTCATTCCCTCTTTGCGGCGAGCTTTAGCAAGCCGGGCAGGTTTTGGCGAGGGGCAAGCGGGCAACTGAAACAGGATAGGCTTAACGGCGCGCGCCCGCAGCCATGCGGGGCGCTATTTATGGCGCGCCAGCACCTGCTGGACTGCCTCGACCATGGCTGGCGTCTTGACCGCAAACTGGGCCTTTTGCTTGAGTTCCAGATAATCCGCCCGATCCTTGGTGGCACCGCTAAGCGAGGCACCCAGAATCAGGTCCTTGATGACCACCTCGCCAGCGCTTCGCTCGTTGGAGCCTTGAATGACTGCGCATTGTGAGCCACGCTTGTCCGCATATTTCAATTGCGCATTCATGCCGGCGGCACCTAGATACATTTCGGCGGCAATGCCCGCTTGCCGAAGCGTCGCAACCAGCGCCTGATAACTGGCGATCTGATCGCGATCCATGACCAGCACCACCACGGGCCCCGCCATTTTGGCGGCATTCACGAGCGGGCTGCCAATGGCCCGCAGCGCGGCATAAAGCCTTGAAACCCCGATCGAAAACCCGGTTGCCGGCAAGCTCTCGGCGCGGAAGCGCCCGACAAGGCCGTCATAACGCCCGCCGCCACCGACCGAGCCAAAGCGCACCGGCTTGCCATCCTCGCCCTTGACCTCGAAGGTAAGCTCTGCCTCAAACACCGGGCCGGTGTAATATTCCAGACCGCGCACCACAGACGTGTCAATGCGCACCCGGTCCTCGCCATAGCCTGCGGCCTGCAACAGGCCCGCGATCTCGGCGAGTTCTGCGAGCCCGTCATTGCCTACCAGCGCGCTGGTGCTGCCGCCCAGAAAATCCACGACCTTTTCGATCTGGTCTGGCGCCAGTCCCGCACCTTTGGTAAAGTCGCCGCTGTCATCCTTGCGGCCGGCCCCCAGCAATTGGCGAACGCCGGGCAACCCGAGCCGATCCAGTTTGTCGATGGCGCGCAGCACGATGAGGCGAGTGGCGGCCTTGTCATCACCGCCCAGATCTGCCGCTTCCAAAACCCCATCCAACACTTTGCGATTATTGACCTTTATCACATAATCGCCGCGCTTGATGCCCAGTGCCTCAAGCGTATCGGCGGCCATCATGCAGATTTCTGCGTCAGCGGCGAGGCTGGCCGAACCAATGGTATCGGCGTCGCATTGCATGAATTGGCGAAAGCGACCAGGGCCGGGCTTTTCATTGCGAAACACATAACCGGCCCGCCAGGTGCGGTAGGGCTTGGGGATGGCGTCAAAATTCTCGGCGACGTGACGCGCGAGTGGCGCGGTGAGATCATAGCGCAGCGACAGCCATTGCTCGTCATCATCCTGAAACGAAAACACCCCGGCATTGGGGCGATCGGTATCGGGCAGGAATTTGCCAAGGGCCTGCGTGGTCTCAATGAATGGTGTTTCAAGCGCAGCAAAGCCATAGAGCGCATAAACCCGGCCAATCTCTGCCAGCATTTTGTTCGTGCCCGCGACATCGGCGGCATTGCGATCAGCAAAACCTCGCGGCAGCATGGGCTTCACGAGGGTGGTTTGGGGAATTTCCTGCGTCATTTTGCGTCCTGAAAAGCCTGATAATTCTCAAACAGCAGATACAGGCCCACAAAGATAATGCCAATGCCAAACTGCAACATCGATAAAAGCGTCAGTGCGCCGATCAGCATTCCGAGAATGGCGATGATGCGAATGGCAAACTGATCGCGCATCAGATAGCCCAAAAAATTACGAAGGGCGCGCCCGCCATCCAGCGGAAACGCCGGAAGCATGTTGAACACGAACATGATGAAATTGGCGGTGGCAAAGCTGGCGATGGCCACCAGAAGCGCATGTGGCAAGGGCGTGCCCGCCGTTGGATTGCCCGACGGGTCGATGGTAATGCTGGTTTGCATCAGGCTGAGCAATTCGTGCCGGGCGACCCAATAAAGGCCCAGATTGACCAATGGCCCGGCAATCGAGATGGCGATGGACTGCCAGCGCAATTTGGGCGATCTGGCGAGATGACAAAACCCGCCAAGCCCATGCAACTCAATCGCGTTTGTCTTGATGCCGAATTGGCGCGCCACCAGCGAATGTCCGAATTCGTGCAGCAGGATGGAGACCAGCACACCCAGCGCATAAATGAAGCCCAGCGCCAGGGATTGCGGCAGCGGCGACGTGCCATAACTGATAAAGCAGAACAGCAGCAGAATGAAAATGGTGGCATTGGCATAAACGGGCGTGTCGCCCAATTGAAATAGCAAAATCCGCCCACCCATGTTCTACCTCCCGCCAGCCAGATTTACCCCGCAACGGGCGCTGGCAAATCCCAGCATTTCCAGGCTGGTATAATCGGCAATGGCGAGGGTTGCGCCCTCGCCGGTCAAAGTCGAAGCCGAGAGGCCGGTGGTCATGCCCATCATCGGCAGGCCTGCGGCGATGCCGGCCTGCAGGCCCGCGATCGAATCTTCGAAGCCGACGGCATGCGCCACATCAATACCGGCCAGTCGCAACCCCTCTTCATAGGGGAGCGGATGGGGCTTGGAATGCGGCAATTCCTCGCCGCATACTACCGCACTGAAATATTGGGTGAGACCCAAAGCGTGAATCGAATGCTTGGCATTGGCGCGCGGTGCATTGGTGACGACAACGCAGGCTACGCCTTGCGCCCGCGCCTGCGTCAGCAAGGCTACGAGGCCCGGCAGCGGGTGAAGCGTGTGGGCCAGCGCGCGGTATTGCGCCTCCTTTTCATCCGCCAGCACCTTGTGCAGCGAGGGCGGGACGTCCGGAAACAGCTCGGCAAAAATCACGGCATTGGCGCGGCCCATCACTTTCGCATGAAACTGTGCCTGATCAATCTGGCGTCCAGACTGCGCCAGTAGCACATTGAACGCCGCATGGTGGAAGTGATCGGCATTGGTGAGCGTGCCGTCAAGATCAAAAAGCAGACCGGGCTTGCCGGGTTGGGTGCGTGTCATTCGTCAATCTTCACAACGACACGGCCGCGAATTTTGCCGCTCAAAATGGCCGCACCCGCTTCAATGGCCTGCGAGAAGGGAATATCGATGGTGAGGCTGGCGATCTTGTCGTGATCCAGATCGGTGGCCAGTCGCTGCCAGGCGGCACGGCGCAGCGGCTGCGGGCACATAACCGAATCAATGCCCAGCAAGGATATGCCGCGCAGGATGAAGGGGGCCACCGAGGTGGGCAAATCCATGCCCTGCGCCAGTCCGCAGGCGGCAACAGCGCCGCCATATCGGGTTTGTGCCAGCGCATTGGCCAGCGTATGGGAGCCAACCGCATCGATCGCGCAAGCCCAGCGCTCCTTGCCGAGCGGACGGCCAGGCTCGCTCAGAGTGGCGCGGTCCAGAATTTCATCGGCTCCCAAGCCGAACAGATATTCGCTCTCTTCAGGGCGACCGGTCGAGGCGATGACGTGATACCCCGCCTTATGCAAAAGCGCAGTGGCAACAGAACCGACGCCGCCGGCAGCCCCGGTGACCAAAGCCGATCCATGCGCAGGCGTCATGCCGTGACGCTCCAGCGCCAGCAGGCTGAGCATGGCAGTAAAGCCTGCGGTGCCGATGGCCATTGCGCTATGGGCGTCCAAGCCCTTGGGCATGGGCACCAGCCAATCACCCTTGACGCGCAGCTTTTGCGCCAGGCCGCCCAGATGGGTTTCGCCGACGCCCCAACCGGTCAGCAGAACGGCGTCACCTGGCTTGAAATCCTTGTGGGTGGAAGCCTCGACGATACCGGCCGAATCGATACCCGGAATCATCGGGAAACGGCGCACGACCGGGGATTTTCCGGTGATCGCCAAGCCGTCTTTGTAATTGATGCTGGAATGAGAGACCCGCACGGTCACATCGCCATCCATCAAATCAGCTTCGGAAAAATCAACGTAAGAGGCGTGACTCGAAGTTTCGCCCTTGTCGATGCGAATGGCTTTGAAGGTGGACATGGGGGATCCTGTGAAAAATTGAATGGACGTTACCTATTCAGTGCCAGAAACCACCCACCTTAGGCAAGAGGTGCTGCGCGCAAGAGTTGGCGCTTTCAGGGATTGCAATCTTGCGGGCCGGGGCCGTCGCCATGCGCTGCGGCATTTAGCCAAAAAAAAAGAGCACGCGGGGTTCACCCGCGCACTCTTTTTTATAAATCCCGCGACAAACCCGACCTAAATATCAGGCGCTGTCGCAAGCCGGATCAATTGCCGGCGTTGAGGCTGCCGACTGCGCGGTCCACCGTCTGGCTGGAATCAACCGTCTGGTTGGCACCGTTGCCATAGAACAAGGCGACAGGGCCGGCATGCATAACGCCGGTCATGGCAGGCTGCATGGTGGCATATTGCAAGGCAGTCGGGGCACCCAAGGCTTCATCGTTCGGGCCAGCGAATGCAGAGGTCGCTGTCAGGGTGGCAACTACGGCGAGAGCAGAAAGAGTGAGGATGTTACGCATGATGTATTCTCCATTTGTAACAGCGAAATATGCGCTGTTGATGGTTGTGATCATACGCCCGATCGTGTCCGAAATGCGGCATTTATTCTTATGTTTGCGATGACTAGGTATGCGTTTTTTGCATGAAACTTTTTTCAATTTGGCATTTTTGCAGGTTTTTTGAGAATTTTTGGCTTCAAAATTCCATAATTTGCGTTAATGCAAATCACACATTCGTGATGATGTGAAAAAATAGGCAATCAATCCTATGTTCAATCACGATTGCGTGAGCCAAAGTAGCGGCGTGTCGGGTTCACAAAGGCGTGAATTTGACGCGGCACATTCCCGGTCTGTGGCTGGTTGGGCCATTTACATTTGGCGAAGATTGCGGCCTGGAGCCGGATCATCGGGCGATGTCGGGAGTGGGCCCTGCCCTAGCTCGCGGCGCGCTTCAATTCGAATTTGACATTGAGACTGGCGCTGTCGGCTTCCTCGCGGAAATCCAGCTGGCTGATGCGATCGCCGCGGCGATTGATCTTCTCGGTGGAGGTATTGATGGTGACAATATCCTCTTGCGCCTGCCGGAAATGCGTGTCGAGTTTGGCCACACGTTCGCGCAGGCGCACCACATCTTCCACCAGATTGCGCACCTCGGTCTGGATCTGGTGGGCCTGTTCACGCACCCGCGCATCCCGCACAATTGCTTGCATGACCTGGATCGCCATCATCAAGAGCGATGGCGAAACAATCAGGATGCGGGCGCGGTGCGCCTTTTGCACCACATCATCAAAATGTTCGGCAAGATCGGCGAAAATCGATTCGGCCGGCACGAATAGCACGGCAATGTCCTGGGTTTCGCCAGCGATGAAATAACGGTCGCTGATGTCTTTGATGTGCTTGCCAATATCGGTGCGAATGGCGGCGCGCACGGGTTTGCGCTGCTCCTCGGTCTCGCAGTCCTTCAGCGCGGTGAAATTCTCCAGCGGAAATTTTGCGTCAACCACCATCCAGCGGTCGTCGCCGGGCAATTGAATAACGCAATCCGGCCGCGCGCCGTTTTTCAGCGTGAACTGAAACTGATAGGCGTCGCTGGGCAGATTATCGCGCACGATTGCTTCCATGCGTCCCTGGCCAAAGGCACCGCGCGTCTGTTTGTTGGCCAAAATATCCTTCAGGCCAACCACTTCCTGCGTCAGGCCGGTGAGGCGCGCTTGCGCGGCGTCGATCACGGCCAAGCGCTCATTGAGCTTGTTCAGCTGCTCGCCCGTGGTGCGGCTGGCCCCTTCAATGCCCTGCCCCACACGCTGCCCAACCGCATCAAGCCGCTCGGCCACGAGGCGCTGAAAATCTCCCTGCCGCTCGCCAAACACCTGCGCCATGGTCTGCATGCGGCCCGAAAGTTCGGCGCTGGATTTGTTCAATTCGGCCATGCGCTCGTCGAGTTGGCGGGTTCGCATCGCCAATGCCAAAGCCTCCAGTTCGCGCTCACGCGCGCTGCGCCTTGTGCTCACCAAAACCAGCACCAGCAACAAAAGCATGAGACCGGCGGCGGCGATCAACCCATCGGCCAGCGTCACGGGATAACCAAAAGCCGTGAATAATAGCCGGGTCAACGGTGCCTCGCCCTTGGTGATTCGTGATCATTCTCGTTCATAAACGCTAGAATACGCGAACAAAAATAGAACGTCAAGGATTGCAGCGCGGCCAATTTGGCATTATCGAGACGCAGGGCCCCATTTTCACGAAGAAGCGAAGCACCGAATGGCAATTTTACCAATTTTGAGCCTCCCCGATCCACGTTTGCGATTGGTTTCCAAGCCGGTCATGACATTTGATGTGCCGCTCAGGCGTCTGCTCGATGACATGCTGGAGACCATGTATGACGCACCGGGAATCGGGCTTGCCGCCATTCAGGTCGGGGTTGAGCAGCGGATTCTGACGATTGATCTGGCCCGCAAGGAAGAAGAAGAGAAAAAGCCGATATTCGTGATCAATCCCGAAATTATCTGGGTTTCGCCCGAAATGTCCCCCTATGAAGAAGGTTGCCTGTCGATTCCTGATTTTTATGAGGAGGTCGAGCGGCCATCGCGCGTCAAGGTGCGGTTTCAGGATGAAACCGGCAAACCGGTGGAACTGGAAGCCGACGGCCTACTGGCCACGGCGCTTCAGCACGAAATCGACCATTTGAATGGCGTATTGTTCATCGATCATATTTCGCGGCTGAAACGTGAGCGTATCATCAAGAAATTTGTTAAGGCCGCCAAGCGCGAGGGCTGATCCCTTGCGGGGGCCTGCGGTTAGTGGCGACAGATCGGGATAACCCGCCGTTTTCACTTGAGCCGCCCCCAAATTCGGGTAAAACCCTCGTCATGACACTTCTTGAAATGGCAGGGACATGACTGAAATGCTGAAAGGCAGCCCGCAAGAGCAGGCCGAAGTTTTGATGCAGGCTTTGCCGCACATGCTGCGTTATGATGACGCGGTGGTCGTGGTCAAATACGGCGGCCATGCCATGGGGGACGAAGCCGTCGCCCGCTCCTTTGCCAAGGATATGGTTTTGCTGGAACAATCGGGCGTGAACCCGGTGGTGGTGCATGGCGGCGGCCCGCAAATTGGCGCGATGCTGGCCAAGCTGGGTATCAAGTCGCATTTCTCCGGCGGCTTGCGGGTCACGGACAAGGAAACGGTGGAAATCGTGGAAATGGTGCTGGCCGGCTCCATCAACAAGCAAATTGTCGGCTTCATCAATGCTGCCGGCGGTCGGGCCATTGGTCTTTCCGGCAAGGATGGCAATATGGTCATCGCCAAAAAGCTGTCGCGCAGCGCGGGCATGACCGATTCCAACATTGAGAATGCTGTGGATCTCGGCTTTGTCGGAGAGCCAAGCAAAGTCGATACCACCGTTCTCGATCAGGTGCTGGGCCGCGAATTGATTCCTGTGCTTGCCCCCGTGGCGCAGGGTGCCGATGGCGAGACCTACAATGTCAATGCCGATACCTTCGCCGGTGCGATAGCCGGTGCCCTGGGTGCCAAACGCCTGCTGTTTCTGACGGATGTGCCGGGCGTGCTCGACAAGGATGGCCAACTCATCAAGGAATTGCGGATGGATGCCATCCATGGCCTGATCGCCGATGGCACCATAACCGGCGGCATGATTCCCAAGGTCGAGACCTGCATTTATGCCCTCGAACAGGGCGTGGAAGGCGTGGTCATCCTCGATGGCAAGCAGCCCCATGCCGTGCTTGTGGAATTGCTTACCGACCATGGTGCCGGAACGTTGATAACAAGGTGAAACATCAACCCTTGGGAAAGCCGCATCACAGGGTGCGGGCGGATGATTTTGCTGGCGTCGATACCTGGGTCTTTGATCTGGATAACACGCTGTATCCGTTCGGGTCGGACCTGTGGCCGCAGATTGACCAGCGCATTACCACGTTCATTGCGCAAAACCTGAATCTGGATGCGTCGAGCGCGTTCGCGTTGCAAAAGTTCTATTATGACAAATACGGCACCAGCCTTCGCGGGCTGATGCTGGAGCATCAGGTTGAGGCCAAGGCCTATTTGAAATTCGTGCACGACATCAACCGCGAAAACCTGCCCCCCAACCCGCCTTTGGGCGCGGCAATCGCGGCCTTGCCGGGGCGCAAGCTGGTGCTCACCAATGGTTCCCATTTTCACGCGCAAGAGACCTTGAAACAATTGGGCATTGCCGATCATTTCGAGGCGATATTCGATATTGAGGCGGCCGAATTCAAACCAAAGCCCGATCCTGTCATTTACGAGCGGTTTTTCGAGAAGCACGGCATTGTCCCCTCCACCGCTGCCATGTTCGAGGATCTGGCCAAGAACCTCGCGGTTCCGCATGCCCACGGCATGAAAACCATTTTGGTTGAGCCAGAAGGTGCGCCATTGAACGCCAGAACCAGCGTCGATTACGTGACCAGCGATCTGGTTGCCTTCCTGCACGATATTTTGCGCATTCGGCTATCGGACGCTTAAAGCGGCGGCTCTGATTGGGGTGCAAGCGCCAGCAATATCTCGGCTGCGGCCAGCGCTGCGATCACTTCGGGCCGCTTGTCGAGGCGCGCACCGCCCATCGGGCAGGCAATTCGCGCGATCTGGGCTTCGGGAATTTGCAATTGCCGAAACGAGGCGACGAGATTCTGCTTTCTCGCCTCAGATCCGACAACGCCCAGATAGGCAAAATCACCCCGCTCCAGCACACTGGCGCAGATCAGATGGTCGAGCGTCGGCGAATAGGTCATCACGGCAAAGGCCGAATGGGCCGGTGCCTTGGCGACTTCATCGAGCACATGCGGGGTTTGCACCACCTCTTCACCCGCGGCAAAATGCTGGCGGTCCTCGATCCAGCGGCTATGCAGCGGCAAGGGTGCCAGCGCTTTCATCAAGGACTGGCCAACCGGCCCTGCGCCAAAAAGCAGCACGGTTGGCATCGCTGCTTCCTCCATCGTTTCAAAAGCTTCGATGTTGAGAAGGCGGCTTTGTGTCAAGACGCCAATGCGCAGGCGCAAATGGCCCTCCCGGCCCTGATAGGCGTTGAGCGCCACATCGAGAACATGCTCATTCTTGTCGCGGCTCTTCAATAACTTGCGGGCGGTGTTGATGGCATCCCATTCCATGCGGCCGCCGCCGATGCTGCCATGAACGGTCTCGGCCGTCACCAGCATTGCGGTGCCCTTGTCGCGCGGCGTTGCGCCTTGCGTCGATTTGATCTCCACCACCATGGCGGGAATGGCCTGGGCCAGCAAACGGCGGGCATGCTCGGTGATTGGCCGTTTCATGGTGCCAGAGGCGCGGGCAAAGCGGCCCCGATCCGGAGGATTTGGCCTTTGGCAGTCATGGGCAAAACAGCATCCTTTTTATGGCGTTGTGCTTTTTGTTTTAAGCCTTGCCAGAAAGGCTCCGCTAACGCATCCGCGCGGGTTTTATAAATGCAAGCCCAATCAAAGTGCAAGCGCTGCTTTGGGCGCAGCGGCCAGAGGCGCAAACATAAAAAACCCGGCGCGCCTTGCGGCCGCCGGGTTCTTGTCGGAAATGTCGGAATTTAGAACTTGTAGTTCAAACCGAAGCGGATGTTCGAGATATTGGCACCCGACTTGACGGCAACCGGCCCTGCGAACTCATTCTTGGGCTGCAGCGAGGTATAGAGATATTCACCCTTGGCCGAGATGTTGTTGGTGAAGGCGTATTCGATACCCGCACCCAGCGCATAACCGCCGCGAAGGCCGCTATCCTTGGCGAAGTAAGGGATCGTCGCATCGGCCACGCGGAAGTTGGTGGTGCCGAAAGCGTAACCGCCGGTCACGTAGAGCAGCGAGCGATCCATGGCGTAGCCGAGGCGGCCGCGAATGGTGCCAAGCGAAGAAACGCTGGCCTTGTAGTTCGTGGTGCCGATCTGCTTCGAGGCCTTAAAGCTCTGGAAGTCATAATCGCCTTCAATGCCGGTTACAAACTGGCCCATCTGGTAGTTATAACCCAGAGTTGCACCGAAAGCGCCGCCGGTGTTGGAACCGAATGCATTCTTGCCGCCGGACGAGAAGCTGCCGGTGTCGATGCCGCCGTTCACACCAGCATAGAAGCCGGTCCAGTTATAGACAGGAGCGGGCGCATAAACCGGCGCAGGCGCTGGAGCCTCACCACGACGGGGCAAGTCGGCAGCCATAGCTGCGCTGGCAAAACCGAGGGTGGTGGCGATAATGCCGCTAACGATAATTTTCTTCATTTCAAATTTCTCCAAACTGGAATTCATCGGCTGAGCGCTCACAAATGCTCATCCGAACGTGAATTTGTTATAGCCCAAATCGTTTTCAAAGTCTGTGCCTTTTCAACCACAACAAACTTTGCAAATGTGGCAATATATCGGCAACAATTGGCTAAATTGTGAAATTTTAATAAATCAATTTACTGTTTGTTTACGAAGATAAAATGAGGCATTTTTCGCCAATAACCATTCATTAGCCTCGAATTTAGAGGATAATTTTATGATTAATGTTTTGTTACTTCTATCAATCATCAAAAACTATATTGCAAAACGACTCTGGACAAAATTTCGATCAAGCTGCCTGCACTGTAGGCGTGCGACTTTTGCCTAAAGTGAGCTTGTCAGCGGTGGCTATTGCACTATGAATGCAGGTTATGGAGCCAATGAGGAAAAAGGTCGCGTTCGTTACTGGTGCCACCCGGCGCATCGGCGGTGCCATTGCGACGAGATTGGCACGCGAGGGCTATGACCTCGTGCTGCATTGCTCGGCACGCTCCATTGAGACGACGCGAGACCTCGCCGCATCATTGGCATCCCATGGTTGCAAAACCATAATCTTGCCAGCTGACCTTGCCGATGCTGCCGAAGTCGATGGTTTGATGCCGCAGGCGATCGCCGCTTTTGGCTGCGTTGATCTTTTGGTCAACAATGCGTCGCTGTTCGAGCCAGACGAAGCTATGGCCTTCACGCTTGCGGGTTTTGAGCGACATATGGCGATCAATCTGCGCGCGCCCTGCGTGCTGGCGCAGGCATTGGCCAGCCAAAGCGCATTGGCCTCGGGCGCGGTGATCAACATCATTGACCAGCGGGTATGGCGGCTCAATCCGCACTTCTTTACCTATACCCTCTCCAAAAGCGCGCTATGGACGGCGACACAGACCATGGCACAAGCTTTTGCACCCCGCATTCGCGTCAATGCGGTTGGCCCCGGCCCCACTTTGGCCAATTCCCGCCAGACAGCGGAAGATTTTGCCCGCGAGGCGCACGCCGTGCCGCTGCAACGTCCGATCGGGTTGGGTGAAATCGCCGATGCCGTGGCTTATCTGGCAGGTGCCAGCGGGGTTACCGGACAGATGATCGCAGTGGATGCGGGCCAGCATCTGGCCTGGGAAACCCCAGATGTGGTTTAGGGATGATATTGCCGGTGCGCCGTTAGTCGGCTGAAGGCAGGCGGCGAAGCGTGAACTCGATTCTGTCATCCCCCAAATCGCGCCAGAATTCCACTTCCGTCATATAGGCGGCCTTGGGGTATTGATCGAACCATTCGCGGGCTTTCTGGCGCGCCTCCTCGCGCGGCAGCGTGAAGGTCTCGCGTCGCCAGATCGAGGTTTCATCATTGCCACCGCGACGATAGGCACGCGCGCGCTCACCCAGCACACGGGCAATTTCCTGCGGATGTTGGCGCTTCAGGCTCATGGAACGGTTCCCTGACAACATTCTGGCACGGATCCAAGGCAAAGGGGAGTCTTTAGAGCGCCCTATTGTCCTGCGTCTTTTTCGACGCTGGCAATCGCCTCTTCCAGCAAAGCCGACAATGCGGCCGGCCCATTGGGGAAACCGGCGCGAATCCAGCGCGCCTGCAAAGCTTTGAGAATCTGTCCAACCCTCGCACCCGCCATTGGCTGCGATTTCAGGACATCCATGCCCGAAAGCGGCAGCTTTGGTGGCTTGGCATCGCGCAGCAGGCGAATGGTATCGCCGAAGGCCTGGGCCGCCTCACGGGGTGCCTGCGCCAATACAAGCGCCAGCCCGTCGAGCGTCGCGGGGCGCGAATGCACCAGCATGGCTGCCATTAGCTCATGCTGGCTCGGTGGCAGGGCGCGACCATGCCACCCCGACAGTATACCGGCGGCGGCATGCAGACGCTTGTACACGGCGTTGGACAGGCGCAGGCGATCCCGCAACCGGTCCGCATCCTCCGCCACCGTCACCGCCAGCGCGGCAAGCCGCTGCGTCCGATCCGCTGTTGGCACAGCACGCAGCAGATTTCTTACCCGGTTCGGATAGGCCATGCCGCCGATGATGCAGGGCAGAATGTCGGTGTCGGCCATGATCTGCAAAGTAGGCACCGGATCTGCCGCATCCAGCAGTCGCCCCATTTCCGCTTGCAGTCGCTCAGGCGAGAGCTGCGACAATTGCTGGCGGGCCGCAATCGCCGCCTTGAGGCCGGCGGCGTCAATCGCGCCCTGCCCATAGACCGCGTAAAAGCGAAAAAACCGCAGGACGCGTAGACGGTCCTCGGCTATGCGCTGCGCGGGGTTGCCGATGAAGCGGATGTGCCGGGCCTTTATATCTGCCAACCCGCCGACATAATCATGCAGCGTTCCATCCAGCGACAAGGAAAGCGCATTGACGGTGAAATCGCGGCGCGCGGCATCGACGGCAAAGTCCTGGCTGAACTTGACTTTGGCGTGGCGGCCATCGGTGACCACATCCTGGCGCAAGGTGGTGATTTCAAAATTCTGTCCGCCCACCACCAAAGTCACGGTGCCATGGGCCAGACCCACCGGCAGCGCGCGAATCTGCATGCGCGCGGCCAGAGCCATCACCTGCTGCGGGGTTGCCGTCGTGGCAATGTCAATATCCTTGGAAGGCAAGCCCATCAGCACATTGCGCACGGCGCCCCCGACAATGCGGGCCTCATACCCACCCTGATTGATCAGCCGCAGGATGGTTGAAACGCCGGGCTCGGCAAGCAATCTTGAAAAGTCCGCTCGCGAAAATTCCATGACCGTCAATCCATATGGCCGGGCATGAGCTGGCCGTTCTCAATATGGGCGGGCACATATTGGCCAAAGTGGCGCTTGGCGCTGAAACCGAATGCCAGAACGCCAACCAGCGCCATCGTCAGGCCAATCAGGGCCAAAACCGAAACATGCCCCCGCGACCAACGACTTTCTTTTGGAAAACGCGCGGCTATCGCGGGCATCAACAAGGCATAAATCAGGAAGGGTGTGGCAAACAACGCCAATGGATCCAGTATTTCCCTTAGCATTAGAGGTAAAGCCTCTCATAAAGATTGCGCAAAATGCCTGCGGTAGCGCCCCATATATAGTGGTTGTGAAAAGTCATTGCATAAAATCGCCGCTCGCGCCCCTGCCACTGCCGCGTCTCGATCCGGTGGTTGGCAGGGTCCATCAAGAAATCGAGCGGAACTTCAAAAGCCGCTTCCACTTCATCGGCATTGGGTTGGAGCAGCAAGGGCGGATACACACGCGCCACAACCGGCACGATGCGGTAGCCGGTGCCTGTCTGATAGGCATCGAGATAGCCGAGCGTCTCGATCTGGCTGGCCTGCAGGCCCGTTTCCTCATGCGCCTCGCGCAATGCGGCAGCCAACGGCCCATCATCCCCCGCATCAATGCGCCCGCCGGGAAATGCAATCTGGCCCGAATGCGAACGCAAATGCGCGGCGCGTTTGGTGAGCAAAATGGTTGCGCCGCCGGCATGGCTGACCACGGGCACAAGCACTGCTGCCGGGCGCGCGCCGACCTTGGCCCATTCCTCGGGGCTGAGATGATCGCCTTGCGGGGGCCGACCATTTTGCAAGAAGGCATCGGCGGGCGGTGCCGGGAGCAAATGGCTGGAGGCAATACGGTAGAAATCGCTCACATCAGAGCCTCAAGCTCTTCGATCGTTGCCACCTTGAAAAAGCGGCCATTGGAAGAAATGCCGTAAAAATTGGCGTTCGGCCCGGAGCCAGCTTCGATCCGGGATGTCAACTCATGCGTCAGGGGGCGACTGGCCAAGGCCCAGAGATCATCACGAACCTGAATATAGGGCTTGAGACCATTGGCCGTGCCAAGCTCAAACCGCAGGGCGTGGTCCGGGCCAAGGTCGATCCATTCGTCCAAATTCGTGCGCACATGAATGACCTGGCCATCGGCGGCGTCTTCCACACGCATTTCCACCGCGACAAAGGGCGCATCATCCACCTGGATGCCGACCTTTTCCACAGGTGTAACCAGCCGGTAGCCATCGGCTTCCTTGCGCAAGACCGAAGCGAACAGCCGCACCATAGCCGGTCGCGAGATGGGCGTGCCATTGTAATGCCAGGCACCGTCAGCGGTGATGCGCATGTCAATATAGCCGCAAAACGGCGGGTCCCAGGATTTCTTGTTGTCCTTGGCAACCTTGCTGGCCCGCGAAACATTATCTGCCAAAGCGCCCAGCGGCTGCGCGACAAGTTTCGAACAGGGTGATTTCGATATTTCTGTATTGCTGCTATCTGCCATAATCTGGCACCCATCTTGCGTCTAAATTCACGATGTGTGCGAAGATAGCATGGTTTTTATGTGGATGTGGATCGACAATGTAATTGTATCCCTTAAGTCTGCCTGTAGCGGTTCCACAAGATTGGAGAATTCATGAGTGCCTCAACGGAAACATCCGCCATTGCGATGGACGCGGGCATAGAGCATGCGGCTGAAGCGGCCCTCGAAAAAATTGCGGCGGCAAAGCTCGCCATCGGCAAGGTGATCTTTGGTCAAGAAACGGTTGTCGAGCAAACGCTGGTTACGCTCCTTTCCGGTGGGCATGGCCTGCTGGTCGGGGTTCCGGGGCTTGCCAAGACGCGCCTTGTCGAGACGCTGGGCGTCGTGCTCGGGCTTGATGCGCGCCGGGTGCAATTCACGCCCGATCTGATGCCGGCCGATATTCTGGGTTCCGAAATTCTGGAGGAGGGCCCGGATCGCGCCCGCAGCTTCCGCTTTCTGCCGGGCCCGATTTTCGCGCAATTGCTGATGGCCGACGAAATCAACCGCGCCAGTCCGCGCACCCAATCGGCACTATTGCAAGCCATGCAGGAACAGCACGTATCGGTGGCCGGTGTGCGCCATGAATTGCCCCGCCCCTTCCATGTGCTGGCAACACAGAATCCGCTGGAGCAAGAGGGCACTTATCCCTTGCCAGAAGCGCAACTTGACCGGTTTTTGATGCAGATTGACGTGGGTTATCCGGACCGGGCAGCCGAAAAGCGCATCATGATCGCCACCACCAGCGCCGAGGAAAGCCCGCCGCAGGCGGCCATGAGCGCGCCAGAGCTGATGACCATTCAACGCCTGGTGCGGCGTCTGCCGATAGGTGAAACGGTGGTTGAGGCCATTCTCGATATCGTGCGCTCTGCCCGCCCAAATGATACGGGTGAAGGCGACCCCAAGATTACCAAGCTGATTGCCTGGGGCCCCGGCCCGCGTGCGGCGCAGGCCTTGATGCTGGCGGCACGGGCACGGGCATTGGTTGATGGTCGGCTCTCGCCGTCAATCGACGATCTTGCCCATCTTGTCGAGCCGGTGCTCAAACATCGCATGGCGCTGACTTTTGCCGCGCGGGCGGAAGGCGAGAGTCTGGCTGGCGTTATCACCCGCCTGACCGCGAGACTTGGATAGACCATGGTGCAAATCCGCGCGCCTGATCCTACAGCTGGGCCGCCCAAAGCGAAGCACCAGAATGCCGGACTGGCGCTTGCGGCACGGCTGCCGCCCTTGATGAACCTGGCGCGGCAGATTGCCGCAAGCGTCATGCAAGGCGTGCACGGACGTCGCCGCGCCGGTGTCGGGGGCACTTTTTGGCAATTTCGCCACTATAGCGCGGGGGAAGCGGCGCACCGAATCGATTGGCGACGATCGGGACGGGATGACAGGCTTTATGTGCGCGAGCGTGAATGGGAAGCCGCACATGACATCTGGCTGTGGGCGGACGCCTCGCCTTCGATGAATTTCATGTCGGATCTGGCGCTTGAGAGCAAAGGCGACCGGGCGCTGATACTGATGTTTGCCATCGCTGACCTTCTGGTGCGCGGCGGTGAAAGGGTAGGTGTGCTGGATGTTGCCCCGCCACGCGCTGCGCGTGACATTGTCGAGCGGATTGGCCAGGAACTGGTGGAAACGCAACCCAATAGCGAATTGCCAGCTGGCAGCGCTTTGCCGCAACGGGCGCGGGCCATTTTGATCGGCGATTTTCTGAGCGAGGCGGGTGAAATCATCGTCACGCTCAACCGCTTGGCGGCACGCGGGGCTCGTGGGCATATCATCATGATTGCCGATCCTGTCGAGGAGACCTTTCCATTTGCCGGCCATTCTGAATTCATCGATATCGACAGCGGCGCACGGCTGCGGGCGGGCAAGGCAGAAAACTTGCAGGCCATATACCAACAACGCCTGATGGCGCACCGCGAACGCATTCAGGCCCATGCCCGGGCGCTGGGGTGGAGCGTTGGCGTGCACCGCACGGACCGCCCCGCCTCGCAGGCCGTGCTGGCACTGATGGCGCAGATCACCGCCGGGGAGCGCGAGTGATGCTGGGTCTTGCAATCGGATTTGCCTTCCCCGCCGTGCTGAGCGCCCTGATCGGGCTGCCATTGATCTGGTATTGGCTCAAGATCACGCCGCCACGCCCCGTGGAAATTCCGTTTCCGCCGCTCAAGCTCATTCTTGACCAGAAATCAAACCAAAAGACCTCGGCGCATTTGCCGTGGTGGCTACTGGTTTTGCGCCTGGCGCTGGCGGCCCTGATCGTTCTGGCAATGGCCGGCCCGGTGCTCAACCCTTTGCCAAAGGCCACAGGCGGCAATGGCGCGCTGTTGGTTTTGATGGATTCAGGCTGGCCCGCCGCGCCGGACTGGGACCAGCGCGTGCTGGCGGCCACGCAGCGGCTGCAGGCGGCGGGCCGCGCGGGCCAACCCACGGCACTGATGACATTCCAGCCAGATGCGGGTGGCATTGCGCTGGAGCCAGCCAGCGACAGTCTGGCCAAACTGCGCGCCCTTAAACCACTGCCTTATGTGCCGGACCGCATGAGCGTCGTGCCGGCACTCAAGACATTTCTGCAAACCCATAAAGACACACAGATTTTATGGCTTGCCGATGGCTTGAATTTTGGTGGCGCGGATGATTTTGCCCGCACCCTGAATGGCCTTGCCCCGGCTACCGTGCTGGTTTCGGGCAAGCACGCGCTGGCGCTGGCCGACCCTGCCAATTCCGCCGATGATTTACAGGTCAAAGTGCTGCGCGCCGATGATCATGCAACCTTGCAGGGCGTGCTAACCGCGCGAGACAAAAAGGGGCTGAGCCTTGGCACCGCACAATTCGATTTCAGGGGCGCAAAAACCACCATTGCCAAGTTCGAACTACCGCTCGAATTGCGCAATCAGGTCAACCGTATCGACATGGTCGGGCAGACTTCAGCGGGGGCCGTCTCGCTGCTGGACGGGCGCAACCGCCGCAAGCGGGTTGGCATCATCAATGGTGATTCGGCGGAAAAGTCGCAGCCGCTCCTCTCGCCTTCTTATTACCTGTCGCGGGCGCTGGCACCTTTTGCGCAGATTGCGCAAAGCCATGCGCTGGACCCCTATGCCGACCTGATCGCACAAAAGGTTTCGATGCTGGTGCTGGCGGATGTCGGCCGAACTTCCCCGCAAGACCACCAGGCCTTGAGCGATTTTGTGGAAAACGGCGGCGTGCTGGTGCGCTTTGCTGGTGTCAATATGGCGGGGGCATCCGACGACTTGCTGCCGGTGCGCCTGCGCAGCGGTGACCGCACGCTGGGCGGGGCGATGTCGTGGGAGACCCCCAAAAAGCTCGCACCCTTTGACGCTTCCAGCCCGTTCTTCGGCCTTCGCGGCACCCATGAGGTGACGGTGCAAAGGCAGGTTCTGGCCGAGCCCGACATTGGCCTGCGCGCCAAGACCTGGGCCATGCTGGAAGACGGAACGCCGCTGGTAACCGCGCAAAGACGCGGCAAAGGCGTCATCATTCTGGTGCATGTCAGCGCGGATCCCGAGTGGTCGAACCTGCCGCTTTCGGGTCTGTTCGTCGATATGCTGCGCAAATTCACCGAGTTCGCCCACCAAAGCGGCGAGGCCACGCCTATCGAAAAAGCCGGCGCTGCGCCCGAACTCGCGCCGACGCTGGTGCTGGACGGGTTTGGCGTGCTGGGGCCACCACCGGCCAATGCGCGGCCCATGCCCGCAAGCTATCGCGGGAGCGCAGATGCGCAGCATCCGCCGGGCTATTATGGGCCGCTGGAAACCGCTTTGGCCTTGAACACGTTGCCAGCCAATGCGACGCTGGTCACCGCCGATTATGCGGGCAGCCGCTTGAGCCTTCAATCTTACAGTATCGCCAAGCCGGTGGATTTGCGCCCTGCCCTTCTATTACTGGCGACGCTGCTGCTGCTGCTCGACAGCCTGGCCTCGATGTGGCTGTCGGGCCATCTCACTTTGCCCAACACGCGCCGGGGCATTGTGGCGGGGGCCTTGATAGTGGCGGCCACCCTGCTGACGGTTATCGCCTTGGCGCCGGTGGCGCGCGCCGACACGCTTTCGGCCAGCGACATGGACTCCGTGCTGCACACGCGCCTTGCCTATATCATCACCGGCGATGCCAAGGTGGACCGCGTCAGCAAGCTCGGGTTGCAGGCGCTGTCGCGGGCGCTGGATGAGCGCACCTCGCTCTCGCCGGGTGCCCCCGCCGGCCTGAACCCGGCCAGCGATGAAATGTCGTTTTATCCGTTGATCTATTGGCCGATTGTCGCCAGCGCGCCGCAACCGACGCCGATCGCCGTGCAAAAAATTTCCGCCTTCATGAAACATGGCGGCACCATCGTGTTTGACACACGCGACGCCCTGCTGGCGCGCGAGGGGGATGCCCCGACGCCGCGCCTTGCCTGGCTGCGCAAGCTGTTATCGGGGATGGATGTGCCGCCGCTGGAGCGGGTGCCTTCCGACCATGTCGTGACCAAGACGTTTTATCTCATCAACCGGTTCGTTGGGCGCTATGCCAGCGGGGACACCTGGATTCAGGCGCTGCCACCCATCAATGGCAAAGACCGCGCCCGTGTGCCCGCCCGCGCCGGTGACGGTGTTTCGCCGATCATTCTTACTTCCAACGATTTATGCGCTGGCTGGGCAATGGACGAGAACGACCAACCGCTTTATCCGCTGGTGCCGGGCGGCGGCGACCAGCGCGAACTGGCGTTTCGCGGGGGGATCAATCTGGTAATGTACACGCTGACCGGCAATTACAAGGCGGATCAGGTGCATGTGCACGATCTGCTGCAGAGGCTCTCGCATTGATTCAGGATTTTTCGCTCAGTTTCACGCCGCTGCTGCCAACCCTTGGTCTGGCGCTGCTGGGCGGGTTCGCGCTGGCATTGACGCTTTTGGGCTTTTTCAACCGGCGGCGCGGCACGCTGCTGCGGGCGCTCGCTTTTGGGCTGTTGCTGGCAGCGCTCGCAAACCCGGCGCTGGTGAAGGAAACCCGCTCGCCGCTCAAGGATGTGGTGGCGGTCGTGGTCGACAACAGCGGCAGCCAGGGTATCGGTGAGCGGTCAGCCCAGACTGCGGCTGCCAGCAAAGACATTGTCGCGCAACTTCACGCTTTGGGAAATCTCGATACGCGCGTCATCCATGTCGAGGGCAATAGCGGCGGGGGGCGCGGCACGCGCCTGTTTCATGCGCTTAACAATGGCTTGACCGACGTGCCACCGGAGCGCCTTGGCGGCGTGGTGATGATTACGGACGGCGTGGTGCATGATATTCCAGGCTCCGTGGCGCAATTGGGGATTAAAGCACCGCTGCACGCGCTGATCACTGGCCACAAAGGCGAGCGCGACCGGCGGATTGAATTGCTGGAGGCGCCAAAATTCGGGATTGTGGGCAAGAACCTGACGATTACCGCTCGCGTATTGGATACGGGCCACGGCAATGAGCCGGTGGTGCTGCATGTGCGGCGCGACAATGCGGTTGTCGGCGAGGTCGATGCCGTAGCCGGCGAGAAAATTGAAGTGCCGGTGCGCATCGACCATGGCGGCACCAATGTCATCGAACTGAGTGTCGACCCAATCCCAGGCGAATTGACCACGCTCAACAATCACGTGGTGTTGAGTGTGGATGGCGTGCGCGACAAGCTCAAGGTGCTCCTGGTTTCGGGGGAGCCGCATGCGGGAGAACGCATGTGGCGCAACATCCTGAAATCTGACCCCAATGTCGATCTGGTGCATTTCACCATTCTGCGGCCACCGGAGAAAAACGATGGCACGCCTGTCAACCAACTGGCGCTGATCGCATTTCCGGTTTCGGACCTGTTTGGCAAGAAGATCAATAATTTCGATCTGATCATTTTTGACCGTTACTCCAACCTCAACATCCTGCCCGATGCCTATCTCGAAAATATCGTGGAATATGTGCATCAAGGCGGAGCACTGCTGCTGGCGGCCGGGCCGGAATTTGCGCATTCCGGCAGCCTTTATTACTCGCCGCTGGGAGACATTCTGCCAGCCAGCCCAGCCGGCGAGGAAATCGAAAAGCCCTTTGCCGTGACCCCGAGTCCGATTGGCAAGTTGCATCCCGTGACCCGCGATCTTGAGCGAGGCAGTGGCTCACCACCCAGTGACTGGTTTCGCCAGATCAATGTCAAACAGAAGCGCGGCGAAAACATACTCGATGGAGCGGATGGCCATCCGCTATTGGTGCTGTCCCACGAGAAGCGCGGTCGGGTCGCCATGCTCCTCTCCGACCAGATGTGGCTATGGGCGCGCGACTACAAGGGCGGCGGGCCTTATCTCGAATTGCTGCGCCGGCTTGCGCATTGGCTGATGAAAGAGCCGGAACTGGCGGCCGAAGCGCTGCGCGCCCGCGCTGACGGCGATGGAATCTCCATTGAGCGCCAGAGCCTGAAGCCTGGCGTTGGCCCGGTGACCTTGCAGGCACCTTCCGGCCTTGGCCAGCAAATTCAATTGCAGGCCGCGGGGCCCGGACTTTGGAAGGCGCATGTCAAGGCCAGCGAGGATGGCCTTTATCACCTGCACGAGGATAATCTGACGGCACTTGTCAATGTCGGCGAAGAAAATCCGCTGGAGTTTCAGGATGTCATATCCACAACCGCCAGGCTAAAGCCACTTGCCGAAGCAACTGGCGGCTCGGTGCGCCGGCTTGCGGCTCAGGCGGGGGCGGCCATTTCCGTGCCGCGCGTGGTGATGATGGCAGACAGCCCCTCCTATGCGGGCAGTGACTTTATCGGCATCCACCATACCGGGGCCAGCCGGTTGCTCAGCATTGGCATTTCACCGCTGGCCATTGGCTTTCTTGGCTTGCTGGCCCTGCTGGGCAGTGTGCTGGTAACGTGGTTCGCCGAAGGACGCCGCCAGAGTGCCAGCCCGACCCGCGATGCTTGACAAAAAAATCACCCTCAACCTAAGTGCAGTTCCATGCAGGCGCGTCTGGAAAGCGAACAGGCCAGCCTACGGGCATTTCCAAGCCTTTGGGGCTGCCCTTGCCCATGAATTTCCGGCCAAAGCGAAAACACCATGACTTCAACGCCTCCCGCGACCTCCCGCGTCTCCATTGTGGTGCCCACCTTCAATGAAGCGGCCAATGTCGCCATTCTGGTTCAAAAGCTGGGCGAAACGCTGCAAGCCTATGATTGGGAAGTGATTTTTGTTGACGATGACAGCACCGACCTGACCTGGAAATGCGTCAAGGACATTGCCGCGCGAGATCCGCGCGTGCGTTGTTTGCGGCGGGTTGGCCGACGCGGCTTGGCGGGGGCCTGCGTTGAGGGAATCCTCAGTTCCTCCGCACCCGTTGCTGTGGTCATGGATGGCGATTTGCAGCACGATGAAAGCATACTGCCGGCGATGATCGAAAAAATCCTTCGGGAAAACAACGACGTGGTTGTGGGCAGCCGCTATATCGAGGGGGGCTCCAATGGCGCGGGATTCTCGCGTCGCCGCGCGGCCATGAGTCGCTTTGCCACCACCCTCGCCCATCGCATTACCGGCGACCAGGTCAGCGATGTGATGAGCGGCTTTTTTGCGGTTCGCCGGGATCGATTCGAGGCGATGGCGGGGCAGATTTCAACCGCCGGCTTCAAGATCCTGCTGGATATTCTCATGACCGGTGGGGCAACCTTAAGGGTAAGCGAAGTGGAATACACTTTTCGCGCGCGGGAAGATGGTGCCTCGAAATTTGATTTGAAGGCCATGTGGGATTTTGTCGTGCTGCTGCTCGCCAAATCAACGCGCGGCATCATCAATGAGCGCTTGATCTACTTTCTGATGGTTGGCGTTATTGGCCTTGGCGTCAATCTGTTTGTCTTGCGGCTTTTGATTGATGTTCCGCAACTGGATTTTGCCAAAAGCCAGACCATTGCAACCTTTCTGGCCATGACCAGCAATTTCTACATCAACAACAGCCTCACCTATCGCGACAAGAAGCTGAAGGGCTTTGCTTTTATGCGCGGGCTGGGTTTTTTCTACCTAATCTGCAGCGCTGGCGCGGTCAGCAATATCGGAATATCGAGCTGGATGTTCTCCAATCACCAGCAATGGTGGGTGGCGGGCATTGTTGGCGCGATCATCGGCTCGGTCTGGAATTATGCGGTGAGTTCGATATTGGTATGGAACCGCTGATTCACATATCGCTGCTGCCAATGGATCGGAATATGCTTTGATGCTGGCCCGAATGCAACGCCTGACCGACATGCAAAAGCTGTGGCTGCTGATTGCGCTTGCCACGGCGACCCGCATTATATTCGCGCAGACCGGCCTCGGGATCGACGAAATCTATACGGTGGCCACCAGTCGGCAATTCGTGTGGAGTACCTACGACCATCCGCCGATGGCGTGGTGGCTTTCCGGGGCGATGCAGGGGCTGTTTCACAACCATGACGCCTTTGTGGTGCGCCTGCCATTCATTGCGTTGTCGGGTGTCGCGACATGGCAGGTGTTTGCGCTGACCCGGCGGCTTTATGGCAATCAGGCCGGGCTGTTTGCGGCACTGGCTTTTGCCTGCGCGCCGGAGCTTGGCATTACCAGTGGAACCTGGGTGCTGCCGGATGGCCCACTTCTGGTGGCGGAACTGGCCTGCGTCCAATGTCTCGTTCCCATATTGCTGGAAGATCAATCCACGATTTGGCGCTGGTTGGCGGCGGGGTTTTGGGGCGGGCTGGCGCTGCTATCGAAATATCACGGCATTTTCCTGTTTCTGGGTGCGGGCCTCTTCATCCTAACGACGCCCGGCCAACGCCGGCAATTGGCGCAACCTGCGATTTATCTCGGCGCGCTGACTGGCTTGATCCTGTTCAGTCCGGTGCTGATCTGGAACTACGAGCACCATTTCGCCTCACTCAGCTTTCAGGGTGGGCGGCTTGGCGTGTTTCGTCTGCATTACCTCAAGCCTGTGCTGACCGTGCTGGGTCAGGCGCTTTACCTGACACCCTGGATCTGGCTGGGCCTCGTGCTGGCCAGCATTGCCGCTTTGCGTGCCCCGAGGCTCGATCTGCGCGCCTATCTCCTGTTTTGCCTTGGCTTGCCGCAGATCCTTTTGTTTACACTGGGCTCGATCGGCGCATCGGCCCCGGTGCTGTTTCACTGGGCGATGCCGGGCTATTTGTTGCTGTTTCCGCTGCTTGGCGATTATCTGGCAAGGCTGCACAAGGCCCATCCGGTTTTGATTGCGCGTGCGGCTCTGGCCACCGCGCTTTTCAGCTTGTTTCTCGTGGGCGCGGTGATGTCGCTCTGGTATTGGCCGCAGTTGCTGACCGCCATCGCCGTCCGCAAAGACCCGCTCACCGACATGCGCAGTTTCAAGGGGTTGCAAAACTATATCAGCGCGCAATCGGGCGACGCAACAAACCTCACTATAGCACCCACAAGCTGGCACCTGACCGGGCAAATCGATTACGCGCTGGCTGGGCGAATGCCGGTGACATGCCTTTGTGCCGACGCGCGCGAATATGGAATTCTGGCCCCGTTGCGGGCGCGGATGGGCAATGATTTCATGGTCGTGACCGAGGCACGCAATGGCGCTGCCTATGCGGCGCTTTTGCCTAAATTATTTGCAAAGGTCGCGCCGTTGCCGCCGCTCACCCTCGACCTTGGCAATGGTCATAGCGCCCATTTTGCCGTGTTTGACGCGCGCAATCTGCAACATCTGCCCTAAACACCCGCCGACGCAGCGGCAAGGGTTGCGGCGGATCGCCAGCGGTGTAACAATATCTGGCAAAGCATTGGATCGAGTGCCGCATGGAAGCGATTACGCCTGATTATACTGCCGCCCGTTATGCCAGCCTCCACCAACGTGGCATTGTCATTACCGGCGGCGCTTCGGGAATCGGCGCAGAAATGGTGCGCGGGTTTCACGCGCAAGGGGCGCGGGTTGATTTTCTCGATATAGATGTCGATGCAGCCCATGCGCTATGCGCAACCCTGCCGGGTGTGCGTTTTCACCATTGCGATCTGCGCGACCTGCCGGGCCTGCAAGCCACGCTAACGGCCATTGAAGCCGAACGCGGGCCGATCGAGGTTTTGATCAACAATGCGGCGCGCGATACACGCCAGCGCTTTGAGGAGATAACGCCGCAGGACTGGCGCGAGGCGCTGGGTGCCAATCTCGATCACCAATTCTTTGCCAGCCAGACCGTGGCCTCGTTCATGAAGGGTCGCAAGGCCGGAAATATCCTTTTGATGGGTTCGGTATCGTGGATGCGCGGGCGTCCGGGCATGGCAGGCTACACAACCGCAAAGGCCGCAATCCATGGCCTCACCCGCACCATGGCACGCGAGTTGGGGCCCGATAATATCCGGGTCAATTGTCTGGTGCCGGGCGCCATTTTGACCGAGCGGCAAATCAAGCTCTGGCTCACCCCGGAAATGGACCGGGACATTCTGGCCGCCCAAGCGCTGAAATTCCGGCTTGATGCCAGCCATGTCGTGCGAATGGCGCTGTTTCTGGCCTCTGACGAATCTTCCGGCTGCACCGGCACCAATTTCGTTTGCGACGCGGGCTTGACGGCCAATTGAAGCACAATGGTCTGCAATAAATAAAAAATCAGGGTGGATAAGATGACGAAGAAAATTGAGGAATTGCGCAGCCAGCGCTGGTATGCCGGGACCGACACACGCGGCTTCACCCATCGCCAGCGCAGCCAGCAAATCGGCCTGCGGCGCGAGGAATTCATGGGGAAACCCGTCATCGCCATCATCAACACCTGGAGTGATCTTAGCCCCTGTCACAGCCACTTGCGTGACCGGGCGGAAGCGGTCAAGCGCGGGGTGTGGCAAGCCGGAGGCTATCCGGTAGAACTGCCCGCCATGTCATTGGGCGAGGTGATGGTGAAGCCCTCGACGATGCTTTATCGCAATTTTCTGGCCATGGAGGCGGAGGAATTGCTGCGATCCCTGCCCATTGACGGGGCCGTGCTACTCGGGGGCTGCGACAAGACCACACCCGGCTTGCTGATGGGCGCGATCAGCATGGATCTGCCAGCCATTTACTGCCCCGCCGGCCCCATGTCGAATGGCCGCTGGCATAATGAAAGGGTTGGCGCTGGCACCCACACCAAGAAATTCTGGAACGAAAAGCAGGCCGGCAACGTCAGTGAGACCGAATGGGTGGAACTGGAAGCAGTGATGACCCGCTCGATTGGCACGTGCAATACCATGGGAACCGCCTCGACGATGACCTCGATTGTCGATGCCCTGGGCATGTGCCTGCCGGGCGCTTCCTCAATACCGGCCGCTGATTCGGGGCATGTGCGCATGGCTTCTGCCTGCGGCGTGCGGGCTGTCGCGATGGTGTGGGAGGATTTGAAACCCTCGAAAATCATAAATGCCCAATCCGTGCATAATGCGGCGGTAGCCTGCATGGCGCTCGGCGGCTCGACCAATGCCGCAATCCACCTGATCGCCATTGCCCGGCGGGCCGGCGTTGATTTGAGCCTTGATGACATGGCCGCGGTTGCCGACAAGGTGCCGCTCTGCGCCAATCTGTTTCCCGCTGGCACCTATCTCATGGAAGATTTTTTCTTTGCAGGCGGGTTGATGGCACAATTGGGCAAGCTTGGTGCATTTTTGCATCCGCAATGCATCACCGTGAATGGCAAGACGCTGGGTGAGAACATTGCCAAAGTGCAATGCCAGAATGACGATGTGATCCGCGCCCCCGAGGCAGCGGTGGTGCCGTTGTCACGTGGGGTGACACTTGCCGTGATGCGCGGCAATCTGTGCCCGGATGGCGCGATCATGCGCACTTCGGTGGCCGATCCGGCGCTTTTGCAACATGAAGGCCGCGCGTGGGTATTCGAGAGCCCGGCGGATGTGGTGGCGCGCATCGAGAACCCGGAAATCGCCGCCGGTGACGTGCTGGTGCTGCGCAATGGCGGGCCGGTGGGAGCCCCGGGAATGCCTGAATGGGGCAATCTGCCGATCCCCAAGCACCTGTTGCAACAAGGGGTGCGCGACATGGTGCGGATTTCCGATTGCCGCATGAGCGGCACGCATTATGGCACTTGCGTGCTGCATGTCGCCCCCGAGGCGGCGATTGGTGGCCCGCTGGCGTTGCTCGTCGAGGGCGATCGCGTGCGCCTGGATGTGCCGGGGCGGCGGTTGGACATGCTGGTGCCAGAGGCGGAAATCGCCCGTCGCCGGGCGCTATGGGTCGCCCCGCCCGACCTTTATCCGCGCTCCTATGCCAAACTCTACCGTGAGCATGTGGGCCAAGCGCCAGATGGATGCGATTTTGACTTTTTGGAACGCGGTGGCAGCGTGCCGGAACCAGAGATTTTCTAGTCTCAGCGCAGCTTGATCTCGCCCAAATCGCCGATTTCATTGCGGTCCGCCAGCAATCCGCGCGCCTTGGCGGTGATTTTGGCGGCGCCCGGTTCGCCGTCTATCGAATAAATGTGATAGGCGGCGCGGTGCGATGGTGATCCGGGAATGGCAGAAGAAGACGCCACGCCAACCACTGGCACCATGCCGGTCGGGGTCTTGATCGACGAAACCTGCTGGCGATGATTATGGCCGTGCAGGATCAAATCAGCCCCATGTTCAGCGATGATGGCCTCGAAAGCGGCGGCATCGGTAAGGTGTCGGCCTGGTTTGGCGGCACCCCGATAGGGCGGGTGATGAATGAGAATAACGCGAAACAGATTTTCGCGCCCGGCCTTTTGCAACAATTGCACCAATGCCTCCCGCTGCCTGCGCCCCAGCGTGCCTGTGGCCAGAAATGGGGCGGTGGGAACCCCTGTGCTCAGACCGATGATGGCCACCTGCCCGCGCACCCGCATGTAGGGATATTGGGCGTGCTCATGCCCATTGTCATTGGTCCAAGGCGCGAAAGTTTTGTGCAGCAAAGGCACGATATCGCGGGTATAGGCGTCGTGGTTGCCGGGCGTGAAACTGACATGCTCGGGCGAGCCAAGCGTCGACAGCCAAGCCTTGGCCATCGGAAATTCGGCGGACAGGCCCAAATTCAGGATATCGCCCGTCATGGCAATATGATCCGGCCTTTGCGCGCGCAGGTCCGCAACGATACGGCCCAGCATAGTCATGTTATGCGTGCGCGAACGGCCCTGCGCCCAATTGGCAA
This sequence comes from Hyphomicrobiales bacterium, assembly GCA_019075865.1. Classification (GTDB taxonomy): domain Bacteria; phylum Pseudomonadota; class Alphaproteobacteria; order Rhizobiales; family Beijerinckiaceae; genus REEB77. The sequence goes on along the minus strand of JAGXAN010000002.1, from coordinate 391,044 downwards.
AGCCGGTGATGCGCTTGCTGATCAATTCGCGCTTCAGCGCTTTCGGCAATGGCCCTATATGCGCGTCCGATAGATGGGCTAACTCGAATGGCACGGGTTGTCAGTGTCCTTTTGTTGTCGTTGTCAGGCCGCTCCGATCAAAATACCGGTAGCCAGGACGATGGCACCACCCAGAACAATCTGGAATACCGCCTGCAAGAAAGGTGTATCCATATAACGGGCGCGAATCCATGCAATTATCCACAATTCAACAAACACGACTACACTTGCAATGCCAGTTGCGATCCAGAAAGCATTGGGCACGGAACTTGGCACCAAATATGGCAGAGTATGGCCAAGACCGCCAAGTGTCGTCATCAGGCCGCAGATCAAGCCGCGAATCAGCGGCGTGCCGCGTCCGGTCAGCGAGCCATCATCGGCCAGTGCCTCAGCAAAGCCCATGCTGATGCCCGCCCCGACCGAGGCAGCCAGCCCAACCAGAAAAGTATTCCAGTTGCTGTGGGTGGCGAAAGCGGCCGCAAACAAAGGTGCCAGCGTCGACACCGAACCATCCATCAGGCCGACGAGGCCGGGCTGCACATATTGCAATAAAAACATGCGCTGGCGGGTCGCGTCTTCTTCCGCTTTGACGTCGCCGGGCACATTGTTGGCGGTGAGGCGCGCTGCCAGACTCTCGTGCTTTTTTTCTATGGCGGCCAGATCGCCCAGCAATTTGCGGACGTTGACGTCGGTCGCATTTTCAGCCGCCTTGGCGTAAAAGCGGGCCGCCTGAAATTCCATGTTTTCCGCTTCTTTGCGCATCGCATCGAGCGGCAAATTAATGGAAAGCCAGATCGGGCGACGACGCAAAAAGCCCTTGACGTCTTCACGACGGATGGCAGGAAGGTTGACGCCAAAGCGGCTCTGGTAAAGGTCGAACAGGCGGTGGCGATGCTCGTTTTCCTCTTGAGCCATTTCCTTGAAAACACTGGCGGAGGCTGGATAATTGGCTTGCAATTTTTCGGCAAAGGTCAAATAAATCCGGGCATCCTCTTCTTCCGCCAGAATGGCGATGGCCAAAATTTCGCGCTCACTCAATTCGGCAAAGGTCTTCATGCAAGGCTCCGTGGGATATGCTAGAATTGTTCTAAACTATGACGGGATCATTTACCAGACGGCGACGCAATAATTTCCTCGAATTTCGCTCAAAAACACGCAAGAAAGCAGGGTCCGGTTTTCATGTCGACATGGCAAAAATGGCGCGGACGCATCCTGCATTTGAGCTTTCGACTCCGGCGGCCGATGACGCTTGGGGCGCAAGGGGTTGTCATTGACCGGCAGCAGCGGGTGCTGCTGGTGCGGCATACTTATGTGCCCGGCTGGCATTTTCCCGGTGGCGGGGTGGAGGCCGGCGAAACGATCCGGGAGGCTTTGGCGCGTGAATTGCTGGAGGAGGCCAACATTGAAGTGCAGGGCACCCCGCAATTGCACGGCATTTTCTTCAACGACCAGAATTCACGGCGCGACCACGTTGCTTGCTTCATTGTTCGGCACTATCACCAAACCGGCCTTCGCGCCCCCGACCACGAGATTGCCGAAACGGGATTTTTTGCCCCGCACGAATTGCCCGAAGGCACAACCCGCGCGGTGCGTGCGCGGCTGGCGGAAATCCTGGAGAACCAGCCGATTGCCGAGAAATGGTAAGCCCTACAACCGCATGCCGCCACTGCAAATCTGGGCGTAAACTTCGGCATCAATCGGCACGAAGGCTTCTTTCTGCGCATCATTGAAATACATTTTTTCACTGGTCTTGGAAGGGTCAAAGCCTTGTTCCACCAGGTCCACCTTGCGCAGCTTGAAGGTGCCGGTCAGGTCCATGTGATCCTGGATGCGAATGAACAGGGGACGGGCGAAATCAGGCAGATTTTCGACCAAATGCTCGCGAAAACGGGCCAGGCTGAAATGAGCGGGATCATTGAGCAGCAAAGCGGCCATGCCGGCGCGTCCATCCACACCGGGGATGGTGACACCATAGACATTGGCGTCTTCGACAGTGGCAAATCCGGTGATGGCGGCGGCAACTTCCAGGGTGGCAACATTCTGGCCCTTCCAACGGAAAGTATCGCCGATGCGATCAACAAAATAGAAATAACCCTGCGCATCACGTGTCATCAAATCGCCGGAGCGGAACCAGGCGTCGCCCGGCTTGAAGACGTTGCGCAGAATTTTCTTCTCGGTGGCATCCTTGTCCGCATAGCCGTCAAAGCTCGCGGTCGGGTTTTTCGGATCATTGATGATTTCCGCAATCACCTCGCCGGTTTCGCCAAACGCGCATTCGCGGAACAGGCCATTGGCACCGCGCACCGGTTGCTCGGTCTGGACATCGAATTCGATGATCTTGACGCGAAACCGACGCTCCGCCCATTTGGGAATGCGCCCGACGGCACCGGGTTTGGAATCAAAGTTGAAAAGCGAGATATTGCCTTCCGTCGCGGCATAAAATTCGATGATGTGCGGAATGTGGAAACGGTCGCGGAAGGCCTCGAAAATATCGCCGCGCAGGCCATTGCCAAAGCATCCGCGCAAGTGATGGGCCGTGTCATTGGGGCTGGGCGGTGCGGCCAGCAGATAGCGGCACAATTCGCCCACATAAGCGAACATGGTGCAGCGATGGGTTACAATGTCGCTCCAAAACTGACGGGCCGAGAATTTCTCGGCGATCACGCTGGTCCCGCCCACCCAGAGCATTGAGCCAACGGCGCACATGCCCCCCGTGCCATGGTAAAGCGGTAGCGTGATATACATGCGGTCATCGGTCTTGGTGTTCAGGGCACCGGCAAAACCCGCCATGATTCGCATCAGTCGCGAATGATTGATGTTGGCAGCCTTTGGCAGGCCGGTGGTGCCAGAAGTGTAGACAAAAATCGCGCGGTCCTTGATGGTCAGTGGCACCCGCTCTTCGCCCTGCAAGGGGCTGCCGTCAAAATGCGGCAACAGGAGATCCATGCGCGGATCCTCGCCATTGCGGCGCTCGCCATAAACCAGAATTTTCAGTCGCACATCAAAAAGCACGCGCGCCGTTTCGACCGCCGGCATCAGGGCCGCATCGGCGATCAAAAAGCGGGCGTCGGCGATGCGCACGCAATGGGCCAGCGAGCGCCCGTGCAGACTGTTGTTGAGCCAGGCCGCGACACAGCCGGCCTTGACCAGGCCCAGCCAGGCTGCGACAAACTCCGCCCGATTGTTCATGAACAAGGCGACGGTATCGCCCTTCTTTAGGCCCTGCGCCTGCGCCCAACGGGCATAACGGTTGGTGCGCGCGCCCAATTCCTCATAGGTGTAAGATTCAGCCGTCGAAATCAGCGCCATGTTCTTGGCGTAGATCGTGGTCACCGCCTCCGCCATCTCGCGCACGGTATGTTCGGGAGACTTCAACACCTCACTGGTCGCACTCAAAGCGCGGAGCGAGCCGCGCAAATAGGCGATCTCACTTTTGACCCGGCCAACCAATCCCATAGCTTCCCCCAGTACGATTCCGTTGGCGTGAACCAATCAATATTTTTAGCATGATGCGCCAAAATATCGTCGAGGGAAAGTCATTCGTCCGGAAATTGGTTCACTTATGAACTAAAATTCGCGTAGCTCATGGCACCGAATTTAACGGAGCAAGCCGCCGCTGCGAATGGCAAGGGGATTGTCCCTCAGCGCGGCGGCGTCGGCGACATCGGGTTGCGGCATACCCGAAAATGCCGCCCAAAGGCTTTCCACGAACACTGGTTCGAGATCGCGGACGATAAACACCATGCGGGTTGAGTGGTCATCATCGGGCCATTTGGGCAGGCGCACCGGGGGGTGGAAAACATGCTGGACGCCATGCACGACGATAGGCCGGTCAAGATCATCCGAAACAGCGACAATGCCTTTTACCCGCAGGAGTTTGGGGCCGTGGGCATTGCGCAGCAATTCCAGGAATAGCTCGAACCCGGACACCGACACTGGCTCACGTCGGGTAAGACAGAATGCGCGGATGTGCTTGTCGTGGCGGTTCTTGTCGTGGTGGTGGTGATGCGGGTCCTCCAGCGCCGCTGCATTCAGCCAGCGGGCGACATCCAGCATTTTGGTAGCCGGATTGTAGAGGCCCGCATCCAGCAGATTGGCAGCCGTGGCCTCGCCTTTCTGGGCGATCAGCAGCCGCGCCGTCGGATTCAATCCCCGTAACCGGGCTTCGAGAGCGGAAAAATCGCCCGATATATCGGTTTTGCTCAGCACGATGCGATCCGCCATCGCCGCCTGTTTCAAGGCTTCTGGATGCGCATCGAGGCTGGCCACGCCATTGACCGCATCGACAAGGGCAATGACACCGTCGAGGCGCAACCGCAACATCAGATAGGGATGGGTCATGATGGTGTGCAGAATCGGCGCGGGATCGGCAAGGCCCGTCGTCTCGATCAGAATACGCGAGATCGGCGTCATACGGCCATTGTCGAGCTTGCGCAGCACGTCTTCCAGCGTGTTGACCAAATCGCCGCGAATAGAGCAGCATAAACAGCCCGATTGCATCAGCAGCAAATTGTCATCGACCCGGCTGACCAGCAGGTGGTCGAGACCAATTTCACCAAACTCGTTGATGATCACCAGCGTTTGCGCCAGAGCCGGATCTGCCAGCAACTGGTTCAACAAAGTGGTTTTTCCGGCACCCAGAAAGCCGGTGATGACGCTTAGGGCAATCGGTTCGGGGGGGCGACGTTGAATGCGTTGGCCGGTGTCCTGCATGGCTGTCAACTCCGGGATTTGGCCTTTTTGCCTTGCGGCCGCTTTGACGTGGTCTTGGTGTTGACTTTATGCTTTTGCACCGCTTTTTTGGCTTTGACAGCCCCGTGATGCACCACACGCATGTGGTGGTTCCGGGCGACGCGACGCGCATGGCGGGGCGGAAAGGGCGTGATGTCAATGGCATTGGCCACGACCGGGGTAACTGCCAATTCCTTGCCGGGGGCCTGCCCGATATAGACCGGAACCGGCGTGAATTCTGGCTTGGGCATATGCGCGAGTTGCGCACCTATGGTCTCCTGCTCTTGCGGAGCCGCGGCGGTCGCCGACGTGGCGGGCAAAGCGCGGCCGGAAGCGGCTTCGCTGTCGGAAGCCGTTGCCGGAGTTGCGGCAGCTTCGGTCTCATCGCCCGCTTCGCTTGAATGGCGGTGCGGCCCGCAGGCAAACTGGTGCATGTCAGGGGGGGCGTCGGCCAGCACCGGAAGATCCTGGATATGACCCGAGCCCTTGTCCTTGCCGTCAAATGCCGCTTCCAGCAAATCGGCCGCCGTGGCATTGCGTTCCTTGACGTTCTGCTGACCCAGAACGATTGCGATCAGGTGACGGCCCTGACGGGTCGCGCCGGCCACAATGTTGAAACCGGCAGCGCAGGTGAAACCGGTTTTCATGCCATCGGCACCGGGGTAGCGCCCCAGCAAGCCATTGAAAGTGTGAATGTATTTATTGCCAAATTGCAGTTCGCCAATGGAGAACAGCCCGGCCTCCTCCGGAAACTCGCGATAAAGGGCGGTGGCCAGCAGCGCCAGATCGCGGGCCGAAGCCACGTGGCGCGGGTCGGGAAGGCCATTGGGCGTGACAAAATGGCTCTCGGCCATGCCCAGCTTGGCGGCATAATGGTTCATCAGCGCGGCGAAACCCTCCACCGAACCGCCCATACCCTCCGCGACCGTAACGGCGACATCATTGGCGGATTTCACCATCAGGAATTTCAGCGCATTGCCAAGGGTGAGCACGGTGCCCGGTGCAAAACCCATCTTGGCGGGCTGCATGACGGCGGCGCGACGGGTGACAATAAAGGGCGAATCAAAACTAAACTTGCCGTCTTTCACCAGTTTCAGCGCGACATAAACGGTCATCAGCTTGGTCAGCGACGCTGGATACCATGGCTTGGCCGCTTCCTGCTGGTACAGGATATCGCCCGAATTGACATCAAAAACCAGTTCCGGATTGGCCCTGGCCGACAGCAATGGCAGAAGCGTGGCCGCTGTCAGCGCCGCCGCAATCGTGCTCACCCATCGCTTACTTTTCTGCATTTTTCGCTTCCCGCGATATCTTCTGAAACGTTCAGACAATTGAAACTTTATTCAGGGTCCGATGTAGCCCGCTGAGCCACGTTTGAAAAGGCGCATTGTGTGGTAATTTGAAGGCAAAGGGCCAATTGCCACAGATATTGGCGGTGCTTTGGTGGTGGTTCAGGAATGCGCCGCCCCTTCGGGCAGCAAAATTCTGAACACCGCACCCGCCGCGCCCGGCACTCCGTCAACCAGCATAATCGTGCCACCATGTCCGCGCACCAGATCAGCCGCGATGGCGAGCCCCAGCCCCGTGCCGCCCGATCGTGTCGAGCCTTGAAAGGCGGCAAACAGATTCGCCTTGGCGCGTGGTGGAACGCCGGGGCCATTGTCGGCAACTTCGATGACGGTTCCTGCGGCCTCGCGATGGGCCCGCACCCGGATTGTTGGTTCGCCGGTGATATGGGCAGCCTCACTTGCCAAGGCATCCACCGAATTGCGGCACAGATTGTTGAATACCCGAAACATGTGTTCAGGGTCAGCCCGGATGACGAAGTCGACAGGCACCTCATTCACGCAATGCAGGGCCAACGTCGTCGGGCCATTTGAAATCCGCGGGGTCAATGTCTCGAATACCTCAAGGATCAACGAATGGAGTTTCAGGTTGCGGGAGCGCGGGGCTTCATCCTGCGCCTTGCCATAGGCCAGAATGGCCTGACAAAAGCGAATGCCGCGATCCAGCGTGCTCACCAGTTTGGGCGCAAGCCGCTGGGTCAGGGGATCGCGCACATCGACCAACCGGTCGGTCAGCAATTGCGCCGCGCTGAGCATGTTGCGCAGATCGTGATTGATCTTGGCCACGGCCAGACCCAGCGCCGCCAGATTTTTCTTGTTGCGCAACTCGTCCACAAGGGTTTGTTCCATGATGCGAAGCGCGTGCTCGGCATCGGCGATTTCATGCCGGGCGCTGGATGGCACAATGATATTGGCCGGATTCTCCGGATTCGCACCAAAGCGCATCAAATTGCTGGTGAGGCGACGAACCGGGCGCAATATCGCCAGATGCATGGCCCAAACCGCGAGCGCACCGACAATGGTGGAGACCAGCAGGGATTGCAGCAGCACGGAAACCGAATAGACCCGCATGGCCCGCTGCAAGGCGGTTTCGTCGACCACGATGGCAATCGATTCGCCACCCATAGGTGCGGGGCCGGTTATATTCAGCATGGCATGGGCTGGCGCAAAATAAGCGCGCCAGGTGCCCAGGATATCGCTCCAGAAATGGCTGATACGCGCATCATAATTGTCATCAATCGCCGGCGGCATGTCCGAGACAGCCAGCATGCGATGCATGCCATGGATTTTGATGGAGATAACCGTCGCGCCGACGCTTTGGAGCAGATCATCCGAAAGCGCTTTGGGTACCATCGGCGTCGGCGTCGCCTGAAGCACAAGCGCCGCTATATAGGCGGAGCTCAAGCGATCCTTGATCCAGTTGCGGCGAAAATTGGCAATCGAAGGCACGAAGATCGCCAATTCCGCCAGCATGACGAACAGAAACGCCAGCAGAAGAACGCGACCGGACAAGCCCCAGAAAAAGCTGCGCCGCACGACACTTGCGCCACTTGCGGCTGGCAAGCTCTCAACGGGCAGTTGGGACGGCGGCACACTATCCAGCATGTTTCACCCAAAGCGGGCCAGCAGGCGCAAAATCGGCCCAAGCAGCGGATTTCGCAAGCTCTTGCTATAATATCCTATCGCGGCGCGCCGTGAAACCTCGCTGCGTGTCGGATAGGGTATGATCATCCCGGCTATAGCGCCAATCTTCATGCGGTTTTGAATGGCCAGCGTCCAAAGGCTGATAAGCTCGCCCGCGCCGCGCCCGGTGATGGCAGCCCCCAGAATGCGGCCATTGGCGGCGGTTATCACCTTGATCAGTCCTGCGGTGGCCCGCTCGCTCTGGGCGCGGTCATTTTCGCTAAAGGGCCAGCGCAAAACATGGATCACGCCGCCCTTGGCGCGAGCCTGATTTTCCGAAAGGCCAACACTGGCCAATTCGGGGTCGCAATAGGTGACATGGGGCACGAGATCGGGGTGTATGCGGGCTGGCAGACGAAATAAAATGGCCCGCAACACAATGCCAGCATGGGCATTGGCAAGATGCGTGAACTGGCCCTGGCCGGCGACATCGCCAATGGCATAGATTTTCTTGTTGCTGGTGCGCAAATTTGTGCCGGTCTTTATGCCTGCGGCCGAATATTGCACCTTTGCAGCATCCAACCCCAGATCGGTGACATTGGGCTTGCGCCCGATGGCAATCAGGAGGTGCGAGCCGTCAATCGTTTCTTCGGTGGTTTGGCGCTGCAAAAACAGGCGAATGCCGGTTCCGCGCGGCTCCACCCGTACGGCGGTGGCATTTTCGCGCAAAATGACGCCCTCGCGTTGCAATTCGAGGCGCAATGGCAAGGCCAGTTCCGGGTCGTCACGGGGCAAAATCTGATGGGACGCGACCACCACGACCTCGCTCCCCAAGCGACGGAAAGCCTGCGCCATTTCCATGCCGACCGGGCCGCCGCCCAATATCACCAGTCGGCTGGGCAAGGCATCGAGATCAAACACGCTTTCATTCGTGAGGGGCCGAATGAGTTCAATGCCCGGAAGTTTGGGCATGGCCGGCGCAGAACCGGTTGCAATAACAAAGCGGCGGGCATGGATAACATATTCGCCGGCCTCGCAACTCGTGGGGCTGGTAAAACGCGCGGTCGCCGGAATGACCTTGACGCCTAATGCCCCAAACCGCTCGACGGAGTCATTGGGGGCGATATGAGCGATAACCGCACGGATATGGGCGCGCGTCGCCGCCATATCGACCTGGGGCTCGACGCCCGCCACACCAAAGGCCTTGGCATGGCGCATGGTATGGGCGACATGCGCCGCCGCTATGAGGGATTTGGATGGAACGCAGCCATAATTGAGGCAATCGCCACCCATTCGCGCCTTTTCGACCAGCACAACCCGCACCCCCATGCTGGCGGCGGCTGCGGCGACCGACAACCCGCCCGAACCGGCTCCAATGACGCAGATATCGGGTGTTAAGGTGACGGCCATTTTTACCCCTTCAGGCGGCTAGTACACGGGCGTGCTGCGCCGTCGTTTCACCCATTTCAACCAAATGGGCAAAAGCGCCAGAAAGGCCAGCGCGAACAGGAAGAATGTGGTCTGGCCCGTGATCAGGCTCGTGAGCCGTATATGCGAATTGCATGTTTGCGTTGCCGCCGCCAAACAGGCCGCATATTGGGTGTGATGATCGGCAAACACCCGGGTAAGGCTGGCACCGCTATAGGCGAAAATGAAAGTCGCCGGCATCATGCCCAGCATGGTCGTCCAAAAGAAGCGCCAGATCGGCACATCCAACACCGACAGGCAGAGATTCACCAGCCAAAACGGCAACAAAGCCAAACGCAGGAAAAGCAGCCAGGAAATCGCATCCCTCGAAAATCCCTGCTGAATTTCTGACAGGCCGGAATGGGCTTTGCTGCGCAGCCAGCCACCAAAGGAGCTGCGGGCAGCCAAAAACAGGAGCACCGCACCAACCGTTGCCCCAAGCACCGTGAGAATGCCGCCTTCAAAGCCGCCAAACAAAAGGCCACCGGCGATGGTGAATAAAAAATCCCCCGGAATCGCCAATGCCGCCACAATGGCGTAAAATACGAAGAAATAAAAAGCGGCGGCAATGGGCTGGGCGTTGACGATACCTTGCAGGCGCAAGTGCTGCTCTGCCAGGCTGTCCAGCGACAGGTAGCGTTGCAGGCCAAAGGAGAAAAACAGCACCAACGCCAGCACGATCACCGCCAAGGGCAGCGATTTGAGCACACGGGTGCGGATGGATGGCGAGGGAGGCGTTTGCATTATTGCGCCATACACAATTTTTTTGAGATATGCAGGCAACAAAGTGCAATTGTATCCATTTTCTTCATGACGTCCTATTTAAGCAACATCCGGATGATTACCAGCCGTTGGCGGTTTTTCACATATCATATTCATTGGGCACAATAGATGACCCTTGCCGCAATCACCAGCCCACCCTTTGCCAGTTCAGCCTTGCCAATTGACGATGTGCTGGCGGAAATTGTGGAAAAATTGTCGGGGCATAATTGCCTTGTGCTGGTGGCAGCACCCGGTGCAGGTAAAACCACGCGCGTGCCACTGGAATTGCTGAAAGCGCCATTTTTGCAGCATGGCAAGATCATTATCGCCGAACCGCGACGGCTGGCAGCGCGGGCTGCCGCCGAACGCATGGCCGCAAGTCTGTGTGAGAAGCTTGGCGAAACCGTCGGCCTGCGCGTGCGGTTGCAGACGCAAGTTTCCGCCAAAACCCGCATCGAAGTGGTGACCGAAGGCGTTTTCAGCCGGATGATTCTCGATGACCCCGGCCTGTCCGGTGTCGCCGCGGTGATATTTGATGAATTCCACGAGCGCTCGCTGGACGCGGATATGGGGCTGGCGCTCGCCCGCGACGCGCAGCAGGGCCTGCGCGAAGATTTGCGGTTGATGGTGATGTCCGCGACGCTGGACGGCGCCCGCATTGCGCAAGCGCTCGGCGGGGCTCCGGTCATCGAGAGCGCCGGGCGGATGCACGATATCGTCACCCATTATGTGGGCCGTGATCCGCAAATGCGGATCGAGGAAGCCATGGCCCGCACGATTCTGCGCGCCCTGCAGGAGGAAACCGGCTCGATACTGGCGTTTTTGCCCGGCCAGGCCGAGATTATGCGCTGCGCCGGGTTATTGGCCGAGCGCATCCGCGACCCCGGCATCGAGATTGCGCCGCTCTACGGCGCGCTGGAGCGTGCGGCGCAAGATCGCGCCGTCGGGCCGGTGCCAAAAGATCATCGCAAGGTGGTGCTGGCCACCTCCATCGCCGAAACCTCGCTGACCATTGAAGGCGTGCGCATTGTCGTTGACAGCGGCCTGTCACGCGTGCCGATCTACGAACCAGATTTGGCGTTGACGCGTTTTGCCACCATCCGCGCATCGCGGGCCGCCGTGAACCAGCGACGGGGCCGCGCCGGGCGAACTGAAACTGGCGTGTGCTACCGCTTGTGGGAACGGGCGGCTTCTGGCGGGCTGGCGGCTTTTGATACGCCGGAAATCCTGTCGGCTGATCTTTCCGGCCTCGTTCTGGATCTGGCCGCCTGGGGCGTTCGCGACCCCGCGCAATTGGTGTGGCTTGACCCGCCGCCGGCCGCCAGCCTCAAGGAAGCGCGCGCCATGCTGGTCAGCCTCGATGCGCTGGATGCGGATTTGATACTGACCGCGACCGGCACGATCATGCGCGCCCTGCCCTTGCCGCCGCGGCTTGCCCGCATGGTCAGTGCCGCAGCCCCGACGGATCGCGGGCTAGCGGCCCTTATTGCCATGGTCATGGTGGAGCGCGGATTGGGGGGAACCGGTCTGGACCTGACGAGCCGAACCGAGGCCTTTGCCCGGGATAATTCGTCACGGGCCCGTGAGGCGCGGAAACTGGCAGGCCGCTGGGCCAAAAGCGTCGGCGAAGCCGATTACGGGCGTTGCGGGGCTTTGCTGGCTTTGGCTTTTCCAGACCGCATTGCCAAGGCGCGCGGCAAGCCCGGCGAATTCCTGATGCGTAACGGCCGGGCGGCGCATATGGAGCCGCACGAGGCTTTGGCCAAAGCGCCGTTTCTGGCCATTGGCGAAATCGCCGGGCGTGCCGGGGCCAGCCGCATCCTGCTCTGTGCCGAACTGGCGCTGGAGGATATTCTCGCCATCCATTCGGACGAGGTTCAATGGGTCGACGATGTATTTTTAGACCCTGGCAGCCTGAGCTTGCGCGCGCGTCGCCGCCAGAATTTTGGCGCGTTGACGCTTGGTGAGCAGAATATTCCGGTGCAGGCCAGCCTTGCCAATGCCAGTCTGCTGGCTCAGGGCATTGGCAAGGCCGGGCTGGATCGCCTGCCAATTGGCAAAGGGCTGGCCCAATGGCGCCAGCGTGTTGGTTTTCTGCGCAAGGCGCAGGGCGAGCCCTGGCCGGATTTGTCAGATGAAGCGCTCGCCCCAACAATTGGGCAATGGTTGACGCCCTTCATTGAAGATTGCACCAGTCTGGCTGCCATTCGTCCCGAGCAGGTTGAGGCGGCGCTGCATGCCTTGCTAGACTGGGAAATGGCGCGCCGCCTCGCCCATGAAGCCCCAACGCATTACACGACGCCGGCTGGCTCCAGCCATGCCCTCGATTATGAAGGCGACAGCGCCCCCAAGCTGGCGGTGCGGGTGCAGGAATTGTTTGGGCTGGCCACCCACCCCACCATTGCCGGCGGCAAAATTGCGATTACGCTCGAATTGCTGTCTCCGGCCTATCGCCCGGTGCAAATCACCCGCGACCTGGCTGGGTTCTGGCATGGCTCATGGGCAAGCGTGAAATCAGAAATGAAGGGGCGTTACCCGCGCCACGTCTGGCCGGATCGCCCGTGGGAGGCCACCCCCACCACGCGGGCCAAGCCGCGCGGCACCTGACACGTGGCTTCGGACGCTGGTCAATTAACCTGATAATTGGCCATGGTGAAGCGGTCCGTCGGCATCGATTGCAATTGCGCCACGAAGGACGTGCTCATCGAATTCGGGGCATTGTCAAACAGGGACTTTTCCTGCGCCTTGACGGCGCTGCGCAGCCCCGGGGCGACCGCGCCGACAATTGAAGTGGAGCGGAAATTATGGGCTGCCCGCGCGGTTTTCAAACCACGCATCGGCGCGTTGTCGCCCATGGGCGGGGCGGCGAGCGCCTTTGTGTGAATGGTGCGCAGCTTGAAATGCGCCAGCGTGTGTTTGGTTGCGGCTCCGCGTGGCTGCGCCAGATCCGTGTGCGGCATATCCGCATAGGCGAGGACGCTGTTGTCTGCGTGATCGGGCCGCATCGGCGCGCTGGAGCTGTCTTGCGTAATAATATCTGGCAAAACGCTCGGCTTGCCACCCCGGGCATGGCGATCCGCCATCGCTTCCAATGGCGGTTGGGACGGTGCCCGATAGCCAATGTAATTTGAATCCAGCGATGCCAGTTCAACCGGCAGGGTCGGTGGCATGGGAACATCGGCAGCCAGCAGTGCGGCAAGCCGCTCGCTCGGGCGTTGCGGCGGCAAAGGCAGAGAAATTTCAGGCTCTGCCACAGTCTGCGCCTGATCGGCGGCGTCAGCCGGTTCCGCCTCAACATTGGCGGTCTGGTGGATCTTGGAAGCGATCAAATCCTTCATGTGCTTGGGTGCGGGCGAGACCAGCGCCAACTGGGTGTTGGCGGTTGGCAAACGCACCAGAGCGGGCCTCGCAGCAACCGATGCAACACGGGTTACAGGCTCCGGCGTCGCGGTTGCGGCCGGTGCCGCCGCCATATGGGTCGGGGATTGGAAGAAAGTGCGGGCATTGCCATCGCCGTTGCCGGAATTGGCACTGGCCATGGCGATGGCGGCTTCGCCCTCATCGCCACTATCGCCGCCAAACATATGGGCAAAGAAGCCCTGCGACTTGCCAACCGATGAAATCGGCGCGTAGGCGGTGCCGGTGGCGATGATCTCGCGTCGCGCTTCCTCATAACCGGGCAATGGCTTGCCGTTGGAGGGGATGTGCACGGTCTTTCCATCGGGAAACAGCCGCGCCAATTGCTCATAGCTCATCCGGGGCCAGGAGCGCACATTGCCCGCGTCCATATGCACGAATGGCGTTCCGGAAGTTGGGTAATAGCCCACCCCGCCGCGCTGCATTTTCATGGCGATTTCACGAATCTTCGACATGGGCACGTCGACATAATGCTGATCCATCGCCTTGCCGAGCATGTGCTGGGAGAATTTGGCCACCAGACGCGAGCGACGACGCAACATGGCATTGGTTTGCGGCGAGCGATAACCTGAGAGCACGACAATCGGCTCATGGGAGCCGGAAAGCCGGTAGGCGTTCCACACGATGTCAAACAGGTGCGGGTCCATGTTGGTGGGCTTTTCGATGCGCCAATCGCGCAGGAACCAGTTCAGCTTGGCAAGCACCGCCCCGTCATATTGTCCGTTGACCATATAAGTCGCGGAAATCGATTCCTTGGTGTGGGCGTTTACCAGATTGATGGTGCGTGTGTCGCCATTGGCGACTGCGCTTTCGGTGGCGGCGGCGGAGACCAGGCTCATCGCGGCTGCCAATGGCAGGGCTACAAACAAATGCCGCCAGCCAGAGACCTTCTGTCGTTCCATCGTTTTTAGCAAAACACTACTCGCAAATTGGAGGTTGCCGGTCAGTTCTTGTATTCTTAGACTTCGGATTCTTCCTTGCTTTGCCCACGGACATGCGCCCGCAGGTATCGTATTCCTTTACAGATTCTTGCCCCAAAGGGTTAACCAATCGTTAAGGCTACCCAACGCCACTCATCAAGCATCAGTCACGGTACGGAATGACACATTACAAGAAGCTTTACGCGAAAATCGCGCTTACGGTAGCCTTGACAATATGGCGATGGTTTGTCCGCGCCAACACTAAAATGACGCAATTCATTATACCTTAGTTTAGGTATATGGACGCAAAGCGCCTTTGACCGACCGTTCAAAGCCGTAAATATCGTTGCTAATTTGCAGTTGGCCCTGACTATCGACCCGCGCCGTGAAATATTCCAGATGGATCTGGACAGGAGCGGGTGGACGCAAAAAGTGCTGCTTTTTGCCCACCATTGCCTGCAGCCGTTGCTGTGTATAACCCTTGGCCAAAATCTTTTCGGCCATTAAAAATGGGTTGCTCAAACGCACGCAGCCATGACTGAAGGCGCGGACGCGGCTGGTGAACAGCCCCCGCGACGATGTGTCATGCAGATAGACCGATTCATTGTTGGGGAAAATGAACTTGATATGCCCAAGAGCGTTGTGTGGCCCTGGTGGCTGGCGCACATCGAGGTGATCGCCGACCTCACGCACTTCAAAACCCTCTTGCGCCAGATAGTTCGGGTTTTGCGCCAATTTGGGCAAAAATTCCTTGCGGATGATGGATTGCGGCACAATCCAGTAGGGATTGATGATGATATATTGCACCGCATTGGAAAACAGCGGCGTCGGGGTTTTGGGTTTGCCAACCACCACCCGCGATTCGTCGGTCACGATTCCATCTTGCTGCAAGCGCACCATGAACTCGGGGATATTGACCTCGATTCGCTGCGCACCCAGATCGCGCGGCATCCACCGCCAGAATTCCATATTGGCTTGAAGTGTGGCCTTGGTCGCCGCATAGTCATTCCAGGGGGTGTGGCCAAGCGCTGCCACCTGGCGCGAACTGCGCTTTTCCTGCGCCGTCATCGCCAGCGGATCATGCGGGTGGTCGCCATCGAGTATCGAGACCGGCGTTACCAGCGGAGTATTGGTTTGAGAAACCAGGGTGCTGGCAGGCAACAAGGCGTCGAATTTGGCGCGCAGGGCCACATAGCCATGTGATTGCGGATTGAGCTGGCGCAACGTATCGCCGGCCTGCCCACCAGCGGCGCGCAGGCTGGCGACCAATTCCCCATAGGCCGGCGGTTTGGTTTCACGCAGAATGAAATTTGAAATGCGACGCGGATTCACCCGCCCGCCCGCAGCCTGCCATCCATAGTTCATGATGGCGCGGGTCAGTGCGATATCCTTGAAAGCAAGGGTCGCGCCGCTTTCGGGATTGCGGGCCGGGGACAAGTCCGGCACCGGGGTCTGCCAAATATCGAGACCATCCCGATTGGCCTTGTGTAGTCGGGCGACCAGGGATAATGCCGCTGCGCTCCAGTTGTCATGGTCTCGCCAAAGCGGGACAAAGCCATTCTGGCTATAAATCGCCTGCAAGCTCTGCTGTTGCCCGTTCAGAGCGTTGGTTGCGCGCAGCGGACGGGCGCGGAGGGGCAAGGCTTGCGGCAGATTGTCGAGCGCCGCCTTCACCTCTGCGGTCGCATCGGGCGCGAGCGGCACATTCGCCTGCGCGCCGGGCGCATCCTTTGCGTCAGGCGCGGGTGGAGCGGCGGGATCGACGGCCACAGGCTGCGCCGATGGCTGGCTGACGGGCGCGGGCACGGCCTTTTGGCCAAGGCTGGCGGTGGGCAAGTCCGCGCTTATCGCCGCCGATTGCGTCGCGTGATTATATTGCAATTCGATGCGCTGGGACGCGGCTTGGGTATGAGGAATGGTCACGGTGGTTTCGGGCAAGGGGGCCAGCACGATATGCGCAGGCTTGGCTGGCCGATCCGGCGTCGAAATCGAGCCGGTGGGCCAATCATCGCCAGCCATAGCCTTCGGCCCCTGCAACGCCAGAATCAGAAAGCCCAATTGCCCGGCCCGGCCCATATAGTGACGCATCTGGTAACACCCGAAACTGATTTTGACCCAAGCGTGCCAGCCTTCAATATTGGCAGGCCCCACGGAAATTGCACCTCGCAAATCGCGTGATTTGCACCTTTTGATTGCCATTCCAAAATGCGACCGCAGCCGCATTTTCATTGCCCCGGAACCATTGCCGGCACCTTAAGTGGTTTGATAACGCGCCCGCTCAAGCGGCGGCGGTATCGCGACGTCCGATCATCTCATTGTCCGAACCGTGGTCACCATCCTCCATGCCGAAATCTTTCATCTTTCGATAGAGGGTTGACCGGCCTATTCCCAATTTTCGCGCCATTTCAGACATTTGACTACGATAATGGGTCAAGGCAAAGCGAATGATCTCAGCTTCCATCTCCTCCAGCTTGCGCACATCGCCGTTCTCGTCAAGCAAAGCCAGCACATTGGGGTCGCGCACTTCCACCCGCAGGATTTCGCGCTGAACCGGCGCAGCGGCCTGCATGGCGACCGGGGGAATACGAACGTCAAAGCCGTCCACCTGCGCTGCAATCTGCGGGAATTCAGCGACCGTTAAATCATCGCCATCGGCGAGAACCACGGCGCGAAACATGGCGTTTTCGAGCTGGCGAACATTGCCCGGCCAATCGTAGCGCGACAGCAGGGCGAGCGTTTCGGGGGCGATGTTGCGCAGGCGCGGCTTGCCTTCTTCGGCGGCAAAGCGGGCGAGAAAGCGGCGGGCAAGTGCTGAAATTTCATCCCGGCGCACCCGCAACGGCGGCACGAATACGGGGAAAACATTGAGCCGGTAATAAAGGTCCTCGCGAAATAGCCCCGCCTTGACCCGCTCAATCAGGTTTTGGTTGGTGGCGGAAATCAAGCGGATATCCACCTTGAGCGAACGCTTGGAACCAATGGGGTCGATTTCGCCTTCCTGGATGGCACGCAGCAGCTTGACCTGCGTTTCCAGAGGCAATTCGCCAATTTCGTCCAGAAACAATGTGCCACCATTGGCTTCCATGAATTTTCCGACATGCTTCTCATTTGCGCCGGTAAATGCTCCTTTTTCGTGGCCGAAAAGGATGGATTCCACCAGATTTTCCGGCAAGGCCCCACAGTTGACCGTGATGAACGGCTTGCCGCGGCGCTCGGAAGTGCCCTGAATGGCGCGTGCGACCAATTCCTTGCCAACGCCCGATTCACCCTCGATGAGCACCGGTATGTTGGATTTGGCGGCGCGCTCGCCAAGGCGGATCACGCGGGCCATTTCCTCGCTGCTGGCAACAATGTCACGAAACGTCATGCTGCCATTGGCGGTGCGCTTGATGGTGCGAATTTCATCTTCCATCGCGCCCGTGCGCAGGGCGTTCTTGATCGATACCTGCAGACGCTCGGCCCCGACCGGCTTGACGACGAAATCGGCAGCCCCGGCACGCATGGCGGAGATGACCGCCTCGATCGAGCCATGCGCCGTCTGCACAACCACCGGAATTTCGATTTTGCGCTCGCGCATCCGGCCCAGCACCGCCATGCCGTCAAGATCGGGCATGACCAGATCCAGGATCATGAGATCGATGGGCACATTCTGGTTGGACTCCAACCGCGCCAGCGCTGCTTCACCGCCCTCACAGACGACCGCATCATAGCCAAAGCGGCGAATCATGGCCTCAAGCAGGCGGCGTTGCACGGGATCGTCATCAACAATCATTACTGTGGAAGTCATGCCGCCTCAAAATTGCATTTCGGACAATGGAATTGTCATCCTCGGCATCATGTTGGCGGAACAGGGTAAACGCGCTCTTAATTGCAGTCACATTTCGACACAAAAGCAAAAAAACCGCGCAGTGCTGGCAAATCGACTTTATTGGCCCTATGATTTAGCCTAAGCGATCCGCCCTTTCCCCCCAGCGGCCTGAACCATCGAGATTTTCCATGCCTAATGCGCTTGTTCCCGTTTATTCTGCTGCCGCCATCACCCCAAAGCCAAAAGTCGGCAATGATACCCTCAAGGGCTTGCCTGAATGGAATCTCGCCGACCTCTACCCGTCGATGCAATCCCCGCAATTTGCGCAGGATATGGAGCGCGCGCAGAAAGAATGCGCCGCATTTGCCAAGGAATATCGCGGCCAAATTGAAGCACTGAGCAGCAATGCCGCCCAAATACTGACCATTGTCCAGCGCTATGAAGCGCTGGATGACTTGATCGGGCGCATCATGTCCTATGCCGGGCTGATCTATGCGGGCGACACGACCGACATTGCCCGCGCCAAATTCTTCGGCGATGCGCAGGAGACCATCACCTCGGCATCCTCGGACTTGTTGTTCTTTCAGCTTGAGTTGAACCGGCTGAGTGAGGAAACCATTGCAACCTTGATGCAGGACAAGGCGTTGGCGCGCTACAAGCCGTGGTTTGACGACATGCGCATGGACAAGCCCTACCAGCTTGAAGACCGCATCGAGCAATTGTTCCACGAAAAATCCGTCACCAGCCGCGGCGCGTGGAACCGGCTGTTTGATGAAACCATCGCCAGCCTGCGCTTCAAGGTGAAGGGTCGGCAGTTGACACTGGAACCGGTGCTCAACCTGATGCAGGACCCCAAGGCTGCCGTGCGCAAAGAGGCATCCAATGCCATTGCTGCGACATTGAAAGCCAATTTGCGCACTTTCGCGTTGATTTCCAACACATTGGCCAAAGACAAAGACATTTCCGACAGCTGGCGCGGTTTCAAGGACGTCGCCGAAAGCCGCCATCTGTCCAACCGGGTCGAACCGGAAGTGGTCAATGCGCTGGTTAGCGCGGTTGAGGCCGCCTACCCCCGGCTTTCGCATCGCTATTACAAGTTGAAGGCAAAATGGTTTGATGTCGAACAACTGGAACATTGGGACCGCAATGCGCCGCTGCCCGACTCCGTCAATCGCGTCCGCCCGTGGAGCGAAGCCAAGGAAACCGTGCTTTCGGCCTATCGCGGCTTCTCGCCCAAAATGGCGGCGACAGCGCAGCGGTTTTTCGATGAGCGTTGGATTGATGCGCCGGTGCGTCCGGGCAAAGCACCGGGTGCCTTTGCCCATCCAACCGTGCCTTCGGCTCATCCTTATGTGCTGGTCAATTATCAGGGCAAAACCCGCGATGTCATGACCCTGGCGCATGAGTTGGGCCACGGCGTGCATCAGGTGCTGGCCGCCCCAAATGGCGCCTTAATGGCCCCTACCCCGCTCACTTTGGCCGAAACCGCCTCGGTGTTTGGCGAAATGCTGACTTTTCAGGCAATGCTGGCCAAAGCCAAGAGCCCGCGCGAACGCAAGGCCATGCTGGCGGCCAAGGTCGAGGACATGCTCAACACGGTGGTGCGCCAGATCGCTTTCTACAGCTTCGAGCGCAAATTGCATGAGGAGCGCCGCAAAGGCGAGCTCACCGCTGACCAGATTTGCGCGCTGTGGATGAGTGTGCAGGGCGCGAGCCTTGGGCCGTCCATCCGGCTCAACCCCGGCTATGAGACCTTCTGGGCGTATATACCGCATTTCATTCATTCACCGTTTTACGTCTACGCCTATGCGTTTGGGGATTGCCTCGTCAATTCGCTCTATGGCGTCTATGAAAAAGCCCATGAGGGATTTGCGGAACGCTACCTCGCCATGCTGGCGGCGGGCGGCACCAAACATCATTCCGAATTGCTCGCCGCCTTCGGCCTCGATGCCCGCGACCCGGCGTTCTGGCAGATCGGTTTGCGCATGATCGAGGGCATGATCGGCGAACTCGAAAGCATGTAACAGCCTTGTGAAGCGATGTGCGCCAGGCATGGCGAAGGCGCTCACGCCTTTGCCGTTTTTGCGCCATCTTGTTCAGGCTGCTTATGCGTAACAGGAACGGACAAATGCGGACTTTAAGCCTTTTTGTGGCAGCTTTTGCGGTGATTGCGGGAATGGTGGGAATCCACCTCAATGACCCCTTGGTGCTGTTATTGTCGGTGGCAGCTTTTGGTGAAGCGTTGACCCAATGGTTGTCCGCCGCCTTATCCCGGTTCTTGCAGATATTCTCGTTTGTCTTTGGCGTTGAAACCCTGATTTTTGGTACCGTGTTCCTGCTTCACAAGCAGGGACTTTGGCCCGATGCGCTGAAGCAATATCTCATTCCCGAAAGCCTCTCGCTGACGGTCGCATTGTTTGGCATCGCGGTTTATGCGGCCTCGCATATTCCCGTTATCAAGCAGATCACCCGCATTGCCGACCCCTATTTTGATGCCAGTGAAATGACCACGGCCCGGTTGTGGCCTTTCAGGTCATTCACCCTGCCAGCCAACCGACTTGCCATTGGCATGGTGGTGTTTCTGGTGCTCATCAACCAAGTTGAGGTTGCGATTGACGTGCGTCTGTCATTTTTCTCGCGCGATTGGTTCAATGCCATCCAAACCAAGAACCAGCCGGATTTCTGGTATCAGCTGGTTGCGGTATTCCTGCCTTGGGCGACGGTATTTGTCGCGGCCATTGTGATTGAATATGTGGTCACGTCGCTCTTGGTGCTGCGCTGGCGCCGGTTCCTCACCAATCGCTACACCACGCGCTGGCTGGCAAAAGGCGCGCATTACCGGGTCGCATTGAAGCATTCCCATGCGGACAACCCCGACCAGCGCATTCAGGAAGACGTCAATGCCTTCATCAATGGCGGTGGCAATGGCGTCGTCGCCAGCGGCGGTAGCGGTGTTTATGGCTATTCGATCACCCTGGTTTCAACGCTGACGCAACTGGTGTCCTATGCGCTGGTTTTGTGGGGGCTTTCGGCCAATTTCACCATTCCTGGCACGCAACTGGCCATTCCTGGATTTTTGTTCTGGGTGGCGTTGATTTATGCGGGGCTTGGCACGTCGATCGCCCATTTCATCGGGCGCAGCCTCGTCAAATTGGCGTTTCTGCAACAGCGCTTTGAAGCAAGCTTCCGCTTTGGGCTTGCACGCATGCGCGAATATTCCGAGCAAATCGCGCTCCTCGGCGGCGAGGCCAACGAACACGCCGCCGCCATGGGCCGGTTTGACCATATTTATAAAAACTATCTGAAAATCATTGGACGACGCAAGAAATTGCAGGCTTTCACCGCATTCTATGACCAGTTCAGCCAATTCGTGCCCTATATTGTGGCGGCCCCGTTTTATTTTGCCGGCAAGATACAATTGGGGACGATGACGCAGACGGCGCGCGCCTTCGGCTCGGTGCAGCAATCCTTGAACTTCTTCATCTCCTATTACACATCATTGGCCGATTTTCGCGCGGTGCTGGAGCGTCTCACCACCTTCGATATCGCCATTGATGGCGCCAATGACGCGCTGGAAATTGCGCCCCATATTGATGTGCAACAGGGGACGAGCCCGCAACTGGTGTTGAACAAAGTGCAATTGCGACTGCCCACGGATTTGGGCGCAGCCAACCGTGTCATCGTCGATGAGGCGACGTTCACCCTTCGCAGGGGCGAGTCCACCTTGCTGAACGGGCCTTCGGGATCGGGTAAATCGACGCTGTTTCGGGCGATTTCCGGCATCTGGCCCTACGGCGATGGCACCATCCAGATTCCGCAAGGCTCCAACGTGCTGTTGCTGCCGCAGCGCCCCTATATTCCGATTGGCACTTTGCGCGAGGCCGTTACCTATCCCGCGCCCAAGGACACTTATTCACAGGGCGAAATTGAAGCGGCATTGCGCCAGGCGCAATTGCCGGGGCTGATTGATCAGATCGACCAGGAGGACAATTGGGCGCAGCGGCTGTCGGGCGGCGAGCAGCAGCGTCTGGCCATTGCCCGCGCCTTGCTGGCCAAGCCCGACTGGCTGTTCCTCGATGAAGCCACCGCCGCGCTGGATGAGGACAATGAAGCACGCATCTACGAGGCGCTGGCGCTGCAACTGCCGCAGACAACCATTGTGTCCATCGGCCACCGCGCAACGCTCTCGTCCTATCACCAAAGGCGCATTGAAATGCAGCCGCTGGCCAATGGCGCATACCAACCGCTGGACGTGGTGCTCAAAGCGGCCGAATAGCGCGAACCTTGGTCAGGCCAATTGCGCCTTGACCAGCGCACTGGCGGCCCCAAAATCCATGCGCCCGGCGTATTTGGCGCGCAGCACGCCAATGACCTTGCCCATATCCTTGACGCTGGCGGCACCGGTTTCGCTGATGGCGGCTGCTATGGCCGCTTTGGTTTCGGCATCATCCATCGCCTTGGGCAGGAAGGTGGAGATGATCGCGATTTCTTCGCGCTCCTGGGCGGCGAGTTCCGGTCGGCCTGCGCCGTCATAAATCGTCATCGATTCCTGACGCGATTTCACCATTTTCTGCAGCAGTGCGAGAATATCGTCATCGGAAACGGTCTTGCCCAAACCGCGAGCCTCGATGTCCTTGTCCTTGAGCGCAGCATTGATCATGCGGATCGTGTCGACCCGACGCTTTTGGCCGGACTTCATCGCCAGCTTTAACTCGTTCATAAACTGCTCGCGCATGGCACTTCCCTTTTTTCGCCCGGTTCGCGGGTTGACGCTGGCGCTGGCCTCGCCTAAACCCTGAACTCAACCTTCAATATGAATTTCCGCCCGCGCGAAGAAATTGGCGCGGCCGCAACTTGAGCGATGTGTAGAACGCCAATGGCCCATGTTCAAGACAATAAAGAAAATGCCGCAACTGCATGGCAGACCCATGTGCCGACAGCGCTTCTGGTGCTGGCCGATGGCACAGTGCTGGAAGGCTTTGGCTGCGGGGCGGTGGGTGAAGCCGTCGGCGAGGTTTGCTTCAACACCGCCATGACCGGCTATCAGGAAATCCTCACGGACCCTTCCTATGCCGGGCAGATCATTACCTTCACATTCCCCCATATTGGCAATGTCGGCACCAATGAAGAGGATATTGAAGCCCTCAACATGAGCGCCAGCCACGGTGCGCGCGGGGTGATTTTGCATGCCCCGTTGGGCGCGCCAGCCAACCAGCGCGCCACACGCCCCCTCAATGAGTGGCTGCGCGCGCGCGGCATCATAGGGTTGAGCGGCCTCGACACGCGCGCGCTAACGACGCTCATTCGTGAAAAAGGCATGCCCAATGCGGTGATCGCCCATTCGCCGGATGGCAAATTCGACATTGAATCGCTCAAGCGCAAAGCGGCCCAATGGCCGGGCATTGACGGCATGGATCTGGTGCCGGACGTGACCTCCGCCCAGCGCTCTGACTGGCGCGAGACGATCTGGAATCTCGAAACCGGCTATGGCCATCTGGAGAACCCCAAACATCGGGTCGTCGCCATTGATTACGGCATCAAGCGCAATATCCTGCGGCTGCTGGCAAACCAGGGCTGCGCCGTGACGCTGGTGCCCGCCACCACTTCGGCAGCCGATATTCTGGCGCTGAAGCCGGATGGTATTTTTCTGTCGAATGGCCCCGGCGATCCGGCGGAAACCGGCAAATATGCGGTGCCCGTCATCCAGAGCCTGCTGGCAGAGCGATTGCCCATTTTTGGCATTTGTCTTGGCCATCAGATGATGGCGCTGGCACTGGGCGGGCGCACGGTCAAAATGGCGCAGGGCCATCACGGTGCCAACCACCCGGTCAAGGAACATGCGACACAAAAGGTCGAAATTGTTTCGATGAACCATGGCTTTGCCGTGGATGCCGCGAGCCTGCCCAAAGGCGTTTCCGAGACCCATATTTCGCTTTTCGATGGCTCCAATTGCGGTTTGCAGGTTGACGGCGCGCCGGTGTTTTCGGTTCAGCACCATCCGGAAGCTTCGCCGGGGCCGCAGGATTCGCACTATCTTTTCGCCCGTTTCGCGGATCTGTTGCAGGCACACAAAAAATCAGCAGCCTGATGAGGTGAAAGCATGGGTGATTGGCGGGATTTCTGGAATGGCGAGCATTCCATCTACGCCAATGCCCGCCATAAGCTTTTGCATAATGCCCGCAATGCCCAGGATATGGCCGGCCTGATCGAGACGCCGCAATCGCAGGTGCTGGACTATGGCTGCGGCGACATGAATGCTGCGGATATTGTCGCCAGGCGCTGCGCGCGGCTTTACCTGTTTGACCAGGCCAAGGCGGTGCAAGCCAAACTTCGCGGGCGTTTTGGCACATCCGATTCCATCATTGTGCTGCCATCCGAGGGGCTGGAATCGCTGCCCGCCGCCAGTCTCGACCTCATTATCGTGCATTCCGTGCTGCAATATATGAGCTTTGCCGAATGCGAGAGCCTGTTGGCACGCCTGCATGGCAAATTGAAAGCCAGCGGGCGTCTGGTCATCGGTGATTTGATCCAGCCCGGCAACAGCCCGCTGGATGATGCGCGCGCATTGCTGCGCTTTGCGCTGCAAGGCGGCTTCTTCATTGCTGCCTGCGCCGGGCTGGTACGCACGGTTTTCTCGCAATATACTACGCTGCGCAAGGAAATTGGCCTCACCTGCTACGCGCCCGAGGACATTGCCACGCTGCTTGCCGCCAATGGCTTTACCTCAAAGCCCATGGCGCGCAATATTGGCATGAACCAGGCGCGGTTTTGTGTAGAAGCGCGCCTGAAAACAGTAGCTTAACCGAAAATTCTCACTATATCGCGCTATTGTCGAATACCGGCCGCACATCGCCGTGCCAGGGCCCGGCATAATCGGCGAGCAGCACTTGCGCGCGGGTTTGGCCGCTGACCACAATCGCATCGAGGCAGTCGAGGAAGCCGGTTTCATCCTGCCCCGTCGCATTGCGCCTCGCCCGCGCCGTCAAGCCGCGCCGTGCAATGGCGAGAATGTCCCCGGCGATATCGCGCAAGCTGCGGCCGGCGATGGTGGCGGCAAGCCCGAGCCTTGGCACATCATCGCGCAATTTCTGGCGCTCAGTCGCGCTCCAGCCCCGCACCACCTGCCACGCCTCGTCCAAGGCCACATCATCGTAGAGCAGACCGACAAACAGCGCCGGCAATGCATTCAGATGCGATTGCGGGCCCGCATCCGCGCCGCGCATTTCGAGATAGCGCTTCAGCCGCACTTCGGGGAAAATCGTGCCCAGATGATTGGCCCAGTCCGACATGGTGGCCGCTTCACCGGGCAGACCCGCCAATTTCCCCGCCAGCAAATCCCGAAAGCTTGCCCCGGCGACATTGTGATACACATCCCCGCGCTTGACGAAATACATCGGCACATCCAGCGCATAATCGACATAACGCTCAAATCCCATGCCCGGATCAAAGGCAAAAGGCAACATTCCGGAGCGCTGGTTGTCTGTGTCACGCCAGATTTCCGAGCGCATCGACAAGAACCCGTTGGGCTTGCCCTCGGTGAAGGGCGAATTGGCAAATAGCGCGGTGGCGAGCGGTTGCAGGGCGAGCGAGACGCGCAACTTTTGCACCATGTCCGCTTCGCTGGAGAAATCAAGGTTGACCTGCACCGTGCAGGTGCGAAACATCATGTCCTGCCCGCGCGTGCCCACCTTGGGCATGTAATCCTTCATGATTTTATAGCGCTGCTTGGGCATGACCGGGGTTTGGGCAAGGCTCCAGAGCGGGCTCATGCCCAGACTGACAAATCCGATGCCCAAAGTATCGGCTACCTCATGCGTCACGGCAAGATGATGCGCCAACTCGCCAGCGGTGGCGTGCATATCGGCCAAGGGCGCGCCCGACAATTCAAACTGGCCCCCTGGCTCCAGCGATATCGCGCCGCCGCCCGTCTCGTCAAAAAGGCCGATAATGGCCGGCCCGTCCATGATTGGCTCCCAGCCGAGCTTTTGCTGGACACCTTTCAACAAAGCCTCAATACCGCGTGCCCCGGCATAGGGAACCGGGCTCAAGTCGGCCTTATAAAAGGGGAATTTCTCATGCTCGGTTCCGAGCCGAAAATGGCTTTTATCTTTCGCACCCGCAGCAAACCATTGCACCAGCTGATCGCGATGCGCAATCAGCTCCAAATCAGACACATCACGGGCCATAAATAGCTTTCAATTCTGGAAGGACGTTTATGGCTAAATAGGGTGCAAATCATGATAGCGCAATGACACTGGCGCCATCAAACTTGTGGATTTGCCGCGCCCCACGCTGCTATTGGTTCAGGGGACGTCATTTTCCGGGCCAATATATGAAATACGCATCATGTTGGTGGCACCAGGCGTGCCAAAAGGCACGCCGGCCACAATCAGGATGCGCTCGCTCTCCTTGGCAAAATCATCACGGAAACAAATCTGGCAGGCGCGGTCGGACATATCGGCGACATCACGCGCATCCTGGGTGATGACGGCATGCGTGCCCCACACCAAAGCCAGCCGCCGCGCGGTTTCGATATTGGGGGTGAGGGCGAGGATCTGCGTGCGCGGGCGCTCACGGGCAATGCGCAGCGCGGTCGAACCGGAGGCCGTCCAGCCAACAATGGCCTTCACATCCAGGGTTTCGGCCACGTCGCGCGCGGCAACCGCAATCGCATCCGCACCTGTTGGCTCAGGAACCGCCCGCAGCGAGGCAATCAGCGGCAGATAATTGGAATCGCTTTCCACTTCGCGGGCGATGCTGTCCATCGTCGAAATCGCTTCAACCGGGTATTGTCCGGCGGCGCTTTCAGCGGACAACATAATCGCGTCAGCCCCCTCGAACACTGCATTGGCGACGTCCGAAACTTCCGCGCGGGTCGGAACTGGCGAATTGATCATGGATTCCAGCATTTGTGTGGCCACAACGACCGGCTTGCCCAATTTGCGGGCGAGGCGCACGATGCGCTTTTGCAAGCCCGGCACCTGCTGCAACGGCATTTCCACGCCAAGATCGCCGCGCGCCACCATTATCGCATCTGATATTTCCACAATCTCTTCCAGCCGGGCGATGGCTTGCGGCTTTTCGATCTTGGACAAAATCAAGGCCCTGCCGCGCGCAATCTTCTTCACTTCGGCCACGTCCTCGGGACGTTGCACAAAAGAGACCGCCACCCAATCCACCCCCTCATTCAATGCTGCATCAAGGTCAGAACGATCTTTGGGGGTCATGGCCGAAGTTGGAATCTCGGTATCGGGAAGGCTGACACCCTTGCGATTGGAAATGCGTCCGGCGACGACGACGCGCGCCATCGAGCGCTCAGGCTCGCAGGAAACAATCTGCAACTTGACCTTGCCGTCGTCGATCAGCACAAAATGGTCGGGGCGAAGGGCGCGCAAAATTTCGGGATGGGGCAGAAACACCCGATGGATATCGCCAGGCTCTGGATTTGAATCCAGCCAGAATTCTGCCCCTTTGACGAGGTCAACCCCACCTTGTGCGAAGGTGCCGACCCGCAATTTCGGCCCCTGAAGATCGACCAGAATGCCGATGGAACGGTTGTATTGCGCCTCCAGCGAGCGAATCATGCGGATGCGCTCACGCATGGCATCATGGCTGGCGTGGCTCATGTTGATGCGGAATACGTCGGCGCCTGCCTCAAATAATTTGGCCAGAACCGGGCGGGTTTCCGAGGCAGGGCCGAGCGTGGCCAGAATCTTGACGCGGCGCAACCTTCTCATGGCACTGCTTTCACTTTACGGGATTGGTCGGTGGCGTGCGGGCGGACGGGTTGACAGTGGATGGCGTCGGCTCGGCGACCAGTGGCGCGTTCGGATCGGTAAGATCGACCGTCCAGTCCTTGGCATTTTGGCCGGTATCCACCTCGATGAATTCGGTGCGGTCGTAACCGCGCGAATAGCAATTGTCGCGGCCAGTTATGCGGAACTGATGGGTGAGCGTGCACATGGGGGTCTTGCCCTTCCATTCGCCACCATGTTCGTCCATCGCATAGACATAGTAGAATTCAGCCGCGAGTTGGCCGCGCAAAATGGTGTCGCAGGCCCCGGTTTTCAGGTTCCACCAGCCTTCGCTGACCCAGCCGCTGCCATCGATATAGGCAAGGGCAATGCTCATCCGATTGGGGCTTTTGTTGCAGATGCGAAAATTCGCATGGGCTGGCGAAAGCGCCGCCAGCGCCGCGCATGCGGATAGGACTGCCAGTCGAATAAAGCTCATGCGCCGCCCGGAATCTGATTTTCTAGCTACCAAAGGCTTATACATTCAAATCTGCGGCGTGCTACCGGAAATTTTGCAAATTCGTGCGCGCCGCGCGCCTTACTTAGGCCGGGCAATATAGATGCCGCCGAGGATCAGCAATCCCCCCATGAACTGGATCGGAGAGACCGGCTCATTGAGAAAAATCCAGGCAAGCGCTGCCGCCGCAATCGCTTCGAGGAAAATCACCAGTGAGGAAAAAAGCGTTGGCAAACGGCCGAGCGCCAGCGCCAGCAGGCCCTGCCCGCCGGCGTGGCTGATGAGCGCCAGAGCCAGCAAAGCCACGGCTGAATGCCACGTGTGCGGCAGGAATTGCGGCTCAAAAACATAAGCGATCACGCCAAGACATGCCGCCGTGATCAGCGCCCCTTCAAAGGTCACGCGCGCGGCGGAACTGCTTTTTCGGGCGGCGTTCACAGCCAGAAAATACAGGCCGAAAAAGACCGCCGTAATCAATCCGAACATATCCCCGAGCACATGGTCGGGGCGAAATTCCATGCTTTGTGCCACCAAGGCTGCGCCACCGATGAGGCACAGGGCCAGGCCGAACATGCTGGCGAGCAAAGGTCTATGGCCAAACAGCCACCACGAGAACAGCGCGACGAAAACCGGCGCGGTGGTGGCAAAGAATGTCGCATTGGCAACGCTCGTGTGCAAAATGGACAGGTGCCAAAAAAACAAATCCCCGGTGAAGGCGAGGCCCGCATAAATGATCGGTCGGCTGAATGAGGCATCCGGGGCACCGCCCTGACGGCGCGTGTCGATTTTCAACCACAACCAAAGCACCGGCAAGGCCAGCGCCACCCGCCAAAATGCGCTGGTAAACGGGCCAATATCGGCGATGCGAACGAATATCGGCGAGCAGCCCATGGCCAGCGCCGCCACTATCAGCGTCATCAGGGCCGCGCTGTCGGCTTTGAGCGGCAGATTGGTGTTTGGGGCCGGTTGCGCGACTTCAACCATTTTGATCATCGGACATCGGGTGCAAATCCCTCACCATGGCTTTCATGCGCTCGTCCAGCACATGTGTGTAAATCTGGGTCGTGGAAATATCGGCGTGGCCCAGCAATTCCTGCACCACGCGCAAATCAGCACCGTTTTGCAACAAATGGCTGGCAAAGGCATGACGCAGGACATGCGGACTGACCCGTGCCGCGGAAATGCCCGCCATGGCGGCGAGAAGTTTCAGATCGCGGGCAAAGGCCTGCCGGGTGAGGTGGCCGCTGTCGCTGTCCGCCGGAAATAGCCACGGGCTGGCAAAGGCTGGCCCGCTCGCAGCCTCCAGCAATTGCTGATAATGGCTGATCGCCTTGCGGGCGGCATCCGACATGGGCACGAGGCGCTCGCGCCCGCCCTTGCCGCGAATATTGATCAGGGGAGACTGGCTTCGGGCCGCCGATTTGGGCAGCGCGATCAATTCGGAAACACGCAATCCGGTCGCATAGAGCAATTCCATGAGCGCACACATGCGCGCTTGCCGCAATTGCTCGCCATTGCTGCGGGCCGCATCCCCCTCCCCCTCACGCAAAACCTGAAACAACCGCGCGACTTCGGCGACAGAGAGCGTCTTGGGCAAGGTCATCCCCCGCCGTGGCCCCTCCAGCACCAAGGCCGGATCCTCACTGCGAATGCCCTCGGCAAACAGAAATTTATGCAATTGCCGCAGCGCCGAAAGCTTGCGGGCGGCGGTTGCCGGCTTGACGCCTTTTTGCTGCAGGCTGGAGAGGAAATCGCGCAATTGCGCGGTATCGGCGGTCTTCAGGTTGCTGCCCCGCGTCTTGAGCCAGCCGATATATTCGGAAATGTCACGCCTGTAGGCTTCCAATGTCAGGCGCGCCGCGCCGCGCTCACTGGCAATCATGTCCAGAAAGGCGGCCATCAATCCCAGATCGGCAGGCGCGTCAACCGGCGGTTTCATTTGGCGAATTTGGAAGCTTGCACCGTTTGGGTCATGGGACGGGGCATGGGGTGCACAAATTTGACCAAGGCCACCATACCCGCAAACACAAGCCCAGCCAGAACAGCGAGCACAACAATCAACCGGAAAAGGTTTGGCACCAATTTCTCCAAAATGCAGACAGCCGTTGGATTAACATCTTTTTGCGACCGTTTGGCAATCGCTGGTGGCGATATTATTGTGAAGCCCGGCTGCATTGGTTCGCAGGGAATGGCTTAAAATACTGGCAATGGCATGCTAATGTATGCTTTCAATGCGTTGCCAACCGGCGCATTAAAACGTGGCCAGCCCCTTGGCTTTGCCAATGACCCCTATGAGAGATGAACAAGCAGGCCCTGATGCGAGACCCCCAGAATGCCGCACCATCGCAGGATAAGCGAGCGGCGAACATCGTGTCCGCGCTACAGGGGCGCAGCGTCGTTCTGGTTGGAATGATGGGATCGGGCAAGACCTCGGTTGGCAAACGGCTGGCGACGCGGCTTGGCTTGGCCTTTGCCGACGCCGATCACGAAATTGAAGTCGCTTCCGGCATGACGGTGCCCGAAATTTTCACTATTCACGGCGAAGCCGCGTTTCGCGATGGTGAAAGACGCGTTGTTGCGCGTCTCTTGAAAGACGGGCAGAAAATTCTTTCCACCGGCGGCGGTGCCTTCAACAACAGCCAGACCCGCGACAAGATTGCCGAGCTTGGCATTTCCATTTGGCTGCGGGCCGAATTTGACGTGCTGATGCGGCGCGTGCGCAAGCGTGCCAATCGCCCCTTGCTGCAAACGCCCAATCCTGAAGCAACGCTGCAACGACTGATTGACGAGCGCTACCCGATCTATGCCCTTGCTGACCTGACGGTTCAAACTCAGGACGGGCCGGTTGAATTGGTGGTCGAGGCGGCGGTGCGCGCACTGGAGCGCCATCTTGGCTTGCATCGCCACCCTTCAACGGACAATGAAACCACGCCGCCAAAGCCCACCGAAGCCACCACGACGGTTCACGTCGCACTCGACACACGTGCTTACGACATCGAAATAGGTGCCGGGTTGATCGAGGAAGCGGGCGGGCGAATCGCGAAGCTGAAACCGGGTGCCGCCTGCGCCATCGTAACAGACGAGAATGTCGCGCGACACCATTTGCCGCGCCTGCAAAAATCATTGGAAAAGGCGCAAATTCGCTACAGCTCGATCATCGTGCCTGCGGGCGAGGCGACCAAATCCTACACGCATTTTGCACAGGTCTGCGATGCAATCATCGGTGCCAAGATGGAGCGCGGCGATCTGGTTGTGGCGCTGGGTGGCGGGGTGATCGGTGATCTGGCAGGCTTTGCCGCCGCCAGCGTGCGCCGCGGCATGGGCATGGTACAAATTCCGACCAGCCTGTTGGCGCAGGTGGATTCCTCGGTCGGCGGCAAGACCGGGATCAACTCGCCGCATGGCAAAAACTTGATCGGGGCCTTTCATCAGCCATCGCTGGTGCTGGCCGATTCGGATGCGCTGGCCACGTTGCCAGAGCGTGAGTTTCGTGCCGGCTATGCGGAACTGGCCAAATATGGCTTGATCGACAATGCCGCGTTCTTTCATTGGCTTGAAGCGAACTGGCGCGCGGTATTTGCCGGCGGCAAAGCCCGCGACGAGGCCATTGCCATTGCCTGCCGTGCCAAAGCGGCGATGGTCATCCGCGATGAATTCGAGCACGGTGACCGCGCCCTGCTTAATCTGGGCCATACTTTCGGCCATGCGTTCGAACGCTTGACGCATTACAACGGCGAGGTTTTGGTGCATGGCGAAGGTGTGGCTGTCGGCATGGCCTGCGCGTTTCGCATGTCCGTGGAGATGGGGCTTTGCAGCGGGCAGGATGCGGGCCGTGTCGAAGGGCATTTGCGTGCCGTCGGCCTGCCGACCCGCATAAGGGAAATTCCGGGCTGGAATTTCGGCGAAGAAGCCATCATCGACGCCATGTATCAGGACAAGAAGGTGCAGCGTGGCGCACTTACCTTTATTTTGGCGCGCGGCATCGGCGAGAGCTTTATCGCGCGCAATGTCGATGCGGAAATCGTGCGCAAGGCGCTTGTGCGCGAATTGGCGACGGAGGCGGGTCATGCTTCCTAGTCTGGCAACGGCTGGCCTGTCAGGCTGGGTGGCCCTGCCAGTGGTGGCCGTCTGCATGGGCTTTTCAGGCTTTTTCTCGGGCGCGGAAACCGCGTTGACGGCAGCCTCTCGAGCCCGGCTGTTCAGCCTTGAAAAAAGTGGGGATGCGCGCGCGCGCCGCGTCATCCTGCTTCTGGAAGATCGCGCCCGGTTCATCGGAACCATGTTGCTGGGCAATACTTTGTCCAACATCACGGCCTCGGCCATCGCCACCAATTCCCTGGTGGATATTTTTGGGCCGACCGGCGTGCTTTATGCAGCCGTGACGATGACGGTGCTTTTGCTGATATTTTCAGAAGTCCTGCCCAAAACGCTTGCCATTGCCTATCCCGACCGCGCCTCTTTGCTGATTGCGCCACTCGCCAGTTTTTTTGTGGCCATGCTGGGCCCGGTTCTGGCCAGTGTCGAATGGGTGGTTCGATTGACCCTGCGCATATTTGGTGTGGTGGCTGGCGATGGTGCCAGCGCACCGAGTGGCCATGAGGAATTGAAGAGCACGGTTGACCTGATGCACCGCGACGGCGAAGTGGCCCGAGCCGATCGCGATATGGTGGGTGGCCTGCTTGATCTGCGGGATCTGCACGTCAGCGACGTGATGATCCACCGCACCAAAATGCGCATGATCGACGTCGATCTGCCACCCGGCGAACTGGTTCGGGAAGTGCTCGCCTCCGCCTATACCCGCATCCCGTTGTGGCGCGGAGAGACCGAGAACATCATAGGCGTGCTGCACGCCAAAGACCTGTTGCGGGCGCTGGCTGCCGTGGGTGGTGATACGAACAAGATCAATGTTGCCGAGATTGCGCTCCAGCCCTGGTTCGTGCCCGACACGACGGGCTTGCAGGATCAATTGCAGGCGTTCTTGCGCCGCAAGACGCATTTTGCATTGGTGGTGGATGAATATGGCTCCGTGATGGGGCTGGTGACGCTTGAAGACATTCTGGAAGAAATAGTCGGTGATATCAGCGATGAGCACGACCTCAATGTCGCGGGCGTGCGCATTCTGCCCGACGGTTCCGTGCATGTCGAAGGCTCGGTGCCGATCCGCGATCTCAATCGCGTGATGGACTGGCAATTGCCCGATGAGGAAGCGACAACCATCGCCGGCCTCGTGATACATGAGGCGCGGACCATACCGGAAGTGGGCCAGATTTTCACCTTTTACAATTTCCGCTTCGAGGTGCTGCGCAAGGTGCGCAACCGCATCGCGGCGCTGCGCATCAAGGCTCTGGCGCCTGCCGGAAATTACCCACCCGATCTCACTGGCTAAGCAAGGCTTCAGGCCCCCAGCCAGACGACAAGGCCAGCCCCCAGCATCAACAAGGCAATGCCCAGTTTCTCGCGCCGTGTTGTGCCCTGTTTGAAGAACTGCCTTGAAACAATCTGCGCAAACAACACTTCAACCATTGCCAAAGTGCGCACATTGGTAGCGCTGGTGAGGGCAAAGCCCAGAAACCATAATTGAGAGGCCAGCGCGCCCAAAACGCCCGCCGTCGCTGCCAATTTTGGCATTTGGAATACGCGATACAGGCTTGGACGGTCGCGCAGCAATGTATAGGCCAGGATCATGGCGCTCTGGCAGCTCAGCCCAATTGCAAGCCCGGTGGTCGCAGCCATGAAGCGACCCGTTCCGGTCAGGTTCAAGATACCAAAACGGAACCATACAGCGGCAAGCGCGAAGAACGCCGCCGACACCAGCCCGTAAATCACGGGTCGAACAAGCGCCTTCGGCTGATTATCGCCGATAATCGGGGCGCGGGGCCAAGACATGGCCATCACCCCGAGGGTGGCCAGCACAATCGCAAAAATCAGCACAAAGCTGACGCGCTCGTGCAAAAAAACCAGGGAGTAAAGCGCAATCTGCACCGGTTCGGTCTTGGTATAGGCTATGGTAATGACAAAGGATTTTTGCCGCATTGCCGCCAGCATCAAGGCCGTCGCAATGATCTGCGCCAGACCGCCCAACCCGAACCAGATCACGGCCCGCGCGCTCACCACCGGCAATGAATCGCCGCTGAAAAAGTGCACGATCACCAAAAACAGCAGGGCAAATGGCAGGCCATAGAGAAAGCGCACATAGGTGGCGGCGAGAGTGCCAATGTGTCCGGTGAGATTGCGCTGAACCCCATTGCGAAAGGTCTGCGTGAGGGTCGCAAACAGGGTGAACGGGATCCAGAACCAGGTTAAGATCAAACGCTATCCTCGGCCACCACCATCCGGGCCCGCGCCCGCAACTTCTCCGTTTCACTTTTCAACTGGCCGCAAGCCGCCAGAATGTCGCGCCCGCGCGGCGTGCGCACGGGGCTGGCATAGCCGGCGTTGAAAACAATGTCGGAGAAACGCTCAATCACTTCCCAATCCGAGCATTCATAGGCAGTTCCCGGCCATGGGTTGAACGGGATGAGATTGATCTTGGCTGGAATGTGCTTGAGCAGGCGCACCAGCGCCCGCGCTTCGGCGGGCGAGTCATTGATGCCCTTGAGCATGACATATTCGAACGTGATGCGCCTTGCATTGGAAGCGCCTGGATAATCGCGGCAGGCCTGCAACAATTGCGCAATCGGGTATTTTTTGTTGAGCGGCACCAATGTGTTGCGCAATTCATCATGGGTTGCATGCAATGATATGGCCAGCATAGTGCCCGCTTCATTGCCGAGCGCCTCGATCTCCGGGACAACGCCGGAGGTGGAAACCGTGATCCGCCGCCGCGACAGCGACAGCCCTTCCCCGTCGCTGATGACGCCAATCGCGTCGCGCACATGCGCAAAATTATAGAGGGGCTCCCCCATGCCCATGAACACGATGTTAGAAACCATCCGGCCACCGTCGCCGGGAATCAGGCCATTGTCGGGGGCGATGAGGCCGGGGAAGTCCCCCAATTGATCGCGCGCAACAACGAGTTGGGCGACTATTTCCCGGGATGTGAGATTGCGCACGAGGCGCTGCGTGCCCGTGTGGCAAAACGTGCACGTCAGCGTACAGCCGACCTGACTGGAAACGCAAAGTGTGCCGCGATCATGCTCGGGTATATAGACGCATTCAATTTCTGCGCCTTTGTCCCTGGCGTCAACCGGGGGCATTCGCATCAACCATTTGCGCGTGCCGTCGGAGGAAATCTGTTCGTTGACGATTTCCGGTCGGGCCAGCGTGTATTTTTCGCTCAGTCTGGCGCGCAGCGCCTTGGCGACATTGAGCATGCCATCAAAATCACGCAGGCCGGCAAAGTAGATCCAGTGCCAGAGTTGGGCGACGCGCATCTTGATCTCGCGCGGCGGCACGTCAATGGCGGCAAGCGCGTCGGCCAGTTCCGCGCGGGTCATGCCCAGCAGGGAGGTTTTTGCGAAAGTGTGTGCAGAAGTTTCAGGCATCTATTGTTTGCTATCCGGGGCGCGAAACCACTCCCTTAGCACATTCAAGGTAGCACGCACAATTTATCGCGTCAGTGGGTAGTGTCTCAGTTTGAAATCCAGCCTGATTGATGAGCCTGTAGAATCCGCCTCCAAACTCCTATATTCTTAGCGGTGAGCATATAGGAGGCGGCATGTTTCACACCTTCAAAGACTGGGTGAATAAGACAGAAGTAGCGGTCAACGTCTCGCTGGTGCAGCGCATAGAGCCAAACCAGACTGCCCCCTCGAATTCCAGCGTCCTTATATTCGGTCCACATGACAAACTTGCGGTCGCAGGCTCGTTTGCTGCAACGGTAAAGGTAGTGAACAATGCCCACCGGACCTAAAGACCAGAAGGCCCAGGCGACGTCATCGGTGCTGCTGTGATGATTGGGCGCATCGCTTTCCTGCGTTCGTGGCCCCTATAAGAAATCAACCGTTCAGATTTCAAACTGAGACACTACCCGTCAGTGCTTGGCCCCGTTGACGGCACCATTATGATTGTTGACCTGCCGGATCAGACGGGGCGACGGCTTGAAGGTCATGACACGGCGCGGCGTGATAGCGGCGGCCTCGCCCGTGCGTGGATTGCGACCAACCCGCTCCCGCTTCTTGCGGGTGGTGAAGCGGCCAAAGGCGCGCAGGTTGACCGTCTCGCCATTTTCCAGCGCGGCGGCGATCTGCTCCAGAACCAGTTCGAACATATCGCGCGCCTCGGCCCGCGAGAGATGCGGGCAGGTCACATAAATCGCGTCCAACAAGGCCGCACGAGTCAATGTTTTATTTTCCAACGCAACCCCCAGCCAAACTCAACACAAATCAGGCAGCCCGGTTCTGCAAAGAACCGGGTTTAGTGCGAGAGCCCCCTCGCATACCATTGGTTAACAATGGTTTCAGTTTCAACCATTTTGCTAGATATTGCAAGGCCTTCAATCATTAACCAAGGTAGCAGCGC
The DNA here is from genome assembly GCA_019075865.1 of Hyphomicrobiales bacterium. Classification (GTDB taxonomy): domain Bacteria; phylum Pseudomonadota; class Alphaproteobacteria; order Rhizobiales; family Beijerinckiaceae; genus REEB77. The sequence goes on along the minus strand of JAGXAN010000002.1, from coordinate 354,220 downwards.
GCTTGTTCGCGCCAACGCTTGGACGAAATGAAAAAGGCCCCGAAGTTTTCGGGGCCTTCGATATTTGCAAGCACTGGGTGTTTGCTCTTGCAATCACCCGGGTGGGTTGAATTAGAAATCCATCCCGCCGCCCATGCCGCCGCCACCGCCCATAGGCATGGAGGGCTTTTCTTTCGGCGTTTCGGCAATCATGGCTTCCGTGGTGATCAACAAGCCAGCGACCGAAGCTGCATCCTGCAAAGCCGTGCGCACAACCTTGGCCGGATCAACGATACCGGCAGCGATCATGTCCACATACTCTTCCGTCTGCGCATTGAAGCCGAAGGTCTCGGACTTGTTCTCGGTGATTTTGCCAACCACGATCGAACCTTCAACGCCTGCATTTTCAACGATCTGGCGGATAGGAGCCTCAAGCGCCTTCAGCACGATGTTGATGCCAGCCTGCACGTCGGTGTTGGTGCTCTTCAGCTTGGCAACAGCGAGCTTGGCACGCAGCAGGGCAACGCCGCCGCCGGGAACAATGCCTTCTTCCACAGCAGCGCGGGTCGCATTGAGCGCATCGTCAACGCGGTCCTTCTTTTCCTTGACTTCGATCTCGGTCGCACCGCCAACGCGGATCACGGCAACACCGCCGGCCAGCTTGGCCAGACGTTCCTGCAGCTTTTCCTTGTCGTAATCGGAGGTGGTTTCCTCGATCTGCGCCTTGATCTGGGCAACGCGGGCTTCGATGTCCTTCTTCTTGCCAGCGCCGTCGATGATCGTGGTGTTTTCCTTGTCAATGCGGATGCGCTTGGCGCGGCCGAGCTGGGCAAGGGTCACGTTTTCAAGCTTGATGCCGATGTCTTCGGAAATCATCTGGCCAGCGGTGAGGATGGCGATGTCTTCCAGCATGGCCTTGCGGCGATCACCAAAGCCCGGGGCCTTGACGGCAGCAATCTTGAGGCCGCCACGCAGCTTGTTGACGACCAGAGTTGCCAAGGCTTCACCCTCAACATCTTCCGATACGATCAGCAGCGGCTTGCCGGTCTGTACGACGGCTTCCAAAATCGGGAGCATGGACTGCAGGGTCGAGAGCTTCTTCTCATGGATGAGAATGTAAGGCTCTTCGAGCTCGGCCACCATCTTTTCAGCATTGGTGACGAAGTAAGGCGACAGATAGCCGCGATCGAACTGCATGCCTTCGACGACGTCGAGTTCGGTTTCAAGGCTCTTGGCCTCTTCCACCGTGATGACGCCTTCATTGCCAACCTTCTGCATCGCCTTGGCGATCATTTCGCCAATCGAAGTGTCGCCGTTCGACGAAATGGTGCCGACCTGGGCAACTTCGTCCGAAGACTTGATCTTCTTGGCGCGCTTCTGGATGTCCTTGAGGGCTTCGGTGACAGCCATGTCAACGCCGCGCTTCAAATCCATCGGGTTCATGCCGGCGGCAACGTATTTGGTGCCTTCCTTGACAATGGCCTGAGCCAGAACCGTCGCGGTGGTGGTGCCATCGCCAGCGGTGTCGTTGGTCTTGGAGGCCACTTCGCGCACCATCTGGGCGCCCATGTTCTCGAACTTGTCTTCGAGTTCGATTTCCTTGGCGACCGTAACACCGTCCTTAGTGATGCGGGGAGCGCCAAAGGACTTGTCGATGACGACATTGCGGCCCTTGGGGCCGAGCGTCACTTTAACGGCATTGGCGAGAATATCGACGCCGCGCAACATTCTGTCGCGAGCATCGGCCGAGAAACGTACGTCTTTAGCTGACATGTTGATTTTCCTTAGGGTGAAAACGGTTCAAGCAAAGCGCAATGGGTCAGCAATTAGCTGATAACGCCCATGACATCGCTTTCCTTCATGATGAGCAGGTCCTGGCCATCGATCTTGACTTCCGTGCCAGACCATTTGCCAAACAGAACCTTGTCACCTTTTTTCAGATCGATCGGGATGAGCTTGCCGGACTCGTCGCGCCCACCAGGGCCGACGGCGACTACTTCGCCTTCTTGCGGCTTTTCCTTGACGGTGTCAGGGATGATAATGCCACCTTTGGTCTTCTCTTCGCCTTCAAGGCGCTTGACGACGACACGGTCGTGCAGCGGACGGAATTTCATGGTTCGGATCCTGTCTGTTAACAAAACTCGCTGTTAGCGCTCTCACCGAGTGAGTGCCAGCAGCGTTGAAATAGGAACGAAGACGATCGTTGTCAAGGAATTTGCGGAAGGTTGGGTTAATGGCCCAAGTCCGTGGCCCTGCCCTGCGGCAACGCGCTATTATTGGGGACGGGTGGCAACCCTGGCGCGCGCGATGGTGCCCAGATAAATGCGCAGCGGGTTCTCAAACCAACGGTAACTGGCCATAGCCAATGCGGTCGTCACCACCAGGACACCCACGGCAATGACCACCAGCAGCAACACGGACGGATGATGCAGATGTTTCAACAAGGCCGCAAGCACTGTCAGAACCAGCGCATGGATGAGATATACGCCATAGGACGCTTCGCCGAGTTTTTGGAACAGGGGCGTGGAAAGCCGCGAGGGGCCGGCGTTGATTTCCGCATGGGCAATCAACCAGATCACCAAAGGCATGATCCCGACAATCGCCAATGTCGGCGCTTTGGCCAGCATGAGGACCAGCACGAGTATGCCGGCCAAATGGGCCAGCCACCACGGCACCGGGCGCGGATGATCCTTGACAAGGACATTGATGGCCATGCCCGCCAGAAATGTCGGCACGGCGCGCATATTGCCAAAATCATAAGTTGCATCTGTCATTGGCCGCAGGTTGGCCATGGCGCGCACCTCGACGATCACAGCTGCCAGAATCACCGCCAAGGCCAATGTGCGAACGCCGCCAATGCGCCGCAGAATTACAGCAAAGAGCGGAAACAGCAGATAGACAAATAGCTCTGCCGAAATCGACCACGACGGATAGTTCAAGCCATCGTGCGCGGTAAAACCCCAGGCGTGCACCAGCAGCAATGTCGCGGGGGCGAGCGCCAAATCGTCGCCCACCCGGTGATCGTCATTCAAATGCAGCACGACGATCAGCACATCCATTACGATAAAGGCAATGGTTGTTGCCGCATGCAACGGGTAAATCCGCGCGAGCCGCTTTTGCATGAACCGGACAAAATCAGCCTGATTGCGCACCCGGTCCCCATAGGTGTGCATCAACACAAAGCCGGATAAAATAAAGAAGAAATCAACAAAGAGATTGAGTTCGACAAATGGCATAGCGGGATGGGCGAGAAATACCTGAAAGGCCGCCTGACAGTGAAACAGCACAATGCCAGCGGCTGCGAGGTAGCGATAAGTATCAAGAACCGTAAATCGCTGTATGTCCAAGATCGCCCTTGCCTTCCCAAGTTCCATAACGGGAAAGTCTAGGCCTTATAGCTTAAGATTTAATGCCGGACGGCCCGGGTTCGCGCGCCGCCCCAGCCATTGGAGCGCGGGCATCGCGGTTCAACGGCACGGCCTGCAACACTTTCTTATCCCGCTTACTGTAGAAAGCTGGCATGCGTATCGTCCTGGCTTTTGCCATCAACACTCTTTTCAATTTCATCATCGGGTTGATGGTGGCAAAATTCCTCGGGCCTGAGGAATATGGCCGTTTCGCGCTGGCGCTTGCAGCGGGCATAGTGGTGCAGACTGCGCTGTTTGACTGGGTCAAACTGGCGGCGACGCGGTTTTATTCAGAGCGCGCGCGCACCGAAATGCCAGCGTTGCGGGCGACGCTTGAAGGCACGTTCATGCTGGTTGCCTGCTTGCTTCTGGTGGCGTGCGGATTGGTGATGCTCACCCATCTCAGTCTGTTCCGGTTGCAAAGCCCGCTGGTCGCGCTGGCGCTGCTGGCGGCGGTGGCCAATGGCATGTTTGATTTCCACGCCGCTTTGTTTCGCGCGCGGTTTATGGATCGCGATTATGTGCGGTTTATCATCGGCAAGCATGTGCTGGGGTTTGGCCTCACCGGTGGCGGTGCCTATATTTTCCATTCGGCTGAAATTGCATTGCTGGGTGCCTGCATTTCGATTGGCGGATCGGTGCTTTTGGTGCGCCGGCGCTTGCAAGACCCTGGAACCGGCCTGAGTGCCATGACCAAACCCGCGGCGAAAATGGCTTTGGCCTATTCGCTGCCCATTGTCGCTTCCAACGTGCTCTACCTGGTTGCCCCGCTGTTCAATCGCGGCGTGATCGCAAGCCATTTTGGCTTCGCAGATACCGGGCAGTTTTCTTTCGCTTTCGATATGGGCCTTCGGGTGGTCGCGGCCATTGGTTCGGCGCTGGACGTGCTGCTGTTTCAAATCGCGGTCGCTGTTGACGAACAGCATGGCAGCGAATTGGGCAAGACACAGATTGCCAAGAATATGGTGGTGGTTTTTGCGATTGTCGCACCCGCGTGTGCCGGTATCTGGCTCGTACTGCCCAGCGTGCAGGCGATCATCGTGCCGATGCAATATCGCGGGCCTTTCGCGCATTATCTGACGCTGGTGTTGCCCGGCCTGTTCTGTTTTGCCATGTTGCATTACGCGATCAACCCGATCTTCCAGATTGCCAAGCGCACCGCGCCGCTGATTGTTGCCGCAATCATTGCCAGCGCGGCCGATTTTGCCATCGTATTGCTGGCACCCCAAGGCACTGACGCCTCGATGATCGCCATAGCGCAGTCCGCCATGTTCATCGCCGCCTTTGTTGCACTCGTGATTTTTGCCCTGCCCATGCGGCCACAATGGCCAAAGCCGATGCAGATCATCACGCCGACGCTGGCTGTTGCGGTCATGGCGGCGGCGCTATGGCCCATGCGTGCATGGACACCCGGCATTTTGCCCCTGCTCGCGCAGATAGTCACCGGCGGGCTGATTTACGGGGTGATGGTGGCAATTTTCGATATTGCTAATATGCGAAGTGCGCTGCTCCAAAAACTGAAACACCGGCGTCTTTCCAAAGACTACCCTGCACCATCGCCTCAGGTTTCCAAATAATCTGGCAATCGCAGCACCCTGAAACCGCTGCCGTCGCGCAGCACCGCATGTTCGTTTGCATGATTACTCAATGGTTAAACGAGCCTCGACAATTTTATATTTAATAACCTAAAAAATGAAAATTTGAATGTTGCGCAGAAATTCACGGTATAATTCGCGCTGGATCGTTGTTAGGTGCCAGGCTACCGGCTTGCGCACCAAACTGCCTCATTCGCGCAATCAGGTGCCGCCATGAATTTATTGTCTCCCACATTTTTCCATCGGTCAGCTTGGTTCGACAAATCAGGCAAAACAGCCTTGCGCGCGCAGGTGGGGGTGGCGTTGGCTATCCTTGGGCTGGCAGGTGCACCAGCCGCGTCTGCGGGCAATCTTGGCGGCGGATTCCTGGAAATGCTGGCTGGCGGACGGGCGCACCCTGCACCGCAACCAGCGTCAGCACCCACGCTTGGCAACCCGGCGCATCGCCAAATCAACCCAAAATTCATGCGCCAGGAAGTGGCCTATGACGGGGATGAGCCTGCCGGCACCATTGTCGTGGATACGGCGCACCGGTTTCTGTTTTATGTTGAGGGCAATGGCGAAGCGACCCGCTATGGCGTGGGGGTTGGCCGCGAAGGATTTGCCTGGTCGGGCCGCGAAACCATCAGCCGCAAGGCCGAATGGCCGACATGGACTCCACCCCAATCGATGCTGCGACGCCGGCCGGATCTGCCGCATTTCATGCCGGGCGGCGAGGGCAACCCGCTGGGTGCCCGCGCGCTCTACCTTGGCCATACCGAATACCGCATCCATGGCACGAATGAGCCATGGTCAATCGGCACCAATATGTCGTCCGGGTGCATCCGCATGATGAACGAGGACGTGCGAGACCTTTACAACCGTGTGCATGTCGGCACTAAAGTGGTCGTGCTCTAACGCGCTCATTGCAAGCTCAGCTGTCGGAGCTGTAATCGTCTCCGCCCGACTGATCATCATTTTGATCCTGCATCGCATCCTGCGTTGCATCGTCATCAGCCAACTGGGTTTCCAACTGGCTGTTCTGGGCATTGCTGGCATCGAGTTGGTCTTGCAGATTGTCCTGCGTCGTATCGGCGTTCAGCCATGCCGCATTATTGGCCAGGCCCATATTGTTGAAGTCATTTCCACCCATAAAACCTTGCGAGCCCATGAAACCTTGCGAGCCCATGCCACCGTGGCCGGAAAACAGGCCCCGCACCGAATCGGCCAACATCATGCCGCCCGCGACACCGGCCGCCGTGGTGAAAGCGCTTTTGAGAAAGCTGCTGCCCTGTGGTGCCGCTTGCATGGTGCCAGGCTGCGATTGCGGCGGATTTGACCAGGGGCCGGAAGCGGGCACCGAGGCAGATGGGCTGGAATTATAGGCTGCGCCGCCCGACAATGGACGTGGAGCGGGTGTGGGCTCTGGTCCGCCAAACAGCGATTTGCCCAAATTGCCCAGAAAGCTGGTGGGCGCGGCTTGCGCGCTGGCTTGAGCACTGGCCTGCGCCGCCTGCAATTTGGCATTGAGGGCTTGTATCTGCTGCTGGGCGGCATTGAGCGCCTGCTCCTGCACAAGCACTGTCTGCGCCAGCAGATAGGGAGAGGCCGGCACCTGGCGCACGGCATCGTTGATCAGGGCCTCGGCTTCAGGATCGCGTGGATTATTGGTGGCAGCGCGGGCGCGTTCAAACAATCCAACCAGCATTTGACGTTCGTCGGGGGTCATTATGTCATCTCCAAAGCTCAGAACTTTATCTGATGGCCGTTAGATGGGGATGAATTGTGATCGTTCCAAGACGGAGTTGTGGACCCGCCAAAAAAAAGAACTGGCGGAAACCGCCAGTTCTCGTTTCATTTCGGAAGATTTTTCGGAAATTAGTGGGCGACCAGACCCTTGTAGGTGAAGTCAACCGACAAGGTTGCCACAACGCGGGTGTCGCACCAGTTGGAGCGCAGCGTGCCGGGGGTGCCGGGCAGCGAGCCTGCAGGATCGCCGAAATTGTCGAAGCAGCGCGACTTGTTCAAATCGCTTCCGTAGTAACGCAGATCCAAAGTCGCTGCCTTGTAGACATAGGAAACGCCAGCGTCCCAAGCGGTGTAATCGTGGAACTTGAAGTTGCCGTATTTGGTGCTCGAACGGCCCACCAGATAGCGGCCAAGATCAGCCGATACCGAGAAATTGGCAGGCAGGTTGATTTTCGGGCTCAAGGTCAGACCGACATTGTTGGCACCGACATTGCCCCAATTGTTGGTTGCAAACACACTGCCGCCGAGCGTGAAGGTCGAATTGAAATTATAGCTCGGCTTGATGTAAATTTCGCCGTAGCTCGGGTTCTTGGCGGAAGTTGCCGTGGTCAGATCGGGGTTTGGCGCGTTGATCACATAATTGCCACCAACTTGCGTGTATTGACGCTTGTTGCCCGGATATTCGTAATAAATACCGCCGACATCCACCGAGAAATCACCCAGAGTCTGACGCACGCCGCCGTAGAGATCGACTTCCGCCGGGGTTCCGGTAATCAGCTTCACAGTCCAGGGCTGCACACCGGCGTAAAGCTGGGTGCCACCAATGTTGTAGCGCAATTCGCCGTAAACGGTGGCGCTCGGCTTATGGTCGCTTTGGGTTGAACCTTGCGAAATGTAATCGGACATCAGCTTGCCGCCAAAGGTGAAATCAAAGCCGTCGGTCGAAGCGACGGGGGCCGGCGCCGGGGCCGGGCCTTTGGTTACCGGCAGATCCGCCGCCATGGCAGCGCCGGACAACAACAGAACTGCAGTGGTGGCGAGAAGTAGGGATTCATCAAAGTCTCCAAAATTCGAATACTGATGCACGTTGCCGACTATGACATTGTTTCTCAAGTTGAAGTTTTGGGCAGTTGCTGCTTATTTAGGCAAAAACGGGTCTATATGACAGTTGCCGGATATTTAGGTTTTAGTTGTTGCAAAATTGCAACGCGCCGATATGTCGGCGGCTTGCCCAAACACCCGCCACCCGTTCGGCCAAGCCGCAAACGCCTGAAAAAAGGGTTTCTTTTTGGTTAATTTTTATGGATTTCAGTCGTTTCCAAGTGTTTCGGGCACGTCCTGTGCCCGCACACATTGATTCGCAAAACCTATAATCGATTTTTGCTCAACCGCATTGAGGCGTCCCAATTGCGCCTTGTCCCAGAGGCCGTGCTGCTTGATCTGATCGGCAAAGCAGGTGCAACCGCGATGGCAGGCAGGCGCATCGCGGCCACTGTTGACGCATTGAATTTCGCACTGGCCGACAAGGGTGTGGCTGTCTGGCGGCGCGGCGGGGCCCAAAGCCAATGTCAGCGGATACAGAATTGCAAACAGCAGCGGTTGGTGCAGCATGTAGAGCCCGAGACTGTGGCGCCCCGCGCCGGCCAACCCGGCCCGCAAGCGTGTCGGGCGCAGCCGTTGTGCCCATACGGCACCAAACCTTTGAGCGAAATTGGACTCTGCCAGCACCATACCGGCCATCACCATGCCAAACCATGGCAGAAACGGCTGGATATCATTGCTGACCGGCAGATGGGTGCCCAGACCAAGCCACCAGAAAGCCGGGGCGTCGAGCGCCGGACTGGCAATCCACAAGGGCAGCGCAAATGCCACCGCCATGGTGCCGAGCCTTACCCCAAGGCTGGCCCGCACAAATAACACGCCGACGAGGCTGCACAGCACGATGCAGTGCAAAATGCCGAAGAAAATGAACGCGTCCGGCATGATTGCATGGGTGACCAGGGTAATCAAACTGGCGGCAATGGCGATTTTGGTGATGCGTTGCCAGTAGCGCGGCCAAGGGTCGGCCTTGCGAAAGGCCAACACAAGGCCGACCCCAACCAGAGTCAAAAAGCTGGAAGCGATCATGTGGCCATAAAGGCGAAACCACGGCCGATCCGGGAAATCAGCCGGAATGAAGCCAAAATAGGCCAGATCCCAGGTCGCGTGAAAGCTGACCATGGCCAGAATGGCAAGGCCGCGCGCGGCATCCAGCACCGGTTGCCTCGGCGGGGCGACGGGTGTGCTCACAAAGGCGGGGTTCGCGACGACAGGGCTCACCTGGCCTCATTCGAGAATTGGCTGAACATCATGTCGGGGGCACTTAAATTGTGGCGCGACGGCGCGGTGCGCCCCGCCCATATTTGTGTGATCTCGGCATCGCCGGGAAAATCCATGACCGGCGCTTCATGCCAGCTTTTGCCATTTTGCCGACGCCACGCCACGCGTGCCACATCATTGTTGAACGTGGTGGTGAACATCGAACGCAAAGCGGCGAAGGGGAAATTATCGGGCACATCATCCGACAAAACCACCTGCATCGCCAGATGGTCCTGATCGGCTTTGACAATATGCAGGGTTGCCGAACCACCGCGCTGAAAGTGCATGGTGAATGTGATGGTGTCGGGGTCAAATGCAATGTCTTTCAAATCGACGATCGGGCGACCGGCGACCTCGACCGGGCCCACCAGAAACGAGGAGCCATAGGCGGTCCACGACAGATTGTCCGGGGTCAGCGGGCGAGCGCGCCAATAGCCATCGGGCGGATAAACCACCAGAATTTCCTGCGGCTGCCCGTGAAAGCGCGTCCATAACTGCACCAGATGCAAATCATTGAACACTTTGTCGCCAACCTTGAAAGGCACTTTGGCAGCGCGCCAAAACGAGGGGTAGGTATAGCCTGTCAGCCAGTATTTCGGGGTCTCCCAAAAGGTCTGGCGGATGATTTTCGGCGTCTTGGTCGGCACAACCGTGTCCTGCGACATATCGCAGGCGGTAAAGTCGGCTTGGTCATTATCCTTGACGACCATGCCAATATAGGACGGGTGCGCCGCCGAAATCATGAAAGAGCGCAGCTTTTGGTCTTTGGGGGCGTGAAAATCCAATTCGACATTGTCATCCTCCGCGCAAAAATTGGGCTTGCTGAGATTGGTAACCCCAACCGCCAGTTCCGACTTTCGCGCTTGCGAAAAGGCTGGGGCGGACAACAAAGCCACGGCGAGAAATATGCCAGTAAATTTCAACATTTATAATCTCTCCAAAGATGGCGTGCGCGCCAGAGCGGCAAGGATGTCGGGGGCATGAAATTCCTCCGGCATGGCGCAAATCTTGTGGGCTTTTAACACCTCGCCAAACGCGCCGGCTGCCGAAACCAAAGTGAGCGGAATGGCCAGCACTAGCCCTGCCGTAAAGGGCAGCGACCAACCGATCAGCGCAGGTGCCCGCCAGGCCAGCATCAGCCACAGCCCGAGCCCGAACAGCGTTGCGGGCCAAAGGGCGCGCACCACTTGCGCCAAAGGCAGGTGGGCGGCGTCCCGGCTCTGCCCGCTCCAGATGGCGCGGCCTCCAAAGGGCAGCCGCAGCAAAAATAGCGTCGTGCAGAAGCTGGTAATGGCGCTGACGAGAAAGGAAAACACCAATTCGCAGGCCGCTCCCACCCCAAACCGCCAAGCGCCGCCATAGCGCGCGACCTCGCCGCGCGTGATAGCGACATCAACGAAACCAGCCAGTTTGGGGAAAACCAGCAAACCAAGAACCGCGACATAAAACAATTTGGCCTCGAACAGCACGGATGCTGGAACCGCTTGCGGGTTCAACCCACGCAGGGCCGCAAACACCAGCAGAAGATTCAGCGCCGGCAGGCCGATGAACATGGTCATCGCCCACAAAAGCTGAAAGCGGCTGGTGGGAAGAAGCCCCGGCCACCGCAGCAGCGGGCCATATTGCATGTTGCCAGCGCACCAGCGTTGATCGCGGCGCGCAAATTCCAGAAAATTGGGTGGATTGTCCTCGAAGGATTCGCTCTCGACTGGCAGCACCCGCACCTCGAAACCGGCGGCGCGCATCCAGGCCGCCTCGACCTGATCGTGCGAGAGGATAGCGCCACCAAATGGCGGACGGCCGGGCAATTCGGGCAAAGCGCAATGGTCAAGAAACGGCTTTATCCGCACAAGGGCATTGTGACCCCAGAACTGGCCGCAATCGCCGCTCCACCAGGTTGATCCCATCGAATAGGGCCGCATGCCATGGCGCATGCCAAACTGAAACAAGCGCGCAAATGCCGAATTCGCCGGTGCTCCGACCACCAGCGATTGCACGATACCAATTTTTGGATGCGCCTGCCCCATGCGCACCAGTTGCAAAATGGCTTGCGCCGACATGAGGCTATCGGCATCCAGCGGCAACATGAAGTCGAAATCGGCACCGAACTGCTCGCAGAAATCGCGGATATTGCCGGCCTTGTAGCCGGAATTATCGGTGCGGCGGCGGTAGCGCACGCGCGGCCAATCAGCGCAGATGCGTGCTTCATCCGCGACAATGGCAGCATCGGAACTGTCGCTGAGCACGAAGAAGGCAAAGGCGTCGCCCTGCCCGGACGCCTGCAACGCCTCCGCCATGCAGCGCAACCGGTTGATGGCGCGGGCCGCATCCTCATTGCGCAGGGTCATCACCAGCGCGGTGCGGGCAATAATGGGGGCATCACCCTGCCCTGCCATCACAAAGGGGGCCGCCGCCTCCAGCCCGCCTTTGCGCCCGTGCAGCAACCACAAGCCGAGCGATGCGTTGGTGAAGCCCAAAACACTCCACGGCAACATCACCAGAAAGCAGAGGAAAATGCCAATATCGGGCAATGCCCAGTGATCCTTGCCCAGCAGATTTGCCAAAAAGCTGGCCATAACGACATAAAGCACTAAATTGAAACCGATAAAGAACCAGCGTCGACGCGTCAGTTCATCCATAGCCTGCAGGCCCGCAGGGGTTGGCAGTGAAATCAGGTTCGGGCTGGATTGCGGGTTGGTCATGGCGCAGGGTGTAGCATGAAAATATCTGGCGCGAATATAGGGCGCGAACAGGCAACAGGCGAGCTTCCGAAGGAAGCTCAATGTCTGTGGTTTACGGCCAACGGCCAGGTGGAGTGGCGCACCGAAAAGCTGCCCGATTTACAACCGGGCGAGGCGCTGGTGCAAATGTGTGCCTCTGGCATCAGCCGGGGCACCGAGCGGCTGGTGCTGGAGGGCCGCGTGCCCGAAAGCGAATATGGCCGGATGCGCGCGCCGTTCCAGCGCGGCGAATTTCCGTTTCCGGTGCAATATGGCTATTGCGCCGTTGGCCGGGTGCTCGCGGGGCCGTCGGCGCTTGTTGGCAAATCCGTATTCGCGCTGCATCCGCATCAGGACTTTTTCATTGTACCGGCCCATGCTTTGACCGTGCTGCCGGAGAGCTTGCCAGCGCGGCGCGCGGTGCTCAGCGCCAATATGGAAACCGCGTTGAATGGCGTTTGGGATTCGCAGGCACAGGCCGGTGATACCATTGCCGTGATTGGCGCGGGTGCGGTGGGCTGCCTGATCGCCGCGCTTTGTGCACGCCTGCCCGGCAGCAAAGTTCTGCTGGCCGATGTCAAGCCCGAACGCGGGCCATTGGCAGCGGCCCTTGGCGCCCAATTTGTGGATGCACGTGATCCGGGCCAAACGTTGGAAAATTGCGATCTGGTGTTTCATACGTCGGCCAGCGCGCAGGGCCTGGCACTGGCGCTTTCCAGCGCCGGGCTCGAGGCGCGCGTCATTGAGATGAGCTGGTATGGAACCAGCGAGGTCGCGGTGGCGTTGGGCGGGGCATTTCATAGCCAGAGATTGCAGATTTTGGCATCGCAGGTTGGCACCATAGCGCCCAGCCATCGCGCCCGATGGAGCTACGCAAGGCGACTTGCCAAGGCGGTTGAATTACTGGCAGATCCCGTGTTTGACCAGATGATTACCCACGAATTCGACTATCGCGATTCAGCTTTGGAATTTGTGCGCGCGCTCAGCGGGGATGCGCCGGGAATTGTCAGCGTATTGAACTATCCAACCGTGAAATAGGAATATTTGCCATGTATTGTCTGGAAATTCGGGATCACATCATGATCGCGCATAGCTTCAAGGGTGCGTTTTTTGGACCGGCGCAAAATATGCATGGCGCGACTTTCATTGTCGACGTGGCATTTTTCCGGGCGCAATTGAGCCAAGAGAATGTGGTGGTTGACATTGGCCGCGCGCTGGATGCGCTGAAGGCTGTATTAAAACCGCTGAATTATCAGAACCTTGATGCCATTCCCGAATTTGAGGGCATTCAGACGACCACTGAATTTCTGGCCCGGCACATATTTGATAAAATGGCGCAGGCCGCCCATGCGGGTGAACTTGGCCCCGGCGGCGAAGGCATTGGCCGGATGCGCGTCACCTTGCATGAATCGCACGTCGCCAAAGGCGGATATGAGGCGGATATGCCGATCCAGAAAGCGCAAGCATGACCCTGAAATCCATATTGTTTGCGATTCCGGGGGATCTCCAGTCGCTGACTGGTGGCTATGGCTATGACCGCCGCCTGATGGAAGCCTTCACCGACAAGGGGGTTCATGTCGAATATATCCGGTTGGGGGATGGCTTCCCCTTGCCGCAGCCCCAAGAGGTGGATGAAGCAATCGCGCGCATCCTTGAAGCGCATACAGGCCATCAAAGCGCGCCGCTGCTGATGGACGGCCTTTTCTTCAGCGCGCTGACGCCGGACAGGATCGCGCAATTGCCGCGCCCCTGCATCGCTTTGGTGCACCACCCGCTGGGGCTGGAGGCGGGCCTCGATGCTGGCGTCGCCGCCCATCTGATAGCGCAGGAAAGAACGGCACTGGCGCTATGCGACCATATCATCGTCACCAGTGCCACGACGGCTGACACTTTAATCGCTGATTTCGGTGTCGCGCCGGAGAAAATTACGGTAGCGGAACCGGGAACCGATATGGCGGCGCGGGCGCATGGCTCGGGGCGTGCGGACGGGAACCTGCGGCTGATGGCGGCAGGCTCCGTCGTCCCCCGCAAGGGATATGAAGTACTGGTCGCCGCGATGAGCCATTTGCGCGCCCTGCCATGGCACCTCGACATTACCGGAAGCCTGACGCGGGCACCGGAGACGGCTGCGGCGCTGCGGGCGCAGATCGATGCGCTCCATCTTGCAGAGCGCATCCAGTTATGCGGCGAATTGGCACCCGGTGCGTTGAATGCGGAATATGACAAGACCGATATTTTCGTGATGTCCTCGCATTATGAAGGCTATGGCATGGTGATTGCCGAGGCCATGGCGCATGGTCTGGCAATCGTCTCCACTGATGGCGGTGCCTTAGCGCGGACTTTGCCCGATGGAGCCGGGCTGAAAGTGCCAGCGGGCGATGCCAAGGGGTTGGCGGACGCTCTGGGACGCGTGATCGAGGACAAATCCTTGCGCGCCCGATTGGGCGATGGCGCTTTTGCCGCGGCGCAAAATCTGCCGCGATGGCCGCAGATCGGCGAGCGGGTTCTGGCGGCGCTGGCGAGCGTGCAGCCATGAGCGGATTTTCACCAGAATGGTTGGCGCTGCGCGAGAATGCGGATCGTGCGGCCTGCAATGAGAGGGTGCGACACGCCTGCGCCCAGCATTTTTCGGGGCGCGAGGCTTTGCGCATTGTCGATCTTGGTTGCGGCGACGGTTCCAATTTTCGCCTGCTGCAACCGTATCTGGGTCGCCAGCAATTCTGGCTGTTGATTGACCATGACCCGCGCTTGCTCGACGCCGCGCGGCAAAGATTGACGCAATGGGCCGATGCCGCGGAGCTCTCGGAGGGCCGGCTGCATTTGCGGCGCGAGAATTGCGCCTTAACGATAGAATTTGCGCAAGCAGATCTGGCAGTCGGGGTTGCACCTTGGCTGGAGGGGGCAGACCTTGTCACCGCCAAAGCCCTGTTTGACCTGTGCTCGAAAGACTGGATCGCACAATTTGCCCGCGAGCTTGCGGCGCGCGCCATACCGCTGATGGCGAGCCTGAGCTATGACGGGCGCGAGGCATGGCAACCGCCCCACCCGGCGGATGTGGCCATGCTGACCGCCTTTCACGCACATCAGCAGCGCGACAAGGGTCTTGGCCCGGCGGCTGGCCCGCAGGCCGCCACATGCCTGCGCGAATGTTTGGCGCAAGCGGGCTATAAAATGGTGCACGGCGCGAGTGACTGGCAGATTACCGGTGATGATGCAAAATTGATGGCTGCGCTCGCACAAGGCAGCGCGCAAGCGGTGAGCGAAACCGGACTGGTCGCGCCGGATGTGATCGCCGCTTGGGCCAGCGCGCGCATCGGGGCTTTGGCCGTGCGGATCGGCCACGAGGATCTTTTCGCCCATCCTCCGGGTCGGCGCTAAGCCTGGCGCTTTTGCGGAAGAATACGGGCCAGCACGTCATCGTGCCTGATCAGGACATGGTAAAAGGTTGCGCCAATATGCAGCAACAGCAAGGCTGCCATAGCGAAGCCACCGATGGTGTGCAGCGTGAATAAAACCTTGGACAGCGGTTCGTTTTTTGGCAGCAGCGAGGGCAGCGATCCGATGCCAAAAAAATCGATTCGTGCGCCATAGGCCGAAATCGCCAGCCAGCCGAGAATGGGCATAGCCACAATCAGGAAATATAGGGCGCGATGCGTCCAGATGGAAGCATGACGCTCGAAAGCGGTGAGACTGGCCGATGGCGCGGGCGCGCCTTGCCGCCAGCGCACCGTGAGCCGCAGGATCGCCAGTAGCAGCAGCAGAAAACCAAATTCCTCATGCAGGCCATAGAGCCGGTTTTGGGTGGGGCCGGGCGCTACGCGGTTGAGCGCCACACCGGCCGGAATTTGCGCCAATATCAGCGCCGCCATGATCCAGTGCAGCCATTTGGCGGCGGAGCCATAGCGCTGCGGCAGCGTCGTTTGCGGCTTGTCCATCTGGCTCTCCTCCATAACCGACCCTCGAACTTTGCTTGGGGTCCGGGCCCTGCACGGGCAATGGTGCGGAGCGATTATGTGGCGCTTTCGGCCCCGGCCGCAAGCCCCAAGCTCTCAATAGGCAGTTGGCAAGCCGCTTGAAAGCCATTAGGCAATGGCGGCGCGCTTGCCATTACGGCGAGCACAGGCCAGCAATCATTTTGAAGGGCTTAACATGACGATGCAGACGCAAGCCAACCCCGCCACGGCCACCTTTATCCGCGCCAATCTCGACCAAGCACAATTGCCCCCCAGTGCTTTTCAGGTGCCCGCAGACGTTGCCAGCGCCATGCAGGTGCAGGCCGAAGTCGCGCAAGGCCTCGATGCCGCTATCGGTGGATGGAAGCTCGGGTTCAACAAGCAGGGCCAGGTGATTGCCGGGCCAATGTTTGCCTCACACATGCACCAGGGGCCTGTCCAGCTTGCCTTGCCGCGCCAGCGGGTGCTGGTGGAAGTTGAAATCGCGTTCAAACTGGCCCGGGACCTTCCCCCGCGTGAAAAGCCGTATTTGCGGGCTGAAGTGCTCTCGCATGTGGGCCAGGTTATTGTCGGGATCGAGTTGCTGCATCCGCGTGTGGATGCGCAGGGCGCCGAGATTTTCCCGCTTTGGCTGGCGGATCGCCTCGGCAATTGGGGTTATGTCGCGGGCGAAGGACGCGCCGATTTTGCGCAGCTCGTTCTGGCAGAACTGGCGTGCGAATTGGCGGTGGATGGCGTCGTCGTGCACCAAAAAATCGGCGGCCATCCGCAAAATGATCCGGTTGCGCCATTGCTGGCCTATGCCAATGCGCAAAACGACCGTCTCGGCGGCATGAAAGCTGG
The DNA here is from genome assembly GCA_019075865.1 of Hyphomicrobiales bacterium. Lineage (GTDB taxonomy): Bacteria > Pseudomonadota > Alphaproteobacteria > Rhizobiales > Beijerinckiaceae > REEB77. Next base: position 337,637 of record JAGXAN010000002.1, on the reverse strand, counting down.
ACAGATCATCACCACCGGTTCGCTGACGCCACCGTTTTATTTTGATGCACCAACAAAATTGCGCGGCTCTGTCGCGGGTCTGGGCAAAGTCGAACTGGCGTTCAGCAAGGCTTAATGGCGCGCGGGCGGCGCCGGTGCCACCCATGCCTCCGCCAGCACCAATTCCTCGACGTTGTTGATGTTGAAAAACGGGTCGTGATCGGTGATCGGCCATTCGACGTTGGTTGCGCCATGCCCGGCCAGAAAGTCGCGAACACTGCGATTGCCCTGGTCGATCAATTGGTGGCGCAGCGCTTCGCGCATCGTTTGCGGCCAGAGCGTGACCGCGTGATGGACTTGCCCGCCCGATGCGGCGCTGACCAAACCACCTGCTTCTTCGAGGCGGGCAATGAGGTCTGTCGGAATGAAGGGCGTATCCACCGGCAGGCTCACCAGGTGCGTGACGGTGGGCGCGTGCTGCGCCAGATAATCAAGGCCGGCCAGAATGCCCGCCAATGGCCCGAGCGATATTGCCTGCTGGTCCGCGATAATGGGCAAGCCAAAGGCGGCGTAGCGGGCTGGCGGGCCGTTGGCGCTAATCAGGATAAGCCGGCATTGAGGCGCAACCCGGGAGAGCACGTGTTCAAACAGGGTTTGGTCGCCAAGCGGCAAAAAGGCCTTGTCGGCACCCTGCATGCGGCGGGCCATGCCTCCCGCCAGAATCATTGCGGCACCTGACGACATTTCAATGCCTCATTTCAACAAGGCGCGCAGCAGAAACGCCACGACGCCCAACCCCAATACACTGGCTGCCCAAATGGCGACGAACCATCCAATTCTGGCAAGCGTGCTGGCGGGTTTCAATGATAACCCGCCGACATATCGACCTTGCCGCGGAACACCCAATAAGAATAGGCCGTGTAGGCCAGCACCAGCGGCACCAGCACGGCTGCACCTGCCAGCAGAAATACCATGCTGTTGGTGGGGGTTGCCGCGTCCCAGATGGTGACGGATGTTGGCACCATATAGGGGTAGAAGCTGATGCCAAGGCCCACAAAACTCAGGATGAACAGACCTTGCGCCGCCAGAAATGGCACCACCTCACGGGTGCCAATCAGGCTTTTGATCAGCCAGTAGGCGCAGGCCGCAACCAAAATTGGCACCGGCAGCGTGTAAATGATCGCCGGAAAGGCAAACCAGCGCTGCAAAAACAAGGGATTGAGAAAGGGTGTCCAGATGCTGACCACGCCAATCAAAGCCAATGTGGCAAAGGCACTGCGCAGCGCAAAGCGGCGCATCCGGGTTTGCAACGGCCCCTCGGTTTTCATCACCAGCCAGGTTGACCCGAGCAGCGCGTAACCGGAGAGCAGAGCCAGAGCGGTGAGCAGGCTGAAGGGGGTGAGCCAATCCCACCAACCGCCCGAATAGGCCCGGCCCGTAACCTTGATGCCCTGAACCAAAGTGCCCAGCGCCAGCCCCTGCGCCACCGTCGCGACAAAAGAGCCAATGGCAAAGGCATAATCCCAAAGGAATTTGCCGCGCACCGTCCGCCAGCGAAATTCGAATGCAACTCCGCGAAACACGAGGCCGAGCAACATGGCGATGATCGGGGCATAGAGGGCCGGCAGAATGATGGAATAGGCCAGCGGAAACACCGCCAGCAACCCGCCACCGCCCATGACCAGCCAGGTTTCATTGCCATCCCAAACTGGTGCCACCGAAGTCATCATGACATCGCGGTCATGCTGGGTTCGGAAAAACGGAAACAGCAGGGCAATGCCAAGATCAAACCCATCCAGCATCACGTAAATCAGCACCGCCAATGCGATGACGCCCGCCCAGATAAAGGCAATTATTGAAAACATTTGGAAACCTCGGCAAAGCTCATTCAGCGGGGTGGGTGAAGGTTCTGGAAGCAATCGAACTCATCGGGGTGATGCCGGCAGCGCGCATCGGCTGGCCGGGTTTCATGTCCGGTTCGTCGATCTTCGGCGTCTCCCACATGAGGCGCAGGATGTAAAACACGCCCGCGCCGAAAACCAGAAAGTAAACAACGATAAAGGCAAGCAGCGAGCCGGCAACAGCAGGTGCCGCGATCGGCGATATCGAAGCGGCGGTGGTGAGCAGGCCATAGACCGTGTAAGGCTGGCGGCCGACCTCGGTGGTGACCCAGCCTGCCAGTACGGCGATGAAGCCGGAAGGTGCCATGATCAGCGCCGTGCGAAACAGCCAAACATTTTCATAGAGCCGGTTGCGCCAGCGCGAGACTGCGGCCCATATGCCCAACCCGGCCATGGCAAAGCCCAAACCAACCATGAGGCGGAAGGTGTAAAACAGGATTTCGGCATTGGGCTGATCGGCCAGCGGAAATTCTTTCAAGCCACGAACCGGCGTTGACAGGGTGTGGGTGAGGATCAGCGACCCCAGGTAAGGGATTTCAAGCGCATAATGCGTCGTCTGCGCCTTCATGTCCGGAATGCCAAACAGAATCAGCGGGGTTGGAGACTTCGTGTCAAAATCGCCTTCCAGCGCCGCCACCTTGGCGGGTTGGTATTCGAGGGTGTTGACGCCATGTGCGTCGCCAGCAAGGATTTGCAACGGTGCCACCAGCAGCGCCATCCACATTGCCATCGAAAACATCAGGCGGGCGCTGCGGTTGGTGTAATCCTTCAGCAGGTGCCAGGCCGCCACACCACCCACCATGAAGGCTGTGGTGAGATAAGCGGCCAACACCATATGCACGAAGCGATAGGGAAACGACGGGTTAAAAATCACTTTCCACCAATCGACCACGATGAACTGGCCTTTGTCATTGATGGAAAAGCCGGCCGGGGTCTGCATCCAACTGTTCACCGACAAAATCCAGAAGGCCGAAAACAGGGTCCCGACCGCGACCATGAGCGTCGCAATATAGTGAAGGGTGGGCCCGACGCGTTCGCGACCAAACAGCATGACGCCCAAAAACCCCGCCTCCAGAAAAAAGGCTGAAAGCACCTCATAACCCATCAGCGGGCCAATGACCGGGCCTGCCTTGTCCGAAAACACACTCCAGTTGGTGCCAAACTGGTAGCTCATCACCAGCCCGGAGACGACGCCAATGCCAAAGACAACCGCAAAAATCTTCTTCCAGTAATTGAAGGCGGCCATGTAAATGCCATCACCATAAGTGAGGTAAAGCCCTTCCAGTGTCGCAAGATAAGAGGCAAGGCCGATGGAAAAAATCGGGAATATGATGTGGCTCGAGACCGTGAAGGCAAACTGCGCCCGCGCAAGGGTTACCGCGTCCATCGAAAACATGAAGTGCCTCTTCCATTGCAGTTGGCCGACGTTGAAGATCATTGGCCTTCAAAGCCATTGCCGTGTCAAAATCAACTTTACACGGTTTTAGGATTTTTCCGCAGCGAAGCAATTGCCATAGTGCCACAGCGGCGGATCGGCGCAGCCTCGCGCACAATTCTTGATCTTGACGGCGCTTTTTCTAAATATGCGGCGCCTTCGCCACTGGTAAATGAGGCGGTGAGGGGCTAAATCTTGCGCGCTGGCTGCAACTGGCAAGCGAGAGGGGGCGCTTGACGTGGCGTGTTCCGCGATACGTAATTGCCTCCCTGAACCTTTTCTTTGGAGATTTTGATATGAAATATGCGATTGTTGCTGCGATGCTCGGCAGCCTTGTCATCGTGTCCGGCGCGCAAGCGAAGGGCTGCATCAAGGGTGCGATCGTCGGCGGTGTCGCCGGCCATTACGCCGGTCATCATGGTCTGCTCGGCGCTGCCAGCGGCTGCGTTCTTGGCCATGAGCGCGCCAAAGCGGCCGCTCAAAAGAAAAAGCAGATGGAAGAGCAGCAGAAGATGCAGCAGCAGAATTCAATGCAGCCTGCCAACCCCGGCGCGGCAAAGTCCGATTCGCCCGTCATTCCAGCCAAGTAAGGCTTGACATGGCACAGCAAGGGCTGACGGACAGGCTCCGGTCCAGCCCTTGTTGACAATGATTCAACGCCGCAAGCGCCGTTTCACCTGAGATTGTGCTGGCGATTTGATTTGGAGCGGGCGATCGGGATCGAACCGACGACATATAGCTTGGGAAGCTATCGTTCTACCACTGAACTACGCCCGCGACCGGGTGCAAAATAGCCAGTTCACCGGCTTAGTCAATCGGTGATTTGACAAAGCCAACCGGCGCACTGTTTCGCCGACGGGCTTGCAAATTGGCTTGGGCTTTCGCCAATTGCTGGTGACGCAAGCGCCGGGGCTCGGGTTTGACGGCACTTCTTGGGGCTGGAAGCGGCCCGATTTGCATTGACCTTGAATTATGTGATGAAATCCGCTTTATGCAATGAGTGCGGCCTGATTTGGTCGCCAAGCCAATTTTTGTGAGGTCCCTTGGAAAGCTCTGGTACACGAATCATTATCGCGGATGACCATCCGTTGGTGCGCGGGGCGTTGCAACAGGCTGTCTCCAGCGCGGTTCCGGGCAGCGAGATTATCGAATGCGCGGACCTCGATGCCGTGCGCAGCTCGCTGGGCGCGAACCCCAATGTTGACCTCGTGTTGCTGGATCTGGCCATGCCAGGCGTGCGCGGATTTTCCGGGCTGCTCTATCTGCGGGCTGAGTTTCCGGGTGTGCCGGTGGTGGTGGTTTCGGCCAATACGGACCGTGACATCATGCGGCGCTGCGTGGATTTCGGTTCCTCGGGCTTTATTCCCAAGACGACCGACATGGATACGATGCGACAGGCCATTCGCGCCGTTCTGGCCGGTGACACCTGGACACCCCCCGATGTCGATCTGAAAGCCCCTGCCGATGTGCAGACGGCCGATATCGTACGCCGCCTTTCGACGCTGACGCCCCAGCAAATGCGCGTTTTGATGATGCTGTCTGAAGGATTGCTCAACAAGCAGATCGCCTATGAACTTTCCGTCTCCGAGGCCACAGTTAAGGCACATGTGTCCGCGATATTGATGAAACTCAATGTTGAAAGTCGCACGCAGGCGGTGATCGCGGCGAGCCGGATTGAGGCGACCGGAACAACCACGGAATGACGCCATGAACGACATTGTAACGAATAATGGAAATCCCTTGAAGAATGCTTCCCTAAATCGATTTCTGGGTGGGTCCCCGCTTGCAGTGGCGGTGCGGCTGATTGTCGTTTCGCTGGTGGTAGGCGCGTTGATGGTATGGCAGGGCATTGACCCGGCCGACCTCATCTATCTGGTCGAGCGCATCGTCCGCCATTTGTGGCAGCTTGGCTTCAACGCCTTCCACGATTTTGGCCGTTATCTCATGGTAGGCGGCATTGTGGTATTGCCGATCTGGCTGATCATCCGCCTGCTCAACTGGCGACGCAGCTGATTATTGGCGAAGCCAGTATGGCGCCTTTGTGCCGACGGCCGCGCCAATCGTGGTGTGGCCATCACGCTGCAACGACTGCACAAGCCCGCGCTTGATATCGCCAACGAGGCCAAGCCCTTGATAGATCATGCCGGTATACAGCTGCACCAATGCAGCGCCGGCGGTGATTTTGGCATAGGCTGTGGCGGCGCTGTCCACGCCGCCAACCCCAACCAGCGGAAATTGCTGCTCGACGCGCACATAGGCTTGCGCCAGCATGGTCGTCGACGGCTCAAACAGCGGCTTTCCGGACAATCCACCCGCCTCTGTGCCGTAGCGGTTGCGTGCCACCAGCCCTGGGCGCGCCAGCGTTGTGTTGGAAATGATCATGCCCTGCAATTGGTGCCGGCGCGCGGTGGCGACAATCGCATCCAGCGCGTCCAGACTGAGATCCGGGGCAATTTTGAGCAATATTGGCCGGTTGTGCCCGGATTTGGCGCGCGCCGCCATCACTTCGCCCAAAAGCCGGTCGAGTTCGGCTTCGCCTTGCAGATCGCGCAGGCCGGGTGTGTTGGGCGATGAAATATTCACGGTGAAATAAGTGGCCACGGCACTGAAAGCCTCGATACCCCGGACATAATCATCAACGCGATCGGCCGAAAGCTTGTTCGCGCCGATATTGACCCCGACAATGCCACGCGGCGGATGGGCCTGAAGCCGCGCCAAAGCCGGGCCATGGCCCTCACCGTTGAAGCCGAGGCGATTGATGACCGCGCCCTGCTCGGGAAGGCGGAAAATGCGTGGCTTTGGATTGCCCGGTTGGGCCAGCGGGGTAACCGTGCCGATTTCGGTAAAGCCGAAACCCAATTGCAGCAAGGGCGCATAAACTTGCGCATTTTTGTCAAAGCCGGCGGCCATGCCGATGGGGTTTGGAAAGCTCAGGCCAAAGGCTTCCACCTGCAGGGCCGGGTCATCCTGCGGCGGGGCTGGCAATGGCAGATATTGCAGGGCGCGAATGGTGGCCTGATGGGCGCGCTCGGGCTCCAGCAATTGCAGCATCGGGCCAGCCAATGTTCCGATGAAGTCCATCACGGCAATAATCCTGAAAAGTCATGTTGGCCGTTGGCCAATAGCGGAAGCGGGTGGGCAAAGGCGACGTCGGCGATGCGCAGGGGCGCGTATAAATGCGGAAACAGGGCACCGTTGCGCGACACCTCCCACCGCAGGGCCGCGTCAAGGCGTTCGGTTTCAACAGCCAGCAGCACGAGATTGTCCTGCAAGGCGAAATGCCGGGCGGCAGTTTCAACCACCTGTTCGGCGCTGGAGAAATGAATGTAGCCATCGGCCAGATCAACCGGTGCGCCGATGAGCTTGCCACTGGCCTGCGCCTCGCGCCACAATTGGGCCGGCAAAATCTTGTAAATAAGGGCCATGGTGCTTCTGTGAGGTTGGATCGGGTTGGCGTGCTAGCCGCCTTGCTTAGCTGCGAGGCGCGTCAATCTCAAGGGCGGGTGCGGCGCAAATCGCAGTCGAGCAGCAAATCGCCATCGCTGAGCGGATAATAGTGGGTCATTGGCCGCCGCGATTCGGCGATATTGGCCGAAGGTTGCGGGTTCAGGCCGATCTGCCCTGCCCCAAGGATCAGTGGGGAGAGCAAAATGTGCAGCCGATCGAGGCAATCCGCATCCATGAATTTGGCGAGTGTGGTTGCCCCGCCTTCCACCAGTATCTTTTTAAAGCCACGCTGCGACAGTGCTTCTACGATACGGTGTGGCGCAATGACGTTATTTTCCGCGGCCAGAACGATGGTTTCGACGTTGGCCGGGGTGTCGGCAGACGCGCGCGGCTTTCCGGTAATGATGAAACAGCGCGTGCCTCCGTCCGATTGCATGCACAAGGCGGAGGCGGGCATGCGATTAGTTGGATCGACCACGATGCGTGCGGGGTTGCGGCCTTGCTGGCGTCGCACATTCAGCGCGGGATTATCGGCGATGACCGTACCAACACCCACCAGAACCGCATCGACCCGTGAGCGCAATACATGCAGATGATCCAGCGCGGCGGCGCGGTTGATGCCCCGCGACTCGCCATTGGGCATGGCGATGCGGCCATCCAGGGATTGCCCCAATTGGCCGATCACGCAAGCATTCGCCGCTTCAAGCCAAGCCAGCGCCGGTGCTGCCGATTTCATTCTTCAATTACCCTGAACAGGAGAGCGCAAGATCGAATTGGGGTGGACATATTGATCGGTGGCCTTATTTAAGTCATCTGACAAGGGCAATTAGCAATGGACGCCTCGACCGTGAATGGCAAAAAGGTAATGCAGAGCATGCGTGCTGACCAGACCCCTTCCGATGACGTTCTGCAAGTTGAGCGCGCGATTGCCGAAATTCGTGCTGGCCGCCCCATAATTATTCGCACGGGACGCGAAAACGCCCTGGTTGTCAGTGTCGAGATATTCACTGAAACAGATTCCGGTGATGCACTGAAAACCTTGATCGACTGGCGCAAACCGGCAAGCTTTGCGCGGCTGGTACTGCCCGCGCCCAGGCTGCGGCATTTGGGCGCGCTGCGCGACCATGCCGGTTCGATCGTGTTGCCAGAGCCCAACGTGCAGCGGGTTTGCACGCTCGCCCTGCAATTGGCAGCCAAGCTGGACGCGCCGATAGCGCCGCTCACGCGCATGGATGAGGCCGGGTTGGAAATTGCCCGTATCGCCCAGGTATTGCCCGCCGTGGTTGTCGTGCCCTGTCTGAGCAAGGACGTGCCCGCCAGCATTATGCGGGTGGGGATGGATGCGATATTTCATTTTCGCCATTATCAGGCGGCGCGCCTGCAAATTGTCGCCCGCGCGCCGGTGCCGCTGGAAGGCGCGCCGGTTACGGAATTCGTGGTGTTTCGCGGTGGCGAAGGCTTGCGCGATCAGGTAGCCATCATCATCGGCAAGCCGGATTTCGCCCAGCCGGTGCCGGTGCGGTTGCATTCGGCCTGCTTGACCGGCGATTTGTTCGGCTCGCTCAAATGCGATTGCGGGGATCAATTGCGCCAGACGGTTCGCCACTTTGCTGAAAATGGCTGCGGGATTTTGCTGTATCTGGATCAGGAAGGCCGCGGCAATGGCCTTTCCAACAAAATGCGCGCTTATGCCTTGCAGACGCAGGGCTACGATACCTATGACGCCGATGCGATCATCGGATTTGATCAAGATCAGCGGCGTTTCGATTTTGCGGCAGTGATGCTGCACCAGATCGGGGTGCGTCGCGTCGAACTGTTCACCAATAATCCGCAAAAGATTGCGGCATTGCAAGCGGCGGGCCTTGAGGTTGTCACCCATACCCGTATAATCGGTCGCTCGACAGACGAAAATCTGCATTATCTCGCCACCAAGCGCGACCGCGCCGGGCATTATCTGGACGCTGAACTTGCCCTTCCCACCCGCGCCGAAGACTAACGCGCCGCGCGGCGGCTATGCTGCCGCCTATTTGTGCCTGCTGCTCGCCTCCTTGATATTAACCTGGCCCTGGATTTCCGGGCGGGTGACCATACCTTGGGACGCCATGGCCCATTCCTACCCGCAATTGATGTTTCTGGCGCGGGCATTGCACAGCCATCAAAGCCCTTTCTGGACGCCCAATGAATTTACCGGTCACCCGCAAATCGCGGACCCGCAAAGCCTGATCTTCTCGCCGCCCTATTTTTTGCTGGCGTGGTTCGACAAAGCCCCCGGCTTTGCGATCTTTGACGCTGTCACCTTCGCCATGCTGGTTTTGGGCGGCATCTCGGTGATCGCGATGTTTCGCGATCGCAATTGGCATCCGGCGGGGGCGCTGGCGGCGGCGCTCGGCTTTGCTTTTGGCGGCTCGGCTGCGTGGCGGGTGCAGCATATCAACGAAACGCTGAGCCTTGCCTGGTTTGGTATAACCTTGTTTCTGCTCAACCGCGCGCTGATGCGCAAACATGCTGGCTATGGCGCGCTTGCCGGCATTGCCGCTGGCTGTCTGGTGCTCGACCGGGATCAGGTGGCACTGATTGCGGTTTATCTTTTGGTGATCTTCGTCGTCTGGCAGATCAGCAAACCGCATTGGCTGAGTGTTGGCGAGCGGCTGGGCGGCGCGTTTCGTCCGCTGCTGGCCGGCTTTGTCACCGGCGGCGTGATTGTCGCGGTGCCGCTGGCGCTGACCATTGCCTTCGCCCGGATGTCCAATCGACCGGCGATTGATCTGGCGGGGGCCGAGCTCGGCTCGCTGCATCCTGCGGCCCTGCTTACCTTCATTTCCGCCAATGTTTTTGGCACGGATGGGCCGGGCAAGGATTACTGGGGCCCGCCCTCGATGCTGTGGGGCGAAACCGGCCTTTATCTGGCGCGCAACATGCTCGATATTTATACCGGCGCGCTGCCGTTCATGGCGTTTCTGGTGGTGGGCCTGTGCGGACAGAAATTGTGGAGCGCTGGCAGCCGTTTTTTTGTTATGGCGCTGGTTGTCGTTACCATTTATGCCTTCGGCGAATACACGCCGATTTATAAATATATGTTTGCGCTGCCCGGTGCGGATCTGTACCGGCGCCCCGCCGATGCGACTTTTGAAATGGGCGCGCTATTCGCGCTGCTTTGTGGTTTTCTCGTGCATTTGCAGGCCAGTGGCCAAGGTGTGCGCACGCGCGCCCGCGCGCTGGTGGCGGGTGCGCTGCTGGCCGGCCTCTTGCTCGCCCTTATGGCGCTTTCCGCCGACAAGAAGGCGTTTTCCAGTTCATTGCCGCATATCATGGAGAGCGCCAGCCTTCTGGGGCTGGCGGGCATCGGCCTCTGGCTGCTTGGGGCCATGGCGGGACGGGGCGTGAAAGGCCAGATCGCGCAGGTTGTGCTGGTGATGGGGCTGATGGTGCCGGATCTGGCGTTCAGCAATGGCCCCAATGAATCGACGGCTTTGCCGCCGGAACTGTTTGACGTGCTTGCTCCTGACAGCGCAAATCCCACGCTGGCGCTGATCAAGGCGGAACTGGCCAAGGATGCGGCCCCCGACCGGCGGGATCGTGTGGAATTGGCGGCGGTTGGCTTTCATTGGCCCAATCTTGGGCTGGCAACCGGCATCGACCACGACCTTGGCTATAATCCGCTGCGGCTGGAATTGTTCAACAAGGCAAGCGGTGCCAATGACCATATCGCAATACCCGAACAGAAGACCTTCTCGCCGCTGTTTGCCTCCTATCACTCCACTTTTGCCAATATGCTCGGTTTGCGGGTGATCGCCACCGGGGTGCCGGTCGAGCAAATGGACAAAAAGCTTCAACCCGGCGATTTGCAATTTGTTACAAAAACCGCCGACGCCTATGTTTATATCAACCCCAATGCCCTGCCCCGCGTGCTGGTTGCGACCCACGCCACGGCTGCCAATTTTGATGATTTGCTGAAAAGCGGGAATTTGCCCGACCTCGATTATACCAAGAATGTCCTTTTGGAGCAGGTGCCGGTCGATGCGCCTTTGGGCGGCGATGCGCCGGCGGTTGCCAAAATCATTCGCTATGAAAACACCCGCATAGATATCCATGCCGATGCCCCGCAAGGCGGGTGGCTGGTGCTGAACGATGTGTGGCAGGCATGGTGGCGAGCCAAGGTCGATGGTCAATATGTGCCGATATTGCGCGCCAATGTCATGTTCCGTGCGGTGCAACTCAGCCCTGGCAGCCACGACGTGACATTCGAGTTTGACCCGTTCCGCGGCGTGCTGCACTCGCTGCTCTGGCCGGCTAGTTCAAAACCTTGAAGTCTTGCGGGCTATCGAGGGAAAATGCGGGAATGGCGACATCAAAGGCTTCGCCGCTGTCGGTCACAAAGCGATAGCTGCCCACCATGATCCCGGAAGGGGTGGTGAGCGGGCAGCCTGACGTGTAACGGAAGGTCCGCTCCGGCTCGAGTATGGGTTGCTCGCCGATGACGCCCGCACCGCGCACGTGCTCGATATGGCCCCGTGCATCGGTGATCTGCCAATGCCTAGAGATCAATTGCACCGTCTCATGGCCATTATTGGCGATCTCGATCGTATAGATCCAGAAATACAAACCTTCTTCAGGTTTGGATCTCTCGACCAGATATTCGGGCAAAACAGTAACCTGAATGTCGCGCGTGACTTCACTGTACATGCCAACCGCCCAAGCATTTAACTGGCGTGCCTCTATCAGGCACGGGGAGACGCCATTTCGGCCAAGCAGCATCATCGCGGGTAATTTAGGCACGGTTTTGAATATTGTCGAATAAATTATGCACACACTTGTTTTGCCCCCTTATTTGGGTGGCTTTCAGGTGGTCGTGCGCAGCCTGGTGCGTGCCGCCTGCAAGAGGTCAACGGCCCTGGCCCGCTCATCCGGCGCAAAGGGATCAAGATCGCGTCCGTTCCAGTCGACAATCCGGATTTCCGGACGCAGCTTGGGCAAGCCCGGCATTGCGCCATAGGTGGCGTAAATATGATCCAGCACGCGCATCAGATTGGGAGGCTGATAGGACAATCCCTCATTGGCGATCACCACATCCGAGCCCAGCCGCTCGATAACGCTGACATGCACCATTTCGGCCAAGGGCATGGCATGACGGTCATAATTGCCAACGCGGCTATAGCTGAGTTTGGGTAAAACCGCTGGCACATTGGCAATGGCCCGCAGGGAGAGCGGCAAAAGCCGCCACAAACCCTGGCGTGGCTCGTTCTGGCGGGTGAGGCTCCAGGCGCTGTCGACATGCTTCCACGCCAGTTCGCGATTGACCGGAAAGCTCGGGCATAGCGCATTGAGGCGTTTCAACATCCAGTCGAGCGACAGATCATCGAGGGAATGGGGATCGAGGGTCTCTCGCGTCAATTCCGGCACGATCGCCCCGCCAATGTCACCATGCGCGCCAGCAAACCACACCTGCTCGACCCGGCCAGAAAAAGTGCGAAACGGCTGCTGATGCCAGACCGTGGCTTCAAACGGAGCACGATGTTCATCGATTGCCAGAGCTTGCAGACTGTTGCGCACGATGGGGTTGTTCTCGACATCGTGAAAGCCGTATTTGGCGCGATTGGCCTGCATGAAGACCTTGAACGGAATGCCCAGCGCGCCGACCGTATCAAACACGGCCAAAGCCTCGATCACCAATTTCTCGCGCGGCCAAACGTGCGGGGTCAAAGCACTCCAGGCGCCGGGAAGGCGGTCGCTCGGTGGGCAGCGATAATATTCCCACGCCTGCTGCTCCAACTCGGCCGTGCAGGCTTCGCGGCGCAGCAATCCGGCGGCGGCGATATAACCGGCCACGGAGCGGGCGGTAAAAGCCCCACGCGAAAAACCGAAGATATAGATTTCGTCGCCCGGTTCGTAGTGGAACGAAATGAATTTGTAGGCGCGCCGGATATTGCCGTTCAATCCGTCGCCAAAAGCACCGCCGGCGACGGCATCAAACAGAACCCCCGTGCCAACACCGCGCTCGTAAAACACCACATGTTCGACGTCGTCGCCCTGATAGGTGCGAAGATGGGTGAGCGGGCCACGCGCGTTCTCGGAGGGGAAGCCGGAGCTATTGGCATCAAGGCTGCGATCCAGAATCGAACGAAGGCGGACGATATTGGTGTCGCACGCGCCCGTATCCGCGTCGTCCCAGGTTCCATCGAGTAGCAGGATCAGTTGTTTCATTGTCCAAGGGCTACAAGATTGCCGGAAATTTGCAAGTGAAGCGATTCCATTCCCACAGATTTTGCACGCACAAAACCGATAGACGGGGACGCCGCCTTGTCTGAAACTTCGGGTAAGTGAAGAAATGGTACCACCACCCCGGCTCGAACGGGGGACCTCTAGATCCACAATCTAGCGCTCTAACCAACTGAGCTATGGCGGCAACTCTGACTTGGCCGGAAACTATGAGTAAAGCCGACCGAATGCAAGAGGCACGTGACGGAAAAATGACCTCACGTGATATATGATGCTGGCAAACCTTGAGAATGACGATTCATTCCAATGGTTTAGTGCGCAGCGGCTCACATCTGGATTCGGGTCGGGCGCGAAGGCTGCCTCAGGTTGAGGCTCAAGCGCCAGTTGAAATGCAACCGGGGCCACAAATCTGCGACCCCGGCTGACAGCATATGATGGCCCAGGGGCCCTAAAGCTACTTGGAAGCGAACGTCTTGCCGATGGTTTCCGACAATGGCTTAAAAGCAACCTTGGCGAGGTTCTGCGCCAGTTCGGCGATTTCCTGCGTCTGCTTTTGCGCCAGAGCCACCTGCTCGCGGGCAAAGGCATTTTGCAAGGCAACTGCCTGGCTGAGGCTGGTGGCGCTGGTCAGGCCCTTGACATGCTCAAACTGCGCCAGATTGAACTGACGGAAAGCCTTGAACATGGTCTGGCTCAATTTGGTGAGAGCGGCGACCGACGTCGGGTTGTTGGTGGCAACGAAAGCCACGGCATCGACGTTGGCCTTTGGCGCAGCAGCCTTGGGAGCCGCAGCAGCTTTGGGAGCCGTAGCAGCCTTGGGAGCCGCAGCAGCCTTGGGAGCCGCAACCTTGACCACGGCAGGCTTGGCTGCCACGACCTTGGGAGCCGCCGGCTTGGTTTCTACCGGCTTGACGGCGACTGCTGGCGACACCAAAACCGGCTTGGCGGCGACGGGCGCGGTGGCCACTGGCGCTGCCACTACCGGCTTTTCGGCAGTGGCGCTGACGCTGGCCAGCGATACAGTGGATTTAGGCTTCAATGCCATGATAAATCTCCTGAAATTTAGTTGACATTACTTCTTGATGGTGGCCGATTTTTGAATCTCGCTGCCCATTTCCTTGGCTTGCGCCTGGATGGAAGCCATCTGCGATTTGACGTATTCGGACTGCAAGGTCATCAACTCGCTCACGTCCTTGGCCTTGACCATCTTCTGGGCCAGGTCAAAAGCGGCGTGAATGTTGTCCTGCGCGAAATTCATCGCCTTTTCGCTGATGTTCTTTGCACCCGGGATAATGGCAACGCTGCTTTCCATGGTGCCGGCAGCCTTCTGTGCTGCGCCCATGAAACCATCAAACGCCTTGCGGGCCTGATCGACGCTCTTCTCAGCGAAATCACGCATTTCGGGGGGAATGTTGTAAGGGGAATTGGCCATTTATAAGCTCCTGAATCTTTGCGGCCCCTGATATGCGCATTGTTCCGGGAGCCAAGGTTGCGGCGAAATGCCGGGCCGGTTCAAGCCAGCCGAGAGGGTATATAATTCAGTTTATGCTGCAGTGCAACATAAATTATAATTCCGGGCCCGCCATTAAGGTTTACAAGAGGTAAATTTGGGCAAGCATGGACGATCGAGTGAAAAGGCTTTAATCTTGCGGAGCGGAAAGTGGTTAAGAAGACATTGAAAATTTTGGATTTTTGAAATCGAATTTGCGCTGGTGTGCTGCGAGAATCGGTTATTATGTCGCAGCCGCCGACTTGAATGAAGCGTTGAGTGCGACGCACTTTGGCCCCTTGAGGATTGCCCCCTTGAGGATCGAAACCGGGGCTCAAGTGGGTTTGGCAAAGGAAAGCCTGTTATGCAAGCCAAAGAGGACATGAATTTCCGGATGGCGCACGCCAAGCGCGGCGACCTCCTGGCCCATGACATGGCGTCGGGTGATCTGGCGGCTTTGCTGGCCGACCCGGTCTTTGCCCAGCATTACGTGCAGGCGGATCCCCTGTTTATTCTTGGAACCGAACCATTGCGTCTGGCTTTTGCCAATGCAGCGGCATGCAGCCTGTTTGGCAGCCGCCAGATTGCGAAAATGCAGCATAACCTGCTGGCGGGGCAAGGCTTGGCATCCAAACGCATCGTCTATCTGGCGCAAGCTCTGCCCATGCGGCCCAATGGCCAACTGGAGCGGATGCGGGTGATGGTTGGCCGCCTACCCGAAACTTTGATGCTGTCTTGCCGCAAAATTCAGGCACCTTCGGGCAAGATATGGTGCTTGTTCGCGGGGGTTGGCGTGCGCCCGGCCCTCTTGAACCCGATTGCGCCCTTGTCGGCGGAGGCGAAACCGGTCGAGGCAAATTCGCCTGGAACCGCGCCCGTCGCCGCTCGCGAAATTGCGCCGGTTCCCCTGCCCGAAACGGCTGCGGAGACTTCGCATGGTGCGGTCAGCCACGTACTTTCCAAGATCATGCAAAGTGAAGGCGCTGCGCCGCAGCCTGAACCCGAGCCAGCCGATGATATCAGCCCGGCACCGGTGGATCCGGTGCAGGTCAGCAATGAAGTGCGCTTCAACTGGCGCAGCGACAAGGCCCATGTGATCCAGCATGTATCGCCAGAATGGCTGCATGTTCTGGATGTGCCCGAAAGTGCCATTGTCGGGCGCAGCTTTGCGGATATCGAGCGGGAATTTGCGGTCGAACCCGCCGCCCACATCACGCAAGCGCTGGAGCGGCAGGTGACGTGGAGCGGGCTGGAGACGCATTGGAAAGTAAAGGATCCGCGCTTTCCCGAGGCCATGCAGCGGGTTTTGACCTTTGTCATTGGCGGCGTGCCTATTTTCAAGCCGCCGCATGATTTCATTGGCACGCGTGGTTACGGGATTTTGCAAGGGGAGCAGTTTCTGCCATCCGCGCCTTTGCCCCCAGCCTTGCTATCTGCGCCCGAAACGGGGCACGGGACCGAGATCAAATCCGCCAGTGCTGATGAGGCCCCGGCGCCGGCTACGCATGTTGGCGGCGAAGCCAACCGACTGTCCGAAGATGAAACCGATGCGTTCCGGCAAATTGGCGAAACCCTGACGCCACAGATCACGCCAGTTGCCGTCAAAACCCATGCACCTGCCGCCGCCATGGCCGCCCCTGCCGATGGGACTGAGTCGAAAAAAGCGCCAAAGCTTACCGTGCAAAGCGCGCTGAACAAGGCCGAGCTCTTGCAACGGCTACCGGTTGGCGTGCTGGTGATGCGCGAGGGGCGGCCACTTTTCGTCAATGCCGCGTTGCTGAACCTGCTTGATTATGCCTCGCAAAGCGAATTCGAGCATTTGGACGGCCTGAACCGCATGTTCAAGGGCCAAAACCTGCCTGCCGCGGTTGGAGAAACGGCGGGAGAGGTCGTCGATACCTGGACATTGCTGGATCGCCATGGCGAAGAATTGCCCATGGATGGTCGCCTGCAAATGGTGCATTGGGATCAAAAGCCCGCCACTTTGCTGACCTTTGTTGCCGCGCAGGCTCATCCCGCCAACGTCGAAATGCCGCCCGCACATGCCCCCCTGCCGGAGTCAACAGAGTCCGCCGAGCCCGCTTCCAGCGGCGCGAAGGCCGAAGTGCGCGACCTGCATTCCATTCTCGACACCGCCACCGATGGCGTTGTGGTCGTTGATGGCTATGGCATTGTGGTTTCGCTCAACCGTTCGGCGCAGGCTTTGTTTGGTTACGAGCCCAACGATGTTTTGGGTGAGCCCCTGACCATGCTGCTGGCCAAGGAATCGCAGGCGATGGCCTTTGAATATCTGATGGGCCTCAAAACCAGCGGCGTCGCCAGCGTGCTCAATGATGGCCGCGAGGTTATGGGACGGGCGAGCAAGGGCGGGTTGATCCCGATGTTCATGACGCTTGGCCGGGTAGGTGCTGGCGAGAACCCGAATTTCTGCGCGGTATTGCGGGATTTGACCCAATGGAAGAAAGTGGAAAGCGACCTGCACGAAGCGCGGCGCGAGGCAGAGCGGGCCAGCGCGGTGAAATCCGAGTTTCTGGCCAAAATCAGCCATGAAATCCGCACACCACTCAACGCCATTCTCGGTTTCACCGAAGTGATGATGGAAGAGCGCCTCGGCCCTATCGCCAACGAGCGCTACAAGGAATATCTCAAAGACATTCACGCCTCTGGCCAGCATGTTATGAGCCTTATCAACGATTTGCTGGATCTTTCAAAAATTGAATCCGGCAAGATTGATCTGGAATTCATCAGCGTGGATGTCAACAAGGTGGTGAGCGATTGCGTGGTGCTGATGCAGCCTATTGCGGCGCGCGATCATGTGGTCATGCGCAAGTCGCTGGCACCCAGCATGCCCAATATAGTTGCCGATGAGCGGGCGCTGCGCCAGATCATCATCAACATTCTCTCCAATGCCGTGAAATTCAATGTCCATGGTGGCCAGGTGATTGTCGCCACGGCCCTGACGGATAGCGGACACGCCGTGATCCGGGTTCGCGATACCGGTTCGGGCATGAACGAGCACGAGATCAGCACGGCGATGGAGCCATTCCGCCGACTGCAAAACACCCAGAATGTCGGTGGCACCGGCTTGGGTCTGCCCATCACCAAAGCACTGGTGGAGGCCAATCGCGCCAGCCTGACCATCAAGAGCAAAAAGGACGAGGGCACGCTGGTGGAAGTGACGTTTCCGCCGACGCGCGTGCTGGCAGAATAGGGGCGGCGCGCACGCTTTGCCGTTTTAGCCGGTGATGCGCCCTTCAAGCGGGAAAACCTTGGCGGGGTTCAAGCGCCAATGCGGGTCAAACACATTGTGGACGCGCATTTGCTGGGCAAGGTCTTCCTGATTGTATTGAAACGGCATGAGATCGCGCTTTTCAATGCCAACACCGTGCTCGCCGGTGAGGCAGCCCCCCACCTCGACGCAAAGTTTCAAAATCTCATTGCCAGCGATTTCAGCTTTTTCCTGCTCGCCCGGCTTGGCGGCATTATACATGACCAGCGGGTGCAGGTTGCCATCGCCGGCGTGGAACACATTGGCGACCTGCAAATCATGGCTTTTGACGATTTCATCGATGCGCCGCAAAACCAGCGGCAACTGGCCGGTGGGAATGGTGCCATCCATGCAAATATAATCGGCAACGCGGCCGGTGGCGCCAAAGGCGGCCTTGCGGCCTTTCCAGATTGCGGCGCTTTCCGCCTCCGATTGCGAGACCTTGATGGCTGTGGGTTTGAAGCGCTCGGCGATGGCGACGATGCGCCCCAAAAGGTCTTCGATCTCCGCCTCGGAACCTTCGACTTCCACAATCAGCAGCGCCTCGACATCGGGGTATCCGGCATGGGCGAAGGCCTCGCAGATGCGAATGGCCGGGCGGTCCATATACTCGAGGGCAACCGGGATAATGCCCGAAGCGATAATGGCGGCAACGCATGCCCCTGCCGTCGCGGGGTCGTCAAAGCCCATGAGCATCGGGCGCGCGCCCTCAGACATGGGGAGGATGCGCACGCTCGCCTCGGTGACAATGCCAAGCTGACCTTCAGAGCCGACAATCAGGCCCATGATATCGAGACCGGCGCTGTCCATTTCCGTGCCGCCGAAATCGACGATTTCGCCATCTTCCATCACCATGCGCACACTGAGCACATTGTTGACGGTGACGCCATATTTAAGGCAATGCGCGCCGCCCGAATTCATGGCGATGTTGCCCGCTATGGTGCAGGCCAGTTGCGAGGATGGATCAGGCGCGTAAAAATAGCGCTCATGGGCCACGGCCCCCGAGATAGCCAGATTGGTAACCCCTGCCTCGATCCGCATGAATCGGTTGTCGTAATCGATTTCCAGAACGCGATTGAGTTTGCTGACACCAATGACGATGGCATCCTCCTGCGCGATGGCACCGCCGGCCAGCGAGGTGCCAGCGCCGCGCGCCACCACTTTTACGCCCGCGCGGTGACAATAGGCCATGATTGCACTCACCTCCTGCGTCGAGCGCGGCAAAGCCACGGCCAGCGGCATACGGCTATAGGCGGTAAAAGCATCCGTCTCGAAGGCGCGGCGTTCATCCAGCGAGGTCACCAGGCATTCTTCCGGCAAAATTGCCGCAAGTTCGGCAATGATCTCGGCCCGGCGCGCCACAATGGCGGGGTCGGGTGCTGGAAAAGCTATAGCTGTCATGGCAGGCTCACGGGTTCGGTGAAGGACAAATCATAATACCAATTCTTGCGGGTTGCCAGTGCCGATTGACGCGCGCAACACGCCGCGCGAGGTTAAAATGACGGCGTCAGATTGGAAAAATGTTTGCATGGGGCGGCCCTGACAAACTAATGTGAAAATTCGGGCGTCTGAAATCATTCTCTCGCCCGCTGCCATTCGCTTGCACCATCCCCAAAGGTTCCAATGCTCACACAAGCTGCAAAACCCCGCGTCGGTCTGTTTGCCACCTGCCTCGTGGATCTGTTTCGCCCAAGCGTCGGCTTTGCGGCGGTCAAGTTGCTGGAAGACGCCGGCTGCGAGGTTGTGGTTCCAAGCCAGACCTGCTGCGGGCAACCCGCTTTCAACTCTGGCGACCGTGCCAATGCCAAAGCGATTGCCACGCAGGTCATCGAGGCGTTCTCGGGTGTTGATTTTATTGTCGCGCCTTCCGGTTCATGCGGGGGCATGATGGCGCGCCATTACCCCGAACTTTTCACCGATGATCCAAATCTGGCGCGAAAGGCGCAGGAATTTGCCGATAAAACCCACGAACTGGTGAGCTTTCTCACGGACGTCATGATGGTATCTTCGGTGAACTCGAACTTTACCGGCACCGTGACCTATCACGATTCCTGCTCGGGCCTGCGCGAGATGGGCGTGCAAAGCCAGCCGCGGAAATTACTGGCGAGCATCCCGGGGGTGACGCTGAAGGAAATGGCCGAAAAGGATGTCTGCTGCGGTTTTGGCGGTATGTTCGCGGTGAAATATGGTGAAATCTCGAATGCGATTGTCGAGAAGAAAACCGCCAATATCGAAGCGGCACAGGTCGAGACCTTGCTGGCCGGCGATCTTGGCTGCCTGATGAACATGTCGGGCAAGCTTTCGCGGCAGGGCAGCAAGGTGCAGGTGCGCCACATCGCCGAAGTGCTGGCCGGAATGGTGGACGAACCATCGATCGGTGGCGCTAAAAAGTGAATGGCACAGGTCAGTACATAGCGGCGCGTTGGCAAAACGCCCTGCCCGTGCTGATTGTGCTGCCGCTCATCAATCTGGTGCCGCTGGTGTATCACTCTCCACGGGCCTTGCCTTTGCTGCTGGGTTTGCACCTGCCGGTGTATATGCTGCACCAGGTTGAGGAGCATTTATGGCCCGCCGGGTTTCGCCGGTTTGTCAATCAACAGATTTTCCATTCCGGCGATGCCGGTTTTCCGGCCTCCGCCGGCGCCATTGCATTCGTCAATATCGCGCTGGTGTGGCTGCCGGTCAGCCTCGGGGCAATGCCCCCGATTTTATGGCAGGGCTTTTTATGGATGGGTCTGGCCATGGTCGCGGTGTCGCTGGTCAATGGCCTGACGCATGTGATGGCCGCCGTGAAGTTGCGCCGGGCCAATCCGGGACTATGGACCGCCATTTTCCTGCTGCTGCCGTTCTCGATCTGGACATTGCATGGCGCGTTTAGCCAAAACATCATCGGCTGGCCGATATTTGCAATTTTGATTAGCGTTGCTGTGGCACTGCATGGGGCCATTGCCCTGATCATGGCGTGGCCATGGCTGCGGCTGCCGTTCAAAACGCAATTGTAAAAATTTCCGTCAGAGAGATGCTTGTGCCCCTCTGACGGAGCGCGTTTGAAGCGTGTCTCAGGCGTTTTTGGCGCTCAGCACATTGGCGCGAAACAGGACGCCTGCAACCCCTGCCCCCAGAAGCGGGGCGATGATGAACAGCCACAATTGGCCAACGGCGGCTGGATTCTTGGCCATGCCAATCAGTGCCGGGCCAATGGAGCGCGCCGGGTTGACCGATACGCCGGTTACATTGATGCCAACGATATGGATCGCGCAAAGGGTGAGGCCGATGGCAAGGCCGGCCAGCATTGAGGGCGAGCCTTCCTGCGTTACGCCCAAAATGCACACGACAAATATGAAAGTGGCGACGGTTTCAAACACAAAAGCCGAAGTGACGTTATATTCGCCGAGGTAATGGGCACCCCAGCCATTCTGACCCAAGCCACCGGTCCAACCGGAAGCCTTGCCCGACAAGATCAGATAAAGCACTGCTGCACCGGCGATGGCACCGAGCGTTTGGGCAATTGCATAGCTGATGAGATCGGCCAAGCTCATCCGGCCTGCCATAAATGCACCAAAACTCACCGCTGGATTGACGTGGCAGCCCGAAACCGGGCCAATGCCATAGGCCATGGCTACAATGGCGAGGCCAAAGGCGAAAGCAATACCGAGCACGTCAATGGCTGTTGGGCCTGCGCCCATGCCACCGATGACGGCTGCGCCGCACCCGATGAATACCAAGGTGAACGTGCCTATAAACTCAGCTATCGATTTTTTCATAATGACTTCCCTTTTTAACTTTTTGTGACATCAAATGTCGTTCTAAAACCAGCGCAAACTGCCAGCCAAGTCAGCCTTGCGGCAAACTGTGCAAGTCTGCGCTCAATTTTGACGCAGCGTCAAGGGTTTGTGGTCAAACGCCTGACATGCACAAATTTCCGTTGACAAATTGCTGTCCGTGCCAAGGATGGCTGTAGGGTTTGGCTCTGTCGAGAAGGCCAGCCTTTGGTGAATTTTGACGGCCAAGTCCGTTGGTTTGCCTTAAAGTGAAAGTTGACTTGAATTGAAAGTTGCCCTGCCATGAGCGCCCATCCTACCTCCCCGCAATTCAAGGCCAATGCGCATGAGGCGCTGGGCGATGCGCAATTGCAAAAGGCCTTGGGTAATGTGCGGGCCGGCTTTATCGACAAACGCGTGAAAGCCGCCGCCAAGCTGCCGGAATTCGAGGATTTGCGCGATTCGGCCCGCGACATCAAAAATCATGCGCTGGCACATCTGGACCTTTACCTCGAAGCCCATGAAGCCAAGGTCAGCGCGTCCGGCGGCACCGTGCACTATGCGCGCGACAGCGCCGAAGCCAACCGGATCGTGATCGAGATTTGCCGGGCGCGCGGTGCCAAGACCGTGACCAAGGGCAAATCGATGATCTCGGAAGAGATCGGCGTGAATGAAGCGCTTGAAAAGGCCGGTATGGAAGCCATTGAGACCGACCTTGGCGAATATATCATCCAGCTGCGCGGCGAAGCGCCCTCGCATATCATCGCGCCGGCGGTGCATCTCACCAAGGAGCAGGTGGAGGCAGATTTTCGCCGCGTGCACAAGCATTTGCCGGCTGATCGTGACCTGTCCCAGCCCGTGCAATTGTTAACCGAAGCGCGCACTATGCTGCGCGAAAAGTTTCTGGCGGCCGATATCGGGATTACGGGTGCCAATTTTCTCATTGCGGAGACCGGCACCTCGGTGATTGTCACCAATGAAGGCAATGGCGACCTCACCCAACTGCTGCCCAAGTGCCATATCGTGCTGGCCTCGATCGAAAAAGTCGTGCCGACGCTGGAAGATGTATCGCAAATTCTGCGGGTGCTGGCGCGCTCGGCCACCGGGCAGGACATGTCCGTTTACACGACCTTGTCCACCGGGCCGCGCCGCCCCGGTGACGTCGATGGGCCGGAAGATTATCACGTGATTTTGCTCGACAATGGCCGCTCGGCCATGCTCGGCTCGGAATTTGAGGACATGCTGCGGTGCATCCGCTGCGGGGCCTGCATGAACCATTGCCCGGTGTATCACGCCGTGGGTGGCCATGCCTATGGCTGGGTTTATCCGGGGCCGATGGGGGCCGTGCTTACGCCCTCGCTGATCGGCGTCGATCAGGGCGGCCAATTGCCCAATGCCTCGACTTTTTGCGGGCGCTGTGAAAGCGTCTGTCCCGTGCGGATTCCTTTGCCCAAGTTGATGCGGCACTGGCGCGAGCGCGAGTTTGAACGGCATTTGTCCCCCGCCAGCACCCGCTATGGCATAGCGGCCTGGGCTTTTGTGGCGCGGCGGGCGGGGCTGTATCGCCTGGCAACGCGATTTGGCATGGCGGGCCTTGGTTGGCTGGGCCGCAGCCATGGCCGCTTCAAATGGCTGCCGCTTGCCGGCGGCTGGACAAAATATCGCGACCTTCCCGCCCCGCAAGGCGAGACATTTCAAGCCATGTGGAAAGCAAAGCGTGGCACCTAAAAGCTTTAGAAGTTATCGAATTTTAATTTTCGGGTGGTAAGTTTGGAATATTGATGCGCGGGATAATGCGCTCGGCACGTATATCCAAATTTATTGAAGGCCATTCTGCTTGAAAATTTTCAAAAGCCTAATAATCGCCGTCGCGATTTCATTTTCGTTCGGCGCCTTACCCGCGTTTGCCAAAAAGTTCCCACTTACCTGGGATAAACGCTTCCCGCCGAGTTGGAAAAAGACCATGACAAATGATCCAAAAACCAACCCGGTGCTGGATTCGTTTTTGGAAAAAATGACCGATCCACTGGCTGAAAACATAAGGGTTTTGAAGCTTATCAAAATTATGGGGCGCAACTGCAATGCGACCACAATAAATTTCATTGCCTTGAGCAATCTTGAAGTCAAGCATATCCAAAATCACTCCCCCGACGAAATAAAAGATGCGGAACTTTTGGCTGGCATGAAATTCAATTACATGACTTATCAAACGGTCATTCATCTATGTGCCGGCATCCAATATATGTTTGGTCCCAAGGGTGCCTTGATCAAAAATGGCCTTCTGCGCGCATCTCCTGAAGCAACACGTGGACCGGACGATAATAATCCCTATCTCGCCAATCAGTCCTTTTAGATTTCAGCCGTTGGGCTGGGCGTTGGCCGGAATGACCGCGATTTGATTTTGCCGTGCATTCGTTGCTAAACTGGCACCCGTCCCTGGGGGTTAGTGCATCATGTCATCCCGTTCCGATATTTTCTCCAACATCCGTCGCTCGCTCGGCGTGACTGGCACGGAGAGGCCGCGCCTGTCTGCGGTGGCAGAAAGGCTGGCGCAGGCACCCAAGGGTGTGCCGGTGGCCCGTGGCCAATTGCCAAAGGATGACATGATCGGCCTGTTCTGCGCGCAGGCAGAGGCGGTGCAGTGCACGGTTAGCCGTGTGGCAGATTCGCAACAGGTGCCGGAGGAAATTGCCAATTATCTGCGCAACAAGAACCTGCCGGCGACTTTGAGGATGGGTGAGGATGCGCGCCTGAGCGCCATGCCATGGTCAAAAACCACGCTCGCCCTCAGCCAGGGGCGCAGCGACGGGGCCGATCTGAACGCGGTTTCCCATGCTTTTGCCGGCGTCGCGGAGACTGGAACCTTGATCATGACATCGGGCGCCGACAATCCAACCAGCTTGAATTTTCTGCCCGACAATCACATAATTGTCGTGGAAGCCGCTGATATTACAGGAGATTATGAATCGGCCTGGCAAAGCCTGCGCGAGCGGTTTGGCAAAGGACTGATGCCGCGAACCGTGAATATGATCACCGGCCCATCGCGCTCGGGCGATATCGAACAGACCATACTTCTGGGCGCGCACGGGCCACGCGCGCTGCATCTGGTGGTGGTCGGTTAGGTTTTGGTTAGCCTTGATGTGGTGTGCTGGGATGCATAATTGTTCCTTGCAATATCGCTTGGCTTGCGCCTAACAAAAGCTGTTTTTCCCCATCAAGTTGGCTGACATGAAATTAGCTTCAAAGTCCCACCTCGTTTCTGCCCTGACGATTGCATTTCTGGGTCTGGCCGCATCGCCGACCCTGGCGCAATCGATCATTCAGCCATTACCTGCGCAAATCGTGCCAGCGCCAGCGGTGCCGTCGCGCAATCTGTTGCCAGCCCCGGCACCAGCGGCAACCGCGCCCAATATCATTAGCGTGCCCACCGGCACTGGCGTGGTATCCAGCCCGTTGCCAGCGGGCCCGGCGGTTGCGGGTCCCGTTGTCGCGGCACCGGGTGCGACCATTCTGCATCCCGTCAAGCGCAAGCCCCGGCGCATCGTGCGCCGGAGCGGGCCGTTGCAAACTTTAGTGGGGGAGGATCCGGTGCCAAGCGTCGGGCCGGATACATTCTTCCTGACCGCCAAGGCTGCCGAGAAATACTCCGCCATTGTTGACGCCGGTGGATGGCCGCGCATTTCTGGCGCGTTGGGGCCGCGTTCCTCCGGCGCGCCGGTTCTGGCGCTGCGTCGCCGTCTGGCGATTGAAGGGGATCTTGGCAGCGACAGCGGCAGTTCGAAGTGGACGCCAGACCTGACCAATGCGGTCAAGCGTTTTCAGGCGCGGTTGGGGCTGCGTCCGACGGGCTTGGTAAACGGGGCAACCTTACGCGAAATCAATGTCAGCGCCGCCGCACGTTTCAACCAATTGGCGTCGACCGCTGACCGATTGGCTGGCCGCAAATTCAACTTCGGCGAACGCTATGTGGATGTAAACATTCCATCGGCTGCGGTGGAAGCGGTGGAAAATGGTCAGGTGGCGCATCGCTATGTGGCGGTGGTGGGTGCCCCGCAGCATCAATCGCCGGAAATCAGTGCCAGCATATCCGCAATCAACCTCAACCCGAACTGGACGCTGCCGCAGTCGATCATCATCAAAGAGATCATTCCAAAAATGCAGAAGGATCCCAATTATCTGACGCATTTGCGGATAAAAATATATGATTATCGCAATCACGAAATCAATCCGCGCGATATCGACTGGTATTCAAAATCGGCGGCCAATCATATTTTCCGGCAGGATTCGGGCGTAGGGGACGCTTTGGGCCAGTTGCGCATCCAGATGTTCAACAAGGATGCGGTGTATATGCACGACACGCCGACGAAGCAATATTTCAACTCGGATTTCCGGTTCCTGTCGCATGGCTGCGTGCGCGTTCAGGGCGTCAATGACCTGGCGGCATGGTTGCTGCACGGCACCGGCAGCTATGGTATGAACGAGTGGGACGAGCATTCGCTGGTCAGTCGCATCAAGTCTGGTGCACGGCAGGATATTTCGTTGCCGCATGCCGTGCCGGTGATGTGGGTTTACATGACCGGTTGGGCGACCGCTGACGGCGTGGTGCATTTCCGCGAAGACGCCTATCACCTCGACAATATTGGCGGCCAGCAGGCACGGGCGGATTCGCCGGAAATCCTCTACCCAAACCGCTAGAATGGCGCGCCCCAACCGCGTTGATCCATTTGGCCAATTGCAAGCCGTGCCCGCACGGGGTGAGATGATGGGCAATCGCGGTGGCCGCTTCCATCGCGATACGCAAACTTTGGGGACGCGGCACTGGGCAAGCCGGCAATGGATATGCTGTTTGTGCCGTTTCAAGGGCCGCCAACGCGATGTCTGGGGCCGCTATTATACAGAATTGTTTTTTCTCGATGAAGTCACCGCGCTGGCGGCAGGGCACCGGCCCTGTTTTGAATGCCGGCGCGAGGACGCACTTGCTTTTCAGCACGCATTTGCTCAGCCAAAGCTGAGAGTCGCGGCGATGGACGCGATCCTGCATGCGGAGCGGCTCGACGGGCGCAACAAGAGGCTTTTCCCGGCGCTGTTTTCGTCGCTGCCGGACGGCGCCATGTTCGCCATCGGGCAGCAAGCTTTTGGCGTGAAGCACGGGCTGGCTCTGGCATGGAGCTTTTCAGGTTATGGCGCGCCACAAGGCTTGGCCGGCGCGCAGCCAGTGGAGGTGCTCACGCCCCCCTCGATGATTGCGGCGCTGCGCAATGGCTTCAAACCGCGCTGGCATAGCAGCGCTGCCTGACCCAGCGCCTGCACGACGAAAGTGTTAGCTGGCGGTATTGGGTTTTTGCCCGTCGTTTCTTGTCATGACCCAGTGTCTGACGCATGATAATCGCAAGCTGGATGGAAACAAAGCCGCTATAATGCACGACCATCGCAAGGGAAGAGTCTTGAACCGCCATGCCCCCATTATTGCCCGCCAGTGAAATTGAGCTTGCGCATATGGTGCGCAATGCCACCGGATTGATTGATATTGAAGGCTCCGGCACCAAAGCCGGACTGGGGCGCCCAACCCAGAGCGAAGTGACGCTCTCCACGCGCCTGTTGCGCGGCATTACGCTTTACGAGCCGTCTGAAATGGTCATTTCGGCGCGCGCGGGCACACCATTGGCGGAAATTGAAGCGAGCCTTGCCGAAAAAGGCCAGATGCTGCCGTTTGAGCCGATGGATTATCGCCCCCTTCTGGGCAGTCAGGGTGAGCCCACCCTTGGCGGCGTCGTCGCCTGCAACCTTGCTGGGCCAAGACGTTTTGCCCTTGGGTCGGCCCGCGATCACCTGATTGGCGTGCGCCTCGTGAATGGCAAAGGCGAAATTGTCAAAAGCGGTGGCCGGGTCATGAAAAATGTCACCGGGCTCGATCTGGTGAAACTTTCCTGCGGGGCTTTTGGCACGCTCGGCGTGCTCAGCGAGGTCACTTTCAAAG
Source organism: Hyphomicrobiales bacterium (assembly GCA_019075865.1). Classification (GTDB taxonomy): domain Bacteria; phylum Pseudomonadota; class Alphaproteobacteria; order Rhizobiales; family Beijerinckiaceae; genus REEB77. The sequence continues at coordinate 310,164 of JAGXAN010000002.1, read as the reverse complement.
TTCTGCCTCGGCCTCAATCCACGGCCAGTCTGGCCTTTCACGGGTTGGATGATGCCCGCGCCATTCGCGCGCTGACCTTGGCCATCCGCTCGCCGTTTTCCATCACCGGCGCAGCCCACGTCCCCACGGAGGCGACATATATTCGCGTTGAGGGTTTTGAATCCTCGGTTGCTTATCGGATCGGTGAGTTGCGCCAGCTTTTGAGCGAATTTGGCGAAGCTGAATTGCTGGTGGATGATATCGCGACACGCCTATGGCAGCGTATCGCCAATGCCGTGCCGCTGGCGGATGTAAAAGAGCGCGCAATATGGCGTGTTTCGATGAAAGCGACGCTAGCACCCGCTTTTGTGGCGGCGGTCGCTGGCACACTCGACACTCGCCATTTCTATGATTGGGGCGGCGCGCTGGTGTGGTTGAGCGTGCCGGACGAGGGCGACGCTGGCGCGCATGTGCTGCGCAGTGCTTTGCCAGGCGGCCATGCCACCCTCGTGCGGGCGAGCCTTGCCACGCGGGCGCACTCGGATGTGTTCCAGCCACCCGGATCAGCGCTTTTGCAGATAACACGCAGCCTGAAGGCCGCATTTGACCCTCTCGGCCGCTTGAATGCAGGCCGCATGTATCCAGGTATCTGAACATGGAAACCCATTTTTCGCTCGCGGCTCTTTCTGACTCCGATATGCGTGAATCGGAAAAGATCCTGCGCAGTTGCGTGCATTGCGGCTTTTGCACCGCGACCTGCCCGACTTATCTGCTGCTGGGCGATGAACTCGATTCGCCGCGTGGGCGCATCTATCTCATCAAGGACATGCTCGAGAACGAAAAGCCGGCGACCGCGGAAGTCGTCAAGCACGTCGACCGCTGCCTCTCCTGTCTGGCGTGCATGACGACATGCCCGTCCGGCGTGCATTACATGCATCTGGTGGACCATGCGCGGGCGCATATCGAGACTACCTACAAGCGCGATTTGCCGGACCGCGCGATGCGGTTGATTCTGGCGACGGTTCTGCCCTACCCGCGGCGCTTCGCCTTTGCCTTGCGGGCGGCGCGCCTTGCCAGACCGCTGGCACCCATGATTGCAAAATTACCCAAGATCGGAGCACGTATGGCGGCGATGCTGGCGCTGGCACCACGCCACCCACAGGTTGCCGCCAGCGCGCCCGCCCTGCCAGTCACTGCCCCCAAGGCGCGGGTCATTTTGCTCGAAGGCTGCGCCCAGCCCGTGCTGCAACCCTCCATCAATACAGCGACGCGGCGACTGCTGGCACGCCTCGATGTTGAAGTCCTGGCCAGCCCCGACGCTGGTTGCTGCGGCGCGCTCACCCATCACCTTGGCAAAGAAGCCTCGGCGCTGGCATTTGTGCGGGCCAATGTTCGCGCATGGACAAGCATGATGGAGCAAGGGCCAATCGACGCGATTGTGATTACCGCCTCCGGTTGCGGCACCACCGTCAAAGATTATGGTTTCATGCTTCGAAATGATCCTGAATATGCAGCCAAGGCTGCCAAAATATCCAGCCTTGCCAAAGACATAACCGAATTTTTGACACAACTTCGGCCTGCGGCTCCGGCGGCTCGGTCCGGCCTGGTGGTCGCCTATCATTCGGCCTGTTCCATGCAGCACGGCCAGCAAATCCGCGAGGAACCGAAAAGATTGCTGAAAAATGCCGGCTATATCGTAAAAGACATTCCAGAGGGCCATATATGTTGCGGCTCGGCCGGAACCTACAATATCCTGCAACCCGAGCTGGCGCAGAGGTTGCGCAACCGGAAAATTGATAATGTCATGAAAACGCAGCCGCAGGTGGTAGCGACCGGCAACATTGGCTGCATGACGCAGCTTGGACTGGGCCTGGATATACCTATTGTGCATAGCGTCGAACTTTTGGACTGGGCATATGGAGGCCCAATTCCCGAAGCCCTTGACAGGACGGGTAATTACGCGCAAATCGCGCTTCCCCGCGCTTGATCTTTTTTGTGCCACATTCTGGCGCGTGTCGATCCGACTGAACTGGAGTTTTCTTTATGGCCGTCAAAATTCAACCTTGCGCGCCCGGTGCCATTCGCCTCGCCGACACGAAAGTGGCTCGTCAAGAGGAAGTGCTGACGCCCCAAGCCCTTGAATTCCTCTCGCATCTGCATCGCAAATTCGATGCGCGCAGACGCCAGCTGCTGGAAGCGCGGCAAGTTCGCCAAAAGCGCTTTGATGCAGGCGAGAAGCCCGATTTTCTGGAATCGACCAAAGCCATTCGCGAAGGCAAGTGGAGCATAGCGCCCTTGCCACATGATCTGCTTGATCGTCGCGTCGAAATCACCGGCCCCGTCGACCGCAAAATGATCATCAATGCCCTGAACAGCGGCGCGCATGTTTTCATGGCTGACTTTGAAGATGCAACCTCGCCCACCTTCGCCAATATGATTGACGGCCAGGCCAATCTTATGGATCGCTGGAAGGGCAAGATTGATTTTACCGACGCCACCACCGGCAAGACCTATAAACTGACCCACAAGCCCGCTGTGCTGATGGTGCGCCCGCGTGGCTGGCATCTCACCGAACGGCACGTCTGCATCGATGGCGAGCGGCTTTCCGGCTCTTTGTTCGATTTTGGCCTGTATGTTTTCCACAATGCCAAGACGATGATTGCCAAGGGCGCGACGGTTGCGCTGTATCTGCCCAAGATGGAAAGCCATCTTGAAGCCCGCCTCTGGAACGATGTGTTTCTCGCGGCGCAGGAAGTGCTCGGCCTGCCTGCCGGAACCTTCAAGGCAACCGTGCTGATTGAAACCCTGCCGGCTGCTTTCGAAATGGATGAAATCATCTATGAATTGCGCCAGCATATGGCCGGCCTGAACTGCGGGCGCTGGGATTACATATTCTCGTTCATCAAGCGGCTTGGCCGACGTGCCGAATTTTTGACACCGGATCGCAGCGTCATGGGCATGGGCAGCGATTTCCTTGCCGCCTATTCGGCCTTGCTGATCAAGACCTGCCACAATCGCGGCGCTTTCGCGATGGGTGGCATGGCCGCGCAAATCCCGATCAAGGGCAATGAGGCTGCCAACCGTGCCGCCTTCGCCAAAGTCACGACGGATAAGGAACGCGAGGCCAAGAATGGTCATGACGGCACCTGGGTCGCGCATCCTGATCTGGTGCCGGTGGCACGGGCGGTGTTTGACCGCTATCTCGAAGGCCCCAACCAGCTCTCCAAAATGCGCGAAGATGTGAAGGTGACAGCAGCCGATCTCATGCAGTTGCATGCGGGCGAGCGCACCGAAGGCGGGCTTCGCGAAAATATCCGCGTGGGCGTTCAATATATCGAGGCCTGGCTGCGCGGTCGCGGCGCGGTGCCGCTTTACAACCTTATGGAAGATGCGGCGACCGCCGAAATCTCGCGCGCGCAGGTTTGGCAATGGCTGCATCTGCGGGCCAAGCTGGCCGACGGGCGAGAAGTCACCCCTGCCCTGTTTGGGGAATTGCTGGAAGATGAAATGAGCAAATTGCGCGAGGCGCTGGGCCACAAAGCGTTTGACAATGGCCGCTTCACGGATGCGGTTCGCCTGTTCAGGGACATGTCAATCCAGGATGAATTTGAAGAATTCCTGACCCTGCCGGCCTACGAACTGCTGGACTGAATTTGTCTGTTGCGGATGCAGGGATTAGGGCTACGATCACCCCCGCTCGCCTTGCAACCGGGTTATCGGGTGCGAGATGGTGCCTATAACGACAGCGGAGGATATGGATCATGGCCAAATTGGTTGCAGTTTACAAGGCACCGAAGGATAAGGCTAAATTTGACCAGTACTATTATTCAACGCATGTGCCGCTGGCCAAAAAGATCCCGGGATTGCGTGGCTATGAAGTGAGCCACGGCCCAATCGGCTTGCCAGTCGAGGCGGGCAATGTGCATCTTGTGGCATTGCTGGAATTTGACAATGCGGATGCGATCCGCGCGGCGCTGGGCACACCCGAAGGTCAGGCCGCAGCGAACGACCTTGGCAATTTTGCCGATGGCGGCGTGGATATGATGATCTTTGAGACCAAAAAAATCTAGCCTTTCAGGCCATTGGCCATTTGGGTGGCTCGTGAAGGGTTGCGGCCAAATGGTACACCGCTGCCTTTACGACCCGGCGTGCCAGGCCGGGCCGCTCCAGCCCGGCAGATAATTGGCTTCGCGGCTTTTGACCAGAACCATCGCCTTTTGCAAGGCATCTTCAAAATTATCGCGCAACAGTGATGGCTTGATCCGGCGGCGCAGGAAATCCGCCCATTGAAATTCGCTGAATGGCGCGTTGGATTTGGCGTATCCACCAAATTCACGCACTTCTCCAGCCAGGCTCCGATAGGGATCGTTTGTCAGCCCGTCGATGGATTTGGGAATCTCATTGTAAGCGCAGCGCCGACCTTTATCGTCAAATGGGTGAATCCAGCCGCGATTGTCCAGCAATACCCAAAACGCGTCTTTTTCGAGTACCGACAAATCGGCGACCACGGAAACGAGCACGCTTTCGACGCCCTCTTCGTGCAGGGCGCGAACCAGGTGGTGATGGTCGATCACGTAGCGATTTTTCTTGGGGCCGATGACCACCGGCACCATATGGGCACCCAGAAATGCCGACGCCTTGTGCGCGTCCTTCTGATCGTGCTCACGCCAGCTTTGTCGCTTTTTGTGGACCTCGCGCATACCGACGGTCATTTGGGTGGGGCGCAAGGATTTGATGGCCACCGGGCTCAAGGCGGGGTCAAAGATGTGATTCATGGAAGGGCCGATCTGAAATGGCATTGCGGGCAATAAGTCAGCCTAAGCTGCGAAGCCCGCAAATGCAATTGGACGACGTGTCACGCCATGCGGCAGGCCGTTCAGCCAAAATCCGCCGGATCAAAACTGCGATGGGTCGAGCAGAATTCGCAGGTGACGCCGATGCGTCCATCATTGCCGGTCATGTCGTGGCGCTCGTCAGCGGTAAAGCCCTTCAGCATCTCGACAATGCGCTCCTGAGAGCAGCGGCAAACATCGCGCACCGGAAACGGGGAAAACACCTTGACGCCGCGCTCATGGAACAACCGATAAAGCAGCCGCTCGCTGGATAGCGCGGGGTCGAGCAATTCGTCGTCGCTCACCGTGCCCGCCAGCGCCTTGGCTTCCAGCCAGGCATCGTCCTCGCGCACCTGATCGCGGATGGTGCCTTGCGGCGCATCGCCGGGGTGCAAATCTGCCTGCCGCATACGCTCGTGCGAGTGGGGCAAAAACTGCACCATCAGGCCACCGGCGCGCCAGCTATGGCCCTGCGGCGTCACCACCTCGCCGACACCGAGGCGAATGAAGGTTGGGATCTGCTCGGATTGCTGAAAATATTCATGCGCAGCCGCTTCAAGGCCCTGCCCGTCAAGCCGCACCACGCCTTGATAGCGCGAAGCCGCCGTGCCCTGATCGATCGTAAATGCCAGATGGCCCTCTCCCAGCCAACTGGCCGGTTCGCTGCGGCTCATGTCCGCGAGGCGCGCCGCATCAAACCGCGCATAGGCGCGCAGGTTCTCCGGCGCGTCAAAATCCACCACCAGCATGTTGACCGGGCCGTCCGAGCGCGTCTGCAATTGAAACCGTCCTTGCGATTTCAGGGCCGTGCCGAGCATCACCGCCAGCGCTGCCGCCTCGCCCAAAAGGCGGGCAACGGGGGCCGGGTAGGCGTGCTTTTTCAATATGCGATCGAGCACCGGGCCGAGGCGCGCGACACGGCCACGCACATCCAGCGGTTCCACAGCGTAGGGCAAGACACAATCGTCCAGCGGGGCATCCGATACCGGTCGAATGGCCGGGGTTTCGTCGCTCATATCAGGCTCCTTCAGGCATCCACGCCAAGGCACCAGGCCAGAATGCCTTTTTGCGCATGCAGGCGGTTCTCCGCTTCGTCAAACACCACGGATTGCGGCCCGTCAATGACTTCATCGGTCACTTCCTCCCCGCGATGGGCCGGCAGGCAGTGCATGAACACGGCATCCTTGCCGGCGCGCTCCATCAGGCGGGCGTTGACCTGATAGGGCGACAGAAGATTGTGGCGGCGGCCTTCGTCTTCATCCCCCATCGACACCCAGCAATCGGAGACGATGGCATCTGCCCCTTTGGCCGCCTCGAATGGATCGGAGCTCCATTTGACTTTGGCACCGGTGGCGCGAACCCAGTCCATCAGGGCATTGGGTGGTGCCAATTCAGGCGGGGTGGCGATGTTGAGGTTGAAATCAAAGCGCTGCGCCGCGTGGACAAAACTGGTGAGCACATTGTTGGTATCGCCGCTCCAGGCGATGGTGCGGCCCTGAATGGGGCCACGATGCTCCTCGAAGGTCATGACATCGGCCATGACCTGACAGGGATGGGTGCGCTTGGTGAGCCCGTTGATGACCGGCACGGACGCGAATTCGGCCAGTTCCAGCAAGTCCGCATGATCGAGGGTGCGGATCATGATCGCATCGACATAACGCGACAGCACCCGGGCGGTGTCGGCAATCGTCTCGCCGCGCCCCAATTGCATTTCTTCGCCGGTGAGCATGATCGTCTGCCCGCCCAATTCACGCATGCCCACATCAAAGGAGACGCGGGTGCGCGTAGAAGGCCGATCAAAGATCATCGCCAGAACCTTGTCCTGCAACGGGCGGGCGGCGGCAATTTCGCCAGCGCGGGCACGAGAGCGATTGGCCTTGATGGAGGCCGCCTGATTGAGCACATGCCGCAATTGCGCGGACGAAATGTCGGTCAGGTCCAGAAAATGCCGAATGGCACCCGCTTTACTCATTTTGCAGCCCCTTTTTGCGCTGTCAGTCTCGCGTTTTCCAGCATGTTGCAGGCCGCTTCCAGTTTTTGCACTGCGCTGGCCACATCATCGGCAGTGATGATCAGGGGCGGGATCAGACGCACCACATTATCCCCCGCCGGAATGACCAAAAGATGGTTGGCGCGCGCCGCTGTCACCAGATCGGAGGCAGGCACTTTGGCACGCAGGCCAAGGAACAGCCCCTCGCCACGCACTTCACTGATGATATTGGGATAATGGTCCAGCAAACCCATCAGCTTTTGCTTGAGCAGCAGGCTGACCGAATTGACATGCTCCAGAAATTCCGGCTTGAGCACTTCATCGAGAACCGCATTGCCGACTGCCATGGCAAGAGGATTGCCACCAAAAGTCGAGCCATGCGTCCCCGCGCCCATGCCTTGGGCCGCCTCTTTGGTGGCAAGGCAGGCCCCCATCGGAAAGCCGCCGCCGATGCCTTTGGCAATGGCCATGATGTCGGGGGCAATGCGCGTGCCCTGATAGGCAAACAGCCGCCCCGTGCGGCCAACACCCGATTGGACTTCGTCGAATATCAGCAGCAGGCCGTGCTCGTCACAAAGCTCGCGCAAGCCGCGCAGACATTGCGGGGGCACCACGCGCACGCCACCTTCCCCCTGGATCGGCTCGATCAGGATTGCTGCCGTCTGCGGCGTGATCGCCGCCTTTACCGCCGCGTGATCGCCAAACGGCACCTGGTCAAAGCCATCGACCTTGGGGCCAAAGCCCTCGAGATATTTGGCTTGGCCACCGGCGGCAATGGTCGCCAACGTGCGTCCATGAAATGCGCCTTCAAAGGTAATGATCCGATATTTTTCAGGGTGGCCCGTGCTCGATTGGTATTTGCGGGCCATTTTGATGGCGCATTCCAGCGCTTCGGCACCCGAATTGGTGAAAAACACCTGATCCGCGAACGTGGCTTCACACAAGCGCGCCGCCAGACGCTCGCCTTGCGGCGACTGATAGAGATTGGACGTGTGCCAGATTTTCTGCGCCTGCTCAGTTAAAGCCGCGATGAGATGGGGATGACTGTAGCCAAGCGAATTGACCGCCACACCCGCACCAAAATCCAGATATCGCTCGCCATTTCCCGCAATGGCCCATGCACCCTCTCCACGCTCGATAGCGATATCGGCGCGGGCGTAAGTTGGCAGCAAATGCGAGAGATGAGACGAAGACACGACACAACCTCCTAAATTCAAGGGGCAAAGCCCGAAATGCGATCCTCCAATGCGAAAAGCCGCCCCATTCGGGACGGCCTCTGCACCGAAGTTAGAGATTAAGGATTTTGCCGGATCGGGTCAAGGGCTTTGCAGGCAAGGGCTTTGCCGAATTCATGCTGCCACTTGCCACCACTTGCCACCACTTGCCGCTTGCTTGCCCGGCTTCGCCCGGCCAGAGTTTTCAGACCTGCGCGCCAGACACGGCCCCCCAGGTCCCGCGCCATTGCGCCTTGACCAGCGTGATCGCCAGAATGCCGCACATGGCGAGGCCCGCAAACAACAGGAAACCGGAGCCAAATCCGCCGGTCATCGCCTTAGACTCTCCCAGCGTCTTGGCGAGGAAAAACCCGCCAATGCCGCCAGCACAACCAACAAGGCCAGTCATCGCCCCAATATCAGCGCCAAAGCGAAGCGGGATCAATTGGAAAACCGCGCCATTACCCATACCCAGCGCCAAAACGCCGCCGCAAAACAGCAGCACCGTCAGCCATACCTGCCCGGGCATTTGCATCAAGCTCCAGCCGGCGGCCGTTGGCGCGGCAGGGCCCTGCGAGAGTACCGAAATGGTCGCATAAGCAAACAGAACCACCGCGAACATCACGGTGAGCGCGCGAATGCCACCGATGCGATCAGCAATATAGCCGCCAACCGGGCGGAAGCCGGAGCCGAAAGCCACGATCAACGAAACCAGTAGGCCCGCCGCCACCGGCGACAGGTGATATTGCGTGATGAAATACAACGGCAGGGTATTGGCCAGACCCACAAAACCGCCGAAGGTGATGAAATAGAAGAACATGAAGATCCAGGAGTCAGAGGTCGCGATCAGCGCCTTGTAGCGGCTCAGGCTGGGCTTGTTACGCGCGGTTGGCGCATCCTTCACCGCGTAAGCATAATAGGCGAGGATGAGCAGCATCGGCACCAACAATACAGCAAACACGCCCTGCCAGCCCAGATATTGGGCAATGGTGGGGCCAAAAAGCGTATCCAGCACCACACCCATGTTGCCAGCACCCGCTATGCCCATCACCACACCCTGATATTTGGGTGGATACCAGCGGCTGGCTTGGGGCAGCGCCACGGCAAAGGATGCGCCGCCAAGGCCAAGTGCCAGGCCAAACCACTCGACCGACGCCTTGGTTGGCAGCCCGAACATTACGACGGCAAGCACCGCCGCAATCACGACGATCTGCGCGCCCATGCCGGTTTTCTTGGAGCCGATCGTATCGGCCAGAATGCCAAGCGGAATGCGAAAAATTGCGCCAGCCAAAACAGGAATGGAGAGGATGGAGAATTTCTCCGGCACCGAAAGGGCCATGGAATGCGTGATATATGTGATCAACGGTCCGAGGGAAACCCACGCCATAAAGCTGATATCAAAATATAAAAACGCTGCGAGAAGGGTTGGCCAATGTCCGGCCTTCTTGAATTCACTGAGTTGCATGGTCGGGCTCCTTGGATCGACGTGTGGCAACAAAAAAGCAAAGCTCATGCCAAACGCGATTTGTTGGATTCGCCGAGGCAAAATGTTGCGCTGCAATAGAAAATGCCAAAAACAATTGCGCTTCGCCTAATTTAACGGCAGCCGATGGCGGGGCATGAAGGCAGGCTTTGGGGGTTGCGCAAGCCGCCTGACCGGCATATTTGCTTGACATGACTGAAAAGAAACCATTGACCCGATCCCCCCAGGATGCGCCGCCGCCCCCGATAGGGGAACTGGCGACACTGCCGGTTTTCTTCAAATTGCGCGGACGCCGCGCGGTGCTGGTTGGTGGAAGTGACGGAGCTGCTTGGAAGGGCGAATTGCTGGCGGCTGCGGGCGCGCAGGTGGATGTATTTTGCGATGCCCCCGGCCAAAAAATGCAATCATTGCGGGGCAAGCTCAATCTGGTGGAGCGGCCGTGGGAGGGCCACGATCTCACCGGTGCAGCCCTGATCGTCGGCGATGTTGAGGATGAAATGCAGGCGCAAATGCTGCGCGATGCGGCAAAGGCGGCCGGTGTGCCGGTAAACTTGGTCGACCGTCCGGATTTTTGTGATTTTCAGTTTGGCACCATCGTCGAGCGCTCGCCGCTGATCATCGGCATATCCACCGATGGCGCGGCCCCGGTGTTGGGGCAAGCTTTGCGGGCCAGGCTTGAAGCGCTGCTGCCGCAAGGGATGCGCGCTTGGGCGCAGGCGGCGCGCGACTGGCGCAGGGAAGTGCGCGCCAAAAACCTTGATGCCAGCGAACGCCGCCATTTCTGGCGCGAATTTGCGCAGGCGGCCTTCGCGCGCCCTGCCCTTTTGCCAAGCGAGTTTGACAGGGAAGCGGCCTTCGACTCGGCGCGGAAAGCCAACACGACCGGAACCGGTTGCGCCATATTGGTGGGTGCCGGGCCCGGCGATCCGGAGCTTTTGACGCTGAAAGCCGTGCAGGCGCTGCAATCAGCGGATGTGGTTTTGTATGATGATCTGGTGTCGCCACTGGTGGTGGAAATGGCGCGGCGCGAGGCGGTGCGCATTGCCGTTGGCAAGCGCGGTTATAAACCCTCCTGCACGCAGGAGGATATATCCGCGCTGATCGTGGCCCATGCCAAAAGCGGCCAGCGCGTCGTGCGCCTCAAGGGTGGCGATCCGATGATCTTTGGCCGGGCCAATGAAGAGATAGCGGTTTTGCGGGCGGCCGGGATTCCGGTCGAGGTGGTGCCGGGCGTGACCTCGGCGGCGGCGGCGGCGGCGGCGCTGCAAACCTCGCTCACCGAGCGCGATGTCGCGCGTCGGCTGCAATTCATCACTGCCCATGGCCGCGACGGCCATTTGCCCAAAGATCTCGACTGGCGCGCTCTCGCCGATGCCCGGGCGACCAGCGTCATTTACATGGGCGTGAAAACCTTCAGGGAACTGGCTGAAAGACTGATGCGCGAAGGGCTGCCGGCATCGACACCCGCCGCCATGGTTGAGCGGGCATCCTGGCCCGATCAAAGCATAGTGCGCGCCACCGTTGGCACTTTGGCGGATGAAATGGCACGCCGGACCATCAAGGGGCCGTGCGTCATCCTGATGGGTGCAGCGATCGGCATTTTTCAGGCGAGCGAGGCGGAAAAAGTATAGGCCAGCGTCGCCACTAGGGCAGACAGCACCGTGCCCCAGGCCAGATCAGCCAGTGTCAGCGCCAGCGACCAGTTGCGGATGGTTGCCAGATTGGTGAAATCATAGGTGCCATAGGCGATGAAACCGAGCGCAGCGCCGTTCAGCAATGCAATGCGCCACGAGTGGCCGCGCAGCGCCGGTTGAACGGCAAAAAACAACAGCCCCGCCGCGTAAAACAGATAAAACAGGGCAGCCGCAGTCCAATTCGGCGATGGGCTCAGCAAAGCCCCGAGCCGCGCCTTGTAAAATTCACGCGCCACGGCTCCCAGCCAGACAAAATCCACCACCAAAAACAGAGCGAGGGCAATGCCATATGTGACGATCATTTTCTGCATTGCGAAGGCCCCGCCTCTGGTTAAATGGTGCAACCCGGCGCATAGATACACCCGGATTTTAATCTGTGTTTGCGTTATATGGATCAGTGGAGGTCAAAGAACAGGGTGGCCCGTCAAATGGCCTAAATTGGGGTTGCAATGACTATGGTGCGACCATCTGGCCAAATCAGGTGCAATAATGATCTTGGCTTTGTGGTGAGATTGCGCCACATGTCTTCCCTCATGATGGTCATCATGGCATACGCCGGGCCAAGGCCCCTATGGTATGCCGCCGGTGGGAGGGAACAGGATGTTTACCAAAGAAGACGTGATGCGGGCTCTGGAGCAAGTGACCGGGCCGGACGGAAAAACACCCCTGTCGCAATCGGGTGCCGTCTCTGGCATCAGCATTCGTGACGACAAGGTGTTTGCCGCCATTGTGATTGATCCGAGGCAAGCGGCACAACTGGAGCCGATGCGGGCGAAGGCTGAAGCGGCGATCAAGGCGATTAAAGGCGTTGGTGGGGCATTGGTGACATTAACGGCTGAAGGGCCGCGCGCCGCCGCCCCTGCCGGTGGCCCGACGGCAGGCCCCGCACCCCACACCCATGGCGCAGCGGCAGCCCCGGCGCGTTCGGCCAACCCCATTCCGGGCATTCGCCATATCATTGCGGTGGCTTCGGGCAAGGGCGGCGTTGGCAAATCGACGAGTGCCTGCAATCTGGCGGTGGCGCTGGGCAAGATGGGGCTGAAAGTCGGGGTGCTCGATGCCGATATATTCGGGCCATCCATGCCGCGCCTGTTTGGATTGCGGGGCAAGCCGGAAGTGGCCGCAGACGGGCGCATGCTGCGGCCCCTCGTGAGCTCCGGTGTCAAGGTGATGTCGATCGGCTTCCTGATCGAAGACGATGCCCCGGTGGTTTGGCGCGGGCCGATGGTTGTGTCGGCGCTGACGCAATTGCTGCGCGAAGTGGCGTGGGGCGAGTTGGACGTGCTGGTGGTCGATATGCCGCCGGGCACGGGTGACACCCAATTGACCATGGCGCAGAATGTGCCGCTGGCTGGCGCGGTCATCGTTTCGACGCCGCAGGATCTGGCGCTGATCGATGCGCGGCGCGGGATTGCCATGTTCCGCCGCGTGCAGGTGCCAATATTGGGCATTATCGAAAACATGAGCTATTTCATCTGCCCGCATTGTGGCGGACGCTCGGACATTTTCGCCCATGCCGGCGCACGCCATGAGGCCGAGCGCCTTGGCGTGCCGTTTTTGGGGGAAATTCCTTTGGCCATGGACATTCGCGAAAATTCGGATGACGGCAAACCCGTGGTTCTCAGTCTGCCTGACAGCGCACATGCCAGCGCCTATATGGCGATAGCCGGCCAGGTCTGGGCGGCCCTGAGCCAAGGCGCTACCGGTGCCAAACCCGCTCCAACCATTCGCATGGGATAGGAATTACCAATGGCATGGCCGACCGATATTGCCGTGATGAACCAAGGGCACTTGCTGCAAGTGACCTTTGACGATGGCGGGGTTTTTCAGATCCCCGCCGAATTGCTGCGGGTGGAAAGCCCGAGCGCCGAGGTGCAGGGCCATTCACCCAGCCAGAAAATAATTGTCACCGGCAAAGCCAATGTCACGATCATCGGCGTTGAGCCGGTGGGAAATTACGCGGTGAAATTGACGTTTGATGACGGCCACAACACCGGCCTGTTTACATGGGAATATCTGCACAAGCTGGGTGAAACCACTCGGTGATTTCAGCCGCGATAACCGTAAAGCCACTCCAACTGCTCATACCATTGCTCTGAGGTTTTTGCGCGCATCGCGGCATTGCGAACTTCCGCCTTGGCGCCTTCGGGGTGATAAATATATTCACCGATGAGGCGCGAGCCCAATTGCACGCGCGCGGTGCGAACCGCCCGCAACCGGTTATAGGCGGCCAGTGCCTTGGTCAGATCCGCATATTGGCCCAACATGGCACCAAGCGCGACGCCATCTTCCATGGCCATACAGGCCCCTTGCGCAAAATATTGCAGCATCGGATGGGCGGCATCGCCCAAAAGGGCAACATGACCATCGACCCAGTTTTCCACCGGATCGCGATCACACAAAACCCAGAGTTTCCAATCGCGGCCGTGGTCGATCACCTGACGGGCGCGCGCGCAGACATGCGTGAAGCCAGCGCGCACTTCCTCATGGCTGACGGGCTTGCCAGCGACGGGTTCGGGTGCATCATTGTGATAGGTGGCAACCAGGTTAAACGCCTTGCCGCCTTTAAGCGGGTAATGAACGATGTGACATTTGGGGCCAGCCCATAGGGTCGCGGCATTCCAGCGCAAATCTTCCGGCATATTTTCGGTTGGAATCACCGAACGGTAGGTGGTATGGCCCGAAACCCGCGGCGCACCATCGCCGACAATCTGGCGACGGATGTTCGACCACAAGCCATCGGCCCCGATCAGGGCCCGCCCGGCAACCGGCTCGCCATTGGCCAGAAATACGACAACGCCCGCGCCGGTTTGCTCATAACGCTCCGCCTTGGCATTGACCTTCAGTTCGATGAGCGGATTGGCCTCGCAGGCGTCCAGCAACACTTTGTGCAAATCCCCGCGATGGATCACAGCATAGGGATTGCCAAAATGCGCGCGAAAGGGCGCATCGAGGGCGATGGCAGCGATGCGCTCATCCCTCAAGGCATCCATGAGCAACAATTGGTCGATATATACCGCCATGGCGCGCATCCGGTCCCCGACGCCCAGCGCATCGAAGCAATGGAAAGCGTTGGGGCCAAGCTGAATGCCGGCACCAATCTCGCCAAAGCGGCTGGCCTGTTCCATGACCAGGCTTGACTGGCCGTTTTGGGCGAGTGCCAGGGCCGCTGAAAGGCCGCCAATGCCGCCGCCTGCGATCAAAATGCTTGATGCTTGTGAATTTGTAATCGCCACGTGATTTTCCTCGCTTCTTGCGCCGCTCAGGCGGCGTCTTCCTTCAGGGGTTGCGCGTCCAATTCCTTCTGGGGCGCGCGCGAATTCTCATTGCCAAGCAGCACCAGTTTGGTGAGCAGTTGGAGAAAAGTCTGTTGCTCGTCCGGTGACAGGGGCGCCAGAAGCCGCTTTTGCACTTCGTCGACTTTCGGGCCGGCGGCTTCCAGCAAAGCCTTGCCGCTTGCACTGATGTGCAGCGCCTTGATGCGCCGGTCGCTTTGGCTTGGTTTGCGATGGACCCAGCCTTTGGTCTCCAACCGGTCCATGACCCCGCCAATGGTCGCCCGATCCAGCGCGATCAGGCCAGAAAGGCGCGTGGCATCAATGCCATCACAGTCGCAGATGGCGGTCAGCGCCGCATATTGCACGGAGGTCAGATCAAGCTCGCTGCATTCCTTGGCAAAAATAGCCATGGAAATCTGGTTGGCCCGACGAACCAGATGGCCGGGCTTCTCATAGAGCGCTTCTACGCCCTTGGTGCGCCCCTCAATCGATGGTTTATTCGGCATCGGCCTGACGCTCCGGGGCAGAGGATTGAAAGGCATCCAGCGCCAGGCACTGCGCTTCAATGGCGTGGAGACGGACAAATTTGCGAGTGTCCACGCCAAACCGGCGGGCGTTGAACATTTGCGGCACGAGGCAGATGTCGGCAAGGCTGGGCGCGTTGCCAAAGCAGAATGGCGTTGTCGCGCCTTGCAGCATGGTCTCGCAATTTGTCAGGCCCTGCGCGTTCACGTCATGCGCCCATTGATTGCGCGCGGATTCGTCCAAGCCGTGGGAACCGAGATTTTTCAGTACCCGCAAATTCTGCAACGGGTGAATCTCGCAGGCAATACTGAGAGCGAAAGCGCGAATGCGGGCGCGCTGCAATGGATCGGCTGGCAAAAGTCGCGGCTGCGGATGGGTCTCCTCAAGCCATTCAATAATGGCGAGGGATTGCGTCAAATTCTCGCCATTGTCGGTGACAAGCACCGGCACCATCGCTTGCGGATTGAGCTTGCGAAAATCGTCGGCAAGTTGCTCACCAAGCCGCAAATGCTTCGAAACCTGCGTTACGGACAGCCCCTTGAGCGCCAGAGCGATCCGCACGCGATAGGAGGCGGAACTGCGAAAATATCCATAAAGCTGCATGTCTCACTCCCTTGCTGCTGTGTATGCTGCATTGACAGTTATTTTTATTCAGCATACATACTATCAGCATACAGTCAATCACAACAAGCATTCGGTTTATCGGATGCAGCACGGGAGGGAAAAATGGCAGCAGCCCCGGTCGACACACCTGAACGGCAGGCTTTTTATGCGAAAATCGACAAATCGCACCTGACACCCCTATGGACTTCGCTGGCGGCCCTAATCACGCCGGAACCGAAAAGCCCCTGCCGGCCGCATTTGTGGCGCTACCAGGAAATTCGAGCGGCGATGATGGAGGCTGGCGCGTTGATTACGGCGCGCGAGGCGGAGCGGCGCGTGCTGGTGCTGGAAAATCCCGGCCTTCGCGGCCAGTCCAAAATCACCACCTCACTCTATGCCGGGGTGCAGATGGTGCTGCCGGGTGAAACCGCCCCCGCTCACCGCCACTCGCAATCAGCGCTGCGGTTTGTGCTGGAGGGCTCGGGTGCCCATACCAGCGTGGATGGTGAGCGCACAATGATGGAGGTGGGCGATTTCGTCATTACCCCGTCGGGAGCCTGGCACGACCATGGCAACCAGTCCCGCGACCCGATGCTCTGGCTGGACGGACTCGACATACCGCTCATCCAGTTTCTCGATGCCTCATTTATTGAGCATCATTCGGAAGATGTGCAAAAGCTGACCCGGAAGGATGGCGATTCGCAGGCGCGCTATGGTGCCAATATGCTGCCCGTGGATGCAATCGCGGGACGTTTGACTTCGCCCATCTTCAATTACCCCTATGCGCGTTCAAGAGACGCGCTGGAAAAGATGCGGCGCGCCAATGAGTGGGACAGTTGCCATGGTTTGAAGATGCGCTACACCAACCCTGAAACCGGCGGACATGCCATGCCCACGATAGGTGCATTCCTGCAATTGCTGCCCAAAGGCTTCAAGACCAGCCCTTACCGCGCCACCGACGCCAGTGTCTTCACCGCCGTTGAGGGTCACGGTCGCAGCAGGATCGGCGAGACACTGGTGGAATGGGGGCCGAAAGATATTTTCGTGGTGCCCAGTTGGCAAAAGGTGGAGCATGAGGCAGATGAAGATGCTGTTCTGTTCAGCTTCTCGGACCGCCCGGTGCAGGAGAAACTCGGTATCTGGCGGCAAAATCGCGGTAACGTGCAGAATGTTTTTGAAGGAAGCTGAAAATGACGGAATTCGTATTCACGCCGCCCACCCAGCCCAGCCTGGCCATCGCCGGGGACACGCAGCGCTTCCCGGTGCGGCGGGTGATCTGCGTTGGCCGCAATTATGAGGCCCATGCCCGCGAAATGGGCAAGGACCCCACCCGGGAAGCGCCGTTCTTCTTTTTCAAGCCAGCGGATGCGGTCGTCGACGCATCGCCTGAACTGGAAACAACCATCCCCTACCCGCCCCTGACGCAGAATTTCCATCACGAGATTGAGCTTGTGGTGGCCATTGGCAAAGGCGGTGCCAATATCCCCGAAAGCCAGTCACTAGAACATGTCTGGGGCTATGGCGTCGGCATTGACCTCACCCGCCGCGACCTGCAGTTTGTGGCGCGCGATGCTGGCCGGCCCTGGGATTGGGGCAAGGGCTTCGATCAAGCCGCCCCGATTGCCGCCCTGCATCCGGTTCGCGCGCAGGGCCACCTTGATTCGGGGCGCATATGGCTCGCCGTCAACGGACGGGTGAAGCAGGACCAGGACGTGAAAGACCTGATCTGGTCGGTGCCTGAAATCATCGCCATTGCCTCGCAGGCGATGAAACTGATGCCGGGCGACATCATCATGACCGGCACGCCGGCCGGTGTCGGGCCGATGGTGCGCGGTGATGTGGTAACCGGCGGCGTTGCCGGCCTCGGCGAAATTAAAATCAAGATCGTCTGACGTTTCAGTCGCGGCCTGCCCCCGGCTTGCGGGGCACGGCGCGCCGCCCCGCAGCGGGTTTCCCTTTTTCTGCCTCGAAGGGATGGGGCAGATATTGTGCGCATTCCGCGCGCAAAAAATTCAAAAGCTTGGCGGCCGGTGGCAGCAGGTGGTGCTCGGCTTGGCGCACAATATACCAGTTGCGCTCGATCGGCAGGCCCTCGACAGGCAAGGTGATCAGACGCCCCTGCTGGATCTCCGTCGCGGTGGTGTGGCCAGAAATGAATGCAATGCCAAGTCCGGCCATAACCGCCTGCTTGATGGTTTCATTGCTGTCGAGTTCCATGCCGACTCGCGGTTTGATTTTGGCATCCTCCAGCAAGCGCTCCATCAGCAGACGGGTGCCTGAACCAGCCTCGCGGTTGATGAATATCTCGTCACGCAAATCCGCAAAGGTGAGGCGCTTCCTGTCACGCAAGCGATGGTCGGGCGCGGCTATCAGAATATGCGGATGCGGGCCAATGGTATGGGTTTCCAATACCAGATCATCCGGCGGGCGACCGGTGATGGCGATGTCGAGGGAGAAATCGCGCAGCGCATCCAGGATTTCCGAGCGGTTGCCAATGCGCAACTTGATCTCGATTTCAGGAAAGCGCCGCGCAAACGCCCCCATCACCGCCGGTACGAAATATTTGGAGGTGGAAACCGCGCCCACCGAGACGCGACCACCGGTCGCACCCCGGATCGCGGCCAACCGCTCCATGCAATCGCGCAGGGCAACCGACACACGCGCATAAAATTGCATGATCTCTTCACCCGCCTCAGTGGCGACAAATCCCTCCGGCGTGCGTTGCAGCAGCGGCAAGCCTGCGAGTTCCTGAAGGTTTTGTAATTGCAGGGAGATTGCCGGCTGGGTAACGCCCACCCGCTCCGCTGCGCCGGTCAAACTGCCACTCTCGACAGTGCCGGCAAATGCCCGCAACTGCTTGAGTGTCACATTTTTAAGATTGGTGGACATATCAGTTTTTCTTTAGTCATATGCAAGAAATAACAATTTTGCTTATTTCGTTTTCCGAGTCAATGATCGTGACAACAACAGGCCTTTCATAAACACTCGGCATTCAACGATCGAGGGCTTTCAGGGAGACGGAACATGCAAGTGGAAAAGACGCTGGAGGCATTGCTCCGCGATGCGCCCCAGGGCGTTGCACCCATTATCACAGCCATTGCGGCGGCATGTGTCGAAATTGAACGCCTCACTTCACTGGGCGGGCTGGCCGGCAGCTTGGGGGCGAGCCTTGGCCAGAATGCGGACGGCGATACCCAAAAAGAACTCGACGTGCGCGCTCAGGAATTGATGATGGTTGCGATGCGCCAGAGCGGCGTCGCCGCTATCGCATCGGAAGAACTCGAGGACTGGGAATTATGCGATGCCAAGGGCACGTTTGCGGTGGCATTCGACCCGCTCGATGGCTCCTCCAACATCGACACCAACATGTCGATTGGCACTATTTTCTCAATCTTGCCCGCCAAGGGCAGCGACAATCCCTTCACCCAGCCCGGCCATGCGCAAATCGCGGCGGGATTTGCGGTTTACGGGCCGCAGACGCTGCTGGTGCTGACGTTCGGCAAAGGCACGGATGTGCTGACCCTGGACCCGCGCGATGGCGTTTGGCGGGTCACGCGCAACCACGTCCAGATTACTGGCAATTCGACCGAATATGCGGTCAACGCTTCCAATTACCGGCACTGGGACAGGGCCGTTCGCGCCTATGTCGATGATTGCGTCAGTGGCGTCGAGGGACCGCGCGAGAAAAACTTCAACATGCGCTGGATCGGCTCGCTGGTGGCGGAGGCTTTCCGCATTCTGACCCGCGGCGGGGTGTTTCTTTATCCCGGTGATGTGCGCCAGGGCTACCGCGAGGGCCGGCTTCGGCTGCTTTACGAAGCGCATCCCATCGCCTTTGTCATTGAGCAAGCTGGCGGTCGCGCCTCCAATGGACACGGGCGCATTCTCGATATGGTGCCAAAATCGATCCATCAGCGCGTGCCGCTGTTCTTTGGCTCCGCCGAAAAAGTCGAGCGGCTGGAGCGCCTGCACAATGATCCGCAAATCGGTTCTGAAACCTCCCCGCTCTTTGGCCGCCGCGGCCTGTTTCGCGCATAGGAATTGCCATGTCAGTCAAGCATCCCATCATATCGGTAACTGGCTCTTCGGGCGCAGGCACGACTTCGGTCAAGCGGACGTTCGAGCAGATTTTCCGTCGCGAAAACATCAATGCCGCCTATATCGAGGGCGACAGCTTTCATCGCTATGACCGCGCCGAAATGCGCGTGAAAATGGCGGAAGAGGCCAAGAACGGCAACAAGCATTTCAGTCATTTTTCAGCCGAAACCAATTTGCTGGAAAAGCTGGAAGCCACTTTCAAAAGTTACGGCGAAACCGGAACCGGGGAGGTGCGCACCTATGTTCATGATGCGCGCGAAGCCGAAATGCACAATTGCGAGCCGGGCCGTTTCACGCCCTGGAAGTCCATTCCAGAAAAGACCGATCTTTTGTTCTATGAGGGCCTGCATGGCGCGGTGAAAACCGACAAGGTCAATGTCGCCCGCTTCGCCGACATGAAAATCGGTGTTGTGCCGGTCATCAACCTCGAATGGATCCAGAAGCTGCATCGTGACCGCGACACACGCGGCTATACAACGGAAGCGGTGACGGACACGATCTTGCGGCGCATGCCCGATTACGTGAATTACATCTGCCCACAATTCATTGAGACCGACATCAACTTCCAGCGCGTGCCAACGGTCGATACGTCCAATCCGTTTATTGCCCGCTCGATCCCCACCGCCGGCGAATCGATGGTGGTCATTCGCTTCCGCAATCCGCGCGGCATCGATTTTCCCTATCTATTGTCGATGATCCAGGGGTCGTTCATGTCACGGGCTAATTCTATAGTTATCCACGGCGGCAATATGGACCTTGCAATGCAATTAATCTTGACGCCAATGATTTTGCAGTTGGTGGAACGAAAGAAGCGTTCCTAAGCAGAGCGCAATCCACCAGCACATGGCCAATCTATTGGGAGTTAAAAATGGCACGTATTACCCTTCGTCAACTTCTCGACCATGCCGCCGAACACGGCTACGGCGTCCCCGCATTCAACATCAATAACATGGAACAAGGCCTCGCCATCATGGAGGCCGCCCACAAGGTTGACGCGCCGGTCATCATTCAGGCCAGCCGCGGCGCGCGCAGCTATGCCCATGATATCATGCTGGCCCGCATGATCGACGCCTTGAGCGAGATTTACCCGCACATTCCGCTTTGCATGCATCAAGACCACGGCAATGACGAGGCAACCTGCCTCAGCGCCATTCAACACGGCTTCACTTCAGTGATGATGGACGGCTCGCTCAAGGCGGATGCCAAGACACCGGCTGATTACGATTACAATCTCGATATCACCGCACGCGTCAGCTCGATGGCGCATTGGGTTGGCGCTTCGGTGGAGGGTGAGCTTGGCGTGCTTGGCTCGCTGGAAACCGGCCATGGCGAAGCCGAAGACGGCCACGGTGCCGAAGGCAAGCTGTCGCACGACCAATTGTTGACCGACCCGGATCAGGCGATGGATTTCGTCGCCCGCACCAAGGTAGATGCGCTGGCCATTGCGATGGGCACTTCACACGGCGCTTATAAATTCACCCGCAAGCCGGATGGCGCGATTTTGGCGATGAATGTGGTGGAAGCCATTCACCAGCGCCTGCCCAACACGCATCTGGTCATGCACGGCTCGTCCTCGGTTCCGCAGGCGTTGCAGGATATTTTCAACGCCGCTGGCGGTGAAATGCCACAAACCTGGGGCGTGCCGGTGGAAGAGATCGTGCGCGGCATCAAGTTTGGCGTGCGCAAGGTAAATATCGATACCGATTGCCGCCTTGCCATGACCGGGCAATTGCGCCTGATCGCCCAGAAGAACAAGGGCGAGTTTGACCCGCGCAAGTTCCTCAAGCCGGCCATGGACGCCATGAGCGCCCTCTGCCTTGAACGTCTCGAGCAGTTCGGCACCGCCGGCAATGCCAGCAAGATCAAGATTATTCCCATGAGTGAGATGGCCAAACAATACCGGGCCGGAAAGCTCGATCCAAAAATTACCAAAGCTAAAGCGGCCTGAATCACCGCAAGCTAAACCACGGAGAAAAGCCATGAACGAAGCTGCCAAGATTCCGCAAGATACCCATCAGAAGAGCCAGACTGTGCGCGGCAAAGCCCGTTACCAGTCAGGGGTGATGGAATATCGCAAAATGGGGTATTGGGAGCCCGATTATGTGCCAAAGGACACCGATATCATCGCCATGTTCCGCATCAGCCCTCAAGATGGGGTTGATGCGGTGGAAGCGGCCGCGGCGGTTGCGGGTGAAAGCTCGACCGCGACCTGGACGGTGGTGTGGACGGACCGTCTGACCGCCACCGAGAAATACCGCGCCAAAGCCTATCGCGTGGATCCGGTGCCCGGTGCGCCAGGGCAATTCTTTGCCTATATCGCCTATGATCTGGATTTGTTTGAAGCTGGCTCGATTGCCAATCTCACCGCCTCGATCATTGGCAACGTGTTCGGCTTCAAGCCGCTCAAGGCCCTGCGCCTTGAGGACATGCGCTTTCCCGTGGCCTATATCAAAACCTTCCAGGGCCCATCGACCGGGATCGTGGTGGAGCGTGAGCGGCTCGACAAATTCGGCCGTCCCTTGCTGGGTGCCACGGTCAAGCCAAAGCTTGGGCTTTCGGGGCGCAACTATGGCCGCGTGGTCTATGAAGCGCTGAAAGGTGGCCTCGATTTCACCAAGGACGACGAGAACATCAACTCGCAATCCTTCATGCACTGGCGTGAACGCTTCCTCTATTGCATGGAAGCCGTGAACCGCGCCCAGGCCGTGACCGGCGAGATCAAGGGCACTTATCTCAACATCACCGCTGGCACGATGGAAGAAATGTACGCGCGCGCCGAATTTGCCAAGCAACTGGGCTCGACCATCGTCATGATCGATCTGGTGATCGGCTACACCGCCATTCAGTCCATGTCGCACTGGTGCCGGAAGAATGACATGATCCTGCATCTGCATCGCGCCGGACATGGCACTTACACCCGCCAGAAGACCCACGGCATTTCATTCCGTGTCATCTCGAAATGGATGCGTCTGGCCGGTGTTGACCATATCCATGCCGGCACCGTGGTGGGCAAGCTGGAGGGCGACCCCAACATGACCAAGGGCTTTTATGACATTCTGCGTCTGGATCATAACCCGATCAACCTGCAGCATGGCATATTCTTCGATCAGCCCTGGGCTTCCCTCAATGCGGTCATGCCGGTCGCATCGGGTGGCATCCACGCCGGGCAGATGCATCAGTTGCTCGATTTGCTGGGTGAGGACTGCGTGCTGCAGTTCGGTGGTGGCACCATTGGCCATCCGGCTGGCATTCAGGCCGGCGCGACGGCCAATCGCGTGGCGCTGGAGTCCATGGTATTCGCGCGCAACTCCGGTCGCAATATCGTGGAAGAGGGCCCGCAAATTCTCGCAGACGCCGCCAAATTCTGTCTGCCGCTGCGTCAGGCGCTCGATACGTGGAAAGACGTCACCTTTGACTATGCTTCCACAGACTCGCCCGATTTCGTTCCCTCCGTCGCCGTCTCAAACTAAGGAGAACTTCCAATGCGTATAACCCAAGGAGCTTTCTCCTTCCTGCCCGATCTCACCGATGACCAGATCGCTGCACAAGTGCAATATTGCCTCGAAAAAGGCTGGGCCGTGAATCTCGAATATACGGATGATCCGCATCCCCGAAACACCTATTGGGAGATGTGGGGCCTGCCGATGTTCGACCTCAAGGATGCGGCTGGCGTTTTGCTGGAGTTGAAAGAGTGCCGCAAGCATTTTGGCGACCGCTACATTCGCCTCTCGGCCTTTGATGCGTCGCATGGCTGGGAATCGGTGCGGTTGTCGTTCATCGTCAACCGGCCAGCCAATGAACCCGGCTTCAAGCTGCAACGCACCGAAATGGAAGGACGGCACGTCCAATACACGACCGTTCCCTATTCCGCTGATAAGCCCGAAGGCCAGAGATACAAATAATAGAGGTTGCCATGCTGGATGAAACCCTCGTTCCCACTTCCGTACGTTTACGTGATGAAATCGAAGGCGCCGGAATCAATGAGGTTTTGGCCCAGCTTGACGAAGACCTCATTGGCCTGAAGCCCGTCAAAACCCGCATCCGCGAGATAGCCTCCCTTTTGCTTATCGAGCGGGTGCGGCAGAAAATGGGTCTGCTGGGTGATACGCCCACCTTGCATATGTCGTTCACGGGCAACCCCGGCACGGGCAAAACCACCGTGGCGCTGCGCATGGCCTCCATTCTGCACAAGCTTGGCTTTGTGCGGCGTGGGCATCTGGTGTCGGTAACGCGCGATGATCTGGTGGGCCAATATATCGGCCACACTGCCCCCAAGACCAAGGAAATCTTGAAAAAAGCGATGGGCGGCGTTTTGTTCATCGACGAAGCCTATTACCTCTATCGACCTGAAAATGAACGTGATTATGGTCAGGAAGCCATCGAGATACTGTTACAGGTCATGGAGACCCAACGCGATGATCTGGTGGTGATTCTGGCCGGCTACGGTGACCGGATGGAGAAATTCTTCACCAGCAATCCGGGGTTTCGTTCGCGCATCGCCCACCATGTCGATTTTCCGGACTATGAGGAAAAAGAGCTTGGTGATATTGCCGAACTGATGTTGAAACAGCAAAACTATCAATTCAGCGAAGGCGCGCGGCGTGCTTTTGATGAATATATCCATCTGCGCAAGCAACAGCCCCTGTTCTCGAATGCGCGTTCCATCCGCAATGCGCTGGATCGGGCGCGGTTGCGTCAGGCCAATCGCCTGGTCGCCGACCTCGACCGGGAATTGACCGCCACGGACATAATGACGCTGGAAGAAAGCGACATTCGCGCCAGCCGTGTATTCTCCAAAACCGAAAGCTAGAACCCATGCCCGAACCGATTGTTATTGCGCCTTCCATCCTCTCGGCGGATTTCGCCCGGCTTGGCGAGGAAGTGCGCGCCATTGACGAAATGGGGGCGGACTGGATCCATGTGGATGTGATGGACGGGCATTTTGTGCCCAATATCACCATCGGCCCCGATGTCGTCAAAGCGCTGCGCCCCCACACCAAAAAGGTGTTTGACGTGCATCTGATGATCGCGCCCGTCGACCCCTATATCGAAGCCTTTGCCAAAGCGGGTTCCGATATCATCACGGTGCATGCGGAATCAGGCGTGCATCTGCACCGCACGCTGCAATCCATTCGCGCTCTGGGCAAGAAGGCGGGGGTCACCATCACGCCCGCCACCCATGAATCAGTGCTCGAATATGTCATCAACGATGTCGATCTCATTCTGGTTATGACGGTGAACCCCGGCTTTGGCGGGCAGGCTTTCATCCATTCGCAGATCGAAAAGACCCGCAAAATCCGCGCCATGATTGGCAAGCGCCCGATCCGCCTGGAGATTGATGGCGGCGTCAATGTCGAGACGGCGGCACTGATTGCGGCCGCTGGTGCGGATACGCTGGTTGCGGGCTCGGCCGTATTCAAAGGCGGCACGCCCGCCCATTACAAGGCCAATATTGCCGCCATTCGCGCGTCCGCCGAAAAAGCCCGGGCCTGATGCCGCTGCGGGCGCTGATCTTCGATGTCGATGGCACGCTCGCCGAAACGGAAGAGGTGCATCGCGCGGCGTTCAACGCGACGTTTCAAGACTTCAGCCTGCCGTGGCACTGGGATATTGCCCTCTATGGGCAATTGCTGAAAATCACGGGTGGCAAGGAGCGGTTGCGCCATTACGCGCAAGGTATTGGCGCGCATCTGGACGAGGCCCTGATCGCGCAATTGCATGCCCGCAAGAACACGCTCTATGGCGCGTTGATCGCCCGGGGCGGCGCGCCATTGCGATCCGGCGTCATGGATTTGATCTCGCGCGCCCAGCAGCAGGGCCTGCGCCTCGCCATCGCCACGACCACCAGTCGCGTCAATGTGGATGTGCTGCTGCGCGCCAATCTCGGCGCGGATGCAGACCGATGCTTTGATGTGATCGTCGCCGGCGATGAAGTCGCACGCAAAAAGCCGGCACCCGATGCCTATCTCAAAGCATTGGCTGATTTGGGCCTGCCGGCGGCGGCCTGCATGGCATTCGAAGATTCAGCCAACGGACTTGCCGCAGGCCTTGCTGCGGGCCTTCGCGTCGTCGTGACACCCGGAATTTATACGCAGCATGAGGATTTTTCCAAAGCCGCGCTCGTTCTGCCCGACCTGTCGCAATTTTCGCTTTCCATGGATATATGACCGGGCTTTGGCGCAACCCGATGAAATTGAGCGAAAGCGCAATATCGCACCACAAATAATTACGATAATACATGAACTTAACCAGCGTTTTGCTGGCAATCCATCCTGAAGAACTCGCATAAAATTTTCAATTTACTTCAATATTGAAATTTTACCGCTTCTATGCTAACATATTTGCGTTTTTAGATGTTGTTATTTTAAGCGTAGAGATATTGCATGAATTACATTCAGAGAGCCGGGTCTTTTGAAGATCAGGTTGGGTTGTATTTTGTAAAGACTGAAAGAGGCGGCGATTTTCGCGCATCCTTGCTCGAGGCTTTGATGTTCGCGCATGAAGCTTATGGTCAAGGCGAGACGGTGATCGACATCTGCCGCGTCGGCTCGACAGAAACCTTCGACTGGCGCGACATACGGCAATTATGGAGCAAGCTCAATTTGAGCCCGATGGACTGAAATTATCAGCGCCGGGGCGTTGGCCCCGCCGCCTTTGTGCCTATCCATGCGCCCATGCCCTTTGCCCAGGGCGGTCGTTGATTTGCGGTGTCCAATCCTGCGGCAGGCTGGCCGGCAACAGCCAGGAAACCAGAAAAATCCTGGAAAAGGGCACTCAAGCACTGCGATTTGGCTAAGTGGTCGGAGTGATAGGATTCGAACCTACGACCCCCTCGTTCCGAACAAGGTGCGCTACCAGACTGCGCTACACTCCGACATTGGCCACTTCCTACACCGCCATGCCCCCTGGGGCAAGTGCGTGTTTGGCATTGTGACAAATTAGTGCATCCTAACCCGGCACGCTGAAACTGAGCACAACCGAATATTCATTGGGGGCACCCGCTGGCGGGGCGGCAAAAGGCGCAGCGCGACGCACGGTCTCCAGCGCTTCGGCGTCAAGGGCTCGGTCTCCGGCGCTGCGGGCAATGCGGATATGATTGGGCCTCCCTGAAGGCCCTACCGAGAAGCTCACCACTGCCGTGCCATGCGCGGCATGTTTGCGTGCGCCATCCGGGTAATGTTTCATCGTCGCAATGCGGGCCCCGATCGCCTGCGCATAGGCAATGATATTTTGCTGGACTTTGGCCTCGGGAGGGGGTGAGGGGGCGGTGACGGAGGCTTGCTCGCGGGTCGAAGAATGCTCAGGGTCCGCGATCACTTCCTCCATCATTTGCGCTACTTTATCGGGTTGCGGAAACTGGAGTTCAGCTTGCGTCACAGTGCTGGCCATAGAGTCCGGCAGGCGCATTTTGTGTTGTGGCTGCGGCGATTGCAGCATGGCGGGCTTGGCTACCGCCGGTTTTGGCAATGTCACTTTCGCGGGTGCGGGTGGCGGGGCGATCGGCTTTTGTGCGGTTTCTGCGCCGCCTGCCCCAGGCTTTGTTCCTTGGGCCGGAGTGTAGCCACCCGGTTGTTTGGGTAATGGCGGTTTGGGCGCTTCCATCACAATCTGCACGGGGATCGCCTCTAAAACCTTGTGAAACGGCGCGGCCCGTGAAAATTCATATACGGCCAGCAGCAGCAGGGCATGCACCATGGCCGATCCGGCCACCGCGCGATAATGGATTGTGCTTCGTGACAGCGCCGGAAACATGGGGCCGCCCTGCACAGGCTGGATCAACGGAAAATCAGGCACTGAAGCCTTGATCCATCAATGGCAAGGAGCGGATGCGTTTGCCGGTGGCCGCAAAAATGGCATTGGTGAGGGCCGGAGCCAGCGGCGGCAGGCCCGGCTCGCCGATTCCGCCCGGCGCATGGGTGTTTTGCATCACGTGAACTGTGATTTCGGGTGCCTGCGCCATATGCACGACATCGTAATCGGGGAAGCTTTGCTGCTCGACCTGCCCGTTTTTGAGCGTGATCTTGCCAAAAAGCGCGGCGGACAGGCCATAAATCACGGCGCTTTCGACCTGCGCGCGCACAATATCGGGGTTAATGGCAGTGCCACAATCCACTGCGGCCGTCACCCGTTTCACCTTGAGTGCGCCGTTGCCTGTGACCGCCACTTCCACGACCTCAGCCACTGCCGAGCCAAATGAAGTGTGTAGCGCAAGGCCGCGCCCCTCGCCCTTGGGTAGCGGTGTGCCCCAACCGGCCTTTTGCGTGACTAGCTGCAGCAGCGCCACAAGGCGCGGGGCATGTTGCAAAATGGACAGGCGAAACGCCAGCGGGTCAGTGCCAGCGGCATTGGCCATTTCGTCGATAAAGCTTTCAACGCCGAAAGCTGTGAAGGAATGGCCCACCGAGCGCCAATAACCGACCGGCACATTGACGCTGATGGTGCCAAGATCGGTGCGCTGGTTGGCAATGTCGTAATCGAGATGGGCCGCGCCCTGAAATTGCGATTCATCGTTTTTGAGGTGGTACATATGGCCTGTGATCGACTGGTTGGCGATGGCGATGCGCAAGGCGCTCGGCACACCCGCGGCATCCAGCCCACCCTGCAGGCGCATCAGCACCATCGGGCGATAAAAGTCGTGCTGCATATCCTCCTCGCGCGACCAAAGGACCTGCACGGGACGCCCCACTGCCACGGCGATTTTGACCGCTTGGGTGACAAAATCAGCTTTGAGACGACGGCCAAATCCACCGCCCAGATAAGTCGTATGCACCCGCACTTTGCTGGTGCTGACGCCTGCGGCACTGGCAGCGGCTTGCTGGGTCACGGTTTGGGCCTGCGTTGGCACCCATACATCCACGTAACCGTCGCTGATTTCCACCGTGCAATTCATCGGCTCCATCGTCGCGTGGGCGAGATAGGGAAGGTGATATTCGCTGACCAAGGTTTTGGCCGCTCGCGATTGCGCCCCGGCAAAATCACCTTTTGAGAGGATGTTTTCCGGATTTTGCAGCGAATCCGCCAGTCGCTGCGCAATCTCCGGCGTGCTCAATGCGCCATTGTCGCCCGCATCCCAAACCGCTGCCAGTGCTGGCAAAGCCCGCTTGGCCTGCCAGGTTGAGGCCGCAACCACGGCAATGGCACCCTCCAGCACCACGACCTTTGTAACCCCCGACATGGCCAGCGCCTTTTGGGCATCATGGCTTTTGAGTTTTCCGCCAAAAACCGGGCTATGCAGTACGGCGGCAAACAACATGCCCTTGCGGCGGACATCAATGCCAAAAACGGCCGATCCGTTGATTTTGGCGGGTATATCCACACGGTCAACCCTCCCACCAATCAACTTCCACTGGGCGCGCGGTTTCAGGGTCACGGTTTGCGGCAAGGGCTCTTGGGTGGCGAGCGGGGCGATATCGCCAAACGACAGGGCCTTGCCCGTCGGCAGATGGCGTATCTGCCCATCCACAGCCTCGCAATCCTGGGGTGCGACGCTCCATTGGCGCGCGGCAGCATTGATGAGCAAAATGCGCGCCAACGCGCCCGCCTGCCTTGCGCTGAGGAAGCGATCGCGCATGGAACTTGAGCCGCCCGTTATTTGTTGGGTCAGCTTTTCCACCATAAACGTGACCGCCGAGGTCGCAAAACTATGGTCCAGCTTTTGCGCGAGGCCGTGACTTGGCGCCACAAAATCGCGGCCTGCGGCAACATTTTTGAACATATAGGCAGCGGGGCCGGTCTCGACGGTGAGTTGATTGGGGCGCACGCCCAATTCTTCCGCCACCAATGTGGCAACGCCGGTAAAGGCCCCCTGCCCCATTTCCGACAGGCCCGTGCGCAGGGTGATCTGGCCATCGCCGCCAATGTGAATCCAGTCGTGCAGATAGATGCCGGTGGCGTCGCGTGTGCCAGCGAGGGTTGGCGCTATGGCGCTGGCGCGCCAGGCTCCTATGCCAATCAGCAGGCCAATGCCGCCGCCGCCCAGCAGCACGGCGCGGCGGTTGGGAATGAAGCGGCTCATGTGCCCCCTCCGACGCGGTGTATGGCGGCACGAATGCGCCCGTAAGCGCCACAACGGCAGATGTTGGTCATGGCCGCATCAATCTCGGCGTCACTGGGATGCGGGTTGGCATGCAGCAGCGCCGCAGCCGCCATGATCTGCCCCGATTGGCAATAGCCGCATTGGGGCACCTGCTCGGCAATCCATGCCTGTTGCAGCGGGTGGCTATGGTCGGGTGAAAGGCCCTCGATGGTGGTGATGGCCTTGCCGGTCGCATCGCTGGCCAGCAGGGTGCAGGAGCGGACGGCTTCGCCATCCAGCAAAACGGTGCAGGCACCGCAGGCCCCAATGCCGCAACCAAATTTGGTGCCGGTGAGGCCCAGATTGTCGCGAATGGCCCATAGCAGCGGCGTATCCGCCTCCACTTCCATTTCGTGGGGTTGGCCGTTGACTGTGAGGTGGATCATCAACTTCTCACCCTGCAAAACTCTGGTTATCGCAGGGGTAATGGTAGAGCGCCAAGTTGTCACAAACAAGACTGTTCAGATCGTATGCCCGTAATATATGGCAGCCGTATGGGTGGCCTCGGCAAAAAACAGCCAACGTTCCAGAAAAAGGCCTGCGCCCGTCGTGACCAGAGCCAGCACGCCAAAAACCACAGGTGCGACATCCATTGCCGCCAGTGCGCAAAAAATGGCGGGCGCAATGAAGGCCAAAACATAGGTCCATTTACGCAGCTTGGCCGCGTGTTTGCGGGCCAGTTGAAAGCCCATCTCGCGCAGTATGTAATTTTGCGAGAAATGCGGCTGATCCAGCGCGTGCATCTTCGCCGCCTGACGCACGCCGGTGGCGGAGGTGAGGGTGGTGAGCGGCGCCTGCCGGTCAATGAACCGCCAATAGGCGAATTTCAGCACCAACGCCAGCAAGGCGGCAAGGCAGGCCACGAGGGCGACCGTCCCGGAATGTCCGAACCAGGCTGCTTGCATGACCGCGAGTAAGACAGCGCCGGAGAAAATGGCGAATACGAGATAATCTGGCACCGTGTGCCGGTTGTGCCATTGCCGGATCGGGATGAGGCTGGCGTATATCATCGCCGTGCAGCCCACCGTTACCAGCCCAAAGGCGGCACTCACCAAACCAAGCGCGCGCGTGGCCGCCGCATCCTGCCCCCAGAACCACCACAGTGCGGCAAAGCCGCAAGCTGGCAGATAGGTAAGCACAGCGGCCACGCCCTCGCGCGATAACCAGGAGCTGCGCCACTGGCTGAAGGCGCGCCACGCACGCTCAGGGCGGCCAAGATGCAGGGTCGACGCCATGAGACCCGCGCTGGCAAAGCCAAGCGCCACGACGATTACCACCGGCCCAAACCATTGCCCGCGCGGCAGCGCACCCGCAGCATTGAAAAGGCCAAGCCAGGCTAGCAGGCCATAGCCAAAGCCAGTGAGTGTGGTGAGGAGTAAAACCGAGCTGGCCGGGGTCATCGCGAAAGCACCCGATCCACGAGATTGAGCAGGGCCGAGCCAAAGCCGGCGGTGGAAGCAGTTGGCGCGGGCTGAGCCGAAACCGGGATCTTGGCCTTGCGCGGCGGCAGATATTTATTGGTGGGCCGATAGCCAAGTTCCGGCATCAAATCCTGTCCCTCCCGCAAGGCGACCAAAATGGAAACTTCGCTGGCCGGATCATTCAAATCACCAAAATGGCGGGCTTTCGAGGGGCACGTCAGCACGCAGGCCGGTTGACGCTCGGCTTCGGGCAAAGTCTCGTTGTAGATACGGTCGACGCAGAGCGTGCATTTCTTCATCACGCCCTGATTTTCATCAAATTCGCGCGCGCCATAGGGGCAGGCCCAGGAGCATAATTTGCAGCCGATGCAGATATCCGCATTGACCAGCACGATACCGTCCTCCGCGCGCTTGTAGGAAGCACCCGTGGGGCATACGGTCACGCATTGTGGCTCTTCACAATGCAGGCACGAGCGCGGAAAATTGACGGTGCGATCGCCGCAAGAGCCGCCTTCCGCCTCATAGGAATGAATGCGGTTGAACCACAGGCCGTCTGGCTCAACGCCATAGGGCTGGTAATCAGGCAGCGGCGCGGAATGACCGCCGGTGTTCCACTCTTTGCAATTGACGGCGCAGGCATGACACCCGACGCAGGTATCCAGATCTATCACCAGACCGAGCTTTTTGGCCCCGATTTGCGGTTGCGGCAGGCTGGTCATTTATTCATGCCTCCGCGATGCAGCCAGCCCTGCATGCGAAACTGCAAGCCAGGCAGTGATTTGAGAGCCGGAAACTGGGGCAGCGTCGTGCCCTGACTGGCAACTTCGACTTTCTCGATTTTGACCATGGCATCAAACCACGCCGCCTGTCCGGTGACCGGATCGGAATTGGAAAGACGCTGACCGCTTGCGTCGGCTGGCAGATATTCCGACAGAACATGGTTGAGCAAAAAGCCACGTTTGGCCTCCGGCGCACCCTCTTTCAGGCCCCAACTTCCCGACCGCTTGCCAATGGCGTTCCAAGTCCAGACCGTGTTCGGATTTAGGCCATCCATCACGCGGACCTGACAGGTGATCTCGCCATTGCGCGAGGTGACACGAACCCAATCCTCATTGTCGAGGCCATGGCTGGCGGCAAGGCTGCTGTGCACATAGAGCCGGTTTTCCGACAATATCTGCCGCAGCCAGACGTTTTGCGATCCCCAGGAATGGTACATGGCCATCGGCCGCTGGGTAATGGCGTGCAACGTGTAAGGGCTGGATTGGCTGACCGATTCCTCAATCGGCGCATACCAGATCGGCAGCGGGTCCATCACCGCGTCAATCTGATGGCGCAGGCGTTCGGGCGGCTGAACCGCCCCATGCCCCTGCGCGGCCAACCGGAATTTCTGCATGATTTCGCTGTAAAGATTCAGGACAATCTGCTGGTCTGAATCAATCAGGCCCATGGCTTTGGCACCGGCCAGATAGTCGCGGTTGGCATATTTGAAATAAAGCTGTTCGGGCGGCAGGTGATGCACCCAGAAGCTCTTGTTCTTGATGTAATCATCCAGTTGGTTTGGATTGACCGGCGCTTTGCCAAAGGCCGTGCCATCACCGCGAAAGCCCGCCAATGGCCCGACGCCGGGTTTGCGCTCATGGCGCACGATATAATCAGCATAGGATTTATATATCGGCTGGCCTGCGGCATCTGCAAAATTGGGCAGTTTAAGCCGTCCGCCCAGATCAATCAGCATATCCTGAAACGGACGCACATCGCGATCGAGCGGCAGGACTGGAATGCGGATGGCGTCGGCCGGGCCGTGCGCGGAGCCGATCGGGCGATCCAGAAGGGATATGCAGTCATAACGCTCCAGATAGGTTGCGTCGGGCAGCACGAGATCGGCGTAAGCCACAGTCTCGGAGGCAAAAGCATCCACCACGATGACGAAGGGGATGGTATAATTGCCGCTCTCATCGCAATCGGCCAACATGCGCGAGGTTTCCCCCGGATTCATCGCCGAATTCCAGGCCATATTGGCCATGAACAGGAATAGCGTGTCGATTTTTTCGGGGTGGGCATGGGCTTCGGAAATGGCCATGTGCATCATACCGTGAATGCCCAGCGGCGCTTCCCACGAGAAGGCGCGGTCGATCCGCAAGGGTTCACCCCCGGCGTCGACCAGCAAATCCTCCGGGCCTTTGGGGAACCCCAGTGGCAGGCTTGGTAATGACCCGTCCGGCTTGCGCTCGCGACCGGCGGGGCCGGGGCCAGGCGGAATCGGCTTGGGATATGGCGATTTATAGCGCCATGAGCCGGGCGTATCGACCGCGCCCAACAGCATTTGCAGAATGTGAATGGCGCGGCAGGTGTGAAACCCGTTGGAATGAGCGGAAATTCCGCGCATCCCGTGCATGGCGACCGGGCGGCCGGTCATGGTTTCGTGCCGCCGGCCGTTACTGTCGGTCCAGGGCTGGTTGATGGTAACTGCCTGATTGAACGCGACTTCGGCGATTTCTGCGGCAATGCGATGAATATCGGCGGCCGGCACGCCGCAGCGCTCCGCCACGGCTTCGGGCGCGTAATCGCCCGAGATGTAGCGCTCGGCCAGGCACGCAAAGGCCGGTCGCGCGCGGCGACCATCCGCCAAGCGATATTCGCCCAACAGCGCCGGGTCTATGTCGGTGGCCCGGGCGCTTTTAGTCTGTTGGGTAGTGCGGTCAAAGGCCAGGGGATTGCCTTGCAGATCCCGCGCGAAAAGCCCGTGATCGGCGCTGCCCGGCGCATCAATCACCAGATAATGGGCATTGGTGTAGCTAACCAGATATTGGGTATCAATCTTGCCCTGCTTGAGCAGGCAATGGATGAGGCTGAAAACCAGCAATCCGTCGGTGCCGGGGGTGATGCCGACAAATTCATCGGCAACCGCCGAATAACCCGTGCGCACGGGGTTGATCGAAATAATCTTGGCACCACGCTGCTTGAGGCGTGCCAAACCCAACTTGATCGGGTTTGAATCATGGTCTTCGGCCACACCAAACAACAGGAAAATCTTGGCATATTCCCAATCCGGCTCGCCAAATTCCCAGAAGGCCCCGCCCATGGAATAGATGCCGGCAGCGGCCATGTTGACGGAACAGAAACCGCCGTGGGCCGCATAATTCATGGTGCCGAACATTTGCGCGAAATAGCCGGTCAAGGATTGCGATTGGTCGCGACCGGTAAAAAATGCGAGTTTATTAGGATCGCTGTCGCGGATGGCCGCCAGACGTTTGGTGGCGATATCCATCGCCTCGTCCCATTCGATTTCCACAAATTCATTGGCACCGCGCGGCCCCACCCGCTTCAGGGGCTTGCGCAGGCGGGCGGGCGAAAGCGCGGTCATGATGCCCGCCGAGCCCTTGGCGCATAGCACGCCACGGTTCACCGGATGATCGCGGTTGCCCTCGATGTAGCGCAGGGCACCGTCCTTCATGTGCACCTTGATGCCGCAGCGGCAGGCGCACATGTAACAGGTTGTGTAGGCGACGCTGTCACCCACCGGCTTTGAAAGCGCTATCGTTTCCTCTGCCATTCACATCCCACAAATTAGCAAATGCTGATAAGGCATAGTGGGTGCGGGAGGCGTGGCGGTCAAATCAATTTTATCGATTGATATGATCTAAAATACGACTGAATGATTACCCATCAAACCCTGCCCCATCGCAGAACTTTGGCGTCAAGGCGGCGGGCGATTTCGATGAGACCGGCATGGGTTGGTGCGGGCAATGGCAGCAACGGATGGCGCACGAGCGCGGAGGCGATCACGCCGCCCTCTTTCATCAGCGCCTTGCAGGCATGGAGCCCGCATTGCCGGTTTTCGTAATTGATCAACGGCAGCCAGCGCGCGTAAGCCTCAATCGCCTCCTCGCGACGGCCGGCAAAATAGGGGTCGGTAATGGCGCGGATACCGTCCGGATAGCCGCCGCCGGTCATGGCACCGGTGGCGCCCGCATCCAGATCAGCAAGCAGCGTTATCGCCTCCTCCCCATCCCATGGCCCGTGAATGTCGGACCCACCCAGCGCGATCAGGTCACGCAATTTGGCAGCGGCCATGGGCGTTTCGATTTTGAAATAGCGGATGTTTTTGATTTCGCGCGCCATTCTTGCCAGAAAAGCTGCACTCAACGGAGTGCCGCTGACCGGCGCATCCTGAATCATGATCGGAATATCGATTGCATCTGAAACCGTGCGGAAAAAGTCGAATATAGCGGCTTCTCCCACGCGGATGGTCGCGCCGTGATAGGGCGGCATCACCATGACCATGGCAGCACCGGCTTCTTGCGCGCGGCGGCTACGCTCAGCGCAAATCGCCGACCCAAAATGGGTGGTAGTGACAATCACCGGCACCCGGCCCGCAACATGGTCCAGCGCGCAGATCATGACCCGCTCGCGCTCTTCATCGGTGAGCACGAATTGTTCGGAGAAATTGGCAAGCATGCAAATGCCATGGGCACCGGCATCGATCATGAAATCGAGGCAACGGCGCTGGCTGGCCAGATCAAGTTCGCCGTTGTCATTGAAGATGGTGGGCGCGACAGGAAAGACGCCCTTGTATGGCTGGTTGGATTGCATGAGACCCCACTAAACGGATAGATGCCGTAAACCGCTTACCGGTAAGGGATTTGCCCGCCCGCTGTCAAATTTGTCAGACTAGAGCGGGTGCCGGCTTCTCGGGCTGCGCCTGGTTGGCAAATTCGGCGAGCAGAGTCTTGATCTCCGGCTTGCAGGAACCGCAGGTGGTGCCCGCCTTGCAGGCTTTGCCAACCGCGTCCACATCCCCGGCCCCCTCGGCAATGGCGGCGGTGATAACGCTGGCCCGGACATTATTGCAAGCGCAGATCAGCGGGCCGCGATCCGCATTGCCGCTGGCACCCTGCCCGGCCAGCAGCGCGCGGCGTGCCATTTCATCGTGGCTGGGGCTCTCGAATTGCTGCAAGGTCCAGTCCAGCGCCGATTCGTTGCGCTGCGGGCCAATGAAAAGCATGGTTTCGATACGCTGGCGGGTGGTGACCAATGTGCGAAACACCTGCCGCGATTCGTCCCGCATATGGCTCCTGGCACCCATTGCTGGCAGATAATTGGAGATCAGCGCCTCGAGTTCCGCGGGCAGGCACTGGCAGGCAAAGATGATGGCCTCGCCGCCCACCACGGTAAAGCGCGAATGCACCAGCCAGCGTGGCAGCTCCAGCCGAGTGCGGGCGACCAGAAAACCAAACGAGCGCATCGCCAGCGGGGTGATGCTGACCGGCGTTGCCTTGCTCTCGGGCTGGCCGGAGAAGGGGTCCGTAAAGGGCGACATCAGCGCACTGACGCGGCCACCGCCGCCGGAAATTTCATTCCAGTGGATGGGCGCAAACAGCATGCCCGGTTGCTGGCCGGGATGGATCTCGACCCGCAGCGTCGCCACCGCATGGGCGCTGCGGACCTGCGCATAGGCGTTGGATTTGAGGCCAAGCCTTTGCGCGTCATCGGGGTGGATCTCGACATAGGGCTCGCGAATGTGACCCGACAGGCGCTGCGACAGGCGGGTGCGGGACATGGTGTGCCAATGGTCTCGCACGCGGCCGGTGTTAAGGATAAAGGAAAAGCGCGGCGAAGGCGTCTCGCGCAGGGCCGGCATGGCGACGGCGATGAAGCGCGCCTTTTGATCGGCGTGAAAAAACCGGCCATCACCAAACAGGCGCGGGGTGCCTGCATCGGCCGGCACCGGCCATTGCACGGGTGCCAGCGCGTCATAGGCTGCATCGCTGACCTGCGCCAAGCCACCAATGTCAAAATCCCGGGTTCCGGCATTTTCAAAGGCCGAAAGGCGCGCATGCTCGCGAAAGATCGCCGCTGGCGTCGAATAATCAAAAGCTTTGCCAAAACCCATGCGTTTGGCGACCTGCACAATCGCCCACCAATCCGGCTTGGCTTCGCCGACGGGTGCCAGAAACCGTCGCTGGCGGGAGATCCGCCGCTCGGAATTGGTGACGGTACCGTCTTTCTCGCCCCAGGGCGAGGCGGGCAGCACGACATGGGCCCGCTCCAGCAAGCCATCGACATGGCTGAACGCTTCCGAAACCGCCAGAAAATCGAGCTTGCCCAATGATCCGCGCACGAAATCGGCGCGTGGCAGGCTCACCGACGGGTTGGTGTGCATGATCCACAGGGCCTTGATGCGGCCGCTGGCCACACCTTCAAAAAGGTCAACGGCCTTCAATCCCTCCTGTTGCACCATGCGCGTGGCATTCCAGAAACGCTGCACGCGGTCCAGTTCCGGGGCGCTGAAGCCCATATGCGCCGCCAATTGATTGGACAGGCCCCCGACCTCACGTCCGCCCATGGCGTTGGGCTGACCGGTGAGGGAAAATGGCCCCATGCCAGCTTTGCCAATGCGCCCCGTCGCCAGATGGATGTTGAGAATGGCATTGACCTTGTCGGTGCCCTGCGCCGATTGATTGACGCCTTGCGAATAGCAGGTGACGAGCCGGGGTGTGCCCACCACGAGCGCGCTCAATTCGGCGATATCGGCCGCGTCCAGTCCCGTCAGGCGCGATACTTGGTCAAGGCTGGGGGCAATTTCGCGGGCCATTGCCAATGCTGCGTCAAAACCCGCCGTATGCTGGCCGATAAAGGCGGAATCCGTCGCGCCGCTTTCGACGAGCTGCACCAGAAACCAGGCAAACAACACCGAGTCCATGCCGGGCTTGATGCTGAGATGCATATCGCAATCGACGCTGGTGGCGGTGCGCCGCACATCAATATTGACGATGCGGGTGCCGCGTGATTCCCGCGCGCGCTGCATTCGCTGAAACAGCACCGGATGGCACCAGGCCGTGTTGGAGCCAACCAGCAAGATCAAGTCGGCTTCTTCCAGATCGTCATAAGAGCCTGGCACCGTATCCGAGCCGAACGCCCGTTTGTGACCGGCAACCGAGGAAGCCATGCATAGCCGCGAATTGGTATCGCAATGGCTGGAGCCAACAAAACCCTTCATGAATTTGTTGGCGACGTAATAATCCTCGGTCAGCATTTGCCCGGAAAGATACATAGCGACGGAATCGGGGCCATGCGCCTTGATCGAGGCCTCAAAGCCACGGGCAATCCGCTCAATCGCGCGGTTCCATGTGGTTGCGGTTCCGTCAATCTTGGGGGTCAAAAGCCTTGTGTCCGGGCTCAGCGTCTCTCCCAATGCCGCACCCTTGACGCATAGCCGACCATAATTGGCCGGGTGATCGGGGTCACCGGCAATGATCGCGCCGCCCTGCCCGTCCGGGGCTGCCAATACCCCGCAGCCGACACCGCAATAAGCGCAAGTGGTTTTTACCGTGAAGCTGTTCAATAGACATCCGCCTGATAACGCCCTGATTTCTTTAGATTTGCCACATAGGCAATCGCCGATTCAGTGCTTTGCCGACCATGCTCGGCCACCACATCCACCATGGCGCGCTCGACATCCCGCGCCATACGCTTGGCATCGCCGCACACGTAAAAATGCGCGTCCTGCTGCAACCAGTTCCACAAATCCGCACCAACCTGGCGCATGCGGTCCTGAACATAGATTTTCTCCGACGAATCGCGCGACCAGGCCAATGTCAGGCGGCTCAATGCGCCCTGCGCTTGTAGCGCCGACAACTCGTCTTCATAGAAAAAATCAGTCTCGCGCTTCTGATGGCCAAAAAACAACCAGTTGCGACCCTTGGATTGCGTCGCCTGCCGGTGCTGCAGGAATGAGCGAAACGGTGCAACGCCGGTGCCGGGGCCTACCATGATAATTGGCTTGTCCGTATCCTGCGGCAAAGCAAAACCATGGGCTTTTTGCACATAGGCTGCCATTTTCTCGCCCGGCAGCGCCAATTCGCCGAGGTAAGTGGAGGCGACGCCGAAGCGCTCGCGCTGGCCGATGCGATAGCGCACCTTGTCAACGGTGAGCGAAAGTTGGCCGGGATTGGCGAGGGGCGAAGACGAAATCGAATAGAGGCGTGGCTGCTGGCGATCCAGCGCCTCGACGAAGGCCTCCGGACCGATCCTGACGCCCGAGAACTTGTGCAATGTGCCGAGCACGTCCAGCCTGTCGAGGTCCTTGTCCGGATCTTCGCCCTCGGCAAGGCGCTTGGCTTTCAACCTTGTGGGCCCGCCCGTCACATAGGAAATCAACTGAAACAGGCTGTCGGGGGCAGGCCCAAGCGCTACCTCGCGCGTGAGCACGTCTCGCAACATTCTCTCGCCATTTGCGGTTGCGATCGGAGCTTCCGGGCGGGCACCTATCAAGGAAATCACCGCATCGACAAGACGCGGGTCATTGACCGGGAAAATGCCGAAGCTGTCGCCTGGCGCGTATTCCAAGCCACTGCCGGAAAGGTCGAAATCAATGTGAAACGTCTCCTTTTCGCTTTTTGACTTGTTGAGTCGTCGCCGCTGAAGGAAGGAAATTTCAGCCGGATTTTCGCGCGTGCCAAGCGGCGCAACTGGAGGGGTGGCGATGACCGCAACCGAGGCAGGCACGGGCGTTTGCGGGTTGGCCTCCAGCTCCTGCGCCAGCGTTTTTAACATCCGCAGCGTATCCTTGCCGCCGGGGGCGCACAGGTTGAGCCGCGTTTCTTCGCCTTTTGCCAATGCCGCTGAATAGGTCTCGCAGACATAGCCGCATTGGCCGCAATCCTGCTGCGCCATGGCGGCAAACATGCGCCGTTGCAACGGCTTGCTCTCCGCCAGTTTCATTCGGTCTGGCAAGGCCATGGCGGCATCGTGCCAGGGCGCGTCCTCTTCCTCTACCGGCAGCGCGGGGCTGGCGGCCTGTGCCTCGCTTTGCAGCAGCGCCACGAAGAAGCCATTCAGCCAGTCACGCTGCTCGGGTGTGAAGGGCGCACTTTCGGGCAGAAGGTTGACGTTGGGCATGGGCCGCACCTGCATGTTCATGGGCTCTGCGCTCCCTTCACGAATTCCTGCAGTTCCTCGATGGGGTGGCGATTGGCAAAACTGAAAAAGCTTTCTTCCTTGCCGGTGCGCCGCTGAAGCCAGGCCGCCAGCAACCGGGTTACCAGTTGCGGGCATTCGCTAGCTTTGATGGCCTGCACCAATGGCCGGCCAATCTTGGGATTGTCGGCAAAGCCACCCCCCACCACAATGTCGTAGCCCTCGACCGTGTCGCCATCCTCATTCACCGGCACTTTGGCGCCAATCAGGCCAATATCACCGATGTAATGCTGCGCGCAGGAATTATGGCAGCCGGTTAGGTGCAAATTGACCGGCAAATCCAGTTGCAACGACGCCTCGACATGGGCGGCAATCTCCAGCGCATGGCCTTTGGTGTCGGCGGCGGCAAATTTACAGCCCTTGGCACCCGTGCAGGCGACCAGACCACGCCGTATCGGGCTGGCGGTGATTGCCAGGCCCAAAGCTTCGATGGCCGCGCTCGCCGGGGCGACATCCGCATCGGCTACGCCCGAAATGAGCAGGTTTTGCCACACGGTCAGGCGGATATCACCATCGCCAAAATTGCGCGAAACATCTGCCAATCCCTGCATCTGCGCCGCATCGAGACGCCCGACCGGTACGACCACACCCAGCCAGTTTCGACCCGGTTGCACCTGTTTGTGCACGCCGATATGCGCGTCCCTGACGAAAGCGGCTCGCGGCAGGATTAGCGCATTGGCGACCCGCTCCAGCGGAAAAGACAGGCGCTTTTCAACGCGTGCCAGAAACGCGTCAAAGCCCATGCTGTCCAAAACGTATTTTAGTCGTGCCTTGTTGCGATCGGTGCGATCTCCGGTTTCGATGAATACCCGGATGATGGCGTCCGCCAGGGCCGTGCATTGTTCGGGCTGGCAGATGACGCCCGTATCACGGGCCAGATCCTTATGGCCGCTGATGCCACCCAGCACCAAACGGCAGGCCACGCGCGGTGCCCCGGCCCCATTGTCGATGGCAACCGCCTGAAAGCCGATGTCATTGGTCTCCTCCAGCACCGGCACGCAGCCGCCCCCATCAAAGGCAACATTGAACTTGCGCGGCAACCCATAGAGGGCGCGCTGGTTGAGGATGTGAAAATGCCATTGCCGCGCCAGAGGCCGGGTATCCAGCAATTCCTGCGCATCAATGCCGGCGGTGGGCGAACCGGTTACGTTGCGGATGTTATCGGCACCCGAACCTTTGCCGGTGAGGCCAATGTCCTGCAGGCTCTCCAGAATTGGGGTGGCGTCGTGCGCCTTGATGCCGCGAATTTGCAGATTGGCACGGGTGGTGACAGCGCATAGGCCATCCCCATATTTGCGGGCAAGATCGGCACAAGCCCCGAATTGCGCGGCGCTCAATATGCCATTGGCAATGCGCATGCGCAGCATGAAGGAATCCTGCGCCGGGGCAACATAAAACAGGCCATGGTAGCGCCAGCGGAAATTGTCCTGCGGCGAGGGAAACTGGTTGTTTGCTGCCATTTCATGCAGGCGGGGCCACGCGTCCAGCGGGTTTTCCGCACGCTTCCACTTTTCCGGATCGGAGAGCTTTTTTCCTGCCGCCTCAACCGCGCTTGCCGCTTGCAGCGCGGGGCCGTCGGGGCTGACCGGTGCCGGGGCGGCAGGCGCGGAATTGGCCGAGGCCGCCGACCTTGCAATCAGCATGCCCGAGGCAAAGCCTTCCAGATAGCGTTTCTGTTCGGGGTTCAATTCGCTGCCCATGGCTGTTACCTCAAGCCGCGTGTCTTGGGGCGGGCGCGTGCCCGCTGCCACCCTGCACCGGTTGCGCCTGCACAAAATCCTGCCCGAAAATCAGCATGTCGCGTTGCGCGGAAA
Source organism: Hyphomicrobiales bacterium (assembly GCA_019075865.1). Lineage (GTDB taxonomy): Bacteria > Pseudomonadota > Alphaproteobacteria > Rhizobiales > Beijerinckiaceae > REEB77. The sequence continues at coordinate 268,179 of JAGXAN010000002.1, read as the reverse complement.
CATCGGCGGCCGAGGCAATGATGTCGCGATACCAGGCCGCGTCCGAGGTATCGCCGACCAAAATTGCGCCAATCAGGCGATTGCCCTCAAACACCAATTTGCGGTAGGCGCCAAATTGCGGGTCATCCATCACGCTATTCTGGCTTTCGGCGGTGCCCATGAAATTGCCGCACGAAAACAGGCCAATGCCGGAAACCTTCAAATGCGTTGACAGCAACGAGCCAAGATAATTCGCCTCGACGTCGCCCCCCAGGTGGCGGGCCAATGCGCGGGCCTGCTGATAAGCCGGTTCCACGAGGCCATATACAACACCCCGGTGCTGGGCACATTCGCCAAGCGCGTAGATGTGCGGCTGCGAGGTCTGCATATAATCATCCACCAAAATGCCGCGTTCGACCTTGATGCCAGCGGCCTGAGCGAGGGCGACGTTGGGGCGGATGCCAATGGCGCAAACCAGCGCCTGAGCCGCAATGATGCGACCATCGCTCAATTCCACACCCTCTACCTCGACATCCCCCAGCACACGGGCGGTTTGCGCGAGCAATTCGATGCGGATGCCGCGTCGGGCAAGACCGGCGCGCAACAGGCGGGCAGCGGGGCCATCGGCCTGGCGTTCCATCAACCTGTCCATCAAATGCAACACGGTGACTTTTGCGCCGCGCCGCGCCAGACCATAAGCCGCCTCCAACCCCAGCAACCCGCCACCCATGACCACCACTTGCGCCTCGCGTGCGCATAATTCGCGCATGGTGGCGACATCATCCAGATCGCGGAAGGCGAGGACACCGGGCAGATCCATACCCGGCAAAGGCGGCATGAGCGGCACCGAGCCGGTCGCCAGCACCAAGCGGTCAAAGGCGATCACATGACCATCCGCGAGGCGCACCTGCCGCGCTATCACATCCAAAGCAACGGCTTTGACGTTGCTGACAAGGTGAATGTTATTGGCGGCATACCAAGCGCGGTCATGCAATTCCAGCTCGCTCTCGCTGGCATCCCCCGCCAGATTGGCCGATAACAGAACGCGGTTATAACCGACGTGCTTTTCCGCGCCAATCACCGTTATATCGAAGGCCTTGGGGCTATGCTGAAGCAATTCCTCGCAAAGCCGGACACTCGCCATACCATTCCCGATAACGAGTAATTTTTCGCGCACTGGCCACGTTCCTCCAAATAGCATCCAACCTGACGAGGCAAGTTGCATGCCATTTCCGTTTGGATCGCAAGCCTTATGGTTTGGCGAAGTGACGTCCGCATATTCGTCGCCATTGGGCAGATATCGGGCAAACAGGCTAATTGTTGGGCATTTACGCGCAATCTCACTGGCTGCGCGGCAAGGGTGACTGCTTTTTCTCGATCATTCAGGCGAGGATATTGCGCATGTGATGCGCCAATGCGTCGATTTTGGGCAGGATTTCGTCGCCGATTGCCTTGTCATCTATGGTTTCGCGCCATGCCTGATGGAAGCAGAACAACCAGCTTTCCACTGCCTCGGGGCCAATCGGGGCATGAAGGTGGCGACGGCGCAGCATGGGCGGGCCATAGCGCTCGACAAAAAGCGGCGGGCCCCCAAGCCAGCCCGTCAAATATTCAAACAATTTGCGCTCAGCCGCATGCAGGCTCGGCGGATGAATGGCGCGGGCTGCCCGGCCTTCGGGCAGGCTATCCATCAATTCATAAAAGCGGCGCGTGAGAAAGCGCACACCCGCTTCGCCGCCGCAGCGATCATAAGGCAAGGTCGACGCGGTCGGAGCCGGCATTTGGGGGGTCAGGGAGGTTGGCAAGGGCGTTTCTTTCAAGCAATGGCGAAGCAAGCGGCACTGGCGCCGCCTGCATCGCCGAATTTGGCTTCAAACTGTCTTTTTCTTGCTGAAATACCAATCAGTATATTCATAACCCTGCTTGTCGCGGGCGTTGGCGTCGTCGATGGTCTTGGGCGGTGGCACGATGGCGGCCTCGCCGGGCTTCCAGTTTTCGGGGGTTGCCACGTTTTGCGCATCGGTGGTCTGCAATGCCTTGACCAGACGCAGGAACTCATCCACCGAACGGCCATTGCTCATGGGGTAATATACCATCGCCCGCAACACGCCTTCGGGATCAATAATGAAGGTGGCGCGCACCGCCGACGTGTCGCTGGCTCCCGGCTGGATCATGCCATAGGCACCGGCGACTTTCATGGAGAGGTCTTCAATAATGGGGAAGGGAATCTTGACCCCAAATTTCTCCTCGATATTGCGCACCCATGCGATGTGCGAAAAAATGCTGTCGATGGAGAGGCCAATCAATTCGCAATTCATGGCCTGAAAAGCCGGATAACTCTTGGCAAAAGCAATGAATTCAGTGGTGCATACTGGCGTAAAATCAGACGGATGGGAGAACAGCACCAGCCATTTGCCGCGATAATCGGCCAAAGACTTTATGCCATGCGTCGTATTGGCCTGAAAAGCCGGTGCGGGGCGATTGAGGCCTGGCAATCCAGCCGGGCTTTCGTTGATATCCATAATCAATTCCTTTTGGTTCCATTTCGGTGGCAACGGCGGGCTCATCCTTGAGGATGGAACGGTTGCGGCAGAATGCACGCCTTTGGCGCAGCCGGATGATCGGCCCAATCTGTTGCGCAAAACGTATTCATGACTTCAAATATGTCAAGCTGAACGTGACAATATTGCGCACCATAAGGTCGCACCCAGGGCCATGGCCCGACGCCTAAAACAGCGCCTGGAAATTGCCAAGAATTTTGGCGCGCTCGGCGGGGTCAGGCACGACACTTTCAAAAAATTCCACCGTCTTGCGGTAATGCTGCGCATTTTCGTGCTGGGTATGGGGCCAGTCACTGCCCCAAAGGATGCGATCCGTTTTGAATGCCAGCACCAATTCCGGATAGGCTTCCAGCGCGTTGGTATGGCCGTGCGGGCCGCTGCGGTAGGGGGCGGAAATCTTGCACCAGACCTTGCGCGTCAGGGCGAGATCCAGAACAGTTTCGAAATGGGGATCATAAATGCCCAGTTGCGGGTCCGGCATGGCGACATGATCGAGGATGACATTGGCCCCTTTGGCAAGGAGCATGGGCACAATGATCGCCAAGGCGGTGGAGCGGCCATAGACCTCGATATACATACCGGCTGAAATCAATTCATTAAGCGCACGCGACCATTCGGGGGTGTTGAGATTGGGAATGCGCTGCCCGATCAGGTTGATGCGCACGCCAATAACACCGCCATCGCGCAATTGCTGCACCCGCTTCTGGCTCAGCGTTGGGCCAACGACCGCAATGCCTCGCAAGCGTCCATGCGCGGCCGCAATGCTCTCCAGCATGAATCCATTGTCTTCGCCCAGGAAGCTCGGTTGCACGAGAATGCCATGGGTGAGACCGTTATTGTCCAGTTGCTGAAGGTAATTCTCCAGCGTCGCGTCATAGCCGGGCGTGTAGCGCCGACCTTCAAGCATGGGGAGTCCGCGATGGAACACATGGGCGTGGGTGTCGATCCGCACTGGCTTTGTGCCATCGACCGCAACCGCCCCGCCAGAGGCCAAGGGGTGCGCGATCTGCCCCCCCTGCCCCGACAGAGCCACATTACGGTTTGAGCCGCTGTCCAGAGACAGCGGCCCGTTATGCGTCAAATGTCCCGGTTCAGGCATTCGATGTCGCCATTTGCGTGGCAAAGGGCTTGCGTGCGGATTCGGGCAGGAACAGCACCGCGACCAGCACCAGCGAATAAGCCAGCGTTGCGTTAATGCCAATGGATGCGCCAAGGCCGTATTTCTGGCTGCCATAGCCAACCAAAGCCGGGAAACCGGCTGCAATCACGCGTCCGAAATTATAGCAAAAGCCAATGCCGGTGCCGCGCATGCCGGCCGGATACAATTCGCTGAACAAGGCCGCCATGCTGGCTGGAATGCCTGCCGAGAAAAAGCCCAGAGGAAAGCCCAGAAACAGCATTTGCGTGTTGGTCAAGGGTGCAAACACGTAAATCAGCACCGTGGCAATGCAGGCAACGGCAAAGAACGCCACATTGAGGCGGCGACCCAGGAAATCGCTGAATGTGCCGCTGGTGATGCAGCCGATGAAGAAGGCGATGATGATAACCGCCAGATATTCACCTGATTTGATCACCGACAAATGCCGCTGCAAGCGCAGGAATGTCGGCAAAAACGTCGTCAAAGCTGCGTAACCGCCATGGGCACCCACGCCGAACAATGCTCCGATGAGGGTGGCTCGCAGAACTTCCGGCTTGAAGATGGCAAACAGGTCGGCGAAAGCTGACGCCGTCTTGGCCGCGGTCGAGCCCTCGGGGCGCACCGGCTCAGGAATCCCGCGACGCACATAGAGCACCAGCAAGGCTGGCAGCAGGCCAATGCCAAAGAAGAAGCGCCACGCAACATCTTTGGGCACGTAATGGAATATCAGCGTCGAGAGTATAACCGCGCCGCCCCAACCCACGGCCCAGCCGCTTTGCACCCAACCCAATGCCTTGCCACGATTTTCGGGGCGAATGACTTCAGCCATCAGAACCGCACCCGTCGCCCATTCGCCGCCAAAGCCGAAGCCCTGCAACGTCTTGAGCGCGAGCAATTGGGTGTAATTTTGTGCAAAAGCGCAGGCGAACGTGGAAACCGCAAACCAAATGATCATGATTTGCAAAGTCTTGACCCGGCCGAACCGGTCCGAGAATGCCCCGGCAATCCAGCCACCAAACGCGCCGGCAAACAGGGTAGCCGAACCCAGCACGCCAGCCTCGCCCTTGGAAATTCCCAAGGCGACGATCAAGGCCGGAATGGCCAGACCCAAAAGCTGCACATCGAGCGCATCAAGCGCCCACCCGAGAAAACACGCCCAGAACGTGCGCTTTTCGCCCTGCGAACTCGTTGTATACCAACTGAACATAATCAACTCCCCCAATGCTCGTTTATCAAACTGGTCCATTCGCCCCAGTCTGGCGCAATTCACGATGTCAACTTATCTCCGCGTGATAACGGAACTTGTCTGCCGGGCCGCGCGAAGTGCGCCATTCCAGCGGATTTTGGGCGATGTCCATTGCCAATCGCTCGATCCGGATCAGCGGGGCACCTGGCTGCAATTGCAAATGGGCGGCGACCGCCGCGTCCGATGTTTCAACGGTCAGGGTTTCCCGGGCCCGCGCCACTACCGCACCACAATGGGTTTCGTATAGCGGATAAAGCAAATCTCCAAAGCTCGCGACGTCCAGATGGATCAAAGGCAGAAACTTCTGTTTGGGCAACCAGATATCCTCGCACAGCACCGGAACGCCCTGGATAAGGCGAAGCCGCGACAGATAAATGACTTGCGCGCCTTCCCGCAATTGCAGCGCGGCGGCTATGGCGGAACTGGCCGGCTCAACCCGTCGCTCCAAAATATGGCTGACCGGCACAGTGCGCGCGCCCTCAATCGTCTGGAACCGGAAAAAGCGAAACATCGAGGCATCAAAGCGCGGCGAACGGACAAAGGTGCCCCGCCCCTGCAAGCGCTCCAGCACACCGTCCGCCGCCAAAAGGTCAACGGCCTTGCGAACCGTGCCAATGGCAACGCCCCAGTCCTGGGCCAGTTGACCCTCAGGCGGGATGCTCTGCCCCACGCGCCATTCCTTGCGCGAAATCCGCTCGGCAAGATCATTCCGTAACCGCTGATACAGCGGCAATCGCGCGTCGGAGGCCAGCATCAAACTCATTTAATCATCTAAACGACTCGTTAAACTTTTGTAAAGCGTGTTTTTGATTGCCCGCGACTATTCATTGCGCGCGACCTGGCGTTGCAGTGCTAAAACCTTGTTTTTGTTTCGTTAACCATAAAAGCAACCTAAGTACATGCGTTATTGCGTAATTTTTCGATTCATCTGGCGCACTATTCAATATAACTGATATTTTGGCGCGTCATAAAGAGTCATACGTAAATATAAATTTAACCAATTGCCGTCGCTTCGGGGTTGATATCGCCAAGCCTTTGAAAACCAACAGATCAAAAGCCTCTCAAACCAGCAATTGTTAAGCTATGGGCAACACTTGTATGCCAATCTTTGTGTGTAGTGGTGGCTCATGGCTGCCAATTTGTTAATTTTTGTTAATGCGAGTCATTTCATGCGTAGCAATGTAGTTCGTTCCGAGTTTAACCCGGTCTCCTCGCCGCTGCGCCTTACGCGTGCCGAAGATTTGCAACGGCAGCTGGAGAAAATGTTCCGACGCCTGCGGGTCTCGGTGATTTATGCCGGTAACAAGGCCACTGACGGCGCCGTTCTGCAACCGGTTTCCAATGCACGTTCGTGGAAAAGCTACGAGGCCGTAGCCCGGGATATTGGCCGCTCACTGGAACGGCTGGGCGTGCGTGAAGTATCGGTCATCCCGGAAGATATGAACCTTGGCCGCGCGCTGAAGGAAAATGACAGCCACATGGCTTGGCTGAACAGCGGCGGCGTGCAGGGTTATTGCTCCGTCGCTCATGGCCCCGCCATGCTGGAAATGTTTGGCATTCCTTATGTCGGGCACGATCCGCTGATGGCCTCGATGCTCGACTCAAAGCACATCTTCAAGCGCCAGCTGGTGGCCGCGCGTTTGCCCACCGCCCCTTTCATGGTATGGCACCCCGCCCATTCGGAAGCTGACCCTTGCAACGACCCGGATTTCAAGGCCGTATTCAACAAGAATGAGCGCGACTTTGTGGTGAAGCCCGTATCCGGTCGCGCCTCGCTCAATGTCACCTTTGTTTCCGATCCGCGTGCGTTGAAACAAAAGGTCGAGGAAGTTTATGAACTGACCGGCAATCACGTGCTGATTGAGAAATTTGTTTCGGGGCGCGAATTCTGCGTTGCGGTTGCCGGCCCGGTTGTGTCACGCGGACGCACCATCGAACGTCTGGCCGAGCCTTTCACTTTCGCCATTCTTGAGCGGGTGCTGGAGCCCGGCGAACATATTTTCACTTCCATGGACATCAAGCCGATCACCAAGGATCGCGCCCGTCCGGTGGACAAGATGGCCGAGCCGGAACTCTATGCACGCCTGGCCGAGCTTGGGCGCAAGGTATTCCTCAAGATCGGCATTGAAGCGCTGATCCGGCTGGATATTCGCGCCGATGCGGCTGGCAATCTTTATGTGCTGGAAGCCAACCCAAAACCCGACCTGAAAGCCCCCATCGGCACCACCACCAGCCTGATCTGCATCGGCCTGGAGGAAGAAAAGATGGATTACGATGATCTGATCTACTCTCAGATTGCCCACCGCGTCGACACATTGTTTGCGCAACAACGAGGGACCGCTCAGCGTTTGAAATCACTTATCTGAGTGTTGCAAGCTGCGGAACAAAAAATGAAAAATCAACACACCTCAACTCGAAATCTGAACTACGTCGACGCGTTCACAATGTTTATTGTCAGCGCATTGTCGGTGTGCCTGCTGCTTTACGTGGCCTTTGGTGAAGCGCGCCGAACCAACGAGCAATTTCAGATCGACAAGTTGACCGGACAAGCCGAGTTGATGCAGGTCACGCTGGAGACATTTCTCCATGCGGGCCTGCCTATTCGCCAATATGCCGGTTTCTCGATCATCTCCTACCCGATCATGTCCACGGACAAGTCGATCGCGGGCATGGCGGTGCGTGATCCGGCAGGTGTGAAGATTTTCAGTGTGGGCGACGGGGCCCGCGCCATTCCATCGCTGCGCAATGTGGCCGCCAGCGATCAGCCGGAAGTTCAGCGCTCTGATGCGATCATCGAAATCAGCGTTCCGCTGCGCAACAAGTTCGAACGGGTCGGCACGCTGGCGGTTTCGATGCGTCGGGCGCTCATCGATTCCAAAGTGGTCGAAGCGTTCAAGCCTTTGCTGGGCGTTGGCTTTTTTGCCTGCCTGATGTTTGCGCTCTACACATTGTTCCACCGCAGCAAGGCGCATCAGTCGACTTATCGTCGCCTCACCTTTGTTTATGCCGGCGTTTACCTTTCGGTTGCGGCGGCCGTCATCTGGAGCATGATCGCGGTCTATTCCAACGGCGCGCAGGCCAAGGCCCAGTCCGTTGCGGCCGTGCTCGGTGCCAGGTTGGACGACGTTCCGCAGATTGGGCTGAACTATGATCAATTTACCGGCATTTCGCAATTGCTCGAAGATTATCGCCGCCTGAATCCAGACGTCAGCAATGTCGAATTGACAGCCAACGGCAAGATCATCGGCCATGTCAACAAGGCGTTGGTGGGCAAGCAATATGTGCCCGACAGCAACAGCCGGATCATCAGCCTGAAATTGTCACCGAAGAAATACCCTTCGGACATTGAGCTCGTGGTTGAGATTCCCAAAAGCGTGATTTATTGGCAAATCGCCCGCAACGCCAAGAATTTTGCGGCTTTGTTCATCGCTTCCGGGCTTGTGGCCAGCCTGTTCATGGAATTGGGCCGGGCGCTGCGTGAAAGCGGCAAACGCCAGCGCAACCATACGGGCAATGAAGAGGAAGTCAGCGCGGCAGCAACCTTGCTGGTCAAGCCGGCCTATTTCCTCGCCGTTTTCGTGGAAAGCCTTTCCTACCCCATCCTGCCGCATTTTGCCCAGCAATTGGCCACCAGCATGGGGGTTTCAGCCAGTTATGCCTCGGCGCCTTTCATGATCTATTATGCGATGTTCGGGCTTGCGCTGATTATTGCGCTGCCGTTGGAAAAGCGGTTTGGACCGCGCACGCTGATGATCGCCGGTCTCGCCTTGTGCGGCGCGAGCTATTTTGCGCTGAGCTTTGACGCTGATTTCCTGACCCTTGTCGCCTCGCGGGCCATGGCAGGCATCGGACAAGGCATCATGTTCATCGGGGTGCAGTCGTTTGCCCTCAACCAATCACGCTCCAACCAGCGCACCCAGGCAGCCGGAATCATCGTATTCGGTTTTCAGGCGGGCACATTGGCTGGCATGGCGATTGGATCCTTGCTCGTCAATTACCTTGAAATTCCCGGCCTGTTCAGTCTGGCAACGGCGACTTCGCTGCTGACCTGCCTTTACATTTTCGGCATCGTCCCGGACTTGCGCGCCAGCAAGGTCGAAGCCTACCAGCGTCGCACCAAGGGCGGCTGGAGCGAGTTTGTCTCGATCCTGCGTGACTCGCAATTCCTGCGCTCGATGGCCCTGATCGGGGTGCCGGCCAAGGCCGTAATGACCGGGGTCGTGCTGTTTGCCATGCCACTGCTGCTGCGCCAATCGGGCTACATGCAGGAAGATGTTGGGCAGATGACCATGATTTATGCTGCCAGCGTCGTCATCATCAGCCATGTGGTGTCGCGGTATGTGGATCGCACCGGCAGCGTCGAAGGCATATTGCTGATGGGTGCACTGCTGAGCGGCGCGGGACTACTGCTGATTTCCTACGCTGGCCAGGATGTGGCGGCGCGCGAAATTCACGCCAACATTCATACCAGCTTTGCCATTGGCACGTCCTTGATGGTGCTGGGTGTTGCGATGCTGGGTGTGGCCCATGGGCTGATCAACGCGCCGATCGTCACCAATGTCGCCAATGCGCCGATAGCCACTGATCTGGGTGCCGCAAGGGTTGCCGCCGCCTATCGGTTGCTGGAACGGGTGGGCCATATCACCGGCCCGCTGATCCTGAGCCAGATTTTCCTGATGAGCACGCAGTCCTGGTTCTCGCTGAATTGGGTGGCAGCTGCCACCATCCTGTTTGGCCTGATCTTCATCGCCACTTCCAAACAATCCAGCGAACCCGGCTATCCGGCGGAGTTGAGCCAATGAACATTATATTTTCTCGTCGCGCCCTCCTCAAAGCCAGCAGCGCCGCGCTGATGCCGGTTGGCTTGTCCACACTTGCAAACCCGGCGCTGGCTGCGGCCTCCCCGGAGCCATCCGGCTCCAGGCTCCCTAACTGGTTCAAATACAATCCAAGCCTCACCACCACCTGGGATTTCAGTGTGGCGTCACCTTCGGGAGACCGGGTGCGGGCTACGGCCATCGGCTTCGACGGCGCGGCGCTTACCAAAATCCTGGCGCTTTATGCACGGCCTTCCTCGGCCTATGACATTGCCATATCCGAAATGCTGAACATTTTTGACGACAAGAACATGCATCTGGCCGTCGATGTCGTCTATTATGACTCAAAACCGGAGCTGGCAGCAGCGGCCATTCACCGCGCGGAAGGTGATGGCACCAAGGTCATTATCGCCATGGGGTCGGATACGACCTCGCTGTTGTGGGACACCTACCGCAACGGCAAAATTCCGGTCGTGACCGCCTGCTCCAAGGATCCAGTCATACTGGGTCAAATCGCCAATTACGATACGGGATCGGCAACCAATTTTGCCTTCACCTCCCTGAACATGCCGATCGACGCGCAGGTGGGTTACCTGATGCGGTTGCGTCCAAAATTGCAAAATGTGGCCGTGCTGGTGGATGCCAGCAATGTCAGTGCGGTAGAGACGCAGGCGACACCCGTTGCCGAATATCTGAACCAGCGCAATATCCGCGCCCTCAAACTCGCGGTCACCAACAGTTCAACGGCAGTGCAAGAACTGCCGCAATTGATGCAGCACGCCATTTCGGCCATGAAACGCAATGACCCCACCCTGCAAAACAGTGTTTTCTGGATCACTGGCAGCACGGCCATTTTCGATCAGATTCACATTATTAACGCCTTGTCCGATAAAGTGCCGGTGATCAGTGTCGTGCCGGAAGTCGTCCGGGCGGGTGATGACAGCGCGGTATTGTCCGTGGGTGTGAGTTTCGAGAGCAATGCGCATCTTGCGGCAATTTATGTGGGCTATGTGCTGGAAGGCACCAAAAGCGTCGGCGATATTCCGGTGGGCATCGTCTCTCCCCCCGACATCGCCATCAATTTTCGCGAGGCCAAGCGCATCGGGCTCAAAATCCCCTTCAGCTTTTTCGAGAGCTCGGCAACGGTCTTTGACTACGACGGCAAGCCCGCGCGCGTGAATGGCGTAACTTTGACAAAAAGCATATAGGCAGAGAGTATTTCCATGACTTCGACTGTAGTTCCAATTTTCGACACCAAGGAAGCACTATCCAACGCCCTTGTTGCGGATGCCTCCACTGCTCCGCTGCATTTGAGCCAGCTTGTCTGCCAGATGGGCATTGAGCATACCGAAATGCCGGATTTGTTGAACGCTTTGCGCAACGCGCTCGAATCGCAACTGGGCCTGTGTGCGGTGCGCATTTCGGTGGCGCGTTCGGACTCGGAGATGGAAGTCACCCCGATTGCCGAAAGCTATGGTGCCTGGCTCAATGCACATCGCCAATCGGCCTTGACCGCCCAGGACCCGGTGCTGGACGCCATCGCGTCGCAAAAGGTAATGGTCGTGCCCGACATTCTGGCGCAAGCGGCCGATATTTCGCACACGCTCAATGCCCTGATGGCACGCTGGCACGCTTACACGATCATGCCATTCCAGGTGGGTAACCTGCGCGGTGCCATCGCCGTTTACCGCCGCGACGCTTCAAGCGAATTCGCCAATGATGTGAATGTATTGCAGGCATTGCAAACGTCAGTGGCGCTGGCCATTTTCGCCAGTTCCAAAAAGGTCTCCACCAGCGCCGCCGATGATACCCTGACCGTGCTGGCCAAATCCATTCCTGGCGTTGTCTACCAGCGCCGCGTCGCGCAGGATGGCGACATTCGCTACACCTACATTTCCGATAGCGCACGCGAATTCTTTGGTGTCGAACCCGATTTGATCCTGTCCGACCCCAAAGCGCTGTTCAAGCATTATGACCCCGATTACCGCGACGGTTTTCGTGAAAAGCTGCTCGAAGCTTCGCGCAATCTGTCGATCTGGGATGTTGAAGCTTCGATACGGCTGCCGCAGGGCGGTGTTCGCTACACACATGCCATGGCGCGCCCGGTGCGCAAGCCTGATGGTTCTGTCTTGTGGACGGGTGTCATCCTTGACGCCAGCCGCATCAAGGAGGCGGAACATGCCGCCGCCAGTTCGGAAGCACGCACCCGCTCCAACATAGTCGAAAGCCTTTCGCAGGCATTCCTGCTGTTTGACCCCTCCGATCACCTCGTGATCGCCAATTCGCATTTCTATGCGCTCTACCCCGAATTGAGCGGCCGGGTGATACCCGGTTGCACCTATACCCAATATGCGCAGATCGAGCATGAGCTTCTCACCATTGAAGCCACCGAAACCCGTTGCGGCGTGCCAAGCGTCGACGAGCGGATGCAGCAGCGCAACCAGGGCCGGGTCATCACCGAGCGGCGGCGTGACAGCGACCGTTGGCTGATGGTGAGTGAACACCGCACCGGCGATGGCAGCACCGTGGTGCTCTATGCTGATGTATCTGAATTGAAGCAGCGCGAGCGGCGCATCCATCACCTTGCCTATCACGATTCACTGACCGGCCTCTCCAACCGTGCCGCCTTCCGCCAGACCATGGATGAAGTGGTGCGACGCGCCAACCGCGAGGAACGCACGATTGCCGTGATGTGCCTCGACATTGACCGGTTCAAATTTGTCAATGACACGCTCGGCCACCCGGCGGGTGATGAATTGCTGATGCAGGTTGCCAATCGCCTGAGTTCGGTGATCCGCGAAGGCGAAACGGCGGCCCGTCTGGGCGGCGACGAATTTGCGATCGTGCTTGATTTGGCAAGTCCCGGCTATGTTTCCGACCTGGCTTTGCGGATCCTATCTGCCATTGGCAAGCCCTTCCATTTGGCCGGCCACAATGTTTCGGTCACCACCAGCATCGGTATTGCGCTGGTCGAGGGTTCGCGGATTCACAATGTCGATGTGATCTTGAAAAACGCCGATCTGGCTCTATATCAGGCCAAAACCGACGGCCGCAACACGTACTGCTTCTTTGAAGAGAAAATGGACGCCGCAGCGCAGGAGCGGCGGCAGTTGGAAATGGATTTGCGCACCGCCCTCGAAAACGAGGAATTGCTGGTCTATTATCAACCTCTGGTGGATTCGAACAGCGGGGCGATCGTTGGCATGGAAGCGCTGCTGCGTTGGGATCACCCCATTCGCGGGCTCGTGCAACCGGACGATTTCATCCCGGTCGCGGAAGAAAGCGGCCTCATTCCGAAAATTGGCGAATGGGTGCTCAAGCGCGCCTGCTTCGATGCCGCAGCCTGGCCAACCGCGATCCGGGTTGCGGTCAATCTTTCGCCCTCGCAATTCCGCAACCCGCATTTTGCGGACATTGTGCGCGAGAACCTGCTGGCGTCGCGCCTCGACCCGCGCCGTCTCGAGCTTGAAGTCACAGAATCGCTGCTGCTGCGCGACACGGTGGCGAACCTTAATGTCCTCACCGAAATCAAGCGGTTGGGCGTGCGGATTGCAATGGACGACTTTGGCACCGGCTATTCATCGCTCGCCAATCTGCGCAGCTTCCCCTTCGACAAGATCAAGATCGATCGCGGCTTTGTCAAAGACCTGAACGGCAATGCCGATTCAGCGGCAATTGTGAAGGCGGTACTGGGCCTTGCCCACGGGCTTGGCATGGCAACCACCGCCGAGGGCGTCGAGACTACTGACCAACTCAACTATCTGCGGGCTGAAGGTTGCGGGGAAGTGCAAGGCTTCCTGTTCAGCAAACCACGCCCGAGCGAGGACGTCATTTCGCTGCTCGCCATCAATGCCTCTGAAATGAAGGCCAAGGCCAAAATTGCAAAGGCTGCAATCGAGGCGGAACAGGCCTGAATACCTACCATTCCCAAACCGGACGCGCTTGCAAAGTGCATCCGGTTTCGGGGCCATTTTTAGCGCTGATGACCGCCCTGCCCGGCTCACACGCGGCGCGGCTTTACCCAGGCTGCATTTTCCTTTGACGAAGCAATGGCGGCTTCGATAAAGGCGAGGCCTTTGACGCCGTCCTTTATATCGGGAAACAATACGTCGGCCGGGCATGGCAGGGCGCGCTTGCGGGCGACAATGGCGCGCGCAACTTCCGTATAAATATTGGCAAAAGCCTCCAGATAACCTTCCGGGTGCCCGGAAGGGATGCGGGTGACCCGGCCCGCCGCAGCGCCCGACCCATCTCCGCCACGGGTGAGTGTGATCGATGGCATGCCAAGCTTTGAAAATTGCAGATAGTTGGGGTCAGCTTGCACCCAGTGCAGCGCACCTTTGCTGCCATAGACGCGCATTCGCAGACCGTTTTCATGGCCTACCGCCACCTGGCTTGTCCAAATCATGCCGCGGGCGCCATTCTGGTATCGCAGCATGACCTGCACATTGTCATCGAGGCGACGATCCGGCATGAATGTGCTCAATTCCGCGCTGATTTCGAGCAGGGGCACCTGCGTCACAAAATCTGCAAGCTGGTAGGCATGGGTGCCTATGTCGCCAATGCAGCCGCCCGGCCCCGAGCGGGCGGGATCGGTGCGCCATGACGCCTGCTTGTGTCCCGTGACTTCAAGGGGCATGCACAGCCATTGTTGCGGATATTCGACCTGCACCAGCCGGACTTCGCCGATTTCGCCTGCCGCCACCATTTCCCGGGCCTGACGCACCATTGGTGTCGCCGAATAATTATGCGTAAGCGCAAAAATGCACCCGGATGCCCGAATGGCCGCCTCGATCTCCAGCCCATCCTCAAAGCTCAAGGCCAATGGCTTGTCGCAAATGACATGGATGCCGGCCGCAAGAAACGCCAGAATCGGCGCTTTGTGCATGTGATTGGGCGTCACGATGCTCACAACGTCAATGCCATCGGCGCGGGCGGCTTCGGCTTTGGCCATGCTGGCAAAATCATCATAACACCGCGCGGGGTCGAGGCGCAGTTCCACCCCCGCTGCCCGCGATTTTTGCGGATCGGCCGAAAAAGCCCCGGCCACCAGTTCATATTGATCGTCCATCCGGGCCGCAAGACGGTGCACCGCACCGATGAAAGCCCCGCTGCCACCCCCAACCATGCCCAGCCGCAGGCGACGAAACGGAATTTCTGGAAAATTATTCATTCGTCAAAGTCCCAGGAGTTTGGCAATCTGGGTGCCATCGACGCTGCCTGCTGCAAAATCATCGAAGGCTTTGCCGGTGCGCTCGATCATGTGGCTTTCGATGAAGGGCGCGCCTTCACGGGCACCCGCTTCCGGTGATTTGAGGCAGCATTCCCACTCCAGCACGGCCCAACCTTGGTAATCATGGGTGGCAAGGCGCGAGAATATGCCGGAGAAATCCACCTGGCCATCTCCCAGCGAGCGAAACCGCCCGGCCCGCCGCAGCCAGGGCTCATAGCCGCCATAAACGCCCTGTCGGCCATCGGGGTTGAACTCGGCATCCTTGACGTGGAAAGCCTTGATCCGCGTGTGGTAAATATCGATAAAACTGAGGTAATCCAGCTGCTGAAGCAAAAAATGTGACGGATCATAATTGATCGCGCAGCGCCGATGATTGCCGGTGGATTCCAGAAAGCGCTCGAAGCTTGCGCCATCATGCGCGTCCTCGCCGGGGTGGATTTCGTAGCAAAGGTCAACCCCCGCATCGTCAAAGGCATCAAGAATGGGTGTCCAGCGCTTGCCCAATTCCGCGAAAGCGGTCTCGACCAGACCAGCGGGGCGCTGGGGCCATGGATACAGGTAGGGCCATGCGAGCGCGCCGGTAAAGGACACATGCGCATTCAGCCCGAGATTTTGCGAGGCCCTGGCCGCCAGCTTCAATTGCGCGACGGCCCATTGCTGGCGCGCGGCGGGGTTGCCGCGCAGCTTTTCCGGCGCAAAACCATCAAACAGCGTGTCAAAGGCGGGGTGCACGGCGACCAACTGGCCCTGCAAATGCGTGGAGAGCTCGGTAATGGCAACGCCCGCATCCTTGGCTATGCCCTTGATTTCATCGCAGTATGTTTGGGATGTGGCGGCCTTTTCCAGATCAAAGATACCGGGGTCGTTGGTTGGCACCTGCACGCCGCGATAGCCAAGCTCGCCCGCCCACCGGGCGATGGCGGCAAAACTGTTGAACGGCGCTGCATCGCCCAGAAACTGTGCCAGAAAAATACCGGGTCCGCGCATTGCTAAAGCCTCTATCCTCGGGTCGAATCGGGTGAAACCAGCAAAGACGAAACCTCGGCTTCACTGAATGGTCGCGGGCGAATGCCGCCCGAAACGGAAACACTTTTGCGGGTCTTGCCAGCCCGCAATATGGCATCCATCACGTCCAGCACATGCAACCCGAGTTCGCCTGATGCACGTGGCTTCAACCCTTTGCCAATAGCGTCAGCCATATCCGCTACACCCAACATGCGATAATTGGCAAATACCGGCTTGTCATCGGGATGATTGGGCTTGCCGCATAATTCATGCAGGCTGCTGCGTGCCTGCCACGGCTCGCGGGCATGAGCGATCTCAATTTCACCGCCAAAGAAGTTCGGGTCGGGTGCGCGCAGCGAACCCAATGTGCCGTAAAGCTCCAATGGGCGATGTCCATGCTGGAATACGTCCCAACTCAAACTCAGGCTGACCAAGGCACCGGAAGCAAACTCAAGCGCTGCCAGCGAGGTGGTGGGAACTTCAACCTTGATGACGCTGCCCTTTTTGGGGCCATCTGCGGTGACCGTGCGCTCCGAAAGACCCATGCCATCCATTGCCGTCACGCGCGACACCGGGCCGAGCATGTTGACCAATGCACTGATGTAATAGGGCCCCATATCCAGCACCGGGCCACCGCCAGGCTGAAAGAAAAATGTCGGATCTGGGTGCCAATGTTCCATGCCGCGCGACATGAAGAAAGCGGTTCCGGCGACAACCTTGCCGACTTCGCCCGAGTCAACGCTCAAGCGCGCCATTCTGTGGCCCGGCCCGAGAAACGTATCAGGTGCCACGGCCAGCGCCAGACCTTCGCGATTGGCCAGTTCGACCAGCTTTTTCGCGTCCTTGGGCTGCACGGTCAACGGCTTTTCCGAGAACACATGCTTTCCAGCCTTGAGCGCCCGGCGCGACACTTCAAAATGGGCGTTGGGAATGGTCAGATTGATGATGGCATCAATCTTGGGGTCACGGAATACCGCATCCAGTGACTTGGCCTTGATGCCAAAAGCCGCCGCCTGCCTGTCCGCCATTTCGGGGCGAAGGTCCGCGCAAGTGGTGATTTTTACGCCCTTGAACATGGGTGCATTTTGCAGGTAGCGCGTCGAAATCACGCCGCAACCCACAAGAGCTAGTCGCAAATCTGACATGGGATTTCCCGATCCTTAAAGCGTTGGCCAACTGGCGACCTGCGCCAGCGAACGGCTCGCAAACCGCTCGACATCGGAGGGCTTGTCGTGCTCCAGCACGAAAAGCTGCACCCCGGCCTTGACCATGGCCGGATAGAGCTTGGCCCAATCCATCGTGCCATGACCGGCGTCGGCCCAGCCATCTTCGTCCAGCGCTTCCCCGGCCTTGGCCAGATCCTTGACATGGGCAGCAATGGCGCGGCCCGAATAACGGGCGAGTTCGGCGATGGGGTCGGCATTGCCACGCACGATCCACGCCAGATCTGCCTCCCACGCCATGTCGGGCGCTTCATTCATTAAAATATCAAAGGGGCGCGAGCCATCCGGCAAAGCCTTGAATTCCCAATGGTGGTTGTGCCAGCCAAAGCGCAAGCCCTCGCCGGTGACGGCTTTGCCATGCGCATGCAATTCGCGGCCGAGAGCCTGCCAACCGGCACGGTCCATTTCCCGTTGGTCCGGCGGCGGCGCTGGCGCAATCAGGAAATCAATGCCAAGCCCACGAAACATTTTGGCGGTGCCCGCGGCATCCGCCCGCAACCGCTCCAGCCCAATGTGGGCGCTGGGGGCCTTGAGTTGACGCTTGGCCAATAATTCTTTCAACTGCGCGGGATCGGCGAACAGCCCGCCCCAGGGCTCCACATTGGTGAAGCCGCATTTTTGCGCCAATGCCAATTGCGCGTCCAGCCCGTCAATTGCGCGGGCCGAGTAAAGTTGCAGTGAGATTTTATCCCTGAGCATGGTGCCATCCACCCGTTTAATGTTGTTATGTTTAGCTGTGAAATCGATTACATGGGTAAATTATGGGATTACGGAAGATTTGCAAGCGGGAAATTGCCGGGGCCTGCAAATTGTGGCAGATGTCTTGCCAACAGGAAGGTTTGCAATGGCTTTACCCCCACGCGCGACGCGCATTGCCGATGTCGCGGCGCTTGCTGGCGTATCGACAGCGACGGTTAGTCGTACTTTGGCCAATCCGGAGGTTGTCTCGCCGCAAATGCGCGAGAAGGTCATGGCTGCGGTGCGGCAAACTTCCTATACGCGCAACATAGTGGCCGCAAATTTGCGCTCGCGCCAAACCATGCTGGTGCTGGTGGTGGTGCCCGACATTGCCAACCCGTTTTTTGCCGAGGTATTGCGTGGCATAGACAAGACCCTGTCGGGGTCGGGCTATGGCATCATCATTGGCAACCTTGCCAATTCCGCCGCCAAGGAGGCGCATTTCGTCGATCTGGTGTTTTCTGGCCAGGTCGATGGCGTGCTGTTGTTGTGCGGGCATGTGCCGCAAGGCAAAGGCCGGCAAATGGATGTGGCCAATGTGCCGCTGGTGGCGGTTTGCGAATTCATTCCACATGTCACGCTGCCGCAGGTGGGCATAGACAATCAAGCTGCGGCGCAAAGAGTGGCGCAATATCTGGTTGGGCTGGGGCACAAGCGCTTTGCCTATATATCGGGCCCTGCCTCCAACATTCTCGACAAGCAGCGCGACGCGGGCTTTGGCAATGGCTTGAAAGCAGCGGGCATACGCAAGCCGCATCTGCGTTTTGAGGGCGATTTCACCTTTCAATCGGGCGCATTGGCAGCAACCGAATTTTTGACGCTGAAGCAACGCCCGACCGCGATTTTTGCCGCCAATGACGAAATGGCCATCGGCTTCTTGAAAACCGTGCAAAAAAGCGGGGTCAAGGTGCCAAGGGATGTTTCGGTTGTCGGCTTCGATGATATTGAATATTCCGAGTATTGCGAACCGACTTTGACCACGGTTCATCAGCCGCGTTCGGCGCTGGGCGCGGCGGCGGCCCGGTTGCTGCTGGATTGCATGCAGGGGCATGAGGAAATCGCCAAGCCGCGATCGCAGTATCTGGAAGCCCCGATGGTTGAACGATTAAGCTCGGCCGTCATTGGTTGATAGCTGGCACATTCGGGGTCAGGCAATCGTCGCAACCAGCCGATCGCCACTTGCCTTGTCGAATATGCGGGCATGGGCAGGGTCAAATCGCAAATGGAGGTTTTGACCGGCTCTGATCGTGCTTTCACCATCCACGCGCACGCTGACGGTTTTGCCGGGAATTTCCGTCCATAAAATCGTCTCCGCGCCGAGGGGTTCGACTATGGCCACCGTGCCAGCAACGGTGCCAGCCCCGCCCGAAGCGACAAGGCTGATATGCTCGGGGCGAAGGCCCAGCACCACCGGCTGATTTTCGCGGGCGGGCAATGGCGCCGCGCCCAGATCGATGCTGACGCCGTCATCGCCGATAAAATGGGTGCTGCCATTCTCGCGCACTATTTTTCCGTCCAGGAAGTTCATGACCGGCGCGCCGATGAAACCCGCGACAAACAGGTTGGCGGGGTTGTGGTAAATGTCGTGCGGGCTGGCAAGCTGCTGAATCACGCCCTTGTCCATAATGGCAATGCGATCGGCCAAGGTCAGCGCCTCGACTTGATCATGGGTCACATAAATCATGGTATTGCCGAGATTTTGATGCAGCTTCTTGATCTCCACACGCAATTCATTGCGCAATTTGGCGTCGAGGTTGGAGAGCGGTTCGTCGAACAGGAACACATCAACATTGCGCACCAAGGCACGCCCGATGGCGACGCGCTGGCGTTGGCCGCCGGAAAGCTCGGCCGGTCGGCGGTGCAGCAGCGGTTCCAGTTGCAAGAGCTTGGCGGCCTTTTGCACCCGCGCCGCAATTTCTGCCTTCGGCAATCCCGCAATGCGCAACCCGAATGACAGGTTTTGTTCAACCACCATGCGCGGATAGAGTGAATAGGATTGAAAAACCATCGCTATGCCGCGATCTTTTGGCTCGGCCCAGGTGACGTTTTTGCCGTCGATCCATATTTGGCCGGCGCGCACTTCCAGAAGGCCGGCGATGGCGTTGAGCAGGGTCGATTTTCCGCAACCGGACGGGCCGAGCAGAACGATGAATTCGCCCTTGGCGATGTCCAACGACATGTGCTCAAAAATCTTTACCTCGCCAAAACCGATGGCAATGTCTTTTATGTTGATCGAACCCATGGATCAGCCTTTCACCGCGCCCGCAGCAATGCCGCGAACGAACCAACGACCGGAAATCAAATAGACGCAAAGGGGCACAGCGGCCGTGAGAATGGTTGCCGCCATATTCACATTATAGGCCGCCTCACCCGTGGTAGAGGAGACGATATTGTTCAGTTGAACGGTCATGGGCCAATTGTCCCGTCCGGCGAATGTCAGCCCCAGAATGAAATCATTCCAGATGCCGGTGACCTGCAAAATGGTCGCAACAATGATGATCGGCGTCGACATGGGCAGGATCACGTGCCGAAAGATGGTGACAAAGCCGGCACCATCCACCCGTGCCGCGTTGAACAATTCAATCGGCAACGCGCTGTAAAAATTACGAAACAGCAAGGACATCAACGGCAGGCCAAACATGACGTGCACAATGATGATGCAAGGCAACGTGCCGTAAAGCCCCAGAGATGAGAATATCCGCACCAGCGGATAGAGAAACACCTGATAGGGGATGAAAGCACCGATCAGCAGGATGGAAAAGCCGACCCGCGCGCCGGGGACTTTGTAAAAGGCAATGACATAACCGGTGATCGCGCCGACAAAGATGGAGATGATCACCGAAGGCACGAGAATGCGAACCGAGTTCCAGAAGCCGATTTTGATTCCGGTGCAGGCCAGGCCGGTGCAAGCCGATGACCAGGCCTTGCCCCAGGGTGCAACGGTGAAATGCCCGGGCCAGGCCAGAATATTGCCAAAGCGGATTTCCGCCATGGTCTTGAACGAGGTCATCAACGTGACCCAGAGCGGAATCAGGAAAAAGAAGGCGGCAATGCCCAGCACCAGATAAATGCCAAGCCGCGCCCAACTGAACCGGTGCGGCATGGGGCCGGATGGCTCGACCATTTGCGTCATTTGCGCCCCCCCTGGCGACGGAAATATTGCGAATAGATCCACGGCGAGAGAATGACGATGACCGACACCAGCAGCACACTCGCTGCCGCTGAACCCAGCCCGACGTTGGAGCGCTCAAAGAAATTGTCCATGACGAACTTGGCCGGCACTTCCGAGGACAGGCCGGGGCCACCATTGGTCATGGCGACCACGAGGTCATAAAGCTTGGCCACCGAAACCGCGAGCAGCACGCTGGCGGTTGCAATCATCGGCGACAACATGGGCAGGATAATCGAGAAGTATACCCGCCAGGCCGGTATGGCATCAATCTTGGTGGCTTTCCACAATTCGGCGTCAATGCCGCGCAAACCGGCCAGCAATATCGCCATCACCAGGCCCGAAGCCTGCCAGATGCCAGCAATCACCAGCGTATAGACAACCCGCGTCGGTTGGACGATCCAGTCAAATTGAAAATGCGGAAAGCCCAGGTCATGGATGACCTTTTGCAGGCCAAGGGTCGGGTTGAGAAACCATTGCCAGACCAGCCCCGTAACGATGAAAGACAGGGCGTAGGGGTATAAAAAAATCGTGCGCAACAGGCCCTCGGCGCGCACGCGCTGGTCGATGAAAACCGCCAGCATAAATCCGCAGACGAGTGCACCGGGAATGAAAAGCACGCCAAACACCCAGATATTGTCGATCGAGATGATGAAGCGCTCGGTATTGAACAGGCGGAAATATTGATTCCAGCCGACAAAATCCATCACAGGCAGCATTTTGGAACTGGTGAACGACAGCCGCAACGTCCACACCATGGTGCCGATGTAAACCACCAGCAAGATCAGGGCCGCGGGCAGAAGCGCAATGGCGGCGGGCCATTGGGTGCGCAGCCTCGCCCTCCAGCGCGACCCCGGTCTTTCGACGCCTTGTTGCGGTTGCTGCAAAATCGAATCCGACACGGGCACCCCCTCTTTGCAACGGCCCAGCACGCGGCTGGGCCGGCAAAGTCAAATTGATGAAACCTCAGCCGGAAGCCTTTACGGCTGCCGCAAATTTGGAGACAAATTCGCTGGAGGTTTCAGCGGGCGTGTTGAGATATTGGGTCACCACATCCTGCAAGGCACCATCTTCATCCGGGGAGATGAGATAGCTCACGCTCGGCAACTGGCGCTCCGGGTCCTTGAGTGCCGTCATGCCCTGCTGGGCGCAACTGTCCATACCGGTGGCTTCAACGTCCGTGCGCACCGGCACCGAACCCTTTTTCATGTTGAAGGCGATCTGTGTTTCGGGGGAGAACATCACCTTTTCAAGCAGGGCCTGGGCGGCGGTGCCCTCCGCCGATTTCAGCTTGGGGAATACGAAAACATCACCGCCCATGATATAACCCGAACCGATCACCGCGCAGCCATATTCCTTGCCGGCGGTTTGGTGGGCTGCCAGAAATTCACCCTTGGCCCAATCGCCCATCACCTGCATTCCGGCCTTGCCGGTAATAACCATGGCGGTCGCATCATTCCAGTTGCGGCCCGGCATGCCTTCATCCATCAAGCCGCGCAATTTTTTGAAAGTCTCGGCAACCTGCTTGAATTTGGGGTCGGCGATGGCAGCCTGGGCATCGGGGCTGTAGACCTTGCGAAACAGAGCTGCACCACCGTCACCAGCGAGAACGGCATCAAACAGTATCTTGTCCTGCCATTTCTGGCCGCCATGGGCGAGCGGGATAATGCCTTTGGCTTTCAATTTGGGGCCGTCGGCCAGCACATCTTCCCAGGTCTTGGGGGCGGTTATACCGGCTTCGGCAAATGCCTTCTGATTGAAGAAAACCCAATTCTGGCCGTGAATATTGACCGGCAAAGCGTAAAAATGACCATTGCGCATCGAGGCGTTCAAAATCGCCTTTGGCAGCACGGCTTTCCAGTTACCCGCGCTGGCAGCCGCATCGAGATTGGCCAGAAAATCATTCTTCACCAACTCATCGAGTTGCTTGCCAGTATTGAACTGCATCATGGTTGGCGGATTGCCACCGACGATGCGGTTGATGCCGGCCGCGCGCGCCGCATCGCCGCCCGCAATGGCACTATCCACCCATTGACCGCCGGCCTTGTTATAGGCATCGGCGAACACTTTCACCGCGGCGGCCTCGCCACCCGATGTCCACCAGTGAATGACTTCTGCTTTCAACGGTTCTGCCGCCAATACCGGCGTCGAAATGGCCGCCGCAGCGGCAAGCGCAATCAGGCTAGTCATTAATTTCATTACTTCCTCCCGATGTCCCGTTTTGGGTGATTTTTTATGGCAAGCCTAAGCTAACTGCAAATGTAATCGATTGCAAGCCTCCGTTCGAGACACATAGACCGTGGTTCAGGGACTTTTTTTGCTTTTGCGCCAGCGCGATTTATTGCGGTGTTTTTGGGCTATTTCGCCGTGCTTTGATGGCTCATGCCATTGTACCACGCGTTGAGTGACACCGAACTGATGGTCGCCAGAATGATGCCGGACCCCAGCAAAGGCTTTAATCCGGGATAGAAATTTGAAAAGAAATTGGGCGCGAGCAGCGGGATCATGCCAAAGCCGATGGAGACCGCCACGATAAACAGGTTATTGCGGCTGCCTTTGAAGTCGACCTGGCTTAAAATGCGGATGCCCGTTGCCACCACCATGCCGAACATGACAACCCCTGCCCCGCCCAGAACCTGCACCGGAATGGAACCTGCCAGTGCCGCGAGTTTTGGCATGAGGCCGAGCGCGAGCAGGATCAGCCCGCCCGCCACCGCGACATAGCGCGAGCGCACGCCGGTGACACCGACCAGCCCGACATTCTGCGAGTAGGACGTATAGGGAAATGTGTTGAAAATCGCCCCCAGAATGGTGCCAACACCATCGGCACGCAATCCCCGGGTGAGATCATCGCCGGTCACTGGCCGCCCGGCCAGATCGCCCACTGCGAGGAACATGCCGGTTGATTCAATCATAATGACAAGCATGACCACACAAAAAGTGAGAATGGGCACCCATTGAAACGTCGGCCAGCCGAATTGGAACGGCAACACCCAATCCAGCCAGGGTGCCGCGGCGACATTGTCGACGTTCATGAAGCCGGTAAACCATGCAACGATTGCGCCCGCGACGATTCCCAGAAGCACCGCAACATTCAGCACAAAGCCCTTACCGTAACGCGTCAGCGCCAAAATCGCCAGAAGCACGAAAGCAGACAGCGCGAGGCCCGACAGCGCATCCGGCTTTGCTGCCGTGTGCAGGCCCTCGGCCCAGCCAATGCCAATGCCCATCAAAGACAGGCCAATGACACTGATAATCGACCCCGTGACGACAGGCGGGAACAATGGCAGCAGACGCCTCGCGAAGGGCGCGACCAGAATCGCAAACACACCGCCCCCAATGGCCGCTCCATAGATCAGCGACAAAGCGGCGGAAGGATCAAACTGCCCGGCACCGGCGGCCGCCTTGGCGGCAGAAATCATGGCAAACATGGGCCCCACAGAAGCAAAGCTGACGCCCATCATCACAGGCAGCCGAATTCCCACGCCCGGAAAACCATAGGCTTGCACGAGAGTTGCGAGACCGCAGGCAAAAACGTCGGCGCGCAACAGCAATACCAGTTGATCGGGCTTCAGGCCCAGCGCGCCGGCCATGATGAAAGGCACCGCAATCGAGCCCGCATACATCACCAGAACATGTTGCAGCCCCAGCGCGGCAAGGCGCGGAATTGGCAAAACTTCATCTACTGCCGACGTTGAATCGAACGTTTGTGTCATCACTTCCCCCCGTCAATGCGTTTTCAGGCCGTTATGGATCGACCATTGGGGACAGTGTGAATGGGATTGGTAAAGCGCGCAACTGCGATTTTGCAGGAAATGAAAGCGAGGTTCAAGGCTGGCCAAGGCCGCCTTTCTGCTCGATGAAACGGGCGATTTCCACCACGCCCTGCCCGGCCCGCACGTTGGCGAAAACGAAAGGCTTGGCACCGCGCATTCGTTTGGCATCGCGATCCATGACTTCCAGACTGGCCCCGACCATGGGTGCCAGATCGATCTTGTTGATGACCAACAAATCGCTTTTGGTGATGCCGGGGCCGCCTTTGCGCGGAATTTTATCTCCCGCTGACACATCAATCACATAGATCGTCAAATCCGCCAGTTCGGGGCTGAAGGTCGCGGCCAGATTGTCGCCGCCACTTTCAATCAGCAGCAATTCAAGGTCTGGAAACTGGCGGCACAATTGCGCAACGCCGGCAAGATTGATGCTGGCATCCTCGCGAATGGCGGTGTGCGGGCAGCCCCCGGTTTCTATGCCCAGAATGCGTTCGGGTGCCAGAGAACCGGCCCGCGTGAGAAATTCCGCATCCTCTTTGGTGTAAATATCGTTGGTGATGGCCGCAATTTCATAGCGGTCGCGAAATGTCTTGCACAGGGCATCCATCAGCGCGGTCTTGCCAGAGCCGACGGGGCCACCAATGCCTAGCCGAAGCGGGCCGTTTGGAGATTTGCTCATGATCGGAAAAGCCTTGTTGTTTGAGTTTCATGATTCATCGAGGCGATTTCGCTGCGCCAGGCAAGGCCGCCGCAATCGTCCAGCGTGGCATTTTGCGTGCCTTCAACCATCCGAAGGATCTCAGATTCGATCCGGCGCTGAATCCGCAGCCCGGAGGTTTGGCCGAGCGGTATCAGGCGCACGCCCGCCGAAACCAGATTGGCGGTTGCCGCATGCAGAAAGGCGACCAGGGCCTGATCTTCCACCATATCATGTGCGCCCGCCAGCAAGCCAACGGCGACCGGATAGGGCAAAGGCGTTTGCGCCCAACCCTCCAGTGCCGGGCATGGCCAGGGCGCGGCAGCCAACCGGAAGGCGGCGCCTTGCGCCAGGGTTTCGAGGCGGCGCTCATGGCTCGGGCACAGCGCCAGCGCCATCTCCGCCAATTCCTGCCATTGGCTTGGCGGCGCTCGGCAGGCTTTGCGCATGATGATGGCATCACTCCAAAGCGACCCATGACGCAGGAGATCGGAAATCCAGTCTCCCAACCCGCTTTCATCGGTGATGTCTCCGGCCTCCACCGCCCATTCGAGGCCGTTTGAATAGGCAAAGCCGCCGGTCGGAAAGGCCGGCGAAAGCCAGGTCAGAAGTTGCAGCAAATGGGCCGGATCGGGCGGTTTCAAAACAGGAAATACCTTTGCGCCATCGGCAGGGTGCGGGCTGGCTCACAGGTCAGCAATTGCCCATCCGCGCGCACTTCATAAGTTTCCGGATTCACCTCGATATGCGGGGTTGCATCATTGTGGATCATCGATTTCTTGCTGATGGTGCGGGTGTTTTTCACTGCCACCATCGGCCGGGTAATGCCCAGTTTCCGGCCCAGATTATTCGCCATCGCGGCTTGCGAGACAAAAAGCAGCGAGCTCTCGATGAGGGCGCGGCCATAGGCCCCGAACATCGGCCGGTAATGCACCGGTTGCGGCGTCGGGATGGAGGCGTTGGGGTCACCCATGGCCGCCATGACGATGGTGCCTCCCTTGATGACCATATCGGGCTTCACGCCAAAAAATGCGGGCGACCACAAGACGAGATCGGCGAGTTTGCCAGCCTCCACCGAGCCAATTTCATGGGCCATGCCCTGCGCAATCGCCGGATTGATGGTATATTTGGCAATATAGCGCTTGACGCGGAAATTGTCGGCGCGGCCATCGCCTGCCAGCGGCCCGCGCTGCACTTTCATCTTGTGAGCGGTTTGCCAGGTGCGGATAATCACCTCGCCGACCCGGCCCATCGCCTGACTGTCCGACGACATCATCGACAGGGCACCCAGATCGTGCAGAATATCCTCAGCCGCGATGGTCTCCTTGCGGATGCGGCTTTCGGCAAAGGCTATGTCTTCGGCGATGGTGCTGTCGAGGTGATGACAGACCATGAGCATATCGAGGTGCTCGTCCAGTGTGTTGATCGTATAGGGGCGTGTCGGATTGGTCGAACTGGGCAGGACATTGGGCAGGCCCGCCACCCGGATAATGTCGGGCGCGTGGCCACCGCCCGCCCCTTCCGTATGGAAGGCATGAATGACCCGGCCTTTGAAGGCCTTGATCGTATCCTCGACAAATCCGCTCTCGTTCAGTGTGTCGGAATGCAGCATGACCTGCACGTCGTAATCGTCGGCGACGCTGAGCGCACAATCAATCGCGGCGGGCGTGGTGCCCCAGTCCTCATGCAGTTTGAGCGAGGATGCGCCCGCCTCGATCATCTCGATCAGGGCAGCGGGATGGGACGCATTGCCCTTGCCGCTGAAGCCCAGATTAACCGGCAGCCCCTCGGCAGCTTGCAGCATGCGCGCCATGTGGAAGGGGCCAGGCGTGCAGGTGGTGGCGGCGGTGCCCGTGGCCGGGCCGGTGCCGCCGCCGACCATGGTGGTTATGCCCGACGACAGCGCTTCATCCACCTGTTGCGGGCTGATGAAATGAATGTGCGAATCCATGCCGCCAGCGGTGAGGATCTTGCCCTCGCCAGCAATGACCTCGGTGCCAGGGCCGATGATGATATCGACACCGGGCTGCGTATCCGGATTGCCAGCTTTGCCGATTTTGTGGATGCGTCCGGCGACAAGACCGACATCGGCTTTGACAATGCCCCAATGATCGATAATCAGCGCATTGGTGATGATGGTATCGACGGCACCGGCGGCGTTGGTTACCTGCGATTGGCTCATGCCATCCCGAATGGTTTTACCGCCGCCAAATTTGACCTCCTCACCATAGGTCGTAAAGTCCTTCTCGACCTCGACGAAAAGCTCGGTATCGGCGAGGCGGACACGGTCCCCGGTTGTGGGGCCAAACATATCGGCATAGGCGCGGCGTGTAATCCGGGACATCAGATTTCCCCCATGGTCAGGCCACGAAAGCCAATGACGCGGCGTGCGCCACGGAACGGTATCAAGGTTACATCGCGGCTTTGGCCCGGCTCGAATCTTATCGCCGTGCCTGCCGCAATATCGAGACGCATGCCATGGGCAGCGCGGCGATCAAATTCCAGCGCCGCATTGGTCTCGGCAAAATGATAATGGCTGCCGACCTGAATGGGCCGGTCACCGGTGTTGGCGACATGCAGGGTCAGGGTCTGTTGTCCCGCATTGAGTTCAATGTCGCCGGGTTCGGTGATGATTTCACCAGGTTGAAATGGGGTTGCGTTCATCGGATGGGCTCATGCACGGTTACGAGTTTGGTGCCGTCGGGAAAAGTGGCTTCGACCTGGACATCGTGGATCATGCCCGCCACGCCTTCCATGACCTGCGAGCGGCTGACGACCTGCGCGCCAGCCTGCATCAATTCCGCGACGCTGCGGCCATCGCGCGCGCCTTCCACGACAAAATCGCTGATCAGGGCGATCGCTTCGGGATAGTTCAGCTTTACGCCTCGCTCCAACCGTTTGCGCGCCACCATGGCGGCCATGGCGATCAGCAGCTTGTCCTTTTCGCGTGGTGTCAGATTCACATTTTCCCCCTTTCAGCTTTGCCAGACGCGCGGCAAAGCGCGGCCCTTGCGGCAGATTTCCAGAATTTTAACAACGCCCTCGCGCAACGAGGCGGCGTTTTTTGCCAGCAGGCGTGCCAGCACCATGCCCGAAAAAGCACTGGCGGCCCCCTCGCCGCCGCCGTGGCGGATGGCCTCACGGATCGCGTTCAATTGGTCGCCTGCATCGGGGGCGACACATACAATGTTGGCAAAGGCACCAGCGCCGCCAGCCAAGGCCTTGCCCGACAATTGCGCTGCCAGATCGCCCGAAAGGCGCGTCTGGTCGAGGAACAACAATTGTCCGGCGCGGGTGATCCGGATCCGGTCACGAAGCTCGCCATGGCGCAGCACCTCGCCCATGGCGGCCCGGCCAAACACCAGGCACTCAACCCCGAGATAGCGGGCATCGGCGGCCATGGTCACCGTGAGGTTGCGCTCCAGCCATAGATTGTCAAACAGGATGGTCTCCTGCGGAAGATAATCGAGGCTGGCCCCAGCCTCCAGATGAATGTGGGTTTCAACGCGTGCCGATTCGCCAACCCGCGCGCCATAAACCTTTTCAGCGGCGAGCGCGGCGATCAGTGCCTGCGCATTCGCGCCCAGATGAATATGGGTGTCAAGATGATCGCCGCCGGCAATGCCGCCCGAGAGATTAAGCGTCACCGCCTCGAATGTTCCAACATCCTGCGCACGCGGAAAACGGATTTTCAGGCAGCCAGCCTGATAAAGATCGGCAAGGCGCGTGCCTGCGCCGCCGTCATTGACGAGAGCCAGCTTCAACTCGCCGCGTGCACGCTGCGGGCTCAAGGCATCGCCCAACCGATAATCTTCCGCCACAACCCGCATGTTCAATTGCATCTGCCCAAGATAAAGCCCTAAACCGACAGTCTTTTGCGCACATCGGCCTCCACCATGCCGGCCTTGTCGCCGCCCATGACCACTGCCCCGCGATCCATGACGACAAAATCATCCGCGAGTTCCTTGGCGAAGTCGAAATATTGTTCCACCAAGACGATAGCCATATCTCCACGGCTGCGCAAATATTGAATGGCGCGACCAATGTCCTTGATGATGGATGGCTGAATGCCCTCGGTCGGTTCATCCAGAACCAGCAATTTCGGACGCATGACCATGGCGCGACCTATTGCCAATTGTTGCTGCTGGCCACCGGAGAGATCGCCGCCGCGCCGGTTCATCATCGTTGAAAGCACCGGGAAAAGGCTGAAAATTTCATCCGGGATAAACCGCTCGCGGCGCTGCAATGGCGCGTAACCGGTGGCCAGATTTTCGGCGACGCTGAGCAAGGGGAAAATCTCCCTGCCCTGCGGAACAATCGCCATGCCGGCCCTTGCCCGCTCATAGGGGCGAAGCTTCGACACATCTTTGCCCTGCCACAGGATGCGTCCGCCCGCGATCGCTTGATGCCCGATAATGGCGCGCAGAAGCGATGTCTTGCCAACGCCATTGCGGCCAAGCACGCAAGTGATGCGCCCCGGCCGCGCCTGCAGCGAAACATGACGCAGGGCCTGTGAAGCGCCGTAGTAGAGATCGATGTTGTCAACTTCCAGCATTTTGCCTATCGCCCCAAATAAACTTCGATGACCCTTGGATCGGCGCTCACCACATCCAGAGGCCCTTCCGCAAGCACGGCCCCTTCGTGCAATACGGTGACTTTGACGCCCAAGGCGCGAACAAAATCCATATCGTGCTCGACCACGACAACGGAATGATCGCGCGCGATATCGCGCAGCAATTCAGCGGTCTGGGCCGTTTCGGCGTCGGTCATGCCAGCCACCGGTTCATCCACCAGCAGCAGTTTGGGGTCCTGCGCCAGCAACATGCCAATCTCCAGCCATTGCTTCTGGCCATGCGACAGGCTTTGCGCGAGGTTGCGGCGCTGCCCGGCGAGCCGGATGGTTGCGAGAATGGAATCCACCCGTTCGGCCTGATCTTGGGCCGGGCGGCCCCAAAGCGTGGCAAACACGGTGCGCGGGGCTTTCAGCGCAAGCAAGATGTTGTCCTCGACGCTTTGGCTTTCAAACACCGTCGGCTTTTGAAATTTGCGCCCTATGCCCAATTCGGCGATGGTGGCTTCGTCCAGCAGCGTCAGGTCTTGCCAGCCGTCGAAATAGACCTCGCCCGAATCGGGCCGCGTCTTGCCGGTGATAATATCCATCATCGTGGTCTTGCCAGCCCCGTTGGGGCCAATGATGGCGCGCATTTCGCCGCGCTCCAGCACCAGCGACAGCCCACGCAGCGCCTTGTAGCCGTCAAAGGCGACTTCGACGCCATCCAGATACAGCACGGAATTGGTCAAATTAGGCATCGCCATGTTGCGCCTCCCCGACAGGATCAACGGTCACTTGCGGTCGTTGGCGGCGTTTGAATATGCCCAATATCCCATCCGGCAAAAACAGCGTGACGAGGACAAACAAGGCACCCAGCACGAACAGCCAATATTCGGGCAATGCGCCGGTAAACCAGGTTTTGCCGAAATTCACCAAAATCGCGCCCAGCGCCGCCCCAACCAGCGTGCCGCGCCCACCAACTGCCACCCAGATGACCGCTTCAATCGAGTTTTGCGGGGCAAATTCGCCAGGATTGATGATACCCACCTGCGGCACGTAGAGCGCACCGGCAACGCCAGCCATCATCGCTGAAATGGTAAATACGAAAAGCTTATAATTTTCAACGCGGTATCCTAGAAAACGCACCCGTGACTCCGCATCGCGTATGGCGATCAGCACTTTCCCGAATTTGGATGTCACGACCAGTCTGGCGAGGATGACGCCCAGTGCCAAGGCCAGCGCCGAGGCGCAAAACAGCAGAATGCGCGTGCCAAGGGCATCAATCTTGAAACCCAATATATCTTTGAAGTCGGTGAGGCCATTGTTGCCGCCAAACCCCATCGCATTGCGGAAAAACGCCAGCAAAAGGGCATAGGTAAGCGCTTGGGTGATGATGGAGAGATAGACACCCGTGACGCGTGAGCGAAATGCCAACCAGCCAAAGCCAAAGGCCAGCAATCCTGGCACAAACAGCACCATGAACATGGCATAGGGAAAATGCTGGAAACCCCACCAGGTGACGGGTAGCGAATTGATGTTCAGGAATACCATGAAATCGGGCAGTATCGGATTGCCATAAGCCCCGCGTGCACCAATCTGGCGCATGAGATACATGCCCATCGCATAGCCCCCGAGCGCGAAAAATGCGCCGTGACCCAAGGATAGAATGCCGCAATAGCCCCAGACCAGATCGAGGGCGACAGCCAGAAGCGCATAGCAAAGGTATTTGCCCATCAAAGCGATGGCATAAACCGGAATATTAAGGGCCGACCCCGGAGCGGTGAGCAGGGCGGAGGCTGGCACGATCACGATTGCCAGCGCCAGAAGCGCGATGAATATGCGCGTCTTGAGATCAAAGGCGAGCCAGAGTGACTGTTTCATGATTCCACCGCCCGGCCTTTAAGCGCAAACAGTCCGCGCGGACGGCGTTGAATGAACAGGATGATGCAGATGAGGATGAGGATCTTGCCCAGCACCGCCCCAACAAATGGCTCCAAAATCTTGTTGGCAACGCCCAGCGACATGGCGGCGACCAGTGTGCCCCAAAGGTTGCCGACGCCGCCAAAGACCACCACCATGAAACTGTCAATAATGTAGCTCTGTCCGAGGTTTGGCGAGACATTATCCAGTTGCGACAGCGCCACTCCGGCGATGCCGGCAATGCCTGAACCCAGTCCAAAGGCGAGCGCATCGATCTTGTTGGTGTCAATGCCCATTGCAGAAGCCATGCGCCGGTTTTGTGTCACTGCACGCATTTTCAGGCCAAAGGAAGTGGCCCGCAGCAGCATTTGCAGCCCGAGAAAAACCAAAATCGAAAACAGGATGATCCACATGCGGCCGTAAGTGACCGAGAGGCCACCCAGATGGAATATGCCGCTCATGAAATGCGGCGCGCCGACGTTGCGATTATCGGCACCAAATATCGTGCGAACTGCCTGCTGCAGGACCAGCGAGAGGCCGAAAGTTGCCAGCAGCGTTTCCAGCGGTCGCCCGTAAAGGAAACGGATGATCGTGCGCTCGATGATGACACCGATGAATCCGGTGACCAGAAAGGCCAGCGGAATCGCGATGAACAGGGAGGCATCGAACCATTCCGGGCGATAGGCGCGCAGCCACTGCTGAACGATATAAGTTGTGTAGGCCCCCAGCATCACCATCTCGCCATGCGCCATGTTGATGACGCCCATAACACCGAAGGTGATGGCAAGGCCAATGGCGGCCAGGAGCAGCACAGAGCCAAGAGACAGGCCGTAATAGACATTCTGCACGTTGGCCCATATCGCCGCTGTCGCTTGCAGGTTGGCGGTGGCGGCGAGCGCTGCGGTCTTTACCTCGCCTTGCGCATTGTTACCAATGGCGGACAATACGGATAGGGCCAAATCATCGCCGCGCGCCTGAACCACCTTGATCGCATCCAAGCGCTGCGCAATCGGGGCGTCTACCGAAGCGGCGATGATGGCGGCCTGAGCCTGTTGCAGTGCCAATTTCACCTCAGGATCGGTTTCCTTGGCGAGTTCGGCGGTGATGGCGGGCAAGGCCGCAGGATCATGCGCCCGAAAGGCATCTTTCGCGCCCGAAAGGCGCTGCACGGGATCTGCCGAGACCATGGTCATGCTGCCCTTCGCATCCTCAAGGGCTGAGCGCACCGCATTGTTCAAGTGCACCGGCGAGAGGGTGGCAACGTCAATGCCCGCCGCTGGCAGCCCGTCCCTGGCGGTGTGCAGCGTGCCTTTTTCATCCTTGAAATAGATGACCTTGGAAGCGGCATCATAATACAGGCGATTGTCCGAAAGTGCGGCCAGCACGGCCCCGGCACCCGACCATTGGTCACTGGCCAATTCACGCACGGCTTTGGCTGATTCCATAAAATTATGCTGCGCAAAGCGGGCCAGTGCCGTATCCGGCCCCTCCGCGAATGCATTCTGCGGCAATATGGCTATTGCCACCCACAAGGCTAAAAGCCGCAACCAATGCATGGAAACCCCAATGATATTTGTATGTGAATGAGATGGCCCGCCCGGCATATGCGATGCCAGGCGAGATTTTCAGTTCAAGGGCTTAGCCGCAATGCCCGGTCTTGACGTTCAGATTGCCACAGGACAATGGCTTGCGCCAATCGGAGATCAGATCTTTCGACTCCGGCAGGTAGGGAGACCATTCCTGCGCGACGACAGTGCCGGGCGTCTGCCAGACGGTGTCGATCTGCCCGTCCGCCTGAATTTCACCAATCAACACCGGTTTGGTGATGTGGTGGTTGGGCATCATGGTCGCTGTGCCGCCGGTGAGGTTGGGGACGCTAACGCCAATGATCGCATCAATCACGTCATCCGGCTTGAAGGAATTGGCCTTCTCCACCGCCTTGACCCACATGCTGAAGCCGATCATGGCCGCTTCCATCGGATCATTGGTCGTGCGCTTCGGGTTCTTGGTATAGGCATGCCATTGGGCGATAAATGCTTTGTTGATCGGGGTATCCACCGATTCAAAGTAATTCCATGCCGCAAGATGGCCAACCAACGGCTTGGTGTCCATGCCCGACAGTTCTTCTTCACCGACCGAGAAGGCAACAACCGGAATATCGGTCGCCTTGATGCCCTGATTGCCGAGTTCCTTGTAGAAGGGGACATTGGCATCGCCGTTGATGGTGGAAACCACGGCGGTCTTTTTGCCGGCCGACCCGAATTTCTTGATGTCGGAGACAATGGTTTGCCAATCAGATTGGCCAAATGGCGTGTAGTTGATGAGAATGTCTTCCTGCGCCACGCCCTTCAATTTGAGATAGGCTTCCAGGATTTTGTTGGTGGTGCGCGGATAGACATAGTCCGTGCCCGCCAATACCCAGCGCTTTACAGAGCCACCATCCTTGCTCATCAAATAATCAACGGCGGGAATGGCTTGCTGGTTCGGGGCGGCACCGGTGTAAAACACGTTGCGCTCGCTCTCCTGACCTTCGTATTGCACGGGATAGAAGAGTATCGAGTCCAGTTCCTTTACCACCGGCAAAACCGATTTGCGTGATACCGATGTCCAGCAGCCAAAGATGGCCGATACGCCATCCTTTGAAATCAATTCGCGGGCCTTTTCGGCAAAAAGCGGCCAGTTGGAGGCCGGGTCCACAACCACCGCCTCAAGCTTGCGACCCAAAACGCCGCCCTTGGCATTTTGTGCGGCAATCAGCATCAGCATGACATCCTTGAGCGTGGTTTCGCTGATGGCCATGGTGCCGGACAACGAATGCAAAATGCCAATCTTGATCGGTCCGTCGGCGGCGAAAGCAAATTTACTATTGAGCGACACTGCGCCCAGCATGGCGACAGAACTGCGCAACAAACTACGACGAGATACTGACATAGGAACCCCTAATGGCTAGTCGGTGAACCGCACATAATGCGATCATCAACCAATACGGCTGAGACAAGGAGGGCAAAGCAATATCGCGGCCAAATTTTATTTTTGGTGCAATCCATTGAATTTCAATGGAATATTATTCAACATTTTGAAATTCGCCACAAAATAGGGCACTACGTAAACGCACATAAAATAGGCAGGATGCAATCTGTGATGCAAAAATAGGCGGTGCTGCAAATCTAGGCTTGGTGATAGGCGCGATACCATTCCACAAATTGCCCGACCCCGTCGACAAGGGAAGTGGTCGGCACGTAACCGGTCAGGGATTTGAGCTTTGACACGTCGGCAAATGTCTCCAGCATATCGCCCTTTTGCATTGGCAGATGGCGACGCAGGGCCTTCTTGCCAACCGCAAGTTCGACTGCCGCGATGAGATCGACGAGTTCCACCGGGTTACCCGCGCCCAGATTGACTGCCTGAAACGGTGTTCCCTTAGCCGCGATGGGCGGACATTCCGCCAGCCGCATCATTGCCTCCACCAGATCTGTGACATAGGTGAAGTCCCGCCGCATCCTGCCGCTGTTATAAACCTCGATTGGCGCGCCTTCGATGATGGCCTTGGTAAATTTGAACAGGGCCATGTCCGGGCGCCCCCAAGGGCCATATACCGTGAAAAAGCGCAGCGCGCTGGTTGGAATCTGCCACAAATGACTATAGCTGGCAGCCATGGCCTCGGTGGATATCTTGCTGGCCGCGTAAAGCGTCAGCGGACTGCCGGTGGCATCGCTTTCGCAAAATGGCAATTTGGCATTGCCGCCATATACCGAACTGGTGGAGGCAAGCAGAAAGTGTTCAACCGGAAATATACGTAGCATTTCCAGCAGGTTGAACGTGCCAAGAATGTTGCTTTCAATATAGGCCCTCGGATTTTCGAGGCTGTAGCGCACGCCCGTCTGCGCCGCCAGATGATACACGCGGTCAAAACGGCCTTCGGCAAAGACCGCCGCCAGCACGCCCGCATCCTCTAACATCCCGGTGTGGCCGGTGAATTTTGGAAAAAGCATCAATTGCGCATGGCGTGCGTGCTTGAGGGCTGTGTCGTAATAGGGGGTAAAGCCATCCAGACCCATCACCTCGTGCCCCTCGCGCAGCAAGCGCTGGCAGAGGTGAAAGCCGATAAACCCGGCCGAGCCGGTAACCAAAACCCGCATATGTCCTCACGCAGCCTTTTATGCCCATGCCGCCACCAGCGGCGATGCGCAGGCCCATAATGCGAATGCCATGATGACGCGCGGGTGAAGCCTTGTGAAGAGCGCCAAACACACGCTATCCAGTTGCGCGATTTGCCCACTCCACGGCTTGGCCGAAACGTGCCATAAGGCCGCATTCCCAGTTCAAAGGTTGTCCGCGCACATGATTCGTCTCGAAAATATCAGCAAGCAGAATGGTCACCAGATCGTGTTTATCGAGGCCTCGGCCTCTCTGCTCCGGGGGGAGAAGGCCGGGCTGGTTGGCCCCAATGGCGCGGGCAAGACCACGCTTTTCCGATTGATGACCGGGCAGGAGGCACCCGACGAGGGGTTGGTTGCGGCCGATCGCGGTATCAGCATCGGCTATTTCAGCCAGGATGTCGGTGATATGTCCGGGCGCAGTGCTGTGGCCGAGGTAATGGATGGCGTTGGGCCGGTAAGCGAAGTGGCGGGAGAATTGCGCAAGCTGGAGGCCGCCATGGCCGATCCGGCGCAAATCGACGATATGGACGCGATTATCGAGCGTTACGGCGAGGTGCAGGCGCGTTTTGAGGACCTCGACGGCTATGCCCTGGAAGGCAAGGCGCGCGAAGTGCTGGCCGGCCTCAGCTTTAGCCAGGAAATGATGGATGCCGATGTCGGCAAGCTATCGGGGGGATGGAAAATGCGCGTGGCTCTGGCCCGCATCCTGCTCATGCGCCCCGATGTCATGTTGCTGGATGAGCCCAGCAACCATCTCGATCTCGAAAGCCTGATCTGGCTGGAGGAATTTCTCAAGGGCTATGAAGGCGCGTTGATGATGACCTCGCATGATCGCGAGTTCATGAACCGGATTGTTACCAAGATCATCGAGATCGATGGCGGCGCTTTGTCGACCTTCTCGGGCGATTACGAATTTTATGAGCAGCAGCGGGCGCAGAATGAAAAGCAGCAGCAGGCGCAATTCGAGCGCCAGCAAGCCATGCTGGCCAAGGAAATCAAGTTTATCGAGCGTTTCAAGGCGCGCGCCTCGCATGCGGCGCAGGTGCAGAGCCGGGTGAAGAAACTCGACAAGATCGAGCGTGTTGAGCCGCCAAAACGGCGTCAGAGCGTGGCTTTTGAATTCCAGCCAGCCCCGCGCTCGGGCGAAGACATTGTCAGCATCAAAAGCGTCGACAAAAGCTACGGCAAGTTGCGCATTTACGAAGGCCTGAATTTTGAAGTGCGGCGCAAGGAGCGCTGGTGCGTCATGGGGGTCAATGGTGCGGGCAAATCAACCTTGTTGAAGCTGGTGACCGGCACAACGTCGCCCGACGGCGGGGCGGTGACATTGGGGGGCAGCGTGAAAATGGGTTATTTTGCCCAGCACGCCATGGAATTGCTCGATGGCGAGCGCACGATTTTCCAGACGCTGGAGGATGCGTTTCCGCAGGCGGGTCAAGGCTCGCTGCGCGCATTGGCGGGCGCTTTCGGCTTTTCCGGAGACGATGTCGAAAAGAAATGCCGTGTGCTTTCGGGCGGCGAAAAGGCGCGACTGGTCATGGCTTTGATGCTGTTTGATCCGCCCAATTTCCTGGTGCTGGATGAACCGACCAACCATCTCGACATTGTCACCAAGGAAATGCTGATCACGGCCCTGTCGCAATATGAGGGCACGATGCTGTTTGTGTCGCATGATCGCCACTTTCTGGCCGCCCTCTCCAATCGCGTGCTGGAATTGACCCCCGAGGGCATCCACCAATATGGCGGCGGCTATAGCGAATATGTCGCCCGCACCGGGCAGGAAGCACCTGGCATCCACCGCTGAGCTCGAGGGATTGAAGCGGGCAGATCGGGTTTTGTCGATTTGCCTGAGACAAAACGTCTCCAATTCCATAATCGTTCTGTCCATGGCCAAAAACTTGATTGAATTCCACTTGGGCTCGGCCCTAGGGTCGCGTGTCAAGGTGGAAGCCCGTTCAATGCCAAATTCTGATACTGAGAGCCTGCCCTTCGACGAGACGACACTGCCCGACTGCTGGACCCTTTGGCGCTGTATCGGATGTGGTGCCATGGGCAATCTGGAGCCGTGCATCGCCAAATGTGACTTTCGCAAGCTGGAAATTGTCGGCGCGCAGGAATATGCGCAATTGCTGCATGACTTTCTCACAATGCGGGAACATGCCGCGGCACTTGCGGTCGTGGTTGCTGCCCTATCGGCGCTTGATGTCGGGCATGGCGATTTGGAGACGGCCTACCGCCGCCTTCAGTTGCGCGCGCGCGAAGCCCTCACCGCCGCCGCGCCCATCCTGAATGCGCCACCCAACGACGAAAAGGGCGATATCGGGCAGGCCACCGTCTGGCTATGCGCCACCTGCGGACAGGTCGAGGCACCGCAAAACTGCCTTGGCGTGTGCATCCGGCGCAACGGTGATTATCTGGCGGCCAGCGATTACCAGGCGCTGGCGTCAAGGGCCACCGAGCTTCACCAGAAGCTGCGGATGCTGGCTGCGCTGGTGCGACAGATCGCATGGGTGGCACCGCGCGTCGGCCAGTTGGAAAACACTTGGCTAGCCTTTCAGGACAAGGCCCGGCAATTGCTCGCCACCTCCCAAATTGCAGGCCAGACCGGCACTGGTGACAAGGCGCATGGCGCGACCGATACTGGGCAAAATCTTGTGGGAGGCACGTGCTTATGAAATGGATTCCTATGCTCGGATTGATTGGGCTTGCGGCCCTTGGCCAAGGCCCGGTGGCATATGCCAAAACTGACACGACAAAGCTGTTTTCCTGCGCGTTTGGTGCCAAGCGGGTTTTGGTGGATGTGACAGGCGGGCAAATCGTTTATCACTTTGGAACGCCGGGCCGGGACGAAATATCGATCATCGGCTCGCCCAAAGCTGGCAACATCTGGCAAATGCAGCAACGG
Organism: Hyphomicrobiales bacterium; assembly: GCA_019075865.1. GTDB lineage: Bacteria > Pseudomonadota > Alphaproteobacteria > Rhizobiales > Beijerinckiaceae > REEB77. Next base: position 229,063 of record JAGXAN010000002.1, on the reverse strand, counting down.
TTTGCGGGCATGGAATACCAAATTCGATTCACCAAGGGCGAGTACAGCTACATTGTCTATAGCGCGGAAGGCAATGCCAATGTCGGCGCGTCCGCCATATCCGGCCTCGTGGTGATGCACGGCAAAAAGCGCATAGCGGACAAATCCTGCGTGCCCTTTGCCGAACTCGACTTGCCCGACGAAGGGTTGAAGGTGCCGCAGGATGTGGAGGATTATTCGGCTATGTAGGGGGCTAAATAGAGGGTTTGTGGGGTGCTCGCGCAGCAACTGGATTCTATAAAGCTCTAAGCACCACTCCCCCACCCCATCCAGCAATCATGAATCGCAAAGCAACCATTCTCTCCGTCGCGCGTTGTGTCAGGGCATCGCGCAGCAGCGCTATGACAGCTATTCTTATGGCGCTTATGGGCAGCCAAATTACTATTATGCGCAACCTTACGGCTACGCCGCGCCGCACCCATATATGAGAAGGCACTGGCGTCGGTGACGGGGCTCCCATCAGGACAGAGACCCCGGTTTCGGCGCGGCGATCAAACAAAAGGGGTTCACCATGCTATGGAATTCATCTTCAATACGGGGCTTCGCCATTCATGCGAGTGACGGAGACCTGGGTGCCGTGACTGACATATTGTTCGAGGATTCCAATTGGACTGCGCGTTGGCTTGAGGTCGATACCGGCAATTGGTTGCCGGGCCGCAAGGTGCTGATCCCGTGCTCCGCGCTGAATGCGGTTGACCGCAGCCTTGGGCGGCTTTCGGTGAATTTGACCCGGCAACAGGTCAAGGACAGCCCGGAAAGCGATACCCACAAAACGGTATCGCGTCAGCATGAGGTCAATATTTATGAGTTTTACGGTCTCGGGCCCTATTGGGGCGGCGGGCTTTATCCGCTCAGCAATGCGATCGCCGTGCCGTTTCAGGCACCTCTGCCACCCGACATGCAAACCAAGGGCAAGGTGACGCATCCGCGCAGCCATGAGGATCCGCATTTGCGCAGCGTGGAATCGGTGATCGGCTATCACATCCACGCAACCGATGGCGAGATTGGCCATGCGGCCGATTTTTTGATTGACGATGAAACCTGGGTCATTCGCTACATCAAAGTGGATACGCGCAATTGGTGGCCGGGGCGGCAGGTTTTGCTTTCCCCGCAATTGGTGAAGAAGATCTCATGGTCCGAGCGTCTCATTCATGTGACCGTTGACCGGCAAAAAGTAAAAGACAGCCCGGAATATCAGGATCAGATGACTGTCGACGGCGCTTATGACGAGAAAATGCGCACCTATTACAGCTCAAGCTATCTTGGAATGATGTAGCACCCCAGCTCCGGCTGGATGGATGAAGCGCCCGGCGCGATGCTTTTTGAGTGTCGCGGCGGGCAAGGCCAGGCCGCCGTGCCCTTCAAACGACGAAGCTGCGGCGCTGGGTTTGGCATATGCCATTCCCCCGTGCCGCAGCCAATTTATGAAATTAAACTATTGGACGCGCTCAACCGTTGGTGGGGTGATAAACACGGTGATGATAGCGATAATGACGGCCGTGATAATAATGACGATGATAATAACGGCGATGCCCATTGACCACATGGTGAACCACGGTTGGGCCGACAATGGCACCTGCAATGCCGCCGACGCCTGCCCCCACAGGCCCGCCAACCGAACCTACCAGCGCGCCTGCGCCTGCGCCGCCAATGCGGTCCTCCGTCGTTGAGCAGGCCGCCAAAGTAATTACGCCTAAACCAACCATCAGAATTTTGGAAATAGATTTCAACATGAAAGTCTCCTCGTTTAGTTTGCATCAGTAATGCAACGCACTAAACTCGCGAAGGTTCCATCTGATGATATATTTTAGAATACACGATGAATAGACTGTCAATCCGCGCGGGCTGTTGTCACTTGAGCGGCAATGGGCCGGCATCGGCGAGCATATAGGCTGCCGGAATCTCCAGTGTCCATGTCACACCATCCGGGTCAAAAGCCATGGTGACCTTGCCTTCCAATGCCCGTGCAACGATGCGCTCGGTCACAATGGAGCCAAAGCCGCGGCGGGTTGGCGGGGTAACCAAAGGTCCACCCATTTCGTGCCAAACCATCACCAGGCGGCGGTCCACCAATGGCGTGCCCTCCACGCGCCATGAAACATCGACCTTGCCGGTCGCATTGGCCAATGCGCCATATTTGGCAGCGTTGGTTGAGAGCTCGTGCAAGGCGAGGCCGACATTTTGGGCGGCTTCCGGCTTCAACTGAACGGAAGGACCGGAAAGGTGGAAGCGATCACCGATCTGATCGGTGAAATGGCCCACTTGCGAACGCACGATATCGGCAATATCCGCACCCTGCCAATCCTCATTGACCAGAAGGTCATGCGAGGCGGCCAGGCCTTGCAAACGCGCGGAGAACCGGGCCTGAAATTCGTCCAGTGAGGTTGAATCTCCGCCCGTCTGGCGCGCCATGGCCTGGATCACAGCAAGCAGGTTCTTCGATCGGTGGGTCAACTCCCGCATCAAAAACCGCAAATGGGTCTCGTGCTGACGCCGCTCGGTAATGTCAAACATGATCCCGGTCATGGTCATGGCGCGCCTTGAAATGGGATCAATCTCCGCCATGCCACGGATGCGAACCCATCGAATGCTGCGATCCGGGCGATAGACGCGCGCTTCGACCAGAAATTTCTCTCCCGTTTTCAGCGCAGCCAAGATCACCGAACGGGTTCGCGCCCGATCATCCTCGTGAATGGCATTCTTGAAATGGGTGAGATTGACGTTCTCTTTGGCGGCGGCAAGACCCAGAATGTTGCGCGTGCGTTCATCCCAAGTGCCGCGGCCCGTCCGGCTGTCGAAATTCCAGACACCGATTTCGCCCGCATCATTGGCAAGTTCAATGATTGCGAGGCTTTGTTTCAATTGGTCTTCGTTCTGGCGTCGTTCAGTTATGTCAAAATTTGAGCCTATAAAGCGCTGGGGAGTGCCATATTCATCGCAAAAGACCTCGCCCCGTATCGCAATCCAGCGGATGGCGCCGGTCAAGGTCAGGATGCGAAACTCCTCGCTGAAAGTGCCGCCGGTTTTCAATATCCGATGGTGCATCGCGTCAATTCGCGAGCGATCATCCGGGTGCACAAGCTCTATGAAGAGCGCATAAGGCGTCTTTGTGGGCGGAGTGGCACTTGGAATGCCAAAGACGTCAACAAAATTCAAGCTCCATACCGCATGGTCATTGGCGCAATCCCAATCGACAATCGCGATCTCATTGGCAGTCTGGGCAAGGCGCAACAGGACATTGGCGTTCAACAACGCCTTGAGTGTGGCGCGGCGCTGCAACACAATCTTTCGCGCCTTCCGGTCTCCGATCACCAATACGGCTGCAAGCGCGCTGACACCCAAAAAGGACAGCAAGCTGGCGTAATTGCCGGCGTCGCCCATCAAGCCTTGCCAAACCAAGCCGGCGCAGACAATCAGCAGGGCGATTGCACCAACCAAAAGCCGGAAATTCGTCGCCCGCAAATCTTGGAGGCTGCAATCCTTGGCGTCGAAGGCAACCAAGTCGGGCATTGATGTGACAGGATTTTTTATGCCATTTGGATCAAGATAGCTTGGCATTGAGATTGTTTTCCCACTCGGCGCCTGCGATGTTGGCGGGCCAAAACCCAAATTCCGGGATGCCGACCCCGGTTTCCGGGGCCGCGATCCATGTTGCTGCGCTCCATGAAAATTTACATCCGCAGCTTCGCCCGCTCTTGGGCTTGGGCTGCCGGTGGCTGGGCGGAGACCTGGCCAAAGACAGGCGCATCGGGTGCGGGGGGCACCGCCTCGAAATTGTCGAGGCCTAAAATCTCAGCCAATTTCACACGGGCACGATTGACGCGGCTTTTGATGGTCCCGATGGCGCAACCACACACTTCCGCCGCCTCCTCATAGGACATGCCCGAGGCACCAATCAAAATCAGGGCCTCGCGCTGATCAACGGGAAGTGTGTCCAAAGCAATCCGAAAATCCTGAAAATCCATGTGATCGAGTTGCGCGGGCGGCGAGGACAGCATCGCGGCTTTGTGCCCGTCGGCGTCCTCGACCTCGCGGCGTTTGCGATATTGCGAATAGAAAATGTTGCGCTGAATGGTGAAGAGCCACGCCCGCAGATTAGTGCCGGGCACAAAGGAGGCCATGTTGGCCCAAGCTTTCATCAACGTTTCCTGCACCAGATCATCTGCACGATCCGGCTTTCGGGAGAGGGACAATGCAAAGGCCCGCAATGCCGGGATTGCGGCGAGCATGTCGTTCTTCATTCGTGCGGCGACATCGTTCAAAGGCCAACTCCATACAAGTTTGTCATGCGCCGCCCGCAGGATTTGCCTGCCAAAAAGCCGTCAGGAACCGTCGCTTTTCTTATCAGTTGCCGGCGACTGCGGTTTGGTCTTTTCGTCGAGCGCATTCAGCAATTGCAAAAACCGGTCCGGCACCGGCTGCGACAGCACTTCGTCATAAACTTCGAGCAATTTACGTCCGATGCGCGCCTGAATATCGGCGCTGAGCGGCGGCCCACGCTTGGCAGTCGCGCCCGCTGAACCATTTTGCTTGATGAGTGACGATGATGAAACAATCATGTCCTTTTTAGCCTCCTTTGCCTTGCGATCCTTTGCCTTACCATCGTCTTGCACGTCTTTCCCCCCATGGCTCCAAAATCACGAATTGGCGCGTCTTCCGATTCCAGGCTGGCCTTTGCGCACCGTCAAAAAAATGCGGTTTTGTAAACGAACGAACGCGCCTGCTGACAATTTGTTCCAACAATCACAAAATAATATGCCCATGCAAAATAATAATCTGAAAGACGGAACCATTCCCGCACCCCGGCGTTATCCAGCACCAGTACCTTTCGAAATTTACACGTTTCAATCGGATTGAGGGAAAATGTCCATATCGCAAGCCATATCACCGCACCTGCCCTACCTGCGCCGCTTCGCACGGTCCATCTGCGGGAGCCAACCGGCGGGCGATGCTTACGCCGTGGCTACCCTTGAGACCATTTTAGCTGATCCATCGGCATTTGATGCCGCCATCGAGCCGCGAATTGCGCTTTACAAGGCTCTTTTTCGCGTATGGAGCTCGGTCTCGTTCAATACCGACGAACCGCTTGCCGCCAAAGGCAACGGCAATCTTCAGGTCGTCGGGTTGGAACGCCTCGCTATCTTGACGCCGCGCCCGCGCGTGGCCTTTTTGCTGAGTGCCGTGGAAGGCTTTTCCGGCGCCCAAATCGCCGCGATATTGGATTGCCCGACGCCGGAGGCCGAAGCTCTGGTGACGGAGGCCAGTCAGGAACTGGCCGATCAGATCGCGGCTGATGTTTTGATCATCGAAGACGAGCCGATGATCGCCATGGACATTGAAACGCTGGTGGAAAGCCTGGGGCATCGCGTCACCGAAGTGGCTCGAACCCGAAGCGAAGCGCTGGCGGCCTCCGACCGCCACCCCCCGGGCCTCATTTTGGCCGACATCCAATTGGCAGATGGCAGTTCGGGCCTCGAAGCAGTCAATGAAATCATCAAGACCCATAATGTGCCCGTGATCTTCATCACCGCCTATCCAGAGCGCTTGCTGACGGGTGAGCGGCCCGAGCCAACTTTCTTGATCACCAAACCCTTCCGCACCGAAATGGTGAAAGCGGTAATAAGCCAGGCTTTGTTTTTTAATCAAAAGCCAAAGCTTAAAACCGCATGACGCCTTTAGCGCGGATCGGGCGCTATATTCGCCCTAACAACACCAAGATGAGCACAATTACCAGAACAAGACCAAGGCCACCCGACGGCCAATGCCCCCAATGCGAACTGTAACTCCAGCTTGGCAAAGCGCCCACCAGCATGAGTATCAGGATAATGATTACAATGGTTCCCAAAGACATGACTTGCTCTCCCATATTGAAGCAACACCAACGCCTCAAATGAGAGAAGGTTCCAGCGCACATTTGAAAATCCGTAAAATTGGCTACAGATTTACCGACAACTGAAGCGCTACGCGCAGCATCGACCACCCTATGCCTCCCTAAGCTCGGCGAGAAGCCAAAAATATTATGTGCCGATTGCAACCTTTTGCCTCGCCGGGCGATTTATTTTCGCGAATTCATTGACCGTCCCCAACTAAACCAGGATTCAAAGGTTGAAATGCTGAACATTTTGCAATCACGTTCGACGGGGCAAACGATGCCTTCTCCGTGGAACAGTACCAACGCCATTCGTGAAGAGCTGTTTGGCATTGAGCGGTTGGAGGCACATGCCCGAAGCCTGGCTGCCACGCAAAAGATTGTTGCGCGGCCCAGACGCCTCGCCTCGCTCGCTACGCGCCTTGCCGATAATGGCGGGGCGCTTCTGGGTGCTTATCAGGCCATGTCAAAGGCGGTTGAAGATGGGCAGGCCATCACCCCTGCCGCCGAATGGCTGATCGACAATTATCACCTGGTCGAGCAGCAGTTTCGCGAGGTGCGGTCTGATTTGCCGCCCGGCTATTATCGCCAATTGCCCAAGCTGGAAAACGGCCCGTTTGCCGGTTATCCCCGCGTTTTCGGCATTGCCTGGGCGTTTATCGCGCATACAGACAGCCGCTACGACTCGAACATTCTGCGCCGCTTTATCGTCGCCTATCAGGAAATTCAGCCACTGACGATCGGCGAGCTTTGGGCATTGTCGATCACTTTGCGGATCGTCCTGATCGAGAACCTGCGACGACTGGCCGATTTGATCGTGACCAGCCGCTCTGATCGTGGCAGAGCCAATGATCTCGCCACAGACCTGCTCAATGCGACCACAATCGCGCCCGTTGACGGCAAAGCCCTGTTGGCCCGCATTGAGTTGACGCAGGTGACGGATGCTTTTGCCGTTCAGCTTTTGCAGCGCTTGCATGATCAGGACGAGCGGGTGATTCCGGCGCTAACCTGGCTGGAAAGCAGCCTCGCCGCGCGCGAAAGCACGCCTGAAAAAGTGGTAGGCGACGAGCATTTGCGGCAAAGCGCTGCGACCGTCACTGTCAGCAATATCGTCAACAGCCTGCGCATGATTGCCAGCGTCGACTGGGCTGAGCTGTTCGAAAGCATGAGCTTGGTGCAGCGGGTGCTGAGTGCTGAACCCGACTACCCAAAAATGGATTTTGCCACCCGCAATCTCTATCGTAGCGCCATTGAGGAACTGGCGCGCGGTGCCCCCCACAGTGAAGCGGAAATCGCGCAGCTCGCGCTTGCGCGCTCCAATGTCGCCGACGGGCGAGGCACAGGTTATTGGCTCATCGGCGATGGGCGACGCAATTTCGAACGCGTCCTCGGCTTTCACCCCAAGCCAGCGCTCCGGCTCAAACGCCTGGTTCGTGCCATTGGCGTTGGCGGCTATACGGGAGCCATTGCGCTTGCCATTTTTGGATTTCTGCTCGGGGTTGTTTGGGCCTTTTCTGGCACAGGGCTTGGCCTTGGCTGGCTGATGGCTTTGGTGCTTTTGAGTGCGATCCCCATCAGCGAATCGGCTGTCGGCTTGGTCAATATATTGGTGGTCAAAGCCATAGGGCCCGTCGCCCTGCCCGCGTTTGAACTGAAGGGATCCATTCCCGAGTCGCTCCGCACCCTGGTCGTGGTGCCCACCTTGTTGACATCGATTGATGGCGTTGCCGAAATCATTGAAACTTTGGAAGTGCATCATTTGGCCAGCCCGGATGGCGAAATCTATTTTGCACTTTTATCGGATTGGGCAGATTCCAGCACCAGGCACATGCCGGGTGATGCCCGATTGCTGGACGCTGCAAAGGCCGGCATTGCCGAACTGAACGAGCGCTACGCCAGAGGTTTGGCCGGGCCAAGATTTATATTGCTGCATCGCGAACGCCTGTGGAATGCCAGCGAAGGCTGCTGGATGGGATGGGAGCGCAAGCGCGGCAAACTGCATCAACTCAACCTGATGTTGCGTGACGCCGAGACGGGCGGCTTCAGCGAATGCGAAAATGTGCCCACGGGGGTGCATTACGTCATCACATTGGATGGCGATACACGCCTGCCGCGCGGCAGCGTTCGCAAGCTGATTGGCAAGATGGCGCATCCCCTTAACAAGCCAAAATTTGACACGGCAACAGGCCGGGTTTTGGAGGGTTATGGCGTACTCCAGCCGCGCGTTACGCCATCGCTTCCCATAGGCGAAGGGGGCTCCCTGTATCAACGCATCTTTTCGACGCAAAACGGTATTGATCCTTACGCCGCCGCCATTTCAGACGTTTATCAGGATATGTTCGACGAAGGCTCTTACGCCGGCAAGGGCATCTATGATGTTGATGCCTTCGAGGCGGCGCTGAAGGACCGCGTGCCCGAAGACACCATGCTCAGCCATGACTTGTTTGAAGGCATATTTGCCCGTGCGGGCCTGGCTTCGGACATCGAAGTGATTGAGGATTATCCGGCGCGCTACGATGTGGCGGCGCTGCGCCAGCACCGTTGGGCGCGGGGCGATTGGCAATTATTGCCCTGGATTATATCGCGCCAACCCATTCCGGCAGTGGGCCGCTGGAAAATGATCGACAATTTGCGCCGCACCCTTACCGCGCCGCTCTCGATGATCGCGCTGATATTTGGCTGGTTTCTGCCCTTCCACGCCGCGGTGGTTTGGACGTTGTTGATACTTGCTGCCAATATCACGCCGGCATTGCTGCCGATCTTTTTTGCCATTCTGCCACCCAAATCCGGCATTTCCTTCGCGGCGCATTTGCGCTCGGTCAACACTGATTTCGCCTTTGCCATTGCCAAGAACCTGTTGCAGATCGCCTTTTTGGGGGACCAGGCCTGGATGATGGCAGACGCCATCATTCGCACGCTATATCGACTTTTCGTCTCGCGGAAGAACATGCTGGAGTGGGTGTCCCATGCGCAGACCTCGGTCGCCCGGAAACTGACCGTGCTGGGCTTTGTCGAACGCATGTCAGGCTCCGTGATATTGGGCCTGGTCGCGGCCATCATCGCCATCGAACACCCGTCCAGCTGGTGGCTGGCAGCGCCCTTCGCCTTGCTCTGGCTGGCTGCCCCGATGATCGCAGTCTGGGCCAGTCTGCCACCAACCGAAGCCGGGCGACCGTTTATCGCGCTTTGGGCCTATTTCCCGTTCATCGCCCGCTGGGCGCGCATTTCATCCGTGATCGTCGGCCAGGTGCCCATCAACGCCGACGACGAATTGGTATTGCGCCAAACGGCACGACAAACCTGGCGGTTCTTTGAGACCTTCGTCACGGAAGGCGACCACATGTTGCCGCCGGACAATTTTCAGGAAAACCCCCACGCCGTTTTGGCACACCGCACCTCTCCTACCAACATCGGCCTTTATCTGCTTTCGGTGGTCAGCGCGCGCGATTTTGGCTGGATTGGCATGCAGGAAGCCATTGAAAGGCTGGAGGCGACACTCGCGACCATGCTGAAACTGACACGAGTGCGCGGGCATTTTCTGAATTGGTATGACACGCAGACCTTGCAACCGCTCGCGCCAGAATATGTGTCTTCGGTCGACAGCGGGAATCTGGCAGGCCATTTAATCACACTGGCCCGCGTTTGCTGCGAGTGGCGGAAGCTGGCGGTGCAACCGGCCTCCTTCCTGTCCAGTATCACCGACACCCTGCTTCTGGCTCAAACCGAGGCACAAAAAGTCCTTGCCGGGCCGACGCCACCGGATGAGGTAACGCGCTTCACGCAAAACCTCTCGGGGTTATTGGCCAAGATCCAATCCAAAACCACGACGGGCCTCGACGAGCTCGCGCTTGCGGGAGAGAATTTGCAGGCGCTTCTGCTCGCAATTCCACAAAGTGCTTCGGCTGCCAGTCTGGAGCACCTCACGTTTTGGGTTGGCGCCTTCAACCGGACCCTAAATAGCCACCAACGTGATGCCAGTGCGCTTCTGGACGCCGCCAATTCTGCGGCCCAGCGATTGCGCATACTTGAGGATACAGCCCGCGAATTGGCCATGGCGATGGACTTCGGATTTTTGCTGGATCCCAATCGCAAGCTGCTATCGATTGGCTATCTCGTCCATGAGGACGCGTTGGATGGCAGTTGCTACGACCTGCTGGCCTCGGAGGCGCGCCTTGCCAGTTTTCTGGCCATAGCCAAGGGGGATGTCTCGGCACAGCATTGGTTTCGCCTGGGTCGCAATGTGGTGCAAATTGCCCGGCATGCTGCCTTGATATCCTGGTCGGGCTCGATGTTTGAATATCTCATGCCCTCCCTGGTCATGCGTGCGCCAACCGGCAGCCTGATCGAGCAAACCAGTCGCATGATCGTGCGCCGACAGATCGCCTATACCGCGGCCTTGGGTATTCCCTGGGGCATTTCGGAATCGGCCTATAATGTCCGCGATTTCGAGATGACTTATCAATACTCCAATTTTGGCGTGCCGGGGCTTGGCCTGAAGCGGGGCCTTGATGCCAATATGGTCATCGCCCCCTATGCCACCGCGCTCGCGGCCATGGTGGATGCGCAGGCTGCGGCCAAGAATTTTCGCCGGCTCGATAAATTCGGCGGGCGTGGGGTCTATGGATATTATGAAAGCCTCGATTTCACCCCTACCCGTCTGCCGGAGGGTGAAAGCGTTGCAGTCGTCAAAGCTTACATGGCGCATCATCAGGGCATGACCATCTTAGCCATTGGCAATGCGCTGCTGGGCTCCCTGATGCGGGCACGCTTCCACGCCGAGCCAATGGTGCAAGCCACCGAACTTCTGCTGCAGGAGCGACCGCCACGCGATGTCGCGACCACGCGCCGGTGGGATACGGGCACCAAGGCTGTGGCGAACATCCGCAGCACCGAACAACCCGGCGGGCGGCGCATTCTCACGGCGAATGAAGCGGTTCCAGCGACGCATCTGCTCTCCAACGGGCAATATAGCCTCATGCTGACCGCAGCCGGATCCGGCTACAGCCGCTTTCGTGATCTGGCAATCACGCGCTGGCGCGAGGATGCCACCTGCGATGACTGGGGCTCCTATATATTTTTGCGGGACAAGCATTCTGGCGCTTTATGGTCGGCGGGCTACCAGCCCTGTTGCAGTGAAGCGGATCATTATGACGTGGTGTTCAACGAAGACCGGGCGATATATTCGCGGCGAGACGGAACCCTGTTCACTACAATGGAGATTCTGGTTTCGGCAGAGGATAATGCCGAGGTCAGGCAGATCAGCCTGTTCAACGATAGCGCCGTGCCCCGCGATATCGAGCTGACATCCTATGCCGAAATCGTACTCTCCACGCCCGCTGCCGACCTTGCCCATCCGGTATTCTCAAAGCTGTTTGTCGAAACCGAATATGTGCCAGAGTGCGATGCGATCATTGCGACCCGCCGACGCCGCACGACCACCGAAGCCGAAATATGGGCCGCCCATCTGGCAGTGGTGGACGGCGATACACTGGAAGCGACGGAGTTGGAGACAGACCGCGCGCGTTTCATTGGGCGCGGGCAAAACATTCACACCGCGGCCGCCATGCGCCAGGGGGTCAAGCTTTCCAACACCACGGGCACCGTTCTCGACCCGATATTTTCGCTCCGCAAGACCATCCGCGTTGCACCGGGTGCCACCCGGCGCGTTGCGTTCTGGACGATCGTCATGCCGTCGCGCCAGGACTTGTTGAATTGTATTGATAAACATCAGGATAAAACCGCATTTGTGCGCGCTGCCACCCTGTCCTGGAGCCAGGCTCAGGTGCAGCTTTATCATATCGGGATTGATGCCGCCGAAGCCGCCTTGTTTCAACGGCTTGCCGGTCACCTGATTTATGCGGGGCCGGCTCTGCGAACGGCGTCCGAAGCCTTGGCACAAGGCGCTGGCCCGCAATCGGGACTTTGGGGCCTCAGTATCTCCGGCGACCTGCCGATCCTGGTGCTGCGCATCAGCGATACCGAGCATATGACGCTCGCGCGGCAGCTATTGGTTGCGCATGAATATTGGACCATGAAACACTTCAGCGTCGATCTGGTCATCATCAACGAGCGCGATGCCTCTTATGTGCAGGACCTGCAAATCGCCATTGAAACGGCGGTGCGCAGCAACAAGTCGCGCCATAAAATTGGCGGGGATGCGACATCGGGCGGCGTTTTTTTGGTGCGGGCCGATCTGATGCCGGCGATAACGCGGGCCCTGTTGCTGTCCGTCGCGCGGGTCGTCATCGTTGGGCAGCGTGGCAGCTTGCAAGACCAACTCGACCGCGTGCCGCTGACGCAGGCCCGGCGCGCACCCAAAGCATTGCCGACCAAGGCGCATGCACCGGCACCTGCGCCCTCTCTGCCGCATCTTGAATTTTTCAATGGATTTGGCGGATTTGCTGACGAGGGCCGCGAATATGTGATTGTGCAAGGCCCCAACCAATCGACGCCAGCCCCCTGGATCAACGTCATCGCCAATGCGAATTTCGGGTTTCAAGTTTCGGCCGAAGGCGCGGGCTATACATGGTCACTCAACAGCCGCGAAAACCAGTTGACGCCTTGGTCGAACGACCCGGTTAGCGATGAACCGGGTGAGGCAATCTATTTGCGCGACGAGGATTCCAGTGAGGTTTGGAGCGCAACCGCGCAACCCTGCCGCGATGAAACCGCCACCTATCTGGCGCATCACGGATTTGGCTATAGCCGCTTCTCCCATGCCTCGCGCGACATTCATGTCGAGTTGACCCAATTTGTGCCGGTCAATGATCCAGTCAAAATCTCGCGACTGGTGCTCAAGAATCTTTCTGCGTATCCGCGTCACCTGTCGGTTACCGCATTTGCCGCATTTGTGCTTGGCGTGTCGCGCAGCACATCTGCCGCGCATGTGATGACCTCCATGGATGAACAGACGGGTGCCTTGCTGGCCCGCAATAATTGGACCCCCGGGTTTGGTGGACGCGTCGCCTTTCTCGATTTGGGCGGCCTGCAAACGGAGGCAACCGGTGACCGGCGCGAGTTCATTGGCCGGAACGGGACACTTGCGCACCCCGCGGGGCTTCGTGGCTCATCCCGGCTATCGGGCAAAACCGGTGGTGGTCTCGACCCTTGCGGCGTGTTGAAAACCAGACTGACACTTGCGCCCGGTGAAACGCGTTCGTTTTCGGTTGTGCTTGGGCAGGCAGCATCGGTGGATTCCGCGCGTGAACTCATTGTGCGATATCGTGCGGCAAGCCTTGATGATGTGCTCGGCACGGTGCGCCAGCAATGGCAACAGATATTGGGGAAGGTTCAGGTTAAAACACCCGATCGGGCCATGGATATCATGCTCAATGGCTGGTTGTTATACCAGACGCTGGCCTGTCGGGTTTGGGCGCGCTCGGCCTTTTATCAGGCCAGCGGTGCCTTTGGCTTTCGCGATCAGTTGCAGGATGGAATGGCTCTGGTCAACGCGCGCCCCGACCTGACTCGCGCCCATTTGTTGCGCGCAGCAGGGCGTCAGTTTGTTGAGGGTGATGTGCAGCATTGGTGGTGGCCCAACACCGGGCAAGGGGTGCGCACGCGCATCACCGATGACAAGGCCTGGCTGGCATTCACCACCCACCATTATATCGAAGCCACGGGTGATCTGGCGATCCTGGATGAAGGCATCGCTTATCTGGAAGGGCAATGGCTGCGCCCTGACGAGAATGACAATCTGTTTCAACCGATGATCTCCGATCGTCATGCCAGTCTTTACGAGCATTGCGCACTGGCTCTTGACCAGTCCCTTTCACTGGGTCGCCATGGCTTGCCGCTTATGGGCTCCGGCGACTGGAATGACGGCATGAACCGGGTTGGCGAGAAAGGCGAGGGCGAGAGCGTTTGGCTGGCCTGGCTGCATTGCGCGGCGCTTTCCCGCTTTGCGGATTTTGCGGAAGCACGCGGCGACATCGACCGCGCGCAGAACTGGCGTTCGCATGTGCAACGCCTGCAAACGGCCATTGAAGCGCAAGCCTGGGATGGCGACTGGTATCGTCGCGGCTTTTACGATGATGGGACGCCGCTGGGTTCCGCCGCCAGCGAGGAATGCAAGATCGATCAGATTGCACAATCCTGGGCGGTGATTTCGGACGCGGGCGAGCCTGCGCGTGCCACCCAGGCCATGGCCAGCGTCGAACGCGAACTGATAAAACCGGATGTGGGGCTGGCGCTGCTTTTTGCCCCGCCGTTTGAATACACGACGCAGGACCCCGGTTATATCAAGGGATATCCGCCCGGCATTCGTGAAAACGGCGGGCAATATACCCATGGCGCCCTATGGTCGGTGCTGGCCTATGCCAAACTTGGCCAAGGCGACAAAGCGGCGGCCCTGTTCGACTTGCTCAACCCGATAAATCACGCCAAAAATCGGGGAGAGGCATTGAAATACCGTGTCGAGCCTTACGTGGTTGCCGCTGACATATATGCTTGCGCCCCGCATATCGGGCGGGGTGGCTGGACGTGGTACACCGGTTCGTCCGGCTGGATGCAGAGGGCGGGCGTGGAAAGCATATTAGGGTTGCGGCTGCTCTCCGGTGTGCTGCACCTTGACCCCTGCATCCCGCACAACTGGAAAGGCTTCAGCCTTGAACTCGAGGTTGGCGGCACGCGCTTCACGGTGGAAGTCGAGAATCCTGCGGGCGTTAGTCGCGGCATTGCTTTTGCCAGTTTTGATGGCGTGGAAATCAACGCGCAGCCCCTGCAGATCAAGCTGGGCGACGACGGCGCTCAGCATCAAATCAAAGTCAGGATGGGCTGATCGGGCAGATTCTTTGGAACCAATTCTTACGTTCGACGTTAGCCATTCGTCACATGCGCGGTTCGAGTTTGACCGCCAGCTTTAACTGAAAGGCGTTCCCATGCGCAGGACCATAGAACCACCGCCCTCCTCCAGGTGCCGCCGCTGCGGTGGCCTGCTCCAGCTCAAGAATATCGATACCACCAACGCATTCATGGGTGTGAAAAAGAGCGTATTTAGTTGCAGCAAATGTGGAAACGAACAATCCTATTCGATTCCCGTCGATGCTTATGCGCCAAACGATCATCACAGATACAACTGACTTTGATTGGTTGATCCATTATCGAACGCGTGAAAGATCGCGTCGAATGACCGGAACGGGGGTGCGCCGAATACGCGCACCCTTGCGGGGCTAATGGATTGGCCCAAAATCCCGGCGCCTTCCGATTGGAGCATTGCCTGATTTTGCGCGTCGCAAGCTGGATCATCATAGCCCATGCGAGATTGTTTGCGCTTCCCCCTAGGCGGCGACGCGGGCATTACACAAGACATAGCCCGTTCATGCGCCGATTTGAAGCGACGCGATCAACGGGCTTTTGCCGCGCACCGCATGGCCGCCGCTCGGTTGGGCGAGGTGCGGCCATTCAAGGCGAAGGGTCGGGGAATTGGCGAGTTGAGGGCATCCAGCCTTCAGTTTCGCGCTCCCAACATGCCAAACAACAAGCCTACACCGGCGGCGATCAGCACGGCGGTCAGAGGATTGTGATTGATGGTCGCCTCCAGATCATGCGAGGCCGATCGCAAGCCGGCGGCGGCTTGGTCGCCCGCATGTTTGGCGGCGCCATTCAGATCCGCCATTTTCGCATTGATCTGATCGCCGCTGTTGGAAATCGAATCCGAAATCGTGCTGGATGCGGATTTGGCTTGTTCTTTCAACAGGGCCGCCACCGAGTCCTTGAGACTGGCGAGATCGGCGCGCAATTGATTGAAATCATGGAAGGCTTCTTCTGCCGGGGTCGGTGCACTCATGTTGAACTCCTGCTGATATCGCGTCATTCGTGACAGACGCGTCGCAAGCCTAACGCGTTCACCCGCCAGTGGTTCCCGCCCGCCTCTCAAATATGGCGGGTTGGGGAACTTTTTGACCCAAGCTGCGTTTCTGAACTGCACAGGGCTTATGGGTTGTTCGGTCGTGTGCGTTTGGCAATCGCTTGAAGAGTTTGGAATTGCACCATGAATAGACCGCCAGCCTCACCCGCAAGACTTTTCAGCGAGATCGCCGAGAAATCATTGGCTTTGCTGGAAGTTGAGCTAACGATATTTAACGCTGAAATAGCTGAAAAACGCGCCAGGGCGCTGCACACACTGGTGTGGTTGGTGCTGGCTGCGGTAATCGGCCTCGGGGCTTTTGGACTTTTGCTGACGGCCCTGCTTTTGTCGATCATCGAATGGGGATTGTCGCCATGGCTAGCCGCGCTCGCACTGGCCGTTGCCATGGCGTTGATCGCGTATCTTGCGATACGCCACGCGCTGGCCTTGTTGCGGGGTCTCAATTTCAGCCTGCCGCAAACGATGGCGGAATTGCGCAAAAGCGCCCGGTTGCTGACACGGAGCGGCTTGCATGTCCGATCCTGATCTGCATTTGAAGCAGCTGAAGGCCATCGCCGCTACGCTGCGCTGCGAAATTGCCACCTCCCGCGAGGCGTTGATTGCCGAGTTGGAGCCGATCAATCTGGTTCAGAACGCCGCCCGCAGCATCGTCGGGCAGGTAAGTGAGCAGATCGATCCGAGAATTTCGCGGGCTCTGTCGAGCCATGGCACCGTCATTCTGGCGCTCACTGCGGCGGCCGTATCTTGGGGGATTGGCCAAAGAGCCTTCGCCAAACCGCGCGCCAAGGATGAAACGCGGGCAGAAGGCGGCAGCCAATTGCTGGACCGAACATCAAACCTGCTGGCTCTGGCGAAGGAAATGACGGCGCTCGTCTCGATGATCTCGCAAGCGCTGGCAACCAGCCAAACACAGACTGACAGTGCACGCGGGAAAGAGGAAGAGTCGCCCTGAGGGGCCTCTGACAGCTGGCAGCGCGCTACCGCCCGATGAAATGCCCCGGCACATGAATTTACTTGCGAAATACGCTCAATCGCCTGCCGCTATGGGCACCATAACTTCGTTGCGGCGCATGAACCCGAGGGTCCAGGGCGGGTTATATTGCGAAAGCGAGATGGCACCGGTCTTGGTTAAATTCTGCGCGCTTACCCAAGCGTCAAGCTCGGCCATTTTCGTTGCAACCACATCGGCTTTGGCGCGACCGGAAAAAACCAGCACCGCAAAACGGGCGGCGGGCACGTCGCGCAGCGCCACCGCCGGGTTATTGGGTTCGGGCAAAGTTGCCAAGGTAAAGGCGCTGGGCATGGTGAAGCGCACAACCCACGCATCGCCCAATTGGGTTTGGGTGACAGGTGCGGTCATGGCAATTTTTTCCGAGGTCGGCACCTGCGCCACCGGCGCGGTCATGGCGATGCTTTGCTTGCGCTTGTTGCCGCCAAAGATATAACCGGCCAACAGGCGAAAGCCCTTGCGGGCCGCCTCACCCTGCGCCCCGGTCACCGTGACTTCCGCCGCGACGATAGCCGGGTAATCCCGGACTTCAAATTTTCCATCGCGGCGCACGCTGGTAAATTTTGGTTCCTCAACAGCCATTTTCAAAATTCCTGTTAATCGTATTAAATAAGGCTCTATCGCACGGCTTCAAGGCAGATCGAATAGCCTTTGAACTTGCCGCATCTGGTCCACCGTCTTGACCGGCTTGCTCAGATACCGGCACCCAAGCTTTGAAATATCGTGCATGGTTTGTGCGGTCATGTCCCCTGTCAAGACGATGGCCGGAACCTGCCGTCTCAATTTCTGGCGCAAACAGGATATGACCTGCCATCCATCGATACTGTTGGGCCGGTTTTAGTCGAAAAGGATGAGGTCTGGCTGCACCCTTTTACGCGCGGCCAGCGCCAGCGCGCCGGTGCCATCGGAATAACGGCCGGTTGATGGCCATCGACCGGAACTTTCGACCCCTCTGAGCGTTTTAACCCATGAAGGGCGCGGGTGCCAACCCGAGTTGCCCCATGATTGAAGGATCATTGCTATGAAGCATCCCGTTGCCAAAGCCAGCGTATCCAGCCAACTCGCGGTTCCCAGCGACCTTGCCGCCACCGTAACCCATGATATTTCCGGCGCGATGAATGCGCTATTGGCGGATATCTTCGCGCTTTATCTCAAAACCAAGAACTTCCACTGGCACATGAGCGGCCCGCATTTTCGCGATTTCCACTTGTTGCTTGACGAGCAGGCCGATCAGATTTTCGCCATGACCGACGTGCTGGCCGAACGGGTTCGCAAGATTGGTCGCGTGACCCTGCATTCGATTGGCGAGATTTCCCGCTTGCAACGCGTTCTTGACAATGATGCGGCCTATGTCACGCCGCAGGACATGCTGGCGGAATTGCGCGAAGACAATGGCACGCTCGCCAAACGCATGCGTGAGGCGCATGCCATGATTGAAGCCGGGAATGATGTAGCAACTTCCAGCATTCTGGAAGTTTACATCGACGAGACCGAGCGACGTGCCTGGTTTCTCTATGAATCCAGCCACATGGCACCTTGAGTGCGGCCATTGCCCCGCTCCGGCCGCGTTGGCGAAACCCCATGTCGTATCCAACTTTGATTGGACAAGACCATGAACCCTCAAAGCAAGACCGCTCGGCCCAAACCCAAAAAGCCTGTTTCGGCGCTGTCGCAATGGGATACCGAAGGCGGCGCCGGGCCTTTGGGGCCGCAGGAGGATCTGGTTTCAGGGGATGCGTCGCCGTCCACACCCGATCTGGCCAATGCCGAATGGGTCCAGATGCGCGCCCGTATCATGGCCCTGGAAAATCTGGTGCCGGCATTATTGGCAGGCGCTTCGACCCGGCAAATTTAATTGGTATCGCGGATGGCCGGTTTGCTCGCCGGGGCAAGAGGCAAGTATTCCCTGCTGCTGGTCGGCGTCAGTCGCCGCGTTGGCGAAAATCTGTTCTTTGGCAATCGCACCAAGGCCCTGGTGCAAAGCTGCACCGTCTCGATCATGCTGTTGTCTTCCTAGTCCTGTGAGACTAGCTTCCAGTATCCGGCTTTTGGGCTGGTTGCAAAGACCCGATCATGGTTTCTGGCCGCACCAACCGGTCAAAATCCTGCGCGCCAATGAAACCGCTCTGCAAGGCAGCCTCTCGCAATGTGATGCCCTTGGCATGCGCGTGTTTGGCAATTCCAGCGGCCTTGTCATAACCAATCATCGGGACAAGGGCCGTCACCAACATCAGGGAACGTCGCAAAAGCTCGTCGATGCGGGCGGCATCGGCTTCAATCCCCGACACGCAATGGACAGCAAAGCTGTTGGCTGCATCCGCCAAAAGCGCGATGGACTGCAACACGGCATTGGCGATGAGCGGTTTGAAAACATTCAGTTCAAACTGCCCCTGACTGTTGGCAAAGGTGACAATTGTATTATTGCCCATGACTTGCGCACAGACCATGCACAAAGCCTCGATCTGGGTTGGATTGACCTTTCCTGGCATGATCGATGATCCGGGCTCATTTTCCGGCAAGCGCAATTCGCCCAGCCCCGCGCGCGGCCCGGAACCCATCAAGCGAATGTCACAGCCAATCTTGAACAGGCCGGATGCCAGCCCGGCCAAAGCGCCATGCGCAAAGACCATCGCGTCATGCGCGGCGATTGCCTCAAATTTATTGGTGGCGGTCTTGAAGGGCTGGCCGGTAAGGGCGCTTATTTGGGCGGCAAAAGCTTCGGCAAAGCGCCGATGCGTGTTCAGCCCGGTGCCGACCGCCGTTGCGCCCTGGGCCAACGACAGAAGCCCCGGCAAGCTCGCCTCGATGCGCGCCCGGCCAAGCGCCACTTGCGCGCTATAGCCCGAAAATTCCTGCCCCAGGCTGATGGGCGTTGCATCCTGCAAATGCGTGCGCCCGATCTTGATAATGCCCTCAAACGCTTTGGCTTTTTGCTCCAGTGCCTGATGCAATCGGTCGAGCGCGGGGAAAAGATGAAGCTTGATCTGCAACACCGTCGCAATGTGCATGGCGGTCGGAAAGCTGTCGTTGGAGGATTGGCCAAGATTGACGTGATCATTGGGATGCACGGGTGATTTGGTGCCGCGCGCGCTGCCAAACCGCTCATTGGCGAGATTGGCAATGACCTCATTCACGTTCATGTTGGTTTGCGTGCCCGATCCGGTTTGCCACATACGCAAGGGATATTCGCCATCATGCTCACCGGCTGCGGTTTCCTGCGCGGCTCTGGCAATGGCCGCAACCAAGGGAGCCGGCAAAAGTCCCAATTGCCCGTTGACGAGGGCTGCGGCCTGTTTGACCAGCCCTAGCGCATGGATGATTGGCAAAGGCATAGGCTCGCTGCCTATCCTGAATGTCTCCAGCGAGCGCTGCGTCTGCGCGCCCCAGTAATGCTGGGCTGGCACCTCGATAGCGCCAAAACTGTCGGTCTCCGTGCGGGTTGGCTCGTCCATCTTTTTTTCACTTTCCTGAAGGTTCCAATCCAAACGTCGGGTGCCGTTGGCTGCCCTCAAGGCGGGCCCTCAACCAGGCTTGTGCTGACAAATCTGGCTGGTATCACCAGATCCCATTGCACGCCGCTATCGTGAAAATGCAGCACGCTATCACCCGCCAGTGCCGCCTGGACAACGCGATGGATCACGGTATGGCCAAAGCCATGGCTATCTGGCGGCACGACCGGCGGGCCGCCTTTTTCACGCCAGTGCATTTTGAAAACGTCGGCACCATCCTTGGATTGCGCCAAGCCCCATTCAAGCTCAATCTTGCCGGTATCACTGGCCAAGGCCCCATATTTGGTGGCATTGGTGGCCAGTTCGTGCAGGGCCAGACCGATATTCTGGGCAGCTTCCGGTTTCAAATATATTTCGGGGCCATGCACCGAGATCTTCTCATCGATGTTGTCAATGATATGCGCCATTTGCGATTGAATGAGTTCGGTGATCGAAACGGCGGTCCAGTCATATTTTACCAACAGGTCAAGCGACCGCGCCATTCCCTGCACGCGCGCCTCGAAACTGGCTTGAAAGGCCTCCAGACTGCGTGAGGATTTTACCGTTTGGCGCGCGATGGCCTGTACAACGGCAAGCGCATTTTTGGAGCGATGCGCCAATTCACGCATCAGGAACTGAATCCGATCCTGTTGTTCGCGGCGCAGGGAAACGTCACGCACGGTTCCCACCAGCCGCAAGGGTGCGCCCGCCGGTGCGAATGTTTTGGCGCGCAGGGCAACCCATCGCGTCGTGCCATCCTTGCGCAATATCCGGAATTCAATCTCGACACTTTCGCTAAGCTGTCGGGCGTGAAGTCCCTCCAATACCCCGGCAACTTCCGCCCGGTCATCGGGGTGCACGGCATTGAGCAAATCTGCCGCAGCGGCACCCGGATTCTGGCCCCATATCTCAACAGCGCGGCCATCAAAGGTCGAGGCTTCGGGTTGGTCGGGCACGATCTCGAAAGCACCGGTGTTGGCGGCCTCCATGGCTACGCTCAATCGGGTCAGCGCCGCCTCGTGCTGCAAAGCCACGTTGCGCGCTTCAGTGACATCAATGTTCAGTCCCACCCATTCTGCGACCCTTCCTTGCGGATCGCGCACCGGAATCGCCCGAACCAGCATGGTCTGATATTTGCCGTCCCGATTTCGCAACCGATATTCGCCGATGAATGGACGCACGTCTCGCAGGCACTCCTGCCAATGGGCAAAGGTGGGCGCGATGTCATCGGGGTGCTGAACGGCACGCCATCCACCGTCCATGGCTGCTGATGCCGGCAATCCCGTCAATACTGCCCATTGCGCGTTTACACTCAGCACCCCACCCGATGGACTTGCCGTCCACACCAGGCCCTCAAATGCGCTGATAGCCGCATCAAACCTTTGCTGGCTGATGAACAATTGCGCTTCGATTTGCTTGCGTTCGGTGATGTCGCTGGAGACGCCAACCAGACCAATCACTTCGCCCGCATGATTGCGCATCGGCGCTTTGCTGGACAAAAAGACCCGCGGCCCAGCGTCGGAGGTAAACGCCTCTTCCATGGTGGCGCTGCGATTGCTCGCAACAACGCGCCGGTCATTGCTGCGGATGGCCGCCGCTTCGGCGCTGTCGGGATGAAAATCGGCCTCGGTAAGGCCGATAACCTCCGCGCGCTCACGTCCGATGACCCGCAAGCAGGCATCATTGGCAAAAACCATACGCCCGACCTTGTCCTTGGCGTAGATTGCCGCGTTGGTTGTATTGATCACCGCGTCAAGCAGGGCCGTGATGTTGCTGATATTTTGGGTGCCCTGATCGACGAGGGCGGCAAGGCCCGCGTTGGCGCTGCGCAATTCGTTCTGCTGCAACGCAAGGGTGCGGCTGGAGCGTCGCGCGCGGCGAAATTCGCGGGCCGCAACCAGCAAGGCCAGTCCCAGAACCAGCACGCCAAGCCCAATCAGCTGATATTCCCGCATCCTGAATGCGCGCATCGTCGCGACACGCCACGCTTCAGTATCGGCGATAATGGCGCTCACATTCTGGCGAATGCCATCCATCAGGGCCTTGCCGCGACCATCCGAAACGATTGCAATGGCATCGCTTATGCGCCCGGCGCGCTTGGCCTCAATCGTTGATTCCATCTCGGCAAGTTTGGCGGCCCATAAGGACT
This sequence comes from Hyphomicrobiales bacterium, assembly GCA_019075865.1. Classification (GTDB taxonomy): domain Bacteria; phylum Pseudomonadota; class Alphaproteobacteria; order Rhizobiales; family Beijerinckiaceae; genus REEB77. The sequence goes on along the minus strand of JAGXAN010000002.1, from coordinate 206,641 downwards.
CGATATTGTGCAATGCTTCTGGCGCGACCACAGGATTCTGCGGGGTCGCCGTTAATCGGGCAAGGTCACGCATGACAGCGGTGCGCCCGGCGTGGTAGGGCTCCAAAAACCGGGAATCGTTGGTAATCACAAAACCGCGCTGGCCGGTTTCGGTATCCAGCATATGCGTCTCAAGCGCCTGGACATCTGACTGGATTTGAAAGGCACCAAGGCTGGAGCGTTGCAACGCGGCTGTCAAAAAAATGGTTACCGCGAGCAAAAGCGCGGCCAGAACAAGCAAAAGTGCCGCAACCAACGGCGCAATGAACGAAGGTTTGGTTGCCGGCGGGGAAGGCATCTCTGCTTGGGCTGTCGCGTCAATGCCTGACTTCGAAGCCATGGCCGCCAGAAAGTGGTCTACGACGGATTGATCCACCATTCCAAAATTCCGCTCCGCCATGCCGCGCGAGTTGCCCTTCAATCGGCTGATCGGTACATGCGACAGACTACCATAGATCACGGCCCGTCGGCCATGCTTTCTGCTGCATGCTGTCATGCAGCCGAAAGTCCCGGATTTGCGGAAGCGAGGGGTTTAGTCGCGGGGGTTTCGTAAGAATCCGGGTTGCGTGCAAATTTTGTCAGGCGGCGATGATGACTTTCAACGCCTTGGTCTTGGCGGCGTAAATGATAAACCGCCCCGCCAAACACGAAATTCCTGACACTCCCCCTGCCCATCAAACTCTCGCATACCGCTGGCCAAACCCATGACATGCTGGCCGCTCCCGCGCTGATCGCGGATTTGCCCAAGGGGGCAATGCTGTTGGCCGACAAGGGCTATGATGCCTTTGCCAATATACCGCCCAAATCCAATCGCAAAGACCCGATCTGCTTCAACCCCTGGCTATACCGCGCCCGCAATCTTGTCGAAAGGTTCTTCAACAAAATCAAACACTTTCCCCGCATCGCGACACGACAAGACAAACATGGCACCCATTATCTGGCAGCCCGGAAACTGGTCTGCGTCCGGCTATTGCTGAGATTTAATGAGTCGACGGGCTAGTAAGCCTCACGTCGATCAGGTGGTTCGCCAACGGTTAGCTAATTTTGGTTAGAATTTTAGCTCCTTTCGATCTATTACATTTCCAGCATAAAGTCTGTAAATTTTCTTCCGACGTAATACCCCCTTTCGATAGTGGAATTTTATGATCAATCTCAAGCAATAGATTTTTTTCATCCGATGTCGATATCCCGCATGTTTTACAAGTGTAACTATCTCGTCGCTTTATCCTTTCTCGAAGATGCGACGTCATCAATAATCTTTGACCGTAAACACTAGCGCGGAATTTTATCAAGCTCCCTAAATAAGAAACAATTTTATTTAGATTTTCTACGTTGAAAATAAAATCAGCTTTTGCAGAACTATTGCCTCCTGAAGAAACATAAACAAAAGAATAGACGGGCATATAAATATTGCTTAAATCAACTCGATCAAAACCAATATTTTTTTCAAATCTTTTTTTACTAAATACAATTATAATTGACGGTATATTTTTGATTATTTTTTGAACGATAGATTCTCTATCACTCATCAACAATTTTTTTCCTTGCTCAACCGCAGAAAAATTATTTAGCATGTTCTCAACTGTCTCTAGAGTATAATTATCATGTCTAAGATCAAAATACTTGAACAAGTATTTTATTGGTTGATCTCGCGCATTTCTAAGAACCGATAACGAACAATTGTGAGTCATATGATTTTTAACTGCCGCTGACCACATCCTCCTTTTCATATTGTATATACTCTTATCCGCCAAATTTATGTCGTCGTAATCAATAGATTTTATATTAACATACGATTTTTTTAGTTCTTCAATATGCTCGTTGAGATCGTTGCAGTTTTTTACATGAGATTTAACACTATTCTTTATAGAAAAAAATTTAGTACTATTAAAATAATAATATGCGTATGATTGATATGAAATATACGTTAAAAAAAGAAAAAAAAGAAAATTGCCATCATTTCCTCCAACCCAAAACATGTGGAATTTATTTAAATATAATGATACTGTCGTCGTTCATTTAAAAATACGCTGGAGTACCAATTTTTGTCAATACCCACTCAACCATGGGATAAAAGGAATCCCTTCATTGTGAGAACCGCGCCATCTGGACGCCCCTTGACAAAATATTTAGGGCGACTGGAAGGTCGTGAAGGGTCCAAATTGACTTCGGCAAGATGCTTTCTCCAACTAACAAGAGGCTCGCGCTTGCACTCGTAACTCGTAACTCGTCATGGAGGATATCGATACCAAGACGCACTAGGTCGCAAACTCACAAACAATTTTTTGCGACTCCCTCTGGTTTTCAGATGTGATTCAAGTCTCCTGACGGGAGAATCACGATGGGACGCTTCGATCTGACAGCTTTTGAGTGGCGGGTTATTCAGCCGCTTTTGCCCAACAAACCGCGCGGGGTGCCGCGTGTGGATGATAGGCGGGTTTTGAATGGCATTTTTTGGGTGCTGCGGTCTGGCTCGCGCTGGTCTGATTTGCCTGAACGTTACGGCCCGCCGACCACAATCCATAACCGCTTCCAGCGCTGGCGAAAGGCAGGGGTGTGGGATCGCCTGATGGATGAGATAACCAAGGCACGTCAAGGGGATGTACAGATGATCGATAGTTCAGTGGTTCGCGTTCACCAGCATGTAGCCGCCGCAAAAAGGGGGATTATCCATACCCTCACGCCCCGGTTGCCCCGGCGCTTTCAATCCGATACGTAGGACTATGATGGTTCCCTTCGGGGATCCATAGGGAACGTGGTGAGGGCGGCGACGCTTGAGGCCACGGCTGCGCCCGCAACTGTAAGCGATGCGCCTGTCTGCCAAATCGTGACCACTGGGAAACCGGGAAGGTGGGCGGCCAGGCGGTGACCCGCGAGCCAGGAGACTTGCCAGCCAAGAGACCTGCCAGCCAAGAGACTTGCCAGCCAAGAAGCCTGCCATCCAAGAGACCTGCCATCAGCAAAGCGGCCGATCTCGGGTGAGGTGATCCCATGACCATATGTCCCATGCCAAACGGCATGACCTCGCCCGCGCTGGATGCTAAAGTCATACGTAAGCGAGGGTTATATGTTTCGACAATTTTTCAAGGTCGCTTCGGGTGGCGACAATAGTCTGCGTGGCCGACTGATTGGCATTTACGCGTTTCTCTTGGGGGCCAATGTCTTCGTCTGGGTCTGGGCGCTTGCTGTTTTGCATGACAAGCCCATTCTGCTGGGCACGGCTTTGTTGGCCTATTCGTTCGGCCTGCGTCACGCCGTCGACGCTGACCATATCGCCGCAATCGACAATGTCACCCGCAAGCTCATGCAGCAAGGCCAGCGCCCGGTCAGCGTCGGTTTCTGGTTTTCGCTCGGCCATTCGACAGTGGTTGCCGGGTTGACTGTCGCTGTCGCCATCGCCTCGTCGGCGATGACCGGGCGTTTCGAGCAGATGAAAGCTGTGGGTGCCATCATTGGTACCAGTGTCTCCGCCTTGTTTTTGTTCGCCATCGCCATCGTCAATATTTTCGTGCTCGTGTCTGTTTACCGCACGTTTCAGGCGGTCATGCGCGGCGAGCCTTTGATTGAGAATGATTTCGACCTGCTACTCAACAGCCGTGGCTTCCTGTCGCGGATTTTCCGCCCTCTATTCCGCTTGGTGACGAAAAGTTGGCATATGCTGGCGATTGGTCTGCTGTTTGGACTTGGCTTTGATACAGCGACGGAAATTGCCCTGTTCGGCATTTCTGCCACCCAGGCAGCCAATGGCATCTCGCTGGGGACAATTCTCGTGTTTCCTGCACTGTTTACCGTCGGCATGTCGCTGCTCGACACAACCGACGGGGTGCTGATGCTGGGGGCCTATGGCTGGGCGTTCATGAAGCCGGTTCGCAAGCTCTATTACAACATGACCATTACGGCGGTTTCCGTCGTGGTCGCGCTGGTTGTGGGCGGGCTGGAAACGCTCAACCTGATCGGCGATGAACTCGGCCTCACCAAGAGCGGCGGATTTTGGGGCGCGGTCGGCGCCATCAATGACAATTTTGGCGTGCTTGGCTACGTCATTATTGGCATTTTTGCCCTCAGTTGGATCGGCTCAGTCGCCTTCTATAAATTCAAGCGCTACGACGATCTTGAACCCAAGGTGAAGTGAGCGCGCGGCAAGCGGGCCGGGAAGTGGCGCACCGCGCGGGGCTGGTTGTCCCTGCCCCGCGCAGTGCGGCTTGAAGCCTTAGGCCTCCACGCTCTCCAGCGCCGGATAATCGGTATAGCCATCACCGCCGCCGCCATAAATGCGCTCAGCGTTCAGGGGGTTCAGCGCGCTGTGGCTGGTGAGGCGGGCGACGAGGTCGGGGTTGGCGATGTAGAGCCGGCCGAAGGCGGCGGCATCGGCACGCCCGTCGGCCACTGCCGCTTGCGCCAAAGCTGCATCCAGACTGTCATTGGCGATGTAGCTGCCGCCAAACGCCTTGCGCACCTTGGGGCCAAAGGTGGTGGTGGCGAGATTGTCGCGGGCAAACAGGAAGGCGAGCTTGCGCCGCCCCAGTTCGCTTGCGACATGGGTGAACAAAGCCTCGGGATTACTGTCCGTGACGTCGTTGGAGTTGGACATCAGGTTGAGATGCATGCCCACCCGGTCCGCCCCCACGGCGCGCACCACGGCATCGGTCACTTCCAGCAGCAGGCGGGCGCGGTTCTCGATCGAGCCGCCATAATTGTCGGTGCGATGGTTGGCGCTGTCATGCAAAAACTGGTCGAGCAGATAGCCGTTGGCTCCGTGGATTTCGACGGCGTCAAAACCGGCGAGGCGGGCGTTTTGCGCCCCTTGCGCAAAGGCCGCGACAATGCCGGGGAGTTCGCTTGCCTCAAGGGCGCGCGGGGTGACATAGGCCTTTTTCGGGCGGCTCATCGCCACATGCCCCTGTGGTGCCAGCGCAGACGGGGCAACCGGCAGCGCGCCGTCGAGATAGCTGGGGTCCGAAATACGGCCGACATGCCAGAGTTGCAGCACCATTTGCCCGCCTTGGGCGTGAACGGCATCGGTAATTTTGCGCCAGGCGGCCATCTGCGCCTGCGACCAGATGCCGGGGGTATCGGGATAACCCACGCCCATCGGCATAACCGAGGTTGCCTCGGTGAAAATCAGCCCCGCAGAGGCACGCTGGACATAATATTCCTGCATCAAATCGGTCGGCACACGCCCAGCACCTGCCCGGCAACGCGTCAGAGGTGCCATGAAGATGCGATTTTTCAGGCGCAGTGCGCCCATAGAAACAGGGTCAAGAAGTGTGGGCATGGATTTTCCTTCAGGGAGGTTATGGCGGTATGAATGGCCAAAAGCCATTTTCCGCGGGTATCGGTGGAAGCGTCTGGTCAGAGATAATTACCATTCCGCCACTTTCAAGCCGCAATTTGGCATGGTTGCCATGTCGGCAAGCTGCCCGGCGCATTCCCCTCATGGGTTGGCGGCGGACATCTCAAAACCCGGCATAGATTTTGGGCAAGGGCTTTTGATAGCCGCCCGCGCGCGACGTGTTGAGCCCCAACGCCTGCAAGCCCTCGATCAGTTTAACGGCGCAGCCGACACCGTCCAGCACGGGAACCCCGCTTTGCCTTGCCAGCGACGCCGCAAATGCGGCCATGCCAGCGCAGCCCAGCACGATGGCCTCGGCACGATCCTCTCGTAATGCGGCAGTGATTTCATCGGCAATTCGCCCTGCTGCATCGCAAGCGGGATCTTCGAGTTCCAGCACCGCGACTTCGACGGCCCGCACCCGGGCGCAGCGGCGCTCCAGCCCGTATTTCAGCAGATTTTGCTCGATGGCGGCAATCGAGCGGTGCAGTGTCGTTATCACGCTGAAACGCCCGGCCAGCAGGCTTGCCATGTGAAAAGCCGCCTCACCAATGCCAACAACCGGATGGTTGGCCACGCAGCGCGCGGCCTCAAGACCGGTGTCATCAAAGCAGGCAATCACATGCCCCTGCGCACCATCGGCCTCGGCCCGGCGAATCTCGGCGAGCAGGCCGGGAACGCTATAGATTTCATCCACATAGCCTTCAATCGAGGCTGGTCCTGTTGTTGGATTGCGGGCGAGTATCTGCGTGCCGCTTGCCGCCACCGCCTGCGCCGCCTCGCCGATGCGCCGGGTCATGGCGGCGGTGGTATTGGGATTGATGACGGCGATTTTCATGCCTTTTTGCCCGCCCCGCGCACGCGGCGCTGCCCCATGGCAAATGCCGTGAGCGCCAGGCCGATCACCGCCAGCGACAACAGGGTGGTCAATGTGCCAAGCGCGTAAATCACCGGCGTCGTAACGGTTGTCGTCAGCCCTTCAAGCAACAGGGGCAAGGTATTGGCGGAGCCAACCGCCTGGCTGGAGCGGGCAATCTCGTCCCAGGACAGGGTGAAGCCCAGCAACGCGACGCCGATGACCGCCGGCGCGATCAATGGCAGAACCACAAAGCGGAAGGTTTGCCAGGATGTTGCCCCCAGATCGCGCGCGGCCTCCTCATAGCTCGGGTTGAAGCGGTTGAAGACGGCAAACATGATCAGCAGGCCAAAAGGCAGGGTCCAGGTGAGGTGCGCGCCAAGGCCGGAGGTAAACAGCCCCATCAGGGTCTGAAAATGATCCTCAATCCAATTGCCCGCCATACCGATGCCATTGGCGAGAAAGTTGCCATGGCCGTCGCCAAAGCGGGATGCCAAAACATCCCCGCCCCCCATTACCAGTTTGTTGGCGAGGCTGAATTCCAGCGCAATACCGAGCGAGACAATGATGGATGGCAAGATCAGGCTGGCAATGGCGGCATATAAAAGCAGCGATGCGCCGCGAAATTTGCGCCGGAAAGCCAGACCCGCCATAACCGAAATCACCATGGTCAACACACTGACCAAGATGCCCAGACGGGCCGAGTTCCAAAGGGCGATCCGGATATTAGGCAGGCCATGGCCCAGCATCAGATCATGATACCAATGCAGTGACAGGCCCTGAAGCGGCAGGGTAAGACCGCCAGTTGGGCCCTGAAACGACAAGAGTAAAATTGTCAGCGTCGGGCCATAGAGAAACAGCACATAGGCCACAAAAATGAGCCCCATGAAATAAAAGCTGCGTGAGCGCTTCTGGCGCATGGCTATAATTCCTCGCGAATATCGACGATGCGGATCAGCGCCAAGATCATCAGCATCACAAAGGCCAGGAGCAACACGGCGCTGGCGGCAGCGATGGGAAATTGCAACGCGTCAATCTGCGTTTGTATGGTCTTGCCCACGGAGGCAATCTGCTCGCCGCCCATCAAGCCGACGGTGATGTAATCGCCCATGACGACGGTGATGACAAAGATCGAACCAATGGCAATACCGCCGCGACAGAGGGGAATGATGATGTTGCGTAAGGTTTGCCACCAGCTGGCACCCGCATCACGCGCCGCCTCGATCAGGGAAGGGCTGATACGCGCCATGGAATTGATCAGCGGCACGATCATGAACACCGTATTGATATGGACCATGGCAACAGCCACCGCGAAACGCGAATATAGCAGCCATTCCAGCGGGTGGTTGATGAGATGAAGCTGCATGAGCGCCAGATTGACCATGCCGTTGCGCCCCAATAGCGGTATCCATGAGATCATGCGGATGACATTGGAAGTCCAGAACGGGATCGTGCACAAAATGCCCAGCCCGATCCGCATTCGCGAACTGCGCACTTCGAACACCAGAAAATAGGCGATGCAGAAACCCAGAACCAGCGTGATCGCCCAGACGACAACGCAAAAAAAGAGCGTCGACAGATAAGTCGAAAGCACCACACAAGGCCCTGCCCCGCCGACCCGGCAGCCATCAAAAATTCCCGCATAATTGCGAAGTTCGAAGGCCGGGGTTATGGAATAACCGGTGTAGCTCCAGAAACTTACTACGCCGATAAGCACTAATGGCACGGCGAAAAACAGTAACAGGACCGCCGCCAGCGGGCTGGCAAGCCACCAAATGCTGCGATGTGCGGCGGTCCCCATAGTCTAAGCTCCTTCGAAAACCTCAGGCTGCCAAAGGCGTCAGGCGGCGACGAACTCATTCCATTTTTTCACCATGTATTCGTTCTCATCCATGATGGAGTTCCAGCAGGCGACAGCGGCCATGCGCGTTTCATAGGAACCGCCATCGCGGACGGTGCCTTTCTTTTCGAGCAGGCCGCCGTCCGGGCCGTGGATGTCCTGCGTCGCTGCCTTGCCTTCCATCCAATAGGCCCATTCGTAGGGCTCCATATGTGTCTTGGCGGTTTCAAGCACGGCGGAATAATAGCCCTGACGATTGAGGTAAGCGCCTGCCCAGCCGGAGAGGAACCAGTTCACAAATTCATAGGCCGCGTCCAGCTTCTTGCCGGTGAGCGTGCGCGGCAGGGCAAAGCCCGAAGCCCAGCCTCGCGCGCCTTCCTTCAGGGGCTGGAACACGCAGGGAATGCCCTTCAGGCGAACCGCCGTGACCGCCGGTGACCACATGGACTGGATTTCCGTCTCACCCGATGCCATCAGATTGACGCTCTGGTTAAAGTCGGTCCAAAGCGCGCGGAACTGGCCAGCCTTCTTGTATTTGATCAGGTTGGCGATGGTCAGGTCAATCTCGGCTTTGGTCATATTCCCCTTGTCGCCATATTTGTGAATGCCAAGCGCTTCGGTGACCATGGCTGCATCCATGATGCCGATCGAAGGAATGTTGATGATCGACGCCTTGCCTTTGAATTGCGGGTTGACCAATTCGGCCCAACTGGTGATGGGGCGACCGATCAAATCCGGGCGGATGCCCAAAGTATCGGCATTGTAAGTGGTGGGTATCAGCGTCAGCCATTCCGTTGGGGATTTGGCAAATTTTTTGGAATGCTCACCCTCAAGGTAAAGCACCTTGTGTGGCGATGTGCCTTGATCGCCGATTTTCTTGCCGTTCACTTCGCCTTTGGTGATCACCGTCGTGATTTTGTCGAACAGCTTGACCTTCTTGGCATCCATGCCCTTCAGGTTGCCCGATGGCACCAGATTGCGCAGGCTGAAATATTCGGTATCGACCAGATCAAACGAATCCGGTTGGGTCACGATGCGCTTGGTCACATCATCCGTGGTGACGGTTACATATTCAATCTTGATGCCCGTGTCCTTGAATGCCTGCTCGGCGATGGCCGGGGCCTGATTGGTCGCCGTCGACAGATACCGAAGCGTGATCGGTTCGGCTGCAAGAATGGCGGGGGCATAGATGACCTCCGGGATCGCCGCTGCACCTGCGATCATTGCCGCAGATTTAAGCAACTTGCGCCGCGAAACTCCAGAAACCGCTTTATTGTTAGGCATACTAAATCTCCTGGTTGGATTAACCTGTTGACCACAATCGAAACGCAAAGCCCGTGCCAATTTCAATGGCAGTCAGATCTGTCGCGTCAAAAGCTAATTCGCTGCTGGCTCAAGCGGTTGCGCGTCGGATTCGGCCCAGCTCATGGCCAGGGTTTCACCATCGATGGGGCCCAATTGCGCAAAAGCACCCTCCTGGAGAATGCAGGAATAATCGCGGCCATGCGCATCGGAGAGGCGGACGTGGTAAGCCATGCCGCCATATTCGATGTCGCGAATGGTGGCCGCATGTTGCGCCATGGTGCCTGTGCCGGCGCGTGAAAGCGTCACTTTATCCGCCCGCACAGCAACTTCGCTGTCTCCCTGCGCGATGACGTTGTGACCGCCAATGAAGCGGGCGACGAAGGCCGTGCGCGGGTGGCTGAACACGTCATGGGCGGTGCCTTGTTGCTCGATGCGCCCGTCATTCATCAAGACAACAATATCGGCCAGCGCCAATGCCTCATCCTGGGTATGGGTAACGTGCACAAAGCTGATGCCAAGGCTCTTTTGCAGCCGTTTCAACTCGCCGCGGACGCGGAGCCGCAGGAAGGGGTCAAGCGCCGAAAGCGGCTCGTCGAGGAGCAAGGCGGCGGGTCTTGTCATCAGCGCGCGGGCGAGGGCGACGCGCTGCTGCTGGCCGCCCGACAGTTGGGCGGGCAACCGATCCGCCATAGCGGCGAGTTCGACCATTTGCAGCAGGGGCTCGGCTGCCTCCCGGCGCTCGGCCCGGCCAATGCCCTGCATTTTCAAGCTGAAAGCAATGTTCTCGGCCACGCTCAAATGTGGAAACAGGGCATAATTCTGGAACATCATCGCCGTGCCGCGCTGCGCGGGGGCGAGGTCGGTGACGTTGACGTCATCCAGCAAGATATCGCCGCTGCTGACATCTTCATGGCCCGCAAGCATGCGCAGCGTGCTGGTTTTGCCGCAGCCGGACGGCCCGAGCAGGCAGCAATAGGTCGCGGCCGGTAATTTGAGCGAGATGGTATCCACGGCCACCACCCGGCCATAGCTTTTGGTAACAGCAGCAAATTCGATTTTGCCGCGTAATGTTTTTTCGCCGCTCACACATCACCTCCAAAGCCCATCCATCCGCTTTGAAAAAGCAATTCGCGTGCCATGCGTGCATTGTGATGATATTCGTGGCATGTGGGCAAACGAGCAAATGTTGCCAACCGGCGTTTCACCGGCCTCCAGATATTTGGCGGATTTCTTGTAGAGGCCAATTTTCTTGTGTTAAAAAAACAGGAAAGGCTGGAAACGGCGGGCTACCTTCGCTACCCATCAGCCGACCGGTTTGCAGGTTGGCTTTTAGAGCATTTTGGGGATCGTTCCGCTTTGGTTTCATTTCAACGCTTCTGGACAAAACGGGAAATCATCTGGCGGTTCCACCATCGCAAATGGCAGCGGCGGGCCTTGTTTATCCTCGGCGGCCTGATGGTTGGGGCCGTGGCCATATTCATCGCCAAGGCTGCCGATCTGGCGCAGGTTTTGTTTCAGCAACTCATCGCCTTCATACCCTGGGCCCCTCTTCTTGTGACACCTCTGGGCTTTGGTGTTTCCGCCTGGCTGATGACACGTTTTTCGCCGCATGCGCGTGGCAGCGGTATTCCGCAGGTGATTGCCGCTCGGCATTTTCAGGACCCGAGGCTGCGCAAAGACTTCGTTTCGGTAAAAACTGCGATCAGCAAGGCTTTGCTGCTGCTTTTGGGACTGGCCTGCGGGGCTTCAACCGGGCGCGAAGGCCCCACGGTGCAAATGGGGGCCGCCGTGATGTTCTTCTTTTCGCGGTTCACTCCCATCCGCCAGCCGGGTTTTCTGCTGGCCGGGGCGGCGGCTGGCATTGCCGGTGCCTTCAACACGCCGCTGGCGGGCATCGTTTTCGGCATCGAGGAAATGAGCCGCTCGTTTGAGAGCCGCTCCAGCGGGCTAATTATAGGTGCCGTGGTGGCGGGTGGGCTGACATCGCTGGCCATTCTGGGCAATTACAATTATTTTGGCACGATCAACCTTGGCTTGCCGTTTGGCTATTCCTGGCTCGCCGTGCCGCTTTGCGGCGTGGTTTGCGGGCTTATGGGTGGCCTGTTCGCGCGGGTGCTGATTTTGCTTCCCGATCATAGCCGCTGGTCGGGCAAAGCCTGGATCCTTCGCAATCCGGTGGTATTTGCTGCGCTATGCGGCCTTGGCGTGGCGATCGTCGGCCACATCTCGGGCAATCACGTGTTTGGCACCGGCTATGATGAAGCGCGCCGTATCCTGCATGTCGGGCCGACAGCGGACGGCATGGCTTCGATGCCGGCTGATGTAGGTTTCAGCTTCGGCCCATTAAAATTTCTGGCTTCGCTGCTGTCGTCGCTTAGTTCGATCCCCGGCGGCATATTCGCGCCATCGCTGGCGGTGGGTGCGGGCCTTGGTGCCGATGCCGCCTGGCTGTTTCCCGATACGCCGCTCGCCGTACTGGCGCTCCTGGGCATGGTGTCCTACCTTTCCGGCGTGGTGCAGGCCCCCATCACCTCTTTCGTCATCGTCTCCGAAATGACGCAGGATCATGCGCTCATCGTGCCTATGATGCTCGCCAGCCTCATCGCGACGCGCGCATCCAAATTGATCTCGCCGCAGAGTCTGTACCACCGTCTGGCTGAATTGATGATCGAGCGGATCGAACCGCACACAACTTCGCCCGTTGAGGGGGCGGGAGCCAATGCGCACGCGTCTCCTGCCACGCCCTGAAAGCCGGGAGCGATTGCGTCAATTGACTGATTATCGATCGGTGTGGCACGAAACCGCGCATCATATCCTGCGCGGCGGCGCTTTTTCCAAGAGGCTGGTTCATGGTAAAAATCATTGGATTCTTGCGCTTTGTGACCATGGAATTTGGCGCGATTATCGTCTTTTGGGTGGGGCTTTACAGTTTCGGACTAAAACCGGCGATTGCCGCAACGATCGCTTTCATTCTGCTCGATGCACTTTATCGCATATGGCGCAAACTTGCGGTGACGCGGCTCTATGTGATGGTGAGTTGCATGACGCTGGTTTTTGGCGCCATTGATCTTTATGCGGCCACCCCCTTCATGCTCAAATATGAGGCTGTGATTACCAACATTGCGACCGGCCTGTTTTTTGTGGCGGGCGCGCGCGGTAAAAAATCATTGATTGAAGAATTGGCTGAAAAGCGCGGCAGCTTTCCTGAGCGACCAGATGTCAAATATTTCTTCAAGCTATTCACCCTGTTTTGGGCCGCCTATTTCTTTCTGAAAGCCGCGCTTTATTTGTGGCTTGGGGCCGTTCTGCCGCTTGAACAGGCGTTGGCATGGCGTGCGCTGCTTGGCGGCGTCAGTCTGGCCATAATGGGGGGCCTCAGCTTAATGGGCCGCAAGCTATTCTTTTTCTGCCGCTGGCTGAACATTTTGCCGCAGGCAAACGCCGCTGGGGCGACACGGGCGGACAACTGACAACCACCAGCATCCATGTTTAGCATCGCTATCTGTCTACACGCCGTTGCCCGCTGAAGGAGGCGCCTCGACGAGATTGTCGGCGATGATCTCGACAAGGCTGCCAAGCCCGCCTTCCCATTTCCAGTGCGCCTTGCTTTCGTCCATGGTCAGGCGGCAATTGGAGCAGGCGGAAATCAGGGTCTTGGCCCCGGTTTTCTCAACCTGATCCATCTTGATCTTGAACACTTTGTAGCGCAGGTCGGCGGCCCGGCTGATGGCCTGCACGCCGCCGCCGCCCCCGCAACACCAGTTCAGATTGCCGGTCGGGGTCATTTCACGAAAATCAGTGGCAAAATCCTGCAGGAGATAGCGCGCATCGGCGGTCGCGCCGCCGCGTCGCGAAACCTGACAGGGATCATGGTAGGTAATGGATTGCGTGAAGGGAGCCAGCTTCAGCTTACCCTCCCGCTTCAACTGAGCCATATATTCGGAGATGTGCAGCACCGTAAACGGCAACGGATAGCCCAGCATATTGGCCGCCGACCAACGCAGCGCCGAATAGGCGTGACCACATTCGGGGATGACGACGGTTTTGGCACCCACCAATTTCGCGGCGTCCACAATCCGCTCAACCATCAATTTGGCAATATCCGCCTTGCCGGCGAGATAGCCAAAATTGGTCGCCTCATAGCCTTTGCTGCTCAGGGTCCAGTTCACACCAGCATGGTTGAGCACTTTGGCCATCGACACGACCGAATCTGGATATTTCATCAGCTCGATCGAGGAGACCGTCAGCAGAATATCGGCTTTGTCCTTGTCGAGCGGTATGTTGATCTCGTGCTCGTCCGCCAGCCATTCCAGGCGATCCTTCAGCTTTTCGGCGGTGACACCGAGCGGGCTGCCGTGGTCGCGCGAGCTATCAGCGGCGGCGAGCAAATCGGTGGGGCCCAGCCCCGCCTTGACGAAGGCCTGCCGCGCCGTGCCGACAATGGAAGCAATGTCGATGCCCATCGGGCAAATGGTGGTGCAGCGCCCGCACAGCGTGCAGGTGTCAAACAGCAGTTCTTCCCATTCTTTCAAGTCACGCTCGGTGATCGCTGGCCCCAGACCCAGCCATGAGAGTGGCCATTTTTGCGCGCGATAGGCTTTGGCAATCGGGAACAGTTTGTAGGCGGGGGTGTGTCTTGGATCACCCGAAGCCTCGTGAAAATGGCAGGCATCGGCGCATTGACCGCAATGGACGCAAGCCTCCAGATAGGTGACCAGATGTTCTTCGACATGCGCCAGAAACGTTCGTGTCGCGGCTTTGACATCAATGGGGACGGTCATGGGTTCACCCTCAGCGTGGAAATAACAATTGTCTCAACTGATCTCGATCTGCATCAGCTCTTCACCGGCCGGGTCAACCAAATGCACCGCGCAGGCGATGCAGGGGTCGAAACTGTGGATCGTGCGCTGAATCTCCAAAGGCTGTTTGGGATCATGCAGGGTGTGCCGATCCATCAAGGCCGCCTCATAGGGTCCGGGGCGTCCCTCGCTGTCGCGCGGCCCGGCGTTCCAGGTTGAGGGCACCACCGCCTGATAATTCTCAATTTTGCCGTTGGCGATTACCACCCAATGGCCGAGCGCGCCGCGCGGGGCCTCCATGAAACCAACCCCTTGGGCACGTTTGGGCCAGGTTGAGGGGTCCCAGCGGGCATTGTTATGCACGGCCAGGTCACCCGCCTTGATGTTGGCAATGAGGGTGTCATACCAGCTCTGCATCTGATCCACGATGATCTTGCTTTCCAGCGTGCGGGCCGCTGTGCGCCCCATGGTGGAATACAGGGCCGTGAGCGGCAGATCGAGCTTTTTGAGAGCGAAATTCGCCAGATCCTGCGTGGGCTTGTGGCCGCTGGCGTAGAGCATCAGCACGCGAGCGAGCGGGCCAACTTCCATCACATTGCCCTTCCAGCGCGGTGATTTCAGCCAAGAATAGCTGTCCTCGACATTAAGCTGCGTGAAGGGCGGCGTCGGGCCGCTATAGTGCAGGTTGGTCTGCCCGGCATAGGGATGCAGGCCCTCTTTTTTGCCGTCTTTGTAATCATAGTAGGAATGGGCCACAAATTCCTTGATTTCGTCAGGGTTGGTGAGATCGACGGGGTGGATTTTGGTCAGGTCGCGGTTGAGGATCGCCCCTGCCGGGATCAACCAGCTTGCCGGGTCATCCATGCCCTTGGCCGGAAAATCACCGAAGGTCATGAAATTGCCGACACCCTCGCCCCGCGCAAACCAATCCTTGTAAAAGGAAGCGATGGCCAGTGTATCGGGCAGATAGACCTGTTCGACAAAGGCTTTCATGCGGGCGATGATGCGCCCGACAATCTCAAGCCCTACCATGTTGAGCGCGGTGGCACCGGCACCGCCCGCCCCCACCGTATCTATGCTGATTGGCGACGGCGCGCCGCCCACCAGAAAATTCGGATGCGGATTCTTGCCGCCAAATATCGCATGGAGTTGCACCACTTCGCGCTGCCAGGCCAAAGCCTCCAGATAATGCGCAAAAGCCATCAAATTGGCTTCCGGCGGCAGCTTGTATTCGGGATGGCCCCAGTAGCCATTGGCGAAAATGCCCAATTGGCCGGCCTCGACGAAGTTTTTTAGCTTCTTCTGCACATCGGCAAAATAGCCGGGGCTGGAGATGGGATAGGCGGAGATCGACTGCGCCAGTTGCGAAGTCGCCGCCGGGTCCGCCTTCAATGCCGAAACCACATCGACCCAATCAAGCGCGTGCAGATGATAAAAATGCATGACGTGATCATGCACGAATTGCGCCGAGATCATCAGATTGCGGATCAGTTGTGCATTGGCGGGAATGGTATAGCCCAACGCGTTTTCCACCGCCCGCACCGAAGCAATGCCATGCACCAGCGTGCATACGCCGCAGATGCGCTGGGCAAAGGCCCAAGCTTCACGCGGATCGCGGTCTTTCAGGATCAATTCAATGCCGCGCACCATTGTGCCGGAAGAATAGGCCTGCGTTATGGTGCCGTCGTTGCCGACTTCGGCCTCGATTCGCAAATGCCCCTCGATACGGGTGATGGGGTCCACAACGATACGCTGGTTCATGGCAGTGACCTTTCGTCAAACGGCAGCAGGCTTAAATCTCGGCACCGCGCCGCGCATAAAAAATCCCGGTTCCGGTTCGGGTGAGAAACACCAGAAACGCGTGCATCAGCTTGCCAAACGGGAAGACGATCAGCAGCAGGGCGATGCTCAGAATATGGATGGCCAGCAGCGTCTCATAGGGTGCACCCAGGTGACTCACCGCCAGCAGTCCAGTGATGACCGGAAGGGTCGTGACGAACCAGGCGATATAATCATTGCCCGTCGAGATCAGCCGCAGCACAGGGCTGGTCAGCCGCCGCACCAGCGCGACGACCAATGAAGCCAAAGTGACGACGGCGGCCACCGAAATGAGGCTGCTCGGCAAATTCGGCCAATTGATGCCGAACAAGCTCTGAAACACCAGTATGTGCTGCGCCAGCCCGAAAACGATGATCGCAAGACCCAGATGGAAGACATAGCCGTTCAGCGTGGCGAAAAGCGTGCCGCGCAGATAGGCCTTCTGCGGCCACAAGTGGCGCACAAAGCCCAAAACGGCGGCTGAAAAGACTGATGGCGCGCCAGGCTTGGCCTGCGACAATTCCTTGTTGCGCGGCAGCAACAGCAGCGACACCAGTCGCCAGGCCACGCCAAACACAAAGACCGCATAGGCAAAGCTGAGGGCCGGGCCACGGGCAAAATCGAGCAAGGTCATGGCTGCTTTTCCTTTGCTGCATTTTTGCGGCTGCGCGACAGGGCTGCGCTGGCCGCGCCGACAGCGGCACCGGCGACCAGCGCGCCGGCAACAATGGTGCCGTTCTCGCCCGTGCTGGCGGGCAGTGGTTTGTAAAAGCCGCCCTTGTCCCAGAAATTGGGTTCCGAGCAGCCAAGGCAGCCATGCCCGGACTGGATCGGGAAGGAAACCCCGCCATTCCACTTCACGGTAGCGCAGGCATTATAGGTGACCGGGCCTTTGCAGCCGACCTCATAAAGGCACCAGCCGTTGCGCGCACCTTCGTCATCAAAGCTCTTGGCAAACAGGCCCTTGTCATAGAAGGGACGACGATAGCAGCGGTCATGGATCGATTCGCCAAAGAAGGATTTTGGGCGACCGAGGTGATCCAGCTCCGGAATTTTCCCCAAAGTCACCAGATAGGCGATGGTGCCGGCAATCGCTTCGGGGATCGGCGGACAGCCTGAAATATTGATGATCGGCTTGTTGGTGATAATATCAGACACGGCAACCGCGCCGGTGGGATTGGGGCGGGCATGGGGAATGCCGCCAAATGCCGCGCAGGTGCCAACCGAAATGATGGCAAGCGCGTCTTCAGCGGTCTCTTTCAGCACCTGAAGGTTGGTTTTGCCGGCATTGGTGGAATAAATGCCACCGTCAAGGGTGGAAACCGAACCGTCGACCACAACGACATATTTGCCCTTGTTGGCTTTCATGGCGCTCAGGCGCGCCGCTTCCGCCGCTTCGCCGGAGGCTGCCTGCAGCGTCTCGTGATAATCCAGCGAAATCAGGTTGAAGATAATGTCCTCAAGATTGGGGCTGAAGGAGCGCGTCAGCGATTCCGTGCAGCCGGTGCATTCCTGAAACGACAGCCATATCACCGATTGACGGTGGCTTTTGGCCAAGGCATCAGCCATCGCCACCGAGGCTGCCGGTGGCAGGGCCATGATGCTGGCAAGATAGGTCGCGTATTTCAGCAAGGCGCGACGGGATATTCCTTGCCGCGCCAGCAATTCGCCAATGGTTGCGTTATCCGGCATGGATGGCGTCCTTTTCGGTTTGTCCTGATGTGGCATCGGCCAGTTGATCCCGCAGGCGGCGGCTGGCCGCGACGATCTCATCGCGGTGCGTCACCATGATTTCAGGAACGGGCGTGATTTCCAGCCGCTCAGCGGCCACGCGGCCCCCTGCCCCCATGTGGGCTATCCACCACACGCCTGCATAGGCGGTTTCCCGAACACGGGTGGCCCCGGCAATTTCCAGCGTGAAATCAACTTCGCCCTGCCCCAAATGTGCCGCCAGCGCTTCGCGGTCATCCGGGCTCATCGGCAGACTCAAAAGATCAACGGTGGAGCCGAGGCCGGTTTGCGCCAATGCCGCGAGCGCTTGCGCGATTTCGCGCAGCAGGCTTTGCACAAGGCCGGGAGTTTGGGGCAAACCCGTCTCATGGCTCATGGTATATGGCTCCATCGGCCCATCAGGGATACAACAATGTCACAAGCCAGAGGCACCGCTTGCGAAACGGCGTCTGTTGGCGTGAGCCCCCATTGGGTTGACCCTGGCTGAATGCCGATCAAGGCCCGGCGCGCTGGCGCATAGCCCGCCAATTGCGCGGCCGTCATCAAGTCAGCCAGTGCCACTTCATGGGCGGTGCTCTTGTTGCCGCCAAGCTGCGCGTCCATCGCCGCCCCCTCAAAACTGCGCACGGTGCCCGGTGGCGCGCCAAGCTCCATGGCATCCAGCGCAATCATGGCGCCGCAGTCCTCGATTTCGGAAAGCAGGGCGAGCCCAATGGTGCCACCATCGCGCAAGCTCACCGCAAACGGCATCCCACCATCGCGCGCCATCGCCTGCAAGGCATGGATAACGTGAATGCCGATCCCGTCATCGGTAAGCAGAATATTGCCAATGCCGAGAATGAGTGTGGAAGGTGTCGCAAGGTCCGCCTGCATATCTGCCCGCTTTGCTCTATTGACCACTGCGGCCAGAAGAGCCTTTTTTGCGACGCAATGAATTGATCTGAATCAATTCACCGAAAGATATTTGAGTTTACTAATAAAGCAGACGCTTTGAGAGAGTCTTTTCATGTGCCTTGGCATTCCCATGCAGGTTATCCATTGCGAGGGCGTCATGGCGCGGTGCTGCACCCGTGGCGTGGAGCGGCGTGTCAGCCTGTTTCTGCTTCAGCACGAAGACATCGGCATTGGCGATTACGTCATGGTTCATCGCGGTGAGGCACTGCAAAAACTGACGCCCGCCGAGGCAGCAGAAGCTTGGGCCATGTATGACGAAATTCTGGCGACGCCAGGGACCCCCGAGCCAATGGCCGACGGGTCGTTTGAGGCGACCAAAAACTGAAAGATCGAGGTCATCCGCCGATGCATGTTGCCAGCCTGCCCGGAACACTCGAAATTGATGTGACGCTGGCGCATGGCCAGATTCGGTCGGCTGACATTTATTCCAGCCGCAACACGGGCCTCGCCAGCCATTTCATTGGCAAGACCGGCGGCGAAATCCCGCAGCGGGTGCGCCAGCTATTCTCGCTATGCGGACAGGCGCAAATGGCCGCCGCCCGCATGGCCATTGATCACGCGCTCGGAAACGCGCGCCCGCGCGAAAGCATGGTGGGGGCCGACCTCGGCGTGCAGGCCGAGCGCAGTCTTGAAATTCTGCGCTCCTGCCTGTTGTTCTGGCCTTGGGGCGACGCACGGCAGACCGCGCTTGAGGCAGCCGCCGCACCATTGCATGTGGCAGCCCAAGCCACAAATACGATCATCACCAAGGCGGGCGAGGGTCTTGGCAGCGCCAACCGCGCCCTCATCCTGGCGGCTCTGGATCCGTTGCAGGGCGCGGCACAGGCGCTTGGCCTAACGCTTGACCCGAACGAAGGCAGCCATCCGGAGCCTTGGCCTGGCAGTGTCTTTGCCACCTTGCTGGCGCAATGCGATCAGGACATTTTTCTTGCGGTTTCGCCGCCCGACGCGCTGACGGCGGTGGATGATGAGGCCGTGATCGCGGCGCTTCAGGCAGACCCCGAAGAATTTGCCGCGCGCCCCGCACTCAAGGGCCGACGGATCGAGACTGGCGCTTATGCGCGCCTCTGGGATCGGGAGCTAGCGGGCACAAGCTTTCAAGCCGGGCGCTTTCTCGCCCGATTGCGCGACCTGCGCAATTGCCTTGCAACGCTTCGCGGGGCGGCAAAGACGGGCGACGCCGATATGTCCACCAGCTTGAGCGGTGGCGAGGCCGGGCCGGGCCAAGGCTTCGGGGTTGTCGAATGCGCGCGCGGGCGGCTCTATCATTTGGCCAGCGTCGATGCGAATGCCTGCATCAAGGCCTATGCGATTGTTGCACCCACCGAATGGAATTTTCACCCGGCAGGCCCCTTCGTTGAGGCACTGCATCATGTCCGGTTTGCGCCCGGCGCGCAGAGGGCGACGGCCATTGCCCGCATGGCCGCCACTTTCGACCCCTGCACGGCGTTCGAGATAACCTTGCGCGAGGCCGCCCATGCATGAAATGGCGCTGATCGAAAGCGTGGTCGAGATTGCGGAGGAAGTGGCCCGCCAAAACGGTGCGCGCCGGATCATCCGATTGCGGTTGGACATTGGCGAACTCAGCATCGCCGAACCGGACGCGCTGACTTTCTGTTTTGCCGCGGTGACGCAGGGCACCATGGCACAAGATGCGGAACTGGAAATCTGCCGGGTGGCCGGGCGCGGCTGGTGCCTCGATTGCGCGACCGAAATTGCCATGTCGCAACGCTTTGGCACCTGCCCGATCTGCGGCAGCCACCAAGTGCAGGTGACCGGTGGCGATGATCTGAAAATCAAGGACATAGAGATCAACTAAATACATGGAGATCCATCAATGTGCAGCGTTTGCGGCTGTGGAACAGCCAAGATCATCGATACAGACCCCGAAAAAGCGTTGGCAACCGCACACGGCCATGATCACCATCATGACCATGACCATGACCATACGCACGACCATCACCACCATCATGATGGCGCGCATGATCATGGCGACCACCTGCACGCCGAAGGCGTGATCAATTACGGTGGCGGAATTGCGGGTGTGCATGTCCCCGGCCTGTCCCAGGCGCGCATCGTCACCATTGAGCGCGACATTCTCTCGCGCAATGACGCTTTGGCGCGAGACAACCGCGCCTATCTCGAAGGGCATAATATTTTTGCGCTGAATCTGGTTTCCAGCCCCGGTTCCGGCAAAACCAGCCTGCTGGTGCGCGCCATCACGGATCTTGCTGACCGTATGAAAATCAGCGTCATTGAGGGCGACCAGCAGACCGCCAATGATGCGGAGCGCATTCGTGCTGCGGGTGCCAAGGCCATCCAGATCAACACTGGCAAGGGCTGCCATTTGGATGCCCATATGGTAGGGCACGCGATTGAGGCACTCGCACCGCCCAACGGCTCCGTGCTTTTTATCGAAAATGTTGGCAATCTGGTGTGCCCGGCAGCGTTTGACCTTGGCGAAGCGCATAAAGTCGTGGTGCTTTCCGTGACCGAAGGCGAGGACAAGCCCTTAAAATATCCCGATATGTTTGCCGCAGCGGATCTGCTGCTGTTGAACAAATCCGATCTGTTGCCGCATCTTGATTTCAACCTTGGGGCCTGCCTCGCCAATGCATTGCGGATCAATCCAAAACTGCAAACCCTCATTGTTTCGGCGCGTACCGGCGAGGGCATGGAAGCTTTCTATGCCTGGCTCGAGGCCTCGGCCGCCCGCGCTGCCCGCAGGCCAGAGCACCATGCACTTGCGCAACCCGCACAAACGCAAGGCGCGATGAAATGATCCTGGCCCGCAGATCGAGCGACGATATGTTGCAAAGCGTCGAGATCCGCGTGCGGGGGCGTGTGCAGGGGGTTGGCTTTCGCCCGAGCGTCTGGCAGATCGCCCATGATCTTTCATTGAATGGGGAAGTGCTCAATGACAGCGAAGGGGTGCTGATCCGCGTTTGCGGGAACGCCTCAAAAATTGCCGCCCTGATTGAAACGCTTCGCGCCGCGCCGCCACCGCTGGCGGAAATTGTGGCGATTGAAACGCGGGGCTTTTCGGGTGGGCTGGCCGATGGGTTCCATATTGTCGAGAGCCAGCAGGGCGCATCGCGCACCCAGATTGCCCCCGATGCCGCGACTTGCGAGGTTTGCGCTGCTGAAGTTCTCGACCCCTTTGCCCGGCGTTTTCGCTATCCCTTCACCAATTGCACGCATTGTGGCCCGCGCCTGAGCATCGTGCGCGCCGTGCCTTATGACCGGGCGACCACAAGCATGGAACCTTTTCCGCTGTGCGCGGCCTGCGAGAGCGAATATCGCAACCCTGCCGACCGGCGCTTTCATGCTGAGGCAACGGCCTGCCATATCTGCGGCCCCAAAGCGCGATTGATCCGCTTGGACGGGAGGGCTATCCATTTCGAGCAACATTCCATGCTGGATGATGTCGATGCCGCCCTGAGCCTGATCCAAAAGGGCGAGATTGTCGCCATCAAGGGGCTGGGCGGCTATCAACTCGCCTGCGACGCGACGCGCCCGGATGTTGTCGCCCGTCTGCGCGTGCTCAAGCGGCGCGAGGCCAAGCCCTTCGCGTTAATGGCGCGCGATCTGGCGGTGATCGCCCGCTTTTGCGCCTTTGATGATCTGGAGCGTGCCGCGCTGGTGAGCCGCGAAGCCCCGATCGTGCTGATGCGCGCGGATGGCGAGGAGCGCTTGCCCGAAGCCATTGCACCCGGCATGAACACGCTCGGCTTCATGCTGCCCTCGACCCCGCTGCATATCCTGATGCTGCGGCGCATGGCCCGCCCGGTGGTGATGACCAGCGGCAATCTCTCCGACGCACCGCAGATCATTGATGATGTCGAAGCTGCCCTGAAGCTTGGCCCGATTGCCGCTTTCGCGCTGGTGCATAATCGCGAGATTGCCAATCGGATGGACGATTCCGTGGTGCGGCGCATGGATGGCGCGATCCGCGTGCTGCGCCGGGCGCGCGGCTATGCACCGGCCGCGCTGGGCTTGCCACCGGGCTTTGCC
This sequence comes from Hyphomicrobiales bacterium, assembly GCA_019075865.1. GTDB lineage: Bacteria > Pseudomonadota > Alphaproteobacteria > Rhizobiales > Beijerinckiaceae > REEB77. The sequence continues at coordinate 183,953 of JAGXAN010000002.1, read as the reverse complement.
GGAGCGCCTGATCTTCTGGCTTTTGGTGCGGAAATGAAATCCAGCTTCTGCCTCATCAAGGATGGGCAAGCGGTGCTCTCTCAACATCAGGGCGATCTTGAGGACGCCGCGACTTTTGAGGATTACACCCGCAATATAGCGCTCTACCGCCAGTTGTTTGACCACGCACCGAAGCATCTGGCTGCCGATTTGCACCCTGAATATCTCTCCACCAAACTGGCGGTCAAAACCGCCCGCCAGCAGCATCTGCCGCTGGTGCAGATCCAGCATCACCATGCCCATGCCGCCGCGTGCCTCGCTGAAAATATGCGCCCGCTGGATGCGCCGCCGGTATTGGCCATTGTGCTCGATGGTCTGGGGCTGGGCCATGATGGCACGCTTTGGGGCGGCGAGTTCCTGCTCGCCGATTATCGGCGCTTTGAGCGGTTGGGCACGTTCAAACCCGTCGCCATGCCGGGTGGCGCGAAGGCCGCGCGCGAGCCCTGGCGCAATCTTTATGCGCATCTGATGGCCGAAATGGGCTGGGCGGGGTTTGCCATGAATTTTGGCGGGCTCCCCCTTTTTGCGATGCTGGAAGCCAAGCCGCTGGCCACCCTCGCCGCCATGCTGAAAGTCCAAACCAATGTGCCGCAAGCCTCCTCCTGCGGAAGGCTGTTCGACGCGGTGGCGGCGGCGACCGGGCTTTGCTTTGAGCATCAGGCCTATGAGGGCGAGGCCGGCGCGCGCCTTGAGGCGGGCGTTTGCCGCGAAACGCTGGCGCATGAAGGCGATGAACTTGCCTATCCGTTCGCCATTCCGCGGCTGAAGGGCTCCGCTTTGCCCTATATTGAGCCGCTTGGCATGTGGCAGGCTTTGCTCGGCGACCTCATCCTGCAAACGCCGGTTTCCGTGATTTCGGCGCGCTTTCACAAGGGCCTTGCCAAAACCATTGTCGCCATGGTGCGCAAATTGGCGGGAGATCCCGCTCGGTTTGATACGGTCGCCCTGTCGGGTGGATGCTTCCAGAACGCCGTGCTGTTCGAGGAGGTGGCGAGGCGCCTGCGCGACGCCAATTTCACCGTGCTGGCCCATGCCAAAGTCCCCGCCAATGATGGCGGCATAGCCCTGGGGCAAGCCTTGATCGCCGCCGCCCATTGCCTCGATACCTCACATCTCATCCAGAAAGCAGGCTCCCCATGTGCCTAGGCATACCCGGAATCATCGTCAAAATTGATGACCACGCCAAAAAACTCGCCACCGTCGATGTTAGCGGCGTGCGTCGCCAGATCAACATTGCCTGCATCGTCGATGAAAATCACAGCGTCGATGATTGCGTCGGCGATTGGGTTCTGGTGCATGTCGGCTTTGCCATGAGCCGCATCGATGAGGCCGAAGCCGCGCAAACATTGCAAATCCTGACCGAACTCGGCGAGGCCCAGGCGGAAATCGAAGCCATGCGGATGTCATCAGTCCATTAGCGGAGCGCCACCATGTCCAGTGAAAGCGATCTTAAGGGCCTTTATCCATTTCTGCACGGCAAGGCACAGGACCCGGCCAAGTTGAACGCCGCGCTGTTGCATTCGGTGGCAGAGAAGGCCCGCGATTCGCGCGAAACCAACGAGCGGTTTTTCAACGCACAGGCCCCTGTGCTCGTCGCCGCCGCCGAAGCGCTCGCCAAAGTCTATCGCAACAACGGCAAGCTCTATTCCATGGGCAATGGCGGCTCGAGTTGCGATGCTTCGCATATTGCGGTGGAATTTGTGCATCCGGTCACCGCCGGGCGTCCGGCTCTGGCGGCCACCAATCTTGTCGCCGATCTGGCGATGATTTCGGCGGTTGGCAATGATTTGGGTTTTGACCATGTCTTCGTGCGCCAATTGATCGCCCATGGCCGCACGGGCGACGGGCTGATAGGTATTTCCACAAGCGGCAATTCGCAGAACCTGATTGCCGCCTTCGCCAAGGCCCGCGAGATGGGAATTGTCACCATCGGCCTGACGGGCGGCGATGGCGGTCGGATGCTGTCATCGGGCATGGTCGATCATTGCCTTGTGGTGCCCTCGACCTCGATCCACCGCATTCAGGAATGCCACGTCAACGCCTATCACATCCTTTGGGATCTTGTTCATACATTGCTGGCCGACGAGCGCGGCTCGGCTGCCGGGAAAGGGTTAGTCCAATGAAATACGCCGATGAATTCCGCGACCGCGAAAAAGCGCAAGTGCTCATCCGCGAGATCGACAAGCTCGCCGCCAGCATCAGGGTGGGGCGCACGCGCCCGATCCAGATCATGGAAGTGTGCGGTGGCCACACCCATTCGATCTTCCGCTATGGCCTTGAGGGCATGTTGCCCGAATCCATCGAACTGGTGCATGGCCCCGGTTGCCCGGTCTGCGTGCTGCCAATGGGCCGGGTCGATGATTGCATCTCGATCGCCGAGCGCGAAGGGGTGATTTTCACCACCTTTGGCGACGCCATGCGGGTGCCCGGCTCGAAGAAGAGCCTGCTGCAGGCCAAGGCCACCGGGGCCGATGTGCGCATGGTCTATTCACCGATGGATGCCCTCACCATTGCGCGCAAAAATCCTGACCGCGAAGTGGTGTTTTTTGGGCTCGGCTTTGAAACAACCATGCCCTCGACCGCCCTGACCGTGTTACAGGCCGAGGCCGAAGGCATCCGTAATTTCTCGGTGTTTTGTAACCACATCACCATTGTGCCAACGATCAAGGCCATTCTCGACAGTCCCGACCTGCATCTCGACGGCTTTTTGGGGCCGGGGCATGTCTCGATGGTGATTGGCACCGCGCCTTATGAATTCATTGCTGAATTCTACAAACGACCGATGGTGGTGGCCGGGTTTGAACCGCTTGACGTGCTGCAATCGATCTGGATGGTGTTGCAGCAGATCAGCCAAGGCCGCGCCGAGATTGAAAACCAATATGCCCGCATTGTGCCCACGGCTGGCAATGCCGCCGCTTTGGCGGCGGTGACGCGGGTCTATGAGCTGCGCGAATTTTTCGAATGGCGCGGGCTGGGCTCGATCGATCATTCCGGGGTGCGATTGCGCGAGGCCTATGCGGCCTATGACGCCGAGCGTAAATTTGCCATTCCCAATCTGAAGATTGCCGATCCCAAATCCTGCCAGTGCGGCGAGGTTTTGAAGGGCATCATCAAGCCATGGCAATGCAAGGTGTTTGGCACCGCTTGCACGCCGGAAGTGCCGCTGGGCGCGCTGATGGTTTCCACCGAAGGGGCTTGCTCGGCCTATTACCAATATGGCGGGATCAAGCGGCAGAAGACGATGGTGCCGGCATGAACATGCAATCCCCCCCGCCAAAACGCGAGCTCGGCCAATGCTTCGTTGCCACTGTCACGCTGGCGCATGGCGGCGGTGGCAAGGCGATGAAAGACCTGATCGATGACGTGTTCATCAGCGCCTTTGCTCCTGGTGCCCCGCAGGCGCTGGAAGATCAGGCGCGGTTTGATCTGGGCGCGCTCGCCAGCCACGGCGACCGCTTGGCCTTCACCACCGATTCCTTCGTGGTCAATCCGCTGTTCTTTCCCGGCGGCGATATTGGCAAGCTGGCGGTCTGTGGCACCATCAATGATCTGGCTGTGGGCGGGGCCAAACCGCTTTATCTCTCCTGCGCTGTGGTGATCGAGGAGGGCATGGAAGTTGAAACATTGCGCACCATTGCCCGATCGATGGCGCAGACGGCGCATGCGGCGGGGGTGAGCATCGTCACCGGCGACACCAAAGTGGTGGAGCGCGGGGCCTGTGACAAAATTTTCATCACCACCACCGGCATTGGCGTTATTCCGCGCGGCTGCGAACTGGGTATTGAACGCATTGCGCCCGGCGATGGCATTCTGGTCAACGGCCTGCTTGGCGACCATGGTGCCGCCATTTTGTGCGCGCGTGGTGATATGGCGCTGGAAACCGCCATCGAAAGCGATTGCGCGGCCCTGCATGGATTGATCGCTGACCTGCTGCACGCCGCACCCAACACCCGTTGTATCCGCGACGCGACGCGAGGCGGCTTGGCGACCGTGCTCAATGAAATGGCGGAGGCGTCCAACTGCTCCATTGAGATTGACGAGGCCGCAATTCCGCAGCGGCCAGAGGTGCGGGGCTTTTGCGAGATTCTGGGCCTTGATCCGCTCTATCTGGCCAATGAGGGCAAGATTGTCATGGCGGTGCCGCCCGATGAAATCGAAGCGGCGCTGGCGGCATTGCGCGCCCACCCGCTCGGGCGCGATGCCGCGTTGATCGGCCACGCGGGAGCCGGCGAGGCAGGCCGCGTCACCATGCAAACCGTGTTTGGCGGGCGGCGCATCGTTGACATGCTGGTGGGCGAGCAATTGCCCCGCATTTGCTGAGGAGCTAGCCCAAAGCGTCTTGTTGGACGCCTAAAACGCGGGGGCAAGGCGGCGCTGCCCTTGCATCCATTCACATCTTAGCGGTTTCAAAGGAACCCGATCGATATCCAGGGCACGGCGGCGACGATGATGGTGCCGATCAGCATGGCAATCATGTAACCGACGATCGGCTTCATGCCTTCATCGGGGTGGATGCGACTGATCGCGCAGGCTGCGTAATATCCAACGCCAAATGGCGGCGCAAACAGGCCAATGCCCATGGCCAGCACCACCACCATGGCATAGTGAATTTCGTTCACGCCAACTTGCCGGGCGATGGGAAACAGCAAAGGCCCAAACAAAACGATGGCCGGGATACCTTCGAGCACACTGCCCAGAATGATGAAAGCGATGATGGTGACCAGCAGAAACACCGGGATGCCACCGGGCAAATCCGTCATGAATTTTGCCAATGCGGCGGAGAAGCCCGATTGAGTCAAAGCCCAGGCCATGCCCGTCGCCGCGCCAATGATGAGCAAAATTGCGCCCGATAGTGTCGCGGTCTCGATCAACATCGGATACAAGCGCCGCCAATTGAATTGTCGATAAACCAGCAAGCCAGCCAGTGCCGAATAGATGATGCCTATTGTCGAGACTTCGGTTGCGGTCGCTATGCCCTTGACCACTGCAAAGCGGATCACGAAAGGCAGGATCAGGGCCGGTATCGCTACCACGAAGGCGCGACCGATTTGACGCCAGTTGGCACGCTGGACATGCGACAGATCCTCGCCGCGGTAACGACGCCAGACGACAAAGCACAGCATGATCGCCAGAACGACACCGGGAAGCAACCCGCCAGTGAACAGGGCCGAGATCGATATTCCGGTCACTGATCCAATGGTGATCAGGACGAGAGAGGGCGGAATCGTCTCGGTTTGTGCCCCGGTTGCCGCCAGCAGCGCTACAAGATCGCCCGGCTTTGCGCCGCGCTTCACCATTTCGGGAAACAGCACCGGCGCGATGGCGGCCATGTCGGCCGCTTTCGACCCTGAAATGCCGGAGACCAGATACATGGCACCCACCAGCACAAAATGCAGGCCGCCGCGCACGTGCCCCAGCAGGCTCGCCAGAAAGCCAACCATGGCGCGGGCCATGCCGGTCATTTCAATGAGCAAACCGAGAAACACGAACAAGGGAATGGCCAGCAGGATGATATGGCCCATGCCTTCATCCATGCGCCCGATCATGACCATGTTCGGCGTATGAGTGGTCAGCGTCAGGTAGCCTACCGTCGCCAACCCAAAAGCAAAAGCAATGGGCACGGCCAGAATGACCATGGCACCGACGATAACGACGAAGAATATGACCAAATTCAAATTGCCCAAGGGTATGAGCCAAGGCCCAATCAAAGCCATTGCGCCGACAATGCCCCCGACCAAGGCCAGAGACCCGAACAGAATGCGCGCGTCCGCGATACTTGCGAGCCTCAGTATGGCCACAAGCAACATCAAGCCAAGGCCGACGGGCAGCGCCGCTGCGCGCCAGCTATCGACAATGCCAAGCGCAGGCGAGGTGACATAAACTTCATCCGCCGCAAAACGATAGGCCGGATGGATCACCAAAGCCAGAAACGCCAGACACACCGCCACCGCCACTACATCGATGAAGGCGCGCGCTTTAGGCCCGAGCTTTCCGACAATGGCCGTCATCCGCATGTGCTCGTCACGTTGGAATGCCATGACCGACCCCAGCATCGCGAGCCATAAAAAAAGGATTTCGGCCAATTCGTCGGACCACACAAGTGGGGTATGCAGCGCATAACGGGCGATGATGCCAGCCAGAAGATCCGCGATTTCCATCACGATCAACCAGGCTGCCGGTATCCCCACCAGCGGGATAAGCGCCTGATTCGCGCGTGCAAAGGCCGCGCGCCAGTTCTCCGGAGGCCGCACGCTCACGGCCTCCTGCTCCTTGTTCAAGGGTCGTGCCATGGCACTACACCAGTTTGCCGGTGATCTTTTCGAGCTCAGCCCAAGCTTCGGCACCGAATTTGGCTTTCCAATCGGCATAGAAGCTGGTTTTGGCAAGCGCTTGCTGGAACGCGGGGCGATCCACTTCGAGGAATTTGAGACCTTTGCTGGTCAATTGTGCCTGCAACGAGTTGCTGAGTTTTGCAATGTCTGCGCGCTCGTCATTCGCCGAGCGATCAAACTCGCGGGTGACTATTTCCTGGACATCCTTGGGCAGGTTGGCAAAAGCCGCCTTGTTGCCAAGAATCCAGTAGCCATCCCAAACATGTCCGGTAAGGCTGCACGTCTTTTGCACTTCGTAGAGGCGTGCGGTAGCGATAATCGGCAACGGGTTTTCCTGGCCATCGACCACTTTGGTTTGCAACGACGAATAGACCTCGTTGAAATTGAGTGGCTCTGGCCCTGCCCCCAGCGCCTGGAACAGCGAAGTAAGGATCGGAGCTGGCGGGACACGTATCTTGAAGCCCTTGAGGTCGTCCGGCGTCTTGATATCGCGGCCGGACGAGGTGACGTGCCGGAAACCATTGTCCCATGACTTGCCAATGGTGATGATGGGGGTTTTGGCGATTTGGGTACGGATGTAATTGCCAAGTTCACCATCCATCGCTTTCCAGACAGCATCGTAGCTCGGAAACGCAAAACCGGTGTTGACTATGCCTGCCGCCGGAACGAAGGTCGCGAGAATCGACGCAGCTTCGTTGAAAAATTCGACGCCGCCATTGCGCACCTGCGTCAAGAGATCGGTATCCGACCCCAATTGATTGGCCGGAAACAATTTGATGTCGAGGCGGCCATGGGTTGCCTCACGAATGCGATTGATCGCTTCTTGCGCCCGGATATTGACCGGATGCGTCGGGTCCTGGCCGGTGGCGAGCTTGTAATTGAATTCCGCCGCCGATGAAGGGCGGGTGAGAATGCCAAACAGGGGCAAAGATGCGCCTGCGGCCAAGAGTTTGCGACGGGACAAATGAACTGTTTTCGACATGATGCTGTTTCCTCCAATGACACTATTTTTATGGGCAATGTCGCTCGTTACCGCTGGGTGTCGACCGCAGTTCGAGCGTTTCTCCGCCAGATCGTTGCCGGCGTCGTTGAAAAGGCGGCTATAGCCACCCTTTGATTTGCGCGGCGATCGCCATAGTGGAGATGCCGTAGCGGTCATGCAGGGTCGGCAATGCTCCCGCTGACAGGAATTCGTCGGGCAGGCCGATATGCTCGAAAGCCGGATGGACGCGGGCGCGCATCAGGCAAGTTGCAACCGCTTCACCGAGGCCGCCGATGATGGTGTGGTTTTCAGCGACAACAACCAGACGACCCGCGACACGGCACGCGTCAATGATGGTCTTTGTGTCCAGCGGCTTGATGGTGGGCACGTGCAAGACCGCAACATCCACCTTGTCAGCGGCAAGCTCCTTGGCTGCTTCCAGGGCGCGCATCGTCAGCAGACCCGATGAGATGACCAGCACGTCGCGGCCCTCACGGATCATCTTGGCTTTGCCAAGTTCAAACTTGTAATTATATTCGTCGAGCACAAGCGGCACCTGCCCGCGCAACAAGCGCATATAAACCGGGCCTTGATGCGCCGCGATAACCGGCACAGCCTGTTCAATCTCCAGCGCATCGCAGGGGTCAATCACGGTCATATTCGGCATGGCGCGAAACAATGCGAGGTCCTCAGCCGCCTGATGGCTTGGGCCATAGCCGGAGGTCAATCCGGGCAGTGCGCAAACAATCTTCACGTTGCGGTCTTCCTCCGCAATCGTCTGATGGATAAAATCATAAGCGCGGCGGGAGGCGAACACGGCATAGGTGGTGGCAAAGGGCGTGAAGCCCTCTGCGGCCAGACCGGAAGCGGCGCCAAACAGCAATTGCTCGGCCATGCCCATCTGGTGAAACCGATCCGGGAAGGCTTTGGAGAAAATGTGCAAATCGGTGTATTTGCCCAAATCCGCCGTCATGCCGATGATATCGGGGCGGGTGCGGGCCAATTCAACCAGGGCATGGCCGAAAGGCGCTGCTTTGGTGCGCTGGCCCTCGCTGGCGATGGAAGCGATCATGGCCGAGGTGGTGAGGCGCGGTTTGCCGGGCGTGGCCGGGGTTGCAGGTGATTTCATTTGGCCCTCCCGGCATCCAGTGCGGCAAGCGCGAGCTGCCATTCATGCGCTTCGACGCGGAGAAAGTGATTTTTCTCGCGCGCTTCGAGGAAGGGAACGCCCTTGCCCATCAAAGTATCGGCAATAATCATCCGCGGCTTTAGTTCCTTGTGCGTCTTGGCTTTGGCGAATGCGGCACGAACCGCTTCAATGTCATTGCCATCGACGCGCTGGGTGAACCAGCCGAAGGCTTGCATCTTGTCGACCAGGGGCTCAAAACCCATGACCTGCGTGGACGGGCCGTCGGCCTGCTGGTTGTTGATGTCGACGATAGCGACCAGATTGTCGAGCTTGTTGTGGCCGGCGGACATGATCGCCTCCCAAACCGAGCCCTCGTCCAGTTCGCCATCGGAAAACAGCGTGAAAACCCGCGCGTCGGATTTCTTGCGCTTCAAGCCAAGGCACCTGCCGACCGCAATGCTGAGACCCAGCCCGAGCGATCCGCCCGACATTTCCATGCCCGGCGTGTAAGAGGCCATGCCCGACATGGGCAGGCGGCTATCGTCGCTGCCGTAAGATTCAAGCTCCGATTCGGGTATGATCGCCGCTTCAATCAATGCCGCATAGAGTGCGATGGCATAATGGCCGTTCGAGAGCAGGAACCGGTCGCGCCCTTCCCATTCCGGGTTCTCGGGCTGGTAATTCATGGCATCGAAAAAGGCAACGGCGAGCACGTCGGATATATCAAGCGCCTGCGCAATATAGCCCTGGCCCTGCACTTCGCCCATGCGCAACGCATTGCGGCGAATGTGGTAGGCGCGATCTTTAAGGGTCTTGTTGGGGATGACCGCGTGCAACTCAGCCATGGATCAGCATCCCCCCGTTCACGTCAATGACCGCGCCGGTCACATAGGCGGAGAGATCGGATGCCAGAAACAGATAGATATTGGCCACATCGCCAGCATCGCCCAAGCGCCCGAGCGGAATGCCCTTGACGATCTCGGCTTTCATCGCGTCCGTCAGCATACCGCCGGTAATGTCGGTCTGGATCAGGCCCGGCGTGACGCAATTGACGCGGATATTGTCCGGGCCCAACTCGCGGGCCATGGCCTTGGCAAGCCCGAGAACGCCGGCCTTGGCCGCCGAATAATGCGGCCCGCCAAAAATGCCGCCACCGCGCTGCGCCGAAACCGAAGACATGCAGGCAATTGCGCCCGATTTGCGTGAGCGCATGTGCGGGATGGTCGCCTGCGACAGGTAAAGAACGCCGCGCAAATTCACTTCAAGGACCCGATCCCAGCTTTTGGCGTCAATTTCCATGATTTTCACGGGCTGGGTGATGCCGGCGTTGTTGATGAGGATATCGACATGGCCGAAAGCCTGGATGGTGGCGGCGATGGCTTTTTGGCAACTCGCCAGATCGGTGACATCGCAAGCCAGCCCGATGTGATCGGCTCCCAGCGAAGCCGCTGCTTTGACCGCGCCCTCGCCATCAATGTCGAGAATGGCAACCCGCGCGCCATGCTGGGCAAACAGCTTGGCTGTTGCCAAGCCAATGCCCCGTGGCCCTGCGGCTCCTGAAATGACGGCCGTCTTACCCTGCAAGATCATCGCGCGTTCCTCTGCTGCTAAATTTTCTTATTCTTCTTCATGAAACGAGATCCCGGACTTGGCAAACGCGCATATTTCATGGCAAAATGAAATTACTTCATCTTGTTGGCATGAAGCCAAGGAGAACCCTTCAACCTCATGAACAAAAGTCATAGACAACATGTTAGGCTTGGTTTCCCTCAAGGGTATGCGCGCGTTTGAGGCCGTGGCGCGCCTCGGCTCGTTCCGGGCGGCGGCGGGTGAACTGAATTTGACACCCAGCGCCATCAGCCATGCGATCATCGAGCTTGAGCGGGCCATGGGTGTGGGTCTGATTGACCGGCGCGAACGCGGTGGACGGCTCACCGAGCGCGGCGAGGCCTTCCGTCGCCACGTGAGTCTGGCGTTCGAGCAATTGCGAACCGGCCTTGAGGAAACCTCACTGCGCGCACCACGGCTGTTTCGGTTGCATGCCGCACCCAGTTTTGCTGCCGGATGGCTGGCGCCCAGATTGCCGGGATTTCTGGCGCTGCACCCCGATATTGAAGTTCGGCTGTCGGCTGGCACCGATTATAGCCATTTTGCCAACAATGATTTTGACGCCGATATCGTCTATGGGCCGGTGCGCGCCACCAATGTCACGTCGCATCCGCTTGGCGTGGAAACGGTCGCACCTATGTGCGCGCCGTCACTGGCCGCGTCCATATCCTCCCCTGCCGATTTGTTGCGGCTGCATCTGATCCAGAGCGACAATAAAATGGTGCGTTGGTCGCACTGGTTCGAGGCCAACGGGCTGGTGTCGCCCACCTTGCATGGTATCCGCTTCGACCGGAGCTTTCTGGCCATTGCATCGGCCACGGATGGGCTCGGGGTGGCGCTTGAATCCACGCTGCTGGCGGAACGTGACCTTGCCGCCGGGCGCCTCGTGATGCCGCTGGCCGGCAAATCAAAGGACGTGACTTATGTGGGGCATCATTTCGTCGTCCCCAAACTGGCGCGCCCCAACCGGCTCGTCGGGATCTTTGACGCGTGGCTGCAAGCCGAAATGAAACAGCGTCACGACTGAAACGAGCCAAGGTGGGCGGGCAATTGCGCCAGCGGTTGACCGCACTCATCGGCCCGTGGCTGACATTGAACAAGCAGCAAAGTGGCCCCTCACCAGAGGCATATAAAGTGTTGATTTATTGAGAAAAGGTGCATTTTCCTCGGGTTCCGGCAGGCGCGGTGTGGGGTCCCGGTTCAAGGCTTATTCACCTGCCCTGCCATAAGGCGGTTTGGTCGTCCATCACCCTTGCACACGTTACCGTTGAACCTATCCGCATACGAAATTCGTTCGTCGCTTTCGCACATTGAAAGACCAGGGTCGCTTGACAAAGCGCGAAGCGCACGATTATTATTTTAATAACGAATAATTGTTCGCAATCCGAGCAAACTATAATCAGGGAGGTTGAGCTTTGATCCACCCATCGATTGGGCAGCGGGGTAGCGCTGAGGCGTTGATCGCGGTTCAGACTCTCTCGAAGGTATATCCCACCGTAAACGGCGGCTATGTTCATGCGTTGGACAATGTCGACATCGATATCGGCGAGGGCGAGTTCGTCTCCATTGTTGGTCCGTCCGGCTGCGGAAAGAGCACTTTGTTGCGGATTATCGCTGGGCTGGATGTGCATGATGAAGGCAGGTTAATACTCGCAGGTCGTGATATTGCCGGCCCCTCCCCGGACGTGGGTGTCGTATTCCAGGCCGCGAATTTGCTGCCTTGGCTGACCGTTCGTGAAAATGTCCGACTACCTCTCCGGGTTGGTGGAAAGAAAAAGCAGTCTGGCACGTCCGTCGATGACTTGCTGGCGATGACCGGCCTTGGCGAATTTGGCGAGCGTTATCCCTATGAACTTTCGGGCGGCATGCAACAAAGGGCCGGTATCTGCCGCGCGTTGGCGCGCAATCCTCGCATACTGCTCATGGATGAGCCTTTTGGGGCCCTCGACGCCCTCACGCGGGAGCGCATGAACCTCGAGTTGCAGAATATATGGCAGACCCATAAGAAGACGGTAATTCTCATTACGCATTCGATTTCAGAAGCCCTGTTTCTGGGCAACAGGGTTATTGTCATGTCGGCTCGCCCAGGGCGCATTATTGCGGATCTGAAAGTGGATATTCCCCGGCCGCGCAGTCTCGACAGTATCATCCTCCACCCGGAATACGCGCGGCTTTCCTCTGAAATTCGCGGTTTGCTCAATGCCCAGGGAGAGGTCGAATGAGTATGGCAGCCGCAACCGATATCAAAAGCCGGCCGTTGATTGCGCCCAAGCCCTTGAAGAGAAGTTGGCTCGAAAGCCGGCTATTGCCGCTGCTGGGCGTCATCATTCTGATTTCTGCCTGGTCACTTGCGGTCCACAGGCTCCACGTGCCGCCCTATATTCTCCCTGCACCTGAGGCAGCGGCCAAAGCTCTCTGGTCAGGTATTGCTGTCAGCCCCTTCAGCCCGCTTGGATATTATTTGCCCTTGTGGAGCACCCTCAAAAATGCGGCAATCGGTTTTCTGATTGGCTCGGGTCTTGGCCTCTTTTTAGGCTCCCTGATGGCAGAGTCGCGCATTTTTGAGAAGCTGTTCATGCCTTATGCGTTTGCGCTTCAAAGCCTGCCAAAAGTAGCCATCGCGCCGCTGATCGTGATTTGGTTCGGTTTTGGCGATGGCTCCAAGGTGGCCATATCTGCGCTGTTGGCTTTTTTCCCGATGCTGATCAACTCATTCACCGGCCTGCGCTCGGTTGATCCGGAAAAAGTTGATTTGATGCGCTCTCTTTCAGCGAGCCGATTTGAAACCTATCGCATCGTCAAACTGCCTCACGCTGCCCCCTTCATCTTCGCAGGCATTGATATGGCGGTGGTTTATGCCTTTTTGGGAACCATTGTTGCGGAATTTTTGGGAGCGCAACAAGGCATGGGGGTTGTGATTACCAAAGCGCAGGCGGTCACGGATGTTGCGGGGGTTTTTGCCGCCCTTTTCATCCTCGGTTTTGTCGGCATTTTATTACATGCAACCGTCCAAAAGATTGACCGCAAAATGGTGCATTGGAACCGTCGCGGCCAGAAATAATAAACAAAGGGAGAAAATAAATGACTATATCTCGTCGGGAATGGCTGCTGGCCGGCAGCGCTTTTATGGCAGCCTCCGTGATGGGTGCGAATGAAGCCATGGCACAGGGTTTGCGACCTCTGAAATTTGGTGTCGGCCTCAAGGCCATGGGCCCAGCCGTGATCAATACGGTGATCGGCGAAATCCTTGGATATAACAAACAAGAGGGCTTTACGATCGCGCCAGAAGCGCTGGGCACAAACGGCAATGTACAAGTTGCCATCGATAAGGGCGACGTGGATATTGGCATTGGTGTGCCAAGCTTTGGGTTGCCGCTTTTGGCCAAAGGGCAATGGCAGGGCGCGCTCAACTTCTATGAATATACCTATCCCTACAAGTGGGATGTCGCGGTGCTGCCAGATTCAACCATCAAGACTTATGCCGACCTAAAGGGCAAACGCATTGGGGTTTCCGGCTTTGGCTCGACTGAATATCCCGTCACGCAGCGCGTGCTCAAATCAATGGGTATTGATCCCAAAACCGATGTCACCTGGACAGCGGTGGGCGATGGTATCCAGGCAGGGATTGCCCTGCAGCGCGGGCTTGTGGACGCGCTGGCCTATTATGATACCGGCTTTGGCCAGATCGAAGCCGGCAAGATCAAGATGCGCTTTTTGACGCGCCCTGATGACGTGCCGATGATTGGCGGGCAATTCCTGACAACCCGCAAAGCCTTCCTTGAAAAAGAACGCAAATTATGTGTCGGTTTTGGGCGCTCTGTCGCCAAGGCCTCGGTTTTCATGGCGGCCAATCCGCAAGCCGGTGCCAGCGCATTTTTGAAGCAATATCCAGAAACTGCGCCGCGCGGAAGTTCGGCGGAGGCGGCGGTTCAAGCCGTGCTTTTTGCAATTTCGCGCCGCATAAAGCTCTACACACCGCCCTATCCCAATACACCTATGGGCCAGATCAATCCCAAGGAATTTTCCGTTGAAGCCGAGGGTTACGGCTTTAAAATCGCGGACTATTCCAATTTTTATACCAATGATCTGATTGCGGAAATCAACCAATTTGATGCCGATCAGGTCAAAGCTGCAGCAAAGGCTTACCCCGGCTAATGTCAAACGCATTCCCTCACGCGCTCGTGACCGGAGCCAGCTCTGGCATCGGCCTGGCCATTACCGAGCGGCTTCTTGCCAATGGATGGCGCGTGAGCGGCGTTGCCCGCCGAGCCATTCCGCTAAAGCATCCGGAACTCATCCACTTGGCTCTGGATCTTGAAGACCCTTCGACGGCGACGCAGATTTTGGAAAGAGCCACCGGTGTGACCGCTTTCATTCATGCCGCAGGTTTTCTGGTGCCAGCCCCGCTCGGAGCCCTGGATATGGATGCGGGGATGCGCATGTGGCGCCTGCATGTGGATGCCCCCGCACGCATTGCCAACGAACTCGTGCCGCTGTTGCCGCAAGGGGGGCGCATTATTCTGATAGGCAGCCGGACCAGCGTTGGCTCGCCTGGCAAAAGCCAATATGCGGCGACCAAAGCGGCTCTGGAATCGATGACGCGCTCTTGGGCAAGCGAGTTGGTCAAGCGCGGAATTACGGTCAATTTGGTAGCGCCAGGTGCGACCGCCACTGCCATGCTGGATGACCCACAGCGCAAATCCATGCAACCCAAACTGCCGCCACTCGGGCGTTACATAAAGCCGCAGGAAATTGCCGCCGCCGTTGTCTATCTGCTGTCGCCGGATGCTGATGCCATGACAGGTCAAACGCTGACGCTTTGCGGCGGCGCGTCCCTGCCCAATTGAGATGACCATGCAGGACAACCCCAAAAACACGGTTCAATCTGTTGCCAAGGCATTCGCTGTGCTCAAGGCCTTTGATGCGACTTTGCCGGAATTGACACTTACTGAAATCAGCGAAAAGGCTGGTCTTGATCGCGGCACCTCGTTTCGGCTCGCAAATACCTTGTGCCAATTGGGCTACCTGACCAAAATATCACGCACCCGCCGTTTTCGCCTTACGTTGAAGTGCCTGGAATTGGGCTTTAGCGCACTGGCGCAGTCGGATTTGAAAATGCTGGCGCGACCTTTGCTCAAGGAGATGGTACCCGACATTGCAGACGCAGCCTCGCTCGGCATGCTCGATAATACCGAGATCGTCTACATTGAGCGCGCCCAAGGCGATCTGCCAAAACTGAATCTGGATCGGCGCACGGGTAGCCGCACCAGCGCCTATAGCGCGGCGCTGGGCCATGCCATTTTGGCCTGGAAACCTGTAGCGCTCCAGCGTGAGATTTTGGAGCGAAGTCACCGGATAAAGGTGTCCGAAAAGACGCTTACGGAAATTGAACCATTGATGGAGCGTCTCGCGCAGGTTCGAGCGCGCGGTTATGCAATCTCGGACGGGGAAAATGCCTATGGCTTGCGAACCGTCGCGGCCCCTATTTTCGACGATGCACGTGAAGTTGTCGCCGGCATCAGCCTGACCATTCATGCAGATCGAATGCCGCTTGAAGACTTCCTGAAACGCGCCGCACCCGAAAGTTTGCGCATAGCCAATGAACTGAGCCGCGCACTCGAATTATCGTTTGGCAGCATCGCAACGTCACGCAAACACATTTGAAGAAGGTCAATTTCACAATGCATCCCATCAATAAATTCAAACGCGACCTTGGAAAGCGTCAGCAACTGGGCATATGGTCAACCATGGGCAGCCCGGCATTGGCCGAACTTCTGGCTGCTTGCGGCTTTGACTGGATACTCATCGATACCGAACATTCGCCCATAGAATTGCCGGATGTGATTGACCATATGCGCGCCGTTTCGGCGTCTGGCATTTCGGTTGTCGTGCGCCCGGCCTGGAATGATATGGTCTCGATCAAGCGCGTGCTGGATCAGGGCGCCCAAACCATTTTGCTCCCCTATATCCAAAATGCGCAGGAAGCGGCATTGGCGGTATCGTATATGCGCTATCCACCGCATGGGGTGCGGGGCGTGTCGGGAGGGTCGCGCGCCGCAAACTATGGCCTCACGCCGCAGTATTTCAAACATGCGGAAGCCGAATTATGTCTGATCGTACAAATTGAAACGACAGAGGCTCTCGCGCAGATTGAGGAGATTGCGCGGGTTCCCGGCGTTGATGCGGTGTTCATTGGCCCAGCCGATCTTGCCGCCTCGATGGGTCATATTGGAAATTCCGGCCATCCAGATGTGCAAGCCGCCATTGACAATGGCTTTCGTCGGCTGAAAGCGATGGGCAAGCCCTGCGGATATTTGACCACCAATGAGGACGAGGTCGCCCGACGTATTCAGGATGGCATCGATTTCATTTCACTGAACACCGACGGTGCCTTGATCGTCAAAGCGGCAACGGGCCTTGTGCAACGAATGCGTAAAATCTGATCCAAAATGTCCCAATCTTCGAGCCTTTCGCAACCCCGCTCAGGCCTACTCCCGGAAATGAGAGCGACGTCGGCGAACCGTGCCGATTTTGTCTTGCGTATGCTCGCCGATGATCTGACTGGCGCGCTGGATAGCGCTGCACAATTTGCGTCCGGGGATCGCTTTATCCGGGTGGCATTGGAGGCGCCCGATCACGCGTTAAAGGGAAGCATAGTTATTGATTGCGCGACCCGCGAGGCTTCGGAGCAGGAAGCCTTGCGTCGTTTCGGGCTTGCAGCAAAATGGTTGGACAGTGCAGATGGTCGCTTGAGTTTTTTCAAGATCGACAGCCTGCTTCGCGGCCATCCTATAGCCGAACTAGCCACGTGCCTGAAGCGTGAGCCCGAACGGCGTTGCATCATAGCGCCAGCATTGCCGCAGCAGAACCGTATCACCCGGCAGGGAATGCAATATGCCAAATTCTTCGATCAATGGACGCAACTAACCGTAAATATCGCCAATAGCTTGGGCGAATTAGGGTTCAGCTGTCAACTTCAGCGCCCGGGGGATGAAGTGCCAGCAGGGATCAGTCTCTGGGATGCGGAATCCGAGGCTGACCTTGCAGCGATTGTTGCGGCCGGTCTGAATTGCGGTGCGCCTGTGCTCTGGTGCGGTTGTGCCGGTTTGGCAAGTGCGTTGGCAATGGCGTTGAAAAGTGCCCTTGCCACGCGGCCCGATCTGTTATCCGTGGGCACAGACATCCCTTTGCCGCTTATTGGCCTTTTTGGCAGCGACCATCCGGTTATGCGCGATCAACTGGTGCAGGACGCCGCCTATTGTGTGAAAAGTGAAGCCTTCAAGCCTTGTGAAACAGCGTGGGTTTATTTCGAATTACCCGCTCAAACCAGCCGCCAAGAGGCGGCTGCGAAAATCGACCAGATGATTTCAGACTTGGTCGGGCGCATCGAAAGGCCGGGAACGATGGTGGTAAGTGGCGGCGAAACATTGCGCGCGCTTGCCCGAATACTGCAAGCAACCGCGATCGACGTTCTCGGTCAAATTCAGCCGGGCATTCCTTTTGCCCGCCTTGTGGGTGGCCCTTGGGACGGGGTTAACCTCATAGCCAAGAGCGGTGCATTTGGGCCGCCCGATTTTCTTGTTCGCCTCAGGCAGAAAGCAACCTCATGACCATTAACCTCGCCATTACCATGGGCGATCCGGCCGGGATCGGGCCAGAAATTATCGCCCGTGCCTGCGACCGCCTCGCGCCCCGCATTGAGGCTGGTGAGATACGCCTCACCATCTTTGGCGATGTTGGTGCCATGCGCAAGGGGCAGGAAATTGTAGACTCGAAGTCGACAATCCATGAAGCGCGGATGGCTGGTGAATGGGCACCCCTCAGCATTGTGCAGGCCGGGCCAAGGCGCGGTGAAATAATCACAGGGCAAGTCTCTGCCGCAGCCGGTCACATGGCCTATGATGCCATTGCTCTGGCGGTTGAGGCGGCCATGGCCGCTCGCGTCTCGGGCATTGTCACAGCGCCGTTGAACAAGGAAGCCTTGAACCTCGCGGGACACCATTTTGCCGGCCATACCGAGCTTTTGGCCCATCTCACGGGGGTCAAAAATTCGGTCATGATGCTGGCACATGGCAACATGCATGTCAGCCATGTCACAACGCATGTCGCGCTTGAGGATGTGCCCAAACGTCTGACGCCCGAGCGGTTGCGCCGCGTCATAGACCTCACCCATGAAGCATTGATCCGCCTTGGCTACGCGCGGGCCCGGATCGCGGTCGCGGCCCTGAACCCCCATGCGGGTGAGGGCGGCCTGTTTGGCCGTCAGGACATAGATATCAGCGCGCCCCTGATCGCCGGATGCGTTGCCGAGGGCCTCGACGTTGTTGGTCCCGTCCCCGGCGATACGGTATTTGTCAAGCTGCGCGGTGGGCAATATGACGCCGTCGTCGCCATGTATCATGATCAGGGCCACATTCCGGTCAAGCTGCTCGGTTTCAGGGTGGATCCGGTCACTGGCAAATGGGATTCGCTGAGCGGCGTCAATATTACCCTGGGCCTGCCTATTATTCGAACCTCCGTCGATCATGGCACGGCTTTTGACATTGCCGGGCTAGGAATTGCCAGCGAAACCAGCCTGATCGAAGCCATCGAATATGCCGAAAGGCTGGCCAAACCAAATCGGAAAGAGCCCGTATGAACCTCCTGACAAACCCGATACAATTGCTTCAACCCGGGACCGTGGAGTTTGGCCCGGGCACGATCGACAAATTGGGCCCCTGGGCGAAGGCCAAGGGCTATCAGCGGATATTTGTCATATCGGGCGCCTTTAATGCCAACCGCGTCTCCAAGTTGCATCTGGGCGGCGAAATTGGCCTATTTGGGTCTGTGAAACCGGAGCCGGACGCGGATAATCTCGCAGATGCTGTCGCCGCCGCCGCGCGTTTTTCGCCCGATTTGATCATTGGCTTTGGCGGCGGCAGTGCAATGGACATAGCCAAACTGGTTGCGGTCCTCTGCAACGGCCATCAGAGCTTATCCGATATTGTTGGGCCCGATAAAGTCACGGGTCGTCGCATTGGCCTCGCACAAATACCCACCACGGCCGGCACCGGCAGCGAGGTCGGCACCCGCGCCCTTGTCACGGACCCTGCAACCCAGAATAAATGGGCGGTTCAAAGCCAGTTTCTCCTGGCGGACATCGCTATCATCGATCCTGATCTCACGATGAGCATACCTGCGAGCATTACCGCTGAAACAGGCGTCGATGCGCTGGCGCATTGCGTTGAGGCCTATACAAGCGTGAAAGCGCATCCAATCATGGATGTCTTCGCGTTGGAGGGCATTCGGCTGATCGGAAAATATCTGGCCGCTGCCGTCCAAAATGGCAACGATGGTGAGGCGCGTGCCGGGCTGGCATTGGCCTCAATGTATGGTGGCATTTGTCTGGGGCCGGTCAATACCGCGGGTGGACACGCCGTCGCCTACCCGCTGGGCACACGCCATCACATCTCGCATGGTGCTGCCAATGCCGTGATATTTCCGCATGTTCTGGCCTATAATGCGCCCTATGCAGAACACAAGACGGCGGCGGTTTTGCGCGCTTTGGGCTTGGACAGCTCGCCAAAGAGCGAGAATGTTTCACGCCAAGCTTACCGCTATTGTGAGGCACTCGGCATCGAAATGCGATTGTTGAATCGTAATGTGCCGGAGTCTGATCTTGAAAACATGGCGCGCGAGGCCTTTGCCATCAAACGCCTGATCGACAATAACCCGCGACCGCTTTCGCATGATGCCATCCTGCAGATATATCGCGCCGCCTATTAGGATTCACGATGAAAACAAGCCTTGTCCTTGATGGTCAAATGCGCCCGCGCGCCGATGACCCCGCGTTGCTGGAAGCCTTCATTCCTTCGCCGTGCAAGCAAAATCATGCGGCTAATCTGATGGTTCTGCCGGGTGGTGATTTGGGTTGCGTCTGGTTTGGCGGCACGCAGGAAGGAATGTCTGACATTTCGGTATATTTCTCAAGGCTGGCGCAAGGTACGAGCGTCTGGAGCGCGCCAGTGAAACTCTCGGACGATCCAACCCGATCCGAGCAGAACCCTATTTTATTTCCCACGCCCGAGGGTGAGCTTTGGCTGCTTTACACTTCGCAGCGTGCCGGAAATCAGGATACAGCCATTGTCCGGCGCCGCATTTCGACCGATAGTGGCCGCACCTGGGGGCCGGCCGAAGTCTTGATTGATACCCCCGGCACGTTCGTCCGCCAGCCATTAACGGTTTTGCCAAATGGTGACTGGCTGCTGCCGAGCTTCTTGTGTCGCACTTTACCGGGCACAAAATGGAGCGGAGATGATGATATCAGCGTTCTGAAAATCTCACGTGACAGGGGGCGAAGCTGGCAGGACCACGTTGTGCCCTCCAGCGTTGGCTGCGTCCACATGAGCATTGTGGCAACGCGCGGTGAAGAATTATTGGCGCTATTTCGCAGCCGCTGGGCTGATTTTATCCATGAAAGTCGCTCTTTCGACGGCGGGCAGACGTGGTCCATTCCTCGCCCGACAACTTTGCCCAATAATAATTCTTCAATTCAGGCAAGCCGTTTGGCGGATGGCCGCATCGCCTTGATTTTCAATAATTCGAGCGCCCGCAATGCCAGCGACCGGCGTTTGTCACTCTATGACGAGATTGAGGATGAGGACAATTCGGCCCCATTGCTGGTCGCACCTGCGCCCGGACGCAAGGCTTTTTGGGGTGCGCCGAGGGCACCGATTACCTTGGCGATTTCTGCCGACGATGGTCACAGTTGGGCGTTCATGCGTGACCTTGAATTGGGCGATGGTTTTTGCATGACAAACAATTCAATCGACAAGCAAAATCGCGAATTGTCCTATCCCAGTATCCTGCAAAACAATAGTGGCGATCTGGACGTGGCTTTCACCTATCACCGACAAGCCATTAAACACATCCGCATTGCCAGCCATTGGTTTGATATGTGAACAAGCAGCGAAGCGGCCCCTCGCCAGAGGCGCATAAAGTGTTGATTTATTGAGAAAATGTGGATTTATCCGGGGTTGCGCCTAGCGCCGAACGCGACCCTGTCATCTACCGAACTCACTCAATGGATCAATAGGTTGGCACACATATGGGTGAGGGTCCCGCTTCGATGCTGAATCACATGCCATCTCAAAAATCCAAAGTTAGCTGTTCATTTTGTAAAATTTGGCTTGCTGAGGATTTTTTCTCGCCCGGTTTTGCTCTTTGGTTCGCTGCCCTTTTCGTCGAGGATGATTTGGCGCGCGAGCCTAATTTGTCGAATACCGCGCGCGCTTCGCCTCTAAACCCTGTTTGTTGACGCACCGCACTCAGCCGCGCTCTGGCGGCTTTGACGGCCGCACCAAGCTCGACAATGGGGGCGGGATAAGTGTGCCCGAGTGTGATTCAGTATCGAAGTGGAACCCCACGCATACCTGCACCAACTCATTGATCCATTAAGTGAATTCGGTAGAAAACAGGTGTACCAACCGGTGCCGATCGGAACCCCACAAATTGGGCACATGCAGCTGATTTAACAACACCTTAGCTGAGTTTCGAGACGGGGTGCCAATTTGATGCTGATTCACACGACTGCCAATTTTCATGACGTCCGTGCCCTGCCCGTTGCCTTCAGCCCCGAGCTTTACCAACATCAAAATCCACACCATGCGTCCACCTCAGTCGAGGAACAGACGCTAAAACACCTCTTCGACCGCCCCCCAATCTTGAGCCGGTCCCTCGCAAGGGCGTCACCTGTTCGATGAACAGGTCCGGCAAAGTGTGGGATAATGCCGCCATGGAAAGTTTCTTCTCAACGCTCAAGACCGAGCGGGTGGGCAAGAAGGTCTATCGCACGAGGACGCAGGCAAAGGCAGCCGTGTTCGATTACATCGAATGCTTCTACAACCCGACCCGGTGCCACTCGACTCTGGGGTTACCTCAACCCTATCGATTTCGAACGCCATGCTGGGTAGCCTGATTTAGCCAATCCCGGTGTCCATCAAACCGGCAGCAGCTCAGTCCGTTAGGAGCCGAACTTATAATTGAACCCAACTCTTGCAATATTTTCGATGAGTCGATGACCATGCATGATCGTCGCCAAGTTCGGCGCAGCATTGAGAACCGAGTTGGTGCTGGTGTATCTGGTATTTCCCAAATCGACATAGAGGTATTCAGCCTTGATGCTCCATCTTGGAGCAATCATCCATTCCGCGCCTCCTCCGACCGTCCACCCCGCACGCACCCCGCTTGCTGAGGCCGAATTTGTCGAGGGAAGAAACGGAAAATAGCCAAAGTCAGAGTAACCAACATTTGCGAGCGCCAGCCCCCCAGTGGCGTATAAAAGCACTGGGCCGGTCGTGAAACCCAAACGGCCACGAAGCGTTGCAAGCCAGTTGCTTTTCATCCTTTGTGTGAAGTTGTCCGTGAGATTGACCCCGATAGGCGCAAAATTGAGCGGGATAAATCGGGTTCCGCGAAAGCCCGTATAGTTTAAGTCTCCCTCAAATCCCCACACCGCTGAGCCGGTCTGATAATTATAACCTAGCTGGCCACCGCCAGTAAAACCTGACGTCCGGAGTTGGCCGGACGTGCCAGCATCGAGGAATGCAGCTCCCGGGACCCCGCTATACCCAAATGAACTTGCCCTGTAGTTGACTTCCGTATTTGCCCAACCGCCGCCGATGTTCAAACCTCCATAGAACCCGGTCCAATTGTATACGTGCGCCGCCATCACAGGGCCCTTCGTGTAGGTCTTCGCAGGCAGATCAGCGGCGAAAGCGCTGATCGTGCTGATTATAAAAACCACGAGTGCCAATCCATACTTCATGAGAAAAGCTCCAGAATACGTCCTCCCGGCTCAATGGCCGACGCAGTGGAGACTAAATGAGCCAGACAATGCCGAACATCGCAGGATCGTGGGAGGCCAGTCGCTTTGATCAGACGACGATGCATTTTTGCAACACTGGTGGGTCCCTCGAAGGACCCGCCTATCTGACAAAAGGAGACTTCATTTCCATTAACAGCCGCAGCAGGTCGGCCTGACGGCGGACGCCGGTCTTGTCGAAGATGCTGGTGACGTGGGTTCGGGCAGTAGAAGGCGAAATGCCCAGAATATCCGCTGCCATCGGCACGCTGCCGGCGTCGACCACGGTTTCCAGCACACGGGTTTCCTGCGCGGTCAGACGAAAACGCTTGGCGAAGGCCGCGATCACCGTCGCGTCTTTCGGGTCATTGCGGCTCAAGAATAAAACATGGGTGGCTCGCCCAACAGAGCCTACTGATTTCCGACGAGCAGCGTTCAACGGCATCATGTGAAGAATGAACTCCCCAGTCGCCCCACGTAGCGGAATCGATGTGCCCTTCTGTCCGAGCGTGACGTCTCCGGCGTTAGCCGTAGCCAAAGCTTCGCGAAGGATACGGTTCGCTTGTTTATCGTCCAGTATCAGCGCGCCATCGACCTTTTTCAGCGGGGTGCCAGCGGCGAGTATCGTGCCGCCAGCGACATTGGCATGAACCAGTTCAGCCGCGCCTGTCACCAGGAACATACCCGTTGCAAGTGCATCCAGCGCTGCCGAATATTCGGCAGCATGGTCCTGATGTTCACGAACGACCCTCCCGATCAGCACGGCCCGGCGCAGATGGGGATAGAGCATGTTTACAAGATCGATCGTCGCCGAATCAAATAAACCCTGATCCTCATTTCGGACGTTCACAAAAGTCGTGATCGTGTTCATGGACTTTTCAACCATCAACACCGAAGAGTCGATGAAGCGCTGCGGCTTCAGCCAGTCCTGATAAAATTCCGTCTTGAACAGTTCCTGATATTCGGGCCGGCTAGAGCTATAATTTGCCTCGCCTGGCGACATCCGCGCGACGTCGTCCATGTAAGGATTAAGCGCCAAGTATTTTTCGGTGTATCGCTTCATCCAATAAGGATCATACCCAATTTCCAACTGCCACGGCGGCGTCCTGTCGTAGAGATCATAAGACCACAAGGCCGCCGTTTGACAATTTAGCAATTTGCAGATCTTGCCAAGAGCCGATGGCCATTGGCCTGGCGCGAGTGCCGCATCATAAATATTTTCCACCAGACCCGAAAAATCGTCGAGGCCAATAATACTCATGAACAGCTGCGCTTTCAGGTAAAATAAGTTTAAAGTCTAACGCAAAGAAACACTTTTTGCAAATAGCGGGGTAATCCGGCCATGCCTCAGTTTGAAATTTGCTCCACCGCCTTTTTGTAAGCGCCTCGCCTTTAGGTTGGCCCGCTGATACATAAATTGGTGGTGAAAACCTGTGACCTGCCCTCCAAAATTCCTCCGCGAACGATTAGAGTCTCGCCGAAGGCGAGTTGGTCGCTTAGGACTCTGGTGGTGGCGCCGCCTATGAGCCTTTTTTCAGCGATATCGGCGGTTTATTACCAATGGCGCTAGATAGCCGAAACCGGCTGAAATCTGGACCTTGGCCGTGTCTCAGGTTGCGGGTGGCTTGGCAAAGGCTCATTTCAAACTCCACTAGCCAGGAGCTTGCAAGGTATACAATTTCACGGGCTAGATTCCCAGCCGGATTTTTATCGTTTCAAATCAGTTATTTAAGGAATTTTGGCTGGGGCGGGAGGATTCGAACCTCCGTATGGCGGAATCAAAATCCGCTGCCTTACCGCTTGGCGACGCCCCAATCTGCGGGAGCAAATCGCTCCATCGGCGGCAACATAGAGCGGGTTGGCCTGCGCTGCAAGCCCTTGTTGAATTTTGCCGGGATCAGGCAGCCCCCGCCCCGGCAAAGCATGGCTTCCTCAGTTGTTTGTATAGCGCTTCAGTTCCGCCCGCGCGACCTGGCGGCGGTGCACCGCATCCGGGCCATCGGCCAGGCGCAGCGTGCGCAGGCCCGCCCACATCCGTGCCAGCGGGAAATCCTGGCTGACGCCTGCCCCGCCGTGCAACTGGATGGCTTCATCCGTGACTTTCAGGGCAACGCGCGGCGCAACCACCTTGATCTGCGAGATCAAGGGCGCAGCGGCGCGGGCGCCTTCCGTGTCCATCACATGCGCAGCCTTCAGGCACAAAAGCCGCGCCATTTCAATTTCCATGCGGCATTCAGCTATAATGTCATAATTGGCGCCCAGTTCGGCCAGCTTTTTGCCAAAGGCGACCCGCGACTGCGCGCGTTTGCACATATATTCCAGCGCGCGTTCAGCCTGGCCAAGCGCGCGCATGCAATGATGAATGCGCCCGGGCCCGAGCCGACCCTGGCTGACCTCAAAACCACGTCCCGGCCCCAGAATGATATTGTCCTTGGGCACGCGCACGTCGGTGAAGCGGATGTGCATGTGGCCGTGCGGGGCATCATCATTGCCAAAAACCTGCATCGCGCGCAAAACTTCGACGCCCTTGGTGTTGGCGGGCACCAAAATCTGGCTATGCTGCTGGTGTTTGGCGGCTTTCGGGTCGGTTTGCACCATGACGATGTAAAGCGAGCAGCGCGGATCGCCAGCGCCAGAGGACCACCATTTTTCGCCATTGAGCACCCATTCATCGCCCACCAGTTCGGCCCGCATGGCAATATTGGTGGCGTCTGAGGAGGCAACATCGGGCTCGGTCATCAAATAGGCGGAGCGGGTCTTGCCAGCGAGCAAATCGGGCAACCAGCGTTCCTTTTGTGCGGGGGTGCCGTAACGCTCCAGCACTTCCATATTGCCGGTATCGGGGGCCGAGCAATTGAATGTTTCCGCCGCCAGGTGCGACCAGCCCATTTCCTCGGCCAAATAGGCGTATTCAACCGTCGTCAAACCAAAACCGCGCTTGGAATCGGTCAGCCAGAAATTCCACAGGTTTTTGGCGCGCGCCTTGGCCTTCAAACCTTCCAAAATGTCGATCATGCGCGGCGTTGGCTTGAACCGATCACCGCTTTTGCCGATTTCGTTCTCATATTCCTGCTCGAGTGGCATAACTTCGTGATGCACCATATGGCGCACTTCATCGACGAGCACCTTCACACGCGGCGTCATGCCCAAATTCATGCTGCCAGCTTCAACTTTGTTTGACATTAGCGCCATTCTCCCTGTTGCGCGCATGGTGCAACGTGCCGCAAGGTTTGGCAATAGATAGGATGCACTGCAGGGGCCACCGCAGTCGCGGAGCGAACCCAATCCCAAGGGGGAAAAAACTGGTGCTGCGAGAGAGGATTGAACTCTCGACCTCTCCATTACCAATGGAGTGCTCTACCACTGAGCTACCGCAGCAAGGGCATGACGGGGCGAATTCGCGCGCGTCGATGAGGCGTTGTGTGCCACAGGCGCGCGGCGCTGGCAAGGGTGGATAAGCAAGTTTGGTCACGATAATTACCCGGAATATGGGCATGGCATGGCATTTTGCGAGCTGGGGAGCGGTGAGATTGCAGCGTTTGCTTGCGCTGAACCGCCAGTCACATTATAGGGTTTTGCTCAGGTCGCGGTTGTTGCCGCGATTTTTGTTTATTTTCCACGACATGCAATTTCATGAATGACCCGGCACCCAAATCTGGCCTGAGCGCCGCAAAACTGGCTGAACGCAAGCGGCTTGCGGTCGCTTTGCGCGAGAATTTGAAGCGCCGCAAAGCCCAGGTGCGGCAAAGAGACCACAGGGGCGACGAAACTGTGGATGAAGCCAGCCTTGACGGCGCGGCACGCATTCAAAAGCCATAATTACGAACCACCACTTAATTTTCCAACCAACTGAGGCACTTATGGACAGCATTCGCATTATCGGCGGCAACCCGCTTTACGGTACCATTCCGATTTCCGGCGCCAAGAATGCGGCTCTTCCATTGATGATTGCCTCGCTGCTTACGCCCGAAACCCTGACATTGCAGAACCTGCCGCGTCTTGCCGATGTGAGCCTGCTGGTGCGCATTCTGGGCAATCACGGCGTCGATTACACAATCGCCGGCAAAAAGCCGGGGGACAGTTCCATCGCCGGGCAGACCGTGCATCTGAAGGCCCGCAACATTGTCGATACGCTGGCACCCTATGATCTGGTTTCCAAGATGCGTGCCAGTTTCTGGGTTCTGGCACCGCTGGTGGCGCGCATGGGCGAGGCAAAAGTGTCGTTGCCGGGCGGTTGCGCCATTGGCACGCGGCCCGTTGACCTGTTGTTGATGGCGCTGGAAAAGCTGGGTGCGGAAATTTCCATCGAGGCGGGTTATGTCATTGCCAAGGCGCGGGGCGGCCTGCGCGGCGCTGAAATAACCTTCCCCAAAGTCACGGTTGGCGGAACCCATGTCGCGCTGATGGCGGCAACGCTCGCGCGCGGCCACACATTGATTCAAAACGCGGCCCGCGAACCCGAAGTCACCGACCTGGCGCAATGCCTCGTCAAAATGGGCGCGAAAATCCATGGCATTGGCACATCGACGCTCGAAATAGAGGGGGTTGCAAGCTTGAATGGCGCGGTCCATTCGGTGCTGCCGGACCGGATCGAGGCTGGCACCTATGCCTGTGCCGTGGCCATGGCGGGCGGCGATGTGATGCTGGAGGGCGCGCAGGTCGATGCCTTGCGCAGCGCGCTCGACGTGCTGGAGCAGACCGGCGCGGTGGTGACTCCCACCAATGAAGGCATTCGCATTGCCCGAAATGGTGCCGGTATCAGCGCGGTGGATGTTACGACCCAGCCATTCCCCGGTTTCCCAACCGATTTGCAGGCGCAATTCATGGCGTTGATGACCAAGGCCAAAGGACAATCACGTATTACTGAAACCATCTTTGAAAATCGGTTCATGCACGTTCAGGAATTGGCGCGTCTTGGGGCGCAGATCAAGCTGGATGGCGATGCCGCCATTGTGGATGGGGTGCGCCGCCTGCAGGGTGCGCCGGTGATGGCCACCGATTTGCGCGCCTCGGTATCGCTGGTGATTGCAGCGCTGGCGGCTGAGGGCGAGACCTCTGTCAGCCGGGTCTATCACCTGGATCGCGGCTTCGAGCATCTGGAAGCCAAGCTGGCTGGTTGCGGCGCCAATGTGACGCGCGTGTCGCAAGCTGGCTAAAGATTGCGGTTAAGCGTTGGCGCTGGCAGGTTGTTGCAGCGCGCATAGCAATAGCACGGCGCGCGCTGGCAGTGTCAGCGCGTTCATGCCGGCAAGGTCGCGGCATGGCCATTCGTCGCCGGTCCCTTCGTGCTTGGGCAATGCGGAAGTGTCGAGAGCGATTTGCCAGCGATAGCCAAAGGTTGGCACCGGTAGGGTGAATTCCACGTCGCGGAAACTGGCATTGAGCAAAACCAAGACCTGATCTTGCGGCATATCACCTGCCGGCGGCGTGAACAGGCCCATGCCGAGCACGCCAGCCTCGGGGGCGTGCCAGTCCGCATCCGAGAGAGGCTCGCCATCGGCCCTATGCCAGGCGACATCGGGGGTTTCGTTCGGTGCGGCGGCCATTCCACTCAAAAAAGCATTATGATGCAAGGCTGGATGGGCTTTGCGCAACGCAATCAACCGCTGGATCAAACTGCGCAGCCTGGGCACAGGCCGCGACCAATGTACCGGATATTCCTTCGCATAGGCGTTGTTGTTGCCGTTCTGGCTATGGGCAAATTCGCAGCCCATGGACAGCATAGGCGTGCCACGCGCCAGCAGCAGCGTGCTGAGGAGATTGGCTTGGTCGCGCAACCTGGCTTCCAGAATTTGCGGGTCGCGGCTATGGCCTTCGTGCCCATGGTTCCAGGAATGGTTGTCATGGGTGCCATCGCGGTTATCTTCGCCATTGGCCTGATTGTGCTTGTGGGAATAGGCGGTCAGATCGGCGAGCGTGAAACCGTCATGCGCGGCCACAAAATTCAGGCTGGCTGACGGTTGCCCCTTGCCAGCGAATAAATCGCTGGAGCCGGAAAGGCGCGTCGCCAGCCCGCCAAGAGTGCCCGCATCCCCGCGCCAGAATTTGCGCACATCATCGCGGAACTGGTCGTTCCATTCGAGAAACCGTGGCGGGAAGCGGCCCAACTGATAGCCTCCGGGGCCTATATCCCACGGCTCGGCGATCAGTTTCAAATCTTTCAGCACATCATCGGCGAGAATGGCATTCAGCAAAGGCGCGGTTGCGGCAAAGCCTTCGGCGCTGCGCCCCATGATCGTCGCCAGATCGAAGCGAAATCCGTCAACGCCGCCGCGCACCGCCCATTGGCGCAACGCGTGCAATACCAGGTCGATATTGGCCGGATGATCGAGGGCAAGGGTATGGCCGCAGCCGGTATCATTGACATAGGCCGCCAAATTATGCGGATCGAGCCGGTAATAGATGGAATTGTCCAAGCCGCGAAGGTTGAGCGAAGCGCCAAAAGCGTCGCTCTCGCCCGTATGGTTGAACACCACGTCGAGGATGATTTCAATGCCCGCGCCATGATAAGCGTCGACGCAAGCGCGAATTTCCTGCCAACCGCCGGGCGCGATGCGTGGCTCTGGCGCAGCAAATGCGACCGGATTGTAACCCCAGACGTTTTGCAACCCGAGCGGTGGCAAATGGCGCTCATCATTCCACGCCGCGCAAGGCATCCATTCCAGCGCCGTCACGCCCAATTGCTTAAAATGGGCGATGATGGCGGGATGCATGAGCCCTGCCACCGTGCCGCGATGCTGCACCGGCAAATCCGGGTGCTTGCGGGTGAACGAGGCAATGTGAACTTCGTAAATCAGCGTGTCCTGCAAGCTGTGGCGCGGGCGCGCGGGCACCGGCGGCTCCGTCTTCGCCTCAACAATGGCTTTGGCCATGAATGGGGCGCTGTCCATTCCATCCGGCTTGCCGTGGTCATCCCGATCGAAATCATACATGGAGAGGTGCAGGACGATCGGCCGGTCGAGGCGGCTGGCATAGGGGTCGACCAGCAGTTTGGCGGGATTGAACCGATGCCCCGCACCGGGATTATAGGCGCCATGCGCGCGCAGGCCATAAAGCTGTCCGGCGCGAACGCCCGCTATATGCCCATGGAAAACATCATGGGTGCGGCCGGTGAGCCGCAAGGCATGGGTTTGCTTGCCGTCCGGATCAAAAAGGCAAAAATCAATGGCGCTGGCGTGTTGCGAAAACACCGCGACATTAACCCCCGCCGCATCCAGTTGCACACCGAGCGGTTGGGGCAGGCCCTGCCCCACATGAAAAGCCGTGGAACTCAAGTGATGACCGAGGGCTGGTCGCGCGACGTATAATGGCGGATCATGGCCACTTCCTCGGCTATGGCAATCAAATCGGCGACGGCGATCTGCGCGTCGAGGCCAAAGTTCTTCGCGTCATAGCGCTCCAGATACAGCCGCAGCGTTGCGCCGGAAGTGCCGGTGCCGGAAAGCCGGAATACAATCCGCGCGCCGTCCTTGAACAGCAGTCTTATCCCCTGATGGCGCGAGATCGAACCATCAACCGTGTCGTGATAGGCAAAATCATCGGCTTCGGCGATTTCCTGCATGCCAAACTTGCGCCCCTTCAGGTTCGCCAGATTATCGCGCAGCCGGTCGATCAATTCATGCGCGGGGGCGCTTGCCACTTCCTCATAATCGTGGCGGGTATAATAATTGCGACCAAACTCGGCCCAATGCGCGGCGACAATCTGCTGCACGCTTTGCTTGCGCACCGCCAGAATATTCAGCCACAACAGCACCGCCCAAAGGCCATCTTTTTCGCGCACGTGGTTTGAGCCAGTGCCAGCGCTTTCCTCCCCGCAGAGGGTCACGAGATTAGCATCCAGCAAATTGCCGAAATATTTCCAGCCGGTAGGGGTCTCAAAAATGTTGATGCCACGCTTGTGCGCCACACGGTCGGCGGCGGCGGAGGTGGGCATGGAGCGGGCAATGCCAGTGATGCCCGCCTTGTAACCGGGTGCCAGATGCGCATTGGCGGCCAGTATGGCCAGACTGTCAGACGGGGTGACAAACTGGCCGCGCCCGATAATGAGATTGCGATCCCCGTCCCCATCGGAAGCGGCACAAAGGTCGGGGGCCTCTGGCGACATGGCCAGCGCATATAGGTCGGCGCAATGCACCAGATTGGGGTCGGGGTGATGGCCACCAAAATCTGGTAACGGCTGGCCGTGCACGACCGAGCCCTGGCGCGCCCCGAGCGCACCTTCCAGAATGGCCTTGGCATAGGGGCCCGTGACCGCCGACATGGCGTCAAAACGAATGGTGAAACCGCCAGCAAAAAGCGCCTTTATGGCATCAAAATCAAATAGCTGGCGCATCAGCGCTTCATAGGCGGCAACCGGATTGAGCACTTCCACCTTGAGGCCGGCAAGGTCACTCGTGCCAACCGCGTCCAGATTGACATCGGGCGCATCGGCAATGAAATAACGTCTGATGGTTTTGGTGTTGGCGAAAATCGCATCGGTGACTTTTTCAGGTGCCGGGCCGCCGTTGCCGACGTTGTATTTAATGCCGAAATCGCCGTCCGGGCCACCGGGATTATGGCTGGCAGACAGCACGATGCCGCCCATGGCCTTGTTCTGGCGGATGAGATTGGAGGCCGCCGGTGTCGACAAAATGCCACCCTGCCCGACCAGAACCCGGGCAAAGCCGGCGGCGGCGGCCATTTTCAGGACAATCTGGATCGCCTCGCGATTGAAGTAGCGGCCATCTCCGCCCAGCACCAGCGTCTGGCCCGTTTTGCTCTCCAGCGCATCAAAGGTCGCTTGCACAAAATTGGCAAGGTAATGGGCTTGTTGAAATACCTGAACCTTTTTGCGAAGTCCGGAGGTTCCGGGCTTTTGATCGGCAATGGGGGTTGTGGCTACAGTTAAGATCATGAGAAGAAATTCCATTCATATCAATTATTTATCAAGTCGGCGTAGAGCTTGGCATAAAGGTGAGCGGAGCGTTTCCAGCTTACGTCGGTGGCCATGCCGTTGGCCTGAATTTTCCGCCAGATCTTGGGGTCACGCCAGAGCGTCACCGCGCGCCTGATGGCAGCCATAAGCGGCGCGGCCTCGGTTGGGCCAAATTGTATACCGGTTGCGACACCCGCCGCCAGGGCGACGGGGTTGGCGTCAATAATGGTATCGGCGAGGCCACCCACGCGCGAGACAATCGGCACCGCACCATAACGCAGCGCCGCCAATTGGGTGAGACCGCAGGGCTCAAAGCGCGAGGGCACCAGAAAGGCGTCAGCGCCGCCCTGAATGAGATGGGCGAGGGGTTCGTCATAATTGAAGGCACAGCCGATGGCCGATGGATATGCGGCAGCGGCGCGGGCAAAGCCTTGCTGAAGAATGGCATCGCCCGCCCCCAGCAAAGCCAGCTGAATGTTTTCCGCCAGCAATTGCGGCAAAATCTCCAGCAGCAGGTCGAGGCCCTTCTGCTCGGACAGGCGGGAGATGACTCCCAGCACCATGGCATCGGGGTCGGGACGAAGCCCGAGCCTCTCCTGCAACGCCTGACGATTGCGACGGCGGGCATTTTGCACAGCGTTCGACTTGTAGCGCACCGGCAGGTAAGGATCGGTGGCGGTGTCCCAGGCGACACCATCGAGCCCATTCAGAATGCCGCTCAGGTCGCGGGCGCGCTGGTTCAGCACACCATCAAGGCCCATGCCCATGGCCGGACTCAAAATCTCGGTCGCGTAGGTTGGTGAAACCGTGGTGATGTGATCGGCCGACTGGAGTCCACCCTTGAGAAAGCTGATATCGCCATAATATTCGACGCCCTGCACGGTGAAGGCGCTGGGTGGAATTTGCAGCTCCTGCATCAGGCCGGCGGCGAAACGTCCCTGAAAAGCCAGATTGTGGACGGTGAGCACCGATTTCGCATGCGCTTTCTCACCAAATTTCATGTAAAGCGGTGCCAGTGCGGCCTGCCAATCATGCGCATGGACAATGTCAGGTCGCCACCGGCCGACCTGCCCCTGCCCGAGCCAGCCTGCCACAAAAGACAGCGCAGCAAAGCGCTGGGCATTGTCGGGCCAATCCGTGCCATCGCGCTGCAAGTAGGGATTGCCCGGCCGATTATAGAGGTGGGGCGCATCCAGCGCCAAAATGTCCAGATCGCCAGACTTGCCGGCCAAAAGACGGGCCGGCCCGCCAAACAGATCCGCGAACCGGACGATCGACGTGGCGGTGGTGAGCGCGCTGATAACGGCGGGGTAACCGGGCACCAGCGAGCGCATCCTGACGCCCTCCGACGCCAAGGCAGCCGGCAGCGCCCCCGCGACATCGGCGAGCCCACCCGTCTTGATCAGCGGGTATATTTCCGAGGTAACAGAGAGGACCTTGATTTCTTTCATGGTTTACTCTGCATCAGAGCACGATTTTATCGATCATGGCCTGCGTGATCAGGCAAATGCCTTTTTCCGTGCGCCGAAACCTTGTGGCGTCGAGTTCGGGATCCTCGCCCACGACCAGACCATCGGGCAAGACGACGCCGCGATCGACGACACAATTTTTCAACCGCACATTGCGGTGGACGGTGACATAAGGCAGCACCACCGAATGATCGATGCTCGAATAGGAGTGGGCGTGCACGCCCGTGAACAGCAAGGAGCGATGCACAGCCGAACCCGACACAATGCACCCGCCCGATACCAGTGAGGCGGTGGCAAGCCCGCGGCGTCCATCCACATCATGCACGAATTTGGCTGGCGGCGTGATTTCGCCAAAAGTCCAGATCGGCCAATTGCGATCGTAGAGATCCAATTCGGGAACGACGTCGGTGAGATCAATGTTGGCAGCCCAGTAAGCGTCGAGGGTTCCCACATCACGCCAATAGGTGCCGGTCTCGGTGCTGGAGCGCACGCAGGAATGGGCAAAATGATGGGCGACGCAAGTCCCGTGCTTGACGATATAGGGGATAATATCCTTGCCAAAATCGCGGGTGGAATTGGGATCAGCAAAATCGCGCTTCAATTGCTCGATCAGAAATTTGGTCTCGAACACGTAAATGCCCATGCTGGCGAGCGAGACGTCCGGCTTTCCGGGCATGGCGGGCGGATCGTCCGGCTTTTCCAGAAACGAGATGACCCGATCCTGCTCGTCGACATGCATGACGCCAAAACCGCTGGCTTCGGCGCGCGGCACCTCGATGCAGCCGATGGTGACATCGGCACCCTGGCGCACATGCTGTTGCAGCATTTGCTCGTAATCCATCTTGTAAATATGGTCACCCGCCAGGATCACCATATATTTTGGATCATAATCTTCAATGATATCAATGTTTTGAAACACGGCATCAGCAGTGCCCAGATACCAAGCCGTCTCCGAGACGCGCTGGCTGGCGGGCAGGATGTCAAAAGTCTCGTTGCGTTCGGGACGGAAG
Organism: Hyphomicrobiales bacterium; assembly: GCA_019075865.1. Lineage (GTDB taxonomy): Bacteria > Pseudomonadota > Alphaproteobacteria > Rhizobiales > Beijerinckiaceae > REEB77. The sequence goes on along the minus strand of JAGXAN010000002.1, from coordinate 149,629 downwards.
AAGTTCCAGCCGCGCTGCAGGTGCCGGATCAAGCTATGCGCCTTGTATTGGGTCGCCACGCCAATGCGGCGCACGCCCGAATTCAAGGCATTGGACAAGGCAAAGTCGATGATGCGCGATTTACCGCCAAAATAAACGGCAGGCTTGGCACGCCGGTCCGTGAGTTCCAGAAGGCGGGAGCCGCGCCCGCCGGCCAGCACGTAGGCCATGGCGTGACGCGCCAAAGGCGCGCTGATCTGCAAGGTGCTTGAGGGCGTGGCCGCTGCAGGCGATGTCAGTTTACTCATCATTCCCCCCATTTTACGTCCTCGTGCTTTGACGAGGTTACTCTGGTTCATAGATAAAATAGAGAGTCGCCAGCGGTGGCAAGCAGAATTCCGCGCTGGCGGGCTGATTATGCGCCGGGATGTCGCGGGCCGTAACGCCGCCAAGATTACCAAGCCCCGAACCGCCATAGGTAAGAGCGTCCGAATTCATGATCTCGCGCCAATAGCCGGCGCGCGGCAAGCCAAGCCGGTAGGTCTCGCGCACAACCGGGGTGAAATTGCTGACCACCAGAACGGGCGGCGACCCCGCCGCGCCAAAGCGCAGCCAGGCATAGACCGATTGGGTGGCATCATCGGCCACAACCCAAGTGAAGCCATCACTCTCGCAATCCCTTGCGTGCAGGGCCGGTGTATCGCGGTAGATATGGTTCAAATCGCGAACCAGCGCATGCAGGCCGCGATGCAGCGGATGGTCGAACAGGTGCCAGTCGAGGCTCTGGCGAAAATTCCACTCTTGCCATTGGCCAAATTCCTGGCCCATGAACAACAGCTTCTTGCCCGGATGGCCCCACATGAACCCGTAATAAGCACGCAGATTGGCAAATTTCTGCCAATTGTCGCCGGGCATTTTTGTGATCAGTGAGCCTTTGCCATGCACGACCTCGTCATGCGACAGGGGCAGGACGAAATTCTCGGAAAAAGCATAAAGCAGGCCAAAGGTCATCTTGTTGTGGTGGTAGAGGCGATGCACCGGGTCCTGGGCCATGTAATCCAGTGTGTCGTGCATCCAGCCCATGTTCCATTTGAAACCAAAGCCGAGCCCGCCTGTGTCGGTTGGCTGCGACACGCCGGGCCAGGAAGTCGATTCCTCGGCGATTGTCATGGAATGGGGATGCTCGCGGTAAATCAGGGTGTTAAAATTGCGCAAAAAGCCAACGGCTTCGAGATTGTGGTTGCCGCCATGGATATTGGGCGACCATTCGCCAGATTTGCGCGAATAATCGAGGTAAAGCATTGAAGCGACAGCATCAACGCGCAAGCCGTCCACATGGTAACGCTCCATCCAGTACAACGCGTTGGCGAGCAGGATGTTGGCGACTTCGGCCCGGCCAAAATCATAAATGGCGGTATTCCAGTCAGGATGAAAACCGCGCTTGGGATCGGCATCCTCGTACAGTGCCTCCCCATCAAAATGCGACAAGCCATGCTTGTCCGTGGGGAAATGGGCGGGCACCCAATCCAGTATCACGCCAAGCCCGGCGCGATGGGCGCGGTCGACGAAACGGGCAAAACCGGATGGATCACCAAACCGGCGCGTCGGGGCAAACAGACCGACGGGTTGGTACCCCCATGAATCATCCAGCGGATGCTCGGAAATGGGCATGAGTTCAAGATGGGTAAAGCCCAGATCCACTGCGTAAGGGATCAAGGCGTCGGCCAGTTCGTCCCATTCAAGCATTCGCCCATAATGGCCTCGGCGCCAGGACGCCAGATGCACTTCATAAATGCTCATCGGCTCACGCCGCGCGTGGCGGCGGGCGAGATGCGCCATATGCGCTTCATCGCTCCAGACATAAGGATCGGTGGAGACCACCACCGAAGCCGTATCGGGACGCAACTGCGCGCCAAAGCCAAACGGATCACTTTTCAGGGGTTGGCGGGTGCCATTGGCGGCGATGATCTCATATTTGTAAATGGTGCCAATGCCGACATCGGGCGCGAAGATTTCCCAGATGCCGCTGTCGATGCGTTTGCGCATCTGATGGCGGCGGCCATCCCAATCGTTGAAATCCCCCACCACGGAAACCCGAATGGCATGGGGTGCCCAAACCGCAAAATGCACCCCCGGCGCGCCCTCATGCGTGATGTGATGCGCCCCGAGTTTGTCATAGAGGCGGGTGTGCTTGCCTTCCACCAACAAATGATCGTCCAACGGACCCAACACCGGGCCAAAGGCATAAGGATCGCGCAATTGCCATCTGGCGCGCGGATTGGCAGCGCTGAAGCGGTAATCAAAGGCCTTGCGCTTGTTGGGCAGCAGCACCTCAAAAAAGCCGGACGGATGCCGACGCTCCATCTTGGCCAGAATTTTGCCCTTGGGATCGACGATATCCACCGTGTCCGCGTCCGGCAGCAAGGCGCGAATGGCAAGCCCCTGCGCGGTGGGATGCGGGCCCAGCCGGGAGAAAGGGTCTGGAAAGCGACCTGAAACAAGGCCTTCAATCTCCTCTTGCGAGCAGCGCCAGGCCTCTAAATTCATGGGCTTTTTCCATTTATGGCGGGATAGGAAACATCAGACAGCGTCGCCTTGACCGGCACCTTCCAGATGTCACGCGCATATTCGGCGATGGTGCGATCCGAGGAAAACCAGCCCATATTGGCCGTATTGAGGACGGCCGATTTCCACCAGGCATCCGGATTCTGCCAGCGGGCATCCACTTCGCGCTGCTTGGCGAAATAGGCGTCGAAATCAGCGCAAACCATGAAATAATCATGATAGGTGAGAATATCGACCAGCGGATGATAACGATTTGGATCATCCGGGCTGAAAACACCGCCGCGCAAACTGTCCAGCACCTCGCGCAGCATGGGCGAATTGGCAATGACCTCCTGCGCGTCAATGCCCTTGGCACGCCGCGCGGCCACCTCGGCCGTGGTCAGGCCGAAAATGAAAATATTGTCCGCCCCGACCTGCTCGCCGATTTCGACATTGGCACCGTCGAGCGTGCCAATGGTCAATGCACCATTGAGCGCCATTTTCATATTACCCGTGCCGGAGGCCTCCATGCCTGCGGTCGAAATCTGTTCCGACAAATCCGCTGCCGGAATGATCAGTTCTGCGAGGCTGACATTATAATTGGGCAAGAACGCCACTTTCAGACGGTCTTTCATCATCGGGTCGGCATTGACGACACGGGCGACGTCATTGGCCAGTTTGATGATCAATTTGGCGGTGTGGTAACTCGCGGCGGCTTTGCCGGCGAAAATCTTGACGCGCGGCGTCCAGTTGCGGTTGGGCTGGGCGCGGATCGCCTCATAGAGCGCTATGGTCTCCAGCACATTGAGAAGCTGGCGTTTATATTCATGGATGCGCTTGATCTGCACGTCAAACAGGGCGGACGGATCCACGTGAAAGCCGAGGCTCTGGCGAATGAGATTGGCCAGCGCCAGTTTGGGCGCCTTGCGCGTTGCCGCAAATTTCTTGCGAAACACCGCATCATCCGCGAATGGGACCAATTGCTTCAAGGTCAGCGGATCATCCATGACCTTGGGGCCGAGCGTTTGGGCCAGAAGATGGGTGAGGCCAGGGTTGCACTCAAACAGCCAGCGCCGGAAGGTTATGCCATTGGTCTTGTTATTGATGCGCCCGGGATAGGCTTTGTTCAAATCTGCAAAAATGGTTTCCTCAACCAGTTTGCTGTGCAATGCCGAAACGCCATTGATGCTGTGCGATCCGATGAATGCCAGATGGCCCATGCGCACGCGGCGACCATTATGCTCCTCAATCAAGGACACCGATGAAAGCATGGCATCGCTGGCATTCTGGCTGGCGCGCAGGCCATCCAGATGCTTTTCATTCAGCAGATAGATAATCTGCATATGGCGCGGCAGCAGCCGCTCCATCAACGGCACCGGCCAGCTTTCCAGCGCCTCGGGCAGCAGGGTGTGATTGGTATAGCCAAATACGGCCTGCGTCAGTTTCCAGGCTTCATCCCATTCGACATCGTGCAAATCAATGAAGATCCGCATCAGCTCAATCACTGCAATGGCGGGATGGGTATCGTTGAGTTGAATGGCAACCTGCTCGGCCAGGGTGCGGATATTTTCGCCGTATTTGACATGGCGGCGGACCAAATCCTGAAGCGAAGCGGCGACAAAGAAATACTCTTGCCGCAACCGGAGTTCCTGCCCCTCGGGCGTGGATTCGCTGGGATAGAGCACTTTGGAAATGGCCTCGGCGCGGGCCTGATTGGTCTGCGCGCCGACATAATCGCCGGAGTTGAACACATCCAGACGCAGCGGGTCTGCCGCACGGGCCGACCATAGCCGCAGGGTGTTGACATGCTCCCCGCGCCAACCAACGATGGGCGTATCAAAAGCAACCGCCCGCACAGCCTCGCCCGGACGCCACAGGTAACGCGGCTTATCCGTGCTGGCATCGATCAATTCGACCATGCCGCCAAAGCCGATCGAATAGCTCATTTCCGCACGCTCAAACTCCCAGGGGTTGCGGGAATTCAACCAGTCCTCGGGATATTCACGCTGCCAGCCATCCTTGAGGGTTTGACGAAACAGGCCGTGGTTGTAGCGAATGCCATAGCCATAAGCGGGCACTTCCAGCGTCGCGGCGCTTTCCATGAAGCAGGCCGCAAGACGCCCAAGACCACCATTGCCGAGGGCGGCATCGGGCTCAACATTGCGCAGCGCGTCAAAATCGACATTGAGTTCGGACAATGCCTCGCGCACCACTTCGGTCATGCCCAGATTGGTGATATTATCGAACAGGAAGCGGCCCACCAGAAATTCCAGCGACAGATAATAGACGCGCTTCCGCTTTTGCTCATAAACCCGGTCAATGGAAGCAATCCAGCGCTTGGTCATCTGATCGCGCACAAACAGGGCCGTTGCCAGAAACCAGTCCCGCTCGGTGGCCGCAATCTGGTTTTTGCCGACCGAATAGGTGAGCTTGTCATGGATGGCTTCGCGAACCGCAGCCGCATCCGTGGAATTTTCAGCTCGTCGCACGGTCTCGATGGGCATAGGCGAAGCCTGCAAATTGGATTTTGTCATGCTGGCACTATTCCTTATGTCGAATCAAGGCGTAATTGATTTTAATGATGGCTGGCACTGCTGCTGGAAGTCAACCAAGGGCAAGCCTTTGTATCATCCACAAAAATAATCGCCAGCAGGATGGTGGCCCATCGTTCTCACGCAAATGTGCCAGAATCGACAAGTTGAGTTCAATTTTGGACATTTTCCGTGCGTTTAAGACTCCAAAGCGTCACAAAAGTTTGGAATTCCGGATGTATTCTTGCATTATTGAAACCTGGTCTGTTTGGGATAACTTCCGTGTTTTGTATCAAAAAAGCTTCGAATAGATCGCATTTTCAAAAGCCGGCTTCACTTCGTTTTAATTAAGCCGTAAGTACAATACATTATTGGCACCCGGCTTTTGGATCAGCCGGGGAAGATGGCCTTATTGTCATCATATTCCTGTTTGTTTATGGTGGTTGTTCGGCCCGAAGGCTTATCGCCAATTTGGGCGCGTGTGCAGCTTGTGAGTATAGCTCCGGCGCAAAATGAGTTTCTCAGGATTTTGAATATGGAATTGGGCCTTTCCAGCGACATGCGAGCGAGCGAGTCTGACTTTTTGGCAGACTTGGGCGAGCACGTGCGTGAAATTCGCACCCGAAAGGCGCTGTCCCGCAAGGCTTTGGCCCAGATGTCCGGGCTATCCGAGCGCTACATTGCGCAATTGGAAGCGGGCAAAGGTAATATGTCGGTGATTTTGCTGCGCCGGATTTGCGCGGCGATGGAAACCGAGATCGAAGAGCTGTTCATCCCCAAACGGCTGCGCGAGTGGAGCGATTTTCGTCGCCTGCTGCAAGGCTCAGAATCGCAAGGGATCGAGGCCGCCCATCGGATTTTGATCCGCTATCAGAAGAATGCTGCGCCCAAATCGACCATTCGCCGGGTGGCACTGGTGGGCATGCGGGGTGCCGGCAAATCGACGCTGGCGCATATGGCAGCCGAGCGCCTGCAATGGCCGTTTGTTGAGCTGAACCACGAAATCGAGCGCGATCATTCCTTGCAGATTGCCGATATTTTTCCGCTCTATGGGCAGGATGGCTACCGGCGGCTGGAGCAGACCTCGCTGCGCGCGTTGATCAACCGCGAAGGGCCGATGATGCTGGCAACCAACGGCGGTCTGGTTTCCGAGCCGGAGACCATGCAATTGCTGCTCGAGAATTTCTATACGGTATGGATCAAAGCCACTCCGGAGGAGCAACTGGAACGTGTGCGCTCTCAGGGCAAAATGCGCAGCAAGGCGGGCGACAGCGTGGCGCTGGACGAATTACGCGCCATTTTGAAATCACGGGAAGCCGATTATGCCCGTGCCAATGGGGTGGTTGACACATCCGGACGCACCCTTGAGCAATCGCTTGATGACCTGCTGATCGAAATTGGCCAGAAGGGCCAAAGCGCTGCTGGCCGGGTGCTGGCGCAGGTGGACTAATTTACCACCGGCCGTGACCGACGCCAAAGCTGGCTGATCCGCCACTGGCTGAGACGATCCAGCAACAGATAGGTGACCGGGGTCGTATAAAGGGTCAGCACCTGCGACACCAGCAAGCCACCCGCAATGGTAATGCCCAGCGGGCGGCGCAATTCATAGCCGGGCCCCGAGGCAAGGATCAGCGGCAGCGCCCCAAGCAAGGAGGCCAAAGTCGTCATCAAAATTGGGCGGAAGCGCTCTTTGCAGGCGGAAATGATCGCCTCTTTTGGGTCGGTTTGACCTTCACGTTTGGCGTGGATGGCAAAATCCACCAGCATGATGCCATTCTTTTTGACGATGCCGATCAGCAAGATGATGCCGATCAGGGAAATGATCGACAAAGTGGTGCCGGACAGCCATATGGCGAGCAAGGCACCAAGGGCAGCCGATGGCAGCGTCGATAGAATGGTCAGCGGATGGATGAGGCTCTCATACAGAATGCCCAGAACCAGATAAATCGAGATCAGGGCAGCGGCAACCAGGAGCGGCGCGTCGGATTTCTGCGCAATAAAATCCTGCGCATCGCCGGCGAACTGGGTATGCACGCCTGTGGGCAGATGCAGGCTGGCCACCGTATTGACGATGACATTGGTTGCGGCTTCCATATCCGAGTCCGATTTTAGCGCATAGGATATGGTAATGGCCGGAAACTGACCCTGGTGATTGACTTCGAGAGGGGCCAGATCGGTCGTGAGACTTGCAACGCTGGTGAGGGGCACTTGCACGCCATTGGCACCGGGCACGAAGATGCGCGATAAATCCGCCGGCCCCTTGCGCGACTGGGCGTTGACCTCCAGCACCACAGTATATTGATTGCGCGGGTTGTAGAGCGTCGAAATCTGACGCTGCGAGAAGGCGTTGTTGAGGGCTGTATCAATATTGGTGATGGATACGCCAAGTCGTGCGGCGGCAATGCGATCAATATTGACGGTGGCCTGCAAGCCATTGCTGTTGCGGTCGGTGTTGACGTCCTGCAGGATCGACTGGGATTTCAGCGCATCGACCACTTTTCGGCTAGATGTGACCAATTCATTGAAATCGGCGTCCCACAATGTGAACTGGTATTGGGAATTGGCCGCACGCCCACCGCCGCCAAAGGCATTGGCTGGCACCAGAAACGTCTGAATGCCAATGAGATGCGACAATTTCTTGCGCAGACGGCCAATCACCTGCGTGACGGTGAGGCCGCCGCGCGCGTCCGGCGATTTCAGGTTGATGAACATCCGGCCCTGATTGACCGAACTGGAAAAAGCGGAGGTGTCGATGGACGATGAATAGCCATCAACAGCCGGGTCCTTGCCAATGATGTCGGCCACACTTTTCTGCAATTTCAGCATGGCCGGGAAGGAAATGTCCGTATTGGCTTGCGTGTGGGCTGTAATCAAACCGGTCTCGACCTGCGGAAACGCGCCCTTGGGCACCAGCCGGAACATGCCAACGGTCAATGCTACCGCCGCAACCAGCGTCATCATCGTCAAAAACGGATGACCGATGACGCGGCGCAAACTCGAAAGGTAATGGCGGATCACCCATTCCAGACTGTGCTCGAAGACGCGGTCAAACCCGTTGCGGATCATGTTTTCTTCGCGCCGGATCAGGTGGGCACAGATGGTCGGCGTCAACGTCAGCGAAACCATCGTTGAAATGCCAATGGCAAAAGTGAGCGTTACCGCAAATTCGCGGAAGAACTTGCCCATGATGCCGCCCAGAAACAGCAGGGGAATGAAGGCGGCAAATAGCGAAATCGAAATGGACAGCACCGTGAAGCCGATTTGCCGGGTCCCCTGAATGGCGGCCTGCATTGGCGTCATGCCCAGCGCCAGCTTGCTTTCGACATTCTCAATGATGACAATGGCGTCATCGACGACAAAGCCCACGGATACTGCCAGAGCCATCAGCGACAGGTTATCGAGTGTGAACCCGGCAGCCAGCATCAGGCTGCAAGTGCCCGCCAGTGCCAGCGGCACGGTGATGCCGGCTGCCAACGTCGGGATCACACGCCGCAAGAACAGAAATATCACCAGCATCACCAGCGCCACGGTTATCAAAATCGTGATTTCCATATCGGTAATGCTAGAGCGGATCAGCACGGTGCGATCATTGAGCACTGAAACATCCACACCCGCCGGAATGAACCGCTGAAGGGTGGGCAGCAGGTTTTTCACCCCATTCACCGTATCTATGACATTGGCACCGGCCTGCTGGGTTATGAGCAGAACCACGGAAGGTTGCCCGTTAAAGGTGCCGTAACTGCGGGTGGACCGCACGCCCTGGGCTATGGTTGCGATATCGCCAAGTCGCACGGACACGCCTTTGGAATTTTTGACAACCAGGTTTTCATAATCCTGCGGTTGCAGAAGTTGCGCATCCGAACCGATCGTCAATTGTTGGTTCACGCCATCCAGCGCACCCAGGGGGCCGAGTGAATTGGCATTGACGATGGTGGTGCGCACCTGATCGGTGGTGACGGCCATGGCGGCGAGGCGGGCGGGGTCGAGGGTCACGCGAATGGCCGGTTGCTGCGCGCCGGTGACGCTGACCTGCGCCACGCCTTTTACCTGGGCAATGCGCTGTGCCAACACGCTGTCGGCTACATCGTACAGGGCAGAAGCCGAGATGTTTTTGGAAGTCAGCGCCAGAATGAGAACCGGCGCGGCATTGGGATTGATCTTGCGCGAAACCGGCAGGGTCGGCAGATCGGACGGCAAATCGGTCGCGGCATTGTTGAGCGCAGCCTGAACGTCACGAGCGGCGGCGACTACGTTGCGGCTCAGGTCAAACTGCAAAATGATGCGCGAATTTCCCAGCGAGGAGGTCGAGGTCATTTCGGTTATGCCCGCGATGGTCCCCAGATAACGCTCCAGCGGCGCGGCCACCGTTGCCGCCATGGTTTGCGGGTCGGCACCGGCACGGCTCGCCGAGACAAAAATGATGGGCAGGTCAACGGAGGGCAAGCTGGCGACCGGCAATTGGAAATAAGCCAGAACCCCGGTCAAAAACAGGCCAATGGCCAGGAGAACTGTGCCAATCGGTCGGTGGATGAATATCTGGAAGAAGCCCATCGCCCTACTCCGCCGCCTTTGATTTCATCGGCTCGCTGGTGCCGTGGCCGGGCTCCATTTCAGGATTGAGGGCAAAGCGCTGGCGCACTTGTTCCATAAGCAAATACATGACAGGCGTGGTGAACAGGGTGATCAACTGGCTGAGCAACAGGCCGCCGATGATGGTGATGCCCAGCGGAATGCGCAGCTCGGAACCAACACCATGCCCCAGCGCCAAAGGCAGGGCGCCGAACAGAGCCGCAAGGGTTGTCATCATGATCGGGCGAAAGCGCAAGAGGCAAGCCTTGACTATCGAGTCACGCGGCGACAAGCCTTCGACGCGCTCCGCCTCCAAAGCGAAGTCAATCATCATGATGGCGTTTTTCTTGACGATACCCATCAGCAACACAATGCCGATCAAAGCGATCAGCGACAGTTCCTGACCAAACAGCATGAGCGCCAACAAGGCACCCACGCCCGCCGACGGCAGCGTCGACAGAATGGTGATCGGGTGAATGGCGCTTTCGTACAGAACGCCCAGCACGATATAAATGGCAATGATGGCGGCGACGATCAAAATGGGTTCGCTGGCCAGCGAGGTTGCAAATTCGGCAGCGTCGCCGGAATAGCTGCCCGTAATCGAGGCAGGCATGCCAATGGCGTTGCTCGCCTGCAGAATGGCGGCTTCGGCGGCGCCTAATGAGCCGGTCTCAGGCAGGTTGAAGCTTATGGTATCGGCCGGGAATTGCTCTTCATGGCCAATGGCAAGCGGCGCGGTGGTGCTGACGACCTTTGTGAAGGACGACAAAGGCACCTGCACCGCATTGGTGCCGGCTACGTAAATGGCATTCAAGGCGCGGGGATCGGTCTGGTAGCGGGGCTGCGCCTCCAGAATAACCCGGTATTGGTTGGTCTGCGCATAAATGGTGGAAATCTGGCGCTGGCCGAAGGCATCATTCAGCGTGTCGCTGACCGCTTGCATGGAGACACCGAGCCGCCCAGCCGCCGCGCGATCTACATTCACGTTCAGTCGTCGCCCGCCATTTTGCGATTCAGATCCCACATCCTGCAAATCCGGGCTATCGCGCAGGGCTGCAACCAGTTTGGCCGACCAGAGATTGACCTCGTTTTGGTCCACCCCAAGCAAGGTGTATTGGAACCGCGCGCGGCTGCTGCGTGTGGAAATCTGCACATCCTGCAAACTCTGGAACGTCATGACGATTCCTGGCACCTCGCGGGCAATGGTCTGCAATCTGGGGATCAGGGCATCTGCCGAAAGTGCCCGCTGGTCGCGCGCCTTCAGCACAATCGTCAAGGCTCCGGCATTGGTCGTGGCATTCACCGTGCCAACGCCAACAATCGCCACCACGCTATCCACGGCGGGGTCCTTGCGCAAAAGTTCCGCCACAGCGTTTTGCCGCTTTTGTACCTCGGCGAAGGATACCGCCGGATCGGCCTCGCCGACCGCTGTGATAACCCCGGTGTCCTGCGATGGCAGGAACCCCTTCGGGATGACGGTATAGAGCAAAATGGTCGCTGCGAGCGTGCCCACTATTATGAGCAGCATCAGGGCTTCATGCGCCAAAACCCAGATCAGGCTGCGACGGTAGCGCTCCATCGTAGCGTCGATCAGGCGTGACGCCATGCCTTGCCTGTTTTTGCTTGCCTCCGAGCGCGATTTCAAAATCCACGCGCACATCATCGGCGTCACGGTCAGCGATACGATCGCCGAAACAATCACGGCAATGGTCAGGGTAAGGGCAAATTCACGAAACATGCGGCCGACAATGCCGGACATGAACAGCAGGGGGATGAAAACCGCAATCAGCGAAACGGTAAGCGATATGACCGTGAAGCCAATTTCGCGCGCACCGGCCAGCGCTGCGGCAAAGGGCTTCTCCCCATCCTCGATATGGCGCGCGATATTCTCGATCATGACAATGGCGTCATCGACCACAAAACCGGTGCCGATGGTGAGCGCCATCAGCGAGAGGTTATCGAGGCTGAAGCCGGCAAACCACATCACGCCGAAGGTGGCAATCAGCGACAAAGGCAGCGCGACGCCGGCAATGAGGGTGGCGCGCACCGTGCGCAAAAACAAAAACACCACAAGCACAACCAGAAGCACGCTAATGACCAGCGTGAATTGCACATCATGGATGGAGGCTTCGATGGTGGTGGTGCGATCCTGCACAATGTCCATCTGTACATCCGAGGGCATGGACTGCTTCAATTTAGGCAATTCGGCCCGCACGCGCCGCACGGTTTCCACCACATTGGCACCGGGCTGGCGCTGAATGCCGATGATGACCGCCGGTTTGCCGTGATAGGTTGCGCCAATGCGGTTGTTCTCCAGCCCGTCCACGACATCGGCGACGTCCTGCACCCGCACCGGCGCGCTGTTCTTGTAGGCGACCACGACCTTTTTATAGCCGTTGGCCTGATCGATCTGGTCATTGGCGGCGATGGTAAAGGCCTGTGAGGGGCCGTCGATATAGCCCTTGGGGCCCGCGACATTGGCGGCCACCAGTGCAACGCGCAAGTCTTCAAGACTAAGGCCATAGCTGGCGAGACGGGAGAGATCAGCCTGAATCCGTACCGCCGGGCGCACACCGCCCTGAATGGCGACGCGCCCCACACCCGCGACCTGGCTGAGGCGCTGGCTCATGATGGTGTCGGCGATGTCGCTCAACTGCCGAACTGAAATGGCGGGCGAGGTCAAGGCCACCGTCAAAATCGCTGAATCGGCCGGATTGACCTTGGAATATACCGGAGGATAAGGCAGGCCACGCGGCAGCGTGGAGCCCGCCGACTGAATAGCGGCCTGCACATCCTGCGCGGCGGCATCAATATCGCGGGAGAGGTCAAATTGCAGTGTCACCTGGCTGATGCCATAGGCGCTTGACGAGGTCATTGTCGTCAAGGATGCAATTTGGCCAAGTTGGCGCTCCAGCGGTGCCGTGATCAGGCTGGCCATCGTGTCCGGGTTGGCCCCCGGCAATTGCGTGGTGACCACGATGGTCGGGAAATCCACCTGCGGGAGAGCTGAAATCGGCAGAAGCGTATAGCCCAGCCACCCTCCCATCAACACCGCCAATGCCAGCAGGGCTGTGGCGATCGGACGGTGGATGAAAAGCGAAGATACGTTCATGCTGGCGGCTTTTTCGTACTGGATTCGGGTTGGGAGAGCTTAACCTTGGTGCCATCCGACAATTGCGCAAAACCGGAAGTCACCACCATTTCGCCGGGCTTGACGCCTTCGGAGAGGACGACGTTGGTTTCGGTTTCGTAAGCGACCTTGACTGGCCGGATCTTGACCGCACTGTCATTCACCACATAGACGAATGTTCCGTCCGGGCCATGCTGCAAGACGCTGTCCGGCAATTGGATGACTTGCGGCAGGGTCTTGACCAACAAACGCACATTGACGAATGCACCCGGCCAAAGCGACAGGTTGGCATTTGGAAATTCCGCCTTGAGTTTGACTGTGCCAGTGGTCGGGTCAATCTGGTTGTCAATCACGTCGAGATTACCGATGTCGACGCTCTCGCCGCCTTCAGACAGCGACACCTCGACCTTGGCATCGCCCCGCTTTACGGCAGCCATGATGTTGGGCAATTGCTGCTGCGGCGCATTGAACACTACGGCAATCGGTTTGATCTGCGTAATGGTCACCAGCGGCGTGGCGTCGGAGGCATGGATCTGATTGCCAACCGTTGTATTCAACAGGCCGAGCCGGCCACTGATGGGTGCCACAATCTTGGTGTAGCTCAAGGTTGCCTTGGCGCTTTCAATGGCGGCATCATCCGACTTAAGCTGCGCGGCAAGCTGGGTGACCAGTGCCGCTTGCGTGTCCGCCTGCTGCTTGGTGCCCGCGCTTTCGGCGGCAAGCCTTGTGTAACGCGCCAAATCCTTTTGCGCATTGGCGTAAGTTGCGGCGTCCTGTGCGCGTTTGGCGACCGCCTGGTCATAAGTAGCCTGAAAGGTGGCCGGGTCTATGGTGGCGAGCACGTCGCCCTTTTTCACGTCCTGGCCTTCCTTTAGGTCCACGCTTAGCAATTTCCCGTCCACCTGCGCACGCACAGCAACGGTATTGAGCGCCGTCACTGTGCCGACGGCGGTGATATATACCGGCACATCGGCCAGGCTGGCAGACGCCGCCAGAATGTTGGGGGGCGGCCCGCCGGCTGCGGATTTCGCGCCGCGCGGATTGGTGGCCGGCTTGGTCTGGTTGACCGGCGCGTGAAACACCAAAAATACCGCAGCGGCCAGCACGGCAAGAAACACTAATTGTAAAGCGAGACGGCCAATTTTCTTCATGGTGTTTCTATTTCAAATGGTTTCGTCAAAAGCGGAATTGCATCAGTTCTGGGCTCACAAATGTGACTATTGCATGGTTACCTTGGCCAGTTCCGGGCCTTCCCAACCGCCACCCAGCGCCTGGTAGAGGCTGACCACCGCCTGCAACCGTCCAAGACGTGTTTGCACCAATGCATCCTGCGCCTGATAAACGGCGGTTTGCGTATTGAGCAAGGTCACCAGATCAATCGTGCCTTCCAGCAATTGCTTGCGTGACAAATCATAGGCGGTGCGCGCGCTGGCCAGCGAACGGCGCTGTAATGCCTCCTGCGCCGCCAGATAGCGCACCGAGGCCAGCGCCTTGTCGACATCGGTGAAGGCGGAGACCACCACCTTGTGATAATTGGCCAGCAATTGGTGATTGTTGCCCAATGTCTGGTCGAATGTCGCTTGCAGCTTGCCATTGTCAAAGATCGGCTGGGTCAGCCCGGCCGCCAGCGAATAGAAAGTGTTTTTGGGGTCAAGCAAGGTATTGAGCGCAAAACTCTGGAAACCACCCGAGGCGGTGAGTTGTATGCTGGGGAAAAATGCCGCCCGTGCCGAAGCCAGATTGGCGGAAGCGGCCTCCAGTTGCGCCTCTGCTGCCTCAATATCCGGGCGGCGTGCCAGCAGGCGCGACGGAAGCCCCGGTGCGATGGATGGCAAATGCGCCGCAGACAGACGCGCCCCCTTGGCGCTGAACCGCTCGGGCGGGCGTCCCGTCAGCAAAGCGAGGGCCGACACATTCTGGCTTGCGCTCAATTGCAATGGCGGAATGCTCGCGCGCAGATTATCCACAAGGTTTTGCTGCTGGGCGACATTCAGCCCGGTTGCCGTGCCGACCGCCACGCGCTGCTGAATCAGGCGCAGAACCGAGCTGGCATCCTTGATGTTGGCCTGCGCCAATGCGATGCGCTGGCGCGACGCCAGCACCTGAAAATAGCCGTTTGCGGCTGCAGCCAGCGACGACAACCTTATGATTTGCGCGTCATATTGGCTGGCAAGGAGGTTTTCAGCCCCTGCCCGCGCCGCCGCGCGATTTTTGCCCCAAAAGTCGATTTCATAGCTGGCGCTGAGGCCCAGATCATGCACCGTTTGCTCGCCGGCGCTCCTGGATGAGTCAAAATTGGAGGATTTTGAATGGGTTACATTGCTGGTCAATGTGGCCGACGGCAAAAGTGGCACGCCTGCCAACCGCGCGGCGGCTTCCGCCTGCTCGATCTGCGCCTGCGCCACGGCAATATCGAAATTGCTCTCAAGCGTTTCCTTGGCGATTCGGCTCAATTCCGGCAGATGGAAATTGCGCCACCAATCCGCATTCAGGTTCACGGCCCGTTGGTTGGCCTTCACCCCCTCAAAATGCGCTGGGATGTCCGGATTGATTGCAACTTCAGTGAGTTGTGGCACACAACCGGCCAACGTCAGCCCGAAAGGCAACAGACAAAGCACCCTGATTTTCAGCCAATGCACGTGCAATTGCGACCACCGTTTGAATTACTATTGCTTTATATTCACAGAATCGTATGACACCTTCAAATTCATCTGGCAATTGTCACGCCAAGCCGTCACAAATCAAGCAACCATCGCGCCATATTTGTCACAAATGCAATGTGCAGACATGCTTGAAAGTTCCATTGCATTCATGCCTGGCAATTATGGATCGCAAGCGTTCTTGCCAGTCTGTCCAACGCGGTGCTATGAATTGCCGCCATAATTGCCTAATTTTACCTGAGGAATTGACGCCCATGCAAAAATTCAAAAGTGCTTCTGTTGCGGTTGTTTTGGGAGCCTTCGCGGTTGTGGGGACGGCTTCTGCCGCCACCTGCCAGAACCCCGCCGGTTTCGACGCTTTTCTCGGCCAGGTCCGGGCCGATGCCGCGCAGGCCGGTGTATCCCAACGCGCCATTTCGGAAGGGCTGAGCGGCGTTGCCATGGACCCCGATGTGACGCGGCATGACCATGCCCAGGGCGTTTTCCACCAGACGCTGGAGCAGTTTTCGTCGCGGATGATTTCAAAATATCGCCTGACCAAGGGTCGGCAATTGATCGCCAAATACAAGCCGACATTCGACCGCATCGAAGCCCAGTTTGGCGTGCCGGCCCCGATCATTGTCGCGCTTTGGGGTCTGGAGACGGATTTTGGTGCCTATACGGGTAAATTCAAAACCATTCCGGCGCTGGCGACCCTGGCTTTTGACTGCCGTCGCAGTCCCTATTTCCAGACCGAATTGATCGATGCACTGAAGTTGGTGCAGCGCGGCGATCTGAGCCCGTCGCAGATGCGTGGTGCCTGGGCCGGTGAATTGGGCCAGACCCAGTTCATGCCTTCCTCCTATCTCAAATATGCGGTCAATTATGGCGGCGGGCGCAACCTGCTGCACAGCGTGCCGGATGTTTTGGCATCCACTGCCAATTACCTGCATTCCTACGGGTGGCAGCGTGGCCAGGGTTGGGATCCGGGCAGCGCCAATTTCGGCGTGATCCAGCAGTGGAACAAGGCCGACGTGTATTCGCACACGATCGCTCTGTTTGCGGATCGTCTCGCGGGCAAATAGTCGCTTGCGCAGATAATCAGGGTAAAGGCTGACACCATGGGTGGGCAAGAGACGGCAGCCGTCACGGCTTATGGCACCGGCGCACAAGCCGTGCCGGCCAGCGCTGGTACGTCCGTGGTCGTCGCCTGATGCAGTGGTCGCCACAGCAATCGGATGCGCTCAACGCGGTATCCAAATGGCTGGAGAGCCGCCAGCCGCAGGTGTTCCGGCTGTTTGGCTATGCGGGCACCGGCAAGACCACGCTGGCACGCCATATTGCCGAAAATGAGGGCGGCAAAGTCGAGTTTGGTGCCTTTACCGGCAAGGCGGCGCTGGTTTTGCGCAGCAAAGGCTGCGAAGGCGCACGCACGATCCACTCAATGATCTATCGGCCCAAAAGCGTCGACGAGGAAGAGCCGACTTTCGTCCTCAACGAGGAAAGCGCCGCCGCCAATGCCAGCCTGATCATCATCGACGAATGCTCGATGGTGGATGAGGAACTCGGCCGAGACTTGTTGTCCTTTGGCAAAAAAGTACTGGTTTTGGGAGATCCGGCGCAATTGCCGCCGGTCAAGGGCGGCGGGTTCTTTACCGAGGCGGAGCCCGACATCATGCTGACCGAGGTGCACCGCCAGGCCCGCGACAATCCCATCATCCGGCTTTCCATGCAGGTGCGCGAGGGGGAGCGGCTGAGCTATGGCGATTATGGCGACACCCGCATCATTGCGCGCCGCGAAATCGATGCTGCTGCTGTGACCGAAGCCGATCAGGTGCTGGTTGGCCTCAATCGCACCCGCCACGCCTATAACCGCCGATTGCGCACGCTTTTGAACATTACCGAGCCCCTGCCGCAAATCGGCGACAAGCTGGTCTGCCTGAAAAATGACCGCAAAAAAGGCCTGCTGAATGGCGGCCTGTGGGTGGTGAAAAAGGTGATTGCCAAACGCGGCCAACATTTGCGATTTAATGTTGTGCCAGAGGATGAGCCTAACGGAAAAGGCACGCGAATCAGCGTGTTACAAATGTTTTTTGACAATAACGGCGGCGAAATCCCCTATGCGCTGCGTCGAAATTCGGATGAATTTGACTATGGCTATGCCTTGACCGTGCACAAGTCGCAGGGCTCGCAATGGGACAATATCGTGCTGTTTGACGAGAGTGGCGCGTTCCGCGAGCATCGCAATCGCTGGCTCTATACCGGCATCACCCGCGCTGCCAAACGCCTGACCGTGGTAATGTGAACAATTTTACACAATAATTTTTTTTGTGATTATCCAAGTATTTTAGCGTGGATTTTACAGACGTTTTCTATGGTTGCCCTATCGAACTGAGGAGCAAACATGGAATATCTCGATATTATGACGCGCAGCATCGAAACCTCCGAGTATATCTTGCGCAAGGTCGAATTGATGAAATGGGTGGAAGAAGACCTGCATGATACCTTGAAGGATGTTTTGCTCGGCGCCGAATTCGAACCCGGCATTCAAGTGCATGCGCAAGTCAGCTTCGGGGCCGTGTTCAAGCATGGGCCGCATTACGACACGGTCAAGCATATCCGCCCGGATTTCCTGCTGGTTGACAAAGGCCGCTATCCGATTGCTTTCATTGACTATCTGAGCGAAGTTCATGACCCCGCCCAAGATGATTTGAAAAAAGCGATTGCCAAGAAAGCCGATATTGCCTTCATTCAAATTCCGGCCAAATCAAAGCCAAGCGCCATCAGGGCCCTGCTGCGGGAAGCCGGCGTTGCTGACAAGATCCAGCCCGCATCCGCGCGCGCTGCCTGACAGGCATTGCCCATTCACGTCTTGACGCACGTTTGCGTCAACGGCTGAATATTGGGAATATACCTTAAATGCCGTTAGCGCTTATAGGTAATATTTGATGAATGTGGATGGGGTTGGTGTTAAAACAACCCTTGCACGTCCCCATGCGCATCCAGGTAAATATGCTCGGCGGCGGGATGGCGCGGCAGGCCCGGCATGGTCATGATGTCCCCGCAAATGACCACGACGAACCCGGCCCCTGCGGAAAGCCTGACTTCACGGATCGGCACGATATGGCCGGATGGCGCGCCGCGCAGCGTTGGCTCGGTGGAAAACGAATATTGCGTTTTGGCTATGCAAACCGGCAAATGGCCAAAGCCTTGCGCCTCCATCTGCGCCAGGCTCGCCCTTATCTTCTCTGACGCATTGATGTCGGCGGCCCCATAGATGTTTTGCGCGACGGTTCGGATTTTTTCCAGAAGCGGCATGGCGTCCGGATAAAGCAGTTGAAACGCGCCCTTGTCGCCATCGGCCTTGTCGAGAACCGCTTGCGCCAGATCGGTGATGCCGCGCGAGCCATGCGCCCAGTGCCGGCAAACATAGGCTTCGACTTTGAATTTTTGGGCGCACTCGGTCAAAATCAGTTGCAGTTCCGCTTCGGTATCGGTGCCAAAATGGTTGATTGCCACGACCACCGGCACATTGTAGCGGCGCAGATTGGCAAGGTGGCGCTCCAGATTCACCAAACCCGCCGCCAGCGCCGGCAGGTTCTCGCGGCCCAGTTCCGTCCGGTCAACGCCGCCATGCATTTTAAGGGCGCGGACGGTTGCCACCAGCACAACGACATCGGGGGCGAGGCCAGCGATACGGCATTTGATGTCAAAGAATTTTTCAGCACCGAGATCGGCACCAAATCCGGCCTCCGTCACCACATAATCGGCCAGCTTCAGCGCGGTTTCGGTCGCCATGCGCGAATTGCAGCCATGCGCGATATTGGCGAACGGGCCGCCGTGCACGAACGCCGGTGTGCCCTCCAGAGTCTGCACGAGATTGGGGGCGAACGCGTCCTTCAAGAGCACCGTCATGGCACCGGTGGCCATGAGGTCATCGGCTGTCACTGGCGTTTTGTCGTAGCGGTAGGCCACCACCATGCGGCCAAGTCGCGCCTGCAAATCCTCGATATCGCGCGCCAGGCAGAACACCGCCATGATCTCGGAACTGACGGTAATATCAAAACCCGACTGGCGCGGAAAGCCATTGGCGACGCCGCCCAGTGCCACGACATTGTCACGCAGGGCGCGATCGTTGATATCCACGACGCGACGCCAGACGATGCGGCGAACGTCGATGCCAAGCCCATTGCCCCAATGAATGTGATTGTCGAGCATAGCCGCCAGCAGATTGTGGGCGGCTGTTATGGCGTGAAAATCACCAGTGAAATGCAGGTTGATCTGCTCCATGGGCACGACTTGCGCGTGGCCACCGCCGGCGGCGCCCCCCTTCATGCCAAAGCAGGGGCCCAGCGATGGCTCGCGCAGACAGACCGCCGAGCGCCGCCCCAGATGGCTGAGACCATCGCCAAGGCCAACCGTGGTTGTGGTTTTGCCCTCGCCCGCCGGCGTGGGTGAGATAGCCGTCACCAAAATGAGCTTGCCGTTGGCGCGACCGGCCCATTCCTCGGCTGCCTCCATATCCAGCTTGGCAATATAACGGCCATAGGGATGCAGTGCGGCTTCTTTCAGATCGAGTTTGGCAGCAATCGTCGCAATGGGCGCTATTCTGGCTGCGCGTGCAATGGCAATATCTGATGTCATTGGATTATATCATCCCCACCCTGTTCAAGCCTCACTCCTGCGGATACCATGCGAATGAATAAACCGCAAAAATGCTTCGGCCAAACGGCCACATTTTTGCATTACAGCTGGAGCATGTAATGGCGCGACCCATGATTGATTATTATTTCTCGATGACCAGCCCGTGGGCTTACATCGGACATGCCACGTTTCAGCGGCTCGCGTCGCAATATGACTTTGAAATCAATTATCGTCCGGTGGCGCTCTCACGCATCTTTCCCGAAACCGGGGGATTGCCGCTGGCCAAGCGTCACCCTTCCCGCCAGACTTATCGTTTTCTGGAATTGCAGCGCTGGCGGCTCAAGCGCGACGTGGCGCTGCGGCTGCGGCCGAAGTTCTTTCCAATGGATGCAGCACTCGCCGACAAATGCGTGATGGCGCTGAATGACGCGCAAGGTGACGTGGGGGCCTTTATGGGTGGATTGTTCCGTGCCCTGTTTTGGCTGGAGCAAAATGGCGCAGACCCGGAAGTCATCGGCCATTGGCTAACGCAATGCGGCGCGGATGCGAAGGGGATATTGAAAGCGGCGGGGTCGGACGAAATGGCAGCGCGCTATGCCAAGGCAAGCGAAGACGCCATTGCAAGCGGCGTCTACGGTTCCCCGACCTTTATTCGGGATGGCGAAATATTCTTTGGGCAAGACCGGCTCGAATTGCTGGAAGACGCATTGCGCAGCGGGCGAGCCGGGTTTCACAGCGATTATCAGGACCCCTGAGACGGGGTCGACCTCCGCTTAGCGAATATATGCACGCCCTGGAGTGCTTCAGCTTGACAGGTGCGCGCGTTTTGAACCAGACTTTGCACACAATAAAAGAAATCGGATGGGGAGACGAAATGAAAAATCTTGTAAAAGGCATGACCGCTCTGACGGTATTGATGACTGGCACCGCGCATGCCGACATGAAGATCGGCGCGGTGCTTTCCATGACCGGGCCGGCGGCTTCGCTGGGTATCCCGGCTGCCAACACCCTGAAATTGCTGCCGACCAAAATTGGCGACCAGAACGTGCAATTCATCGTGCTTGACGATGGCAGCCAGCCCGCCAATGCGGTGCGCGATTTGCGCAAGCTGATCGACGAAGACAAGGTGGATGTCATTATCGGCCCCTCGATCACCCCGACATCCCTTGCCGGCCTGGAAGTGATTGGCCCGGCCAAGACGCCCACCATCAGTCTTTCGGGTTCCACCTCGATTGCCGCGCCGGTGCAGGGCAACAAGGAATGGATGTTTGAACTGGTGCCGTCGGAAGCCACGCAGGCGGCCTATATATTCAAGAATATGAAAGACGACAAGCTGAAGACCGTCGCCTTTGTCGGCTTCAACGATGCTTTCGGCGACGCCTATATTGGCGCGGTGAAGAAAGTTGCCATTGCTGATGGCTTCACCGTGACAGGTGACGAGCGCTATGGCCGCGCCGACAGCAGCGTGACCGCGCAAGCGTTGAAGCTCATGTCCGGCAAACCCGACGCCGTGATCGTTGGCGCATCCGGCACGCCCGGACTGACGCCGGTTCTCGAATTGCGCAAACTTGGGTACAAAGGCCAGATCTATCTCAATCAGGGCATGGCCAATGCGGATGTGCTGAAGCTGGGCGGCAAGACCATTGAAGGCATGTTCATGCCGGTGTCGCCCGATCTGGTTGCCGAGCAATTGCCCGATTCCAACCCGGCCAAAGCGGCTGGCATTGCCTATGACAAAGCCTATGAGGGCAAATATGGGGCCGGCAGCCGCTCGCTGTTTGGTGCAACCGCGTGGGACGCCTACCAGATCATCGCCAATGCGGTGCCCAAGGCCGAAGCCAAAGCCAAGCCGGGGACCGTGGAGTTTCGCACCGCCTTGCGCGATGCCATGCAGCAGACGACCGACCTTGCAGGGGCGGAAGGGGTATTCAGCATGAGCCCGACCAATCACAACGGCACGGATTTGCGCGCTGAACTGCTGGTTGAAGTGAAAGGCGGCAATTGGGTTTACAAGCCACTTGACGCCAGCAAATAATTTCAAGCACCTGAATTAGATAATGTTTTGGTGGCCTGCCGCCCGCGCAGGGGTCGGCCACCAACAACAAAGAGTTGAGCCAAACAGGGGAACAGCCCGACCATGAATGCGATGATCGCGTTTCTGCTTGCGCAGGACGGGCTAACCAATGGTGCCATTTATGCGCTGGTGGCGATAGCCATTGTCATGGTGTTTTCCGTGACCCGGATTATCTTTGTGCCCCAGGGCGAATGGATCGCCTATTCGGCTCTGTGCCTTGCCAGTCTGCGCAACCACACCGTGCCGCCACTGGTCTGGCTGCTGGCCCTTGGCGGCGCATTGGTATCGCTGCGCGATTTCTGGCATTTTGCGCGGGATCGCACCCAAATTGGTGCACTTAAATCCGGCTTTTTATATCTGTTTGTGCCAGCCATTATTGCCGGAATGGTGGCATTGGGCTCCAAGGCCAACCTGCCCTATGATGCGCAAATCCTATTGACGCTGGCACTGATTGTGCCTTTGGGGCCGATCGTGTACCGGTTGGCCTATCAACCGATCGAAAATGCCTCCGTGCTGGTGCTGTTGATCACATCCATCGCCGTGCATGTTGTGCTGCTTGGCTCAGGGCTTTTGATGTTTGGCACCGAGGGCATTCGCCTGCCCGCGCAAGTGGACGGCAGCTGGTCGCTTTCAGATTTCACGATCAGTGGTCAATCCTTGTTCGTGATGGGCTTCACAATTGCCGTTATTTTGCTGATGTTCAGCTTTTTTGGCCGCACGCTACATGGCAAGGCGCTGCGGGCCACCGCCTATAACCGGGTAGGTGCGCGGCTGATGGGCATCAGCACGTCCAGCGCTGGCACGCTGACTTTCGCGCTGGCGGCGCTGCTGGGTGCCATTGCCGGCGTGCTGGCAGGGCCGCTGTCGACCCTCTATTACGATACCGGCTTTACCATCAGCCTGAAGGGCTTTGTGGCGGCGATTTTTGGTGGTCTCGTCTCTTACCCGCTGGCCGCGGTGGGGGCTTTGGCCTTGGGGGGCATGGAATCGTTCTCTTCATTTTATGCCAGCGCTTTCAAGGACAGCATCGTGTTTGCGGCGGTGATCCCGATTTTACTGCTGCGCAGCCTGCTCTCACCGCATGAAAGCCATGACGAGGAGGCAGTGGAGGAATGAACGCCCGCAAATGGATTCAGGCCGGCTTTATCGTAGCGGTCTGCATTGCCCCACTGCTTTTGCCGCTTTATCAAGTCACCGTGCTGAATTACATCGGCCTTGCGGCGCTGGTGGCGCTGGGGCTGGTGCTGCTGACCGGTATAGGCGGGTTAACGTCTTTCGGGCAGGCGGCATTCGTTGGCATGGGCGCATATACCACCGCCTATTTGACCACCCATTACGGCCTGTCACCGTGGATCACCTTGGTTGCGGGGCTGGTTTTTACCGGAGGTGCAGCGTTGCTCATCGGGCTTTTGACGCTGTCACGACTGTCAGGCCATTACC
Organism: Hyphomicrobiales bacterium; assembly: GCA_019075865.1. GTDB lineage: Bacteria > Pseudomonadota > Alphaproteobacteria > Rhizobiales > Beijerinckiaceae > REEB77. Next base: position 126,079 of record JAGXAN010000002.1, on the reverse strand, counting down.
TGCCGGTGAGCACGATCGCGTGGAGCATCAGTCTGGTTTCGATGGTGGGCGAGATCAAGTCGCTGGGTGGCCATGATGGCATCAGCAATGTGCCGGCCATCCCGCTATTCCAATTTCAGTTCGACACGCCGAGCCGGATTTACGGGCTGATCTGGCTCAGCGTCGGGCTTGGCATGTTGAGCGTCCACAACTTGCTCAATTCGCGCAATGGACGGGCGATCCGTGCGCTTCGGGCGCGCGAGGGTATGGCCGAGGCATTTGGCATCCATACCGGGGCGCTGAAAATCAAGATTTTTGTTCATGCTGCGCTGCTGGCTTGCGTGTCCGGTTGGCTGTTTGCGCATCTTCTGCGCTTTGTCAGTCCGACCCCGTTCGATTTTCCGCAGAGCATTGATTATCTTTTCATGACGGTTACCGGCGGGGCTTCCAGTATCTGGGGCGCGTTGATCGGGTCTGCGACTCTGGCGCTGATCAAGGATCAATTGCAAAATTTGCTGCCCGGTTTAACCGGCAGTGGCGGTGCGGCTGAAGAAGTCGCCTTTGGCCTGTTTATGATTGCGATCCTGCATTATGCCCGTGGTGGTCTGGCTTCCACTTTTGCCGGGTGGCTGCCGGCCCGGACGCCAATGACCATTGCCAAAGATACGCTGCCCCTGCCAACAACGGCACGCGTCGACCATACCGGCCCGATCCTGCAGGTCGAGGGTGCCGTCAAGCGATTTGGCGGTCTGGTCGCGGTCAACGAGGTTTCATTCGAGTTGGTGCGTGGCGAAATTTTGGGGTTGATCGGCCCCAATGGGGCTGGCAAGAGCACCATGTTCAATCTGTTGAGCGGTGCCGCGCCGCTGGATTCAGGCAAGATTTATTTAGGTGGATCGCGCATTGACGGAATGGCGTCGCGCCAGATCGCACGGCGCGGTCTTGCCCGCAGTTTCCAGCACGTGCAACTCATCAGTTCGATGAGCCTTCTGGAAAATGTGGCGCTGGGCGCGCATCTGCGCAGCCACGCCGGATCACTGGCCTCCATACTCCGGCTGGAGCGCGCAAGTGAATCCAGCCTTCTGGCGCAGGCGGCCCATCAGATCGAGAGGGTCGGACTGGGGGCTTATATGCACGCACCGGCCGGCACTTTGGCGCTTGGCCAGCAACGTATTGCCGAAATCGCCCGCGCCCTTGCCGCTGATCCGCAATTATTGCTGCTGGATGAACCAGCCGCCGGCTTGCGGTTACAGGAAAAGAGGCAACTGGCGGATCTGCTGAAGCAATTGCGCGCCGAAGGCCTGAGCGTGCTGATTGTCGAGCATGACATGGAATTTGTGATGGGGCTGGTGGACCGGTTGGTGGTGATGGTGTTTGGCCAAAAACTCACGCAGGGCCTGCCCGCCGACATCCGTGCCAATCCGCAGGTGCAGGAAGCCTATTTGGGAAGTGTGGCATGAGCACGCTGCTGAAAATCGAAAACATGTCCGTTGCCTATGGCAAAGTGACCGCCGTTGAAAACGTGTCGCTGAAAGTGGAGCGCGGGGCGATTGTCTCGGTTATCGGCCCGAATGGCGCTGGCAAGACAACCTTGCTCAATGCCATTATGGGGCTGCATCCCTTTACAGGATCTTTGGAATTTTCGGGTGTCAGCCTGCGCGGCGCCCCGGTGGAAGATCGCGTTGCCGCCGGACTTGGGCTGGTGCCCGAAAAGCGTGAGCTGTTTGGCCCGATGAGTGTTGCCGACAATCTGGAACTTGGCGGTTATTCGCGCCGCGCGACCCGCGACGACAGCCGCCAAATGGATTTGCAGGAAGCCTATCGACTGTTTCCCCGTCTTGCCGAGCGCGCCAAGCAGAAAGCGAGCACGCTATCGGGCGGCGAGCGGCAAATGCTGGCGATTGCCCGGGCACTGATGGCTCGCCCGCGCCTGTTGATGCTGGACGAACCAAGCCTCGGCCTCGCACCCTTGATCGTGCGCGAAGTGTTCGAAATCGTGAAATCGTTGCGCGAGCGTGGCGTATCCATTCTGATCGTCGAGCAAAACGCCCGCGCAGCCCTGCAAATCGCCGATTACGGCTATGTGCTGGAGACCGGCACGCTGGCGCTGGAGGGCTCGGCGCAGCAACTGGTCAATGATCCAAAGGTTGTGCAAACCTATCTCGGACTTTAGATACCTGTTTCACTCCGCCGCGAAGCGGTTGACACGCCACTGCGTCAGCAGCGCGCGCAGCGCCGCCGGTTTCACAGGCTTGTGCAGCAGATTGATGTCCTTCATGCCCGCTTCCACACGCACCGCCTGGCTGCGGTCGGCGGTCATCAGAATTGCGGGGATTTCATTGCCGAATTTCCAGCGCAACGTGGTTATCACTTCTATGCCGAGTTCGTCGCCCAGATGATAATCGGCCAGAATGGCATCCGGTTTGCTGCGCGCCGCTGCCAGTTGGATTTCAGCCTGCGCCTTGTTGGTCGCGGTCATCACCTGACAGCCCCAGCCGCGCAACAGCACCACCAACCCGTCGAGAATGCGCTGTTCGTCATCAATCGCAATCAGGTTCATGCCTTCCAGCGGCTGATGACGGATGCCCGTGACCTGCGAGGTATCACTCGTCAGCGCCTGCGCGGGGATGGTGGGGGCAATCGGCACTTCCACCGCAAACATCGAGCCCCGATCCGACCAGGAGCGCAATATGATGCGATGGCCCAGCACCAGCGCGATACGCTCGACAATGGACAGGCCCAGCCCCAGCCCCTGCGCCGTGCGCGCGCCCGAATCGAGGCGCTCGAATTCACGGAAAACCGCCTTGCGCTTGTTTTCAGGAATGCCCAGTCCGGTATCCCAGACCTCGATGCGAAGCCGCGTGCCATTCAGGCGGCAGCCAATCAGCACCTTGCCCTTGGTGGTATATTTGATGGCGTTGGATACCAGGTTTTGCAGCAGACGCCGCAACAATCTCCGGTCCGAGCGCACCGCATATTGGCTCGGCAGGAAGGTCAATTTCAGGTTCTTTTCCTTGGCCAGTGCGCTGAATTCAACCTTAAGCTGGTTCAATATGTCATCAATGCGGAAAGCGCTGGTTTCGGCTTTCATGGCGCCCGCGTCAAGACGCGACATATCCAGAAGCGCGGTGAGAATTTCTTCCACCGCTTCGAGCGAGGCATCGATATTATGGGCCAGATCATGGGTTTCATTGGCGGCTTTTGGCGCATCCGCTGTCGGGGTGCGCGAGTGCTCGGCCAATGCGGTGGCAAAAAGCCGGGCGGCGTTCAATGGCTGGAGAATATCGTGGCTGGCGGCGGCCAGAAAGCGGGTTTTCGATTGATTGGCTTCTTCGGCCGTGCGCTTGGCTTGTTCCAGTTCGCCATTCAACCGGGTCAATTCATCGGTGCGCTCGCGCACCCGCATTTCGAGGGTTTCATTGACGGATGCCAGCGCTTCTTCGGCCTGCACCTGTTGGGTGATGTCGGTGTAAGTCGTCACGAGGCCCCCCTCGGGCATGCGTGAGGACCTTATCTCAACGACGTTGCGATCGGTGGTATCAGCGCCCACCTTGAGGCGAACAGGATCGGACGTGTTGGTGAGCAGGCTGAGACGACGCGCCACAATCTGCTCGGGGTCTCCGGGGCCATAGAGGCCGCGCGCGACATTGCCGCGGATCATTTCTTCAAGGCTGACACCCAGACGCACCAAATGCGGCGGGTAATTGAAAATATCGCAAAAGCCGCGGTTCCAGAAAACCAGCCGCAAATCCTTGTCAAAAACAGTGATGCCCTGCTGGGCAAAATCGATCGCATGCTGCAGCAGATTGTGGTTTTCGCGAATGGCGGCAGAGGCCTCATCAACGATTTCCAGCGCGGCGGTGCGCGAGAAATTGCGTTGGCGCAGGGCCAGCGACAAAACCAGCCGCGCCGAAGCCGCGCCAATGATTGAGGCCATGGTCTGCTCTGCAAAGTGCATGGTCTCGATATCGAGTTGCAAATGGGCCCGTCGATTGGCGCTGCGCCGGGCGTTGAACGAAGCAAATGCCGCTTTGGCACGCGCCGGGCCCATATAGCGGGCGACAATATCTTCCAGATCCTGCGCCGTCATTCCGCTTTGCCAGGACTTGTTCTGCTGCCAGGCATTGCGGTAGGGGCCGCGCACCGACGCGCGCTCTCCCATAAAAATGCGGGCCTGCAGCCGCTCGATCATATTGGGGGACCTGGTCAGCGAAACCAGCACAAACGCCAATGAATTCAGGATCAGCGACGCCATGGTGCCGGCCGACAGCGGCGAGAGCGTCAAGCCGATATTTTGTCCCAGCCAATGGCTAAAGGTTGCCGCCGACAACCACAAGGTTTCAGCCGGCTGGCCGGGATGGGGCCAGATCGAGGGTAAAAACAGGATCAGCGCCCATGCCACAAAACCGGTGATCAAACCGGCATTGGCACCGCGGGTATTGGCACCCTGCCACAGCATGCCACCCAAAAATGCCGGCCCCAATTGCGCAATGGCGGCAAAAGACAGAAGGCCAATCGACGCCAGCGCGGCATCATCCGACACCATCATGTAGATGTAGCTCAGGCCGATAACGACAATGATCGCACCGCGGCGAATGTTCAGGATCAATGCAGTTATGTCCGAACTGCCAAACCGCGGCCGCCGCGCCCGCCAACGCAGCAGCATAGGGATAACAAGATCATTGGAGACCATGATGGACAGGGCGACGCTGGCAACCACAACCATGGCCGTTGAAGCCGAAAACCCGCCGATCATGGCAATGATGGCGATGACATTCTGATGATCCAGCAGCGGCAGGCCCAGCACCGTCCAATCGCGGAAAATCTCGCCTTCAGGAAATTTGAGCAGGCCCGCAACCGCCAGCGGCATAACAAACAGGTTGATGGCAACCAGATAGGCAGGAAAAATCCAGGCGGCCCAGCGGAAATCCCGAACGTCGCGGTTTTCGACGACCATGACATGGAACTGGCGCGGCAGCAGCAGGAAAGCAAATCCCGAGATCAGGGTGACCACCAGCCAGTCGGCCAAAGACTGCCCTGAGAGGAAAACGTTGCGGATGCGCTCTTGCGAGGCGGCTTGGGTCAGCAAATCGGCCGGGCCGTGAAACATGTACCAGGTGACAAATATACCGACTGTGAGGAAAGCCAGAAGCTTGAACACCGACTCGGCGGCAATCGCCAGCATCAGGCCATCCTGATGCTCAGTGGCCTCAACCCGGCGGGTGCCAAAAGCTAGCGTGAAAAATGCCAGCAATACCGAAATCCAAAACCCGCCGGGCGCGTGGGTATGATGCAGCAAAATCGGACTTACCGTGTCCAGATTGTCGTAAACCATGGCCAGCGACGTCGAAATCGCCTTGATTTGCAAGGCGAGATAGGGAACCACGCCAATCACCATCATGATGGTGACAATGGCAGCCACCGATTCCTTCTTGCCAAAACGCGCCGCCAGAAAATCGGCGACCGAGGTAATATTCTGCGTCTTGCTGACGTATAAAATGTGCTCGATGGCCGGCTTGGCGAACAGGATGACGAGGATGGGGCCGAGGTAAATAGGAATAAAATCAAGACCCGTAGTGGAGGCAACCCCAACCGAGCCGTAAAAGGTCCATGAGGTGCAATAGATGCACAAGCCCAGAGCGTAAAGTATGGGGCGGCGCACGCCCTGGAACAGCTTTGTCCCCAGATTGTCGCCATAATAGGCGATGGCGAACAAAACACTGATATATCCGAGTAAGACGAGGATTATTCCCCAGCCCGCTAACATTCTGCACGCCTTGCCGCAATATTGTGAAACTCGCCCGCTGTCAGGTATAGCGCCAGACGCGACAAATTCCAATGCTCATTATCATGGGCCGTCAAGGCGGCAACGAAGACTGGAGCACTGACGCAGGCAAAAGCCGCAAACGTCACCCGCAATTTCGTCGGGGTTTTCGAGAACTATCTGAAAACTATTTGAAAAATCTTTCGACGATCCCGCTTGATGGCGCAAATTGTTGTTGGCTTAATTTCAAAATAAGGTATAATTACCCGACTTAGGAAGAAAATCCAAACCTTGCGGGGATTGCCATGTTATCCCATGCCCAGATCTGGTCCGCCGTGGATGCGCTGGCCGCCCGCTCCGGCATGACTGCTTCGGCTTTGGCCAAAAAGGCGGGCCTTGACGCGACCACTTTCAACCGCTCCAAACGAGCGATGCCGGATGGCCGGCTGCGCTGGCCCTCGACCGAATCCATCGCAAAGATCCTGCAGGCGACCAACACCAGCCTCGACGAGTTTTTGAGTGACGTGGTGCGGGCCGGCAACGGCAACATGCGTCCCCTGCCGCTCATTGGTTTTGCGCAGGCGGGTGCGGGTGGGTTTTTCGATGATGGCGGCTTCCCCGCTGGCAGCGGCTGGGATGAGGTGGCTTTTCCCAATGTCGCCAATGAGCATTCCTACTCGCTTGAAATATCAGGCGATTCCATGTTGCCCCTGTATCGCGATGGGGATCGGATCATCGTGTCGCCTGGTGCGCCGATCCGGCGCGGCGACCGGGTCGTGGTGAAAACCACGGAAGGCGAAGTGCTGGCCAAAGAACTGAAACGCCAGACCGCCCGCACGATTGAGCTGAAATCGCTCAATCCGGCGCATGAGGACCGCGTTCTCAACACAGAACAGGTTGCATGGATCGCGCGCATCCTTTGGGCTAGCCAGTAGCGAGCAGATAAAACCCGCGAAACAGATACAAGAGACTGATGGCGCGAATGGCCCATTGCGACCAGTTGCGAAAACCGCTGTCACTCATGCGCGACAAAACCATGCCGCCCAGCGTTGTGCCCAGCATTGCCATGCCCATAGTAGCCACCACGACCCACCACGAAGACTGCAAAACGCCAAGGCCGGTTAGCGAACCAAAATAGACCACCCGCAGGCCATGCCCCAGCAATTGCATCATCGCTTTGGTGGCAACGATCTCGCGTCGGCCCAATGGGCTTGTCTGGAAAAAAGCCGCCAGCACATTGCCGGCGGTGCCGCCCACCATCTGCAAGGCGGTGATAATTGCCCCGCACAGAAACGGCGCACCCTTACGGGTAATGACCGGAATCCAGCGCTGCGGCAAAATTTCAATGCAAAATGGCAATCCGCCGATCATGATATAGACGAGGCCTTTGCTTGGCAAAAACGCCAGCATCCGCATGAATGCAAACGCGACCAGCGCCCCGAGGGTGAAGCTGAGCATCAGCCGCCATTGCACGTGTTTTCGCCAAAGCACCATGCGCATGCCGTTGGAGGCGATCTGGGTGAATCCGAGCAGCACCATGGTCGGCGCCACATCCATCAAGGCCAGCAATAGCCCCAGCAGGATCAGCCCCCCGCCATGCCCAGAATTCCCGAGACAATGGCCGTTGCCAGGGTAGCCAGCATGATCACAAGAGCCAGAAGCGGGCTCATGGCACGGGCTCGCGGCTCTCCGGCGGCTTGGAGCGCGCCCTAGCCTTGCGCATTTCGCTCTGCCAAAAACGCGGCATGGCTGGCGACCAGCGCCCCCGACAAGGCCTGCGCGATCAGGGCGCGGGTTTCGGCAATGCCATAAAGGGCAACGAAGGAGCCAAAACGCGGGCCGCGCTGCTCGCCGAGCAACACGTTGTAGAGCATGTTGAACCAGTCATTGGCAACGCCCGGCCGTTCCGGGGTTGCGCCTTTGGCTTTCATGTCCTGGTAGCGGGGAATGGCGCGGGCAACATCGTAAAGTTGCGTTTGAATTTCCTCGGCGCTGGCGTTGGCGGGCAGGTTTGCAAGCGTGGCCGAAAGGCTTTGCAGCGCCGCGGTTTCAACCTCGTCCGGCAGACGGTAATTTTTGGCCGGGCGAACGAAATCGCGGAAATAGCGGCCGGCATATTTCACTAATTGGTCGAGACGCGGCTGGGTTGCGGGCGAGGCTTCCGGGGCATAGCGCTGCAAAAAGCCCCAGATCACATTCGGGTCTTCGCTATTGGCAACCGCTGTCAAGTTGAGCAGCATGGCAAATGAAATCTGCGTGCTATGGGCGCCCCCGCCCAGTGCCTCGGCGGCGGGCGGTTCGCCATGATGGACATGGAAAACCGGGTTGCCGAGTTGCTCGCGCGGTTGCTGGCGCGGAAATGCCTCAAGGAAGGCCAGATAATCATCGACATTGCGCGGGATGACATCAAAATGCAGGCGCTTGGCGGCCGATGGCTTTTGAAACATGAACATCGCCAGACTCTCGGGGCTGGCGTAAGACAGCCAATCCTCGATGGTCAGGCCGTTGCCCTTGGATTTGGAGATTTTCTGGCCGGCAGCATCGAGGAAAAGCTCATAATTGAACCCCTCCGGCGGTTCGCCACCCAGTGTGCGGCAGATTGCGCCCGACAGCTTGACGCTGTCGATGAGGTCTTTGCCGGCCATTTCATAATCAACACCGAGCGCAACCCAGCGCATTGCCCAATCGGGCTTCCATTGCAGCTTGCAATGCCCGCCGGTCACCGGGGTCTCAAATTTCTCGCTGGTGACAGGGTCGCGCCAAGTGATGGTACCGGCAATCGCGTCATGGCTCTCCAGCGGTACCTGCATCACATGGCCGGTTTTGGGGTGCAATGGCAGAAACGGCGAATAGCTGGCCGCGCGCTCGGCCCGGAACGTGGGCAGCATGATGCGCATGATGGCGTCATAACGGTTGAGCATCAGCCGCAGGGTCGCATCGAAGCGTCCGGTTTTATAATATCGGGTCGATGAGGCAAATTCATATTCAAAACCGAACTGGTCAAGAAAAGCACGCAGCCTGGCGTTGTTATGCTCCCCAAAACTGGCATGGGTGCCAAACGGGTCCGGCACGCTCGACAATGGCTGGTTGAGGTGGGCTTGCAACATCGGCTTGTTAGGCACGTTATCGGGCACTTTGCGCAGGCCATCCATGTCGTCGGAAAACGCCAGAAGTTTGGTCTTGATGGTGCCTTGGGTCAAAATCTCGAAGGCATGGCGCACCATGCTGGTGCGTGCAACTTCGCCAAAAGTGCCAATATGGGGCAGACCCGACGGGCCATAGCCGGTCTCGAACAGCACTTCCTTTTGTCCGGTTCGCTGGACGCGCGCCACCAGTTTGCGCGCTTCCTCGAATGGCCAGGCGCTGGCCTGGGATGCGGCCTCGATCAGTTCGGGCAACCGGGTATGGGCTTTGTCGGACATGTTCACTTTCAACGGAAAATTACCAACGCGGTCACGAAACCCGCGTGTCAAAAAATGGATATGTGATGCGCATACCAGCAATTTTATTGCGGTGCACCGATTTTATTGGGCGGCCCTGCCCCGGGCAAGACCGTGCGCCGTCTTTCGCCAGTGAAAAGGCGTTACAAAATAATCCCAAAATGCCAGCAGGGCAGCGGCCATACCCACCAGATAATAAGCCGGCAGCAACAGGACCGCCGCTGCAATGGCCCCGAGGCGACGACGGCGAATGCCGAGCATGGCCGGCACCAGAACCGCAAAGGTTCCACAAATGGCAACCAGACTGTTGAATGCGACCAGCCAGGCGGCGATGACCGATGGCGGGTTGAGAAACTGGCCGAGGGCGACGCGGTATAGCATATGAAAAAACAGGATTGGCCCCAAAAGCGGGCCCAGCACCATGCCGGCCAACATGAGGGACACCCCGGTGGCGCGGGCCAAACCCAATTGCCGCACCAGAGCCCACGGTCTTGACAGATGCACATTGGCCGTCTGCATCCAACCCTTCTGCCAGCGGGCGCGCTGGTTGAGCCAGGCGCGCAAGCGGACGGGCGCTTCCTCATAAGTGGTGCTCGCCAGTGTCTCCACGTCATAGCCAAAGCGCGCAAAGCGCAGGCCCAAATCTGCATCCTCGGTCACATTCCACGCGTCCCACCCCATGGTTTCACGCAAGGCTTCGACCTTGAAATGATTGCTCGATCCACCGAGTGGCAGCGGCATGCCCAATTGGCAGAGGCCCGGATTGATGACGTCAAACAGGGCCGCATATTCAATTGCAAACAATTGAGTGAGCCATGAATCGGAATGATTTTCGATCGCCAAATGCGCCTGCAGGCAAGCGGTGCGCCGCGGGGCGCGCTCAAAAGCCTGCAAAGCGGCCCGCAATTGCATCGGATGCGGTAGGTCTTCAGCGTCAAAAACCACCAGAAACTCGCCCTGCACCTGTGGCAAGGCCATGTTCAGGGCGCGGGGTTTGGTGCGGGGCTGCCCGAAAGGCGCTTGCAGGATTTCAAAATAGGGTGGCAAACCAAGATGATTGAGCGCCGCAAGCGTGGCGTGGTCCCCTTCTTCGAGGATGAGAATAACCTGCAATCGCGATTTGGGATAATCGAGCGCGGCGAGGGCTGAAACCAACCGCGCAGCGACATCGGCCTCGTCTTTCATCGCGACAAGGATGGAATAGCGCGGCATCGGCGAGCCGCGCACCGGTGCCCCCGCCTGGAAATGGCGCTCGGGCGTGGCAATACAGGCCGACAGGCGCAGCCACATGGCACCGAGGAACAGGGACCCCAAAATTGTATAGGCCATGGCCGCCGCCTGCGCCGACGCAAACACCAGTGCAAAGGCGATGACAATGCCAGGCAGCGTTTGCAGCAAGCGCCGGGCATTGTCCTTCACCGGATAATGGGCTGAATATTCCGGATGAAGGCGCGGCAGATCGTGGCTGGCCTGATCCAGCATTTCGGGGCGAAACTGATGCTGGGCGAGAGCCGAAAAATGCCGGGGCGTGGCAATGGCGAAGCGGCCCGTCTGACGCATTGCGGCCGCATTGGCCAACACGAAAAACAAGGCCTGGCCACGCGGCGCCAATAGCCAGCCTTGGGCGAACATACCGGCCAGCCGCCCGATACCATCGCGCAGAATTTTGGGATATTGCGAAGCATCGCTAAATGCTACTTGCGAAGTGCAAAACGGAACCCCGCAATGATCTGCCAGAAACCTGTAATAATCGTCGTCCGAAAAAAGTCCGTGGGCAAGCCCGGCCTCATGCGCATATACGCCCTCATGCGCCGCCAAATGCTGCGCATTCAGCAAGGTGGCGGCAGACACCCCAAAAGCCGCCAGAAAAGCTATGTCCGGGGCCAAGCCTGCCAGCGGCCGATCCAGCATCACGGAATGCGCCTCACCACCCCCCTGCCCATGCCGACCTTGCGCGAAAGCGGCAGGTAGGGCAGGCTCTGGCGTAACTGGAAAATCGACGTACACGCAACACCCTTACGCAATGATACATAAATGAATAAGTGGCATCAGACTATACTGCAGATTATTTTGTGCAATCTCTATTTGATTGCTGCGGCTTATACTTTTCCGTTGCATGCGCAGACCCTGATCGCGGCGGGCAACTCCCCTGCGGCAACCAAAATGTTCGTGCCCCAGTTCTTTGATCCGAACCGGCACCGCAAGAAGCCCGACCTTGCCGGCTTGAAGGTGATTCATTTTCTGACGGACAGCGATTATCCGCCGTTCCATTTTGCTTTGGCCGATGGCAGCCTGGCGGGCTTTGACATTGATCTGGCACAGCATATTTGTCAGTTATTGCAGGTGGCCTGCACCATTCAGGTGCGCCGGTTTGATACGCAGCTGGCGGCGCTCAACGCCGATCAGGGCGAGGCTTTGCTCTCCGGGCGGCCGATGGACGCAACCAATCGCGCAGACTTTGACTTTACAGCGCCCTATTACCGCACCCCGGCATGGTTCGTGACGCGAAAGGCGACACCGCTGCAATCGGTGACCGCGAAAGCCATTGCGGGCAAAACCATTGGTGCAGTCTCGGGCAGTGCGCATGAGGCCTTTCTCAGGGCTTTTTTTGCCAAGGCCAATATCAAGGCCTATTCCAATGTTGCGGCCTTGCGAGCGGGGCTGCAGCGCGGCGAAATCGACGCGGCTTTTGGCGATGGAATTTCCTTCAGTTTCTGGCTGAATGGCCGAGATGCCAAAGATTGCTGCCAATTCATCGGCGGGCCGTTTACCGATCCGCATTATTTTGGCGAAGGTGTCGGGATTGCCGTGCGAAAGGGCAATTTCGTCATGCGCCGGGCGCTCGACTATGCTTTGGAGCAAATATCCGAAAATGGCACCTACACCGACCTTTACTTGAAATATTTTCCCATTGGCTTTTACTGAAAAAGGGTTTGCCAACTAAATTGGGGATGCGCCAACTTTGACGCAATAAATTTGCAATTTGGCTGGAATTGCCGCGATTATGACCTATCGTTTCCGACATAGTTGAATCGGCTGAACAAGGAGGCCACCATGCTGCAAAAATTTACGAAGGCTGTTTTACCCTGGGTCGTGGCAACGAGCTTTGCGCTTGGGGTCTCGGTTGCGCAGGCGGAAACCGTCGCGCATCACCATTATCGTCACCCGCATCACAAGGTGGTGCAAGTGCCCGCCCGCACCGCTACACCTGAGCCCGTTGTGAAATGCGTGCCGTGGTGCCCGACGGATCTTTTGCCCTGCGATCCGCCGGAATATAAAAATGCCGACGGGCGTTGCGCGCCGTTTTTCTAAGCGCGTCTGGTGAGCCCCGCGCGCTTAAATGCTCGCGGGTTCGCTGACCTTGTTGACGACGGAATTGACGGGAATGGTCGTAAATTCTGACGCCTGCTTCTTCGCAGTCGCCAATTGCCTTGAGTCCAGATGTGAAGCGATCTCATCCCGGTTCTTGGCTGAATCCTTATCGCCTTGACGCGCGGCAATATCAAACCAGACGTAGGATTCAACCGGATCGTGATGCACGCCGAGGCCGCGTGCATAGAGTATGGCGAGGTTATATTGCGCATCGCGCACGCCGCGCTCGGCAGCCTTGCGGAACCAGATGGCGGCATCCGCATAATCCGGTTTGCCATTGGAGCCTTCCGCCGTGAGCACTGCCAGATTGTACATGGCCTGGACGTTGCCCTTTTGCGCGGCCTGTTGATACAGCGACTTGGCTTTGTCCATATTGCGTTTGACGCCAATGCCTTTTTCGTTGAACACGCCGAGCTGGTACTGCGCCGGCACCAGGCCGCTGGCAGCCGCGCGCTCCAGCCATTGCGCCGCGATCGTCGAGTTTCCGGTGTGGTCATCGCCGCGCACGATGTGCATGGCTAACGTATATTGAGCCGCAGCGTTTCCGGCGCTGGCGAGGTTGGCAAGCTTGGTGCCAACTTTCTTGTTGTCCCCGTCCATCGAGGGCGGCAGTTGCATGGCACCCGCCGGCGAGATGGTGCCGGTGGGGGTCAGGTCGACGCCTTCGAGCCTGGCGGATTTGCCGGGCAATTTGGGCGCAGCTGCATTCATGCTTCCCGAGGTCACGGGGTTGGCAGGCGTCACGGGGTTGGCGGTGGCACCTGCATTTGATTGCGACTGGCTTGCACCCGTCGGCGGCAGTGCCGATTGCGGAATTGACGGCTTCATCGTGATGGGAGCGACGCGGCCGGGGTCTGCGCTCATGGTGTGATGCATGAAGGCCGGGAATATCCGCAAGGCCCCTATCAGCAAAGCCAAAGCCGAAAGGGTCAGAAGAATGGGTTTGCGACGGCTGTTTGAATATTGCTGGAACGAATGCAACATACTCACCGATGCTTTGCCATCGCCGGGGAGCGCAGCCTTTGCCTCAAGTTTGGCCTCAAGCTTGGCGGCGCGCTTGGCACCTTTGGTGGGCGTCGCAGCGACGGATTCAATGGCCGCGACTTGCGCAGCGCGGCGGGCAGCGGCGATAAAATCCTTGCGGGAAGCGCGTGGGCCAGCTTCGGCGACCGTATCCTCGACGGGCAATATGGCGTCTGCGCGGGTGATGGCAGGCGCCGCAACATTGGCGGTTACTGCGTCGGCCGCCTTGGAAGTGTCCTTCGAAGCTTCATTGCCTTTGCCGGGCTCGATCAGAAAATCTTCGTCGTCGAAATCTTCCGGCGTTGCAGCGGGAGCCGGCTTGGGCTGCGGTGCAGCGTTGGCGCGCAGCGGGGTTTTGATTTCCCCGGCCTGCGGCAAAGGTTGGCTCGCATTGCCAAGCGCCGACCCAAATTCCTGCAACCGAGCCGGTTGGATCGCGTCTGCGCTCATTCCTTGCGTGGCGCTGACTGACGCTGCCTCGGGCGACATCAGCGTGGTGGCGGGGTGATGCGTGTCCACTTCCAGCGAAGTCAGACGATCGACAATTTTCTCCAGCGTCTCATGCAGAATATGCAGCGTAACATTGTTGCGCTTGTCGGCATCTTGCTGCAATTCGCGCAATTCATCGATTTCGCGCAGCATGGCGGGATCGGCAGCCGACCCTTGCGTGCGCAGAGCTTCGCGCAGCGCATCCTGCGCGGCGGCGCGGGCGGCGGCCTCGGCGGCATTCAACGAGGCAAACTGGCCATTTTCAATTTGCGCCAAGAGTTCGTTGACGGTCTGCTCCAGCCCGGCCAAGGCATCCTGATTATGGTCGGATTTCTCCAACTGCTGGGCGATGCGCTGAATTTGCACTTCCAGCGCGCGGATGGCTTCGGCGGTGGCTGCCGGTGCCCGGGCCGCATCCATTTTCTGCGCCAGGGTTTGAAGCATTTCACCCATGGCCTGCGGCGACGGGCTGGAATCGCGCACAATGTCAATTTTTTCATTGAGCGTGCGCATCATTTCGACGAGGCCGCTGACCTCGGGTGATTGGCTGCCGGCCTTGCTGACACGCACCTGCTCCAGTTGATGGGCGACGGCAATTTGCACATCGTCAATGCGATGCGAGAGTTTTTCAAACTGGCTGTTGGAATTGCTCACCAAGGTACTCAAGCCATTGTCGGACTGGTTGAGCTTTTCGAGGATCTGGTTGAGGTGCGGCTCCAAAGCCTTCCATGGCTCCTCTCCGGCCTCGACCGGCGGGCGCGCTTCGATGCGCGTGGCAAAATCCTGCAACAGGGCTTCGATGGCCTGCAAAGGCGCCTCTTGCGGCGCAACCGGGCGCGAAGATTCCATCTTTTGCGACAGATCGCGCAACATGCCTTCAAAGGGTGCCAGATCGATTTGCGTGGTGTGCGGCGTCTCGTTCAGCGAAGCCTGCATATCCTGCACGCGCTGCGACAGTTCGAGGAGGTGCTCGGGCCCCCGGCCTTGCTCAATGACATCGCTCAGGCGGTGGTCGAGTTGGTCGAGGCGAGTGCCAATGCTGGCCAGCACTTCGTTCGAGGGCCCACCCTGCGTGCCCGCTTGCAAGGTCGGCTGCGGCGCAACGAATGAGCGCTGCAAAGCTTCCATACGCAGCGCAATGTCCGCCAACTGGCTGTTATCCTGCCCCTGATTCATCGCTGCCGCGATTTTCTGGTCGAGTTGGGCGAGCCGGTCCTCAATCGTCTGCAAAGCCGTTTGTGGCAGCGCGCGATCAATCATGCCACGAATGTCGGCGGCCACCCCTGTCATGTCCGGCTTGGCGGCGCGGCCAAAATTCAGCATCTGGGCGGGCGAAGTGATTTTGTCGATGCGCTCCGACAATGCGGCAATCTGGCGCTCGATATTGTCGACCGGCAGCGGCTTGGCAGCGGCGGCGGCCAGAAGTTCGCGAATTTCGGCGGTCTGGCGCTGGATGCTCAGGAAGCTTTCCGCATCGATGCCACGGCGGCTGATCGATTCCACTTTCTGGTTCAGCGACACAATTTCATTGTGCAGGACATCCAGCGTGCGGGTCGGATCGAGGTCGCGCAGGGCGGTGCGCAACTCGCCCGCCAATTGCTCGACCGGCGCCAGAAGATTTTCCTGCGCGCCAGCCCCGCGAGAGGCTTCAATGCGCTGGCCAAGGTCACGAAGCGAGTCTTCGAGTGTAGAAACGGAGGCGCGCGAAGCCAATTGCCCAAGGCTGTTGGCCATATTGGCGATTTGTTCACGCAACTGGCCAAGCTGCGGGTCCAGAGCCACGGGCTTGATCTGGGACTTGGCCTCGGATTTGGCCTGTTCGGCACTCGCCAATGCGGTGGCGGCCAAATGTATCTGCTTTTCCTCGCGACGCGCACCTTCGGCGCGCATTTCGTCGAGGCGGGTCGACAATTTCGAGATTTCGCCATGCAGCCCGACAAGTGCTGGCGATTGGGCATCGACGGCTACCGGGGCGGGGTTCTGCACCTGCAGGGTTGCTGATTCGAGGCGCGCGGCAATGGCTTCAAGGCGGCGGTCAATGTCGGAAGTCGCCGAGGCTTTCGCCGGTGCGGCGGGGGGTTGGATATTGTCAAGATCGCGCTGGCGGCGGCCGATGGCAGCGATCGCCTCGTTGACGCTCTTGTGGCCTTCGGACGAGCGCGGGCGCAAATTCTCAGGCGCGCGGGGTACCGGTGCCATGCCCAACGCCAGTTTGGACGTCAATGTTTGCGCCAGATTGTTTACCTTGGCGTCCAGGTGGTTGTTGATGGCGTCCAGTTTGGCTTCAAGTTTGCGATCCAGCGCACGCAGCGAATCTTCCACTTCCGGCACCGGTTTTTTGGCAAGCGCTTCGAGGCGGCCTTCCAGCCGCGCAAGGGCGAGGCGCACAGGCTTTTGCTGGCTTTGCTCGGTTACACCCGCGACCTGCTCTTCAATGTCCTGCAGACGCTGCGACACACGCTCCAGCACGTCGCGCGTGCCTGATTGTGCGTGGCTATCCTGGTTGGCGACATGGTTCTGGATCACCTCGAGGCGCTTGGCGACATTCTCGATGGCGCTGCGGTCATTCTCGCGGCGGGCCTCATTGATCTCGATCCATTCGGCAACGGTTGAAAGGGCGCTGGTCGCCTTTTTCTGGCTGTCGCGGGTGCGGCGCTCAAACTGGGCGATCGCTTCGTTGATGACTTCATCATTGCGGGCGGCGTTGGTGGCATCGGCGTAACGATCCCGATCCGCACTGTCGGAGTCCAGTTGTGCCTTGCGGCGACTGGCGCTGGCCCGCAGGGAAGCAAAATCTGCCGACGCCTGCTCGACGCGGCCATGCAAATCATCGATGTCACCTTGACGGCGGAATTCGCTGGCGGCACGGCGTTGGGCGACTGGCGGGCGCTCCCCGGTGCGCAACGCGACTTTCGGGCGGCCCGATTGGCCGGAACTGGTCAGGCGCGCCAATTTGGCGGCGACCGCTTCGAGGCGCGCATTATGATCAATCTCATTGGCCGTCACACCCATGGCCTCCGCCTGATCGGCGATGACATGATGCAGCCAATCGTTCAATGACTTGCCAGCCCGATCTGCTGCCATTTGCGCCAAATCCAGCGCATCAGGGGCCATATCGTCCACGCTCCAGGCTACCGCTCTGCTCATTCCCATGCCTATTCAAGAAAGCATTTCTGCTTAGTGCGTTGGTGACGAAACGGGCATTTTTGAAACTTTGGAAGGTTCGACGCCCATTTTCTATCCCCTTAACTTTCGTTTGACAGGGTAAACAAGGCGTTAAGATTGTCCGATTTTGAGCCGAAAATACGAAAAAATTAACTTTATTTGCCGGGCTTGCCGCACCGAACCTACAAAGCACAGGCAACTGGGCGTCAACGATGACCCAAAGTTGCAACCATGCGCCAAATTCAATCTAAATTCAATTATAGGTTGCAATTCCTACGAATCGGAGTATTAATTAATTGTTGCTTCGCGCTAAAGTTGTCGTTTGGCGCATTCAACTCGGTATTGTCCTTTTTCAACGGGAAACGCCATGCCCATCGCGCATTTCAAGCCCGACCATCAGGCTTTTGATTTTGAAAACCATTTAGCGGACGAACAGGCTTCATTTACAATTGGAGATCTGGCGCGGGAATTTGCCGTCAGCTTGCGCGCCTTGCGCTTTTACGAGGACCGCGGCTTGTTAACCCCTCAGCGGCGCGGCACATCCCGGCTGTTTAGCAGCAAGGATCGGCTTCGCCTGCAAATGATACTGAAAGGCAAGGAACTCGGATTCACTTTGAGCGAAATCAGCGAAATGCTGGCCTTTGAGGTGGATGACGGCATTGCGGCTGCGCGACTGGATCTGAAGCCCGATCAAATTCTCAGCCAGATTGACCATCTGGAGCGGCAAAGGTCGGATCTCGACCGCGCGATCCGCGAGTTGAAAGCCACCCATTCGCAACTCTCCGCGAAAGGGATGGCGAGCGACCCATCGGCCCACGCCCCGCGCTAGCCCAAACTTCTTGCACGCCCCCTGCCCTGCACGCCAAGCGGCATGCGGGGTTTTTTTTGGGCTGACCCTTGCGTCGGGGGCCGGTGGCCATTGCCATTTGTTTTGATTTAGTTTATATATGAACTATTGACGCTTTCGCCATAAAAGCATCAGATACCCGAACGCAAAATCAGGAAGCCGCCATGCCCAGTTACAAAGCCCCAGTGGATGATGTTCTGTTTCTCCTGAACGATGTATTCCACATAGAAAAATACAGTAATCTTCCCGGATTTGCGGATGCCAGCCCTGATTTGATCGAGGCAATCCTCAGTGAGGGCGCCAAGCTTTGCGAAAATGTTTTGCAGCCGCTCAATCAATCGGGCGACCGGGAAGGTTGCGTGCGCAACAATGATGGCAGCGTGACCACCCCAAAAGGTTTCAAGGTGGCGATGCAGGCCTATGCTGACGGCGGCTGGATTGGGCTGACTTCCGATCCTGCCTATGGCGGACAAGGCCTGCCCTATACTTTGGGCGCTGTGATGGGCGAATTTGCCTCGGCCGCCAATCTGGCCTTCTCCATGTATCCCGGCCTCACCCAGGGCGCGCTGGCGTCTTTGATGCAGCACGGCACTCCTGCACAAAAGCAGACTTTCGCGCCCAACATGATCAGCGGCAAATGGCTCGGCACCATGAACCTGACCGAACCGCATTGTGGCACCGATCTTGGCTTGCTCAAGACCAAAGCCGTCCCGCAAGCCGACGGCAGCTATGCCATCACGGGACAGAAGATATTCATCTCCGCTGGCGAACATGATCTATCGGAAAATATCATACATCTGGTTTTGGCGCGGATCGAGGGAGCTCCCAAGGGCACAAAGGGCATCAGCCTGTTTATTGTCCCCAAAATCGAAGTGAAGGCGGATGGATCGCTGGGCGCGCATAACGCGGTTTCCTGCGGTTCGATCGAGCACAAGATGGGCATCAACGGCAATGCCACCTGCGTCATGAATTATGATGGCGCGCGCGGGTTCCTGATGGGCGAGGCCAACAAGGGGCTGAACGCCATGTTTGTGATGATGAATGAGGCGCGGCTCGGGGTTGCGGTGCAGGGGCTGGCCGTTTCGGAAGTGGCTTACCAGAATGCGGTCGCCTATGCCAAGGACCGTTTGCAGGGCCGGGCGCTCACGGGGGTCAAAGCCCCGGAGAAGGCCGCTGATCCGATTATCGTTCATCCGGATGTGCGGCGCAATCTCCTGACATTGCGCGCCTTCAACGAGGCGGCACGGGCGCTGGTGCTATGGACGGCCCTGCGCAGCGATGTTGCCCATCGCAGCCAGGATGGGGCCGCGATGCAGGCCGCAGACGACATGCTCGGATTGATGACCCCGGTGTTGAAGGGCGTGCTCACCGATGTCGGCTTTGACAATGCGGTCAGGGCCCAGCAGGTATTCGGTGGCCACGGCTACATCAAGGAATGGGGCATGGAGCAATTCGTGCGTGATGCCCGCATTGCCATGATTTACGAGGGAGCCAACGGCATTCAGGCGCTGGATCTGGTGGGCCGCAAATTACCCAAGGATGGCGGGCGGGCGATTACCGCGTTTTTTGCCGAAATATCCGAATTTCTCAAAGCCAACGCGGGCGATGAAGCGCTGGCACCCTACCTTGCCGCCTTGAAGGCGGGGGTGGGCGATTTGCAAAAAGCCACCCTATGGCTGATGCAGAATGGTCTCGGAAACCCCGACAATGCCGGGGCTGGTTCCAATGATTACATGCACATGATGGGTCTGGTGGCGCTGGGCTACATGTGGGCGCTGATGGCCAAGGCGGCGCTTGCGAAAAAGGCAGCGGGGGCTGGTGCCAGCATGGATGCCAAAGTTTTGGATGCCAAACTCCTGACCGGCAAATTCTTCGCGGAGAGGATGATGCCAGAGACTTCGGCGCATCTGGCGCGAATTTCCACCGGCGCTGCCACAATGATGGCCATGCCTGCAGATATGTTCTAGGGCAAAGGGAGCCGGATGATGACCACAGCTTACATTTATGATCATGTGCGAACACCGCGCGGGCGCGGCAAACCGGACGGTGCTTTGCATGAAGTAACCGCGCTTGAACTGGCTAGCGGCACATTACGGGCACTGCGTGAACGCAACAGTCTCGATACCAGTTTGGTTGACGATGTCATTTTGGGGTGCGTTGACCCGGTGGGCGAAGCGGGGGGCGACATTGCCCGCGCCGCCGCGCTCAACGCCGATTACGGAGACAAGGTGCCCGGCATCCAGATCAACCGATTCTGCGCTTCGGGGCTCGACGCCATCAATTTTGCCTCGGCCCAGATCATGGCCGGGCAGCATGACATGACGGTAGCGGGCGGCGTGGAATCGATGAGCCGGGTCGGCATTGGCGCTTCGGGCGGGGCATGGCCGGTAGACCCGTCGATTGCGATCAAAAGCTATTTCATGCCGCAGGGCGTTTCGGCTGACCTGATTGCCACCAAATATGGATTTTCGCGCGACGATGTCGATGCCTATGCGGTCAAATCGCAGCAGCGCAGTGCGCAGGCCTGGAAGGAAGGCCGCTTTGCCAAATCCATCGTGCCGGTGCGCGATGTTAACGGCCTGACCATTCTGGCGACGGACGAGCACATGCGCCCGAACACCGACATGCAATCCCTGGCGGCCCTGCGCCCCTCCTTTGTGATGATGGGGGAGCAAGCCGGATTTGACGCCGTGGCCATTCAGGCCCACCCCGAAATCGAAAGCGTGATCCACGTCCACCATGCCGGCAATTCGTCGGGCATAGTCGATGGTGCGGCGGCGGTGCTGATCGGTTCGGCGAAGGCTGGCAAGGTGAGCGGGTTGCAGCCGCGCGCGCGCATCCGGGCATTTGCCAATATCGGCTCCGAACCGGCGATGATGTTGACCGGGCCGGTGGACGTGACCAAGAAAGTGCTGGAGCGGGCCGGGATGAGCATCGCTGACATTGACCTGTTCGAAGTGAACGAGGCATTTGCTGCTGTGGTTTTACGTTTCATGCAGGCTTTCAATCTGCCAGCCGAGAAGGTGAATGTCGCCGGTGGGGCCATTGCGATGGGGCATCCGCTGGGGGCAACCGGCGCGATGATTCTGGGCACCGTGCTGGATGAACTGGAGCGCACCGGCAAGGGCACGGCCCTGGTGACGCTGTGCATTGGCGCGGGTATGGGAACCGCCACCATTATCGAGCGGGTGTAACGCCAGCGTTGCTTTTCGGGCGCTCCTGCGCCGCCCTGCCCTTGGCCGAACCCCGGCCCCTGATTTCTGGAGATCGCTTTCATGACCCTCAAAGCTTTGACGTTAAGAAATTTTCGTTTCGAACTGGATGCTGACGGCATTTGCCTGCTGGTTTGGGACATGCCCGGCCGCTCGATGAACGTCCTCAATGAAGAAGTGATCGGCGAGTTGGAAGCCGTGGTGGACGCCGTCGCCAAGGACGCAGCGGTCAAAGGTTGTGTGGTGACATCCGGCAAGGAGAGCTTCTCGGCGGGTGCCGATCTGACCGTGCTGGAGACATTGGGCCGCACGCTGGAGACCATGACCAAGACAGAGGGTCGCGAAAAGGCGATGGAGACTTTCTTCGAGCGTTCGCGGCACAGCTCGCTCGTCTATCGCAAGCTGGAAACATGCGGCAAACCGTTTGCCTGCGCCATCAATGGCGTTGCGCTGGGCGGCGGGTTTGAACTGGCGTTGGCCTGCCACTATCGGGTAATGGCGGATTCGGACAAGGTGCGGGTGGGGCTGCCGGAGATCAAGGTGGGGCTGTTTCCCGGCGGTGGCGGCACGCAGCGCATTGCGCGCCTGATGCAAACGGGCGATGCCTTGCAGATGCTGTTCAAGGGTGACCAAATCCGGCCCTCGGCTGCCAAGGCAATGAACCTCGTGCATGAGGTTTCACCGGTGGCTGAAGTGGTTACCAAGGCCAAGGCCTGGATTCTGGGTGGCGGCAAACCCATCGCGCCCTGGGACGACAAGGCATTCCGCCTGCCTTCGGGCAAGGTCTACTCGCCGACCGGCATGATGGTATGGCCACCCGCCAACGCCATTTACCGACGCGAGACCATGGATAATTACCCGGCGGCCAAAGCGATTTTGCATTGCGTTTATGAGGGCCTGCAATTGCCGATGGACCTCGCCCTCAAGGTAGAGAGCCGGTATTTCGCGCAGATTCTGCGCTCGCCTGTGGCGGCGGCCATGATCCGCTCGCTGTTTGTTTCGATGGGTGAAATCAACAAGGGGGCGCGACGCCCCAAGAATGTGCCACCCAGCCAGATCAGGAAAGTCGGCGTGATTGGTGCAGGCTTCATGGGTGCGGGCATTGCTTATATTTCCGCCAAAGCGGGTTTGGATGTGGTGCTGCTCGACAAGGACCAGGCCAGCGCCGACAAGGGCCGGGAACATACCAACCAGTTGATGACCAGCCAGATCATGAAAGGGCGCGCCACCGGAGCCGAGCGTGACACCCTGCTCGCCCGCATCAAACCCAGCGCCGATTACAATGATCTTGCCGGGTGCGATCTGGTCATAGAAGCGGTTTTTGAAGATCGCGAGGTGAAGGCCGAAGCAACCCGCAAGGCGCAGGCTGTGCTCGGGCCGGAGACGATTTTTGCCTCCAATACCTCGACGCTGCCCATTACCTCGCTCGCAGAGGTCGCAGACCGGCCGCAGGACTTCATCGGCCTGCATTTCTTCTCGCCGGTCGACAGGATGATGCTCGTTGAAATCATCATGGGCCAAAAGACCGGTGACCGGGCATTGGCAGTCGCGCTGGACTTTGTGCGACTTTTGAAAAAGACGCCGATCGTGGTCAATGATGCGCGCGGTTTCTTCGCCAATCGCTGTGTTGGCAGTTACATTCGCGAAGGGCATCTGATGTTGATGGAAGGCGTGCCCCCGGCGATGATCGAGAATGTCGCCAAAATGGCCGGAATGCCGGTTGGCCCGCTCGCCCTGAATGATGAAGTGGCGCTGGATCTGGCGTGGAAAGTCTTGCAGGCCACCAAAAAAGACCTCGGGGCGCAAGCGATTGACCCCGCGCAGGAGGATCTTTTGCAGGCCATGGTTGTCAAAGGTGGCCGGTTGGGTCGCAAGAACGGCAAGGGCTTTTATGACTACCCGGAAAAGCAACCCAAGCGGCTCTGGTCGGGTCTGGCGGCGTTGCAGCCCAAGCAACTCGACCCCGATGATCTGGACGTGGCTATCTTGAAAAGCCGCCTGCTCGTGGTTCAGGCTTTGGAAGCGGCGCGAACGATGGAGGAAGGCGTCGTCACCGACCCGCGCGAGGCCGATGTTGGCTCAATTCTGGGCTTTGGTTTTGCGCCTTTCACCGGCGGGGCACTGTCCTATATCGACTTTATGGGTGTCGCCCGTTTCGTGGCCTTGTGCGAAAAACTGGCCAAAGCATGCGGCCCACGTTTTGCCCCTTCCGAGGCCTTGCGCAAAATGGCTGAAAAAGGCGAAACATTTTACGGGCGCTTTGACACCAGAAAGGCCGCTTGAGGGACAAGCGGCAGCCGGAGCGCATTTTCAGCGTCTTTGCAGGCACGACCATGCAAATCGTGCTAGAGCCACCCTCGAAAAGGCTGAAATTGTAATCAGAAGGCTTGGAAATGGCACTGAATTTGGCAAAGGCCCCTGCCCCGAAGGCGTCTGGCCGCTCGCGCATCCAAGCGAAAGCTGGCGCGATATTCGAGCGGTTCCGCCAGCAAAATCCGCACCCCAAGGGGGAGCTTGAACACTCCAACCCCTTTACCCTGCTGGTTGCGGTGGTGCTGTCGGCGCAGGCCACGGACAAGGGGGTGAACAAGGCCACAGGGCCCTTGTTCGCGCTGGCGGATAATCCGGCGGCGATGGCGGCGCTGGGCGAGGACAAAGTGCGCGAAATGGTGCGCACCATCGGGCTATATCGCACGAAAGCCAAAAATGTGATTTTGCTAAGCCAGAAATTGCTACGCGATTTTGGCGGCATGGTTCCGGCGTCGCGCGAGGCATTGGAAACCTTGCCGGGCGTGGGCCGCAAGACGGCAAATGTCGTGCTCAACATGGCATTTGGCCAACCGACAATGGCCGTGGACACGCATGTATTCCGGGTGAGCCGCCGGTTGGGGCTTGCCACGGGCAAAACCCCGGTGGCGGTGGAATTGCAATTGGAAAAGGCGATCCCCGCCCAATTCATGCAACATGCCCATCATTGGTTGATCCTGCACGGACGCTATGTTTGCAAAGCCCGCAACCCCGATTGCGCGCATTGCGTGGTGGCGGATTTGTGCCCATCGGCCGAGAAGAACGTGCTCCCGCCTGCCCCTTCCTAGTGTGGCGTCGTAGTCGGCGCGCTGGCCTCGATGCGCCTGACCTTGAGACGGATGCCATTGCTGGAGCGTACGGTCAGCCGGGAGATGGGATCGGGCCGATGGTCTTCCATGGGCAGAAACTCGAAACGGCGCACCAAGAGGCTGAGCACCATTACCGCTTCCTGCAGCGCAAAAGCGGCACCGACGCAGACGCGCGGCCCCATGCTGAACGGCAGATAGGCGTTGCGTTGCGCATCGCGGGTGGCGTCATCGGCAAAACGGTCGGGATTGAACTGATTGGCATCCTCCCAGAACTGGGTATGGCGATGAATCAACCAGGTCGGCACAATGGTGGGCGCGTGCGGGCAAATCGCCTGATCGCCCAGCGTTTCGGCCTTGGCAGCATCGCGCGCGAAAAAAGCCACCGGCGGGTAAAGTCGCAAGGTCTCGCGAAACACATCGCGGATGAACGGCATCTTGCGTAAATCACCAAATTGCGGCGCACGATCACCGATTGCGGCCAGGGCTTCATCCCGCATTCGGGTTTGAACGTCGGGTCGATTGGCAATGAGATAAAGCGCCCAGCCCAGCGCGGCGGCGGAGGTCTCATGCCCTGCCAGAAACAGCATGGCGACCTGATCGAGTAATTCACCAGCGTCAAAGTGGGTCTCGGTCACCGGATCAGGGGCGCTGATCAGGGTCGCCAGAATGTCCGTTTGCGGGGTGGGCTGGCCTTGCGCGATGGCGTCTAGGCGCGCGTCCAGCAGGGTCTTGAGTTCAGCGCGGATCACTTTGGCCGCCCGCCGCGCTTTCCAGAAGGAGGGAAAAATCCGCGTGGGCAGACCCACCAGCGCCAGATAGCCATGCGCGAAGGAAATCGCCTGAAAAATGTCAAATGCCGAGAAAATGCGCTTGGCGCTCGGCGCACTCATCGGTTGCGAAAAAATGGTACGAAAGATGATGTCACCGGCAAAATGGGTCATCTCAATGTCCATGTCGAACACTTCAACGCCAGCCGCATTGGCCTTGATCTTGTCATCAAAGCGGGCGACGACATCATCGCAGGCGCTGAGCATCAGTTCAAACACGTCGCGCACGCGCGCATTCTCGAATGCCTGGTCGATAATCCGGCGCTGGCGTGCCCAGACTTCGCCATTGCTGACGAAAATGCTGTCACCGGTCAATTCCAGCAGCATCGAACTCATCAAAATGCTTTTGGGGAAATCGGACGCGCGCTCCACCAGCACTTCCCGCGTCAGGCGTGGCTCGCGCACCATGAACACAAAGGGTTGGCCGCGTCGCGGCAGATGGGGCACCTTGTTACGGCTGACCCCGATGAAATCGTAACTGCCGCGCAAAAATATCGCGAGGCCGGAGTGCAGGAACAGGCGCACCAATTGCGGCAGGCTGGCAACCCGATCCAGCGTCTTGGGCAAAGGTGGTGTGAATTCGCTCATGCCGGATGGTCCATTTTGCGCACAACAGGGGCGCAGATCATGCGCAAATAGTCAAATCCCTCGGCGCTGTCTGTGGCCTTGAGATATTGAAAATGAAAATCAATCGGTCGCGCGCGAATTTTGCGAAAATGCTCAGGCGAAAGCGTGTTGTGAAAATCGGGCGACTGCCTTTGCAAGGTGGGCTCCCCCGGCAGGCCGGCCAGCGGGTTGAGGCCGCAGGACGAGGCGGGGTCGGACCCTGAAGTGACATCGAGCCATTCGATATCGGCACAAGCCGCGATTTCCGCCAGCACACACGCAAATTCGTCATCGCTTTTCTGGAGTGTATAGAGCGGCAAGGATTGGCCAAGGGTTACAAATTTTAAGGGACGCCGCGTCTTGCCGTCAGCTTTTGCCAATTGTCGCCAGTGGCCCAGCGCCCGCACCGCCATCAACGCCCCCAAGCTATGGGCCACCACGATGATTTCATCGCAATTATCCGCTTGCTGGATCGCCCAAATCCGCTCGCCAAAAGCGCGCCAATGGGCCTGCGGCGCGTGAATATCCCCGCGCGAGAACTGCGAGACAAACGACAGGCCGCGCGTTACCCAGGCCAGATTCAGCCATTTCTGCAACGCGCGCCAAACCGGCCAGGCGATGGCAAGGGTAAGGAGCGGCAAAACCCAAAGACTCCAATCCGGCAGATGAAATAGTTTTGCCAGCCCAAAACCCAGCAGAAACACAACACCGACAAGGGCCAACAGGCCAATCGCAAATAGCGGCGCAAACAGGCCTTGCACAACAATCGAGCGATAGGAGGCGCGTGCCTCCTTGTGCAGCACCGCCAAAATGCCATTCTGGCGAAACTTATGCCATATGCGCAAGGCCACCAAAGGCAATCCAGCCCGCGGCTGCCGCGCCCAGATTTTGCGCACCGCATCATCCCAGCGCAAAACCTCGTACTGGATACGCGTGCTTTGTCCGTCGCGGTGGGCGGCCATTGTCCAGCCGTCGGAGACGGGAGAGGTCTTGGTGCGACGGGTCAATGTCAGATCCCGGCCCTCACGGGTGGCAAAGTGGGTCGCCGCCTCCTGAAAATAGCGATAATAGATCGCCGGCCCCCGCGGATCATAGCCGTGGATGTAGAATATGTGCTTTTGAACGTCGCCCGCATGTGCGTGCGCTTTGCCGTCCAAAACATCATTCTGGCTCATGACTGGTTCAATTCAATCTGCGCGCGCCAAAGTGCCCAAAGCTTCGCCCGAAGCTCGTTCCAGCGTTAGGATTAAGGCGCGTGCGTGGGTATGTAAAGCTTGGCTGTGGGCCGGGCGGCGCAATGTTTGGACACGCTCGTGTTTTTACAGGAAACCGCGCTCTCCGCGCACCGATTCCACCATCCAGTCGCGCACGGCGCGAATGCGGGCCAGCGATTTGTTGTCATCGTGGCTCACCAGCCAATAGGCGCGCATGACCTGAATATCTGGCAGAATGCGGACCAGTTCAGTATGGTTGGCGGCGACATAATCATGCAGAAAGCCGATACCCACGCCAGCGCGCACCGCCTCCAACTGCCCGACCACCGAAGCGCATTCAAAACGGCTGCCAAAGGGCACACGCAAATCATCAAAATAATGCAGCGCCGGACTGAACAAAAGATCGCTGACATAAGTGACGACGCGATGCCTCGACAAATCGCTGAGCGTGTGAATTTGGCCGTTTCGCTCAAGCCAGGCCGAGGTGGCATAAAGGCTGAGTGCGTAATCGGTGAGTTTGCTGACGCTGAGACGCCCTTCCGTTGGGCGGTCAATGGTCACCAGGAGATCCGCCTCGCGCTTGGCAAGCGAAAAAACGCGCGGCAAGGGCGCCAATTGCACCAGCAGGCCGGGGTGACGATCCATCAGCCCACCGATGCGCGGGGCCAGAAATGAGGTGCCAAAGCCATCGGGGGCCCCAATGCGCACGGTGCCGCTGATGGCAACATCCATGCCCGACAATTGCGCCTGCACGCCGAGCATTTCGCTTTCCATGCGCTCGGCTGCCAGATGAAAAGCCTCGCCGGCCGGGGTCAGGGTGCAGCCCGTCGTGCGCCGCTCCAGCAATTTCACCCGCAAATCCGCCTCAAGCGCATTGATTCTGCGGCTGACCGTGGCATGATCGAGGTGCAGCGCACGCGCTGCCGCCAGCATTTGCCCGGTGCGGGCAATGGCCAGGAAAATCCGGGCTTGGTCCCAATCCATAATAAACGCCTCTTTTTGCATAACCGTTGCGCATTTTATCATCTTGATGTGCAAAAATATAGAGAGCAAAGCGAAGGCGAGGTTCAGGGAACCGCCAGTTTCAGCCAGAATGTCTGGTCAATTCCACGGGAGACGCAAATGGTGCAGGAATATACGCATTTTATTGGTGGCAAGCATGTCAAGGGCACATCCGGACGCTTTGCCGATGTGTTCCAGCCGATGGACGGGACCGTCAAGGCCCGCGTGCCACTCGCCTCGGCGAGCGAACTCGCCGATGCGGTCGCCAATGCCAAGGAAGCGCAGCCCAAATGGGCGGCGACCAATCCGCAGCGCCGCGCCCGCGTCATGATGAATTTTGTCGGCCTCCTGAACAAGCATATGGACGAATTGGCGGAGCTGCTGGCCCGCGAGCATGGCAAGACCATTCCCGACGCCAAGGGCGACATTCAGCGCGGGCTGGAAGTGGTGGAATTTGCGATTGGCATTCCGCACATGCTCAAGGGCGAATTCAGCGACGGTGCCGGCCCTGGCATTGACATTTACTCCATGCGTCAAGCGCTGGGTGTGGTGGCGGGCATCACGCCCTTCAATTTCCCGGCGATGATTCCGATGTGGAAATTTGCACCCGCCATTGCTTGCGGCAATGCTTTTATTCTCAAGCCGTCCGAGCGCGACCCCGGCGTGCCGTTGCGCCTTGCCGAATTGATGATCGAAGCTGGCTTGCCTGCCGGTATTCTCAATGTCGTCAATGGCGACAAGGAAGCGGTTGATGCCATTCTCGATCACAAGGATATTGCTGCGATCGGCTTTGTCGGTTCGACATTGATTGCGGAATATATTTATGCGCGCGGATGCGCCAATGGCAAAAGGGTGCAGTGCTTTGGCGGCGCCAAGAACCACATGATCATCATGCCGGATGCGGATATGGACCAGACCGTGGACGCGCTGATGGGCGCTGGCTATGGCTCGGCCGGCGAGCGCTGTATGGCGATCTCGGTGGCGGTGCCGGTTGGCAAAGGCACGGCGGAAGAACTGATGCGCCGGCTGATACCGCGCGTGGAAGCCGCCAAAATCGGCCCTTCCACTGACCCGACTGCCGATTTTGGCCCGCTGGTGACCAAAGCCGCTCTGGACCGGGTGCGTGGCTATGTCGACCTCGGCATTCAGGAAGGCGCCAAACTGGTGGTGGATGGCCGCGGCTTCAAAATGCAGGGCTATGAAAATGGCTTCTACATGGGCGGCTGCCTGTTCGACCATGTGACTTCTGACATGCGCATCTATCGCGAAGAAATCTTCGGACCGGTTCTCTCGGTGCTGCGCGCAGACAAATATGAGGACGCGCTGCGCCTCGCCAATGAGCATGAATATGGCAATGGCGTCGCCATTTTCACCCGAGACGGTGATGCGGCGCGTGATTTTGCCTCGAAGGTTCAGGTCGGCATGGTCGGCATTAACGTTCCCATTCCGGTGCCATTGTCGTATTACACGTTTGGTGGCTGGAAGCGCTCCGGCTTTGGCGA
Source organism: Hyphomicrobiales bacterium (assembly GCA_019075865.1). Lineage (GTDB taxonomy): Bacteria > Pseudomonadota > Alphaproteobacteria > Rhizobiales > Beijerinckiaceae > REEB77. The sequence continues at coordinate 96,521 of JAGXAN010000002.1, read as the reverse complement.
TCTCAACCAGCATGGCCCGGATGGGGTGCGGTTCTACACCAAGACCAAAACCGTCACCGCGCGCTGGCCCAGCGGCATCAAGGATGGCGCGAGCTTTGTGATGCCCTTGATGAACTGACGCCAGAATGCCCAGGCTTGCATAATTATTACAAATTTTTCACGTTGCATTCATTGGGCAGTCAGAAATACGGGTCTAAATTCCTCGCAGATTCAGTGGATTTGCGAGGCAAAAATGAGCCTGACCAAAAATTCGAAAGCGGGCTTCATCGCCCTTAACCGTTTCGGCTACGGTGCACATGGCGACGGCGACCTTGCGGCCGCCGCTTCCGATCCGCGCGGCATTTTGAAATCGGAAATCAGTCAGCCGGGTATTGCGCTGCTGGATGATCCGCAATTTTCCTCAACAACTGTCCTGTTGCAGAAATTATACGCCTTCCAAAAGGCCACCCAGATGGCCCGCAAGGCCAAGGTCGCTGCGGCCAGCGCGAGTGCCGCGCCAGCGCCTGATGCTGCCAAGGTTACAGCCGCCAAGGTTGCCGCCGCCACGAACAATGGCGCACCGCAAATGCAGCCGGACGCGATGATGGACAAGCCGAAAATGGCGGTGCGTCAGCCTCCCAATATCGTGCAACAGACGATCCAGGCCGAGGCGCAAGCCAAAATCCAGCGAGCGCTGGGGGCTCGGGTGGGGCTGGCCGAGCGGTTGGTGGCTTTCTGGTCCAATCATTTTTGTATTTCACTGCGCAAAAGCCAGTTGGTGGCGATCGCCGCCGGGAGTTTTGAACGCGAAGCGATCCGGCCGCATATATTCGGTCATTTCGCGGATATGCTGTTGGCTGTGGAACAGCATCCTGCCATGCTGAACTTTCTCGACAATGCCCAATCGATCGGCCCCAATTCGCCCACGGGCCTGCGCGCCAAACGCGGCTTGAACGAAAATCTCGCCCGAGAAATCATGGAATTGCACACCATGGGCGCAGGAAGCGGCTACACACAGGCGGATGTGACGAGCTTTGCCAAGGTGATTACCGGCTGGTCGATTGTCGGCCCACCCGGCAAGCTCGGAACGCCCGGAAGTTTTGTCTTCAACCGTTTCATCCATGAACCCGGTCCCCAGACGATTCTGGGCAAGAGCTATCCGCAAGGCGACATCACGCAGGGCGAAGCGGCGTTGCGCGATTTTTCGCGCCGGCCCGCGACCGCGCATTTCATCGCGACCAAACTGGCCCAGCATTTCATCGCCGATGCGCCTCCGCCTGCCTTGGTGGCGCGGTTGGCCGACACATTCACCAAAACGGATGGCGATTTGCGGGCCGTGACCCTGGCATTGATCGACGCAGATGAATCCTGGCAATTGCCTTTAACCAAATTGCGTTCCCCTTATGATTTTCTGATTGCCGCCACCCGCGCCGGCGCGCCGCTGCCGATGCAGATAGGACCTTATTTTTATGCGTTGCGGCTGATGGGCATGGGGCTTTGGGCACCGCCCGGGCCCAATGGCTGGCCCGACACCAATGCCGCCTGGGCCTCGCCCGAAGGCATGAAACAGCGGCTGGATATTGCAGCGCGCTGGGCCTCTGTGTGGCAATCCGGTGCCAATCCCAGTCAGGTTCTGGAAGCGCTTGCAGGCGACTATGCCTCGCGTGAGACGCAGCAGGCGGTGGCGCGCGCGCCATCACGGCCCGAAGGTTTTGCATTGTTGCTCATGTCACCAGAATTACAGAGGAGTTGAAAATGGTCGGACTTTGCGAAGGTTTTAACCCCTCACGTCGCGCCTTGATGGTGGGTGGCGGGGCACTGTTCTCCTGGGCCTATATGCCCAAATTCGCCAATGCTGCCGATGGCCGTGATCCGCGCCTGATCGTGCTGATCCTGCGCGGGGCTCTGGATGGCCTCTCGGCGGTGGGGCCGGCAGGCGACCCCCAATACGCGGCATTGCATGGCCAGATTGCCCTGACCAAGGATGGACCCCATGCCGGTCTGCCGCTTGATGGCTTTTTCCTGCTCAATCCGGCCATGCAGAACTTTGCGCGGCTCTACCATCAAGGCGAAGCGGCCATTGTCCATGCGACCGCCACCGGCTATCGCGAGCGTTCACATTTTGACGGGCAGGATGTCCTGCAATCGGGTCTGCCGGGCGTGGGCAGTATTAAATCCGGCTGGCTCAACCGGGCCTTTGCCGCTCTGCCAAAAGGCGACAAGGTGCAGCCCATGCACGCGCTGGGCGTGGGCGTGCAAACACCGTTGGTCTTGCGTGGCCCGGCGGATGTGCTGGGCTGGGCACCGCAAGGCATGCCGGAAGCGGGCAATGATCTCGCCAGCCGATTGCTCGATCTTTACACCCACACCGACCCCATGCTGGCCAAGGCGCTGGAAGAGGGCCTGAACATCAACACGCTGGCCAAAAATCAGGGATTGATGAGCGGCCCCAATGCCAAGCCGCAGGGTGGCAGCGACAACCCGGCGGGCATGCGCCAATCGGCACGCGGGGCGGCCAAACTCATGGCCGCCGATGACGGGCCACGGATCGCCGCCATGGCTTTCGACGGCTGGGACACCCATGTCAATGAGGGTGGCGCGACCGGCAGATTGGCCTTTCTGCTGGGCGGACTGGATGGCGCTTTTGCCGAGTTCGAACAGGGCCTTGGGGCCCATTGGAAGAATACGGCGATTGTTGCGGTGACCGAATTTGGCCGCACCGCACGCATCAATGGCACTACCGGCACCGACCATGGCACGGCCACGGTTGCCTTTCTGGCGGGTGGCGCGGTGAAGGGCGGCCGGGTAATTGCTGACTGGCCCGGTTTGGCGGATTCGCAATTGTATCAAAACCGCGATCTCAAGCCGACGACGGACGTGCGCAGCGTGCTGAAGGGTCTGCTGGCTGACCAGTTTGGATTGAGTGCGAAGGTGCTCGCTGACCAGATATTTCCGGGCAGCGGCACGATCGCGCCGATGAAGGGGCTGATTTCCGCCTAGTCCACCATATCCCATTTTTCGGCACTGGCACCGGCGAGGGCGCGCACGCGCTCTTCGTCCTTGCCAAAGGTGGCGGCATCGCCTTCAAACACGACCTTGCCGTCCTCCAGAACGTAGGCGCGATCGGCTATGGCGACGGCGGCACGCACGTTTTGCTCCACCAGCAAAACCGACATGCCCTCGGCCCGCGCCGCGATCACGACCTGAAAGACCTGCTCGACGATCAGCGGGGCCAGGCCCTGCGAAGGTTCGTCCAGCATCAGAACGCGCGGGTTGAGCAAAAGCGCGCGGGCAATGGACAACATTTCCTGCTCGCCGCCCGACAATTGACTGCCTTTGTTGAATTTGCGCTCAGCAAGGCGTGGAAACAGCTTATAAACGCGCGGAATATCCCAATTGCCTGGGCGGCCCTGCGGCACCTTGAGGTTCTCTTCAACCGTCAGATTGGTGAAAATCCGACGCCCTTCCGGCACGTAGCCGAGCCCCATGGCGGCTAGCCGGTAGGGTGGAAAATGCGTCGTGTCTTCGCCAAAAACGCGGATTGTGCCGGTTTTTGGCGGCGTTAGGCCGATCAGCGAACGCAGCGTGGTGGTTTTGCCCGCGCCATTGCGGCCGAGCAGCGCGACGATCTCGCCCTCGCGCAATTCAAGGCTCACCCCATGCAGAATATGACTCTTGCCGTAGTAGGTGTGCAGATTATCGGCTTGCAAAGGGATCATGCGGCTTTCCCCAGATATGCGGCCTGAACAATTTCACTATTGGCGATGTCCTCCGGCGGGCCTTCCGCCAGCATGGCTCCTTCACCCAGCACCATGATGCGGTCCGCCAGATTGAAGACCACACGCATGTCATGTTCGATCAGAACGATGGTAAGCTTCTGCTGCTTGTGCACGCGGCGGATGAGGCGGGAAATATCATAGGTTTCCTGATCTCCCATGCCGGCGGCCGGTTCATCGAGCAGCAGGATCTTGGGGTTGAGCGCCAGCGACATCATGATTTCGGCCGCGCGCTGATCGCCGTGCGAAAGCTCACCGACCATGCGGTTGGCCTTGGGCGTCAGCGAACTGAGATCAAGCAATTCGTCGATGCGGGCACGCACGAGGCCGCGATCCTTGGCGCCTAGCCATGGCCGCAGACGCAGGCCAGCCGCGCTTTCAACCGCTATGCGCAGATTGTCGGCAACCGAGAGTTCGGGGAATATCTCGGTAATCTGGAAAGTGCGTGCCATGCCGCGATTGACGCGCTGCTCCGGGGACAGGGCCGTGACATCTTGGCCGTTGAACAGGATTTTACCCGAAGTTGGCGGGAAAAAACCGCTGATCAGATTGAAGAAGGTGGTTTTGCCAGCGCCATTCGGGCCGATGATGGCCCGCAATTCGCCCGGCTCCACCGTCAAGGATACGCCATTCACCGCGACCAATTTGCCGAAATGGCGACTGACGTTCTGGACTTGCAGGAGGCTCATGAATTATTCGCTTTTCTGGTAAGGCCAAGTATGCCGCGCGGGAAGAACAGCACCACGAGCACGAACACGACGCCAATCACCGACATCCAATTCTCGGTGTGGCTGGAAACAACATCCTGCAAGGCAACGAAAATGGCCGCGCCGACCAGCGGGCCCCAGAATGAGCGCATGCCACCCATCACCGCCATAATCACGAAATTTCCCGAGAGGTCGAAGCGCAGGGCGCGTGGATCGGTGAAATTGTTGAGAAGCGCATAAAGCCCACCCGCCAATGCCATGAATACGCAGGACACCATGAACGACATCCAGATGTGCCGCTCGATCTCGATACCCAGAAACCGGGCGCGACGCTCATTCTCGCGGATCGCCAGCAACGTGCGCCCGAATGGAGAATTAAGCAGCAGCGCCATAATGCCCACGGAAACCGCGAATATCACCAGCACGAAATAATAGAACAGCATCGGATTGTGATAAATATCGAGTTGCGTGAAGCCAAGGTTGATCGGCTCGCGATGCCAGCCGTTGAGGCCATCATCACCGCCCGTGACCGTATTCCAGCGGAAGGCGATGAAATAGAACACCTGGCCAAAGGCTATGGTGGTCATGGCAAAATAAACGCCGCGCCGCTTGACGATCAGCGCGCCGATGAGCGCCCCGGCAATCGCGCCCACCAAAACGCCGATGAACAGCGCCAGCATCGAACTGGGTGCAATATATTTGATCGTCATTGCTGCGCCGTATGCGCCAAGGCCGAAGAAGGCAGCATGGCCAAACGAGAGTACACCGGTAAAGCCAAGCAGAAAATTCAAGGCCATCGCGCCCAATGCCATTACCAGAATACGGGTGGCAAGTTCGGTATAGCCGCCCACAAAACCCATCCAGTAGGGCATGGTGAGCAACACGACCCATACCACGATGTTGGCGGGCTGCTTAAGTGAATTGTTCAATGCACTCTCCCCTCTTCACCCATGAGTCCACGCGGGCGAATCAGCAGCACAAGGCCCATCATCACGTACATGATCGCTTCGGACGCAGAAGGCAGAATGACGGTGGTCAAACCCGAAGCGACGCCAATCAGCAGGCCACCCAGCAAGGTGCCGGGCAGCGAGCCGAGGCCACCAACGATAATTGCGACAAAGCTGGGCATGAGCAGCGACGTGCCGATGGTGGGTTGCAAGCCGAGCAGACCCGCCGCCAGCGCGCCGGCCAGACCCGCCATGTAAATGCCAAGGCCAAAATTGAGGTTGCGCAGAATCCGCACGTTGACGCCGAGCGTAGAGACTGTTTCCAGATCGCGGGTGCCGGCACGGATGCGCATGCCAAGGCGGGTGTAAGTGAGCACATAAAACAGCGCGCCGACGGCCAATGCCACCAGCACCACCATGAAGACACGATATCCGGTGAGGAAGAAAAATTCTGTGCTCAGCGGGCTGCTGAGATAGGCCGGCACCTGATAAGGCACGCTCTGCGCGCCCCAGATATAGCGCGAGCCGTCCTCGAAAATATAGGCGAGGCCAAAGGTGAGCAGGAGCGAATAAAGCGGATCGCGACCATAAAGCGGGCGGATCAGAAACCGTTCGATCACAAGGCCAAACATCGCTGTGAGGACGGGCGCGACCAACAGTGCCCCGAAAAAGCCGGTGTAGGGCATGATCGTATAGGAAAGGTAGGCACCAAGCGCGAGAAAGCCGCCATGGGCGAAATTGATGACGCCGCTCAGATTGAGAATAAGCGACAGGCCGAGGGCCATGAGAGCGTAAAATGCACCGGTGATCAGGCCGTTGAAAACATCAAATAATATCAGTTGCATCGCATACCTTCAGGGGCGAAATTCAGGATTCCAAGTTTCTCACGCGCATTAAAGTTGGGCACATCAGGAACCCGCTTCGGGCCCCTGATGTGCGAATGCGCACCCCTGTATCAGGCCGGCCAGGTCATCTTGCAGCCGGATTCTTCCAAAGTTCCGGCGACGTCAGCCCCCTTGACGACGCTGGTGACTTCAAACAAATCATCCGGGCCCTTCACGCCTTTGACGCGGGCCTTGCCGACATAAAGGTTGGAAATCAACTGGTTCTGTCCGGCGCGATAGAAAGCGCCATCCGGGCAAAGCGCGATTTCGGGCGGCAGGTGAAAGTCCTGCAATGCCTTGGCCATTTTTGCCGCATCAATGGATTTTGCACCGGCGGCAGCCAATGCGCAGGTCCAAATGCCAACATAGCCAAACCAGGTGCGCGAGGTGGGCACGTAACCGGAAGCCTTCACCACCTTGGCATTGAAATCAGCGACATGCGGCACGTTGGGCTGATCGAAATACCATTCCATCACCCAGTTGCCGACGCGTGCTTCGGGTGGCAGACCCTTCAGGTTTTCCAACTCCTGTTGCGCGCCTGCCAGATGCACTTTCTTGTCGAGGCCGAATTGAACCGCCTGCTTGAGCGCGTTGACCATGTCATCGCCCTGCACGAGGAAGATGATAACGTCAGGATTGGCAGACTGCGCCTTGATGAGATAGGACGAGAAATCCGTTGTGCCAAGCGGGGTGAGATCGCCACCAATCTTGGTGCCGCCCAGTGCGGTGCAAGCCTTTTCCATGCCTGACTGCAAGGCATGGCCGAAGGCATAGTCGGGGGTGATGTAATACCATTTCTTGCCGTAGGTTTTGATCAGAGTCGGCGCAATGGCGTTGGCTTCCATCTGTGTGGTGTTGCAGACGCGGAACACGTTCCAGTGGCAGGTCGCGCCGGTCATCGTATCGGAGTGGCCACCGGGGACGATGTGGAGAATCCCCTTCTCATTGCTGACCTGCGCCATCGCAATCGCCAGCGCGGAATTGACATTGCCGATCAGAAAATTGACTTTGTCCTTGTCGATCAGTTTGCGGGCCTTCTGCACGGCGGTACCGGCGTCGCCGCTGGTCGAATCTTCAACGATGATTTCGACCTTGCGTCCTGCAATACCGCCTTTGGCGTTGATTTCTTCCAGAGCCAGCTTGGCACCGATGAGTTCGTTCTTGCCGGGCGCGGCATAGGTGCCGGTCAAAGGATTGTCCCAGCCGATCTTGATCGTATCTTCAGCGCGTGCGGTCATGATGAACGGGCTGGCGATTTGCGAAGCACCCAGCACCAGGCCCCCTTGCAAAAGGTTGCGACGGCGAATATTCAATTTGGAATTGCCAGACATTTTCTTCCCTCCCAAAAAATGGTTTGCGACCTTTGGTCGTCTTCTCATCTGGATTAGTTTAAGAGAGAACAATGCCTTTGGCTAGGATAATTTACTGGGCTTTAGACTAATAAAGTCTGCGACCGAATTGCCCAAAAAATGGGCGTCTGCATGACGATGGACCGTAATGAATCATATTGAAATCAATGCCTTCTACCGCTTTGCGCCGTTGCGCGACCCTGCCGGACTTCGCGAGCTGATTGCCGGGCTCTGCCAGCGGCTGGATCTTTGCGGCATATTGCTGGTGGCCAGTGAAGGCATCAATGGCACGGTAGCTGGCACGCCCGAAGCGATGACGCAATTTCGCGAGGGCATTGCCTCGATATGTGAAATAGAGCCGCTGGAGCCGAGGGTATCCCATGCCGACAGGAAACCGTTCCTGCGCATGAAGGTTCGCCTGAAGGCCGAAATCGTCACCTTGGGTGTCCAGGGTGTCGATCCGCGTGAAAAGGTTGGCCATTATGTTGCGCCTCAGGACTGGAACGCGCTTATCTCGGATCCGGATGTGATCCTGATCGATACGCGCAATGATTTTGAGGTCGAGCTTGGCAGTTTCAAGGGCGCGATCAACCCGCATACCGAAACTTTTGGTGAGTTGCCGCAATATGTGGCGAGCCAGTTGGCTGCCAACAAAGATCGCAAGATCGCCATGTTCTGCACCGGCGGCATTCGCTGCGAGAAAGCCACCAGCTTTCTGCTGGGCGAAGGATTTTCAAACGTCTATCACCTGCAGGGCGGCATATTGAAATATCTGGAGGAAGTGCCCGAGCAAGAAAGCCTGTGGCACGGCGCCTGCTTTGTTTTCGATGAGCGTGTCGGGCTGGAACACGGGTTGAAGCCGACGGACTTAAGCCTTTGCCATGGCTGCCGCGCGCCTTTGAGCGCGCGCGATCGCGCCTCGCCGCTTTACGAGCACGGCGTCACCTGCCCGCGATGCCACAACATGTTGTCGCCAGCGCAAAAAGCCTCGGCGCGCGAACGCCAGAAGCAGGTGAATCTGGCCGCCCGACGCGGGCAACGGCATATCGGGCCGCGCGTGAAAGTCAGTTGCGAAGGCTAAGGCCCGCTGCCGCGCTCACGAAGTCGGCAATTGGAGCGGGCGATGGTCGGCCCCAAACACGGTTGGCTCGACCCGGCCCATGCGACCGCGCCGATAATCCTCCATCACTTTGCGAATGTCGTCCATGCTGTTCATCACGAACGGGCCATAGGCGACAACCGGTTCATTGATGGGTTCACCCGCAAATAGCACGATGCGGGCGGTTTGGCGGCCGCCCGTGAGGCGCAGCCTTGTGCCGCCCTTATGGGTGGCCACCACTTCGAACGTGTCCAGTTCCGTGATGCCTTGGCCATCCTCAAAGCGGGCATCGCCTTCAAAAATATAAATAAACGCATTTTCGGTCGCGGTCAGTTCCTGCTCAAAAGTTGCCCCAGGCTGCAATTCAATATCAATCAGGCGCACCGGATAGGGCACGCGCGCCGGCGATGTCAGGCCATTGGACTGGCCAAGCACCGCGCGGATGATGGTGCCTTCGCCCTTCCAGGTCGGCACATCGGCCGCCCCCAGAAAGACATAACCCGGATCCATGAATTTTTGGGCGCGGGGCAGATTGACGAAAATTTGCAGGCCACGGGCATCGCGCCCGGTCATTTCCGGCACTTCCTCGTGCACGATGCCGCGTCCGGAAGTCATCCAGTGCATGTCACCGGGGGCGACGCGATTGAAAGTGCCGGCGCTGTCGCGGTTGATGAGGCCTATTTCCGATTCCGGGTAAATATAACTGACCGGGGCAAAGCCCGCGTGCGGATGGGGAGAAAAAAACGCCTCCGACAGCGTGTAGGCATCCACCATGAGATAAGGATCCATGAACCGCGCATCGTCATCATCGTTGAAGCGATGGACGGAAAAACCGCCGGGCGAGGTTTGCCGCTCGGCGGGGAAATGAAGCGATATCGTGCGCAGGGTCAATGGGTTTCTCCTTTGAAAGCACCTAGAATCCGGGCATAGGGCAATCCTTTGGCCCCTATGGCCACAAGCTGGGTGGCCCGTCGCTCATGGCTTTGCCAATGGCGGTCGGGGCGGGTGGTGGTGGCCGAAGGCGTCGATTGCAACTCAAGGCGCTGGTCGCGGCCCTGCAGGGCCACAAAGCCCTTGACGCGCAGCAGCTTGAATTGACGAACCGCACGGGCGACGCGATCCTCAAAAGCGGTGCGGTCGGTGATTTCACCAAGGTCGAGCACCAGTCCCTCGAAATCGTCATGGTCATGCGCCTCGCCTTCCAGTGCGTGCCGCGAGGGCTTGGGCACATGGTCTTGATCGTGCAGCGCCAGCAACGGGCCGGGGTCGAAATGGCCGATGCTGCCACGCACCAGCGCCACCTCGGCGGGCAAAGCCGCAGCCAGATCAGCGTGCAATTGGTCAGCCATGGCCGGCGGCAACAGATCGGTTTTGCTCAGCACCACGAGATCGGCGGCCCGCAATTGATCCTCAAAGACTTCGGCAATCGGATCATCCTGCCCATCGGTGCCGCCGTGCAGCACGCTGGCACGCCGGTTGCCAAGGCTCGGCGGGGCTTTTAGCCATGAGAGCACGTCGTCGAAGGTGCCGGTGGCCAGCACAGCGGCGTCGGCGACCACAATAACGCCCGCCACTTGCGTGTGCCGCGCCAGTGTCGGGAAAGCAAAAGCGTCCACGACGGGCTGCGGCAGGGCGAGGCCAGAGGTTTCGATGAGGATCGCGTCCGGTGGCGTGACACCGGTAACCGCCGCCTCCAGCGTCGGCACCAGATCATCCCCTACCCGGCAGCAGATGCAGCCATTGCGAAGCTCAACCACATTGTCGCAACAAGTCGCGATGGCTTCGCCGTCAAATCCGATCTCGCCAAATTCATTGACGATCACGGCAAAGCGCAAACCCGTGGTGCCTTCAATGAGGCTGCGCAGCAGCGTGGTTTTGCCGGCTCCCAGAAAGCCGGTGACGATGAAGGCGGGAATGCGGCGCGGGTTCATGAGCAGTGAAAGACCTGGCTAATTGGCTGGCGCTTGGCGGCGCGCCCATCGGGACCGGCGGCATCGCCCGCAATGGCGTCACTATAGCGCGGGAGAGCGCCATTGGTAAGCTGGGCCAGGCTTGATTATTTTAACGTATTTTTTATGTAATATAATAGTATTTACAATTATAATATGTTGATATAAACAGATGCCATCGTTGTGGAGTTTGCAGCGTCGCCCGAAAGGATTTTCCATGCCCACCCTGCCCCCAAATTTGCGGCAACTGGAAGCCGAAGCGATATTCATCCTGCGCGAAGTGGTCGCGGAATTTTCCAATCCGGTCATGCTGTATTCGATCGGCAAGGATTCCAGCGTGATGCTGCATCTGGCGATGAAGGCGTTTGCGCCGGGCAAGCCGCCATTTGCGCTGCTGCATGTCGACACAACCTGGAAATTCCGCGAGATGATCGAATTTCGCGATGCCACTGCGGCGCGGTTGGGGCTTAAACTTCTGGTGCACGTGAATGAGGAGGGGTTGGCGCGCGGGGTATCGCCGTTTGCCTCCGGGTCGGCGGTGCATACGCATGTCATGAAAACCGAGGGCCTTCGCCAGGCGCTGGACCTCTACAAGTTTGATGCTGCCTTTGGCGGGGCGCGGCGCGACGAAGAAAAGAGCCGCGCCAAGGAGCGGATATTCTCGCATCGCTCGGCCGCGCACGCCTGGGACCCGCGCAACCAACGCCCGGAATTGTGGCGCCTGTTCAACACCCGCCTGCATCGCGGCGAGTCGATGCGGGTGTTCCCGCTGTCCAATTGGACCGAAAAAGATGTGTGGGATTACATTCTGGCCGAAAATATCCCGGTCCCCGACCTGTATTTTGCCAAGCCACGCCCGGTGGTCGAGCGCGACGGCACCTTGATCATGGTGGATGACGCCCGGATGCCGCTGCTGCCCGATGAGCGCGTGCAATTGCGCAAGGTGCGGTTCCGCACCCTTGGCTGCTACCCGCTGACCGGCGCGATAGAATCGGATGCCGAAAATCTGGAAGAAATCATTGCCGAAATGGCCGCGTCCACCACGTCCGAACGGCAGGGCCGCCTGATTGATGCCGATCAGTCCGGTTCCATGGAAAAGAAAAAACGCGAAGGATATTTTTGATGGCCCACGGAGCTTTAGCGCTGGTTGACCTGGCCCCCGGCGAGCCTACCCGAACCGTATTTGCGGGCCGTCCCGCAGCAACTCCCGTTGCAGGGGCTCGGTCACTGCCCGCTCTGCGGTTTCTGACCTGCGGCTCGGTCGATGATGGCAAATCAACCCTGATCGGCCGGTTGCTGCATGAGCAGCACCTGATTTTGGATGACCAATTGGCCGCGCTCGAAAAAGACAGCGCTCGCCACGGCACCGATGGCGACAACATGGATTTCGCGCTTCTGGTTGATGGTCTTGAGGCGGAGCGTGAGCAGGGCATTACCATTGATGTCGCTTATCGATATTTTGCAACCGCGCGCCGCACTTTCATCGTCGCGGATACGCCGGGCCATGAACAATATACCCGCAACATGGCGACGGGTGCTTCCAATGCCGATTGCGCGATTCTGCTGGTGGATGCGCGAAAAGGGCTGCTGACGCAGACCTTTCGCCACGCCAATATCCTCAGTCTGCTGGGGCTGCGCCATGTGGTGCTGGCCGTCAACAAGATGGATCTGGTCGACTTTTCGCAAAGCGCTTTCGAGGCCATTGCCGGGCAGTTTCAGGCTTTTGCTGACAGGCTCGGGTTAGCCCATGTCTATGCGGTGCCCATTTCCGCCAGAGCCGGAGATAATGTGTCCAGCCCCAGCGCGCGCATGGGCTGGTTTAAGGGGGCGAGCCTGCTGCACCATCTGGAAACGCTGGATCTTGAGGCAGGCGGGGCCGATCTCCCCAAGCCATTCCGGCTGCCGGTGCAATGGGTCAACCGGCCAAATCTGGATTTTCGCGGCTTTTCCGGCACGCTTGCCAGTGGCCAGGTGCAGGTGGGTGACGAGATCGTCGTAGCCAATTCGGGCCAGACGGCAAATGTCTCGCGCATTCACACCGCAAACCGCGATCTGGCGCAGGCGCAGGCTGGCGACGCCATCACGCTGGTGCTTGACCGCGAAGTGGATATTGCGCGCGGCGACATTCTCACCCACGCCACCCATCGCCCGCAGGTCGCCGATCAATTCAGCGCCAACCTGATCTGGATGGCGCAGGAAAAGCTGCTGCCGGGGCGCTCCTACTGGCTCAAGATTGGCACCCGCACCCTGCCCGCCTCCGTCAGCGAGATCAAGCACCGGCTCGACGTCAATTCGCTGGAGCCGCTGGCGGCCAAGGCGCTGGGCATGAACGAAATCGGCCTGTGCAACATCAATCTGTCGCAAGCCATTGCCTTTGATGCTTTTGCCGACAATTCGCAGACCGGCGCTTTCATCCTGATTGATCGCACCAGCCATGCGACCGTGGCCGCGGGCATGATCCGCCATGCCCTGCGCCGCGCCACCAATGTGCACCGGCAGCCCTTGAGCGTCAGCGCCGCAACCCGTGCCGCGCAAAAGCAGCAGAAGCCCATTATTTTGTGGTTTACCGGGCTTTCGGGTGCCGGAAAATCTACGGTGGCCAATCTGGTTGAGGCGGAACTGGTGGCGCTTGGTGCCCACACAACCCTGCTCGATGGCGACAATGTGCGCCACGGCCTGAACAAGAATCTGGGCTTTACCGATGCAGACCGTGTCGAAAACATCCGCCGGGTTGGCGAAGTCGCCAAACTGATGCTGGATGCGGGCCTGATTGTATTGTGCTCGTTCATTTCCCCGTTCCGGGCTGACCGTGAAATGGTGCGCGCGCTGGTTGGAGAGGGTGAATTTATTGAAGTTTACGTGCAGGCTTCCATTGCCGCCTGCATTGCGCGCGACCCGAAAGGTCTCTACAAGAAAGCGCTGAGCGGCGAGATCAAGAACTTCACGGGCGTAGACCAACCCTATGAAGCACCTGAGCGCGCTGAAATCGTTCTGGACGCCGACCACGAAAGCCCGCAGGTGCTGGCGCAGGTGGTGGTTCAGGAAATACGCAAACGCGGGTTGATCGAGCGGATTGAATGACACCAAAGCAAGTTGAGAAAGCGCTCGCAAAAAGTGAACTTCACGATGCGGTCAATGACGTTTTCATGCTTGTAATGGGGTTACCCCAACGACGGCCGAACAAGGCTCTGCCTCGCCGCCTGAAGGCTTTGTTTCAGGAATTGGCGGATCCGGGCCCGGCGCGCCTCGCCGATGAAGTCGAGGAAATGATCTGGGCCCTGTGGATCAGCCACAAGGACGGCAAGGCAGCCGCGGATATGGCGGCCGGTGTCGAGGCGATGACGGCGGGAGCTATGGACTTGGCCGAAGCCGTGTTCGACCGGTTGATCGTGGAATTTCCCGATTGGGCGGAAGCCTGGAACAAGCGCGCCATTCTAGCCTTCATCGCGCGCGATGACACGCGGGCCATTCGCTGGATCGAACAGGCGCTGCTGCTGGAGCCGCGTCACTTTGGTGCGATTGCCGGCTTTGGACAGATTTGCCTGCGGCAAGGTTATGCGCGCGAAGCCAGCGCCAGTTTTCAGATGGCGCTGCATTTTAACCCGCATCTGCAGGGCGTGCGCGCAGTAATCGACGAAATCGATACATTGGAAGGCCCGATGCATTAAGCGGCCACCCGCTCAGCGCGCGATGGCTGCATTATGCGATTTGGCATTGGCTTTCGCCCCGGCCTTGCGCTTGCTGGCGGCGCCCTGTCTTGGGCTGGCTGCGAGGGTTGCCAATAATTCGTCCATGACCATGGTGACGTGCTGGGGCCAGGTGTGCGGTTGCAGGCCTTTCAGCGCGGATTGGGCCTTGGCGCGCGGCTCGGAAGCCTTGGCCGCATAGGCTTCAATGGCGCTGATCCAGCCATTGCCATCAATGGCATCGACATAAACCGCCAGCGGCCCGGTCACCTCGCGGTGGGCTTCGATGTCGGAGGCGATCACCGGCGTGCCGCAGGCCAAAGCCTCGACGCTGGGCAGGCCAAATCCCTCGACAATCGAGGGTGCCAGAACCGCGCAAGCCCCCGCCATCAGCGCGGCAAGGCCAGCATCGGTGAGATCCGAGACTTCCGCAATATAGGGGGCAATGGCGCTAGAGCGTTCCAGCAAATCGACGATATTCTCATTCTCCCAGCCGCGACGTCCGACAATCAGCAGGCGCGGCGTGGCCGCCCCGTTGCGGTCAATCAGCCGCCGCCAGATCGCCAGCAGAAATTGCAGGTTCTTGCGCGGCTCGATCGTGCCAACGCAAATAAAATACGGCGTCGTGGTCTTGGGGGCATCATGGATGGCACCGGGGTTGAATTTGGCATCGACCCCCAGCGGCACCACTTTGAGATTGGGGGCTGGCAATTGCTGATTTTCAAAATGCCGCCGCACCGAATTGGCGGTGAAATGCGAATTGACAATCACCAGCGAGCCCATTTCCCCGACGGTTTTCAGGCGCAACTGGTGCTGGGTGTCCGCCCCTTCGGCACAAAATTCGGGATAATCAATCGGGATGGTGTCATGCAGCAAAAACGCCGAATCAAGGTTATACCGCTTCGTCCAGTCCAACCGCTCAGGGGTATCCAGTTGCAGATGCGAGACATTGAGATAGGCTTTGGCATGGGCAGACTGGCGCTCCAACTGGCGGGTCAGGCGGGTCGCCGCGCGGGCAATGTCGCGAAACGGATAGATCATTTCATCGCGGAACATCTGAAAGGTGGTTTTGCCACCAAACCGGCGGGTGCGGCGCGCGGCCTGGTCCAGCGGCCGCTCGATCCAGGATTTGACTTCCCCATACACCCCATCCTCGGCGGCCATGACATGCAGGCCCCAGGCGCGCTCCAGCCGGGCGATAATGTCCAGCACGCGCTCGGCCCGCACCAGCCCGGAAAACCACGGCGTGGTCAGCACAAACGAGGGCGCATAATCGCCCGAGCGCTTCCAGATTTCCTCCAGATAGGCAAATTCTACCCGGTCTATGCCGGTCGGTGCACTGCGCATGAATCGGGAAAGGATGCGGGTCACATCAAGATAAATCATGGAAAAACCAACTCTGAATTTTACGCCGAACGGCGAATTTTCTTTTAAGATTCATAGGTTTAATTTGTGTATTGCTTTAAACCATTTATGACACGATTGGAAAAACCGAAGCCATTCAGGTAATTTAAACAATAATTTTGCCAGAATCAGGACTATAAGAGATTCTTTCAGATTTGGCTAAGCTGGGGGCTGGCATGCGTCGTTTGTTGTTTGTTGGCACGCCATTTGGTGCATTTTTTGGTGAACTGGCTTCAGAACTGGAAAGAAATGGCTCACGGGTCTGGCGCGTCACATTCAATGGCGGAGATTTTGTCGCCACGCCGCGTCGCAACCGGATTGTGTTTTCCAATCCCGAAGATGGCTTCGCAAAATTCATCGAGGAAACCCTGATTAGGTTGAACATTGACGGTGTTGTAACCTTTAATGACTGTCTGCCACATGAACAAAAAACACAAGAGATGGCGCGCAAGCTGGGTTTGCGCCGTTATGTGCTGGAAAACGGCTATCTGCGCCCCTATTGGGTGACCTTTGATCGCAACGGCGTCAACGGCCATTCCGCTTTGCCCCGCAATATCGAATTTTACCGCGCCGCCCAAGCGCCGCCGGTGCCGCATGTGGAATTTCCCTTCACCTTGCGATCCCTGGTTGCCACGACGACGCGGCACTTTACCAATGCGGTGCTGCTGGCACCCGTCCTCGGCTTCAACCCGCAATATTATGGCGATTCGGTGTGGACGCAGGCGAAGGGTTATATTGTGGAACTCTTGCGCCGCCGCTCCCACCCGGAGAAACTGGCGCTGCAAAGATTGGCGCAACTCACCCAGGAGGGCAATCCGGCATTCTTGTGCCTGTTGCAAAAACCGGGCGATGCGCAATTAGTGCAGCATTCGCAATATGGCGGCAATCTGCAATATCTCAAAGAGGTGATCGCGTCATTCGCGCGCCATGCGGCGGCGGATGCGGTTTTGCTGGTGAAGCAGCATCCACTCGATTACGGCAGCGAGAATTGCGGCTTGTTCGTGCAGGATCTGGCGCGCCAGCTAGACCTCGGGTCGCGGATCATTTTCATCCGCGATACCAGCATTGATATTGTCTATCCGTTCGTTCGGGCCGTGGTCACCGTCAACAGCACCGGCGGCTTTGCCTCCCTGATCAAGGGTAAACCCGTCAAGTGCATGGGCAATGCCTTCTATGACATGGCAGGCCTGACCCATGTCGGGCCTCTCGACGGGTTCTGGCGCGATCCGGTCTCGCCCGAAGCCCATGATGTCGAGGCGTTCGTCAATTATTTGAAAAATACGTCGCAATTCAACGGCGGATTTGAGACGGCTGCGGCGCGAAAATTGTTGATACCTTTGATCGCGCAGGCATTGGTGGAAGATTCCCTCGCCCATTATGCCGCCCCGAAGGTGCAGGCTCCCGTCGCTGATGAGGCGCTCCTGGCCAAAACAACCCTGCACAAAGCAGCCGGTTCACCCTCTACACATTAAATCGTGCCGGCAGGGGCCGTTCGCGCCCCTACAATCCGAGGGATTTGGCGCTCGAAGCCGAGGTCAGCACGCTGGACGTCGTGGTAAGCGGCTGCGACAGGGTCGAGAATATCTGCATGATTTTCTGCGTTTCCACCAATGGCGCGTCCGAAACATAGATGACGTCATGGTTGAAGACCGGGAAAGTCTGAGCGACAAACATGCTCGCTGCATTCTTCAGGTTGAGACGGTAAACCACTGGCGTGCGTTTGCCGCGCACCACCAACGGGCTCTCCGGCAACAAGGCGTGGGCAATGGCATAGGGCTCATAACGAAATACAAACACGCCGGTCGCATCCGAGCGGGTATCCTGAAGGCCACCCACTTTTGCAAGGGCATTGCTCAAGTTCATGCTATCGGAATCAAAGGGCACAAGGGCATTGTTGCCTGTTGCACCAAATACGGTGAAGGTTTGCGGATCACGCACGATGGTCAGCGTATCGCCGGCACGCATGCTGATGTTTTCATTCGGGTTGGAGACAACCTTGATCAAGGGCACCGAGACCGTGCGTGGCCCGCGCGACAGGCGCACCACCATTTCATTTACCTGGCCCCGCACACCGCCCGCCAGTGCAACCACATCCATCAGACGATCGCCTTTGGCCGAAAGCGGGATGACCGCACCATGACCGACTTCGCCCAAAACCGTGACAGAACTACTCACCGGATTGGTGATTGATACCAGCGCCTGCGGTTGAATGGCTTTGCCCTGAAGCGCATTCTGGATGGTTGTCTGCACCTGAAGCGGGGTTTTGCCCAAAACATGGATCGCACCGGCATAAGGCACGCTGATGCGGCCGTCGCGCCCGACCGACTGCGGCGGGATGGTGGCGCTTTTGGCACCACTGCTGAACTGGCCGGGCAAAACCGGCCCGGAGAACAACCCACCGGCGCTCGCCTCCCAAATGGTGACGGTAAGCATGTCGCCGACGCCAATGCGCGGTTCGACCGAAGCGCGATGATCGCCAAAACTGCCGTAAAGGCTATCTGGAATGCGATGCGAGAGAGTGTTGGCGACATTGGCATCAATATTGACCAGCGCATAGGCCCCGGTGCTCGCACCATTGTCGCCCGTGCCATTGGCCTGCGAAACCACGGCATCGGCGCTCGGGCCAACCTCCGGCAGCGAGGAACAGCCTGCGAGAAAACCAACGCCGACCAGAACCGCTGGAGAATACCATTTCAATTTTTGCATGAAAATTCCAGCCGGGGGTTTTAGAAAGATGAAGGACGTTTCTTCGCAGTGCAACAAGAGTATAATGAAAAGACGTATTGATAACAATAAGCTGGCGGCTTGCGCTGCCTTCAATTCCGGGTTCCGCTGGCGGATTTAGCGCCTTTGTGGCGAATACGCCACGCCTTTCATCGAAAAATGTCGCAAAATGAAGCGGTCTGTTAACCATATCGGCGGCAAATGATTAATGGAGCCTTAACACGCGGGTAAGATTTTAATCCGTACACCGAATCAATTGGCGAAACCGACCACTTAGTCGTAGCCAATTGACAAAGACTTAGGATTATTGTCTTACGTCCGGATAAATCGGGCGTCGCCAGGACAGCGGCCGTTAACCATTCCCGCAAAAGGAACAGCCATAACCGCCTAGCCTTGCCTGCACCGCCCTGCCCGCCAAGGTGCATGGGCATTGGCGCGGTCAAAGCGCCGATTACTGCGGCCGGTTAACCGACGGCACCTTATCGCCCCGCAGCACGACATAAATCGCGGGAATGACCAGAACCGTCAGGGCGGTCGACGAGGCCAGACCAAACAACAAGGAAATGGCCAGCCCCTGGAAGATGGGATCGGTCAAAATCATCACCGCGCCGATCATGGCGGCAAGCGCGGTCAGCAGGATCGGCTTGAAGCGGATGGCACCGGCCTCCAGCAAGGTATCAATCAGCGGCCGGTTGATATCGCGTGTGTTGCGGATGAAATCGACCAGCAGGATCGAATTGCGCACGATAATGCCGGCCAACGCGATAAATCCGATCATCGAGGTAGCTGTGAATGGCGCATTGTAGAGCCAGTGGCCAAACATGATGCCGATGAAAGTCAGCGGCACGGGCGTCAGAATGACCAGTGGCAGTTTGAAGGAGCCAAACTGTGCCACGACCAGCACGTAAATGCCAATAAGCGCGATCATGAATGCGGCACCCATGTCGCGGAATGTCACCCAGGTGACTTCCCATTCGCCATCCCACAACACAACCGGCTTGGCCTCATCCGTGGGTCGGCCGTGCAACGAAATCTCCGGCTTGGGAACATTGCCCCAATCGATTTTGTCGATGGCGTTGTCCACGGCCAGCATGCCGTAGATGGGGGCCTCATAGGCGCCTGCCATTTCACCCGTGATCATTTCAGCCGAGCGGCCATTGTGGCGGAAAATTGGATAGGAGGCCTTTTCGTTGGAAATATTGACCACGTCGCCCAATTCAACGACCGTGCGATTGCCCGGCAGCGCATTGGCAGGCACGGGCGTCGCCAGCGAATACTGGTTCACCACCTGATTGGCCTTGGGCATGGTAATGCGAATGGGAATGGGCTGTTGCCCGCTGCCCCGGTTGGAATAGCCGACCGGCACACCTTGGTCGAGATCACTGATCGTGGCGTACACATCGCTTTGCTCGACGCCGTAATATTCGAGATTGTCCTGATTGATCGCCATGCGGATGCGATCGGGACGGGTGCCGTAGGTGTCATCGGTATCAACAATGTAGGACACGCTCTGGAAGGCTTCGCGCACTTTGGCGGCCACGGCGCGACGGATGTCGGCTGTCGGGCCATAGACCTCGGCAATCATGGTCGCCAGCACGGGCGGGCCCGGCGGTTGCTCAACCAGTTTCAGCGCCGATCCGGCTGGCAAATGCAGGCCCTTGAGCCTTTGACGCGCGGCCAGTGCAATGACGTGGCTGGATCTCGCGCGTGCGTCCTTGGGCAGCAGGTTGATCGACACATCACCCTGTTGCGGCTCGCTGCGCAGGTAATAATGGCGCACCAGACCGTTGAAATCAAAGGGTGCCGAGGTTCCGGCATAGGTTTGGAACGAGGTCACCTCTTTGACGGGTGCCAGCAAATCCACGATTTCCTGAAGCTTCTTGTTGGTATCTTCCACGGATGAGCCGCGCGGCAAATCCAGCACAACCTGCAAATGGCTCTTGTTGTCGAAGGGGAGCAATTTGACGGTTACCTGCTCGGTGTAAAACATCATCATCGAGCCAAGCGTCGCTATGCCGACCAGGATCAGGAAAATCAGCGAGCGGCGGCGCGAAACCAGAATGGGTCTGGCAATGCGCACATAGCCACGTGCGAGCCAGGATTGCGTGTGCTCATGGCCATGGCCGTGACCAGCGGTTTCCTTGCCTGAAAATTTGATCAGCAGCCAGGGCGTCAGCACCACCGCGACAAAGAACGAAAACAGCATGGCCGCAGAGGCATTGGCCGGAATCGGGCTCATGTAAGGGCCCATCATGCCGGACACGAACAGCATCGGCAGCAAGGCGACCACGACGGTGAGGGTCGCGACAATGGTGGGGTTGCCCACTTCGGCCACCGCTTCAACCGCCGCGTCAATGCGCGAGCGGCCATCATCCATCGCCCAATGGCGGGTGATGTTCTCGATCACCACAATTGCGTCGTCGACCAGAATACCGATGGAGAAGATCAGGGCGAAAAGGCTGACCCGGTTCAGGGTGTAGCCCATCAGTTTTGAGGCAAAAAGCGTCAACAAAATTGTGGTTGGAATGACGATAGCCACAACAATCGCCGGACGCAGACCGATGGTGAGGCCCACCAGCAGCACGATCGAAATCGTGGCAATCGCCAGATGCAGCAAAAGCTCATTGGCTTTGGCATTGGCCGAATCGCCATAATTGCGGGTGATGGTCATATTCACGTCGAGCGGGAACATCTCGCCGCGCAATTGTTTCAGCCTGTTGGTGATGCTCTCGGCTATGACCACGGCATTGGTGCCGGGCCGCTTGGCTATGGCCAGCGAAACGGCGGGGGTATGCACCAGCTTGCCATCCACCTTGCGCACGTCGCTGACATAGGTTTCCGCGCTATGCGTCGACATAACGACCTTGGCGATATTGCGGACATAAACCGGGCGACCATTGCGTGTGGTGATCAGCAGATCACGGATCGAAGATAATGTCTGAAGCGTCTGTCCGGCAATCAGATCGTCCTGCTTGCCATCCCTGCGCACTTTTGCCGCCAGAAACGCACTGTTGGCGCCCTGGATCTTGGCCGTGAGCTGTTGCAGGGTGACACCATAGAGCATCAGCTTTTCCGGGTCCGGCTCAATGTGAATTTCTTCGGGCTGCTGGCCGACAATATAGGTGAGGCCGACATCATCCAGTTTGGAAATTTGCACGCGCAACTCGCGCGCCAACTGGGTGAGGCTGTTTTCGTCCCAATGCGCGGCGGCCTTCGCGTCAGGCGTTAGCGTCACCACCACAATCGCCACATCGTCAATACCGTGCACGACGATCATCGGTTGCGGGATGCCGACCGGTAATTTGTCGAGATTGGCGCGCACCTTCTCGTTGACGCGCACGAAAGCGGTATCCTCATTGGTGCCGACATCGAAGCGGGCGGTGACCAAAACGCGATCATCCTGCGTCTGCGAATAGACGTGCTCGACACCGGGAATGCTTTTGACGATGGTTTCAAGTGGCTCGGTCACCAGTTTGACTGCATCATCCGCCTTCAGCCCGTTGGCCGGGACGCTGATGTCCACCATCGGAACCGAGATTTGCGGGTCTTCTTCGCGCGGCAGGGTGAACAGTGCCAAGAGGCCGACCGCAATGGCCGCCAGCAAAAACAGGGGCGTGAGCGGTGAGGCGATAAAGGCGCGCGTGAGCCGTCCGGCAAGTCCCAGATTCATGGTTATAATCCCGACTTTCCGGCTTCTGGAATGACAAGCTGGTCACCATCGTGAAGGCCTGTCAGAATTTCCCGCTCCGGGCCATTGGGCCCCTCAACTTCCGAGCCTGGTATCACGGCAACCGCCGTGGAAACGCCGTTCACCGAGACGTTGACATAATCAATGCCGTTGTTGCGAACGATGGCGGCAGGCGGCACGGCAATAACATCGCGGGTACCCACTGGAACCCAGACAAGGGTGCGCTCATTCACAAAATAATTGCCAAGGTCGGGCACGCTGACGTCGGCGGTGACACGGCCGCCGGTGATTTCAGGATAGACCTTGACGATGGTGCCTTCGCTGATTTTCGTCTGGTCCTGCGCCTCGGTCGACAAAACCCCGAGTGAGCCAATGCGGACTTTTGCGTCCTTGTGTATATTCGGGGCCATGCGTTCGGGAAGCGACAATCGCAGGTAATAGGGGCCGCTGGCGATGCGCGCCACGATTTCCCCCGGCATGATCACCGAACCGGCCGACACCGGAACCGTCAATACGCGGCCATCGGCTGGCGCCAGCACGGCGCCATCGGTTGCGCTTTGCTGGAGAACCCGCTGGCTGGATTGCGCCACCGCCACCTGATTTTGCGCTACCTGCAACTGGGACTTGGTTTGGTCGAATACCGCCTGCGCGGTGATGCCGCGTTTCAGAAGTTCCTGGGTGCGGTCAAATTGCTTTTGCGCATTGTCCAACTGGGAAACGGCCTGCTTGATGGTGGCGTCCGTCGCCTGAAGCTGCAACGCGATTTTAGGGTCAATCACCAATGCAATCTGCTGGCCTTTGGTGACCTTGCTGCCCTCCGTGACGGTGACGGTTTCCAGAGTGCCACCAATTCGGGCGCGGGCGGGCAATACGTTGCGGCTCTCGATCTGGCCAAAAACCGCCTTAAAATCAGGCACCTGCTGCTGGTGGACCGTGAAGTCGGCAGCCGATGCGCTCGTGGCGATCATGGAAACAGCCAGCATCGACAAGGCAGACAGGTGCCAATTGTTGCGCAGATGGGTTGAACGGCTGTTCATCGGGTACATTGCTGTTTCCATGGTTTTGATCTGCTTTTGATCTGGCGATCACAAAAAGGCGCGGCCCAAGTGTAACCCTGGGCCGCAGATTACGCACTCACTTATTACTGAAAAGCGCAGCCGACTTTGAAGCCGAGCCGCTTGAATATGGAAGCTGCCGGGCAAAGCCCGGTGAATGCCGCCTGCAACATGTTGAGGCCGGCAAAGGCCGTCAACAGCAGCCAGTAGGGCGAAACCCAGTGGCCAAGCGCCAAAGAAGCCAGAACAACAAATCCGGCAAATGCCATGACGGCGCGATCTATAGTCATAGAAATCTCCTGTATGCGTGAGTAAACTCAATCAGACCTTTGGGGTCTGCTCCATGGTCACTTTCTTCAGTTTGTCGATTCCCAACAACTTCAAACTGAAATTCTCGTAAAACGTCTCGGCATGACCGCGACGAATCTTGTGGAGAAAATATTTCTCAAATCCGATCTTGGCCAGATGCACCCATCGGCCTTCCGACGACCAGTTGACATTTCTGGGCGGAATTTGCGGCTGGGCGACAAAAGCAATGCCGCTGTCACCAAAATCGGCCAGGCAAATGGCATTCCAGGACGCCACGGCATTCGGCTCGCGCCCATTGAGCAAGGCGTCGATATTGGCGGTGATGGCGGTGGACATGGATTCGATCATGAACCCGGTCTTTGGCACGCCGACGGGAACCGCCGTCTTGCCCATGGGCGGGATCGCCACGCAAACGCCGAGCGCGAAGACATTGGGATATTTCGGGTTGCGCTGGTGCTTGTCGACGAGGATGAATCCACGCGGGTTGGTGAGCCCCTCCACACCCATGACCGCAGGCACACCCCGGAAGGGCGGCAGGATCATCGACATGGCGAAGGGCAGTTCATGCACCATCTTCACCGTGCCATCGTCGTTGACCTCTTCGGCAAACATCTTGCCCGGTTCGACCTTGGTGATGCGGGCATTGGTGATCCACTTGATGTGATGCTCGCGCATCGCCGATTCAAGCAGGCCCCTGGTATCGCCCACTCCGTCAAGGCCAAGGTGACCTATATACGGTTCGGGCGTGATGAAGGTCATCGGCACCTGATCGCGCACGCGCGCCCGTCGCAGTGCCGTATCCAGCGTGAAGGCATATTCATAGGCCGGGCCAAAGCATGATGCGCCCTGCGCCGCGCCCACGATGACCGGGCCGGGCTTGGCCACCAGACGGTCAAAATTGACCCGCGAATTCAGGGCGTGGTCAACCTCGCAAATGGAATCGGTGTTGGCATTGGGCCCCAACCCCGGAATTTCATCGAAAGCGAGGTCCGGCCCGGTCGCGATGACCAGATAGTCATAATCGACGAAGGTGCCGTCATTGAGTTCGATCTGGTTTTTCTCCGGATGCACACGCTTTGCACCCTGCTCCACCAGCTTGATGCCGCGTTTGGCCATTACCGGCTTCAAATCGACCGTGATGTCATTGCGCGAGCGCCAGCCCACGGCAACCCATGGATTTGAGGGCACAAATGAATAAACCGCACCCTTGTTGACCATGGTCATGGTGTCGTTTTTGCCCAGCTTTTCCTTGAGCTCATATGCGAGGATGGTTCCGCCCAATCCTGCACCCAAAACCGCTATTTTTGTCATTGCGTTTCTCCCAGAGCATTGGGCGTTTGACGTTAGGCCCACCCAAATCAGCTAAGCCAATCTGCGCCAACCTCTCAATGCGGCAAATTCGCCCCTGCTGCAGAACAGAGATAGCGCGCGCAAAACACATTCGCAATAGTGAATATGTTCTATGCGACCTATTGCGGACGATTATCTTGCCAAACAGCCATTGTGCGACAATTTGGCAGCGGGATTACCGCCAAAACAACCGTTGCGCGCCATGTTCCGGTTGGGGCAGGTGCGCTTTTGCCCGTTGTGGCACGTGTCAGGCGCGGGACTGCCCCATCGCCATCAAACAAAATATTCCTTCACCAACGCATCCTGCGCGCCATCAACCCCTATGAATTGACGCCAATCCTCCAGATTGCGGGCGCGAACGCCGATGACAACCGGAATACCCTTTTCGACCGCCATTGCGATGGCGGCCCGAAACCCGCGACCCTCGATCTCTTCATTGCCGAATTTATTGACGATCAAAAAATCAAAGTGGTGCTGCAGCGACTGTTCCACGGCTATCGTCAGCGCGGCGAGCGCGTTGTGATCGAGGCGACAACCGGCGGCAAGGCTGCCGCGATCCTGCGAAATGGGATTTCTGCTGCCGCTGGACAATTCCTCTATGATCATGTCGCAGCGACATTGACCGGCGCGCAACTGGTTGATTTGCGCAACGCCGGCAAGCCGGCGACCCTGCGCCCGCAAATGCGCGATCATGGACCAAAGCAGGCGCTCAAATGCGGCGCCGTCTTCATATACGAGCGCCGTTATCGGTGCGCCGGATAAGTCAAGGCACGCCAGCGGCGAATCCAGCAGCCCATCATCCACATTCATGCATGTGCTCCCAAAATCCCCGATTTGGCGACGTGGGCTTCATGGCGTAACTCATCCGCATCGCGGCCCAGGGCCCAATTCAATATGCGTATAAGACTATCGTAGCCGGGGTCTTGGCTTTTGCCAAGCGCCGTCATCAGCGCCTGCCATTCATCGTTGTCAGCACCGTTGGAATAGCGACGCACGGCATTGGTGACATATTCGGCTGCGCCCTCGCCATAAGGTTCCGCCGTTTGCTTGATCCGGGCAAAGAGTTTGTCATCGCCGTGGCCTGCCAAAAAGGCCTCAAGCGCAGAATCATCGTGCAATTGGCGAAGCAATCCAACAAACAGCATCGCAGCCTCCTACTGAAGCAATGGCGCGGTGGCACCGGGTAAGCTTACACCGACAATTTTGGCGCGTCCCGCCAAAACTGAAACAAATTGCGAGAGTGCGCGACGCTCCACGCCATCGGCAAGATAGGTGGCTATTTTCTGGCTCACGGCCTCAAATGGCAGTTCCCTGCCCTCGATGCGCCGCTCAACCTGCACGATATGCAACCCATAACGCGACTGGATCGGTTCCTTGGTGATTTCCCCGACCGGCAGCCGCGCCAATACGGATTCAAATTCAGGGACCGTCTGGCCCTTGCCAATCTGGCCGAGATTACCGCCCTGGGCTGCGCTCGGGCAATCGGAATGGGCACGGGCAATATCCGCGAATTTGCCCGGATCGGCAGCGAGTGTCGCCGATAAAGTTGCCGCCAGCGCCGAAGCAGCCTCCAGACGGGTGGTGTCGCGCGGGTCCGACGCCAGCAAAATATGGCGGACTTCGAACAGATCCGGCGTGCGAAAGCGACGACGGTTCTGCTCGAAATAGCGGCGGCATTCCGCCTCGTTGGGCACAGGGACGGCAGCGGCCTGTTCGATCAAGGCCCGCATTCTGGCCTCGTCATCCGTCTCGCAGCGGCCCTCTGCATCGGAGCGCGGCAATGTCGCAATTTCCAGCCGATCCGCCTCCTGCAAAAGCAACTCGCGAATGACCAAGGCCATGGCCGCCTCGCTCCAGGATGCTGATGGCTTATCGGCAGGGTGGTGCTGCGCCTCCCGCGAAATAGCCTCGCGCGCAATGACATGTCCGTTGACGCTTACCACCTTGCGGGAAGGTGCCACAGTGTGTGGGGTACAGCTCATGGCTGGCGCTCCGATGGTTGGATGGCGGGTGCAATTGCGCGCCGGGTGCGCACAACCTGGTACCCGGTGCGGCCAAGATACCAGACCGGTGCGCTCCAGACGTGGACAAGCCGCGTGAATGGGAAAACCAGAAAGATCGTCATGCCCAGCATCAGATGCAGCTTGAAGATCGGGTCGACATCGGCCACAAAATTCGCCGCATCCGGTTGCAGGGTCAGGATTGCCTGCGCCCAGTTCATGAACTTTACCATTTCATGACCATCCATATGTGCCAGCGAAACCGTGATCGTGAGCAAACCAAGCGTGAGTTGCACAAATAGCAGCAGCAGGATCGCTGTGTCGGAAAACGATGAATGAGCCCGGATCCGTGGGTCGAGCAGGCGGCGATGGGTCAACATGGCGATGCCAACGAAGCACATGATGCCAGCCAGACCGCCAACAGTGATCGCCAGCCCCTGCTTAAAACTATGCGAAATGTGCAGCGCATCAAATATCCAGATCGGGGTGAGCAGGCCGACGAAATGCCCGCCAAATATGATGAGAATTCCGATATGGAACAAATTGGAACCCCACATGAGTTGCCTGCGGCGCAACAATTGGCTGGAGCCACTGCGCCAAGTATATTGCTCGCGATCAAACCGCAGCAGGCTGCCCAGCAGGAACACGGTCAAGCAAAGATAGGGATACCAACCGAACAGGATGGAGTTGATGTCAATTTTCATCCGTTTGCTCCGGAGTTCTGCGCATCTTGATTTGGAACAGCGCGTTTGGCATGGCGCATGCGGGCGACGAGGCCGTCTTTGGAACAGGCAGCGGTCGATTGGGCATCCGGGCCAAATCGGACTTCCTCCTCTTCCCAGGCGGCATCGAGCGCCTCAAGGTCGTTGGGGTCCGGATCGGGGCCATGCAATAACGCCTCGACCGTCGACCGATCCGGCTGGGTCTGCGCCATAGTGCAAAGGGCGCGGAATACCGCTTCATAGGATGAATGGCGCTTCTTCAGCCGCTCCGCAATGGCTTCCAGAATATGCGCCGTCTGGGCAAGGTGATCGCGCGCCTCCTCCAGTTGTCGCGTCGACAGAAATTCCAGAAACAGCGGCACGAAATCCGGCAATTCAGCATTAGTGGGGGCGAGGCCGGCTTTTTGGTAAAGGGCGAGCAGATCCACCATCGCCTGGCCACGGTCACGGCTCTCACCGTGCACATGCTCAAACAGGTGCAGCGACAGCGAGCGCGTGCGGTCAAACAGCAGGCCATAGCGCTCCTGCAGGTCATAAAGGTCGCCGCCAACGATTTCGTCGATCAATCGACGCATCGCCTGCCGTTCGGCGGCAGGAACCAGAGCCTCGCGGTCCAGCGCAGCCGGAAATTCACCGGCGGCCGCCATCAGGCCTTCAGAAGGATAGACCAACAGCGCCGAAAGGATGCGAAATGTGAACGTGGCCATTATGCAACCTCCCCATGAGTCTTTTTCTTGGGTGCGCCAAACAGATTGACGTCGGTTTCACCGCCCGAGCAGCCATTTCCAAACGAGAAGCCGCATGCGCCGCGCATTTCAAATGCATCAGCGCCGACCTCACGATGTGCGGTGGGGATGACGAAGCGATCCTCATAATTGGCGATTGCCATTATCTGATACATTTCTTCGATCTGCGCTCCGGTCAGGCCGACTTTTTTGGCAATATTCTCGTCAATGACACCATCGACGGTCTTGGCACGCATATAGGCGCGCATCGCCAGCATGCGCTCCAGTGCGGTCGCCACCGGTGCTTCATCACCTGCCGTCAGCAGATTGGCTAAATAGCGCAGTGGAATGCGCAACGAGCGGACATCGGGCATATCACCATCCAGCCCGATAGAACCCGCCTCGGCCGCCGCCTGAATGGGTGAAAGTGGCGGCACATACCATACCATCGGCAGAGTGCGATATTCAGGATGCAGAGGGAATGCCACGCCCCATTCCATCGCCATTTTCCATATGGGCGAGACTTTCGCCGCTTCGATCCAGGCGTGCGGGATTCCCTGCTCTATGGCAGCGGCAATCACCGCCGGGTCCTTGGGATCGAGGAATACGTCAAGTTGCGCCTTATAGAGATCCTTGTCATTGGGGGTGGAGGCGGCGGCTTCGATACGATCCGCGTCATAGAGAATGACGCCGAGATAGCGAATGCGACCGACGCAGGTTTCCGAACAGACCGTCGGTTGCCCTGCCTCAATGCGCGGATAGCAGAAAATGCATTTTTCCGATTTGCCGCTGGACCAGTTGTAATAAATTTTCTTGTAGGGACAACCGGAGACGCACATCCGCCAGCCGCGGCATTTGTCCTGATCAATCAGGACAATGCCGTCCTCCTCACGCTTGTAGATTGCACCTGACGGACAGGCCGCGACGCAGGTAGGATTGAGGCAATGCTCACAAAGGCGCGGCAGATACATCATGAATGTATTTTCGAACTGCCCGTACATTTCCTTTTGTATGCCTTCGAAATTGGCGTCCTTGGAGCGTTTGGCGAATTCGCCGCCCAGGATTTCCTCCCAGTTCGGGCCCCATTCAATTTTTTCCATCCGCTCCCCCGAAATCAGCGAGCGCGGTCGTGCGGTGGGAAATGCCTGCATCTGGGGTGCCGATTGCAGATGCTCGTAATCAAAAGTGAAAGGCTCGTAATAATCGTCAATCTCGGGCAAATCCGGATTGGCGAAGATTTTCGACAGCACACGCCATTTGCCGCCAATGCGCGGCTCGATGCTGCCATTGGCCTTGCGAACCCAGCCACCTTTCCAGCGTTTCTGATTCTCCCAATCCTTGGGATACCCGATGCCGGGCTTGGTTTCCACGTTGTTGAACCAAGCGTATTCCATGCCTTCACGGCTGGTCCAGACGTTTTTGCAGGTAACGCTGCACGTATGGCAGCCAATACACTTGTCGAGGTTAAGCACCATCGCGATTTGAGCGCGGATTTTCATTCTGCGGCCTCCAGTTTTGAGGGCATTGTTGAGGATGGATCGACCGCCGGATTGTCGAGCCAGTCGACCTCGGACATTTTTCGGATGATGACGAATTCGTCGCGGTTGGAGCCCACGGTGCCATAATAATTGAAGCCGTAAGACTGCTGCGCGTAGCCGCCGATCATGTGGGTTGGTTTCAGCACAGTGCGGGTCACCGAATTATGGATACCGCCGCGTTTGCCGGTCATTTGCGAACCGGGCACGTTCACAATCTTTTCCTGCGCATGATACATCATGCACATGCCTTCCTTCACCCGTTGCGAAACCACCGCACGGGCGACCAGAACGCCATTGACATTATAGGCCTCGATCCAATCGTTATCGACAATCCCGGCTTTGACCGCATCGACCTCGCTCATCCAGACAATCGGCCCACCACGCGACAGGGTCAGCATCAGCAGATTGTCGGTGTAGGTGGAATGAATGCCCCATTTCTGATGCGGCGTGATGAAATTGAGCACGATCTGCTTCTCGCCATTGGGCTTGGAATCGATCACCGGCTTGATCGTTCGCGTGTCGATGGGCGGTCGGTAAACGCAAAGACCTTCCCCGAAAGCCCGCATCCAGAGGTGATCCTGATAGAGTTGCTGGCGGCCGGTGAGCGTGCGCCACGGGATCAGTTCATGGACGTTGGTATAGCCGGCATTGTAGCAGACCGTTTCCGACTCAATGCCCGACCAGATGGGTGAGGAAATGATCTTGCGGGGCTGGGCGACCACGTCACGAAAGCGGATTTTCTCGTCCTCTTTTGCGCTGGCCAGATGGGTATGATCACGCCCGGTGAATTCCCCCAAAGATTGCCAGGCCTTGACCGCAACTTCACCATTGGTTTCGGGGGCTAGATACAAAAGCACCTCACATGCGTCGATGTCGGTGTGGATGCGGGCCAGACCCTTGGACGGCCCTTCTTCTTTCACGACGCCATTCAATCGCTTCAAGCCCTCCACTTCATGTGCGGTATTCCAACTCATGCCCTTGCCGCCATTGCCGATTTTTTCCATTAGCGGCCCG
Organism: Hyphomicrobiales bacterium; assembly: GCA_019075865.1. Taxonomy (GTDB): domain Bacteria; phylum Pseudomonadota; class Alphaproteobacteria; order Rhizobiales; family Beijerinckiaceae; genus REEB77. Next base: position 65,616 of record JAGXAN010000002.1, on the reverse strand, counting down.
AGTGAAGTGAAGCTTTTGTAAAGATTGGGGTAATCGCGTTCAACGACGGTCACACTTGGCATTGTGCGACCAGGAATGGGTTCGCATTCGCCAACCTTCCAGTCCTTGACATCGAGGGCCTGAGCAATCTCACCCGGCGTGTCATGCAGGATCGGCGACAGCACCACATCCTTTTCAACGCCGAGCACGCCTTCCGCAACGCGGGAAAACGCCTTGGCCAGACCTTTGTAAATCTCCCAGTCCGAACGCGACTCCCATGCGGGATCGACGGCGGCCGACAGCGGATGGATGAACGGGTGCATGTCCGAGGTATTGAGATCGTTCTTCTCATACCAGGTGGCGGTGGGAAGTACGACGTCCGAATATACGCAAGTTGTCGACATGCGGAAGTCGAGGGTTACCAGAAGGTCGAGTTTACCCTCGGGGGCCTCCTCGTGCCACGCGACGTCCATCGGCTTTTTCAGCCCCATTTCGCCCAAATTTTTGCCAAGCACGCCATTTTGGGCGCCGAGCAGATGCTTGAGGAAATATTCGTGGCCCTTACCCGAAGAACCCAAAAGATTGGAGCGCCACACGAAGAGATTTCGTGGCCAGTTTTCAGGCGCGTCGGGGTCCTCGCATGACATTTTGAGTTCGCCTGACTTGAGCGCGGCGACGACATAGTCCTTTGGCTCCAGCCCGGCGGCGGCGGCCTTGGCGGCAATTTTCAGCGGGTTTTCTCTCAATTGCGGGGCCGAAGGCAACCAGCCCATTCGTTCGGCGCGAACGTTGTAATCAATCATTGTGCCATCCCACGGGCCTTTCGGGGCGGTTGGCGACAGAATGTCCTTCACGTCCATCGTCTCATAACGCCACTGATCGGTATGCGCATAGAACGAGGAAGTTCCGTTGATCTGGCGAGGCGGTCGTGACCAGTCAAGGCCAAAAGCCAACGGCAACCATCCGGTCTGCGGGCGCAGTTTTTCCTGTCCGACGTAATGCGACCAGCCGCCACCGGATTTGCCAACGCACCCGCACATGACCAGCATGTTGATGATGCCGCGATAGTTCATGTCCATATGGAACCAATGGTTCATCGCGGCACCGATGATGATCATCGAACGGCCATTGGTCTTTTCAGCGTTGCGGGCAAATTCGCGGGCAACGGTTTCGACCTGAGCGCGTGGCACACCGGAAATCAGCTCGCACCATGCGGGGGTATAGGGCACGTTATCGGCATAATCCTTGGCGACATTTCCACCACCAAAGCCGCGATCAATGCCATAATTGGCGAGCATCAGGTCAAAAACCGTGGCGACTTTGGTGTCCCCATCTACCAGCTTCAGCGTCTTGACCGGGACATTGCGCAACAGGACATCGGGGTGATCCGTGCCCTTGAAATAATCGTGTTCGCGATTGCCAAAATAGGGGAAGCCGACTTCGGCCATGCCATCATTGGCATCGGCCAGTGTCAGGCGCAGCCTGGTGGCCGCATTACCGGCTTTTTCCTCCAGATTCCAGGTGCCTTTCTCGCCCCATCGAAACCCCACCGAGCCATTGGGCACCACCGGCGCGCCCGAAATCTCGTCCAGCGCAATTGTCTTCCATTCCGGATTGTTCGAGTGGCCGAGGCCAGCGTCAAAATCGGAAGCGCGGAGCAGTCGCTCGGGGATATAGCGTCCATCCTGCTTGACCAGTCGCACCAGCATCGGCATGTCGGAATACTGGCGGACATAATCCATAAAATAAGGAACCTGACGGTCGACGTAAAATTCCTTCAAGATCACATGGCCCATCGCCATGGCGATTGCGGCGTCGGTGCCCTGCTTTACGGAAATCCACAGATCGGCAAATTTTGCCGCTTCCGAATAATCCGGGCAGATAACGACGCTCTTTGCGCCCTTGTAACGGACTTCGGTGTAGAAATGCGCGTCTGGCGTGCGGGTCTGGGGCACGTTCGACCCCCAGAGAATGAGAAAGCCAGCATTGTACCAATCGGCGCTTTCGGGCACGTCGGTCTGCTCGCCCCACGTCATGGGCGAGGCAGGCGGCAAATCGCAATACCAATCGTAGAAGGACATGCTGACCCCACCCATCAACGACAGGTAGCGGGAACCGGCGGCATAACTGACCATGGACATGGCTGGAATGGGCGAAAAGCCGAAGACGCGGTCGGGGCCATAAGTCTTGGTTGTATAGGCGTTTGCAGAAGCGACGAGTTCGTTGACCTCATCCCAATTGGCGCGCACGAAGCCGCCCAGACCGCGCTTGCTGACATAGGAGGCGCGCTGCTCCGGGTTTTCGACGATCGACTTCCACGCAGCGACCGGCGTCATGGTCTTGCGCGCATCGCGCCACAAGCGCATCAATTGCGAGCGCACCAGCGGATATTTCACCCGGTTTCCCGAATAGAGATACCAGGAATAGCTCGCCCCGCGCGCGCAACCACGTGGCTCATGGTTGGGCAAATCGGGACGGGTGCGCGGGTAGTCGGTCTGCTGAGTTTCCCAGGTAACAATACCGCCCTTGACGTAGATTTTCCAAGAGCAGGAGCCCGTGCAATTCACGCCATGGGTCGAGCGGGCAATCTTGTCGTGCTGCCAGCGTTTGCGATAGCCGTCCTCCCAATCGCGATTTTCGCTGGTGACGACGCCGTGGCCATTGGCAAACGGTTCTTTCGCGCGAGCGAAAAACGTCAACCGATCCAGGAAGTGACTCATTTTTTTCTCCTATTGGCGCGTTATTTTGCCTGCGCAGAGGCGGGCAGAGTGGAACGGGCCTTGCTTTCGACATCGTGCAGCAAGCCGCCTTTGCGTGTGTAAACGGCCCAGGTGATTGCGACACAGGTTACGTAAAACGCCAGGAACCCGTAGAAGGCGGCATTGACGCTGCCCGTCATCGACAGCGAGGTTCCATAAGCTTTCGGGATAAAGAAAGCGCCGAAAGCTGCGATGGCCGAGGTAAAGCCGGTGATCGCCGCCGATTCCTTCTCGGCTTCCCGCCGCTGGCTTGCTTCATCCGCGCCGGGCATCAGCCGGGCGATTTCCTTGCCCATGATCGCCGGGATCATCTGGAAGGTGGAGGCATTGCCAACACCTGTCGCGAAGAACAACACCAGGAACATGCCGAAAAAGCCGGCGAATGCGTACGGTTGATCCTTGACTGTGATGAAATAGAGCACGCCACCAACCGCGCAAATCATGACGATGAACACCCAGAAGGTCACCCTTGCCCCGCCCCAACGATCGGATATCCATCCGGTAATCGAGCGCGAAAGTGCCCCCAGCAACGGCCCGATGAACACCAGTTGCAGTGCATTGACACTGGGGAAGAGGATCTTGGCCAGCAGCGGGAAACCTGCGGAATACCCAATGAATGATCCGAAAGTGCCCGTGTAAAGCCAGCACATGATCCAGTTGTGGCGACGCTGGAAGATGATGGACTGCTCGGTGAAAGACGCCTTGGCGGAGGCAATGTCATTCATGCCAAACCACGATGCGAAAGCGGCCACAGCGATGAAGGGCACCCAGATGAAGCCGGCGTTTTGCAGCCATACCGGCGCGGCATGGGCCCCCGCCCTGACCGTTTGCGGATCGCCGCCGAGCCACCCGAACACACCCGCAGTAATCACCAGCGGCACCAGGAACTGGACGACGCTGACGCCCAGATTGCCAAGCCCGGCATTGAGGGCAAGCGCGTTGCCTTTTTCAGCCTTCGGGAAGAAGAACGAAATATTGGCCATCGAAGATGCAAAGTTGCCGCCACCCAGGCCGCACAGCAATGCCAGTCCGAGCAACACGAAATAGGGGGTGTTGGGATTTTGCACGGCATAGCCGATGCCAATGGCCGGGATCATCAGCGACCAGGTCGCCAGCGTCGTCCAGAGACGTCCGCCAAACACCGGAACCATGAAGGAGTAGAAAATTCGCAGTGTCGCACCCGATATACCCGGCAGCGCGGCAAGCCAGAACAATTGGTCATTCGTCAGCTTGAAACCGACCAGTGGCAATTTGGCGATAACCACGGACCAGACCTGCCAGATGACAAAGGACAGGAGTAACGCCGGAATCGAAATCCAGAGGTTGCGCTGCGCGATGGCCCGCCCCTGGGCTTTCCAGAAAGTCTGATCCTCGGGACGCCAGTCCGTCAGCAAGGCACCCGAAAGCGCGCCAATGTGCTCGGGTTGGTGAATCGGTTGCATTTCGGGCAGTTCCGGCAAGCGCCCGAGCGCCGCCCCTACCGCCGAACGCTCCATCTGGCGAACCGAAAAATGCATCCAGACAAGCGCTGTCGTAACCAGCAGGAAGAGCAGCATGAAGCAACTCGTCCACAGGCCCGTCAGATCATAGAGCACACCAAACAGGATGGGCAGAACGAAGCCGCCCAATCCGCCGACCATGCCAACCGCACCGCCGACCGCACCAACGCGGTTGGGATAATATACCGGTATGTGCTTGTAGACTGCTGCCTTGCCGAGGGCCATGAAGAAGCCGAGCACAAAGGTCGTGGTGACAAACCCGACAACGCCCATCTCAAGATGAAATGTGTAAGCGCCGGTGGCACCATGCACGACATAATCGGTCGGCGGGTAGGAAAGCACGAAGGTGCAGACTATGGCGGCGAGCAGACTCCAATATAGCACGCGGCGCGCACCATAGCGGTCGGAGAGATGGCCGCCATAGGCGCGCAACAGGCTCGCGGGAACCGAGAAGGCTGCGGCTAGCATGCCGGCGGTGCGGATGTCGAGCCCATAGACCTTGATGAGATATTGCGGCAGCCATAAAGACAGGGCGACGAAAGCGCCAAACACGAAGAAATAATATAGCGAGAAGCGCCAGACCTGGACGTTGGCGAGCGGCGCAAATTGCGTCCACATGCTTTCCGGCTTGATACCCTTGGCGCGGCGTTCGAGCGTAACGGGATCTTCCGAAGTGGCGAACCAAAAGATCACCGCCATGGCGAAGAGACCGGCCGCCCAGACCTGCGCGACCACGGGCCAGCCGTAGGCAATCAGAACGAAAGGCGCGAAGAATTTGGTGACCGCGGCACCGACATTGCCCGCGCCGAATATGCCTAAAGCCGTCCCCTGCCTGTTGGCTGGATACCAGCGCGAGACATAAGCAACTCCGACGGCAAACGAACCGCCGGCAATGCCAACGCCAAGCGCCGCAATCAGGGTTTGCGTGTAGGTATGTGCCCATGACAGCAAAAATGTAGCGATCGCGCCAGCGACCATAACCAGCGTGTAAACCCGCCGCCCGCCATATTGGTCGGCCCAAACCCCAAGAAACACGCGAATCAGCGACCCGGTCAGAATGGGCGTGCCAACGAGCAGGCCAAATTGCGTTTCGGTGAGGCCAAGCTGTTGCTTGATCTGAATGCCGATAATTGCAAATATCGTCCAGACAGCAAAACTGACTGTAAAGGCGATCGTGGAAGTCCAGAGTGCGCGGCTGGATGCTGTTTCCGAGTTCATATTCCAACTCCCGATTTTGGGAGAGCATATGTCTGCAAATTCTGGTTTCCATTGATGTATGTCAACAAATCGTGCGATATTTTAGCAAATGATGAGGAATGAAGTGCAAAACAAAAATTTGGGCCGCTACAAATGAGGTCCAGCGATGCCGATTTGATCCGCGGATTTGCACTGTTTCGCGGTATTTCCGACGCCATTTTCGACGAGGTTACGGCGGATGCAGCGATTCTCGATTTGCCGCCCGACCACGTGCTCCTCACGGAGGGCGAGCGGCCAGAGCATCTGTTTTTGCTGCTCAGCGGCCTCATAGAGTCTTTTTCGCAATATAATGGAAAGACCACAACGCTATCGTTTTTGCGTCCGCCGGCTGCGCTCATCGTCGCCGCAGTCTGGATGGACCAGCCACAATTGCACTCAGCCCGCACGCTGGCGCGCTCGCGGCTGGCAACATTGCCGGCGCGCGCCGTTCGCGCCGCACTGGCGACCGATCGGGCGTTCTGCGAGGCGGCCGGACGGGAACTTTCGATCCGTTATCGTGACATTTTCAAGGAACTGAAAAACCAGCGTCTGCGCAATGCTACGGACAGGCTTGCCAATTGGTTGCTTACGGAAAGCCAGGTTGCCGGATCCGATGAATTCCGCATTGCGGTTGGCAAGGCGACACTTGCGGCGCGCCTGGGGATTTCCGGCGAACATATTTCGCGCGCATTTGCCCAATTGCGCGAGCATGGCGTGGAGACCGATGGCAAGGAAATGCGGATCAACACGGCCAAATTGACGGCCTTTGCCAAGCCCGACCCGATGATTGACGGGGCAGAAGCTTGAGCAAACATGGTCCGGGGCCCGCCTAGCTGGCGCGCTGAAAGCCTAAGTCCAAGCCGATCAAAGGCGCCCACACACCAGCTTCCCACCTGCTGAGGCAAGCCAAAATCTCAAAAATCAGGAAATTGGCGCTCCCAAGGGGAATCGAACCCCTGTTTTCGCCGTGAGAGGGCGACGTCCTGGGCCGCTAGACGATGGGAGCGCGGCAGGCGCTATGGCCTTGGCGTTTCTATAGAGTGCGCAGCGGGCGGGCGCAAGAGGCGCATCGCCTCAATTGCGGCCAAAGGTTTCATCAAAGGCATACCCTGCCCCGCGCACGGTGCGGATCGGGTCGCGCTCGCGCCCGCGCGACAGCGCCTTGCGCAAACGCCCGACGTGCACATCCACCGTGCGTTCATCAATTTCCACCGCCTGGCCCCAGACATTGTCGAGAAGTTGCGCCCGGGTAAAGACGCGGCCCTTCTTTTCCATCAGATGTTCCAGCAGGCGAAATTCGGTGGGGCCGAGGTGAATATCGCGATTGCCGCGTCGCACGCGGTGGGTCTCGCGGTCCAGATCGAGATCACCTGCCGTCAGCTTGTTGGCGATGCGCTCGGGACTGGCGCGGCGCAGCAGGGCGCGCACACGGGCCATCAATTCGGGCACGGAAAACGGCTTGACGACATAATCATCCGCGCCAACCGAGAGGCCGCGCACACGCTCGCCCTCCTCGCCACGCGCCGTCAGCATGATCACGGGCAGCGTCTTGGTTGCCTCCCGCGCCCGCATGCGCCGACAGATTTCGAGCCCGGAGACACCGGGCAACATCCAATCCAGAATGACCAGATCCGGCAGGTTTTCTGCCAGTTGCAATTCAACATGATCGCCGTGCTCGATACGATCGACCACAAAACCTTCGGCCTCCAGATTATAGGATAGCAACAGGCTAAGCGCCGCTTCATCCTCCACAACCAGGATGCGGGGAACCGCGCCCGCACGCGGCGTTTCTTTGCGGTTGGCCAGTGAGGACGCTGTATAGGACATCGGCGGCATTGCCTCTCGAAGCTAAAGGGGTCAGGCGGTCAGGGGAAGGCTCGATCCGAGGCCTTTCGGGCGCTCCAGCGGCAGGGTATTGCCGGTTACCAAATAGACGACGGTTTCCGCAATATTGGTGGCGTGGTCGCCCACGCGCTCGATATTCTTGGAACAGAACAGGAGATGCGTACAAAAGGATATGTTGCGCGGGTCTTCCATCATGAAGGTGAGGAGATCGCGAAAGACCGAGTCTTCCAGCGCATCCAACTCGCCATCGCGCAGCCAGACGGCACGGGCGCGCGCTTCATCGCGGTGCGCATAGGCGTCGAGCACGTCCTTGAGTTGAATGGCCGCAAGGTCATTCATGTGACGCAGCCCCACCATGGCGCGCGGAATGCGTGCTTCGCCGGCGATTTTAAGGGTGCGCTTGCCAATGTTCTTGGCCAGATCGCCGACGCGTTCCAAATCGCCCGAAACGCGAATGGCCGCGATAATCTCGCGCAAATCCAACGCCATGGGCTGGCGCAGCGCCAGCGTCAGAATTGCTTGCTCTTCGATCTGGCGTTGCAGGGCGTCCAGTCGTGGATCCATCGCTACCACGCGGCGCGCCATTTCCGTATCGACCCGCGCGAGCGCATCCATGGAATCAGCCAGCATTTTTTCGGCGATTCCGCCCATTTCCGCAATGCTGCGGCCAAGGGTCTCAAGTTCGTGATCAAACGATTGAACGGTGTGCTCTGCCATTTTGTTTCTCCAATACCGTCAACCGAAGCGACCGGTAATATAATCCTGGGTCTGTTTTTGTTGTGGTGAAGTGAAAATGCGCGGCGTCGCGTCATATTCAATCAGCTGGCCCAAATACATGAAGGCGGTATATTGCGAGACGCGCGCCGCCTGCTGCATATTGTGGGTAACAATGGCGATGGTATATTTCTGCTTCAGTTCATCGATCAATTCTTCGATTTTTGCCGTCGAGATCGGGTCCAGCGCAGAGGCCGGCTCATCCAGCAAAATCACTTCCGGTTGAATGGCGACGGTTCTGGCAATGCACAGACGCTGCTGCTGGCCACCCGAGAGGCTCAGCCCGCTCGTGCCGAGCTTGTCCTTGACCTCGCCCCACAAAGCCGCCCCCTTCAATGCGTCTTCAACCCGCATATCCAGTTCGGATTTGGACAGTTTCTCGTAAAGGCGGATGCCGAAGGCAATGTTTTCGTAAATCGACATCGGAAATGGCGTCGGCTTCTGGAACACCATGCCGACGCGCGAACGCAGCAGGTTGATATCGACCTTGGCGTCCAGGATATTCTCGCCGTCCAGAAGCACTTTGCCCTCGGCGCGCTGCTTTGGATAGAGATCATACATGCGGTTGAGCACGCGCAGCAGCGTCGACTTGCCGCAGCCCGACGGGCCGATAAAGGCCGTGACCTGATTGGAATAAAGCGGCAGGTCAATCGCCTTGAGGGCTTTGGTTTCACCATAGAAAAAATCCAGATTTTCGATGGAGATTTTCTTCGCCATGTTTTCGGTGAGGTTGGCTGTCATTTTCCTGTCCTTTGCGCGCCCAATATGCGCGCGGTGATCGAGAGAACCAGCACCGTGGTGGTGATGAGCAATGCACCTGTCCAGGCCAATTGCTGCCAGTCTTTGTAAGGGCTCAGCGCGAACTGGAAGATCACGATCGGCAGACTTGCGACCGGGCCGTTCAAGTTCCAGCTCCAGAATTGATTGTTGAGCGCCGTGAACAACAGCGGCGCGGTCTCGCCGCTCACCCGCGCAATTGCCAGCAGCACGCCCGTGATCAGGCCGGCCTTGGCAGCGCGTAGTCCGATGCGGGTGATGACAACCGAGCGCGGGAGGCCCATGGCGGATGCCGCTTCAGTCATGGCGCTGGGCACCAGAAGCAGCATGTCTTCGGTCGTGCGCACCACCACCGGCACCACCATGATCGCCAGCGCGATAATACCGGCAACACCCGAGAAATGATGCACTTCAGCCACATAGAGCTGATAAACGAAAAGGCCGATGATAATGGACGGCGCGCTGAGCAGGATGTCATTGACGAAACGCACCGTTGAAACCAGGCGGCTGCCACGGCCATATTCAGCCATATAAATCCCGGCCATCATACCGACCGGCGTGCCGATCAGCACACCAAACAGGGTCATGGTCAGAGAGCCTATGATGGCATTGAGCAGACCCCCCTGATTGCCCGGCGCCGGGGTCATCTGGGTGAAAACGGCGAAACTCAAACCCTGGACGCCCTTGATCAACAAAGTGCCAAGGATCAGAAACAGCCAGCCAAGTCCAAACAGCGTGGCGGCGATGCATAGCCCCATAACGAGCGAGCTGACGGTGCGGCGGCGGGTGGTTTTGGCAATCATTATTTTGCCCTCGTGCTTTCAATGCGCATCAAAAGCAGGCGCGACATGGCCAACACGATAAAGGTGATGACAAACAGGATCAGGCCGAGCGCTATGAGCGAGGAAAGATAGGTTGCGCCGAAGGCTTCGGAGAATTCATTGGCGATGGTCGCCGAAATCGTCGTGCCGGGTGCCAGCAGCGAGGGCGAAATTCGCGCCGCATTGCCAATCACGAAGGTGACGGCCATGGTTTCGCCAAGGGCGCGGCCAAGGCCGAGCATGATGCCGCCGATCAGGCCGACGCGGGTATAGGGTATGACAACACTTCGAACGACTTCCCAGCGGGTGCAGCCAATGCCGAAAGCGGCCTCTTTCAGCACGGTTGGCACGGTGAGGAAAACATCCCGCGAAATGGCGGTGATGAATGGCAGCACCATGATCGCCAAAATGAAGGCTGCCGTCATCAGGCCAATGCCGTAAGCGGGGCCGGCAAACAGCTGATTGAGCAGCGGAATGGGCGCGAACAGCGCGATAATGGCGGGCTGCACGGTGGTCTGCACGAAAGGCACAAACACAAACAGGCCCCAGATGCCGTAGATGATGGACGGAATGCCCGCCAGCAATTCAATGGCAATGCCGACGGGGCGGCGCAGCCAATAGGGACAAATTTCCGTCAGGAAAATTGCAATACCGAGCCCGACCGGCACGGCGAGCAGCATGGCAAAGGCCGAGGTGATGATGGTGCCATAAATCGAGGCAAGGGCACCAAACTGCTCGGTGACCGGGTTCCAGCTTGCCGAGAAGATGAAGCCGAGACCAAATGTGTGGAGCGCGGGCCATGCCCCCACAATCAGGGATATGATGATCCCCACCATGATGAGAAGGACAAGCAGCGCGGACGCTTTGGTTGTCCGCCGGAACAATTGGTCGCCAAAGCGGAAACGCCGCAGTGCTTCCGCCCGTGAAGCCGGTGCACTCGGACTTTGGTTTGGCACGTCGATAGCATAGTTGGCCAAGCATTTTCCAATCAACAACGACAGCGGCTGAGTTACGCCAGCTTTACTTCAGGTCATTTTACCCGCTGAAAATTGCGGGGAGATTGCCTCCCCGCAACTGCAATTTCAACCAGACCCCCGGATGGAGCCTGATATTTCGCCTTACTTGGTGGCGATTTCTTTCTGCCAGGTGGCTTCGATCTGCTTAACGGTCGAAGACGGCAGCATCACGTAGAACAGGTCCTTGGCGATCTGGCCGCCGTTGTGATAGCTCCAGTCGAAGAACTTGAGCGCTTCAGCGGAAGCGGCTTTGTCTTTCGGCTTGCCGTGCATGAGGATGAAGGTTGCGCCCGAAATCGGCCAGGTGGCAGCACCAGCCTGGTTGGTCAGGATCACGTAATAATGATCGGACTTGGCCCAATCCACACCCGCAGCCGAAGCCTGGAATGCAGCTGCGCTTGGTTCCACAACCTTGCCGTCCTTGTTGATCATCTTGGCATAGGCCATGTGGTTCTGGGTCACGTAAGCATATTCAACGTAACCGATGGCACCCTTGGTGTTGGCGACGTTGTTGGCAACGCCTTCATTGCCCTTGGCGCCAATGCCAACCGGCCACTGAACGGCCGTGTTCACGCCGACGTTCTTCTTGAAGGTCGGGCTGACCTTGGACAGGTAGCTGGTCCAGATGAAGGTGGTGCCCGAACCGTCCGCGCGATGCACGACAACGATGTCGAGGTCAGGCAACTTGACGCCGGGGTTGAGCTTGGCAATTGCCGGAGCGTTCCACTTGGTGATCTTGCCGAGATAGATGTGGGCGAGAGTCACGCCATCGAGCGTGATGCCGCCAGCGCCGATGCCGGGAATGTTGACCGCCGGGATAGCGCCACCGATGACGGTGGGGAACTGCACGAGGTCGTGGGCTGCCAGATCGGTGGGGGTCAGCGGCATGTCGGAAGCGCCGAAGGTCACGGTGTTGGCGTTGATCTGCGCGATACCGCCACCCGAACCGATGGACTGATAGTTGAGGCTGTTGCCGGAAACCTTCTTGTAGGCTTCAGCCCACTTCGAATAGATCGGCGTACCAAAGGTCGAACCGGCACCGGTGATTTCAGCTGCATGCACAGAAACGGCAGCTATCGAAGTTGCACAGGCAAAAAGCGCTGCGCGCATGGCGATATTGATCTTCATTGTAGTTCTCCAGAAGGAAAAGGATTTGCCCGAAATTCAAGGCGCCGGATTTCGAAACCCGACTTTGAGCCGCCAGTTGGATGACCCGCGCCGATTCCTATTGTAATTCGGTTATGTTTATATGACTTAAAAACAACGGTTATGTGACAATGTAATTAGTTGTAATTAAACAACTAATCGTCACTGTAAACGGGGAGTGTGATTTCGGCCTGTGTGCCCTCCCCCAATTTGCTTACAATTGTTAACCGGCCGCGGTGGCGCGCGACAATGTGCTTGACGATGGCGAGGCCCAAGCCGGTGCCCCCTTTGGAGCGGCTCTCGCCGGCATCCACGCGGTAAAACCGCTCGGTGAGGCGCGGCAGGTGCTCGCTGGCAATGCCGGGGCCGTAATCGCGCACGCTCAGCCGAGCCTGGCGGGGGCCGGCATCCACTTCGATTTCCACCAGGGCCTGTTCACCGGGCTTGGCACTGCTGCCGTATTTGATGGCATTTTCAATGAGATTTTCGGCCACCCTCAGCAACTCATCGCGATCGCCGGTGACCATGACATTGCCCGCTACCTGCAATTTCAACTGCACCTTGCCTTCGTTGGCCATACTGGAAAGGGTATCGACAATATGGCGCACAACGAGGCCCAGATCGACCGGTTGCTCGGGGCGCAAGTGCAGGTTTTGTTCAATACGCGAGAGCGACAGCAGATCATCGACGAGGCGTGCCATGCGACGGGCCTGCTCGTACATGATCTTCAAAAAACGCTCGCGGGCAATAGAGTCATCGCGCGCCGCGCCTTGCAGGGTTTCGATAAAGCCGAGCAAGGACGCGAGAGGTGTGCGCAATTCATGGCTGGCGTTGGCGACAAAATCGACGCGCATGCGCTCAACCCGCCGCAATTCGGTGAGGTCGCGCAGCGCCAGCATCAAGGCATGGGGTTGGTCCGGCGTCTCAATCAGGGCGATATGCACGTCAAACAACCGCTCCACCGGCACGCGTTCCAACCACAACACGCTCTCGGTCTTGCCCTCGGCGCGCACCCGGGCCATCGCGTCCAAAATATCGGGGGCGCGCAGGTTCAGGGCCAGAAGATCGCCCATGCGCATAGCGGGAAACAGCGCCTGCGTCGCGGAATTGGCCGCCAATATTCGCCCTTCAGCGCTGATGACCATGGCCGGTTCCGGCAGCACGTCAACGATGGCGCGAATCAAATCGGTGGTCTGCATGAAGGCCATGTCGCTCACTCTTCATCCCCATCGTTCTGGCGTATCATCGCTTCCCGTAGCGACTTCCAACGCGTTACTGCCTCATGCGCGCCAATCACCGCCAATGCCAGCAAAAACGGCAGAAAATAGTAAATCACGCGAAACAGCAGCAGGGACGCGAGCACAGCTTCGGGCGCGGGCGCGGTCACCGCCCCCAAAATCGTGATTTCAAAGACCCCGATGCCGCCCGGCGCGTTGCTGGCAATGCCCAGCAGGCAGGCAAAGACGTAAATGGCGATGAACAGGATATAGTTGGTCTCATGGCCGATGGGCAACAGGAAATAGAGCGTGGCAGCGGCGCTGCTGAGGTCCAGCACCCCGAGGCAAATCTGCGCCAGCGTCAGCCAGAAACCGGGAAGCTCCAGCCGCAGGCTTTTGATGGTGACATGGCGCTTGGCCAGCGAAACCCAGGTCAGATAGCTGCCAATGCTGATCATGGCGGCCATGCCAATCGATTGATTTACGAGGATGGACAGGTGATCAATTGCACCGATTTCGGCGGGCTGGAGCAAAAGTGCGACCCCGATGATCAGCACCATGCCAAGCCAGAATGTGACACTGGCAACCAATGTCAGGCTCGCCACCTTGCCCGCCGACACTTTGGCGCGCGAGTAAATCCAGTAACGCACGGTGCCGCCGGTAATGAGGGGAAAGCCGAGCACGAAAGAGATGGCATAAGCGCTGAACGACCCGAGCGCGACAATGCGATAGGGCACGCGCAATTTGAGCTGGCGCATCGCGACTGCATCGTAACCGGTAAGCGCCAGATAAGAGACACTTGTGCTGATCAGGGCGAAGAATATCTGATAAGGCTCGGTCGCCCGGAACGCCGCTTGCACATCTTTGATGTGCACTTGCGTCAACAGTCGCGACAGCATGAATATCGCAAAGCTGAAGATCGCCAGCGACACGATGATGCTGGCGTAATGAAGCATCGAGCGCCGACGCGCCGCCTCAGCCTGTGCCTTTTTGTCCACTTGTTCCAAAAAATTCATGATCTCTTATGCCCTGCAGCTTTTGACGCATATGTGACGCTTGAAACGAATGCAAATCTGGCCCATGTTTGACATAATTATTCGGTGCCTGCTTCAACGTTCAGAATGGATGATTTTCGTGAGTCTCGATGGTTCCCCGCCAGATATCGGCCCACCGTCGGATGCTGCGGAGCATTTGCTGTTCAACCGCCGACTGGTTCCGCACCGATCGCTCTCGCAAGTCCAGTTTCAATATCTGATCAGTTTTGTCGGGATTGCCGGCATTATCACAACCATACCATTCTTCATTATGGGCGCTTGGCCGATCATCGGGTTTATGGGGCTTGATATTGCATGCGTTTACTTGGCGTTTCGAATCAATTTTCGGGACGCACGCGCCTATGAGGACGTGCGCATGACGCCGCTGGAACTGCTTTTGTCGAAAGTGAGCGCCAAGGGCGTGCAGCGCAATTTTCGGTTCAATCCGGCTTGGGTGCGGTTGGAGAGCGAAAAGCACGAAGAATTCGGGATGTTGCGTCTGGCTTTTGCCTCCAGGGGCCGTGAAGTGCCGGTCGCCAATTTTCTGGGCCCGGACGAAAAGGCGCGCTTTGCAGAAGACTTTTCGCGCGCACTGGCGCAGGCCAAGCGCGGGCCACAGTTCTAATTGCCGGACTGGTTGCTGAAAATTCCGGAATTGGCACCAACGAAATCGGGTGGCTTTAGGTGAGAATCACGCTCATCATGTGTCGATAAGGAGCCAGCACCATGCTCGACACAGCAAAAACCCCTGACGATTATACACGCGTCAAACAGGCCATCGAATATATGAGCGCGCATTGGCAGGCGCAATTGCCGATGGGTGACATAGCCGCCCAAATCAACCTGTCACCCGCCACTTTCACCGCGCTGTTCAAGCGCTGGGCCGGGCTGACACCCAAGGCATTTCAGCAGGCCCTGACCCTCGACCATGCCCGCCAGCTTTTGCAAGGGGAAGCCAGCGTGCTGGATGCCAGCTTTGAACTGGGACTGTCGGGGCCCTCGCGGTTGCACGACCTGTTTGTTGCGCATGAAGCGCTGTCACCGGGCGAATATCGCAGTGGTGGCGCTGGCATGATCATGGATTACGGCTACCACCCCTCCCCTTTTGGCGAAGCGATTGTCGTGGCCAACGAGCGCGGCATGGCGGGGTTGGGCTTCGTGGATGACGGCCAGCGCAAAAATGCGCTCGAGGACATGCAAAAGCGTTGGCCCAATGCGCATCTGCGGCGCAATGATTCGGCGACCGGCCCCTATGCGCAACGGGTGTTTGAAATGCAGCGCTGGCAGCAGGGGCAACCGCTGCGGGTCGTGCTGATCGGCACGGATTTTGAGGTGCGGGTTTGGGAGACCCTGCTTAAAATTCCGATGGGCAGAGCCACAACCTATGGCACGCTCGCCACCTATATCGGCAAGCCAACCGCGGCCCGTGCCGTGGGGGCGGCGGTGGGCAAAAACCCGATCAGCTTCGTCGTGCCCTGCCACAGGGTTTTGGGCAAAACCGGGGCTTTGACCGGGTACCATTGGGGTCTGACCCGCAAGCAGGCCATGTTGGGCTGGGAAGCCGGCCAGGTCGCACGCTAAGCCCGCAAATTACTGCACCGGGCAAGCGCGCGTTGCGAATCGCAGGGCATGGGGCTTCCAAGATTGGCAAAAGCGTGTATAAGCGGCCTTGTTTTGGTAAAAGTGCCAAATCGCCTCGCCATGGCGCAACCTTCCTGGACGACATCCCGGTCTGGCTGCGTGGCAGGTTTCTACTCCACAATTCAAGGAAAATCCCGATGTCGATTACCCCTGAGCGCAAGCAAGCGCTTATCAAGGAATATGCTACCAAGCCCGGCGATACCGGTTCGCCCGAAGTGCAGGTCGCCATTTTGACCTCACGCATTGCAACGCTCACCGAGCATTTCAAATCGCACGTGAAGGACAATCACTCACGTCGCGGCTTGCTGAAGCTGGTGTCGCTGCGTCGTCAATTGCTCGACTATGTGAAAAAGGGCGATGAAGCCCGTTACAAGTCCCTGATCGAGCGTCTCGGCATCCGCCGCTGACCAAGTGCTGCGCCAGTGCGCAGCCATAAAAGGTGGCAGCATGGGGTTGCCACCTTGTCCGTGAAAGATAAAAAGCCATGACGAAATCGCTGGACGCTGACCGACGGAATTTGACCGCTGGCGCAGCCTCTTGCCGTTTCGCTCGTGGCTTTTTGGCTTTTGCCAACCTGAAAGAAAATCAGAATGTTTCAAATTCACCGTGAATCCCTGGATTGGGCCGGCCGCAAGCTGACCCTGGAAACCGGGCGCATTGCCCGACAGGCCGATGCTGCCGTGCTTGCCACCTATGGCGAGACCACCGTTCTTGCGACCGTCGTTGGTGCCAAGGCTGCCAAGCCCGGCGTCGACTTCTTCCCGCTGACCGTCAATTATCAGGAAAAGGCGTTTGCGGCTGGCCGCATTCCCGGCGGCTATTTCAAGCGCGAAGGTCGCCCATCGGAAAAGGAAACCCTGGTTTCCCGCCTGATCGACCGTCCGATCCGCCCGTTGTTCCCTGAGGGCTATCGCAATGAAACGCAGGTTGTGGTTACGGTTCTGAGCCATGACCTCGAAAACGACCCCGATATTCTGGCGATGATCGCAACCTCGGCGGCCCTGACACTCTCTGGCATTCCCTTCATGGGGCCAGTTGGCGCAGCACGCGTTGGCATGATTGGCGGCGCATTGAAGCTCAACCCGACCATCGACGAAATGAAGACCTCGGATCTCGATCTGGTCATGGCCGGCACGATGGATGCCGTGCTCATGGTTGAATCGGAAGCCAAGGAATTGTCCGAAGCCGTCATGCTTGACGCGGTCATGACCGGTCATCGCGGGTTCCAGCCTGTTCTCGAAGCGATCATCCGCCTGGCGGAAAAGGCTGCCAAAGAGCCGCGCGACCTGCAACTGGTTGACAAGTCAGCTGCCGAAAAGGCCGTTTTCGATTTGGCCGAGAAAGACTTGCGCGAAGCCTACAAGATCACTGCCAAGCAGGAGCGCTACAAGGCCGTCGACGCGGTGAAGGCCAAGGTCAACGCGGCCCTGCTGCCAGCCGACGGGGAAGCCAAATTCCCCAAGGATCATGTCGGTGAAGCTTTCCATGACCTGCAAGCCAAAGTGGTGCGCTGGAATGTGCTGGATACTGGCATCCGCATCGATGGGCGCGACGTCAAAACCGTTCGCCCCATTCTGGCGGAAGTCGGCATATTGCCGCGCACGCATGGTTCGGCGCTGTTTACGCGCGGCGAAACCCAGGCGCTGGTTGTTGCGACCCTTGGCACCGGTGAAGACGAGCAATACATCGATTCACTCGAAGGTACCTACAAGGAACGCTTCCTGCTGCATTACAACTTCCCTCCCTACTCGGTGGGTGAAACCGGCCGCATGGGCAGCCCCGGACGCCGCGAAATCGGCCACGGCAAGCTGGCATGGCGCGCGCTGCGTCCCATGTTGCCAACGGCTGCGGAATTCCCCTACACGATGCGTGTCGTGTCGGAAATTACCGAATCCAACGGTTCGTCGTCGATGGCCACGGTTTGCGGCACATCGCTGGCATTGATGGATGCAGGTGTGCCGTTGAAGCGGCCAACCGCCGGCATCGCCATGGGCCTGATTTTGGAAGGTGAGCGCTTTGCGGTTCTCTCCGACATTCTGGGCGATGAAGACCATCTCGGCGATATGGATTTCAAGGTTGCAGGCACCGACGCCGGCATCACCTCGCTGCAAATGGACATCAAGATTGCCGGCATCACCGAAGAAATCATGAAGGTGGCTTTGGCGCAGGCCAAGGACGGACGTCTGCACATTTTGGGTGAAATGTCGAAAGCCCTGACCGGCGCGCGCGCCGAGCTGGGTGAATTTGCCCCGCGTATCGAAACCTTGAAAATCCCCACCGACAAGATCCGTGAAGTGATCGGCACGGGCGGCAAGGTTATCCGCGAAATCGTCGAAAAGACCGGCGCCAAGGTCAACATCGAAGATGACGGCACCGTCAAGGTTGCGTCCTCGGACGGGAATTCCATCAAGGCGGCGATTGCCTGGATCAAGTCGATTGCGACGGATCCGGAAGTCGGCATGATCTATGATGGCACGGTCGTCAAGGCGGTCGACTTTGGCGCATTCGTCAATTTCTACGGCGCCAAGGATGGCCTCGTGCATATCTCGCAACTCGCCAAGGGCCGCGTTGCCAAGACCACGGATGTCGTCAAGGAAGGCGACAAGGTCAAGGTCAAGCTGATGGGCTTTGATGACCGTGGCAAGGTTCGCCTGTCGATGCGTGTCGTCGATCAGGTGACCGGCGAAGACCTCGAAGGCAAGGAAGAAGCCGCCGAATAAACCGGCCGCATCGCATAAGTCAAAAGCGCCGCCTCACCGCGGCGCTTTTTTATTTCCCCCGTCATTGCGAGCGGCGCAGCTGCGAAGCAAACCAGGGGATGCACAGTAAGGCTCCCCTCTCAAACCCGCCTCTGGCTTGCTTCGTCGCAAGGGCTCCTCGCAATGACGACCCCCGTCATTGCGAGCGGCGCAGCCGCGAAGCAAACCAGTGGATGCCCAGTAAGGCCCCCCTCTCAAACCCGCCTCTGGCTTGCTTCGTCGCAAGGGCTCCTCGCAATGACGCGCGCCCACCCGTCATTGCGAGCGGCGCAGCCGCGAAGCAAACCAGGGGGTGCCCAGTAAGGCCCCCCTCCAAACCTGCCTCTGGCTTGCTTCGTCGCAAGGGCTCCTCGCAATGACGAGCACCCACCCGTCATTGCGAGCGGCGCAGCCGCGCGGCAAACCAGGGGATGCCTAGTAAAGCTCCCCTCTCAAACCTGCCTCTGGCTTGCTTCGTCGCAAGGGCTCCTCGCAATGACGAGCGCCCATCCGTCATTGCGAGCGGCGAAGCCGCGCGGCAACCCAGGGGGTGCCCAGTAAGGCCCCCCTCTCAAACCTGCCTCTGGCTTGCTTCGTCGCAAGGGCTCCTCGCAATGACGGGGGGGTCAGGCGGTTTTCTGGGCTTTCAGGCCCAGTTCACGCTCTACCGTGGCGCGCATCATGAATTTCTGGATCTTGCCGGTGACCGTCATCGGGAAATTGTCGACGAACTGGATCACACGCGGCACTTTGTTATGCGCGATCCGGCCTTTGCAAAAGGCGATGACCTCCTCCTGCGTGAGGCTCTGGCCGTCGCGCACCCGGATCCAGGCGGCGATTTCCTCGCCGTAGCGATCATCGGCAATACCGAATACCTGCACATCCATGATTTTGGGATGGGTGTAGAGATATTCCTCGACCTCGCGCGGCGAAATATTCTCGCCACCCCGGATGATCAAATCCTTGATGCGGCCGACAATGTTGCAAAAGCCTTCCGCGTCCAGCGTTGCAATATCGCCGGTGTGCATCCAGCGCGCTGCATCCAGCACTTCCGCGGTTTTTTGCGGTTCATCCCAATAGCCCAGCATGACGGAATAGCCGCGTGTGCATAATTCACCTTTTTGCCCGCGCGGGACAATGCGGCCTTCGCTGTCCACGACCTTGACTTCCAGATGCGGATGAATGCGGCCCACCGTCGATACGCGGCGCTCGATGCTGTCCTCCAGCCCGCTCTGGAAGCTGACCGGACTGGTTTCGGTCATGCCATAGGCGATGGTTACGTCGTGCATGTGCATCAGGTTGATGCATTTTCGCATAACTTCAATCGGACAGGGCGCGCCTGCCATAATGCCGGTGCGCAGACTGCTGAGATCGAATTTGGAGAATTCGGGATGATCGAGTTCGGCAATGAACATGGTGGGCACGCCGTAAAGGCCCGTGCATTTTTCATTGGCGACGGTTTGCAGCGTTACCAATGGGTCAAATCCCTCACCGGGAAATACCATGGCCGCCCCATGGGTCACGCAGCCCAGAACCCCCATGACCATGCCAAAACAGTGATATAATGGCACCGGAATGCAAAGCCGGTCTTTTTGCGTCAGCGCCATGCCACGAGCAACAAACAGGCCATTGTTGAGAATGTTGTGGTGGGTAAGTGTCACACCTTTGGGCTGCCCGGTGGTGCCGGAGGTGAACTGAATGTTGATGGGGTCATCAAATTGCAACTGGCTGGAAAGGCTCGCCAGTTCGGCGCGCGTCTTGGCCGTCGCCATCTTCAGGATGTCCTCAAAAGCTAGGGCGCCTTGCACCAAAGGCCCGCCGATCTGGATGATGTGGCGAAGGTGCGGCAATCGCTTGGCGTGGAGCCGGTCTTTGCCAGCCTTCGCCAGTTCGGGGGCGAGCTCCTGCAACATGCCAATAAAATCGCTGGCCTTGAAACTGGTGGCGGTGACGACGGCGCTGCAACCGACTTTGTTGAGGGCAAATTCCAGTTCCACCAAGCGATAGGCCGGATTGAGCGTTACCAAAATCAGCCCAGCCTTGGCGGCGGCAAATTGCGTGAGCACCCATTCGGGGCGATTGAGCGACCAAATACCTATGCGCTCACCCCGGCTCAGACCAAGCGCCATGAGACCCGCGGCCAGGCTTTCGACATGGGTATGAAACTCGCGCCAGTTCCAGCGCACGTTATGGGATGGCGAAATCAGCGCCGGTTCATCGGGCCAGGTCCCTGCCGCTTTGTCGAGGCTCTGCCCAATCGTGTCACTCAAGAGACTGATCGTACTGGTGCCATTGACGTAGCTCAACCCTGAGGCCGAAGCTTCATGTGCAACGCTTGCGGACATTTCGTTCCCCTGAATTTATTGTTTTGTCAGCGCGCATTATTGTCCTCAACGCATCTACGTCAAGGTAAAACGATATTGTGCATGCCCCGAACCGGGACGCGTTTTTCACAAAAGCCGTTGTTTGAAAATTCACCAATTCATGGCACAATATGATTCGTCGTTAACCCACTGAAAGGAGGTGATCCAGTGTCTCATTGTCTCAACCCGTTGTCGCTGGTTTCACGGACTTGGATTCACTCCAGCCATAAAGGCCCGCGCGCGTAAGTTACGCCCGCATGAGAGGCCCTAACCCGACACGGTATGGCAATGGAAGGGCTGCTTGAACAAGGCAGCCCTTCTTGCTTTTTGAAATTATCCTGCCAAAGCAGCTTTTCCGCCATTATGTGGAAAACAACGGGCGACCAACGTCCCTTTAAGGCGTTTCGCGCCAGATTTCGATGCCTTCCTTGCCAATTTTGGCCGCGGCCTGCGCCATGCTGACGCCCTCGATTTGCAAATCGGGCGCAATTTCAGCGAGCGGCACCAGAACAAAAGCGCGATTAAACAATTCCTTGTGCGGCAAGATCAGGCGCGGATTGGCCATGGCCTCATTGCCATAAAACAGCAAATCAATATCGATCAGGCGTGGCCCCCAATGGACGGTCTTTTCGCGGCCCATATCGGTTTCAATCTGCTTGGCAAAATCGAGCAATTGCATGGGTGACAACGCGGTCTCAACCAGCGCGCAGGCATTGGCAAAAAAATCCTGCTCGGCATAGCCCCACGGCAAAGTGCGGTAGAGCGACGACATTTTCTTCAGCTTGACGCGACCGTCTGCGGTGAGCAGCGCCAACGCCCGGTGGATGTTGGCGGCCTTGTCGCCGATATTGCTGCCAAGGCCGATGCCAATTTCAGCCATGGCCATGCTGGATCGCCTCAAAAACGCGAAAGGCGGCGCGGTGCTCGGCCACATCATGCACACGAAAAATCTGGGCACCGCGCGCAGCACAGGCGAGATTGGCGCTCAAAGTGCCAATCAACCGCTGGTCGACGGCGCTATCCAGCAATTTGCCCAGCAGCGACTTGCGTGACACCCCGATCAGCATCGGCAGCTGGTAATCATCAAAATGGTGCAAGCCCTGCATCGCCTGCAAATTCTGGTTCTGGGTCTTGCCAAAGCCGATGCCGGGATCGAGCATGATGCGGTGACGGGGAATGTTCTCGCGGGCGGCCAGCGCCAGCGATTTATCAAAAAACCGGCGCATGTCGGATAAAATATCGAGGTCGCCGTCCACTTGCGAGCGGTTGTGCATGATAACCACCCCTGCCCCGGTTTGCGCGACGGTTGCGGCCATGGCGGGATCATGCTGCAGGCCCCAAACGTCATTGATGACGCAGGCACCCAGAGCCATGCCTCGCGCTGCCACCCTGGCTTTATAGGTATCAATCGAGATCGGCAGATGGGTCGCGGCACGCACAATTGGCATGAGCGCGTCGATGCGCGCCAGTTCTTCATCCTCGGTCACAGCTATGGCACCGGGCCGGGTCGATTCCGCACCAACATCGAGAATGTCTGCGCCCTCGTCGGTGAGTTTCCGGGTTTGGGCAATGGCTGCCTGCGGCGAGGCAAAGCGGCCACCATCCGAGAAGCTGTCGGGTGTAATGTTCAATATGCCCATGATCAGCGGGCGCACCCCCACCTGGCCCAAAAAGGCATCGCGTTGGCTGGCGCGTATCAGGGTGTCATTCACGTTGGTTCCTTTATGCTCCATGGAAAGGCGCATCGCCGTCTCAAAATGCGTCATGCCAGCTTATCGGCAATCTGCGCGGCACTATAGATGCGGGCGCGCCGCTTGCAACTGAGCCATGAACGCAAGGGCGCTTGCTTGATTCAATCGTAGATCACATAAGCCACGCTTGGGTCGCCTGAGGGTGTCCCTTCCAGGGCACCGCCTGCCTTGGCGGGCTGCCATTGTATGACTTCCTCCATTTTGCGCGCGAGTTCGAAGTCCTTGTCGGTAATGCCGCGCGCATCATGGCTTTGCAGGCGCACTTCCACAAATGCGTAAGAGGCACTGATTTCGGGATGATGCCAAGCTGCCTCGGCAAGGTGGCCAATGGTATTGATCACCATCAACGTCCCTTTCCAGCCATGCGTCCGGTATTTCCTCAGGATCCAGCCGCCTTCCAGCACCCAGTTCGGCAGATTGGCCTGCAAAATGGCGGTTACCTCGGCGTCGGAATAGGTTTTTTCTTTTGAAATGGCTGTCATAATTTGCTCCAATCCCTTTCCACAGGGTCAATACTTATGCATTATGTTACTGTAATGGGCTGCCAGACAAAATCAAAGGCGCAGGTCAACAGCTTGTCGGAATCTTTACCTTGGCCAAGATTCTACCCCAGTTCACCCATACGCGCGTGGATTGCTGCGCAGCGTTGAAGCGCGAAACGCGCGAGGTTGACGATGCACCCGCATAAGATTGAAGCGGCATTCGAAGCGGCGTGCTGGCAGGACATCGCCGCCCTGAAACCGGGCAATGTCCATATATATGCCGACGGTCATGACATGGTGGCTGCCGATTTTCTGGTAAGCGCGCAGTTGGCAGCCCCTCAGATCTGCCGCCCGGATGCCAGCTTGGGCGCGCGGATCGAAACCGGTGTGCAAGCAACCCAAGGACGGGGACGCAAAAATACCAATCTGGGAATTCTGCTGCTCTGCGCGCCGCTGGCAATGGCAGCGCAGTCCATATCGGGGCAGTATTTGTCGGCCCAGGATTTGCGCGGGGCCCTGGCCAAGGTTCTGGCCAATCTCACGCAGGAAGATGCGCGGGCGGTTTCGCGGGCCATGGCACTGGAGTCCGCCGATGGAATTGGCGATGGGGCAGCCCATGAGATGCGTGACGGCGCTGACATGAGGCTGATGGAGGCCATGACGCTGGCTGCCCCCCGCGACGCGGTGGCGCGGCAGTATGTTACCCATTTTGCGGATGTGTTTGACCTTGGATTGATCGCCATTGGCTATCAGCCCAGCCGCAAATGGGGCGCGGTTTCCGCCTATTTTGAATTTTTGGCCACCTATCCCGATGGACATATCGAGCGGAAATTCGGGGCGGGGCCGGCCCAATATGTCCAGGCCAAGGCGATAAAGTTGCGGGACCGATTGAACCGCGCCCGAACAATGTCCGCAACCCTGCCTGAATTGCTGGCGCTCGACCGTGACTTCAAAACGCAGGGGCTCAACCCCGGCACAAGTGACGATCTGACTGTCGCCAGCCTGTTCGTCGCCGAATTGCTGCACGTGGCTTGAATGCGCGGGTGAGCGGCGCAAGCACCTGTTTTAGACGATGCGCGCCTTCATCACAAAAATGTGACCTTCCGGGAGCGTAACTTTTCCACGCAGCAGCGCGAATTTGATTTAGTGAATTAAGTTCTCCGATCCACCCAAAAAAGGAGCCCTCCATGCTTTCCAAACGCCAATTCATGACCCTCGCCACCGGCGCGCTGGGCGCAGCGGCCCTGCTGGCACCCGCCACACTTGCAGCGGCGGTGGGCCCGGTGCCCTTTAACCGCGCCGCATTTTTGGCCGCCCAAAAGGCCGACAAACCCATTCTCGTGCAAATTCACGCGGATTGGTGCCCGACCTGCGCCGCACAGAAGCCGATTCTGTCCAAATTGGAAGCCCAAGCAGACTATGCCGACTTCGTGGTTTTCAATGTCGATTTTGACAAGCAGAAGGCCATCGTTCGCAGTTTCAAAGCCAATATGCAGTCCACTTTGATCGTTTACAAAGGCAATAAGGAAGTCGCGCGCTCGGTGGGCAGCACCGACCCGATGACCATTGAGGATCTGTTCAAGCAGGCGATTTAGCCGGATGTCCTCGATCTCGATTCTACTGGCGTTTGGCGCGGGGATATTGTCGATCCTCTCGCCCTGCGTGCTGCCCTTGCTGCCACTGATCCTTGCCTCGTCGATGACGAAGGCGCGCTACGGGCTATTGGCGTTGGCCGCGGGTCTTTCCCTTTCATTCACCCTCATCGGCCTGTTCGTCGGGGTGATCGGCTTCTCGATTGGGCTCGATCAGGGTGCCTTCCGCGATGTGGCGGCGGGATTGATGGTCATTGTCGGCCTCGTGCTGGCGGTTCCGTGGCTGCAAACGCGGTTTACCGCCTTCGCCAGCCCGCTCAGTAATTGGGCCGAACAAAAGTTTGGCGGGCGGACGGGCAGCGGTATTGCCGGGCAGTTAGGGCTTGGCGTGCTGCTGGGTGCGGTATGGTCGCCCTGCGCCGGGCCAACGCTGGGTGCCGCTTCGCTGCTGGCGGCGCAAGGCAAGGATTTAAGCCAGGTCGGTCTGGTGATGCTGGCCTTTGGCTTTGGTGCCAGCCTGCCGATGTTGCTGCTGGGCATGGTTTCGCGGGAGACCATCATGGGCTGGCGCGGTGGGATGCTGCAATCCTCCAGAGCTGTGCGCACGCTTGCCGGTGGCGTTGTCGTGGCCTTTGGCATTGCCATCGTGCTGGGTTTGGACAAACCGCTTGAAGCGCTTCTTGTGGACGTCTCGCCAGCCTGGCTGACACGGCTGACCACTGGAATTTGAGTTACACGCGGTTCGGATCGGCCTTGCGGGGTTTGCGCGGGGCGAACAAAATAGGCCCCCCAAAGCGATTTGCCCCAATTTTATGGCCCCCGCGCTTACAGATGCGTGAGAAACAAGCCAAAATGCGCCTGTTCAAACGCATACTTTTGGTGGGACAAGCATGAATTCCAGGCTGGATTGCGATTTGCTGGTGATCGGCTCGGGTGCGGGCGGATTGTCGGCGGCGGTGACGGCGGCCAGCCACGGCCTGAAAGTGATCGTGGCGGAAAAGGCGGCGGTCTTTGGTGGCACGACGGCGCTTTCCGGCGGCTGGATGTGGGTGCCGCGCAACCCCTTGGCGCAACGGGCGGGCCTAGTGGAAGACATTGACGCCCCGCTCGCCTACCTGAAGGCAGTGTTGGGCAATAATTTCAATTCGGCGCGGGTGGAGGGGTTTCTCGAAGCCGCGCCGAAAATGGTGGCGTTCTTTGCGGCCAAAACCGCCCTGCAATTTGAAGATGGCAATCGCATCAGCGACACTTACGGGCGGCTGGAGGGGGCTGGCACCGGCGGGCGCTCCGTGATAGCCGCCCCGTTTGATGCACGCCAATTAGGCGGACTGGTGAAGCGTCTGCGCCTGCCATTGCGAGAAACGACCTTCATGGGCATGACCATTCAGGCGGGGTCGGACCTTGGTGCATTCATGAATGTGACCCGCTCGCCAAAAGCCTTTGCGCATGTCTCCCGTCGCTTTGCCCGCCATTTGCGTGATCTGGCGGTGCACCGGCGCAGTATGCAATTGCGCAATGGCCTGGCGCTGGTTGGCCGCCTGCTAAAATCGGCGGACAATCTTGGCGTTGATTTGCGCACCCTTTGCAGCGCCGTGGCCTTGCTGCGCGATGCGGGCATGGTGACCGGCGCCACACTCGACACGCCCGATGGCAAGATCGACGTGCAGGCGAGGCGGGGGGTGGTGCTGGCAACCGGCGGCTTTGGCCATGACCATGCGCGGCGCGCGGCGTTGTTTCCGGCCAATGGTGAACACCTGACCCTTGCGGTTGAAACAGC
Organism: Hyphomicrobiales bacterium; assembly: GCA_019075865.1. Lineage (GTDB taxonomy): Bacteria > Pseudomonadota > Alphaproteobacteria > Rhizobiales > Beijerinckiaceae > REEB77. The sequence continues at coordinate 39,169 of JAGXAN010000002.1, read as the reverse complement.
CACCGGCGACGGGTTGCGCCTCGCTGAAACCGTTGGCGGCGTGGTGGATGATACGCTGGCCGCACCCGGCGCATGGTGCCCGGTATCCAAAGTGCCCTTCGGTGATGGCACGACGGGCCGCTTTCCGCATATTATCGAGCGCAACAAGCCGGGGATCATAGCGGTTTTGGCCAATGGCAAACGCTTCTGCAACGAAGGTAATGGCTATCATGATTATGTCGAGGCTATGCTGCATGCCGTGCCAGCGGGGCAGGAAGTCGCCTCCTGGCTGATCTGCACCCGCGCCTTCCAGCGCCGCTACGGGCTTGGCATTGCCCGGCCGGTGCCATTGCCGGTCGCGCCCTATATTCGCTCCGGCTATATCAAGGCCGGCAACACGATCGCGGAGCTTGCCAAAGCCTGCGGCATTGATCCGGACGGGCTGACGGCAACCATCGAGGCCTATAACAGCCATGCGCGGCATGGGCTTGATCCACTGTTTGATCGGGGCGGCACGCCCTACAACCGCCAAAGCGGGGATCCGGCACAAAAGCCCAACCCCTGCGTCGCACCGATTGAATCCGGCCCGTTTTATGCCGTAAAGGTGTTTCCCGGCAGTTTTGGGACTTTCGCTGGCCTAAAGACAGACGCGCATGCGCGGGTGCTTGACCATTCCGGCGCGGTCATTGCTGGGCTTTATGCGGTGGGAACCGACATGGCCAGCGTGATGGGCGGGCATTACCCGGCAGGCGGCATCAACATCGGCCCAGCCATGGCCTTTGGCTATATTGCCGGCTGCGACGCCGCCAAAGTGGCGATCTGACCCCCGGCGATATAGCGCGCGTGTGGCAGAGCTTGACATAAGCTGCGCTCGGCCCTAACGAAAGGGCCTTCACGACTTGTGTGAAAGACTTCGATATCAAGCCGTCACCCCCTTTGAGGGCTGCGGTCAACGTTCGGCGGCGCGGATGCGCTCCCGGGCGCGTTTGGTTTTGGGGTAAAGCATCTGGATTATTCTGCGCCCATTGGGCGAGATGAGAGGAACGCCATGTTTGAGAGCCTTTCTGAAAAGCTCTCCGGTATTTTCGACCAGCTTACCCGACGCGGGTCGCTGAGCGAGGAGGATGTCAACGTCGCCATGCGCGAGGTTCGTCGGGCTTTGCTCGAAGCGGATGTGGCGCTGGATGTGGTGCGCTCGTTTGTCGACAAGGTGCGGGCCAAGGCCGTGGGTGCCAATGTCGTCAAATCCGTGACGCCGGGGCAGATGGTCATCAAGATCGTCAATGACGTTTTGATCGAAACCCTCGGAACCGAAGGCGACCCCATCAATCTCAATGCCGCCGCGCCCGTTGCGATCATGATGGTCGGCTTGCAGGGCGCGGGCAAGACCACAACTTCCGCCAAAATCGCCAAACGCCTGACCGAGCGCGACAAGCGCAAGGTGCTGATGGCCTCGCTCGACGTGAAGCGCCCGGCGGCGCAGGAACAATTGGCGGTGCTGGGTCGCCAGGTTGGCATTGCCACCCTGCCGATCATTGCCGGCCAGAGCCCGGTGCAAATTGCCCGGCGCGCCGAAGAAGTGGCGCGTTTGCAGGGTTACGATGTCGTCATCCTCGACACTGCCGGGCGCACGCATATTGATGAGCCGCTGATGGCGGAAATGGCGGAGATCAAGGCCGCCACCCATCCGCACGAAATTCTGCTGGTTGCGGATGCACTGACCGGTCAGGACGCCGTCAATCTGGCCAAAAGCTTCAATGACCGCGTTGGCATAACCGGCATCGTGCTCACCCGCACCGATGGTGACGGGCGCGGCGGTGCGGCGCTGTCCATGCGTGCGGTGACGGGGCGGCCGATCAAGCTCGTCGGCACCGGCGAAAAGATGGATGCGCTGGAGGATTTTCATCCCTCGCGCATTGCCAACCGCATTCTGGGCATGGGCGACATTGTCTCGCTGGTCGAAAAGGCCGCGGCCAATATCGACATGGAAAAGGCCCAGAAAATCGCCGAGAAAATGCGCAAAGGGCGGTTTGACCTCGACGATATGTCCGAGCAACTGGCGCAATTGGAGAAAATCGGCGGACTTGGCGGTATTATGGGCATGTTGCCCGGCATGGCCAAGATGAAAGACCAACTCGCCGCCGCCAATATCGACGATCGGATGGTCAAGCGCCAACGTGCCATCATCTCCTCCATGACCCCCAAGGAACGGCGCGATCCGGACATTTTGAAAGCATCGCGCAAAAAGCGCATTGCCGCCGGCGCGGGCATGAAAGTGGAAGACATCAACCGCCTGCTGAAACAGCATCGGCAGATGGCCGATATGATGAAGCAAATGGGTGGCCCCGGCAAACGTGGCCTGATGGGCAAAATGGCAGGGATGATGGGCATGGGTGGTGGCATGGGCGGCGGTATGCCAATGCCGACGCAAGAGCAGATTGAGGCCATGCAAAAGCAGATGGGCGGGGCCATGCCCAAACTGCCATCGGCACCGCCACCGGAAGCCTTTGCGCCGAAAATGCCGGGATTGCCGGGGCTTGGCAACAAATTGCCGGGGCTTGGCGGTTTCAATCCGTTTTCAGGCAAAAAGAAATGAGTTTCGCAGCCCTGGGTGTTCCCACCGGGGCAATGCGTGAAGTTATTCGGGATTTTAACTGGTGAAGGAAAATATATGTCTTTGAAAATTCGTCTCTCGCGCGGTGGTGCCAAAAAGCGTCCGCATTATTCCATCGTGATCGCTGATGCGCGCATGCCGCGCGATGGCCGCTTCATCGAGAAAATCGGCACGTTTGACCCGTTGAAGAAAAAGGACGACGCCACCCGCCTGGTGATGGATGTGGAAAGCGCCAAGACCTGGATGAGCAAGGGCGCACAGCCCACCGACCGCGTCGCACGTTTGCTGGAAAGCGTTGGCGTCGGCCATCGTCCGGCGCGCAACAATCCGGAGAAGGCCCTGCCCAAGAAAAAGGCTCAGGAGCGTATCGCCACCAATGCCAAGGCCGCTGAAAAAGCCGCCGCTGCGGCTGCCGCGACGGCTGAATAAGCAAACTTTCCATCCAAATGTCGCGGCGGGCTTTGTCCCGCCGCCTCGCACCCCAACAACGCGCGGCCCCTGTTGCGCGAGGGTTTAGCCCTGCGCACGCCACCAGTCGAGCAAGCCAGCTGTCGAGCCGTTGAGCCCGTCAAGGGGTGCCTTGTTGTCAGCGACAATCGGTGCGAGGGTTGAGGCCAGTTCCTTGCCCAATTCCACCCCCCATTGATCAAAGGGGTTGATATCCCAAATCACCGATTGCACGAAAACCTTGTGCTCATAAAGCGCAATCAGGCGACCAAGCATGTCGGGGGTAAGTGACTGATAGAGAAAAGTGCTGCTCGGCCGGTTGCCCTCAAAAACCTTATGGGGGGCCAGTTCCGCCGCCGCCGTCTCGCTCATGCCTGCCGCGCGCAATTGCCGCTCCGCCTCGGGTTGGTTGCGCCCACGCATCAAGGCTTCGCTTTGTGCGAGGCAATTGGCGAAGAGGAGATTGTGATGGTGCGCGTCCCCGGCCAAGGGTCGGGCGGCCACCAAAAAATCAACCGGCACAATATCCGTGCCCTGGTGCAACAGTTGGAAGAAGGCGTGCTGGCCATTGGTGCCGGGCTCGCCCCAGACAATCGGCCCGGTTGCCACCTGCACGGGTTGCCCACCGCGCGTGACATGCTTGCCGTTGCTCTCCATGTCGAGTTGTTGCAAATAGGCAGGAAAACGCGCAAGGCGCTGGTCATAAGGAATGATGGCCTGCGTTGGAAACTGGCAGATATTGCGATAGTAAACGCCGATCAATGCCATCAACACCGGAATGTTGCGCTCCAGCGGTGCCTCTTGAAAATGGCGGTCAATGGCATTGGCCCCGCGCAAAAACGCATCGAAATTTTCCGGCCCTATGGCCAGAATGATCGGCAGGCCAATGCTCGACCAAAGCGAATAACGCCCGCCGACCCAATCCCAGAAGCCGAAGACGCGAGCGGCATTTATGCCAAAGGCGGCGACCTTGTCGAGCCGCGTCGAGACCGCCGCAAAATGCGCGCCCACCGCTGCCTCGCCGAGGCCCGCCACAATCCAGGCGCGGGCGGTAGCGGCATTGGTCATGGTCTCCTGCGTGGTGAAGGTTTTGGATGCAATGATGAATAAGGTGCGTGCCGGGTCGAGGTCTTGCAGCGTATCGGCGATGTCGGCGCCATCGACATTGGAGACAAAATGGCTGCGCAAACCTTGCTGGCAAAACGGCCGCAAGGCACGCACCGCCATCGCTGGGCCAAGATCGGAGCCGCCAATGCCAATATTGACAATATCGGTAAAGGCCGCACCTGTGGCCCCGCGTGTCTGCCCGCTGCGAATCTGGCGCGCAAAATCATAAGCTTTGGCGCGCTCGGCGGCTATGTCGGGCATGATGTCGTGGCCATCGACCCATTTTGGCAATCCCGAGAAATCCCGCAACGCCATGTGAAGCGCCGGCCGCTGCTCGGTATTATTGACACGCTCACCGGCAAAAAGCGCAGCGCGGCGTGCGGGCAAGGACGCTGCCTGCGCCAAGGCAACCAGATGCGCCAAGGTGGAGCGGGTAAGGCGATGCTTTGAAAAATCAAACAAAAGATCGTCCAGCACGACGTGGAAATCTGCAAAGCGGCGCGGGTCCTCAACAAATAATTGCGAGATGGTGGGATGCCCGTGACTGGCGTGGTCTTTGGTCAGGCGGGAAAGTGCTTCCAATACGGTCAGGTGCTGCATGCTCATGAGCTCAAAGTGATTTGTGGCGACCATCAACTTTTACCACACACTTGACGAAAGCGAAGTGCTAGTGTCGAAACAAGCCACGCATCACGGGCTTCGCCCCATTTTAATTTGAATCAGAGATGACATGGCCCCGCCCCTTTTAACTTTGCAAGGCATTACTCTTACCCTCGGTGGCAAGCCGCTGCTTGAGGGCGCGGATTTGAGCGTGGCGCCGCGCGAGCGCCTGGCGCTTGTGGGCCGCAATGGCTCGGGCAAATCCACCCTGCTCAAAATCGCGGCAGGCGCGCTGGAGCCCGATGGTGGCCAAAGGTTTTTCCAGCCCAATGCCACCGTGCGCTATCTGGCGCAGGAGCCGGATCTTTCCGGCTTTGCCACGACGCTTGCCTATGTCGAATCCGGGCTTGGTGAGCATGGCGACCATTGGCGGGCCGAATATCTTCTGGGCGAGTTGGGCCTGACCGGGCGTGAAGACCCCTCGCACCTTTCCGGCGGCGAAGCACGCCGCGCCGCCATTGCCTATGTTCTGGCCCCGGAGCCGGATATTTTGTTGCTGGACGAGCCAACCAACCATCTCGACCTGCCAATTATCGAATGGCTGGAAAAGGAACTTGCCAGCCTGCGTTCCGCCATGGTGCTGATCAGCCATGACCGCCGCTTTCTGGAGACCCTTACCAAAAGCACGCTTTGGCTGGATCGCGGTGTAACCCGGCAGTTGGATCAAGGCTTTGCAGCGTTTGAAAGCTGGCGCGATACGGTGCTGGAAGAAGAAGAATTGCAGCGGCACAAACTCGACCGCAAAATTGTCATGGAAGAAGATTGGGTGCGCTATGGCGTATCAGGCCGTCGCAAGCGCAATCAGGGTCGGTTGGCGCGACTGGCGGATTTGCGCAGTGAACGGCGCGAGGCCCGGCGCGTGGTGGGTGAAGTGCGGTTGGAGGCCTCGACGGGGCGCACCTCGGGCAAGCTCGTGGTGGAAGCTGAAAACATCAGCAAATCCTTTGGTGATCGCCCGATCGTCACGGATTTTTCAATCCGCATTCAACGCGGCGACCGCGTTGGCATTGTCGGCCCGAATGGCGCTGGCAAAACGACATTGATCAAGATGCTGACCGGCGCATTGGAGCCCGACAGCGGTGTAATTCAACTGGGTGCCGCGCTCGAAATGGCAAGCCTCGACCAGCGCCGCACCTCGCTGGATGGCCACAAGACCCTCAAAGACGTGCTGACGGGCGGGGCCAGCGATTTTGTGGAGGTCAATGGCATTCGCAAGCATGTGATTGGCTACATGAAGGACTTTCTGTTTACCCCCGAACAGGCGCGCACCCCCGTGGAACGGCTTTCGGGCGGCGAGCGCGGGCGGTTGACGCTGGCGCGGGCGCTGTCGTTGCCGTCTAATTTTCTGGTGCTGGACGAACCGACCAATGACCTCGACCTTGAAACGCTGGATCTGTTGCAGGAAATGCTGGCCGATTATTCTGGAACCGTGATCGTGGTGAGCCATGACCGTGACTTTCTGGACCGGGTTGCAACCAGCGTGATCGTGGCCGAAGGCAATGGCCGGTGGATTGAATATGCCGGCGGTTATGCGGACATGGTTGCCCAGCGAGGTTTTGGGGTGGGCGCTACCAGCGCGCAAAAGCCGGCCGAGCGGCCGCGACCGTCGGAAGGGGTGGCGAGCGCGCCCAAGCCCAAGGCCAGCCAGAAACTCAGCTTCAAGCAAAAGCACGCACTCGAACATTTGCCGGGCCAGATCGAGACGCTACGCGCAACGATGGCGAAATGGCAAAAAGTGCTGGACGATCCAAAACTGTATCATAGCGACCCCAAAAAATTTGATCAGGCCACGCGTGAATACTCACGCGCCGAACAGGCTTTGCAGCGGGCCGAAGAAGAGTGGTTGAGCCTGGAAATGCTGCGCGAGGCGGCCGAGGCTTAACGCGGGTGCACGTCGCTCACTGCAAAGTGATTTTGTCTTTGATGGCGAAGCGACTAGGTTGGGCTCATGCTTTTCACTTCTTTCAGGACGTGCGGTTCATGAACTCCCTGCAACACAAGAGTGGCTCAGCCGTAACGCGCCAACTGGGGTTGGCAGCCCTCTGCATGTTGAGCGTGGTGGCTGTGGCGCAAGCCGCGCCGCGAGGGGTGATTGAGCTTTTTACCAGCCAGGGCTGTTCATCCTGCCCGCCAGCGGATCGGCTGCTGGGTGAATTGGCGGAAGACCCCGGCCTTATCGCGGTTTCGATGCCGGTGGATTATTGGGACTATATGGGCTGGAAGGATACATTTGCCCAACATGCCTTTACCCTGCGCCAGCACGCCTATGCCAATAGCCGCGGTGATGACCAGGTCTATACACCTCAGGCGGTAATCGACGGCAAAACCCATGCGGTGGGTTCGGACAGCGAGGCGATTAACACACAATTGGTGCAGGCGGCCAAGGATAGCGGTGTGCTGAGCGTCGCCGTACAGCTTGCTGCAGTTGACAAGGGTATCAAGGTCGATGTCGGAGCTGGTACTGGCGCAGCCGATGTCTGGCTGCTCAAGGTGCTGCACCGCGGCCAAGTCAAAATCGGGCGCGGCGAAAATGCCGGACACGATTATACCTACACCAATATCGTGCAATCCATGACGCGGCTCGGGGCGTGGTCAGGTAGCGCGGAAACATTCAACGCACCCGCTCCGGCGAGTGGCCAGGGCTATGTCGTGCTGCTGCAAAGCGACAAGGGTGGCAAGCCGGGCGCGATTTTGGGCGCGGCCAAATCCAGCGGCCTGTGAGGCTTCAGGCGCGGTTTTCGTCAAACGCTGATTTGTTCCAGCAAGCCATCGCGGGCATCCAACGCATGCGAGCTGGCGGCGATGTCACGAACGGCCCTCTTCCGCCTGCGGGAAAAGACCCTTTACGGCGGTCTGGCCTGCGGCCCGGCGGCGCTCGATGGCAACTCCGACGCTACCATTGATGATGTCGAGTTTTTCCGCCTGCACATGCGCGGCCACCACGCGCGGATGCCGCAACAGGGTTTGCGCCAATTCCTCAACAAGGGTTTCCACCAACGCAATATGCCCTTGCTTTAATATCAATGCGATTGCATCAATGATGATGTCATAAGAAAAAACCTCGCGCATGTCATCGGTGCCCGGCGACATACGGGTGATTTCCACATCGACATTGAAGCGCACTTTCTGCTCGATATCATGCTCGTAATTGTAAGCACCAATATGGGCGCGAACCACGTAATCATGCACGAACACGCGATCCGTTTTTGCCTCCGCCTGCACGTCATCGCGGCTGTGACCGCGCGCTGCCAACAGTCGCCAGTTCCTCCGTGCCGCACCTGCGCTGGCATGCGAGCGCACCGGAATCAGTTCGCGGATCAACCGCAGGCGGCTTTCATCCATGTCACCACGTCGCTCGCCATGCACGCAAAGGGCACCCCTAAATCCAAGATAGTCAGGCTCGGCCAACAGCAGGCGCGGCACATCGGGTGGCTCCAGCCCACCGGCAAGGCCGCAAATGAGGCCGTTGGCATGGCACTGCGTCACAAAGGCATTGATGTCGCCAATATCCAAATGATTGAGCAAGCGGCCCGAAGTCTTGCTGGCCGTGTCCAGCATAGCCCCATGAAAGCCAGCCTTTGCCAGTTTTTCAAGCAGCGACCAATCGGGCTGCAGATCGGCAAACAGCACTGCGATGCATTTTTGTTTGGCCGCAAGCGGGGCAAGGGCTGCGATACATTGCGCGCTGGCAGAGCTTGGGAAAAAGCCGATCTTGACATAATCGACACCGGTTTTTGCCATAGCCTGCGCCTCGGCCAGCAGCACCCCCGGTTCCATCGGCAAATCACCGATGAAGGCGCTGGTGGCATTTTTGCCATGCAGGCTGGCAACGATTTTTGCGACAAGCGGTGCGGGCAAAGCGCCCGGCGCACCTGCTCCCGGCTCCTTCATATCAATCAAATCAGCGCCCGCGGCCTGCGCCAGCAAAGCTTCTTCACGATTGCGCACCGAAGCGAGCATCTTGGTCATTGTGGCCTCATGGCAATTTGGCTCCGGTCTGGCGGGTGTTCCTTACCAGATATTGCAGCCACACGTCCAAGATTTGTCGGCAGACCAACTATTTTCGAAGGCGACTTCATCAAACAGGGCGGCACGCAAGCAAGCCGCCCGGTTCAAATATCCAACTACAGTCCGTCAAACAAGGCTGTCGACAGATAGCGTTCCGCAAAAGAGGGAATGATGATGACGATATTCTTGCCGGCCATGCTTGGGCGCAGGCCAATCTCGATGCCGGCAGCCAGTGCGGCACCTGAGGAAATGCCAACGGGAATGCCCTCCAACCGCGCGACGAGGCGGGCCGTGTCAAAGGCGGTCTGGTTGCCCACCGTCACGACTTCGTCAATGACGCTGCGATCGAGCACAGCCGGGACAAAACCCGCACCAATGCCCTGAATCTTGTGCGCGCTATGGGTGCCGCCGGACAGCACCGGTGAGTCTTCCGGTTCTACCGCTACGATATGCACATTCTTGTTCTTGGCTTTCAGAACCTGGCCAACGCCGGTGATGGTGCCGCCGGTGCCAACCCCGGAAACGAACACATCCACAGCGCCGTGGGTGTCGTTCCAGATTTCAAGGCCGGTGGTGCGGCGATGAATGTCCGGATTGGCGGGGTTCTCGAATTGCTGCGGAATGATGGAATGGGGCGTTGCCGCCTGAATTTCCTGGGCTTTGGCGATGGCGCCCTTCATGCCCTGCCCTGCGGGCGTAAGCACCAGTTCGGCACCCAGAAGCAGAAGCATTTTGCGCCGCTCAATCGACATGGATTCCGGCATCACCAAAATCAATCGGTAGCCACGCTCGGCAGCGACAAAGGCGAGGGCAATGCCGGTATTGCCCGAAGTCGGCTCGATCAAGACCGAAGTGCCGCGCTTGAGCGTGCCATTGGCCTCCAGCACATCAACCATATTGACGCCAATGCGATCTTTGACGCTCGAAATCGGGTTGAAAAACTCAAGCTTGGCCAGAAGGTTGGCTTTGACACCCTTTTCATGGGCGAGGCGCGACAGGCGCACAAGCGGGGTGTTGCCGATGGTCTGGCTGATGGAGTCGTAAATGCGTCCGCGTCCCGGTTCAGCGGTTTTGGCGGCGGCGGTTTCCATTTTTGTCATCGTCCTCTCCAGAAAATCCAGTTGGCGCATTGTGACATAAAACAAGAAAATGTCGATATATAATTTATATTACTAATTTATATTGTAAAATCGATATTGACGGCACCTTTTTCACTCAACCCGCCCTTGTTGGCGGCGCGACACAGGGTCTCAACCGTCACCGCTTCCAGCGCTTGCAACATGGACTGGCTGGCATCCAGCACCATGGGTGCCACAACCTTGCGGATCAACTTGGCCTGGTCCATCTGCTCGCCGTCCTCGTCGGTATCTATGGCGGCCCTGACGATGTCGGCGGCGGTGATGCGGCGACGTTCACGCGCCAGTTCATAACCGCCCCGCGGGCCGCGCACGCCCACCAGAATATTGGCACGCACCAGAGCCTGCAGCAGCGTCTCCAGCCGCCGGGGCGGCAGATCGAGGCGGGCGGCGAGCGCCTTGGCCGCCACCGGCTGGGGACGCGCATGCAAGGCAATATCGACGACCGCCGCAATGGCGCGCATGGATTGACGCGACAAAAGATTCACTTCGACCTCACCAGACTGGAAGCGCCATGGCTCGCATTCGAATTCCTAGATTTTGGTTGGCGACATCCCCGTGGAGCCATAGCCCGCGTTACCTCTTATTGTTGTTTCCACCATCTCTACCGCAACCAGTTCAGCGAATGCAACCGGTGCCAATATCAGTTGGGCGATGCGCAGGCCGCGCCTGACGATAAATTCCTCCGCTCCGTGATTGATCAGCAGCACGCCGACTTCGCCGCGATAGTCACTGTCAATGGTGCCGGGTGCGTTGAGCACGCTGAGGCCATGTTTCAGGGCAAGCCCGGACCGCGGCCGCACTTGACCTTCAAAGCCTTGCGGAATCTCAAAAATCAGGCCAGTTGGCACCAAAATCCGCGCACCGGGCGCGATCGCTAGGGGTGCGTTTTCCGGCACCGCCGCCAACAGGTCGAGGCCGGCGGCACCCGCCGTCTGGTAGGCGGGCAAATCGAGGCCCTCGCCATGCGGCAGACGCAGAATGTTCAGTTTAAGGCGCATGGGGGCTCATTGCATCGAGCATGGTGGCAAAGCGTCGCATCAGGCGCTGCGCGACTTCTTCCTTGGGCAGTTTGGGCCAGCTCTCGACGCCCTCATGGCTCACGACATGCACGGTATTATCCGCCCCGCCCATCACGCCGCCGGCGGAGGAAACCGTGACATCATTGGCAATGATCAGATCACAGCCCTTGCGCGCCAGCTTGGCTTGGGCATGGGCGATGACATTTTCGGTTTCGGCAGCAAAGCCGACAACAAGGCGCGGGCGCTTGTCCCCCGTCGCCACGCTGGCGAGAATGTCCGGATTTTCGACCAGTTCCACCTGCATCTGGCGCGGCGTGCCGGTGCCGGGCGGTTTTTTGATCTTTTGGTCGCCCGCCTTGGCCACCCGCCAGTCTGCCACAGCGGCAGCACCGATGAATATATCGACTGGCAAAGCCTGCTGCACGGCGGCCAGCATTTCGCGCGCCGTCTCGACATGATACACGGTGACGCCGTGCGGATCGGGCAATTGCACCGGGCCTGAAATCAGGGTCACCCGTGCGCCCGCAGCCACGGCGGCGGCCGCCAGCGCATGGCCCTGACGCCCGGAGGAACGGTTGGCAATATAGCGCACCGGGTCCATCGGCTCATGGGTCGGGCCTGAGGTGATCAGCACGTGACGGCCAGCCAGCGGCCCGGTGCGCGGCACCAGTGCCATTTTGGTCTCACCGGCGAGCGCGGCGAGGGCGGCATCGACGATCGCCAATGGTTCCGCCATCCGGCCGGGACCAAATTCGCCACAAGCCATGGCTCCGTCATCCGGGCCAACAAAGGCCATACCATCGCGCCGCAATTGCGCGATATTGCGCTGCGTGGCCGGGTGCAGCCACATACGCAGGTTCATGGCCGGGGCTGCCAGAATTTTGGTGTCGGTGGCGAGCAGCAGGGTCGAAGCCAGATCATTGGCAAGTCCATGCGCGGCCTTGGCCAGAAGGTCCGCCGTTGCCGGGGCTATAATGATGAGATCGGCCGCCCGCGACAATTCGATATGGCCCATTTCCGCCTCGTCGGTCAGCGAAAACAGTTCCTGATAAACTTTGTCGCCGGAAAGACTGGCCGCCGCCAATGGCGTGACGAATTGCGCGGCGGCGGCGGTCATCACCACGCGCACGGCAAGGTCGCGCTCGCGCAGGCGACGGATCAAATCCAGTGATTTATAGGCGGCAATGCCGCCGCCAATAATCAGCAATATATTGCGGGACATGCGCAGGCTTTGCAAAGGAGTGACAAACAGGGCTCGAGGCTAGAACAAATACGCCATTGTGCGAAGCAAATTCAAGCTTGCGCTTGCAACAGGGTTAGCGTGACCATGCGGGGCTGCTTGCAATCAGTGCCTTCCACCTGCAATGCCCCGCCCAGCAAAGGTTTGGCACGTTGCACCCGTAAAACTGAATGTAATTTGCCGGCCAAGCTGCAAGGCCTTGTCAGTTGCGCCAATTTGGTTTAAGGCCATCGCATCTTGTCATATCGATGATAAAGGTTATGCGGTTCTCAAGCCGCGCCTTTCGTTGGTCTGGCGCACATATTTCAGGAACACGTCACATGAAGGTCGATACGCACCCCCAATATCATTTCATCAAGGTCGTAATGACGGATGGCACAGAGTTCTTGACCCGCTCCACCTATGGTGCCGCTGGTGACAAGCTCAACCTCGACATCGACCCGCTCACCCATCCGGCCTGGACCGGTGGATCGCAGCAATTGCTCGATCGCGGCGGTCGCCTGTCCAAGTTCAATTCGCGTTTTGCCGGCATGAGCTTCGGAAAGAAGTAAAAGGCCTGCACCATCCAGCGGCAGGCAATGACCTGTCGCCAACTTAAAACAGCACACCGGACTTTCGCATAGGGCGAAGCAACCGGTCAAAGGCTTTCAGAAAAGAGAAAAACATGAACATCATTCAGCAGATCGAGGCCGAACAGGCCGCCAAGCTTGTGGCTGCCCGCCCAATTCCCGAATTTCAGGCCGGCGATACCGTTGTCGTCAATGTGAAGGTCAAGGAAGGCGAGCGCACCCGCGTGCAGGCCTATGAAGGCGTTTGCATCGCACGCAATGGCGGCGGTCTCAACGAGAGCTTCACGGTTCGCAAGATTTCCTATGGCGAAGGCGTCGAGCGCGTGTTCCCGACCCATTCCCCCAACATCGATTCCATCAAGGTGGTTCGCCGTGGCAAGGTGCGCCGCGCCAAGCTTTACTACCTGCGCGATCGTCGCGGCAAATCGGCCCGTATCGCGGAGCGGCTGGACTCCAAGCCGACCACCACAGCCAAATAAGGCTGCCTCGCACAGGCAATATGTTTCTTTACAAAGCGCCCTAGTGGCGCTTTGTTTATAAGAGACTTCCCCTCCCGCTGGGATGGGGCTAAAATCATGTTTCAGTCGTCTTTCAGGACAAAAGCGCAGGAAATCCACTCATGTCGAATTCAAAGCCCCGCACGCTCTATGACAAGATTTGGGATGACCATGTGGTCGATACCCAACCGGACGGAACCTGCCTTTTGTATATCGACCGGCACCTCGTGCATGAAGTGACCAGCCCGCAGGCGTTTGAGGGCTTGCGCATGACCGGGCGCAAAGTGCGCGCCCCGCAGAAGACGCTGGCCGTGGTCGACCACAATGTGCCAACCACCGACCGCTCCAAGGGCATTGAGGACGAGGAAAGCCGCCTGCAAATTGAGCAATTGGCCAAGAATGCTGCCGAGTTTGGCGTCGAATATTTTGATGCGCTCGATCGCCGCCAGGGCGTCGTGCACATCATAGGGCCCGAACAGGGGTTCACTTTGCCCGGCACCACGATTGTCTGCGGCGACAGCCACACTTCGACGCACGGGGCATTTGGCGCGCTGGCGCATGGCATTGGCACCTCGGAAGTCGAGCATGTGCTCGCCACCCAGACGCTGATCCAGAACAAAGCGAAAAACATGCTGGTGACGGTGAATGGCACGCTGCCGCCCGGCGTGACCGCCAAGGATATTGTGCTGGCGATCATCGGCAAAATCGGCACCGCTGGCGGCACCGGACACGTCATTGAATATGCGGGCGAGGCCATCCGCGCGCTGTCGATGGAAGCGCGCATGACCGTTTGCAACATGTCGATCGAGGGCGGTGCACGTGCCGGCCTGATCGCGCCCGACGATTCCACATTCGCCTATCTCAAAGGCCGCCCGATGGCCCCGCAAGGTGCCGAATGGGATGCGGCGATGGCCTATTGGTCGACGCTGAAATCCGACGAAGGCGCGCATTTCGACCTGGAAGTGACATTGGATGCGGCCAACCTAACCCCCATCGTCTCCTGGGGCACCAGCCCGCAGGACGTTGTATCCGTGGATGGCCGCGTGCCGAGCGTCGCGCCGGGAATGCCCGAAGCCAAACGTGCCAGCCTGCAACGGGCGCTGGATTACATGGGCCTGAAGGGTGGCGAGAAAATCACCGATCTCCAGATCGACCGCGTATTCATCGGTTCCTGCACCAATGGCCGCATCGAGGATTTCCGCGCGGTCGCCAAGATCGTGGAAGGCAAAAAGGTAGCCAGCACTGTGAGCGCCATGATCGTGCCGGGCTCTGGCCTCGTGAAAGCGCAGGCTGAGGCCGAGGGTCTCGACAAAATCTTCAAGGCCGCCGGCTTTGAATGGCGCGAACCGGGCTGCTCGATGTGCCTTGCCATGAACCCGGACAAGCTGTTGCCGGGCGAGCGTTGCGCTTCAACCTCCAACCGCAATTTTGAGGGCCGCCAGGGCTACAAGGGCCGCACGCATCTGGTTTCGCCCGCCATGGCAGCCGCCGCCGCAATTGCTGGCCATTTTGTTGATGTGCGGGACTTTGCCTAAAGCCCGCGCACGCGCCTGAAACCCATTTTGGCAGGAACTGACCATGACCCCTTTCACACAATTGACCGGAATTGCCGCCCCCTTGCCGATTACCAATATCGACACGGATATGATCATCCCCAAGCAATATCTAAAGACCATTGCGCGCACCGGCCTTGGCAAGGGCCTGTTTTCCGAAATGCGCTACAAGGAAGACGGATCGGAGAACCCCGATTTCGTGCTCAACAAGCCCGCCTATCGCAAGGCGCAAATCCTTGTGGCAGAGGATAATTTTGGCTGCGGCTCATCGCGCGAGCACGCGCCATGGGCATTGCTGGACTATGGCATTCGCTGCGTGATCTCCACCAGCTTTGCCGATATTTTCTATAACAATTGCTTCAAGAACGGCATTTTGCCAATTGTGGTTTCGCCCGAAAATCTGGCCAAGCTGATGGATGACGCCGAACGCGGTGCCAATGCGACGCTCAGCGTGGATTTGACGAATCAGACCATCCAGGGCCCCGATGGCGGCACTGTGCATTTTGAAATTGATCCGTTCCGCAAGCATTGCCTGCTGGAAGGGCTGGATGATATCGGCCTGACCATGGTCAAGGCCAATGAGATCAGCCGTTTCGAGGCGGAAACCGCAAAATCAAGGCCCTGGGCTTAATTGGGGTTGCGCCCCCGCGCCGGTGCTTTATAGATGCGCCAAGCGTGATTGCGTCAGCGTGATCAATGCAGCAATTGCGCCCGAACCGGCGTATTTGCGAAGGGGGCGCCGAGTGGTTGAAGGCGCACAGCGCGCCGGAAGCGCGCGTCCCTTCGATTTAAGTTTGCGTGCGCCAAGGCGCATGCGTTGCGGAGGGGTGGCCGAGTGGTTGAAGGCGCACAGCGCGCCGGAGGCGCGCGTCCCTTCGATTTAAGTTTGCGTGCGCCAAGGCGCATGCGTTGCGGAGGGGTGGCCGAGTGGTTGAAGGCGCACGCCTGGAAAGTGTGTATGCGGGAAACCGTATCGCGGGTTCGAATCCCGCCTCCTCCGCCAATTCCCTGCTTCAGCCTGTTTCTAATTGTCCAAAAAGACTAGGTAAACAGGGCGTTTGAGCAACTATCTTGTGTTTCCTTGTCCCCCGCTATTTGCTATGATCCACACCGCAAGTGTGGAACAACGTGGATCAAAGGTGTGGATCAATGGGCAAGCTGACCAACGCGGGCGTCCTAGCAGCAAAGACCGGCAAGATTGGCGATGGTGATGGCTTATGGCTCGTCACCAGCAAAACCGGGCGTAAATCATGGGTATTGCGCTTCAAAATAGCCGGGAAGTCGCATGAACATGGCCTTGGAGCTTTTCCGGTTGTCGGGCTTAAGGAAGCGCGTGAGCGCGCTCTTGATGGTAAGCGGCTCATATCGGCGGGATCAAACCCTATTATAGAGCACCGTATCGCGCAGGGCCTGCCAGCCTCGACAGGGCCGACGTTCGGGCAATGCGCCGATGATTTTATCACCCGGAAAGCGCCGGGATGGAGGAACGCCAAGCACGCTGCGCAGTGGCGATCCACACTTTTAGCGCACGCTTCCACAATTCAATCCACACCTGTTGACGAAGTGACAACGAAAATGGTCGTTCATTTGCTCACCCCGATCTGGTCAACCATTCCAGAAACAGCAAGCCGCCTGCGTGGTCGAATTGAGCAGATTATCGGTGCAGCCAAGATGCTTCACCCCGAACTGAACTGGCAGGGCGAAAACCCGGCGCGCTGGACTGGCCACCTTGAACATATCCTGCCCGCACCCAAAAAGCTGTCACGCGGCCATCACGACGCCTTGCCTTATAGCGACCTGCCTTCGTTCATGGCCAATCTGCGCAAGCGGGGCGGTATGGCGGCGCTGGCGTTGGAATTCACCATTCTGACGGCGGCGCGCTCTGGTGAGATACGCGGTGCTACGTGGCAGGAGATGGACCTTGAGCGCGCTTTATGGACGGTTCCCGCTTCCAGAATGAAAAGCGGGCGCGAACATTGCGTGCCACTGTCGGCTCCCGCTCTAAAAGTGCTGGATTATGTTAAGGACGCGCGAACCGGCGATCTTGTGTTTCCCGGCTTGAGGGGTGGCACATTGTCCGACGCCAGCCTGCTTGCCGTCTTGCGTCGAATGGAAGTCGAGGCGACGGCACACGGATTTCGTTCGTCATTCAGAGATTGGGTTGCGAATGAGACTGAATTTGCCCGCGAACTCGCCGAAGAAAGCCTCGCCCATGTCATTGCCTCAAAGGTTGAGGCAGCCTATCGGCGCGGTTCAGCCATCGAAAAGCGGCGCGTCCTTATGAACGCATGGGCACAATATTGCGATAGTGCTGTCGCCCAGCCACAGAACATTGTGCGTTTCCGTCGATAAGCAGACCGCGCCCGTTGCCTTTTCAAGACAGAGCCGCCACCTTCGCCTTTGCGCGCGGCCGGATTGCAAGCCGCCCGCTCGAAGTCGCCTCGCATCGATGAGAGCCTGCCCCGCGCATCAATCTCCCCCGATGCGAGAATGCGAGCACGCACCAATGACCATTGCTGATCTGCCAACGCCGCCCCAGTCTGCGCCGAACGATGATGCGCGTATTAAGCAACATCGTCGGGCCGCTTTTGATGATATGGAGGACTGGCGAAAAGTTCCTGCCGCCGCTACGCAGGTGTTAGTCGATGCTGCGCCTGATGATCGAGAGGCCGTTGATGACGACGGTGAGCCGTCAGTTATCCTTGAAGGCGAGTACCCTTGGTTGAATGGGCCGAACCTTGATATTGGCACTTACAGCGGGCAAATCGCGTCCAGCATCAGACGCGACATTGCCGCCGGGATCTTGGAGCCGCGGCACATCGAATATGCCGAGGAAATTGAGTCAGCCGCCAAAGAGGGCGACACCGTGGTCGTTGCGCTTGTTGAGGAGCGGTTTCGAGCCGACAAAGTCGCGTCCCTGGTCAAGCAGAAAGCCAAGCAGGAAGCGCTAAATTTCCGGCGCGCTGTGCCACTTAAAGATGCAACCGCTCGCCGCGTGACAGATACGGATAAAATCAAAAAACTGTTCGTTGAGCATGACACCTTAAAGGGCGTCCTTACTGCTTTGGAAACTGCGATGGCTTCAGGCGGTTACCTTTTTGATGACCCACGCGCCTCCGCCCTAAGGGATCAACTCACGCAGGTTCCTTACGCAAATGCGATGAAATATTTTAGGGGGAGGCGTGACGAAGCGCGTCGCCAACCTCGCAATAAAAAATAAGCACTGGGCGACGATAACGTCACCCAGTCCCATTCAAATTTGATCCCCATTCGTTCTGTTGTCGGGATTAGGTTTATTATCATAGTTGGTAACCGACCATCAGAAAAGGACGGTACCACAATGACGCATTCAAATGAATTATTGCAAGTTAAAGTCGCCGCTCAGGCGGAGGCAAATCAACCCTCGCTAGTCGTCACGATTCCAGAAGCGCTTCGCCTTCTGCAAATATCTCGAAACAGCCTTTATCGAATGTTTGCCTCTGGCGAACTTAAGCGCATCAACATTGCGGGGCGCGTCGTTGTGCGTCGCATTGACCTTGAAGCCTTGGTCAACAAAGAGCCCATGCCGCCGTCGAGGCCCCTTGCGCCGAGCGGCAAAGCCAGGGTTATTGGTGCCACACCCCGGCCCGGCAACACGGTGCAATCTGACGGTGCGACCCGTCGCCTTGCCGCCGCCCGCGCCGCGCAGATGCATCCCAAACCTCCCGCGGTAGACAAGCCATGAAAGCCCGCAATGGCCGAATCCGTCTCACCAGTGCCTGCACCTCAGCTTTCAGCCATCGCTCTTCCCCCTCAATCCTTGAGCGGTTCCATTATCGCCGTGGCCACGTGCCGCCGATCGGATTGGCAACGCGATTGGCGCGGCAATGCAGGTCGGGGCAAACAAGTAGCCGCTGGCGGACCAGCACGACTGATAATGGCACTGGGATCAACCGCGGTATTCAAACAATCAGACAGCCTTGACGGAGAAAGCGGAATGGTCAAACGCACGCAGGCAATACGGCAGATGCCCAGCAAGTTTGACACTTTGGCAAAATCATCAACGGCCCCGCCGCCGCATTTGGCCAGTCTGCTGAGCCTCGAAGGTTATTGTGACGTTGATGTCGACACGGAATCTTTCAGGCGTTTGATCGGGGACAGCCAAAAATGTTTCAACGGACCTCCAGCCTGGTCCGAAGCGCAAATCGAAGAAGCCCGTGAAACCGTGATGTTTCACTTTTCAAAAGGTCTGGGCGCCCATCGATGGCTTAAATTCAAGATAAGACGTGAAGAATTCGTCCGGCGAATGGACAAACTCATCGGCATTCTGTCGGAAAAGACCGATCCATCCGCATCGGCCTTCGGGATTTTGCGGGCGAGCGGAAAAATGCGCAGCATGGAAGACGAGAACCTAGCCAACATCATCGTTGAAATGATGTTTCAGCACGATGGCACCGTCAGCAAAAAAATGATTTTCGAGCGCACCATTGGTAAGGACAGCACGATAACCAGCTTACTCGACGGATTGCGGATCACTCGCGAAGAATTCAAAAAAATCTCCGGTTCCGGCCAGCCACCGCAGCTCTTTTACACCCATATAGCCACTGGCATGGTCGCCGTTGCAAAAATTCTCGGTATTGAACCCACAACCCGAGGAACTGTGAACACGGACAATGACAACCCCTATCTCACCCCGTTTACCAGCCTCGCGCGAGCGCTGGAGGAATTTTTACCCGAAACCCCAGAGGAACTGCGTTCAAATACCCTCGCGGCTTGTGTGAAAAGGATAGAGCGGAGCGGGGTTTTAGATGCGCCGGGATTGCCGGGATTTTGAAACGGCAAACACCCTTTTGACTTTGTAGGCTGGTCTTTAGTGCTTTGAGATCGACTTCAGGTCCTGAGCGGGTATGCCCGCGTTTTGGCAATGTGCCCGGATGCCTGTCACTTGTTGCTAATCCTTCGAATAATGGCATAAAATTCGCCAAGGCTCTAGACGCCACTGGATGAAAGTTTAGTGAATGTCCACCATCGCCAAAGCAATGGTCCAACGGTCGCCTGCATCCGAAATCCAATCAGAGAATTCTCGAAAATTCGTGTTCTTATTATTTGCATGACTTGCAATCATACAAGTGTTAGGCGTCAATTACGGTTAGGTGGACAACTTTGTGGTGAACTATCACATCAACCCGGAAACGCTTTGCAAAAATGATTTCCAGAGCCTTTTCGTCGAGGGGTGCTGCGACTTTCGTGTGATCCACACACCCATCACGAGGAAAATGTTGAGGTATCGAACGCCAAATTTCTGATCTGATAATTATAAAGACGGAGCTGATTCGTCCGCGCCGTCCCTCAGGTAATTGCAACCCCTAAGTGAGTGACGCCATTGTCGGACGCCCTGTTGAAATCATTTTTCTGGAAGCCGGGATTTCGTGTTTTTCTATTCTGGATCGTGACCCTTCCTGTATCTGCAATGATTTATGTGCGTTTAGCGCCTTTGACTTTTCTACATTTGGCTGCCGCTATTACCTCCGCTCTCCATGGTGATATCGACAGCATCGCCAGACAGGACGTTGCCTTTTCGCTTGCTACATCAATAGGCGCTCTGGCGGGCGGCCTTTTGGTTGCTTACGGTTTCTCTCACGCCTTCTTGACACGACTGGCTATCCGGAACGCACGGCGAAGACTTCAATCCGCAAACTCGAAGGACGCGTTTTTCACGAATTATGATCGGTTGCGGGCAGAAATCGAGATGCATCCGCTCCTCGGTCATGCATTCAAAAAATTCGACGAAACACTTGTCCATGGCCGCAGCCCAATCGCCAACACGGTGCGTCCCAGCGCCTTTTTCAATTATGGATTGCTCAAGGAACGGTTGTCGGGATTGAAAATTATGCCGAGTGTTCCGGGCTATTTTGTTGGCGTCGGCTTGCTGTTAACCTTCATCGGTCTTGTCATCGCCCTGTCCAAAGCAGCCGCCGGAACCGAAGCAGCAGCGGCCGGCGGGGGCGCGCAAGTGATGCAAGCGGCCTTGCGCGAGTTGCTTCATGCCGCAACCTTCAAGTTTTCCACCTCAATTGCAGGATTGGCCGCATCGATAGCGCTGTCACTTGCCTTCCGGCTTTATTCCGTGGGGTTGGAAACCTCGCTCGGCAGCTTTTGCGACGCTTTGGAAGAGCGCGTTGATTATCTTGCACCACAGAAGCTCCAGCGCCAGATGGCCGAGTCGATGTCCGCGCAGGTAGATGAACTGAAGGCCATCAACAGCGAGAAATTCTTTTCCCGGCTTGGTGATCATGTTGGGCCGACAATTCACGGTGCCATGGAACAGGCAATGACGCCACTGACCAAGAGCATTCACGACGCTGTGAGCCAGCTTTCCGCAAATAGCCAAAACGGTGCTCACGAACTCGTGGCGCAGTTTTCCCAGAGCATGCACAGTAGCGCTGGGACGGAATTACGCGAATTGGGCGCAAGCCTGAAGGAGATGCATGGCGTGATGGAAAGGCTCCGCGCCAACATGACCGGCTCAGGAGAGGATTTTTCCCGCCGAATGACGGATGCCGCCGAAAATCTTAATCGTCTGGTGGCTGATGCAGGTGCTAACCTCGGCCAGCAATCGGATCGCAGTCGCGAAACACTCGAAGCCATGACGTTCGCACTGAAAGACGTGTTCGACAAAGCTAACAGGAGTGTTGAGGAAAATCTCGCCACCGCCGCCGTAGGTGCCTCTGGGCGCCTTGAAAAGGCAATGGATCGCGTTCTTGGCCAGCTTGAAGGGCAGGTTGTGGGTCTCAAGGATGCCTTCGGCGGTTTCCATGAAACAGCCTCAAATTATGTTGCAGACACCAGCGCAACAGTTGCTGCGGCCCAAAAGCAAGGCGTGGAGAGCATCGCTGCCGCTTCGGCTAGAGCGGCCAGCGCGTTGGAGGAAGGCCTAAGCAAGGCCATGGCGGAGATCCGTAAGGAGATCGAAACACTATCGACGGCCCTTCGTGCATCGTCCGCTTCAGTCGGTGCGCAGTCACAGGCAATGGATCAGGTCGCATCGCGTTCGCGCGAATCGGCTGAAGTTTTTGGTCGCGCGGCTGATGCCATGAAGAGCGCGATCGAACCGGTAACGCAGTCGAATGAGAAACTTTCGACCACGACTCAGAACATGAGCTTGGCGATGGAGCGTTCGGCGACCGCCCTTGATGCCGGTCAGAAATCGGCGAGCGCCCTCTCTCACTCCATAACTGGGCAAATCGACAAATTGCAAATGGTTTGGACGGGTTACGAGCAACGCTTTGCCAAGGTGGATGAAGATTTGGGCAATGCCTTTGAAAAGCTGGCTACGGAGACGACGAAGCAGGCGCAAATCTTAGCTGATCAATCGATCAAGATCGATAAAGGACTGTCGGAAGCTATAGACAAATTGTCGCCCTTTGTTTCCGAATTGAGTGGAGGCGCGGGGGAACTCGTCGAAGCTGTACAAGAACTAAAAATTGCCCTTTCAGCCCAATCCGCACAACCGGTGAGGTGAGTGCATGATCGCTGAAGAGGACAGACTTTCGGAAGAAGGTGAAAACTATTTCATCTCTATGACGGACATGATGGTTGGTGTCCTGTTCATCTTTATCATTATGCTGATGACATTCGCATTGGATTTCCGACGCAGCTCTGACGTGCAGCAGGACGCGCTGAAAATTGCTCAGCAAATCGCGGAAAAATTAAGGGCTCAGGAGCTTGAGGTGCAAAAGCAGATCGCCGCCATTCAGCAAGTTGCGGAAGACCGCCGACGGCTCCTGCACGACATTCAGGCGCAGCTTGCGCGCGAAGGTCTTAAGGTCGAAGTTGATGACGCCAACGGTGTACTTCGCTTGACCGAAGATGCAGTGCGGTTTCAGCCCAGCCACTCCGATCTCATCGGTCATTACAAGGAGAACGTCGACAAGATCGCGCGGGTCTTGGGACGCATTCTCCCACGCCATGTCGCCTGTCTTCCGAAGCTGAGCGTGCTACAAAATTGCGATGGTGTCGAAAAAGCAAAGGTCGAAACTCTCTTTATCGAAGGTCATACAGATACGACAGGCGCCGACACAGATAACTGGCAATTGTCTACAGCTCGCGCTGTCAACACTTATCGTGAACTAATTACAACTGCACCAATTCTTCCCACTCTGCGTAACAGTGCCAGCTTACCGATTGTTTCCGTTTCAGGCTATTCGTCGACACGGCCGATAGACCCCCACAACGATAAGGGGGCCTGGGAGAAAAACCGCCGCATAGATCTTCGCTTTGTTATGGAGACCGACAATCTAACCGGACTTCAGCAAATCAGGGATATGACCCGGGAAATGGACGGCGAGATCGAGCGATTAAAGGCCCTGAACGGAGGCGGTCCGTGAACCTTAGAGAGGCTTGCCAGGCATTCAATCGCAGTCCCGCCCGGCCACTCGCTTTGCCGCCGATCACGGCGGTAGAATTCTTGGCAAAAAGGCTCACGACCACCGCCTTACCACCCCGCGAGCGGCAGCCTGTCGATCTTGATGCTATTAGTAGTCGTATCCATGCTGCGCTTGCCGATGGCCAGTCTTTGTCGATACGCGATTTACGGCTTGCTCCATGGTGCTTGTGGGCTTCAGCAACGCCATTGAGCCAGAAAATAGATCAGGTGGAAAAATTGCTTCGGCAAATTGTTGCGGCGGACCGTCGCCGCGCATTTCGTGTTCTAGCAACTGTCTGGATGACGTACTGTCGGCCTGGTGGCCTTTGTGTTTCACGCATCGGCGATTTTCTTGTGACCTATATTCAGGCGTTGGGCTCACCGTGGCGAGAGGCGCATCAGGCGTTTGGCTTATTCTCAGTGGCGCTCGGGCCGCTGGGCCTAGCGCAAATCGCCATGCAAGGGGGGCTCACACCAGATGAAGTTCTCACGGCCTTAGGTTTTCGTGATCCATCCTCTTATACTCACTATCGACACGAAGCTTTCCGACTCGGTTTTGAGCAATTCGCGAGAGAATCTTCATTTGAGCCGATAAAGCGACTCGATCTCCTGAAACGCTGGACACTAGACGCGGGCCGATTACGGATAGAATCGTTGCGCGCTGCTGCAGTAGCAGCTGCATTGCATCCTTTTGAATACGATATGCCTGACAAGGACATTCGGGACGCCTATCTCGACTTCATTCTTCCTTGGATGAAAGACCCGCGCATTGGAAAGGGCAGCTGGATCAATTGCGACAAAGCTGAGGCCATCGTGAGGCGTTGGCTTATGGAACAATCGCTTCGACAATTTTTCGAAGTCGTCGACGAGGTTGCAGAAACCGAACATTGGAGCTATCGCCGCGCGTTCTGGAACGCGCTTTACGCCAAAGGCTATATAGACGACGCATGGGTCATATTTGAATCTTCAGGGGCTAAGCAAGCACGCAATATGTTCGGTAAGGATATTTCGTTCGGGCGCTTTTCGGGAGGGTCTGTGCAACTTGGGCATTCAGTTCTGCTTTTGCGGGTTGGCCCATTGGTAATTGCAGAATGGAGCCATAGCAGTCCATGCAGCATCTGGGACGAAAACGAGAATGAACGTGGGCCAGGCTTTTACGACCGTTTTTATTCTGCGAGCGATTTGAAGAAGGCGTATCAAGGCAGCGTATCTGCAGAAAATATGGCTCGGCAAGGCGTTTTTTGGCATCGTGGGTCAGATAGTTTTTCTTGGCAAAAGCGAGTTGCTGACTATCTCCATGCGCGACGTGGTATTCGCATGACGACATCCGACTACAAGGTTTGAAAATGGCTTTTACGTTCACAACAAAACCAACAGACGAAGCGGCTCTCGTCGTACTCACCGAGAAGAGCCTATTAAAATCGCCACGCATTGTTCCTCACCAGGGTTGGGCGTCGGTTATCGGAAAATCAGCTAACCGGGTTCTAAATGCACTTCTCGACGACGGTGCTTTACGTTGGCAAGGTGACGCCCTTTTTGTTCCGCATGAGACAGCAACAAAAATACCTGGAGCCTTGGCGGAAAAAATTGGCTTTCCCTCCTTAGCGGCTACCTCTTTAAGCATGCGGATGGATGGCCGCTTCGATAGCCTTGATGCGCAAATTCGAATTAATTGGAGTGATGGACAGCACCGCTCAATATCTCCGAGGCGAGTCGGTGCCTTTCTCGTCGTGGGCGGAAAGCCTATGCTCCTTTCTGCTATTTATTACGAACTCGTAGATGCTGTCGAACGCTTCAACAATACCAATGCGTCGATCGATGCACGCATCACAGCGTGGGTACCAATTCAGGACCTTTTAGCTTCAAAATTTGGACAAAGCATCAAAGCCGATGGCTTTGTACGCACACTAACTTTCTACCAGGCAGGTGCTTTCTCGCTGGATGTCGTTCAGGGCAGCAACGGGCCGGATTTCAAACCCGTTTTGATGAGCAAGAGTAAGGCGCCATCACTGGAGGATGAGGCGCCAGCGGTAGAAGTGACTAACGGAGAAGACATCGCCGAAACCTCAAGCTCCGCTTTGCGCGATCAATCGGCCGACGCGCTCTTGCCCCCAGCATTGCAACGCCGTTTCGAAGAAGTAATCAGTCCTGAAGGCCCAACAAGGGATGCCTATGTCCTTGGTCGCAATGTCTTTGTTGTTCTGCCGCCAGAAATGAAAACTGCGCTGGATATCGTTCAGATAAAACGCCGCGCGTCGGCAGAAGAGCGTCACCAATTCCTGCGCAATCCGCGGGCCGCCATCAATGACGCACTTAGCTCAGCCGGCATCGAATCTTCCCAGCTTTTCGTCGAAACTGCGCAATATTCGGACCGTGTTGAAGGGCTCGGCGTCTGGGAGAAAATTGATCGTTTGCAGGCACCGGGAAAAATCAGTTGGCTTCCCGAGTCATTTCCAAATCAAAAGGCTCCACCCCCCGATATTATTACACCGTCTAATGTTGAAGAGGCTGAACTAGCTCTGAAGAAGGCGAGAGCGGAAGGACGCGAGAGCGTTAATTTTGCTGGCGTGGACACGCCATTGGAAATTTTTGATGCAGCCATATTGCGGGTTGTTGCAGACAAATCGATTGGGGAAAAGGAATCGCCAAAGTCACACCAATCGTCGCCTGAAGAAGCTCCGCAGAAAATCGGGCTAGTCGTAAAATCAAACATTGCGGGTGTGGAATATAATATACCGTTGAGAGAACGGACAGCTTTTGTTGCTGGCGATTTCCCGCACGAACGCATGGGTAAAAACAAGCCAAAAAAACACCAGACTGTCGGGTTTAACTGGCTGGTGGAAGCTTGGCTGAAGGGGTGGCCCGGCGTTCTTCTCGCAGATGATATGGGTCTCGGCAAGACATATCAGGCGTTGGCCTTCCTTGCATGGATTAAGGCTAATCTTGAAGCGCGCGGGCGCCACTATCCCACGGAAGCGGCGCTAGGCCCTATTCTCGTGGTGGCACCAACCGCGCTCCTGAAGAACTGGCGCGCCGAAGCGCAAATCCATCTTTCACCCGACAGCCTTGGTGATCCGGTTGAGGCCTTTGGGTCGAATCTCAAGAAACTGAAACGCTCGAAAGATAATCCTGAAGAAGCCCTCGACATAGAGATGCTGCGTCAGGCCAGCTGGATTTTGACGACTTACGAAACGATGGCAGATTATCATCGCGCTCTCGCCCGCATCGCTTACTCTGTTGTCGTGTTCGATGAGATTCAGAAAATCAAGGAACCGGGCTCTATCAACACTCGGTCCGCGAAGACCTTGAATGCCGATTTTGTTCTTGGACTGACAGGCACACCGGTCGAGAACAAAATCGAAGACCTCTGGTCCATTTTCGACCGAATCGCGCCTGGCTTTCTTGGCTCGCTGCGCGGTTTTTCTAAGGCTTATGGTGGCGAGGATGCGACAGCTCTCAAACAACTAAAGGCGACACTCGACCAACCGAGTCAGGCAGTACCGGCGCCAATGCTGCGGCGCATGAAAGACAAGGCAAGAGACGGCCTTCCAGAAAAATATATCAAGCACTACCCAACTGAAATGCCGCCAGAGCAAGCGATCGCCTACACCAAGATTGTTGAAAGCGCCCGGGGCGAAACATCTCGCCAGTCGATGCTGGAAACCATCCACAAAATGCGCGGCGTGTCCTTGCATCCTGAACGCGCTGACGGTGTTGATACGAGTAACCTAGTCTCAATTAGGAAGTGGATCGGAAAATCTGCAAGGCTTACGCGCGCTACGGAGATCCTCAAAGATATTGAAATCGCCGGAGAAAAAGTTATTGTCTTCGTGGAGGATTTAGCAGTCCAGTCGGCTTTTGCCGAGGGGATCGCGGCCTTGTTTGATTTGCCTCGCGTACCCGCGATCATCAATGGTGGAATTGCTGGCGAAAAGCGCCAAGAAATCGTCGAGAAATTCCAGAAGAGCGGACCCGGCTTTAGCTTGTTGGTACTTTCTCCGAAAGCAGCGGGCGTTGGGCTAACTATAACGGCGGCAAACCACGTAATCCATCTTAGCCGGTGGTGGAATCCAGCTGTCGAAGACCAATGCAATGATCGTGCCTATCGCATTGGTGCCACACGGGACGTGTATGTGCACATCCCCATGGCGATACATCCAAAACTCGGCGAAGATTCGTTCGATGAAAAGCTGGACTTACTTTTGGCGCGAAAACGCACGCTCTCCCGAGACATGCTCGCTCCCCCTGAAAGCAACGAAGACCTCGCTTCACTTTATAACCAGACCGTACGCGGTGGCGCGAATTGAAAAGGGAAAGCGGAAATTTCCATGGATAAGCAATGAATCAGACCGACTAACTAATCGAGGTGACCGCTGGATTTATTATCATAATTTTGACTTAGCACAGGGCAATCGGAACCTGTCGGAACCCCAATAAAATTATTTTTTCTTCAACAACGCAATTGCTTGTTCACTTTCAGGCAACGGTTCAGCTTCGCTGCATATTGACCCGCATATTCGGCGGCAATAGCGTTTAGCGACGCACATACGACCTATTTTGACGTGTGGGTAGTGCATGATCTCTTCATCAAACCGACGGAGATTTCATGCCCCAAGCCAATTCAATAGACGTCCCCGCCCTAAACCATAACCAAGCCCGAGCCCCTAAGGCCTTTGAGACCTTAACAGGTATGGATGCCATGGTGCCGACCTGCCCGAGCACTGTGGTTCGCATGATCGCGAACGGTTATGCGGACCCTGTCAGCCATATCTGGAGGGGTCAGCGCATTACCGAATATCTGCTGGCCGATGATCACCGCCGCCATGTCTGGCACTTGTGCCTGGCCACGAACCACCCAGTTTTTAGGGTGAATGAAGATGATGATCTCGGCTGCGCCCGGCTTTACCGACGCTTCACCTTCGAAACGAGCCGAGCGCTTCTGGCCGATGCTTTGGGCACTTATCCCGGGGGGCTGATTGGTGCCCTCGGTCGTCTACTGCCAGAAGCTTGGCAACCGTGCGGGTATCTGGATCTTGCCACCATTCTGGTTCGCGGCGGACATTGCGCCAAGCATCTCCGGCATGAGCCCTATATCAGCGAGGAAAAGGTTTCCGCCCTGGCGACAATTGCGCTGGGGCCCTATGAACAAACTCTGGTTGGCCTGTTCAAGCGCGGCAAGGTGGCGGTTGCCGAAGTTGCCCTGTTAAGTTGGATGGCCGTGCGGATGCATGATATCCTTGGCGCCGCCGCAGTGGAGCGCCTGATGGGCTCTTCGAGCCCGGTTACGGCCTTTCGCCAGGCTTGGCTCGACCTGCCATTTCCGGCCCCGCCCTGGGACGGTGATAGATGCCTCAAACCCGTATTAAACCGCACCCAATTGGTCGAGATCGCCGTGAAACTTCAAAATTGCCTGCGCGATGAGCAGATGCAGACCGACACCATCCGCAACATTCTCAATGGCGCGGAATGTTTCTATCACTGGCGCGGCGCCCAAGAGGCGCTGCTGCGCTTCAAACGCGTCGCCGGCCTTGGCTGGATGCTGCAAGAGGCCAAAAGCGTGCTCAATGAAGAGATTTCATGGGCAACACAACGGGAGATTGAAAGCGCGTTGACCGACGCGCCAAACTTGTGCCCCTCTTCGCTGAACGCAGGATATCGAACATGGTTGCAGGTTGCGGTAGGGCCGATGTTTTATGAGGGGTGAGAGAGTTCACGCCCCTTCCTCACTGATGACTAGAAATTTTAACCAAGGACAATCTCATGGCAACTGAAATTATTGCGTCCGCTGAAGGGTATTCAGAACGGTTGAAATTATACTCTCCATCCAAAATAGAAATCCTAATAAGTGACGCTGGACGAGCTTAAAATAGTATAATATCGTAGTTAATTAAGGCTCCTATAAGTTCGGCGAGGCTAAAAAACGTTTGAGGCTTTCCATGTCATTTGAACGACTTAAGGCTTCTGTCGGCGCTTTCTACAACAAGGCCGCAAACTCAGAATCACTGAACTCGCTGCAAAAATTCGCCGCCGACGCAGGTGACGCTATCGTTGACAAAACAGCTTCGGTCTCGCGCTACGTCTCTGACCTAAGTGCAAACCGCAAATTGCCACCTGACAACGAGGCTGCGCATGCAACTGAGAAGGTTGCTGATACGGAGAACTATGAGAGCGTATCCGCTTTAAAGCCAATTCAAAAACTTGTAGCGGAGGCTGGCGCAGCCCTGAACGACAAAGCCCGCATATTGTTAAACAGCGAGATCCCAGAATTGCTAGGTGCCGCAGGCGGAATCGGGGTTGGCATCGCAGCTGGAGCGGGCATTCTGTCGACGGGAGCGGCAAGTGGCACTGCAGGCGCGGCCGCCCTGACATCCGGATTGGCATTCGCTGGTTCATTTGTCGGTCTTGGGATGCTCGCTGGGATTGGCGTAGTCGCGACACCGGCCGTCGTTTTGGGTACTGCCGGTGTCTGGGCTGTCGGTCGGCACAACAAGAACAAGCTCTTCGAAACGAAAGCGTCACTCATGCAAGAAGCCTTGCAGAAGCGGGACGCACTTTTATCCGAACTTCACTCCACTAATTCCGCAAATCGCGAACGTGTCGCTTATCTCACCAGCCTTATCGCCCAACTGCAAGCAGCGGTCGCCAACCTTCATTCAGATTTGTCCAGCAAATGAATGGCAAAGCAGAAGACGACCTCCTTCGCGTCATCGCTGTTCAAAGCGATGCCATCGACTGCAACTTAGCGAAGGCTAATGAGATCTCCTCAATTGCTGACGCCTCCATCGGCAGCGCTGAGGCGCTACTTGAGGGCTTGGGCCAATCGTTACCCGAGCGCGGATCGCAGGTAACGCCTGCAAAGCACCAAAGCCGTCCCAGGCTTCGGACTTGGGATGAGATAATGGTTGAGGCTCGTGATGCTTTGCCGTCGGAGCCTACTTTCGCAGACATTCTCGACCCAAAAGACATGGCGGCGGCGGAAGGCAACGTTGCTCAATGGAAGGCTGAGTTCTCGGGGTTGAACCATCTAACCCAGTATGACTATGCGGTCTCGGGAATTGCCGGAATGTTGGCTGGCCTGGTTGACATCTTGTTGGTTAAAGTTCCCCGCCACGCCGGCTTCCTCGGCAGCCCAGCAGCAGAAGGGGGCTGGCTTTCCAACATTATCAAGGAAGGGTTCGGCCAGCTTTTGCCTGAACAGACCATCCGAGAGTTGGAGCGTGAATATCGTGTTCCGTATGACCCGTCTACGAATATGGGATTGAACGTGCAAGTCGCGGGGCTTGGCCCGAGAACGCATCGTATGTCCTCTTTGGGTCACGACCCGCTTATTGGCTGGATTTTCGGTATCCGCGACATTCTCGCGAGCAGCTTTACCGCTATCGGCTCGGATGGTCGGCTAATTATTCAGCCCGTGGACGGAAGGAAGCCGAGCGATTACGGCGTAGATCTAATTGTGAATATATCGAATGCTTTCCAGTCGGTGGCGGGACATATGCTTTCGGACGTCGCGACCAAAGCGGGTTTGCCTCCCCCTCTTTTTGGATTACTCCAATTTTTCCAGTGCGGCGATATTAAGGGGCATTCTATCTCCGATATAGCGCGGGGCATGTATCGGTCGGGATATGATTTCAGGCATTTCATAGCGGGCAGTATCCCAGTTTTGATAGTCGAATTCTTCGTTCGAATCGCATGGACGGTTCGAGAATTGTCAGAAGGCAAATCACTGGTCGATGCGATATCGATTGGCAACCGGCGCCTGCAAAGCAGTTTGTTTCTGTCCCATACAGTTGTGGTTGCAATGAACGCTGGCAAAGTGGCGGTAACGCAGAACCCATTGTCGATAAGTATGGCGCAGTGGATGGCGTTTTTCCGCTATCTTATCCCCCAAGCATATTGGATTCTCATCGGACGTGAAAATGCGAAGGCTAGGTTCGTTCAGGGGAAACTGGAAGAATCGTGGGCGCATATGGACACCAATTTGGCAACACTTTGGGCGGAGGTTTTTGACGACGAAGGCGTCGCAACTTTATAGGGGTAGCGCTGACCTTGCCCCAAGAAATTAAGCCATTGTTTATTAGAAATTTCCACTTCTGTGTGGCCTAAATTCTGGGAGCACATCAAGGGGGGTTACCCCTTCACTTCGCCAACTCAAAATCCGCCAGAAACTCTGAACCCGGCGTTACGCCGCTCACCATCAGCTGATCTCTTGCCCGGGTGCAGGCGACATAGAGCAGGTGGCGTTCGGTGTTATAAACTTCCTCCAGATCGGCTTCATCGGCTGCCGCCTCGATCCGCTCTTGTAGCGGTAGCACCTCATCATCGCAGGCGATTACGGCTACGGCGCGAAATTCCAGGCCCTTGGCGAGATGCATCGTGCTGATCGCAACGTGGTCGTTGGTGATTTCGTTGACCTCACTCAACTCCTGCGCGTTGGCACCCGCCGCGCTGACGGCTGCACGGGCACGCGGGATTTGCGGTTCAGCGCGCACGAAGACGCCGATCTCCTCCGGGCGAAAGCCTTCCTGCAACCGCTCCTTGAGCCATGCGCCGACGGATTGCGTTTCCGCCGCCTCATTGGAAAAAACCTGAACCAACGGCGCCGGGCCGCTGAACACCGACACAGTGCCTTTGCGGTTTTCGCTCGTGCCATCGACATCGACCATCGCTTCGGGCAACAATTGGTCGGCATGCGCACGGATTTGATGCGAAGTGCGGTAGTTGATGCGCAGCGTGAACGAGCGCCCGCGCACATCAATGCCGAGCGCTTTCCAGGAAAACGGCTGCTGAAAAATACGCTGCCCAAGATCGCCGGCAAAAAACAGCGCATTCGCTCTGCCCGCGCCCAGGCTGGCGAAAAACCGCGCTTGCGCAATATTGAGGTCCTGCGCCTCATCAATGACGGCAAAATCATAGGGCGGCTTACCACCTTGCTCCATCTCCGCCGTGAGCCGCCCGAAGACTTCGGCAGCGGTTACCACTTTGCGCTTGGCAAGCGCATGGCGCACCCGCTCAAAAATCGCCCAGAGCGCTTCGCGCTGCTTGCCGCCAAGCCGGGTCTTGCGGCCAAGGCGGGTGACATGGGCATAGGCATCCCAGCTTTCCAACTGCCAGGCATCAACGACATCGCTCCATTCACTGTAGAGGAAGGCGGGGGAGAATGTTGTGCCCTCCCCTTGCGCCGCTTCTGCCAGCAGGGCGCGGATGAGCGGCTCTGTTGCCATGTCGGGCGCGCCAAAAGCGCGTGTATAGAGGTCGTGGCCGAGGCTGGGGATCGCCTGAACGTGGATACGTGCGGCCAGATCCGGCTCATGGGCAGTGAGATGACCGAGCTTACTCTTCAGCGCATGGGCGAGGGCGCTGGAAAATGTGGTCAGCAACACGCGCGCATCAGGATTGGCGCGGGCGAGATGGACAGCGCGATGCAGCGCGACAATGGTTTTGCCGGTTCCCGCCGATCCTGAGACGCGGGCCGGGCCGGCAAAATCGCGCGCCACCAGCGCCGCTTGCGCCGGATGCAGAAACACTGCCCATTTCTCCCAGGGGAATTCCAGCGCGCGCTGTAAATCCTCGGCGTTGGCGACGAGATGAAAGCGGCGTTGCGCATCGGGATGCGCGAAAGGGTCAGCTATGGCGGGCGCAGGCTTGGGGGCTTCCGGCTTTTCGCCAACCGCGAGGCGCAACAGCACCTCCTGCGCCTCCTGCGGCAAATGCGCGATAATATCGAGCAGCGTGTCGTCATCGGCCGCGCGGACATCATCAACCCATTCCTCCGGCACGCCAAAGGACATCAATTCAAACTTGCGCAGATTATCGAAGGGCTTGGCCGCAGCAGGGCGCGCGGGTTTGAAGCTGGCGACTTCCTCGACGCGCTCGCGCACCTCGACGAGTTGCATTGCCCCGGTGGTGGGGTGACGCTCAATTTTGCGCCGCTCCGCCCATTTATAGGCATTGTCGTGGTGATCGACATAGGCGATCAGCAGGCTGGATGCGGTGCGGTGGACGATCAGCCGCAAATCGGCATTGACCCGCACCGACCAGAAATTGCTGTCCCGCGCCCGGTCGAGTTTGTGGAACGAAAGGCCGGGCGCGGAAGCATCCAACTGCAAATCAAACGCCGTCATCTTCGCCGCCTTTTGCTCCTGCGCGGTGAGGCGGGCGAGGCTATCGGTGAAGGTGTCGGCGATGAGGAAGTTCACTAGGCGACACTCCGAATGGGGCGCTTTTTCTTCTAGGCTTTCAGTGGATTGACGAAATCTGCATCTATTCCCTCATCGCCAATGCCCACTCTACAAAATTCTATGTTGCGAGCCTCGCAGACAATTTGGAGGGCTTCGCTAAGAGCTTTTTGCATCCGTTGTCCAACGATAATTTTTCTTACCGGTTGGGCTAATTGGTAATAGTCGTGATTAGACAATATCCGAATTTCCCGCTCATATTGCCACTCTTTATATTTTGAGAATAAGATTTTCCTAGTGGCCTCATCTTCAGTTTTTATTTTATCCATATGCAAAAAGGCGAAGACTCCCCGATAGTCAATTTTTCGAATATTCTCACTGTCCTCCGGAAGTTCAATTTCAATTGCGACCCCGTCAAAGCCCCCTGCATAGTGTGCCCAAAGTAAATGGGACTGGAAATTTTCTGATAGCGAGCAAATTTTGTAGGCCGATTTTGCGTTGCCGATACCCTTCACCAGGTTCTGTATTTCTGAGTCGTGACCGTGTGTGCTATACGCAAATATTCCTTCCATTGGATCGTTTAATTTCCGCCAGTCGGAGCAAAACAATCGTGAGTTCAGCATAATATCCAGTGCAAATTGTATTTGACTGGCGGACCGGAATTTATACGCTTTCATCATTCCACCCCAAAAATCTTCATCACCTCGTCCCCGAGGTGATTGATCACTTTCACTGCAATACGCCCGCTCTTGGGCTTGGCGAATGGCCTTGAAACGTCGCTATACAGGCTGGCCCAGGCGTCTTCGTCAATCTCGGCTTTCAGGGTTGCTTTCAGCGCCTTGTAGGGGTCATTGGCACCCAGGAAATAGGCATGGCGGACGAAGAAGCTTTCTTCGTTGTAATCGGTGTCGAGCATCCACAAAGCAATGCCGTCGGTGCCCTCCGAGATTACTTCGCCGGTTTGCGGCTTGAAGACATCGACGCCGAAAACTTTCACGCGGATCATCGGGTTGCCGTCGGCATCCGCGCCCGCGTCCTCCACCTTCACATCCGGCTCCCCAAAAATCACAAACAGGTTGCCGTAGCCGCTGGGCTTTAAGTCGCCGCCCATGTGGAGGTCAGGGTTCATGCGGGCTTTCAGCACTTGCACGCGGCCAAGCTTGTCGAATTCGGCGGAATGGGCGTCATAGTTGAAGGCGCAGGCGACCAGCACATCAAAGCCAGCGTCCCCCGCCTCGCGCGCTGCGGCCACCAGATCAGGGCGCGATACGGTGCCAAATTCCGGGCCGATGAAAATGCCAGCGCGCAGCGTGGTGGCTTGCGACCCCTCGCCACTTTCCCCGGATAACTGGCCATTATAAAGCCCCTCCGCGCAGATATAGCGACCGGGCCAGCCCTTGAGGCTGCTGAAATTGATCCGTCCGTCTTTGTGCGCCTGCTGCACACCAGCGGTTTTCAGGCTTTCGAGGATCATCTGGGCGAAGTCAGTGTCGGGTGATTTGGGATTGGCGGCCTTTGCGGGCGCATCCTCCAGCAT
The DNA here is from genome assembly GCA_019075865.1 of Hyphomicrobiales bacterium. Lineage (GTDB taxonomy): Bacteria > Pseudomonadota > Alphaproteobacteria > Rhizobiales > Beijerinckiaceae > REEB77. The sequence continues at coordinate 4,221 of JAGXAN010000002.1, read as the reverse complement.
ATCCACCAATTCATCGTCCCAATCCACCGTCAGCGTGCGGTGCGGCGACAGGCTCTCGACGGTGAAGGGGCCAGCGACGCGCACGCGATCCTTGTCGCTATAGGGCTTGTCATAGAGATATTCATATTCGGCCCGCGCGGCAATGGAAGCATCAATCTCCTTCTGCCGGGCGATGCGGGCTTGCCAGAAGGCTTCAAACAAAGGCTCTGTCTCGGCTGGCCAGTTGGCGGGTTTTTCACGGGGGATTTCCCATTCCTCGAAGGGCTTCAACCCCGCGTCATTGCGAGCGGAGCGAAGCAACCCAGTGGCCTCGCGCGCGCCCTGGCTTGCTTCGTCGGCTTCGCCGCCTCGCAATGACGTTGGGGGGGGTGCGAGCGCTTGCGTGAGCGCGGCGCGCAGCGGTGCTAGCCGGGCTTCCCACTTGTCCCAGATCACGTCGATCTCGGCATTGTTGGCGATGCTTTTCAGGGTGATGTGCGGCACGCGCTCATAGACGAAGCCCTGGCGGATGTCGCCATGGGTGGGCGTTATTCTGGGCGCGGTGCGGGTGACCTCGCCTTCCTTGCGCTGGCCCGCGGGGCTATCGGCGAGCAGATAATAGGGATAACGCGCGCCCATCATGCGCGAGCGGGCGAGGGCTATGGCGACGCGCGAGGTGTCAATGGTAATCCAGCGACGGCCCCATTGCTCGGCCACAGTGGCCGTAGTGCCAGAGCCGCAGGTGGGGTCAAGCACGAGATCGCCGGGGTCGGTGGTCATGAGGATGCAGCGCTCGATGACTTTTGTTGCAGACTGCACTACATATATTTTGTCGTCAGTAAAAGACCCAGTGCCCGTATCAGTCCAGACGTTTGAAAAAGGCATGACTGCGAAATCATCATAATATCTTATGTACTGCGCAGTTTCGTTCTGAGTAATCCAAATGCGGTCGCTTTTTATAAGTCGGGTCATGCCATTCTGATTGGTTTTCCAACCACCGCGGCTTAACGCCTTTATATTTTTTCCTGCACCTTGAAATGAGAAATTTGTACTGGCTCCACCCGTTTGTGAGGTTAAGTTATCAGGTCTAAAAAGCCTTGCATCGTCTGGAATATCTGCTTTTCCGCTCCGCTGATCCTGTGAAATACGTTTTGTAATCAAATTGCCAAATCTAATCAACGAGTAAACTTGGTCTGTAGATGTGCCAAAAGATTTATCCTGAAACATTATTCGATACTTTGTTGCGTCGATTGAACGACCATACCAAAGTAAATAATTTGATGAAGAAGAAATAAAGTCGCCAGCTCTACCAGTTGTTGTTTTGAAAGCTATCTGATTTACAAAATTCTCATCCCCAAACACCTCATCCATCACCGCCCTTACCCGGTGCACATTTTCATCGCCAATCTGCACAAAAATGCTGCCACTCTCGGCCAGCAAATCCCGCGCCACGGTCAGCCGGTCGCGTAGATAGGTGAGGTAGGAATGGATGCCGTCGCGCCAAGTATCGCGGAAAGCCCGCACCTGCTCGGGCTCGCGCGTCACATGGTCCTTCGCGCCATCCTTGACATCGCGCGAGGTGGTTGACCACTGGAAATTCGAGTTGAATTTAATGCCATAGGGCGGATCAAAATAGATGCACTGCACCTTAGCCCGCAGCCCCTCGCGCTCGGCAAGGCTGGCCATAACGGACAATGAATCCCCCGAAATCATCCGGTTCGACCAATGCTGGTCGTGCTGGTAAAACTCCGTCGCCGCTTCCTTATCGGCAAGCCCGTTGAAATCAGCAAACAAATCCGCAGGCGCTTCCGCCGTCTCCCGCGCGCGCGCCTTGGACTGGCGCTTCAGGTCATCAATGAGAACCTTGGGGTGAACCTTCTCCTGGATATACAGCGGCGGGGCCTGGACGATGAGATCAGACCAATCGGTGACATCCTTGCCACGCCAAACCAATTGCGGATCCAAATCCGCATTGCGCCGCGCATAGGCCAGTTGCACCGGCGTCTTGTCCTCCTCCCGCATAACCGACTCAAACTCGGCGGTGGGAATATTCCTCCGGCTCGCGTCCGTGTGGGTGAGGGTATCAATGGCGAGAGGTTTGGGGGGCTTGGCCATGGATTGCTATGCCGCTTTCGTTGTCTTGATGGGGAGCGCGATGGTTTCGAGCGTTGTCAGATCGAATTTGCTGGACGCACCATCAAAATCCAGTCCGACGACAGCGCCTTCTGCATCAAGATCAACGACCAGCCCAGGCGCAATTTCGCGCGTCTCGACGCCCGGCTGGGCTTTCAGTTCGATGTAGAGGCTGTCCGTTTCGGGGTAATAATGCAGTTTCATGGCTCAATCCTGCTTCCGTGTTTCGCGAATGGCGTCGTCGGGTTGACAAAGACGAACCCTATGCCAATATCTTGATCAAGTGGATTGGAAATTTCCGGTCGGCGCTGGGCTTCGGTGAAAACCGGGGCCTTTCGCTTTTCTACGATCACGCCAGCTTGGTTCATGGGAAGACCTTCAGGCCACGCGTGGAAGCCCCGTCCCAGATTTTGCCCTTGATGATTTCAAAAGCGCGGCTGTCCTGTTCCGGTCTCAAAACGTGCCTAGCTATCGGGTGAGCGACTAGATCGGCAAGTTGAAGACCTTCGATGTTCATGATTTTTGAAACGATTTTCAAGTCGCAAGGTGGTGCCTTGGCATTGAGGGCAATCCTGCCTTTACCGTCCATATATCGGCGAAACTCTAGTTCTAGTTCGCGATCTTCCCGAGCGCCGCGTGCTTCTGCTATTAAATGCGTCATTCGGTCAGAATGACTATTTTCGTGCAAAAACAAGCTTAATCGCTCCATGCAAAGACCTAGAGCAATATGATAGGGATCATATGGCGTAATGTAGCGGTTTCGCAAATTCGCTTTTTGAATGACGCAAGCAATGATTTTTATAGGCGCTTCTTGCATAATTTTGTTAATGGCAGCCATGAAGACATCACGCTTACTACTTGTCATCAAAAATGCAGTGTCCCCACGTGGTTTTCTGATTTCATGCGCATGGATGACTATGGCATCGTGGCCCCAAAATCGAAATTTTAGATATTTGAGCGCTGGCACCAGCGTTTTCGCATATTCCCGTTTCTCAATGATCACAAATACGAGCGCAAACACCGGAAATTCTTGATCAATTTTTACTAAATTCGGATCGCCGCTTTCATCAATGAACACGACGTAATCTCCAAAGGCCATTTCATCTGCCATCGGCGTGGCTTTCTGATTGGTGCGTCCTAGAAGTTTTGTGGCGGGCAACATTATCCACCAACTTCCCAAACTCAGCTTCAATCTCATAAACCGCGGTGAACTCGGCAAAGGCCCAACGTCCGAATTTGCCGAGGTTGTTGACGCCGGGCACCCAATAGGCGCGCATGGTATTGGCCTTGTCCTTGGCATCCTCGCCGCGATAGCCCTTGATCTCGACAATCAGGTTCAGCGGGTCATCATGGCCATCCTCAATCTGCACGATAAAATCGGGCAGATATTTGCGCTGGGTCGAGCCCATGAGGTAGGGCACCTCAAGGCCAAGCCCCTGATTTTTGACATAGGCGCGCACCTTGGGATGCGCCTCGGCGACGCGGCAGAACTCCGCCTCCCAATCGCTGTCGCAGACCACCCAGTTGACGTGGCAGCGGCGAGGGTCCGTTTGCCAGCGCAGCGCTTTCGAGGTTGTGAAATTGACGAAAGATGTCGAACCCGTGGGATTATAGGCATCGAGGATAGCCTTGACGGGCTGCTCATCGGAGAGCGTCTGCGTAATGGCCGCCTTGATGCGCTCGGCCGCCATATCAGCGAGAACCTTATAGGCAAGCTGTGCCGGAAAGGTGCCCCCGGTGCAGCGCAGGTAACCGCCATCCAGCCATTCCCGGGCGATGCGCTTCAACTGGCCAAACAGGTAGAGCTTGGGCGGCTCGCCCGGATCGCGGTATTTGTGCATGATCAGATGATGCGTGAGGTGATAAAGCACCGTGGATGGCCGCATATCTTTCAGATGCGCCAGCGTGAGGTTGACGCCCTCACCAATGATGCCCTGATTGGTGGTGCTGGTGGCACCGACGTGTCAATCAGCAAGCAATTGGGACCCCCAATAAGCATCGAAAAAGGACCCCTCTTTTTGGTCGTGAGGCAGCAGCGGTAGGGCTTACCCCGTCGAAGCTGGTCGGGGTTGCGCAGACGGGGTAAGCGCGGGTTAGGCTTGGCTGGAT
>JAGXAN010000012.1 GCA_019075865.1 Hyphomicrobiales bacterium | reverse complement strand
TCGTCGCCTCCGCTCAACGCCGGAAATGATCTCCATCCGCGCCATGCCATCCCTCAGATCTGGAATTAATGCCAGTACTAATACCGGTTCTAATGCCAAAACATCGCCCATTTGGCTCGCTTACCAAAACGCGCTCACCGGACGCTCACGTTGAAACCGCAGTGCTGTGATGTGTTCATTTGGGTCGCCGTTTTCAGAGACGAGATCGTCCTCTGGGTAATGGCGTCATCCGAGGTGAGAGACAATCCCGTCTATTCAAAGGGACAGCATCGTGGAAACAGCGGAAATGAGGGCCAGCTTCACATAAATCAGGACAATATAGGGATTCTAACTAGCTTTGAGCTGAAAGATGGCGACCTAGGGGCAGCAATACGTGCTGCCGCCTTTCGAAATAAGCAATAGGAAGCGCGATTTATTTGGCCGATAGCTTACGGCTCTGCCCCGCGCGCTGCAAAAGGCCTCCGGCCGGTGGCTGGTTCCTCGCGAAGGCTTTTTGCGCATGCCGCCCGTTCTCACCCAAGGGCAGGGGTTCAATGGAGTTGAACCCCTTTACCGAAGGGAAAGATAACAGGCTAGGGTCGCCGGAGCGGCGCGTAGCTCTCCTCCAAGGTCTCGTTGTTTGGCAGGCCGCGATAGGGAGTGTGGACGACTGCCCTTTTCCAGATTCTTCGCTCCGTTCGGCAGGCAGCTTCATAGTGCTATGGCGAAAACGTAGTTCTCATCATCGCCAACGGCGGTGCGCCAGTTTGCCGAGCGCATGATTCGAATGCCGTGATATTCAGCTTATGTCGTGCTTGCGACGGCTGCCCGTTGGCGGCAGCGTCTATCACCGATTTCCCAGACCCCTGCAAGGAGCGCACCTGACATCAAGGGGCCCGCAAGAATCAGGATGAGTTGGCTGGTGTCGTCACTCAGGCGCAACGAAACCTGCTTCTCAACTGCGAGATAGGCATTTATCTCCTTTGCTTGGCTATTTGCCTCCGGGAAAGTCGGGTAACTCAGCACTGGATAGCTGATTACCCGAGGAAGCCGTCAAGCCAGCTCGATCGTGCAGTTGGCTCCGGCCCTACCCGATTTTGCGCAAACAACTCTGGCTCCGGCGATATCCGCGTCTGCGACCGACCACTTTCGGTTGCCCCACAGGCCGAACAATCGACTTTGCAGAACCGCACAACTCCCCTTGCACCCGACTCTTGAGGATTCTAATCCAGAGTCATTTGGCCCGAATAAGGATGTCAACGCCAGCGTCGCGACGACGGCACACGCAACCGCGCCAGCAGCAAGCATCGCTAAAAAGCGCATTGATCCGGGTTTTCGCTTCAAAGCTTATTCACATAATCACTGGCAAATCACGCTTCACCGTCCGGTCGCCTTTCAGGGCAAACCGGCAACAAAATCGGATGCCTCTTTAATTTACGGGAATATTTCGAGGAAAATACGCCGCGTCCTGGCGCGGGCTTCCCGAACTGCGGCGTCGAGCGCTGAAAAGTCAGGAAGGCCGCTTGCCGAAGCGATACGGCGCAAGACGCCGGAGGCGACCTCGTCTGGATCAAAACGCCCCTCGATGGCGATACGCGTCAATTGCGTCACCGCCGACATCAGCGCTCGCGCCTCCCGCAAGCACTCCGCCACATCGCGCGGCAGGGAGCCAGCGAGGACTACCATGCGCATCGCGGCGTCGAAATCGGCGCCAATAAGGCCGGGCGTTCTGCCAGCCAGCGATAAGACAAAAAATTGCGCAATGAAATCGATGTCCATCAAGCCGCCATCGGCCAGCTTCAGGTCCCAGGGGTCCTCATTGCCCCTTTCCCGCTGGACGAGTTTGCGCATGGAGCGCACGTCTCTCTTTAATATCGCAAGATCGCGGGGCATACACAGCACCTCGGTCACGCAGGCCTCGATCTCTCGGGCGAGTGACAGATCACCCGCCACTACGCGCGCGCGAGATAATGCGAGGTGCTCCCAGGTCTCGGCTTCGCTTTTCTGATATTCATTGAAGCTGGCGAACCGCGTCGCGATCGGCCCGGCCCGGCCGGAGGGGCGAAGCCGCATGTCAATATCATAGATCTTGCCGCGCGCGGTAAGAGCGCTCAACGCGGCGATGAGGCGCTGCGTCAGACGCGCATAATAGCGCGTTGCGTCCAAAGGTTTGGGGCCGTCTGATTCCCCGATTTCGCCGAATTCATAAATGAGAATGAGGTCAAGATCGGAGGTTGCCGTCATTTCGCGCGATCCGAGCCGTCCCATGGCCACGACCGCGCAGCGCCCGCCCGGCACACGGCCATGTTCAATGGCCAAATCGGCTTCCACCCGCGCCATGATGGCGCGCAGGATGGCTTCGGCGAGTGCCGAATAGGCGTGCCCCGCGATTGGCGGATCGATTGTCCCCGAAAGCGTGCGGGCGCTGATAATAAACATCTCCTCGCGCGCCAAATTACGCATTTCGTTCAGAAAGCTCTCGGTTGCGACGGCATGGTGCTCCAGATTGCCGATTGCTGCTGTATAGGACTCAATCGCGGCGGGCGCGTGCCCGCTCGTTGGGTCTATGACGGCATCAAGCACATGGGGTCGCTGCTCGACGATGCGCGCCAGCCTCGGTGCGCCGCCCAGAATATCGGCAAAGAGCGCTCGCACCTTCGCATTCGACCGAAGGATCGTGAAAAGCTCGGTGGCGGCTGGCATTCTCGCCATCGCCTCGTCCAGCGCGGCAAGCGCGGCGTCGGGTACGCCGCTGTCGGCCAAGGCTTCGATCAATGCTGGCACAAGCTCGGTCAGAACTTCGCGCGCGCGCTCCCCCCGCAATGCCGGGCGGCGACCAAAGTGCCAGCCACGCACGGTCTCAATGGCGCGGGAGGGATCGTTAAAGCCCATTTTCGCGAGGGTCTGCACTGTATCGGGATCATCCTCGACGCCTGTAAATACCAGACTTCCCGCCCGCGTATGTAACTCCGGTGCATGTTCGAAAAGCCGCGCGTAATTTTGCTCGACGCGGCGCAATTGCCCGATCATTTCCGCTTCGAAGGACGAGACTTTCGCGTGACCCATGAAGCGGGCGAAGCGCGCCAGTGCCGAAGGGTCGTCCGGAATACGCTGTGTTTGTTCGTCGGCGATCATTTGCAGCCGATGTTCGACGACGCGAAGATAGCGATAGGCGGCGGAAAGTTCCTCGACCGTTTCTTGCGTGATCCATGCGTCGCGTTGCAATTCGATCAGCATGTCCAGTGTGCGCGATCCCCGCAAATCTCGCCGACGGCCACCAAAAATGAGCTGCTGGGTCTGGACAAAGAATTCGATCTCGCGAATGCCGCCGCGGCCGAGCTTGATATTATGGCCCGCGACCGAGACCTCGTCGTGACCGCGCACCGCATGAATTTGCCGTTTCATCGCATGGATGTCGGCAATGGCCGCATAGTCAAAATATTTGCGCCAGATGAACGGCGCAAGATCGGCGAGAAACCGGAACCCTAATTCCAGATCGCCCGCCACGGGACGCGCCTTGATCAGCGCAGCACGTTCCCAGTTTTGTCCAGCCGTGGCGTAATAATCAAAGGCCGCCGGCAGCGATATGGCGATTGGCGTGGAGCCTGGGTCTGGCCGCAAACGCAAATCCACCCGCAGGACGTAGCCGTCTTGCGTGTTTTCCTGAAGCAGGCGAACAAGCGCACGGGCGATGCGGACGAATTCGATGCCCGGCGTGTGGCCCTCGGGAATGGTGGACGCGTCGGGATCAAAAAACAGCATCAAATCGATGTCGCTTGAATAGTTGAGCTCGCGCGCGCCATGTTTTCCAAGCGCCAAAACGGTCAGCCCGCAATTGGCTTCCGGCCGAGCGTGATCAGCCAATTGCAGGTGGCCCCCGGCTGCGGCCGCGCGCAGGGCTTGTCGCAAAGCCGCCGATGTCGCCGTGTCCGCGAATGCGGTCAGCGCCTCCATCACCTCATCTATGCTCCAGACGCCACCAATATCGGCAAGAGCGATCAACAAGGCCACCTTGCGGCGCGCCAGCCGAAGCAGGCGCATCACCGCCTCGTCATCGCCAGCCGCGTCGCATTCAAGCGCAAGTCGGGCTAGGCCTTCGGCAAAGATGGTGCCCGGTTTCCCCTCGAAGAGTGCGGCGAGGCTAGCCGGATCGCGCGAGGCAATATCCCAAAGAAAGCTCGAATGATCGGCGATTCCCAGCAGCAGGTCTCGGGCCGCCGGCAATGTTTCGAGGTCGGGAAGATTTGCCGCGATGGCCCGCTCATCGCGCATCAAATCAGCGAGGCGTGCGCGTGCGCGTTTGGCATCTGCCAGTCGAGGCGATCGCGTTATCCATTGCGCCAGCTTCCAACGCCCGGGCATTCTGAGCTCCCCTGAAGCATGACCAAACAACATGTGCATCTTGGGTGTCAAGCAATGTCCAAAAAGATCGGCCAGAAAGCAGCCTTTAATTTTGACCCGATGCAGGTAAGGCTTTTAGGCCGGCTTGTGGCACCGCGCGTCGTTGCCGGTTTTGATGCTATCGCGGTGGTGGGTGACACTGCGCCCAAGCGGATCGCGTTTGGCTTATCGCCATGTTCTGGGTTGGCTTGCTGCAAAATGGGTGGATTTTTGTTTGATAAATGTGGCTTTCAAACCAATCCAGTTTCGGCCGGTGCACGTAACTATCTCATGGCTAAAATGCGCAAAAAATCCGATCTGCCCCAAAAGCAATGCGCCACCTGCGGGCGGGTGTTCGTGTGGCGTAAAAAATGGGAAAAAGTCTGGGCCGAGGTAAAATATTGCTCCGACAAATGCCGGCAATCCAAATGAGCACGCTGCGGTTTGTCTTGGGTGACCAATTGTCGAGAGGCATGTCGTCGCTGCGCGATATTGCGGCCGGTGACGTGGTTTTGATGGTTGAGGTTGCGGAAGAGGCCAACTACGTGCGCCATCACAAGCAAAAGCTGGTCTTTATCTTTTCGGCGATGCGGCATTTTGCGCAAGAGCTTCGCGAAGCGGGCTATCGCGTTGATTATGTTACCCTTGATGACCCGCAAAACAGCGGCTCCTTCACCGGAGAATTGGCGCGGGCGCTAGAGCGGCATAGGCCGGAGCGCGTGATTGTCACCGAAGCTTCCGAATGGCGGGTGATGCAGATGATCGAAGATTGGGCGCTCGATTGCCCGGTTGAAATTCGGCAGGACATGCGGTTTTACGCCTCGCAGGCCTTTTTTGCCCTGTGGGCCAAGGGGCGCAAAAACTACCGCATGGAATTTTTTTATCGCGAACTGCGCCGGAAAACCGGCATTTTGATGCAAGGCGATGAGCCTACAGGCGGCAAATGGAATTTCGATAGTGAAAACCGCAAACCCTTGCCGAAAAGTTTGAAGCCGCCGAAGCGATCACGCTTTGAGCCGGATGCCATCACCCGCGACGTAATGGCGCTGGTGGAGCGAACCTTTCCAAAACACTTTGGCGATCTGGAACCGTTTGACTGGGCCGTCACGCGCGCTGATGCGTTGCGGGCACTCGCCCATTTTATTCAAGATTGCCTGGCCCATTTCGGCGACTTTCAGGATGCGATGAAACAGGGTGAGGATTTCCTGTTTCACGGGCTTTTGTCCCCCTATCTCAACATTGGCCTGCTGGGCGCGCGGGAGGTCTGCCGCGCCGCCGAGACGGAATATCTGGAGGGGCGCGCGCCGCTCAACGCGGCGGAAGGCTTCATCCGGCAAATTCTTGGCTGGCGCGAATATGTGCGTGGGCTGTATTGGCTGGAGATGCCCAGCTATCGCGAGAAAAATGCACTTCATGCGAAGCGAGATTTGCCATCGCTTTATTGGAGCGGCCAGACGCGTCTGAATTGCCTGAAACAGGTGATCGATGTCACCAAACGCACGGCTTACGCGCATCATATCCAGCGGCTGATGATTACCGGAAATTTCGCGCTCTTGCTCGGCGTCGAGCCGCGCCAGATTGAGGAATGGTATCTGCTGGTCTATCTCGACGCTTATGAATGGGTCGAACTGCCCAATGTGCACGGCATGGTTATGTATGCCGACGGTGGCCTTCTGGCATCCAAACCCTATGCCGCATCGGGGGCCTATATCAACCGTATGTCGGATTACTGCGCCGGTTGCTATTATGATCCGGCGCTTAAAACCGGCGAACGCGCTTGCCCGTTCAACCCGCTGTACTGGAATTTCCTCATCGAAAACGAGACGCAGCTGCGAGGCAATCCGCGCATGGCATTGCCCTATGTCGCGCTTGCAAAAATGGACGATGCACGGCGGCAGGAAATTAAGCGCGATGCGGCAGCTTTCATGCAGGAGATCGGGATTTGAGCGATATGACGAAGTTGATTGTTTGGTTTGATGGCGGCTGTCCCCTGTGCAGGCGCGAAATTGCGCTGATGCGACGGCTGGACAAGGCCGCAAAAATCAAATTTATCGACATTGCGAGCGACGATGCCCAATGCCCGATCGATAAAAGCGTGATGCTGGCGCGCTTTCACGCCTCGGAAAACGGCGAAATATTTTCGGGTGCGGCGGCTTTTTCTGCCATGTGGCGAGCCATTCCGCTGTTGCGCCCGCTGGGCTTGGCCGCAAAAAATACCCTGGTGCTGGCCGCATTGGAGCGGCTCTATCTGCTGTTTTTGAATGTGCGTCCGCGCTTGCAAAAGCTGATGCTGCGCTTCGAATAGCGCTTGCAAAAACCCGAAGCCGTACGCACTACCCGGCGCAAGCGTGATTTTACGCCTTGATTTTATCAGGCTGGGCGCTTTGGGCCAAGCCAAACATGACAGATGGCGTGGGAACATAAGCGGGGTCGAGGGGCGGCCCAAGGCTGCGGGGCTATTCTGACAGGATAAATGATGCCGCGCGTTCGCCTATGGCAATGCAGATCGCATTGGTGTTGGTGGCGGCGATCGTGGGCATCACCGAGCCGTCGGCGACCCGCAAGCCCTCGATCCCGTGAACTTTCAGTCGCGCATCGACGACCGATTGCACCGAATCCACGCCCATCCGGCACGTGCCAACAGGGTGGAAGGCGGTGGCACCGGTTGCGCGCAGATATTCGACCAGCGCCTCGTCGCTGGCTGCGCCCGATCCGGGCCGAATCTCAGCCTCAATCAGCTTGGAGAGTGGCCCGGTGGCCGCGATGCGACGCGATAGCTTGAGCGCCTTGAGGCAGGCTTCGAGGTCGTCGGAATGCGTGAAATGGTTCGAGACGAGTTTTGGATCGGCGGCTGGATCGCTGTTGGCGATATGGCAGGTTCCGCGTGAGCGTGGCCGGATCTGGAACGAAGCGATCGTGAAACCGTCGAATTTGTCGAGTTCGACTTTCCCGGCGCCGCGGTTGCTGCTGCTGGTCACTTGCTGAACCTGAATCTTGAGGTCGGCGTCGGTTCCGCCGGCGCTGTCGGCAAACGCTTGTGCGGTGATCGACGAGCTCGACATTGGGCCATCGCCCTTCGTCAACCAGCGCGCGACATTCGTGGCCTGGGTCACCGGATTGGAGAGCGTTTGGTTCCAGCTGACGCCGGGCCGGGCGCGATAGGCGATGGGGCTGTAGACGTGCTCGCTCAGGTTCTCCCCGACCATGTTCAGTTCATGCAGTTGGGGCACGCCCGCCTTGTCCAATACGTCCTTGCGTCCAATGCCGGACAATTCGAGAAGTTGCGGCGAGTTGAAGGAGCCACCGCAAAGGATAACCTCCCTTTTCACGCGGAAATCGCCTTCCTTGCCATCGATGCGGGCGCGCACGCCCACCGCGCGTTTACCTTCGAGCAGAATTCGGCTGACGAATGCGCCGGTTTTCAAAACCAGGTTTTTCCGGCCTTGCGCCGGATCCAGATAGGCCATGCGCGTGTTGCAACGCACGCCTTTGCGGGTGTTGAACTGGAGATAGCTGCCGCCATGGCCGCGGGCATTGTAATCCTTGACACGCGGCGCAACGCCGGCCGCCGCGACCGCATCCAGAAAAGCATCTGGCAAGCCATCGACCGGTTGAAATTCCGTGACCGTCACCGGGCCGTCCTTGCCGCGATACCGATCGTCTCCCCCCGTATAGGTCTCAATTTTTTTGAACCACGGAAGCAGATCGGCATAGGCCCAGCCCGGGCACCCGTCTGCGGCCCACAAATCATATTCGCGCGGCGTGCCATGCACCCAAATCATGCCGTTGACAGTGGACGAACCGCCGACAACCCAGCCGCGCGGCCAGTAGATCTTGCGGGCATTCATCTGCGGGTCTGGCTCGGTGAAGTACCGGCGTTGGTAGAAGCCGGAACCGAACACTTTCGCGAGGCCCATCGGCATGCGGGTCCAGAAGCTCTTGTCCCGCGGGCCAGCTTCGAGGAGCAATACGGTGAAGCGGCCGTCTTCAGTCAGCCGCGCGGCAAGCGCAGCACCGGCGGAACCAGCACCCACGATGATGTAATCGAATGTATCGGTCATGTGATTCCTCAATTGATGCGTGTCTCAATGGGCGAGGACGGCCTTCAATTTCTGAACGCCTTGGCGCATGCGCACAAACTGGAATGCGGGCAGCAAGGGTTGTGGTGTTGCTGGGCCGATGCGGCGATCATCGGCCTCGACGATCAGTTCGACAAATGTGGTGCCGTTTTGCGCCAGAATTTCTGGCAATGCGGCAATCAATGCGTCGGTTGTGTCGATCCGTCGTGCATCCTGGTATTTGGCGGCGCGCGCCATCGCCGCGAAATCGCAGGCAGCTTCGCTGCCGGGCCGTGGAATATTGGTGATGCCATTGAACTGCACGCCGTTGTTCATGACGAAATGAATGAACTTCGAAGGCTTGTTCTGGACGACCGTTACGAGACCGCCCAGTTCCATCAGCAGGCTCGAATCGCCATCGACCACGATCACCGGGAGATCCGGACGCGCGAGCGCGAGGCCGAGGCCGAGGCCGGCAGCGCCGCCCATCAGCGGCACGGAATCGATGCGCCGCTCGGTCTCACCGAGCATGTCGAACATGAATTGCGCGGTCATGGTGGCGACCAGCGGTGCCTGCGGGCAGTATTGTTTGCGTGCTGCGGCGATCGCATTGCAGGCTTGGGCGATTTTCATGGTTTCCTCCGCGTTCAGTTCCAGGTGACGTGCCGGCCGATCAGAACAATGGCGGCCGTCTCGGCGGCGTGCGCATGCGCGAATGCTTCGCCGACCTTCGCGACATCCGCTTCATCGTCGACATTCCAGTATTTGATGCCGATCGCCTCCAGCAGCGGCTCCATGATTCGCACCACGCTGCGTCCAGATTCTCGTGCCGGGTGCCCAAAATTCTCTTGTTCGCGTCCAAATTGACCCACGAAGAATACGAGCGGCACGCCTGAATCGATACAAGTGGCGCGCAGCGTGTTCATGCATTTGTAGAAGCCCTGATTTTGCATCATCACCGCCGGCTTCGCGCCGCCAATGTAGAGGCCCGTGGCGGTGGTGAGAGCCTGGTCCTCGCTGCAAGCGAACACCTGCCGGAGAGGGCTGCCTGGCGCACCGATTTTTTCATGCAGCGCGAACTGAACGAAATCCGGCACCGTGACCATATGCGTCACCCCAGCATCACGGAGCGCTTGCGACAGGCCGGATGCGCTGGGGCCACCCGGCGGGTTTGGTGTTGGAAACTGGCTCATCAATTTCTCCAAAATGCCACGTTTACTGCGTTTTTGGCCGGCATTGGCGGCTTGCCCGCCGTTCGGCCCTGACGGCTTTCGCGTTGCCGATAATGATTGGACCAGTCGCACGATGCCGCCCACCGCAAACAGGCGGGCTCGTCCCCTCGTGCGCAAAAAGGCCCCATACAGGTGTGATTGTCGGCTGCCCGGCATCAAAGCATCCGCCCTTTTATGCTCAAAGGGATTGTAAGGCGCAGCGACAGGAACGCTGGCGCAGCGGCAAACCTGCCCGATGAAATGGGTATGGCGCACTCATACACGGCCGTTGCACTCCCGTTCATGGCCGGCTTTGGTGCCCGGGCGCGCCTCGAATATGCGCGTCGGATCAGCTGGCTCGTGTCATCGGGACTATCATGATCCTTCGTGAGAATCTGTCGGGGGCACGACACAATCAGGCTCATGCACCCTTACAAACATTGTCGAATGAAATTTCAGTGCGGGCGCACGGCTTGCCTACTTGGCTACCCATTGGTCACCGGCTTTGCGATAGCTTCGCTTGACGGCGGCCCAAGCGACGCGAAAGCTTAATTCCTCGCGATCCGCGCGATCCGCATATTCTTCGAAGGCGCTGTTGAAGGCGGCCAGAAATATTTCCTGCGCGTGTTCGGGCAGGTGGTTGTGGACACCGGGTGGCAGGTCCGTGATGGAGCGGTAAGGCAATGTTTCCCCTCCCTAGGCTGGCGAAGGTGTCAATGAGGCCATCTTGGGGGTGAGCACCGAGAGTTGCAGCGAAACTTTCCGGATTTCGGGCGAATTCGCATCCGCCTCGATGGCAAAGCCAAATTCCGCGCACATTTTCAGCATTATTGTATTTTCGCGGAGCACCTGTCCATCGACGCTGGCAAGGCCTTCGGCTTTGGCAAAGGCAAGGCATTGTTCCATCAATATCCAGCCCAAACCCTGCCCCTTGCAATCGGAGCGCACCAAAATCGCAAATTCACCGTGGCTGTGGTTGGCATCGGTTTCGAGGCGGACCACGCCCAAAATGATGCCATCCTTGGCGTCGAGGGCCAAAAACACCATGGTGCGCCCGTAATCGATCTGGGTCAGGCGGGCGATCAGGGCAGGGCTGGCGTTGCGCATGGATGAAAAAAAGCGTTTGTGCAGGTCATCGCGGGTGACGTGGCTGAAAAACGCCTCATACAACCGCGTGTCGTCGGTGCGCAGCGGGCGCAGGTGCAGCGGCCGCCCACCCGGCAATACCCGGTCGCATTCCCATTCCTTGGGATAGGGGCGGATCGCAAAGCGCATATTGGCCATGGCCGGAGAGATCCCGACGGCGAGTCGTGCAATGGAAATCCGGGCGTCAACGACGATGACCCCCGATGCATCCGCCAGCACGGGGTTGAGGTCCAATTCACGAATTTCCGGCAGGTCGGCGCTCAGATGCGACAGCTTGACCAACAACAGCGCCACCGCGTCGGCTTGGACAGCCGGCACATCCCGATAGCCAGCCATGAGGCGGGATATGCGTGTGCCGGCGATCAATTCGCGCGCGAGGGTCATATTCAAGGGTGGCAGGGCCAGCGCCTTGTCTTTAACGGCTTCGACCGCCGTGCCGCCATGGCCAAACAATATGACGGGGCCAAAGGTGGGGTCATCCGCCAGGCCCGCGATCAGTTCGAGTGCGCCGGGGCGCTGGATCATGGGTTGCAGAATCACGCCTTCGAGCGTGGCGTCGGGGCGGTGCTTGGCCACGGCCTCCATCATGTCGGCATAGGCGACGCCCACTGCCTGCGGCGAGCGCAGATCCAGACGCACGCCGCCCACATCCGATTTATGGGTTATATCCGGTGACAGGATTTTCATGGCGAGCGCGCCATTGAGCTGCAGCAGGATGGTGGCGAGGTGGATGGCTTCCTCGCGGTCGCGCGCTTCATAATTACCGGCCACGGGGATGCCATAGGCCTCCAGAACCTGCGTTACCGAAACGGGATCCAGCCATGTCTGGCCTTTGGCCAGCGCGGCGGCAATGACTTTTTTTGCGGCGGCGGTATCGGTTACGAATTCGGCTGGAACGCTGGGCGGCAGGGCCAATAGCGCGTCCTGGGAGCGACGGTAATGGACCAGATGCATCAAACCGCGCACCGCATCGACCTCATTGTGGTAATGGGCAATGCCGGCTGCTTCGAAAATCGGTGCCCATTCGGCTTCGTCGCCGAGCCATACTGCGACGACAGGTTTGGGCCTTGGCAGCATGCCAGAGGCCAGGTGGCGGGCATGGGTCACGGATTTGGCGACGGCTGCGGCGGTATCAGCGCTGGTTGCGAGGGCCGTCGGGCAATTGATAACCAGAATGGCGTCAAGTTCGTCGCATCCGAGCAGGCAATTCATGGCGGCTTCATAGCGCGCGGCATCGGCATCGCCGATGATGTCAATGGGGTTGCCGCCCGACCAGGTTTTAGGCAACAGCCCGTTAAGCGTGGCAAGCGTGGGCGCGGCCAGGGTGGCCAGACTGCCGCCAAGGTCGATCAACCGGTCAACGGCCAGAACACCAATACCGCCGCCATTGGTGAGAATGGCGACCCGCTCGCCGTAAATGGGTTGATTGTGAGAGAGGGTCTCGGCGGCGGCAAACAATTCCTCGAGGTCGATCACGCGCAGCAATCCGGCGCGATGAAAGGCCGCGTCATAGACTGCGTCTGAACCGGCGAGCGCACCGGTATGCGACTGTGCTGCCTTGGCTCCCGCTTTGTGGCGACCGCCCTTGACGACGATAATGGGTTTGGTGCGCGCCGCGGCGCGGGCGGCGGACATGAACTTGCGCGCGTCGTCAATCGCCTCAATATAAAGCAGAATAGCGCGGGTGTCCGGGTCGATTGCGAAATAGTCGAGGCAATCACCAAAATCGACATCGATCTGATCGCCTAGCGAGACGATGCCGGAAAAGCCGACATGGTTGTCAAAGGCCCATTCGGCCAGCGCGGCCACTATGGCACCCGATTGCGAGATCAGCGCCAACTGGCCGGGCGCGACAGGTCGGGAGAGAAAGCTGGCGTTGAGCCCAGCGCGCGGCGACAGCACGCCGATGCAATTGGACCCGACAATGCGCAAGCCACTTTTGCGCGCCGCCCCATGCACGGCTTCGGCGATCGAGCCCTGGCCATGGCCCAACCCGGCGGTGATGATGACGGCCACCGCGACATTCAGGGCGCAGGCTTCCTCGATAATTTCCAGAATGGTTTCGGGCGGCGTGGCGATCACCACCAAATCCAGTGGGCCGGGCAGGTCAGTGAGGCGCTTGTGGCACGGCACGCCGTCGATTTCCGCAAGATGCGGGTTGATCAGATAAAGCGCCGCTTTGGGCTGGGCACGGCGCAGGTTGTCCAGCACCGCCGCACCAATCGAACCTTTGCGTGCGCTGGCACCCACGAGTGCGATGGATCCGGGTTCAAACAATCGTTCAAGCCGATAGGTGCTCATGGAGTGCCTCTGGACGGGTCAGCCTGCAAAGATGCTATTTTGGTGACAGCTTTAACAAGTTGAGCCAATGATCTGCATCAAATTCCACATTTTCGGGTTGGAACATACGCCAGATTCTGCAGATTCAATCCAGCGTCTCGCGGTAGAAGCTCACGGACACAAATATCGCCGCAAGCGCAAATAGTGCAATTGGCCAGAGGTCATTGATGATTTGGTCAAAGCTGCTGCCCTTGAGCAATATGCCACGGACGACGCGGATGATGTGGGTCGTTGGCAGCATTTCGCCGATCCATTGTGCCCATGCCGGCATGCCCGAAAACGGGAAGAAAAACCCGGAAAGAATAAAGGACGGCATCAGCGTGAATTGCGCCATCTGCTGCGCTTGCATCTGGTTGGAGGCGATGGATGAGAAAGTCAGCCCCAAAGCCAGATTGCTGATGATGAACAGGCCGAGTGCCAGCATGAGCAGAACAAGCGAGCCGCGAATGGGCAGGGCAAACATCAAGGTGGAGACCACCAGAATCAGCACAACCTGCGCATAGCCGATGAAGACATAGGGCACGATTTTGGCAATCATCATTTCCACCGGCCGCACGGGCGTCGCCAGCAGGTTTTCCATGGTGCCGCGCTCGCGCTCCTTGGCGATGGACAAAGTTGTCAAAAACAGGGTGGAGAAGATCAAAACCAGGCAGATCAATCCGGGCAGCACATTGAGCACGGTCAATTGTTCCGGGTTGTAGCGGGCATGGATTTGAAACTGGAACGGTGGTCCGCGAATTTGCGCCTGGCCGGTTGGCGGCAGGTCGCGGGTCAGCGAATTGGTCAATGTGCCGAGGGCGGCCATGGCATTGCCGACCGCCGAGGGGTCGGTGGCATCGGCATCCATCAACACCGATGGCGTGTCGCCGCGGTCAATCAATCGATCAAAATTGGCGGGTATGTTCATCACGAACAACAATTTGCCTTGAACGAGGCCGTCCTCACCCTCTTTTTCCGAGTGCAGGGTGCGCACATCGAAATAGCCGGTATTCTGCATGGCCGCGATCAGGGTTCGCTCATATTTCGAATAACCGGCAGAAAGAATGCCGGTGGGCAGGTTTTTCGGATTGGAATTGATGGCAAAGCCGTAAAGCACCAATTGCAGCAATGGCAGCACCAATATGAGGCGCAGGGTCAACGGATCGCGCCACATCTGGATCCATTCCTTGCGCAACAGCGCCCAAAGGCGGTGGTAAAAGCCTGACATCAGCCCGGCCCTCCGACGGCCAGCAGGTGAATGAATACATCCTCCAGCGTAGGCTCGACCTCGCGCCAGCCCTCGGCGACGAGGCCGTGCAGGGAGGCTTCCAGAGTGGCGCGCTGCGTGCCGGCCACGTGTAGCAGCGGCCCGAAAACGGCGGCGGCCTCGACGCCTGAAAGCTGGCGCGCTTCATGGGCAAGGGCGTCGACATTATCGGCCTTGATCTCGAAAGTGATCAGCCCGGAACCCGCGGCCAGCGACTGCGGGTCGCCCTGCACCACGATGCGGCCATTGGCCAGATAAACGATGCGTTTGCAGCGCGCCGCTTCGTCCATGTAATGGGTGGAGACCAGAACCGTAATGCCCTGCGCGGCCATATCGTGCAGCAAATCCCAAAACTCGCGCCGCGCCTTGACATCCACCCCGGCGGTCGGTTCATCCAGCAGCAGGAGCTTGGGCCGATGCAGCACGCAGGCGGCCAAGGCAAGCCTTTGCTTCCAGCCGCCCGACAGGGTGCCGGCCAGATTTTGGATATAGGGCGCAAGGCCAAGATCGCGGACAACCTTGTCGATGGCTGATTTGGGCTGCGGGATCTCATAAATCCCCGCCACCAGATAGAGATTTTCAAATACCGTGAGGTCTTCGTAAAAGCTGAATTTCTGGGTCATGTAGCCGATCTGGCGTCGGATCTGATCGGTTTGTTTCAAAATATCGAAACCGATACACTGGCCGCGACCGGCATCGGGTTTCAGCAGGCCGCTCAGCAATCGGATGGTCGTGGTCTTGCCCGATCCATTGGCCCCCAGAAAACCGCAGATTTCGCCCTCCGCAACCCGCAGGTCGAGGCTGTCAACGACCTTGTGGGTGCCAAAGCTCTTGGTGAGCCCCTGAACGTCAATGGCAAATTCGCTCATTTGCCTGAAGCTCCGGCCATTTGCTGGAGTGGCATTACCGTGATCGGCTCGCCGGGATGAAGCAGGCTGGCGCTTTCAGGTGGCGGACGGGCCTCGACCATGAACACCAGCTTGGCCTTGCTGGATTCGCTGTAGATTACCGGTGGCGTGTATTCGGATTGCGAATTGATGAATGAAATGGTGCCGGTCAAATCCTTTGGGCAATTGTCGCAGGCGAGTTTGACCTGCTGGCCGGGCTGAAGGCTGGCCAGGGCGGTCTCGGGCACGAAAAAGCGCACGAATATGTTGCCGGGCGGCAAAAGGGATACGACCGGCGCGCCGGCGGCAATGGTTTCGCCGGGTAATGCTTCGGTATCGGCAACCCGCGCATCAACGGTTGCGCGCACCTCGCGTTGTGCGACGTGCCATTGCGCTGCCGCCACCGCCGCAGTGGCGGCCTGCACGGCGAAATTCTGGGCCTCTATTTCTGAAGCGCGACCGACCGGTTGCTGCAACTGCGCCAGCGCGGCGGCGGCGGCCTTGTTCTGGGCCGTGGCCACGAGAAGCTCGGATTGACTTTGGTCCAGCGCCTGACGACCGATGGTGTGGGTGCTGAACAGCGATTGATTGCGGTTGAAATTGATTTGCGCGAGATTGAGCGAGGCTGCAGTTCCGGCCAGATTGGATTGCGCCTGGTCAATTTGCTGCGCGCGGCTTTTGCCCTGGAGATTGCGAAGCTGGGCTTGCGCCTGACCCAATTGCTGCTGCGCCTGCTGCAAGGCGGCAAGGTCAAGCGCATCATCTTGCGCAAACAGCAGCGTGCCGGGTTTGACCAGATCGCCGCGCTGCACGCCCAGTTTCGTCAATTGGCCCGCTTGCGTTGGCCCGATTTTGAGAAAGTCCGCTTCTGCGTATCCCTGCCAGGCCACAGTGGGAACCGGCCGCATATGATACCAGATCGCCCAGCCAATGCCGCCCGCCACCAGTAACAGAACCACGTTCCGGACATTCGAATTCATGTTGCAATCCGATCCTGTCGCTTGTTCCTGTAATGACTGTGCGCTCAGTTGTCATAGTAACATGCATGCGTGCGCAAATTCTGCGTCCTTGTGTCTCGATTTGCAATGCGGGGCATTATACCGTTCGGTGCCCAGCGCCCGGACGCCTCAATGGGTCAAAGATGAAGGGAGACCGCATCCGCCCGCGCGCGCAGGCTGGATAATGTGCCCGGACTGAGTTCGCCAGCAGGACATGAAGACAATCATTGCATGGCCCCAATTTGGTTATTCCAGAGCGCCCGAATTATTGGTGAACCGCCTGGAATCGCGGATCAATGAGGCGACGTTTGACCCTGCGGGCGGGGCCCCAAGCTTTCTTGACAGGGTTGTAATATTGCCAATAAGTATAACACTCAGCTAGGGGCGAAAAATGACAGACAAGGTTGCATTGGTTACGGGTGCTGCGCGCGGTATCGGACTGGCCACAACAAAGCTATTCATTGAGATGGGTTGGCGGGTGGCGATGGTGGATCGCGACCGTGATGAATTGAGCGCCTCCTCTGCGGGCATCAATGGCGCTTCGGCGTTCTTTCAGGATGTTTCCATTCCCGATGAAGTGGATGAAATGGTAAAGGCCGTCATGCACGGTTTTGGCCGAATCGATGCTCTGGTAAACAATGCCGGTGTGGCGGATTTTGGCCCGATAGAAGGCACGGATTTTGCTCGCTGGCGGCGGGTGATGGAGACCAATCTGGATGGCGTGTTTCTGGTGACGCAAGCTTGCACCCCGGCGCTCAAGGCGTCGCGCGGGGCCATCGTCAACATCGCGTCGATTTCCGGCCTTCGCGCTTCCACCTTGCGCGTCGCTTATGGCACGTCCAAGGCTGCGGTCATCCACCTGACCAAGCAGCAGGCTGCGGAACTCGGCGAATTTGGCATTCGCGCCAATTGTGTTTGTCCGGGGCCGGTGCGCACCAAGCTGGCAATGGCGGTGCATTCGCCTGCCATCATCGCCGCCTACCATGATGCGATCCCGCTCAACCGCTACGGCAGCGAGCAGGAGATCGGGCGTGTCATCACCTTCCTGTGCTCGGAAAACGCTTCCTATGTCTCCGGGCAGATCATTGCCGTCGATGGTGGCTTCGAGAGCACGGGCATTGGCTTGCCCGCCTTGCGGGAATAGCCGCGACCCGCGCCCTTCAGCATTGCACGACGCGAAGGTTGTTGGTGGTGCCCGCCTGCGCAAAGGGAATGCCGGCGACAACCACGACACATTGCCCGCGTGTAGCAAAATTCTCGGCAAGCACTTGCCGCGATGCCTCGGTGACCATTTCCTCGTAGGTGTGAATGTCCTGAGAGACGACGCTGTGGATGCCCCACATCAGGCAGAGCCGCCGCGCCACATTGATGTGCGGAGTGATGGCCATAATGGCGACGCTTGGGCGCTTGCGGGCAATGCGCGCCGCCGTGGTGCCGCTGGAGGTGAAGGCGACAATGGCGGGGCAATGGATGGATTCGGCCAGATCGGCGGCGGCACCGGCGATGGCGTGCGGTGGCGACTGCACTTCGCTGCTTTGCGATGCGGCGATGATCGAGCGGTAAAGCTTGTGCCCTTCGGTGCTCTGGATGATCCGGTCCATCATGGTGACAGTCTCAACCGGATAATCGCCGGAAGCCGATTCAGCCGATAACATCACCGCGTCGGCACCGTCGTAAATGGCGGTGGCGACGTCGGAAGCCTCGGCGCGGGTCGGCGTGGGCGCGGCTACCATCGAATCGAGCATTTGCGTCGCGACGATAACCGGCTTGACCGCAAGACGGCAGGCGCGGATCAATTCCTTCTGGCGACCCGGCACTTCCCAATGCGGAATTTCGACGCCCAGATCGCCGCGGGCGATCATGACGGCGTCGGTCAGCGCGATAATGGCGTCAATGTGATCGAGCGCGGAGGGCTTTTCGATTTTGGCGACGAGGCCGGCACGATCACCGATCAGGGCGCGGGCCTCAATCAGATCCCCCGGCTTTTGCACGAAGGACAGCGCGACCCAATCCATGCCCAGGGCGAGGCCAAATTCCAGATCGGCGCGATCCTTGGCGGTGAGTGGCGATACATCAAGAATGGTGCCGGGAAGGTTGACGCCCTTGCGGTTCGAGATGATGCCGCCGGTGATGACTTCGGCGGTCAATTCATCGGTCAAAATGCCCCGCACGCGCACCCGAACCCGGCCGTCGTCGATGAGCAGGTCATCGCCGGGCGAAATCACCGCAAATATTTCGGGGTGCGGCAGCGGGATGGCGTCCTTGCCGCCTTCAGCCGAAGTCTGGACGAAGCGCAGCATTTCGCCTGCTTGCACGCTGATCTTGTCACCCTCGATCTTGCCCACACGGATTTTCGGGCCTTGCAAATCCTGCAAAATACCGATGGGCCGGTTGACCTCGGTTTCCAGCGCGCGAATGGCGGCATGAACCTTGGCGTGATCTTCATGGGTGCCGTGGCTGAAGTTGAGGCGGAACGTATCCACGCCGGCCAGCAACAGCTTCCTGAGCATTTCCGGCGAGGAACTTGCCGGGCCAACGGTTGCAAGTATTTTGGCTTTACGTTGGCGGTGCATCGGGATTCCTTAAGTTATGAGGATGGCACGAATATCGTTGACGTTCGTCAAGGTCGGACCCGTGCGGATCAAATCGTTGATAGCATCAAAATAGCAGTATGAATCATGGTCACGCAAAAAATTACGGATGTCCATCTCCGCAAGATTACCGCGTGACAATGTATCGGGTGTGACAATCGCGCCTGCGGCATCCTCGGTTCCATCAATGCCGTCGCTGTCGCCGGCCAGAGCCCATATGGCGGGCGCGTCCTTGTTGGCGAGCGCAAAGCTGAGCAGAAACTCGGTGTTGCGACCGCCCCTGCCGGCATGGCCATGGCCGATACTGACCGTGGTTTCACCGCCCGAGAGCAGCACCGCCGGGGCCTTTACGGGTAAGCCGTGGCGTTTGACGCTTTGCGCCATGCCGGCCATGAATATGCCAAGTTCGCTGGCTTCACCTTCGAGTGCATCGCCCAAAATCATGGGCGTCACGCCCGCCGCTTGCGCAAGCTTGGCGGCGGCCTCCAGTGCCATGAGCGGAGCTGCTATCACATGCACCACATCTGAAAATGTGCCCGTTTCGCGCGCGTCCTCGCTCCCCGCCAGCACTTCAATTGCCGAGGCGGGCAAGCGCATATTGGTTCGCGTCACGATGTCGCGCGCCTGCGCCCGGGTGCTGGCGTCCGCAATGGTTGGCCCCGAAGCGATGATGGCCGGATCATCCCCTGGCACATCCGAAATCACCAGCGTCAACAGCCTCGCGGGCCGTGCGGCCATAGCCAGACGCCCGCCCTTGATGCGCGAGAGATGCTTTCGGACGATATTCATGTCGTCGATGGTGGCGCCACTGGCCAGCAATTCGCGGTTGACGGCCTGCTTGTCCGCGAGGCTCATTCTGCCGGCGGGCATGGTCATCAACGCCGAACCGCCGCCGGAAATCAATGCTATGACCAAATCGTCGCCGCTCAACCCCTGCACGGCATCCGTGATCTGTTGGGCCGCTGCCACGCTCCTGGAATCGGGCACGGGGTGCGACGCTTCCAGTATTTTGATACGACCGGCGGGAACCGCATGGCCATCGCGGGTCACCACGACGCCTGAGAGGTTCACATCGGGCCAAGCTGTATCAAGCGCCGCAGCCATTGCGGCGGAGGCTTTGCCTGCTCCAACCACGATGCAGCGACCCTTCGGCTTTTGCGGAAGATGAGCCAAAACGGCACGGGCCGGATTGGCGCTGACAATCGCGGCATCAAACATCTGCCGCAGAAGGGTGCGGGCGTTTGCATCCGTCCAATGCGTCATTTCGCATCCTCAATCATTGGCGCTCTGGATGGCGCTGATTACGGCTTGCGTCACCTGCGCGGTCGTGGATTTGCCACCTACGTCGGGCGTCAGGATACCGGCGGCACATACACGCTCGACCGCGCGCATCAGGCGCGCGGCGGCATCTGGTTCACCGATATGTTCGAGCATCTGGGAGGCCGTCCAGAATGTGGCGACCGGATTGGCGATGCCTTTGCCGGTAATGTCGAAAGCTGAGCCGTGGATCGGCTCGAACATCGAGGGGAAGCGCCGTTGCGGGTCAATATTGGCCGTGGGGGCGACGCCAAGGCTGCCCGCCAAAGCGCCCGCAAGGTCTGACAGAATGTCAGCATGCAGATTGGTCGCGACAATGGTGTCGAGGCTTTTGGGATGCAGGGTCATGCGCACAGTCATGGCATCGACCAGCATCTTGTCCCAGGTCACATCCGGGAATTCCGTCGCCACTTCCGCCGCGATCTCGTCCCACATCACCATGCCGTGGCGCTGCGCGTTGGATTTGGTGACAACGGTGAGAAATTTGCGCGGGCGGGCTTGAGCCAATTTGAACGCGTAGCGCATAATGCGGGTAACCCCTACGCGGGTGAAGATGGCGACTTCGGTGCCTACTTCCTCCGGCATGCCGCGGTGGGCGCGGCCGCCATGACCCGAATATTCGCCTTCGGAATTTTCGCGAACAATCACCCAGTCCAGATCTCCGGTCTTGACCCCGGCCAGCGGCGAGGTAATGCCGGGCAAAATCTTGGTTGGCCGCACATTGGCATATTGGTCAAAGCCCTGGCAGATCGGCAGGCGCAGGCCCCAAAGCGTGATGTGGTCCGGCACGTCCGGCGCACCAACAGCGCCAAAGAAAATTGCATCGAAGGGTTTGAGCAGGGCAAGGCCGTTGGCGGGCATCATCTCGCCGTGCTTTCGGTAATAATCTGAACCCCAGTCAAAGGTGGTGAAATTAAATTCGACATCATCAAGGCGGGCCTGCAGGGCTTGCAGCACCTGAATGCCCGCGCCGATGACTTCCGGGCCGATGCCATCGGCGGGGATGGCGGCGATTGAATATGTGCGCATGGAAAGTTCCCTCATGAATGGATGTTTTGTGTTGTTTTGGTGGCGGCAGTGCCACCAATGCGGGCCAGAATTAAAGTCAACACGGCCGATAGCATCACAAGCCCGGCGACAAAATACAATCCGCCTGCAAAGCTACCCGTCACACCCTTGATCCAGCCGATCATGTAAGGGCCGACAAAGCCGCCGAGATTGCCGATGGAATTGATGGTCGCGATGCCTGTTGCGGCAGCGGTGCCGGACAGAAACAGGGTTGGCATGCTCCACAGGGGCGGCTTGGCTGAACTGATACCAATGTTGACAAGGGTCAGTGCCGCAAGCACCGTCACGATTGTGGTGGAGATACCCGCCAGCACAAGCCCTATTGCTGCGAGAACGCACATGATGACGACATGCCAAGTCCGCTCATTGCTTCGGTCGGAATTGCGGGCCCACAAAACCATGGCAAAAATGGAAATTACAGCCGGAATGGCGTTGACAAAACCAACCTGCAACGATGTCAAGCCAAATTGCTTGATGATTTGTGGTGCCCAAATACCCAAAGTGTACAGGCCGGCGGAGGTTCCAAAATATACCAGTGACAGCGCGAGAACGCGTGGATCGGTGAGACCTTGCCAGAAGCCGTGCCCTGCGCCCGGTGGCAGGTTGGCGTTTTCGGCACGCAGCGAGGCTGTCAGCCAGTTTTGTTCATCTGGCGCGAGCCATTTTGCCTGTTCCGGACGGTCGGTCATGAAGCCGAGGACAACAAAGCCGAGCAGAATGGCAGGTGCCGCTTCGAGCAGGAACATCCATTGCCAGCCGGCCAGCCCCAATAGACCGTTCATCTGCAGCAGCGCGCCGGAAATGGGTGAGCCCAGTGCGGTTGAAAGCGAGGCGGCTGCCATGAACCAAGCGGTCACGGCGGCGCGCTGACGGGCCGGGAACCAATAGCTCAAATAAAGGATGATGCCAGGAAAGAAACCCGCCTCGGCGGCACCCAACAGAAAGCGTGTTACATAAAAGCTCGTGCTACCATGCACAAACACCATGGCCCCGGAAATGAGGCCCCATGTGATCATGACACGGGCAATCCAGATGCGTGCGCCCAATTTGTGCAGCGCTATGTTGGAGGGCACTTCGAACAAAAAGTAGCCGAAGAAAAAGATGCCAGCTCCGAAGCCGAACACAGCGGGGCTGAACCCCAGAGACTTGTTCATGGTTAGCGCGGCAAAACCAATGTTCACGCGGTCAATAAACGCCACAAAATAGAGCAGCATTACAAATGGAATGATGCGCAGCGTAATCTTGCGCAAGGTGCGCGTTTCAACTTCTGTTGTCATTTTGATCCTCGCCGGAGTTATTGTCTCATTCGCAGTTTTGACTGCGTGCGCCCCGTTTTTGCGCCGCTTGCCCTGCCAACTCAATCGCCATGGATTTATACAAAAAAATGATATAATTTCCGGCGCGGGAGGCGCCTATGGATTTGCACGAATTGCGGTGCTTTGTGGCGGTGGCCGATGCGTTGCATTTTGGCAGGGCGGCGCAAAAGCTCGGGATGATGCCATCGGCGCTTGGGCGCTATATCCGGCTTCTGGAGGCGGATTTGGGCACGACGCTGTTCGCGCGCACGACGCGCAATGTTGCCTTGACCGAGGACGGCCACTTGCTGCTGGAGGAAGCGCCGGTGTTGCTGGCAAGGGCGGATGAACTGGCCGGGCGGTTTCGCGCTCGCGGCAGGGCGCGGGCGAGCAGCCTCAAGGTAGGCGCGATCGACAGTGCCGCAGCCGGGCTATTACCATTGCTGCTGCATGATTTCCAGATGGTACGGGCGGATGTGGCGATCCATATTTTTGAAGACAAAACCATCAAGCTTTTGCCAAAACTCCTGAATGGGCGGCTCGATCTGGCCTTCGTGCGGCCGCCCGAAACCCTCGACAAGCGAATCGCGTTTCAATTTCTGTTTCATGAAACAGCAGTGGTTGCTGTGCCGGTCGCCCATATTTTGGCGCAGCGTGAATGGGTGACCGTTCACGATCTTGCAAACGAGCCGCTGATCGTGCCCGAGCGGCGCTCGCGGCCCCATAGTCATGATCTGACGATCAAGCTTTTCGCGCAGGCGCAGCTGAAGGCGAAGATTGCGCAAATCGCGGAGGAAAAGCAGACCATTGTCAGTCTGGTTGCCGCCGGGCTTGGGGTGGCGATCGTGCCGCGCTGGATATCCCGCATGGCGCCAACAGGCGTGCGCTACGTGCCGTTGCGCAGCGGGGGCGATGAGAAGATGCACCGCCTGCCGCTAGCCGCCGCCTGGCCCAAAGGCTCGCGCGACCCAGTGCGGGATGAATTTGTCGCCGTTTTGAATGCCAATTTGGCGACCTATGCCGGGCAGGGGTGAGGGGTAGGGGTGAGGGAAGGGTTCAAAACTCAAACCTTAGGCCCATGTGTAGATGCCGTTGTGGTGGCGCAGGGCGGGCTGCACCTTTCACGCGGGTTATGAGGCACACGCTTATCATTCCCATCCCCGCTTGTGGCTTATTGCCTCATCGTAAAACATATATTTTTGATATAAGTTTAGCCTCACAAAATGCGTTATTGCAACTTGATTTGAGGGCTTTGATGATACCTGATCGCGAGCGGAGCCGGGCTGACATTGTCGCCCGCACCGGCATAGATGAAGCGATGATCGCCCGTCTGGTGCATGGGTTTTATGATCGGGTGCGGGCTGACCCGGTGCTGGCACCGATATTTGCCGCGCATATTCCGGATGAGCGATGGCCCATGCATCTGGGGCGGATGTGCGCATTCTGGTCTTCGGTTGCATTGATGACCGGTGATTACCATGGCCGCCCGATGCAGGCGCATCAGCCGCTGGCGGTCGAGGCGTCGGATTTTGACCGCTGGCTGATGCTGTTTCGGGCCACAGCGCACGACTTGACACCTGCTGCCGCCGCCGAGCATTTCATTGAGCGGGCCGAACGTATCGCCGCCAGCCTCGAATATGGGATCGAAGCATTCCAGAAGCGCAGTCTTGGCCGGGCGGGAGGGCTGCAACTTCCTGCCATGCAGTGAGCGGCTGCGCCGCCCGAATCCATGCGCGGCGCCTGGCTCAGTTATGCCACCGTGAATTGGCCCATCATGCCCGCATCCTCATGTTCAAGAATATGGCAGTGGAACATGAACGGGTGATCTGCGTCGGCGGGTTGGTCGAACCGGGCCACCACCTGCACCGTTTCGTCCTGGCGCACCAGAACCACGTCCTTGAAACCCTGCTCATGGGCCGGGGGCGGCGCGCCGTTGCGCGATAGAATGCGGAACGAGGTGCCATGGAAGTGGAACGGATGCGCCATATGGGCGGTGTTGGAAATTTCCCAAATCTCGGTCGTGCCAAGCTTCACTTTCACGTCAATGCGGTTCATGTCCATGGATTGGCCATTGATGAGGAACATGCCCTTGGCCATACCACCCATGCCGCCCATTTTTGCCATTCCTGCCATGCCACCCATGCCGCCACCCATCATTCCGCCCATGCGATCATCCAGCGTGAAGCGGCGCTTGGTGGTTGTGGACAGGGGTTCGGGCAGGTCGATGAGATGCGCGGGCAGGGTGCCGCCCTTGCCATCGGCCGCACCAATTCGCAATTGCATCAAACCGGATGCATGTGCATCGATCGCGTCAAAGTCCATGGCCATGGATGAGAGCCGGTCCATGCCCTTGAGGCCATAATTCATCAGTTCCAGTGTCTTGCCGCTGTCGTTGGAAACATCGACCATCAATTCTACCCGTTCGGCGGGGGCCAGAAGCAGGCGGGTCATGGCAACTGGTGCCGCGAGCAGGCTGGCATCACCGGCAATCACATGGAAGCGGCGATCATCGGCAAAGCCCAGCGTATAAAGCCGGGCATTGGAGCCGTTGAGCACGCGCAACCGCACCCAACCCGCCGGTACTTGGACAAAGGGTCGCTCGCGGCCATTGACCAACAGATGGTCACCCTTCATGCCCATCGCGTCCATCATGGTGGGCATATAGTCAAGTTCGCCGCTGGCGGTGATCTTGCGATCCTGAAGGATGATCGGCAGGTCGTCGATGCCATAGCGCGTGGGCAGCCCCAGTTTGGCATCTTCGCCGTCATCGACCAGCAGCAGCCCCGCCAAGCCGGCATAGACCTGGGCCCCGGTGCGGCCGTCGGGGTGGGGATGGTACCAAAGGCTCGCGCCGGGTTGGTCGAGCGAGAAATGATTATCGAGCGTGCCGCCAACCGCGATCAGATTATGCGTGCCGCCATCCTGTGCAGCCGGCACATGCGCGCCATGCCAGTGAACGGTGGTCGTCTCCTCAAGATGGTTGGTGATATGTACATGCAGTTTTTTGCCGCGCGGTGCACGCAGGGTTGGGCCGGGTACGCTGCCATTATAGGCCAGCACCGGCGTCACCAGACCCGGCAGCAATTCGGCTTTTGCGGTGCCAATTTCCAGATCATAACGCAGGCTGCCATCTGCCGCTGGCGTGCCGGTCAATTGCGCCGGCACGATCAGCGCGCGCGAATAGTCGGTGCCACTGGCAATCGTGGCCGGTTCGCTATCGCCGCGCATGTCTCCCATATTCATGCCGCCCATATTCATGCCACCCATATTCATGCCACCCATGCCTTTTCCACCCATCCCCTGGGCGTGGACACGTGCGGCGGAAATTGCAGCTACGCCACCCAGCGCGGCTATGACGGCGCGGCGGCTGATCGTGCTTTTGAGTTTGTCGGTCATGGGATTGTCCTGTTCCAGCACAGGCTGTTTGTGTGCCCGCACATGCTCATGTGGGACGCGGATGGATCATCACAAGGCCAGTCATTGGCCTGCGACATTATTGCAGGCAGCGCCCAGGATTTTGGGCAGGTGGATAGGTGCAGGTGAAAAGGGCTGCCACGCAGGGCGAACCTGCGTGGCAGATGGCTCAGAGTTTAGTCCGGGTTGGCACCTTCAGCACCGTTTTCCAGCAGTTTTCCGGTTTTGGCATCGACGCCGACTTCATAAGTCTTGTCCGTGCCCTTGATATCGAAAGAATAGCGCAGGCCACTGCCGCCACCTTCCTTTTCAAGCTCTTCATCGGTGATGACGCCCGGTCGCGCATTCAGGGCCGTTGTCCGCGCGCTCTCCAGCGAAACCTTCGCCATGGGTGCCAGATTGGCTCCCTTGAACGCCGGTTTGGCAAAGGCCGCCGTGGCACCTGTGGCAACGAGCACGGTAATGGCAGTCAGTGTTATCAGCTTGCGCATGTTATAGTCTCCTAAGTAAAACACCCCTTGGGAAAAACGGATAGCGCAATGGAGGTTCGCCGGTGCTCAGCCGAAGGTTGGGAAAGCCCAACTTGACGAAGGCCCGATCCTTGCGGTTGATCCTGAGGGGATTTAACTGAACCGGCCTGTATGGCGGCCGAAGGAGCCCGGGTTGAAATTGCTGCTGCTTGAAGACGACAAGGATACCTGCGCGCATGTGGCCGCAATCCTGCGGGCTGCGGGGCATGTCGTGGATGAATCCACAACCGGGCAGGACGCCATTTTTCTGGGCACCAGCAATGATTATGCGGTGCTGATACTCGACCGCATGGTGCCGGGTGTGAACGGGCTGGCGGTTCTCAAGGCCTTGCGGGCGGCCGGCGTGCAGACCCCGACCCTGTTTCTCACCGCTATGGGCAATGTCGATGACCGTGTCGAGGGCCTGGAGGCGGGCGCGGATGATTATCTGGTCAAGCCGTTTGCTGGCACCGAACTGCTGGCACGCGTGGCCGCGCTGGGGCGACGCCCCCGGGTGGCGGAGGTTACCGTGCGGCTTGTGGTGGCCGATCTTGAAATCAACCTGCTCAAGCGCACGGTCACGCGGGCAGGCAAGCGTATCGATCTGCAACAGCAGGAATATAAATTGCTCGAATATCTGATGCGCCACACCGGCGAAATCGTCACGCGGACGATGTTGCTGGAGGATATCTGGGCTTTTCATTTTGACCCCGGCACCAACCTGATTGAAAGCCATATGAGCCGGTTGCGCGCCAAGGTGGACCGCGGCTTTGACCGCGAGCTTATTCACACCGTTCGCAACGCGGGATACCGGCTCGATGCTCAGGCTTAATCCATTCAAAAGCGGTGCGTTTCGCTTTGCGATTTTGATAACCGCATTGTTTGCTTTGGGCACGGCGGCGCTGCTGGTGATGGTTGAACGCACGGTCACCTATTACGCGACCGAGGTGGCGCATGACGATGTGGCGGCCGAAGCGGCGCTGTTGCAGGCGGATGGCCAAGCGGGTGGGTTGGCGCAACTGGCCAGAGCGGTCGAGCGTCGGGAAAGCGTCCTGCGTGAGCATCAGCTTCGCTACCTGCTGACGGATTCTGCGCAGCATCGCCTCGCGGGGAGCCTGCCGATCACGGCAGCGGTTCAAGGCTGGCAGAATGTGCGCATTGCCAATCCCGACCCCGCCGATCGCGAGGGTGCTCCACGCCTGTCGCTGATGGCTTACGGGGTGACTTTGCCGGGCGGTGCGCGGCTGGTGGTGGCCAGTGACAATTCCGATCTGGACGAATTGCGTCGAAGGCTGAGCACCTCGGCTCTGGTTTTTGGTGTGGCGATCAGCCTGCTGGCGCTGATCGGCGGGGCACTTGTCGGGTCGCTTTTCGTGCGCCGTCTTGACGGGGTCAACAAGTCGGTTGAGCGGATCATGCAAGGGGCCTTGACAGAGCGGCTGCCGGCCATAGGCATCGGCCCGGAATTTGACCAGTTGACCCGCCAACTCAACCGCATGCTGGACAAGATTGAGGGGCTGATGGCGGGGATGCGGCAGGTTTCGACCGATATCGCCCATGATTTGCGCACGCCATTGACGCGGCTTCGCCAAAAAATCGAGGCGATGAAGCTGGCGTCATCCGCCCCCTCCGAGGCGCAACTTGAAAACATTCTGGCTGAAACGGACTCGATCCTTGCCATTTTCGGGGCATTGCTGCGCATCAGTGCGCTGGAGGCGGGCAATGGACGGCAGCGGTTTGCGCGGATGGATTTGAGCGAGGTTGCGGAGCGGGTTTTTCACGCCTATGAGCCGGTAGCCGATGATTCAGGCCACCACCTCGCCGCCCGCATCGCGCCAGGGGTGACCATTGTGGGCGACGCTGAGCTCATCGCCCAGGCGCTCACCAACCTCATTGAAAACAGCCTGTTTCACACGCCGCCCGGCAGCACCATCACTTTGTCCTTGCGCACGGATGGGGCGGCGGCGCACTTGAGCGTCGCCGATAATGGCCAAGGCATTCCCGGCCACGAATTCCACAAGGTATTGGGGCGGTTTTACCGGCTGGACAGCAGCCGCCATTCGCGCGGTGCGGGACTTGGCCTGTCATTGGTCGCAGCCATTGCCGAATTGCATGAGGCGAGGCTCACCCTGTCCGACAATGGCCCCGGGCTGCGGGTTGAAATGCGTTTGCCGCTGGCCACCGGCGCAACTGGCCATCGCGCCTTGGGGCATGACGCAATGGGGCATGACGCAACGCGCTTTACTGCGGGGCCTTCCAGGCCTTGAACCCGTAGGATTCGAATATTTTCAGAGCCGGTGGCGTCGCCAGAAATTGCGACCAGAGCAGGCCAGCGGCCGGATGCGCCGCGCCAGTGACAACGGCACTTGCGTAAATGGCCGTCGTGTTCTGGTTGGCGGGGATTTCCACGTGAGCGATGGCATGGCCAATCTGCTCCTGGAAAATGGCTTCGGACGTCCAGGTCACCCCGGCATCAGCGCGGCCCTGCATCAGGATCAACGGTGTCTGACGATGATGAATGTGGGTGAGCAGGGTCGTGCCCGCCTTGACCTTGGTGTCATAGACGGCATCGGATAATTTTTGACCGCCCGCCTTGACCAGCGACGCCTTGATCTGGCGCGCGACACCCTCCCAGGCCGGATTGGGCATGGCGAGCCGCACCTCCGGTTTGCCCAGATCCGCCAGCCCCGTGACATGGCCCGGATTGCCCTTGGCGATCATGATGGTGAGGTCATTGGTGACATAGGGAATGGCGGTGCCCGTCAACACGCCACTGGTGATCGCGCCCTTGACCTTCTGGAGGCCGGCCGCGAACACGTCGGGCATGACCGTCAGGGTGAAATTGCCAAGTGTGATGGTGCCTTTGGCTTTCATCTGCTGCAATAAAATGCCCGGTGGCAGCGTCTCATAAAAGACGTGGCCCCTGAATTCGGGATGCGCCTGCGTGAAAGCCGCCACGAGCGGTGCCATGGCGAAATAATAATTTCCCGCCACAAAAACCACGAGCTTGGCATCGGCCGGATTTCCGTGGAAATCTGACAATACATTGACCTGCGGCACAGTGAACTCCAGCCCCTTGTTGGTGGCTGGCGCGTTGGCACCGGACTGCCAGGGCGGAAAAATACTGTCGGCGGTTGCGGTTGCGGGGGCCGCCTGAGCCCATGCCCTTTGGCCGGAGAGCATGGCAAGGCCGGCCAAAGCCGTTGCGCCAATAATCGATTGAAGTTTGCGCATAAATTCCTCCGTGTCCGCCTGCGCCGGTCTTTTGTGCCGCTTCTGCACGTTCAGAAAATGGCTGAAAATAGGGTGGGCGTCTTGTTTTTAGGGGTGTGTGTTTATGGTGCGCGTGCCCGTGAAGCGCCGCTTTGAAGCAGCATCCTGTGGTATAATTTTCGAGGCAGGGCAAAGGTTTGTCAAGCCATCCCCGGTGTCACACCCCACGCGCCAGCGAGGGATAAAAACTGCCCGCCCCAGCGATCACAATCGCGGGCTTTTGGGTGGGGGGAGTGTCTTGGATCGCCCTTGCACGCGCGTGCAAAATGGGTTAATTTTCGTCCATCGCCAGTTTTGGTTTTACCTCGGTTATCCGCCCATGCCCCCAATTTTTACGCTTGCCGCCTGTGCTGAAATGTTGTGGCGGGACAAACCCATGGACTGGCGGGTGCGCCGTCTTGCCGAGTTGGGGTTCGAGGTTGGCCTGTGGAACTGGCCCGAGCATGATCTGGTGCAACTGGAGCGCTCGGGTGCGAAATTTTCGATCATGAACGGCTATTTGCGCGGCCGACTCACCGATGATGAGGGCGCTGCCGAGCTGTTGAAGACCGCACGGGAAACGGCCAAAATTGGCAAGCGCCTTGGCGTGGCGCGCCTGAACCTGCACGGCACCGGATTGGGCGAAGGGGGCCTGCCGGTGACGCCGGTGCAGGTGGTAACCGGTGCCATGTGGCTGAAAGCCCGCGACACCCTGTGCCGGATTGCTGAAATGGCCGACGAGGAAGACGTGCATTTCACGCTGGAAAATCTCAACTTGCCGGTGGACCATCCGGGCGTGCCGTTTGGGCGGGCGCAGGATACGCTGGCGCTGGTGGCTGCGGTCAACCATCCGCGCCTGCGCCTCAACCTCGATCTTTATCATGCGCAGATCGGGGAGGGAAACCTGATCGAGCTTTGCCGGGCCTGCCTGCCATGGATTGGCGAGGTCCAGGTGGCCGATGTTCCGGGGCGGATGGAGCCGGGCACCGGTGAAATCAACTATGCGGGTATTGCCCGCGCGCTGGCCGACATGGGCTATCGCGGGCCGGTGGGCATGGAGGCTTTTGCCTCGGGCGATCCGGAAGCGGCGCTTGATGCGTTTCGCATCGCATTCACGTTGTAAATGGACCGATTTTCGCGGTACATGCCTCGTCGCGATTGAAACACTCTGCTACAAATTCCGGCAATCTGGCGCGCCGGTGACCCACTTTTAAGGCAATCAATCTCCTTCACTGCAACTGTCACACCCAAGGAAATCTCGCATGCTCAAAATTGGCCTCCTCGGTGCCGGACGTATCGGCAATGTTCACGCCTCCGCCATTACGGCGCATCCGGCCAGCCAATTGGTTGCGGTGTCCGATGTGAACATGGAGGCCGCCCGGAAATTGGCGGCCAGCCACGGCGCGCAGGCGCGCACGACGGCGGAAATTCTGGGCGATGCCTCGATTGATGCGGTGCTTATCGCCACTTCCACGGATACCCATTCGGATTTGATTGAGGCGGCCACCAAGGCCGGCAAGGCGGTGCTTTGCGAAAAGCCGGTGGATTTGAGTCTGGCGCGGGCGCAGGCCTGCCTGAAGGCGGTGGCCCCCACCGGGCGTTTGGTGATGATCGGCTTTAATCGCCGCTTCGACCCGAATTTTGCGGCGCTGAAAGCCAAAGCCGATGCAGGCCAGATTGGCAAGGCTGAGCTTTTGTCGATCACCTCGTTTGACCCGGCCCCGCCGCCCGTCGCCTATGTTGCGGTTTCAGGTGGCCTCTTCCGCGACATGATGATCCATGATTTCGACATGGCCTGCTGGCTGATGGGTGCGGCACCCGCCAAGGTAACGGCGGTTGGCAGTTCAATCGTCGATCCGGAAATCGGCAAGGCGGGCGATGTGGATACGGCGGTGGTGACCCTGCATTTCGCCGATGGCCGCATTGCTGTCATCCAGAACAGCCGCCGTGCCGTTTATGGCTATGACCAACGCATCGAGCTTCTCGGTTCCGGCGGCCTGTTGTCGGCCGGTAATGTGCTGGAAAACACGGTGTCCATGGCGACTGCGCAAGGCGTGGTCAGTGCCAAGCCGGAATATTTCTTCCTTGAGCGCTATATGCGTGCCTATTCTGCGGAATGGTCGGCGTTTGTCGATGCCGTTCAGGGTAAATCGAAGCCGCCGGTGACGCTGGAGGATGGCGTGCTGGCACTCGCGGTGGCGGAAGCGGCAACCCGGTCGGCCAAAACCGGGCAGACGGTAACACTCGCCAGCGTTCTGGGCTAAAAAACCGGCAAATTGCCGGCTCTCGATCGCACGACTCTCACGGGATCAGTTGACATGGCAAAACCCAAACTACGTATCGGCTTGATCGGAACCGGCTTCATGGGCAAGGCCCATGTCTTTGGTTTTGCCTCGGCACCCCGGGTGTTCGAGCTGCCGCTGAAGATCGAGCTTCGCACGCTGGCGGATGTGAATGCCGATGCGGCGGCGCAAGCGGCGCGCCGGTTGGGATTTGCACATTCGACCGCCCATTGGCGCGACATTATCGCCGATCCGGAGATTGATCTCGTCGATATCACCGCGCCCAATGCCCTGCACAAGGAAATGGCCCTGGCAGCGATTGCGGCGGGCAAGCACGTCTATTGCGAAAAGCCCTTGGCACCGCTGGCCAGGGACGCGCTTGAAATGACCGAGGCAGCCGAAGCCAAAGGCATTAAAACGCAAGTTGGCTTCAACTATCTGTGCAACCCAATGCTGGGATTGGCGCGCGACATGATCCTGGCGGGCGAATTGGGAGAAATTCGCGGGTATCGTGGCTTGCATGCCGAAGATTATATGGCCGACGCCAAGGGTGCCTTCACTTTCCGGCACGATCCGGCTGGCGGCGGCGCTTTGGCTGATATCGGGTCGCATGCTTTGGCCACGGCAGAGTATCTGTGTGGCCCGATCACCAGAGTGATGGGCGATTGTGTCACCATGATCAAGCAACGCCCGGATGGCAAGGGCGGGAGCCAAGCGGTCGAGGTCGACGATCTTGGCCGGGCGTTTTTGCGCTTCGAGAATGGTGCCACCGGCAGTATTGAAGGCAACTGGATCGCCACGGGCCGAAAGATGCAGCACGATTTTGAGATTTATGGCACCAGGGGCGCGCTGGCTTTCAGTCAGGAGCATTTCAATGTGCTGCATTTCTTCAGTACCGATGACGCCAAGGGACGGCAGGGCTTTCGCCGGATCGAGGCGGGCCCCGATCATGCGCCTTATGGTTTGTTCTGCGTTGCTGCCGGGCATCAATTGGGCTTCAATGACCTCAAGGCGATTGAAGTTGCTGGCTTCGTCCAGGCGATCGCCGGAAAGAGCCAGGAGAATTTCAATTTCCGCAAGGGTTTGCGCATTCAGACCCTGGTCGAGACCATTCAGGCCTCCTCACGCGACCAATGCTGGAAGTCGGTTACCTGAAGATCAGGCGCCGCGTTAAACCGCTTCCAGCGACAGGGCAATGCCTTGGCCAACGCCAATGCACATGGTGGCAAGGCCGCGTCGGCTGCCAGTTGCCTGCAATTCGAGCGCGAGCGTGAGGGCGAGGCGCGCGCCGGACATGCCCAGCGGGTGGCCCAACGCAATCGCGCCGCCATTGGGGTTGATGTGGAGGCTGTCTTCGCTCAGCCCCAACTGCCGGATGCAGGCCAGCGCCTGCGCGGCGAAGGCTTCGTTGAGTTCGATCCGGTCAAAATCCTTGGGCTGGATCCCGAGGCGCGCGCACAGCTTTTGCGTGGCAGGCACCGGGCCAATGCCCATGATGCGCGGCGCAACCCCTGCGGTGGCAAGGCCGGTAATTCGGGCCAAAGGCTTCAGACCCAAACGGGCGACGGCGGTTTCCGAGGCAATCAGCAAGGCCGCCGCGCCATCATTGACGCCTGAAGCATTGCCAGCGGTAACGGTGCCACCTTTGCGAAACGGGGTGGAGAGGCTTGCCAGTTTTTCCAGCGTTGTTTCGCGCGGGTGCTCGTCGCGGGCTATTTCCAGTGGCTCACCGCGTTTTTGCGGCAGGTGCAACGGCACGATTTCACGGGCGAAGCGCCCGGATTTTTGCGCCGCCGCTGCCTTGGCCTGACTGGCAAGGGCGAAAGCGTCCTGATCCGCACGGCTGATCTGAAACTGCTCGGCGACGTTCTCGGCGGTTTCGGGCATGGAATCGACGCCGTAAGCGGCTTTCAGCGCGGGGTTGATGAAACGCCAGCCAATGGTCGTGTCAAATATTTCGGTAGAGCGCTGGAAGGCCTCGCTGGCCTTGCCCATGACGAAGGGCGCACGGCTCATGGATTCCACACCACCGGCGATGATGAGATCGCATTGATCCGACAAAATGGCACGCGCGGCGGTGCCCACTGCATCCAGCCCCGAGCCGCAAAGCCGGTTCAGCGTCACGCCCGGCACGGTCTCGGGCAGACCCGCGATCAGCCCGGCCATGCGTGCCACATTGCGATTGTCCTCGCCGGCCTGATTGGCGCAGCCGAGGATGATTTCGTCTATGTCACCAGGGGCAATCGCCGGATGGCGGGCCATCAGGCCAGCAATGGCATGGGCTGCCAGATCATCGGGTCGCACATGGGCGAGCACACCGCCATAGCGCCCGATGGGCGTGCGTATGCCATCGACCAAATAGGCGCTTTTTGTCATTGCGAGCTCTCCATTGGGGTCACGCCGCGCTATGGGCGAGGCGACGCTTGGGGGCAGGGGCCACGGCGGGGGCGTTTTCGGCGAAAAGCTCAGCCAGTTTCTCGGTCATGGCACCGCCCAATTCTTCGGCATCGACGATGGTAACCGCGCGCCGGTAATAGCGCGTGACATCATGACCAATGCCGATGGCGATCAACTCGACCGGCGATTTGACTTCAATTTCCTCGATGATGTGGCGCAAATGCCGTTCCAGATAATTGCCGGGATTGACGGAGAGGGTTGAATCATCGACCGGCGCGCCGTCTGAAATCATCATCAATATCTTGCGCTGCTCATTGCGGCCCAGCAGGCGCTGGTGGGCCCAATCCAGAGCCTCCCCGTCAATGTTTTCCTTTAGCAGGCCTTCGCGCATCATCAGGCCAAGATTTTTGCGGGCGCGACGCCAGGGCGCATCGGCGCTCTTGTAAACGATATGGCGCAAATCATTCAGCCGGCCGGGATTGGCGGGCTTGCCAGCCGCCAGCCAGGCCTCACGCGCCATGCCGCCCTTCCAGGCTTTGGTGGTGAAACCCAGAATTTCCACCTTGACGCCGCAACGCTCAAGCGTGCGGGCGAGAATGTCGGCGCAGGTTGCCGCCACCGTGATCGGGCGACCACGCATCGAGCCCGAATTGTCCAACAGCAATGTGACGACGGTGTCGCGGAAATTCATGTCCTTCTCGCGCTTGAAGGAGAGTGGCTGCTGGGCATCAATCACCACGCGCGACAAACGAGCGGGGTCGAGAATGCCTTCCTCCAGGTCAAACTCCCAGGAGCGGTTTTGCTGTGCCATCAGGCGGCGCTGCAGGCGATTGGCGAGGCGCGAGACAATCGGTGACAGGTTCTGCAACTGCTTGTCGAGATAGGCGCGCAAGCGATCCAATTCTTCAGCGTCGCACAAATCCTCCGCGTGCATCGTTTCGTCGTGCCGGGTGCTGTAGATTTTGTATTCAAGGCCGCGATGATCGGCATTGGCTCCGCTGGGGGGCCGGTTTTCTGCCGCTTCCTCAGCTTCTCCGGCGTCGCCTTCCTCGGGGAATTCACCCGATGGCGCATCATCGGCTTCCATCGCGCCTTCTTCGGCTTCGTCGGAAGCATCGTCGGATTTTTGCATTTCCATGCTGTCGCCCGACGCATCCTCTTCGGCGGCGCCGTCGTCATTCTGGCGATTATCGCTCTTGTCGTCAGCGCCGTCATCGCCGTTGTCATCTTCGCGGTCGAACGGATTGTCTTCGCCCATATCGAGCGATTCCAGCAACTTATGCACGACCTTGCCAAAGGCGCGCTGGTTGGTGATGGCAGGCGCAAGGGCGTCCAGATCCGCGCCGGCGCGCTCGTTGATGAAATCGCGCCACAGTTCGACGATTTTGCGGGCGGCGTGCGGCGGCGGTTGGCCGGTCAGCTTTTCGCGCACCATCAGGGCCAGTGCGTCCTCCAACGGCGCATCGGCACGGTCGGTAATCTCGGCATAGGGGCCGCGATGATAGCGGTCCTCCAGCATGGCGGTGATGTTGGTTGATACGCCGCTCATGCGCTGGGAACCAATGGATTCGCAGCGCGCCTGTTCCACGGCTTCAAAAACGCCACGGGCTGCGGGCCCCTGCGGGTTGAGCCTGCGATGCAGTGCAACGTCGTGCAACGCGAGGCGCAGGGCAAAAGCGTCGCCCTGTCCGCGCAATATGGCCGCCTGCTCGGCATTGAGCTTGCGCGGCGGTTCTGGCAGGCGCGCCTTGATGCCTTCCGCGGTCTGGGTAAGGCCGGGCTTATCCGCAGCGTAAGCGACCTCCAATTCGTGCTTGCCGGACATGGCCCGCATGCAGGACGCCACGGCCCGTTTGAACGGCTCCTGTGGCGCTTCTGTTTTGGAAGCGGGTTTGCGATTGGTCAAACTCATGGAGTTTCGCTTGGTTATGCCATTATTTGAGGTTGAAGCTGCCTGGAAATCAGGTCAGCGCCATGTTCGCCGCACTCTCGGGCAATTCCTGACCAAAAGAGCGTTGATAGAATTCGGCCACCAGCGCACGCTCCATTTCATCGCACTTGTTCAAGAAAGTGAGACGGAACGAGAAGCCAATATCCTTGAAAATGCTGGCATTTTCGGCCCAGGTGATGACCGTGCGCGGGCTCATGACGGTGGACAAGTCGCCCGCCATGAATGCGTTGCGGGTAAGGTCGGCCACCCGCACCATCTTGTTGATGATGTCGCGACCCTCTTTGGTGCCCTGATATTTCTTGACCTTGGCCTGAACGATATCCACTTCCCGGTCATGGGGCAGGTAGTTCAAGGTGGTGACAATCGACCAGCGATCCATTTGCCCCTGATTGATTTGCTGGGTGCCGTGGTAAAGGCCGGAAGTATCGCCCAGACCGACCGTATTGGCGGTCGCAAACAGGCGGAACCACGGATGCGGGCGAATGACGCGGTTCTGGTCGAGCAAGGTCAGGCGGCCTGCAACTTCCAGCACGCGCTGGATGACGAACATCACATCGGGGCGGCCGGCGTCATATTCGTCAAAGCACAGCGCGACATTGTTTTGCAGCGCCCAAGGGAGAATGCCATCCCGAAACTCGGTGACCTGCTTGCCATCCTTTAGCACGATGGCGTCCTTGCCGATCAGGTCGATGCGCGAAATGTGGCTGTCAAGATTGACACGCACGCACGGCCAGTTGAGGCGCGCCGCAACCTGCTCGATATGCGTGGATTTCCCGGTGCCATGATAGCCGGTCACCATGACACGGCGATTGAATGCAAATCCTGCCAGCACGGCGAGCGTGGTGTCACGAT
Source organism: Hyphomicrobiales bacterium (assembly GCA_019075865.1). Classification (GTDB taxonomy): domain Bacteria; phylum Pseudomonadota; class Alphaproteobacteria; order Rhizobiales; family Beijerinckiaceae; genus REEB77. The sequence continues at coordinate 42,915 of JAGXAN010000012.1, read as the reverse complement.
CAAACAAATAATCGGGGTCGGTGTCGGGCACATGTTCTTCAACGGTCGAAAATGCGGGCACTTCCATATCGGAGTCAATGTTAAATACTTGACGAACCGATACTTTCATATCCGGCACTGCCATTGTGGTTTTTGGAGCGGCTTGCATTCATCCTCCATTTGGCCAGCCCAAAACGGGTGGCGCATGTCTCAACTTGCCCTGACGCCGCACTTAAGCCAGCTTGACGCCCTTGAGGTAATTATACGCATTGATGATTTCGCGCAATTTATCTTCGCTGGAGCGATCACCGCCATTGGCGTCGGGATGCAGGCGCTTCACCAATTGTTTATACCGGTTCTTGATTGTAACGGCATCGGCGCCTTCATCAAGCCCCAAGGCATGCAGCGAACGCAGGGTGACCCCATTCTGGCGCGGGCGGTGCGGCTCACGCGCCGCGCGTTTGTGGGCGAATCGGTTTTTGAACAGGCCAAGCGTATCCTCGGCTGTGTCCATGCCTTCTTCGCGATGGCCCTTGGCCGCGCGATTGACGCCCATGCTCCAGGTTGGGCGATGGCCAATGATCGCGTCCTTCTGGTAACGGGCAATGGCGTCGTCACTCATGCCATTGAAATAATTATAAGAAGCATTGTATTCGCGGACATGCTGGACGCAAAAGCAGAAATATTGGCCTTCATGGTCCCGGCCCATGGGGGCACGAAATTCGCCCGGTCGTTGGCAGCCGACATGGTCGCAACGCACCTCATCGGGCTGCGCAACTTCGGGTGCGTCCGGGTGAATCCGAATGCGGTCAAATAAGCGAGAATTGGATTCCATGATGCAAAGAGTGTAGGGACATTGAGGGTGCCGGGCAAGGTTTGCACTAAAAAGATTGTTGCTTTTTTAGCTTGACAGGAAAGCCGAATGAACACGCAAGAGCGAATTACCACTATATTGCAGCAGGCGTTAAAGCCTGATTATCTCGAAGTGATCGACGAATCACAATTGCATGCCGGACATTCGGGCTCGCGCGAAGGCGGCCAAACCCATTACCGGGTGAAGATAGCGACGGCCGCGTTTCAGGGCCAGACGCGCCTCGCCTGCCACCGCCGCATCCATGAATTGCTGGCGGCGGAACTGCAAGATGGCGTCCACGCGCTGGCATTGGAAACGCGGGCGAGTTAATTCTCCCCCGCGCCCGTTGATCCCATAAATCGGGGTCGGATGGTCGGCTCAGGCCGCCAAGGCATTGTCGGGCGGTGGCATGGCACCGGTCATGATCGCCACAGCATCCGACATCGAGATTTTCTTGGGGTCGACCAGCGCGATGCGGCGGCCCAGACGATGGACGTGAATGCGATCCGCGACCTCGAAAACATGGGGCATGTTATGCGAGATCAGGATGATCGGCATACCGCGCCGCTTGACGTCCAGGATCAACTCCAGAACGCGGCGGGATTCCTTGACGCCCAACGCTGCTGTTGGCTCGTCCATGATAACCACGCGGCTGCCAAAAGCCGCCGCGCGGGCCACGGCCACGCCCTGACGCTGGCCACCCGAGAGCGTTTCGACCGGTTGGTCGATGTTCTGAATGGTCATCAGGCCAAGTTCGGTCAGCTTTTCGCGCGATATTCTCTGCATCGCGGCGCGATCCAGCGTCTTGAACAGCTTGCCCATTATTCCCGGCTTCACCATTTCACGGCCAAGGAACATGTTGTCGGCAATCGACAGCGCCGGTGACAAGGCGAGATTTTGATAGACGGTCTCGATTCCCGCCCGGCGCGCGTCCTGTGGCGAGCGAAAATGCACAGGTTCGCCACCCAACCGGATTTCACCATGATCGGGGGCCATGGCTCCGGTCAGGGCCTTGATCAGGCTGGTCTTGCCGGCACCATTGTCGCCAATGACCGCGAGAATTTCACCCGGCAACAGGTCAAAGTCTGCATTGTTGAGCGCGACCACGGTGCCATAGCGCTTGGAAAGGCCACGCGCGGTCAAAATGGGTTGTACATCACTCATTGCGAAGCCCTCCGCAGCCATTGGTCGATGGCGACCGCGACGATCGTGAGAACGCCAGTCGCAAAAATTTGCCAGTAATCATCCACGCCAGCCAATGCGAGGCCGGTGTTGAAGGTGCCGACGATCAGCGCACCCAGCACGGAACCTGCGATGGAGCCGCGGCCACCGAACAAGGATGTGCCGCCGATGACGGTTGCTGTAATGGAATCAAGATTGACGGTTTCAAAACCGATGGGTGAAACCGAGCCGATGCGACCGATTGCAACCCAGGCACCAAGACCACAGATGACGCCCGCGAATACATAGACGGAAGTAAGGACACGGTTGACCTGAATACCGGACAAGAGCGCCGCATCGGGATCATCACCCACCGCATGCACATGACGGCCCCAGGGGGTTCGGTTGAGTAAATACCAGCTGAACAAAGCCAGCAGGATCAAGCCAATGCCGCCATAGGTGAAGGTTGCGCCAAATATGTGCAGCTCCTGGCCGAAAAAATCCAGCAGCGGGGCTTTGGCAACAATATCGTCTGCGCGAATGGACTCGGATTGGGAATACCATAGCTTCAACGCATTGAAGACGTTGAGCGTGCCGAGCGTGACAATGAAGGGAGGCAGACGGACTACGGTGACCAAAAGGCCATTGAGCCATCCCATGAGTCCAGCGGCACCGATGCCTATGAGTATGGCAAATACGGCTGGCACACCGGAACCGACCGCAAGCTTGCCCATGACAATCGATGAAAGCACCAGAATGGCACCCACCGAGAGATCAATGCCCGCGGTGAGCACGATCGCGGTTTGGGCGATAGCCACAATACCCGTGACGGTCACCTGCTGAAGTACCAGCGAGAGCGTGCTGACACGCATGAAATTGGGAGCAATGATGCCGAAAAATATGAGGCTGAGTATCAGCACCATCGTCGGGATGGCCGTCGGGTGGCTGCGCAAATATTTTCGGATGATAAGGATCGGCGACCTGTCGTCGGCGGCAAAGCTTGCAACCGACTTGTCGGCCTGATCGAGTTTCGCTTCAAAATCGGAAATGGTTTTTGTTGGTGCGGTTTCTTCGCTCATAACGCTCTTCCCACCCTGCAACCGCGCTTAAGCGCTGTAGATTTAAGACGACCGGGCAACTATCGGGCAGCCCGGTCGAAATATCAATATTTATTCAAAGGCAGGCGCTCAGCCCCAGCACTTTGCCAGACCATCCTTCGAATTGATCGAAGGCACGCCAGCGACTGACTTGTCGGTGACAAGGTTCACGCCGGTGTTGAAGAAGGTCAGACCCTTGGAAGCTTCTGGCTTCTTGCCGGTCTTGGCAAATTCAGCAATGGCTTCGATGCCCTTGGAGGCCATCAGCAAAGGATATTGCTGCGAGGTTGCGCCAATGACGCCGGATGCGACGTTCTTGACACCGGGGCAGCCACCGTCAACCGAGACGATCAGCACGCCCTTTTCCTTGCCAGCCTTCTTGAGGGCCTGGTAAGCACCAGCGGCAGCCGGTTCGTTGATGGTGTAAACCACGTTCATGGTCGGGTCCTTGGCCAGCAAATCTTCAACGGACTTGACGCCGCCTTCTTCGTTTGCGTTTGAGGTTTCGTGACCGATCACGCGCTTGCTCTTTTCCGAGCCGAGGATCTTGCCGTTCGGCACGGTGATGCCAAAGCCGGTGAGGAAGCCGGTGTCGCGGGCAACGTCAACCGAGATGTTGTCCTTGTTGATGTCGAGCATGCCGATGCGGGCGGTATGTGCCTTGGCGCCGAGCTGGCCCTTGGCCCATGCGCCAATCAGCTTGCCGGCCTCAAAATTGTCAGTTGCGAAGGTCATGTCCTGCGCGTTCTTGTCGGCGAGCGGGGTGTCGAGGGCGATCACCAGGATGCCAGCCTTGCGAGCCTTGATCAAATCCGGGCCAACCGAGTCGTTCGACGGGGTGATGAGAATGCCCTTTGCGCCGCGGGCCATGCAGTTTTCAACGGCGGTGATCTGGGGAGCCGCGTCGCCGTCCTTGATGCCAGCATAGGCTTTCAGGTCAATGCCCATGGACTTGGCCTTGGCCTCAGCGCCTTCCTTCATTTTCACGAAGAAGGGGTTGGAATTGTTTTTGGTGATCAGGCAGGCAGAGACGCCAGCTGCATAAGCGGGAACGCTGGCCACGGCAATTGCCATGACGGCAGCAGAAGCCAGAAGCTTCAAATTTTTCATATGTGTCCTCCTCGGAATGAATGCGCGTTTATGAACGACGTCAGAGATTCTTGTCTTCGACGATGTGACGCATTGGCCTTCTCCCTGGTTTTCCCCGATGCCACTTTTCGCAGCTTATTGGAGCAAGTCCCTTTCGATGGGCCTTTGCGACCTTTCTATCAAACTATGGGTTTTGCGATCTGTCAATGACTAAATCACTTGGATGAATTTATTGACAGGCGTAGCAGGAAAGGACAATCTAGGTTTAAGGCCAACGACAGTTTGGCATATGCAGGCAGAGGACGTCCGGTCGACGTGGCGTAGGGATATGGATTCGTCAGGCCATCAGAATTCAACGAAACTTCGCCCTGAGATCGGCGGAAGCGATGATCCGCGCTTTTCGGACACCAGCCGCGGCACCAATCAGGCCGGGGTGCGGTTATACAATGAGCGGCTGATTCTGTCCCTGGTGCGCAAGCACGTCAGTCTAGCCAAAATCGATATTGCGCGGTTGACCGGATTATCGCCCCAGACCACAACTGTAATTGTCAAAAGGCTGGAAGCTGACGGCCTGCTTTTGCGCCAGACCCCGATTCGTGGGCGGGTGGGCCAACCGGCCGTGCCGTTTTCGCTCAATCCGGACGGGGCGTTTGCCTTTGGTTTGAAAATTGGCCGCAAAAGCTCGGATCTGGTGTTGATTGATTTTTGCGCGCAGGTGCGCATGAAAATCTCCAGGCCACACGCCTATCCCTCGCCCGCCAGCGTCGCGGCGCTGGTTTCCGAGGGGATTGCGCAAATGAGCACAACCCTGACACCAGCCCAACTGGAGCGCGTTGCCGGGCTTGGGATTGCTGCGCCGTTTGAATTGTGGAACTGGGAGCGTGAGGTTGGGGCGCCGCGCGATGTGCTCGATCAATGGCGTCATTTCGATCCGCAGACCGAGATATCCAAACTGGTTTCGATGCCGGTATTCCTGTGCAATGACGCCACTTCGGCCTGCGCGGCGGAGCATTTCTTTGGTGAGGGCTGGCAGTTCCGTGATTTCATCTATGTTTTCATCGGCTCCTTCATCGGCGGAGGGCTGGTGCTGGAGGGCAATCTGTTCATGGGCCGGCGCGGCAATGCCGGGGCGATTGGTTCCGTGCCCATGTTGCGCGTCGATGCGGCCGGCGTGCGCTCGCACCAACAATTGATTCGCAGCGCCTCGATATTCATTCTGGAGCAGCGGTTGCTGGCCATCGGGGGTGATCCTTCCGTGCTTTGGGGGCAACCCAGTGACTGGGGTGATTTGGGCGTCGTGCTCGATCAGTGGATCGAGGATGTGGCGGAAGATTTATCGCAGGTGATTCTGGCCGCCCATGCAGTGATTGATTGCGAGGGCGCGGTAATTGACGGTGCAATGCCGGAAGCGGTGCGCCAAGCGATTGTCGATCGCACACGCGAGAAAATTCAGGCTCTCGACGGGCAGGGGTTGTTTCCCCTATTGGTCAAGGCGGGGTCCATTGGCCCGGACGCACGGGCGATCGGTGGGGCGGCGCTGCCGTTTCTGGCGAATTTTGCGCGTGATCGGGAAGTTTTGTTTCGAAATCAAGTTCAGGGAGACAGCCTATGCTGAAGGGCATAAATCCGTTATTGGGGCCAGAATTGCTGCATATTTTGCGCGCGATGGGGCATGGCGATGAAATTGCCATTGTCGATGGCAATTATCCGGCCGAGCGCGATGCCGAGCGACTGGTGCGGATGGAAGGCCATGGAGCGCCGATCATTGTCGATGCCGTGCTGTCGGTGATGCCGCTGGATGATTTTGCGCAAAGTGTGTTTCGACCGGGCATTTTCAACAAGGCCGATCACCTTGAGCCGATCATGATAAGTTTGCAAAAGGCGGTGTCGCGTCATGAACCCAAAGCAATTCTGGAGCCTTTGATGGGGCAGGCGTTTTATGATCGGGTGAAAGGCGCCTATGCCATTATTGCTTCCGGGGAACCGGCGCTTTATGGGAACATCATCTTGCGCAAGGGCGTTATCCGGCCGGAGGCTTGAATGATTTTAGTTTGCGGTGAAGCGTTGATCGATATTTTCGTTGGCTCGGAGACCCATGATCGCATGGCTCTTGAAGGCTGCCCTGGCGGCTCGCCTTTCAATGTGGCGTTCGGGCTGTCGCGGTTGGGCCAGAAGGTGCAGTTCCTGACTGGGCTGTCCAATGACATGATGGGGGAGCGACTGTTCCGGTTTTTGCGGGCCGAGGGCGTTGGCGAGGCTTTTCTCAAGCGCTCGACGCGCCCAACCACGTTGAGCCTCGTCGATCTGACGGCGGGCACGCCCGCCTATGCCTTTTATGGCGATGGCGCGGCGGATCGCGATTTGACCGTTTCCGAAATCAAGCCGTTGGGCGACGACATCCGGGCCTTGCATTTTGGTTCGTTCTCGACCGTGGTGGAACCGGTTGGCTCGGCGCTGCTGGCGCTGGCGCAGCGCGAGGCCGGGCGGCGTCTGATTGCCTATGATCCCAATATCCGCAAGACCATCGAGCCCGACATGAATGTCTGGCGCGCCAAAGTGGCGGAACTTGCCGCTTGCGCCGATGTCATCAAGATCAGCGACGAGGATTTTGAGGCATTGTATCAGCAGCTTGATCCAGCACAAAAAGCGCAGGAATGGCTCAAGGGCCGCACCTCGCTGGTGGTGCTCACGCGGGCGGGTGAGGGCATTCGCGCTTGGTCGCATCATGGTGAAATGGCGCTGCCTGCGCCTTCTATCCGGTTGGTGGATGCCGTTGGGGCGGGGGACACATTTCAGGCAGCGCTGCTAACCGCGCTGTCGGAGACGGGCCATCTCGAACCGGCGGCGCTCGCGGGCATTTCCAAAGACATTCTTGAAGCCTGCCTGGCGTTTGCCATTCAGGCTGCGGGCATTACCTGTACGCGGCGCGGGGCCGACATACCCCGGCGGGCCGAACTGCCGAAGTTGGGACACTGAAAATCGTAATGAAGGATATGCTTATGGCTTCGCGCACTATTGAAGTGTCTGTTTTCGATTTGATCGTATTTGGTGGCACCGGCGATCTGGCGGCCCGTAAACTGATTCCCGCGCTATATCACCGCGATTGCGCCGGGCAGATACCGGCGGGTGCCCGCATTATCGGGGTTTCCCGCCGTGCCATGACGCGCGATGCCTATATTGCCTTTGTCGAGAAAAGCCTGCGCGATCATGTCACTGACGAAGTCGCGGATCAGGATGTGCAAAAGCGGTTTCTGTCGCGCATCTCCTACCACGCGGCCGATGCTGTGAGTTCGGAAGGCTGGGAGGAATTGTCGGCGGCGATTGCCAGTGAGCCGGAGCGCGTGCGCGCTTTTTATCTGGCCGTCGGGCCGGATTTGTTCAAGCCGATCTGCGAGCACCTGGCCGCATTCAACCTGGTGACGGAACAATCGCGCGTTGTGCTGGAAAAGCCGCTGGGATCGGACGGTGCCAGTGCCCATGAAGTGAACGAGGCCATCGGCAAGGTGTTCAGGGAGCCGCAGGTTTTCCGCATTGACCATTATCTTGGCAAGGAGACGGTGCAGAATTTGATGGCGATGCGCTTTGCCAACCGGATGTTTGAGCCCATCTGGAATGCCATGCACATTGACCATATCCAGATCACGGTTGCTGAAGATCTTGGGGTTGGCGAGCGCGCAGGCTATTATGATACTTCCGGAGCGCTGCGCGATATGGTGCAGAACCATATGCTGCAATTGCTGTGCCTCGTTTCGATGGAGCCACCGGACAAGTTCGACGCCGATTCGGTGCGTGATGAAAAATTGAAGATATTGAAGGCGCTGTCGCCGATAACCCCGGCCAATGCCGGCCAGTTGACGGTACGCGGCCAGTATCGGGCCGGGGCCAATGCTGGCGGCGCGGTGCCCGGCTATCTCGACGAATTGGCACTTGCGGGTGGCAAGGCCAAAGGCGAGGCGGAGAGCGATACCGAGACCTTTGTGGCAATCAAGGCGGAAATCGCCAATTGGCGCTGGGCGGGGGTGCCGTTCTATCTGCGCACCGGCAAGCGTCTGGCCGAACGCCTTTCCGAAATCGTGGTGACCTTCCGGCCGATCAGCCATTCGATTTTCGCCGAAAGTGCCGGGGTGATTTCGCCCAACCGTTTGGTGATCCGTTTGCAGCCCGATGAAGGCGTGACATTGCAAATGATGATCAAAGACCCGGGCCCGGGCGGCATGCGACTGCGCCAAATGCCGCTGGACATGAGCTTTGCCAAAGTATTCGGCGTGCGCAATCCGGATGCTTACGAACGGTTGCTGATGGATGTCATGCGCGGCGACCAGACCCTGTTCATGCGGCGCGACGAATTGGCGGCAGCCTGGCGCTGGATCGATCCGATCCGCGCGGCATGGGCCACGGGCCGCGAGTTGCCGAAGGTTTACACGGCTGGATCCTGGGGCCCATCGGCGGCGATCGCCTTGATCGAGCGGGACGGTCGCAACTGGTTTGAGGACGTGCAATAACGGCCACGATTGACGGGTATATTTTGGGGCAGATTTGTCGCAAGTGTCGCCCCCTTATATAATTTAGCTTGCACACCTAAATAGAAGCTGCGGTTGCCATAGCGGGGCCGACACGTTGCACATGGCGTTCGCGTATCCACGGGATGCGGATGTGCAGGTTATTCAGACTTGGAGGGTCAAAAGTGAACTTCGAGAAATTCACAGAACGGGCACGCGGGTTCGTGCAGAGTGCGCAATCTTTGGCATTGCGTGAGGGAAATCAACAGTTTACGCCTGAGCACATCTTGAAGGTGTTGCTGGATGACGATCAGGGCCTGTCGGCTGGGTTGATTGACAATTCGGGTGGCAATTCGCGCGAAGCCTTGAAACTCGTTGAGATTGCACTGGCCAAATTGCCGAAGGTGCAGGGTTCCGGGGCAGGGCAGGTCTATCTGGCACCGACCACGGCGCGGATTTTTGATGCCGCCGAAAAAATCGCAAAGAAGGCGGGAGACTCATATGTCACCGTCGAGCGGTTGCTGTTGGCCTTGGCGCTGGAAAAGAGCAGCGAAGCAGGCAAGATATTGGGCCAATGCGGCACCAGCCCGCAAAAGATCAACACGGCGATTGAATCGCTGCGCAAGGGCCGCACGGCCGATAATGCCAGCGCTGAAAACAGCTATGACGCCTTGAAGAAATATGCGCGCGATCTGACCGAAGCCGCCCGGAACGGCAAGCTTGATCCGGTGATCGGGCGTGATGAGGAAATTCGCCGCACCATTCAGGTGCTGTCGCGCCGCACCAAGAATAATCCGGTGCTGATTGGCGAGCCGGGCGTTGGCAAAACGGCGATTGTTGAGGGGCTGGCGCTGCGCATCATCAATGGTGACGTGCCTGAATCGCTGCGCGACAAGCAATTGCTGGCGCTCGACATGGGCGCGTTGATCGCGGGTGCCAAATATCGCGGTGAATTTGAGGAGCGACTGAAAGGCGTCTTGTCCGAAGTGACGGCTGCCGAGGGCGGCATTGTGCTTTTCATCGACGAAATGCACACGCTGATCGGTGCAGGCAAATCTGAAGGCGCCATGGATGCCTCGAATTTGCTGAAACCGGCTTTGGCGCGCGGTGAATTGCATTGTGTTGGCGCAACGACGCTGGATGAATATCGCAAGCATGTCGAGAAGGACGCGGCGCTGGCACGACGGTTCCAGCCGATTTTCGTGGCCGAACCGACGGTGGAGGATACGATTTCGATCCTGCGCGGGTTGAAGGAAAAATATGAGTTGCACCATGGCGTGCGCATCAATGATGCGGCCATTGTGGCGGCGGCTACCTTGTCCAACCGCTACATCGCGGATCGGTTCTTGCCAGATAAAGCGATCGACCTTGTTGATGAGGCGGCGTCGCGGCTGCGCATGCAGGTCGATAGCAAGCCCGAAGAACTCGACGAACTCGACCGGCGCATTGTGCAACTCAAAATCGAGCAGGAAGCGCTCAAACGCGAATCTGATGTCGCGTCCAAGGATCGATTGGCGAAGCTGTCGGCCGAATTGGCGGATCTGGAAGAGAAATCAGACTCGCTCACCAGTCGCTGGCGGGGCGAGAAGGACAAACTCGGCGCTGCCCAAAAGCTCAAGGAGCAGTTGGAGACGGCCCGCAATGATCTGAGCCAGGCCCAGCGTCGCGGTGAATATCAACGCGCTGGCGAACTGACTTACGGCATTATTCCCGATCTCGAAAAGAAGCTGGCGGAGACCGAAGCCAAGAGCGGCGAAATTCTGGTCGACGAGGCGGTTACGGCCGACCATATCGCGCAGGTTGTGTCGCGTTGGACGGGCGTGCCGGTCGATAAAATGCTCACCGGCGAGAAGCAGAAGCTGCTTGGAATGGAAGACGATCTGGCGCGCCGGGTGGTGGGCCAGAGCACGGCGGTGCATGCAGTGGCGACGGCGGTGCGCCGGGCGCGGGCCGGCTTGCAGGACCCCAACCGGCCGATTGGTTCGTTCATGTTCCTCGGGCCTACCGGTGTCGGCAAGACCGAACTTACCAAAGCGCTGGCGCAATTCATGTTTGATGACGATGCCGCCATGGTGCGCATCGACATGTCGGAATATATGGAAAAGCATTCCGTATCCCGGCTGATCGGCGCACCTCCGGGCTATGTGGGCTATGATGAAGGCGGCGCCTTGACCGAGGCGGTGCGGCGTCGGCCCTATCAGGTGGTGCTGTTCGATGAAATCGAAAAAGCTCATCCCGATGTCTTCAACGTGCTGTTGCAGGTGCTGGATGACGGACGGTTAACGGATGGTCAGGGCCGCACGGTCGATTTCCGCAATGTCGTGATCATCATGACCTCCAATCTGGGGTCGGAGTTCCTGGTAGCGCAAAAGGAAGGCGAACCGGTCAGTGCGGTTGAGAGCGACGTGATGGGGGTGGTGCGAAGCCATTTCCGCCCTGAATTCCTCAACCGGGTCGACGAAATCATCCTGTTCCATCGGCTGCGGCGCGAGGATATGGGCTCGATCGTGGATATTCAATTCGGGCGTTTGGCGAAGCTTTTGGAGGATCGCAAGATCGTTCTGGTGCTGGATGCCAAGGCGCGGGCCTATTTGGCGGACAGGGGTTATGATGCCGCTTATGGCGCACGTCCGCTGAAGCGGGTGATCCAGAAACTGGTGCAGGATCCATTGGCCGAGAAGATATTGTCTGGCGAGGTCATGGACGGGGAAACCGTGCATATTTCTGCAGGTGCGCATGGCATTACCATTGACGATGTTGCGGCAGAAACAGTGACACCACCTGCCGACGCCAAGATCGTGCATTTCCCCAAAGGGGTGTGACGCGCGCATAATCTGTTGAAATTTATGGCCTGGGCTGTTGCTCAGGCCATTTTTATGGGCTGCGGCCCGTTGCGGCAAATTCTTTCGCCGGACACCCTTGCAATGATGTAAGAAGATGTTACATTTAGGACGTATTTAGACGTTGGCAACAATTCAGGAGTGAAGCCATGAGTCAATATCAGGATATTCGCGGACACCGTTGTCATTCCATCTCGGGACGTCGGCGCTGGAGCGCCATTGAACTGTTGGCGATGGTGCTTGGTTTCGTATTCTTCTGGCCGATCGGCCTTGCCATTCTCGCGCTCAAAATCTGGCAGAAACGCACGGATCATCCGGGCGATCTGGTGGACGCGGCGCAAGGCCTGGCTGCAAGTGGCAAGGAATGGGCCCGCAGCAAGATGAGCGGTGAGATGCAGCGTAAATGGGATCAGGGGCGCACCACTTGGTCGCAGGCTGGTACCCCGACCGGCAATACAGCATTTGACGATTGGCGCACCGGCGAAATCGCCAAGCTCGAAGAGCAGCGCGCCAAGCTGGTTCAGGCAGAGCGAGATTTTGCTGAACATATCGATGGCTTGCGCCGGGCGCGGGATCGGGAAGCATTTGATCAATTCATGGCGGCGCGGAACCGTCCGGTCAGCAATCCTGATGCAACGAATGGCTGAACCATGAATCTTGCGGCATTTTCTTCAGCACCGGCTGTATATCAGGTACATGCCCTTGCGGCTCTTACGAGCCTTGTCGCTGGAACCACAGTTATATGGATGACCAAAGGCACGCCCCGCCATCTCGGCTTCGGGCGTGTTTTTGCGATTGCCATGCTGGTTACCGCGGTCACCTCGTTCTGGATCCAGACCAGCGGGCATTTCAGCCCCATCCATATCCTGTCGGTGATTACGCTGGTCAATATTCCCCTTGCCATCTGGGCGCGGCGCTTTGGCAACATTCGCTGGCATGCCGGTGCCATGGTTGGCAATTATGTTGGGCTGTTGATCGCCGGTGCCTTTGCTCTGGCGCCCTACCGCCTTATGGGCAAGGTATTTCTTGGCGGCTAGCTCGGTGGCTCCAGCTCAGTTCGTGGTGCCACCAAGGAATAATTGCGCGACGCGCGGGTCGTTGAGCACATTTTGCGCGGTATCAAATATCCGTGTCTGGCCGAGTTCCAGCACGATGCCATAGTCCGACATTTCCAGCGCCGAGCGGGCATTCTGCTCGATCATCAGTGTGGAAACCCCCTTGCCGCGCAATTCGGTGAGAATGGCGAAGGTTTCGGTCACCATCATGGGCGAGAGGCCGATAGAGGGTTCGTCAATCAGGATCAGACGCGGATCGAGCAATAGCCCGCGCACGACTTCCAACTGCTTTTGCTCACCCCCCGAAAGGGTGCCGGCCTGTTGGTTGGCCTTGCGGCGCAGCGCCGGAAACCGGTCCAGCCCGCGTTCAATGCGGTCGGGCATATCGGTAATGTTCTTGCCAGCCGCGATGGCCCCCAATTGGATGTTGGTGCGCACGGAAAGTTCGGGGAAAATGTTGCGCCCCTGCGGCACGTAGCAAATGCCTGCTTCCAGCAGTTTGCGCGGTGTCCAGTTGGTGACATCACGACCATCGAAGGTCACGGTGCCGGTACGGGCCGCCAGCATCCCGAAAATGGTCTTGAAGACGGTGGATTTACCGGCTCCATTCGGCCCGATCACCGTGGTGATCGAACCTTTGGGCACACTGAAAGTGGTGCCATTGAGGATGGTCATGCGGCCGTAGCCTGCCACGACGTCTTTGACTTCGAGAATGGGTTTAGTGTCCAAGGTAGGCCTCGATCACTTTTGGGTTGGCGCGAATTTCGGCTGGCAGTCCTTCGGCGAGTACCTTGCCTTCGGCCAGAACCAGCACCCGGGTGCAGAGCGACATGACAAAATCCATATTGTGCTCGATCACGACAAACGTCGCGCCTTGCTCCTTGTTGATGGCCTGCAATCGCTCTTTCAGGTTTTCGAGCATGGTCAGGTTGACGCCGCCGGCTGGCTCATCCAGCAAAACCAGACGCGGGCCGGACATGAAGGCCATGGCGGCATCCAGAAGCTTTTGCTGGCCATAGCTCAGGCCGCCGGCGCGCTCATCGGCCAAATGCGCCAGTTTGAAAAAGCCGATCATCTGGTCCGCGTCACCCGTCAGGCCGGCATCGCGTTTGCCAATCAGGCGGGTTGCCATATTGCCCTTGTGCTCCTGGGCGGCCAGAATGAGATTTTCACGCACCGTCAATTGCGGAAAGACCTGCAGGAGCTGGAAAGTTCGGCTGACGCCGAGACGGTTCAGATCGCAGGGGCGCAAGCCCGTCACAACCTTGCCGTCCAGCTTCACTTCGCCTTCTGTGGGTTGCAATTGGCCGAGGATGCAGTTGAAAAGCGTGGACTTGCCGCAGCCGTTGGGCCCGATGATACCGAGAATTTCGCCCTCGTGCACGTCGAAGCTGACCCCATTGACCGCATAAATGCCGCCAAAGCGCTTCTGGATGTTGGAAACTTCCAGAACCTTGCTCATTGCTTTGTCTCCTCGAATGCGGAGGCCGTGGCCGCTCGCGCCGCCGAGGCGACACGGGTCTTGCGGTCAGTGATCCATTTATCGGCAATGCCGAGAATGCCGGAAGGTGAAATCACCAGAAGCAACATGACAAAGAAGGCATAAAGCATCAGGTAATAGCCTTGCGTGAAGCGCAGCCATTCGGGCAGCAGCACCGCGATCAGGGCACCAAGGAAGGGGCCGAAGTAAAATCCGGAGCCGCCGACTATGACCATCAGCAGCAGTTTCAGCGAAAGATCGACGGCAAAAGCCGGCGGTTCGACAAACTGCACCAGAGGCGCGAAGAGCGAACCGGCAACACCGCCCAGTGCCGAGCCAATGGCAAAGGCCACCAGAATGTAGCGGCGCGTATCAATGCCCAGCGACATGGCCCGCACCGGATTCTCGCGCAGTGCCAGAAAGGCGCGGCCCCAGGGGGAGCGCACGAGGCCATAATAGCCGAGTGCAATCAGGCCAAGAACGCCCAGACAATAATAATAGAAGGCCAGTGAGCCGTCCGTCGCCATCCACAGGAAATAAGGGCGCGGGATGTTGGCGAGACCGTCGACGCCGCCGGTGATCCATTCCTCGTTGCGGAAGATCAGGAAGGCCAGGCTGGCAAAAGCCAATGTCACAAATGCCAGATAGTGATGCTGCACGCGAAGCGCCGGATAACCCAACATCCAGCCAAGGACGAGGCAGACCAAGGCGCTGGTGAGCATGGCAACCGGCAGCGGCCAACCGTGAATGGTCATGAGCGCCGAAACATAGGCGCCCACGCCCATGAAGGCACCTTGCGCCAGAGATACCTGCCCCGCATAGCCGAGGGTCAGATTGAGCCCGATGGCGGCAATCGACATCACAATCCACATGGACAGGATATAGCGGCCATAATCGGAGAGAAAAATGGGGCCAACCAGCAGGCCGAGCGCGACGACAAGGCTGGCGACGATTGCAAAAGCTGAAAGCTTCATACTGTGCGCTCCTCGGCTCGGCCCATTAGCCCTTGCGGGCGGAACAAGATGACCAAAATCAGCAAAAGCAGCGGGATGGCGTCGCGATATTGGGCGGATATATAGGCGGAGCCGATATTATTGACGACACCCAGCAATAAGCCGCCGGCAATGGCACCGCGCACCTGGTTGAAGCCGCCGACAATGGCGGCGGTGAATGCGGCCATGCCCATGATGTTGCCGGTGGAGAATTTGGCAAATATCAGCGGCGAGACCAGCGCTGAGGCAATGGCGACCAGGGCGCCATTGATGAGGAAAGTGTAGAGCACCATGCGCTCAACCGGGATTCCCAGCAGGCGGGCGACGGTCGAATTTTGCGCCGTTGCCTGCATCTGGTGCCCCACAAGCGTTTTGTTGAGCAGCCATTGCAGGGCGATCACCACGGCCAGGGCGACCACGACCACGGCAATGCTCTGGGCGGATACCACTGCACCAAAAATGTGAAAATCGAGGTTGGGGATCAGGGCCGGAAACACATGGGCTTCGGCGGTGTAATTCTTGACGCCTTCCTGCATGAAGATGGATAGCGCCATGCCGGCAATCGCCAGCGGCAGCACACCATGCTTGCGGATGGGGTCAACCAGCAGCTTCTTGTAGCCATAACCCAGAATGAGCATCGACAAGATTACGCCAATGAGAATGGCCAACCAATAGGGCACCCCGGCATGCAGCATCGGCAGCATGAAAAAGGCTGGCAGCATCACAAAATCGCCTTGCGCGAAATTGATGGTCTGCGAGGTTTGCCACAAGAGCGTGAAGCCGATGGCAACGAGCGCATAAATCGCGCCGGTGGCAAGGCCCGTGATGATGAGATTAACGAGATTGGCCATTTGGAGCATCCAATGGGCCCGGCGGATACAGCTCCGCCGGGCAGGTTGCAGTCAGGCTTGTTTTTTTAGTTCTTAAGCGGGGGCAGGATCTGCACGATCTTCTGCTTGCCGTTTTCAACGTGGACGAGGAAGCTTTCGCGGCTCAAATCGCCGGTCTTGCTATAGGTGACGGTCATCAAAATGCCCGGGTCTGTCTTGGCACTGATGGTCATGCCATGCAGTGTCTTGGCGAAATCGGCCTGGTCGACCTTGCCCATTTTCTCCGTGACAGCCTTCACAAGTTGCACGGCGAGCCAGCCCTTCATGCCGTTATGATCGGGCACGTAATGGTAGGCATCGACGAATTCCTTGCGGAACTTCTGGATGGCCGGGATGTCGGCGTCGGTGGTGAGGCCGACATGGCAATAAATGCCTTCGGCGTCTTTACCGGCAAGGTCGATGACCTTCTGGCCGGCAATGGTGGTTTCACCCATGATCGGGATCTTGACGCCTTCACGGCCCAATTCCTTCATCATGTTGGCGCTTTCTTCCTCGTTGTCATAGATGAACAGCACGTCCGGCTTTGCAGCCTTTATCTTGCTGACGTCCGAGGCGAAATCGACCTGGCCGGCTTCGGATGGCAAATCGGCAACGACGTTGATGCCCAGCGCCTTGAGATCCTTCTCGACTTCGTTCTTGCCGTCCTTGCCGAAATCATTGTTGACATAGGCAACGGCGACCGACTTGGCTTTCCAGTGATCCTGGATGAACTTGGCCACCTTCGGCATTGTCGACTGCTGGCCGAAAGAAGTGCGGAACAGGTAATCGTTGCCCTTCAGCGTCAGGCCTTCGGCTTCGCCGCCCATGATTTCAGGAATTTTGGCTTTGGCGGCCATGGGGCCGGTGACGGCGACAGAACCGGAATAGCCAGGCCCAAGAATGACATAAGGCTTGGCGTCAATGGCTTTCAGCATCAAAGCGCGGGCGGTGCCGGCGCTTGAGGCTGTGTCCGCATGCACGACGGTGAGCGGATGACCCAGCACGCCGCCAGCCTTGTTGATGTCGCGGATCGCCAGATCAATGCCATCACGCCAATGGGTGCCGACGGTTGCGCCGCCGCCCGACAATTCGGCGATATCCTGCATCGCGATCGGGGACTTGTCCGCTGCGTGCGCCACACTGGCCAAGCCGCTGGCGGCGACCATCAAACCTGCAAATTTTAACAATTTCATCGTGTTTTCCTCTCGTTTCATGTTGGAGCCGTGTTGTCCGGCTCACCCCTTTACCCGTCTCCGCAGGTTGAACTTTTTTGGCCCTTCCCTGGCGGTAATGTGTATGGCTTTTCGCGCCATATCTGTTCTTTCGGCTTCATAAATTGACCGGTTTTATTTTCGCACGTCCAAATCTCGCGCATCTGTTTGATATTTTTGCCTGTCCGTCGATGCCGGAATTGCTTCCACCACCACAAGTTTGCGCGAATCTGGCTTTATCGCAAGTGTCAATGACGGTTTGTTCGCCTTCGGCCCGGAACGGGTTGCGGCTGGGTCGCCATTACATTTGCGCGGCTAATATCGGCTGGGGAATTTTTGGCACCGGAAAAATGCTCCGGCTTTTGCCCCCAAGCCGACGCCTTCACGCGCCGCGCCAATCGTTTAACAGATTATCCAATAATTCGCTATGCGCACTATGTTCGTATTGCGAACAAAACAAGCGAGAACCCGCGGTTGCAGTGTGGAAAATGCTGGAAGCGGGGAAACCGGGCGTTGCGCAGGTTCAGGCGGTGTGCAGGCTCTTGTAAATCACGTAAACGCCGACAACGGCGACAATGGTCGCAAAAACGCGGGACAGCAGTTGCTTTTTGGTCGCCAGACGCGCGGCCAAGGCGCCGCCGAACAGGCCGCCGACAATGCCGCCGAGAATGAAGAAAGTGGCGACATGCCAATCGACCAGGCCCGAAAGCGAGTAATTGAAAGCCGTGGTCAGGCCAAAGGCGGTGACGGAAACCAGCGAGGAGCCAATTGCCATGATCAAAGGCATACTGGTCGCGGCAACCAGGCCGGGAACAACGAGAAAGCCGCCACCAATGCCAAAGAAGCCGGAAAGCGCGCCGACGACAAAACCAAATAGCACGAGCGGTGGCAGCAAGCTGGAAACCGACCCCATGTGCAGTTTGACGTCATGGGCATCCTCGCCCTTGCGCGGGCGCAGCATGTTGGCGGCAATGATGATCATCAACACGCCAAACAGGGTCAGCAGTTTTTGCCCATCAAAATGCTTCCCGAGCGTCGAACCGGCATAGGCCCCGACGATCCCTGAACCGGCAAAGGCCAGCGCGCAATTCCATTTGACGCGTCCGCCGCGGGCATGGCCGAGCAAATTGCCAAAGGCACTCGCCGCCACCGCCAGCGCGCTGGTGCCGATCGCCATATGCGGGTCCTTCATGCCCACCACATACAATAGTAGCGGCAGCGCCATGATCGAGCCACCGCCACCAATTAGCCCAAGGGTAAACCCGACAATAGAGCCCGAACCGAGTGACAGGAAATCAGTATGGGAAAGCATCATCAGGGTTATACCTTTGGCAGCGTTGGGGTTGATCAGTCAGCGATTATGCTCAATGGCTTGGCCAGCCATTCGCGCCCCTTGAGCATGGCGTGCCAGTAAAGCGGCGGCAAAAAGCGCTCTTTCAACGCCCAGGCGAGACGTGTGGGCTTGGTGCCGTCGTTGAGCCATTTCGGGAAGGAGGGGGCGAGTTTGCCGCCGTAAAGGAACTCGGCCAGCACGATCTTGCCGCGCTCCACCGTCAGTGGGCAGGAGCCATAGCCATCATAGGCTGCGGTCAACGGTCGCCCGGCCAGCAGGCTGATGACATTGGCCGATACCACCGGCGCTTGTTTGCGGGCGGCAGCGGCTGTTTTGGCATTGGGTGTCGAGCCAGCATCGCCGAGGCCGAAGATATTGGCAAAGCGGGTGTGCTGCAGCGTGTCCTGCTTGACTTCAATCCAGCCGGCGGCATCGGCCAGCGGGCTCGAGCGGATGAAATCGGGCGCGGTCTGCGGCGGGCAGACATGGATCATGTCAAAGTCTTGCTCTTCGATGGTCTTGACGCCATCCTTGGTTACCTCGAACCAGGCCTTGTGGGCGGGCCCATCAATTTTGACGAGGCGGCTCATGAAACGAACATTGGCGCGGTATTTCTGGATATATTCCATCAGCGCAGGCACATATTCCTTCACGCCAAACAGCACGCCGCCGGCATTGTGGAATTCAATATTGACGTTGTTGATCCGGCCATGGCGGAACCAGTAATCGCCGGAGAGATACAGGGCCTTTTGCGGAGCACCTGCGCATTTGATCGGCATGGGTGGCTGGGTGAACAGCGCTTTGCCCGATTTGAGGCCTTGCACCAATTGCCAGGTGTAGGGGGCGAGATCAAACCGGTAGTTGGATGTTACGCCATTCTTGCCCAAAGTTTCTTGCAAACCCTCGATGGCGTTCCAATCCAGCTTGATTCCGGGGGCGACGATGAGTGCCTCGTATTGAATTTCACGGCCATCCTCGAGCACAACTTGGTTGGCGGCAGGGTTGAAGGTGGCAACAGCACCCTTGACCCATGTCACCGCATCGGGAATGAAGTCGGCTGTATCGCGGCAGGTTTGCTCCGGTTGGAAGATACCGCCGCCCACCAATGTCCAGCCTGGCTGGTAATAGTGTTTGTCGGACGGTTCGATAATCGCAATATCCAGCTTCTTGTCGCGTGAAAGCAGGCTGGAGGCGCTGGCTATACCGCTGGCACCACCGCCCACGATCACGACTGTGAACTTGGACTTTTCATTCGTCTTGGACATTTCGTTCCCTTTGATTGTTTTCTTGTTTTATTTGTCGTCTGATTTGGGCGTGGTGCGCTGTTTGCGCTTACAGTTTGTTGATCGGCACCTTGATGTAGCTGACGCCATTTTCTTCGGCGGGCGGCAGGTTGCCCGCGCGCATGTTGACTTGCACGGATGGCACGATCAGCGCTGGCATGGCGAGCAGGGCGTCACGCTTTTGGCGGAAGGTGACGAATTCGTCCTCGGTGACGCCTTCGTGGACTTGCACATTATGCGCGCGCTCTTCAGCAACCGTGGTTTCCCAACGAAATTCCGTGCGCCCGGGTGCCTTGTAATCATGGCAGAGGAACAGGCGGGTTTCGGGCGGAAGCGCAAAAACTTTCTGGATCGAGCGATACAGCACATGCGCATCGCCACCCGGGAAATCGCAGCGCGCCGTACCATAATCGGGCATGAACAAAGTGTCGCCAACAAAGGCGGCATCGCCGAATACGTAGGTCATGCAGGCGGGGGTGTGGCCCGGCGTGTGCATGGCATAACCTTCCATGGTGCCAACCTTGATCTTGGCGCCATCTTCGAGCAGGCGGTCAAACTGGCTGCCATCGCGCTGGAATTCGGTTCCGGCGTTGAACAGTTTGCCAAACACGTTCTGCACCACGGTGATGGCGGCACCAATGGCCATTTTGCCGCCGAGTGCTTTTTTCAAATAGGGCGCGGCGGAAAGGTGATCGGCATGGACGTGGGTGTCCAGAATCCACTCGACGTTGAGGTTGTTGGCTTTTACATAAGCGATAATCGCGTCGGCGGAGGCGGTGTTGGTGCGTCCGGCAGCGGCTTCGTAATTCAGCACCGAATCGATGATGGCGCAGGCGTTGGAGCCTGGATCGCGCACGACATAGCTTACCGTGTTGGTGGGTTCGTCAAAAAACGAATGGGCTTCGGGATGCATGACAGTCTCCGTCATTCAGCGGGGGAAATTTCAAGATTTGCAACCGGTGTTTTCACCCGGTTGCGGGTACGCAGATAGTGTGTGGCGAAGGTGCTGGCCATCATGGCAGCCACAAATACCAGCACGCCGGTATTGAGGCTGGGCAGCGATGCGATGGCCGGGCCAGGGCAATAGCCGCCAAGGCCCCAGCCAATGCCAAAAAGCGCCGAGCCAATCAATAGGGGTGCGTCAAGATCACGCGCGGTCGGGAGATGGAATTGACCGGCCCAGAAGGGCTTGGAGCGCCGAAACGCCAAGCGAAATCCAACCATGGCGACCAGAAGCGCGCAGCCCATCACAAACATCAGGGCCGGATTCCAATGACCGAACGGGTCAAGAAAATCCTGAACGATGCGGGGTTGGGTCATGCCGGCAACGGCCAGACCTGAACCGAAAAGGGTGCCTGCCGCGAGTGCGGCGATCAAAGGTTTTGCGGTTATCTGCATGTCTGGCCTGTCACAAAATGTGGCGGATGAAATAAACGGTGAGAGCACCCATCGTCATGAAGGTGATAACTGCCGCAATGGAGCGCTTTGAAAGGCGGGCGATGCCGCAAACGCCATGGCCGCTGGTGCATCCCGCGCTCAGCGCGGTGCCAACGCCAACAAACAGGCCCGCCAGCGCGAGCACGGGCGTGGACATGGTGGGCGCGCCGTAAACCTTGAGGCCGACGATTTTCTGGACTAGAATCGGGCCGATAATCAGGCCCGAAACAAACATGAAGCGCCAGGCGCCATCCACACGGTTTGCCGGACGCATCAGGCCCCCGGCGATTCCGCTGATGCCTGCAATCCGGCCGGAGAGCGCCATCAGCAATACTGAAGCGGCACCAATCAAAACTCCGCCAATAATTGCGGGCATTATGCTGTACATCCAAATCTCCATCAAGGCCGGATGTACAACACATTCATTAAAACGAATTTGCTGTCAACATCCTAGGGTCGCAGATAGGCGTAACCGTGGTTCTGCAATTCGACAAGCCGGACATTGCCGCCATTAACGGCGGGTATAAAGCCCGGCAACAGGTCCTTCAAGGTAATGTTCATTTTCTTCATGGTGTTGGAACAGGCGTTCAATTCAACGCCCTGACTGTGCAATTCCTGCAACTTGCCGGCCATTCCGGCGTCGGCTCCCGACCATTTAAAAGAAGCCAGTGCAGGCCCCAGCACCACCAGTGCCATTTTCACATTCTTTGGACCACCCACACCGGTAATGTGCTGCGTCATGTTGTTTTCAACGACGAAATTGACTTTGGCGACATCATCGAGGTGATAGACAACCTTGGACACATGGGTGGCGGCCGAGGCTTTTCCGCGCGCCGAGAATATCGTCGCGCCGCTCGCGGCAGCCAGCATCATTGTGCGAAAAAAATTACGCCGTTCCATGGGATCCTCCGTATTGAGCCATATCTTTCAATGAATTAAGGTTGGCAAGTTACTCTGCTTGAGTAAGTTTGTCCAAAATAATCTTCTCCACGATGATCCCTTTTGCAAGGGTTGACGCTATTACTTCGCGGCGGCTTTGGCATCCTTTGGCGGATCATTGAGGGATATTGCCTTGGCGGTCACGGCTACCGTTGGCTTGCAGTTTTTCATGCAGGCATTGGCGTTCCAGAACGACTTTTCAGCGACCTTGCGATCATCCATATAAAAGCCGTTGCCATTGGGCATTTTGATGGTGCCAATGTTTTCATTGGTCAGCACAAAATCATCCTTGACGATGTTGTTCTGGTTCAACAGCCAATCGGTAATGCTGTAAACCTGATCCGGGGTCAGGCTCTTGGGCATGGGGAAAGGCATGGCGCGGTCAATATAATCGAACAACGTCGAGGCATAAGGCCAATACGAGCCAATGGTCTTGACAGGGTGGTCGCGTGTCAGCGTGCCCTCGCCGCCCATCAGCACGGGGAATTTGCCGACGCCTTCGCCAAAATCACCGTGGCAGGAAGAGCATTGGTCACCAAAAAGCTTTTCGCCTTCCTTGACCGTGCCCTTGCCGACCGGCGCGCCCTGACCGTCGGGGCGCACGTCGATCAGATAGGCCTTGTACATATCCAGCGTTGCCGGGGTGCCAAGACCATAGTCCTTGGCCGCTACCTTCGAAACCGGCTTGGCGGCCTCGGCTGCAAAGGCAACCGATGGCAGCGCTATAATCGCCGCGAGTGCGAAATTACGAAACTTCGACATTGTTAACCTCTCCGATTTTGCGGACCTGCCAGGTTTGAATTCCGTTATTGTGGTAGTTGAAGCTGCGGCCACGGATGGCGCGGAGCATATTTTTGGTGGGCTGCACATAGCCCGTATTGTCATGGGCGCGCGATTGCAGCAGCAATTCATCGCCGTTCCAGTCTGTGTTGACGTAAAAGCGCACCATGGAGAAAGGCAGAACCGGCCCCTCGATCTGGGCTTTCACCCAATTCTTGCCGCCATCGAGCGAAACATCGACCTGCTTGATCGTGCCACGGCCAGACCAGGCAATGCCTGAGATGACGTTCTGGCCCTTGGACATCCAGGGTGCTTCGGGCGCCGGGCTGGTGATGACGGATTTGGCATCCATCGGCCAGGTGAACATGCGCGAGCGGCCGTCCTTCATCAGGGATGTGTATTTGGCGGTCTCTTCGTGGGTCATGAAAGGCTCGTCACCAACCTTGATGCGGCGAATCCATTTCACCCACATATTCGCCTGCCAACCGGGCACAACGAGGCGCATCGGATAACCGTGGCCGGGGTGCAGGGCTTCGCCGTTCATGTTGTAGGCAATCATGCAATCATCCAGCGCCTTGTCGAGCGGGATGGTGCGGGTGAGGCCGGAAGCGTCGCCGCCTTCGGGCATCACATATTTGGCATTCGGCTTGAGGCCGACCGCTTCGAGCAGGGTTTTCAGCAAGACGCCGGTGTACATGGCATTGTGCACCATGCCGTGCGAATATTGCACCGCCTGCATCTGCGGGCCGTTGTTTTCCATGGCGCTATTGGCGGCGCATTCGCAGAAATGGATGCGATTGACGCGCGGGAAACGCTTGATGTCCTCCAGCGTGAAAATCAGCGGCTTTTCGACCAGGCCCTCGATCACCAGACGGTGCTGGGCGGGGTCGATGTCGGGCGTGCCGCCATGGTCGCGGATGAAACCGAGACCATTCGGGGTGATGATACCCTCAAGCGCGGCCAGCGGGGTGAAGGCCACCGAACTTTCGGCGGTGGCGGTCAACCAGTCGACGCGGCGGCGAATGACGCCGGCTTCAAACTTGGATGGCACGCCGTAGGCATGATCGTCGACCGGGCGACCGAGTTGGGTGGCCCATTCGGACACGGTTAGCGGCTTCTGCTCCGCCTGAGCGGCGCGCGTGCCCGCCAGACCGAGCGCCGCCGTGCTGGCTGCCAGCATGGCGCGGCGGGAGACCTGCGCTGGCGCGCGGGAGTCACTGGGTTTTTTCACTGAAATTCTCCACGTTTAGAGATTTGGCTCATTATATTCGGGTTCAGGCACCAACCACTTTGACGGAGCGGTTGGGGGCGAGTTTCACGGTTTTGTGCTTTTTGAGGTGGTCAGAAACCACATCCCAAATGGCAGGGCCTTTCACGTCCTTCTGGACGCTGGCCCAACCGGCGACCGAATAATTGGTGGCCGGGTCAATGGCTTTTCCGGTTTTGAGAATTTCCATGTTGGAAATGCGCGAGCCCATTTTTTGATTGATATCAATGGTGTAACCGAGACCGCCGACGCGCACCATGTCGCCGCCCTGTTGGTAATAGGGGTCGGTGTTGAACAGGTTGTCGGCAATGTCCTCCAGCACATCCTTCAACTGCGAACCGCTCATCGTATTCCGGTAGGAGGTGGGGTAGGTGATGGCGGTTTCATTGGCCAGATCATCAAAAGTGATGTTCTGGCCTGGCAGCAGGCTGGTGCCCCAGCGGAAGCCCGGCGAGAGCGCGATTTCCGCGTCGCGTTCTTCCAGCAGCGCCTGGCAGATCATGTCGTCCATGGTGCCATTGAAATTGCCGCGCCGATACAAAAGCGAGTCGGTGGTGCCGAGCACGGTGTTGAGCTTTTCCACATAGGGCTTGCGCACTTGCGTGATCTTGGCTGCCATTTCGGCGTCCGGGGCGATGACATCGGCGAACATGGGGATCAGCCGATAGGCAAAGCTCTTGATCTCGCCGTTCTGCACGTCCAGATCGAGGCGCGACACAAATTTGCCCGAGGACCCGGAAGCGACCATCAAGGTCTTGCCAACCATTTGTACGGTCGGGGTTGAATCGTGGGTGTGGCCGGTCAAAACCACATCCAGCCCCTTGATCCGCGAGGCGAGTTTCTTGTCGACGTCATAGCCATTGTGCGAAAGCAGCACGACGAGGCCGGCACCGGCCTTGCGCGCAGCGTCCACCTGCTTTTGCACTTCGCCTTCGTGGATACCGAACGACCAATCGGGCATCATGTAACGCGGGTGGGCGATCGGGCAGAAGGGGAATGCCTGGCCCAGCACAGCGATCTTGACGCCGCCGCGCTCCAGCATCACCTGCGGCTTGAATATCGGATCACCCCATTGGGCGTCATGCACATTCATCGCGAGGAAGGGGTAGGCGAGGTTCTTGACGATTTCCTGAACGCGGTCCTGTCCATAGGTGAATTCCCAATGGGCGGTCATCGCGTCAGGCTTCAGCAGCGCCATGCAATCGAGCATGTCCTGCCCCTTGGATTGCAACGAACCCCAGGAGCCCTGCAAGGTGTCACCGCCATCGAGCAGCACCATCTTGTCGCCGCGCTCGGCCCGGATCGCTTTGACCACGGTGGCGATGCGGTCGAGGCCGCCGATTTTGCCATAGGTACGGGCAAGGCCCTCAAAGCCGTCGCAAGTCAGCGCATAGGCGGTGGGAGAGCCCGCCTTGACGCCAAAGTGACTGAGGTAGTCCTTGCCCGTGATATGTGGCGGCTGACCCTTGTCAGCACCCACGCCATAGTTTTCCGAGGGTTCGCGGAAATAGGTCGGCATCAATTGCCCGTGAATGTCGGTGACATGCACCAGCGTGACATTGCCGACGGATTTGAAATCAAGCAAATCGGCTTGGGTCATCTTTTGCTGAGCCAGCGCCCGGGTTGAGCCAACCGGCAGACTGGCAATGCCCATGGTGGCAGCAGCAATCTGTGCGAATTCGCGACGTGATAACATGATTTCACTTCCCGTTGGATAAGGCTCCGCCGGCCCGCCAAACTGGCAAGCAACGAAACACGTTTGGACTCTTTTGTTAGTTGCGGACGCCGGGGGTTTCCACCGGCAGCCCATTGCCACGCCAAGCCGTATAGACTTCCAGGGCGATCATATTGTCAGAGAAAATTTTATAGGGCTTGGCCCGCACCTTGGCCATGCAGCCCTGAAA
The DNA here is from genome assembly GCA_019075865.1 of Hyphomicrobiales bacterium. GTDB lineage: Bacteria > Pseudomonadota > Alphaproteobacteria > Rhizobiales > Beijerinckiaceae > REEB77. The sequence continues at coordinate 16,847 of JAGXAN010000012.1, read as the reverse complement.
GCGCTTCTCGACCGGAACCAGATGCTGCGACTTCAAGCGATAGGTCGGGAAATCATTGGTCTGACCCTGGCTGAGCAGATCCGCGCGGATGTGCTTGCCGTAATATTTCTCGTGGCAGTTCGAACAGGCCATGTCGAGTTGGCCAATACGCTGATAATATAGAGATTTGCCCTTGTCGAACCAGACCGACATCGGCCCGTCGACCTTGACGGCCACCGGCAAGCCGCGCGACTGATAGCGCACGAAAGTGGTCATGTTGGTCAGGTTTTCGGAGTTGAAAGCCCAAGGTTTGGCTTTCATATTATTGGTGCGGCAGAGGTTGATCTGCTGTTCGAGCGTGACCGGGCGCTCCAGCACTTTGTTCCAGCGCGGATAGTGGGTGCCAACGCCGTGCATCGTCTTGGCCGGATCGGCATGGCAGGAAGCGCAGGACTTGCCGGCCTCGCCATCGACATGCGACCACTCGGAGGTCGCAGCTTCAACCGAGAGCATTCCCGGATTGGAGAAATCATCGTCCTGCATGGCGCGGGTGTCTGCGCTGCGGAACTGATAACCGGAGAACAATGTCTTGAAGACGCTGCCGGCGGGCGCTGGAATGCCCTTTGGAACATAGGCGGCCTCAGTGGCAGCCGGCTTCGCATCGTCAGCCGAAGCTGCCGCTGGCACCATGGCAAAGGCCATGGCTGCAAAGCCGAGGGCGCTGAGCACCTGCTTGATCCTACCTGCCGACATATTGCTTCCTCCGTTATTTATTTATCTATTTTTTAAGCTGCGGCGACGGTGATTTTGGCTTGAGCCTTGGTCACAACACCCTTGTCATCGGTCCAGGCGAAATCAAAGGTGCCATCGGCGTCAATCTTGGCATCGAATTCGATGTAGGGATTGGCCGAGACGCTGGGCTGGATATTGGCCCCAAAAAATTGCTTGCCATTGAAGCTGGCCGTGAATTTGTTGATGATCATGCGCGGCACCATCTTGCCATCCGGGCCCTTGCGGAAGCCGGATTCCATGGGATGCTCGATCAGGGACTTGATGGTGATGACTTCACCTTTTTTTGCGGTCTTTGGAACGCGCAGACGAGGAACTGACATGTTTTTCTCCAAATCTTAAAAGTTAGAACAGGGCACAGGGTGGCGCGACTAGCCGCCGCAACCGCCAATGGTAACCTTGCAATTCTTGGTGTCGATGCAGAAAGTGCCGTCGCTCATTTTGGCAACAGCGATCACGTCCTGGGTGCCAGCGAGGCGGATATGGGTGGAGGCTTCTGCCTTGCCCGATTCCGGCGTGAACAGGAATGCAATGGCGATCGGCAGCGGGTTCTTGGTGACGAATACCGTGATTTCCTCGACATGGCTGTCAACTGTCATCGGGCTGTCAACGGTCACGCCCAACGGCACTGTATTGCCGTTTTCCGCAATCTGCGGCAGGTTGAGCTTGATCTTGCCCTTTACCGGTTCCTTGCCGCCCGTCAATTTCTTGATGGCGTCCATGGCGACAGCCACGGTGTCAGGAGCGGCGAGTGCGGGCAGTGCCGGCAGAATGGACGCGCCCGCAACCAGGCCCGTAGCCTTGAGTGCGGAGCGGCGCGATAAATCAGTCAACATTTCCAACTCCTTGGGTCTTTTGGTTTTATGATGAAATGAGAGCTATTCCATGCAGGCTCAAACCGGGCAGGCTCAAGCCCGCATCATTATTTAAGGGTTGCCAGAAACGCGACCACGTCCTCAACCTGCTGGGAGGTCAACATCGGCTTGCCCTTGAATTTGTCCGCTACGTCCTTCAGATCGGCATTCTTGTGAAATGCGGGCATGATCGTGTCGGGAAACATCAGCTTGGCGTTGGATACCACCATGCGCAATTGCGGCACGGTGAGCAAGGTGCCAACACCATCCAGCGTCGGGCCAATCTCGCCAGGGAAGGGCTGATCCTTCAGCAGGGAGACCGTGTGGCAAGCATAGCAATTGCCAAGCCCGCGATCCATAAACACCGATTTGCCGGTCACCGCATCACCCGGCTTTCCAGTCAGGGATACCGGTATGCCACCATCTACGACCTTCAGGACGATGGGCGCATCGGCAGGCGCGGCAACGGGCGTCGCTGCCGGTGTCGCGGCGGTTACGGCAGCCAATGCCGTCGAACCGGATAATGCAAGCGCTGCAACCATATAGATACCAATGTGGCGCAGTGTGCTTCTTTGCATCATGTTTCCATCCCTTGAAGTGGCAATTGCTTTGCCAGCTATTGATTAAGTCCCTTAAGATACCGAAATTGGAATATGAGTCAACCGTCACATTCCGTTTTTTCTATATATTTTTGAATGACCCTAGACCATATTCGTATATCGTGATACGTGAAATGGATTATTTTTTAGGGTTTCGCAAAATGGCACTTCCAAAACTCAAAGAGCTTGAAGAGGTCTCCGACCTTGATTTGATGGTGGACCAGGCACGGCAAGCCGGAGACTTTCTGAAAGCGCTGGCGCATGAGTCACGGCTGCTGATCTTGTGCATTCTGGCCGAGGGCGAGAAGTCGGTCTCGGAGCTCGAAGATTTTCTGCTGCTGCGCCAGTCCACGGTTTCGCAGCAATTGGCACGATTGCGGCTGGATGGCTTTGTTTCGACGCGCCGCGACGGCAAGGCCATCTATTACTCGCTCGCCAATGAAGATGTCCGCACCATTCTGGTTGCGGTCTATGACGTGTTTTGCAAAAAGGGTCGGCTGGGAAAAAACAAGACAGCGTGACCGGTTGGGGAGGAACCCACCATGAGCGAAATTGCGCCCTCCACCTGGATGGCACTTTGCGGGCTTGTGTGCGGCCTGATGCTGGGTTTTGCGGGTCGCTACGGCAGGTTCTGCACTCTGGGTATGCTGGAGGACAGTTTCTTCTCCAATGACCGTCGGCGTTTGCGCGCTTTCGCGCTGGCATTGGCGATTTCCATTGCCGGCACGCAAAGCCTTTCGGCGCTCGGTATTATCCATCTTAATGGCTCGATCTACCTTTCCAGCAGTTTCAGCGTGGTCAGTGCGGTGGTGGGCGGGCTGCTGTTTGGCGTGGGCATGGCATTGGTCGGTACCTGTGGCTATGGAACGCTGGTTCGTATTGGCGGCGGCGATTTGCGCGCCATTGTCGGTTTTCTCGTCATGGGCGTTTCGGCCATGGCCGCCATGAGCGGTATTACCGGCGTGCTGCGGGTGCGGTTTATGGACCCTTTGGCACTGACATTGCCCAAAGGCTATACGTTTTCGCTTGGCGACATGGGCAAACTGGCCTTTGGTCAAAATTGGCACAATCTGATTGCCGGTCTCATCGTTCTGGCGCTGGCGGTCTGGGTGCTCAAGAGCCGCGCCTTCCGCGCTTCGCCCAAACTGGTGCTGTCGGCGACCTTGGTCGGCGTGGCAATCGTATTGGGCTGGCTGGCTTCAAGCGTCTTTGGCAGCGACCCGTTCGAGCCGATTGCGCCGGTGTCTTCGACCTTCGTGGCACCGCTCGGCAATAGCTTGCTGTATCTGATGACCTATAGCGGCTCGACCATCACCTTCGGGGTTGGATCGGTGGCAGGGGTGATATTGGGGTCGTTTCTGGTTGCCACCGCCACCCGGCAATTTCGTTGGGAAGCCTGCGATGATCCGCGCGAATTGAAGCGTCACATGATCGGTTCGATGATGATGGGAACGGGCGGCATCCTTTCGGTTGGCTGCACCGTCGGGCAGGGCCTGTCGGCCGCATCGACGCTGGCGATCTCTGCCCCCATTGTGATGTTTGCCATAAGCCTTGGTGCCCGTTTTGGCCTCGAACTTACCATGACCGGCGAATGGTTGCCGGCGTTTCGAAACAGCCTGCTTATTTACAGAGGAACCGCAGAATGAAATCCATCATGTCATCGCGCCGCACATTTCTGGCAGGTTTGGCCAATAGCGCGCTGGTAACAACCGCCGCGCTGACCGGCACGGCGCAAGCCTCCCCCACCAATGGCGGCAAAAACGCCAGGGATTTGATTTTGCCCACCGATCCGGTGATGGGAAACCCCAAAGGCGATGTCACGCTTGTGGATTTCTATGACATACGTTGTCCGCCCTGCCGCCAGATGGAACCGCGCATTACCCGCCTGATGGCCGCGGATGCTGGCTTGCGCTATGTGCCGGTTGATTATCCGTTGTTTGGCGGACCCAGCGAAATGGCGGCACGGGCGCTGCTGGCGGCGCAGGCGCAGAACCATTATGCCGAATTCAAAAAATGGCTGTTTGCCAATTTCGAGCGGCCCAACATGGATCTGTTGCAGCGGGCTGCCACAGCGCTGAACCTCGACTGGGGGAAAATGCAGAGCGACATGCACAGTCCCGCGATGGATGATCGCATCAAGACCAATATGGCGCGCGGTGCGGCTTTGGATGTGAAAGTGCTGCCAGTGATGTTGCTGGGCCCAATCGTCATTCCCGGTGCATTGCACTATGCAGATATGCTGGATCTGGTGCAGAGCGCGCGCAAGCAGCAGGTTTGACGGCGCCATTTGTACGGAGCGCTCATGCGTCCGCGCCGTCGGTCTCATTCCAATTGCGCAGACCCCCCGTTGTGCGGCCATCTATGCTGCTTTGCAGCATAATGGTAGACTGGCGGATCGAATGGGGAAAGTTGCACAATGACGGCCAAGAAAAGCACCGGTGAAGCTGCGATGGTAAAGCCGGAAAAGCCCTGGATATTCCGCACCTATGCCGGGCACTCCAATGCCACGGATTCCAATCTGCTCTATCGCTCGAATCTTGCCAAAGGGCAGACGGGCCTGTCGATTGCTTTCGATTTGCCGACGCAAACGGGTTATGATTCAGACCATCCTCTGGCGCGTGGGGAAGTGGGCAAGGTGGGCGTGCCGATCTCGCATCTGGGTGATATGCGCACCCTGTTTCACGAAATCCCCATTGCCAAAATGAACACCTCCATGACCATCAATGCCACCGCGCCGTGGCTGATGGCGCTTTATATCGCTGCCGCTGATGAGCAGGGTGCCGCGCGCACCGAGCTGCAAGGCACGACGCAGAATGATATTTTGAAGGAATATCTGTCGCGCGGCACTTATGTGTTCCCGCCGGGGCCTTCCATTCGCCTTGCCCGCGATCTGATCGTCTTTACCACCGCCGATCTGCCCAAATGGAACCCGATCAACGTCTGCTCGTATCATTTGCAGGAAGCCGGGGCGACGCCGGTTCAGGAACTGAGCTATGCCCTGGCCAATGCCATTGCCATTCTCGACTCGGTGAAGGCTTCAGGCCAGGTCGATGCCGAAGCTTTTGGCGAGGTGGTCGGGCGCATTTCCTTTTTCGTCAATGCCGGCATGCGCTTTGTCACCGAATTGTGCAAAATGCGGGCCTTTGCCGAATTATGGGATGAAATCACCCATGAGCGCTATGGCATTGAAAATGAGAAGCTGCGGCGATTCCGCTATGGCGTGCAGGTGAATTCGCTGGGGCTGACCGAGCAGCAGCCCGAGAACAATGTCACCCGTATCCTGATTGAAATGCTGGCCGTGGTGCTGTCCAAAAAGGCGCGGGCGCGCGCCGTGCAATTGCCGGCGTGGAACGAGGCGCTGGGCCTGCCACGGCCGTTTGACCAGCAATGGTCGCTGCGGATGCAGCAGATTATGGCGTTCGAGACCGACCTACTCGAAAACGACGACCTGTTTGACGGCAGCCACGCGGTCGAGCGCAAGGTGGCGGAACTCAAGGCGGCCGCGCTGGCTGAACTGGATGCGATTGCGGCGCTGGGCGGTGCGGTGGCGACGGTTGAATCTGGCTATCTCAAGACCCGGTTGGTGGAAAGCAACACCACAAGGCTCGAAAATATCGAGAGCGGGGCGCAGGTCGTGGTCGGGGTCAACCGCTTTCAGGGCGGCGAACCCTCTCCGCTGACAACCGGCGAGCGCGCGATCATGGTGGTCGCGCCCCATGTCGAGGCGCAGCAGATCGCGCGGCTGAACGTATGGCGCGCCCAGCGTGACCCCGCGGCGGTGAAAGCCGCACTGGAAGCGCTTGGGGCCGCCGCGCGCAGCGGGGCCAACATCATGCCGCCTTCCATTGCTGCCGCCAAGGCGGGGGTGACGACCGGCGAATGGGGCGCGGCTTTGCGCGGCTGCTTTGGCGAATATCGCGCGCCGACCGGCGTTTCGGGAAAGGCGCGGCAGGTGCCCGGTGATCTCGACGCTATCCGCGCCGAAGTCGAGCGGGTTTCCCACAAGCTCGGGCGACGCTTGTCGTTCCTGGTGGGCAAGCCGGGTCTGGACGGCCATTCCAACGGAGCCGAGCAGATTGCGGTGCGGGCGCGCGATGCGGGCATGGAGGTGATTTATGACGGCATCCGCATGACGCCGGCCGAATTGGTCGAGAAAGCGGCGCGCGAACAGGTGCATTGCATCGGCCTGTCGATTCTTTCCGGCTCGCATGTGGCATTGGCGCTGGATGTTCTGGCGCGGCTGAAAGAGCGCAATCTCACCCATTTGCCGCTGGTGGTTGGCGGCATCATTCCGCCAGAGGACGAGCAGAAGCTGCGCGCCGCGGGTGTTGCCGCGGTTTTCACCCCCAAGCACTTCGAATTGAACGCGATCATGGGCGATATTGTGAAGATTGTGGAAGTCGCCAGCGAGGGCCTATAAAATCCGGGTGAGGCAGCGGTCGGCAAAGCTGCCTTCGAGATAGACAGCGCGCACCACGAAAGCGGCCAGAATGCCGGTGGCCGCCCCACCCAGAACATCGCTGGCGTAATGGGTGCCGATATAAATGCGCGAAAGGCCCACCAGAACGGCGGCAACCAGAAAGGCCAGCCCCATGCGCCGCGCGCCCTGCATGAGGAAAGCGGCCGCAATGGCAAAGCTCGCGGTGGCATGGTCCGAGGGAAATGACGGATCGGCACTGCGCGCCACTAGCAGATGCGAAATGCCCGCATCATAGGGCCGCAACCGATGGACAAACAGCAATATGAGCTGATTGAAGGCAAGCCCCAGCAGAAATGAGAAGCCGGTGGCCAGCAAAATGTGGCGGTGATGCAACCGCTCCGTGCCCCGCCACCATTGCCCGGCCACCGCCAGAACCAGAAGCGGGACGCCATAGGTGGAAAGCCCGATCATCACACTGTCAACCAGCGGGCTGTGCCCGGCCCATTGATTGATGGCCTGCGTCACGGCAACATCGACTGGATACATCCGCCTCACCCGCCATTTTGAGGAAAGCTGCCAACTCCAGCAGCAAGCCCCCCACATACCCCCATTCCGCCCCCCGGTAAACCAAGCACCGGAAAAGGCGCACAACAGGCGCGGGGAGGCGGGTGGTCATTTGACCGCATGGCGAAATCGAAGCTCCGACGCTGATTGGGCGACAGAAGCACAAGCGACGGTTCAGGGGCGCAATGGCCGTTCTGGTGACCGCCACGCTTGCGCACGGGCAGCTTTTTATCACCGTATAGTCGGAACAACAGGTAGTAATTGATGATCGCTCCCTCACGCCGCAGCGAGCACATAGATGCTTCCGTAACTAAAGCGACGCCGTTCCAGCGCATTGACATTTATGCGTCTCCGAGGCGCAGCAACATCAGCTTGATTTGACGATTATCCAATCGTCATCCGACAACACTCCAAAGCTGGTACGCCCGCCGCTCGCTAGTCTCGTGTTGTCATCTGAAATTTGCGATAGCTTCCCGCCCGACAGCGTACGTCACCATTTATTCCAAGAAGGCCTTTCAGCGCGAATTGTCCAGCATGGCATCAGGAAGCGCGAGGCCAAGCGTGGCGTTCTATTCCTCGGGGCCTCTTAACTTATTGGCAGCAGAAACATTCATGCCACCGAGTTTGGCTGTCCATTTATGGATGTGGGCATTACTGATACCGTGCATGCGGCAAAGATCCGAGACCTAAATTCTGGCCTCGTTCTCTTTAAATATCCCGCTAATCTACTCTACCTGCCCCGCTTTGTCTCTCCGTTCCAATTCCTGGGTCCAAACCAAATTTAAATATCGGTTAAGCTGCAGGAACAAAGTCAAAACAAACGCACGCCAGAAGTGCGATACCATCAACAGTAAATATCAAGCGGCAGCCAAAATCGGCAACTCAAGTGTCTTCGAAAATCCGCGGCATCCATTCGTCAAAATTTCCAGTGGCGCCCAGGATACCATTGCAGTTGCGCTGGGTCAGGAGAGAATTTTTTTGTGCCACCTTTTCGAACTTTTGCAGAATCGGATAGCTAGGCATCCAGTTCGGATTTCCGGGCCACCTCTTAGCCAGCTTTGATGCGTAGTTTCAGCCCGAGTTTCCTTGACGATCCCGCCTCAATATAATACACGGACTTCATAAGGTTAACACTCTGGCATTGCCAATTAACCCAGTTTTAAAAGCTCGTTCGAAGGATATTTTGATGAAAAAGCGTGCATTGCTTACGGGTGTCACTGGCCAGGATGGAGCCTATCTTTGTGCCCTTCTGCTTGAGAAGGGCTATGATGTCTATGGCATTGTGCGGCGTTCCTCGCATGGCGGTATTGACGATCATCGCATGCGCTGGCTTGGAATTCATGATCGCGTCAAACTTATCGATGGCAATCTCCTGGATTTGTCGGCCATGATTCGCACTGTGCAGGATGTAAAGCCGGACGAGATTTATAACCTTGCCGCTCAATCCTTTGTCGCTGCCTCCTGGAATCAGCCGATTCTCACGGGCGAAGTTACCGGAATTGGTGTTCTGAATTTATTGGAAGCCTTACGCATTGCTGCGCCCGAAGCACGGTTTTATCAGGCGTCGTCTTCCGAAATGTTTGGCAAAATCCAAGAAGAATCGCAAAGCGAGAAAACGCCCTTTTATCCGCGCTCTCCATATGCAGTGGCTAAGCTGTTTGGTCATTGGTCAACGGTCAATTACCGCGAGAGTTTTGGGCTGCACACGTCCTCCGGTATTCTCTTTAATCACGAGAGCCCGCTGCGAGGGCGAGAATTTGTCACCCGAAAAGTTACAGATAGCGTGGCTCGCATTAAGTTGGGCATGGAAAAAGAATTGCGTTTGGGGAATATCGACGCCAAGCGCGACTGGGGCCATGCGCGCGATTATGTGCGTGCAATGTGGCTGATGCTTCAGCAGGACAAGGGCGATGATTATGTGGTGGCGACCGGGCGCACAACGACGGTGCGTCGGATGTGCGAGATCGCTTTCGAACACGTGAACCTGAAATTTGACGATCATGTTGTCATCGACAAGGCATTTTTTCGCCCTGCTGAAGTTGATATCCTTCTAGGCAACCCGGCCAAAGCCAAGGCCAAACTGGGTTGGCAAGCCGAAGTGGGTCTCGAGGCAATGATCTGCGAAATGGTGGATGCGGATTTGGCGCGGCTTAAAGCCAAGTGAGGCGAGAAATCTGATGTCGCAGCGCATCTTGCTGACAGGGGGGTCGGGTTTTGTTGGGAGGCGGATGGCCGGCGCGCTGGAGGCTCGCTTTCCGGATGCCCGACGACTGGCAATTTACCGTGATGCCGACTCTTGGCATCTCGATGCGTGGGAAGCCTCACACACAGACCTGACCGACGCGCTTGCCGTCGACGCAATGATCAGTCGTTTTAAGCCAACGCATGTTGTGCATTTGGCGGCCCAGTCTTCGGTTGGTGGATCAATTCAAGCGGGTGAGGCTACCTGGAATTCCAATTTTATTGGCACTTTCAATCTGGCTCGAAGCTTGGTGCGGTATGGCCAGCCTTCCGTTTTTCTATTTGCGTCCACAGTTGAAGTTTACGGAGATAGCTTTCGGAACGGAAAGGTGTTTGAAAACACTGCGCCCATGCCTAGTAACCCATATTCAGCAGCAAAATTGGCTGCCGAGTGGATGCTGGCTGATATATTACCTCAGGGGTGCCATTTAATCATCACGCGTTCGGTAAACCATAGCGGACCTGGCCAGGACACCCGTTTTGTTTTGCCGTCTTTCGCAATGCAAATCGCAAAGATCGAGGCTAGCGGCAAAGAGGGTTGTTTGTTGGTGGGCAATCTTGATGCAGAGCGTGATTTTCTGCATGTCGATGACGTCATTGATGCTTATTCGAAATTGATTGAGATCGCTCCAAGCCTTGCCCCGCGCATTTTGGTTAATGTAGCTTCGGGAAAAGTCTGGAAAATTGCCTCTCTCCTGAAACTACTCGTTGGCATGTCCAAATTGCCACTCAAAATTGTCCAAGATCCTAACCGAATGCGTGCTTCAGATATCCCAATTGCGCAGGTGGATTTTGAAAGACTGAATATTTTAACGGGGTGGGTTCCTAAGACTTCTGTTAACGAGATGCTCGTTGAAATTTTGCACTCGGCACGGAAAATGCATGAGAAGGCTTCATGATAACGCCGTTAAAATCTTGGCAAAAAAAACTTGTTCAGTTACTTAGCCGCCCATTGCGCTATTTTGGCGATAAATCGCGTGATCAAAAAGCGTGGAACCGCTCCGCTAAATTCTATAAGGCATACCTCGATCTTAATCCTGACGATGCGCCAATATGGGTGCAATATGGCAATAGCCTCAAAGAGTTAGGTAAATATTCCCTTGCCGGTCAAGTTTATGATCGAGCCCTAGAATTAGACGCTTCGAATTCGAATACACGTGTAATGCGCAACCATATAGAAAATGCTGCAGCGCAATCACAGGCAAAAAATATTGCTCGTAGAAATTTTCTTTTTATTGATATTACAGATGTTATTTTATATTTTCATAGTAATTCTAGTGTAAACGGAATTCAAAGAGTAATTTTAAATTTTATCCGTCATGTTTTGAGCGATGACGCAGAATTTTCGGAGAATATTCGCTTTTGCAGACTGGGTTCGGATAAAAGTCTTGCGGTCGAGATAAGAAGATCTTCGATCCATAAACTTGTTGCTGCCATAGATTCGCATAGAAATTTGCGAGGCGCGATAAATGAGTGTAAGGTCGGTGAAGAAATACAATTTCAAACTGAAGATATTTTTCTGATACTTGGGGCTTTTTGGATTGCACCAAATTATGATAATTTATTGGCGCGCCTCCAGCTCCTGAATGTCCGCATCGGATTGTTCGTCTATGATCTGATTCCTATCACTCACAGCCAATTTGTGCATCCGCGATCCGCCTCGGATTTTCAGGGCAAATGTGCCAGAATTTTGTCCCGGTGTGATTTTGCGTTGGCTATCTCTCAATTCGTTGCGGATGAAGTCGCTGCCTACGTGCAATCGTCCCAAAAGCGCTCGCTCAGGGTTGTTGCGGTCCCGCTAGCTCATGAATTATCGTTCAGAGAGGTGTCAGGTACAGTTGGAGCCAGTATACGGGCGTTAGCAAAGGTGCCATATGTGCTTTGTGTCAGTTCGCTGGATCCGCGCAAAAACCAGGATTATCTGGTCCAGATTTGGCAGCGACTGCGTGCTGAACGTGGTAATTTTATCCCAAAGCTCGTGTTGGTAGGTCGTTGGGGCTGGGGTAGCAAGCCACTGGCAGACAAATTGAAGGCTTGTCATAATCTCGATAGTTTTGTCGAGGTACTTACCTCGGTGGATGATGGCGAGTTGACTTATTTATATCAAAATTGCCAGTTCACTGTTTTGCCGAGCAAAGTCGAGGGTTGGGGACTCCCGATTGGCGAAAGCTTGGCCCATGGCAAGCCATGCTTTGCTTCTAAAAGCAGTTCAATGCCCGAAGTCGGAGGTGAATATGTCCGCTATTTTGATCCATTTGACAGTGATGATGGATTTGAAAAGATAATCGCGGTTTTGGACGACCCCGCAGAATTGGCCAATTGGGCTCTGGATATCGCCAATAACTTTTCGCCGAGAAGCTGGAAGAATTTTACGGTTGACCTTCTGGAAAAGGTTTGGGAAGCCGCGAGGAGAGTTGAAATGGAAATGCAATCAGCGGTCGTTCTGCCGTGCGCAAAGAGATTTGAGTTTGGGTTGGGCGGTACAGTAATTGCAGAACTAGGACCGGATGCAAAGTCCTTGCAACAAAAGATGTTGGTCGCTGGCTGGGGCAAGTTCGAGCCTTCGGTATGCTGGTCAGATATGCAAAGCGCAAAATTGAAGTTCCGTGTCGAGGGCGTGGATGAAGGCACCCCACTGCGTGTGGCGATGCAACTGCATTTGCCTGCTGCCTTAGGTGAATTGCCTGTGGTCTTGCATAAACAAGGGCACGACGAAGCAATTTTGAAGGGTGACAATGGAACATGCTGGTACGTCACCGAATTACGCGCGGGCAAAGATGGTAGCGTCGATGTTGCCTTGCGCGTAAAAGGCCTGCCACAACAATTGGCGGAAATTCGTCATTTGGTGCCGGGATATTTTGGTTTGATGACAGTGTTTGTCGCCAAAAAAGAGAATTTAGAAGAGCGTTTTTTGATGCTCGAAGCCATGTGTGATTGAGAGGCAGATTATGACGACGCAACAAAGCAGTGGGCCAGATACGCCCCTTGAACCGGGTTTCCCGGGGGGGGTACTAGAAACCAAGCAGGCAAGCGAGTTGAATGCACTTGCGCGCGCAGGCGGTTCTGAGGAAGGCGCGTTGAGCCTGGTTGCCACCAGAACTGTATATTTCGATATTACTGATCTCTATGTTTTTATGCATCAGCATTTTAATGTTTCCGGTATTCAAAGAGTTATTGCAAATATATTTAGTTCTATTTTTGCTGATAAGCATCTTATTTTGCATAAAGTTGAATTCTGTTGTTTTGATAATGATACTAGGGTTGTGAATTTGGTTTCAAAAAATGCCCTATACGAGGCTTTGAAATCAATAAAGAGGCCAAACATAACGCGAGAAAACTTAAATAAGATTTTGCAAAAATTAATTATTCGAAATGAGATAAATTTTTATAAAAATGATGTATATATCATATTAGGTGCGTTTTGGATTTCACCATCTTATCCGCCATTGCTTCGTGTGATGAACGAAAAAGAGGTAATGGTTGGAGTATATATTTATGATTTAATACCGATTACGCATCAAAAATTTGTAGCAGCGAGCGCTGTTTCTGAATTTACCGAGCGTTGCATGGGAATTATATTGCATTCAGATTTCATAATGACGATTTCTGATTTTGTGGCGCGAGAAGTGGAAGCTTTGGTAGCAAAAGAAATATCGTTTAATATTCCAGTTTTTTCCGTTCCTTTGTCGCAGGAGATTGAAATTATCCCGGCGACCGGAGCAATGAGTCGTAAAGTACTCGATGCGACTTCTGAGCCATACGTTCTGTGTGTGGGCACTATAGAAATTCGCAAGAACCATATATTTCTGGCGAGAATTTGGGAAAAGCTACTGAGGGAATCAAAGGGAACCGTTCCAAAGCTTGTGATCGTTGGCCGATGGGGTTGGCACGTTGCTGACTTGAAGGAATTACTAGAAAGCAGCGATTATCTGGATCAAAATGTAGTAGTCTTGAGTGATATCGCGGACAGTGAGTTGTCCTATCTTTATGAACATTGCCTGTTCACTGTCTATCCTAGCATAGTTGAGGGTTGGGGGCTTCCTATTGGGGAAAGTCTCGCTCACGGAAAATTGTGCATTGCATCCAATACGTCCTCAATGCCGGAAGTAGGGGGAGAGTTCGTTCAATATCTGGATCCATTTAATTTCACTGGTGCATTCGATATAGTTTCCAGGTTTATCAATAATCCTATAGAAGTGCGCGAAGCCGAAATGCGCATCAAACTCGGGTTCAGGCCGCGCAGTTGGAATGAAGTCGTCAAGACTATGGGAGCATCAATTGATGCCGTGACGAAGCCCGCAGTTAGCGCTACAGAGACGCGATGTACCTTGCCAAAGGCAAAAATCATCCTTTTTGGGACGAATCAGCAAGCCAGGAGGAAGATTGCTGATTTCAGAGAGTTTACTTACCCACTTGCATGTGTAGATGGTTGGGATCAGCCAGAATATTGGGGCCGTTGGGCACTTAGCCGAATGCCAAAGGTGCGCTTTACTCTTGATGGCATTACAGGGCGTCGTAAGCTCAGGGTGGCGTTGCGCTTTCAATTGCCCTCGCCCACAGCACGTGTTGAGGTAATTCTAAGTTCTGGAGCATTGCAGGATACGGTTACCATGAAGGACGGACTGCCGCGCTGGTATTTCATTAACGCGGAGGCTGATGAATTTGGTGTGGTAGACATCAAATTCCACATAAAGGGTGACATTCAAAAAGTGGATCCTGTACGTTTTTTGACAGTTGGCATTCTGGCCATGGCGGTCGTAGAAATAGATAATCTGAATGATCGTATGCTTATGATGGAGTCGATCAGGAGCTATCGATAATTTGGTTGATGTGCCACCATACTCGAGCGACATTCATCTCAAAGCGCGTCTGGGGAGTTTGTTACAGCTACCTTCGGAATTGTGGTTACGCGTGGAAAATAAAATCATGAAGACGACTTTTTAAAAATTGATTTTTATCTGCGCATTCTGAAACTTAAAGGTTCGTCGCAATGATTTCCTACGCTCAAAATTATGAAGACGTCATACTTGAGCGGGCGTTCGCAGGTGTGTCCAGGGGTTTCTATGTCGATGTTGGGGCGTGGGATCCAATTATCGACTCTGTCACATGCCATTTTTATCGACGCGGTTGGCGTGGCGTGAATATTGAGCCCCTGAGGGTCAAGCATGAAGCCTTGTGCCGAGCGCGACGCCGCGATGTGAACCTGCAAATAGCTGTCGGGGCCGAAGCGGGTTCGGCAATTTTGTACGAGGTCGATGGGACCGGGTTGTCAACTCTTGATGGTGAGATCGCGGTAAATCACGTCAAAAACAATTTTGTGTCTCGCCCTTCTGAGGTCGAAGTACAAACACTCAATGCCGTCTTTGAGGCCTATGCGCCGGGGGAAGTTCATTTTTTGAAAGTTGACTGCGAAGGGTCCGAGGCTCAGGTGCTGAATGCGTTTGATCTTTCCCGGTTCCGACCCAAAATCATTTTGGTTGAAGCGACTTGGCCGATGACCCGTGACCCGTCGCATAATGGCTTTGAGCCTCATATTGTCGCAAATGGCTACACGATGCGATATTTTGACGGGCTCAATCGGTTTTATTGTGCTGATGAATATTCTGAATTGATGGCGGCCTTCGCATTGCCACCAAATATATTTGACAACTTTCGCAGATATGCGGACCTTAGAGCCGAGGCGAAACTAACGAGAGATATAAAAACGCTTCAATCAAAATTGGAAAATGGTCGAGCGATGCTAAAACCCCAAGCATCCAAATTATTGCACCCGAAGGGAAAATTGATGAGTGTAGATGAGCAGACTATACAGCAGTGTTATCAGCTTATTTTGGGCAGAAACGCTGAAAAAGAAGTAGTTCCTTATTATGTTGATTTGTTCAAAAATAATAAGTTAAATACACCACGCGACCTCGCGCAAATAATTTTTCAATCTCAGGAATTTAGAGATCAAATAAATATAACTAAAGATTCGATATCGGCAAGTAGTCCTTTTTACTATTATAATACGCTTTTTGACGGACAGGACATCATGCGTCGTCATGCGGTTCGCGATCTCGTTGCGTCCCCTGGTCATCTCACCAATTTCTTGGGCGTAAGGATTGATCCGGAAATTTATCCGCCGCTGCTCAAAGGGCGCGAAGGCGAGATCGAAGCCGTTCCCATCCCGAGCAATTGGCATGCTGATATTGCTGAATGGGCGGCTGCGCTGAGGGCTGTTGAGTTATCAGGGGATACCTTCCGGGTTGTCGAGCTTGGTTGTGGCTGGGGATGCTGGATGCTTAATACGGGTTGCGCGGCGCGGTCGCTAGGCAAAAAAGTTCATTTGATTGGAATTGAGGGCGACAAGGACCACGTCGCTATGGCCGTCAAATCCATGTCTGTGAATAACTTTACAGAGGACCAATTCAAAATTTACCATGGTATTGCTGCCAATGAATCGGGAGTTGCTCTTTTTCCAATCGCTGATGATGCCGCGATACAATGGGGATCAGCCCCATTATTGGGTGTCGATCCTGCAGCAAGGCGGGCAGCGGTAAAAACCGGGAAATATATTGAGTTGCCAGTGGTTGGAATCCAGAAGATAGCAAACGAGGTTGGTGCAATCGACCTTTTGCATATTGATATTCAGGGTGGTGAGTTTGATTTCGTAAGTTCGAGCATGCATGCGCTGAAGCAGCACGTGGCTTATATATTGATTGGAACGCATTCTCGGCAAATTGAAGGTCGGATCATGGAACTCATGCTTGCAGAAGGTTGGCGCTTGGAAATTGAGAGGCCCGCTTTCTTCAACATGCACAATGAGGGCCCGCAAGTGAGTGTTGACGGCGTACAGGGTTGGCGAAATTTGCGCATGCTGCCTGATTAGTGCCGAGTCAAAGCCATGCTCGACGCATCCGCGCTCCGCGAGCTGCTGTCAAAAAGATGGTAGGGCCCGCCGCCAAGCGCGAGGGTGTCGCGCATCTGAGAGCCGCAATGGGCATGTCGGAACGGCGGGTTTGAAATCTTGTTGATGCCGATCACACGATGATCCGCTACCTGCCCCGCCGCGCGCCTGACACAGAACTGCGCGGGCAAATCCGCGGCCTAGCCAATGAGCGCAAGCGCTTTGGTTATCGGCGGCTTTTCATCCTGCTGCGGCAGGGTGGCGAACCGTCCGGGATCAACCGTATCTATCGGCTTTATCGCGAGGAAGGGCTCACCGTGCGCAAACGCCAAGCGCGGCGACGCGCCGTCGGCACACGCGCGCCCATGTGTTTCGGCATGGAATAAGGACCCCTCTTGAGGGGTTATCGGCATCCAAACGGGACCCCTCTGATGCATGGTTCATATTGGCTTTCATGTTTTGCATGGGAGCCTTGCAGGGATGTTGGTATTGGAAACGATTGCGAAAGTCCGCCG
>JAGXAN010000001.1 GCA_019075865.1 Hyphomicrobiales bacterium | reverse complement strand
CGGACTTTCGCAATCGTTTCCAATACCAACATCCCTGCAAGGCTCCCATGCAAAACATGAAAGCCAATATGAACCATGCATCAGAGGGGTCCCGTTTGGATGCCGATAACCCCTCAAGAGGGGTCCTTATTCCATGCCGAAACACAGCCTGCCGATGGTTGGCGTTGCGACGACTTCGTAAGGCGGAATTTTGGCGATCTCCACCAAAATGATGTCAATAAGCAGTGCGGGGATGCCCATGCCTGAAAGTTATCAAAGCTATTGGATGATTGAGGAAAACATCATTTATGCTGGGATCCCGACAGGAACTGGTCATGGACCCCCCAAAGGTCGATATTGCAATAATAAATCATGCATTTACATCGATCTGGCTAGGGCGACTAATTTAATGCTTGTTCACAGCCTGCTTCAAACCGGAATAGGTGACCGACATCAGATTGGAATCCTTGGCCAACTTCGTTGCAATCCGCGCATCATTCGCGGGTCGATGCAAAAGCATATTCTTTCCATGCATCGCGTATCAAAAGATAACGAAGCGGTCCTCGCGCAATTCTTGCTCGCCCTCCCAGCGATAGGCAACCAGAGGCCCGCCCTTGCCAGCGCTGTAATCAACGCAGGCGAATTTTTCGCCCGCGAGCTTTGGCGCGCCCGTAAGCCAGTAATGTCCGAAAAAAACGGGAGGACCGTCATAGGCCGTCAGCCTCGGATCACGCGGTAAGGGAATGTCGGGCATGTTCGCCAAAACACTTGCCGGCGCTAGCGTTGATTTACGCAGCGAGGCGAAATCCGGCGCCCACCATTTCACCCGCGCGACGTGGCGAACGAGCCCATCCTTGTCGTGGAAAAATTGCCCCTCAGGCAGGTCGACTTCCAATCCTTTGCACAAGGCCTCGACTGCCTCGAGGGCCCAATGACCTTCGCGGCTGGACAATACGATCATCTCGTCCGTGAGCGTGTTATTGGAGCCGAGGGCTGGCTTTAACCGCTCGATATAGGCGTCGTTCCAGCAGGCATGAACAACGCGGATATCTCCAAGGTCCAGCCATAACGGGAAGGTTTTGAACCAAGCGATCAGTTCTTCGTGCAGCGGTTGGTCTTCGACTTCCAAGAGGAAGGCCTGATGCTGGGACCGATTGCCGCCGCGGCCATGCTGCCGGAGAAATTCTCCCGGCGCATTCGGATCGGGCGTTGCCCAGGCAATGGCGTTGAATTCGTGATTGCCAAGGATGCAACGCGCCGCGCCAGCATCGACCATCCGCCGCACAATATCGACGGTCGCAACCTGGCTAGGGCCGCGATCAATAAGGTCGCCCACGAAGATCGCGGCGCGCTCAGGGTGACGCCACGCACCCTTCGTTTCGCGATAGCCGAGCATTTTGAGCAAGCCGAGAAGCTTTTCGGCATGCCCGTGGATGTCGCCGATGATGTCGAAGTTCATAGCGGTTTAGCGTTTGCTCGCGCCAGTTCATCCGCGCGTCGCATCATAGCCGTCAAAAAACCCTCATCCGCTGCCGTCGACAAAGTCCCTTCGCAAAAGCGATCACCGCGCACAAATGTCGTTAGCAGCTTGGCAATCTGTTCGCCAGAAGCCTGCTTGAGATTTTCGGGCGACGACCAGAAAAACTTGCCCTCGGGGCTCGTCATCCATTCAGAATATTTGAACCCATCGAGCACCCAGCCACAATCGTATGCGAAATTTACGAATCGATTAGCGTCGACTGTGAATATTTCCTCGCCCAAAGTAATAACACCGTCATCACTCTTCGATGAATCTCCGAATTTGGAAAAGACAAAATCCGACGAAGAGAAAGTGTCGTTAAACGCCGCTAACGCCGCATATTGTTCCGACGTAAAACACCAGACAGGAAGGGTAATCTCGCTGGCGCGATCTTTCACGAGTAGTTCGATGCCTGCGTTCACCAGTTTTTTGCGATGACGCTGCCAATATGGATCCTCATCGATGTTCGTGCGACTTCCATTGTCGAAAATGACCAGACGAGGTTTTTCGTCGATATTTAGATCGCCTCGCGGAGCAGCGTCGACCAACGGGTGAAGCGGTCCGCGTTCACCGCGCATCGACCAGAACTCCTTCAATAGTTCACAGGTCTCGCGATACGCGCTGATAATAGCGGCCTGCCAAGCACTGTTAGCGAGGTATTTGCTGTAAGTATCTAACTGGCCGTTTACCTCAGCGGCGCTGTCGCCATCGATACGAAGTCTCGGATCATCGAAGGTCTTCGCTTCCCAAAATACAATACGGATCTCATTGCCGTGCTTTTCGAGCGCTACAAGGTCCATGCGGGGCGCACCTACGCTACCGGGAATGGCTACATCAAGTGGAAGCGCCATTTCCAGATCGATCACAGCAGCGTTCGAACCCACGATTGTGTCGACGCCCACCTTCTCCATACCTTTTTCGGAGCCGGCATCGCGAACACCTTTCATACGTAAGTCAATATTCTCCTTGATTGTGCTAAATGAGATCGGTGCGGCACCATCGCTCCAATTCCAGCCGTCGACGCCCTTCATCAACTTGATGTAGCTACCGCCCGCGCTTTCGCCGCGAAGATATTTGATGTGGGTTTTCACGTAAGCTGGCGCGCATTCGCCCTTCTTGCATTGTCCAAAGCCGACGTGCGCGACCACATTGCCCTTACGGTAAAAGTCTAGCGTGTTTTCTCGAACTGCCAATCGCAGACCGTCGCCGCGCCCAGATGGGGTCCAAAGCCTTAAAAGCTCCTTCCACCAATTTTCTTCTGGGGCTTCAGCCATGGCACGCAGCGTCGAAAGTGCCTCAGAGCGGATACCTCTCCGAAAAGTCCTATTCATTTCAAACCTCCCACCACTCGCCGTCATTATGACGGACGACATTTGCGAAAAACTCGGCGAATTGGTCGCCGTTAAACGTATGTATCGGGATTAGCCGCTTGGGGCACACCGCTCCCGACAGGCGTTTCAAATCAGGGATATCGGCGTGGCCGGATGTGTGAATCCGCTCCAAAGGCACGCCTCGCGCCTGAAGATCGCTGACAAGCTTGGCGCCCGCCCCCTCCTTGAGATAGCCTTCCCATTGCGACCATATTGCCTTGGCACCATGCCACAATTGCGCTTCGTCAATATCCGGCAGCATGGCTGGGCGAAATAGCATGACGGCTTTGTCGCGCATGTCCGCAATGGCTTCGCGATAAATACGCGCAGGCTTGTAAATCGGCAGCAGGTCGAACATCCCGTTTCGGGCTATGTGCCGACGCTGGTACTGAGGAATGTACACCGCGAGATTGGGCCAGCCGACCCGCGGAACATGCTCGTTTTCAGTGGCCCGCAGGATCTCCATGGCGTAAGCGTCGAGGACTAGCGTTCGCCCCGTTTTCTTACAGGCCCGGTAAAGGCCGACGATGCGGTCAATATTCTGGGCGGATGCCGAGACGGCGATAAAGCCGGGTGCCGAAAACGCCTCGACGAAACGCTGTTCGATCTCCGCTTCGGTTGGAAACCTTGCCTCCGGCGCAAGGCGGCCAAGGCTCGACCCCTCCATCAGCATGGTGTCGATTTCCTTGGGCGGATGGCGCACCATGGCCTCAAAGAGCTTGGCCTTGCGCCCGTGTCCGCGAATATCACCCGAATAGAATAGCCGCTTGCCGCCTGCTTCAATGGTCAGCGCATAGGCATCATAGGCGGAATGGTCGACGAGGTGTGGCGTGATGCTGAACGGGCCGATCTGGACGACACGGCGGTCGGCCAGGTCAATTGTGTCCTCAGGCGCATAGCCCTGCGGCAAGAAGGGCGCGGCAGCCTTGAGAATGCGTTGCGTGGCAGCGCCCATCGCCACCGGAATCCGTCCGCTGACCAGCGGCGCCAAACCCCAGTGATCGATGTGGCCATGCGAAATGACAATCGCCAGCAAGCCTTCGTCGGGGGTAGCGCCAAGACCGTCGATCTTGGGAAGTAAATCGGGACTTGTTTCCTCAGCGTCCAGCGGTTTGCCAAGGTCGAGCAAGATGCGTGCGCCATTATAGGCCAACTCTACGCACGTGCCCCCGATCTGGTCGGCGCCCCGATGAATACGTGCTTGAAATGCGTCAGGACTGGGTATCACAGTAAACCTTCCATTATAGTGAGCATCCGTTGGACGCCCTCGAATTGCAACTTCAAATTGTGTTTTCCACGATTATTCTTCCGTATGACGGCAGCGCCCGGAACGCGGCAATGAAAAAGCCCCGCCACGGCGATCGGGTTCAATTGTGGACCTAGCCTTGACGGACTTTGACGCCAGCGCGAAGTAACGAAATGGCTCGCTGCTCGATATCCTCTCGCCAAGCCAAGACATCGAGCCAGCGCGCAGGGATGCCGCTGCGTCCATAGAGTGCACCGGCAAGTTGGCCGGTCACGGCACCGACCGTGTCGGCATCGTCCCCTAGATTTACTGCCAGAACCACCGCGTCGACAAAATTATCCGTGCGCTCGACGCACCAGAGCGCGGCTTCGAGCGTATGGACGACATAGCCGGATGAGGAAATGGCTTCGCGCGGTTTGGCGCGCCAAGCGCCAGATGCCACCTCCTTGAGGTCCGTTTGCGCGGCGGCCCGCGATCGCAAAACCGCATCCTTTCCTTGTCCGCACATCGCCTCGACGAGCATTGTGGCGAACAGGGCGCAGGCTTCCGCTGCCACCGCATTGGCGTGGGTCGTGAGACTCTGGCGGGTGGCAAGGCGGGCGGCGGCTCCCAAATCCGGGGCCGCGAAAATGGCGACGGGTGCCAGCCGCATGAGCGAGCCATTTCCCGCCTGGTATTTGTCGTCCGGCCCCTCTCCAATCGGCCGTTCCTGCTCCAGATAGTGGGCCAGCGCCTGCCCGGTCGTTCCACCAATATCAAAGCAGTAGCCGTTGACGCTGTTCTCGCCCTGAAGCCACCAGTTAACGAAGCGATCCAGCAGATCGCTCTCTTGCAGGCCACCCTTCGCGATCAAGCAATCCGCGAGGCATAGCGCCATGCTGGTGTCGTCGGTCCACTCGCCGGGTTTCAAGCAAAATGGCCCGCCGCCAACCATATCCACGACGGGAGAATGCGCGTCTCGGCGGGAAAACTCCAAGGTTGTCCCAAGCGCATCGCCGACGGCAAGGCCCAGCAATGCGCCAATGGCGCGGTCTTCGATAACGGCATCGGCAATATTCGGTGCATGACAATCAGCCAAGTTCAAAATCTCCAAATTCGAGGGGTATGCAACACCGGAAGCTTAGCGCGCAGAAGTCATTGAAATCTGCCGCCCATGCACATCATAGCTGTAGATTGTTGACCCGTGGCGCACGTTCACGGTCGACGAAGTATATCCGGTCAACCCGTCCTTCGGGCCGGTTCCTGCGCCGACGCAAAAAAGTTGCCGCCCCTTCTCGTCGTAAACGTAAACAAGCGTACCGCGCTGAACCGCATTGCCAATGGCCATGGTAAAATCCTTCTGTATGGTTTTCGGCCTCTCTTGCATTGCGCTGAAGGTGCCGCGTCGTGTTTCGACAAAATTGAGACTACGCCATTGACCCGTCATTTTTGGACGTATCATTTGTAGGCGTTGGAAGATATTTTGGGTGATCCAGATCGACGGCACGCGCCACGGCTCGACCCGGCGGCTCATCGACACCGACAATCATTTCGCCTGTCGCGGCACAGAGCTTCTTGACAGGAACAAGAAACAGGAGATTGATACGTCATTATTGGACGCGTGTATTGGAATGGATGAGCCATGAGACTGGAAAAAGCGGCGGCGATCCTCAAGCTCGCGCGGTACATGTCGAGCAATTTCGATGGCGTGACGCTTGATGAGATTGAGCAACGCTTCAAGGTCGAACGCCGGACGGCTGAACGCATGCGCGACGCGGTCGAGATGGAATTTGGAACGCTTGACGTCATCAAGGACGACAAGAAAAAGCGTTTTCGTCTCAGCGCGAAGGGCATCGGCAATTTTGCAACCGTTCCAACCGCCGAGGAACTCCTGGAACTGGAGAACGCTGCCCGCGCGCTCGATACGTCGCAAGCTTCCGATCGCGCCGCGCAACTTCGCTCATTGCGCGATAAAATCGGGGCAAGCCTGCGCGAGGCAGACAGGCGGCGCCTGACCCGCAATACCGCCGATCAATTATGCGCGGAGGCCTTGGCCTGTAAGGTCGGGCCGCGACCGATGACGGACCCTATGGCGCTTTCTGCCTTGCGCCGGGCGTTGTTGGAGGAGAAAGTCGTGCGCTTCAATTATGGAGGCAAAGACGCAAGCCCCCCGAAATCCCGGATGGTGGTGCCCTTCGGGCTGCTGCTTGGGCCGCATTATTATCTTGTCGCTGTTACCAAAAACAGAAGCGAACCTTTTCTCTACCGCCTCGACCATATCCACGATATCGAGGTGACAGAAGAACACGGCGCGCCGCCGGAGACATTCAAACTCAAGGCCTTTGCCGAGCGTTCCTTTGGCGTCTTTCAAGAAGAGCCTGAAGACATTGTCCTGCGCTTTGCCCCGTCCGCGGCGCGCGACGCGCGCGCCTATTTGTTTCATCCCACGCAAACCATGACCGACGAACCGGATGGCTCATTAACCGTGCGCTTTCGTGCCGGCGGCCTATTGCAGATTGCCCATCATCTGATGACCTGGGGACCGACCGCGACCGTTGTTGCGCCGCCGCGCCTCCAAGAAATCATGCGCAACCAGGTCGAAGCGCTATACGCGCATCATGTCACCCCGCAACCATCGGTCGGCTTGAAACGGCGCCCGTCAACGCGAAATTCCAGCAAGTCGTCCTCGCGGACCAAGCCGATCACCAATGTCAGTGGCTCCTGAAAATAAGGACTTGCGGCGGCATTCTCACTGGGGTCAAACATCGGTGTCGGCAGGACGGCGGTGACGATGACGGGCTCGCCATAATCAGGAAATTTTCGGTTCTTGAGGCCGGGCTTCCACATCACAAACTGACCCTTGGAAAACACATTATTATGGTCCAGGCGTCCCGCGAGTTCCGATAGCATCCGCTTGTGGATTTCCACCGGATTATCGGCCAGGGGGCCGTCCGCCAGACGGATCGCCGGAAAGTTTCGGTCAGCTTTGTCACTATTCATTGTCGCTCCGCGATGATTGGTGTCACGCAACGACAATCGCCCCCGAAGGCGACAGAAACGGACGTATGGTATCACCTTGCTGACTTTGATGCTTTCGAACTACAATCAACTAATTAATATTGATGAATATGAGGGGTAAGGACATGGCCGACTTTCTCGCAGAGACATTTCTCAGCGAAAAAATCCGGGATTTGCTCTCCGGCGGCAACATTCGTTGTGCAGTTGCATTCTGGGGAGAGGGGGCAAACAAGCTACTGCTCGAACGTTCTGGCAAGTTTAGCACCGACGCGAGGATTGTCTGCGATGTATCGATGGGCTCGACATCCCCAAATGAGTTAGAGGCCCTGCGGGCTCCGAATAATCCGAACCTTCGCTATCTAAACGGGCTCCATGCTAAGGTCTACATTTCCGACAAGGGATCTGTAGTGACCTCAGCGAATATGTCTTCAAACGGGATCGGTTTTGGAGATAAAGAAGCCCGACTGGTCGAGGCAGGCATTTTCTACTCACCCAATGAGCCTGGATGGCAGAAAGTGGCTGATTGGTTTGAACAGATATACGAACGCTCCAAGCAGATAGACCAACCAGCATTGGACCTTGCGAAAGAACGATGGTCACCTCCGAAAGGGGCTGGAAAAGTACCATATCCGGTTCGCGCCGGATCATTGCTTGATTTGGTTTATAACGAACCTGAGCTTTTCGAAGATATCGGTTTTGTCTTTGTTCGTCGCCCTGTGTCAGACGAACAGGCCGAAAATGCACGCAAGGAAATTATAAGCAAGTTACCAGACAAAAAAAATGAAATAAATAATTGGACAAAGAGTAATATGTTCGCTGGTTGGACCGAATTTGATGTAAAAAGATGGCCGATAACTTTTATCGAATTCTGGATGCCCAAAGAAAAATTAAAGGTTATTGGACGTGAAGTTGTTTATCCTGATTCCAAAGATGGCTCAGTTTTAACAAGACGTGCGTGGTCTTCTGTAATGAAGCAGATCAGTAGGCCTTTACCAACGACTGAGGAGATTGGCGCGCTCGATGGCGACATTGCCAAAAAAGTGTTTGATCAGTTTGAACAGCAGGAGGGAGGCCGCATTTTTAGAGACGGTAAAGAACTTTGGAAGGTTTTAGATAGCGTTATGTCCGAGTAGAGCAATGTAAATCTAAATTTCTTCGAATTATCTATAATTTTAATATTTATAATTTTTAATTTAGACAATATTTCATCATATAAAAATTTATTTACTAAATTATTTTTGTAAGCGCTTTTATATTGCCCCAAATTTCTGTCTATCCCAAGGGTCGCTTTGGCGCCTAATTGTGACCTGTAGCGCGGTCACTGCATCATCGTTTCCCAACTATCGCTCATAAGCGTTGCGCCCAATACGGGGGCAACGGTGGATGTCAGCCGAGTTTCGCGCTAGGCTCTCAAAATGAGTTTCTAGTTGTGGGATAATGGTCGCATGAACGCTGTCGAAATTGAAGAAGCCATTTCGGCGCTGGCGGAGCGGGCTTTTGACGCCGCTGAGTTTCCTTTTGCGTTTCTGGAGGCTTTCGGCAACAAGGAAACCACGCTGAAGCGGCTGCGCAAGGGCGATTCCAACAAGTCGGATTTGGCAAATACCTTCAACGCGGTTTTGCAAACCGGCAATATCCACATTGCCACCTGCGCGCCCGGCGATGTTACCAGGACGCTGGCAGCCTTGAAGGCCAGCCCGGCCACCGCTCGGGCAAAGGCCAAGTTTGTGCTGGCCACCGATGGCGACCTGTTCGAGGCCGAAGACCTCACCTCCGATGATCCGCCGGTCTCCTGCCTCTATGCCGATTTCCCCAATCATTTCGGTTATTTTCTGCCGCTGGCGGGCATTACAACGGTGCGCCAAATCCGCGAAAGCGCGTTTGACATCCGCGCCACCAGCCGGCTCAACAAGCTCTATCTGGAGTTGTTGAAGGATAATCCCGATTGGGAGACGGCACGCCGGCACGACATGAACCATTTCATGGCGCGGTTGATCTTTTGCTTTTTTGCCGAAGACACTGATATTTTCTTCGGCGATAGTCTGTTCACCTCAGCCATCGAGCAGATGAGCGCGCGCGATTCATCCAACACCCATGAGGTGATCGGCGAATTGTTTCGCGCGATGAACACCAAAATTGCCGAGCGGACGAGCGCGGGCATTGCGCGCTGGGCCGATGGTTTTCCCTATGTCAATGGCGGGCTGTTTTCTGGCAGCACCGATGTGCCGCGCTTCAGCCGCATCGCCCGCTCCTACCTGCTGCATATCGGCAGCCTCGATTGGAAAAAGATCAACCCGGATATTTTCGGCTCGATGATCCAGGCGGTGGCCGATGATGACGAACGCGGCGCGCTGGGGATGCATTATACCAGCGTGCCCAATATTTTGAAGGTGCTGAACCCGCTGTTTCTCGATGGCTTGCGCAAGCAGCTTGAAGAGGCCGGTGACAATGCGCGGATGTTGCTGAACCTGCGCAAGCGCATGGCGAAAATCCGGGTGTTTGACCCCGCCTGCGGCTCGGGCAATTTTCTGGTCATTGCCTATAAACAGATGCGGGAAATTGAGGCGCAGATTAACCGGCGGCGCGGCGAGGCGGATAACCCGACCGAAATTCCCCTCACCAATTTTCGCGGCATCGAGCTGCGCGATTTTCCCGCCGAGGTCGCCCGGCTGGCGCTGATTATTGCCGAATATCAATGCGATGTGACTTATCGCGGCCAGAAGGAGGCGCTGCGGGATTTTCTCCCCCTTGATTCCCAAAACTGGATCACCTGCGGCAATGCCCTGCGGCTGGATTGGCTGAGCCTCTGCCCGCCAACCGGCACGGGCGTGAAGCATCAAGCGGATGATCTGTTTCATACGCCGCTCGATCAGGCGCAGATCGATTTTGAGAATGAGGGTGGGGAGACGTATATTTGCGGGAATCCGCCGTATCGGGGTAGCCAATGGCAAACTGATGAACAAAAATCCGACCTACATTCGATTTTTGATGGTCGGACAAAAAGTTGGAAATCACTAGATTACGTTGCCGGTTGGTTTATGAAGGCCGCCGACTATGGCACCAAGACAATTTCATCGGCTGCCCTTGTGTCCACAAACTCGATTTGCCAAGGCAGACAGGTTGATACGCTTTGGTCGTTGATTTTCTCCACGGGCCATGAGATTTCGTTCGCTCACTCGTCGTTTAAATGGGCAAATTTGGCGAGCTACAATGCTGGCGTGACCGTTGTTATTGTTGGTGTTTCGAACCATCCAAATAAATCACGATTGCTGTATTCCGAATCGAGCGATTCAGCGACCACTTTAAAGACGGTGGAAAATATCAACGCCTACTTGGTCCCTTCGCCGAATATTACTGTCAGACAGTTTTCACGGCCGATAAATGCGTTGCCAGAAATGAGCTTTGGCAATATGCCCAATGACGGCGGGTATCTCTTACTTGATAAAGATGAAGCAACGACGGCGATAAAGCAGTATGCAGTGCCTTCAAACTTTATCCGTCCTTTTGTTGGTTCTCAGGAGTTTATTCGAGGGATAGAGCGCAGATGCGTATGGGTCGCTGACAGCGAATATCAGGCAGCCGACAAGAACAAATGGTTGAGCGACCGCTTTGATGCCGTCCGGGCGCAACGCGCTGTATCGGATCGTGCCACGACCAAGGCGCTTGCAGCGGTGCCCTATAGGTTCGGGGAAGTCCGCCAGTCGGGGAACGAGGTCATCATAGCTGTTGCTGCAATTAGCTCCGAGAACAGGGAATACCTCCCATGCGGGCTACTCCCGACAGGCACGATTATTTCGAACAAATGCTTCGCCCTCTACGACGCCCCGCTCTGGAACATGGCGCTGATTGCTTCACGCCTCCATCGGGTCTGGATCGGGACGGTTTGCGTGCGGATGCGCACCGACTTCTCCTACTCCAACACCCTCGGCTGGAACACCTTCCCCGTCCCCACGCTCACGCAAAAGAACAAGGCTGACCTCACCCGCTGCGCGCAGGACATTTTGCTCGCCCGTGAAGCCCATTTCCCCGCAACCATCGCCGATCTCTATGACCCCAAAGCCATGCCCGAAAACCTGCGCGCCGCCCAC
The DNA here is from genome assembly GCA_019075865.1 of Hyphomicrobiales bacterium. Classification (GTDB taxonomy): domain Bacteria; phylum Pseudomonadota; class Alphaproteobacteria; order Rhizobiales; family Beijerinckiaceae; genus REEB77. The sequence goes on along the minus strand of JAGXAN010000001.1, from coordinate 461,351 downwards.
GACCGCAACGATGAAACCCTGGAGCGCATCTACATCGGCCGCCGCTTCAAGAACGACACTGAAAGGCTGGAAAAGCTGTTTGAGATGTATACGAAGATGGTGGCAGGCAAAACCACGCTCAAGGACATTTCGGGCAAAACTGCGGGGAAAAGGCCATGAGTGACAGGCCAGCCCGATTGACGCCGCCGCCCGAGGGCTATGCCGACTGGCTCATTGATCTTAAAACCCGCATCCACACCGCCCAGCAGCGTGCCACTCTGGCGGTCAATCGCGAACTGGTAGCGCTCTATTGGCATATCGGCCGCGACATCCTGGGCCGACAGGCTGCCCAAGGCTGGGGGGCCAAGGTGATAGAGCGGCTGGCGCTGGATTTGCGTTCAGCCTTCCCCGACATGAAGGGATTTTCGCGGGCCAACCTGATGTATATGCGCGCTTTTGCCGAAGCATGGCCAGACGAGGCAATTATCCAACAGGCTGTTGGACAATTGCCCTGGGGGCATAATCTGGTTCTGCTGACCAAGTTGAAAAACGAAAAACAACGGCTTGCCTATGCAGAGAACGCTATCGCCAACGGCTGGTCGCGCAATGTTCTAAACATTCATATTGAGACCCACCTGCTGGAACGCAGCGGCAAGGCAGTCACTAATTTTGAAACCCGCCTGCCCAAGCCGCAATCCGACTTGGCGCGCGAGTCGCTGAAAGACCCCTACCGCCTCGACTTTCTAGGCCTTGCGCGAGAAGCCGGCGAGCGCGAGATCGAAAACGCCCTTGTTCGGCATGTCACAGATTTTCTGCTGGAGCTGGGTGCGGGCTTCGCCTTCGTCGGGCGACAGGTGTTGCTGGACGTGGGCGGCGACGAGTTTTTCATCGACCTGCTCTTCTATCATCTGAAATTGCGCTGCTATGTGGCGATTGAACTCAAAGCAGGAAAATTTAAGCCCGAGCATTTGGGCCAGTTGGGCTTTTATTTAACAGCGGTGGACGCGCAGATCAAACATCCTCAAGACGCTCCAACCATCGGTCTGCTGCTGTGCAAAAGCAAGAACAAGGTGGTGGCTGAATATGCGCTGCGCGACAAGACGCAGCCGATCGGCGTCGCGGAATATCAATTAGTGGAATCCTTACCACTAGAGTTACAGACGAATTTGCCCAGCATCGAACAGATCGAGCGCGAATTAGCGGGAGACGACACAACGACGCATGGCGATCCACAATGACAAATCCTACCCAATCAGTCCCCGCTAACTTCCGCGCCGCCCACGAGCGCAACGACGAAACCCTGGAGCGCATCACCATCGGGCGACGGTTCAAAAACGACACTGAGCGGCTGGAAAAGCTGTTTGAGATGTATACGAAGATGACGGCTGCCAAGGGAGCGGTGAAGCAGCTAAAGACCGGAGATGTACAAGCCTGATGGAGAACGCCCCTGCTGCCAGCCAGCCAACCAAAGACGAACTAACCCTAGACGAACTGGAGACCCTCTTCGTTAACAATGCGGATATGGAAAAGCTGCGAGCCTATTCAAACCGCTTCAACCCTATTCGGGTGATGAAGGCTGCGGACAAGGAATTGCGGCATTCTGCCATTCTGGGTTGGCTGTTCTCACCCAATGAAACGCATGGTCTCGGCGACCAATTTCTCAAGGCTTTTATCTGCGAAGCTCTGCGCGGGATGAGCGAGATAGGTGAGATGAAGCTCTCGGCGCTTGATGTGTCGCAGGCCGATCTTCGCGATGCCGAAGTGCGACTGGAATGGCGCAACATCGACATACTCATACTTTGCCCGCGCAATCGCTGGGCCTTCATTATCGAGAACAAGTTCCATAGTCAGCAGCATGATGACCAACTGACCAAATACCTGGAGCGTGTGCAGGAAACCCTCAACGCTGTCACTGACGGCACTGGCGAGGGCAACAAGAATATCGTGCGCGGCATTTTTCTGACTCTCCATGACGAGGAGCCACAGAACAAGTCCTATGCAACCATTCAATACCAAACAATTTGCGGCTTTCTGCGGCGCTTCCTTGAACCGGGGGCGCAAGCATTGTCGGCCGAAGTGCGCACTTTTCTTAGTCATTATCTTGAAATTTTGGAGGAAGAGTCAGGCATGAGCGCTCAAAGCAACGACATGGCAATCCTGGCGCGGAAGCTATACCGCGACCACAAGAAGGTTATTGATTTCGTGGTCGAGCAAGGGGCGGGATCCGATTTCGCGGTCGCTGCCCGATCGATTTTTGGCGACAATCCCAAGCCGTTAAGCGAAACAAAAGAAGTGGCTGGGATGCACCTGTTGTTCAGCGGCCTTACAAATAACACAGTCTCGTTTGTCCCACAGAGCTGGTTTAATGCGCTACAGGCATCTTCCAATAACTGGCCCGGTTGTGAGAATTGGTGGGCGGGCCTTCCAGTGATCTTATGGCTCGAAATCATAACCGAGGGCGACGGGATGAAGGGCAAAATCAAACTTTCCGCCGAAGTCGGCCCGCTTTCGCCCCTCCAGGAGCGCGCTCGGCTTATCAATCATATCAAATCGATCCATCTGGATAATATTCAATTTCAATCAGGCGCAGCCGATGCTGGTCGCAAGTACTCACGCTTTTTCAAGAAGAATACGATTGGTGTGGACGATGTACAGGCTTCTGAGGAGATCGAGCGGAAAATTCGCGCCTTGATTGAAAGGTTCTCCAATGAGATCAACGCTGTAAGCGGCGCACTCGAAGCCTTCGTGTCTGAGAAAAAGGGCCTTCAAGCATGAGTGCGCTAGCCCCCTCCTGCTCCATTGCCAATGCCCGCAACGGCGTTGTTGGCGTAATGAAATTCGCGTATATACAAGAGTGGCCATTTATAAGGATGCGCCATGCTCACCATTCGCAATCCCCGCGTCGCACTTCTCGCACGGCGTCTGGCTGAGGCCCGCCAGATCACCATGACAGAGCCCGTCGTGACCGCGCTTGAGCATGAACTTCGGCGCGAACGTGACGCCACGCCGCTGGCGGTGCGCATCGGCACCATTGCCCAAAAAGCACGGGCCATGGCCGGCCGCAACGAACGCGCGATGACCAAAGACGAGATCGACGCCCTGAGCGGGCCATAGCTGAGGCCTTGCGCATGTTCATCGACACATCCGCCTTTGTTGCCCTGATGGCAGGCGAGCCCGATGCCGGGACGTATTTCACAGGCACAGGCTCGTCGACCCGTGCCAATGAGCTTGGTATGCGGGCGATGCAGGAGCGAGCGCGGACGGGCAGGATCTGACATTGCAAATTCTTTATGTCAGAAACATACCATGTTTTTGACATTGGTATTGCCAATCTGGAAGAATCTGACATAAGTTCGCAGCTAAATCAGATACCGGGGGCATTTTAGAATTATGAATCTCGCGGACTATCGTTCAGGCCGTCACGAAGCCCAATTCGAATATCAAAGTTTCCTGCCGGAGCCGATCCATCATGCGTGGATTGTGTCCGACCCGCAAATCCTGACCCTCAACAGCGAGGCGGATCGGCGGCTGGGAGAGCTTAACGCATTCGCCCAACTCGTTCCGGACATCGATTTCTTCATCTCCATGTATGTCGCCAAGGAAGCGACCCAGTCGAGCCGGATTGAGGGCACGCAAACGAATATCGAGGATGCTTTCAAGGCAGCGGAAGATATCAGCCCGGAGGAACGCGACGATTGGAACGAGGTTCAGAACTACATACGAGCCATCAACCACGCGATTTCAGGCTTGGAGCGGATGCCGCTATGCAATCGCCTCCTGCGGGAAACACACGAGGTTCTCATGCAGGGCGTTCGCGGCGAAACCAAGCGACCTGGCGAGTTTCGCATCAGCCAGAACTGGATCGGCGTGAGCTTGAAGAACGCCGTCTTCGTGCCGCCACATCATGACCATGTGCCTGCGCTGATGGGTGACTTGGAAAAATTCCTGCATGATGATGCCGTGATGCTGCCACCCCTGATCAAGATCGCCATCGCGCATTATCAGATCGAGACCATTCATCCTTTTTTAGATGGCAACGGCCGTTTGGGCCGCCTGATGATCTCGCTCTATCTCGCTTCGGAAAAATTGCTTGTGAAGCCCGCACTTTACCTGTCAGACTATTTCGAACGCAACAAGACCTCGTATATCGACCACCTCATGGCTGTCCGGCAAGGAAACCACATGCGCGCGTGGCTGATCTTCTTCTTGCATGGCGTGGCGGAAACCGCTCGCGCCTCGGCGGAAGTCTTCAAAGCGATTCTGGCGTTGAAAGAGCGGATCGAGCGCGAACTCATGCCTCGTTTCAGCCAGCGACGTCAGGATAATGCGCACAAGTTCATGCGCCAGCTTTATGCGCGGCCAGTTATCGGCATCAAAGGCGTTCAAACGCTGCTTGGCACGTCAACCAACACGGCGGCATCCATGATCGACGATTTCGTCTTGCACGGAATTCTTACTGAAGTGACTGGTCAACGCCGCAATCGTCTTTTCTTTTTTGAGCAGTACATTGATATGTTCCACCGGAGATCAGAGTGACCCAATCCATCCCCTCCGTTTCCGTCACCTATGCCCGCAACGGCTCATCGACCAAGGCCAATGAGTTTGGTATGCGGGCGATGCAGGAGCGCGCCTATGAGAAGCGCGGCGAGCCCTATTTGCTGATTAAATCGCCCCCAGCTTCGGGCAAGAGCCGCGCGCTGATGTTCATCGCGCTCGACAAGTTGGCCCACCAGGGGATCAAGCAGGCGATTATTGTCGTGCCCGAGCGCTCTATCGGGGCGAGCTTCCATAACGAGCCGCTAAGCCAGCACGGCTTTTGGGCAGACTGGCACGTCGAGCCGAGGTGGAACCTGTGTGATGCGCCCGGCAATGATAATGGCGGCAAGGTCAATTCACTTGGTGCATTCTTGGAAAGCGCCGACAAGGTGCTGGTCTGCACTCATGCGACGTTCCGCTTTGCTGTCGATAAATTCGGGGTCGAGGTATTTGACGACCGGCTGATCGCGGTGGATGAGTTCCATCATGTATCCGCCAATCCCGAGAACAAGCTTGGGCTCCATCTTGGCGATTTTATCGCGCGCGACCGGGTGCATATCGTCGCGATGACCGGGTCTTACTTTCGCGGCGATGCGGTGGCTGTGCTCAGCCCCCAGGACGAGGGCAAGTTCGAGAGCGTCACCTACACCTACTATGAGCAACTCAACGGTTATCAATATTTGAAGCAACTCGACATCGGCTATTATTTCTATTCGAACTCCTATGCCGACGACATTTTGAAGGTGCTGAACCCGGCTGAAAAAACCATCATCCACATCCCCAACGTCAATTCTCGCGAGAGCACGAAAGACAAGATCAAGGAGGTAGAGCATATCATTGAGGCGCTGGGTGACTGGCAAGGCACCGACCCTTCCACCGGTTTCCAACTCGTCAAAGCTGCGGATGGCCATATTTTGCGCATCGCCGATCTGGTCGATGACGATCCCGCCAAGCGGGAGCGGGTTTCCGCCGCGCTGAAAGATTCGGCGCAAAAGAACAATCGCGCGCACGTCGATATCATCATCGCGCTGGGTATGGCCAAGGAAGGCTTCGACTGGATCTGGTGCGAACATGCACTGACGGTCGGCTATCGCTCCAGCCTCACCGAAATCGTGCAGATCATTGGCCGTGCCACCCGGGATGCACCCGGCAAAACCCGCGCCCGCTTCTCCAACCTGATCGCCGAGCCAGCCGCCGCTGACAATATCGTGGCGGAGGCCGTCAACGACACGTTGAAAGCCATTGCGGCGAGCCTCTTGATGGAACAGGTGCTGGCACCCCGCTACGAATTCAAACCAAAAAACCCGCAGAACGGGCCCACACCGGGTTTTGATTATGGAACAAGCGGATATGATCCCAACAAATGCAATGTCGGATTCAATGAGGATACCGGCAAGTTCCAGATCGAGATCAAAGGGCTTGCCGAGCCAAAAAGCGCGGAGGCAACGCGCATTTGCCAAGAGGACCTGAACGAGGTGATTGCCGCTTTCGTGCAGGACAAGCCCACGATCGAGCGGGGGCTCTTCGATGGTGAATTGGTGCCCGAGGAACTAACGCAAGTCCGTATGGGCAAGATCATCATGGACAAATATCCGGATCTTGAAAAAGAGGATCAGGAAGCCGTCCGCCAGCACGCCATAGCGGCCCTGAACCTTACCCAGCAAGCCAAACAGGTGGCGTCGGGAAGCTCGCTTGGGCTGGAGAGCGTCAATACGGCCTTTGTTGACGGCGTTCGCAAATTCGTAATGGATGTCAAAGATTTGGATATTGACTTGATCGACCGGATCAATCCGTTTGGGGAAGCCTATGCGATCCTCGCCAAGGCGATGAGCGAAGATAGCCTGAGGCAGGTGGCGGCCGCGATTTCGGCCAAGCGCACCAACCTGACACCGGAAGAGGCGAGGGATTTGGCGAAACGGGCCCTCCAGTTCAAGAACGAGCGTGGTCGGGTTCCTTCAATCACCTCGGCGGATGCCTGGGAAAAGAAAATGGCTGAGGGTGCCGCCGCATTCATGCGCTTCAAGAATGAGGGCAGCTATGCGTGACATCGATCTTGATGAACTGGCCGACGGCCTTGCCGAATTTGCACAGCCTGAGAAGAAAGGCGGCCGCCCGCCCCGTGAGGAACGCATCATTGCAGGCTTTGAGGAGATTCAGCGATTTGTCGAAAAGCACAGCCGCCTGCCCCAGCATGGCGATGACAAAGATATTTTCGAGCGGCTTTACGCGGTGCGGTTCGACCGGTTGCGTGCACTTGAAGAATGCCGCTCCCTTCTCGCACCCTTTGATCATCAAGGTCTGTTGACCGATGCGCCGATTATGACCGCTGAGCCCGAGCACTCGATGGACGATGATGAACTGCTTGCTGAGTTGGAAGGCGTTGCGGGTTCATCCGATATCACCAAGCTTCGCCATGTGCGCACCAACGCCGAGAAGCGCGAAGCTGAAGAAATTGCGAGCCGGGAAAAGTGCCTTGATTTTGAAAATTTCAAACCCTTGTTCGAGCAGGTGAAGAGGGATCTCGAAACTGGGGCGCGCACGACCCGCCCGTTCGTTAAAGATGCGGGATTTCTCAAAGCCGATATCCAGGCTGGCCAATTTTTTATCCTTGGAGGGCAGACAGCGTATGTTGCGGTGGTAGGAGAGCCGATCAAGGCGCCGAACGGTGAGTCAGACGCGCGGCTCCGGGTTATCTATTCCAATGGCACAGAGAGTGACCTGTTGTTGCGGTCGCTTCAGCGCGCACTCTATAAGGATGAGGCAGGTCGGCGGATCACAGAGCCCAGTGCCGGGCCACTTTTTGATGATCAGGCGGGCGATGGCGATCAGGCCAGCGGCACCATCTATGTGCTGCGGAGCAAGTCCGACCACCCGACAGTTGCAGCACACCGCGCCGTTCTTCATAAGATCGGCGTCACAAGCGGCGATGTGAAGCGGCGGATTGCAAACGCGCGCCTTGACCCCACCTTTCTGATGGCAGACGTCGAAATTGTTGCGACCTACGAATTATTCAATATCAACCGAACGAAACTCGAAAACCTGCTTCATCGCGTATTTTCCCATGCCCGGCTCGATGTCGAGATCAAAGACAGGTTTGGACAGCCAATTGTTCCAAGGGAATGGTTCCTCGTTCCCATTTTCGCAATCCAAGAGGTTGTCGAAAAAATCAAAGATGGCACCATTACCGGGTATATTTACGATCCAAATACGGCCAAGTTGATGCCCGTTGCAGGTCACGATCAGTAATGCGCGTTGGATAATGTTTGAGATGGGGAGAGGCATGAAACCTGTCCAAAAATCAGAATTGGTCGCGTAAATTCTAAACGCGAACCCCGTTAAAAACGGGTAGACTACCCCTTCACTGAGAAAGACAGCGCAATTATTCAGGCAGTTTCAACATAACACGCCCCTACCAAGCGCTTTTTTGTGGATCAAATTGTGGATCAAAAAAATGCTAGATTCATAACATATTGTTTTTAAAATACCTTAAGACAAAGTACGATTGACGCCTCCGATATTACCTGCGCTTTATTGGATATCGTTCGCTGGCTTGCTGCGCCGTCAACTTGGGCCGGGGTTCCATCGCCTCGCGCAATCACTCCAGTCATCCATTCAAAAAGCATCATTGTAGCGGTTGGTGGTGGTAATTTTGATCTATAATCGATCAAAAATCTGCGCTAAAATGATATGTTTTGATATGTAAATGATGCGAGTAGTTGACGTGATGTTGTTCGCATCATACGAGCCTATCATGCCGCCAATTTCCCAGACTTCCCAAATGATCGACGTCAACAGCCACTGGAAAGGGCCGACCATAGCCGAAATAGCCCGCGCGTCCGGTGTGGGCACGGCGACGGTTGACCGCGTGCTCAATGCGCGCAGTTCCGTGCGCGAATCCACCCGCAGCAAGGTTTTGGCAGCGCTCACGCGGCTTGGCGGGGATTTGAAGGTGCGCCCCGGGGGGGCGGTTCGGCGTCTGGCTTTTTTATGTGACGGGGGGGTGAGCTACAGCCGGGCGCTCGAAGCGGCGCTCAAGGAACATTGCATGGGGCGCAGCGACATTGAATGCGTGTTCACCGCCATCCCGACCTATCAGGTCGAGCCGATCAAATTCGCCCAGATGATCGAGCGCACGGCGGAGGAAGCGGACGGCGTGGTGCTGGTGGCGCGCGAGGGGCTGATGATCAATCGCGCTATCCGCAATCTGGTGCAAAAGCGCATGCCGCTGATCTGCCTGACGACAGACCTGCCCAATTCCGGACGCACCGCCTATGTGGGCAATGACCAAATCGCGGCGGGTGCCACAGCCGGGTATCTGATGGGGCAGACGGCCGGATCCCGTGCGGGCAAGATCCTGCTGGTGTGCAGTGCCTCCTATCGGGTTCAGGAAGAGCGCGAAATGGGGTTTCGCCGGGTGCTGCGCGCCGAATTCAATCACCTGGAGGTTGTCGATCGTGTCCATTCAAACGATGACAGCGAGCATTCCTACCGCAGCGTGGTCAAATATATCGCCGAGCATGGACCGCCGGTTGGCATTTATAACACCGCCGGCGGTAATCTTGGCATTGGCCGTGCCCTGCAAGAGAGCGAACTTGGCGGCAAAGTGGTTTTTATTGGCCACGAACTCAACAGCAATTCCCGCATGCTGATGGAATCGGGCGTGATGCATTTTTCGATCGGCCATGATGTCGAGCGCGAAGTGGCTTTGAGCATTGAATATATTCTGGCGGTTCTGGATAAGCGCCCGCCCCCCGCCCTTTCACCGACAAGGGTGCGCATTTACACCAAATACAGTTGCCAGTAGCGGGGCGCGAGGACTAGTCGGAGGCGTTTTGGCACGCGCTGGATTGGCAATTGCCCGATTGCCTCCCCGAGCGATAGGCGGGCGCGTTCAGGCGCGGGTCGACAAATTGCGGATCATTGCCCTGGCCTTGCGCCGCCACCTGCAAAAAGCCTGCGGCGGGGGCGGGCGTAAAGGCCGGTGCGCTGCCGGGCGTCGCGCCCGGTGGTGGCAGCAGGGCCGGGGTAACGGTGAAGGTCGAACCTATGAAGTCCAGCGCGTAATTGGCCGACAGGGCCAGCGTGCCTTGGGTGATCGGGTAGCTGCCAACGCTCGATGCGAGAGTGGCTGGCGTGGTGATATTGCCTGAGAAGACATCACCATTCACAAGATTGCCGGTCGTGACCTGATAGGTCAGCGACGGATTGGTGGTGGCAAATGGCCGCGATTGTGGATCGGCTGTGACGGTAAGCGCGCGGGCGGTGACATTCAACATGCCGGTGCTGTTGAATGCAAAGCCATAGCCGGTGGTGGAGGCAAGGCTGCCGAGGCCAATATTCACGGCATAAGGCGTGGCGGCGGCGTTGGCGGTGGCGGCAGCACCTTGCGAGTTAAGGACTGGCGCGCCGGTGGTTGCATTTGCCAGCGTGTCAGCCAGATATGCGCCGGTGACGCCGGGTTGCAGGCCACTGACCGTGTAATTGCCGCTAATGTCCAAAGCTATGCCGTAGGTTTTTGCCGCCACGCTGGTCGAGGTATAGGTGAGCGTGCTGGCCTGCGCAAAGGCATAGCGATTGCCGTTGGCTGCGACCTGGCCGCCTGCCGCGACATTCCAGAGCGCCTGATTACCGCTGTCGAGACTTTTGCCCGGGGCGCCGAAATTATCCCCCGCCGCATTGGCTGAGTAAACCAGCCAGCGCCCGCCATTGCTGGCGATCAAAGCGTTGGCACCGGCATCATTGATGAAAGCGCCGCCCGCCGCCAGCACTGGATCGCTGCCCGCAATGCGAACGCGCGCCGCGAGGGTCAAATCGCCGGGCGTAACGATGCGAACATTGCCGGTGGTTGTGATGCTCTGGTCAATGGAAACGGCGTTCGGGGAGAAATAGAGAATTTTGTTAGCCAGGCCGCTGACAAGCTGGTTGGTCGCCGCGTCCGAACCTATGGCATTGGCCTGCGCGCTCATGCCGGCCGAGAGGCTGGCAGCGGTGTATTGGCCATTCAGCGCATTGCCATAAATGTCCAGATTGCCGGTGGTTCCGGTGGCATTTTGGTGAAATGCAGCGCCATTGATGGTGCCTGCGGTGGTGGCGATCACGCCCGATCCGGTGGCTTGAATCGCGCCGGCCGGTGCCATGGCGTAATAATAGCCGTTGGCCTCCGTAATGGCCGAACCAAACAATTGACCATCGACGCGCACGTTTACCTTTGCCCCGCTCAGCGCCTGTGCGCCCGCGCCAAACTGGTTGAATGCCATGCCTGAAACCGCCTGCACGCCATTGGGGAAGAAGCTCTTGAGGTAGGGATAAAGGCCGGGGCCTGTGGCCCAGACAGCCGGATCAAATCCGGCGGGCAAAATGCCCTGCAAAGCTGCGGTCGATTGCCCAATGCCACTGCTGCTGGACGATGTGCCCGATGTCGCCAAGTCCCAGTAAGCGGCGCTGGTGGAGGTCGCATTGTCAAAGCCGATCAAGCCGCCGATGGTCTGGTTGGCGCTCGCGCCAGTGACCTGACCGGTTGCATAGGACTGGCGAACCGCGCCGCCGGTATTGTTGAAGCCGACAAGCCCGCCGACATAGGACCCTGTGCTCGTCACCGCCCCGGTTGCATAGGTTTGCAGGATCGAGCCATTGCTGGCGTTGAACCCGACCAAGCCACCGGCATCCGTGAACCCGCTGCTCACCATGCCGCTGGCGGTGGACTGGGTGATGGTGCCGTAGCTGTTGTTGAAGCCAACGAGACCGCCGCTGTTGGAAGCGCTGGCCGACACCGCACCCGAGGCGCTGGATTGCCCTATGGCACCGCCATTATTGAAGCCAACCAACCCGCCCGCGTCCGACCCTGCGACGCTCACCACGCCACTCGCGCTGGATTGGGTGATCGCGCCGCCGGTATTGTTGAAACCGACCAAGCCGCCGCTGTCGGATGTGCCGCTGAATATGTTGCCGGAGGCAGTGGATTGGGTGATCGTGCCGCCATTGTTGAAACCGACAAGGCCACCGGCATCGGCACCCGTGACACTTACCGCACCGCTGGCGTAGGTGTTGCTGATGGTGCCGCCGGTATTGTTGTACCCCACCAGTCCGCCGCCATGCGCGCCTGTATTGCTCACGGCACCGGTGGCGTGGGATTGGGAGATTGCGGCGCTGGCATTGTTGAAGCCGACGAGGCCGCCACTGTCGGAGCCATCGCTGCGCACCGCGCCTGAGGCGAAGGATTGGGAGACCGTTCCGCCGGTATTATTGAAACCGAGCAGACCGCCCATGTGCGAACCGGGCCCGGTGACCGTGCCGGAGGCATAGGATTGGCTGATCAAGCCACCAAAATTATTGAAACCGGCGAGCCCGCCAATATCGGCCCCCGTGCCGCTGACCGCGCCGGTGGCATAGGATTGAAGGATACTGCCGCCATTGAAGCCGGCGATTTCGCCGACATTGGACTGGCCACTGACGCTGCCGCCCACCAGACCCAGATCACGGACGGAAGCCCCGTTATTCAAAGCACCGAACAGGCCGATATTGCTGGCGTTGGCGGCAATGGTGAGGTTGGAAACCGCATTGCCGAGGCCTTCAAAATTGCCGTTATAGGTGCCGATCACCGCGCCGGCATAGGGGCTGGATGTTGCATCAATACCCGTCGCCAGGGCATCATAACCGGTGCCGCCATTGATCGCGGCCATTTGCGGCATGGTATAGACCAGATTATAGGCATGGCCGTTGCGGCTGAACGTACCGCCATTGTTGACGCCACCAAAATTGACCGATGCGCCTTGCGCAAAGCTGAGGGTGCCATTGTCGTAAAGCGCCAGCCCACCGGACCCGGAAATGGCGATATTGGCGTTGATAGCTAGGGCGCTGGCTGCGTTCAGCGTCAGTGTGCTGCCGCTGGCCCAGGCGAGGGGTGCGTCCACGGTGATGGTGCCAGCCTGCGTGCCGGGGAAGCCTGCCGCGCCGGTTGAGACCGTGACATTGGCACTCGCCAGTGACCGGTCGAGGATCGCGGCGTTGAGGACGCTGTCATTGACGTTGGCGGGCGTGGCCGCACCGGTCGAAATGGTCACATTGTAAGGGTCGAGCAGCAACGCGCCGGTCGAGCCCATGGGGGCGAGCAGATCGACGAACCCGGTATAGGCCAGAACGCCGTGGCTGGAGACTTCCACCTGCCCGCCATTGCCACCCAGCGCACCGCCATTGGCGGTTATGGTGCCAGCGAAGGCGGTGTTGGTGTCGGACCATATGGCAACATTGCCGCCATTGCCGGTCTTGGTGGCACTGGCATTGAGGGTGGTTGTGGCATCGATTGTCACGCTATTGGCATGGGCTATCGTCCCCTTGCCCTGAAAATCGCCGCCAATCTTGATCGTGCCGCCGCCCGCCGTGCCGCTGGCATTGAGTTTTGCGCCCATCAATTGCACCCTGCGCCCGGTCAAAGTGATTGCGCCACCGCGCGGCTTGGCGGCAAAAGCTTGGGCCCGCGCCTTGACCATTGCTTTGGCCATTGCTTTGGCCAGGGCCTTGCGATAGGCGCGACGGTAGGCCATCTTTTGGCGCGTGCTGACATCCAGCCGCCCGCTCACCGTGACGGCACCATCGCCGCCACCCAGTACGATGGCACCTGAATGGCCGGAGACCGAGCGGGCCTCGATGACGCCCGCCATGTTGATCGCCTCGCGCACCGCCTCGCGGGCTTGGGCCGCTGAAAGCACGACACGCCCGCCATTGGCACTGATATGGCCCGATTGACGGATCAGCGCGCCCGACCCCGCCGCCTTGGTTGGCACGGCCACTTGCAAAAAGCCATCGCCGGAAAGGTCAAGCGTCGCCTGCTCGCCCGAGCCAAGCCCGACCTTGCCGAGCGGCACAAGGATGCGTCCGGAATTATCAACCGAACCGCCCAGCAATGCAGCATAGCCGCCTGAGCCGACCTTGATGGTGCCAGCATTGCTGACTTGCGCTGAGGCACCCTTGCCGGAGAACTGGCGTTGGCCATTTTGAAAATCGCGGTCGTTGATGTCGAGACTGGAGGCGACGAAGCCGCTCCCGGCGCTGACCGTGCCGGATTTGGAAATCGAAATGCCATTCGGGTTGACAAGATAGACCTGACCATTGGCGTTCAAACTGCCGGCAATGGTCGAGGGGGTGGCTCCGGTGACGCGATCCAGTTGCACGCTGCTGGCCGAGGGTTGCCGGATATTGACCTGCGCGCCTGCACCGATGGAAAAAGCCTGCCAGTTGATGATCGCCGAACCCGAGGTCTGGTTGATCTGCAAGCTCGTTGGATTGGGGTTCGAGATGCTGACGCTGCCAGCGGCCACCTGTCCACCCTGCGGCAGAACCTGCGCGCACACCGGCAGTGTTGCGCCCAGAGCCGTCGAAGCCAGCAAGAGCGCCAGCACGGCCGGACGGTGGCCGAGCCTGCGAGGAAAATGACGGGATGCGGTGTTAGGCTCCATTTTCATTCCTCAAAAAGACAAATGACCGGCGATGGTCAGGCGATTTTCGGCCCGTTGGCCATCATTGCGGGCCTGGCGGCCATATTCGATTTCGAGCGCTGACTGCAGCGGATTGGGGGCGGCCGGGCCACCATTCAGCCGCAGCCCCAGGCCAAATGCGCCAACATTGACATTGGCGCGCTCAAGCGCGGTTGGCTGCGCCAGATGCAGCGTGCCCAGGGCACCGAACACATAAGGGGCGGCAATCACGCCGAAATGCGCGGCGCTGGCGTCCCAGATCCAGGGCGAAACCAGTTCACCGCGCAATGCTGCGCCGTCATCGCCGGTCAGGGAGCCGGCATCAAAGCTCGATAGAGCGGCCCCGTCGGCAATGCCGATCTGCTCAGACACCGGCAGCGCCTCGCCAAAGGCCGTCTGGGCGCGGGCTTGCACATGAACCGCCAGATGCGCCATCAGCGGCTGCTGATAACTGGCGACGACATCCAGCTTGTGAAAATCGGCCCGCGCCCCAAGCCGGGACAGCGGCAGCAGCGGCGTGGCATCAGCAACGGTGCGCGCGCCAAGGCCGTTGACCCCCTGCGAGGCGGTCAGGCGGCCATAAAACTGCCCGTTGATGCTGTTCAGATAATTGAGGCTGACGTTGGTGCGGAAAATTCGCAACCGGTCCTGCGACAGGGGCGCGGCGACCGGAGCCAGCGAAGACAAAGATTCATCCTGCGCGTCCAGCGCCCATTGCGAAGATAATGTCAGATTGCGGGTGACAATCCACGGATAGTCCAGCCGCAGCGACAGCCGCTGGAACCGCGAGGCATAGGTGAGCCCACCGGGCACCGGCAAAGGCGTTGCGGCCGTTGTCGCCGCCTCCAGATTAAAATCAAGGCCATCGGTGCCGAGCGGCAGGATCACCCCAAGCGCCAATTGGCGATTGCGAGGATCGTTGCCCGCCATATTGCCGTCGGGATGACCGCCGATCTGGCCATAGACCTGTTCGCCAAGCCCAGCCACAGAATTGAAGCTGAAGCCCAATGTGCTGTTCACCCTGCCAAGCGCCGCCGACATGGTATTGTCCGTGGACATGGTCATGTTGACCGGATGATAAAGCCCATCCACCACCAGCGTTGTGGCACCCGGCACCTTGCCGTGCAGCAGGGTCGAGCGCAGCACCAGGCCCGGCACGCGCGAAGCCAGTGTCAACTGCCGCTCGATGGACGACATTTGCAAGGATCTGCGCCCCTGCAAGGGTGCCAGCACCGCCAAAACGCGGCTGCGCACCCGCTGCGGCACGGCCTTTGCGTCGATTTGGTCAATAAAGCCATCAACGACCACCAGCCGCAAAATCGCGCCATTATTCAGCGTCTGGGCGGGCAAAATCACCCGCACCAGCACGTAACCGGCGCGCGCGTAGTTGACTTCCAAATCGTGGGCCGCTTTGAAAATCGTGGCCGCAGTCACCGTGTGTCCGGCCAGACTTGCCGTGATGGCGCTGCTGGCCGCCTTGAGGGCCGGCAAATCGCCTTCAATCTGCACGCCCTTCAGCCGAACGTGCAGTTTTTCTGCGCCTTTGGGCGTTTGCAGCCCTTCACTGGCCGGTATCACGATGCCGCCAGTTGCAGGTGCCAGCATGGGGCGAAAATTCTCAGGGGTAATTTGCGATGCGGTTTGCGCCCAGCCACTTTGTGCCAGCAAAGCCAAGGCGAGGCCGCCAAACAGGCGCCGGCCCTGCAATGCCAATTGGCCATCGCGCCGTCTGCCCGCCCCTTGAGGGCTCTGCCGTGGCCGCAGCCATGTCCATTGATTACGCAAACGCCACCCCAGCTTTGATACATATTTGCGAAGTATTATAGTTAACGAACCATTTATTATTTGAATAACTGCATATATAAATACTGATGTAGCAGTTATATACTTCCAGAATGGTATCGTGTCGATCAAATCAGTATAATTTGCGAAGGGCGCATCGCTAATCTGGGCAGGCAGTTAACGCTTCATGTATTTTTTTGCGGGCTTTATGGAAGGCGTGTCCGGCAGCACCGCCTTTTGGCATCGACTGGTAACTGTGAATTTGCTATGCCAAACGCTAAAATTGCCACTTGCGGAGGCGAAATGACCATTTTGATTACGGGCGCGAACCGGGGCATCGGCCTCGCCATGGCAGAACTTGCCGCCTCAAGAGGCGAAACGGTTATTGGCACGTATCGCGGCGAGGTTGCGCCGCGGCAGGCGGGCATTGACTGGCAAAGACTGGATGTCGCCGACCCCGCGTCCCACAAGGCGCTGGCGCAACGTCTGTCACAAACCGCGCTGTCGCTGCTGGTGTGCAATGCCGGCGTGTTTCTCGACCGCAACCAGAAGCTCGATGCCGGCTATGGCAAACCGCTTTGGGATGACGAGTTCGCGGTGAATGTCACTGGCGTGTTTTTGACCATCCAGTCATTGCTTCCCAATCTGCGCCGAACAAAGGGCAAAATCGCCATTCTGTCTTCGCAACTGGCGTCGCAGACACAGGCGTCCGGCGGCAATTACATCTATCGGGCCTCGAAAGCCGCCGTGCTGAATCTGGGCCGCAATCTCGCCGTTGATCTGGCGAGCCAGGAAATCGCTGTCGGGATTTATCATCCGGGCTGGGTGCAAACGGACATGGGTGGAGCCAGCGCTGCCATTACGCCGGCGCAATCGGCCAGCGGATTGCTGGCGCGCTTTGCTGCACTCGATCTTGCTTCAACCGGGTGCTTTCAAACCTGGGACGGCCGCCCACACGCTTATTGAGTGAACGATGCCGCGAAGCGGCTATCCGCCCTTTTGCTTTTTGCGGGCGTCGGCTACCGCTTTTTTGAAGGCGGGCAAGTCTATCGCTTGCGCGATCACAAAAGGGCCGACCAGAAAAACCGGCGTGCCGGGGAAACCCATGGTGTCGGCCTGCTTTTCATTACGGGCGAGAATCGCAGCTATTTCGGGGCCGTGGGCTACCAGATCCTTATCGATTTGGCCCATATCTGCCCCGGCCTTGGTGGCAATGTCGCGCACTTGCTGCTCGCTGCCCTTGCGTTTACCTACAGCCATCAGGGCATTATGCACCACATGATATTTATGCTGCCAATGGGCCGCCAGCGCCATTTTGGCGGCATATTGTGACACCGGGCCAAAAATCGGCCAATCTTTGTAAACCAGCCGAATGCCTTTGTCGCCCGCTACCAGTTTCTCAAGGTCGGGCTCAACCTTCATGCAAAACGGGCAATTGTAATCAAAGAAGGCGACGATGGTTACATCGCCTTTCGGGTTCCCTGCAACGGGGGTTTCCGGATCGCGCAGAAGCGCGGAGATGGAGAGATCCGGGTCTTTTGGCGCTGTTTCAGCCGCCATTGCGCCGTGGAATCCGGCAAAGCCGAAGGTGACCATGACAGCCGCTAGCAGGCCAGCGCGAGCCGCCGAAGAAACCTGAACTGGTTTTGATGCGGTGAAAGACATGAAACAACTCCTGAATATTATGCACAAAGTGGTGGCTGCAATGACTGCACTTGTCAATTGACGCTATTGTCTCACTTGGCAATTGGCGTGCGCGCCGAGAAAACGGATGTGTCGGGATTTCAGTCTTTATTCACCATTTTGGGTCTTTATGGCTTGAGAGTGGTTCACCAGATTGGGATTCAACATGTCGCGTCGCAATATCATGTCCTCACGCCTCTTGCCATTTCTGGCACTTGCGCGCGTTCCATTGCTTTGTGCCGCGCTTGCCGCCCCGCTGTTGGCCAAGCCGGCCTTGGCCGACAATGCCGTCATTACCATCAAGCTCGATCAAGCCCGGGTGCTGAGCGTTCCCAAAGATGTAAAGATGCTCATTGTCGGAAATCCGCTGATTGCCGATGTGACCTTGCTCAAATCGGGCACTAATATGGTGATTACCGGCAAGAGCTTTGGCGCCACCAATATGATTGCGCTGGATGGTGCCGGCAATTCACTGGGTGAGACCATGATCAAGGTTGACCCCAGCACGGGTGAGCAGCTCCTGGTGCAACGTGGCGATGCGCGTGAAACCTATTTTTGCAACCCCAAATGCCTGCCGACCGTCGCCTTGGGCGATGACAGCAAGTTTGTCAGTGGCGTGCTCAGCGCGGTTGCTTCGCGCAACAACGCGTCCAACCCCGCCTCCTCGAATAATTCTGGCGGCGGCGCGCACTAGCGGCTTTTTTGGCGGTGATGCTTAACAAATCCTCAATTCAGACCGCCTGTTTTTCGCGACGCCGTAACGGAATTTCAAAGTTTGTATGGCAAGTCTGACGGGCTGCTTATTTTCAGGCAGAACCGAATTTTTTGACCGTCGCAATATGGGGTTCCGTTAATGGCTACGTTGCGTGGATTATTCAGCCGGGGAGTCCAATCGGGTCTTGGCAAAGTCAGGGCGCTTGGAAAAGACATAGCCGGTGTCACGGCAATTGAATTTGCAATGCTGTTCATTCCGTTTTTTGGCGTGTTGATGATGATCTTCGCCAACGGTTACACGATGTTTGTCAGCTCCGAACTGGAGGAAGCCACGGCGCAGGTTGGCCGTGACATTGAAACCGGCATTATCCAGACCGATGCGACAATCACCACGGCAACCCAGTTGCGTGACACCTACCTTTGTCCAAAGCTGAATATCTTCGTCAATTGCAAGGCAATCCTCATCGATTCGCGCGTCTTGCCCAATTTTGCCTCCGCCAATCCCTCCTCGATATTCCAGGCCAATGCTTCTGCGGACAAGTTGCTGTTTTGCACGGGCACCGGTTCGTCGACGGTCATGCTGAATGCGCTTTACCCGATGCCGTCGTTCTTTCCGATCCTTGTCAATAATTCAAATTCATTTTTTGGCGCAGTCGGGCTCTCCAATGTCGGCCTGACCAGTTACACCGACGGCAGCGGCAATACGAGCATGGCGCATCTGCTCTTGGGCACGACCGTGTTCCGGAACGAGCCGTTTGGCGCCAAACAATCTACGCAAAAATGCTGATGAACGACGGGGCCGCAAAATTTCGAGCTGATCGGGCCATTTGGAGCAAAGTGATGAATTCTTTCGATCATAGCGGTTCGAAGCCTGGGCTTTGGCAGGATAATGCCGCCGTTGCGGCGGTGGAATTTGCCATGGTGTTTCCAGTGATGCTGATGCTGCTGTTTGGCTCGGCCGAATACACGCGCATGGTCACGGCAAGCCAAAGGGTGAGCATTGCCACCAATGCCATGGTCGAAATTTTGGCGCAGCAGCCGCAAAATACCACGATTGATGACACCCAATTGGGCGAATATTTCGACGCCATGACCCCGATTATGTCGCCATTCAGTATCACCTCGACCAATCCGACAATGACATTGTCCAGCATCACATTCTGGCCGGTCGCACCTGGCTCCACGACCTACACACCCTTGACCGACTGGTCCGAGTCAAAATCAGGTGGCACGACCCGGCCTTGCGATGTCACGCTGACCATTATCAAAAATGATGCGCAGCCAGCCCCAAATTCAGTGCCGGTGGGCATGGTGCCAACCACGGCCGTGCTTTCCTCGACGGCTTTGGTGGCGGATGTCAGCTTCAGCTACCCGTCACCTTTCAACATCGACCTTGGCTTTTACAAATCACCGCCGACCATCACCATTACGCGGTCGATTTTCAACAACCCGCGTAACGTCGGCTATGTCCCCCTGCCAATGACCGGTTCAGGGTCGAGCCAGTCAGTCGACACCACCCAGTTTTCGGGCACGGTTTGCGACTCCTCCTATAACACGCATTACTAGGGCTGGTTCAACCGCCCTAGTTTTACTTGCCCTAGATTGTCTGGTTATAGGCGCCGACTTCCGGGTTTTGGCGCAAGATGCCATCCATTGCCGCGAATATTTCGTGCAGCCGCGCCTCGGAGGCCGGGCTTTCCACCACAACAACCAGTTCCGGCTTGTTGGACGACGCCCGCACCAGGCCCCAGGTGCCGTCTTCGGTAGTCACGCGAACGCCATTGACTGTATTGATATCGATGATTTTCTGCCCACTGAGCGGCTCACCGGCAGCGTGCATGGCGTTGATTTTGGCGGTGACCTTGTCAACGATGCCATATTTTACCTCGTCGTCGCAATGCGGCGACATGGTCGGCGAACCCCAGGTCTTGGGCAAGGCGCCATAAAGGTCGGCCATGGATTTGCCGGGGTTGCGGTCGAGCATGTCCAGCACCTGAATGGCGGTTACCAGACCATCGTCATAGCCGCGGCCAATCGGCGCGTTGAAGAAGAAGTGACCGGACTTCTCGAAACCGGCAAGCGCCTTCAGGTCGCTGACGCGGCGCTTGATGTGCGAATGGCCGGTTTTCCAGTAATCAGCCTTGACCCCCTGCGCCTGCAATACCGGATCACTGGCGAAAAGGCCGGTTGATTTCACATCCACGACAAAAGTCGCGCCGTGATATTGGCGCGACAGATCACGGGCCAGCATCACGCCGATCTTGTCGGCGAAAATCTCATCGCCCAAATTGTCGACCACGCCGCAGCGGTCGCCGTCGCCATCAAAGCCAAGCCCGACATCCGCGCCATTGTCACGCACCGCCTTGGCAATGGCGTGCAGCATTTCCATGTCTTCAGGGTTGGGATTGTAGCGGGGAAAAGTGTAATCCAGCTTCGTATCGAGCGGGATGACCTCGCAGCCGAGCGCTTCCAGAATTTGCGGGGCGAAAGCACCGGCGGTGCCGTTGCCGCAGGCTGCCACAACCTTCAGCTTTCGCGCGAGTTTCGGGCGTGTGGTGAGGTCTGCGGCGTAGAGGGCCGGAAAATCCGAAACGAAGTGATAGGAACCGCCGGTCGCGCTGCGAAAATGCCCGCCGAGCACAATGTCCCGCAGCCGCCCCATCTCGTCCGGGCCAAAAGTCACGGGCCGCTGCGCGCCCATTTTGACGCCGGTCCAGCCATTGTCATTATGCGAGGCGGTGACCATCGCAACCGCCGGTACATCGAGGGCAAATTGCGCGAAATAGGCCATGGGCGACAAAGCGAGGCCGATGTCGTGAACCTTGACACCACCCGCCATCAGGCCCGTAATCAACGCATATTTGATGGAGGAGGAATAGCTTCTGAAGTCGTGACCGGTCACGATCTCCGGCTTGACGCCGATTTCGTGAAGGTAGGTGGCAAGGCCAAGGCCCAGCGCCTGCATTCCCATCAAATTGATTTCCTTGCCGAAAAGCCATCGCGCATCGTATTCGCGAAAGCCGGTGGGCTTTACCATCGGCAGGGATTCAAATTCTGCCGTGTTGGGAAACAATTGTGGTACCGGCTTTGGAAACATCGGGCTTACCTCGCAATAAAGCGCATGGCATAGCATTTTGGGCAAGAATTACCATGCCCCATTATCGGTAAATTACGTTTATTGGGTCAATTCGAGTTTGCCCTGGCCCATTTTGACGTTTGAAAGCTTCTTGATGAAGCTCATGCCGAGCAGGCTGGTGCGCAAAGCGCGATCGGGCATCACCACCCCTTTGACATTGTGAACCGCCACCTGGCCAAGTTCGATGCTGTCGATCAAAATGGGGGCTGCCCGCACAATGCCGTTGGCTGTCGACATCGGGATGTTAAATGCGGAACGGTCCGGCAATAATGCCAAACGGCTGGCATCGGCATAAGTCAACGACACAAACGACGCGCCCGTGTCCACGAGCACGTCCACATTATGGAAATTCATGGATGCCGTAACGTGAAAATGGCCGAGGTCATCCGCCTGCAAAACCAGACTGGGCACGATTGGCGCATCGTCATCCGTATTCACCGGAACGGTTTTGTCTATTGTCGCGGGAAGCACTCCCGAAGAAGCCACGCCCTTGTCCACCAAACCCGCAACTTTTGCCAATGTTCCGGACGAGCCACCCAAAAATTGCCCAATCCCTACAGCGAGATAGGCAATCCGCAGCACCAGCTTGATGGTGCTGTTGATCTTGACGCCAAAGCCCTCCACCAGCGCGATAGCGCCGACGATCAAAACCCACGAAATCATGCTGTCCATGGTAAGGGCAATCCTGCGCGGAGAAAATCTACCGCAATATCGCGAAAGCTTAACGCAGGAATGCTTCGAATACGTAAATTTGAAGCCAGAATTATTGGGTTTCAGGCCAAGGCCGCCAAGGGTTCAACCGTTACCGTTGCCGCCATTTTGTGGATATCAACGCCATTGGGAAAGGCGGCCTGCGCACTGCGCGTCATGCAGGCAAGGCTGCCCGCAGCCACGCCTTCGGCCAGTGCTTGCGGCAATGCCTCGCCCCGCGCCAGCGCTGCGGCGAGGGCTCCCACGAAGGCATCGCCGGCGCCAGTCGTGTCAACCACCTCGATGGCCGGTGCCTTGGCTGACCATTGGCCGTCCACACTGGCGGCAATGGCCCCTGCCCCGCCGAGGGTGATGATACAGGCGAGCGAATGGGCGCGCGCCATGGCGCTGGCAAATGCCTGCGGCGTGCGCCCCTGCGCGCGCTCCCCCCAAAGGTCGCGCGCCAAAATCGCCGCCTCATGCTCATTGGCAATCAATATATCGATCGCGGCGAGTTGGTCGCTGGAGACGACGCCGGCGGGTGCGGTATTGTAGATGACCCTGGCACCATGCGCCCGGGCAATATGCGCGGCTTTCAAATTTTCCGCGTCACTGACTTCCCGCTGCAAGACCAGATAATCGCCAGTCTGCCAGGGCAGATCCGCCAAAGGCGCGGCGGTCGCCTGCATATTCGCGCCCGCTGCCACCGTTATGGCATTTTGTCCGTCGCTGTCGACGCTGATAAAAGCCGCGCCGGTCGAGGCTTCTGGCAAAACCACGACATTGAGTTGCGCCAAAGATTGTCGCAACAAGGCCAATGCGGCGTCGGCAAACGCATCCTGGCCCACCGCACCAAACATGCGCACCGGTGCCCCGGCGCGGCTGGCCGCGAGTGCCTGATTGGCCCCCTTGCCGCCCGGCGAAAAATGATAGCCCAGCCCCAGCACGGTTTCGCCCGGCGCGGCAATTTTATCAACCCGCGTCACCAGATCAATGTTGATGGAACCAAATACGACGATCATGTTCACAATTGCGGCTTAACCCGCTCCCCTTGTCGCGCCGGGGTCACCCAGAACATGCAACCGGTCAGCCGCCACGCGGGCAAAGCCAAGCAGCAGGGCGCGGCGGGTGGCCGGCGGCAGGCGGTGTTCGGGCGCTTCGCGCATGATTTCAGCGCCATAGGCATCGGCAATCATCAGGCCAGCATCGGCCGGGAGAATGTCAATATCCATGGTTTGCGGCACTGCAAAATACAATCGGTCGCAATGGGTGCGATATTCGGGCCATTTATGATCGGCGCGAAAATCGGCGATGGAAGATTTGATCTCGACAATCCATACCGTTCCATCATCTTTGAGCGCCACAATGTCAGCGCGCCGGCCGCTGTTCAATGCCAGTTCGGGCACGCTGGCAAACCCCAAAGATCGCAGCATCCGCCGCACGCCGCGCGCCACCATGAGGGCGGTTTCCGATTGCCTTGCATCGGTGGGCGGGGAAGGTGGCAGAATGCGGGGTTGCAGCATGATTGCTTCCAGATGGCAGCGACGCGCTTTTGCCCGATATTCAAGCCTGTTTTGGACACCATTGCAAACCGGCGTCACTCGCACCCGCAAAAATTTTCGCTAAGTGCTCAGATTGTCGAAGAAATCTTTCATCTTCGCGAAGAAACCAGCCGATTCAGGGTGGGTCTTGTTTGAGCTTTCGGCGTCAAATTCGGCAAGCAATTCACGCTGGCGACGCGTCAGGCTCTGCGGCGTTTCGACATTGGCCTGAATATACAAATCGCCACGGTCGCGCGTGCGCAATACCGGCATGCCCTTGCCTTTCAGCTTGAACTGCTTGCCTGATTGCGTGCCCTCGGGCACTTTAACCCGCGTTTCCGAGCCATCGACCGTGTGCACGCTGAACTCGCCGCCCAACGCCGCCTGCACCATGGAAATCGGCACACGGCAGAATAGGTCTGCCCCGTCGCGCTGGAAGAACGGATGCGGCTTCAACGCCAGGAAAATATAGAGATCGCCGGAAGGCCCACCGCGCAGGCCCGCCTCGCCCTCGCCTGCGAGGCGAATGCGGGTGCCGTCCTCGACACCAGCCGGAATATTCACCGAAAGCGAGCGCTCCTTGGTGATGCGCCCGGCACCGCTGCAAACGCTGCATGGATTTTCGATAATTTCGCCACGGCCCCCGCAGGTCGGGCAGGTGCGCTCGATGGCAAAAAAGCCCTGCTGCGCCCGCACGCGCCCCTGCCCGCCGCAAGTGCCGCAAGGCTTCGGCTTCGAGCCGGCTTTGGCACCTGAACCCCCGCAGGCGTCGCACGCAACGGACGTCGGCAGGCGCACGGTGGCGGTCTTGCCGCGAAAGGCCTCTTCCAGAGATATTTCAAGGTTGTAGCGCAAATCAGAACCACGCTCGCGACCGCTCGTGCGCTGGTTGCGGCGTCCGCCCATGACTTCGCCAAACAAATCATCGAAAATATCCGACATGGAACTGGCAAAGCCATCGCCCATGCCACCCCCCATGCCGCCGCCATTTTCGAAGGCGGCGTGGCCAAACCGATCATAAGCTGCGCGCTTTTGTGCATCGGAGAGACACTGATAAGCCTCGTTCAGCTCCTTGAAGCGCGATTCAGCCGCCTTGTCGCCGGGGTTGCGATCCGGGTGGCAATGCATGGCGGCTTTGCGGAAAGCCGACTTCATATCCGCTTCGGATGCCCCCTTCACCACTCCGAGAATTTCATAAAAATCGCGCTTGGACATTATTGCGTCTTACTTGAGAGATCGAGGGAAAAGAAAGAGATCAAATGCTAAAGCCCGCACCGGGCGCGGTTGCGCCAATGCGGGCGATATGGGGCCTGATGCGGCATTATCATAGGCTGCACTGCAGGAAAGCAGCTTCTTCATCTGTTCATACGGCCTTTTATTGTGCAAACCCTGAGGAACCCACCATTAAGATACGAGCGACCGGATTTCCCGGTCGCTCGCATTTGATGGCGTGCTTACTTCTTGTCGTCGTGCACTTCCTTAAAGTCGGCGTCAATAGCGTCGTCCTGGGCGTGACCGTCGGCATGGGGCGCATCATGCGCCTGTTCGGTCTCACCCGGCGCGCCCTGCGCCTTGTACATGGCCTCGCCGAGCTTCATCGAAGCCTGGGTCAGGTCATTGGTCTTGGCCTTGATCGCCTCGACATCTTCACCTTCAAGCGCGGTCTTGAGATGCGCCATTGCGGCCTCAATCGCGCTCTTGTCGGCTTCCGATACCTTGTCGCCGTATTCCTTCAAGGACTTGTCAGCAGAATGCACCATGGCTTCGCCCTGATTGCGAGCATCCACCAGTTCGCGGCGCTTCTTGTCGTCTGCGGCATGCAATTCGGCATCCTTGACCATCTTGTTGATGTCGGCATCCGACAGACCGCCAGAAGCCTGGATACGGATCTGCTGTTCCTTGTTGGTCGCCTTGTCCTTGGCGGTAACATTGACAATGCCGTTGGCGTCGATGTCGAAAGTCACCTCCACCTGCGGCACACCGCGCGGCGCGGAGGGAATGCCAACCAGATCGAACTGGCCCAGAATCTTGTTGTCGGCAGCCATTTCGCGCTCGCCCTGGAATACGCGAATGGTGACGGCAGTCTGATTATCCTCGGCGGTCGAGAATACCTGGCTCTTCTTGGTCGGGATCGTGGTGTTGCGATCGATCAGGCGGGTGAATACGCCGCCCAAAGTCTCAATGCCCAGCGACAGCGGGGTCACGTCGAGCAACAGCACGTCCTTGACGTCCCCTTGCAAAACGCCAGCCTGCACTGCAGCGCCGATGGCCACGACCTCGTCCGGGTTCACACCCTTATGCGGTTCCTTGCCGAAGAATTGCTTCACAATCTCCTGCACCTTGGGCATGCGGGTCATGCCACCCACCAAAACCACTTCATTGATGTCGCCAGCGCTGAGGCCGGCATCCTTCAATGCCTTGCGGCAGGGCTCAACCGTCTTCTGGATCAGGTCGTCGACCAGTGCCTCGAATTTGGCACGGGTGAGCTTGAGGGTGAGATGCTTGGGCCCCGAGGCGTCGGCGGTGATATAGGGAAGGTTGATCTCGGTCTGCGTGGTGGCAGACAGTTCGATCTTGGCCTTTTCAGCGGCTTCTTTGAGGCGCTGCAGGGCCAGCTTGTCCTTGGTGAGGTCAATGCCCTGATCTTTCTTGAATTCGGCAGCCAGATATTCAACAAGGCGCATGTCGAAGTCTTCACCGCCGAGGAAGGTATCGCCGTTGGTGGACTTCACCTCGAACACGCCATCGCCGATTTCCAGGATGGATACGTCGAACGTGCCGCCGCCAAGGTCATACACGGCAATGGTGCCGGCACCCTTCTTGTCGAGGCCATAGGCGAGCGCCGCTGCGGTCGGCTCATTGATGATGCGCAACACTTCGAGACCAGCGATCTTGCCGGCATCCTTGGTGGCCTGACGCTGGGCGTCGTTGAAATAAGCGGGGACCGTAATGACGGCCTGATCGACCTTCTGGCCCAGATAGGCTTCCGCGGTCTCTTTCATCTTCTGCAGGGTAAAGGCGGAAATCTGCGAAGGTGAGTAGGTCTTGCCGTCGGCAGAAACCCAAGCGTCGCCGTTGCCGGCCTTGACGATCTTGTAGGGAACGAGGCCCATGTCCTTCTTGGTCATTGGGTCGTCGAAAGTGCGGCCGATCAAGCGCTTGATCGCGAAAAAGGTCCGCTCAGGATTGGTGACGCCCTGGCGCTTGGCGGGCTGGCCCACCAGTCGCTCGCCATCATCCGTGAAAGCGACAATGGACGGAGTGGTGCGGGCACCCTCAGCGTTTTCGATAACTTTAGGGGTGGAACCTTCCATCACGCAGACGCATGAGTTGGTGGTTCCAAGATCAATACCGATGACTTTTGCCATTTTGTTTTCCTCAATTAAAGTTGCAGGACACACGGGCCCCGAAGCAGCCTGTTTCAACAGCGGATCCAAAAGGTATCGCCCTGTCCCCAACATTGCCTAAAATGGGAATGCGTCGCTTTTCTGCAAGCTTGATTCCCCATATAGGGGCGGTATTTTTACCACGCAAGGCGGAAGATTGCGCAAAATGCCATCCTTTGCGCTTCCCACTTATCAAAATTTGCGCAAGATACCGGGATTGACGAGACGCTTTTTTGAAGATTGCCGCGCGATGTTGAAAAAAATGGGCTATTGCCTGCTGGTTTTGGGCTGCTTTTCGTTCGGCTGCGATAATCTGGCGCATGGCCAGCTCGTATTGCCGGGTGCCCGGACGCCCGAGCAGCGCGGGGCAGTTGCGGCCCCGGCGAAGGTGGCAGAGCCGGGCAGCATAGCCAAACCCAGGATAAAGGCCAGCGTTGACGTCGGTGTGCTGAAGGCACCCGATATCAAGGGTGTGCTCGGGCGCCCGTTGCAACTGAACGGCCGAAGCGGCAAATTGAGCCTTGAAGCCAAAGGCGATGCCGTCAATCTCCACGACCTGATATTGACCGGCACCAAAATATCCAACCCTGACCAGATTTGCCAGGTTTCGATTGTTTCGGGTGAGGCGCTGCACGCCGATCCAGTCCCATCTGCCAGCGGCATTCTCCATTATCGGGTCAGCGTCCCTGCATGCCCATTCGAATTTGATGTGCTCGCGGGGGCTGTGCTGGTTTCGCCGACCGGCAAGACCTGCAAGGTCGTGGCAGCCGATTGCGCGGTTGACCCTTCGGGCATGTGGGGGCCGCCGGCCAGCAGTCAAGGTCCGCGCGAGGCCAAGGCCAACGAAACGGCGCGCGCCCATGCGGAGCTTGAAATGCGGGAACAATTCCGCGCCCTGATGCGGCGCACCCACGGCAATGCCAATTTACAGGCGGCCGCTACCGAGCAGGCTGGTTTCTCCTCGCGGCGCACCACGATTTGCCGGAATTATGCCCGCGACAGTGTGCAGGATTTCTGCGCGCTGAAGCTGACCGAGGCGCGGGCCATAGAAATCAATCAATTGGTGCGGGCGGCCCCGGCCAAAAAGCCGAAACACGGCACGCTGCGCCGGAAAACATTGCGCCATTGATGGCCACGGGCGGGCACGGTGCCCCGGCACCGCCGTTTTTGAGCCCGGGACACGCCAATGCGGCATAGTGAGCCGTTGGCAAGGTGGAGCCGCATGTTGACTTCCAGCGACAAACATTGTCTGGATCGTTGTATTGCTGCTCAGGTTTGGGCGAAGGGGAGTGAGCCTGACCTGAAATTCCGGTAGCGATATTGGTGCGGCCAAACGGCTGCAAGGGCATAATTCTCGAAGGTGATGGGCGGATGAGCGAGCGGCAATCAGTATTTGAATTTCAGGATCTCTTGGCTTGCGGGCGTGGCGAGATTTTCGGCCAGGGCAATGCCCAATTGCCGCTGCCGCCCATGTTGATGTTTGACCGCATCTCGGAAGTGTCGGAGACCGGCGGTGCCCATGACAAGGGCTTCATTCGCGCTGAACTCAATATCAACCCCGATCTCTGGTTTTTCGGCTGCCATTTCAAGAATGACCCGGTCATGCCCGGGTGCCTTGGCCTCGACGCGCTTTGGCAGATGTGCGGGTTTTACCTTGGCTGGCTGGGTTTGCCGGGGCGCGGGCGCGCCTTGGGCGTCGGCGAAGTAAAATTCTCCGAGCAAGTGCTGCCAACCGTGAAAAAAGTGGTTTACGGCGTCGATTTGAAACGTGTTTTCAAAGGCCGTCTGGTGCTTGGCATTGGCGACGGATGGCTTGAGGCTGACGGCAAGCGCATATATGATGTCACTGACTTGAAAGTGGGTCTGTTCCAGCCGAAGGCTGCCTGAACGTCCGCATCATCCATAAGAAACGGAGCCTAACATGAGACGCGTTGTCGTCACCGGCATGGGGATTGTATCCTCGATTGGCAATAATATCGGGGAAGTGCTGGATTCGCTGCAAAATGCACGCTCGGGCATTACGCGCGCCGAGCGCTATGCCGAGCTTGGTTTCCGCAGTCAGGTGCAGGGCGCGCCGACGCTTGACCCTTCGAAGATACTTGATCGGCGTGCCATGCGCTTCCATGCCGCCGGAACCGCCTGGAACCACGTGGCCATGGATCAGGCGATTGCCGATTCTGGGCTGGAACTGAGCGATATCTCCAATGAACGCACCGGCATCATCATGGGATCGGGCGGGCCTTCGGCCAAGACGCTGGTCGAATCAGCCGATATTACCCGCAAGTTCGGCCCCAAGCGCGTTGGCCCTTTCGCCGTTCCCAAATCCATGTCCTCAACCGCATCGGCGACTTTGGCGACGTGGTTCAAGATCAAGGGCGTCAATTACTCAATTTCGTCGGCCTGCGCCACCTCCAACCATTGCATCGGCAACGCCTGCGAGATGATTCAATATGGCAAGCAGGACGTAATGTTTGCCGGCGGCTGCGAGGAACTGGATTGGTCGATGTCCGTGCTGTTTGACGCGATGACCGCCATGTCCTCGAATTTTAACGACACCCCGGCCATCGCCTCGCGCGCTTATGACAAAAATCGCGACGGATTTGTCATCGCGGGCGGTGCTGGCGTTCTGGTGCTTGAAGAGTTGGAACATGCAAAGGCACGCGGCGCAAAAATCTATGCCGAAATCGTCGGCTATGGCGCGACATCGGACGGTTATGACATGGTGGCCCCCTCGGGCGAGGGCGCTGTCCGTTGCATGAACATGGCCATTCGCGGCCTCAATGTGCCGATCGACTACATCAACCCGCATGCCACTTCGACGCCAGTGGGCGATGCCAAGGAAATAGAGGCGATCCGCGCGGTTTTCGGCAACGAGGACAAATGCCCGCCGATTTCGGCCACCAAATCGCTGACCGGCCATTCCCTGGGCGCGACGGGTGTGCAGGAAGCGATTTACTCGCTGCTGATGATGCAGCACGGGTTCATTTGCGAAAGCGCGCATATCGAAGAAATTGACCCCGATTTCGCCGATATGAACATCGTGCGCAAACGCCGTGACAATGTGCACCTGCGCACCGTGCTGTCCAACAGCTTTGGCTTTGGTGGCACCAATGCAACGCTGGTTTTCAAACATCTGGATGCTTGAGCCAGGCGCTCGGGCCGTTGAAAACAATTCGTCACAAATTGTGTCTTTGCCATTGGCGCGAAACTGCTAGAGCAGTTTTGCATGTTGATGTTTGATGCAAAAAAATATGATACCGGGAGATGATGACTTGGTTCGTCCTTTGATGAAATCGCGGCGCGGCCTGATTATGGGCGTTGCCAATGATCACTCGCTGGCCTGGGGAATTGCCAAGGCGCTGGCGGAAGAAGGGGCGGAACTGGCCTTTACCTACCAGGGCGAAGCGCTCGGAAAAAGAGTGCGCCCGCTTGCCGAATCACTCGGCTCCACGCTGATATTGCCCTGCGATGTGGAGGACGTTGCCAGCCTCGACGCTACCTTTGCGACGCTCAAGGAAAAATGGGGCAGCCTCGACTTTATCGTCCATGCCATTGGCTTTTCTGACCGCAACGAATTGAAGGGGCGTTATGTCGATGCGACCACGCGCGAGAATTTTTCGCGCACCATGGTCATTTCGGCGTTCTCGTTCACGGAAATCGCCCAGCGCGCGGCCCCGCTAATGCCCAAGGGTGGTGCCCTGCTGACGCTGACCTTTGGCGGATCGACCCGCGTCATGCCCAATTACAATGTCATGGGCATTGCCAAAGCGGCGCTTGAGGCGAGCGTTCGCTATCTTGCCAGTGACCTCGGGCCGCAAGGGGTCCGCGTCAACGCCATTTCGGCAGGGCCAGTGCGCACATTGGCAGGCGCCGGGATTGGCGACGCGCGGGCGATGTATAATTTCCAAGCGCGTCACGCGCCGATGCGCACCAGCATCACCATTGAAGATGTTGGCGGCGCGGCGCTTTATCTGCTTTCGGATTTATCCCGCAATGTCACCGGGGAAATACATTTCGTTGACGCCGGCTACAATATAATCGCGATGCCACGGGTTGAAGATTTGAACGGCAGCGCCGAGTAATCAGCGCCGTCGATCCGCCAAAGCCAGATAGAGCATGCGCTTCTGCTCGGTGCGCGAACGGGCCAGACTGTCGAGAATCAGCCCGCATACCGCGCTCATGCCAGCCATCATGATCAGACCCGTGCAGACAATCGCGGTGGGCAGGCGCGGAACCAGGCCCGTTGCCAGCCAGGTATTGATCAAAGGTAGCGCCAAGCCAATCGAGGCCGCTGCAAAAAGTGCGGCAAAGCCACCAAAGAACAAGGCCGGACGAGTTTCCTTGAGCAAGAATGCGAAAGTGGACAAAATGCGCCAGCCATCGCGAAATGTGCGCAATTTGGAATGCGAGCCCGACTGGCGCTTGCCATAAGGGAGGTTGATTTCCTGGGTTGCCAGCATCAACTGGCTGGCGTGCACGCACAATTCGGTCTCGATTTCAAAGCCCGAGGAAAGGGCCGGAAAGCTTTTGACAAACCGGCGCGAGAATGCGCGATACCCGGAAAAGATATCGACATAATCCATGCCAAAAAGTGCGCCATACAGGCGGTTGAAAAGGCGGTTGCCAAAAGCGTGGCCAGAGCGGTGCGCCTCCTGATGCACATTGGCGCGGGCACCGATGGCCATATCCACACCGCCATTGGCGACAAGATCAACCAATTGTGGGGCAGCGCTGGCATCATAAGTGCCGTCGCCATCCGCAATGATGTAGATTTCAGCGTCTATATCGGCAAACATCCGACGCACGACATGGCCTTTGCCTTTGCGCGGCTCGAAGAATACTTCAGCGCCCGCACCGCGTGCCAGTTCGGCGGTGTTGTCGCTGGAGGCATTGTCGAAAACGACGATGCGGGCCGTCGGCATGGCTGCGCGAAAACCTTCAATGGTGCGCACAATGCTGGCGGCCTCATTGTGGCAGGGTAACAGCACGGCGGTGTGACCCGCGCTCACGCGCTGCGCTTCAGGCTGGCGCGAGAAGGGGTAAACCTCGCGCATCTGGCGTGATGTTTCCTTCAGGGCCGCCACCATGTGCGAAATCTGCTCATCCACCAATGCCTGTCCGGCGGCGCCATCCAGCGGCGCAGCTTCTTGGCCCGGTGGCAAAGGCAAAGGTGCCACAATCTTACGTGCAACAATGTGGCTCGACATGACCATTCAACCCCAGACAACACGAATTCGGGTAACCGCATGGCAAGTATTGACGGGTAATGATTGATGGAGGGTGAAAATCTTTCGTAAAACGCATTACTTTGGCCGCTGCGGCGCCTTTAGGATTTGGAGACGAGCATGCCAGTGACATCGCCCGCCATGCCACAGACCGGCACCCCGCAATCCATTGACGCCAAGCCCTTGCCGGCCAGCTTCACCTCGATCGCGGTGCTGACATTGGCAGGGGTAATCGTTTCCATGGCGATGACCATGAAACTGCTGGTTTCGGTTTTGACCCGCGGGTTGTTGGTGGATACCGATGACGCCATGCGCATGTCGCAGGTGCGCGCCTTCATGGACGGTCAAGGATGGTATGATCTTCTGGCACGGCAGTTGGACCCGCCCAATGGGGTATTCATGCATTGGTCGCGCCTGGTGGACGTGCCGATTGCCATCCTGTGGCGTGCCTTCAGTTGGGGATTAAGCGCATCCTATGCAGAGCGGTGGACGCGGGTTGTATTTCCGCTTTTGCTGCTCGGCCTGCTGTTCTGGCTGGTCTTGCGCATAGCGCGACTGGTGGCGGGCGAAATCGGGCCCGTGCTTGCCATGCTGCTGACGGTCGCCAGCGGTGCCGCTTCGGGCTATTTCCAGCCGGGCCGCCTCGACCATGACCATGTATCCGTTGTTCTGCTGATGGCCATGGCCTATTGCCTTTTGCAGGCACTGGGCGGCAAAATTCGCTGGGCAGCGGCGGCCGGACTGCTGGTGGCGGCACAATTGGCGGTCAGTCTTGAAACATTGCCGTTTGTCGTGGTCGGGGTTGCGATCCTTCCCTGCGGCTGGATTGTGGGCGGGCCGACATTAAGCCGAAGCCTTCGTTCTTTCGCGCTCGGCTTGCTGGTGGGGTTGCTGGCATTGTTTCCGCTGGTGGTTGAGCCGTCCAAGTGGTTGGAGGGGTCATGCGATACCTATTCCATGGCGCATTTGCTGGCGGGCGGGACCGGTGCCCTATTATGCATCGGGCTGGCCTTGGCGACGCCGCGCCTCGCCAGCTTGCGCCTGCGCCTGCTGCTCGCGCTACTTGCCGGTGCGGCGACCGTGCTCGTGGTGAAAATCGCCTATCCCGCCTGCCTTGGCGATCCCTATGCCGGTGTTGACCCTGTATTGAAACGGGTGTGGCTGATGCAGGTGCAGGAAGCTGAGACATGGCCCCACGAATGGGCGCGCGCGCCCTCACAGGCGCTGGTGCAGATGTTGCCGCTACTCATCGGCCTGATCGGGCAATTGGGCGGGGCCTGGCACAATCGTGGCGTGGTGCGTGGACGGTGGCTGGCGCTGGCGGCATTGACCATGGCTGGAATTGCCACCTGCTTTTGGGAGGTGCGGGCGTTTGGCGAAACGGAGCCGATTGCCCTTTTGGGAGCGGTGTGGCTGCTGAGCCGCGCGGCCGGGCCGTTGCTCGCGAGTGGCAAGGCTTATGCCGGCATATTGCTTGTGGTGATGGCGCTAGCGATTAGCCCGATTGGTTTTGCGCTGGCCCTGCCAAGCCCCGCCATCAAAACCGCGCACCAAAGCAGCAAATCATGCCGCGAGGATACCGCTTTCACGGCGCTGAACGGCCTGCCCCATGGCATTGCCGCAACCCCGGTTGATACCGGCGCTTTCATCATGGCACGCACGCCCCTCGGGGTTCTGGCCGCGCCCTTCCACCGCGACACGCATGGCATTCGCGCGGTAATCGACATTTTCTCGAACCCGCCGTCGCAAGCGGAGGCCTATATGCGGGCCAGCGGAGCCCGATATTTGATCTATTGCGGTGTGGCACCCGGCTTCAAGATGTTTCTGCCCTTTGGCGATGCCAGCCTCGCCGCCAGCCTGACGCGCGGCCACGTGCCGGACTGGTTGCAGCCGCTCAACCTTGACACACCCTACAAGGTGCTGGAACTCAAGCCCTCGACCTGAATAGCATTTGCACCGATGGGGCCGGCTTCAGCCAATATGGCAGGCCGGCCACCACTTGCACGACGCCCTCGCTGGCACGCGCCAAAGCCTGATTGAGGTGCCCTTGTGCGTCGACAAAGGCACGGGCCAGAGCATTGTCTGGCACGATGGCATGGCCAACCTCATTGCTCACCATAATTACCGGCCCCCGCACCTTTGCCAGGGCTTGGGCAAGCACGTCCGTGCCCGCATCAGTATCCCGGCCAGCAAGCATCCAGTTGGACAGCCACAAAGTGGCACAATCGACCAGCAAGATCCGGTCTTCATGCGCCGCCTCGGTGATGATTTGCGCCAGTTCCAGCGGCTCCTCCAGCAACGACCATTGCGAACCGCGCGCCGCCTTGTGCCGGGCGATACGGGTGGTCATTTCACCATCAAAGGCTTGTGCGGTCGCAATATAGACGGGCTGCAGGCCCGCGCTTTCCGCCAAATGCTGGGCAAAGGCAGTTTTGCCGGATTTGGCTCCGCCCATCACCAGTAAACTTGTCAACGCCGGAATGGGCATGGGGTCGGGCTTTCAGCAACGCTGGTCAGAGCCGATTATTCAATCAGCATTCGCTTGAGCAGTTCCAGCTCTTCGTTCAACTGGTGATCGCTCCCCGAAAGGTTCTCGATTTTGCGCACCGCATGCAGCACAGTCGTGTGATCGCGCCCACCAAAACGGCGGCCGATTTCCGGCAGCGAACGCAAGGTGAGCATCTTGGCCAGATACATGGCGATCTGGCGCGGCTTGACGACCTGGGCGGTGCGGCGCGACGACAGGATATCGGCGCGACTGACATTGAAATGGCTGGCCACCAGTTTCTGGATGTCCTCGATCTTGACCCGCTTGGGTTCGCGGGTGCGCACCAAATCGCGGATCGCGGCTTCCGCCGTCTCTATGCACAAGGGCGAATGATTGAGCGTTGAATGCGCCAACAGGCGATTGACGGCGCCATCAAGATCCCGGCCATTGGTCTGGATGGTGCGGGCAATGTAGCTGACCACCAGATCCGGCACTTCGAAACCGGGCTGGTGAACGCGCGCGGCTGCGATGCGCGTGCTCAAAATCTTCACGCGCAGCGCCTCGTCGAGCGCGCCCATTTCGACGCAGAGACCCCCGGCCAGACGCGAGCGGACCCGCTCCTCCAGGCTTTCCAGATCACCGGGCGGGCGGTCTGCGGCCACCACAACCTGCTTGCCCGCATCAATCAGGGCATTGATCGTGTGGCAGAATTCGAGCTGAATGGCTTTGCCTTGCAGGAATTGCACGTCGTCGATAATCAAGACATCAATGGCGCGCAACCGCTCCTTGAATGCGATGGAAGATTGCGCCTTCAGCGCCGCGACAAAGCCGTGCATGAATTTTTCAGCGGTCAGGTAAATCACCCGCTGGCCGACATCCCCCGCCGCATGGGCAATGGCTTGCAAAACATGGGTCTTGCCGAGGCCAACACAGGCGTGAATGTAGAGTGGGTTATATAAAGGTGCGCCGCCGCTTTGGGCCTGTGCCACCTGTTGGGCGGCGGCATAAGCCAGTTGATTGGAGCGGCCCACCAGAAAAGTGGTGAAATTCAACCGTCGGTCGAGCGGTGAACCGGAAAGATTTTCGCTATCCGATGCGCGGCTGCGGCTCTCGCGGTGATCCTCGGATTTGTCGAGAAACATGCCATCTTTGGCCGGTGATGCGGGCGATGCGTCCGAAGCGTGCACTTCATGACCCGATGGCTTGGCCGGGTTGGGGGTGCTGCGCTGGCTTGATGGGTGGGTAAACAGGTTTGCCGCCGCCTCGCGCGGGGCCGGAGCGCGCACGCCCGAGCGCAGACCGATGACGACCTGCGAAACATGCGGCCATTCTGCACAGAAATTGGCCAAGAGCTTCTCGTTATAATGCGATTGCAGCCAGCTCTTCAAAAACTTGGTGGGGACGCTGACTTGCACGGTCTGGCCCTCAATGCCAACCAACTCAATGCGGGCGAACCACGAGTTGAAAACGTCATCCCCGAGTTCACTGCGCAGCTTGCGGCAGATTCGCATCCATGATTCTTCATATCCCACATTATTGGGTTGTGGCACCATTTGCAGCTGCGAATTTTGCTGGATACCCGATTGCGAGCTCAAGGCAGCGATCATGATCTTTCAAGTCCTATAATCAATTACAAAATTCGCCAAAATTTTGCCATGCAAAATCTTGGCCACACCGTTTCCAAAGCGAAACGAACTATCGCAGCCTGGCTTTGGGCTTTCTCAAAATGGCCAATAATTCGCCCTTGAAAGCCCTTTTTATGTTTTTCATTTTGTGCCCCGAAAGCTTCGTTACCGCGATATCCTGTTCAGAAAACCCAATTCCAATCAAAAAATTTCCGATCACCAAAATCTTAAAAAATACATGGAGTTACGTTACGCTTTCGTGGATTTCTCCACGAAACGGCTGCTCCCCCAACCTTGCTGCACGATTAAAATTCGCGCACGTCTTCCCCCCAGCAAACCACTAAAGTTTGCAAGTACGCCGGTTTACAATTCTGGCTAAACACCGGGCATCACATGGAACGCGTCAGCCCCGTCTTCTAGGGTGGAAACTAGACAAGGTGACGGGCTCGCGCAACAGAACAAAACGGGTTCATTGCGAATCGGTTCGATAATAAATTTTCAAGAAATTGGTTATTTCGATTGACGCACGTAAACGCTTGTTTTTTTCAGTGGAAAAAAAGTCACATTACCGTAATCATTAAGTCATTACGGAGGCGTAATTATCAAAAAAGTCACACCAGAATCGCTAGTCAAGAGCCGAAAAAATCACGAAAATTTCGCTTTATTCGCAAGTGTATGAATCCAAACAAGTTTAGTTGTTCACCTTCAAACGGCTCCGAAAACAATTTTCCAATGAAGGAAAAATGCAACAGTTTTATGGACACGCCCGCATGGCGGAACTGGCTCGAATGCCACTGATTTTATCTTGTGATTCCATCGTGCCAACGCGAGCCCCAAAAACGAAAAAGCCCGGCTACCGCCAGGCTTGAATTCGATCATTTCCAGCCCGAGGCCGAAGTTTTTGCCTGATGGCAAGGGCGTGGCTGACAAAACCGCCAGCCTTACTTGACCAGCCTTACTTGGCCAGCCTTACTTGGCCAGCCTTACTTGGCCAAGCTTACTTGGCGAGTGCCTTAACGCGCTTGCTGAGGCGGGCCACTTTGCGGGCAGCGGTATTCTTGTGCAAAATGCCCTTTTGAGCCGCTTTCATCACCAATGGCTCAGCTTCACCAATAGCGGCTTTGGCCAGATTGGCGTCTCCAGATGCCAGCGCTTCCTCAACCTTGCGAACATAGGTGCGCATCTGGCTGCGACGGGCGCGGTTGACATCGGTGCGATGCGCGATCTTACGGACGGCCTTTTTTGCCGATGATGTATTTGCCATTAAAACCTCGAAAGAATGGCAACGCCTGCTGCGCGCCATAAATAACTCATCCGGCCTTGTCGAAAGCCGGAAACTGCTCTGGCTTGAACCATGAAATCAGGCTGGCGTCAACGGCATGAAGGAAAATCCGCAAGATATTTTCATGCCAATCCCGGTCAAAACGAAAAAATGCCCTGTTGCCAGGCAAGGCGCGCCGCCAGCAGCAGACAGATCACAATGAGAACCGGGCGCACCAGGCTGGTGCCCTTGTTGAGCACAAAATGCGCCCCAAGGCGCGATCCCGCCACCTGCGCAGCGCCCATGACGAGGCCCACAGACCAGACAATCTTGCCCGCCCATATCCACGCCAGCAAGGCGCTGACATTTGAGGCAAAATTGCAAAATTTTGTGTGTGCCGTCGCCCGCATCACCCCAAAGCCGCAAAGCGCGACAAAGCCGATCATAAAGAAAGAGCCGGTGCCGGGCCCAAACACGCCATCATAAGCGCCAATGAGGGGCACAATCGTGAAGCCAAATACGGCAGGGGGGATTCGGGAATGGCCGTCAATATCCTTGACACGCGGCGAGAAGGCAAAATACAGCGCCACCAGCACCAGTGCCACCGGCAGCGCGTGCAGGATCAGGTCTTTGGGCAGGCGGCCCAGCAGATAAACGCCCACCATGGCACCCACGCCGCTGGCAATGGCCATAGGGGCCATGCCACGCCAGTCCACGTGCCCGGCCCGCGCATAGGCCAGCGTCGCCGAGCCTGAACCGAAAGTGGATTGCAGCTTGTTGGTGGCGAGCACATTGATCGGGTCGAGGCCAAACAGCGCCATCATCGGCACCGTGAGCAGGCCGCCGCCACCGCCAATGGCATCAATGAAACCGGCTACAAAGGCGGTAACGGCGAGGGCGGCATAGGCAAGCAGGGATAGATGGACGGGCATGGGTGAATTTTCAAATCGAGAGGGTAAGGCTTGGATGGGCGGGCCGGGATAATGTGGTCTGTCTAGCCGCCTTTGCGCGCCAGCATGCCCTTGGCGGGGTCATAAGCATATATCGCGCCGGTGAGGAAGACGATGGCACAGCCGAGCACCACCGCAAGCGAAACCCAGTTGACCTGTAGATAAAAGGCAAAGCGAATGAGTTCCACGGCATGGGTAAAAGGGTTGATGTTGCAATAATCGGCAAGCCACGGGCTGCCCTCCCGCACCTTCCATAGCGGGTAAAGCGCTGAAGATGCAAAGAACATAGGGAAAATGACGAAATTCATTACGCCTGCGAAATTTTCCAGTTGTTTGATCGCGGAGGAGATGAACATGCCCAGGGCGCCCAGCATGAATCCAGAAAGCAGCAGAGCTGGCAATATCGCGACATAACCCCAATTGGAATCGGGCTGCACGTCCCAAAACCAGGCGACGGCGAGATATGCGTAAACTTGCATGACCGAAACCAGGGTGCCGGCCAGCAATTTAGATGTCAGCAGAAACCAGCGCGGTAGGGGGCTAACCAGCAGCGTGCGCATATTGCCCATTTCACGGTCGTAAATCATCGACAGCGAGGATTGCATACCGTTGAACAACTGGATCATCGCCATCAATCCCGGCGTGATATAGACCTCATACAGCACGTAGGTCTGATAGGGTGGGATGATGGATACCCCCAGCACCGAGCGGAAGCCGGCGGCAAAGATCAGCAGCCATACCAGCGGGCGCACCAGCGCCGAGACAAAGCGCTCGCGCTGATGCACAAAGCGCAGCGCCTCACGCCAGACAATGCCGCGCATACATACCGCATAATGGCGGAAGGTGAAGCCGGGCGCGAAATCGATGCTCTCGGGCGGGGATATTGCGGGCGGTGACGCGGCGCTCATAACACATTCTCGATGG
Source organism: Hyphomicrobiales bacterium (assembly GCA_019075865.1). Lineage (GTDB taxonomy): Bacteria > Pseudomonadota > Alphaproteobacteria > Rhizobiales > Beijerinckiaceae > REEB77. The sequence goes on along the minus strand of JAGXAN010000001.1, from coordinate 421,961 downwards.
CTGCACCAAGGCCCAAAGGCTCGGAGCCGGTCATTTTGGCAAAAGCGTCCTTGATGTCACGGGCACCATGGCGAATGATGGTGTCGCGCGCCAAGCCTTGATCCAGCACCTTGCCTTTGTGCATGACGATCACGCGGTCATCATTGTTGATTTCGTCCAGCAAATGCGTCGTCCACAAAACTCCGATCTGATCATCCTGCACCAGACGGCGCACATAAGCCAGAATATCGGTGCGCGCCTGCATATCGAGGCCGACGGTTGGCTCATCGAGCAGCAGCAGCCGCGGAGCGTGCAGCAGGGCGCGGGCAATTTCCACCCGGCGCATCTGGCCCCCGGAAAGGTCGCGCGCCTTGTCCGACGCCCGATCCGCCATGCCCACCCGCGCCAGAACCGAAGCGGCAAGCGTCCTGGTTTGGGCCCGGCCAATACCATGCAGCGCGGCGTGATAAATCAGGTTTTGCGCGACCGTCAAATCAAGATCGAGGGTGCGGGCTTGAAAAACGACTCCCATCCGCCGCAATGCTTCGCCCGACTGGCGCGAGACATCGTGTCCGAAAATCGAGATCGAGCCATGACGCATGGCGAAAAGCCGGGTCACCAGCGAAAGAAGGGTGCTTTTGCCGGCACCGTTTGGCCCCAACAGCACGCAGAACTGGCCCTGTTCTACCTGAAACGAGACATCATCCAGCGCCTTGCGGCTGCCGTAGGAATGGCTGACCCCGGCCACATCAAGGGCGATGGTTTCATTCATTGCAGCTTGCACTTGGTTTCGGGCTTATCGATCCCCAGCGTGTCGAGCACCGAATTGGGATGCAAAAAGCCCTCCTGAGGCGATACCGAAACGACAATGCGCCCGTCACTGAGCAACACCGGCTGGCGCAATTGCTGGTCCCAGTCGCGCACCGTGAGCCGCTGGCCCTTGTAATCGGCGACAGAAAAATGCGGGCTCAGGATATCGGCGCGTATCTTGGCGGTATCATTGCTGCTTGCATCGGTCGCCGCTTCGCCAATCATGCGCATGGCGGTCCAAGCCTGGTTGTCACGCTGGGTCATCGTCCGCTTGAAGGTCGCGGTAAAGCGGTTCTGCATCTGGGCCGCACCCCATTGTTCATGGGCAATGTCCCACGTCACAGGCTTGAGCCCGGCAGAACCGGCCACCGGACGCGGGTCCCAGGTGGCATAGGGGAGATAGCCGGCAAACACGTTATTATCGTCAGCCGCCACCAGCACGTCATAGGCCGGGGCGCTCTGGGTGAAAACCGCCATCTGGCGCTGCGTCTGCACCGAGCCGGAGTCCGAACGGCGACCGCCGCCCAGATCCTTGAAAACGCGCTGCTCGACAATTTTGGCCCCGAATTTCTTGGCCGAATTCAGATAGTCTTGCGCCAGCAAATCATCGGTGGGGTGCGAACCCTTGACCAAAAACCAACGGTTCCATCGTTTCCACACCAGATATTGGGCGAGGCCGTCGGTAAGCATGGCGCGGCTCGGCGCGACGTGAAAAATATTGGCGCGACAATCTTGCATCCGCAGATTATCCGCCTCCGAACCGGCGTTGAAGAACAGCATCCCCGACGCCGTGCCAGCCTGCGCGACCTGCAATAATTCGGCGGCGGGCAGATCGGCGATCACCAGTTTGATGCCCGCCGTCTGAAACCGGGCAAGCGCCGCCAGCGCTTCGGCTCCGGAATGAACGATGGCATCTTGCAGGCTGAATTTCTGGTTGAGGAACGTGCCGGTGGTATTGTCATCGTCGGCGGCCATTGTCGCTCCGGCGATGGTCTCATCAGCGGGCGGCACATCGAGCAAGGAAATGGTGTCGCGCGAATGGGGTTGGCGCAATACGCCCACATTTACCGCAAGCGGCGCGGTCTGCGCCTGCACCGGAAGCGCGAAAACGGCAATGACGGCTGCAAGAGCAAGGAATTTCACAAACACTCCTGAAAGCAAGAGCAAGCCATTGATGCGGCCACAATGGGCGAGGATTCAATTCAAGACAAGATATCATTGGTCGAAATCAAATTTTTTGAGCCTGCCAAACTGGCTGGGGAAAAAGGTTAAAGAAACCTTACCGACTCTTGCGCGTGATTCAACGGCTAGTGTATAGATGCAAAATCAGAACACGAGATGTCGTGTCGAACTTCTAGTAGAGCGTAAATGCGTGCGACGACACCGGTTTGCCCGGTGATGCGGGGCTCATGGATTCAGTGTGTTTCAGAGGTGACGGGCAGGCCACGCGCCCCGATCTGGAAACCAGATATAATGATGGAGGCGACTGATATGTCGTGGACGGACGAGCGGATCGAGACCCTGCGCCAGTTATGGCTTGAAGGCTTAAGCGCCAGCAAAATTGCTTCACGGTTGGGTTCCAACATCACCCGAAATGCGGTGATTGGCAAAGTGCACCGCATGGGCATGGCCAATCGCGAGAAAACCACGGATCAATTGCCGACCCGGGCCCGCAACCCCGACGCGCCGCGCAACACCATGCCCGTCACCGGGCATGGCGGTGGTGGTGGTGGCGGCGGCGTGCGCGGCAATACCGCTCTTGCCACGGATATGGTGACGGCCATCGCCAGCCTGCCGCAAGTGCAGACCAAGACCGCTGAAGCTGTCGTTATCCCCATGACCGAGCGCGTGACCATCATGGAACTGCGCGAGTCGATGTGCCGTTGGCCGATCGGCGATCCAATGTCGAGCGATTTCCGCTATTGCGGGTCGCGCTCGCCCATCGGTTCGGGGCCCTATTGCGCGGGCCATGCGCAAATCGCTTACCAACCGGCCCATGACCGCCGCCGCGACCGCCGTCAGGTTCGCGCCAGCTGATCCAGCGCGGGCAGAACCCAAACGGGTTCCGCCCCGCCTATTTCGATAAATAGGCCAATGCGCCATGGGCGGCCTTCGCGCCCGTGGCGAATGCTGCCTGCAGCAAATAGCCTCCGGTCGGCGCGTCCCAATCCAGCATTTCGCCAGCCACGAAAAATCCCGGCAGGGACTTGAGCATCAACGCGTCCGTGCAGGCGCTGGACATCACGCCGCCGGCGGTGGAAATGGCCCGTGCCAAAGGGGCCGGGCCGGTCAGGCGAAGCGGCATCGCCTTTATCAAAGCCGCTAAAATTTGCGGCTCCTTCGGCAAATGCTGAAATCCGCTTTCATGCAGCAGGGCAACACTTAGCGGTGTCAGGCCCGCGGCCTTGCGCAGGAAGTTGGCGGCGGACTGGCCATTGCGCGGGCGCGACAAGCTTGTCTCCAGGGCTTTGTCGGTAATATCGGGACGCAGATCGAGATGGATCACCACATCCTTGCCCTGTGCAAAGGACTGGCGCAGCTTGGGGCCAAAGCCGTAAACCAGCCCACCCTCGATGCCAGAGGCGGTAATCATCGCCTCCCCGCGCCGATATTCATCCATGCACCTTATGGCAATGGTCTTGAGCGGCGCACCGGCAAAGCGTTCAATGAAATTGGCCGACCATTCGACGCAATAGCCGCAATTGGCCGCCATCAGCGGCGCTATCTCCACCTGATGCGCAGCCAGCATGGCCGCCCACTGGCCATCGGAGCCCAATCGCGGCCAGCTTGCGCCGCCCAGCGCCAATATCGCGGCATCGGGATGCAGTTCCAGCCCCTCGCCGGACTTGCTCGCCAGGTGTAAAGTCGGCGGTGCCACATCGATGAGGCGAAAGCCTGGCCGGAACTCGACGCCTTGCGCCAAAAGACGCCGTAACAAAGCGCGCAGGAAGGGCGAGGCCTTGAAGCTTTTGGGAAACACCCGGCCCGATGAACCGGTGAATGTCGGCTCGCCAAGTTCGGCGGCCAATTCGCGCAAACTATCCGGCGGAAAGGCCGCGATCGCCGGGGCCAGCCAGTCCGCATTCTGATAGCGGGTGAGAAAAGCTTCCAGCGGCTCGCTGTGGGTGAGATTAAGCCCGCCCCGCCCGGCCATCAGAAACTTGCGACCGAAACTGGGCATCTGGTCATAGATCGTCACCGCGATGCCGTGTCGCGAAAGCACGTCAGCCGCCATCAGCCCGGCCGGGCCACCGCCAATGATCGCGCAGGTTCGAGTGTCGCGGGGCGATTTATCGCCGCCATTTTCATCCATTGTCATCAAAGCTTTCAAAATATGCTTCTCCCCTTAGCCAAACTGCGCGCCACATGCTACAGCCGTGTGCATGAACCAACATGCAAAACGTCGTCAGGCCAGCAAACGGCAGGCTGGCCATCATCCCGCTGGCTATTTTGATGGGCCTGAGGATTGGGGTGCCACCCAATCGGGCGCGCCTGTCGCCAAAGCGCCGCCTGCCGCGCGGCCAATTCATATCGAGCCATCGCTGATCGAGGGACCCATAGTCTTCGTGGTCGACGAAGAGGCCATTGGCCAAAGGCTTGACCGCTATCTGAGCGGCCAGGAGACTTTGCGCGACGCCCATATTTCTCGCACCCGGGTGCAAAGCCTGATCGAGGACGGCTATCTCAGTGTCAATGGCGCGCCATTTCGCGATGCCTCGCACAAAGTGCAGGCAGGGCAGACATTCCAGCTTGATGTTCCCGCGCCGGAACCGGCTGATCCCCTGCCCGAAAATATCCCACTGGTGATAGTCTATGAAGATGAGCACCTGCTGGTCATCGACAAGCCCGCTGGCCTCGTCGTGCATCCGGGAGCTGGCAATGCGCATGGCACCCTGGTCAATGCGCTGTTGTACCATTGCGGCGACAGTCTTTCCGGGATTGGCGGGGTCAAGCGCCCCGGCATTGTTCACCGGATCGACAAGGACACCTCGGGTCTGCTGGTGGTTGCCAAAAATGATGCCGCGCATGCCGGGCTATCGCTGCTGTTTGCCGACCATGGGCGAACCCTGTCGCTGACGCGCCAATATATCGCTTATATCTGGGGCGCCCCCGACCGCAGCGCTGGCCTCGTGGACGCGCCGATTGGCCGCCACGCCACCCAGCGCGAGAAAATGGCCGTGGTGCCTTTGGTGCGCGGGCGCGAGGCCATCACGCATTTTCAGGTGAAAGAGAGCTTTGGACTGGATCGCAACCGCCGCCCGGTGGCCAGCCGCATCGAATGTGAGCTGGAAACCGGCCGCACCCATCAGATCCGCGTGCATATGGCGCATCTGGGCCACCCGGTGATGGGTGATCCGGTCTATGGGGCTGGCTTTCGCACCAAGCTGGCGCATTTGCCGGCTGATGTTGCCGTCGCTTACGAGGCTTTAGGGCGTCAGGCGCTGCATGCGGCGGTGCTGGGCTTTACCCATCCGATCAGCGGCGAAGAATTGATGTTTGAAAGCCCTGAACCGGCTGATATGGCACGTTTGCGGACAGCCCTCGCGCAAATGTGAAGGTTTGGCGGGTTGAAAATTATTGATTTCGACTTGGCCCTGCCCTCTTTCAAACACAGTCGGTCGAAATTATATGAGGAAAAGGTGTCGGGCATTTTGCTGACCCCTGAACCCGCCGGGCACGGGGGTTCGTAAAGGAGAGTTCTATGGCTGCTGCGCTTCCAATGATTGCGGGCGAATCCGGACTGGCTCGCTATCTCAATGAAATTCGCAAATTCCCAATGCTGCAACCGCAGGAGGAATACATGCTCGCCAAACGCTGGCGCGAGCATGAGGACCCCGATGCGGCCCATAGGCTTGTCACCTCGCATTTGCGCCTGGTTGCCAAGATCGCCATGGGCTATCGCGGTTATGGCCTGCCGATCGGCGAAGTGATTTCCGAAGGCAATGTCGGCTTGATGCAAGCCGTGAAGAAGTTTGAGCCCGAGCGCGGGTTCCGCTTGGCTACCTATGCCATGTGGTGGATTCGCGCCTCAATTCAAGAATATGTGCTGCGCTCTTGGTCGCTGGTCAAAATGGGCACGACCGCCAACCAGAAAAAGCTGTTCTTCAATCTGCGCAAGGCGAAAAGCCAGATTTCAGCCCTGCAGGATGGCGATATGCGCCCCGAGCAGGTTTCGACCATCGCCACCCGCCTCGGCGTGACCGAGCAGGATGTGGTGGACATGAACCGGCGCATGTCCGGCGATGCCTCGCTGAATTCGCCGATGCGTGAAGAAGGTCAGGGCGAGTGGCAGGACTGGCTGGTGGACGAGAGTTCGAACCAGGAGGCTATTCTGGTTGAAAGCGAGGAAAGCAGCAACCGGATGGGCGCGCTGCGGAAGGCGTTGACCGTGCTCAACCCACGCGAGCGCCGCATCTTCGAGGCGCGACGTCTGGTCGATGACCCGATCACGCTGGAGGAATTGTCGGAAGAGTTCAAGATCTCGCGCGAGCGGGTTCGCCAGATCGAAGTGCGCGCCTTTGAGAAAGTGCAATCGGCAGTCAGGGCTGGTGTGGCGCTGATTGAGGCCAAGCCGGTCAGTTTATCGCTCACCTAGCCGCGGCTAAGCGGACTGCAAATGCTGGGCGAATTCGTCCACGCTGCTGCGCATACGGGTGACCATGGCATCGAGTTCATGGGCCTTGGCCACAACCGATTCCACGCTGGTGCCGGTGGCTTCCACCGCATTCGAGACTTTCTCGGTATGGTTGGACATGGCCGAGGCACCGGAGGCGGCAGAGCGGACATTGCGGGCGATTTCCTGCGTCGAAGCGCCCTGCTCATGCACGGCAGCGGCAATGATCGAGGTGATTTGCTCCACTTCACCGATTTTCTTCTGAATGGCGTCGATGGCTGAAACCGACAATTCAGTGGCCGCCTGCATGTCAGCGATCTGATCGGCAATGTCCTGCGTGGCTTTGGTGGTCTGGGTTGCCAGTGTCTTCACTTCCTGTGCGACCACCGCGAATCCGCGGCCAGCTTCACCGGCCCGTGCCGCCTCGATGGTGGCGTTGAGCGCCAGCAGGTTGGTTTGCGCGGCAATGCGGGAGATGAGGCTCACGACGTCGCCGACGCGGCGGGCGGCGGCGGAAAGGCGCGCCATGCCGCTGCTCGATTCCTGCGTCTCCAAAACCGCCTTCTTGACGACATTGGTGGATTGCACGACCTGGCGGCTGATTTCGCCGATCGATTCCAGCAATTCCTCTGACGCAGTCGCCACCGATGAAACGTCTATGGCGGTCTGGCCGGCGGCATTGGTGGCCTGGCCGGAGCCTTCGGTGGCTTTGCGGGTTGCCAAAATCATGGTTTCGGATGCGTCGGCCATATGCCGGGTCATGTCGCCCAGACGCTGGGTGGTAGCCGACAGTTCATGCGAGAATTTTTCGACGCGATCGCGAATGGCAGCTTCGCGGATCAAGCGGGCTTCGCGGTCATCGCGCGCCTTCATTTCTTCAACCAACGCATTGTTGCTGCGCACCGCATCGCGCAGCACGGTCAGACCCGAGGAAAGCACCGCCATTTCATCATCGCGCTTGGCTGGGGGAATATCGATCTCGGTATTGCCGTTGGCAAGCTCTCCCATCAGATGCGAAAGGCGCTGGATCGGCATGGCGATGGAAATATGCATCAATGGCAGGGATATGAAAACGACGATGGCGCAACTTGCCAATACGGCCAGAAGCAGGAAATTTCGGGCGCTATCAAGGGCGGTTACCAATTCGAGCATGGCTTGCGGCGGCACATTGCCTTTCATGTCAAGCAATGCGTGGGCGCCTTGCTGAACGGCATCCATACGGATCAGAACCAGCCAGCCCAAAATCGCAATCACGATCATGAAAAGCAACTGGCGCATCGCCAGTCGCACGCCTATCGATGAAAAGTTCATGAAACCACCCGAAGTTGAATGGTCGAACCTTAGCAGGCAAGCAGTTCATAGTTGGTTAAGATCACGACCGCCAGGCCAAACTTGCGCGAAACCGACCCACGCAAAAGTTCCCCGGAAAGCGAAAAGCAGCGATTGACGTTGCCCCCCAAATCCGTCCACAAGCATACACGTTATGCGCGGGCGTTTGCCGCGCTTTTGCATTCCCCTGGAGCGTTGTCATGGTTGTCAAGGTCGCCATTCAGATGGACCCTATTGTCGGCATCAATATAGCTGGCGATTCTTCCTTTGCCCTGTTGCTTGAGGCGCAGGCGCGCGGTTACGAACTTTATTATTACACCCCTGACAAACTTTACATGCTGTCCTCCCGCGTCATGGCGACCATGCAGGGCCTGAGCGTGCGCGATATCAAGGGCGATCATTTCACGCTGCAAGAACCCAAGCTGGAAGATGTGAGCGAAATGGACGTAGTGCTGCTGCGCCAGGACCCGCCGTTTGACCTCGCCTACATCACCTCCACGCATCTTCTGGAGCGGGTGCATCCCCGCACGCTCGTGGTCAATGACCCCGCCAGCGTGCGCAATGCGCCTGAAAAACTGTTTGTGATGGAATTTCCGGAGTTAATGCCCAAAACGCTGGTGTCACGTGACCGCGACTCGATCGAAGCCTTTCGCAAGGAACATGGCGATGTCGTGATGAAGCCGCTTTATGGCAATGGCGGCGCGGCGGTGTTCAAGGTTTCGCAGCGCGACCCGAATTTTGGTTCGCTGTTTGACCTGTTCTCATCGATATTCCGGGAGCCTTGGGTTATTCAGCAATTCCTGCCTGCGGTAAGCGCCGGTGACAAGCGCATCATTCTGGTCGATGGCGTCGCACTGGGCGCGGTCAATCGCGTGCCGCAGGGCGATGACATCCGCTCCAATATGGTGCGGGGCGGGGCGGCTACGGCCACCGATTTGACGCCGCGCGAACAGCAAATATGCGCCACCATTGGCCCGCATCTCGCCGCGCGTGGGCTGTTGTTTACCGGCATTGACGTGATCGATGGGCATTTGACCGAAATCAACGTCACTTCGCCGACCGGCCTGCGCGTCATCAAGCGCCTCGGCGGCCCGGATCTGGCAGCCGCCATCTGGGATTCGATTGACGCCAAGCTGGCAAAGCGGCCATAAAAAAAGCGGCCCGAAGGCCGCTTTTTCCAAATCTCAGTACCGGTAATGATCGGGCTTGAACGGGCCGGCTTCGGGCAGACCGAGGTAGGTCGCCTGCGGCTGCGTGAGCTTGGTGAGCTTCACGCCAATCTTTTCGAGATGCAGCATCGCAACCTTTTCATCAAGGTGCTTGGGCAGCACATAGACCTTCTTTTCGTATTGGCCCTGCTTGGTCCAAAGCTCGATCTGCGCCAGCGTCTGGTTGGTGAAGGATGCCGACATCACAAAGGAGGGGTGACCGGTGGCATTGCCAAGATTGACGAGGCGACCTTCGGACAAAAGGATCATGCGTTTGCCGTTGGGGAATTCAATTTCATCCACCTGCGGCTTGACGTTGTGCCATTTGAAATTGCGCAGGCCCTGAACCTGAATTTCCGAGTCGAAATGACCGATGTTGCAGACGATGGCGCGGTCCTTCATGGCACGCATGTGATCGACTGTGATCACATCGACATTGCCGGTGGCGGTGACGAAAATATCAGCGCGGGTCGCGGCATCTTCCATGGTGGTGACTTCGTAGCCCTCCATTGCAGCCTGCAATGCGCAGATCGGGTCGACTTCGGACACCATGACACGGCAACCGGCCTGACGTAATGAGGCGGCTGAACCTTTGCCCACGTCGCCAAAACCGGCGACCATCGCGACCTTGCCTGACATCATCACGTCGGTGCCACGGCGGATGCCATCGACCAGCGATTCACGGCAGCCATAGAGATTGTCGAACTTCGACTTGGTGACGCTGTCATTGACGTTGATGGCCGGGAACAGCAAACGCCCTTCCTTCTCCATAATGTAGAGGCGATGCACACCCGTCGTTGTCTCCTCGGTCACGCCCTTGATGGCCGCACCATTGCGGCTGTAAAAGCCGGGGTGGGTCTTGAGGTGCGACTTGATGGAAGCAAACAGCACTTCCTCTTCCTCATTGCCGGGCTTGTCGAGGAATGCGACATCGCCCGCCTCGGCACGCATGCCCAGATGGATCAACGCGGTGGCGTCGCCGCCATCATCGAGGATCATGTTGGGGGTGCCACCATCGGCCCATTCGAAAATCTTGTGGGTATATTCCCAATAATCCTTCAGGCTCTCACCCTTGATGGCAAAGACCGGCGTGCCAGTGGCGGCAATGGCGGCAGCGGCGTGATCCTGCGTCGAATAAATGTTGCACGAAGCCCAACGGACATCCGCACCCAAGGCTTTCAAGGTCTCGATCAGCACGGCGGTTTGAATGGTCATGTGCAGGGAACCGCAGATGCGCGCACCCTTCAACGGTTGCGCCTTGCCATATTCAGCGCGGGTCTTCATCAAGCCGGGCATTTCCGTCTCGGCAATGGCGATTTCCTTGCGGCCCCAATCGGCCAGCTTGATATCGGCGATGGCGTAATCTTGTGCAGCTTTGGTCATGAAACTCTCTGGGTTTTGGGCGGATGGGCTTTCTGCTAACAGAGCTGACTGCAAAAAGCAATAAAGATATAAGGATTTGTTTATATCACCTACAATTGCGCCGCGTATGGGCGGAATGGCTTGTCCAAAATTGCGATGAAGCAGCGCGACGGCGCTTGCGGGGGCTTGGCAAATGGCGATAATGGCCATCAACTTTGCCCCCATTAAAAATTGGAGCCTGCCTTGACCTTCACCAACATTCTCACCAGCACACATGACCACGTTGCGCTGATTACGCTGAATCGCCCGCAGGCGCTGAATGCCCTGAACAAGGGCTTGATCGACGAACTCAACATCGCTCTCAATGGCTTTGAGGCCGACGCACACATTGGCTGCATCGTGATTACCGGTTCGGCCAAGGCCTTTGCCGCCGGTGCTGACATCAAGGAAATGGTGGGCAAGACCTATATCGAAGCCTATCTCGATGACTTCATCACCTCATGGGAAGGGGTGAGCCGGGTGCGCAAACCCATTATTGCGGCTGTCGCGGGCTTTGCGCTGGGCGGCGGCTGCGAGCTGGCGATGATGTGTGATTTTATTCTGGCGGCGGATAATGCCAAATTTGGCCAGCCGGAAATCAAGCTCGGGGTTATCCCCGGGGCCGGTGGCACCCAGCGGTTGACCCGGTTTGTCGGCAAATCCAAAGCCATGGAATTATGCCTGACCGGCCGCATGATGGATGCGCAGGAGGCCGAGCGTTGCGGCCTTGTTTCGCGCATTCTGCCAGCCGATGACCTTGTCGCCGAAGCCTTGAAGGTTGCTGCCGGCATTGCGGCGCTGTCGCGCCCGGCGGTCATGCTGGCCAAGGAATGTGTAAACCGCGCCTTCGAGACCACTCTTGCCGAAGGTGTGCGCTTTGAGCGGCGTGTGTTTCACTCGCTGTTTGCGACGCAAGACCAGAAGGAAGGCATGCAGGCGTTTATCGACAAGCGCATGGCCGCGTTCAAAAACATCTGAAACGGCCGAATGGCCCGACAACCGGCTGATTAGCTATTTTGGCGCAATTGCACCAGTCGCCCCAGCGATTGGGCGGCATATTCCACCATGGGCACAATCCGTGCGTAATTCAGCCGGGTTGGGCCGATGACACCGAGTACGCCCGCTATGCGCTGCTCGGTATCGCGGAAGGGCGCGGCAATGATCGCCGAGCCTGAAAGCGAAAACAGCTTGTTCTCGGAACCAATGAAGATGCGCACGCCCTCGCCAGTTTCGGCGCGCGATAACAGGTCGATCACGTCCTTCTGGGTTTCGAGATCGGCAAAAAGCAGGCGAATGCGCTCCAGATCCGCCAGCGCGGTCAGATCTTCCAGCAAATTGGCTTGGCCGCGCACAATGAGATGCGGGTCCTCATTGCGCAGGCCCGCCCAACTGGCAAGGCCCGCTTCCACCAGTTTTTGGGTGAGACCGTCGAGTTCTGCCCTGGCATTTTCCTGCGACTGCTCGATATTCTGGCGAACCTGCGCAAGGGTGCGGCCACGAATCCGCATATTGAGGTAATTGGCGGCCTCCAGCAGTGCCGAAGGGGGCAATTGGCGCGGAATCGGCAGCACGCGATTTTCGATCGAACCATCCTCCCCGACCAGAACCGCCAACGCCTTTTCCGGATCGAGACGAACAAACTCAATCTGCTTGAGGCGGATGTTGTCCTTGGCGGTGACCACCAGTCCGGCACCGCGTGACAAGCCCGACAACAGGCTGGAGGTCTCGCCCAGCACGTTTTCCAGCGTCTTGCCTTGCGCCGGTCCCTTCACGCTGGCCTCGATCTGGGCACGATCCTGCGGCGACAGATCTTTGACTTCGAGCAGGGCATCGACGAAAAACCGCAAACCAATCTCGGTTGGCAAGCGTCCGGCGCTGGTATGGGGCGAATAAAGCAGCCCGGTTTCTTCCAGGTCCTGCATCACATTGCGCACGGAGGCCGGTGACAATGACATGGGCAAAGCCCGCGACAATTGCCGCGAACCTACCGGCTCGCCGTTGGCAAGGTAGGATTCCACAATCAGGCGGAAAATCTCGCGCGAACGGGCACTCAATTGCGTGAGTAATCTGGGCGTCTCTTCGGAATGGATCATCTAACCAAGATGAAGCCTTGCTGGCATTCTTGCAAGAGGCCGACCCAAATTAGCCTGGCTTTACGCCGCAAACACCTCAGGCGCGGGCGGCAGCCAGTTCCAAAGCGCCAGCCTGGCGCAACAGTCCCGTATCATTGGAAATGGAGCACAGGTTGAAGCCGCGCGCAGCCATGTCACGGGCAACCTTGCCACTGAAGGTGAAAATGCCGGAAAACTTGTTGTGCGCCTTCGCCCGGGCCACGATGTGGTCGAGCGCGCCCAATACTTCGCTGGCCATCGGGTCGACGGTGCGGCCATTGGTCAAGGCAATCGACAGGTCCGAAGGGCCGATGAAAATGCCATCAATGCCGGGGACCGCGAGAATGTCATCCAGCGCCGCCATCGCTTCGCGGGTTTCGATCATCGCAATGGCGCGTGTGAAATCATTGGCGGATTGAAAATAATCGGTTGCGTTCATGCCCGAAAGCGTCAATGCACGGGCCGGCCCCCAGGAGCGCTCACCCAGCGGCGGGTATTTCGCAAAGGCGGCAAAGGTGCGGGCATCTTCGACGCTGTTGATCATCGGCGCGATAATGCCGGCAGCACCTGCATCGAGCAGGCGCGAGACTTCGGCGAAATCACCGACGGGAATGCGGACAATCGCGGATTTTCCGGCCAAGGATATGTGGCTGATGCCAAGATGGGCACGAGCGTAATCGTAAGCGCCGTGCTGCATGTCGAGCACGGCGGTGTCAAAACCCTCGCGAACAAGCATCTCAGCCAGAATGGGCTCGCCTATGCCACACCAAGCGGAAAAAACACATTTTCCAGCGCGCAATTGCTGCGCCAGCAAACCGAGACTTCCGCCCTTGTTCATAGCCAACCCCAAACCGCGATTGAGAATTTCCGATTATTCGGCGGCTTTCAATGCAGGCGTCACCACCGACACATAGGCACGGGTGCCCTTGGTCTTGAACTCGACCTTGCCATTGGTCATAGCGAACAATGTATGGTCAACGCCGATGCCGACATTGGTGCCCGGATGCCATTTTGTGCCACGCTGGCGCACAATGATATTGCCGGAAATTACGTTTTCGCCGCCAAATTTTTTGACGCCAAGACGCTGGCCGTCTGAGTCACGCCCGTTGCGCGACGAGCCGCCTGCCTTTTTATGAGCCATGGAACCGCTCCAAACCTAGAATATGCGCCGCAGCGCGATTAAAACCGATATACATCAAAGTGGGCGGTTTTCAAAACCGCCCGCCGAAAATGCTACTTGTGCTCTGCTTCGTGCTCAGCAGCGCGCTTCTGGTCAACTTTGGCGCGTGGGCCTTTGCCAGCCATCAATTCGCCAGCCTGCTCGCGCCAATGGTCGCGAACGGCGCGGCCCTTGAAGCCAACTTCGTGCTCGATATGGTCAATGTCTTCCTGCGCCATGGCCACAACCTGCCAAAAGTGATGAATGCCAATATCATTCAACTTCTTGGCGATCGAGGGGCCAACGCCTCCGATCAATTCGAGGTCATCGGCATCGCCAATGGCCTTGTCGAGCTTCTGGAACTTGCTGGTGTCGATACCGGCGGCCTTGGCGGCTGCGACGGAAGCGGCGGCGCTGGCGGCAATGCCGGCATGGTCATGGCTGGTATCAGCGGCCGGCGCGGAAATCGCCTTGGCCGATGCCTTGGCGCCCCCCGACAAAATCTCGGTAATCCGAACCACGGTCATATCCTGACGGTGACCACGTTTGCGCTTGGAATTCTTGCGTCGGCGCTTCTTGAACGAGAGCGACTTGGCCGAACGGGTATGATCGACGATCTCTGCGGCTACCGATGCACCGGCCACGAATGGCGTGCCGATGTGGGTGCCGGCGTCATTGACCATGGTCAGAACATGGTCGAAAGTAACTTGATCGCCAGGCGCACCGGCCAGCGACATGATGGTGATTTTGTCCTCGGCAGCAACGCGGTATTGTTTGCCACCGGTCTTGATAATTGCGAACATCGTTTTTCCTCGTGTTCCATTCAGCTCTGCTGCGGGATGCAGCGGCTGACTTTTTTGCAAAAGCAAACCAGTTGATGATCTTTGGCATTGGCCTGCGTCCATGGACGCAAAACAAAAAGCGCGGAAGCTCCGCGCCAAAGACTGATGTTGTCCGTAATGCCAAAGGGGTCGCGATGTCAACCTTGACGTGTTATAAAACTTTGGGGGCTTTCATATATTTCTTCAAATGATTCCGGCCCGCGTTCACGCCGTATTTACCAAATCGAGGCTTTATAAAACGAACAGCAAAAGGGGCCCCAATGAACGATACACCAGATATGTCGACCAAAATCCTTCTGGCGGAAGATGACAACGACATGCGCCGGTTTCTGGTGAAGGCCCTTCAGAACGCAGGTTATAATGTCGCCGCCTTCGACAACGGGCTTTCGGCCTACCACCGGCTGCGTGAAGAACCATTCGAATTGCTGCTCACCGATATTGTCATGCCGGAAATGGACGGCATTGAACTGGCGCGCCGGGCCACTGAACTCGACCCCGATATCAAGGTCATGTTCATCACCGGATTTGCCGCCGTTGCGCTCAACCCAGACAATCACGCCCCGCGCGAGGCCAAAATTTTGTCCAAGCCCTTCCATTTGAAGGATTTGGTCAACGAAGTCAGTCGGCTCCTGGCTGCCTGAAACACCAAACAATCGGTGCCTTCGCTCACGTCACAAGGTCAACAAGCTGGCATTAGCTGCATTTCACGGCTTGCGCATGGCAGATTGATTGGATATAGCGATGGCACGGTGCTGGCACCGGGCGCTTAGCTCAGCGGTAGAGCACTTCCTTGACATGGAAGGGGTCACAGGTTCGATCCCTGTAGCGCCCACCAGACCTTTGAAAATTGCCGGTGCCGAACCGCAGGCGCAAACCCGGCAATCTTCCACTTCCCCCTTATCCGCATGGACTTTTCGCCGCGCCATGGCGTTGGCGGGGGGAAATCCACGGTGTCAGGTGCTATCGCGCTTAAGAATTGTGCCGCGCCTCATCCGCCCAATTCTTACAAATCATTAACTTCGATTGGAGGCATTTGCCGCGATCGGAGCGGTTGCAATCATTTATTAGCCTTACCCCGTCAGGGTTACGGCTGGGCATTTACCATTTTTGGGGCCAAATATGAATATGATTGTTGATCCAAACCATGCAGAGGCGACTGCCGACGCTGAAAAGCGCGATTTTTCGCAGCCCTCGCAACGCAATATCGGACGCTTGGTGCTCTGCACCGGATCACGGGCCATCATTTCAAGTTCGGCCTCGTCCATAACCGGGGCCAATGGCGATTTCTGGTCGATCGGTCGCCTGATCTCGATCAGCGGCGAAAGCGGAAGGGTCATCGGCGTCGTCTATGAATTGAGCACGACCAGCGAATTGTGGAACGACAACAATTCCAACACCATCTATATCAAGGTGGAACTCGTCGGTGAGATCAGGGACACGCCGGAAGGCCCCAATTTCCGCAGCGGCATTGCCACCTACCCCTATCTGGGGGCGATAGCGCATCGCATTCGCACCAATGACCTGCGCGCAATTTATCGCCATAGCGGGTCGCTGCCCGCCACGGTTGGCACGCTGTCGCAGGACGAATCGATTGAAGCCGATATCGATATTGAAATGATGCTGTCGCGTCATTTTGCGGTGGTTGGCACAACCGGCGTTGGCAAATCCAGCGCCGTCTCCATTCTGGTGCGCAAGGCTGTCGAGCGCAAGCCCAACCTGCGGGTGCTGGTGCTTGACCCGCACAATGAATATTCCAAAGCCTTTTCCGATATTTCGATCACGCTCGACTCGGACACGCTGGAATTGCCTTTCTGGATGTTCCGGCTCGAGGAATTTGCCGACGTGGTGTTTCGCGGGCGGCGGCCCGATGACAGCGAGCTCGATATTTTGCGCGAAATGATTGGTGCTGCCAAATCCAAATATAGTGCGCCCTCGACGGCAAGCCTTGGGGCCAGTTCCCTGATCAAGCGTCCGATCTCAAGTGAAAATTCCAGCATGACGGCCGATACGCCGATGCCATACCGCATGTCGGATCTGCTCAAGCTCATCGACGATGAAATGGGCAAACTCGAGTCCAAACACTCGCGCACCGATTTGCGCTCGGTGATGCACCGCCTGTCGAATCTGACGCAGGATCCACGCTTCCGTTTCATGTTCGCGCGCTCGACGATCGAAGACAATATGGAGGGGGTGCTGGCGCAAATCTATCGCATTCCCATGCACAATAAGCCCATTACCGTGCTGCAACTGGCCGGCATTCCCTCCGAAGTGGTCAATTCGGTGGCCTCGGTGCTGGCGCGCATGGCATTTGATGTCGCCATGTGGAGCCAGGGCACTTACGAAATTCTGCTGCTTTGCGAAGAGGCGCACCGCTATGTGCCGGCCGACCCCACCTTGAGCTTCGGGCCAACGCGCGCCGCCATTGCCCGCATCGCCAAAGAGGGGCGCAAATACGGCTCCTATCTGGGCATTGTCACCCAGCGTCCGGGCGAACTGGATGCCACCATTCTTTCGCAATGTTCTTCGCTGTTTGCCATGCGCCTCGCCAATGAGCGCGATCAGGACATCATCCGCTCGGCGGTGTCAGATTCATCGGCAAGCACCATCAGCTTCCTGTCCTCGATCGGCAACCGCGAAGCCATCGCTTTTGGCGAGGCGGTGGGCACGCCCATGCGCCTGAAATTCGTGATGCAGCGCAAGGATCAACTGCCCGAAGCTGCCTCGGGCGTGGCCGAAACCGACCGCGCCAGTGTGCGCAAGGAAGCCGACATGCGGATGATTCTGGGCCGGATGCGGGTACGCTAACCGGCGGCCTGGCGAAGCGGCATTGATCTTGCCGGTATCTCGTGATTGGATGGTTGTCCCGCTCGCGAGCGATGCCATTCTGGAGACCTTAGATGTTGACCACTTCCCGCAGCCCCATGCAGGCATTGACGCATGGGCGCATGCGCCTGCCGGTAATCGGCTCGCCGCTTTTTATCATTTCCAACCCTGATCTGGTGATCGCCCAATGCCGGGCCGGGATCATTGGATCCTTCCCCAGTCTCAATGCACGCCCGCTGCCGGTGCTGGAGCAATGGCTGCAACGCCTGAACACCGAACTGACGGCGAAAGATGCGCCTTATGCGGTCAATCTTATCGTTCATAAATCCAACGATCGCCTGCTCGAAGATCTGGCGCTATGCGTGAAATACAAGGCACCGATCGTCATCACCTCGCTGGGGGCGCGCGAGGACGTCAACGCGGCCATTCACGCCTACGGCGGCATTGTGCTGCATGACGTCATCAATGACCGGTTCGCTCACAAGGCCATCGAAAAAGGCGCAGATGGCCTGATTCTGGTGGCTGCCGGCGCGGGCGGCCATGCCGGCACCACCTCCCCGTTCGCGCTGGTGCAGGAAGTGCGGCAATGGTTCAAGGGGCCGGTGGCGCTTTCTGGCGCGATTGCAACCGGCGATGCTGTATTGGCCGCGCGCGCCATGGGCGCTGATTTTGCCTATATTGGCTCGGCTTTCATCGCCACACACGAGGCCAATGCCGACCAGCGTTACAAAGAAATGATTGTCGCCAGCCATGCCGACGACATCGTCTATTCCAGCCTGTTTACCGGTGTGCCCGGCAATTATCTGAAACCTTCGGTGCGCAACGCCGGTCTGGACCCGGATCACCTGCCCGAGGCCGACGCCAGCTCCATGAATTTTGCATCTGGCAGCGCGGCCAAGGCCAAGGCGTGGAAGGATATCTGGGGTTGCGGCCAAGGTATTGGCGCAGTCCAGGAGATCGTTTCGGCGGCGGAGCGGGTCGACAAACTGGGCCGCGAATATGATGCGGCCAAAGCCCGGATTCTGACGGACGAACCCGTTCCAGCCTGAGGCCGCTCCATGCACCGCCGATCAAGCCCCGTCAGGGGTTTGCGTTGTGCCTAATGCCGGAAATGGCGCACATTGGTGAACACCATGGCGAGGCCCGCCTCATCGGCTGCCTTGATGACTTCGTCGTCACGCATCGAGCCACCCGGTTGAATGGCAGCGGTAGCACCTGCTTCTGCTGCCGCAAGCAGGCCATCGGCAAATGGGAAGAATGCGTCCGAAGCCACCACGGAACCAATGGCGAGGCTCGCCGTCTGGCCAAGGGCGCGCGCCGCTTCGCCCGCCTTCCACGCCGCGATGCGGGATGAATCGACGCGGCTCATCTGGCCTGCGCCAATGCCAACCGTCGCCCCGTTTTTGGCATAAACAATGGCGTTGGATTTGACGTGCTTGGCGATTCGGAACGCAAATTTCATATCTGCCATTTCCTGGGCGGTGGGCTGACGCTTGGTCACCACGCGCAATGCCATGTCATCGACCACGGCATTGTCGCGAGATTGCACCAGCATGCCGCTGGCGAGCGTGCGAAGCACGAGGCCCGCCTCGCGCGGGTTGGGCATGCCGCCGGTCAGCAGCAGGCGCAAATTTTTCTTGGCGGCAATAAGGGCAATGGCGTCTTCATCGGCGTCCGGCGCAATGATGACCTCGGTGAAGATTTTGACGATCTCGGCCGCCGCCGCCGCATCCAATTTGCGATTGAGGGCGACAATGCCACCAAAGGCTGAAACCGGATCGCAGGCCAGCGCCTTGAGATAGGCTTGTTTCAAATCCCCTGCGACGGCCACGCCGCAAGGGTTGGCGTGCTTGATAATGGCCACCGCCGGTTCGGACATAAATTCGGCGACGCATTCAAATGCCGCGTCCGTATCATTGACATTGTTATAGGAGAGGTGCTTGCCCTGTACCTGACGGGCACTGGCCACGCCAAAGCGCGGATTAGGCGTCTTGTAGAAAGCGGCGCTTTGATGCGGGTTCTCGCCATAGCGCATCGGCTCCAGCAATTGTCCGCCGAAAGCCCGGAAATCCGGGGTCGTCTCGCCTAATTGCCCGGCAAACCAGTTGGAAATCGCCGAGTCATAGGCAGCCGTGCGCGCATAAGCCTTCTGCGCGAGGTGCTTGCGCAAAGCCAGGGTCGTCCTGCCCGCGTTCGTTTTCAACGCTTCCAGTATTTTTGCATAATCGGCAACTTCGACCACAACCGCAACGCTGTCGTGATTTTTGGCGGCGGCGCGGATCATGGCGGGGCCGCCAATGTCTATGTTCTCGACGCAATCTTCGAAATTGCCGCCTTTTTGCACTGTCTCCTCAAAAGGATAAAGGTTGACGACCAGAAGATCGATCGGCGCAATATCATGCGCCAGCATGGCCGCTTCATGCTCGGGGTTTTCACGAATGGCCAACAGCCCGCCGTGCACTTTGGGGTGCAGCGTCTTGACGCGGCCGTCCATCATTTCGGGAAAACCGGTGACCTCACTGACGTCCAGCACCTTCAGTCCTGCCTGCTTCAAAGTCTTGTGGGTGCCGCCGGTCGAAATCAGTTCAACCCCCATGCCCGCCAGCGCCTGCGCAAATTCAACCAGCCCGCTCTTGTCGGATACGGACAAAAGCGCGCGCTTCACGGGGACAATATCAACAGCCATCGGGGTTCCTGAAATTTTTGTGAAATGTTCGAGATTTTAGCCGGTTAACACGATTGCGACGATGTGGGAAGCTTGGCGCGCAAATAACGGCTGGTCACCTGCGCTTGAACATGGCAATTTGCTCGCTTCACCCAATAGAGAGCCAGCATGCCCGCAGCCAAAGTGTTCACCATCGCGCCGGGCGTGCCATTTTTGGAGACCTTTGCCCAAGCCCTGCACGCGGGCGAAATCCTGCCGGGGCTTGACGACCCGCTGGCATTGGCTGGCACCACCATTTATGTGCCGACACGGCGCGCAGGACGGGCATTGAGCGGGGCGTTGGCGCGCGCTTACGGCGGTGGGGCGATCCTGCTACCCCATATCCGGGCGCTGGGTGCAATGGAAGAAGGCGAGTTGGGGTTCGCCGCGCAGGATATGGGTGATTCCGGCGGCCTCGCCAGCGACATTGCACCGGCGATTGGCACGATCGACCGCCGCCTGCTGCTATCCAAGCTAATCCTGAAATGGGGGCATGATCTCACCCATGCCATTGTATCAATTGACGAATATGGCGTGAGAACACTGGCGGAAGAAGAACCGGCACTGGTGGCCACGACGCTGGCCGGTGCCTGGCACCTTTCAGGAGATCTGGCGCACCTGATTGACGAATTGATCATCGAAGGCATTGATTGGGGCGCCATAGACGGGTTGGCCGATGATTTTGACAAATATTGGCGCGTGACAACTGATTTTCTCGATATTGCCATCACGCAATGGCCCAACATTCTGGAAGGCTTGGGGTTCGTTGACGGTGCGCGTCGCCAGATGCTGTTTGCGCAGCGCCAGATCGAGGCATTGACGCAAGGGCGACACCTCTCGCCGGTCATCGTGCTCGGTTCCACCGGCACCAATCGGGCGGTGGCGCAATTGATGGCAGCGGTGGCGCGATCCCCCCAGGGTGCCGTCGTGTTGCCGGGCCTCGACCTCCATCTGGATGCCGCCAGTTTCAGCGAGATTGGCCTTCGTGATGAACGCGGCGAATTGCGCGCCACTACCCATCCGCAAGCGGCGCTGGCCCGGTTGCTGCCCGTGCTGGGGGTCGGCTTGCAAGATTGTGTTGAACTCGCTCAGTTGAGCGACGAAATGTCGGCGCGCATGCGCTTTGTCTCGCAGGCTCTGCGCCCTGCCGAGAGCACCGAGCTTTGGCGTCAATACATTGCCGGCGCGGGCGCAAGCGATATAATGACTGGCTTGAACGGCATCCGTCTGATTGTCGCCAATGACGAGCGTGAGGAGGCACTGGCGCTGGCCATTGCGATGCGCGAGGCGCTGGAGGACGAACGCGCCAATATCGCCCTGATCACACCAGACCGAAGCCTCGCCAGCCGGGTGGCGGCTGAGCTTTTGCGATGGAATATTGAGATTGACGATTCGGGTGGCGATTCACTGGCGGTGGCCGGCTATGGCACCTTGGCGCAATTGGCGCTGGCCTGCGCGCTGTCGCATGGCGCAGCCCAAGACAAGATCGCCCTGCTCAACCACGAATTGGTCGGTTTTGGCGGGCCGCGATTGCATGTGGCCGAACATGCGCCGCTGATTGAAATCGGGATATTGCGGGTGTTGCTGCCTGATTTTGACATGAATGAGGCCAATGAGACGGTGGAGGCGGCGCGGGCGGCTGCCAGCGCGCATCGGGCCTATCCGGCTGCGGCGGCGATCACTGAAACGCAATGGGATGAAATTGAAGTCCTGCTGAAGCGTCTGGCCGATGCGCTCGCCCCTTTGCGCCAATTGCGCGGCGAATTGGCTCTGGCCGAATGGGTCAAGGCGCATCGCTTGGCCGTTGAGGCTTTGGTGAGCCTTGAGGAGGGTGACAACAAGACCCGGGAAGCGGGCGCGTGCCTGACACAATTATTGGATGATCTTGAAGCCGCCTCCCTGCCCGATCTTTGCTTTGACGGCGTCAGTTATATGGCGTTTTTCCGCGAATTGGCGCGCGAGGCGGTGGTGCGCGGCCCGCAAAGAGGCCATCCGCGATTGAAGATTTTGGGTCTGCTCGAAGCGCGCCTGTTGCAGGCCGATCTGGTGCTGCTGGCGGGCCTTGATGAAGCGACTTGGCCACCGCAACCCTCAAGCGATGCTTTCCTCAACCGGCCCATGCGCGCCAGACTGGGCCTGACCACGCCGGAGCGACGCATCGGCCAGACCGCCCATGATTTTGTGCAGGGGCTTGGCAACCCGCAGGCCATTCTCAGCCGTGCCCGCAAAAGGGGTGGCAAGCCGATGGTGGCTTCGCGGTTTTTGCAGCGCCTTGAAGCGCTGGCGGGCGACCGTTGGCAGGCCTGCATAGAGGCAGGTAACAAATACGTCGATTTTGCGCGCGCGCTGGACACCAGCCCCTTGCGCACGCCGATCGCGCGCCCGGCCCCCTGTCCGCCAGTTGACCTGCGACCCACCCAACTCAGCGTCACCCGGATCGACACGTTGCGCCGCGACCCTTACGCGATCTACGCCGAGAAAATATTGCAACTGCGCGCCCTCGATCCGCTGGGGATCGCTTCAGGCGCGCGAGAAACCGGCACGGCCATCCATGAAATTCTGGCCGATTTTGTGCGCCAGCATCCCGACGGGCCATTGCCGAATGATGCCGAACAGCGCCTGATGGCCCTGGCAACCGAAAAAATGCAGAACGAACTCGCCAATGCCGCGTTTCGCGCCTTCAACTGGCCGCGTTTGCAAGCGGCCTTGCGGTTTTACCTGCGCTTCGAAACGGCGCAGCGGGACAATGCCGCCGGGGCGCTGAAAATTGCGATTGAAACCAGGGGCGAGATGCAATTGAAACTCAAGGACGGCTCCCCTTTCAAGCTGACCGCGCAGGCGGACCGCATCGAAATCCTCGACCAGAAACGGGTCGCATTGTTTGATTACAAGACGGGTGTCCCGCCAACCAAAAAGCAAGTCGAGGCAGGGTTTGCGACGCAACTGACGCTGGAGGCCTTCATGTTCGAGGCCGGCGCTTTCAATAATCCGGGCCATAAATGGTCCGTTGAAAATGCCGCCTATGTCAAATTGGGTGGAGCCGAGGGCGGCAAGGAAATGGCTTTCATTGCGGCTGACCGCGACGAATTTGCCGCCTTGGTGAAGCAACATGCCGATGGGTTGCTCGAATTGCTCAACCAGTTCCGCGACCCCAAGCAAGGCTACCCGAGCCAGCCCTATCCAAAATTTGTGCCGCGTTACAGCGACTATGCGCATCTGGCGCGGGTAGCCGAATGGGCGGCCAATATCGCGGGCGAGGAATAGGCCCATGGCAAGCCTGATCCCCGAGGCCACACGCCTTGCCCAGCAAACTGCCTCCAATCCGCTTGTGTCGGCATGGGTTTCGGCCAATGCCGGATCGGGCAAAACCCATGTGCTGGCGCAGCGCGTGATCCGAATTTTGCTGGAAGGAACTTCGCCGGGTAAAATCCTCTGCCTGACCTTTACCCGAACCGCCGCCGCCAATATGGCGAGCCGCGTCTATCAGACACTGGCCAAATGGACCCTGCTGACGGACGCCGAACTCACCCGTGAAATTCTGGCGACCGGCGCGGCGCGTCCAAATGCCGCCGGGCTGTTGCAGGCCCGACGCCTGTTCGCCCGCACCATCGAGACGCCGGGCGGGCTCAAAATTCAGACCATCCATGCTTTTTGTGAAAGGCTGCTGCATCTGTTTCCATTCGAGGCCAATATGACCGCCGGTTTCTCGGTGATGGAGGAGACACGGCAAGCGCAAATCCTGGCGCAGGCGCGGATATGGGTGCTGGAAGCGGCGATTGTGCCAGGCCACGAATTGAACGATGCGCTGCAAAGGCTCGCCAGTTTGACCACGGCGGACGAATTTGATGAATTGTTGAAGAATGCGCTGAAATTTCGTGGCGAGATTGCCGAACGGGCAATGGAGAACCATGAGGATATTCTCGCCAAAGCGCTGGGTGAGACGGAATATGCCAGCATTCAAACACTGCAAAGCGCCATTCTGCGCGATGGTCTTTTGGCTGACGCGGACTTTGAACTCCCCGATATCCTCGAACGGGGCAAGGCAACGGATATTAAACGCGCCGCAAAATTGCGCAGCGCCCGAGCCTTGATGAACGCGGGTAAAACAGCCTTGGCTGTGGAGAAATATTTCTCGGCCTTTTTTTCCAGTGACGGCGCTGAAATCGCAAAAATCCTGATCACCAAAGACCTCGCCAATGCGCATCCTGGCTGGAAACAGAGGTTGGAAGATGAAGCGCTTCGCATTTACGATCTGCGGTTGCGGTTGCGGGTGCGTATCACGGTGGAAAAGACCGGCGCGCTGCTCAAGCTGATCCAGGCGATATTCGAGCGTTACGAGGCTGAAAAGCGGGCGCTTAGCCTGATTGATTTTGATGATCTTATCGACCGCACCCGGAACTTGCTGCACCGCTCCGACTCGCAATGGGTGCTCTACAAGCTCGATGCGGGCATCGAGCACGTGCTGGTGGACGAGGCGCAGGATACGTCACCGGGACAATGGGACATTCTCAAAACCCTGGTGGAGGAGTTTTCGTCTGGCGAGGGACAATCCTATCGGGTGCGCACGCTGTTTGCGGTGGGGGATGAAAAGCAATCAATCTATTCCTTTCAAGGGGCCGCGCCGCACATGTTTGCCGAGATGCGCGGCCATTTTCATGGCAATGCCAAACAGGCCGGGCAGGCTTTCGAGAATGTGCAACTCAATCTGTCTTTCCGCTCAAGTCCTGTCGTGCTCAGCGCCGTCGATGCGGTTTTCCAGTCGCCGCAGAACCGGCAGGGCCTCACCGCAAGCGGCGACCAAATTCCACCGCATGAGGCGTGGCGGCGGAATCTGCCAGGACTGGTGGAAATCTGGGACTGGTTCGCCAAAATTGATACGGTCCCAAGCCTAAGCTGGGCCATGCCAACCGAGATCGAGCACAGCAAGGATGCTGTCACCCGCTTGAGCGATGCCGTGGCGGCGCAAATAGCCGAACTCGTGAAGCCGGACTCAATCGATCTGGTGCATGACCGGGAGACCGGCGAACCAAGGCGCGTGAACCCTGGCGACATTCTGGTGCTGGTGCGCTCAAGAAATGCCGTTTTCGACAATATCATCAGCGCTTTGAAAGACATAGGCGTGCCGGTCGCGGGTGCCGACAAGCTGGTGCTCACTGACCATATCGCCGTGCAGGACCTGATGGCGCTGGGCGCTTTAATGCTCTTGCCAGCCGATGACCTCAATCTGGCCATCGTCCTGAAAAGCCCACTTATTGGCCTGACGGATGACGACCTGATGCTGATTGCGCCCAACCGAATGGCCAGCCTTTGGGAGGTGCTGCAGCAGGCCGAAGCGCCGCATTTGCAGCTTGCCGCACGTCAATTGGCTGAATGGCACCGGCAAGCACAGCAATGCACCCCGTTTCGCTTTTACGCCGGGATTTTGGGACGCGATGGCGGTCGGCGGGCGATTGATGCACGCCTTGGCCTGGAAGCGAGTGACGCCGTGGATGAATTCATGCGCCTTGCGCTGGAGCATGAGCGCGAGGAAGCGCCGTCACTGGTACATTTTCTCAACATGCTGCAAATCGCTGACCTTCAGGTGAAGCGCGATATGGAAGCGGCCGGCCCTGCCGTGCGGGTGATGACGGTGCATGGTGCCAAGGGCCTCGAAGCCAAGATCGTTTTCCTGCCCGATACCTGCGCGAATCCACGGGGCCACAAAAAGGCGGGGCTTGTGGATGTGCAGGCACATGCGGTGGGCACCGAAGGCGACAACCACCAGGGTGCCGCCCTGTTGGCCTGGACCCACGGCGACCGGCCCGGTGTCGTGGAAAGTGCCATTTCCGAAGCGGAGGAACTGGCGGTCGAGGAAAGCCGCCGCCTGCTCTATGTCGCCATGACCCGCGCCGAGGAGCGGCTTTATGTTGCAGGCTTTAACAACTTCAAGAATCTGCCCGCCGGATGCTGGTACAGCCAAATCTTTGAAGCATTGACGCCCCAGATGCAATCATCCCCGGCCCGGTGGGACACGAATGCCAAAATCTGGCGGCTTGGTGCGCGCGCGGTGCAATCGGGCGCTCTAGCGGATATGGCGCGGCAATCGCCGCCGCCCCTGCCCGACTGGCTGCGCCGGGCGGCACCAACTGAAGCCAACGCGGCCCCGCCCATCAGCCCTTCGCGCGTATTGGAAAGCGCCGACCAGTTCGATCCTTCGACGACCGCCCCATTGGGCAGCGGCGTCATTACCGGGCAGGCTCTGCATACGCTGCTGCAATATCTGCCGGAAGTTGCGTCGGCCGATCGGCGCATCGTCGGACGACGCTGGCTCAAAGGGCGAAAACTGGCCGTGGATGTGGAAAAATTGCTGGATCAAGTTCTGGCGGTGCTGAACCACCCGGACTATGCCTTGCTGTTTGGGCCCAACTCGCGGGCGGAGGTGAGCATTGCTGGCGAAATCTCCGGATTTTCGGGCCGCAAGCTTGCCATTGGCGGACAGATTGACCGCGTGGCGGTGGAGGCGGACACGGTCTGGATCGTCGATTACAAGACCGGTCGTCCTAAAATGCTGGCCGATACGCCCGCGCAATATCTCGCGCAACTGGCGCTTTACCGGTTCATCATGCAAAAGATTTATCCCGGCCATCAAATTCGGGCATTGATTCTCTGGACCGCAGGGCCCGAATTGATCGAAATTGACGCAGCGCGTCTCGATGCCGCGCTTCGCCCTATCACCGGGGCCGGGTCAGTGCTTGACGGAAGCAAGGCGGCTTCCTAGGTTTGTATTCGAATATGCTGGGAATCAGCCCGGCGGGAAAATTGCGGTATTCATCCGCAAATTTGGAAAGTTGAGGGTACCATGTCCACACTTAAAATTACCGATGCATCGTTTGAAGCCGATGTCCTGAAGTCCACCGTGCCGGTGGTCGTGGATTTCTGGGCGGAATGGTGCGGCCCCTGCAAGATGATCGGGCCATCGCTGGAAGAAATCGCCAAGGAAATGGGCGGTAAGGTGAAAATCACCAAATTGAATGTGGATGAAAACCCGGCGGTTTCCGGCAAGCTCGGCATTCGCTCCATCCCGACCTTGATGATGTTCAAGGACGGCAAGCTGACTTCGCAGAAAGTGGGCGCATTGCCCAAGAGCGAATTGACCAAATGGATCAATGGCGCCATCGGCTAAATGCCATTGAAGCGCTGTGCAGGTTAGCTGCGCAGCGCATCCACGCCCGGCAGTGGCTTGCCTTCGAGCCACTCCAGAAACGCCCCACCGGCGGTTGAAATATAGGTGAAATCTTCGCCAACGCCGGCATGGTTGAGTGCGGAGACCGTATCTCCGCCACCAGCCACCGTCAGCAATTTTCCCGCTTTGGTGAGCTTGGCGGCTGCTTGCGCCACACCATTGGTGCCTTGATCGAAAGGTGCCATTTCAAAGGCACCAAACGGGCCATTCCAGACCAGGGTCTTGGCGATTTTCAACTGGTCGGCAACCATTGCCACGCTTTTGGCACCAATATCGAGCATCATCTCGTCGGCGGCGATATCATCGACCGAGGCGGTGCGATGCGCGGGATTGGCCTTGAATTCCTTGGCCATAACACCATCGACCGGCAGGATGATCGCGCAATTGGCGGCTTTGGCCTTGGCGAGAATATCGCGCGCCGTATCCAAAAGGTCATGCTCGCAGAGGCTCTTGCCCACGGGCTTGCCTTGCGCTGCCAGAAAGGTATTGGCCATGCCGCCGCCGATGATCAGCATATCGACGCGCTTGACGAGATTGCCAAGCAAATCAAGCTTGGAGGAAACCTTGGCACCGCCGACAATGGCAGCCACCGGCTTTTGCGGGTGCTCCAGCGCTTTGCCAAGCGCTTCCAGTTCCGCCTGCATGGTGCGTCCGGCAAAGGCTGGCAAAACATGGGCCAGGCCTTCGGTCGAGGCATGGGCGCGATGGGCGGCTGAAAATGCGTCATTGACGTAAATATCGCCATTCCTGGCGAGATCCTGCACGAATTGCGGATCGTTCTTTTCCTCGCCCTTGTGAAAGCGGGTGTTTTCCAAAAGCAGCACATCGCCATTGTGCATTTTGGCAACCGCCTCGGCGGCTGGTGCGCCAATGCAATCGCTGGCGAAGGCGACGTTCTGGCCCAGATGGGCGGCGAGCGCCGCCGCCACCGGAGCCAGCGAATTGGCGGCATCCGGGCCGCCCTTGGGCCGACCGAAATGCGCCAGCAGGATGACCTTGCCACCCTTTTTCGAAATCTCGCGCAGGGTTGGCAATATCCGATCGATACGCGTCGCGTCGGTGACTTTGCCATTTTCCATTGGCACGTTGAGATCGACCCGGGTCAACACGCGCTTTCCAGACAAGTCTGCTTGGTCAAGGGTTTTGAAGGTGTTCATGCAGATCACTTTGCGTCAAGGAGAATGGAAATGGACCAGGCGGGAGGCCGGCAACATCACCGACAAAGCCACCGGCCGGGATGATGCGGCTGGGAGGAAGCCGTATCATCCCGGAGGCTGACTTATATTGCTGCCATCATCGCGACGGCTGTATCGCTCATGCGGTTCGAGAAGCCCCATTCGTTATCGTACCAGGACAGAATGCGCACGAAAGTGCCGTCCATCACCTTGGTCTGATCCATATGGAATACCGAAGAATGGCTGTCATGATTGAAATCGATCGAGACATTGGCGGCATTGGTGTAGCCCAAAATGCCTTTCATTGGCCCATCGGCGGCGGCCTTGATCGCGGCATTGATCTCGGCAACCGTGGTGGCGCGCTTGGCCAGGAACTTCAAGTCAACCACCGAGACATTCGGGGTCGGCACGCGGATGGCCGAACCGTCCAGCTTGCCATTCAACTCGGGCAGAACCAGACCGACTGCCTTGGCCGCACCGGTCGAGGTCGGGATCATTGACAAGGCGGCCGCACGGCCACGGTATAGATCCTTGTGCATCGTATCGAGGGTTGGCTGATCACCGGTATAGCTGTGAATGGTGGTCATAATGCCATGTGAAATGCCAATGGCATCGTTCAGCACCTTGGCTACCGGCGACAGGCAATTGGTCGTGCACGAAGCATTGGAGACAACGAGGTGGTCCTTGGTGAGCTTGTGATGATTGACACCAAAGACCACCGTAAGATCCGCGTTCTCGCCAGGCGCTGAAATCAGCACACGCTTGGCACCTGCGGCCAAATGTGCGGCGGCCTTGTCACGTGCCGTGAAAATGCCGGTGCATTCCATGGCAATGTCAACGCCCAGTTCCTTGTGCGGCAGGCTGGCCGGATCGCGAACCGCGGTCACCTTGATCGGCCCACGGCCGACATCAATGGCATCACCGCTGACTTTCACCTCGTGCGGAAAACGACCATGCACGCTGTCAAAGCGCATCAGATGGGCGTTGGTCTCCACCGGCCCGAGGTCGTTGATGGCAACTACTTCAATATCCGTGCGCCCGGATTCGATGATCGCGCGCAAGACGTTGCGGCCAATGCGACCAAAACCGTTGATGGCAACTTTTACAGTCATTTTCCACACTCCATTATTTCAGACAGGGCACCACATTGGGTGAGCCCAATAACAGTTTAATGTCGCAGATTGATAGCCCTATTTGACCTTCATGCGGTGATGAATGGCGGAAAGGGCCGCTTCAGCGGTGATACCAAAATGCGCATACAATTCCTTGTATGGCCCGCTGGCACCAAAACCCTTCATGCCAATGAACAGGCCGTCGTCACCAATGATGCTGTCCCAACCGAGGCGCAATGCGGCTTCAATTGCCATTTTGACTGGCGCATTGCCGATAGTGGCTTTCCGGTAAGTCTGTGACTGCTGCTCGAACAGGTCAAGGCACGGCACCGAGACAACGCGGGCGGCAATGCCTTCGGCCGCCAGCTTTTTCTGAACGTCAATGGCGAGCGAAACTTCGGAGCCGGAAGCAAACAGGCTGACCTGCGCCTTGCCTTCACACGGCACCAACTCGTAAGCGCCGCGTGCGCAAAGATTTTCGGCGACATAGGTATGACGCACGGCTGGCAGATTCTGGCGGGTAAGCGCCAGAATGCTGGGCGACTTGCGCGATTCAAGCGCCAACTGCCAGCATTCCATCGTTTCAGTCTGGTCGGCGGGGCG
This sequence comes from Hyphomicrobiales bacterium, assembly GCA_019075865.1. Classification (GTDB taxonomy): domain Bacteria; phylum Pseudomonadota; class Alphaproteobacteria; order Rhizobiales; family Beijerinckiaceae; genus REEB77. The sequence goes on along the minus strand of JAGXAN010000001.1, from coordinate 391,869 downwards.
CATCAACAACAAGTTGGGGATAGCGCGCAGCGATGCCAGATGCTCCACAGGCTGATGGGTCGGGCCATCTTCCCCGAGGCCGATAGAATCGTGGGTGAACACTTGAATGGAACCCACATCCATCAAGGCCGAAAGCCGCAGGGCGGGGCGACAATAATCGGCAAACACCAGGAAGGTCGCGCCGGAAGCAATCAGGCCACCGTGCAGGTTCATGCCGTTGACGGCGGCCGCCATGCCATGCTCGCGAATGCCCCAATGGACGAAGCGACCATGATAATGACCGGGCGAAATGGCCGGGGTAGCTTCCACCTTGTTGTTGTTGGAGCCGGTCAGATCCGCCGAACCGGTGATCAGTTCAGGCACCGCCGGCGCAAGAATCCGCAGGGCGGCTTCCGAGGCTTTGCGGGTCGCGATTTCAGTGCGGTCATTGGCGAGCTTCTGCTTGGCACTGGTGACAACTTCCTGCAAAGCTGTCGGCATTTTGCCCGCCGTGCGGCGTTCAAATTCGCTGCGCTTGGCGGCATCCATGGCTGCCAAGCGACCCTTCCAGGCTTTGTGCTCGCGTTTGCCACGGGTCCCTGCCCGGCGCCAGGCCTTCAGAATTTTCTCTGGAATTTCAAACGGCGCATAGGGCCAGTTCAAAGCCTTGCGGGCACCCGCGATCTCTTCCGCACCCAGAGCCTCGCCATGGGCCTTGGCAGTGCCCTGACGCTTGGGCGCACCAAAGCCGATGGTGGTTTTGCAGGCGATCAGGGTCGGGCGATCGGAGGCTTGCGCCTTGCGAATGGCGCGCAAAATCGCCTTGGGGTCATGCCCGTCGATGCGAGACGCATTCCAGCCGCAGGCCTTGAAGCGCATGATCTGATCGACACTGTCGGCGATCGACAATGGGCCATCAATCGAGATGCCATTGTCATCGAACAAGACAATCAGGCGGTTGAGCTTGAGGTGGCCGGCAATGGCAATGGCTTCCTGCGAGATGCCTTCCATCAAGTCACCGTCCGAGGCCAGCACATAGGTGTTGTGGTTGACGATATCGCCAAATTCGGCGGCGAGCATACGCTCGGCCAGCGCCATGCCAACGGCTGTGGAAATGCCCTGTCCGAGGGGCCCGGTGGTCATTTCGATGCCGGGCGTGTGGTGCACTTCCGGGTGGCCGGGGGTGAGGGAGCCAAGCTGACGGAAATGCTTCAATTGGTCGATGGTCATCGACTTGACGCCGATGAGGTGCAAAAGCGAATAAATCAGCATCGAGCCATGGCCAGCCGACAAGACAAAACGGTCGCGATCGGGCCAATGCGGGTCGGCGGGGTCAAACTTCAAAACCTTGCCAAAAAGCACCGTGGCAACATCGGCAGCGCCCATCGGCAGGCCAGGATGTCCAGACTTGGCCTTTTCGACCCCGTCCATCGCCAAGGCTCGAATGGCATTGGCCATCTGGTCATGCGTCACGGGCTGATTTTGGGCGATTTGTGCAGGCGGCGTCGAATTTGACAATGGTCTCTCCCCTCCAGAATTTTCTGGTAATTTGTTTATCAGTTCTCTCCTCTTACCATCACTCACGAGTGTCGCAAAGGGCGACGGATTGCCACATTCAAATTTGTGTAATTATCTGAAGCAACCGCTCCGGCAAAGACCATGTCGGCAAGCCCAACTGTAAATGATTTGAAGGGATTATATTGTGCATGAGGGTATATTTTCCGTTGACATGCGTGTCATGCGCTTGTCAACTATTGGCAAGGGTGCTTTTGCCTAGCGTGTTGATGAGATGTCTTTAACGAGTCTGCCCAAAAATCTGCAAGAAGCCTTGTCGCAGCTCAATCTGGCTCTGGACCGCCTCGAAGCCGTATCCGAACGGCGTGCCAATGAGGATGCCCTGCGCGGCAATGTGGATGAAGAACTCGCTGTTTTGCAGGACGATCGCACGCGTCTGGCGGTCGACCTTGACGGAACCTTGGCGCATTCCAAAAATCTGCAAATCGCCAATGAGGAAGTCGCCCAGAGGCTGGAGCGGGTGAGCGCCAATGTCCGGGCGCTGGTCGAGCGGTTGGCACCGCAAATGAGCGAGCCACCGCGAATGGACCGGCAATCCCCCAATCAAGTGGAGTAGAGCCATGGCTCAGGTTACGGTTACCATTGCAGGCCGAGTTTACCGAATGGCTTGCGCGGATGGCGAAGAACCTCATCTGGAAGATCTGGCGCGCTCGGTGGATGCCAAAATCGCTGAGTTGCATACCAGTTTTGGTGAAATCGGCGACCAGCGCATCATTGTTATGGCGGCACTGACCTTCGCGGATGAATTGGGGGAAGCCAAACGCCGAATCGCCGAAATGGAGGTGGATTTGGTGAATGCGCGGCAGGAAAGCAGCGGCTATCATTCGCAAAATGAGGTGTGGTCTCAGGAAGTAGCCGATGCCATCGGGTCCGCCGCTTCACGGATTGAGGGCGCGGCGCAATTGTTGTCGGGGCCCAAAACCACGATGTAGCCTGGCGCGCGAATGCGCTTGCGCTATGCGGGATCGCGTGCTTTACAACAGGCCGTTCCGCCCCAATGAGTGCCTGATCATGATCCCTGCTCCCGGCGGCGTTTCATTACGCCCGTTTTTGCCCAGCGATGGCGACACGCTCATCGAAATTTTCCGCTCCGCCATCGCGGAAATCGCGATTGAGGAATATTCGGAAGAGCAATGCTTGGCCTGGGCGCAAGCGGCAGAGGACGAAGCCGGTTTCATCGAGAAGCTGAGCCAAAACGTGACACTGGTGGCGATGAAAGCTGGCAGGGTTGCCGCTTTTATAAGCCTCGAAGCCAATGGAACCATTGCGCTTTTATATACATCACCGACCTTTGCCCGCCAGGGCATCGCCACCTACCTGTGCGCAGCAGTGGAATTGCTGGCGCAGGGACGCAAGATGCTCACCCTGAAAGCGGAAGCCAGCGATTGTGCGCAGACGCTGCTGGCGATGCGCGGCTTTGTGCCGATGCAGCGCAACAGCAAGTTCATCAACGGCCAATGGCTCACCAATACTTTAATGCAGAAATCGCTGGCACCTGAGGCTGCGGGCTCGACGACGCAGCACTAGCTGCCCTGGCTATTTCGGCGGGCGGGCCGACACGGCTGGAACCGGCGGCGGGGCATCACCGGCCTCGACTTCCTCGGGCAGCACGATGCGCACAAAGCCGCCGGCAATATCCACCTGGGGCACTATTTTGCGGGTGAATGGCAGCAACAGGCTCTCGCCCTTGGCAGGCGCAATTTCAAGGATGTCCCCGGCTCCGAAATTATGCACCTGACGGATAACGCCCAACACTGTCCCCTCCAGTGTCTGCGCTGTCAGGCCGAGTAGATCTGCATGATAGAATTCTTCTTCGGCCGCCTGCGGCAGCAAGGCACGGCGCACGCCGATTTCCTGGCCGCCCAGCAACTGAACGGCGTCCCGATCCTCAATGGCGCGGAATTTCACCACGAACATGTCGTCTTTCAGGTGGCGAAAACGCTCTATGGCGAGAACCCGGCGCTGCCCCAGAAGCTCAACCGGCCCATAGGCGGCAAAATCCGCGCCGTTCTGGGTGTAGGATTTCAAGCGGATTTCGCCGCGCACACCATGCGGGGCACCGAGCATGCCCAGGGCGACCATCGGCTGCCCGGCAGAATCTGAAGTTGAGGAGGGCTGGGTCATTCGCCTTCGCGCGCTGGCACGAGTTTCACTTTTTCCTGCGCAGGCGCACGACTACGTCGACGCGGGCAATTTCCATATCCGGCGGCACATCCGGAAGTTTGCGGACTTCGATCATGCCGCCTGGAATATCCAGCAAGGTTTGGGTGCCTTCGACGAGGAAGTGATGATGTTCGGCGATATTGGTGTCAAAATAGGTTTTGGAGCCGTCCACCGCAATTTCGCGCAAAAGGCCCGCCTCGGTGAATTGATGCAGTGTATTATAGACGGTCGCCAATGAGATCGGCACACGGGCGCCACTGGCTTCGTCAAACAGCTTTTCGGCGGTGACATGACGATTGCCCTTGGCAAAAAGCAGCCAGCCGAGCGCGACGCGCTGGCGGGTTGGCCGCAATCCGGCGCGCCTCAGCTTGCCACGCAGTTCGTGCACGGGGCACCCGGCCATGCCATCCAGTTCGGCGCTCCCAACACCTGCTTTGCCGCTGATGCCGCTTCTGCCAGAAGCGCGCGCAATCGGCGAACCAAACCGGATGGGCGTCTGAACAGGCGCGGCCTCCACCTTCAGCTTTGCAACCACTTCAACCATATACAACCTACAATCCTTGCTGGCTTTCTCTGACTGCGATCTTGACTGGAAAGGCTTGCCGCCCTTGCCAGTTCACGCAAATCCCTGCAAATTTCTGATTGAAAATTAGCGAAAAAACAGTCGCCGCACAATGGTTTTAATGCATGGCGTGCCATTATGCCGTGGCCAGGTGCCCAATCGCCATTCCCGAATGGGGGGCGATGCGAAGCCGCACGCAGCGGCAATGTCTCAATTGAGCCATGTTTTGCCCGAATACCATGGTTCAGGATTCTGAATGGAACCATCGAAGATGATGGCAAGACGGATGGCCAGAACCAGGAAGCGTGGCGGCCGCGCACAAGAATTTTGCATCGCGCGCCCCTCCTTTCTGGAAGCAATTTGACGCGCGGAGCCGGGTTTGGCACAAGGGAAGGGTTGCATTGGAATGACGTGGCCGATCTGCGCTGGCAAGCCTGGAGATGAAAGGGCCTTCGCCATCGCTTGCGGCCACCAACGATTAAAAGCGGGAAGACGCGGCATCATGGGCAAACCGGACAAGAATTAGAGAATGTTGGATCGCACAACCAATCCGACAGGCGCCACTTCTGGAGCGGGCAGCGAGGCTTTGTCGCAAGGCCAGCGCCATGAAAAAGCCCAGCGCCCGGAATCATGGGATGAGCGGCGCAGCAAGCGGCGGTCTTCTGATATGTTCAGCCCGGTCGATCTTGGCCATGAACCGGCGATTGAGCTTGATGGCCTGCGCCACTCCGCCGATGACCATCGCCGTGTGTCGCTGCATTGGCTGGCCGGAACGGCGCTTACCGGCCTTTCGGGGGCCTTGCTGATCGGGGCCGCCATTTACGCAGCGCTCGGGCATCGTGAAAATCTCATTCATCGGCCTTATTTTGCCTCCGACACGTCCAGCAAGGCCCGCACGGGCGAGGAAATTGATCCCAATCGCGGCGATCGTCTGGTGCAACCTGTTGACATCATTGCCGCCAAGCAGACATTCCGGGTACCCTCAACCCTGCGGGTCGGTGACAAAGAAATCGTGACATCGGCGAGCTATACGCATGTATCGACGCCGCTCGCTTTATCAAATCTGGGGATAGGCGATGAAGTACCCAAGTTTGATCCGCTCAACCTGATCGCCAATGCCGCCAATCCGCGTGGTTCGCAGGCGACGAGCGCGCCCAACCTCGACGATACGGAAGTGTCTTTCCGGATGCTCGATCTCAATGCGCATCAGGATCAGCCCCTCACCGGGGAATTATCCAGCAAGGAAATTGAGTCGCAAATTCTGGAAGAGGTCAAGACTTCGTTGGCTGCCGGCGATCGGGCAGGTCTGGCATTACCGCCACAATTGCTGCTGATGCACACCAGCCGCGCCGCGATTGACCTGAAATTGGGAGCCGCTGCCAAGCCGCAGGGCACTGGATTTGGCAACGCACCGTTCTCAGATATCAAAGTGAAGATGGTGCCGGAAAATCTCTCCACTTTCGAAAAATCCGCCACCTCGCCCAATGCCGCGCCAGATGAAATCGTGGCTCGCACCCGTCAGGGCCAGTCGCTGGCGGCCGTGTTGCGCGAGGCGGGCGTAGCGGATGCGCAAATTACGTCCGTCACCAGCGCGTTTGCGCAAAAGGACAAGGGGCTGTTTCGTGGCGGCCAGCAATTGAAGCTGCAATTCAGCCGGGACGGAACGACCGATTCAACACGCCAGTTGGTGCGGGTCAGCGATTACGCCGAAGATGAATTGCTGGCGGTGTTTGCGATCAACGACGCGGGCGTTTTTGTGCCGCAAATGACATCCAATTACGGGCAGGAAAAACGCAAACCCGGCGCGGATGATGAGGACAGGCTGTCGCTTTATAGCGCTTTCTATGAAACCGCGCTCCAGCAGAACCTGCCCAAAAAATTGATCCAGCAGATGGTGAACATTTTCGCCAACGACATTGATTTCCTCGCACCGGTGTCGCCGGGTGATTCTTTCCAAGCGTTTTATACCAACCCGGACCTGAAAAAGAACGCGCACGAATTGCTCTATGCCTCGATCACGACGCATAATGAAACGCACCGCTATTTCCGCTTCCGGGACAGTGGCTCGGACATTGTCGATTATTACGATTCCGATGGGCATTCCTCACGCAAATTCCTGATCCGCAAGCCCATTGATGGCGGCCATATGTCGTCGCCGTTTGGCTGGCGCTATCACCCGATTTTGCACACGCGCAAACTGCATTCGGGCGTAGATTGGGCCGCACCGATCGGCACCCCGATATTGGCGGCAGGCAATGGCACGATTATCAAGGCAGGATGGTCCAATGGCTATGGCCGCCGCGTCGAAATCCAGCATGCCTATGGCTATGAGACGACCTATAATCACATGTCGGGATTTGGCCGCGGCATTGCCACGGGCGCTCGCGTGCGCCAGGGCCAGATTGTCGGATATGTCGGAACCACAGGCCTGTCAACCGGGCCGCATCTGCACTACGAAGTGAAAATCAACAACGAGTTTCAAGATCCGATGCGGGTGAAGCTGGCTGGCACCAAGGATTTGTCGAATACGGAGCTTTCCGCCTTCCGCAGCGAGCGGACGCGGATCGAGAAGTTGTTGGCACAAGTGCCCAATGCCGGGGCGCAAGTCGCGTCCGCCAGCAAGCCCTGATATACTGATCGCAGCGCGCCCGCCCGATTGAGCGCATGGATCCATGGCTTTGCCGGCATATATGACACTTTATGATTAGGGATTTGGTAACCATTGCTCCTTTCGCAAAAAGCAGTTTTTTTGCTATAGATAGGTTGCGGGCAAGCCAATTGCGCCGTCTAAAAGCCCGCGTAACAAAAAAACAATGTTTTAGGGAGATTACATCATGTCGACCATAGCGACTGGCGCTGCCATCAAGCCGGGCGGTGACTTGTTGAGCCGCGAGCGGATAATCGCCGGCCCAGGGTTCAATCGCTGGACCATTCCCCCCGCTGCGCTTGCCATTCATTTGTGTATCGGCATGGCCTATGGATTGAGCGTTTTCTGGTCGCCCCTGACGCATGCCCTGAATGGCGCAAAGCCGGTGGCCTGCCCGGCAGGTTCCGGCCTCTGGAATGAGCTGTTCACCACAAGCTGCGACTGGTCGGTGTTTGGCGTCTCCCTGACCTTTGCCATCGGCATCGTGTTTCTGGGTCTGGCTGCCATGGCCTTTGGTGGCTGGCTGGAACGGGTCGGCCCGCGCAAGGCTGGCGTGGTCGCCGCGCTTTGCTGGGTTGGCGGCTTTGTCGTCGGCGCTTTTGCCATCCATATCCATCAGCTCTGGTTGCTCTGGCTTGGGCTTGGCGTGCTCGGTGGCGTCGGACTTGGCATTGGCTATATCTCACCGGTGTCGACCCTGATCCGTTGGTTCCCCGACCGGCGCGGCATGGCGACCGGCATGGCGATCATGGGTTTTGGTGGCGGTGCCATGGTTGGTGCGCCCCTTGCCAACATTTTGATGGGGCATTTCAAGACGACAACCGATATCGGCGTTGTCCCGACATTTCTGACCTTGGCCGCCGGCTATCTGGTTTACATGATGATCGGTGCCTTCAGCTACCGCGTGCCACCGGCAGGATGGCGTCCGGATGGTTGGACACCGCCGGCGACCCGCTCCGCCTTGATTTCAACCCGCAGCGTCGCGCTGGAGAACGCGCATCGCACACCGCAATTCTGGTTATTGTGGGCGGCCCTGTTCCTGAACGTTGCGGCGGGTATTGGCGTTATTGGTATGGCCGCACCCATGTTGCAGGAGATTTTTGGCGGCGGGCTGATCGGCAAGGTTGGAACGGCATTTACGGCGCTGTCCGGTCCTGAAAAGGCCGCCGTCACCGCCATTACCGCCGGCTTTGCCGGGTTGCTGTCGCTGTTCAATATTTTTGGACGGTTCTTCTGGGCTTCGCTGTCCGACAAACTGGGGCGCAAGAACACCTATATGGTTTTCTTTGTGCTTGGGTTTGCGCTTTATGCGCTGTCGCCCTGGGCAGCCCATGGCAATCACCTTGCCCTGTTCGTGCTGTTCATCTGCTTGATCCTGTCCATGTATGGTGGTGGCTTTGCGACCGTTCCGGCCTATCTGGCCGATTTGTTTGGAACGCAATATGTGGGGGCCATCCATGGTCGCCTGCTGACCGCCTGGTCGGCCGCCGGTGCCATTGGCGTTTCGCTGGTCGGTCTCATCCGGCAGGCGGAAATCAAGGCGGGCGTACCAACGGCGCAGCTTTACGACTACACCTTCTATGTGTTGTCGGCCTTCCTGATCGTCGGGTTCATCGCCAATTTGCTGGTGCGCCCGGTTGATGACAAATGGCACATGAGCGACGCGGAACTGGCCAGCGCACAACACCAAAACAAGGCTCCGCCGGTTGCCCAATCCTATGGCATCGGGCTTGGCGGTTACAGCCCTGGCGCGTTGATTGGCTGGACGATTGTTGTGGTGCCGCTGTTGTTTGGCCTCTACGAAACCCTTTCGGTTGCGGTCAAACTGTTCTGATCCGCATCCACGAAGATTGAGAAAACTGCCGCACCCCAGCCGTCACGGTTGGGGTGCGGGCCGTTTAACCGGTCGCAATGCGGCTATTTTGGCATGGCAGAAATGGTCGCCATCAGCCTTTCAATATCATGCGGCGTTGACAGGCGGTGGTCGCCGGACTTGATCAGGGTCAGCAACACTTCGTCCCCCGCCATATGCTCAACCAGTTCCAGCGCGTGGCTGAAAGGCACGTCCGGGTCTTGCATGCCCTGCAGGATGTGCAAAGGCGCGTAGCTGCGGATTTCGCCGCCAAACAACAGATGTTTGCGACCATCCTCAAACAATTGCCGGGTGATGGGCATGGCCTCATTGGCATAAGCCGAAGGCCGACGCCATTCGCCCTCGTCGATGATCTGCTGCTGCACCTGCGGCGGCAAGCGCTCCCAAATCAGCTTTTGCGTGAAATCGACGGCAGGGGCGATCAGCACCATGGCCGCAATCTGGTCGGCTTTGCCCCGTTGCGCCAATTCGCGCGCCACCAGCAGGGCCAGCCATCCGCCCATGGATGAGCCAACCAAGGTCATCCGTGCCAGCTTGACATGGTCGAGAATGGCGAGCGTGTCTTCGACCCATTGGCTGATGGTAGCCTTTGCAAAATCGCCCGTGGACTGGCCATGTCCCGAATAGTCAAAGCGCAACAGGGCGCGGCCCTGCGCCTGCGCCCATTGCGCCAGCGCGGTTGCCTTGGTCGAGACCATGTCGGATTTGAAGCCCGGCAACCAGACGAGGCTGGCCACCTGCGCCTGCGCCGGTCGTGCCTCCTGCCAAATATAGGCAATGTCGCGCGGTTCAGTGCCGGAAATACGGAGATATTCGACCTTGTTTTCCAATTCGTGCCTCGCAAAATCGCCGGCCAAGGCGGTGTTTCATTGGCGTTTACTCTAAATTCAACATAATGCTGGCGTCTCAGAATTAGCAACATGCCAAAGCGCACCAGACAAGAGGATTTGTGGATGAAGGGGGCGGCCGCGTTTTACGATAGCTTTGCACCAGACACGCTGCAGGGACGCACGATTTTGCAGATCATCCCCAAGCTGGATGCGGGCGGGGCCGAACGCACGGTTCTCGATATAGCTGCAGCCCTGGCCCATGCCGGCGCTCGGGCACTGGTGGCTTGCGAGCGTGGCCGCCTGGTCAGCGAATTGCAAGCGCTTGGCGGGGTGTGGATTCCGTTTCCGGCGGCCAGCAAGAATCCGTTGCAGATGAGCCTGAATTCGCGTCGTCTTGCCAAGATCCTGCATGCCGAATCGGTGGATATTATCCATGCGCATTCAAGAGCGCCGGCTTGGGTGGCGCTGGCGTCGCTGCGCAAAATGCGCATTCCTTTCGTGACTTCCTATCACGCCAATTACGGCGGCACCTCGGCGCTGAAGCTGCGCTATAACTCGATCATGGCGCGCGGCGATGCGGTGATAGCCCATTCCCATTATACCGCCGATATTATCGCGCAAAATTACCCCGGTGCGATGCCGCGCGTTCAGGTGATCGAATGCGGCACCGATTTTTCGCAGTTCCGCGCCGAAAATGTTTCGAGTGCGCGGGTGCGGCAATTGCGTGAAAGCTGGGGCGTTGCCAGCCACGAGCGCATCATTCTGCTGCCCGGACGCCTCACCAGCATCAAGGGCCAGAAAGTGCTGATCGAAGCGGCGCATATTTTGCAGGAAAAAGGACTGGAAGACGCGCGGTTCATTTTGGCGGGTGATGAACAGGGCCGCACCGGCTATGCCGGTGAACTGGATGCGCTGATCGCCAAATACAGGCTCGATAATATCGTGAAACGGGTGGGCAATTGCGCGGATATGCCAGCGGCCTATCTGGCGGCGGCGGTGATCTGCGTGCCTTCGCTGGTGCCGGAGGGCTTTGGCCGTGTCGCGGTGGAGGCGCAAGGGGTGGGAACCCCGGTGATCGCTTCCGACCTCGGTGCCGTTGCCGAAACTGTGCTGGTGCCGCCCCGCGTCGAGGCGCGCGAGCGAACCGGTTGGCAGGTTCCCGCCGGCGATGCGCCCGCCCTGGCCCATGCGGTGGCAGAAGTGATCGCCATGGGCGCGAGTGCGCGAGAGGCATTGGCCGAGCGGGCGCGGGCGCATGTGGAGGGCAATTTCTCGATTGAGCGGATGAATGCAGCGATGCTGCATGTCTATAATCAGCTGTTATCGGGGGAAATTGCCCTGCAAAAGCCTAGCTTGATGCGTATGGGCAGTGCAGGATATTCTTGACATCAAGCACGCTTGTGGCAGTGTCCTGCGTAACTGAACCCTCGTGGCACAAGCTGCGGGGTTTATGTTGGTTGTATTCAACCAACCAGACTGCATCGTGTTCAACCTGGAGATTAGCCATTCGCCGCCCAATGAAAGCCACTGCCGTCCCGCAAAAGGATGGACCCCGCATCAACGATGACATCCGCGTTCCCGCCGTTCAATTGATCGACGCAGACGGCCAAAACAAGGGGATCGTCCCCATTGAAGAGGCGCTCGATTTGGCTACGGAGGCCGAACTGGACCTCGTGGAAATCGTACCCAATGCGACGCCTCCCGTTTGCAAGATTCTCGATTACGGCAAATTTCGCTTCACCGAGCAGAAAAAGCTGGCCGAGGCCCGCAAGAAGCAGAAGGTGGTGGAAATCAAGGAAATCAAGCTGCGCCCCGGCATTGATGACCATGATTATGAAACCAAGATGAAGGCCGTGAAGCGGTTTTTTGAAGAAGGCGACAAGGTCAAGGTGACCATGCGCTTTCGTGGACGCGAAATGGCGCATCAGGACATTGGCTTTCGATTGCTGGAGCGGGTGAAGCTGGAGACCGGGCCAATTGCCAAGGTCGAGGCGGAACCTTCGATGGAAGGCCGGCAGATGGTCATGGTTCTGGCACCGCGCTAAGGGGCCCAAACAAAAGGCGGCACATTCGCCGCCTTTTTTATTGCTGACCATCCCGAACCCGACCGGGCACAGGGATGGCTTCACTTGTATCTTCATGGCCTGCCTTGAATGGTCACGGCATAATCAGCACAATTTTGCCCATCTGCTCGCTGGCTTCCATCATGGTATGGGCTTTGGCGGCCTCTTTCAGCGCAAATTGCGCATGGATGCGCGGTCGCACTTTGCCTTGCTCGATCAAGGGCCAGACATTTTTGAGCAAGGCCCGGGCAATTTCGGCTTTTTGTGCGATGGTTCGCGGGCGCAGCGTCGATCCGGTCAGCGTCAGACGCCGCAGCATGACCGGCAGAAAATCAAAATCAGCGATCTTGGGTGATTGCAGAAACGCGATTTGCACGAGGCGGCCTTCCAGCGCCAGAAGCTGAATGTTGCGCGGCAGATAGCTGCCTCCGACCATGTCCAGCACCACATCGACACCCTCCTTGCCGCGCAATTGGCGCACGGCCTCGACAAAGTCCGCTTCGCGGTAATTGATGGCATGGCTGGCACCCAGCGACAGACAGAATTCACATTTCTGGGCCGAGCCAGCCGTGGTTATGACGTTGGCGCCAAGGCTCGCCGCAAGCTGAATGGCGGTGGAGCCAATGCCGCTGGAGCCTCCGTGCACCAGCAGGGTTTCGCCAGGCTGCAAGCGCCCGCGCGTGAATACGTTGTCGTAAACGGTGAAAAAGTTTTCGGGAAGGCAGGCGGCTTCCACGAGGCTGAGGCCGGCGGGCACCGGCAGACAGAGTTCTGCGGCGGCGAGCGCATATTGGGCATATCCGCCGGAGCCGACCAGCGCGCAGACCTGCGCGCCCACAGGCCATTGGTTAACCCCCTGCCCCAGCGCCACGATCGTGCCGGCAATCTCGAGGCCGGGGATCCCAGTCTCGCCGGGAGGCGGAGGATAGGCCCCACCGCGCTGCAGGCAATCAGGCCGGTTGATGCCCGCCGCCGCCACTTGCACCAATACCTGGCCGGGCCCCGGTTGCGGCACGGCGGCGCTGGCCAATTCAATCACGTTTGGCCCACCAAAGCCGTTAAAGACGATCTGCTGCATGTGTGCGGGAATTTGAGGCATGGCGGTTGATCCTGTTCAGGCAAAAAAGGCGTAACGAATGGTGAGGAATATGCCCACACAAATGATAAATGTGCGGATGTAGATTGGCTTCAGCCTGTTGCCCAGATGTCCGCCAAAATAGCCGCCGACAATGCCAAACACCATCATCACCAAAGCCTCTGGCCACAAGATGCGCCCGGCGAATATAAAGGCGGCGACGGCGGCCGAATTGGACAGGCCCACGAACAGCAGTTTCAGAACATTCATCTGCTTGATGTCGCGCAGGCCAAAAAAGGACATTGCCGCCAGAATGAGAATGCCAATGCCCGCGCCAAAATAGCCGCCATAAATCGCCAGCGGCAGTTGCAGGGCGGTAATGCCGGTTGCGCCAAGGGCATGATGCTTGGGATGGAGTGGGTCCGGCTTGGGCATCAAGCTGCCAATCAAGAAAACCAGCGTCGCAAAGCCCACCAGCCACGGCACGATGGCCTTGAAAAATGCGGCAGGCGTCCAGAGCAGCAACAGGGCACCGAGCAATCCACCGATTACCGCAATGATCGAGGTGCGTCCCAAGTGCAGTTCGGGTTGGCTGCTCACTTCACGAAACGCGGCGCGTCCTGCATAGGCGGAGGCAAAATAACCCGGATACAGCGCCATGGTGCTCGTCGCGTTTGCGGTGATCGGGGCGATGCCACTGGCCAGCAAGGCCGCAAAGGTCAGGAACGTGCCGCCACCGGCAAGAGCGTTGACGATACCCGCCGCAAAAGCCGCGAGCGCCAGGATTGCAAAATGGATCATGAGAGAGACTTTTCAGCAGAAAGGAGGAAAATTGTGGCGGGTGTCCGTTGTGAACCGCTTGAATATAGCGGCAGATTGGCGCTGCCAACAACCATCATTTGCACCTTTCCGCGAGGCCCGCTCTGCCGACCCGTTTTGAGGGGCAGTAAATGTCCTTGTGATTCGCGGCTTGCAGCGAAAGCAGCGCTCAAACGTGCAAACGTGCATTAAATTTCAATACAAGAAAGATAGTTCCGACGATTTTTGCATAACAGCAATGCATGAACAGATAAACTTGGTAACCATCTGTTTACAAAATGAACAAAAGTGCCATATTTTGCGCAATTTGTATTTTTGCGGCTAATATTACGTTATGTCATGAATTTTAATACTATTGAATAATTTGAAAACAATGGTATATGTTATCTCGTCTAGGAAAAGGGAAACTCAAGCCGTGCCGACCATGTTGGCGCAGCTTTCCAAGGTGGTTGGAAACTGGAAACAGGAGTTCACCATGAATATCATTTTACGAGCCGTACAGTCCCATACACGTCACGCATTTGGGACTTTGCATCGCGCATTGTCGAATTTCACCCATTATGATCCGGACCGGGTCTACCTTGAAGGCGCGACTGACATCTACGATCTCGAACACCGCATGCAGGTTGTCGAATTCAATCATTGCGGCGAAGATGCGCATCGCTGGCACGTGAGCCGTCTGTGAGGTCAGCCAGCCTTTGGGCGAAAGCTGCGAAGGACGGTTGGGTCGGTGTCGATAAAGGCCGCACCCATCAGATCGAGGCAATAGGGAACGGCGGGGAAGACGGCGTCCAGGCATACTGCAATGGACGCAGGCTTTCCCGGCAGGTTTATGATCAGGCATTGGCCGCGCGTCACGGCGGTTTGCCGCGATAATATGGCAGTCGGCACTTGTTGCAGGCTGGTTTGACGCATCAACTCACCAAAACCGGGAAAGTGCCGATGGGCGACGGCCTCCGTCGCCTCTGGGGTCAGGTCGCGCGGGCTGGGGCCGGTGCCGCCCGTGGTCAATACAAGGTCGCACCCGTCCACATCGACAAGTTGCACCAATGTATCGCGCACGCTTTCAAAGCCATCCGGGATGATGCGGCGCAAAATCTCAAATTTGGTGACAAGGCAACGCGTGAGCCACGCCTCGATTGCCGGGCCGGATTCATCGCGATAAATACCGGCGCTGGCGCGGTCGGACGCGGTTACCACACCGATGCGGGCGCTGCGCGAAATGGTCATGCCGGAAAACGCCGTCCGTGGCTCATGCGGAGGCCGCGGCTGGCGTCTGCCGATATACCCAGATATGGGCGGGCGGAATATTGCGCAGCACAGGCGGCAGGCGGCGGGATTCAAAATGCACATGGCCGAGTTTGGCGGTATGGGCATCGGGGCCGCGTTGCAGGTTACCGGTGGCATGGCCATTGCGTGGCAGCGGCGACATGAAACCATAGGAAAATTGGACAAAAGGCGCGTTGGGCGCGACCAGCCCCAGCGAATCCGCGAGCACGCGCAAGCGGTCGGCATTGGGGCGCAGCAGCAATGGCAGGCTGGAGACTACCGCCGCGGCCTGCCCATTTACGTGGCCGGCGAGGGTATTGACCAAATCATAGGCATCCCCCTGAATGATCTTGGCTTTTGGATAACGGTGGGCGAGCAGCTCACAAAACTTCTGGTCATATTCGACCATGATCAGACGCTCTTCGGCAACGCCGCGGGCGATCAATGCCGCTGTAACCGGGCCGGTGCCGGGGCCAAGCTCGATCACCGGGCCGTGGTCAGCGGGGTTGACCTGCGAGGCCATGGCGCGGGCCAAATATCGGCCGGAAGGCGACAGCGCCCCAGCCATTTTCGGATTTTCAACCCAAGCTCTGAAGAAGCGGGCTTCGTCGGCAAAGCGCCCAGCAAATGGCCCTTTCAACGGTGTACGTGCGGCCACACCGGAATTATGCTTTTGCTCCACTTTTCCTCGCCTTCCCGTGCTATCGCGCCGACGTGCCTTGATGCGGCCCGGATCATGATGCGCAAAGTCCTGTTTATCCGCAAATTTGCGGCTTTTCAATGTGTGGGCCGGAAAATCATTGTCGCACACAGTTCAGCCATGGCCCGCGCAAAGCGGAGACAGGGGCTGGATCCATTCACAAGGGGCGGCAGCCACGAAACCGCAGCAACCCGAAACCGCTGAAACCTTGCGCAAAATCATGGCCATAAGCCCTTTTGGGCTGGGCCGGTGCTTCCCGCTTTATTTCTTCAGGGCATTGATGCGGTCGGCGGCGTCGGGTGAACCGGCGTCGGCAGCTTTCTGGTACAAGTCCAGCGCCTTGGCCTTGTCGCCTGAAATACCTATGGCATTCCATCTTTGCAGCGCCAGCGGATCATAGGTTTCCGCCAAAGCGAAATAGACCTGCGCATCGCCCGACTGGCTCGCCTGTTGCAGTAGCAATCGGGCGCTGGATATCTGCCCCTCGCGGATCAGGGAGGCGGCGTGCATCACCATGTTCAGGGTGCTGTCGCTGGTCGTTTTGGCCGCAGGTGCCGCAATGGATGCCGGAGCGGGCTTGGACGCGCCCGGAAGCGGGGCCAGGGGTGCGAGCGCCTGAACTTTGGCCGCTTCTTTGGGCTGGGCCTGCGCGTCAGGCGGCGTCTGGCTTTCGGTTTTGTTGGGCGACACGGGCGTGGCGATAACGGTCAAGGGCGTTGGCATGGGTGCTGGCGCGGTCGCCGATTTCAGGTCCTTGCGCAACTTCTCCATGGCAGCCGGATTGGCCGTCAAGGCCGGCATCAGCGACGCCGGCATGGTCAGCGGTGCAGACGGCGTGGCGTTGGCGGCCAAGGTGGCGGCCGGTTGTGCGGCGGCGGCGGCCTTGTCCGCATCCTTTTGCGATTTGATCCGGAATGAGATGACCGAATCCGAGACGATGGCCGCCAGCAAGGCGATGACCACCAGACCGAAAAGCCCGATCAGGCCAAAAACAAGCCCGCGCGCTTCCTTGGGAAACATCTTGCTGGCCAAGGTCTGCGGCTCCGGTTTTGGTTCGTCGTCTCGAGGGTCGGTGTGCCATGGTGCGCGCGGTGTTTGGCCAGATTGCTCATTCAAAGCGCGAAAGAAGTCGTTGTTTTGAACATTCATAACTTCATACTCCTGTCCTGCATCGCATGGATTGTGCCGCGCGGGCGCGCCTTGGATGCAGTTTTACTCTCAGTCGGATTTCGGGGACGCTGTTACGTTTTTGGGGGCATCAACTTTCGGATTATCGTTTGGGCCCGGCGGATTGGCCGACACCGCGCCTTGCGCCGCCTTTTGCGCGGCAAGGGTCTTGTCAATCCAGTCCTGCGCCGGTTTGAATCGCGTCCAGCCGGGAATGGTGGCGGAGATGTTGATCTCCTTCCAGGCAGGATGGCGCGGCGGCGTCTTCATGATCGGGAATTTATCAAACAGCGCTGTCACGAAATGCGCCACCCGGTCATAACGCGCGGAGCCCGGGGCGAGATTGAAAACGGCAAGCATGGTGCCAACGGCGATGGTTGGCACTTTCTCGTCTTTGCCCAAAAGATTGGGATATTCCTTGCCGCTGACCTGGCTCGGCAGATAATAATCATCCAGCGATTTGTCGTAGGGCACGCCAATCAGGTGGAAGCGTTTGTCGGCATTTTCAAATTGGGCAATGCCGCTGAGCGGGGCGGCCCCAAAGGACACATCGGCATCGACCTTGCCCTGATGCATCTGCACAAACGCCTGCTTTTCGTAAAGGTGCACCGGCACGATATCGATGCCGAGCTTTTTGAACACGGCGGTCGCCGAAAAATTGGTGCCTGAGCCCGGAATATCGACATTCACCCGCTTGCCGGCCAATTGATGGATATCGGTGATATTGGCGGGCGCGATGACGTGCATTTCGTCATTACCAAACTCGGTGATGTATTTGAGGTTTTCGCCGAGGCCAGGAATGTCGCCCGAGCGGCGCACCGATTCCAGCGAGTCGAGCCGCAAAATGCCAACATCCACACCCTTGAGATAGAGAATGTCGTAGATGTTGTGCAGGGCCCCTTCACCGATCATCGGCAAGACCCGCAGATTGTCACCGTCATCGACCGCCGCGCTCATTTCCGCTGTCATGCGCAGGTATGAACTGATGAGACGTCCCGCAATCACATACACTGTGTTGGAATTGATTTTTGCGCGCTCGCTTTTGTCGAGTGTCGGCATTGCGCGGCCTGCAGGGGCGAGCTTGGCTCGATGATGATGGCGGCGATAATGGTGGTAGCGACGATGATGGCCGCTGTTTGGCGTGATTTGCACCGGCGCAGCGGCATCGGCCGCCGGAGCGGCGACGACTGGCATTTGCAACCCGCCGATGACACAGGCTGCGCCCAGAAGCATCGCTGCCTTGCGCGAGAATTCATGGAGTGCATTACTCACAGTTAGCACCTTTTTTCATACGCCAAACTATTGACAAGACTTAAGATTCGAAAACGGAAGAGTCAAATCACAAATTCCCGCCAACGAAATTCATTGAAACATCGTTAATCGCGGGGTTGGGAAGTGCTGTTTCCCTGCCAAAATCTCTCAAACCCTGTCGCACGGTTAACTGGTTATTACTGGACCGGGGCCATTCAAACACAGCCCGCAAATTCCGCGCAACAACCGCTTACCCATTGCAATTATTGAGTTTGCCTCGTTTTACCTGACAGGAAGCTGACAAAGCCTCGGGCACCATTTGCTGGCCTTTTGGCCGCGCCCTAAGCACGCCCGGCAGGCGCGGTGCGTGGAAGCAAAAAGCCCTTGAAAATGGCAAGCAGGCGAGGATGCCGGCGTAAGCGCGCTGCGCGAGGGGGGCAGGTGCGCGACGGGGGCAGGTGCGCCCTGCCCCGTAACCCGCGAGACTAGTGCGCGGCGGCAGGGGCCGCCAGCGGTTTGGGCTGACCAATTTCTGCCAGCATCGGAACAAACCAGTCGGTGGTAATGTCGAAGGCCTTGCCACCACGAATGCGGGTAAATTCAATCGCGCGCAGAACATTGTTGCGCTCTTCATCGTGGCCAATGACGCCGGAAGTGCCATGCAGGGCCGCATCGACAGCCAAATCAACCATGCCCTTGATCAAGCGCAGGTCATCGGCATTGGCGGCAGAAGCCCGGGCAAAATAACCGGACTTCTGCACCAGCGTCTTTTCAGCGCCAATCAATTGCCCAAACTGCTGTGCAAACCAGTTGCCGACGTTGACTTTGTCCAGCATCAGGTGCCCGAAAGGATCTCGCTCGACCTCGATGCCGCGTGCCGCCATTTCAGCGACCACTTCGGACACGGCGGCGCCCTCACTGATGAAGATGCAAGCGCAGCCTTTCTGGTCCATTACTTTCTTGATGCGCGCCGCTTCAGAGGGAATATCCAGCGCCATTTCGGGCAGATAGACGGCATCAATATCCTTGCGCGCCTGCGAGAGGCCAAAGCCGGGCACGAAGGAGAGGGTCGACAGTCGCTCCCGATATTTGCGAGCGGTGGCAGCCGTCAGCCAACCACAATTGCGGCCCATGACCTCGTGGATGATCAAGGTGCGCGGGTTGGCGGAGGCTTCATTCACGACATTTTCGAAAAATAGCGCTCCCTGCTCGGCGGCAGTCCAGGCCCCCAGCGATTGGCGAATGGGCACGACATCATTGTCAACGGTTTTGGGCAAGCCAACCACCGTGAGCTTCGAGCCGCGCTTAGCAAGGTGTTTGGCCAGATCGGCGGCGGTGAGATTGGTATCGTCGCCGCCAATGGTATGCAGAATGGTCACGCCATCCTTTTCGAGTTGCTGTGCCGCCACTTCCAGCGGGTCTTGACCGGCCTGCACCAGACCCCGCTTCACGCAATCCTTGACGTTGGTGAGTTTGACGCGGCTGTTGCCGATCGGCGAGCCGCCATGACGATGCAATATCGCCGCCTGCGAACGCACCTGCGGCGTCACTTTCAAATGATTGCCCAAGAGCAGGCCGTGGTAGCCGTTCTGATAGGCGATGATCTCAATGTCGGGCATCATTTCGCTGTAGCGCTCGATCAAACCACCGACGGCTGAAGACAGGCAGGGCGCAAGGCCACCGGCGGTGAGTAAGGCCACTTTATGCACAGTCATTGGAACATCCTCTAGGCAAACGGGAGATGAGGTTACGGACTATCCGGGCCCTTGCGATAGCAATTGAGGCGAATAAAAGCCAGAGGCAGATTGTCAGGGCCGCGACAAGTGCTTTTTTTGTCAAAAAGCGGCAATTTTATGCACAGCAAGGCTTCCGCGACGAGTCCGCATGAGGCATGTTAGGCGAATCAGTTGATGCGGCAAACTTCGCTGATCCTTTGTAATGCGTTGGTCTATGCGTCGGGTCCTTTCTGGGCCATCGGCGTTATTATTGATTCCATGCAAGCTGGAGAGCAAGCTAATGAACCCCAAATGGCGCCAGACTATTAGCGGCGGCCTTGAATGGTGCGGGACTTTTGGGCCCGCGACAGCTTTTCCAGTTATCGCTTTATCCCTGATGCCGGGCGAGTTTGCCCTTGCCGCACCGACCTTTCCTGAAATGCCGGACAATTCGGGCGCAGCAGGCATTTCAGCTTTTGCCGCACTCATCATCATCACCGCTGTGACGGCGCTTTTGCATCTGACCGGACGTCAGCGCTGGCTCAAGCGGGAAGCGCAATTGTCGGATGACCTTGTCGACGCCCGGGCGCGGCTGGATCGCGCCCAGCTTTTTCTGGCCGCCGAGCGGCAGATTTGCGTGACGTGGAACGGGGCGCAGAGCGAGCCGGATATTGAAGGTGATTTGACGCTGGTGACGGATGCGCTGACACCGCGCCGCGTGTTGGGATTTGGCACCTGGCTCGCGCCCGATATTGCCAAGCAGGTGGAGCAAAGCGTTGACCGGTTGCGCCAGCGCGGCGAGACCTTCCGCATGCCCATCACCTCCATTCACCAACGCTGTCTGGAAATTGAAGGGCGGGCGGTCGGTGGCCGTGCCGTCATGCGCATTCGCGACGTTTCAGGGGATCGGCTGGAATTGACCCGGCTCGGCGAGCGCCACGGCAAGGCTCTGATGGAAATTGACGGCATGCGGGCTTTGCTCGACGCCGTGCCCGATCCGGTTTGGATGCGCGATGTGGAGGGTCGATTGACCTGGGCCAACCCCGCCTACGCGCAGGCGGTGGAAGCCAAGGATGTGCAGGTCGCCATTGAAGGCAGCACCGAATTGCTGGACCAACCGGCGCGCGATCAAGCCCGGCAAGCCTGCAAAAATCAGGAGATCTGGCGCGCGCGCTTGCCGGCGGTGGTCAAAGGCGAGCGACACCTGCTCGAAGTCATCGACGTGCCCTCGGCACTTGGCTCGACGGCCATGGCACGCGATTTGTCCGAAATCATGGAAATGCGCTCCGATCTGGAGCGACAAATGCAGGCGCATGAGCGCACGCTCGACCAATTGAGCACAGCCGTCGCGATATTCGACCGCAAGCGGCGATTGCTGTTCCACAATTCGGCCTATCGGCAATTATGGTCGCTGGAGCCGGCGTTTCTGGAACAGAACCCGCTCGATACCGAAATTCTTGACCATTTGCGCGCCGCGCACCGCTTGCCCGAGCAAGCCGATTTCCGCAGCTGGAAACAATCACTGCTGGCGCATTATCAGGCCGTGGAGAGCACCGGGCAGGTTTGGCATCTACCCGATGGGCGCACGCTGCGCACCGTGATTTCGCCCAACCCGCAAGGCGGGGTTACTTATCTGTTTGACAATGTCACCGAGCGGTTCGAGTTGGAAACCCGCTACAATGGCCTGATCCGCGCGCAGGGCGAGACACTCGACACCTTGCACGAAGGTGTGGCGGTATTTGGTGCCGATGGCCGGCTGAAGCTGTTCAATCCCGCGTTTGTGCGTATCTGGCAAATTGAGGATGAGGGCATTGACGCGGCGAAACTGGAAAACCTGCATATCGACCAAATCGCCAAGATATGCGGCAAGCTCTTGCCCAATCCGGCGGTATGGGCCAGCATACGTTCGCTGGTCTCGGGCCTGCATGACGCGCGCGATGTCACCAAAATAAGGCTGGAGCGCCGGGATGACTCCATCCTCGACCTGTCAGCCGCACCCTTGTCCGACGGGGCGACGCTGCTGATCTTTTCCGATGTGACGGCGGCGACCAATTTTGAGCGGGCGCTGATGGAGCGCAATCAGGCGCTGGTCGATGCGCAGCGGCTACGCAACGATTTTGTGCACCACGTTTCCTACGAACTGCGTTCTCCGCTCACCAATATCATCGGCTTCACGCAATTGCTCAGTGACGGCGCCGTGGGTGCCCTCAACGCCAAGCAAAGCGAATATGTCGGCTATGTGATGAAATCTTCGGCCACACTGCTCGCCATCATCAATGACATTCTGGATCTGGCGACCATTGACATGGACCGGGTCGAACTTTCGCTGGAAGACATTGATATTCGCGCTGTGATGGATTCGGTGGCGATGGGGGTGCGCGAGTGGCTCACCCATTCCAACATCGCGCTGAATGTGGTGGCGATGGACGATGTCGGTCATATGGTGGCGGACGGCAAGCGCCTGCGGCAAATCCTGTTCAACCTCGTCTCCAATGCCATTGGCTTTTCACAGCCGGGCCAGACGATCAGCATGGCGGCGCTCAAGCGTGGTGAGGAAATCGTGTTCAAGGTTTCCGATCAGGGCGTTGGCATAGCCCCCGAAATGCTGGACAAAGTGTTTGACCGCTTTCACACCGACAAGGGTATTACCAGTCACCGTGGTGTGGGGCTGGGCCTGTCGATCGTGCGGGCGTTTGTCGAATTGCACGGCGGGCGCGTGAGCGTCGAATCGGTGGTGAATGAGGGTACGGTCGTTACCTGCATCCTGCCCATTGAGGCACGGGCGGCCAAGGTAGTGCGGCCCGATACATTGCCCCAAAATGGCGCGTCTTTGCCAGCCGTCGCTGCGCGTGGCAAACTGGAAGCACCGGCGGCGCGAAAGGCTCCCTGAGGCGCCGGCCAAATGTGAGGAAATGACCAGAATGAAAGCACCTTTCGCCAGCGTTGGCGGGCAAACCCAACCCAGCGCGCCCGATAGCTGGTTTCTTGAGTTCGACAATCAGGCCAAGGTCGAGGCCTTTGCCATGCAAGTCGCCGAATGGCTGAAAGCCGATGATCTCGTCACGCTTTCGGGCGATCTGGGCTCCGGCAAAACCACCTTTGCCCGCGCCCTGCTGCGCGAATTGTGCGATGATCTTGCGCTGGAAGTGCCGAGCCCGACATTCACGCTGATGCAGACCTATCAGGGTCGGCATTTTCCAATTGTTCACGCCGATCTCTACCGCATCAAATCCCCCGATGAACTCGCCGAAATCGGTTGGGACGAAGCCGCCGAGAATGCACTTGTGCTGGTCGAATGGGCGGACCGGGCCGGTGAGCATATCAGCGCCGACCGGTTGGACATCAACTTTTACATGGACGTGGAACGGGGACCCGAATTTCGCCAGTTGATCCTGCGCGGTCATGGCCGCTTTGTCAGCCGTCTGCAGACCGAGCGCGCCAAAGACAATGCCATTGTTGCCAGCGGCTTTGCCAATGCACGGCGTGAATTCATGCAGGGCGATGCCTCCTCGCGACTTTACGAACGCCTGAAAGGCCCGGATGGACGCCAGGCCGTGCTGATGCTGATGCCGCCGCGCGCGCACGGGCCGATCATCCGCTTTGGCAAATCCTATGGCGAAATCGCGCGCCTCGCGCAGGACATCCGCGCCTTCGCCGCCATGGATACCGGATTGCGCGGGCTCAGCCTGTCCGCACCGGTCATGTACAGCATGGATATGGCAGCCGGGGTGGCCGTGCTTGAGGATTTTGGCAGCGAGCCGGTGGCCGATGCCAACGGCCCGATAATCGAGCGCTATGCCGAGGCGGTTAAAGTGCTCGCGCACTTGCATAATTCCAATTTGCCCACCGAATTGCCACTCCCGGATGGCTCGAACTATAGCATCCCGCCCTATGATTTTCAGGCGATGCTCATTGAACTGGACCTGATACTGGACTGGTATGCCCCGCATATCTGCAAGATCCTCCTGCCGGCTTCGGCCCGTTCAACCTTTTCAAATCTTTGGCGAAAAGCCCTGAATGAATTGTCGACCATGCCGACAACCTGGACGCTGCGCGATTTTCACTCGCCCAACCTGATCTGGCTGAAAGAGCGTCAGGAACTGGCCCGCGTCGGCCTGATAGATTTTCAGGACTGCGTATTGGGCCACCCCGCTTATGACGTTGCATCGCTGTTGCAGGATTCGCGCATTGATGTCTCGGATGCTGACGAAATCCGCCTTCTCACCCAATATGCGCGGCTGCGGCAGGGGGGCCATGAATTCGACATGCTGGGATTTGCGCGGGCCTATGCGCTGCTGGGTGCCCAACGCAATACCAAGATTCTCGGGATTTTCGCCCGGCTCGACAAACGCGACCACAAACCGCAATATCTGGCGCATATTCCACGCATCATTCGTTATCTTGTCAAAGATCTGGCCCATCCGGTATTGTCAGAAGTGCGCGCTTGGTATGAGACGCACCTGCCTCATCTGTTTGAAAGCCAATCGTGATTCTTTCCCAAATGCCCAGGAATGTAATGGTTTTTGCTGCCGGGCTTGGCACCCGCATGCGACCGCTGACGCTAACGGTGCCCAAGCCGCTCATCAAGGTTGGCGGCAAAGCGCTGATCGACCATATTCTGGAGCAATTCGAGAAAGCCGGGGTGGCCCGCGCCATCGTCAACGTGCATTACCTTGCTGACCAGATCGAAAGCCACTTTGCTGGTTACCATGGCATGGAAATCGTCATTTCGGACGAGCGCGCGCAATTGCTGGACCAAGGGGGTGGCATCAAAAAGGTGCTCGACCTTTTGCTGCCTGAGCCGTTCTTCATCTGCAACACGGATGCGTTCTGGCTTGAAGGGCCACGCTCCAACATTCAGCGGCTGGCGGCGCTTTGGGACCCCGAGCGCATGGACGCGCTGCTGCTGGTGGCGAGCACGACCCATTCGGTGGGGGTCGATTGGCCCGGCGATTTTACCCTCGATACGGAAGGCCGCCTGCACCGGCGGGCCGAACGACAGGTGGCACCCTTCGTCTATTCGGGCGTTGGCATCGTCAAACCACAAGCCTTTCAGGACGAACCGGCGGACGTATTCAAGCTCGCGCCGATATTATTTGCCGCCGCTGAGAAAAATCGGCTATTTGGCCTGCGGCTGGACGGCTTGTGGTTGCATGTGGGCACGCCAGAAGCGGTTGTGGACGCTGAGCGCGCGCTGGTGCGCTCCATCTTGTAATAATGCCGACCTTTCAAACAGGAGTTTCTCGCATGGCCCAATACCCGCACACAAAGGCGACCCTTGCACTGATGCACAGTGCCAGCGTGATTCCCGTGTTAACGATCGAGGATCCAAAACAGGGCATTCTTCTGGCAAAGGCGCTGGTGGCTGGTGGGTTGCCGGTGCTGGAAATTACCCTGCGCACCCAAAAGGCGCTGGCTGCCATCAAGGCGATTGCCGATGAAGTGCCAGGCGCAATCGTGGGTGCGGGAACTGTGCTGGAGCCCGCCCATATCGATGCCTCGATCAAGGCGGGGGCAACGTTTCTGGTCAGCCCCGGCACCACACCGCGTTTGATTGTCGCCGCCTGCAATGCCCCGATTCCGTTCCTGCCCGGCATTGCCACCGCCACCGAGGCCATGCATCTGATGGAGCACGGCTTCATGGCAATGAAGTTTTTTCCGGCTGAAGCCATTGGCGGTGCCAAGGCATTGTCCTCGCTGGCCGGGCCTTTGGCCGACCTGCGGTTTTGCCCGACCGGCGGCATTGATGCGACCAAGGCGCGCGCCTACCTTGCCTTGAAAAACGTGGTCTGTGTCGGGGGTTCCTGGATGGTGCCGAATGCGGCGCTGGCGGCGGGCGATTATGCGCAAATCACCGCGCTCGCCAAGGAAGCGGCCATGCTCGGCAATTGATTTTTTTCTCGTTCGCATTGCATGGACAAGCTCGCTTTTGAGTGCCAGATTGCAATATAGCTGTTGTGGCAGGGCGGAAGCGGAATGGTGAAAAATTCTGAATCTGAAACGGCAAGGGACTGCGTTGACGCAGGGCAGTTGATCCGCCTTGCCGATATGGGCGACGGTTTCGATATCCGCGAACCGGCCCACCTGGACAGCGCCCTGATATTCAGTTCGCCGCATTCGGGGCGATGCTATCCCATCGAATTCATCAATGCATCACGGCTGTCGCTACCCGAACTGCGGCGCTCGGAAGATTGCTTTGTGGACGCGCTGTTTGCGGGGGCACTCGACTGCGGCGCGCCGCTGCTGCGGGCGCAATTCCCGCGCGCCTATCTCGATGTCAACCGGGAGCCGCACGAACTCGATCCGCGCATGTTTGTTGGCCAATTGCCGCCCTTCGCCAATACCCGTTCCTTGCGGGTGGCCGGCGGGCTTGGCACCATCGCCCGCGTGGTCGGGGACGGCCAGGAGATTTACGCGCACCGCATTCCGGTGGCAGAAGGCCTGATGCGTGTGGTGCGCTATTACAAGCCCTATCACGATGCCCTGAAGCAGTTGTTGGCCCGGGCCCACGCGAAATTTGGTTTTGCGCTGTTGATTGATTGCCACTCCATGCCGTCCGGGCCCAGCCTATCGACACTGCCCGAGGAACCAATGCGGGCGGATTTCGTGATTGGCGACCGCTACGGCGCCAGTTGCGACGAATCGCTGACCCAGACGCTGGATTACGAATTGCGGCAGTTGGGCTACAAGGTGCTGCGCAACAAGCCCTATGCCGGTGGTTTCATCACAGAACATTACGGCTGCCCGCATGCCAGAACCCACGCCGTGCAAATCGAAATCAACCGCGAACTTTACATGGACCAGCGCAGTTTTGAAAAGACGGTCGGCTTTGACGCCTTGCGCCATGATCTCTCGACGATTGCTGCGCGGATGCACGAGTTTGCGCATGATCGCTTCTCACCCCGGCGGCGGGCCGCAGAATAAAAAAGAGGCCGCTACATTGCTGCAGCGGCCCTAGTCTAGGGAGGAAACGCCCAAGGAGGGCATCGGCGACAACAAGGTTGCCGCACTGCAATAATATGCTACCGCACTGCACAAAAAGCAAGACCTGTTTTCAGTTTTTTGAATTTTTCAAGAAAAATGAACACACGGGAAGCGGGCCAGAAAATATCGGCGCTGTAAAAGCAAACGATTTCAGATCGTTGCAAGCCAGACTGCCTCAGACGTGGCGTTGTTGAAAAGAAGCTGCGACGGAATAAGTGGGAAAGCGGCACAAAAAAAGAGGCCGCTACATCGCTGCAGCGGCCCTAGTCTAGGGAGGAAACGCCCAAGGAGGGCATCGGCGACAACAAGGTTGCCGCGCTGCAATAATATGCTACCGCAACGCACAAAAAGCAAGCGTTATTGTCCTATTTTTCAGCCCTGCGACAAAATGGACGAAGTTCATATATAAACTATTGATTTCATTGGGAGAACCCAAAGGCATTTGTCTGATATTTGCCGCGCAGGCCGCAGATGGCGATTTATTTTCGACGATTTCTTGAAGAAGCTTGAGTTGATTTGTGCGGCATGGCACGAGGCTGGCAGGGAGATTTGCCTTCTGTGCTGGATGAAAGTTAGTCCGATGACCGCTGTTGATTTTGAAGGGTTCGTTGATCGCCTCGCCCAGGCATCG
This sequence comes from Hyphomicrobiales bacterium, assembly GCA_019075865.1. Classification (GTDB taxonomy): domain Bacteria; phylum Pseudomonadota; class Alphaproteobacteria; order Rhizobiales; family Beijerinckiaceae; genus REEB77. The sequence goes on along the minus strand of JAGXAN010000001.1, from coordinate 364,566 downwards.
GGTGAAACCATTCTGCCCTTTTTTCGCACGCGACTTGGCGTCGAAGACAAGGCGGCCGGCCATGCCACCCGAAAATTTGATCCGGTGACGGAAGCCGATCGCGCCGCCGAGACCGTGATGCGCCACATGATACGCACCACCTTTCCACAGCACGGGATCATTGGCGAAGAATTTGGCAGTCACGCGCCGGATGCGGAATATGTCTGGGTGCTGGACCCGATTGACGGCACCCGTGGGTTTATCGCCGGTGTGCCGATGTGGGGCACGCTGATCGGCCTGCTGCATAAAGGCGTGCCGAGTTACGGCGTGATGAACCAGCCATTCACGCGCGAGCGCTTTCGCGGCGATGGCCAAAGCGCCTATGCGGTGCATGATGGCGGGCCAGCCCGCAAGTTGGCGACGCGTGCCTGTGAGGAGCTGGCGCAAGCCACGCTGATGACCACGATGCCGCAACTTTTCAAGGGCCGGAAACACACCCTTTATCAATCCGTGGAGAAGCAAGCGCGGCTCACCCGCTATTGCGCCGATTGCTATGCTTTTTGCATGGTCGCAACCGGGCATGTCGATATTGTCATCGAGACCAATCTCAAGCCCTATGACATTGTGGCGCTGGTGCCCATCATCGAGGGCGCGGGCGGCGTCGTCACCAACTGGCAGGGCGAAAGCCCGGCCAAGGGCGGCGATATCATCGCCTGTGGCGACCGTGCCTTGCATCAAAAAGTGCTGGAAATGCTGGCAGGCTGACTTTCAACGGACAGGCAGGCTCGCTTTTGATGCGGTGGTGAGAGGTGCGGCCTCCGGCTGCGAGCCAGGGATATAGGCGGCAAAGGCGGCCAGAAACTGGGCCCGCAATTCATCTCTCTCGATCATCAATTCATGCTCGGCACCGGCGATTGTCACCATATGGCCATTCTTGAGATATTGGGCAAAGCGCGCCGTGGCTGGCGTATCGACGACACGGTCATGGCCGGCTGCGAGGATGAGAATGGGCACTTCAATGTCCATGGCATAATCGGGCGCGGCAAATTTCTGCATCAGGGCAAAGGCGCTGACCAGCCAGTGAACCGTCGGGGAGCCTACCCAAATGTCGGGGGCCTGCGCCGCCAATGCGGTGAATTTGGCATAGCGTTTGGGGTCGGACGTCAGCACGTTTCCAGCAAAGGGCTGGGTAAAATAGGCGGTGGCGGTGCCCCCGGGGACGAAAGACGAGCCCAGGCCGACAAGATCAAGCGCCCGGGCCAGCAGGCGCGCGCCGCGCGGATATTTCAGGCCGGCCAGATCAATCATCGGCGCGCTGAGCACCATGCGCGCGAAGGGCGTGGGTGCCGTATGGGCGCGCAGCAGCAGCAGCGCCCCACCCAAGGAATGCCCCAGCGCGAACCAGGGCCGCGTGCATTTGCGCTCGCTGAGCCAGATTTCAACAGCCGCCAAATCCTCCAGATAGGCGGCCACGTCATCGACGTGGCCTTTGCGGCGGTCTTTGAGCAGGCGATCCGAGAGCCCCTGCCCGCGCCAGTCGAAGGTGATGACATTCAGGCCGCTTTCGATGAAATCAACGATGATTTCGAGGTATTTCTCAATGAATTCGCCGCGTCCCTGCGCCAGCACCAGCGTGCCGCGCGCATCGCCTTTGGCCGGCCAATAAGCCGCGCGCAAATTGAGGGCATCGCGGGTTCGCAACACGAAAATCTCCGCGCCGGGCGGACAAGGGTTGTCAGGACTGTCAAAAATCTGCATTGCAGGCATTCGGTTGGTTTGCAGGTGCCAGGGGGAACCGGCAAACCATAGCCGATATGCGGTCAGGGTCAAACTTTGTGGCGTGGCACGGGCCGGGCGCGCAGGCGCTTTGCATCGCGACTTCCACAGCGTATAAGGCTCGCTGACGAAATTTATGACGGGCCCGCGCGGGCTCTGACGAGGGAAGCATGGCCGGACATAGTCAGTTCAAGAATATTATGCACAAAAAGGGCAAGCAGGATGCGATCCGCGCCAAACTGTTTGCCAAATTGGGTCGCGAAATCACGGTTTCTGCCAAAATGGGTCTGCCCGACCCGTCGATGAATGCGCGCTTGCGGGCGGCGGTGATTGCCGCCAGAGCCGAGAATATGCCGCGCGACAACATTGACCGGGCCATCCGCAAGGCCTCCGGTTCGGATGCCGAGAATTACGATGAAGTGCGCTATGAAGGCTATGCCCCCGGCGGCGTTGCCGTGATTGTCGAGGCGCTGACGGACAATCGCAACCGCACTGCCGGCGAAGTGCGCTCATATTTCACCAAGGCCGGCGGTGCGCTGGCCGAAAATGGCGCGGTGAGCTTCATGTTCGACCGTCTCGGCCGCATTGAATTTGCGCCGGGCGTCGCCAGCGAAGATGTCATGCTGGAAGCGGCCATCGAGGCGGGTGCCGATGATGTAAGCACCAGTGAGGAAGGCCACGAAGTGATTACCAGCGTCGAGGCGCTGCGTGATGTTGCCAAGGCTTTGGAAGCCAAATTTGGTGAACCACGCAAGGCCGCCCTGATCTGGCGTGCCCAGAACAATGTGACCGTTGAAGATGAAGCGGGCGAAAAAATCCTGCGACTGATGGATACGCTGGAGGATAATGACGACGTGCAAAACGTCTATGCCAATTTTGAAATCAGCGATGCCCTGATGGCGAAACTCTCGGGATAAGTTCCCGCGCACTTTAATGGAAAAGCCCCGCCATGTCCCCTCAACCCATTCGCATTCTTGGCATTGATCCGGGGTTGCGGAATATGGGATGGGGGGTGGTGGAACAGGCCGGTTCGCACCTGACATTTGTCGCCTGCGGCAGCCTGCATTCGCAGGCGACGCAGACTTCGGCGCAAAGGTTGCGGCAACTGCACGAGGGCTTGGCCGCTGTGATTGCCACTTACGGCCCGCATGAAGCGGCAGTGGAGGAGACGTTCGTCAACCGCGACCCGCAATCGGCGCTTAAACTGGGGCTGGCGCGCGGCATTGCGCTGGTTGTGCCCGCCCTTTCCGGCTTGCCGGTCGCTGAATATGCCGCCAATGTGGTAAAGAAGACCGTGGTCGGTGCCGGCCACGCCCAAAAAGAGCAGGTTGCGATGATGGTGAAAATACTGCTGCCCAAAAGCGACGCGCAGACCGCGGATGCCAGCGATGCGCTGGCCATTGCCATTACCCATGCGCAGCATCGCGGCGCGCTCACCGCCAGGGCCAGACTGGCATGATTGGCAAACTCAAGGGCATAGTCGACAGCTATGGCGAGGATTATCTGATTCTGGATGTGCAGGGTGTTGGCTATATCGTGCAATGTTCGGCGCGAACCTTGCAAAAACTGCCTCCAGTTGGCGAAGCTGCGGCGCTAGCCATTGAGACGCAGGTGCGCGAGGACGCGATTCGGCTGTTTGGATTTGCCAATGACGCCGAGCGTGACTGGTTCCGCCTGCTGCAAAGCGTGCAAGGCGTCGGTGCCAAGGTGGCATTGGCGATATTGGGGATTTTACCGCCGGGGGAACTCGCAAGCGCCATTGGCCTGCAGGACAAGGCCGCCGTTTCGCGCGCGCCGGGCGTTGGCCCCAAGCTGGCGGCGCGCATCGTTGCTGAATTGAAGGACAAGGCGCCCGCCTTCACCGCCATCGACCCGGTTGCCGCGCGCCTTGCGGGCGAAGATGACGTGAGATCGGCACCAAGGCCGGTGCAGGATGCCATCTCGGCGCTGATCAATCTGGGCTATAGCCGACCGCAAGCCGCCATAGCCATTGCCGCCGCTGCCAAAGCGCTGGGTGATTCGGCGGAAGCCTCGGCCCTGATCCGTCGCGGCCTGAAGGAATTGGCGAGCTGATGGCGCTCACCCCCCGCCCCCTGCTGAATGCCGAGCGCCGCGAAGACGACAGCGAAACCTCACTGCGGCCTTTATCGCTGATCGATTTTACTGGCCAGGAAGCGGCGCGCAAGAACCTGAAAGTGTTCATCGAGGCCGCCAAGGCGCGCAAGGATGCGCTGGACCATGTTTTGTTTGTCGGGCCGCCCGGCCTTGGCAAAACCACGCTCGCCCAGATTGTCGCGCGCGAATTGGGGGTGAATTTCCGCTCGACGTCCGGGCCCGTCATCGCCAAGGCCGGCGATCTCGCGGCGCAACTGACCAATCTCGAAGAACGCGATGTTCTGTTCATCGACGAAATCCACCGGCTTAATCCGGCGGTGGAGGAAATTCTTTACCCCGCCATGGAGGATTTTCAGCTTGATCTGATCATTGGCGAGGGCCCGGCGGCACGCTCGGTAAAAATCGACCTGTCGCGGTTCACCCTGATTGGGGCCACGACACGGGCCGGATTGCTGACAACGCCCTTGCGCGACCGGTTTGGTATCCCGATCCGTCTGAATTTCTATACGGTCGAGGAACTGAAATCCATTGTCACACGCGGGGCGCGGGTGCTGGGGCTGGCGATGTCGGAGGATGGCGCGCAGGAAATTGCCAAGCGCTCACGCGGCACGCCCCGCATTGCCGGTCGCCTGTTGCGGCGGGTGCGAGATTTTGCGCTGGTGGATGGCGACGAGAAGGTGACGCGGGCGGTGGCCGACAAGGCTTTGCTTTTGCTCGATGTCGACAGCATTGGCCTCGACCAGATGGACAAGCGCTACCTCAATATGGTGGCCGTGAATTTTGGTGGCGGGCCGGTGGGCATCGAGACCATCGCCGCCGCATTGTCCGAACCGCGCGACGCCATTGAGGATATTATTGAGCCCTATTTGTTGCAGCAGGGCTTTTTGCAGCGCACGCCCCGGGGTCGGGTTTTGACACCGCATGCCTTTCAGCATCTGGGCCTCGCGGTGCCGGAAGCCAGCAGCACGCAATTTCAACTGTTTGAGGATGGCGGAGAGCGCGAATGAACGCGCCGCACCCACTATCCGTGCGGGTCTATTATGAGGACACCGATTTTTCGGGCGTCGTCTACCACGCCGCCTATCTGCGCTTCATGGAGCGCGGCCGCACCGAATATTTGCGCGGGCTCGGCATTGCGCAAATCGAAATGCACCAGACTTCCGGGTTTGGCTTTGCGGTGCGCCACATGGCCATAGACTTTCGCGCCAGCGCCCGGATGGATGATTTGTTGATCGTTCAAACCGAACTGACCGAGATTGGCGGGGCCAGCCTGCATATGCGCCAGACCATTCTCCGCTATGGCCAGTGCCTGGTGACCGCCGAGGTGAAAATCGCCGGTGTCATAGCAGGCAAAGCCGCCAGACTGCCGCCGGATCTGCGTGCCAAACTCCCAAGCCTTGCGACAGCCCGCTAGGCCCTCGCGCCAGAATCAACTGGCAGGTGCGGCGCTGTATGGTAAAAATCCATCATCCCCAAAGGTAACGCTCACGCGGCACAAGTCCGCGTGAAGCGCATGAGAAACGACAGATTTTCCCGTAAATCAGGCGGTTAAAGGCTGCTCGGTTAATGCATAACCGATTGCGGGGCCTGTTTGGTCAAACGAATGATTTCGTCCTTGAGGTAAAGTTTTTTTCGCTTCATTTCTGCGAGTTTAAGTTCGTCCGCTGCGGGTTGGATGACCAGTTGGTCAATCTCCCTTTCCAGGGCGGTATGCCGACGCTGCAATTCAACCAAATGATTTGTCATGGACATATTTGCGGCTCCAAAAAAGTGGTGCACGACGATAATATGACATGAAAATGTGGCACCCCAAAGCAGAAATTTGTCACGCCGCGAACTAATTGGGGAACATGCCTGATAGTGTGTGACCAACCGGCGGGAATGGAATCGAAAATGGTTGCGCGTTTCCGGTTCGGGGTCATTATAGGGCATCGCTCTCCCGATTTGTGCCCCCTGCCGAGAAGATGAAATGGCCAAACCACCGATTGCGCATCCTGTTTTGAACACGCAGCGGCTGCGTTTGCGCCAATTCCGGCTTGAAGATGCTGAGGCCATGCATCGCTGCTTTTCGAGCGCCGAGGCCATGCGTTTCTGGAACCTTCCGGCCCATGTGCGGACCATCGAAACCGAACGCGCCGTGCGCAGCTTCATTGATTGCACGCCATCCTATTACCGGTTCTGGGCCGTGGCGGATGCGGGCACGGATCTGTGCCTTGGCCTCGTCAATTATCACAACGGTCATATTCGCAGCCAGCGTGTCGATATCGGCTACATCATCGACCCTGCCCATCAACGCAAGGGCATTGCCAGCGAAGCGGTTTCGGCCCTGCTCGGCTTTTGCTTTGGCGAACGCGCCCTGCATCGGGTGCAGGCGTTTATCGATCCGGCCAATCTCGCGTCGCGGCGGCTGGTGGAGCGGCTGGGATTTCACGAGGAAGGCTTGCTGCGTGACCATTTGCGGGTCAATGATATATGGCGCGACGACCTGGTTTATGCGCTGCTGCAACCTGAATTTCGCGCGCAGCGGGCGCTGAACCCCACGGTATCGCCTGAAATTTTAGACGAGTTTTTACCACGCATCTGTATTTAACGTGTTACCATCAAGGCTCAAGTCTCAGCCAATGAGTCGAAGCAAGGGGGAAAGCCAATGTCCATCTACACCGGGCCGGTTTTTGAAATGGCGCGCGATCAGTTTACAGTGATTGCGGATCATCTTGCCATTCCAGCCGATGAACGCGACCGTCTGCTGCTGCCCAAGCGCGCGCTGACCGTTGCCGTGCCAATCCACATGGATAATGGCCAAACCGCCGTCTTTACCGGTTATCGCGTGCAGCATCATCTGACATTGGGGCCGACCAAGGGCGGCACCCGCTTTGCCGCCAATGTCGATATTGGCGAAATCGCGGCACTGGCCGTGTGGATGAGCTGGAAATGCGCATTGGCGGAACTGCCCTATGGGGGCGCCAAGGGCGGCATAACCGTGGACCCGCGCGCCCTGTCGCTGCGCGAACTCGAAAACCTGTCGCGCCGCTACATGCAGGAAATGATTCCCTTCGTGGGGCCGCGCGTCGATGTGATGGCACCGGACATGGGCACGAATGAGCAGGTCATGGCCTGGTTCATGGATACATATTCGATGTACCAGGGTGTGACTGTTTCTGAAATCGTGACCGGCAAGCCGGTGGAATCGGGTGGCACGCTGGGGCGGCGCGAGGCGACCGGGCATGGCGTTGCCTTTCTGGTTTTCCGGGCGATGGAACGATTGGGGATCAACCCATCGGGCGCAACCGCCATCATTCAGGGGTTTGGCAATGTCGGCTCCTATGCGGCGCTGGCGCTGGCGGCGCGCGGCGTCAAAATCGTCGGGGTAAGCGATCACACCATCGCGCTGCATGACCCCAAAGGCTTCGATGTGGCTGCCTTAACCCAATATGCCACCGCGCATGGCGTTTTGAAGGGCTTTGGCGATGCCGCCCAGATCGACCCGAAGGAGTTGCTGTTGCAACGCTGTGATGCCTTGATCCCGGCAGCGGTCGAGCGCGTCATCAACAAGGACAATGCCGGGAAGTTGCAATGCCGGATATTGGCCGAAGGCGCGAACGGGCCAACCACGCCGGAAGCCGACCTCATTCTGGCGCAGCGCAATCAGGAGATATTCGTCATTCCTGACATTTTGTGCAATGCGGGTGGTGTCATTGTCAGTTACTTTGAATGGGTGCAAGATTTGCAGCAATATTTCTGGTCCAAGGACGAAGTCATGAAAAGGCTGGAAATTGCGCTGGAACGCTCCTGGAACAATGTAGTGCATCGGGCGCAACTGGATAACATCCCCAACCGGGTCGCGGCCATGGCGATCGGGGTGGAGCGGGTGCGCAATGCCAAGCGGACCCGTGGGCTGTTCCCCTGATGCAGGGGCATATGATTATCTGAGGCAGAATGCGACCATGAATGACGAAGGCATATACAACGAGTCGATGCTGAAAAGTGCAGCATTGGCAGTGGAATTGGAGAAATTGCGGCAGGAGCATCGCGATCTGGATGCGGCGATCAGCGCGTTGCAAGCCGTGGGCTCGCTTGACCAGTTGCAAATGCAGCGCCTGAAAAAGCGAAAGCTTTTTCTGCGTGACCGTCTCGCCATGATCGAGGATGAAGCCACACCTGACATTATCGCGTGAATGGCTGCCCATTATTTGGGCGCATGACCTGCGCGTGGCGTGGTTGCGCTCTCGCCCATAAATGTATATGCGCAGGGCTCGGATTTATTTGAATTTGCTGGCGCAATTGAGCAAGGAGGCTTCAATGGGCAAAGCCCCCGTCGCAATCATCATGGGCAGCCAGTCGGACTGGGCGACCATGCGCCATGCGAGCCAGATGCTCGACACGCTGAAAATCGGCCATGAATCGCTGATCATTTCGGCCCATCGCACCCCGCAACGTCTGGTGTCCTTTGCCACGGGCGCGCAGGCTGCGGGCTACAAGGTCGTCATCGCCGGGGCTGGCGGTGCCGCGCATTTGCCGGGCATGACCGCGGCCATGACCGCTTTGCCGGTTTTCGGCGTGCCAGTGGAATCCAAAGCGCTTTCGGGACAGGATTCATTGTTGTCGATCGTGCAGATGCCGGCAGGCATTCCGGTTGGAACGCTGGCCATTGGCAAGGCGGGGGCGATCAATGCGGCCCTGCTGGCGGCAGCCGTGCTGGCCTTGAATGACCCGGCCCTGGGCGCACGCCTCGCGGAATGGCGGGCGCAGCAGACATCATCCGTCAAAGAGCGCCCGCATGACGAAAATTGATCCGGTCATTGCGCCCGGCGCCAGCATTGGCATTCTCGGCGGTGGCCAGCTTGGCCGGATGCTGGCCATGGCCGCAGCCTCGCTTGGCTACAAATGCCACATTTACGAACCGCAATCCGAATGCCCGGCCAAGGAAGTGGCCGGCCGGTTCACCTGCGCTGCCTTTGAGGATGAGGCCGCCCTTGACGCCTTCGCCAAAAGTGTCGACGTCATCACTTACGAATTTGAAAACGTGCCGGCGGCAACCGCGCAGTTTCTCGCCGCGCGGCGGCCGGTGCGCCCGGGCGTCGAAAGTCTGGCGGCCTCACAAGACCGGCTGGTTGAAAAGCGGTTTTTGCAATCGCTTGGTCTGCCCACCGCGCCGTTCTTGCCGGTGGAGGATGGCGGCTCGCTCGCCCGCGCTGTGGCGCAACTGGGGCGTCCGGCGATTTTGAAATCGCGCCGCAATGGCTATGACGGCAAGGGTCAGGCCACCATCCGCGAAGGCTCGGACGTGGGGGCGGTGTTTCGCTCGCTCGGCTTCCCGTCATCCATCGTCGAAGGCAAGGTGAATTTTGTACGCGAAGCATCCGTGATTGCGGCGCGCGGGCTGGATGGCAGCTTTGCGGCCTATGACCTATGCGAAAACCGGCATGAGAATCACATTCTCGCCAAGACAATTGTGCCTGCGCAAGCGGCACCTGAAACCGCCGCGCGCGCCATTGAAATGACCCGGGTGCTCGCCGATGCCCTGTCCTATGTCGGGGTGATCGGGGTGGAATTTTTCATCACGCTGGAAAAGGGCCGCGATGGCCAGATGGAAGAGCAGCTTTGCGTCAACGAATTTGCGCCGCGCGTGCACAATTCCGGGCACTGGACGCAGGACGGGGCGACGACATCGCAGTTCGAGCAGCATATCCGCGCCATCTGCGGCCTGCCACTGGGCGCAACCACCCGCCTTGGCGATATCCTAATGGAAAACCTGATTGGTCATGAAGCCGATGGATGGGCCTCGATTCTGGGCAACCCGGAAGCCCGGTTGCATCTTTACGGCAAGGGCGAAGCGCGGGCGGGCCGAAAAATGGGCCACGTGACTTATGTGAACCAGAAACCTTGCGCATAAACTGATTTACGGGTGGGGTGACGGGTAGATATTTCGGCACTTTCATGCAATCAACAATGGACAAGGCTGGCGGCTTCTGCTAACCAACGCCCTTGAATTTCATTCTTTCCATGCGCTTTTGCGCTCCAAACACACAGGAATATGCGCTTGCAAGTTCTCGTCCGCGACAATAACGTTGATCAAGCCCTCAAGGCCCTCAAGAAAAAAATGCAGCGTGAGGGCATTTTTCGTGAAATGAAGCTTCGCGGCCATTACGAGAAACCCTCTGAAAAGCGCGCCCGTGAAAAGGCTGAAGCCGTGCGCCGCGCCCGCAAGCTGGCCCGCAAAAAGATGCAGCGCGAAGGCCTGCTGCCGATGAAGCCAAAGCCGGTCATGGGCGCACCGCGCTAAATTATTTCGGGTCGACAGGGGTGCGTGCCTTTTGCCACGCCTCCTTATGTGTTGTGTCCGCGTCCATAAGTTTGTCGCTTTTATGCGGCATCAGGGTGCGTGCAGAGCCTGTTTCGTGCAATGCTGACCACTGCGATAGGCGAAAGCGTTTTTACGGGACTAGCTATGATTGCCAGATTTTTCACATCGGAATTCAGTTTTTCGGCGCCATTGCAGGGCAAAAGCAACCTCAAAGTCATGCGCGTTGGACAGGGTCTGATTGTGGCACTGGCCATGACCGCTTTGGCCGGCTGCGATACGACGCAGGGTCTGATGGGTGGCAATAACCCCGGATTTGCCGTTGTAGACACGGCCTCGGCCGCCACCACCACCAATATTGATTCACTCGACAATGTCGTCCACGCGCATCCCAATGATCCGGATGCCTACAATACCCGCGGCGTTGCCTATGCCAAAGTTGGCCGGTACCGCGACGCCATTGCCGATTTCACCCACGCCATTCACCTGTCGCCGCAAAATGCGCCCGCCTTTACCAATCGAGCGCTGGCCTATCGCCAGATGGGCGATAATGAAGCCGCATTGCGGGATTTCGGTGCCGCCATTCAGGCCAACCCCAATCATGCCCCCGCCTATCTGGGCCGCGCCAACCTGCTGCGCGCCCAAGGCCACCTCGATCAAGCCATGGCCGACCTCACCCAGGTCATCCGGTTGGATCCGGAAGGCGCGCAGGCTTTTCATAGCCGCGGACTGATTTACCAGCGCGAGGGTGACCACGTCAAAGCCATCACCGATTTTGACAATGCGATTGACCGCGATCCATTTGCCGCCGCGCCCTACCAGGCCCGGGCGCAGAGCCTTTTGTCGCTGGCGCGCTATCCCGAGGCGGTTCAGGATTTCAATGCGTCGCTGAACGTGAATGCGCAGAATGCGGATGCCTGGGCCGGCCTCGGCCTGGCCAACGAGCACCTCGGCAAGAAATCGGACGCTATGACCGATTACCAGCGGGCTCTGGGCTTGCGCCCGGATGATCGTGTCGCCCGCGCTGGCGTCGGGCGGCTTGGCAGCTGATGTCCAAAGACAGCCGCGCTTCGGCGCTTCGGACCATTGCCGTAGAGCGCGCCGGGCTCTCGATCATGGAAGCTGCATTGAATGATGTGGACGCCGACGGTCTTGGCACCCGCCTGACCCAAGCGATCGAGCGTTTGCAGCGCATTTCGGGCCATCTCATCATTACCGGCATGGGCAAGTCCGGCCATATCGGGCGCAAGCTCGCCGCGACTTTTGCATCCACCGGCACGCCCGCTTATTTCGTCCACCCCGCGGAGGCCAGCCACGGCGATCTGGGCATGATCCGCTCCGGCGATGCCATTCTGGCCTTGTCATGGTCGGGCGAGACCAGCGAACTTGCCGATATCATTCTTTATTCCCGGCGCTTTGACATTCCCCTCATTGCCATAACATCCAATCGTGACAGCGCGGTTGGGCGCGAGGCGGATATTTGTCTGGTTCTGCCCAAAGCCGAAGAAGCCTGCCCGAATGGACTGGCACCGACGACCTCGACAACCATGCAGCTTGTGCTGGGTGATGCACTGGCGGTGGCATTGCTCGAAGCGCGTGGTTTCTCGGCGCAGGACTTTCGCCAGTTTCATCCGGGCGGCAAGCTGGGTGCCCGCCTCACACTGGTCCGCGATGTTATGCACAAGGAAAGCCGGCTGCCGCTGGTATCGGAAAGCGCCAGCATGGCGGAAGCGGTGATGGAGATTTCCGGCAAGGGCGTCGGCTGCGTTGGCGTCATCAACGATGCCAACAGGCTGATCGGCATTGTCACTGATGGTGATTTGCGGAGACACATGCGTGCGGACCTCATGGCCATGCCGGTGGTGGATGTCATGTCGCGCAACCCGAAAGTTATCCGCCCCGACGCTCTGGCGGTGGAGGCCTTGCAGATTCTTGAATCCAGCAAGATTACATCCGTTTTTGTGGTGGATGCAGAACGCAATCCCTGTGGCGTGATCCATATTCACGACCTGCTGCAATTGGGCGTCGCCTGACCCCGGCTTGATGCCCGGCCCAGGATGACAGGCCGCTGCACCGGGTATAATGTCGCCAAGGCGTCTGACGGGAGGGTTGTCATGGCAAAAGACGACGAGGATGCGATTTTCGGCGCAAAACCCAAAAAAGCCCCGGCGCAACATGAGATTGGCGCGGATTTGAGCGCCGTCTCGGTTTCCGAATTGCAGGAACGAATCACTTTGCTGGAGCGCGAAGTCGAACGGTGCCGCGAAAACATGAGGCAAAAGCAGGCTTCCGCGGCGGCAGCCGATGCTTTTTTCCGGCCGAAGCCCTGAGAATCGTCGCGCTTTCATATAAATTTGTAGTTTTCAACCGATTTCGGCGAAAAGGCTTCGAATCGTTAATGATATGATAATGAATGCGGCGTAATCTGTTCTTGTCTGACACTCAGACATTTTCGATGCACAGTGCATCGCCTTATGTTCCTCCCTGTTTGGACTTTAAACCGCCTTCGGGCGGTTTTTTTTGCGCCACGGGCAGCCAAATTAACCTTAATAAAATGGAAACGCCCAAAGCCACGCGTTTGGCGCTAGTATTGCTCCGTAACCGATCATGCAAAGTCAGTCTGCCTTTGGCACAGATTGTCACTTAAAGCGCTTCGAATCGGGAACAGGAAAAAAAATGGCCGCTTCCAATAGCTATACAGAGCAAAATGAGACAACGGTGTCCTTCGCGCGAAAGCTCGTCAATTCGGATGCTTTCAAGACTTTGTTTCAAGAGGGTATGTCCCTCGTGGAAGAAGCAGCGGCCTATCTCGATGGCCCCGGTCGCATTGAGGCGAAAATTCTGCCGCGCATGGAAGCACTGGCCTATGCTTCCGAAAGCATGCGGCTCACCACCCGCCTGATGCAACTGGCGTCTTGGCTGCTGATGCAGCGGGCGGTCAATGATGGCGAGTTGAGCATGGCTCAGGCCCGCTCCGAGAAGCAAAAGGTCAAGCTGTCGCGTCAGGCACTGGCTTCCAACCCCGAAACCTATGCCAGGCTGCCTTTGCGCCTGCGCGAATTGTCCAACACGTCGCTGCGCCTGCAGGAGCGGATTTTGCACCTCGACCAATTGCTTTACAGCGATGCTCCGGTTGAGGCCCCCGCCGCCCGTCCGCTGGACGCGCAAATGGATCTCTTGCGCGAAGCATTCGGGCGCGGCGAGAGCCAATAGGCCAGCGCGCTCAATATTGACGGGCGCGATCAACGACATGCGTCAGCGGCGCACCCGCCTGAAATGCCTTGATCTGGCCGGCGATGAATGCCGCAATGGCCTGCGGGTTGGAAATGGCGGCATTGTGCGGCGAAATGGTCACAGCCGGGTGATGCCAGAGTTCTGATTCTTGCGGCAGGGGCTCCTGTTCAAAAACATCCAGCACCGCTGCGCGCAGCACCCCGCTTTCGAGGCTTTCCAGAATATCCGCCTCGACCTGCAATTGTCCGCGACCGGCATTGAGGAGAACCGGGCCGGGCACCGCCCCGTCGCGTGCCAGCTTCTCAAAAAGCGAGGCATTCAAAATGCCTCTGGTTTCGGGGGTTAATGGCAGGAGACACACGAGAATATCGGTGCGGGCAAGAAATGCGTCGAGTTCGCCCGCCCCCGCATAGGTTTCAATGCCGGACAATTGACGCGGCCGCCGCGCCCAGCCTGCCACATTAAAGCCGATTGTCTTCAGCTTGTGGCCCGCATCCTGGCCCAGGACGCCCAGCCCCATAATACCAACGCGAACGTCCTGGGCGGCGGGTTGCAGGGGATCGCTTGCCCAAATCCGCTCGGACTGCTGCCAATCATACATGCGCTGCTGGCGCATGTGCATCAGGCAATGCATCACCACCCATTCGCTCATGCGTCCGGTGAGATCGCCATCAACCACGCGCACCACCGGCACGTCGGGCAGTTGCGGGTCGGCAAATATATGGTCGACCCCGGCGCCGAGCGAAAAAATGGCACGCAGATTGCGGTAATGGCCGAGGCTGCCGGCCTGATGACGCCAGGTAACCGCATATTCAACGGCGTTGGGGTCGGTGATGGCGGGCCAAATTTCGACCGGCGAATCATGCCATTGCGCCGCCAGATGGGCTTGCCACAAATCGCTGTCCATACCGTTGATATGCAATGCAAGGCTCATGCGATTTTTCCTGAGGGTGCGAGAGTTTCGATTACCGGTTCGATCGGTGCCAAATGGCTGTCGCCGATGTGCATGGCCTGCTGCAATATATGTGTGGCGGCGGCGGCGCTGGCGGGCGTGCGGGCATGGACAAAGGCCAGCGGTTGGCCGAGGCTGACCGTTTGGCCGAGGCCCTGAATGTGCGCATAACCGACAGCCGCGTCTATGGTGTCGCTGGCAATTTTGCGCCCGCCACCGAGGCCGATCACGCCAACGCCGATGGCGCGGGTGTCGATGGAGAGGATCGTCCCCGACTGCAGGGCGGGAACCGCCTGCACAATGGCAGCTTTTGGCAGATAATTTTCGAAATTTTCAACAAAATCAACGGGGCCACCCAGGGCCGCCACCATTCTGGCGAAGCGCTCGCAGGCCGCTCCATTATTTAGCGCGGCCGTGAGCTTTGCTTCGGCATCCGCCGACGAGGCAGCCAGACCGCCCAGACGCAGCATTTGCACGCCCAATGCCAGCACGACGGTTTCAAGACGCGGATCGCGGTGCGCCTTGGTGAGGAAATCCACCGCGTTCTTCACTTCAAGGGCATTGCCGGCAGCGCTGGCCAGAGGCTCGTTCATGTCGGTTATCACCGCCACCGTTGGCAATTGTGCCGCATTGGCGACCGCCACAATCGATTGCGCCAGTTCGCGCGCTTGCGGCAGTTGCGCCATGAACGCGCCCGAACCGGTCTTTACATCCATCACCAGCCCTTCCAGCCCCGCCGCCAGCTTTTTGGAAAGGATGGAAGCCGTAATCAGGGGCAGCGATTCAACCGTCGCGGTGATATCGCGGATGGCGTAGAGCCGCTTGTCAGCCGGGGCAAGATCGGCCGTTTGGCCGATGATGGCGCAGCCAACCCGTTGCACGGATGCGCGAAATCGCGCCAGATCCGGGGTTGACGTATAGCCGGGGATTGAATCCAGCTTGTCGAGCGTGCCGCCCGTGTGACCAAGGCCGCGCCCCGCGATCATTGGCACAAAGCCGCCGCAGGCTGCCACCAGTGGCGCGAGGATCAGGCTGACATTGTCGCCAATGCCCCCGGTTGAGTGCTTGTCAAGAACCGGCCCGGCCAGGTTCAGGCTGCGCCAATCCAGCACCGTGCCCGATCGCGTCATCGCGCCCGTCAGCGCCACGATTTCATCGCGCACCATGCCTTGAAAAAACACCGCCATGGCAAAGGCCGCCGCCTGCCCTTCACTGAGCGAGCCATTGGTGAGGCTCTCGATGAGGAAGGTGATTTCGGCCCCGGTCAGCACATGACCATCGCGCTTCCTGCGAATTATTTCCTGGGCTAGCATCAATAATTCCCCGCCATTTCCGCGCTTTGCCCGTCCTCTTGTGCCAGCAGGGCCGATAGGAGGCCACTGGCACCAATGCGGAAGTTTTGCGGCGCGATCCATTCGCGGCCCATGATTTTGGCCGCGAGGTCCATATATGGGCGGGCATCGCCCAAGGTGCGCACGCCGCCAGCCACCTTGAAACCCACGGGGCGGGCGGCACGGGCGATCACGTCAAGCATGGCGGTGGCAGCCGGGAGAGTGGCTGAAACCGCGATCTTGCCAGTCGATGTTTTGAGAAAATCGGCTCCGGCGGCAATCGCGAGTTCGCTGGCTTGACGGATCAAATCCGGCTCCTGCAAGGCGCCGGTTTCCAGAATCACCTTGAGGCGGGCCCTGCCACAGGTTAAAGCCGCGACCCCCGCGATCATCTCGCGCGCCAACAACTGGTCCCCGGCGAGAAACGCGCGATAGGGCAATACGAGATCGATTTCATCCGCGCCTTCAGCCAAAGCGGTTTGGGTCGCGGCCAAGGTGTCCGCGAGGCTGTCCTCGCCATGGGGGAAATTGATGACAGTGGCAATTTGGATGCTGGTGCGGCGGGCGCGGGCCAGCGCGACAAATTGCGGCCAGATGCAGACTGCCGCAACATCGCCGAGGCGGGTGCGCGCCGCCGTGCACAGCGCATCCACATCCGCCATCGTGCATGACTCATTCAGATTGGTCAAATCAAGCAGGTGCACGATCTCGCGCACGCCGATTGGCCCCAAGGTGGTCATGATGAAATTGTGACCTGCCGGATGCCCCAAGCCTCTTCCTTGGTTTTCAGGAACGCCCGAATGAGACGCTTGAGCGCAACCGAGCCTTGCAGCGCCATATCTTTGGAGCCGGTATGGGTGGGATTGCCATTGGAGAAACCGGCAGCAAAATTGGTGACAATGGACAATGCCGCAACGCGCAGCCCCAATGTGCGCGCCAGAATCACCTCCGGCACCGTCGACATGCCCACCAGATCCGCGCCCAATGTCTTCGCCATGCGCACTTCGGCAGGCGTCTCGAAGGTCGGGCCGCTGAACCACATGTAAATGGCTTCGGGCAGATTGATGCCGGCATTCAACGCTGCGCGCTTCATGCGCTTGATCAGGCGCGGCTCGTAGGCGTCCACCATGGACATGAAATTGGGTTCGCCCCCCAGACCCAGCAGCGGATTGCGGCCGCTAAAATTGATGTGATCGGTTATTGTCGCCAAGCACCCGGGGTAAATGTCCTTGTTGCAGGAGCCGGCGGCGTTGGTGAGCACAAGCGTGTGCGCGCCAAGCGCAACCAGTGTTTCGAGGGGCACGCGCATCGTGGTGGCGTCCCCGGTTTCGTAATAATGGGAGCGGCCCTGCAAATAGGCAATGCAGGTTCCCTCCTGCATGCCAATGGCGATCTGACCGATGTGACCCGAGACATTGGCTTTGGGGAAACCCGGCAAATCACTGAACGGAATGATGATCGGGTTTTCGAGCGCCTCCGCCAAGGAGCCCAGTCCCGTCCCCAGCACGAATGCCACTTCAATCTCGCGGTCCAGTCCGCGCGATTTGATTATTTTTGCCGCCGCTTCCGCCGGTGAATACACGTCCATGGGAATTCTCATTTCCTTGCTATTTCAGCCTGATGCAGAGTGGCAGGGCCAAAGGATTCGGGCAAGAGCTCGTCGATGCTAAAAGTCGCCTGGATACCATTTTTATTGGCAATTTCGATGCGCGTTTCCGGGCCGGCAAATTCGCGGATACGCTGGCGACAGGCACCGCAAGGTGTGACCATTCCCGCCCCCTCTGCCAGCACCAGAATTCGGGAAATTGAGCGCTCGCCTGCTGCAACCATGGCGGCAATCGCTCCCGCTTCGGCGCAAGTGCCCACCGGATAGGCCGCGTTTTCGACGTTGCAGCCTGAATAAATGCCACCCGTTGCGCTCAATAGGGCGGCACCGACCTGAAATCTGGAATAGGGCGCATAGGCATGGGTGCGCGCCGCGAGGGCGGCGGCGAATAATTCATCAAGCGCTAGCATTATTATCTCTCCACTGGGGCCAAAACCCTACCTCGTTATTTTTTACAATAGGTTACGGGTAGGGCAACAACGCGGCGCAACCACTCGCTTTTACTCGCCGCTGGCGAAAAAATCTGGTAAGACAAAACATCTCAACCTTTTGGATCAAGCCGATGCCTGCAACCATTCTCACGCAAACCCGCGCCATTAAACTCAATGAAAACGACAATGTGACCATCGCGGTGGATGTGATAGAGGCGGGCGCCTCGGCCAGCGGCGTGCAGGCGCGGGCGCGCATCATGCGCGGACATAAAATGGCGATTGCACCGATCCCGCGCGGCGAACCGGTGCTGAAATTTGGCCAGATCATCGGATTTGCGACCAGCGACATCGGCCCCGGCGACTGGGTGCACGAGCACAATGTCGAGATGCAGGACTTTTCGCGCGATTACCAGTTTGCGCAGGGTGCCACCGTCACCCAAATTCTGCCCGAAGCGCAACAGGCGACGTTTGAGGGATTCCGGCGCAAATCCGGCAAATTCGGCACCCGCAACTATCTGGCGATTCTGACCAGCGTGAACTGCTCGGCATCGGCCGCGCGGTTCATGGCCAAAGAGGTGGAACGCTCGGGCGTTCTGGCCAATTACCCCAATATCGACGGTGTGATCGCGCTGGTTCATGGCACGGGTTGCGGCATTGCCGCCAAAGGCGAGGGGTTTGACGCGCTCAAGCGCACGCAATGGGGCTATGCCGGCAATCCGAACATTGCCGGCGTGCTGCTGGTGGGGCTGGGCTGCGAAGTGTTCCAGATCGGCCGCATGAAGCAGGATTACGGCATTGTTGAAGGCGATACTTTCCGCTCGATGACCATTCAGGACAGCGGAGGCACACGCAAAACGGTTGCCGCTGGCGTTGCCGCGCTCACCGATATGATGCCAGCCGCCAACCAGGCGCGTCGCGAGACCACTTCCGCCGCCAACCTGATGCTGGCGCTGCAATGTGGCGGCTCGGATGGATATTCGGGCATTACCGCAAACCCTGCCCTGGGTGCAGCGGTGGATGAACTTGTGCGCCATGGCGGCACCGCCATCTTGTCCGAAACGCCGGAGATTTATGGGGCGGAACATTTGTTGACGCGCCGCGCTGCTACCCGCGAAATCGGGCAAAAGCTGGTCGACCGCATCCATTGGTGGGAGGAATATACCCGCATCAACAAAGGCGAGATGAACAACAATCCCTCGCCCGGCAACAAGGCTGGCGGGTTGACCACGATCCTTGAGAAATCGCTGGGTGCAGCGGCCAAGGGCGGCACAACGACGCTCAACGGCGTCTATGAATATGCCGAACCGGTGACCGCCAAAGGCTTCGTGTTTATGGATACACCCGGCTATGACCCGGTTTCGGCCACCGGTCAGGTCGCGGGCGGTGCCAATGTGCTGACATTCACCACCGGTCGCGGCTCGGCCTATGGCTGCAAGCCGACACCTTCGATCAAGCTGGCCACCAATAGCGATATCTACCGCCGCATGAAAGATGACATGGACATCAATTGCGGCGATGTGCTCGACGGGGTCAGCATTGCCGACAAGGGCCGGGAGATCTTTGCCAAGATTCTTGAAGTGGCTTCGGGCGAAAAGACGAAATCCGAAGAGCTGGGCTATGGCGATGCCGAATTTGTGCCCTGGCAAATTGGCGCAACCATGTAGGGATTGCGTGTTCTTGGGGCCTGCCTCTAATTTGGCTTGCTCTTGGCATGACGGGCTGTAAATATCGGGCAATGCGATTTTCATTTCTTGCATTGTTGCGGCAGGCGTTCCACCCGGATGTGCCGTGGACGCGGCAGTGGCGTGACCCCGAGCCCAAAAGCGCCTATGACGCCGTGATCGTCGGCGGTGGCGGCCATGGGCTGGCCACGGCCTTTTATCTGGCCAGCCAGCATGGGCTCACCAATATTGCGGTTTTGGAAAAGGGCTGGATCGGCGGCGGCAATACCGGCCGCAACACCACGATCATCCGCTCCAATTATCTGTTCCCGGAAAGTGCGGCGCTTTATGACCATTCGCTCAAACTTTTCGAGGGGCTCAGTCAAGCGCTCAATTACAATGTGATGTTTTCGCCGCGCGGCGTGTTGATGCTGGCGCATAATCACCATGACATCATCAGCCTTAAGCGCCATGTCTATGCCAACCGCTTGAGCGGGATCGATAATCAATACATCAGCGCGAAAGCCGCGAAGGCATTCTGTCCGCCGCTGAATATTTCGCCGCGCATCCGTTACCCGGTGTTGGGGGCTGCGTTGCAGCGGCGCGGCGGCGTTGCGCGCCACGACGCGGTGGCATGGGGCTTTGCCCGAGCGGCGGATGCGCTGGGGGTCGATATCATCCAGAATTGCGAAGTCACCGGCTTGATGCGGGACGCGGGCGGCGCGGTGCGCGGTATTGAAACCACGCGCGGCGCAATCTCTACGCCAAAGGTTGGCGTCGTTGCCGCCGGGCATTCGTCGGTGGTGCTTGAGCGCTTCGGCCTGCGCATGCCGCTGGAGAGTTTTCCGTTGCAGGCGCTGGTCAGCGAACCCGTGAAGCCGATTGTGCCATGCGTTGTCATGTCCAACACCATTCACGCCTATATCAGCCAATCCGACAAGGGTGAATTGGTGATTGGTGCCGGCACGGATCAATATGTCTCCTATTCGCAGCAGGGTGGCCAGCATGTGACGGCGCAAACGCTGGAGGCCATTTGCGAGCTGTTTCCGCAATTTGGCCGCATGCGGATGTTGCGCAACTGGGGCGGCATTGTCGACGTGACGCCAGATCGCTCGCCGATTATTGGCAAGACGCCCATTGAGGGGCTATTCGTCAATTGCGGCTGGGGCACAGGCGGGTTCAAGGCGACACCGGGATCAGGGCATGTGTTTGCGCATACGATGGCAACTGGTGCGCCACATCCGATCAATGCGCCATTTGGACTGGAGCGCTTTGCCAGCGGGCGGTTGATTGACGAAGCCGCGGCGGCGGCGGTCGCGCATTGACAAAGCGAATGGAAAGGATGGATGGGGGAATGATTTCATGCTGTTGATTGATTGCCCCTATTGCGGGGCGCGCCCTGAAATTGAATTTCGCTGCGGCGGAGAAGCCCATATTACCCGCCCTGCCCCAGAGGCGGCACGCGATGACGAATCATTCGCGCAATTTCTATATTTCCGCCGCAATACCAAGGGGATGCTGGCCGAAAACTGGTGGCATGTGCACGGCTGCCAACGCTGGTTTCATGCGCTGCGCGATACCCAGACCGACGCGTTTGCTGCGACCTACAAGATCGGAGCGACGCCGCCGGATCTGCCCGGGTCAGCATCATGAAACCCACTTCGCAGTCGCATCGCTTGGATCAAATGGGGCGGATAGATCGCAATCGCCCGTTGACATTTACCTTTAATGGAAAGCCGATCCAGGGCTATGCCGGCGACACGGTGGCTTCGGCGCTGCTGGCCCATGGCATTCATCTGGTCGGGCGCTCGTTCAAATACCATCGCCCGCGCGGGATTATCAGTCACGGCTCCGAGGAGCCCAATGCTCTGCTGCGGGTGGATCGCGGCGCGGGCCGCGAAGAACCCAACAACCGCGCCACCGTGATCGAGGCGCGCGATGGACTGCAGGTGTTTTCGCAAAATCACTGGCCCTCGCTCACCCTTGACGCTTTGGAGATCAATGACCTGCTGTCGCCGATTTTCAGCGCCGGCTTTTACTACAAGACCTTCATGTGGCCAGCAAAATTCTGGAAGAAGCTGTATGAGCCGCTCATCCGCCGCGCCTCCGGGCTTGGCGAGGCCCCCGGCACTGCCGATCTTGACCGCTACCAGCACCGATTTGCGCATTGCGAGGTTTTGGTGGTGGGGGCGGGGCCAAGCGGGCTTGCCGCAGCACTGGCCGCCAGCCAAAATCCGCAAACCCGGGTTTTCCTGGTGGATGAAAGCACTGAAATGGGCGGCAGCCTGCTGCATGATGCAGAGGCGGAAATTGACGGACAGGGCGCTCTGGATTGGCTGGAGGCAAGCCTTGCCACCCTCGCCAGCCGCAAAAACCTGACGCTGCTGACCCGCACAACCGCCTTTGGCTATTATAATCACAATATGATTGGGCTGGCAGAGCGGGTCAGCGACCATCTTGCCATGCCTCAGCATTTGCCGCGTGAACGGCTCTGGCAATTGCGCGCGGGTCGGGTGATCCTGGCTTGCGGCGCGCATGAGCGTCCGCTGGTGTTCCCCGGCAACGATCGCCCCGGCATCCTGCTGGCCGAAAGCATTCGCGCCTATCTTAATCGTTACGGCGTGCTGGCCGGGCAGCGGCTGGTGATCGCCACTTGTGGCGGCGCACCTTATCAACTGGCTTTGGAAGCGCGCCGGGCCGGGGCCAGCGTCACCCTTTGTGACCGGCGCAGGCCGGACGAATGCGGGCCGGAACTTGGCCTTGCCGAGGCGGCCGGCTGCGAGATTCTCACTGCAACCGCAATTGTTGGCACAAGGGGCCATGAT
Organism: Hyphomicrobiales bacterium; assembly: GCA_019075865.1. Lineage (GTDB taxonomy): Bacteria > Pseudomonadota > Alphaproteobacteria > Rhizobiales > Beijerinckiaceae > REEB77. The sequence goes on along the minus strand of JAGXAN010000001.1, from coordinate 342,355 downwards.
CGTGTCCGCGCGGTGCAGATTGCGCCCATTCATGGCGCGCCACCCAGCCTGCCCCGATGGCTGGAGTGTGACGCTGTTGGCATGCACGGCGGGTTCACGCCTAATGTGCAATTATATTCGCAATCACGCGGGAAGCTGCGCTTTGCAACCGAAATCGATGCTTTTGTGCCGGGCGACGCGGTGCAGGCCAATCAATCTGCCGGGGCCTGCCGGGGCATTTATGATCTTGACGCCTGTCTGCTCGATGGCTGGCAGGCGGGCGGAGGCACCCACCGCACCTTTGTTGCCTCACCCCGGCCAGGCGGCTTTCTGCCCGGCGGCCCGTGGGAGGATGCGACGGGCGGGGAAAAGGCCTTCGTTGATTTTCAAAATGATGTCACGAGCAAGGATATTGGCTTTGCCGTGGACGAAGGGTTTCGGGCGATTGAGCACGTCAAGCGCTATACCACGACCGGAATGGCGACCGATCAGGGCAAGACCTCGAACATGAATGCCTTGGGTCTGGTTGCCCGGAAATTGCGGCAGCCGGTTGCGCGGACGGGCACGACCACATTTCGGCTGCCCTACACGCCGGTAAGCTTCGGGGCCTTTGCCGGGCCGCATCATGAAGCGATGTTTGACCCCGTCCGGCGCACACCCATGCACGGCGAGGCAGAGGCAGCCGGGGCAGTGTTTGAAGATGTCGGCACCTGGAAGCGCGCGCTTTTCTTTCGGCGCGAGGGTGAAACCATGGCGCAGGCGGTGGCGCGCGAAGCACGCAATGTGCGCGAAAATGTCGGCGTTTTTGACGCCTCGACACTGGGGAAAATCGAAATCAACGGCCCGGACGCCGGCGCGTTTCTTAACCGGATTTATTTCAACGACGTGCTGAAACTGGCGGTCGGGCGGGCGCGTTACGGCTTGATGCTGCGCGAGGACGGCCATATTTTCGATGACGGCATCATCGCCCGGCTCGACACAAACCACTACCACATCACCACCACCACCGGCGGCGCAGGGCGGGCGCAAGCGCATCTGGAGAATTATCTGCAAACCGAGTGGCCAGAGTTGCAGGCTTATGCGACGCCTGTAACCGAGCAATGGGCGGTGATCAGCGTGCAAGGCCCGCGTGCCCGCGAAGTGCTCGCGCCGCTGATGACCGGAATGGACATTTCCCGCGCTGCCATGCCGCACATGAGCGTGCGAACGGGTGCGTGCTGCGGCGTGCCCTGTCGGTTGTTTCGGGTGTCGTTTACCGGCGAATTGGGCTTTGAGGTCAATGTGCCGGCCGATTACGGGCCAATGATCTGGCGGGCGATACTGGATTCAGGCCGGGGCATAGCGCCCTATGGCACGCAGGCGATGCATGTAATGCGGGCCGAGAAGGGCTATATCATTGTGGGGCAGGAAACCGATGGCACCGCAAGCCCCGCAGATGTTGGCCTTGGTGCCATGACCCCGCGCTCCAAGCCTGATTATGTCGGCCAGCGCGGATTGCTGCGCGCGGAAATGACACGGCCCGGGCGCAAGCAATTGGTGGGCCTGCTGTCCTTGGACCCGGCGCAGGTGCTGGACGAGGGGGCGCAAATCGTGCGCCATTCGCGCGCTGATGTGCCAATGGCAAGTCTTGGCCACGTAACTTCCGCCTATGCCAGCCCCAATTGCCGGTGCGCCATTGCGCTGGCCATGGTGGAGAATGGCGCTGCCCGCCACGGCGAGACGGTATATGTCACAAGGCCCAATGGCTGGAGCAAGGTTCACATCTGTCCGCCGGTATTTGTCGATGCGCAAGGGAGCCGGGTGCATGGTTGAAATGCCCATTCGTCAGCTTCCCGATATGGCAGGCGATGAGCGCTTTGGCACGGCTTGCCAGATGTGCGTTGTTGCGCCACGCCAGCGGTTGGTGCTGCGCTGTGCGCGGCCGCTGGCTCGGGCGGGCGGGTTTGATCTTGGCATTGCCATCAATCGATTTTCACGCAACGGCGGCTTGGTTGCGGCACGTGTCGGGCCGGACGAGTTCTGGCTGTTTGGCCCGCTGGACGCCCCAATTCTGGGCGAAGTAGCGGCCGCATTTGCTGCCAAACCGCACGCGCTGGTCGATGTGAGCCACGCGCAGGCCGGCGTGAGCCTTGGCGGCGACAGGGTCAGCGAGGTGCTGAATGCCGGCTGCCCGCTGGATCTGGGACTGGCGGCTTTTCCGGTGCAGATGGCAACGCGAACGTTGCTCGGCAAGGCGCCGGTTTTGCTGATGCGCGAGGCACCGGAGCATTTTCTTGTGGAAACCGCGCGCTCGCATATCGACTATGTGCGCCAGTTTATCCGTCTGGCCGCGCGCGAATATATGGCACCTTAACGCGCCTTCTGGCCGGTTGCGGCAAAATCAAAAGCCTCCGCTCGTGAGGGCGGAGGCGTTTGAGGAAATCCTATTGCCGGGCGGCGATCAGGCGCGCAAGGCGCGTCCACTGGTCTCGGCGTGTTCGCCGGACTTTTCGCGCACTTCAAGGTTCTGCGCCTTGGAGAGTTCCTCCTGCGCTTCCGCAAAATGGGCTTTGGCTTCCGCCAGCTGCGAATTCAAATCTAGCGCCGATTGCTTGAGATTGTCGCGGCGGGTTCTGGCGGCGCGCGCATAGGTGGAATAAGCAAAGTGCTTTGGGTCGGAATTACCAGTCTTGGTTTCCTCGCCTGCAATCTCGCGGTCCAGTTCGACCGCCATCCGGGAAAATTCAGCTACCATCAATTCGATCTGGGCCACGCGGCGGCGGCGTTCTTCCGCCTGGAACCGCTTGAGGCGGAGAAGGGCATCACGCGATTTCATTTACGCATACTCCAAACGCAATATTACAAGGCGCGGCGTGAACCCAACTGGTAATCCCCGCCACACTTGCATCATTGCGCACGGAAGTTGCTTCTTCCTTACCAAGAAGAAAAAAGCTATTCATTTAACAGGTGATTCGCGACGGTTTTATTCCGAAACGGTGCCAGATGATCGTCCAGGGATTAAATTTTTGGCGATATCGCATATTTATTGCGTCTGATGATTTTGCGTAGGATTTCGATAATTTTTGATCCGCTGCACACAGGCGGTGTTAAAGATTATAATTTGTTAACCTATCAGCGTTAGGTTTTAAGAAATAGGCTTAACCGATCGTTTCATCGGGCTAAGAGCAGCCACTGAAACCCCTGTTTATCAGTGGCTGTCTGAAATTTTGCGGCGGGGCAAGGTGGGGACCTGATATGCGGGTTTTATTGATTGAAGATGACCGTGCAACTGCGCAAAGCATCGAATTGATGCTGAAGTCAGAGAATTTCAACGTCTATGCGACGGACCTTGGCGAGGAAGGCATCGACCTCGGCAAGCTCTATGATTACGACATCATCCTGCTCGACCTCAATTTGCCCGATATGTCCGGCTATGAAGTGTTGCGCACCCTGCGGGTCGCCAAGGTAAAAACCCCCATTTTGATTTTGTCGGGCCTTGCCGGCATAGAAGACAAGGTGAAGGGCCTCGGCTTTGGTGCTGATGACTATCTCACCAAGCCTTTCCACAAGGACGAACTCGTCGCCCGCATCCATGCGATTGTTCGCCGCTCGAAGGGTCATGCCCAATCCGTGATTGCTACCGGAGACCTGATCGTCAATCTCGATCAGAAGACCGTGGAAGTCAGCGGTGCCCGCGTGCACCTCACCGGCAAAGAATATCAGATGCTGGAACTGCTTTCCTTGCGCAAGGGCACAACCCTTACCAAGGAAATGTTCCTCAACCATCTCTATGGCGGCATGGATGAGCCGGAATTGAAAATCATCGACGTGTTCATCTGCAAATTGCGCAAGAAGCTGGCCAATGCTTCGCAGGGTCGCAATTATGTCGAAACCGTCTGGGGCCGTGGCTATGTGCTGCGTGAACCCAGTGAAAACGACGACCGGATATCCGCCTGAACCAAACGCGGCAGCCAAGGCCCTGCACAAACGACAAAGCCCCGCAAGATGCGGGGTTTTTTGTTGTGGCAGCCCCTCAAGCGCCGGTAGCTGGCACTTTGGTGACTATGGCGGTCTGGAAAGGCAGCGGGTGCAAGTCGGGGGCCAGAGCCAACGCGGTTTCAAAGGCTCCCAGCACCAAAAAACCGCCCGGATTAAGCGCCAGGCGCAAGCGTTCCAACGCTGATTTTTTCGTGGTCGCATCAAAATAGGTCAGCACATTGCGGCAGAAAATGATGTCGAATTTTCCCAGGCCCGAAAAATCGTCAATCAGATTGTGCTGGCGAAATTCCACCCGCGAGCGAACCGGTTCACGCAATTGCCAATTGTCGCCGTCGCGTTCGAAATGCCGCAGAAGATAGGTGATCGGCACACCGCGTTGCACCTCGAACTGGCTGTAGCGACCGGTTCGGGCCGTCTCTATGGCACCGCGCGACAGGTCAGTCGCGATGATCTCGACCCGCCAGCCATTCAGCTTTTTGCCTTCCTCGTCCAGCAACATCGCCAGCGAGTAAGGTTCCTGCCCGGTCGAACAGGCCGCCGACCATATGCGGATATGGCGTTTGTCGGCGCGCTCGGCAAGCAGTTTGGGCAGCATATGCAGGCGAAATTGCTCAAAGGGCACGCGGTCACGGAAAAACAATGTCTCATGGGTGAGCATCGCTTCCAGCGTCTCGCAATCCAGCGCCGGGTCAAGGCCCGAGGCGATCTGGCCGATCAGGGCGTCGATGTTGGGCAGGCCGTGGCGCTCGGCCAAAGGCGCGAGGCGGCTTTCAGCCAGCCAAAGCTTGTCTTGATCAAATTCCAGACCGGCACGGTTGACCAGAAAGCGCTTCAGGGTGCGGGCATTGAGGCTCATGCGATCGCACTCCGCCTGGATGCCGTCATCAGGCCATCGATTGCCGAGGATATGCCGGAAACGGGTAGAATGGCGCTGGCGAGGCCTGCACGAGCGATGACCCCCGGCATGCCCCAGACGACGCTGCTGGCTTCATCCTGCACAACGACCGATCCGCCGCAGGTGACAATTTCCTGCGCGCCCAAAAAGCCATCTCGGCCCATGCCGGTGAGCACAAGCCCCAAAGCTTCGGGGCCAAAGCTGCGGGCGGCCGAACGGAACAGGACATCCACCGCCGGTTTGCAGAAGTTTTGCGGCTCGCCGTCGCTGTGCACCAGCACGATACGCTTGTCGGCCTTCATCACGCGCACATGCTTGTCACCGGGGGCGAAATAAATCGTGCCGGGCATCAGCCTTTCGCCATTCAGGCAAATCCGGGCCGGCATACGCGCCGCTTTGGCAACATTGGCGGCGACCACTTCCATAAAGCCGGGCGGGGCGTGCAAAACCACGACAATCGGCATGTGCCGCAAAGTGTCAGAAGCGCTGGAAAGCACAACCTCCAGTGCCTGCGGGCCACCGGTTGAGGCCCCGATGAACAGCGCACGTGGCGGCATTGACGAGAACCGCCGCAACTGGATCATCTGGTCCCGCCGTGGCAAGGGCTCGCCAGCGGTTGGCCGCTCGTCCAATGAAGCTGGTTCCCTCTTGTTCATTTGTTCCCGTCTCAGGCCAACAGGCCGATTTCTTCAAATTTCGATCGCACGATTTCCTTGTCAAAAGGCTTCATGATGTATTCATCCGCGCCTGCGTGCATGGCTTTGGCAATGCTGGCGACATCGTTTTCTGTGGTGCAGAACACGACCTTGGGCTGGTTGCCCCCCGGCATCTGGCGCAATTCCTTCAGGAATTCAAAGCCATCCATCACCGGCATGTTCCAGTCCAGCAAGATGGCGTCGGGCATGGCCGAATGGCACATGTCGAGCGCGCGACGTCCATCCTCGGCTTCGCTTGTTTGAAAGCGCATGGATTCCAGAATGCGGGTCGCGACTTTGCGAATGACAGTGGAATCATCGACTACGAGCACTTGTTTCATGATTGGATCCTATCGAACTGGCAAGTTGTGACAGAAAAAGGTAAAGTAATTTGGCTTATTCCCAGAATTTCTTATAGATTTCATGCGGCAATTTTTTCACCATGAATATCGAACACCGCATCCATGTTGAGAATCGACAATAAACCGTCCTTCATACGGAACACGGATGCGGTCAATTTGGCGCGGGCGGGCGGAATATGGCGCGGCGCCTCGATCTCGCTGCCATTGCCGATATTGATAACGTCGCCCGCCGCATCGACGACCAGCGCCAAGGCTTCACCACGATGCTCGATGCCGATTGCCACCGGTCGCGCCATGATAACAGGCGCAAGGCCGAGGCGCGGGCGCAGGCTGACGGCCGTGACAATGCGCCCGCGAAGATTGACCAGCCCGATCACCGCCTCATGCGCCAAAGGCACGCTGGTGATTTCGTCAATCATGAAAACCGTGTGGACATGGGCGACAGGAATGCCAAAGCGCTCGCCCGCCACCCAGACGGTGAAAACACGATCATCCAGATCAATGTTATGGGCGTATTCGTTATCATCTGTGCTGGATTCGACTTCTCTGGTCTTGGTCATGCCGCCATCCCCGAAATAACGTCCTTTTCGATCGTTTGCTTGCTGATCATCGCCTGATCGAGGAGTTCAGCGACAGCTTTGAGCAGGCCCTGGCGATCAAATTTGCCAACGGCACCGCTCATGCCGCTGGCGCGTGCGGCCTGCTGGACGGTGGGCCCGGAATAGGCCGCCAACGCCAGTATCGGCGGGCACGACCAGCGCGGATCGGCGCGCACGACCTTGGCAAAGGCATAACCGTCCATCTCCGGCATATCGATATCCGTGACGATCAATTCAAACGCGCCGCCATGTTCAAAATATTCCAGCGCCTTGGCGGCGGAACTGGCGGTTGTGACCTGATAGCCGGCCACCGAAAGCACCGGGCCCAGCATGTCGAGGAAGAAAGGCTTGTCGTCGACCAAGAGAATATGGAAGCGCTTGACCTGCCCGCGTGCAAAGGCATGGGGGCGGGCCATATTCATGAAATAGGCGGCGTCCAGCACTTCCACCGCTTCGCCCGCGATTTGCGCCATGCCCAAAATGCCGCCCCGACCGCCGCCAATTTCAATATCGAGGTGAATTTCAACAATGTCGCAGATGGCGGTAATCAGGAGACCCATCGGTTCGCCACCAACCGCAATCACCAAAATAGGGCAATGCTGCGTCGCGCGCGGGTCTTGGCTGTCGTCCACGGCCACGAGCGGCATCAGCCGCTTCTGGAAAGGCATGACCAGTCTGCCTTCGCTCAGCGAAATCTGGTCGGTCTGGATATTCTCAACCCGGCTGATGACCGAAAGCGGCAGGGCTTTCAGGGGGCCGTCGCCCGCCCGGAACACGATCATGCGCGTGGTGGTGGCGGGGATTTCGAATTTGCCCTCGCGCGCGAAAACCCGAAACTCGTTGGAATTTTCAAAGCCGAGACGTCCGGCAATTTCCAACGGGTTGAGAATCAGCACAACCGCGCCGTCGCCCAAAATTGTATTGCCCGAATAGAGCGGGATCGGCCCAACAGTCGCGCCCAGCGGCTTGACCACAACCTCCTGCACATCGGCAACATTGTCGACGCGCAGGCCAAAGGTGAACTGACGCAGCCGCATCACCACCACCAGACCCGACATTTTACATTCTTTTTGGTGCTTATCGAGGCCAAGCAGCAGTTGAAGATCGGCGACCGGGATCACCGCCTCGCGCAGACGCAGCAAGCTGGCCCCCTGCACCATTTCGATTTCGTGTTCGTCGGTGCCCTGCAAACCCACCGCTTCGACGACACTGTGCTGGGGCAAGGCAAAGCGCTGCCCGCCGACTTCGACGATGAGGGCCGGAGCAATGGCGAGGGTGAGCGGAATTTTCAGATAGAAGCGTGTGCCCTCGCCCGGCGTCGTGGCCAGCGAAACTGCGCCGCCAATGGCCTCCAGGTTTTCGCGCACGACATCCATGCCAACGCCGCGACCCGACACGCTGGTAAGCTCGCGCGCGGTTGAAAATCCGGCGGCAAAAATGAAACGGCAAATGTCTTCGCTGCTCATGCGGGCAATGTCAGCTTCCGAGGCAAGGCCCATGGCGACGGCCTTGGCACTGATGCGCTCCACATCGAGACCGCGGCCATCATCGAAAATTTCTATGATGATTTGGCCAGCCTCGTGCGAGGCGCTCACCCTTATGGTGCCCGCTTCCGTTTTTTTGGCGGCGAGGCGCGCCTCCGGCGTCTCAATGCCATGGTCAGCGCTATTGCGGATCAAATGCGTCAGCGGATCGCGAATCATTTCAATGATTTGCCGATCTACCTCGGTTTCCGCGCCATAGGTTTGCAAGATCAGCGGCTTGCCCAACTCGCTGGACAATTCGCGGATGAGTCTCGGCAGGCCGGCAAACAGGCGACCGACCGGCTGCATGCGCGCCCGCATGACGCTGTCCTGCAAGTCCGAAGTCAGTCCGGAAAGCCGTTGCAGCGGCATGTTGATGACCTCGTCATCACGGTGGCGGGCGATTTCCAGTAATTGATTGCGTGTCAGAACCAGTTCGGACACCAACGTCATCATCCGCTCAAGCGAATGGACCGAGACACGAACCGTTTCCTGTCGGATTTCATCGCGCGGCGCGGCTTCAACCGTTGTGACCGGAACCATGGTCACCGGCATGGGTGCCCCCAGTTCGAGGCCGTCCAGTCCATCCGTCAGCGCATTTACAAGTCCATCCTCGGCCTCGCCAGCACCGGTTGGCGGGTTGGCTTTGGCTGCGCTTTCCTGCGACAGCAATGGGATCAAATCATTGTCATCCCCGGCTGGTTCGGAGCCGGTTCGCTCCAGTTCCGAGATGATGAACTTGATGCGGTCAATGGCGGCCAGCACCAGATTGACGTGATGGGGCAAGGGCGTGCCACCATCGCGCAAATGGGTAATCATCGCTTCGGCGGCATGGGAGAGGTAGGACAGGCGCGGCAGCCCGAGAAAGCCACAGGTGCCCTTGATGGTGTGGATCAGCCGAAACAGGCCGGCAATCAGACGCGCATCTGCGGGGTTGCGCTCAAACAGAACCAATTGACTGCCCGCGGCCTCAATGTGGTCGCTGGTCTCCGTCAAAAAATCCTTTAGCAATTCATCCATACTGCCCGCCAAAGCCGAACTTTAAATGTGTTCGGATCGACAATGGCAAAAAGGAGTTAAAGAGCCTTGAAAGAATTCGCGGCTTCAGGCGGCCGCGTCTTCGCTGTCGAGCGCGGTTTCGTCGGGGTGGGCGGAGCCATTCAACTTGGGCATGGGTGCGGCCGCCAGCATGATACGCTCCGGTTCGACATCCACAGCGAGGCGCAGGCCCGCATCGCGCGCGACAAGGCCCGTGTAATAAGCCTGCACGCTATGGGCGTCGACAGTGCCATTCTCGGGCTTGCCATCCAGGAGGCTCAACACATGGCTGGCAAGGCGCGCATTGACGCCGCGCGCTTCGATATTCATGCTGATTTCCGGGTCATCTCCGGAGGTCTGAACCGTAATGCTGCCGCCGCGCGGAATTGCGGCGGAGGCGATCAGGCACAGGTTGAGCAGCACTTTCACCTTGTTCTTGGCCATCAGGACGCGCGGTGCATCCCAGATCAATTTGGTCTTTTCATTTTCGATGAGGCCGCGCGTCACTTTTTCCGCGTCGCCGGTGTCGATCATGGCACCCGCTGAACCGGCTGCGCCAAATGCCAGCCGGCAAAACTGCAATTTGGCCGATGCGGTTTCGGCACTGCGCTTGACCAGGTCCATCGCGAAGGCGCGCATTTCCGGATCATCGGCGTTTTCATCAAGCACTTCGAGGCCGTTGATGATCGCTCCGACCGGACTGATCACGTCATGGCACACTTTCGAGCACATCAAGGCCGAAAGGTCGAGGATATCGAGTTGAAAAATCGTCATGGTCCAGGCTCCCCGAGCCTCGCGCGCAACATGCACGCGAATCAGTTTATGCGGTTATATTTACGCAAAAAGGTAAATACTGAATAGTCAAAACGCGCGATTTACGACTTTGCGGTCAATACCAGCTTGCTATCCACGGTCGAATCCGCCTTCAGGCGATAGACCAGCGGCACGCCGGTCGCCAATTCCATATCCGGTATGGTTTTCGGGGTCAGGCCATCCAGCACCATCACCAGCGCCCGGAGCGAGTTGCCATGGGCGGCGACAATCACGCGCTCCCCGGACAGAACGCGGGGCAGGATTTTCTGGCAATAATAGGGAAGCACACGCGCCACCGTATCTTTCAGGCTTTCACCACCGGGGGGTGCAACGTCATAGGAGCGGCGCCAGACATGCACCTGCGCCTCGCCCCATTTTTTGCGGGCATCGTCCTTGTTGAGGCCCGACAGATCGCCATAGTCGCGCTCATTCAGGGCCTGATCGCGAATGATCGGCAATGTGGGTTGGCCCAACTGTGCCAGCATCAGGTCGAGGGTTCGCTGCGCGCGCAGCAGGTCCGAAGTGAAAGCCTGGTCAAATTGCAGGCCCTGCGCCTTCAACGCCCGGCCGGCAGCATCGGCTTCGGTGACGCCCTGCGGGGTCAAATCAGGGTCTTTCCAGCCCGTGAACAGGTTTTTCAAATTCCAGTCACTTTGTCCATGGCGGACGAGCACAAGCAAACGGTCCATAAAGTCTCCAGCTTTCATTGAGGTTGGATCAGGCCTGGTTGAGCCCAAGCACATCGTTCATCCCGTAAAGTCCCGGCGCCTTGCCATGGCCCCAAATCGCTGCGCGGATTGCGCCCTGGGCAAAAAGGCCGCGATCTTCGGCCTTGTGCACCAGTTCGATGCGCTCACCCGGCCCCGCAAAAATCACGCTATGATCCCCAATCACAGTGCCGCCACGAAGGCTGGCAAACCCGATATCGGCGGCCTTGCGCGGCCCGGTAATGCCATCACGCACCCGCACCGAATGGTCAGCCAGATTCTGGTTGCGGCCCCTGGCCGCTGCCTCACCCAATAGCAATGCCGTGCCCGAAGGGGCGTCGATTTTCTGGCGATGGTGCATTTCCAGAATTTCGATGTCATATTCCGGCCCCAGCGCCCGTGCCACTTTTTCGACCATTGCCGCGAGAAGATTAACCCCAAGGCTCATGTTGCCCGAGCGAATGATCGCCGTTTGGCGGGCGGCGGCTTCAATGATTGCCAATTCTTCGGCATTGAGCCCGGTGGTGCCCAAAACATGCACCGTCCCGGTTTGGCCAGCGAGTTTGGCAAATTCGGCACTTGCCGCCGGCCGCGTGAAATCAATCAGCGCATCGGCTTTGCGCAGCGCCTTGGCAGGATCATCGGTGATCAAAACGCCAATCTTGCCAAGACCGGCCAGAAGTCCGGCGTCCTGGCCAATGGCAAGCGCGCCTTCCACTTCCAGCGCCGCCGAAACCGTGACGCCTGGCGCATCATGAATGGCCTTGACCAGCATGCGCCCCATGCGCCCCGAAGCGCCCGCAACGACCAGCCGCAGATCTTGCATGTTCATCTCCTGAAACCCTCGGTGGCCGTGCCACTTGCGGCAAAGCTATAGGCCCAACCCAGCCGCCTGAAAAGTCAGACTCTAGCGAAATGGCGGCTCATCGAATGAACGCAATTTGCGCGAGTGCAGTGTATCCTTGTTTTGCTTTAACAGATCAATGGCTGCCAAGCCAATTTTTAAGTGCTCGCTCACCGCGCGCTCGTAGAAGGCATTGGCGGCACCCGGCAATTTGATTTCACCATGCAAGGGCTTGTCGGAGACACATAAAAGAGCGCCATAGGGCACGCGAAGGCGGAACCCCTGGGTGGCGATGGTGCCCGATTCCATGTCCACTGCAATGGCGCGGGACATGTTGATGCGCCGACGCTCCTGACTGAAACGCAATTCCCAGTTGCGGTCGCCATAGGTGACGATGGTGCCCGTGCGCAAGCGCTGCTTGAGTGCCTCGCCGCGATCTCCGGTAACGCTGGCCGCCGCCTGCTGCAACGCCACCTGCACCTCGGCGAGGGCGGGAATGGGCACGGCCAGCGGCACCAGCGCATCCAGAATATGGTCCTCGCGCAGATAGCCATGGGCGAGCACATAATCGCCAATGTGCTGGGATTGGCGCAAACCGCCGCAATGGCCCACCATCAGCCAGCAATGCGGGCGCAATACCGCCAGATGATCGGTAATGTTTTTGGCATTGGAGGGCCCCACCCCGATATTGATCAGCGTCACGCCCTGCCCGTTGGCGGTGGCGACGTGATAGGCCGGCATTTGAAACTTGTGCCAGGCGACCGAAGCAATCTGCGCTTCAGCCTCGGCCTCGGTCATGGAAGCATCAATGACCACATTGCCGGGCAGAATCATCCGGTCATAATCACCCCCGGCCCGCACCTGCTCCAGACCCCAGCGGATGAATTGATCGACATAGCGATGATAATTGGTAAGCAGTATCCAGGGCTGGATCGCCCGCCAGTCGCATCCGGTATAATGTTGCAAGCGGCGTAGCGAATAATCGACGCGCACCGCATCAAACAAGGCCAGCGGCCGACGCGCGCCCTCATGAATTTCGAATGTGCCATCGGCAATCTCGTCGCCGATATTGGCCAGCATGGGCATGGGAAACACGCGCGCCAGTTCCGCCGCGGTGACATCATTGCGGCCCAGTTCATCGCCCTGCTGGAAGACGTAGGGATAGGGAATCTCCTGCTCGCCAACGCCAACGGCCAGCGTTGCCCCATATTCACTGGTCAGCGGGCTCAACTGCTCCAGCAGATAGGCCCGGAAATCCTCGGGCTGGGTGACGCTGGTGGCATAGACGCCGGGCCCCTGAAACTTGGCAAAGGCGCGGCGGCTGGCGGGGGTTACGCTGTCAGGCGCATAGGTGACCCGCAACTCGGGATAGCGAAACATCGCGCGCTGCGCAGCACTCGGCAATGTGCCCGCCTGAAAAAAGGCTTCCAGCGCCATGCGCAGGGCTGTTACGGCGCGATCATGCAGGCGAATCAATTCGTCGATCGCGGCTTTGGGCGTCGGGCAGGCAACAAAATCCGGATCGGTCAGGGACAAGGGAACCTCGCGCAAATGATGATTGCTTGTGCCAGAATTGCGCCCGCAGGTCTATTGGCCGACAGACGATCCCGGCGCCAAAGTCTGGCCGGAGGCATAAATTTTCAATTTTTCAATGACGCTCTTGTGAACCCGCGCGTTTGTCGCTATAGACCCGTTGCGCCCGCAATTGCGAAAGCAGATTTGAGGGCGCAAATGGAAAAATGTTGGGGCCATAGCTCAGTTGGTAGAGCGCTTCGATGGCATTGAAGAGGTCGTCGGTTCGATTCCGTCTGGCTCCACCAGTTTTCTGAAGGTTTTGCAAAGGTCAAAATGTTGGCCTGTCTGGCGCAAGCCTTTACCTTCCGCTCATACCAACAAGCGGTTCCATAAATAGCTTTGATGGGGCTTTTGGCTTTGGAAGCGGCGCGAGGAAAGACCTTGCCCGCCTTTGCCGTAGCTTGCACGCCTTATCCGTAGGTTGCCGAAAACATATCGCGCAGCCGGTTTTTCTGAACCTTGCCCATGGTGTTGCGCGGTAATTCGCTGGCAAAAATCACTTTTTTGGGAAGTTTGAACTTGGCGAGTTTCGGCGCAAGGGCTGCCAAAACCTGCGCTTCATCGAGGTTTGCACCTTTTTCCAGCACGATCACCGCCGTTACCGCTTCGCCAAAATCGCGGTGCGGCAAGCCGATAATGGCGCTTTCCTGCACGCCTTCGAGCGCATCTATCTCGCTTTCAACTTCCTTGGGATAGACGTTGAAGCCCCCGGTTATCACCAGATCCTTGCCACGCCCGACGATATGGACATAGCCCTCGCCATCGACGAGGCCGAGATCGCCGGTGATGAAAAAACCGTCCTTGCGAAATTCAGCCGCGGTCTTTTCCGGCATTTCCCAATAACCCTTGAATACATTGGGGCCGCGCACTTCGATGACGCCGATGTCGCCTTGCGGCATCGGGTGGCCATCGGTTGGGTCGCAGACGCGCACTTCGACATCGGCCAGGGGCAGGCCGACGGTGCCAGCGCGGCGGGCGCCTTGGTAGGGATTGGACGTGATCATGCCGGTTTCGGTCATGCCATAGCGTTCCAGAATGGCCATTCCGGTCTTTTGGGCGAATATTCGGTGGGTTTCGGCCAGCAGCGGCGCAGAACCCGATATAAACAGGCGCATGGGCTTAACCGCTTCGGCGGTGAGGCCGGGGTGCTCGATCAGGCGCGTATAGAATGTCGGCACGCCCATGAGGCAGGTGGCCTGGGGCATGAGGCTAATGATCTGATCGGCGTCAAATTTGGGCAGGAACAGCAATTTCGCGCCGGCCATCATGGTGACGTTGATGGCCACGAACAGGCCGTGGGTGTGATAAATGGGCAAGGCGTGCAGGAGAACGTCGCGACTGGAAAAGTGCCAGGTGTCGCAAAGCGTCTGGGCGTTGGAGGCGAGGTTGTCCTGCGTGAGCATCGCCCCTTTCGAGCGCCCGGTGGTGCCCGAGGTATAGAGCAGGGCGGCCAGATCATCGGCCCCGCGCACGGCATTTTCAAAATCTTTCGGCTGGTCGGCAGCCCGTTCCATCAGACTGCCCTGCCCGGCGCTGTCCAGGGTCAGCACATGTGCCACATGCGCGGCGGTGGCGATAGAGGTGAGTTCCCCCGCCCGCGACGGATCGCAGACGAACACCCGTGGATGCGAATCACCCAGGAAATAGGCGATTTCGGAGGCGGTATAGGCGGTGTTGAGCGGCAGAAATACCGCGCCCACACGCAGGCACGCCAGCATGAGCATTACAGCTTCGGGCGACTTCTCGATTTGCACCGCGACAATATCACCAGCTTTGGTGCCGCAATCCTTCAGCGCATGTGCGATTTGCGCACTCAAAAGCGCCACTTGGCCGTAACTAAGGGCACGGCCACCCGGTGTTTCCAGAAAAATTCCATCGCTGGCGCCCTGCGCCGTGAGGCGATCATATAAATAGCACGCCATTGAATGCTCCAGATGGTTACGCGCCCGAAAGGCTCAGGGTTGGGCGGCTGAAAACTCGCCAGACTTGCGGAAACGCGCCAGATAGCTTGGCACAATCGCTTCTATGGTTTCGGCGGTGATGCCAAGGCCAGCCAAGGTGCGGCCTTCGCTCTCCGCCGCCTTGGAGACGATATTGTCGCTCTGTAGCAGCAATACCTGATCCCGGGTCATGGTCAGCATTTTGGGGTAAAGCCCGAGCGACAGCTTTGACGCAATTTCGGTCACGCCCGCGAAAAGTCTGGCGGCACCAAAGGGCAGCGGCACAAACAGGCGGTGACGCCCGGTGACGTCGCAAATATAATGCAAAAGCGAGCTAAAATCGCGCTGCTGCGGCCCGCCCAATTCGTAAATGGTGCCCGCTTTGGCATTGCCGGCAACCGCCAACGCCACTGCTTGCGCCAGATCACCGACATAGACCGGCTGAAACAGGGTCTTGCCGCCACCAATCAGGGGCATGACGGGCGACATCCGCGCCAGCGCGGCGAAGCGGTTGAAAAAATCATCTTCCGGGCCAAAAACCAGCGACGGGCGCAAAATAACCGCCGATGGCAGCGCCTCGTGCACGCTGGCCTCCCCTTCGCCCTTGCTGCGGGCATAGGCAGAAGCTGAATTTATGTCGGCACCAATGGCGGACACATGGACAAATTTCTCAATTCCTGCGGCTTTCACCGCTTGGGCCACAATTTGTGCGCCAAGGTGCTGCACTGCGTCAAAAGTCTGTGCGCCGGTTGGGGCGAGAATACCAGCCAGATTGATGGCGGCGCTGGCACCGCGCAAGGCCGCGCTAACCGAAACCGGATCACGCAAATTGGCCTGCACGGCCTGCGTTTGCCCGGTTCTCCCCAAAGGTTGCAGGTAAAACGCCAGATCGGGTCGCCGCGACGCAACCCGCACGCGCCAGCCATCGCGCGTCAATGCACGCACCACATGGCGGCCAACGAATCCCGAACCACCAAAAACGGTAACCAGTTGCCCCTTGCTCATCCGCGCCTCATTTCCAGCTTTGTCTGGTCTGTTTACGCGAATCTGCCTGCGCTTGTATAGGTGGAATCAGCCATGCGTCTGCCGAATGCAGTTAATTGATCGCGATCACAACTCTTGTTCGTGAAGCAATTGACAAGGCCGCCGTCTGCCCTTACCAACGGCCCATGCCCTGGTGGCGGAATTGGTAGACGCGCTGGTTTCAGGTACCAGTCTTGCAAGAGGTGGAGGTTCGAGTCCTCTCCAGGGCACCAAATCCCCGATATTCACATCGTTATTGTTCAAAAATCGCCTAGCTTTCATCAGCTTGCGCGGCGCGAGCCGCTTACCGCGTCACTTACCGCGTCACTTGCCGAGTCACTTGCCGATAAACATGAAGCCGACCGCCGCCATAATGCAGGTGAAGGCGGCCAGATGACGCCAGTGCAACGGCTCGTTCAGGAAAAAAATCATAAACAGGCCAAAGACAATCAGCGCGATCGCCTCTTGCAGGATTTTGAGCTGCCCGGCGCTCCAGCCACTGGCAAAGCCGTAACGGTTGGCCGGAACCGCCAAACAATATTCGGCAAAGGCAATGCCCCAGGAAATCAAAATGACCAGAAACAAGGGCTTGTCCATCCCGTCTTTCAAATGCCAGTACCAGGCCGTGGTCATGAAAAGATTGGAAAGAATGAGCAAAATAAGGGTGAGCATGCGGGGATCTCATTTTCATTCTTGCAGGTGCGCCCAAGGATGGCGCGGGCGGGTCAACGAACCCGTCAACGGTTCGCTCGCCTCTTTAGCTTCGGGAGCCAAGGTAAGCGATGGCGGGCTGACGGCGCAAGAACACGAGGTTACAGGATGCTGGAGGAATGGCCAGCCAACAAGCGGGTTTTGCAGGGGCGTTTGTCTCTTGCGACTATTGCTTGCAGATATACCAAAGCAAGGCAAGGTCAATGGCTTATGGCACAAAATGCGATGCGGGCGGGCGCGTCAGGCGCAAACCGGCGGCTTGCGGTCTTTCCAGGGGCGGGCCTGCTCCAATTGGCCGGCCAGGCGAAACAGCAGGCCTTCTTCGCCAAACCGGGCGCTGAACATCATGCCGAGGGGCAGACCGGCGGCGCTCCATGCCAGCGGAACCGACATCGCCGGTTGCCCGGAGAAATTGGCCATGGCCGTCCATGGGCAATAGCGCCGGGAAAGCTGCAGATAGGCGGCAACGTCCTGGCTCATCATGTTGAGTTGCCCAAGTTTCAGGGGCGGGGCACATAAGGTTGGCGTGAGGAATATGTCGATGTCGTTAAAAAACAAAGCCATCTGGCGGCCAAAAGCGTGAAGCGTGGCGGTGGCGGCGGCATAATCGGCCCCAAGCGTCTTGGCACCAATCGCGCGAACCGCAAGTGTGAAGAATTCCAGATCTTCGGGCCCAAGTTCACGCCCCAGCGCCTTGCCCCGGATGCGCGACAGATCTTCGATATTGCTCCCAAGGATGGTCTCCATCGCAGCGCCCATATTCAGGGCAATATCGGGCGCGCGCTCCTCGACAAAATGGCCGAGGCTTTCCAGCAGGCGAGCGCTGTCGCGCACGGCGGTTGCAACCTCCGGGTCAATGGCCGAGCCGTCCGGATGGTGGGCGCAAAAAGCCACGCGCAATTGGCCGGGAAGGCGCGAAACTTCTTCCAGATAGGGCCGCGGCGGTGGCGGCGCATGATAGGGACTGCCAAGCTCCGGGCCATGCGTTACATCCAACAGTGCGGCGCTGTCACGCACGCTGATCGACACGGCATGGGCGCAACTCATGCCCGCCCAGCCTTCCATGCGATCGGGCCCCAGCGGCGTGCGGGCGCGGCTCGGCTTGAGGCCAAACAGGCCGCAGCAGGCAGCGGGCACGCGAATCGAGCCGCCGCCATCGGTGGCATGGGCCATTGGCAGAACCCTTGCTGCCACCACAGCCGCCGCGCCACCCGAGGAGCCGCCCGGCGAATGATCGAGATTCCAGGGGTTGCGGGTGGGGCCATAGAGCACCGGCTCGGTGGTGAGGTTGAGGCCAAATTCAGGCGAGGCGGTTTTGCCAAATATACTCAAACCCGCTTCCAGATAGCGGGTGGCAAGCGTCGAGGAATGATCGGCAACATTTCCCTTAAAGGCCCGAGAACCAAAAGTGGTGACGGTGCCATTCAGGATCGTCAAATCCTTCAAAAGGAATGGCACGCCGTGAAATCGCCCCACCGGAAGCCCGCGCTGGATCTGATCCCTGGCGAAATCATCGTGGCGGATGGGCACGGCGTTGATTTGCGGCTCAACACTCTCCAGCCGAAGGATCGCCTCGTCCAGCAATTCAGCCGGGGTTACCTCTTTGCTGGCGACCAGCGCGGCCAGCCCAAGGGCGTCATATTCGTCAAAATTCTGGATCCGCGCCATGGTATGCCTCCCGTGGGTATGCCTCCCGTGCATGGGATCAGCATACAGTTCGCTTCACCTTTGTGAAGGGGCGGCTGCCATGCCCAAGGCACGGCTCCAGAGGGTGCCGTTCAGGCCTTGTCCAGCCCATAAAGGCTGTGCAGGGTGCGCACGGCCAATTCCGTGTAGGCCGCGTCGATCAAAACCGAGAATTTGATTTCCGAGGTGGTGATGGCGCGGATGTTGATGCCTTTTTCGGCCAAAGCCTTGAAGGCGCGGGCGGCGACGCCAGCGTGGCTGCGCATGCCAATGCCAATCGCCGAGACTTTCACCAGATCCATGGCACCCTGAATGCTGGCAAAGCCGATTTCACTGCGGGCTTTCTCCAGCACGCCCTTGGCACGCTCGAAATCAATCGCCGGAACCGTGAAAGTCAGATCAGTGGTGGTCGTGTCATCCGAAACAACTTGAATGATCATGTCGACGTTGATGTTGGCCTCGGCCAGCGGCATGAATATGGCAGCGGCGACGCCCGGCTTGTCCGAGACGCGGCGCAGAGTGATCTGCGCTTCATCCCGCGCAAAAGCGATGCCGGTTACGACCTGTTGTTCCAAAATATCCTCCTCATCGCAAATCAACGTGCCGGGCTGTGGATTGGCCGGGTCATCAAATGACGAGCGCACAAAGGTTTTCACCTTGTGCACCATGGCCACTTCCACCGAGCGCACCTGTAATACCTTGGCCCCGAGCGAGGCCATTTCCAGCATTTCTTCAAAAGCCACGCGCTCTAGGCGGCGCGCCTTGGGCACAACCCGCGGGTCCGTCGTGTAAACGCCATCGACATCGGTGTAGATATCGCAACGATCTGCCTTGATCGCCGCGGCTATCGCCACAGCGCTGGTGTCCGAACCGCCCCGACCCAATGTGGTGATGCGGCCCGTGGGCGCGTGAATCCCCTGAAAGCCGGCGATGACCGCCACTTCCTTGCGCTCGGTGAAGCGCTTGACGATCTCATCGCCATGGATGCTTTCAATGCGGGCCGAGCCATGCGCATCCGATGTGAGAATCGGGATTTGCCAGCCCTGCCAGGAGCGCGCCTGAATGCCAATGTCTTGCAGCGCGATCGCCAGCAGTCCGGCGGTAACCGTCTCACCCGATGCCACAACCGCATCATATTCGCGCGCATCGTGCAGGGGCGACGCTTCGCGGCACCAGGCCACCAGTTCATTGGTCTTGCCCGACATCGCGGAAACCACGACCGCCACCTGATGGCCTGCGTCCACCTCGCGTTTCACATGCTGCGCGACATTGCGGATGCGCTCGATATTGGCAACCGAGGTGCCACCAAATTTCATCACCAAACGTGACATGATGTGACGCATTTCCTTAAGTTGCGGCTCGCAGACCTTGCGGTCGGGCCAAAAGTTCATGCAAAAGCGGGCGCATCAATGACGGTGTGTGCGCGCGAAGTCAATCGGGCCGGTGAGTTTTGCAAGTGGATCAACCCACTAAAAGCTGTTCAGCCGATTAAATGCCAGGCACGCGTCGAATAGTCGATGCCATAAAGCTCCGGCGCGGTGGCAATGGCCGCCATGCCTTTCAGCACGCGATCGGGGGCGGTGATCAGCCGCACCCCAATCTGGCTTGCCACCGGCGTGGCCGGCCCCTTGAAGCGGAAGGCTTTGGCGAAAGCTGCGCCATCGAGGCCAGCGAGCAGGCGCGGCAACACCCCACCCGCCAGCGTGACCCCGCCGGTCGCCATGAAGGTAATGGCCATGTCCCCGGCAAAGCGGGCGATGAGCTGCCAGAACATGCGCACGCTGGCCGCAGCTTCGCTGGCTGGATCGCGCGCAGCAATTGCGCTGAAAGCATCGGGCTGCATCGGGTCTGGCGGCAAGCCCCTGGCTTGCAGACGCGCCTGGTGCAGGTTCATGAGCCCGCGCCCCGACATCACGCTTTCAGTGCTGACGCGGCCAAATTCGCGGGTGAGATGCGGCCAAAACGCTTCTTGCTCCGTCCCCAAAGGCCCGAAATCAATGTGGCAAGCCTCGCTGGAAAGCGGATAATAGCGCCCCCCCGCCTTTATCAGCGCGCCAATGCCAAGGCCAGTGCCCGGCCCGAGAATCAATTGCGGGCCGCTTGCGACAGCGGCAGCGTCAATGATGACCTGACAATCGGCATTGGCAATGACCGGTAGCGACAGTGCCAAAGCCTCGAAATCATTGAGGAGCAGGCCTTGCGCCAATCCCAGTTTCGCGGCGATTTGCGCGCCATCAATCAGCCAAGGCGCGTTGGTGAGCTGCAATTTGCGACCGATCACCGGCCCGGCACCACAAGCCACAAGGGCGCGAACGCCTTGGGCAAAATCGCCCGTCGCCAACACGGCCGCATCCAGATTGGCATGGGCTTTGGTTTGCAGGAATACCGGCGCGCTCAATGGCGCATCGGGTTGGTCAAGCCGGGCAATGCGCACATTGGTGCCGCCAATGTCGCATACGAGGAGGGGGGTGGGAAAATTCACGGACGGTAATCCTGGGAAGGCAACTTGGATTTCACTGGCACGCTGCCGCGCGGATGAGATGCCAATTTGATCGCGATTCGCACAATTTACAATCTGGCAAATGCCGGTCACGCCAGCGCCATGCGAATAATATCCTCTTTGGTGTAATGTTCGGCCCGAAACTGCCACAGGGATTTGGCACCAATGCTTTTCGCCAACTTACGTCCGGCGACATCATACAGCAAAGTGTGATGGAAATAATCGGGGGCGGGGTAATCAAACAATTCCTGCAACAGCCGATGCAGGCTGGTTGCGGCAAAAAGATCTTGGCCCCGCACCACATGGGTGACACCCTGCAAATAGTCATCCAGCACGACGGCCAGATGATAGGAGGCGGGAATATCCTTGCGTGCCAGAATCACATCCCCCCATTGCGCCGGATCTGCCGCCACGGTTTTGAGAACGCCATCAGGTCCATATTCGTGCCATTCTGGCCGCTGCGGCACGAGTTTGATCGCTTGGGCGATATCGAGGCGATAGGCGGGAGCGACAACATCGCGGGCGCGGGCCTGCTGCTCGCGCAGGGAAAGGTGGCGGCAGGTGCCCGGATAGAGCGGGCTGCCATCGGGATCACACGGCCAATTGGCGCGGCCAGCGACCGCTTTGGCTACGTCTTGCCGCGAGCAAAAGCAGGGATAGAGCAAGCCGCGCGCCCGCAATTGCCCGAGGCCGGCATCATAAGTGTCGATATGCTCGGACTGGCGCCGCACCGGCAATTGCCAGCTAACGCCAAGCCAGGCCAAATCTTCCATGATCGCGGTTTCATAATCGGTGCGGCAGCGCAATTCATCCAGATTTTCCATGCGCAATAACAGCTTGCCATGGGTTTGGGCGGCTATTTCCTGATTGAGCAGGGCCGAGCGCGCATGGCCCAGATGCAGATAACCGTTGGGCGAGGGGGCAAAGCGAAATATACTTTGCTTTTGCGCGCGCATTCAGCTTTGCTCCTGCTGATCCAAGGAATTGTCCCGTGTCAAAATCTGCGAAGCCGATGGCAAAGTCCACCCCCAAACGTCGCCATTTGCACCGCATTGATTGCGAGGATGCACTGGAACAGGCGTTCGTTCAATTGAAAGCGCTCGATCCGGAATTGATTGGCATGATGCATGACCGCGCCGGGCCACCACCGCTGCGCCAGCGCGCGCCCGGCTTTGCCGGCATGGTGGCGATCATTGTTTCGCAACAGGTTTCGGTGGCCAGTGCACGGTCGATTTTTGCGCGGGTAAGCGCCCGTTTCGACCCCCTCGAAGCCAGCGCCATCGCCGATGCGAGCGAGGCGGATTTGCGCCAATGCGGCCTCTCCAGCCCCAAAATAAAGTGCCTGCGGGCCCTGTGCGACGCGATCCTGCACGACAAGCTCGATCTCGCCACCCTTGGCGATATGGAGGCCGATGCCGCCCATGACCGGCTCACGCAAATCAAGGGGATAGGGCCATGGACGGCGCATATATTCCTGTTGTTCTGCCTTGGCCATCCGGATGCCTGGCCGAGCGGCGATCTGGCTTTGCAGGAGGGCGTGCGCATGGCTCTCGATCTGCCCGAGCGCCCCAATGCCAAGGCGCTGGAGGTGATTTCGCAGCGCTGGCACCCCTGGCGCGGCGTCGCGGCGCGGCTGGTGTGGGCTTATTACGGGGCGGTGAAATCGGGCACGGAATTTGCCGCCATGGCGCAAGCCCCCGACAATTAAACCTTGACGCGCGGCAAAGCGGATGGTTTGCATCGCGATTGAATCGTCCCACAATAATGGCAGGGAAACGCACCTCTCATGGCACAAAAGATCGACGGGCCGCGCATCGCGGCGAAATCTGGCAAAACGCGGCAATTGGTGGTATTTTTGCACGGCTATGGTGCCGATGGCAAAGACCTGATCGAAATCGGTCGCCAATGGGCACAATTGCTGCCCGATGCCGCTTTTGTTGCGCCCAACGCGCCCGAGCCATGTGCCATGTCGCCAATGGGGCGGCAATGGTTTGCGCTGTCGCAGCGTGACCCGAGCGAGCGCTGGGCCGGGGTGACGAAAGCGCAGCCGGCACTGGATGCCTTCCTCACGGATGAACTCGCCAAGCATGGCCTCGATGAGCGGGCGCTGGCGCTGGTCGGGTTCAGCCAGGGCACGATGATGGCCCTGCATACCGGGCTGCGGCGCGGTCGCAATCTGGCTGGCATTCTGGGCTATTCCGGGCTGCTGGTCGGCCCGGAGCACCTGCCGGAAGTCAGCGCCCGCGAGACACCGATACTTCTGGTTCATGGCGATCAGGATCAGGTGATTCCAATTGATGCCCTGTTCATGGCCAGCGAAGAACTCGGCAAGGCCGGCATGAATTGCCAATACCATATTTCGGTTGGCATTGGTCACGGCATTGACGGCGGCGGACTCCAGCATGGCGGCCAGTTTCTGAGCCAATGCTTTGGCGTGAAAATAGCGGGCTGAATCAGGCAATTTCAACGCCAATTTGCGAAATTATGCTTCGGCCGAGCTTGGGCAGGCAATGATGTCTGCTGCCTAATCCATTGAAATATATAGGTTTAGGCATGAGTAAGGTTAAATTTTAAGGTTAAACCTATTTTAACGCCTGTGCGGCATGGTGAAGGCCTTGATCAACCATGGGTTCAGCGCCCAGCAATCGAAGGATATTCGCTCATGGGCATTTCCAAAGCCCTCAAATATGCGACGGCTTTCTGCCTCGCCCTTTCGGGATCGGCTTTGGCAGCCGATTTGTTGCCGCCCCCTCCCCCGCCCCCGGCACCGGTCATTTATGACCAGCCAGATTATTCGGGATGGTATCTGCGCGGCGATGTGGGCGTTGGCATCAACCATCAGCTGTTGCGCACAACCTTTGACGACCCGACCTTCAATCCGGCGGCTGCCGGTGTTGGCACGGATTCCAGCTCGATCGGTGATTCCACCTTCCTGCGCCTCGGTGTCGGTTATCAGGTCAATTCATGGTTCCGCGCCGACGTGACCGGCGAATATCGCTCGCAGGCCGCACTCAACAATGTCGAGAGCTACACCAATAATCTGCTGCCCGCTCCGGCAACCACCGGCTATTGCGGCCCTGTCGCCCCGGCGGCTGGCGCGGTTGGCCGATGCTTTGATACCTACACTGGCAACGTGCAGAGCACGGTGTTTCTGGCCAACGGCTATGCCGATCTTGGCACCTGGTACAATCTGACTCCCTATGTCGGTGCCGGTATTGGTACTTCCTACAACCGGCTCGGTGCCATCACGGATCAGGGCGTCAACGGCGGCTTTGGTCAATCGGGGTCTTCCAGCAAATTCACCCCGGCCTGGGCGCTCATGACCGGCATTGCCTATTCGGTCACGCCCAATCTCAAGCTGGAGTTTGGCTATCGTTACCTGAACATGGGGCAGATGAGTTCCAACCCGATCATCTGCAACCAAACGACTGGCTGCCACTACGAAGTGCACAAATACAAGATGTTCTCCAACGACTTCCACATCGGCATGCGCTGGTTGCTGGGTGCCAATGGCGAAGGCAATGGGCAGCCGATGTACTGGGGCCACAATGCAGCCACTGGCGGCACGCTCGTCTCCAGCGGCTATGGCGCAGCGCCAGCCTATGACCCCAATGCCGATCAAGGCACGCCAATCACCAAGCGTTACTGATCGAAACTCTCCACCAAATTGCAAGCGCGGGCCAAAAGCCCGCGTTTTTGCGTTTTGAGACGGGAAAACCGCAAGAAAAGCGGGGATCTAGGCCCTGCGCGCGTTTGACTTCAATGCTGTTTGCGATATATTTTTAAGCTATTGCGTTGCGTGTGCAGGAATGCGTTTGCACAATATCTGGTTTATTCATCCATTACGGGGGCTCGGCGATGTTAAAAGAATTCAAGGAATTTGCAGTCAAGGGCAATGCTTTTGATCTGGCGGTAGGTGTCATCATCGGTGCCGCATTCGGAAAGATTATCGACTCCCTGGTCAATGACATCATCATGCCGTTGATCGGCAGTCTGACGGGTGGCCTTGATTTCACCAATTACTTCCTCGGCCTGGCCAAGGCAGTGAATTCGCCGGTTCTGGCCGATGCCCGCAAGCAGGGTGCGGTTCTGGCCTATGGCAATTTCATTCAGATCATCATCAATTTCCTGATCGTTGCTTTTGCATTGTTCCTGATCGTGCGGCAGATGAACGCCCTGAAAAAGGAAGAAGCGGCGGCCCCGGAAGCACCAGCGGCACCCACGGCCGATCAAGCTCTTTTGACCGAAATTCGTGATTTGCTGGCCAAGCGCTAAAGCCCGGCGACGGCGCACAAAGTTCTAGGCATGCGAGGCAGTCCAGTTTAATTACTGGGCTGCCTTTTTTTTGCAAACCCTGGAGCGCTGCGTGACCTTATCTGAATCCGGCCAAATCGAAACTCCAGATTTTGTCCGCTCCATCCGAACGGAGGCCGTACACGCCCCATCCAGTGGCATCGTTGAGGTATTCAATTATGGCCGCGGCCGACAGGGCCTGATTCCGCTTTGGGTTGGCGAGGGCGACATGCCAACGCCCACCTTCATCCGTGAAGCGGCGACGCGCTCGCTGGCGGCGGGCGAAACTTTTTACACCCATCAGTTGGGCCTGCCGGAGCTGCGCAGTGCCATTGCCGAATATATGACACGCCACTACCAAAGCCCGTTTGCCGGCAGCACGGTTCCGTTTGATGCCAACCGGTTCTTTGTCACGACCGGTGGCATGCATGCCTTGCACATTGCCGTGCGTATGGTGGCCGGGGTCGGGGACGAAGTGCTGGTGCCAACACCGGCCTGGCCAAATTTCGTCGGTGCCCTTTCGGTTTGCGGGGCTTTGCCGGTCGAGGTTCCGCTGCAGATGGGCGGCACCGGGGATAATCTCGCCTGGCATCTCGACCCTGGCATGCTAGCCGCCGCCATCACCCCGCGCACGCGTGCCATCATCATCAACACACCTTCCAATCCGACCGGTTGGACCGGTTCGCTGGAAGAATTATCAGCGGTGCTGGAACTGGCGCGGGCGCATGATCTCTGGATTATCGCTGATGAAATTTATGGCCGCATCGTCTATGACGGTGGCCGCGCGCCCTCGTTTCATGATCTGATCGGCCCGAACGATAAGGTCATGTTTGTGCAGACTTTCTCGAAAAACTGGGCGATGACCGGCCTGCGCTGTGGCTGGCTGGAAGCGCCGCCGGATTTGGCGCCGATCATCGAGAATCTCGTTCAATATTCAACGTCGGGCAATTCCGTGCCGATCCAGCGCGCCGCCATTGCCGCGATCACGCGCGGCGAGGATTTCGTCGCCCACCAGATCGCCCGCTTTGCCAAGAGCCGCACGATCCTGTGCGAAGGCTTGCGCAAGACCGGCAAGGTGCGTTTTGCGACGCCGCCCGGGGCGTTTTACTTGTTTGCGCGTTTTGACGGCGCGGATGACACGCGCGCCCTGGCCATCAAAATGGTAGATGAGGCTAATGTCGGGGTCGCCCCCGGAACCGCTTTTGGGGCCGGCGGTGCGCCTTATGTGCGCATTTGCTTTGCCCCCAAACCCGACGACATGCAGCAGGCGGTGGAGCGGATTTCGGCTTGGCTGGCACGCCTTTGAGCGGGGCGCCAGCCAAAGTCTGATAATAACGCCCTATTGCGCGGCGGCGTGGAAAGCTTCCGCATATTGCAATGCCTGCGCAAGATCCTCGACCAGGTCCAACTCGTCCTCGATGCCGCAGGAAAGGCGAAGCATGCCATCGCTGATACCCAAGGCTGCCCGCGCCTGCGGTTGCAGCCTTTGGTGGGTCGTGGTTGCCGGATGAGTGATCATGCTCTTGGCATCGCCCAGATTATTGGAGATTTTCACGATTTGCAGCGCATTGGCCATAGCAAAGGCCGCCGCTTTGCCGCCCACCATCTCAAACGCCACCAATGTGCTGCCGCCCGTCATCTGGCGCTTGGCCAGTTCATATTGCGGGTGATCGGCACGGCCGGGGTAAATCACGCGCGAGATCGCCGGGTGACCTGCAAGGAAATCAGCAATTCTCGCGGCATTGCCGCTTTGGCGCGCCACCCGCAATTCCAGCGTTTCCATGCCCTTGAGCATCACCCAGGCATTGAATGGCGACATGGCCGGGCCGGTCTGGCGCAGCAGGTTGTGCACGTGCTTGTCGA
The DNA here is from genome assembly GCA_019075865.1 of Hyphomicrobiales bacterium. Lineage (GTDB taxonomy): Bacteria > Pseudomonadota > Alphaproteobacteria > Rhizobiales > Beijerinckiaceae > REEB77. The sequence goes on along the minus strand of JAGXAN010000001.1, from coordinate 315,331 downwards.
TGAAATCCCTGGAGGCCAAAATAATGCCCCCAAGGCAGCGGCCTTGCCCATCCACATGCTTGGTGGTTGAATAAACCACGCAGTCCGCGCCCAGTTGCAGCGGTTTCTGGAGCAGAGGCGTGGCAAAGACATTGTCGACCACGAGCGTCGCATTGCCCGCATGGGCTATTTTGGCAACAGCGGCAATATCCACCAGCGACAGGGTCGGGTTGGTCGGGCTTTCGACAAACAACACTTTGGTATTGGGGCGCATGGCCGCCTGCCATTGCTGCAAATCCTCGCCATCAACCAGCGTCGATTCAACCCCAAAGCGCGGCAGCAGATCTTCCACGACATAAAGGCAGGAGCCAAACAGGGCGCGCGACGACACGACGTGATCGCCAGCCCGAACCTGCCCCATAATGGCGGCGGTAACGGCCGCCATGCCGCTGGCCGTGGCGCGGGCCGCTTCTGCGCCCTCCAGCATCGCCATGCGCTTTTCAAACATGTCAACGGTCGGGTTGCCATAGCGGGCGTAAATATAGCCGGGCGCTTCGCCCTTGAACCGAGCCTCAGCGCTTTCCATGGTTTCATAGACGTAGCTCTGCGTCAGGAACAAGGCCTCCGACATTTCGCCGAACTGGCTGCGCATGGTGCCGCCATGCACAAGGGCAGTGGCTGGACGAAATGCAGGGGTCTTCGCTTTATGGGCCATAATAAACTTTCAAAAGGCAAGGTTCGTTGTGAATTACCGCACCGATGCGGTTTGCGCATGGTCGAACTTGGTTATAACAGATGATCGGGCGGTTACGAAAGTCATGATTGCGCCTTGCATGGGTGCCGCGTGATCGCTGCAAAGCATATTGGTGAGAAGGAACATGAGCTTGGGGCAAAGTGCCGGGATATTGCCTGACCACCAGATCGAGGCGCTTGCCCATGCGCGGGCGATTGTGGCGGCGCGTCCGTTTGCCAGCGGGCAGGTGCAGCCCGCGAGCCTTGACTTGCGGCTGGGTGCCAAAGCCTGGCGGTTGCGAGCCAGCTTTTTGCCGGGCCTTGGACGCAAGGTCGAGGATGTCATCCAGCGTCACGCCTTGCACGAGATTGATCTGCGACAGGGCGCGGTGCTGGAGGCTGGCACGGTCTATATTGCGCAATTGCAGGAGGGGCTGGCGCTGCCGCCCGATATTGCGGGCTCGACCAATCCAAAAAGCTCGACCGGGCGCATTGATGTTTTCACGCGCGTCATAGCCGACGGCGCGCGGATGTTTGACGAGATTGAGGCCGGGTATCACGGGCCACTGTTTGCCGAAATATCGCCGCGCACTTTTCCGGTGCTGGCGCGCGAAGGCTCGCGCCTTAGCCAGATGCGGCTGCGGCGCGGCGATGCGCGGCTCGACAATGCCGGCCATCTCGCCTTGCATCAGCGCGAAGCACTCGTCACCTCCAATACGCCCTCAATCCACGATGGGGTTGGCGTTTCGGTTGACCTTTCCGGCTTTGGTGCCCATGCCACCATAGGCTACCGGGCCAAGCGCTTCACCGGACTGATCGATATTGACGTGGTCGGCCAGTTGGACCCGGCTGATTTCTGGGAACCGATGCTGGCCCATTCAACGCGCGAACTCATTCTGGATCCGGGCGAGTTTTATATTCTCGCGTCCAAGGAGGCGGTTCGGGTGCCGCCCGACCACTCCGCCGAGATGAAGCCGTTCGATGCGGGCGTCGGCGAGTTTCGCGTGCATTATGCGGGGTTTTTCGACCCCGGATTTGGTGCCTCGGAAGCGGGGGGCGCTGGGGCGCGGGCGGTGCTGGAAGTGCGCTCCCATGATGTGCCTTTCGTGCTGGAAGACGGCCAGATGGTCGGGCGGCTGGTTTATGAGCGCATGCTGGAGCGCCCGCAAACGCTCTATGGCGCTGGCTTAAGCTCAAATTATCAGGCGCAGGGGCTCAAATTATCCAAGCATTTTGGCGTGTTTCAGGGCTGACGGGGCGGATCAGGCCGCGACGCCGACCAGGACATCGCCGTCAATGCCCTGGACCCGGACATCGGCGAACGCGCCGGGAGCACCGGCGTCCGTGCGCACTTTGGTGAAATCGGCGCTGCGGCCCATACCGCCACGCTCCATCAACAGGCGCAAGGTGCGCCCGATCTGGCTTTGCATATGACGGTGCAAGGCCGCTTGCCCTGCCTCGCGCAGCACCCGCGCCCGCTCGCGGGCAACGTCGCCCGGCACTTGCGGCATTTTGGCGGCCGGCGTGCCGGGACGCGATGAATAAGGAAAAACATGCAGGTGCGTGAGCCCGCAATCTTCCACCAATGCCAGCGTATTGGCGAACATTGCCTCTGTTTCGGTGGGAAAACCGGCAATCAAATCCGCACCCAGCACAATATCGGGGCGCATTTTGCGAATCCGCGCACAAAGTTCCACCGAATCCGCCCGCGAATGGCGGCGCTTCATGCGCTTTAAAATCATGTCATCGCCCGATTGCAGCGACAGGTGCAGATGCGGCATCAGACGCGGTTCGTGGGCAATGGCCTCGAACAAGGCGTCATCCACCTCGATGCAATCCAGCGACGAAAGGCGCAGGCGGTGTAGTTGCGGCAATTGCACCAGCATTTGCTGCACCAATTGTCCGAGACGCGGCGTGCCGGGCAAATCCTGGCCCCAGGAAGTCAGATCGACGCCAGTGAGCACGATTTCGGCAACGCCATGCTCCAGAAGCTTGCGCGCCTCCCCCACAATATCGCCCATGGCTGACGAGCGCGATGGGCCCCGGCCCATGGGAATGATGCAGAAGGTGCAACGATGGTCACAGCCGTTCTGCACCTGCAGGAAGCCGCGGGTATGGCCTTCCAGCCCATCCAGATAATGCGGGGCCATTTCGCGCGCGCCCATTATGTCATTGACCTGAACCCGCTCCGTTGCAAATAGGTCGGCCCAAGTGCCAGGGGCGGTTTTGGCGCTGTTGCCAATAAGGCGCGTCACTTGCGGCATATCGGCAAACAACTCGGGCTGGGTCTGCGCGGCGCAACCTGTGACGATGATTTTGGCATCCGGCTTTTCACGCGCCAGTCGGCGGATCGCCTGCCGGGCCTGACGCACCGCCTCTCCGGTGACGGCGCAGGTATTGACGATCACCAGATTCTCATGGCCGGCAGCTTCGGCGGCCCGGCGCATGGCTTCGCCTTCAACGATATTAAGGCGACAGCCAAAGTTCACCGTCTCGATGTTGGCGCTCATGTGTGCGCGCTCATGCTGCTACCGATGCGAAAATCGCGGGGTCGAAGCGTCCGGCAAATTCCAGTTCAACCGCGCCGCTCATCTCCACGTGACGGTCGGCGGGCTTGCCGCTGCCAGCCAAATTGCGCCACAGCATTTGCAATTCGCCGCCGGGCAGGCGAATGGTGGCGGCATTGTCGAGCAATTGGCGACTGACACCGGCAACCAGCGTCGCACATGCCGCCGAACCGCATGCCAGCGTGATACCGACGCCGCGCTCCCATACCCGCAACCGAACGAGACCACGCGCCAGCACCTGCGCGAATGATATATTGGCCTTTTGTGGAAAAATCGGATGGTTTTCCAGCTTCGGCCCAAGTTCGGGCAGGTTCCAGTCATCGATATTGGCCATGAAGAACACGGCATGCGGATTGCCCATATTGACCATGGCGGCGGGTGGCAAATTGGGAAATCCCGGCAAAGACACCTGCATCGTGTCCGGCGGTGCCATGCTCAACGGTATGTCCTGCCAGCCCAGTTTGGGTGGCCCCATATCGACCGTGAAGTGCCAATCATCCAGCCTCGTGCAATCGAGGATACCGGCCTGTGTCTCAACCTTCAGGATGCGCGCATCGCTGTTTTGCATCAAGGCCCAGGCGACGCAGCGCGTGCCATTGCCGCAAGCGCCCGATAGCGTGCCGTCATTATTGTAAATATGGACAAATGCCTCGGTTCCGGGGGTGCGCGGGGGGTATAGCACCATCATCTGATCATAGGCCAAGCCATCCGCTCTGGCGATTGCGCGCGCGTGATGCGGTGTCATTTGCAGGCCATCCCCCCGCAAATCCAGCACAATAATGGCATTGCCAATGCCATTCATGCGCAGGAAGGGATGATGATCAAATGGCGAAGACATGGCTTTCAGTTCCGGGAAAAAAACATATTTCAGTCCTATAGGACAAAAATGTCTCGCATGCCAGAATTCGATGCAAGCGGTGCCAATTGTCCTTGGCAATTGCTCGGTGCCGAGTGCAAACTGCGGGTTATATTGACTTTTCTCTTGGGTGTTTGGAGAAACTAAATGAAATTTGCTGGTAAAGAATCGCACTCTTTTGGGGCGATGGCCGGGCTGGTGGCAAGCCTCTTTCTGGGCGCACTTGCGGGCCTGCCAGCATTGGCGGCAACGGATGGTGCCAAACCCTTGCCCACGGTTACTGCGCCTGCCACAACGGCGCCGTCTGCCCCCGCGCCTGCTGCGGCGGCGTCGCCCACGCCCTCCGCACCGGCGGCGGCGCCTGACCAACCCCTGCTGACCGCACCCGATGCGCCGGGCCCAAAACCGGGCATCGACAATGCCCAGAAAATGGATTTGACCGCGCAGCCGGCGCTGGTGATCCATGGCACGGCGAAATGGGATGATGGTTTCACCACCTTGATGGACGCATTCCGCAAAATCAACGCCCAGATCGCAACCGCCAAATTGACCGCCAAAGGCGCGCCGCTGGCGGTCTTTCTGGATACCAGCGACGATGGCTTCACTTATGATGCCCTGGTGCCGCTGACCGCCGCTCCGCCCGCCGATTTGGCATTAACCGATAATATCAAGGCGGGCGAAACGCCGACCGGCAAGACGGTGCGGTTTGAACACCGCGCTTCCTATCAGGATATTGACGACACTTATGAGGCGCTGACAGCCTGGCTCGATGAACGCGAGCTTGTGGCGCAGGACAAGTTCATGGAGGAATTTCTCACCATCCCGAAGGATGACGAAGACGATTCCCTCAAGGTCGACATTTACGTCTTTCTGAAATGATACATGCCCTGGACGCCCGTTGCGTTTTGCTGCCGATCGACATGCAGGTGGGCTTTGACATGCCTTCATGGCCACCGCGCAACAATCCGGGCCAGGACGCCAATGCGTTGCGGCTGATGGCTGGCTGGCGCGAGGCGGGTCGCCCGATCATTCATGTTCAGCATGATTCCGCCGAACCGGGCTCCACTTTGGCACCGGGCACAAAGGGCCACGCGCTGCGGCCGGGCTTTGCCCCGCAAAGCGGCGAGGCGCTGGTTCACAAGAGCGTCAATTCGGCGTTTATTGGCACGGATCTGGATTTGCGATTGCGCCGGCTTGGCGTTTCAACCATCGTTGCTTTTGGCATCAGCACGGATATGTGCGTCTCTACCACGGTGCGGATGGGCGCGAATTTGGGCTACAAAATGTTGGTGGTGGGCGATGCCTGCGCGTGTTTCGCGCTTCCCGACGGCCATGGCGAGATTGTTCCGGCCGATCTCGTGCAAAGGGTGCATCTGGCAACGCTCGGGTTTGAATTTGCCACCATTGTCAGCGTCGATGAGGTTTTGGCCCGTTTGCGCGATTGAGATGCGCCGGAGCCAAAGACCGCCGAAAATTGACAGCTCGCCAGGCGAATGTTAGAAAATTCTGCCTTCATGCTGAGCGCTCGGGGCGATTGCGGAACGTGGGTTCCTTATGATTTTCGAACTGGCGATTGCCAGTCTCGGTTCACCCAAGGAATTACCATGTTGAAACGCACCCTCACCAGCCTTAGTGCCATGACCGTTGCAGCAACCAGCGTGTTGGCGGGCAATAGCCCGTCGGCTTTGGCGCAAGCAAAACCGGCGATTGTGATTTTTGCTGCCGCCAGCCTCAAAAATGCACTGGACGATGCTTCCGCGCAATTTACGGCCAAAACCGGCATAAAGGTCGAAATCAGCTATGGCGGCTCACTGGCGCTGGCGCGACAGCTTGATCAGGGCGCCAATGCGGGCATATTCATTTCTGCCGATCAGCCCTCCATGGATTTTGCCGAGCAGCATCACGCCGTTGTGGCCAGCAGCCGGTTCAACCTCCTGACCAATCGGCTGGTGGTCATTGCCAGCAAGGACGCACCCTTTGACGCATTGCCACTGACATCGGCGGATATGGCCAAGGCACTGGGCAATGGTCGCCTTGCAACCGGAGACGTTAAATCCGTGCCGGTTGGCGAATATGCCAAAGCATCGCTGATCAAGCTGGGACTGTGGCCGAGCATCGAGCCGCATCTGGCAATGGCCGACAATGTGCGGGCAGCCATGGTGCTGGTGGCGCGCAAGGAAGCCCCGCTTGGCATTGTTTACGCCACCGACGCCCACGCCGAACCCAAGGTCAAGATTGTCGCGACCTTTCCGGACAATTCGCATGCGCCGATTGTTTATCCAGCCGCTGCAACCGGCAAGGGGGACAGTCAGGCCAATGATGCGTTCATGAAATTTTTGGCCAATGGCACCGCCGACAAGGCGTTTGAGTCCCAAGGCTTTCACATGCTTGACCACGCCAAGGCGCATAGCTGAGGCCGACAATCAGGCTTGACGCCGCCCGGGCAATGGGCGAGCTTCCCTGCCACCAACAATCGCAGGGGGCAGGAAAATGAAGGCAGTGCGCTGGGGCTTGATCGGCGCCACCAATATCGCGAAAACGCAAGTTATTGCGGCCATTCGCGCCGATGGTGGCGAGATTGTCAATGTGATGAGCAGCGATGCGGCGCGCGGGGCAGCCTATGCCCGGGAAAATCACATTCCCCATTCAACGACCAGTCTCAAGGCCCTGCTGTCCAGCGACATAGATGCGGTTTATATTTCCACCACCAACAACCTTCACAAGCGCCAGCACATGGCAGCAGTGGCGGCTGGCAAGCACATATTGTGCGAGAAGCCGCTGACGCTGAAACTGGCCGATGCACGAGCCATGGTCGATGCAGCGGACAAGGCTGGGCTGGTCATGGCCACCAACCACCATTTGCGCAATGCCGCGACCCATGGCGCCATGCGCGATGCCATTGCCAAAGGCCGGATTGGCAAGGCCATTTTCGCACGGGTATGTCACGCGGTTTACCTGCCAGCGCATTTGCAGGGCTGGCGGATCAAGGACACCAAGACCGGGGCCGGCGTGGCGCTCGACATTACAGTGCATGACGCCGATACGCTGCGCTTCGTATTGGGCGAGGAAGCGGTGAGCGTTTCGGCGATGGTGCAAAATTCGGGAATGGGCCATTCCGGCATCGAAGATGGCATTATGGGCACGATGCGCTTCGAAAGCGGGCTGCTGGCGCAGTTTCATGACGCCTACACCACCCGCTATGCCCGAACCAGCTTTGAAGTGCATGGCACTGAAGGCTCGCTCTATGCGCAAGATTGCATGACCCAAAACCCGATCGGCAGTGTGACCTTGCGCGACAAGGATGGCGAACATGCGCTGGAACTGGCGCATGAAAACCTGTATTTGCGGGGCGTTCGCGCCTTCCACAAGGCCATCCATGGCAAGGGTCAGGTGCTGGCGAGCGGCGAGGATGGCTTACGCTCGCTGGCGATTGCGCTCTCGGCGCTCCGCAGCGCCAAAAGCCACCGCGAAGTCTCGATCCAATATTGAATTTTACAAAACGAGTTTTGGCGCGGGCGGGTCCAAAGACCATCGCCCGCCCCCGACCTGCGCTCAATAATGCAATTGCTGGCGAACTTGAATAACAGCCGGGGTAATAATCACGGCAAACAGCACTGGCAGAAAGAACAAGATCATCGGAACCGTCAGCTTGGGTGGCAGGGCGGCGGCCTTCTTCTCCGCCTCCATCATGCGGGTATCACGCGATTCCTGGCTAACAACACGCAAGGCGGTGCCGAGCGGCGTGCCGTATTTTTCGGCCTGCACCAGCACCGTACAAATCGCACGAACCGCGTCGAGGCCGGTGCGGTTGCCAAGGTTTTCATAGGCCGTGCGGCGATCTGGAAGATAGGACAATTCAGCCGTGGTTAGGGTCAGTTCTTCCGCCATCGGAATCGATTGCTGGCCAATTTCCATTGAGACCTTGCGAAACGCATGCTCGATCGACATGCCCGATTCCACGCAGATCAGCAAAAGGTCCAACGCGTCCGGAAATGCCCGGCGAATGGAAAGCTGGCGTTTGGAAATGATGTTGTTCAAATAGACTTCCGGCATCTTGATGCCGATATAGGTTGCCAGAATGACAACACCGAGCTTGATCATGAACGAATACTGCAGCACCCCGAGCACGAACAGGTAGAACGCCGCCACCAGCATGAAGATGATGGGCAAAGCCAGACGCGCGACGAGGAAGGTCGGCTCTGACTGGGCACCGCGAAAGCCCGCCATTGCAAGCTGCATCCTGGCGTGTTCCGTGCCCATCCATTTGGTGAGGTTGAAGCGTTGGACAATGGCCTGAATATGGGCCTTGGGGGTCAGGCGCAACTGGGTCTTGGTATTGCTCTTGGAAAGCTTCTCGCGTTCGCGCATACGGATGCGTTCGCGCTCGACGCTTACCGACTTCATGCGACGGCCCAGCGTATCCGTATCCACCAGAGGCATAGCCAAGGTCAGCACTGTGGCCGCAGCCGCCACTGCCACAAGCAGGCTTGCAATGAAATGTGGATCTGTCAGTTTATCGACTATCGCGCCAATCATATCTAAACACCGTGCATACTTGTGAATTTACTTTAAAAGTCGAAGCTGATCATTTTCTTCATGACCATGATTCCGCAGAACATCCAGAACAGGCTGCAAACAATCACAAAATTTCCGCTCGATGTATTGAACAAAATCGACATATATTTTGGAGATGTGAAATAGATCAGGGTCGTCACGGCAATCGGCAGCGAGCCGATGATACCAGCCGAAGCGGTTGCTTCGGAAGACATGGCCTTGATCTTCTGTTTCATTTTCTTGCGTTCGCGCAAAACCTTGGAGAGATTGGCCAAAGCTTCAGCCAAGTTACCACCGGCCTTTTGCTGAATGCCAATGACGATGGCAAAGAAGCTGGCTTCGGAACTTGGCACGCGATCCACCAGGCGTTCAATGGCTTCGGTCGCCGTCAGCCCAACCATCTGGGTTTCAACAATCTGGCGAAATTCGCTGCGCACGGGTTCCTGGGCTTCCGAGGAAATGATCTTGAGGCAATCGCCAAGTGGCAGACCCGATTTAATGCCGCGAATGATGATATCGATCGCCGGCGGGAATGCTTCGGTGAATGCCTTCAGCCGACGCTTCTTGAAAAACGTCAGCAGCCACAGGGGCAAGCCCCAGAAGCCGACGCCGGCCATCACAACGGCAAGCCAAAGGCTGTGACTGACCACAAAGACCAAAGCCGCACTGGCAATCGCCATGAATGTGCTGATCACATAATATTTGCCGCGCGTCCAATTGAGACCGGCCTGCATGAAGCGGGTTTCAAGCGTCAATTTCTTCTTCAGTCGATGGTCGATTTCCTTAAGGCTTTCGGCCACCTGCTTGCGCTTGTTGTCGTTGTCCTTACTGCGCGCGACATTTTCTTTGGCGCCTGGCTTGATCAGGTTCTCGCGACGCGCTTCCGCCCGCACTTCACCGGTCAAATAGGGCATAACGGCAAAGCCGACGGCGCTGACCGCAACGATCACCAGGCCCGCGACCATAATCGCATGGGTGTCCATGTTACTCACTCCCCATCAAGGGCCGAAATGGCTCAACGGGCATCGCTTGCCTCCGAAGCGTCGAGGGCGGCGGCGAGGCGCTCTTCCTCATTGTAATAGCGGGCGCGATCCCAGAAACGGGGGCGACCAATACCCGTGGAGCGATGACGTCCGCGCAATTTGCCATTGGCGTCTTCGCCAAGGATTTCATAAACGAAAAGGTCCTGCGTGATAATCACTTCGCCTTCCATCCCGAGCACTTCGGTAATGTGGGTGATGCGGCGCGAACCATCGCGCAAGCGGGCTGCCTGGACGATCACATCGACCGAGCTGGTGATCATTTCGCGAATGGTGCGGGTGGGAAGGCTGAAGCCGCCCATGGTGATCATGGATTCAAGACGGCTGAGCGCCTCGCGCGGCGAGTTGGCGTGCAAGGTGCCCATGGAGCCATCGTGGCCGGTGTTCATGGCCTGGAGGAGATCGAAGGCCTCCGGGCCGCGGACTTCGCCGACGATGATCCGCTCGGGACGCATACGCAGACAGTTTTTAACGAGATCGCGCATGGTGATGGCGCCCATGCCTTCCAGATTGGGGGGGCGCGTTTCGAGGCGCACCACATGGGCTTGTTGAAGCTGAAGCTCGGCAGCGTCCTCGCAGGTGATGACGCGTTCATCATCCTCGATATAATTGGTCATGCAGTTGAGCAGGGTCGTCTTGCCCGAACCTGTACCGCCGGAAATCAGAACATTGCACCGAACCTTGCCAATGATCTTCAGAATTTCAGCGCCTTCGGGCGAGATCGAGTTGAACTTGGTCAACTGGTCCAGCGTCAACTTGTCTTTCTTGAACTTACGAATGGTGAGCGCGGGGCCGTCAATGGCCAGCGGCGGCGCGATGACGTTGACACGCGAACCATCCAGCAGACGTGCGTCGCAAATGGGTGAGGTTTCATCGACGCGGCGACCCACCTGGCTGACGATGCGCTGGCATATGTTCATCAATTGCGCATTGTCGCGGAAACGCACGCCGGTCAATTGAATCTTGCCCGAGACTTCGATGAAGGTGCGCTGGGCACCGTTGACCATGATATCGGCGATGTCATCGCGCAGCAGCAGCGGCTCAAGCGGGCCGTAGCCGAGAACGTCATTGCATATATCATCGAGCAGTTCTTCCTGCTCGGCGATCGACATGACGTAGTTTTTGACCTTGATGATCTCGTTGACAATGTCGCGGATTTCCTCGCGCGCATTTTCCGCGTCAAGCTTGCTGAGCTGTGACAGATCGATCGCCTCAATCAAGGCCCCGAATATCATGCTCTTGGTCTTGTAATATTCCTCGGATTTGCGCGCCTCGACCGGGGGCGTGACCTGGACCTTGGCTGCGGCCTTGGGCTGCGCAGCGGCATTATTGCTGGACGTTGCCGCGGGGTTAGCCGCGGATGCCGAGGGGGATGCCAGATTTGCCCGCTTACCAAACATTCCTTATAATCCCGTATCTGTCGCCTGCGCCCGAATTTGACTTCCCACCTTTTTGAAATTCCGAATGGCGGAATTTCAAAGCGGCCTTGCGGCCTTCGACCATTTGGTTCAGGAGGCCTTTTTCCTGGAAAGCCGCGCTACCAAAGGCTCAAAAATACTGCGTTTCTGCTTTTTCAATTCGCTGCGTCCCGTGACTATGCGAGCCAAATGGTTAAAACTTTCCGCCACTTTGGCACCGCCGTCGATTTCGGCCAGCATCTGACCATTATTGGCAGCCGTGCCAAATAGTTTGGGGTCAAAAGCCAAGGTGATGGTCGGTTCAAGATCCAGCGATTTTGCAAAATCGGCGACCGAGATTTCCGGACGTTTCGGCATACCAACGAGGTTCATGACGAGGCGCGGCTTAGTGTCGTGCGGGCGAGCGGTGCGTAGCGTGTCGATCAGGTTTTTGGTGTTGCGCAGATTGGCCAGATCGGGCGTTGCCACAATCACGATTTCCTCAGCGCTGATCAAAGCGCGTCGCGCCCATGAAGTCCAGTTATGCGGCACATCGGCGACGATGCACGGCACGGTGCTGCGCAGGATATCGAAAATGCCGTCAAACGCGGTTTCTTTGAAATCGCAGACCTGATCCAGCATGGCCGGAGCTGCCAGCATACTGAGCTTTTCACTGCATTTCGACAACAGGCGATCCAGCAGGTTGGCATCGAGACGATCCGGCGCAAACACGGCGTCGGCTATGCCCTGCGGCGGGTCCTGATTGAAGTTGAGGCCAGCCGTGCCAAAGGCCACGTCCATATCGGCAAGCACAGTGACAATTTCCTGCGAGGCCGCAATCGACCAGGCAAGGTTATGGGCTACCGTGGAAGCGCCGATGCCGCCCTTGGCACCCACAACTGCGATCATCCGACCGAGTGGCTCGGTTGACGTCGCGTTGAACAGGCCCGACAGGGCGCGGATGAAATCAATGACGTTGAAAGGCGTTACCAGATATTCGCTGACGCCCTTCTCTTTGAGGAGGCGATAGAGCCCGATGTCGTTGACATTGCCAATGACGACCACCTTGGTGCCATGGTCACAGAATTCCGAAAGCGCATCGAGATTGGCCAGCAACTGGTCGCGGTCAGCGCCAGTTTCAAGGATGATGACATTGGGGGTGGGTGCCGAGCGGTAGGCTTCCACCGCGGCATAAGCGCCGCCCATGTGCACCTTGACGTGGGCCTTGTCCATGCGTCGATCCGAGATGGCATCGTTCAACACCGAAGCAACGTCGGCTGTTTCGCAGAATGCCTGAACCGAAACGCGCGGCAATGGCGCAATCAACTCGCCCAGGATGACCTCATGCGTGACGACTTGCAAATTTGTATCATGCGTGTCGAGCATTACTGAGCCCCTATGCTGCTGATCGAAGTATTCTGGAGATTCCATTTCGTTCCGGGATCATTTCCGTTACGAACGGCGGTAATGGCACGAACGCGCATGGCGGTATCGGGCGGCGTCTCACCGGCTGGCGAGGCAAGATCACGCGGGTCGGCGATTTCCATGGCCAGTGCATTCTGGGTCGCGCAGCCATAATTGTGGTAAGGACGGTTCTGGAAGGTCTCGACGCTGGAACCGCTGGCCAGATCGCTTGGCCATTCCCCGCATCTGTTGGCAACACGTGCCGAGAGCTTCGAGAAAGTCAGGCGAATGGGCGCAGCCAGATGCGGGTTCTCGATGGGATAGGAGCTGACGCTGGTCGAGGCCCGCACGCCGTAACGGTAAAGCGCATGCCGCAAGGCCGGCACGGCTCGCCGCGCGCTGGCGTCATTGCCCGTGCCTTCGGGCACGAGAATTGAAATCCGGCCTTGGCCGCGGGCGGCGTAATCTTGTGCGAATTCGTGAAGCCGCTGGGCGGTGGCCGCGTCGAGGCGGGCATAATTGCCCACCGGAAACACGTCCAGCACGCGTTGGGCGTGGGTGAGCACGATGGGATGTTCGATGCGATAATCGGCCGAGACTTCTGGAACTTGTCCCTGCTGATTGCCGGCGCAACCCGCCAGCGGGATAGCCAAGCCAGCGGCAGCCAGTATCAGCCTGAGGTGCCTGCCAATCCGGAAGGTGGCTGGAGAGGGCGAGGATTTAGCCATTGGTGTCGCTTTCTGCATAGGGTTCGTTTTGGTAACGCGCATGTCAATCAAGGTTGGGTTCAATCGTTGATGAAGCCGACCTGGCCTTTGTAATTGCTCAACCGACGCTGATGATTGGCGGAAGAATAGATTTCATTGACCTGGCCGAGGAGGATCGAGCGGGGATCGCTGGCGTCGGCCAGATTATCGGTCGGCATGGACAGCGCTTTGGGCGGCACAGGCTTGACGATGTAAGGGGTGACGGTAATCATCAATTCGGTTTCGTCGCGCAGATAATCGCGCGAGCGGAACAGTGCACCAAGGATCGGCAGGTTCATCAGGCCCGGCAGACCGTTGATGGCGGTGTGCGAGATCGTCGAAATAAGGCCGGCGGTGGCAATGGAACCGCCAGAGGGCAATTCCACCGTGGTTTCATTCTTGCGCGTGGTGAAAGCGGGAATCGAGCCGGTGGAGGTGAGGAACTGGTGCGATTGATCGATTTCGGTCACTTCGGTCGCAATGTGCAATTGAATGCGGCCCTTCGACAAAACGATCGGCGTGAAATTCAAGGTCACGCCATAGGGCTTGTAGGCAAAAGTCACGACGCAGACATTGTTGAGGTTCGAGGTGCCCGAGCTGGTCGCCGGGCAATTGCTGCCAGACGGCACCGGCAACTCGCCGCCTGCGGTAAATTTGGCGGTTTCGCCCGAAATCGCGGTGACATTCGGCTCGGCCAGAACCCGCCCGACGCTGTTGCGTTCCAGCGCATTGACCAGCGCCTGGCGATTGCCCGAATTATTGGACAGCAACAGGCTGGCGCCAGCGGCGGCGGCCGAATTGATGGTGAAGGGGTTAGACATGCCAAAAGTGGCCCAACTGCCTTGCAAAGCCGCCTGGGTGATACCCAAGGACTTGATGACGTTGCGGTCCACTTCCGAAACCAGCACTTTCAGCATGACCTGATCGCGGCCCTTGATGGTGATGGCGCTGACCACTTTGCCAGAATCCTGCCCACCGTTTGCCACGCCTTGCGAGGGCGTGCCAACAAAGCCCTTGGCAATGTCGAGCGCCTGTTGTGCGTCAATGGCGTTTTCCACTTCGCCCGACATGATGATGGTATCGTTGACCGTGCTCAATTTGATGTTGGCACCGGGGATGGCCATGCGCAAAATCCGGCCCAGTTCCTCGATATTGCGTCCGGTGCTGATCTCAAGATCCGCAATCTGGTTGCCCTGCTTATCCATTGCAATGATCGAGGTTTGCCCGGCTTTGACGGCCATGATGTAGATGCGGCGCGGGGAACGCACGATCGCATTGGCAATGTCCGGGCTGCCGACGAATACTTCCGTGGCATCAGCGGGCAGATCCACAATCATCGAGCGGCCGACGCCCATGGTTATGTTGCGGGTGAGCGTGGCCGAAGTCGCGTGCCCATAACGCTGGCCAGCCGAGGCAGTGGAAATCCACGGCGTCGCCGCCAAGGTCGCCACGAGGGCACAAGTGAGCAGGGGACCCGCGTTTTTTGGAAATTGGCGGTTCATGAACGGATCTCCGTAACCTTGGAATAATGTGTCATTGCGGTTTGGTTCTGGGTTAGCGTCGTGCACATCAATTCAATCCCGCATCCTGGGCGATGCCATAGCGAACGACAGTGAACCCCTGATTGGATTGCGGGGCATCGGTCCCCGGCCCGTTTTTCGCCTGATTGGAATCCGTGATGCTGCGCAGGGCCAGCGACAGGCTGCCGGTCTTTTGCGCGAGCGAAATGGTTTCGGTCTGTTCCGGCGTTAGTTCCAGCGTTGCATTGCTGCCAACAACTGTTGGCTTGCCTTTCTGGTCCTTGATGTTCTGCCCGATGGCCAACACCCGCACATTGGTGAGCACGGTCTGGACGCCATAAGTGGGAATGCCGTTGATGCGGGTCGCTGTTGCGTCATTGTAAGTGCGCAGCACGTCAACGCGATCGTTGGGCAGGATGAAGCCGCCGGCAGAAGTGGCACCGCTGCCTTCAATGTTAATGGCCACCGCGCGCATGCCGCTGGGCAGCAACGCCGACATGAAGCCGGTGGCACCTTTCACCAGCTTTTCGGGATTGACGGGGTCGCCTTTGTAGAATGATTCACGCGCGATCGCGCCGACATTCTGGGTGATCCCCTGGGGATCTTTCTTTTCGACCACCATCGTCGCCGTGATGGCAGCGGCGGGCCAAGGTGTCCAGGCCATGTCATTGGGCTCAAGAATCGTGCCCAGCGGCACATCCCGCGTCATCGTCAAAATATGGTCTGGAACCACGACGGGCGCGGCGACCACGGCCTTGACCTCCACCGGCTTCGAGCGATTCATCAAAATGAGCGCAGTTCCGCCGGCTGCCACAGCCACACCAACCACTAAAAGACGCGCGATTTTCATAATTTAGGTTCCAGTGACACGACTGCCCTGATTTGGGCTTGCGGCCAGTGGAACATCCAATCGTCAAATTAAGGTTAATTGATTCTGTAAATGTCTAAAAACAACGTCGTTTTTTTCATTAACGATTGGGCGGGCAAAAATACCCCTGCTGGTCAGGCAAATGTCGCGACGGCCAGAGCGATGTGGGGATAGACGATTATGCCGGCAGCGGCCAGCGCTATGCCATAGGGAACCCCGGTTTTGGGGTCATGCAACCTTGTAGCCCACGGGTATTGCAACAGAAAGCCGGGCAAAGGAAACTTGCGCGCGAGAATCAGGAAGCTGGTCAAAACACCGCCCAGCAACGAGGCGATAAGGCCGTAATCCATCACATGCGCCCAGCCTACCCAAAGCGCGGTGGCCGCTGCGAGCTTGGCGTCGCCGCCGCCGATCCAGCCAAATGAAAACAGCGTAAAGGTGAGAACCAGAATGCCAATGCCGCAACTGATCTGCCAGCCGATCTGCGTGAGCGGCATGCCAAGATACAGCGCGCTGACCAGAAATGCCGCGACCAGCAAAATCGACAGCCGGTTGGAGATGGTCATCGTGAACAGATCCGAGACGGCTGCAAATACCATCATGGCGGGGAAAAGGCTTAAAAGCAGGGTGTGCAACATGAAACTCTGGCCTTTTCCTTCAAGCTTGCCAGGCTGCATCCAGACTGGCTCGGCAAATGCAATGCACTTTCCTGACCGTTTATAGCAAAGCGGGATTTACAGTTGGTTACGTTCGCCCGCGATTAAAAACGGCCGAGGTTGCCCGACCGTTCAAAAATCCCGCAAAATGCAAAAAAGCGGCTCCGGATGTCCGGAGCCGCTTCCTGATCCGATGAACGGATGACCTCAGTATCAGAGGTCGGTGTTGATGGTGTTGAAGGCGGTGCTGAGCTTGCCGCCGATGGCGGTAACTGCGCCGATGATGGCAACGCTGATGAGGGCAACGATCATGCCGTATTCAATGGCAGTTGCACCGGACTGGTCCTTAACGAAACGCGAGAAAATGTTCTTCATGATAGGGCTCCAAATTTGTCATACTCACTTTGCAAGCCAGCGGCTCCGTTGCCTTGCTTGAGTGGCTCGACCTTAGGAGCAAGTTATTGCGATGGTCTTAATCGGAGCACCTGGGTTCTTCCCTAACGGCGTTACCCAATTATTTGGTAAATATAGTGTTTATGCGTGTTCAGCACCCCGCTGTTTGCGCGGTTCAGCGTCATCGGCCCTCGGCCAGAATACCGCGCGCGATGATCAAACGCATGATTTCATTCGTGCCTTCAAGGATTTGATGCACCCGCAAATCGCGCACGATCTTTTCAATTCCATAGTCGGCAAGATAGCCATATCCGCCCAATAATTGCAGGGCGCGATTGGCGATATTGAAGGCCGTGTCGGTGACGAAGCGCTTGGCCATGGCACAGAGTTCGCCTTTGCGCGGCTCGTCGGCATCATAGGCTTGCGCCGCGCGCCAGAGCAGCAGTTCGGCCGCTTCGAGCTCGGTTGCCATATCGGCCAGCGTGAACTGCACGTTTTGAAAGGCGTCGAGGCTCTGGCCAAATGCCTTGCGCTCCTTGGTGTAGGCCAAGGCCTTGTGCAAGGCGGCGCGAGCGCCACCCAGTGAGCAGGCGGCGATGCTGAGACGGCCACTGTCCAGCCCGCTCATCGCAATCTTGAAGCCCATGCCCTCCGCGCCGAGGCGATTGGCAACCGGCACCCGCACATCCTCCAGTATCACGGCGCGGGTGGGCTGCGCGTTCCAGCCCATTTTTCGCTCATTGGCACCAAAGCTCAGGCCGGGCGCATCTTTGGGGATGATAAAGGCGGAAATACCGGAAGCCCCAGGCCCGCCACTGCGTGCCATGACGATATAGACCGCGCTGCTGCCAGCCCCGGAGATGAACTGCTTTTGGCCATTCAAAACATAATGATCCCCCTCCTGCCGGGCGCGGGATTTCAGCGCAGCTGCATCCGAGCCACAGCCGGGCTCGGTTAGGCAATACGAGCCCATATGTTCCATGCTGATCAGTTTGGGCAAGAATTGCTGGCGCTGCTCGGGCGTGCCAAATTTATCGATCATGGCGCAGACCATGTTATGCACCGACAGGTAACCGGTCAGCGACGGGCAACCTCGCGCCAGTGCCTCATAAATCAACACGCCCTCGCAGCGTCCCAGACCCGAGCCGCCGATGTCCTCGCGCACGTTGATTGCGCCCAGCCCCAGCGCGGCGGCAGCGCGCAGCACTTCCACCGGGAAATGCTTGTTCTGATCCCAATCGACGGCATGGGGTGCGAGATTGTCCCGGGCGAAATCGGCCGCCATTTCGCGAATGGCGTGTTGTTCATCGGTCAGGTTCATTTTGGGTTCCTTCCTGCATTATTTGGCCTGCATTATTTGGGCGGCGAGCGCGCTTATGCCCTCGCGATAGGTTGGATAGGCGAGCGAAACATGCAGCTTCTCAATCATGGCCTTGTTGGAGACGCGCCGGTTCTCCCCATAGAAACTGCGTGCCATCGGAGTCATCTGCGCTTGCGCGAAGGCGATTTCGGGAGGCGCGGGAAAGTCCATCACTTTCGCGGCAAAGGCAATCACATCCTGCGGCGGCGCGGGCTCATTGTCGGTGACGTTCCAGATATGGCGGCGCTCGCCCTGCGCATCACGATGACCAAGCGCCCTGGCAATCGTTTGGGCGATGTCGCGAACGTGAATGCGGTTGAAAACCTGGCCGGGTTTGACGATGGCGCGCGCTGTGCCCGCTTTCACATTCTCGGCTGCATTCTGGCCGGGGCCGTAAATGCCCCCGAGCCGCAATATATGCACGCGCCTGTCCGGCTGCGCCAGCGCCAGCCAGCCTTGCTCGGCTGCAACCCGGGCGCGCGTGCGCTCGCTGCCGGGATTGACCCTGGTGCCTTCGTCCACCCATTCGCCCCCGGTGTCACCATAGACGCCAATTGTTGAGAGATAGACGATCGCCCGCAGATGCGGTGCTTGCGCGATCAGCGGCGCAAATTGTTGCAAAACCACATCCTGCAAACCGACGGGGGGAATGGATATCAAGAGATGGGTGGTTTCGGCCAAAGCAGCGGCGATAGCGGCGGGCGCGCCGGTGCCGTCAAAACCCAAGGCCTGCACGCCAGCCATTGTTGGGGTGCCATCGCGGGTGGTGGCACGAATGGCGGTGTAATCACGGCCGTATTCCGCCACGAAATGGCTTGCGCTGTAACCGAGGCCAAAGACCAGAAGCTTCATGAATTATACCCTGTCATCACCCAACGCTTTCCATTCTGCAACGACCTCTGCATCGTTCTCATAAGGCAAATATTGCGCAGCCATGGCATAGCAATAAGGCAAAGATGCCAATTGACGAAGCGCCCAAACCGCCATTTTTCGCACCAGTGGCGAGGCGTGCCGGAGATGCTTGGAGACGGGCGCGCATAGATCTGGCTGCCCGGAATTGCCAGCGGCGATCAGCACATTGCGCAAAAACCGGGTGTGACCAATGCGCTTGACCGGGGAACCGGCAAACTGGTGCCGAAATCCGGCATCATCCAGCGCCAGCAACGCGCGCAGGCTGGGCGCTTGCCAATCCGGCGGGGCCGACAGTTTGGCCTCGCGGCCGCGTTGCGCAAACTTGTTCCACGGGCAGACCGCAAGGCAATCATCGCAGCCATAAATGCGATTACCGATGCTGGCGCGAAATTCCTCGGCGATATGGCCCGGATGCTCGATGGTGAGATAGGATATGCACCGGCGCGCATCGAGTTGGTAGGGCGCAGGAAAAGCGCCCGTCGGACAAACATCAAGGCACGCGTGGCAGGTGCCGCAATGGTCCGTCTCGGGCGCGTCGGCGGCAAGCGTGAGCGTCGTGAAGATCGAGCCCAAAAACAGCCAGGAGCCCATTTCGCGCGACACCAGATTGGTGTGCCGACCCTGCCAGCCAAGGCCGGCGGCAGCGGCCAGCGGCTTTTCCATGACCGGCGCGGTATCGATGAAGACCTTGATCTCCATCCCGCCCGGCGCTTGCTCAGCTTGCGCCTGCGCCACCAGCCATTGACCGAGCATTTTCAGGCGACCCTTGATGACGTCGTGATAATCTCTGGCGCGCGCATAGACCGAGATATTGCCAGTCTCCGGCTGACGCAAACCGGCCAGGGCATCGCCCTCCGGGCCATAATTGACCCCCAGCATGATGATCGTGCGGGCTTGCGGCCATAGGTTTTTGGGTTGCGAGCGGCGCTCAAACGTTTGCGCCATCCATCCCATATCGCCGGCATAGCCAGCTGCCAGCCAGGCTTGCAGGCGCTGGCCCGCCTCATCGCCCAAAGCGTCGGGGATTGTCACGCGGCACAGGTCAAAGCCCAGATCATGCGCCTTTTTATCCAGCCTGGCCCGAAGCGAGAGCGAAGGCGCGCGCATGATCGTCAGAAGTCGAGATCGGCGTAAACGGCACTGGGTTGAATGCCACGCACGCGGTCAGCCAGCAACGGCCGAAAACTGCGCCGCGATTTCAGCATCGCATACCAGTGCCTTGCCCCATCATCCTCGTCCCAGGGTGCATCGCCCAGAAAATCGACGCTGGAGAGATGCGCGGCGGCGGCCAGGTCGGCATAAGTGATGGCGTCCCCTGCCAGCCAATTATGGTGCGTGGTCAAATACCCGATATATGCCATGTGATAGAGCACGTTGTGGCGGGCGACACGCACCGCGTCCATATTGGGTGCACCGCCGCCGCGCTCGGGACTCAAGAACCGCTTGTACACCTTCTCCATCACCAGATGGCTGGAAACCTCAGCGAAAAATTTGGCATGGAACCAATCGAGCAGCCGACGCACCTCAACCCGGGCGACCGGATCGGGCGGCATAAGGCGATGGTCGCCGAGCAGATGGCCGCGGGTTTCGTCCAGATATTCGGCGATATTGACGGCACCGGGCACGCGGGTGCCATCTTCATCCACCATGACGGGCGTCTGTCCGGCGGGATTGATGGCCAGAAAATCGTGACGGCGCTCAGGCGCCAATTCCTCGACCAATTCCGGCTCAATGCCATATTCAGCCAGTGCGAGCCGGGCAAAGCGGGAATGCGGGCAGAGAGGATGATGATAAAGCTTGATCATGTGCCTGATATTGTTGGATGATCTGGATATTTCACGAATATTACATTTTCATTGCTATAAACCGGTGAGTCACAAGTCGCAACCCTGCGTCGATCGTGATATGCGCAAAATGCGGGAGGGAACGGCGTGGCTTGCATAAAAATCAACGACGCCCTAATGCCTTTGCCAACAGGAAGGGCTTCCCATGTCCAGCAAACTTGATCAATTGCGCAAAATGTCAACCGTAGTGGCAGATACCGGCGATTTCTCGCAAATCGCCACCTACAAGCCGCAGGATTGCACCACCAATCCGACGTTGATCCTGAAAGCCGCGCAAATGCCAGCGCACGCGCCGTTGGTTGAGGAGGCGCTGAAATGGGGCCGCAGCCAAAAGGCGGAGATTGACAAGATCACCGATCGGCTATCCGTCAATTTCGGTGTTGAACTGTCGAAGCGGGTTCCCGGGCGGGTTTCGACCGAAGTGGACGCGGATTTGTCATTCGACACGGCAGCCACAATTGCCAAGGCACGCGAACTGATCGCCGATTATGAGGGGCGCGGCATTTCTCGTGCCCGCATCCTCATCAAGATTGCAGCAACATGGGAGGGCGCGCAGGCGGCCCGCGTGTTGCAGGCAGAAGGCATTGACTGCAACCTCACGTTGATATTCTCAATGGCCCAGGCCGTCGCCTGCGCCGATGCCGGAGCCTTTCTGATTTCGCCATTCGTTGGCCGGATTCTGGACTGGCATGTCAAAAACACCGGCCAGACTTACACGCAGGAGACCGACCCCGGCGTCATCTCCGTCAAAGCGATCTTTCATCATTTCAAGGTCCACGGCATCAAGACCATTGTCATGGCCGCGTCCTTCCGCAATGTGGCGGAAATCGAGGAATTGGCCGGTTGCGACCGCCTGACGATTGCACCGCAACTTTTGGCAACGCTCGCCGAGCATGATGGGGTTCTGCTGCCCCAGCTAATCGCCGAAAAAGCCAGCAAGCCGACGCCGCCGCCGATCCGCGAGGCTGATTTCCGCTGGCGGATGAATGAAAACCAGATGGCGACCGAAAAACTCGCAGAAGGCATCCGCTTTTTCGCGCGCGATCTGAAAAGCCTGCGCGAGATGGTGGCACAGCGCCTTTAGGCGATTTCGGCACCGAGCGTCGCCATCTGCACGCGCATGTGCGCGGGCACGGGTGCCTCAACGTGGATGGGCTCTTTGTTGGCCGAGATCGGCACAATGATCTGGCGCGCATGCAGGTGCATGGGCAAGGGATCGGCAGGTTTGTTGCCATAGACCGGATCACCCAGAATAGGCCAGCCCATGGCGGCGCAATGCACGCGCAATTGATGGGTGCGCCCGGTCAGCGGCTCCAAAGCCAGCCAGCTGTGGCCACCTGCCCGGCCGAGCACCTGCCAGCGGGTTTGCGCCGGTTGGCCGAGCGGGTCGACCTGCATCCACCAACCCCTTGTGGCATCCAGCCGACCCAGCGGCAGGTCAATGAGCCCGGAATCTGCTTCCGGATTGCCTTCGACCACGGCCCAGTAAGTTTTGGAAATTTTGCCCTGTTTGAACAGGAGGCCGAGTTTTTCAAGCGCCTTGTGGTGGCGGCCCAGCACCAGGCAACCGGAGGTATCGCGGTCCAGCCGATGCGCCAGTGCCGGATTGCGCGGCAGGCCAAACCGCAAGGCATCGAAATGCGCTTCAAGGTTATCGCCACCCTTGGGGCCGCGATGAACCGCAATGCCGGCTGGCTTGTCGATGACGAGCATCAAGCCATCCCGGTACAAAAGGCGCGCGTTTAGCTCTTCCGGTGTCATGCACAAAGTTCTATTCGAGGAGATCATATTTTCAATTGCGCCGATCCGTTGAATGGGTCAAGGCTGAAACAGGACGGATGAAGCATGACCGCAAGCGATGAAAAACCAAAGCGAGGCCTGTTGGGGCGGCTGTTTGGCCGCAGCGAACGCGTGCCCGCAGCCCAAACCGATGCAAAGGCCATCGCCGCGGCACCTGCGCCTGAACCGGTGAAGCCCGTTTTGATGCCGGTTGAAGTGCCAGCTGAAGCGGTGCAAAGTTCCGAAGCAGCCCTGGTTGCTGCGCCCGCCCCTGCCCTGGTGCCGGACGAACCCGAGGAAATGGCGGCGCAAAGCAAGCCGCTGGTGGCGGATGAATTTGTGCCCGCAGCGCCGTCCGCCATTGCAACCGGGCCCAAGCGATCATGGTGGCAAAGGTTGCGGGCTGGCCTGTCGCGGTCATCCTCGGCCATCGGTCAAGGCATTTCTGATATTTTCAACAAGCGCAAACTCGACACCTCCTCTTTGGAAGAATTGGAAGATGTGCTGATCCGCGCTGATCTGGGGCTGAATGTGGCGCAGCGCATCAGCGCCGCCGTTGGCAAGGGCCGCTATGAAAAAACCATCGCCCCCGAAGAAGTGAAAGCCATTCTGGCCCAGGAGGTCGAGAATGTGCTGGCACCGGTGGCGCTGCCGCTGACCATTGACACCTCCAAAAAGCCGTTCGTGATTCTGGTGGTGGGCGTCAATGGCTCGGGCAAAACCACCAGCATTGGAAAACTTGCCGGCCAGTTCAAACGCGAGGGCCACAGCCTGATGCTGGTGGCGGGCGACACATTCCGGGCCGCCGCCATCGAGCAATTGCGCGTGTGGGGTGAGCGCACCGGATCCCCCGTCATGGCGCGCGCGCAGGGCAGCGATGCCGCCAGCCTCGCCTTTGAAGCCATCCAGGCGGCGCAGCAGGACGGAACCGATGTCATTTTGATGGATACCGCCGGGCGCTTGCAAAATCGCACCGAATTGATGGACGAGCTTGAAAAAATTCTGCGCGTCATGAAAAAAGCCCAAGACGGCGCGCCGCATGCGGTTTTGCTGGTGCTGGATGCCACTGTTGGCCAGAACGCCCTGAGCCAGGTGGAGATTTTCGGTCGCGTGGCCGGTGTGACCGGCTTGATCATGACAAAATTGGATGGCACGGCACGCGGCGGGATTCTGGTTTCGATCGCCGAGAAATTCAAGCTGCCCGTGCATTATATCGGTGTTGGCGAAACCCTGGATGATATTGAGCCCTTTGCCGCCCGCGATTTTGCCCGGGCGATTGCCGGGCTGGAGGAAGCAAATGTCTGAACCGGATATGGCCGTTCGCCCGCGCGCGCGTGCCCCGCAAAACCCATTGCAAAAACTGGTGCTGGAAATGGGGCCGCTGGCACTGTTTTTTCTCGCCAATTATAAATTCGGGATCTATGTGGCAACGGCCGTGCTCATGGCGAGCGTTCTGGCGGCGCTGGCGGCTTCCTATATCCTCACCAAGCACTTGCCAATCATGCCGGTCGTGACGGCGGTCGCGGTGGTATTCTTCGGGGCCTTGACCCTGTATTTCAAGGATCCCACCTTCATCAAGATGAAGCCGACCATCGTCAATATCATTTTCGGCTCGGCGCTGCTGGGAACGCTGGCTTTTGGCAAATTGCTGTTGCCGATCGTGCTGGACTCGGTATTCCATCTGGATGATGAGGGCTGGCGCAAGCTGACCGTTCGCTGGGGCCTGTTTTTTTTCTTTCTGGCTGCCTTGAATGAGGTGGTCTGGCGCACCCAAACCGAAGCCTTCTGGGTGAGTTTCAAGGTTTTCGGCACCATGCCCATCACCATGATATTTGCAGCGGCGCAGGTGCGCCTTATTATGAAACACGAGATCAAGCAACCATGACCCAGATTCGATTGGACAATGCCCATGTGCCTGCCGCCATGGCGCTTTCCTATGACCGCAACCAGTTGAAGACCGGAATCGTGCATTTGGGAATTGGCGCGTTTCATCGGGCGCATGAGGCCTGCTACACCGATGCCGTCCTGGCGGGCGGGGACTTGCGCTGGGGTATTGTTGGCGCATCCTTGCGGGCGGCGGATACCAGTCTCGCGCTGAACCCGCAGGACGGGCTGTATTGCCTGAGCATTCAGGATGGCGCGGGCGAGCGTTTGCAGATCATTGGTGCCATTCGCGAGGTTTTGGTCGGGCCGGAAGACCCGGACAGGCTCGTGCAGGCCATGGCGCATCCGGACGTGAAAATCGTGTCGCTGACCGTGACCGAAAAGGGCTATTGCCACGATCCAGCCACCGGCAACCTGCGCCTCGACCATCCCGATATCGTCCACGACATTGCCAATCCGACACGGCCACGCTCGGCGCCGGGGTATATTCTGGCGGCGCTGGCAGTGCGGCGGGCGAACGGCGTGCCGGCCTTTACCGTATTGACCTGCGACAACCTGCCCGCCAATGGCGTTACGGCCAAAAAGGTGCTTGAGCAGTTGGCCAATGCCATCGACGCCGGGCTGGGTGCCTATGTGGCCCAAAACCTCGCCTGCCCCTCCACCATGGTCGACCGGATCGTGCCCGCAACCACCGACGCCGACCGGGCGCGGATTGCCGGGCGCCTGGGATGCGAAGACGCTTGGCCGGTGGTGAGCGAGCCTTTCTCGCAGTGGGTGATCGAGGATGATTTTCCACTTGGCCGCCCGGATTGGGGCCAATATGGCGTGCAATTTGTCGAAGATGTCGCGCCATTTGAACTGATGAAGCTGCGCATGCTCAACGGATCGCATTCATCGATTGCCTATCTGGGTTATCTTGCCGGCCGCGAGACGGTGAGCGAGGCCATGGCCATGCCGGCGCTGCGCCAATTTGTCGGGCATTTAATGACGCGGGAGGTCGCCCCGACCCTGCATGTGCCCGAAGGCACCGATCTGGCCGCCTATCAAGGCGATCTGATCGCGCGATTTGATAATCCCGCGCTGCGTCACCGCACCTGGCAAATTGCAATGGATGGCTCGCAAAAGCTGCCGCAGCGCCTGCTGGGCACGATCCGTGACCGTTTGCAGGCGGGGCAGGCTATCGACGCCCTGACGCTCGGCGTGGCGGCGTGGATGCGCTATGTCACCGGGGTGGCCGAAGATGGCAGCGCCATTGACGTGCGCGATCCGATGCGCGCGCAACTGGCCGATTGCACGGCAAGGGCGGGTATGGATGCCGGAAGGATCGTGAACGGGCTACTGGAGATTCGCGAAATATTTGGCGAAGACCTGCCCAAGAACACGGCCTTCCGCCAAGGCGTTGAGGCGGCGCTCGCCCAGCTCATCAAGCACGGGGCGGAAAAGACCGTGGAAGATTTTGCGGCCCGGTTTTCAAATCCCGCTGTTTGAATTGACGCTTGTGTTGGCCTCCGCAGGCGGGCCGTTCTGAAGCTTGGGGCGGCTGGTCAGATAGCGGCCCCGCACGATATGGGTCACGGCAATTCCGGCTATGCCCACGATATTGACCCACCACAATTGCGAAATCGAAATATCGGTCATGGCGATGAATAGCCCCGAGATCAGCCCCGATATCATGAATGGACCAAGGCGCGACCCGAATTTGCGGCAGGCACGAATGCTCAGGGCAGCGATGACGGCAGCGAGCAGAATGCCGGGCAAGCCCAGATCAAACCAGATTTCAAACAACAGGCCTGAAGGCACATTGGCGGGGAAATAGCCGGCAAGCAGGCCGCTATAGGCCGAATCCAGCCCGTGCCCGGTGAGGATGCGCCAATTGTCCCGCAACAGCAGGTGACGCCATTCCTCCAGCGAGGCAAAGAATGCGGCGGCCTGACTGGTGGGCGCAAACCAGCCCCCGGCGTTCAGGGCATGGGCCAGAAATGGTGCCAGCGGTGCCAGCAGGAAGCTGAAGGCGATGACGGCGGCGATTGTGCGCGGCCCGTGGCGCGGAAATTGAAGGGTGATGGCAAAGGTGGCGGCGGCCAGCACCAGCGCGAACAGGGCAAGCTGAGAGCCGGCAAAGAGCGCAACCAGCGCCACCACCGCCGCCAAAAGCCCGCAATAATTCCAGCGCTCTCGCAGGGCCAGCGCACCCAGCACCGGCCAAAGCAGGGTTTCAAGGCCAATGGCACCGCGTTGCAGCGTATCCGCATCGCTGCCAATCCAGGCGCGCACGGGTTCGGGGGCGAACAGCACCAGCACCAGCGCAAAAATCGCGGCAATCGCCACGCCAATGGGTGGCAGATTCAAATTCGAGGTTTTGGTGCGCTCGGGCAGATAGGCGGCTGTTACCATCGACAATGCCAGCGTGCCCAGAACCTTGGCAAAACGCAGCGCAGCCTCATTGCGGAACGGATCCCAGGCAAGGCTGGCGAGGCACCAGAGGCTGAACAACACAGCCGCCATCAATATCGGCGAGGCAAGCGCGTGGCGGATATGCTCCATGCCCCGGCTTTGCGAATCAACCAGCGCCGCCGAAAGGATCAGCCCAGCCCCCACCGGCATCAGCAGGAACAGGGGGTGGCGCGTCGCCACCAGCAGGCAAGGCACGATAACACCCAGAATTGCCAAGCCAATTCGATTGAGGAGCGCCGCAGAATCTGAGGCTGGATCGAATGCAGGTGGATGAGTGGCCTCAGTCATAAAATTTCCAATACCGCAACGACAGGCGGACTTTTCATTTTACTGCTTTTTGCGCTGCAAACCGTGGCAAAATTGCAACTGGCCTACGATATTATGACAGGCCGTGTCAGCGTTCAATCATCTCGCGGGCGGCTCTGTCGCAATTGCTTGATCGCGCCGCGATGGCCCTTGGCTTCCATGCGGCGGCGTTTGGAGGCCAGCGTTGGCCGCGTTGGCCGGCGCGGTTTGGGGACATGCGCGGCTTCGGTCAGCAATTGCACCAGGCGGTCAATGGCATCGGCGCGGTTGCGCTCCTGATCGCGGAAGCGCTCGGCGGTGATGACGATGACGCCATCCTTGGTCATGCGCTGGCCAGCCAGTGCCATCAGTTTAGGCCACATGGACGCTGGCAAATGCGGCGAGTTCTGCGCATCAAAGCGCAATTGTGCCGCACTGGCGACCTTGTTGACATTCTGCCCGCCCGGCCCGGAGGCACGGATGTAGGTGAATTCAATTTCGTCCGGCGAAATGGACACGCGCTCGTTGATTTTGATCATGGTGCGCCTCGGCTCGCCCAACTATCCTGAATTGCAAATCAGCTTTTCTGGCCGTGCGCCAGACAAGCCGATTGGTCATGCCATTACTTTCAGGGCCATGTGGAGGGTAAAACCGCCACTTTGCCCAAGCTTATGCTTCAATTAACCGCATAAAAAGAACTTTGCAAAATCAGTGCCTCATTTTAGCATCAATTCAATTGTTTCCTGTCAGAGCTTTTGCGAAGCTGTGGACACCATCAGCGGAACCCGAATCGACCATGAAAAATTACGCCAACCCAACGCATTTCATGGAATTGACGGAGCGGGTTTTGCCATGGCTGGCGACACTGACCACCGTTATCATCGCGGTGGGGTTGGTGATGGGGTTTCGCGCGCCACCTGATTACCAACAGGGCGAGACGGTCAAGATCATGTATATCCATGTGCCATCGGCCTGGCTTGCCTCGCTGATCTACATGTCGATGGTCGTGGCTGCATTGGGCACGCTGGTTTGGCGGCATCCGCTGGCAGATGCTGCCCAAAAGGCCGCTGCGCCGCTCGGGGCAGGCTTCACCTTCATCTGTCTTGCCACCGGTTCGCTGTGGGGCAAGCCGGAATGGGGCACATGGTGGGTGTGGGACGCCCGGCTGACCTCGGTTCTGATCCTGTTTTTGATTTATCTCGGGCTGATTGCGCTGTGGGAGACGATCGAGGACCAAAGTCTTGCGGCGCGGGCCGTATCGATCATGACGCTGGTCGGCAGCGTGATTTTGCCGATTATCAAATTTTCAGTGGACTGGTGGAACACCTTGCACCAGAGCGCTTCCATCTCACTCAGCGGTTCGGCCATAGCTGGCCCGATCCTTTGGCCTCTTTTGGTGATGGGCATAGGCTTTACGTTTCTGTTTTTGACATTACATCTAATGGCAATACGCAATGAGATTTTACGTCGTAGATTGCGCCGCCTGTCAATTTTAACGATTGAAGATGACATTCGGCTGGTTCCCATGGAGGCTGCACAATGAATGACCCAAGACACATTATGTTTATCGTGGCGGCCTATGGCGTGGCGGCGATGGTGATTGCTGCCATGATTATGAAACTGCGGATGGATCACAGCACCCTGAAGCGGGCTTTGCTGCGCGTCGAGAGCCGTCGCCCAAACCGGGCCAATGGCGAAAAGCGCAACTGAACCGATGAAGCTGAATTATCTGGCTATTTTGCCACTGCTGCTGTTTGTGGTGCTGGTTGGTTTTTTGTTTCACGGCCTGTTCGGCGGTGACCCTTCGCTGGTGCCCTCACCGCTGATCGGGCGAAGCGTGCCGCAATTCAACCTCCCCGCAATTGCCGGGCTCAATGGCATTCCGGGTCTCGACAGCCAGAAACTCAAAGCTGGCAATGTAACGGTCGTCAATATCTTTGCCTCGTGGTGCGTGCCCTGCCATGCCGAGACCGCACAATTGCAGGCGCTGGCCAAGGATAAAACCATCGCGGCCGCCGGTGTGCGCGTGGTTGGCATTGCCTATAAGGACAAAGCGCCGGACACGAAAGCCATGCTGACCAACGAAGGCAATCCGTTTTCGGCGGTCGGTGGTGATGACCAGGGGCTGACCTGCATCAATTGGGGCTGCTACGGCGTGCCGGAAACCTATGTGGTAAAGGGCGATGGCACGATTCTCTACAAATATGTCGGGCCGATTTCCGCGCAGGTTCTGCACGCAACCATCGTGCCTGAAATCGAAGCCGCGCTGAAATAATTTAGCCCTATATGGCGTCCGAACCGATGCCGGAACCATCTTGCATGCCACTATAGGCTAACGAAAAAGGGCACGGCCTGCACAATTCTGGCCACAAAAATGCCTTGACCGTTGGGCAAGAAAGCAAAACCTTCCGCTGGCCCAGGCCGGCTATGCCTCCAACAGGGTATATCCTGCCCGCAAGGAATAAATCTGAAAAATCGGCCTTCGATTAAATCTCAATTAACTATAAAGTGCCCTAATGGTGCCACAGAGCGCCATACATGGACTTTCCTCTACTGTTCGGGAAAAGCCTTTGCGGGGCGGTCTGCAACTTGGTTGCTGTCTTTTGGGACAGCAGGCCGAGGCCGGAATGTTTGTGCCTTTCCGGCGTGTGCAGCGTTTGTTTCGCGAGTTATGTGAATGACCTATTGGATCGAAGAGGAAGCAGAATTCGTATTGACGTATCGTCGTCGCGAACCTCTCAAGATTTTATTCCGAATGGCAACCACGGCCTTTGCGCTGGCTTCGACGGCTTCGGTCGGGGGCTGGTTGCTCTATTCGCCGTTCAACAACTCCCATCTCACGCAGCCCGTGGCTTCGCTTTCATTGCCCTCGCTTTCTGCGCGTCTCCAGGCAAGCCTTGAAACAGCACCCGCGCCGGTGCCGCAGGTGGTCGCGCAAGCCAAGGCTCCTGCTTCAAAGGCCCCTGTCTCCAAAGTCCAGCTTGTCGAGCGCTATGCTGAATTGCTGAGCCCGCATTTCGTCATGGGTTCCGCCCCGCGCCAACTGGCGTTGCAGACCATGCCGCCCGCAACGCTGCAAGCCCCTAACGCGCAACCCCACCAACAAGTTGCATTGGCACAGGTGCCGCTGCCGCCCGAAGCCGCACCCGTGGTCGTGCAAAAGTCAGTGGCAGTGCCCGTGCCCGCGCCGCGCCCGGGTGGCCTTGCCCCAACTGCCGGTTGGCAGGTCGCGTCCTTGCCCAGCGCTGAAGAAGAAGCGCGCGTGGCCTCCGACGACGCCCCCACCGCAATGGCGCAAGTTGCGCGCGTCGCCACGCCAGCCCTGGAGCCGATGGCACCGCTGCCGCCGTCGCGTCCTGCAACGCTGGAGCCCGACGCGCTCAAGCCCACCCATGATTTTGCCGCCGAGCCGGTGCCTGTGCCTTTGCCGCCGGTGGCGCTGCCCATGGCACAGCGCCGCCCCGCGCATGTGGCCGACGCGCCATCGCCAACGCCGGCACCCGTGCCATTGCCCGTGGCTGCCAGCCCCAAAATCGCTGAAAAGCCGCATGTCATCCAGCACCAGATCGTGCAAGTTGCACCAACCCCGGTGATGCGGGCATCAGCGACGCCCGGCGCGCTGCCCAATTCCCCTGAGCAGGATGCATCCGCGCGGCCCATGATTGCCTCCCTGCCCAGCATTCAGGCCGCGCCTATGACCGCGCGCCAACGCCGGGCGCAGGCCAGGTTGGCCCGTCGGCTCGCCAAGCAAAACCACACCACCACGCTGGCGGCGACCACGCCGGATAAACGCTCGTTCTTCCAAAAGTTCTTTGGCGGCAATTCGTCCAATGGTTCCGCGCTTGCTTATGCGTCCACTGACGCCGGCCAGTCCCCGTTTGGCAACAATATTCCGGCGAGCCTTGCTCCCAGCAACGGAACCGCCGTCTATAATATCTCCACCCATACGGTTTACCTGCCCAATGGCGCGCGACTTGAGGCGCATTCCGGGCTTGGGCCAATGCTGGACAATCCGCATTCCGTTGGCGTTCGCATGCGCGGGGCGACGCCGCCGCACGTCTATGAATTGACACCGCGTGAGCGCCTGTTTCATGGGGTTGCGGCGCTGCGCCTCAACCCGATCGGTGGTGGCCGCCTCTACGGACGTAACGGCTTGCTGGCACATACTTTTATGCTCGGGCCACGCGGCGATTCCAATGGCTGCATCTCATTCCGCAATTATAATGCCTTCCTGCAGGCCTATCGCAGCGGTGAGGTCAAACGCCTCGTGGTCGTGACCGGTCAAGGCTAGCTGGACGGGCCGGGCCAGCGCGCCCAGCCCATTAGGAATGCCCGCCGCGCGTCAAATACCTTTGGCGCGCAAAGCGGTTTCAATTTCCGACAACACCACCGGGTCGTCGATGGTGGCTGGCATGGCCCAGCTATCGTGATCGGCAATTTTCTTCATGGTGGCGCGCAAGATTTTGCCCGAACGCGTCTTGGGCAGACGATTGATGACCAAAGCCAGCTTGAAAGCCGCGACCGGGCCAATCTTTTCGCGCACCATGGCCACCAGTTCGCGCTCGATGACGGCATTTTCCTTGTTGACGCCAAATTTCAGCACCACGAACCCGCAGGGCTGCTCGCCTTTCAGGCTGTCCTTGATGCCTATGACGGCGCATTCAGCGACATCGGGATGGGCGGCCAGCACTTCCTCCATGCCGCCGGTCGAGAGGCGGTGACCGGCGACATTGATGATGTCATCGGTGCGGCCCATAATGTAGACATAGCCGTCGGCGTCGATGAAACCAGCGTCGGAGGTTTTGTAATAGCCGGGGAAATCGGCCAGATAGCCGTCAATCAGGCGCTGATCCTGCTGCCAAAGCGTTGGCAAGGCACCGGGCGGCAGCGGCATTTTGCTGACGATCGAGCCCATTTTGCCAACTTCCACCGGATGCCCGCCTTCATCCACGACACGGATGGCATAGCCGGGCATGGGCTTGGTTGGCGAGCCGTGCTTGACCGGCAGCAGCCCGAGGCCGGCCGGGTTGCCAACCATGGGCCAACCGGTTTCGGTCTGCCACCAATGGTCGATCACCGGCACTTTCAGCGTGTCTTCCGCCCATTTGATCGTATCCGGATCGGCGCGCTCGCCGGCCAGGAACAGCACGCGGAAATGGTCCAGCTTGTAATGGGGCAGCAGTTTGGCTTCCGGGTCCTCCTTGCGGATGGCGCGAAACGCGGTTGGTGCCGTAAATAGGGTGACGATCTTGTGCTCTTCAATCATCCGCCAATAAGCGCCAGCGTCGGGCGTGCCAACCGGTTTGCCTTCGTACAGAATCGTGGTCGCGCCATGCAGCAGCGGCCCGTAAACAATGTAGCTGTGACCAACCACCCAGCCGACATCGGAAGCGGCCCAGAACACTTCGCCAGGCGCGATCCCAAAAAAGTTGCTCATCGTCCATTTGAGCGCCACCATGTGGCCGCCGTTGTCGCGGACGACGCCTTTGGGAACGCCCGTCGTGCCGGATGTATAGAGGATGTAGAGCGGGTCTGTGGCAGCCAGGGCGACGCAATCGGCCTTTTTGCCGGCGGCGCGCGCCTCATCCATGGCTTGCGACCAATCCAGATCGCGGCCAGCCTGCAAGGGTGCCTGCGCCTGCGGGCGCTGGAAAATCAGGCAATGGCGCGGCTTGTGGCTGGCGATTTCGATCGCCTCATCGAGCAGGGGCTTGTAAAGCACCAGACGGCCGGGCTCGACACCACATGAGGCGGAAAGAATGAGATCTGGCTGGCAATCGTCAATGCGGGTTGCCAGTTCCTTGGCGGCAAATCCGCCAAACACCACCGAATGAATCGCGCCGATGCGGGCGCAGGCGAGCATGGCCATCACCGCTTCGGGAATCATCGGCAAGTAAATAATGACGCGATCCCCTTTCTTGATGCCAAGATCCGAGATAACCGCCGCAAGTGTCGCCACCTCATCGCGCAATTGCGCATAAGTGAAGGTCTTTTTGGCGCCGGTTACCGGGCTGTCATAGATCAACGCTGTCTGTTCGGCACGGGCGCCATCGGCATGGCGATCCAGCGCGTTATAGCAGGTGTTGCAGAGGGCATCGGGAAACCAGCGGCCATAGACGCCGGCCTTGGGATCAAAAATCTGGCGCGGCGGCTCGATCCAGTCGATCTCGCGTGCCGCTTCACGCCAGAACCCCTCGGGATCGTTCTGCCAGGCAGAATATACAGCATCATATCGGGATGTCATGGCCGCTCCGGGGTTGAATGAGATCGTGCTCGTTCATAGCCCCCCGGAACCTGATATTGCAATGCGCTCGAAATTAGCTTTTGGACGCATAAAACCACGCCAGGCGGGTGTTAAATGGCGCAGGTGACGCCCGTGCCGCCCAAACCGCAATAGCCAGCCGGGTTCTTGGCCAGATATTGTTGGTGATAGGCTTCCGCATAATAGAAAGGCGGCGCGTCCCGAATCTCGGTCGTGATGCTGCCTGCCTTGCTGGCGGCCAAGGCCTTGGCATAAACATCGCGCGAGGCCAGGGCGGCAGCGCGCTGCTCGGGCGATGTCACATAAATGCCCGAACGATATTGCGTGCCCTGATCATTACCCTGGCGCATGCCCTGTGTCGGATCATGGCTTTCCCAAAAAGTCTTGAGCAGCTTTTCAATGCTGATCCGGGCCGGATCATAGACCACCAGCACCACCTCATTGTGGCCCGTATGGCCGCTACAAACCTCTTCATAGGTGGGGTTGGGCGTAAAGCCGCCGGCATAGCCAACGGCAGTGACATGAATGCCCTCGCCCAGATTCCAGAACTTGCGCTCGGCACCCCAAAAGCAGCCCAGCCCAAACAGAATGCTGGCCGAGCCTGCCGGGAATGGCGGCTTCAACTTTTGCCCGTTGACGAAATGGGTGACGGCCGTATCAATCGGCGTGGCGCGACCGGGAAGCGACTGATCAGGCGCCGGCATGGTAGCTGATTTGCGAAAGAAGTTCATATTTGGCCTCAGGTTGGGGGAGGTTTAGTGTGGCCCCGAGTTGACATAATAGGGCCAATTGCGCGCGCTCACCAATCACAATTACTTCATCAGGGCCGGCTGCTGAAGCCAATCGGCTTGGCGCGCTTGCCGGTGGCAAGAACCAGGATCGAGCCCAAAATCAGCAAAATAACGAACGTGGGCACCATCAACAGAAAAGCCAGCACCGGATTACCGAGAAACGCCCATTGGCTGGCGTGCAGGGCCGATTGCGCGAGCGCCAGATATTGCGGCGCAAATTTTTGTGAGGTCTCGCCAAAGGATGAAAGAATGACCCGGTTTGCGGCGATGGATTGCGTGCCATTGATCAACAGCGTCACAAAACCGGCAGCCAGCAGCAACCAACCGATAAAGCGGAAAAACAGACGAACCATGTGACACCCCGGATACAGCGTCCGGATATAGGCAGCGGCGGTGGCCCTGTCCAGTGACCGCGCATGGGCAGCACCCACCCTTGCAACGAACCGCCGGGAATTGGCGTGAAGGCGAGCTGGCGCAACTTGAAATGGCGTCATTAGGCTTAAGCCTATAAGCTAAGAAAATAGTGGCTCAAGCGCCGACCTTGTCAGCAAATGTTACCTTGCACAAAGGTGAAAGTTGGCACACAATCTGATGCGGCTGAGGCAAGCCGAAACAAGAATAGATAGTGTGGAGAGTGAAATGACCTGGACAACCCCCGTTGCGACTGAAGTATGCGTTGGTATGGAAGTCACCAGCTACGAGTCAGCTGAAATCTGAAGTAATCGGGTCAGTCCGCCTTGGGCGGAGCGTGAGTGGTTAAACTGTGCAGATTAAAGTTCTTGGCTCGGCCGCGGGTGGTGGTTTCCCACAATGGAATTGTGGATGCGCCAATTGCAGGTTGGCCTGGAACGGCGACAGCCGAGTGAAACCGCGCACGCAGTCGAGCCTGGCTATCAGCGCCGATGGCATAAGTTGGCTGCTTTTGAACGCCTCACCTGACTTGCGCCAGCAGATTTTGGCGACCCCGGCCCTGCATCCATCTGAAGCCGGGCGAAGTTCGCCGATCCGCGGCGTGGTGCTGACAAATGGCGACGTGGATCATGTAGCCGGATTGCTGGTGCTTCGCGAAAGCCAGGCCTTTGACCTGTTCGCGAGTCCGTTTATTTTAGCCGAATTGGCAAAAAATACCCTGTTTGGCGTGTTGAACCCAGATTTGGTGAAGCAACATAAAATCCATGTCGATGCCGATTTCAGCCCGGTAGATGGTCTGCGCATCAAGGCCATTGCTGTGCCCGGAAAGGTTCCGCTTTACGCGGAAGCTGCCAATATCGCGATTGGCGAGGAGAGCGAGACCACGATTGGCCTCGAAATTCGTAGTGGTAACGCCCGCGCTTATTATATTCCCGGGTGCGCGCGCCTGACCGATGGACTGAGGCAGAGGATTGCCGGGGCGGATCTACTGCTTTTTGACGGAACGACATTCACGGATGATGAAATGGTGGCGCAGCACCTCTCGAGCAAGACCGCTTGGCGAATGGGCCACATCGCCATGAGCGGTGCGCAAGGCTCCCTCGCCGGGTGGGCGCAGGTGCCCGTGGCCGCCAAGGTTTTCATCCATATCAACAACACCAATCCCGTGCTGGTCGAAGGCTCGAGCGCGCGACGAAGCGTGGAAGCGGCCGGATGGCAGATCGCGGAAGACGGCATGGAGATCGACTTATGACAATTTTGGAAAAGCCGCTGTCGCCAGCCGGGCTGGAGGCGGCATTGCGCGCCATTGGGGCCACGCGCTACCATAATCTGCACCGTTTTCACCAGCGCCTGCATGCTGGCAAATGCCGCTTGGGCGAGGTGCAGGCTTGGGCGCTCAACCGCTATTATTATCAATCCATGATCCCGATCAAGGATGCGACGGTGCTGACCCGGATGGAAGATGCTGCGATGCGCCGGGAATGGCGCAAGCGCATTGAAGATCACGATGGCCTCGCCGAAGGCGATGGCGGCATCGAGCGCTGGTTGCAACTCACTGACAGTCTTGGCTTTTCGCGCGACTATGTGCGCTCGACCGTCGGCATTTTGCCCGGCACGCGCTTTGCCGTGGAAGCCTATGTGCATTTTTGTGGCGAGCGCAGCCTGCTGGAGGCCATCGCCTCGTCGCTGACCGAGTTGTTTTCGCCGCAGATCATTTCTGAACGCGTCTCGGGGATGCTGGCCCATTACGACTATGTCAGCAAACAAACGCTGGCGTATTTTTCGGCGCGCCCGGTGCAGGCCAAGCGCGATTCGGATTTCGCGCTGGAATATGTGTGCACCCATGCAAACACCATCGAGGATCAGCAAAAGGTGCTGAATGCCCTGAAATTCAAATGCGACGTGCTTTGGGTACAGTTGGATGCCTTATGGAGCGCTTACGTCGATGGCGCATTGTCGCCGGGGGTATGGAACCCGGCCGAGGCGCAAGCGGGCATTGGCCTGATGCAGCACGGGCAGGCGGCGTGAGCCTGCGCGAAATTACCGGGAATTGCCAACCGAAACTGCCGCGCGGTGTGCGCTTGAAGCAGGATTTGGTCCGCAATGAGTGGTTATTGCTCGCGCCCGAGCGGGTGATCAAACTGAACCCGGTGGCGCAGGCGATTTTACAACGATGCACCGGGCTGGCGAGCGTCGATGCGATTGTTGATGACCTTTCCCAAACCTTCGCGGCTGATCGCAGCCGCATCGACACGGACGTGCGGGCCCTGCTCGCTGATCTGGCGCAAAAGCGATTGCTGGATATATAGGCCATGACCATGAATGCACACGAGGTTCCGCCCGCCCCCATCGGACTGCTGGCCGAGCTTACGCATCGCTGCCCGCTTGGGTGTCCTTATTGTTCCAATCCGGTGCAGCTAGAGTCGCGGAGCGATGAAATCGACACGGAAAGCTGGAAGCGGGTGTTCAGCGAGGCGGCGGCCCTGGGTGTGCTGCAAGTGCATCTCTCCGGCGGTGAGCCTTTGGCGCGGCGTGACCTCGTGGAATTGGTCGAACATTGCGCAAAGGTCGGGCTTTACACCAATCTGATCACTTCCGGCATTGGCATGAGCCCGACGCTGGTGACGCGTCTGGCAGATGCCGGACTCGACCATGTGCAATTGTCCATTCAGGATTCAACGGCGGCCAGCGCCGATAAAATCGCGGGCTACGACGGCGCCTTTGCCAAAAAGCGCGAAGTTGCGCGCCTCGTGTGCGACGCCGGCTTTGCGCTGACGATCAACGCCGTCATTCACCGCGCCAATGCGGGCCGCGCCGGAAATATGGTGGCTTTGGCCATCGAGCTAGGCGCCCGGCGGGTCGAAATTGCCCATGTGCAATATTATGGGTGGGCGGTGCCCAATCGGGCGGCTTTGATGCCTACGCTGGTGCAGGCGCAGGCTGCGATCGCGGCGGTGGAAGCTTTGAAAAAGCAACACGCAGGGGAAATCGTCATCGATCATGTCATTCCCGACTACCACGCGCGCTACCCGAAGGCCTGCATGGGCGGCTGGGGCAAACGCACGATCAACATTACCCCGCAAGGGCGCGCCCTGCCCTGCCACGCGGCGGAAAGCATTAAAAGCCTTGAATTCTGGAATGTGGCGCAACATTCTCTGGCCGACATCTGGTATCAGTCGCCCGCGTTCAACGCCTATCGCGGCACCCAATGGATGAATGAATTGTGCCGCACCTGCGAGCGCCGCGAGATCGACCATGGCGGCTGCCGTTGCCAGGCGCTGGCGCTGGCGGGAGATGCGGCGGCGACTGATCCGGTCTGCCATAAATCGCCCGACCACGGGAAAATGCAGCAAATTGTGCTGGCCGAAGAAGCCGCGCATGTCGAGGCCTATGTCTACCGCCGGCTGAAGGGCGGTGGTGGCGCATCCAGCCTTTAGCCCACACGCTTTGCCAATAAACCCGCCCATGCGCATCTCGGCTTTGGCAGGCCATTATTAAGGCATTTTGTTTATGGTGGGCAGGACCCACACGTCATCTCGCCCGGATGCGTGGGAAAACGCTGAATTTATCTGGATGTCATCGCCATGTTTTCTGCCTTGTACTCCCTGCTGCCTTTAGTGCCGTGGCTGTTGGCTATCGTCTTGCTCGGCAGCACTTTGGCATTGTCACTGGAGCGGCGCGGTTACATGCGACAGCTGGCTTCCCTGAGCGCAGAAAGCGAAACCCTGCAAGCGCAAAACTGGCAATTGCAACTGGCAACGCGGGCCAAGGCGCGCGCGGAAGCCGCCAATGAGGCCAAATCGCAATATCTGGCCGAAATCAGCCACGATATTCGCACCCCGCTGAGTGGCATGATTGGCATGGCCGACCTGTTGAGCGGCACGCGGCTGGATGGCGAACAGACAACCTATACCGAGGCCATCCGCAATGCCGGGCAGTCACTCGGGCAATTGGTGGAAACATTGCTTGATTTTTCACGGATCGAAGCGGGCCGGTTGGAGATTGCCAAAGTTGAATTCAACCTGGTGGCCTGTGTCGAGGCGGTGGTGGAACTGCTGGCACCGCGCGCGCAGGGGAAGCAAATTGAAATCAGCGCCTTGGTGCGGCCGGATGTGCCGCAATCGGTGGTCGGGGATCCGCTACGCCTGCAACAAATTTTGATGAATCTGGCAGGAAACGCCGTCAAATTCACGGTGAGCGGCGGTGTTGGCATTGAAGTCACCCAAAGCGATGGCCGCCTAGTGTTTTTTGTGCGCGATACCGGTATTGGCATAGCGCCCGAACACCGCGCCGCGATATTCGGGCGCTATGAGCAGGGTGATCCCGATGCTCATGACGGTATGGAAGGCAGCGGCCTTGGCCTTGCGATTACGCGGCGTCTGGTTGATGAAATGGCAGGCACGCTGGCGCTGACCCAAACCGGCCCGGAGGGCAGCGAGTTCATGGTTTCCCTGCCGCTGGTGCATTCGGCGCTGCGGCCATGGGATCAGCCCGGAGAGCGGCTGGGCCTGCGCGGCCGGCGGGTGCTGATTGTCGCCAATTCGCCGTTTGAGGCACCTTATCTCTTCCACAAGATGGCGATGGTTGGCGTCAAGGTCACCCATGCCAAGACCGAGCTTGAAGCCCAGACCATTTTGGGCACCGCCCCGCCCTTTGATGCGGTGCTGCTGGACCCGATGATGGGCAGCGCCCTGACCAATCATCTGATGCAATCGGCGCGCCATGCAGGGGCTGGCAAATGTATCGTGCTGCTATCGCCGTTCGAGCGCCAGACTTTTGGCAAGGTCACCGATCAGGGTTATGATGGCTGGTTGACCCGGCCGGTGCGCACGCTTTCGCTGCTGCGCATCGTTGGCGGTGCCAAGGCCAGCGATCTTCGCGATGACGGGCAGTCCGCCGGCCAGAGCCTGTCACCGGGCTACCGCATATTGCTGGCGGAAGACAATGACATCAATGCTTTGGTGCTGACGCGCCAATGCGAGCGCCTTGGTGCGGAAGTGGTGCGGGTGGGAGACGGCAAAGCCGCCATTGCCACCGCCTGCAATGGCAGCCATTTTGATTGCATATTGATGGATCTGCGACTTCCGGAAGTGGATGGCATCAGCGCCGCCAAGGCCATCCGCAGCTTTGAAACCGCGCGGCAAAGCCATCCGACGCGCCTGATTGCGGTTACCGCCAGCACCCTCTCGAGCGAGCGCACGCAGGCGCTGGAAGCCGGTTTCGATGGCTATGTCGTCAAGCCCGCGGATCCGTCAAGACTGGTGCAAATGCTCACTGGCAAGGCCGCCGACCCGCGACCATCGCAGTCCACCGACGCGACGCAGATAAAAGCCAGCGCCTAGAGGCAGGAAGGCCAGAATTCCGGCTGGGTTTGCGAAAGTCGGCCACCCAATCGCAAGGGGGCTACTTTCAGGGCAAGGCCGGTTCTGTCGTCGGTTTCAACGCATAATCCGCAAAGGGTTGCAGCATTCAAGGCCGGCTCAAACCGTGCCGAAGGTATCTTGCGGGTGAACCGGCGCAGGGGTTCGTCCTTGTCCATGCCGATCACCGAGTCATAATCCCCGGTCATACCGGCATCGGTCTGGTAGGCGGTGCCATGCGCCAGAATTTGATGGTCAGCCGTGGGCACATGGGTATGGGTGCCCACCACGATTGACGCGCGCCCGTCGACGAAATGGGCAAAGGCCTGCTTTTCGCTGGAAGCTTCGGCGTGCAGATCAATCACCGCCGCATCGCAGCCTGGCCCAAGCGGGCAAGCTGTCAACTCGCGCTCGATGGCGGCAAATGGATCGTCCAGCGCATCCATAAACACCCGGCCCATAATGTTGACGACCAGCACCCGT
The DNA here is from genome assembly GCA_019075865.1 of Hyphomicrobiales bacterium. Taxonomy (GTDB): domain Bacteria; phylum Pseudomonadota; class Alphaproteobacteria; order Rhizobiales; family Beijerinckiaceae; genus REEB77. The sequence continues at coordinate 274,794 of JAGXAN010000001.1, read as the reverse complement.
GCCCCGTTATGAAGCTCGATCAGGTTTGCGCCCCGCCCCGGTGTTCCGGGCGGAAAGTTGACCGGGCGAATGAGGCGCGGTTGGCGCTCGATGAAAACCAGCGCCTCGCGCTGATCGAAGGCGTGGTTGCCAAGCGTAATAGCATCCGCACCCGCGGCCAGTATCTCCTCGACCAGCGCCTCGGTTATGCCAAAACCGCCCGCCGCATTCTCGCCATTGACGATCACGCAATCGAGTTGATAAGCGCGGCGCAAACGCGGAATATATTCAAGCGCGACTTCGCGTCCGGCGCGGCCGACAATATCACCGATGAAAAGAATGCGCATGGGCTGGGTGTGCTTTCAGGAAAGGTTCAACCGATCCATTCGGTCTCGGTCAGAATAAAGTCAAGCTTCTCGTCATGCGCCTCGAACGGCACCCGCGCAACTTCCTGGCACGCAAAGGCGAGGCCAACCGCGATCACCCTGCCCCGCGTCCGCAAATGCCGCAACGTCACATCATAATATCCGGCCCCATAGCCGATACGGTGGCGGTCGCGGTCAAAGGCCGCCAATGGCATAAACAAAAGATCGGGTTCGCAAATGGGCAGTTCGGGGGCGGGTTCCTCGATATTCATCCGCCCGATGGTGTGAGGATCGCCTGGCCGCCATTGGCGAAACACCAATGGCGCGCCGCGCTTGCCGGTTATTGGCAGACAGGTGGTAAAACCGTGCTGCGCCAGCGCATCCAGCAAAAGCGCCGGGTTGGCTTCGGCCCCGATGGCGCGATAAAGACTAACGGTTTTGGCTTGGTTTTTTTGTGCAAAGGCCAAGCCCTCGTCCGCGAGGCGTTGCGCGAAACTTGTGGCATCAGCTCTGGATAGATTTTGGCGGCGCTGCAAAGCTGCCGCGCGCAATTCAGCCTTGCCAAGCGCCATTACGCAAATTCCAGCTTGCACCTTGAGGGAAGATAAGTGCGGGGCCACAAAAGCCGTGGGATATCGAACCCGGGTACCTACAATGTAGGTGGGCACCGTGTGATCAAGTCCACGGACGAGATCAGGGACAGCTCCCTTTGGGATCGATAAGGCCCCGGGATTTGATCCAACACGTACCCCGCAGCTCCGCCTCATCAATGTAAACCTGTGCGCCGCAAATTACCAGTGGCACGGGGTGAAGATTGTCAGTTCAGCGGCGCAACCGGCACGTCATTGACCTTTTTATCGGGTGCAGGGCTCGCCGGGGTGGCGTTTTCGACCGGTGCCGCAGGCGCCGGAGTGGCGGACGGCGTTGCCGTTGCCGCTGGTGCAGGGGGCGATGCGGGGGTTGGAGTTGACTCAGGCACTGGTGCAGCGGTTGGGGCGGGCGCAGCGGGCGGCAGCGCTGGGGTGGTTGGGGCTGCGGCGGGTGCTGGCGGGTTGGGCGCAGCGGTGGTTGCTGGCTCCACCGGCGTCAATGTCTTGGGGGTCGTGGTATCCGCTTTGGGCACCGCCGGGGTCGCCGTTGAATTGTCGGCGGGGGCCGGGGCGTTCACGACTGGGGCCGACACGGTGGGGGGCACCTGAACCGGTGTTGCCTGAACCGGTGTTGCGGGCGCTTCTTGCGGGGCTGACGGCGCGGCCTTGTCATGAGGCTGTGCCTTGGCATGGGGCAATTTGTGCGGTCGATGCGCATGCGCCTTCAGGCCAAGGTGCGGCGGGTGCTTTTTGGATTGCCGGCTCGGCACAGGCTTGCGATGCACGGCAGCGTGCGGAATGTTGGCGGGCGGGATGGGGGCAGCAAATTCGTGACGGCCTGCGGCGTCCGTGTTGTAAATTTCCAGAACATCGCCATTGCCGCCGTCAATGATCAGCCGCCGGTGATGGCCATAGGCATCGATGGCGTCGGCCACATAGACATTGCGGTTGCGGTAGGGGCGGGCAACGAGGCGCATGCCATGCTCACGCACGATTGCCGCGACATCCCGAACCCCGATGCCCCAATGAAAGGTTCGGTAGCCCCAGAAGCCAAAAAATTGGGCTTGCGCCGGTTGCACGGTGCCAGCGGCCCCAAGCCCCGCAAGCGCCAAAACCAACAAAATGCCCAACCGGGCTTTAACCGAATAAACCGACATTCCCATCTCCGTAGTCCGCGCACGGCCAAAAAGCGCCATAACGTCAGGGATTTGTGCGAAAGGATTGCGGCAAGCTTGCGACCTTAATTGGGCTGGAAGCCTCAAATAGCGCGGCAAACCTGCAAAAATTGCGCAATTTCCGCTTCCGTCGTGGCAAAGGAGGTGATCATCCGCACGAACACTTCCCCGTTGACCGGTGCCTGCGCCGGGACGAGGCCTTGCGTCGGCCAGAAATAATAGCTGGCCCCCGCCGCGCGCAAAGCCGCGTCGAGCTTTTGCGGCAATATCGCAAATACCTCGTTGGTCTGGACAGGCCAGGGTATGCGAACGCCGGGAATACCGGCCAGACCATCGGCCAAAAGCCGCGATTGCGCATTGGCGTGACGGGCAAGCCTGAGCCATAATTCATCCTGCAGCCAGGCTGTCATCTGCGCGCCAAACCAGCGCCCTTTGGAGACGACATGCCCGCTCTGCTTGCGGCGAAAACCAAAATCGCGCGCCAGAGCCGGATCGAAGAAAATCACCGCTTCGCAGGCAAGTGCGCCACCCTTGGTTGCCCCCAGACACAACACATCCACCCCTGCCCGCCATGTCATCTCGGCCGGCGACACATTGAGCGCGGCAATAGCATTGGCAAACCGCGCCCCGTCCATATGCACCTTCATGCCAGCGGCATGAGCCATATCGGCGAGGGTGGCGATTTCATCGACGCTGTAAATGGTGCCCGATTCGGTGGCCTGGGACAAAGACATCGCCGCCGGTTGCACGGTATGGATCGGCCCGCGCGGGTAACGGGCGAGGCTGGCTGTCAGCCCGTCGCCGGTCATTTTGGCAAAATCACCGGGCACGGTGATGATCTTGGCACCATGGCAGAAAGCTTCAGGCGCGGCGCATTCATTGGTGTTGATATGCGCTTGCGGGTGACAGAAAATGCCGCCCCAAGAGGGTGTTACCTGCGCCAGCGCCAGCGAATTGGCGGCGGTGCCCGTCGCAACAAAGGCCACCTCGCAATTGGTTTCAAAAACCGCACGCAGCGCGGCCGTCGCGGCGCGTGTGTAATCATCTTCGCCATAGGCCGCCTGCGGCCCCTTGTTGGCGGCGATCAGGGCATCGAGGATTTCGGGGCTGGCGGGGGCGCTGTTGTCACTGGTAAAATTCATAAACCCATTGTGGCGATAATTGCGCGATTTGCAAAGGCCCAACGTATCGTGCTTGACGCTGCCGCCTGCGCAGGGCACACACTTCTTCGCAATTTGAAGACTGGCCAAGAATTTGGCGGGCTATGGCTTGGCCGACCGGCAATGGCTTGCTAAGCTTTCTTCATTCACCGATCTTTGCGCGAATATTTTCGCCCCTGCAATTGAAAGAGACATAATGATCCGCTCCGCCCTTATGAATGTGATGACCGCTGCTGCCCTGAAGGCAGGCCGGGGGCTGAAACGCGATTTCGGTGAAGTCGAAAATTTGCAGGTATCGCTGAAGGGGCCGGGCGATTTCGTCTCCGCCGCCGATCGTAAATCCGAGAAGATCCTGTTTGAAGAATTGTCGAAGGCGCGGCCCGGTTACAGCTTCCTGATGGAGGAGAGCGGCGCGGTCGAGGGGTCAGACCCCAGCCATACCTGGCACATCGACCCGCTCGATGGCACAACTAATTTTCTGCATGGCCTGCCGATCTTTGCGATTTCCATCGGGCTGGAGCGCGAGGGGCAGATGGTTGCCGGCTTGATCTACAACCCGGCGACCGATGACATGTTCATCGCCGAAAAGGGTCAGGGCGCCTATCTGAACAACCGTCGCTTACGGGTTTCCGCGCGACGCGACATGTCCGAAGCGCTGATTGGCTGCGGCGTGCCGCATCTGGGTCGGGCCAGCGACCATCCCCGCTTCAAGGCCGAATTGAGCGCGGTCATTTCCAAGGTGACCAATGTGCGCAGGCTTGGCGCAGCGGCGCTGGATCTGGCCTATGTCGCGGCTGCCCGCTACGACGCCTATTGGGAGCGCGGCCTCAAGACCTGGGATGCAGCGGCGGGAATCGTGCTGGTGCGCGAGGCCGGCGGCTACATCAGCACGATAGAAGGGGGCAATGACATGCTACATTCAGGCTCGATTTGTGCCGGGAATGAAGCTATACACAAACAATTGCTGGAGTTATTGGCAAAAGTTCCAGCATAGCAGCATTGGCCAAGCATCGGAGCCGACGAAGCGGAATGGCACAGAACACCGATATTTTCAGGTTGTCGTCGCCGCGCATCTTTCTGGTGCGAATGCTGATATTTCTGGCGCTGAGCGGGTTTATCGCACTCATATTGTACCAGCAGATCGAGGTGGCTTTTTTCGCTAATCCCGGCCTCAACGGTCTGATTATCGGGGTGCTGGTCATTGGTATCGTGCTCGGCATCCGCCAGGTGGTGCGGCTGTTTCCCGAGATTGCATGGGTGAACGCCCTCGACCATGGCAAGGTCGGGGTGGCACGCGCGCCGGTGCTGCTCGCCCCGATGGCCAGCCTGCTCGGCGTCAAGGGCGACCAGCCGGGAATTTCGACGGCCACCTTGCGGGTGATCCTCGATTCGATCGGCTCGCGGCTGGATGAAGCCCGCGAGACGGCGCGATACCTGACCGGACTTTTGATTTTTCTTGGCCTGCTCGGCACCTTCTGGGGTCTGTTGCAGACGGTGCATTCGATCTCGGATGTCATTGGCGCGATGCAGACCAAGGGCGACAGTTCGATGATGTTTGACGATCTGAAAAACGGCCTGCGCGCGCCCATCGCCGGCATGAGCGTGTCTTTCACCTCGTCGCTGTTCGGCCTCGCCGGATCACTGGTTTTGGGATTTCTCGATTTGCAGGCCGGGCAGGCCCAAAACCGGTTTTACAATGAGCTGGAAGACCGGCTGACTGGCAATGTGTCCGAAGCGCTGCCCGAAGGTGCGCCCAACATGCCGATGGATGTGCGCACGGCGCTTGCCAAGATTTCCGCCGGCGCAGACCAGACGCAGGCGCGCGCCTCGGCCATTGCCATGGCCAATCTGGCGGAAGGCATTCAGGGCCTCGTCCAGCACATGCGCAATGAGCAACAACAGATTCGCGACTGGGTGGAAGCGCAAGCCACGCAACAGGTTGAAATCCGAAAATTGCTGGAACGGCTGGCACGCGAATCGGAGCGACCCTGATGGCAGCGCGCACCCGTCGACCGCTCAGGCACATTGATTACTGGCCGGGCTTTGTCGATGCGCTCTCGACCATGTTGCTGGTGATCATCTTTTTGCTCTCGGTATTCATGCTGTCACAATTCTATCTGTCGCGCGATGTCAGCGGCAAGGATACGGCGCTCAACAAGCTCAACAAGCAGGTGGAGGAATTGACTTCACTGCTCGCCCTCGCGCGGGCCAGCAACAATGATGCGCAGGCCAACCTCATCAACCTCGCGGCAACGCTGAAAAGCAGCGAGGCGGAAAAAGCCAATCTGCAAGCGCTGATGGCCGCCAACAATGCCAATGCCTCAGCCAGCGGCGGGTTGGTCGCGGCTGCCAACCAGAAGTTGGAGGCGGAGAAGGCGATTTCGGCGCAAGCCCTGTCGCAGGTCGATATTCTCAACCAGCAGATTGCGGCACTGCGCAGCCAGTTGGCCGCCATCCAGCAGGCGCTGGACGCCTCCGAAGCCAAGGATCAGGCCAGTCAGGCACGCATTGCGGACTTGGGCTCGCGGCTCAATCTGGCCCTGGCGCAAAAGGTTCAGGAACTGGCGCGCTACCGGTCCGATTTTTTTGGGCGGCTGCGGGAAATTCTCGGGAACCGGCCGGGTATTCGCACGGTTGGCGACCGGTTCGTGTTTGATTCCGATGTGCTGTTTGCCAGTGGACAGGCCAAGGTCAGCGATGCGGGCAAGCAACAGCTCGACCAGTTGGCCGGGGCGGTCGGATTGCTGGACCAGGAGATTCCCCCGGAAATCCCGTGGATATTGCGCGTGGATGGCCACACCGACGACCAGCCGATCCATTCGGACAACTTCAAATCCAACTGGGAGCTTTCGGCGGCGCGGGCCATTTCGGTGGTGCAATATCTGATTACCAAAGGTGTGGAGCCCAACCGGTTGGCCGCCGCCGGCTTTGGCGAATTTCAGCCAATCACCAAAGGCACCGACCCCGGTGCCCGAGCCCAGAACCGCCGCATCGAACTGAAATTGACGGAGCGTTGAAGCATGGCTGAAATCCGGCACGCGGTGATGGAGGATATCCCCGGGCTTTTGCTTATATATAACGAGATCATCGCCAATTCGACGGCGGTCTATCAAGACGAACCGCTCAGCCTTGATAATCGTCAGGCATGGTTTGCTGCCCGCCAGCAAGCCGGTTTTCCGGTGCTTGTGGCGATGGACGCGGGCCGCGTGGTCGGGTTCAGCTCATTTGGTGAATATCGGGCCTTTCATGGATACCGGTTTACGGTTGAGCATAGTGTGCATATCGCCCCGGATTATCGCGGTCGCGGCCTTGGCGGGGCTTTGCTGGCAGGATTGTTGCCGCTGGCAACGAGCCTTGGCAAGCATGCGATGCTGGGCGTGATTGATGCAGACAATGCCGCCTCGATTGCCCTGCACGCCAAACATGGGTTCGTGCAGGTCGCCCACATGCCGCAAGTTGGTTTCAAATTCGGGCGCTGGCTCGATGCCGTGTTCATGCAGCGCTTGCTATAGCGGCGATCTCAGTGCGGCGGCCAGGCGAAAGCGCCGGGCCGACCAGGTTCGGCTTCGGGAAGATTGCCGTTTTCAAATGCCTCCCTGACTTTGGCATCCCGCTGCGCCATTTGCGCATTGTCGAGAAGCGCATTGTCGGAGCCAAATTGCGGCGCACGCAGAAGCATGACCTTGCCTTCCGCCGGTTCCGTCTTGATAACGACGACAGATGGTTGCTGCGGCAAGGGCGGGTTGGCCTTCAGGCGGGCCGCCAGTTCTGCCTTTTGCGCATCGCTGCCCGGTGGCAGGCCGGCAATTTCCAACTGGATCAGCGCACCCAGATCGGCGGCTGGCGATTTGACCACGGGCTGCGCTGACACCAGCGGCGAAGTGTCAACATTGGCCGCAGGCGTGGCGCTGTCAGGCGTGCTTGTGCCGGGTGCGGGCAACAGGCTGGTCAAAGTGGGCGCATCGGCCGGATGGATTTTCAGATAGGCCTGCTGCACCGCCGCCTCCAGAAAATGCGCAATCTTGCGGGCACCGGCCTGGGTGAAATGAATACCGTCAAACATGCGCAGCTTGACGATGTCGCCGTTCACATTCGGCCCGTTGGCCTCATAGGTTCCGGTTTCGCTCAAAAAAGCATCCCATATGTCTATGTAAGTGGCGCCGGTCTTGGCCGCTTGCGCGCGGTAAATATCGTTGAGTGCAATATAGGCGGTGGAAAGCTGGGGCGAGCGCACGATCGGCAAACCGACCCAGATCAGCGGAACGTGCTTTTGCTGAAACAGGCTGTCGATGGCGGCGACGCGTTGTGCGTAAATCTCGCTCCATCGCGGGGTGAACGGTTGCACATAATTGGCCCCGTCCAGTATCGGCTGACGGTCATTGGTGCCCACCATCATAATGCCAAGCTGGATCGCCGGTTGCGCGTTCAAAATGGCTTGCGCGGATTTGGCCCAGTCGAAAAAATCGGCGCGAACAAGGCCCGAAAGCGGCTTGCTATCCTTTTGAAACGCCATGTCGGGGTGGGTCGTAGCAAAAGTGTCGGTCAGCGCCGCTGCCAAGGGCAATGAAATGCCATTGCCCATCACCGCGACAAAAAAATCCGGCGGCGTGATGACCGCAGGGGCCGCCGGCACAGGGTTTGTCGCCGCATTGGCGGCGGGCGCGGCATTGGGTGCATGGGTTGGTGCCGGCCGCGCAAAATGGTGGATATGATAGCCGTTGGCTCTGCCACTGCTCCGGCTTGGCTGAACCCGGATGATGTGCGGGCGCGTCATACGGGCGCGGCGGCTATCTTCCAACTGGCGCTCCTGCACCCAGTAACTGGGCCCGGAGCTTTGGCCAAACGCCACCCGCGTCATGGCTGGCGCGGATGCGAGCAGCAGAAAGCAGACAAAGGCCTTGTGCATGCGTGCCATGAGTTTTGGTTTCAACATGGCCGCATTTTAACGCGGTTTGGATTGGCTTGCACGCGAAAACAAATGGGGTGGTGCCAGCCAGCCCTTGCGCCCGCTCGATTGCCTCAGCGGCGCTGCGCCGTGATGCTGCCCGTCGCGGTGCCAGTGTCCGGCCATTGCGCCACCAAAGGCCGCGCGCCGCCGATCTGGTCTCCCAGCAGGGCGACCCCGAGCGCATAAGAAGTTGAATTATTGTAAGATTTTATGACCTTGAAATTGTGGGTGACAAGGAAGGCCGGGCCGAAGCGACCCGCTGGCAACAACAGGCTGGCTTCGCCACGCGCTGGCAGGCTCCGGCCATCGGCAAGGGTTACGCCGGTTTTGGCAAACGAGGCGAAGGAAAACATCTGGCCACGGCGATGGCTCGCGGCATTGAAATCACGCGGCAACCGGACTTCGTAGCCCCAGCGCTCGCCAGCACGCCAGCCATGGCGATGCAGGAAATTGGCAGTTGAGCCAAGCGCATCGGGCACGCTCGTCCAGATGTCGCGGTGGCCATCGTGCTGGAAATCAACCGCGTAGGACATAAAGGCCGATGGCATGAATTGGGTCTGGCCCATGGCTCCGGCCCATGAGCCGGTCATGCGATCCACGGTCACATCGCCATGCTGCAAAATTTTGAGCGCGATCAGCAATTCGTTGCGAAAATAATTGCCGCGATAATGCACCGCCGCCAAAGTCGACAGGGACCGGATCACCGACTTGTTTCCGGTATAGGCGCCAAACCGCGATTCGAGGCCCCAAATCCCCATGATAATCGTCGAATCCACGCCATATTGCCGGGTGGCACGGGTCAATGTGCTCATGTAATCGCGGGCTTTGGCGCGACCATTGTCAATGCGCTCCTGCGAGACTGCGGTCGAGAGATATTGCGCCGGGGTTTTGTGGAACTCAGCCTGCCGATGAAGGAGTTTCAACACATCGGGATCGACCGTCATGTCCTTGAAGGCAGCGTTGAACGTGTCCGCCGAGATGCCGCGCGCATGGGCCAAAGGCCAAAGACTGGCAACATAATGCACGTATTGCTGATCGCTGATCTGCTGGGCACCGGCACTGGCGCAGGCCATGACGCCCATCGCGGCACCCAATGCCAATGTGCGCAGACGACGCGCCTGCGCCCCAACAGCCAAAAATCCGGTGGACCCCATTTTATGCTCCCGTACCTGCCAACCTGCCAAACTGCAAGCCTCCACCTCGCGAGTGTAATGGCGAGATATTTAAGAAGAGCTAACCATATTCGGCGATCCGTCACCTCGCTCGCTTGCGCAAAAGCCGTTATGTGCGGGCCTTGCGACCAGCGTGGGCCGACATCTTCATCGGATTGACGAATGGAGTCAAACCGGCCTAAAAGGCTTGATCCATGGGCTTGAAACCACTGGCATTTTTATTCGGGTGCTTGCGCGCGCCCGCCGCACTAGCTGCGCAATGGCCCCCAGGCCGGGTCAGAGGCAAAATGCGGCGTCTGAATTTTGGAAACACCGCGACCAAAAACGTCGGTCATGAAAATATGCGATCCGCTCTCGCCGCCGGGATCGCGGAAGAACATCAGGAACAGGCCATTGGGGGACCAGGTTGGCCCCTCATTGTGGAACCCTTCGGTAAGGATACGCTGGCCCGAACCGTCGGGCTTCATCACGCCAATCGAGAACAGGCCTGCACTCTGGCGGGTGAAAGCGATGAGATCGCCCTTGGGCGACCAGACCGGCGTCGAATAGCGGCCTGAACCAAAGGAAATGCGGTTCGCGCTGCCGCCCGAGGCCGACATGATATAAATCTGCTGGGTGCCGCCACGATCGGATTCAAAGGCGATCTGCGAGCCATCGGGCGAATAGCAGGGTGCCGCGTCAATCGAGGGGGAATCCGTCAGCCGCATGGTCGAGTTCGAACCAAGGTTCAGCGCATAGATATTGGAAGCCGAGCCTTGCGAGAGCGCCATCACGATGGTGCGGCCATTGGGCGAGAAACGCGGCGAAAATGTCATGCCGGGGAAGTTGCCAACCACTTCGCCCTGGCCGGTCTCGACATTGAGAATTTTCACCTTTGGCTTGTCGGAACCAAACGACATATAGGCAACCTCTTGCGCGGTCGGCGAGAAACGCGGGGTAACGACAAGATCATCGCCGCGCGTGAGGTAACGCACATTGGCACCGTCCTGATCCATGATCGCCAGCCGCTTTCGGCGCTTCAGTGCCGATCCGGTGCCATCGACAAACACCACGCGGCTGTCAAAAAAACCACCCTGCCCGGTTGCGTGCTCAAAAATCTGATCCGACATTTTATGGGCAACCCGGCGCGCATTCTGGGCGTCCGTGACATATTGCTGGCCCGCGACCTGCTGGCCGCTGCCCACATCCCAAAGACGGAACTGGCCGCGCATCTGGCCCCCGCTGGAGGAAGCACGCCCGGTTACCACATATTGGGCGCTTTTGGCGCGCCAGGCCGAAAGGTTCGGCGGTTGGTCCGGGTTGGCGATCTGCTCAGGGAAACTCCCCGGGTCCATCGGGGCCAAATAGATCGACCGGCCGAAATTCGCGGTCATGACCTTGCTGATCAGGTCGGCGGCATCGGGCGAGCCGACAAACGGGGTAACCGCAATGTTGATCGGGTGAAAATTGCCGTTGGGATTGATATCGAGAAACTGCTTTTGGGCCATGGCGGGTGCCAGTGCCGAAAAGGCGAGGCCGCTGCCAAGCAGCATGCGACGGCTAATGCGATGGGATGAGCAAAAACTCATGGCAAATTTTCCTTGGTCAATAAACGTGTTCGGGGAGATTGCGGGTTCGCGGGGTGTTTCATATCAGGGCAATGAACTTATCATGAAAGCCTAGGTGCTCTCTGGCTTGAGCCGCAGGAACTGGTCTTTCCATTCGGAATAATAGGGCTGGAAGCGCTGGGGAATCTTCAATGGCGGGCAAGATTGAACCGCACTGAGTGCGCTTTCGCCAATGCTGCGGCTTTGGCCGCTGGAAGCGGGGTTCAACAGGCGGGGCGGCGCACTGAAGGTGCCATCGGGACGGAAATGCACCTCGATCTGCGCCATGTAACCTTCGCTGGAGGGCAAGCCATCCGTGTTCCAGCACTCGTGGAAATGGTCGATGATCAACGCCCCCAATTGCCCGCTCAGACTGGGCGACATGCGTGCCGCGCTGGCATTTTTGGCACCAAGCGAGGCGGTTTGCGAAAGCCGTGCGCCGGTTGAAGCCGTTTGCTGCGGCTTGTCGTGATTGAGGAAATTGGCAATATCGGCCAAGTTGGATTTGGCGTCCGTGCGATGGGCTGCCGCACCGGACATCGGCTTGGCCGGGGGCTTCTTCGGGGTCTTGGCGGCATCCTTCTGCTTCTGGTCAGCCAGGAACTTGCCAAGGTCGGCCAGTTTGGTCTCCGGCTGTTTGACCTTGGGCACTTCCTTGGGCGGCAGCGGCACTTTGGGCGGCTCGATTTTCGCCACTTCCTTGGGGGGCTCCGGCTTTTTGGGTGGCGGCTTTTTGGGCGGCGCAGGCTTGATCACCTCCGCGTCCTTGGGCTCGGGCGGCAAAGGCGGCGTGGGCGCTGGCGGTTTGGGGGCGGGCGGTGTGGGCGGCGTGGGAGCCACTTTCGCCACCACCGGCTTGGCGGGCGGCGGCGGCTTGTCGGCGGGCACCGGCGGCTCCTGTGTCGCGTCCTTGCCAGGGTCGGGCTGGCGGCGCATCGGCGGCATCGGCACGACAATATCGCGCTGCACTTCCGGGGTTTGTGTATCGGGCTTGACCTTGGCTATGTCGGCCAGCTTTTGCGCCTTGGGAGATTTATGGACTTCCTTGGCGGTCTTTTCGCCTTTCATAATGTCGTTGAACTGCTGGTTGGTGACCATGTCCACCGGCACAGATTCCTGCGCATCATCAAATTTCGGGGTGCTGGAAAAGCTCACAAGCGCGAAAACGAGCAGGGCGATATGCCCAACGCTCGAAACCACCACACCTGTATCCACCCGCCGATTTTCCAAATCCTGCCCTCACTTCTGGATAGGTTCAGTTACCAGCGCCACTTTTTTATAGCCGGCGGCGGTCAACAGGCTCATCACCTCGGCCACCCGACCATAATTGACGGATTTGGCGCCGCGCAAAAATATGCGCTCGTCCGTGCCCGCCTTGGAGAGCGCCGCCACGGCACTGGCCAGATCGGCCTCCTCCACCTTTTTGTCGTCGACGTAAATGTCGCCCTTTTCGTCAATGGCAACCGCGACCGGCTTCTGGTCAATGTTCAAGGCACCGGCCTTGGTCTGCGGCAATTCAATCGGGACACCCGTGGACAGCAAGGGCGCCGCCACCATGAAGATAATCAAAAGCACCAGCATCACGTCGATGAAGGGCGTCATGTTAATGTCGGCCATGGCGCTGTAGCGCGGTGTGCCGCGCCCCCTGCGTCCGCCTTTCCGCCCGCCTCCGGCTGCGCTCATGCCCATATCGGATGCTCCTCAGGCCGCACGGTCGCGGTCGCCAGACTTGTGCTGGTCGATCTGGCGGGACAAAATCGCCGAAAATTCATCGGCAAAAGCCTCCAGCCGCGCCTGCATCTGCGCCACACGGCCTTGCAATATGTTGAAGAAAATCAGCGCAGGAATGGCGGCGAACAGGCCGATGGCTGTTGCAAAAAGCGCTTCGGCAATGCCGGGCGCCACCACTGCCAACGAGGTGTTCTTGGAGGCGGCGATCGAGCGGAAAGCGGTCATGATGCCCCAGACGGTGCCAAAAAGCCCGACGAACGGCCCGGCCGAAGCCACCGACGCCAACACGAGCAGGCTGGATTCGAGGCGCTCCGTCTCACGGGCTATGGTCACATCCAGCACTTTTTCGATGCGCGCCTGCAAACCCATGAATGATGTGCCAGCCGAGCGCTTCCATTCGCGCATGGCCGCGACAAACAGCGCCGCCATGCCGGAATTGGGCCGCTCCGACAAGGTGCCATAAAGTTCGTCCAGCGACTGGCCAGACCAGAAGATCTGCTCGAAGCGGTCAATCGACTTGCGGGTGCGGGAAAAAAGCAGCCATTTATTGACGATAATGGTCCAGCACCAAACCGAGGCGGCCAACAGTCCCAGCATTACGAATTTGACGACTATGTGTGCCGACCAGAACATCCCGAACAGGGAAACCTCCGGCGAGACGGCCGCAGCTGTGGCGATTTGCGCTGAATTCATCCAAAAGATCCTTATTTCGCCGAAATTTCAAACCAGCGGTGAACGATAAATCGGACAATTATGCGGCTGAAGATCGCGAACGCGTATTTCTCCCGCCAGTTAAGCCTTAATTATGGTTAACATTGGGTTACGGCTTCACAAAATTACGGCCCGGGACAATTTGTCCCTTGGCGGGTGTGGAGGGTGTGACGGTGGGGGGGTAATCCGTCGGGGGCAAATTGAAAGCGCTTAGCTGAGCTTTCTGGATTTCCCTCCGAGTTCCAAAGCGATTCGAAGCTCAAGCTGGAAGAATCTGAAAGAGCCGCCTCCGCCCAGATCGCAGGCTTGCCCAAGGGAGCGTTGATTGAGGTTTAATGAGTCGACGGGCTAATTTCTTAGTCGTTTGAAATTATTGTTTCATGATTGAATGTTCTTTAATTGTGATCGTCGGTGACGTTGTGATTAGCTCCTGAGCGGATTTGAATAATTCAGCCGTGGGTTGTTCGGATTGTAATTTTTATCCCCTTGCATGAAAAGCTTTTGTAAAAAATAATGGATTGGTTTTCGTAAGCGGATTATTTTACCAGAGGCGAAATTATGAAAAGCGGGATTTCTATCATGAACCCAAGCATTGACGATGTCGTTGCCTATGGGTTTAAAGATGAAATTGAAACTACTGAGCGACCTCTTTGGCTTGGTACTCCTAATTTAAAATACGCCTATATATTGGCGATGCCGCTTATGATGGTCCTTCTTGAAACTCTGGTCGCTGTAGTTGCGATTTATGATCATATTACGTATGATGGATCGCCACTAGCGCAGCGTGAGGTAATGATATTTGATACGATATTATTTTCACTATTTATATTTAATATGTTTTATATATTAATATTGACACAGTTTACATATTTAATAACTGAAAAAAATCTTTATATTTTTATTAAAGATAATTGGTTTGCGAATTTATCTTTTTCCGTAAGGCGAGCTTGTCGTATATGTAAAAGCCGTTTTTTGAAGTTTGACCTTTCGCTTTTTGGAACTCTTAGTGTGTATAATTCAGTGTTAAATGGAAATATTGGTAATATTTCATTTTTAGTTATTGATATATTTACTAATAAATTAATGAAACGTAGAGACGAATATTTAAGTATTGTTACTTTAAAAAAAACGCGTTTAAATTTTGTTCTTGCAAGATTTGATATTGATGATTTTTTGTTTGCTGTCAATAATATATCTGATGTTTCTGAATTGTTTTGTAATGCAATTAATGCAAGAAGAGCCAAACTAAATAATGAACGAAGATTGATGGTCGAAGCTAATATTATCAAACAATAATAATAATACAAATATTGTTTTTTGAACGGAGTGGTAGTGATGTCGGTATTGGGAGCTGTTGAAACGGGCGTTGCGGTAGGGGCAGAGGGGGTAGCCACGGGCAGCAATGCTCAGGGAGCGATAACAAATGGCTTTATTACCGCCGGTGGCCAAATTTTCGCCGGCCTAGATTTGGGCGTCGCTTTGATCCCGCAATTACGCTGAACACGCGGTTTGGGGCCTGGTTCACGGGACATGGGCGATTCGAGGGGCGTGAGTTACGATTTTACCAGAATTAATACGATTTTTTCAAATGTTAAGTATTGTCTGTTTGGCGATTTATTTAATCGAGGCGTTTATTATCTCTATAATTACATATTTTGTTGTGCAAAAGCATTCCCATTAGTTATTTTTTTGGCATTTATTGAAATTTTGTTGCACCCCAGCTTTAATTCGCTGT
The DNA here is from genome assembly GCA_019075865.1 of Hyphomicrobiales bacterium. Taxonomy (GTDB): domain Bacteria; phylum Pseudomonadota; class Alphaproteobacteria; order Rhizobiales; family Beijerinckiaceae; genus REEB77. Next base: position 259,642 of record JAGXAN010000001.1, on the reverse strand, counting down.
TGTAGGCTTTCGAATTCTTAAACCTCAGCCATTGCGGCACGCAGAGCCGTTTTAACGCTGCAGGCCAAATTACCGACACTGAATTTCACAGGCAACACTAATCACCGTAGGGGAGAGATTTTTAATACCCCCCATCCCGGTTCTCCTGCAAAAGCCTTGAAATACAGCAGAAAACGGCACGAAAACCCAAAAATCATTTACGGATTTTGAATTAATTCAGCTTGGCATTATGCGCGGCGAGGGAGGCGTTGGCGGTGTCAAACTGCAGGCGCGCGAGGCGGGCGTAGAGGCCATTTTGTGCCACCAGCGTCTCATGGGTGCCCTCTTCCACGACCTGGCCTTCTTCCATCACCAGAATGCGATTGGCCGATAGAACCGTTGCCAGGCGATGGGCAATCACCAGCGTGGTGCGCTCTTTCATGATTTTTTCCAGCGCGCCCTGCACCAGGGTCTCGTTCTCCGCATCAAGGGCCGAAGTCGCCTCATCCAGCAGCAGAATGGGCGCATCCTTTAATATGGCGCGGGCAATGGCGAGACGCTGGCGCTGGCCGCCCGAAAGCGTGACGCCGCGTTCGCCCACCAATGTTTCATAGCCTTGCGGCAGGGCACGGATGAACTCGTCCGCCGCTGCGCGCTCGGCTGCCTTTTTCACGTCCGCATCGCTGGCCCCCGGTGAGCCGTAACGGATATTGTCGGCAATGGAGGTGCCAAAAATCACCGATTCTTGTGGCACCAAAGCAATGCGGTGGCGAACGTCGGCGGGGTCGGCGGCGCGAATGTCGACGCCGTCCAGATAGACCTTGCCCGAATCAGGATCATAAAAGCGCAACAGGAGTTGCAGCACGGTGGATTTGCCGGCCCCCGATGGCCCGACAATGGCCACCATCTCGCCCGGTTCGACGCTGAAACTCAAATTCCGGACGGCGGCATCCTGCGGGCGGCTGGGATAAGCAAATCCCACCGCTTCGAAACGGATGGCCCCGCGCGCGGCTGGCAATGGCACCACCGGCTTGTTGATGGCAACCGCCGGTTGGACGGCCAGAATCTCGCCAAGGCGACCTGCCGCACCCGCCGCCGCTGAAATCTCGCTCCATACCTGGCTGAGCTCGCCCAACGAGGATGCGCCGAGCACGGCGTAAAGCAAAAACTGTGACAGCAGGCCGCTGCTGATTTCGCCGCGCAACACATCATGCGCGCCAAGCCAAAGCACGCCAACGACGCTGGCAAAAGACATGAAAATCGCGACACCCGTCAAAAGTGCACGGGCTCCCGTCGCGACGCGGGCCGCGTCAAAGGAATTTTCCACGGCTTCATCGAAACGGCTGACCGTGCGCCCCTCTTCGCCATAGGCCTGCATGATCCGCACGGCACCGAGATTTTCCGAGGCAAAGGCGGTGGCATTGGCCAGCGTGTCCTGCGCCAGCCGCGAGCGACGGCGCACCGACCGACCCGAGAAAACCATGGGCAGTACGATGATCGGGATAGCCACCAGCACCAGCGCCGAAAGCTTCGGGCTGGTGTAAATCATCATCGAAATCGCGCCGATGAACAGGAAAAAATTGCGCAATGCCACCGAAGCCGATGCCCCAAAGGTGGATTTAAGCTGCGTGGTATCGGCGGTCAGGCGCGAGACCAGCTCGCCGGTTTTGGCGGTATCGAAAAACCGTGCGTCGAGACTGGCCAGATGCGCAAATACCGACGAGCGCAAATCCGCCACCACACGCTCGCCGAGGGTCATCACGAGGTAATAGCGACTGGCCGAAGCCAGCGAGAGCACGCCCACCACCGCCACCAACCCGACAAAGGTTGCGTTGATCTGCCCGGCTTTGTCCGGCGAAAAGCCGATGTCAATCACCCGGCGCACCGCAAGCGGCACCGCCAAAGTCGCTCCGGAAGCAAAGAGCAGGGCGATCAACGCCAGAAACACGCGGCCACGGTAGCGCGCCGCATAGGGCACAATCGACATAAGGGCACCCAGCGGTGGCTTTGCCGGGTTTTGCGTGGCACCCTTATCCGCTGGTTCGTTCAGATGTGGCTGGCTTCGTGCGGCCGCCTCGGCCACAGGCATCGGATCACTGACAGATGTTGACATGGGCTCGACATATACAGGTTTGGCGCAAAAAGCGAGACTTGCGCGCAGCATCACGCTTCCGTTTACGCCCTAAAGCCAGTTTGGCAAGTGCGGCAATGCCGCAGCCCATTGGGCTGCAACCCCGCCGGCCTCACAATTTGTAGGCACGCTTCACAAGGTCATAGGTGAGTTCGCGCGCCAGAACCGCCGCCTCGTCCTCCTCAAGGCGATGGCTGGCCACCAGACCGGCCAGAAAGGCGCAATCGGCGCGGCGGGCGACGTCGTGACGGGCGGGGATGGAGAGATAGGCGCGGGTATCGTCATTGAAGCCCACCGTATTATAAATCCCGGCCGTTTCCGTGGTTTGCTCACGGAACCGCCGCATGCCCTCGACCGAGTCGAAGAACCACCAGGGCGGGCCCAGTTTCAGCGCCGGATAATGCCCGGCGAGCGGTGCCAACTCGCGGGAATAGGCGGTCTCGTCGAGGGTAAACAGTATGATTGTCAGGTCTTTTTCGTTGCCATAGCGGTCAAGCAACGGTTTCAGCGCCTCGACATAGTTCGTTGGCATCGGAATGTCGGCACCTTTGTCACGGCCAAAGCGCTCGAAAATGCCGGCGTTGTGATTGCGCATCGAGCCGGCATGGATTTGCATCACCAGCCCGTCCTCCAGGCTCATGGCCGCCATTTCGGTGAGCATCTGGGCGCGGAACATTTCGGCTTCGGCCGGCGTGCAGGTGCCGCGCTGGGCACGCGCGAACAGCCGCTCGATTTCGCTGCGGCCAAGGTCGGCGGTGCGGGCGGTGGGGTGGCCGTGGTCGGTGGCGGTCGCACCAAACTGCTTGAAATAGGCGCGGCGCTTGCGGTGGGCGGCGAGATAACCGTCCCAATGGCCGGTATCGCATCCGGTGATTTCGCCAAATTTGCGCAGATTATCGGCAAAGCCTTCAAATTCCGGATCGACAACGCCATCCGGGCGGTAAGCGGTGATAACACGGCCCTTCCAGCCTGAATCACGGATCGCCTGATGCGATGCCAAGGGGTCCAGCGCCCCTTCGGTTGTGGATATGACCTCGATGTTGAAACGCTCGAACAGCGCGCGCGGGCGAAAGTTGGCTCCACCCAGATGCGCGGAAATGCAATCGTAATAATGGTCTGCGGTCTGCGCGGACAGGCGGACATCAATGCCAAAAAGCGTGACGAAGGAATGGTCGAGCCAGAGCCGGGTCGGCGTACCGGCGAACAGGTGATAATGGCTGGCAAACAGACGCCAAATCTTGCGCGGATCGGTTTCTACCGGGCCATTGTCGCGGCGTGGCACGCCCAAATCCTCAAGGCGCACGCCCTGCGAATAGAGCATGCGGAATATGTAATGGTCTGGCACCACGAAAAGCTGGGCCGGATTGGGGAAGGCGGCATTTTCGGCAAACCAGACCGGATCCGTATGGCCGTGCGGCGAGACGATCGGCAAATCCTTGATGGTCTCATACAGACGGCGCGCGATGTTGCGGGTGGTGGGGTGGTCCGGGAACAGGCGATCAGGATGCAGAAACAGTCGCGGCGAAGTTTTGCTTTCGATCATCGGGGCGATCCTAACCAAATATTTTTGATGAAATGGATAAAACAGGATAAGGGACTGGATGCAAGGCTCGAAATGCAATTTGCCTGACATTTTCCCCGCGATATTTCGCAAGCGGGACGCTGTGGGCCGGAAGTTGCAAAATGCGCCGTGAGTCCTATACCTGTCCATCAGGAATTTGAGACGGACGCAACCCTATCCATTGAGGTAAATTAAATGCAGATTCTGGGTGATTGGAAGCGGGCTGTCACTTTGGCGGGCGCGATTCTGGCTTGGCTGGCACTTTCGCCCATCGTTCCCCTCGCCAAGGCCGACGCCCTGCATGGCTGGCCGCAGGATCAATCAGATATCAAAGCAGATCCGAACGCCCATTTTGGCATATTGCCCAATGGTATGCATTACATTGTCGTGCATAATTCGACCCCGCCGCATCAGGCTTCGCTGCGCCTGCGCATCGGTTCGGGATCGGCTGAGGAAACCGACGACGAGCAGGGACTGGCGCATGTGCTCGAGCATATGTCATTCAAGGGTTCCAAGAATGTGCCGGCCGGCGAAATGGTCCATATATTGGAGCGCAAGGGGTTGGCTTTTGGCGCAGACACCAATGCGCAGACCGGTTTCAATGCCACCACCTACCAGCTGGATCTGCCCGAGACCAGCGAGGATACCCTGCAAACCGGCTTGATGCTGCTGCGCGAGACGGCCGGAAATCTGACGCTGGATGCCAAGGCGCTGGAGCCCGAACGCGGCGTCGTGCTCTCCGAAGAAAGGTTGCGCGATACGCCGCAATACCGCGCCTCAACCGCCCTCACGGCTTTCATGATGCCGGGACAATTTGCACCGCTGCGCTTTCCAATCGGCAAGGTGGATATTATCAAGCACGCGCCGGTGAGCCTGATACGCAAGTTTTACGAGGCCAATTACCGCCCGGAACGCACCGTGCTGATTTGCGTGGGTGATTTCGACGCCGACAAGATGATCGCCCGTATCCAATCCATGTTTGGTGACTGGAAGCCGGTTGGCCCTGCAACCCAGGAGCCGGTGCTGGGCAAGGTCGCGGCGCGCGGGTTGACCGCCAAGGTCGTGCACCTGCCCGGCAATGGCACGCAGATCAAGCTATTCTGGGCGCAACCCTATGACAATAGCCCCGATAGAATTGCCAAAGAAAACAATACTTTGCTTGAGATGATCGGGGTTACCATCCTGCAGGAGCGGCTGGCTCGCCTCGCCACTGTCCAGAACCCGCCTTTCCTGAACGCCACAGCGTTTTCCGAAAGCCCCTACAATTCCATCAAGATCAGCGGTGTGGCAGCCGAAACCACACCCCAAAACTGGAAAACCGGTTTCGACGAAATCGTCAAGCAGGAACGCCAGATCACCCAATTTGGTGTCAGTAACAGCGAGTTGAAGCGCGCCCTGACCAATCTTTCCTCGCATTTTGAGCGCCTGAAGGATGCTGCCTCGACCACACCCAACGTGCAAATCGTCGACAATATTCTCAGCAACATTGACAGCAACAGTGTTTATACAAACGCAAAGCAGGATTACGACCTGTTCGCCTCGCAGCGCCCGAATTTCACAAAAGAAGCGGTCGATGCCGCCTTGAAGCGCATGTTCAGCGGTTCCGGGCCTTTGCTGGAAATGTCGACACCTGCCAATGACATTACCGAGCCGATGCTGCTGGCCGAATTCAATGCCGCCAGCGCCACAAAACTGACGACGCAAACCAGCGCCGCCACAGGCCAATGGCCCTACGCCGATTTTGGAGCACCGGGCAAGGTCATTCGGCAAAGCCATGTCGATGACCTCGATTTCACGCAGGTTGAGTTTGCCAATCATGTCCGTCTCAACATCAAATCGACGCATTTTCGCAAGGACCAGATCTTGGTTCAGGTCGCTCTTGGGAACGGCCGACTTGGCCGCCCCAAGGATCAGCCGTCGATCCTGTGGGCCCTGCATGCGTTTACCGCCGGTGGTCTTGGCAAGGCGAGCCTCAGTGACATCAACGAGATGGCAGCCGGCAAGGCCGTTGCTGCCGAATTCTCGATGGATACCCGTGCTTTTCAGTTCTCCGGCCATACCAATGCGCATGACCTGACGTTTCAACTGCAATTGCTCGCCGCCTATCTGAAAGACCCCGGTTTTCGGCCAACGGCGCTTGAGCAGGCCCGCGCCAATATTCTGGCGGCCTTTCCGCAGATCATGGCGACGCCTATGGGCGTGCTGCAACTCGACCTGCAGGGGCTCTTGCACAATGGCGATTTGCGCTGGGTCGCGCCAACGCCCGAGCAGGTGCGGCAAACGCCGGCCAGCGTGCTGAAAGACGCACTGGCGCCGGTTTTGGCGAAGGGCGACATTGAGATCACCCTTGTTGGCGATGTCGATGTTGCCAGCGCCATCCGGAAAGTGGCGGCAACCTTTGGGGCCTTGCCGGAGCGAAGCGTGTCGCCCCTGCCCAAGGACGCGCTGAAGGTTCAATTTCCGGCCGCCAATTCAAAGCCGGTGGCGTTGGAGCATGGCGGGCGCGCCGACCAGACGGTGGCGCTGGTGGCCTGGCCTGGCCCGGATCTTTATACCAATGTCCAGACCGATCGGGCCCTGATCCTGGCCGAGAGCATCTTTCAGGATCGCCTGACCGCGCAAATGCGGGTGAAGCAGGGCGCAACCTATTCGCCGCAGGGTTTGGTTGACCTTTCCGCCGCCATCCCCAATTACGGCTACACCTACCTGATGGTGGAAACCAAGCCGGAATTTATCGATGATTTTTACCAACTGGTTCAGAACATTTCGGAGGACATCGCTAAAAATGGTGTGAGCGATGACGAATTGCTGCGCGCCAAGGCCCCGAGCCTTGAACAACGCAAGCATATGTTGACCGACAACGGCTATTGGCTGGGTGCGCTTTCGGGCTCGCAGCGTGAACCGCGCCAGCTTGATAATTTGCGCACATTGGTGAGTGGCATGCAGAAAATTGACGCGGCCGAGGTGCAGAAGGTAACTGCGCAATATCTCACCATGAAAAACGCCTATCGGCTGGTGGTGCGTCCGCAGGATTTGCTCATCAAAAGCAATGCTCAGGACAAGGTGAGCGTGCCTAAACAATGAACAACACGCCGAAAGTGACGCATTGCACGCATTATGTGCATTTTATTGCAGCGCAGCAGTTCCCTTCCGGCGGTTTTTCCTGTAAGGGCATGGCGCAAATGCCAAGGATCGCCTATTTGAGGCGTGACCTTTATTAAACATGAGCGAGTTGCATCCGATTGTCGCAAACCCCGGTTAAGCCGGTTTTCTGCGGCGTGAAAGTCGAACATGCTCGCTCCCTTACGAACTCTTGCACCGAACTGGCTCCTTTCACATGAATTTGCGCAACATCGCCATTATTGCCCACGTCGATCATGGCAAAACCACATTGGTCGACCGTCTCCTGCAACAATCGGGCGCTTTCCGCGAGAATCAGCGCGTCGCCGAACGGGTGATGGATTCCAATGATCTGGAAAAGGAGCGCGGCATCACCATTATGGCGAAGGCCACGTCGATTTTGTGGAACGACACCCGGATCAACATCGTCGACACCCCCGGCCACGCCGACTTTGGCGGTGAAGTGGAGCGTATCCTCTCCATGGTCGATGGCGTGATCGTGCTGGTCGATGCGGCTGAAGGGCCGATGCCGCAGACCAAATTCGTGGTTGGCAAGGCGCTGAAAATGGGCCTGCGTCCGATCGTTGCCATCAACAAGGTGGACAAGCACGACGCCCGCATCACCGAAGTCGTCAATGAGGTTTTTGACCTTTTTGCCGCACTCGATGCCACCGACGATCAGCTTGATTTCCCGATTCTCTACGGCTCCGCCAAGCAAGGCTGGATGGCCGATGCGCCGGAAGGCCCGCAGGATGGCATGGAACCACTTTTCCGCCTCGTGGTGAAGCATGTGCCAGCGCCCACCGTGCAGGAAGGCGGGTTCCGCATGCTCGGCACCCTGCTCGAAGCCAACCCCTATCTCGGCCGTTTGATCACCGGTCGCATTTTTGCCGGTTCGATCAAGCCCAACCAGGCCGTGCGGGTTTTGTCGCGTGACGGGACGATTCTGGAAACCGGTCGCGTTTCCAAAATTCTCGCCTTCCGTGGCATCGAACGCACGCCGATTGATGAAGCCGAGGCCGGAGACATTGTCGCCATTGCCGGGCTGACCAAATTCAACGTGGCCGATACGCTGGCCGCGCCGGAAGTGTCGGAACCCTTGCAGGCACAGCCGATCGATCCACCCACCCTGTCCATGACCTTCCTCGTCAACGATTCGCCGCTCGCGGGCACCGAGGGCGACAAGGTGACGACTCGCGTCATCCGCGACCGCCTTTTGAAGGAAGCGGAAGGCAATGTGGCCCTGAAGATCGAGGAAAGCCCGAATTCGGACGGCTATATCGTTTCGGGGCGCGGCGAATTGCAGCTCGCGATTCTGATCGAGACCATGCGTCGTGAAGGCTTCGAACTGGGCGTTTCGCGCCCGCAGGTGGTCTTGCAGAAGGATGCTGCCACGGGCGAAATTCTGGAGCCGATCGAGGAAGTCGTCGTCGACGTTGATGAGGAATATTCCGGCGTGGTCGTGCAGAAAATGTCCGAGCGCAAGGCGGAAATGATTGAAATGCGCCCGTCTGGCGGCAATCGTCTGCGTCTGGTGTTCCACGCGCCCACCCGTGGCCTGATCGGCTATCAGGGTGAATTGATGACCGACACGCGCGGCACGGCGATCATGAACCGCCTGTTCCACGCCTATTCGCCCTATCGTGGTGACATTCAGGGCCGCCGCAATGGCGTGCTGATTTCCAACGATCAGGGCGATTCGGTGGCCTATGCCATGTGGAAGCTGGAAGATCGCGGCCCGATGATGATCGAGCCCGGTTGCAAGGTCTATCGCGGCATGATCATCGGTGAACATACCCGCGACAATGATCTTGAGATCAACGTATTGAAGGGCAAACAGCTCACCAACATCCGCGCCGCCGGCAAGGACGAGGCCGTGCGCCTCACCCCGCCGATTCGCATGACGCTGGAAAAGGCGCTGGCCTATATTGAAGACGACGAATTGGTGGAAGTGACCCCCAAGGCGATCCGTCTGCGCAAGGTCTGGCTCGATCCCAATGACCGCAAGCGCAACAGCCGCGCCAAGGAAGCGGTCGTCGGCTAAAAACGGGCGAGGCGTGAGGCGCGAGCCTCACCCATACCAGCCAACATCCGCCAGCACTTCATCCGTGTGCTGGCCAAGGCCGGGCGCGGGGCGTGGTGATACGGCGGCAACCCCGTCAAACATCACCGGCGAGCGCAGGCCGGGGGTCGTGCCGCCCTTCATGCGCGGATTGTCGAGTTCGAGCCGCATTTGACGGTGCTGCACCTGCGGATTGGCAAAGACCTCCGATGTCTTGTTCACGGCACCGGCAGGCACGCCCAAAGCCTCCAGCCTGGGGAGAATGTCGGCGCGGTCAAACCGGCGCGTCAGACTTTCCAGATGCGCCATCACCCTGGCGCGATTGTTGACACGCGCCTCATTGGTGGCAAAGATCGGGTCATCGGCCAGTTCCGGCTCGCCCAGCGCCGAGACCAGTTTGCGAAACTGGCTGTCATTGCCGCAAGCGATCAGCATGGTGCCATCGCGGGCCTCCAACGCATCATAGGGCACGATATTGGGGTGGCCGTTGCCGTATCGGGCGGGTTCCTTGCCCGAGACAAAATAATTCATCGCCTGATAGCCCAGCACACTGACCTGCGTGTCGAGCAATGCGCAGTCAATCCAGGTGCCCTGCCCGGTGCGGGCGCGGGCGATGAGCGCCGCCTGAATGGCATTGGCCGCATAAAGCCCGGTAAATATGTCGGTGATGGCAATGCCCGATTTCATCGGCCGCCCATCTGGTTCGCCAGTCATCTGCATGGCACCGCCCATGCCCTGAATGAGAAAATCATAACCAGCGCGCGGGGCATAGGGGCCGGTCTGGCCAAAGCCCGTGACCGAGCAATAAATCAGTTTGGGGTTGATCGCCCGCAGGCTCTCATAATCAAGGCCAAACCTTGCGAGGCCACCCACCTTGAAATTCTCGATCAGCACATCGGCATGGACGGCGAGGCGGCGGACGATCTCGCGCCCTTCGGGGGTTTCAAAATCGGCTTCGACGCAACGCTTGCCACGGTTGCAACCGTGGTAATAGGCGGCTTCGGCGCGGGTTCCCTCCGCCGTTTCCAAAAACGGCGGGCCCCAGCTTCGCGTGTCGTCGCCGACGCCGCTGCGTTCCACTTTGACGACATCTGCACCCAGGTCCGCCAGCACTTGCCCGCACCAGGGACCGGCCAGAATTCGGGCCAGTTCCAGCACCTTTATGCCCGTCAAGGGCGGTTCCTGTTTCGTAGTCATCTCAAAAAAACGCCTGAATGCCAGTGATCGCCCGCCCCAGGATCAGGGCATGCACGTCATGGGTGCCCTCATACGTGTTGACGGTTTCGAGGTTTTGCGCGTGGCGCATGACATGATAACCGCTGGCAATGCCATTGCCGCCGTGCATGTCACGACTTTGCCGGGCAATGTCGAGCGCTTTGCCGCAATTATTGCGTTTGATGATGGAAATCATTTCCGGTGCACTGGCACCTTCATCCATCAGTCGGCCGACGCGCAGGCAGGCTTGCAGGCCCAGCGCGATCTCGGTCTGCATGTCGGCCAGTTTCTTCTGCACCAATTGCGTTGCCGCCAGCGGGCGCTTGAACTGCTTGCGCTCCAAAGTGTAAGACCGGGCACGCAGGAAGCAGTCTTCCGCCGCGCCCATGACGCCCCAGCTAATGCCAAAGCGGGCGCGATTGAGGCATCCGAACGGGCCCTTGAGGCCAGAGACATTGGGCAGCAGTGCCGATTCGGGCACATCGACATCCACCATCACGATTTCACCGGTGACCGAAGCGCGCAGCGAGAGCTTGCCCTCGATCTTGGGTGCGCTCAGACCTTTCATGCCCTTCTCGAGGATGAACCCGCGGATTTCATCCTTATGCGCCGTGGATTTGGCCCAGACGACAAAGACGTCCGCAATCGGTGCGTTGGAAATCCACATTTTCGCGCCATTGAGGCGATAACCGGTCGCGGTCTTTTCGGCGCGGGTCACCATGCCGGCGGGGTCGGAGCCAGCCTCCGGCTCGGTCAGGCCAAAGCAACCAACCCATTCACCCGAGGCGAGCTTGGGCAGATATTTCATGCGCTGATTTTCATCGCCATAGGCGTAAATTGGATACATGACGAGGGAAGATTGCACGCTCATCATCGAACGGTAGCCTGAATCGACCCGCTCGATCTCACGGGCAACCAGTCCATAGGATACGTAATTGGCACCAACGCCGCCATATTCCTCCGGCACGGTCACGCCCAACAGGCCAATTTTGCCCATTTCCGCAAAAATTTCGCGGTCGACGGTCTCATTCAGATAGGCCTGCTCGATGCGGGGCATCAACCTATCCTGCGCAAAGGCGCGCGCGGTTTCCGCAATCATCCGCTCGTCTTCGCTCAATTGCGCCGCGAAATGGAAGGGATCGACAAAATCGAAGGCGCTGGCGCGCGGGGCTTTCGGCTTGGACTGGCTAAGCGCTGTCATGGGGTTCTCGTCAATAAATTGTCAAAGGGCTGGGATTGTCGAAGGGTTGGGATTATCGTTTGGATGACTTCGGATCGGCTGCTTGCGCATGGGAACGGCGGGCCATCCCGCTCAAGGCAGATGGATTAGCCTGGCACATCCGTCAACCCTCGCGCGCCCTTAATTCAAGCACGGACTTCCACGCGCGACAAGGACCATGATAATTGCATCTCGGCCTCGGCAATGGCGTGAATGACAATCTGGCGCGTCGGCCGTGGCCCGGTGGGCGCAGCAAACAGCATGCTCTCTTCCAGCGCCAGCGGCAGGCCACCGGCTTCGAAGCGCCAGACGTGCTTGTTGGGCAATTGCAGCAAGGCGGTGGTGCCCTCGTTGGCCAGCCTCACCTGAACATCCGGATGCAGGTGGAAGCGCAGGGCAAATGGCAGGTTGAGCGGCTTGCTGGCCTTGCTGGCAAAGGTGAGTTGGTCATTGCCCCATAGCGTATGGCCATCATGGGTCAGCGCCATGCGGCGGGTGTGCATGAGGCCAAATTGGCGGCGGTAACCGTCCTGCGTTGCGCGGATTTGCACGAGATCGTCTTTTTCCTCGCGCAGCACGCTGGTCGAATGCGGGCCGGAGATAACCTGCCCGGAAAGGTAACGCTCCAGACCCTGGTTACGCGCAAAAACCGCGTTGGACGTGTCATTCAATATCAGCGTCGAATGGGCGGCACTGGCTCGCGCGGCGGCGCGCAGGCTGCGCGAGCCAAGTTCCGGAACCCCGCAATTGATAATGACCCGGGCATCGCCGTCCGAAAATTCAAAGCTCAGCGCACCTGCGTGGGCGAGGCCCGAGGCGTTGGCAAGGGGCGGTGGCCCGGCGTCCATAATCAGGACTGAATTACCGCCCTGCAGCCGCTGATAGCCCGAGTAGCGGGCGTTGAGGATGGGCTGGTCGCGTCCTTCATCATAGGCAAGCACGGCCGCCAGATTGTCGGGCGGCGTCACTCCCATGCCATTGAATAGCGCCAGCGTGCCATCGCCGTGACGAAACATGCGCAGCATTGGCACCATGCGGTCAATCGCGCCCATCAATTCGGGCGGGGCGGGCTGGCCACGGGCCACGAACACCTGCCGCAGCGGCAAAAGTTCAAGCAGCAATTCCAGCATAAAGGCAGGGTTGCGGCTCATATGGCCGCCATCGGGCAACATCTGGCGCTTCAATTCGCGGCGCAGGCGGGCTATCGAGCGTTTGGTGACATTTGGCGGCACTTCCACACACAGACCGTAATAGGCGAGCGCGAGCGCGACCATCAGGCGGTCGCAATCGGTCATCGGCTGCGCCAGGGCGCGGATCAGGCTTCGCTGCAAATGGTGGATATAGACCAAAAGCTGGTAGTAAAAGCCGTGATCGGCCTCCTCCAGCAGCATGGGCGATTGGCACAGCAGGCTAATCAGCCGCCGCGCCGCGATTTGAGCATGGCCCGAGACCGGCATGCGCGACATGGGGCTTCGAATGAATTCATGCACCAGATTTTGTGCGTCTATACGAGCGCTCTCGGTTTTGGCGGCGCGTAAATGCCGCAACCAGCTAAAGCCCAGCAGCGCGTTTTCCCATTCGCTTGAGGGCGGCTCCACCGCAAACGGCGATTGCGTGCCGCATTCCACCGCGCGGCCGGCAAAGACAAAATAGCCTGCATGAAAATCGGAAGCCCTTGTCGGGTCCGCGGTGCGAATGTCCTGCGGGGCAATGAGAAAGCGGTTTGGATGGCGCGTGAACACGCCGGCTGCGGCCTGCACCTGAGCCAGAGCCGCACCCATGCCATAGTCCAACCCAATGCGCGACACGCGCAGGCCCAACCGCAAACTTCTAACCAGACGAGGTGGATTCACACCCGATTTCCCTGAAACGAGCGCATGCAGAACCGGCGCCTTTCGTTGAATTTGAATGAACTATAGATGGGCCGCGTTCAAGAATGATTAACCCTAACAGGTCAAATTCACTGAACTTCGCCTTTGCGAACCAGGCGGGCGGCAAAAAAGCCATCGAGGCCGGACAGGCGCGGCTCGCTCGCCTGCATGTGAAAGGGCAGGCTGCGCCATTCACCCGACGCATTCAGGCATTCCTGCAAGCCCCCGACTTCGGCGGCGTCGATCGGATCGCGGATCAGATCGGGATTGCGGCGCAGCAATGCCGCAATCTGCATTTCGCCCTCCTCCGGCTCCAGCGAGCAGGTGCAATAAACCATTCGCCCGCCCGGGCGCAGCAGCAGCGCGGCGCGGTCCAAAATCCGCGTCTGCAATTGCACCAGCGTGGCGATATCGCCCGAGCGCTTGGTCCAGGCGACATCGGGGTGACGGCGGATGGTGCCGGTTGCCAGGCACGGCGCATCCACCAGAATCGCATCAAAGGGCGCCGCCTTGAAATTGGCGACATCGGCGACAAGGCTTTCGACCTGCAAATTCAGCCGCTCCATATTGATCGATAACCGCTTCAGCCGTTCCGCCGAGCGATCGACCGCCGTGACATCGGCTCCGGCTGCCGCCAGTTGCGCGGTCTTGCCACCGGGAGCCGCGCATAAATCCGCCACCCGCATACCGGGGGCGACATGCAGCAGGCGCGCCGGGATGGCCGCTGCCGCATCCTGCACCCACCATTCGCCGGCCTCATAGCCGGGCAGATCCGCGATGGCGGTATGATCGCGCAGCCGCACCGAGCCGGTGGGCGTAACGATGCCACCCAGAACCTGCGCCCAATGCTCTGGGTCGCGCTTGACGGTAATGTCCAGCGTGGGTTCGTCACCATGCGCCTTGGCAATGGCTTCGGCAGCAGCATCGCCATAATTCTTGCGCCAGCGCAGCGCCAGCCAATTGGGGGTGTCGGTCGCGAGCGGCGTGCAATCGGCGGTCAATTCTTGCCGTTGACGGGCCAGATTGCGCAAAACGCCATTGACCATGGCCGCAAAGGCGGCAGTTTTTGGGTCGAGGCGCACGCCGCGCACCGCAAGGTCAACGGCGGCGTGGTCTGGAACGTCGAGATAGAGAATTTGCGCCGCCGCACAAATCAGGATCGCCTCAAGCTGGCCTGCGCCCTTGGGCAGACCGCGTTCCAGCAATTTGCCAAGAACCCGGCGAATGGTGCCCAGATGGCGGGTGGAGGCGATGGCAATCGAACGCGCCAGAGCCCGGTCACGCGGCTCCAGCGGCAGCATTTTGGGATGAATGACTTCGCCGGCAAAGCGCTCTTCGGCGCCGCCCGATGCCATTTCCGCGATGAGCGCCACCGCAGCCATGCGCGCGGGCAGGCCGGGATAAGTGCTGGCGGCCAGTTCCTGCGCCTGTTTTTCGCCCTCGCTCAGGCGCACGCGCTGGCCCTTGGCAATGGCCGGTTTTTTGGATGCCGGAATCGCAGGCGGCTTCATGGCGACCCCACTTGCGAACATTGCGCCGGTGCACCACTTAAGGCCTCTGATGGATGAAACAATTGGGTCATATTCCGGTCAATGGGTGTCTGTCCGCTCGGCATTTGGTTTCAATAACCAATTGCAGTAAGAATGGTGGTGAGAGACCCTTCCCGGCTGGTCGATTTTGGCGTGGTCGATGCTGGCATGGCGGCTGATTCTCGTTGATCCCGAGAATGACTTCAGGACTAAGGGTTATGTGCGATGGTGAATGATAAATTGCAAGGTGTCGAGGCGATGCAAAGCCATGAAACTGCCGACAATAGTGCGCCTGCGGGCACCCAGCCCCGCACGTTGACCGCTGCGGCACGGCGCGCGCTCGAAGAAGCCGAGCAGCGCCGGGCCGCGCAAACCGCAGTTGCAACCAAGGCCAATGATGAAATCAACGGACGTGGCGGGCTTGAGCCGGTGCGTTATGGCGATTGGGAAGTGAAGGGCATAGCCTACGATTTTTAGCTAGAGTTTCAGCAATACCTTGCCGAGCGCCTCGCGACGGGTGAGAACGCCCAAAGCTTCGGCAATCCCGCTCAACGGAAAAATCTTGTGGATATGTGCGGAAATGGCGCCATCGCGCACCATGTTGAAAATCTCGCGCATGTTCTCCTGATGCAGCGCCGGTTCGCGGCGCACAAAATCACCCCAGAAAACACCGACAATATCGCAGCCCTTGAGCAGTGCCAGATTGAGCGGGATGCGCGGAATTTCACCAGCGGCAAAGCCGATCACCAGCAGGCGGCCCGCCCAGGCAATGGCACGCAGGGCACTCTCGGTCAGTGCACCGCCCACCGGATCATAGATCACGTCAACGCCGCGGCCATTGGTGGCCGCTTTCAGCGCGTCTTTTAAATCACTGGTGTGATAATCGATGCCCTCATCGGCACCTGCCTTGCGGGCAAAGGCCAGTTTTTCGGGCGATGATGCGCAAGCGATGACACGCGCGCCCATCGCATGGCCAATTTCCACCGCCGCCAGACCCACGCCGCCCGAAGCGCCCAGAACCGCCAGCGTCTCACCCTTGCGCAAATGCCCGCGCTGCTTCAACGCATGCAGGGTGGTGCCGTAAGTAACAAACAAGCCGGCAGCTTTTTCGAGGGACAGGCCCTCGGGCAAAGCCACGATCTGATGGCTTGGGCAGCACACTTGCGCCCTTGCGGCGCCATAACCGATGAAGCCGGCAACCGGTTGGCCGATGGCAAAGCCGGTGACGCCCGCACCCAACGCGCGGATGTGGCCGGAAAATTCCGAAGCCGGTGAAAATGGCAGCGGCGGTTTGACCTGATATTTGTTTTCGATGATCAGCGTGTCGAAGAAATTGAGGCCGACATAAGCGACATCCACCAGAATTTCACCGGGGCCGGGGCTCGGCGCGGCAATATCCTCAATCGTCAGACTGGAAGCTGGCCCATAGCTATTGCACATTACCGCCTGCATGTTTTTTCCCCACTTATTTCCGTTTTATTCAAATTTGTCGGTGCCAGCCGCTTCGAGGGCGCGGCGCAGGCGCGAGAATGCCAGCCGCAACCTTGATTTAACCGTGCCTATCGGCAGCTTAGTTTGGGCCGCAATCTGCGAATGCGTCAATGCTTCATAAAACGCGAGGCGCACGAGGGTCAATTGCTCCGGCGGCAGGGTTTGCAGCACCTGGCGCAGTTTTTGCTCGCGCTCGCCCGCGTCCAGCGCGCCGTCCATGGACGTATCCATTCCCATGCCTTCCTCGACGCGGTCGGGGTCAAAATTGTCCCCCGATGGCTGAAGGCGCTCGCGGCGGGCGAGATCGATGCGACGGTTGCGGGCGACACGATATAGCCAGGTGGCAAGCGACGATTTGCTGGCGTCATAAAGGTGGGGCTTGCGCCAGAGCGTCGCCATCACATCCTGGGTCACGTCTTCGGCAAGTGTGCGCGGCATGCGCAGGCGAATCAAGAATGAAAGGATGCGCGGCGCATAAAAGTCATAAAGCTGCGCGAATGCTGTCTGGTCGCGCGTGAGGGAAACCTTTGCGACCAGTGCCGCGTCTTCATCCTTGCGGCTTAGATTATTCGTCAATCAAATTCCGCCCATAGCCATCCACGCATCCAAGCTTGTGCCACCTGTCTAGCACTTGCGCCCGATGATCGAAAGTAACACCAATGTCACATCAACGGCCACCTGCAATTTTCTAAAGACGGCGCGCGTCAAGGCGGGCCGTGACAGGCGGCTTCACGCCATCGGCACAACGCGCCAAATCCGACTTGCCAATAATGATTTGTTAAGGATAAATCATGCCATATAAAACCGGTATTCAACAGAACTTTCGGCTCGCAGGATGGAAAATGGACATTAATTTGCGCAAGAACGATCACCTCGGTTTGGCCGTTTTGGTCGCCTTGGCTTTGGTTTCGGCAATCAGTCCCGCGATGGCGAAATCAAAAGCCAAGCCCAAGGCCAAAGCCGATAAAGCCGCGACCGCCGAACCCAAAGCAGGGCCGGTGCTGGTGGGCACATTCTCCGATTGGCGGGCCTTTACGGCGCTCAAGGGGCCGTCGCGCACCTGCTATGCCCTGTCGCAACCGCAAAAGCGGGTGCCGGAGGCTCTGCACCGCGATCCAGCCTATGTCTTTGTCTCCGATCGACCGGCCAAGAACGTTAAGAATGAAATCTCGGTGATCATGGGCTTTCCGATGAAAGACGGCACCGAGGCCAGTGCCAAGGCCGACAACCACAAGTTCGACATGATCGGCACCGGCACGACGCTCTGGCTGAAAAATCCGGCGCAGGATGCCGCGTTTCTGGCGACCTTGCGCAAGAGCAGCAAATTGATCGTGGCCGCAGCCTCGATCAAGGGCCATGTCACCACGGATTCTTACTCGCTGCACGGCCTGGCGCAAGCGCTCGACAAGGCTGCCGCCGAGTGCAAATAGGCAAATGCGGGCCTTTGGCCGCGTTGAGGTTGGGGCATGCCTGAACTTCCCGAGGTTGAAACGGTGCGGCGCGGGCTTTTGCCGGCGCTGGAAGGGCAGACTTTCGAGCGGGTTGAGCAGCGTCGGCTAGACTTGCGGTTTGCGCTGCCCGAGCGCTTTGACGCCCGGTTGCAGGGGCGAAGGGTGATGCAACTGAGCCGCCGCGCCAAATATTTGCTGGCGCATCTGGATGATGACATGGTGCTGCTGATGCACCTTGGCATGAGCGGGTCTTTTCGCATCGAGGACCGGTTTGTGGGTGAATTCCACCACCCGCGCTCGAACGCGCCCAACCATGACCATATCGTCTTTCATATGGTGGGGGGAAAAACCATCACCTACAACGACCCTCGCCGTTTCGGGTTCATGGATCTGGTCGGCAGCCGCGATCTTGCCAGCCATAAATTCATGGCCCAAATCGGCCTTGAACCTTTGTCGGGCGCGCTGGACGGTGCCCGTTTGCTGTCGCTGTTTGCGGCCCGCAAAGCGCCACTGAAAGCCGCCCTGCTCGACCAGCGCCTGATTGCCGGGCTTGGCAATATTTATGTATGCGAGGCGCTGCACCGCGCCCGATTGTCGCCGCTGCGGGCGGCGGGCAGCCTGAAAAAGGGTGAGGCCGACAGGTTGGCGTCACGCATTGTCGAGGTGCTGGGCGAGGCAATCGAGGTGGGTGGATCGACCCTGCGCGATCACCGCCAGACCGACGGCGCGCTGGGCTATTTCCAGCACAGCTTCAGGGTCTATGACAAGGAAGGCAGCGCGTGTCCGACGCCCGGTTGCGCGGGCGTGATCCAGAGGATCGTCCAGTCAGGCCGCTCAACCTTTTATTGCGCGACCTGTCAGGGCTGATTGGCGGTTCGCGCTCAGCGCGGCAGCGTGGTGGTTCCCATCAGGGACTTGTCGACGGCATGGGCCGCCTGACGGCCCTCGCGAATCGCCCAGACGACGAGGCTTTGGCCGCGACGCATGTCGCCACATGCAAAGACCCGGTCCACGGAAGCCTGATAATTGTTGACATCCGCCAGCACATTACCGCGACCGTCGAGCTTGACGCCAAGGCTCGCCAACATGCCCTCATGAATGGGGGAGACAAAGCCCATGGCGAGCAGAACCAGGTCGGCCTTCAGATCAAATTCACTGCCCGGAATGGGCTTCATCTTTTCATCGACGCGAATGCAATGCAGGATTTTCACCTGACCATTTTCACCCGACAGGGACACGGTATTGACCGCGAAGTCGCGCTTGGCACCCTCCTCCTGACTGGAGGATGTGCGCATCTTCAATGGCCAGTTGGGCCATGTCATTGCCTTATTTTCCTTCTCCGGGGGTGCGGGCATGATTTCAAGCTGGGTCACGGAAAGCGCGCCCTGGCGAATCGAGGTGCCGATGCAATCAGAGCCGGTATCGCCGCCGCCGATCACCACAACATGCTTGCCATTGGCGAGAATGGGGGTGTTGGTGCCATCGGGCTCGTGGCTGACGCGGCGGTTTTGCTGGGGCAGGAAATTCATGGCGAAATGCACGCCGTTGAGGTCGCGCCCGGGCACGGTCAGATCGCGTGGCTTTTCTGACCCGCCTGCCAGCACGACCGCGTCATGCTGGGCCGACAGGTCGTTGACCGAAATATCGACGCCAACGTTCACCCCGCAATGGAAGGTGACACCCTCGGCCTGCATCTGGGTCACGCGCCGGTCGATGTGGGTCTTTTCCATCTTGAAATCGGGAATACCATAGCGCAGCAGGCCGCCGGGCTTGCCGTTTTTTTCATAGACATGCACATCATGGCCGGCGCGGGCGAGTTGCTGCGCGCAAGCCAGACCCGCCGGGCCAGAGCCAATGATGGCGACCTTTTTGCCGGTCTTGTTGGCGGCGATTTCGGGCTTGACCCAGCCTTCGGCCCAGGCGCGGTCGACGATCGCACATTCAATGGATTTGATGGTGACAGGCGTGTCGACAATGTTCAGCGTGCAGGAAGCCTCGCAGGGCGCAGGGCAGATGCGGCCGGTGAATTCGGGGAAGTTGTTGGTGGAATGCAGGTTTGCCGCCGCATCTTCCCAATCCTTCTGATAAACCAGATTGTTGAAATCCGGGATCTGGTTGTTCACCGGGCAGCCATTGTGGCAAAACGGAATGCCGCAATCCATGCAGCGCGCCGCCTGATCGGTGATCGCCTCTTCCGACAGCGGAATGACAAATTCGCGATAATGGCGAATGCGATCGGATGCTGGCGCATAGCGCCGGTCGCGCCGGTCGATCTCAAGAAAACCCGTAACCTTGCCCATGGAATGCCTCGTGTCTCGTCTGTCGCAGCGTGCCGCCGCTCAAAAATCTGTTGTTGGTTGCAGAATTTCACATTCGTCGGCTTTTGGCCACCTGAAGCCCCAACCCACCGAAAATGCTGATTCCACGTTTGGATTGCGAATGGTTTGGATGCGCCCCGAAATTGGATGTATGCCGGGGCCAGCCAGCTTTGAAGCGGGATGCACGGCCCTTGCGGCCCCGCGCATCCGCAGCCTCGGTTGCCGGTTACTCGGCCGCCACCATTTTAGGTTCAGCCGCTGCCATTTCCGCCAGCGCCCGCCGATATTCCACCGGCATGACCTTGCGGAATTTCGGCAAATAGCTGTCCCAGGCCGCCAGAATGGCTGCGGCACGGGTCGAGCCGGTGAAGCGGGCATGGTTGGCAATCAACTGATGCAGACGCTCTGCATCGTAGCGTGACATATCGCTCATCGCGTCCACCTTGCCGTGACCTTCCAGATCGCCGCCGTGGTGGTGGATGCGCTGGTTGAGTTCCTCTTCCGCCTCAATCGGCTCCAGATCCACCATCGACATGTTGCAACGCTTGGGGAAAGTTCCGTCTTCATCCAGCACATAAGCAATGCCACCGGACATGCCTGCTGCGAAATTGCGCCCGGTCTGGCCAATGACCACGACAATGCCGCCGGTCATATATTCGCAGCCATGGTCACCGGTGCCCTCGACAACCGCAATCGCGCCTGAATTGCGCACCGCGAAACGCTCGCCGGCCACGCCGCGGAAGTAGCATTCCCCGGCAATGGCACCATACATGACGGTATTGCCAACAATGATCGAGTTTTCCGGCACGATATTGGTGGCGGTGGCGGGCGGATAGATGATGATCCGGCCACCCGACAGGCCCTTGCCGACGTAGTCATTGGCCTCACCTTCCAGTTCCAGCGTCACGCCATGCGCCAGCCAGGCGCCAAAGCTCTGGCCTGCCGTGCCGTTGAATTTGAAATGGACTGCGCCATCCTTGAGGCCCTTCTCGCCGGTAAGCTTGGCGATTTCACCCGAGAGCATGGCACCCGTGGTGCGATCCGTATTGTGGATCGGCAGGTTCTGCTTCACTGATGCGCCGCCGTTCACGGCGTCATGGGCGGCCTCGATCAATTGGCGATCCAGTACCTTGCCCAGATTATGATCCTGCCGCTCGCTGCGGTAGAGCGTGCGACCCGATACATTGTTGGGCTTGTGGAACAGGCGCGTGAAATCAAGCCCCTTGGCCTTCCAGTGGGTGATGGCCTTTTCGCGATCCAGCATCTGCATCTGGCCGACCATGTCATCAAACTTGCGATAGCCCAATTCGGCCATCAATTCCCGCACTTCATTGGCGACAAAGAAGAAGTAATTGATGACATGCTCGGGCTGACCGGTGAAGCGCTTGCGCAGCACGGGGTCCTGGGTTGCCACACCCACCGGGCAGGTATTGAGATGGCACTTGCGCATCATGATGCAGCCTGAGGCTATCAGCGGCGCGGTGGCAAAGCCAAATTCATCGGCACCCAGCAAGGCACCCACCACCACGTCGCGGCCCGTGCGCAGGCCACCATCGACCTGCACGGCAATGCGCGAGCGCAGCGAATTCAGCACGAGGGTCTGATGGGTTTCAGCCAGGCCGATTTCCCAGGGCGAGCCGGTATGCTTGATGGAGGTGAGCGGGGAAGCCCCGGTGCCGCCTTCAAAACCGGATATGGTGACGTGATCGGCGCGTGCCTTGGAGACGCCGGCCGCCACGGTGCCAATACCGACTTCCGACACCAGCTTGACCGAAACATCGGCCGCCGGATTGACGTTCTTCAAGTCGAAGATCAGCTGCGCCAGATCCTCGATCGAATAAATGTCATGGTGGGGGGGTGGCGAAATCAGGCCGACGCCCTGCGTTGAATGGCGCACTTTGGCAATCACGGCATCGACCTTGTGGCCGGGCAATTGGCCGCCTTCGCCGGGCTTGGCTCCCTGCGCCATCTTGATCTGCATCATGTCCGAATTGACAAGATATTCCGCTGTTACACCAAAGCGGCCGGAAGCTACCTGCTTGATGGCCGAGCGCATCGAATCGCCATTGGGCAATGGCTTGTAGCGATCATTTTCCTCGCCACCTTCGCCGGTGTTCGACTTGCCGCCGAGCCGGTTCATGGCAATGGCGAGATTGGTGTGTGCCTCGCGGGAGATCGAGCCATAGGACATGGCACCGGTGGAGAAGCGCCGCACGATGCTGGCCGCATCTTCCACCTCAGCCAGAGGCACGGGCTGGCGGCCATCCTCGCTCGCACCCTTGATGCGGAACAGGCCACGCAAGGTCAAAAGGCGCTCGTCCTGCGCATTCAGCACTTTGGCGAATTCGCGGTACTTGTCCTCGGAATTGCCGCGCACGGCGTGTTGCAGCAGCGATACCGACAGGGGTGACCAGGAATGGGCCTCGCCGCGCATGCGGAAGGCGTAATCGCCGCCCACATCCAGCGCCCGCCGATAGATCGGCGCATCGCCAAAGGCGTCATTGTGACGGCGGCTGGTTTCCTCCGCCACCTCGTGCAGGCCAATGCCGCCCACAAGCGAGTGCGTGCCGAAGAAATATTGGTCAATAAAGCCCTGCGCCAGACCGACCGCATCAAAAATCTGCGCGCCGCAATAAGACTGGTAGGTCGAAATGCCCATCTTGGACATGACCTTCAACAGGCCCTTGTCGATCGACTTGATATAGCGCTTGACCGCTTCATAGCCATCGACTTCGGCCGGGAAATCCGCCGCCATGGCCTCAAGGGTCTCAAAAGCCAGATAAGGATTGATGGCTTCCGCGCCATATCCGGCGAGGCAGGCGAAATGGTGCACTTCGCGCGCTTCGCCCGTTTCGACGACGAGGCCGACCGACGTGCGCAGGCCCTTGCGGATCAGGTGATGATGCACGGCAGCGGTGGCCAGCAAAGCCGGAATCGGCACCCGGTCCGGCCCAACCATGCGGTCGGACAGGATGATGATGTTATAACCGCCATGCACCGCCGCTTCCGCGCGCTCGCACAGGCGTGCCAGCATCGCCGGCATACCCTCGGAGCCGCGCTCGGTGGCAAAGGTGATGTCGAGGGTGCGGGTATCGAAGGCCTCTTCCAACTGGCCGATGTTGCGAATCTTCTCAAGATCGGAATTGGTGAGGATCGGCTGGCGCACTTCCAGACGCTTGCGACGCGAATTGCCTTCAAAATCGAACAGGTTGGGACGCGGCCCAATAAAGGACACTAGGCTCATCACCAATTCTTCGCGGATCGGATCAATCGGCGGGTTGGTGACCTGCGCAAAATTCTGCTTGAAATAGGTGTAAAGCAGCTTGGAATGGTCCGAGAGCACCGAAACCGGCGTGTCGGTGCCCATTGAGCCAACCGCTTCCTGCCCGGTGACGCCCATCGGCGACATCAAGAGGCTCAGGTCTTCCTGCGTGTAGCCGAAAGCCTGCTGCCGATCGAGCAGGGCGACATCGGTGCGCGAGGCGCGCGCTTCCATCGGCTTCAAATCTTCCAGCACGATCTGCGTGCGCTTGACCCATTCCTCGTAAGGATGGGAAGCAGCCAATTGCGCCTTGATCTCGTCATCGGAGATGATGCGGCCCTGCTCCAGATCAATCAGCAGCATCTTGCCCGGTTGCAAACGCCACTTGGTGACAATCTTCTCCTGCGGGATCGGCAGCACGCCCATTTCCGAGGCCATCACCACGAGGCCGTCATCGGTGACAAGGTAGCGCGCCGGGCGCAGGCCGTTGCGGTCGAGGGTCGCGCCAATCTGGCGGCCATCGGTGAAGGCAACGGCGGCCGGCCCGTCCCAGGGCTCCATCAGGCAGGCATTATATTCATAAAAGGCGCGGCGCTCTTCGTTCATCAACGGATTGCCGGCCCAGGCTTCGGGGATCAGCATCATCATCGCATGGCTGAGGCTGTAGCCGCCCTGCACCAGAAATTCGAGTGCATTGTCAAAGCAGGCGGTGTCCGACTGCCCCTCATAGGAAATCGGCCAGAGCTTGGTGATGTCGCTGCCGTAAAGCTCGCTGCTGGCCGAAGCCTGCCGCGCCGCCATCCAGTTCACATTGCCGCGCAATGTGTTGATCTCGCCGTTATGGGCGACCATGCGGTAGGGATGCGCCAATTGCCAGGACGGGAAAGTATTGGTCGAAAAGCGCTGATGCACGAGCGCCAGCGCCGACTTGAACATCGGGTCGCGCAGATCGGGGAAATAGTCGCCCAACTGGGTGGCCAGCAGCAACCCCTTGTAAACAACGGTGCGGCTCGACATGCTGACCGGATAGAACCCGCGCATCTGCGGATCATTGCGGGCATAAACCCGCCCGGAAATCACCTTGCGCAGAATAAACAGGCGACGCTCGAACGCCTCATCATCGACGGTATCGCGGCCACGGCCGACAAACACCTGAAGGCAAACCGGTTCGGTCGGCTTGACGCTTTCGCCCAGAACCGAGCTATTCACCGGCACCTGCCGCCAGCCGAGCAATTCCTGCCCCTCTTCGGCGATCACTTCGGTGACAATGGCCTCGATGGTCGCGCGCGCCTCGGCTTGCTTGGGCACGAAAATGAAGCCAACGCCATAAAGGCCCGGCTCGGGCAGGGAAAAGCCCAGCTTGGCACTCTCGGAAGCGAAAAAATCATGCGGTATCTGCACCAGCATGCCGCAGCCATCGCCCGCCTTGGGGTCGGCGCCAACGGCGCCGCGATGGTCCAGATTGAGCAATATGGTCAAGCCCTTTTCGACAATGTCATGGGTCTTGATGTTGCTCAGCTGGGCCGCAAAACCGACACCGCAGGCGTCATGTTCGTTGGTGGGGTCATAGAGCCCCTGCGCGTGCGGCAGGCCGTGGGGCAATGGGACGGGGGCATTGTGAAACGGGTTGGTCATGGACGTGGCTTTCAAGGTTTGGGAAACAATAGTGGATGCGGCTGCGCCACGTTTCGATGGTGCAGACTTCATGTCCACATCCGAACCATCGCCACTACTCCTAAACCCCAAGCTCATCGCCAGTTCCTCCAAAGCATTTTACGCATGTTTATAAGCCCGAAAGACACAAAAGGTCAACTAGGCTGTCCTATCTTGAAAGGATACAATCGCAAACTTGAACGGCGCTGACAAGGCTTACCATTCAGCCAGACCAAAAAACCGGAATTTGGACCCTGCAAGCGTCTGCGCGCGCCTGGGTCGGCCTATTCATCCTCGCCAAAGCGATTGGCGATCAAGGCGGCCAGTGCATCCAGCGCCGCTTGCGCATCCGGCCCGTTCGCCGTGACTACAATGGTCGAGCCAATGCCCGCACCCAGGGTCAGGATTCCCATGATCGAGGTGCCGCCCACCGTCTCGCCATTGCGTGCCACCGTGATCGCTGCGTCATATTTCTCGACGCATTGCACGAATTTGGCAGTGGCGCGCGCGTGCAGGCCCTTGCGGTTGATGATCGGCAGTTCGCGGCTCAGTGTTTCGGCGGTTTCACTCATTTGCCACTCAGAACGTGGCTGGCGACGTTGATATATTTGCGGCCGGCATCCTGCGCCTGATTGACGGCCAGATGCAGCGGCGTGGACTCGCGAACGCTTGCCAATTTAATGAGCATGGGCAGATTGATCCCCGCCACCACCTCGACGCCGGCATTATCCATGACCGAAATCGCGAGATTGGAAGGCGTGCCGCCGAACATATCGGTGAGCAGGACGACGCCCTGCCCGCTCTCGACACGGCTCACGGCCTCCACAATATCGCGGCGGCGTTGTTCCATATCGTCATCCGGGCCGATGCTGATGGTTTCGATCTGCTTTTGCGGGCCGACCACGTGCTCCAGTGCCGAGCGAAACTCGGTGGCGAGGTGTCCGTGTGTCACAAGCACCATACCTATCATCTTGTTACACTCGGCTTTGCCAATGAACCTGCCGCAGGGCCCAAGCCCAGCGCGCTAAAACTTAAGCTTTGCCATGAAATTCGCAAGAATTATCTGCCCCGGTTTGCTTCATTTTGATCGCGCGGCTTGCGCCCATACCGAACACAAAGGCTTATAACCGCAGGTCACGTTCCATCCGCGCCAAAAAGGCACGAATATGGATGACATGGTCACTTGCAGCACCTGTTTCCAGCACACTCATACGAGGCAATAGCACGGTTTCAATGCGGGTCTCAAGAGCGCAGGCTTCCGGCAGCCGCCTTTGTTCATTTTCCGGCGCGGAAATATCGACAACAAGGCGCATCACGCCAGCGCGCACGGCGGGAACTGTCTCAATGCCCATGCCGCGCCGCTCGATCTGCCCGTAAATGGCCGGGTGACCGGTGACGATGAGGCGGCCATGAACCGCGCGCACATCGACGCGATCATCGCCAATTAGTGCGGCAAATTCGCCCAATTGCCACGCGCTTTCCATCAGGCCCAGCGCCAATGTGCTTTTGCCGGCACCGGAACGTCCACGCAGCAGCACGCCGCGCTGGCGCAACAAAATAGCGGTGGCGTGAATATAGGCCATTTATGCGCCGCTTGGCAGCCAAACGATGAACCTTGCGCCCAGCACCTTGCCCGCACTGCCGCTTGGGCCGCCGGTAGCGCGCCGGTTAACCGCAATCAGGAAGCCGTCATGGGCTTCCACAATCTGTCGGGAAATGGACAGGCCGAGGCCGGAGTTCTGGCCAAAGCCCTGTTCGGGCCGGTCGGTATAGAAACGCTCGAATATGCGCTCCAGCGCGTGATCGGGAATGCCTGGACCATCATCATCGACAATGATTTCAAACCCGGAATCGGTGACGTTTTCGATCTCCTTGGTGCCCTCGCGCAAGGCGACCCGAACGCTGCCACCGGCGACCGAAAACGAACGGGCATTGTCGATCAGGTTGTTGAACACCTGGGCAAGGCGCGAGTCGTGGCCATGCGCGATTTTGGCCACGCCCGGCGCAATATCGAGCAGCACACGCACGCCATCCTTGCGGTCGACCTGATTGGCCATGGACACAACCGCTTTCAGCAATGCCGTCAGATCAACCGGGGCCGTATCGGCGCGCGCCAGTTCCGCATCGAGGCGCGAGGCGTTGGATATGTCGCTGATCAGGCGGTCGAGCCGGCTGACATCATGCTGGATTACGGCCAGCAAGCGTTCGCGCGCAGCATCATTTCGCGCCATTGGCATGGTTTCGACGGCGCTGCGCAAGGATGTCAGCGGATTTTTCAACTCATGCGCCACATCTGCCGCAAAGGTCTCGATGGCTTCGATGCGATTGTATAAAGTGCGGGTCATATCGCGCAGCGCGCCTGAAAGATGGCCGATTTCGTCCGAGCGATCGGAATAATCGGGAATTTCCTGCCGCGATTTTGTGCCGCGCCGCACCCGGTCAGCCGCCTCCGCCAACCGCCGGATCGGCTCGGCGATGGTGCCAGCCAGAAAAAACGAAAGGATTGTCATGATCGCCGCCGAGACCAGAAACAACCGGAAAATCGCCCAGCGTTCCGAGGCGATTACCGCGTCAATGTCGCCGCCCTGGGTGGAGAGCAGCAGCGCCCCGCGCACTTTGCGAAAGCGCTCAATGGGCACAGCGACGGAAATGATGGTCTCGTAATGCGAATTGAGGTGAACCAGCGACTGGCCAGTGCCCGCCAGCGCCAGCGACACTTCGGGATGAGCGAGACCATTACCAAGCATGACATCGTCAGCCTGAAGCGTGTCCTTGTGGTAAAACACTTCCAGAAGGCTGCGCCACCAGCGATCGATGAAATTGGGTTCGTGATATTTGACGCTTGGCAGGTCAAACCGCAAAATGTGGGTGGCGCTGGTCAAGGCGCGTGAATCGACCAGAAGGTAGCCGTCGCGGTCATAGATGCGCGCGCGGGTGCGCGGGGGCAGCACGCGGGCCAGCAACGGCCCCACCTTTTCGGGGTTGATCGAAAAGGCGAGCGAGGTGTCATCGTCGTTCTTGTCGCTCTGGCCCTGCGCCAATTGCAGCAATTTCGACGGATCCAGATTGATGGTATCGGCATCGGCGCTGCCGGTGGAGGCGACGGTTGCGGCAATGATCGAGGCCTGGGTCTGCAAGCTTTCGGCCCGCGCCACGATCAGGCCTTCGCGCAACTGGTTCAGGTAGAGGAAACCGAGCAGCAGCGCCACCAACCCGCTGAGGTTGAGAAAGATGATGCGACGCGTCAGCGAGGATGAAAAACGCGAAGTCAGCCGACGCGAGACCAGCCGCGCCCGCCGCACCAAGCGCGTGCGCGGCGGTGGCGAAATCCGGCTCGTGACAAAGTGCTTCAATTGCGCCAGCGGCGATGGCGTGCCCTGCGGCGCAACTTTCGGCGGCTCCCGCGCGTCAATTGTCATAACCACCCCTTCCGGGCGCTGAATTTACGCTTCCTTGAAGCGATAACCAACGCCATACAAGGTCTCGATCATGTCGAAATCCGGGTCATTGACCGCGAACTTCTTGCGCAAGCGCTTGATATGACTGTCGATGGTGCGATCATCCACATAAACTTGGTCATCATAGGCGGCATCCATCAAGGCATTGCGGCTTTTCACCACACCGGGGCGCGTCGCCAATGCCTGAAGGATCAGGAATTCGGTTACGGTGAGCACCACCTGCTCACCCTTCCAGGTGCAGGTATGGCGATCCGGGTCCATCTTCAACAGGCCGCGTTCAAGAATCTTGGCCTCGGATTCCTTGTTAGCCGCCGCCTCTTTCGGGTTGGAGCGGCGCAAAATCGCCTTGACGCGCTCGACCAGCAACCGCTGCGAGAACGGCTTGCGGATGAAATCATCGGCGCCCATCTTCAGGCCGAAAAGCTCGTCGATTTCCTCGTCCTTCGAGGTCAGGAAAATCACCGGCAAATCTGACTTCTGGCGCAGGCGGCGCAGCAATTCCATGCCATCCATGCGCGGCATTTTGATATCAAAAATCGCCATGTCCGGCGGATTGCTTTTCAGTCCGTCCAGCGCACTTGCCCCGTCCGTATAGGTCTGCACCCGATAACCCTCGCCCTCCAGCGCAATCGACACGGAGGTGAGAATGTTGCGATCATCATCAACTAGAGCAATAGTGGGCATGGCAAACCTTGAGGTTATGTGGCGTTTCTGTTGCCACTCGACTCGATGTGGCATGCTTACAACAGTTAAGAGCCATGAGGGCTGAAATGTGACGGCTTTTTGTCCCTTTTACCACTTGATGGATCAAAATGCCAACCAAGATGCATTAAATTGCCATTCAACCATGCGGAACCCCAAACCCAATGACCACCCCTCCTCCCTACGACCCACTCCTTGAGGCGCGGCGCTTGTTGCGCGGCATTCGGGTGGCCAGCCTGTCGACGCTAATGGCGCAGACCGGATTTCCGGTTGGAACCCTGACCACGATTGCCGCCAACGAGGACGGCTCGCCGATTCTGTTGCTGTCGCAGCTTTCCCTGCACACCCGCAATCTGGATGCGGACGGGCGCTGCTCGCTGCTGCTGGCCCAGACCGGCAAAGGCGACCCGCTCGCGCATCCGCGCCTGACGCTGGTGGGCACCGCGATCAAAGTCACCGAGCCGCAGTTGCGGGGCCAGCTTCGCGGGATATTTCTGGCGCAAAACCCGAAGGCAGCGCTCTATGCCGACTTTGGCGATTTCTCCTTCTGGCAGTTTGCCATCACGATTGCCCATCTCAATGGCGGTTTTGGCAAGGCCGCCGATTTTACGGCCGCTTTGTTGCTGGGGCCTGCGGGCCCCCTCCCAAGTGCCAACTTGCCAGCTTGAAGTCCGGGGGGTAGGGCAGATTCATGAAATGAATTGCCCTCGAACCCAAAAAGGCTGACCGATGCAGGTGACTGGTATCCACAATCTGAAATCCCCCCTTGGCATCCAAGGCACCGGTGCGGTCGCCTATAATCTGGAGGCTCCGCAGCTTTATGCGGCAGCACTGGTGCGCGGCGAGGCGCAGATTGCCAAAGGCGGCGCTTTGGCCGCCGATACTGGCAGCCATACCGGGCGCTCGCCGAAAGACAAATTCATCGTTCGCGACGCGCTCACCCAAGATGTGGTCTGGTGGGACAATAATGGCGCGATGACGCCCGCGCAATTTGATGTGCTGCACGCCGATTTCGTCGCGCACATGCAGGGCCGCGATCTGTACGTGCAAGACCTTTTCGGCGGTGCCGATCCGGCTTCGCGGGTCAAGGCACGGGTGGTGACCGAGTTGGCCTGGCACTCCTTGTTCATCCGCAACATGCTGATCCGCCCGGATCAGGCAGAGCTGGCGCAGTTTGTCGCCGATCTCACCATCATCGACCTGCCAAGCTTCGTCGCGGACCCGGCCCGGCACGGCTGTCGCTCGCAAACGGTCATAGCCTGCGATTTCACCCGCAAAATCGTACTGATCGGTGGCACGTCCTATGCCGGGGAGATGAAAAAATCGGTTTTCACCTATCTCAATTTCACGCTGCCGCAACAGGGCATTATGCCGATGCATTGCTCGGCCAATGTCAATGACAAAGATGGCGCGGCGGTGTTTTTCGGCCTATCAGGCACTGGCAAGACGACGCTTTCGGCCGACCCGAAGCGTACGCTGATCGGCGATGATGAGCATGGCTGGTCCAAAGACGGCATTTTCAATTTCGAGGGCGGCTGCTACGCCAAGGTCATTCGCCTGTCGCGCGAGGCCGAGCCTGAGATTTTCTCGACCACCGAGCGGTTTGGCACGGTGCTGGAGAATGTGGTGCTGGATCCGGTCACCCACGCGGCCAATCTCGATGACGGCAGCAAGACCGAAAACACCCGCGCCTGCTACCCGCTGGATTTCATTCCGAACGCTTCGGTCAGCGGGCGGGCGGGCAACCCCAAAAACATCATCATGCTCACCTGTGATGCCTTCGGTGTGCTGCCCCCGATTGCCAAGCTCGACGGCGCGCAGGCTATGTATCACTTCCTGTCCGGCTATACCGCCAAAGTCGCGGGCACGGAAAAAGGCGTGAAAGACCCCGAAGCCACGTTTTCGACCTGCTTTGGCGCGCCGTTCATGCCGCGTCACCCCTCGGTCTATGGCAATCTGCTACGCGATCTGATGGCCCGCAACCACGTCGATTGCTGGCTGGTCAATACCGGCTGGACGGGGGGCAAGTTCGGCACCGGACGGCGGATGCCGATCCGGGTAACACGCCGCTTGCTGGAGGCGGTTCTGGATGGCTCGCTCAACCGGGCCAAATTCCGCTCCGATGCCTATTTCGGGTTGGCGGTGCCAACCTCGGTGCCGGGCGTTGAGCCGCATTTGCTGAACCCGGTGAAGACCTGGGCGTCAAAAGCCGAATTCGCCGAAACCGCGAAAAAGCTGGTGGACATGTTCCGCGCCAATTTCGAGAAATTCGAGCCGCATGTAGACCAGAACGTGCGTGAAGCCGCGCCCAAATGGCAATTGGCGGCGCAATAGCCGCCACGCCCTCAATAGGGGGTGTTGAAGACCCGGGCGGGGTGCAATTCACCGTGTTCGATATGGCCAACAGCGATGACGGTGCCGCCACAGGCGGCATAGGCGGTGCCCTCAAACGGGGCGTCACGGCCGCGCAGCAGCAAGGACTGGCCATTGCGCAACCGCGCCGCGCCATCGCGGTCCACGACAATGCATTGGTTTTCGGTGAGGCCAGCCTCAATCGGGCGCATGGCGCTCAGGGGCGCAAAATCCTGCGCTTCCAATTGCGCCAGTGACCAGGCATCCGCCTCAAAGAACGGGCCGACACGGGTGCGGCGCAAAGCAGCGACATGGCCATGGCAGCCGAGCACCCGGCCCAAATCCCGGGCAATGGCGCGCACATAGGTGCCCTTGCCACATTCGGCTTCGAGCACGGCAAAATCGCGTTCCGCCGACACCAGCCGCAGGGCATGAATGTCAACCTGGCGCTCGGCAATCTGCACGATCTGGCCATCGCGCGCCAGATCATAGGCACGCTCGCCATTGATCTTGATCGCGGAATAGGCCGGGGGCACCTGCATCACCTGCCCGATGAATGCGGGAAGTTCGCGCTCAATCGCGGCCAGCGTCGGGCGCTCGGCGGAAGTCGCGGTGATGGCGCCTTCCTTGTCATCGGTTTCGGTCTCTTCGCCCCATTGCACGGTGAAGCGATAGGCTTTTTCGCCATCCTGCACATAGGGCACGGTTTTGGTCGCTTCCCCGAAGGCGATCGGCAAAATGCCGGTGGCGAGCGGGTCGAGCGTGCCGGCGTGCCCGGCCTTCTTTGCATTATACAGGCGCTTCAGACGCGCCACCGCGAAAGTCGAGGTCATTTCGGTGGGCTTGTCCAGCACGATCCAGCCATCGACCATGACACGCTGCGAGCGGGGCGCGTTCATGCGTCTTCCTCATCCGGTTTCGCGCCAAGGTCGCGCAAAACCTTGGGGGAGTGCAGCAGGGCGTCAATCCGGGCGCGGGCATCAAAGCCCTCGTCCGCCTTGAAACGCAGATCCGGTGCATATTTCAGGTTGATACGATGCGCCAACTCGCCGCGCAGGAACTTGCGATTGCGGTTGAGCGCATCGATAGCCTGTTCGATGCCTTTGCCACCCAGCGGCATGATGGCGATGTTGGCCCATTTCAAATCCGGGCTCATCGACACATGCGGCACGCTGATGACAAGTCCGCTCAAGGCCGGATCGTCGACGACGCCCTGGCTTAAAATCTGCGACAGCGTGTGGCGGATCAATTCCGCCACCCGCAGCATACGCTGCGAAGGCTGCGCCGCTGTGGGATTGGTCTTTTGCATTCAGGTTCCGATAATGAGAAATGCGCGCGCCCTTACAGGGAGCGGGCAATGCTTTCGACGCGGAAGCATTCGATCACGTCGCCAGGGCGCATGTCCTGATAATTTTCGAAAGCCATGCCGCATTCCTGGCCTGCCTGCACTTCGCGCACTTCGTCCTTGAAGCGCTTCAGTGTCGAAAGCTTGCCTTCGTGCACCACGACATTGTCGCGGATCAGGCGCACATGCTGGCCACGCTCCACCGTGCCATCGGTGACACGGCAACCGGCCACCTTGCCAACCTTGGAAATCGCGAAGACTTCCTGAATCAGCGCATTGCCCAGCATGGTTTCGCGCAGGGTCGGTGCCAACATGCCCGACATGGCGGCTTTCACGTCATCAATCAGGTTGTAGATGATGCTGTAATAACGAATCTCGATGCCCGCAGCTTCGGCTGCCGAGCGCGCTTCCTTGAAGGCGCGGACGTTGAAACCGATGACAGCCGCGCGTGAGGCTTCGGCCAAAGTGATGTCACTTTCGCTAACGCCGCCGACACCAACATGCACGACACGCGCCGCCACTTCATCGGTGTTGAGTTTTTCAAGCGCAGCGACAATGGCTTCCACCGAGCCTTGCACATCGCCCTTGATGACCAACGGGAATTCCTTGCGGCCAGCGGTCTTGATCTGGCTCATCATGTCGGCAAGGCTGCCGCGCACCGAGCCACCGCGTGCGGCCAGCTTTTCACGCTTCTGGCGCTCACGATAATCCGCGATCTCGCGGGCACGGGCCTCGTTGGGCACCACGGCAACGCGGTCGCCCGCTTCCGGCGCACCCGAAAAGCCCAGCACTTCCACCGGCGAGGATGGCCCCACCTTGGCAGTGTGAACACCACGATCATCGAGCAGCGCACGCACGCGGCCCCATTGCGAACCGGCAACCACCAGATCGCCAACGCTCAAGGTGCCGCGCTGCACCAGCACGGTTGCAACCGGGCCACGACCACGATCGAGGCGGGCTTCGATCACGGTGCCTTCGGCAGGGCGATCCGGATTGGCCTTGAGGTCGAGCAATTCGGCCTGCAACGCAATCACTTCCAGCAATTTGTCGAGATTGAGCTTCTTGGTGGCGGAAACCTCCACTTCGAGCACATCACCACCGAGCGATTCCACCTGCACTTCGTGCTGGAGCAATTCGGCCCGCACGCGCTCCGGCTTGGCTTCGGATTTGTCGATCTTGTTGATGGCGACAATCAGCGGCACTTTCGCGGCTTTGGCATGGTTGATCGCTTCCACTGTCTGCGGCATGACGCCGTCATCGGCGGCAACGACGAGCACGACAATGTCGGTGACCTTGGCACCACGGGCGCGCATCGCGGTAAAGGCGGCGTGTCCGGGCGTATCAATGAAGGTGATCGGCGAGCCACTCGGGGCGGTGATCTGATAGGCGCCGATATGCTGGGTAATGCCGCCGGCTTCGCCCGAAACCACATTGGCATGGCGAATGGCGTCCAGAAGCGAGGTCTTGCCGTGATCGACATGGCCCATAATGGTGACAACGGGCGGACGCGGCAGCAGGTGATCGTCGTGGTCGGCGCTGTCGAACAGGCCTTCCTCGACATCGGAATCGGCAACGCGGCGAACCGTGTGACCCAATTCTTCGGCGATCAATTGCGCGGTGTCAGCGTCGATCACATCCGTGATCAGCGCCATTTGCCCCTGTTTCATCAATAGTTTGATGACATCGACCGCACGTTCGGACATGCGATTGGCAAGTTCCTGAATCGTGATGGTCTCGGGCAGAATGATTTCGCGGGCCAGCTTTTCCTTCTGCTGCACTTGGCCCATGCCCTTGAGGCGCTGGGTGCGGCGGCGGAAAGCGGCGACCGAGCGGGTGCGCTCCTCTTCCTCGCTGGTGGCCGAAGTCACGGTCAGGCGACCGCGATTTTTCAACTCGCCGCCACGGTTTGGCTTTACCAACGGCGTCACGACGCGGGCCGGGGTCAAGGTGCGGCGCACAATACGGTTGCCCGCTTCGTCCTGCTCGACACCTGCCTTGACGGCGGTGTCGCCGGGGGCGGCGGTCGCGGATGGAGCCGACGCCGAGGTTGCGGGCACGGGCTTGCGGGCGACTGGCGGCGCGGTGGAAGGTTCGCCACCGGCCAAACGGCGCTTGGCCTCGGTCTCGACGCGGCGCTTGGTTTCGGCTTCGGCGAGACGGCGGGTTTCCTCCTCGCGCTTGCGGGCTTCGGCTTCTTCGCGTTCGGCTTTTTCGCGGGCTTCACGCTCTTCGCGCAGTTTGGCTTCCACCAACGCCTGTTCGCGCTCCTGCTCCTCGCGGCCTTGCGCATCCACAAGGGCTCGGGCGCGGGCTTCGCGCTGTTCATCGGTCAAGGTGCGCAAAATCATCCCCGACTGGGGACGCGACGCGGGGGTTGGCATCGGCGCACGGGCAATAGTGGGGCCGCGCGGCGCGACATCCACCCGGGGGGCCGCCACAACCGGGGCCGCCTCGACCGGTGCAGGCGGCGGCGCGCTGGGAGCCGCCTTCTCGGGCGCTCCGGGCACCCGACGCTTGACCGTTTCAACCACAACGCTTTTGGTGCGGCCGTGCGAGAAGCTCTGGCGGACAGTGCCTTGCTCCACCGGTCGCTTCAGCGACAGTGTCTTGGTGGGCGCGACGGTCAAAGTCTGGTCGCCAGTAGATTTAGTATCATTCATACGTCTTGCGTCCTTAGGCGTTGCGCCTGTTCAATCCACATCATTGCCCGGCATCTGATCCCCAGACCCCGGCATAACCGCTTTTCGCGCTGCATCCGGCGAGGCGGCGGCGCGATATTCCATCAATTTGCAAATGCGCGCCAGAAAGCTGGCAGCGCCCGGCTGACTCATGAGCCCCGCATGTATCACATTTTCCCGGCCCAATGCCAAACTCAATTGGCTGGAATGGAAAATATCTACGTCAATGGTCACAATGTCACCAAGAGCGCCGGGATTCAAGCCTGCAAGCGCGAAGCGGCGCTGCACCTGACCCAGTTTGCGCCGCCCATCCGGCCCGCCGTCGCTGGCGTGAAACAATGCGAGCATAGATTGCTGCGCCAAACTGGACTCCAGTTTGGCATAACCTGAAATAACCATCCCCGCCTTGTTTGCAAGGGCGAGGCCCTGAAGCGCGTCGCTCTCCAGAAGCTGGTCGACAAATTCGGCCATGTCCTGACGCATCGTCAAAGCGGGCGTCGCATCCTTGCCCTTGGCCGGCCGGCTTCGGGCCCGAAGCGCGCGGGCGATCACTCCGCGCTTCACACCCTGGCGCACGATTTCAGCCTGCGCGCTGACCCAGGCCCCACGGCCCGGCAGCTTGGCCCTTATGTCAGGCACAATCACGCCGTCCGGCCCACACACAAAGCGAATCAGATGCTCCGGGCGGGCCTTTTGCCGGGTGACGACGCAAGTTCGCTCCGGCCCGCTCTCTTCCAGTTCGGAAGCGGTCCATTCAGAAGCGTCAAGATCGTCGCGCCCATGCGGCAAAATACGTCCCTCTCGCTTACCCTTGCGCCGCGCCTGCATCCACACCCGCATCTTGACTTTGGGGTGCCGGGGCTTCAATCCATCCCGCCTTGACGCGCGCCGCCATAATCATGGCTTCCGCATCTTCACGCGAGATTTCCAGGCCCTCGAAATAGCCGGGGGTGCGGATGGTTTCGGCATTCTTGCGCTCGCTCCAGCCGACGAGATCGTCGGTGGCGCAACCGGCCAGGTCTTCAACCGTCCTGACTTCATTTTCACCCAGTTTCACCAGCAATTGACCGGTGATGCCGTCGATTTCCTTCAACTCGTCGGCCACACCAAGATTGCGGCGCTTGTCGTCCAATTCCTGCTCGATCCGGGCCAGATGATCCTTGGCGCGGGTTTGAATCTCAACAGCGGTATCTTCGTCAAAGCCTTCGATGGAGGCAATTTCGGACGGATTGACGAAAGCCACTTCTTCCACCGAACGGAACCCTTCGGAAGCCAGAAGCTGGCCCACCACTTCGTCCACATCCAGCGCCTGCATGAATACCTGGGTGCGGGCGACAAATTCTTTCTGGCGACGGCCGGATTCTTCGGCCTCGGTCAAAATGTCAATGTCCCAGCCGGTGAGTTGCGAGGCTAAACGCACGTTCTGGCCGCGCCGACCGATGGCCAGCGACAATTGATCATCGGGCACCACCACTTCGATGCGCGAAGAATCTTCGTCCAGAACCACTTTCACCACTTCAGCCGGTTGCAGCGCGTTGACGATGAAGGTAGCGGCATCGGCCGACCACGGGATGATGTCGATCTTTTCGCCCTGCAATTCGTTGACGACGGCTTGCACACGCGAGCCGCGCATACCCACGCAGGCACCGACCGGGTCAATGGAAGAATCGCGCGAGATGACGCCGATTTTCGCCCGCGAGCCAGGGTCACGCGCCACGGATTTCACTTCGATCACGCCATCATAGATTTCCGGCACTTCCTGCATGAAAAGCTTGGCCATGAATTGCGGATGGGTGCGCGACAGGAAAATCTGCGGCCCACGCTGCTCGCGGCGCACGTCATAAACATAAGCGCGCACGCGGTCACCGGGGCGGAAATTTTCGCGCGGGATCATCTCATCGCGGCGGATGATGGCTTCGCCGCGACCCAGATCGAGCACGACATTGCCATATTCCACGCGCTTGACCGAGCCATTGACGATCTCGCCCATGCGGTCCTTGAATTCTTCATACTGGCGGTCGCGTTCGGCCTCACGCACCTTCTGGACGATGACCTGCTTGGCCGACTGGGCGGCGATGCGGCCAAAATCGAAGGGCGGCAGAGTTTCGGCGATCCAGTCGCCAACGCGGGCGGCAGGGTTCTTCTTGCGCGCATCGGCGACGGTGATGTGGATGGCGTCATTCTC
Organism: Hyphomicrobiales bacterium; assembly: GCA_019075865.1. Taxonomy (GTDB): domain Bacteria; phylum Pseudomonadota; class Alphaproteobacteria; order Rhizobiales; family Beijerinckiaceae; genus REEB77. The sequence continues at coordinate 222,060 of JAGXAN010000001.1, read as the reverse complement.
GATTTCATCCACCACCAGCAGCAGGCGCGAGAACCGCACTTCGCCGGTCTTGGGGTTGATCTCGGCGCGCACTTCGGTCTCCTGACCATAGCGCGAGCGGGCGGCCTTTTGCAGGGCGTCTTCCATCGAAGCCAGCACGATCTGGCGATCAATCGACTTCTCACGCGCAACCGCATCGGCGATCTGCAACAATTCCAGTTTATTGGCGGCAATTGCCATGATTAACGTCTCCTCTTGGGTTCTTGACGTGCTTTTGGAACAAAGGGTTTATGGCTGGAGCGGGGTGGCGGTGACCCCGCCTCGCCGGTTTCTTCGGGCGGGGCGCCCTTGGCTGCGCGCAGCGACTCGCGAATGAGCGCCTCGGTCAGCACCAGATGGGCCTCGGCAATATCCTTGATCGGCAGTGCCAGTTTGGCTTCTTCATCGTCGCGCGCGTCCACGCGGTTGATGTGGATGTCGGTGGCGTCCACCGCGTCAATCCACGCCTTGAAACGGCGGCGATTGTGGGTCATCTGCGCCATTTCAATGCGTGCTTCATGGCCAACGGCGCGCTGAAAATCAGAAACACGCACCAGCGGGCGGTCGATGCCGGGCGAGGAAATTTCAAGCCGGTAAGCCTGCACAACCGGGTTTTCCACGTCGAGCACCGGCGACAGCGCGATGCTAACGCGTTCGCATTCCTCGACATTCATGGTGCCATCCGGCTTTTCGCACATGATCTGAACCGTGGTGCCGTCCTGGCCCGAGATTTTCACCCGCACCAGCCGAAGGCCGAGATCGGCCAGAACCGGGTCGGCGAGGCGGGCGACGCGCGCCGCCACGCCCGTTTCAGCCACCAGCCGGGGCTCGGTCAACAATCTTTGGATTTCCTGTTCGTCCAATTTCTTCCGCCAACAAAAGGGGCTTGCGCCAATAGAAGGTGTTCGAGGCATTAAAAAAGAGCGGGTTCCTCACGGACCCCACTCTTCAAGAGCAACCATCCAAGAAGGATGATCCAGATGAATTCTTATTGCCTAACCCCTTAAGCCAAATTGCCACCAGTGACAAGATGGCATTTTGGCCCGGACTGCGGTTTTACAGGGGCAGCCCGATATAATTTTCGGCCATGGCCTGCCGCGCGGTGCGCGAGCTTTCGAGAAAGGCAAATTCCGCATCCTGCATTTTCTGCTCAAAAGCCGAATAATGGTCGAAGCGGTGCAGCAGAGTGGTCATGGACCAGGAAAACCGCTCGGCCTTCCAGATCCGGTCCAGCGCACGCGCAGAGTAGCGGCACAGGGCGGCGGGGGTGCGGTCTGCATAATATTCGATGAGCGCTTCGCTGAGATAAAAAGCGTCGCTGGCCGCCAGATTGAGGCCCTTGGCACCGGTTGGCGGCACGATATGGGCCGCATCGCCCACCAGAAACAGACGGCCAAACTGCAGAGGTTCGGCGACAAAACTGCGCAAAGGCGCCACCGATTTTTCAATCGAGGGGCCGGGCACGACATTGTCCGCCGCTACCGGGTCCAGACGGCGGCGCAACTCATCCCAAAACCGGTGATCGGGCCATTCGGCGATATTTTCGTCCGCTTTCACCTGAAGGTAATAGCGGCTTCTTGTGGTCGAGCGCATCGAGCAGAGCGCGAAGCCGCGCGGGTGGCTGGCATAGATCAGTTCATGCGAGCAAGGCGGCACATCTGCCATTATGCCAAGCCAGCCAAACGGATAGACCCGCTCGAACTGGTTGATCGCATTGACCGGAACGCTGGCGCGCGAGACACCGTGAAAGCCGTCGCAGCCAGCGATGACGTCGCAATCAATCGTGATGGTCTTGCCCGCAACCTGGCAGGAAACCGACGGTTTGAAGCTGTCAAAATCATGCAGTGTCGTATTCTCGGCCTCGTAAAGCGTTGTCAGCCCCGCCTGCAGGCGCGCGTCCATCAAGTCGCGGGTGACTTCGGTCTGGCCATAGACCATGACCTTGCTGCCATTGGTGAGGTCAGCGAGGTCGATTCGCAGGCTACGGTTGGCATAGCCTATGGAAAAGCCTTGGTGGGGCAGACCTTCATGGTCCAGCCGCGCGCTGACGCCCAGACGCCGCAATATGTCGACCGTGCCCTGCTCCAGCACGCCGGCACGTATCCGCGACAGCACGTAATCGCGCGAGCGCTGCTCAATGATGATGTTGTCAATGCCCGCTGCATGCAGCAAGGCACCCAGCAACAAACCTGCCGGGCCGGAACCGATGATCGCCACTTTAGTACGCATGTGAACCTCTCTGGCAAATATATGCGAAACTGGCGCAAGCGCAGCCATGCGGACGCAATTGTTCGCACACCGCGCACCGAAGGATTACATGCCAAGGCATCCAACGCCAACGGTGATAATCGACCGATGCGATTGTCTTTCCAGTGCCGTAAATATCCGTTACATTCAGAAATTATCGGGAGGAAACTATGTTCAATTTCTTGGCACGCCTGCGCATGGCCGTGGCACTTTTATTTATCGGCTCGGCGCTGGCAGGGTGCGGCTACAACAACATTCCAACCCAGGAAGCCAATGCCAAGGCACAATGGGCGCAGGTGCAGAATGAATATCAGCGCCGCTCGGATCTCATTCCCAATCTGGTCAGCACCGTGCAGGGCTATGCCAAGCAGGAAAAGGACGTGCTGACCGCCGTTGTCGAGGCGAGGGCCAAGGCCACAGCCATTCACGTGGATGCCAATGATTTGTCCGATCCAGCCAAACTGAAAGCGTTTCAGGAAGCGCAGGGCCAGTTGACCGGCGCGTTGGGCCGCTTGCTGGCGGTGAGCGAGAATTATCCCGATCTCAAATCCAACCAGAATTTTCTGGCCCTGCAATCGCAGCTTGAGGGCACGGAGAACCGCATTGCCGTCGCCCGCAAGGATTATATTGCAGCGGTTCGCGATTATAATCTCTCGCTGGAGACATTCCCCAGCCTGATCTGGGCCAAGACGGTATTTGCAAGCAAGCAGCCCATGGCTGAATTTACCGCCGACGCTGGCACGCAGGCACCGCCCAAGGTCAAGTTCTAGTGGCAATGATGCTCGCATTTCCATCACGCAAATTCATTCGGGTGGCGCTGGCCGCGTTGCTGCTGGCGTTTTCCGGCGCGATGTCGGGGGCGCTGGCGGCGGAAAATTTTCCCGCCCTCAACGATCGGGTGATGGACGGGGCCAATATCATCTCGCCCGTGGTGAAGGCCGATCTCGAAGCCAAGCTGAAAACGCTGGAAGACAAATCCGGGATTCAACTCGAAGTGGCAACGGTGCCGACATTGGGCGGGCAGAATATTGCGCCCTATGCCAATGACCTTTTCCGCGCCTGGAAACTGGGCGAAAAGACCAAAAACAACGGCGTGCTGCTGCTGGTCGCGCCCAATGAACGCAAGGTGCGCATCGAGGTGGGCTATGGGCTGGAAGGCACGCTGACGGATGTGCTCTCCAATGTCATCATCACCCATGCGATCGTGCCGCGCTTCAAGAACAATGATTATTCGGGCGGCATTGCCAGTGGTGTCGACGACATCATCAGCGTGCTGACCACGGACAGCAAGGACTGGCAGGCGCGCCAGAACCTGCGGGCCGATAACCAGCCATCGCTTCTGGGCTTTTTGATGCCGTTTCTGATCATTGGGCTGGTGCTGCTGGTGCTTTCGCGGGCCAACCGGGCCATGGGCGGGCGCGGCGGCATCATCTTCCTGCCCATGGGCGGAGGATTTGGCGGAGGATTTGGGAGCGGCTCCGGCGGCGGTTTTGGCGGCGGATTTTCCGGCGGCGGCGGTGATTCAGGAGGCGGTGGCGCCTCGGGGAGCTGGTAATGGAATTGACCCCGGCCGATCACGCCAGAATTTCTGATGCCATTGCGCAGGCCGAGCGCCAGACACGCGGCGAGATTGTCTGTGTCCTCGCCCATGCCTCCTCCGATTATGCGAACGTGCCGCTGCTTTGGGCAAGCATGATTGCGCTGATCGTGCCGTGGCCGCTGATTGCTTTCACGCAAATGTCGGTGCAGCGGATCTATATCATGGAGCTTGTCGTCTTTATCGGTCTGTTTTTGCTGTTGTCGCGGCCGGCTTTGCGCCTTTGGCTGGTGCCCAAGCGGGTGCTGCGCGCGCAGGCGCACCGGGCCGCACTCGGGCAATTCATGATGCGCGGGGTTTCAAACACGACGGAGCGCACCGGCATCCTGATTTATGTATCGCTGGCCGAGCGTTACGCGCGGGTGATCGCCGATGAGGGCATTGCCGCCAAAATCGCGCAGCCGGAATGGCAGCAGATTGTCGATGCGCTGGTGGCACACGCCCAAAAGGGCGACATGGCAACCGGCTTTGTGGAAGCCGTCGCCGCCGCCGGTCGCCATCTGGCGGCACATTTTCCGCCCGATGCCACCCCGAAAGATCAATTACCAAACCGGATTTACGTCGTCTGAGACTATGCTATCAGGCCCCGGCCTTGCCGCGCAGCATGGCAATGACGGCCGAAAAATCCTCACCCGCGTGACCTTCGGCCATAAATAGCGAGTAAATCTGCATGGCCAGCGCCCCCATCGGGGTGGATGCGCCCACCGAGAGCGCGGCTTGCTGCGACAGTTTCAAATCCTTTAGCATCAATGCCGTGGCAAATCCGGGCTTGTAATCATGGTTGGCGGGGCTGGCGGGCACGGGGCCGGGCACCGGACAATACGACGTCATCGACCAGCTTTGCCCGGAGGATGTCGAGGCCACATCAAACAGCGCCTGATGTGACAGGCCGAGCTTTTCGCCGAGCACGAAAGCTTCGGCGGTGGCCACCATGGTCGCACCGAGAATCATGTTGTTGCAGATTTTGGCCGCCTGCCCGGCCCCCGCTTTGCCACAGGCGACAATCTTCTTGCCCATGGATTGCAAAATGGGGGTTGCGGCTGCCAGGGCCTCAGGGTCGCCACCACACATGAAGGTCAGTGTGGCGTTTGTGGCGCCGCCAGTGCCGCCCGAAACCGGCGCGTCCACGCTTCTGAACCCGGCATCGTGCGCCATTTGATGCACCTGATGCGAACTGGCAACATCGATGGTGGAGCAATCAATCAGCAATGCGCCCTTGTCGGCTTTGGGCAGAAATTCGCGCCAGACCGAAACGACATGCCCACCCGCCGGCAGCATGGTAACCACGGCTTCGCAGCCCTGCACGGCTGAAACCAGCGAACTTGCCACTGCGACGCCTTGGGCCGCCGCCTGCTCGCGCAGCGCTGGCACAAGATCAAAGCCCGCGACCTGATGGCCGGCCTTTACCAGATTGGCCGCCATTGGCCCGCCCATATTGCCTAGCCCGATGAATGCGATCTTTGCCATAATTTTGATTCCTGTGCTGTTCGCGTCTGCTGCGCCCCACCCCTGAACGGGCGCGACATGGCAGGTGCGCGCTGATGAATTTCACGCATTTATGGCACGAACGTCTCGATAAAAAAATGCTACGTTCTGCGGTCATCGCGCCTTTCACCGTTGCTCTGTCCAAAAGCGTCGAGGTTGCAATTTCAGGTTGGCAACTGCTAATCTTGTTGCATGACAGGTTCCAACGATCCATCGCAAATTCTTCGGGCCTGGACACGCCTCGTGCGGGTTCACCGCGCGATTGCGGGCGAAACGGAAAGCCGGCTGAAAGGCGCGCATCTGCCACCCCTGCTCTGGCATGATGTTTTGCTGGAGATCGAGCACGCGCAAGACCAGCAATTGCGCCCGCGCGATATCGAGGCCCGCCTGCAGATCGCGCAATATAATCTCTCGCGGATGATCGAGAAGATGATCGCGGCTGGCCTGGTGCATAGGATCGCGTGCGAGGAAGATGGCCGCGGTTACTGGATCAAACTCGATGCGGCAGGCGCAAAATTGCGCGCTGCCATGTGGGCGGTGCATGCGCAGGTGCTTGCCGACAAGATGGAGCCGTTTCTGGATGGCGACAGCGCCCGGAAAATGGCCAAGCAATTGGGCAAGCTATTGCCCCACCTGAATGGTTGAACCATTTTAGCGTCATCCGCGCCCACCCGCCTTTCAAGATTGGCTTTCGCATGTTCGGCTTTTTTCAACGATTGATTCCCATCACCGATCCGCCGCAGGTGGACGGACATTCCGTCACGCCGCCCAATACGCTTCTGGCGTTTTACTGGTTTTATGTGCGCCAAACCCGGTGGCTATACGCCAGCCTCTTGGTGACCGGTGCCATTTCGGCCAGCGTCGATACGTTGATTCCGGTGTTTATCGGGCGTGTGGTGACGCTGGCGGGCACCAGCGACCGGGTGAGCGCGCTCCATGCCGCCCTGCCGGTTCTTCTGCTGCTGGGCGGGGCCATTCTGGTCATCATGCCCAGTGCGCTGCTGCTTGACAGCCTGATCCGCCACGTCGCCATCACCCCCGGCACCACCATTCTGGTGCGCTGGCAGGCGCATTGGCATGTGGTGCGGCAAAGCTGGCCGTTTTTCCAGAATGATTTTGCCGGGCGGATTGCCAGCCGGGTCATGGGCGTCGCGGCCCCCATCCGCGAGACAATCCTCTCCTCGATCCGCGCGCTTTGGTATCTGCTGATCTATGCGTCCAGTGCGCTCGCCTGGCTGGTGTCGATGGACTGGCGGCTGGCCATGCCGGTGCTCGGCTGGTTTGTCCTTTACATGGTGCTGATGCGAGTGCTGGTGCCGCAAATGCGCGACCGCTCCAAGGCGACGTCGCTGATGCGCTCGCTGTCATCGGGCCGCATCGTCGATTCCTACACCAACATTCTGACCGTCAAGCTGTTCGCCCGGGCCAGCGATGAAGACGCCCATATCCGCGAAGCGCTCGATCGCAACCTGACGACCATGCAGGCCGAAATGCGGCTTGACTCGATTTTCGTGGTTTGCCTCAATCTGCTCAACCTGTCGCTTCTGGCCAGCACTTCCTCGGTGGCGATCTGGCTTTGGTATATCGGCGCCCTGCACGGCGCGGCGATTGCGGTGGCACTGCCGCTGGTATGGCGCATCACCACCATGGCCGGTTGGGTGGCCTGGGAAATCGCCAGCATATTTGAAAACATCGGTGCCGTGCAGGAAGCCATGCTGTCGATTGCTGTGCCGCATGGGCTGGAAGACCAGAAGGGTGCTGGTGAACTCGTGGCTGACAGGGGCGAAATCCGCTTCCAGGATGTCTCGTTCAGCTATGGCACGGCCACGACCATCGATCACTTCAGCCTGACGATCCGCCCGGGCGAGAAGGTCGGGCTGGTTGGCCGTTCGGGCGCTGGCAAATCGACCCTCGTCAACCTGCTGCTTCGCTTCTATGACCTGCAATCGGGACACATACTGATTGACGGGCAGGACATCAGGCAGGTGAAGCAGGAGAGCTTGCGCGCCGCCATTGGCATGGTGACGCAGGACACTTCGCTGTTGCACCGGTCCATTGCCGAGAACATCCGCTATGGCCGCCGCGACGCCTCGATGGAGGCGGTGATGCAGGCCGCGCGCGAGGCACATGCGCATGATTTCATCCTCGCCCTCGAGGATTGGGAGGGCCGGCGCGGCTATGACGCGCGGGTCGGTGAGCGCGGCGTCAAGCTCTCGGGGGGCCAACGCCAGCGCATTGCCATTGCCAGAGTGATCCTGAAAAATGCACCGATCCTGGTTCTGGATGAAGCCACCAGCGCCCTCGACAGCGAAGTGGAGGCCGCCATTCAGGAACAGCTCGACCGGTTGATGACCCACAAAACCACGATCGCGATTGCGCATCGTCTTTCCACCATTGCCCGCATGGATCGTTTGGTGGTAATGGACCGGGGCGCGATCATTGAAACCGGAACGCACGAACAATTGCTGCAAGCCCATGGAATATATGCGGATTTATGGGCGCGGCAATCGGGCGGATTCATTGGCAGCGATGCGCCCGCGCAAGCTGCGGAGTGATTAAAACTTGACATGGGCGCGTGCGCAAGGCACCGCGAAGAACCTGTTTTGTTAAATGAGAGCCGTGTTTCTCCTGGTGAGCGCCGGCACACAATGTTCAAGGAGCTTTCATGCGCCCATCCAAACGCGACGCCAAAATCATGCGACCGGTAACTCTGGAGCGCAATGTGGCGCGCTATGCGGAAGGGTCGTGCCTGGTGAAATTTGGTGATACGCATGTGCTTTGCACGGCCTCGCTGGAAGAAAAGCCGCCGGTCTGGCTGCGCGGACAGGGGCGCGGCTGGGTAACGGCGGAATATGCGATGCTGCCCCGCGCCACCCATACCCGCACAAAACGCGAGTCAACGTCGGGCAAGCCCTCCGGCCGCACGCAGGAAATCCAGCGGCTGATTGGCCGCTCGCTGCGCGCCGTCACCAATCTTCAGGCTTTGGGCGAGCGCGCGATTTCCATCGACTGCGACGTTTTGCAGGCCGATGGCGGCACCCGCACCGCCGCCATTACCGGCGCCTGGGTGGCGCTGCATGATTGCTGCAAGTGGATGCGAGCCCGCTCCATTATCAAGGATAATCCGCTGCGCGACCATGTGGCGGCAGTGTCCTGCGGCATGTATCAGGGCATGGCGGTGCTGGATCTTGATTACGCCGAGGACAGCGTGGCCGAAACGGATGCAAATTTCGTCATGACCGGCAGCGGCGGACTCGTTGAAGTGCAGGCGACGGCGGAGGGCGCGCCCTTCAGCGAGGCCGAACTCACGCAATTTCTGGCGCTGGCGCGTGGCGGCATCGACGAATTGATCGTCCTGCAAAAAGCGGCGATTGCCTGATGGCGCGCCAACTCAGCGGCCGCCTGGTGCTGGCGACCCACAACAAGGGCAAGCTGCGGGAAATGCAGGCTTTGCTGGCCCCGTTTCATATCGAGGTGCTTTCGGCTGGCGAATTGAACCTGCCCGAGCCCCCCGAAACCGGCACCACCTATATTGAAAACGCCCGGATCAAGGCAATGTCCGCCGTGCACGAAACCGGATTGCCCGCGCTGGCCGATGACAGCGGCATGGATGTGGCGGCATTGGATGGCGCACCGGGGGTCTATTCGGCCGATTGGGCGGGCGAACCGCGCGACTGGGACGTGGCCATGGGCCGGGTCGAGACGCAATTGCGCCAGATAGGCGCGCTTGCCGGCTCGCCGCCGCGCGCCAGTTTTCACTCCACGCTCATCTTGCGTTGGCCGGATCAGCACGAGGAGATTTTCGAGGGCCGCGTCGATGGCACGCTAGTATTTCCAAAGCGCGGCGACAGGGGCTTTGGCTATGATCCGATTTTCGTGCCCGATGGCCAGGGTCTCACCTTTGCCGAAATGGCACCGGAGGTGAAAAACGCCGTGCCGGAGGACGACAGCCTGCCGATCTCGCATCGCGCCCGCGCCTTTGTGCAATTGCGGGCGGCCTGCCTGTGGACAAAGAAGCCCTAGGGAGCGACAAAATTGCCCAAGGCTTGCGGTTTTGGGCCGGTCGCCACTTGTGCATTGATGCGGAAAGTCTGGGTGTCCATGCTTGCCATCTCATTGGAGCCGCTACAGGCAATGTAGAGATGGGCACCGTCCTTGCTCGCGGCAAGACCATAGGGCGCGTCGCACACCTTCACCTGGCTCAATACCTGCAACGAAGCGAGGTCAAAAACCGAAACCGTATTGTCGTCCTTGTTCGAGACAAAACCGCGCGTGGCGGTGAGGGCTACGGCCACCGGCGTCTTGCCCACGTTGATGCCGCCGACGATCTGGCGCGAGGCAATGTCAATGACGCTGACGTTATTGGCCGCGCTATTGGCAACGAAAGCCCGCAGGCCATCCTTGTCAATGGCGACGCCCATCGGGCTTTGCCGCACCCGCACCACATCGGTCTTGCGCATGTCGGCCGTGTCGATGATCGTCACCCGATTATCATCGCGATCGGCGCTGATCAGCGATTTGCCATCCGGGCTGATGGCGAGGCCGAATGGATATTTGCCGGTATCGGCCGAAGCCAGAACGCCGGAATTGCTGGGGTCAATCGCGTAAACCTTGGCATTGTCACTATCCGTGGCATAGACGACCGAGCGATTGGGATCGACAACCACGCCAATCGGGCCGCCAACCAGTGGAATGCGACGGATGATTTTTTGGCTGGCGACATCCAGCACGGACAATGAATGGGTGGATGGGTTGGTCAGATAGGCCGTGCGCCCATCGGTCGCCATGGCAATGCCAATGATGCCCGGTGCGGTGTCGATGGTTGCTGCAACCTCCATCTTGTTGACATCCACCAGGGAGAGGGTCGGGGCACCAAAATTCGGGATCAGGGCGTGCTGGGCCAGCGCGGCCGATGGCAGCCAGACAAGCCCCACCAGCACTTGCATGAGTCGAGAACGCATTTGCATCGATTTGGATGCACTTGCAATCAATCTGGAGCCAATCATCTTCACCTTCTCAATTTGCCAGGAACAACCCTTGTTTCCCAGGAAAAACCTTGGTTACCCGTATGACAGTCACTTATCCGTTATCACGACGCCCCACGGCTGCGGCCCGACTGGAATGGATTTGGTGACGCGCAAACTGGCGACATCAATGATGGAAACATCATTGGAAACGCCATTGGTCGTCCATAATTGCTTGCCGTCCGGCGTAAAATCCATATGCCATACCCGCTGGCCCACCAATAGATATTTCAGCACCTTATGGGTGGCGACATCGACCACGGCAATGCGGTTGGCGGGCCCAAGCGCGATGAAGGCCAATTTGTCATCCCGGCTGATGCCGATGCCGACGGGCTGAATCTCTTCCGCCGCCAGGCCCGGCACGTTGAAGGTGATTTTCTGGGTGATTTTCCAGGTCTTGGGGTCAATAACACTGATCGAGCCGCCGACTTCGGAGCTCACCCACATTTCCGAACCGTCATGCTTGAAGGTGACGAAGCGCGGACGCTGGTCGACGAGCACATTGGCGATGATCTTCTTTTGGGCGATGTCAATCACATGCGCCATATTGGTGGTTTCGGAGGTGTTGACGATCAGCTTGCCATCCGGGCTGACCGTCATGCCTTCGGGCTCGACGCCAACCGGAATGCTGAACAAGGCCTTGCGCGCCTTTGGATCAATCGCGGTAATCTTGTTGTCATCCTCATTGGAGAGATAGACATCGCCATTCTGCGGATTGACGAAAAGCAGCTCCGGATCATTGCCAGATGGCAGGTCACCGATGGTCTTTTTGGTTTTTGTGTCGATGATGCGTACCGTATTGTCATCACCCAGACAAACATAGATCTCGCTGCCGTCCCGGTTCGCCGCTATGCCTCGCGGCCGCTGGCCCACCGCAATTGTGGCGACGACCTTTTCGCTCAGCGTGTCGATGACGGAGACGGAATCGCCCTTCTCATTCGACACATAGGCCGTGTACGCAAAAGCCGGAGCCACCTGCACGGCCAATCCTGCAACGAGGGTTCCGAATGCAAGCAGTCGCAGGGTAAAATGCATCAAAAAGGCTTTCGGTGGCAACGGGAAGACAAGCGAAGCACAGGTTCGGACTTGGCCCATACTCTACTCCTGGCTCTGGAGGTGACAACACCAAAATTCAAACTTTTTGCAACCCAACCATGCGCCCGCACGCAATGCGTTCATCGTGACAAGAATTATCTCAAAAATCAGCTTTGCGGGTGGCCTGATTTGCGGCTTGCGCCAAAAGTGGCATATTGCCACCGGGAGTTGCAACATTGCGCAACCCACCAAAATTGGAGATAAAAAATGTTGGCATTGATCATTCAAATTGTTTCGGGCGCGGTTGGCGGCAATATTGTTGGCGGGCTGGTGAAAAGGCTGGATATGGGCACCTTTGGCAATTCGCTCGCCGGTATTGTCGGGGGTGGTTTGGGTGGCGAATTGCTGGGTGCCCTGATGGGCGGCGGGGCCGCTGCGGCTATGGGGGGTGGCGATGTGGGTGCATTGATTGCGGGGGTTGCCAGTGGCGGCATCGGCGGCGGGGCGCTGATGGCCGTGATCAGCCTTGCGAGATCGATGATGGCAAAAAACTAAACATTTCAGGCTATGAACAGGCCCTGAGGCAGGCCCGGCTTTCGCCGTGAAATCGGGCCTTTTATAATGCGAAATTGGCCGCTACAGCATTTGGGCCAATCAGTGGAGGCTTTATGCAGCATAATATGCGAACTGGCGGACAGATTCTGGTCAACCAACTGGAAGCGCAGGGGGTGGAACGGATTTTCTGCGTTCCTGGTGAAAGTTACCTTGCCGTGCTGGACGCGCTGCATGATGCCAGCATTGATGTCGTCATCTGCCGCCAGGAAGGCGGCGCGACCATGATGGCGGATGCACAGGCGCGCCTTACCGGACGCCCCGGCGTGGTATTTGTCACGCGCGGCCCGGGTGCCACCAATGCCTCCCCCGGCATTCACATTGCCGAACATGATTCAGTGCCCTTGATCCTGTTCATTGGCCAGATCGAGCGGAGCATGCGCGAGCGCGGTGCCTTTCAGGAGATGAATTTCCGGTCGTTTTTCGGCTCCACCGCCAAATGGGTGACAGAAATTGACGATTGCGCCCGCATTCCCGAAATCATCTCGCGGGCCTTTCATGTTGCCATGCAGGGGCGTCCGGGACCCGTGGTGATATCGCTGCCCGAGGACATGCTGCGCGATGTGGCCGACGTGATCGACGCCCAGCGCGTCGAGCCCGTGCCGACATGGCCGGGGGCAGGCCAGATGGCGCAATTGCAGAAAATGCTATGGGCGGCCCAAAGGCCGATCGCCATTGTCGGCGGCACCAGTTGGAACCCCAATGCCTGCGCGGCGCTGCAACGCTTTGCCGGAAGGTTTGATCTGCCGGTCGCGGTTTCGTTCCGGCGAACGATGCTGTTTGATGGCGAACATCGCAATTTCGCCGGTGAGATCGGCATTGGCCCCAACCCGAAACTGAAGGCGCGCATCGAGGGCGCGGATCTGGTTTTGCTGCTGGGCGCGCGCATGAGCGAAATGCCGTCGCAATCCTACACGCTGTTTGCGATTCCGGGGCCCAAACAGCGGCTGGTGCATGTGCATGCCGATGCGCAGGAGCTTGGCCGGGTCTATCACCCCGAATTGGGTATAAACGCGACCCCCGCCGCGTTCTGCGCCTCGCTGGAGGCGTTGCAACCGCCGCAATCCATACCCTGGGCCGGGGAAACCGTGCAGGCGCGCGCCGATTATATCGGCTGGACGGATGTGCTGCCGGCCGCGCCGCCCGGCATTGATCTGGGCCGCGTCATGCACTGGTTGCGGGCAAACCTGCCCGAAGACAACATTATCACCAATGGCGCTGGCAATTATGCGATCTGGCCGGGGCGGTTTCTGCGGTTCCGCCGGTTTGGCGCGCATCTGGCCTCGACATCGGGTTCGATGGGTTATGGCGTGCCCGCCGGTATCGGGGCGAGTCTTACCCGGCCCGAGGCGCTGGTGGTGGCTTTTGCTGGCGATGGCTGCTTTCTGATGAATGGCCAGGAATTTGCCACCGCCGTTCAATATAATGCCAAAATCATCATCATTGTCGTCGACAATGGCATGTATGGCACCATAAGAATGCATCAGGAGCGCGAATATCCGGGGCGGATTTCGGGCACGCAATTGCGCAATCCCGATTTTGCGGCGCTGGCCCGCGCCTATGGCGGCCACGGCGAGACGGTGACCACCAATGCCGAATTTGAAACCGCTTTCGTGCGGGCACGCGATTCCGGGCTGCCGGCGATATTGCATCTGAAAATCAACCCAGAGAGCATCACGCCGCAAACCACATTGCAAGCGGTGCGCGATGCCGCCCTGCAACGCGGGGCGCGCTAGATGCTGGCAGCCCTGGCAGCGCTGTTTGTGCGGGAATTGCGGCTGGCCGGGCGGGTTGGCGGCGGCGCGGCCATGGGGGTGGTGTTTTTCCTCACCCTTGTCACGCTAGTGCCGTTTGCGGTCGGGCCGGATTTGCAGCTTCTGGCGCGGATCGGGCCGGCGATCTTATGGATCGCGGCACTGCTGGCAACGCTGCTCGGGCTCGACCGATTGTTCCAGGGCGATGCCGACGATGGCTCGCTGGACCTGCTGCGCATGAGCGATGCGCCGCTGGAACTGGTGGTTCTGGTCAAATGTCTGGCGCATTGGACCGCCACCAGCCTGCCACTGGTGCTGGCGACGCCGCTGTTTGGCGTGATGATGAATCTCGACGGCACAGCGCTGGTCGGGGTGACGCTGACGCTGCTGGTGGGCACGCCGGCACTTACCCTGCTGGCGGCCATAGGTGCGGCGCTGACGGCGGGGCTGCGACGCGGCGGCCTGCTCATGGCTATTCTGATTTTGCCCTTTACCATTCCGGTGCTGATATTTGGCGTGGCGGCGGCTGATGCCTTCAGCGGCGGCAATGTGCCGTTTCATGTGCCGATGCTGGTGCTGGTTGGCTTGCTGATGCTGAGCGTGGCCGGTGCCCCATTCGCCGCCGCCGCCGGCCTGCGACTTGGCAGCGACAGCTAACCATGCTTGCAGGTAAAGCGGTTGCCACGCTTGTGCGGGGGCCAAAAATTTTGCATTGCATGGCGCTGCGTGGCATAATTGCGAAACTTCTCGATTAGGCATTTTCCTTGATCCAATTGATTATGATTTTCGCCATCGGTGCCCTGGCCATGGGCCTGTTTGGTGCGTTTTTCTTGCCCGCTTACAAGAAGCGCGCGGTTCGGCTGGCACAGCGCGAGCTGGAAGCGCGCATGCCGATGTCGATGGGCGAGGTGCTGGCAGGGCGCGACGCGCTGCGGGCGGAGGCCGCCGCACAATTACGCGCTGCGGAAATCAGGATGGCGCAGGTGAGCGACGCCGAAACCCAGACCCGCGCCGCCCTGGGCCGGGCCGAGGGGCAGATTTTGCAATTGCAGGGCGAGGCCGGGCCACTGCGCCAAAACCTGAAAGAATTGCAGGCCGAGCATGCGACGCTGTCACGCGAGCATATCGAGGCGCAAGCCCAGAACAGCGCGCTTCATTTGGAAATCTATGATTCTGCCGCCCAGATCGCGCGAAAACGTCGCGAAAACGAGGGGTTGCGCGCCAATATCCGCGGGCTTGAAGCAGAAACGCAGGTGCAGCGCGCCAATCTCGCGGCGCTGCAAACCCGCATTACCAGCCATGAAATGCTGCTCGAAGATTTGCAGCATCAATTTGACAAAAGCCGCATGAAAATTGTCGAGCAGGAAAGCTTGATCGCGCGATTGCAAACGGTGCCGGTTGCGCTGGAGGCCGAACTTGTCGACTTGCGCAATAGCCAGCAGCGCCTGAAGACCCGCCATGAAAAGGCGCGGGCCCGCATTCAGGAACTGGAGGGACTGCTGCGCAGCGAGATGGACGCCAAAGTGCAGACGCTGGGGCAGTTGCAGGCAGCCGAAGCCCGCTTGAAATCGGGGCAAAGGGATTTGCAGCGCGCCCAGACCAGCGAAGGCGAAGCACGTGCCGCGCTGCTGGAGCAAACCCAAGCAAGCGGCCAGACGCGCAGCGGCCTCGATGAAGAACTGACCGCGCTGCGGGTGGAAAACGCCAGTTTGAAAGGTGCATTGCAAGCGCTACGGCAGGAACACGAACGGCGTAGCCAACTTACAATACCCGAGCCAAGCGATGCGGCCGCGACCCACCCAAGCGCGCGCGATGCTTTGGCCCATGCGCAGATGCCCCCGCCCGATCACGGTGCGCTGCGCCAATCCATCGTCGAACTGGGCCGCGAAATGGCGCATAATCAGCGCCAGTTCAAAGACCAAAAAAGCGTCGAGACCGAATCCACCCTGAAAAAGCTCCAGGATTTGCAGGCGCGGGTGACACGTGCCGCCTCGCACGGCTGAGTCGGATTCCCGCCGGCCCCGCGTTAGTGGCCTTCAACCAAAGCGCTGCAACCCTTGGGCAATTGCGCCAGCGTGATCGGCGGCCTGGGGTGATAATTGGGGTTGGGCTTTGGATGCAAGATCGCATCACTGAACCAGTAGGCCAGCGTCTTGCCGCAGCCATCACCGGCGCGATAGGCCGGTTGTGGCTTGCATTGGCTGTCGCCGCTCGGGCAATAGAGCCGCACATGAAAATGGGTTCGGTGCCCCCAGAGCGGGTGCACCTTGTTCAGCCAGGCGCGATCACCGGTCGCGGTCTTGCAAATGGTCTTCTTGATCGCCGGATTGACAAAAATGCGGTCCACTTCCGCATCTTGCGCCACCGCTTTCAATTCGGCCATTCGGGCCGGCGTGAATGCGGCGCTGGTGTCAATCTTGTTGGCGCTGACCATGGATGCGGCACCCATTTTCTCGCGCTCCTCGTGGCTTAGCGTATGGTTGGGCATGGGGCTGAACCATAAATCAACATCCAACCCGATCTGATGCGAGGCGTGCATGCTCTCCATCGGGCCACCGCGCGGTTGCGCCATGTCACCCACCAGCAAGCCGGGAATCCCCGCAGCTTTTGCCGCCTTTTGCGAGACACGCTCGATAAAGGACAGCAATTGCGGCATCCCCCAATAGCGGTCACGATCCGGGCGCATCACCTGCCAGGTCGGGCCGGTCATGGGCAGGGCCTTGCCACCCTGCAGGCATCCGCGCGAGTAAAAGCCAATCGCTTGCGAGGGGCCGGAACTGGGCGTCTTTTCTTTCTGGAAAAGATATTTGGCCACTTTGCTGCCCTGATCCGCTTCGGGCGGCGCCACCGTTGTTGCGCGGGCGGCAGTCATGCCAAGGGTGCCCACCAGGGCGAACCCGGCCAAAGCTGCAATCTGGGATCTGCCGTGCATTGTCGATTTCCCTGCTCGGTTTTGCGTTGGCGGTGCCACCGCGATCGTTCACTGATTCTCGTTAAAATAAACTGCGAACCGGCAGCCGTCGACTGCAAAAATTCCTGGCTCAGAATTGACCGGGCAAACCTTTGCGCAAAAGCCGGACGGTTCATCAATAAGACAGCAGCCAAATTGCTGCATCGTCCACCGCGTGTGGGTTTCCTTAAGCTTACTTCCACAACGGGCTTGCGAAAATACGGCGATTGTGTGACTGTTGCTGGAGTTGTGTATTCGCTTATTACTGGAGTTTGTTATGCGCTTTTTTGCATTGCTTATGGTGCTCATTGCCAGCACATTGATGATTACGGTTCCGGCCCGCGCGGCTGTTGATATCAGCGTCGATCTTTCCAGCCAGACGATGCATGTGCAAGCCGATAATGGCGCAACTTACGAATGGCCGGTCTCCTCGGCGCGGCGCGGCTACATTACACCACGTGGCAATTACCATGTGCAACGTATGGAAACGATGCATTATTCGCACGAATATGACATGGCACCGATGCCGCATTCGATCTTCTTTCGCGGCGGCTATGCCATTCACGGCGGCTATTCTGCCGCCAGCATGGGCGTGCCACGCTCGCATGGCTGCGTGCGGCTCTCCTCCGCCAATGCCGCGACATTGTTTGCACTTGTGCGCCAGGAAGGCGCGCGCATCCACATCACCGGTGAGCCGCGTTTTCCGGTCTATACGGCGTCGCGCCGCGTGCACAAGCACGGGCACCCGAGCCTGTCGCACAAGCGTTACATGGCTAAATTGCGTGCCCACAAGCGCTATCTGGCACGGCTGCACAATCGCAGCATGGCCCGAAACCATCGCCGCTTCGCCTATGCCCATCACCATCACCGCACAGGCAACGGCCATTACCTCGCCTATACCGGGAACCATGCCGCTCATTCGGCCCCGGCGCAGGTCAAGGTGCGCAACTGGCAGCTTAACCCGCTGCAGTTCTTCCAATAGGCAGACGGACTACCTTCAGTCGTAGAAAATCACAGTTTTGCGACCGTTGAGCAGGACCCTGTCCTCCAGGTAATGACCCAACGCCCGCGCCAGAACGCGACGCTCGATATCGCGGCCCTTGCGGACGAGCCCTTCGGGCGTGTCCCGGTGGCTGATGCGCTCCACATCCTGATCGATAATCGGCCCTTCATCGAGGTCCGAGGTCACCAGATGCGCCGTGGCACCGATCAGTTTGACGCCGCGTTCATGCGCCTGATGATAGGGCTTGGCCCCCTTGAAGCCGGGCAGAAACGAGTGGTGGATATTGATGCAGCGGCCATGCAGCTTGGCGCTGAGGCCGTCGGACAATACTTGCATGTAGCGCGCCAGCACGACGATATCCGCCTTGGCCTCGCGCACGACTTCCCATAATTGCGCCTCCTGCTCCATCTTGGTCTGCTTGGTGATGGGCAGGTAATGAAATGGCACGTCGCCCATATCCAGATGCGCGTAAGTCTCGCGCGGATAATTGGCGATAATGGCAATCAGATCCATCGGCAGTTCGCCAATGCGCCAGCGGTAGAGCAGATCGGCCAGGCAATGGTCGAATTTCGACACCAAAATCACCACACGCTTTTTGCGCTCGCGCGGGCGCAGCGTGAACGTCATCTTGAAGCTCTCGGCGATCTTCTCAAAACTCTCATTCAGTTCCGCGCTGGATTTGGGGCAGTCGAACAACACGCGCATGAAAAATTTGGACGTTTCCACGTCATCAAATTGCTGGGCATCGAGAATGTTGCCGCCTTGCTCGGCCAGATTTACGCTCACGGCGGCGACTATGCCGGGCCGATCCGGGCAGGAAAGGGTCAGTAAATGCTCATGGGTAGACGCCATAATTATATCCATTCGAAGCAAGGGTATGATTGACAATATACATGCCCGCAGCCATGCTTTTTGTCATGCCATTGATGGTTTAAGCACCAGCATAATCACGGGGGATTGTTTTTGTCGACGAGATTGTCGGAACTTTCTGCGCTGATAACAGGCGGATCACGCGGAATAGGTCGGGCGGTAGCGCTGCAATTTGCCCGAGAGGGGGCCAATGTCGCGTTTTCGCATCTTGGCGACGACGCCCATGCGCAAAGCCTGCTCGCAGAACTGCGAGCCATCCCGCGCGACGGGCCGTCCGAGCCCCGGTTTTTCGCGTTTGATTCGGACGCCGGAAATGGGGCGGCGGTAACGCAACTGGTGCAGGACGCCATTGCCAGCCTTGGCAAGCTCGATTGCCTGATCAACAATGTCGGTATTCAGACCCCCACCCATGGCGAAGATTTCGACGAAGCCGATTTTTCGCGTATTCTGGCGGTCAATCTCACCGGGGCGGCACTCGCCTGCCGCGCGGCGCTGGCGCATTTTCTGACGCGCGGCGGCGGCTGCATCATCAATACATCCAGCGTGCATGAAACCATCCCAAAGCCCGGCTATCTTGCTTATTCGGTCAGCAAGGGCGGGCTTGGCAACCTGACCCGGACGCTGGCACTGGAATTTGCCGCGCGCCATATTCGCGTCAATGCGGTGGCGCCGGGGGCGATCACCACGGACATGAATGCCGCCTGGGTGGACGATGCCGCAAGCCGGGCCAAGGTCGAGAGCCATATTCCGATGCAGCGCGCCGCCAGCGCGGCTGAAATCGCGCCGGTATTTGCGTTTCTGGCCAGCCGGGAAGCCAGTTACATCACCGGCCAAACGCTCAATGTCTGCGGCGGGCTGACTTTGTATGGTGACTTTCAAACCAATTGGGCCTCTTGACGCCAATCGGCCAGGGCGCGACACTTACACCCATGAAAATCTCGCTCATCCAGATGAATTCGATTGCCGACAAAACGGCCAATCTCGCGCAGGCCCGAACCTTGATTGAGGCGGTCGTGGCGCTGGAGCGCCCGGACTGGATCGGCCTGCCGGAAGTGTTCGACTTCATGGGCGGCAGCCTGCGCGATAAATTCGAGGCGGCGGAGACCTTGCCTGACGGCCCGGCCTACCGGATGATGCAGGAACTCGCCGCCCGCCATAATGTGTGCATCCACGCCGGTTCGATGCTGGAAAAAGTCGAGGGGCAGGATCGTCTGCACAACACGACATTGGTGTTTGGCAAGACCGGGGCGGAAATTGCCCGCTACCGCAAGATGCACATGTTCGATGTCACGACGCCGGACGGCCAGAACTACCGCGAAAGCGCCGCGTTCAAGGCTGGGGATAGCGTCGTCACTTATACTTGCGAGGACACCACCATTGGCTGCGCCATTTGCTATGACCTGAGGTTTCCCGAGCTGTTTCGCGCCCTTGCCGACAAGGGGGCGCAGATGATCGCGCTGCCGGCGGCCTTTACCCTGCAAACCGGCAAAGACCATTGGGAAGTGCTGTGCCGGGCGCGGGCGATTGAGACGCAAACCTGGTTTTGCGCGCCCGCCCAAACCGGCGCGCACCGGGTCAACAATGAGCCGCGCTTCACCTTCGGACATTCTCTGGTCGCCGACCCATGGGGGCAGATTGTGGCCATGGTTCCCGATGGCATCGGCCATGTCAGCGCGCGTATCGATGCGGCGCGGGTGCAACGGGTGCGCGATCTCATTCCGGTGTCGCACCATCGACATGCATCTTTGAAAAACTGATCGCCAACGGGGATAATGGAATTATGTCAGCCATGGATAAAGTCGACCTTGACCGCCTGCTATCGCCAGCCGCCCGGCGCACGCCGGAGATGAACGGCCTGTGGGAATGGATTGTCGCGCAAGACTCGATGGACCCCGATTATGGCCGCGTTCTGGATGCGCAGGCGAGCCGGGCGATGATGCGGCGGTTGGCGATGCGCTGGAACAAGGATCTCCCGGCGATGGCCAGCATTGAGCGCTTCAGTGTTCCCGGATTGGGCGACGCGCCAAAAATTTTGGTGGAAATGGCCACGCCGATCGATGCCAAGCCAGGGTGCATCGTGCATCTGCATGGCGGCGGCTGGGCGCATGGCGATCTCGACACCCACCAGCGCAGCCGGTTGTTGCTGGCGCAGGAAACCGGCACAAGGGTGCTCGGTGTCGATTACCGAATGGCCCCCGAGCACCCGTTTCCCAAACCACTGGAAGACACGCAGGCTGCATGGCGCTGGGTGGTGCAACAGGCGCAGGTGCAACCGGGCCTGAACGGGCCGCTGGCCGTGGCTGGCGATAGCGCCGGGGCCAATCTGGCGGCCGCCTGCCTGCTGCGGGAATTGCAATTGGGACGACCAGCGCCGCAGACCGCGCTCTTGTTTTACGGCATTTATGGCGCTGATTTCGACACGCCGTCCTACCTTCGCTTTGCCGAAGGCTTTGGGTTGACGCGCGAAGTGATGATGCGCTTCTTTGACTGGTATGTGCCCGAAACCGGCCCGGAATCGGCGCGGTTCGACCCGGTTGTCTCGCCCATTCATGCCAGTGAGGCGCTGCTGGCGCGTCTGCCCCCGCTCTATCTGAATGCCGCGTCGCTGGATGTGCTTTTATGCGATACGCTGGCTTTCGCGCAAAAGCTCGACACGGTGGGCGTGCCCTATGAATTGAATGTGCATGAGGGCGTTCACCACGGTTTCATGCAGTTCAGCGCCTATCTGGAAGAATCGCGGCGCGCCTATCAACTGGCCGCCCTTTATTTCGAGCGGACCATGCGCGCGAAGGTTTAGACTGGCCATTGCAAGCAAAACGGCGTGTCCAAAACACGCCGTTCAAGAGCGAAGCTGGCGCTTGCGCAAAATCACTCGGCGGCGAGGCGAACATACTGGCCCTTGCCCACCGGGCAAGCTGCCCAGAGTGAGCGCAAGGCTTCCACCAAAACTTCCATCTGGGCGTCCGTATGCATGGGGCCTGGGGTCAGGCGCAGACGCTCCGTGCCACGCGGAACCGTTGGGTAATTGATCGGCTGCACGTAAATGCCGTGCTTTTCCATCAGCGTATCGGTGATGGCCTTGCAGTGCACTGGGTTGCCCACCATCACCGGCACGATATGGCTGGGGCCGGGCAAAACTGGCACACCAACGGCGGCGAGCGCTGCCTTGAGGGCGGCAGCACGCTCCTGATGCGCATTGCGCTCGGCCTGGCTGGATTTAAGGTGACGCACACTGGCCAGAGCACCGGCGGCAAGGGCCGGGGCCAGCGAAGTGGTAAAGATGAAGCCGGAGGCGCAGGAGCGGATCGCATCGCAGCAGTCGCGCGAGGCCGCAATATAGCCGCCCATGACGCCGAAACCTTTGGCCAGCGTGCCATTGATGATGTCGATGCGGTGCATGACGCCTTCACGTTCCGCCAGACCGCCGCCACGCTCGCCATACATGCCCACGGCATGCACTTCATCAAGATAGGTCAAAGCCTGATACTTGTCCGCCAGATCGCAAATTTCGCGCATTGGCGACATATGACCGTCCATGGAATAGACGCTTTCAAAGGCGATGATTTTTGGCACGTCGAGCGGCACGCTTTGCAGCAGGCGCTCCAGATCGGCCACGTCATTATGGCGGAAAATATGCTTGGGGCCGCCACCGTGCCGAATGCCGGCGATCATCGAGGCGTGGTTCTTCTCATCCGAGAAAATCACCGCGCCGGGCATCATTGCCACCAGCGTCGAAAGGGTCGCATCATTGGCGACATAGGCGGAGGTGAACAGCAGCGCCGCTTCCTTGCCATGCAGATCGGCCAATTCGCGCTCAAGATCGACATGGTAATGGGTGGTTCCGGCAATGTTGCGGGTGCCGCCGGAACCAGCGCCGACCGCATCAATCGCCTCATGCATGGCCGCGAGCACTTTCGGGTGCTGGCCCATGCCCAGATAATCGTTCGAGCACCAGACCGTGACTTCACGCAGGGCGTTGGACGCATCATCGCGCTGGGCCGCTACCGGAAAATTGCCTCGCTGGCGCTTGAGATCCGCGAAAACGCGATATCGTCCCTCGGCCCGCAGAGCACGCAACTGATCCCGATAGAAATCCGAATAATCCATTATCCGCCCCGATTGGCTCTGGTGACATTTAGCAAGAAGGTGTGAAATTTTCTTCTTGTTTCCCGACCGATCCGTGCGGGATCAAAAAGATGCGTTTAACCCTAAATGCCATTCTTTCATAACTCAATAGAACCTTTTACCCGCAACCTCAACTGCCCGGCCCGGGGCTTGTTGACGCAGGCTTGCATAAATCGCCTCATCGGCCCGGCGCTTCCCGGTTTATTTGCAGTGGAAATTGTGCCCCCGCCCAACCATCCGAGCCGTCGCGGTACCAGACGACATGATCGTAGCCCAACCGCATCGCGCGGCGGGCCGCATTCCACGACATCCAGCAGTCTTTGAGGCAATAGAAAACCAGGGTCCTGGCCTTGTCGCCGTGGGTGGCTTTTTGCAGGCCATCCTCAAAATAAAACTGCATCTTGCCAGCCAGTTGTCCATAGCCGGTATCGGGCAGCCAGATCGAACCAGGGATGTCGTAGCGCGGCTTTTGCCGAAATATCGTTCCCGGCGGCAAGCCGGCGGGTTTGGGTGGCTGCGGCAGCACATCCACGAATATCTGATGCTTGAGCCAGAGGGCATGCGCCTGCGCCGTGTCGACCACGCCAGCGCCCCGCAATGTCATCGGCACGGGCGAATGATAGGCACCCACAAAATAGCCATCGGGCTCACGCGGCGGTTTCGCCCCCCAAACCGGGGCGCAAAGGCAGAGGCTGGCAAAGGCGCTCGCCAATGCGAGAATTTCAACGCGTGATCTCATGGTTTTGATCATCCAGCAGCGGCACGCCATATTCCAGCAAAATCTGATCGATTGCCGAAACATGCTGACAAACTAGGCCGGAGCCAAACGGCAAGCAATGAGAAAATTTGTCTTATTATTCCTGTTTTCAGCACTAACTATTCTAAAGTATAGTATGATATACGGATTTAATGAAATATATTGCAATATGCGTTGGATTTTTTTACTTCTGCTTCTCGGCTGCCCGACCAGGGCCGCGCGTGCTTTGGGGGCGACCCAACCGTTTGCCCTGCACAAGGTGGCGGAAGGAATTTATACCCATATCGGGGCCATCGCGCTGATGAATGCGGGCAATGAAGGCGGCATTGCCAACCTCAGTTTCATTATTGGCGACAAAGGCATTGCCGTCATTGATACCGGCGGCAGCGTGCGCGAGGGGCGGCGGTTTCTGGCCGCCATCCGCACCCTCAGCCACAAGCCGATCCTTTATGTCATCAACACCCATGTGCACCCCGACCACGTTTTTGGAAATGGAGCATTTGTCGCCCCGGGCACGATTTTTGTGGGCAGCCGCAAGCTTCCCGCCACCCTTTCGGCGCAAGGCCCCTATTATCTGAAATCCTTTGCGCCGGCGATGGGGCCGGCAATGCTCGCGGATGTGACAATCGTGCCCCCGACCCTGCTGGTGGACCGGAAGTTGCGGCTTGATCTGGGCGACCGCGTGCTGATCCTGAAAGCATGGGCCGGCGGCCATAGCGGCACGGACATCAGCGTCGAAGATATGCGCACCAAAACCCTTGTCGCCGGTGACCTCTTGTTCGTCCGCCATATCCCGGTGGTGGACGACTCGCTGCTGGGCTATCTCGCCGATACGCGCGAACTGGCCCTGAGCGATGCCGCCACCATCGTGCCCGGGCATGGGCCGGTACCCCAGGACTGGCACCGCGCGGTAGCCAAACAAGCCGCCTATCTCGAAACCATCAAGGCGGAATTGCAAGCCGATCTCAAGCAAGGCAAAGGCCTGGCGCAATCCGTGCAGCATGTGGGCGAAAGCCAGCGCGCCCAATGGCAATTGTTTGACGATTACAATGCCAGAAATGCAACAACCGGCTTTGCTGAACTGGAATGGAAGTGACAAAAGCCGCCCCTGCACGCGGCTTTTATTTGTGTTTATGAAGTTCCAATTTTCTGATATATTCAAAATTAATCATAATAGCTCAAGAGCGATCCCAATAAAGCTTGCTCGACAGCACTTGCACAATAGCACTTGCACAATAGCAACGGGAGGAGAAACCATCATGACATTGCGGCGACGTGATTTGCTCAATACATTGGGATATGGCATCGGCACGGCATGGCTGGGACGCATGCCCGCGCTGGCCGCCGCTTTGGAAAGCGATCCGCAAGATCCTGCAATCTGGCCGAGCCTGGTCACCGGCATATTCAATGACCAGACGCTGGAAGACGGCCGTGGAATTCTCGAGCTGGAAGCACCCTACCGTGCCGAAAACGCGGCGATCGTGCCGATTGGCATGAAAGTGCATCTGGCGAGCGGCGACCCGCGCAGCTTGCAAAAGCTCTGGCTGATCGTCGATGAAAATCCCTCGCCGCTGGTGGGCGAATTCAACATCGGGCCCCATTCCGGCTTGCGCGAGTTGCGAACCCGCATCCGCATCAATGCCTATTCAGATGTGCACGCGGTAGCCAAACTCAGCGATGGCAAACTTTATATGGTGAAGGCCTTTGTCAAGGCAGCCGGTGGGTGCTCCGCGCCAATGGTGGAGGCCAGTGCCTCGCCGGCGCAAATCGGCAAGATGCAGTTCCGACGCCTCGGCGGCTATACGGATCTTTCGCCCAAGCGGGTCGAGGGCGTGCTGATGATCCGTCACCCGAATAATTCCGGGTTACAGATGGACCCGATCAGCATGCTGTATATTCCGGCCCATTTCGTTCAGAAAATCGACATCTGGCAAGGCAAGGACCTGATCCTGTCGATGGAGGGCGGTATTTCGATTTCGCAGGATCCGCATTTCCGCTTCGATTACAACAGCAATGGGGCGGAAGACGTTCATGTGCGGGCGGTCGACACCAAGGGCGCCGTATTCGAGCAAAGCTGGAAGCTTGGAAAACCAACAATCTGAGCGCGGCTACGGCAAGAGCATGAAAAACGGGCGCACGATCTCTCGCGCGCCCGCTTGTTTCAATCACCCCTGACGGGCGATTGGGCTCCGATTACGGTGCGTTGACGCTGCCAACGGCGCGATCTTCGACCTGTGCCGGAATGGCACCGGGCGTTGTGGCGGCGTGGTGGGCGGGCTTGGCATAAAAGCTGTTGGCCAATGCGACCGCACCGGTCACCGGCACCGCGCTGGTGGCCTGCACCGACTGGTTGAACTGCAGAGGGGTCTGCTCGCCCAATGCCCCATCATTGCCGGCTGCAAATGCTGCACCCGAGGACAGGGCAACAGCCAGGGCCAATGCCGAAAGTTTCAAAGAATTACGCATGTCATTTCTCCATATTCATACAGCGCCATGTGGGCCGTTGATGAAAACAATCCTAGCCTCAATCATGTCCAAAATGCGGCATTTTTTCTTACGGCTCGCGCAACAGGCATTCCAAATTTGCATAACTAAATTGTATTTTCGCGCAATTTGCGCATAAAAATTGATTATATTGCATTTTTGCAATTATAAATCGCATATTTTCATTTGTTCGGAGAATTATCGGCAATGCATCTTGACGGAATCGACGCCCGCACTATGGCATTCCGATCATGAATTTTGGAAAATAGTCCTAAAATCCGCTCCCGCCACACGCCTCAGTCAATGGCGGTATGGTTGGCCCGCAGGACCTCGCCAGCCAGATACAAAGATCCGACAATCAGGACGCGGGGCGGCACCCGCCATTCGCGCGCCGCCAGATAGGCCAGCGCAGCCTGAAACGAAGCGCAGGCCACCGCCGGCAATCCGACCGAGGCAGCCGCGGCAGCAACTTCAGCCGCCGGACGCGCGGCGTGGTCGCCCTCCACCGGCACGGCCACCACTTCCTGCGCCAGCCCCTTGAAGGCGCGCAGGAAGCCGGCCGTATCCTTGCTGGCCAGCGTGCCACACACCAGCACCAGCGGGCGCGCCTTGCCATCCTCAAAATCCGCCATGGCCTGCGCAATAACGCGGCCACCATCCTCATTATGTCCGCCATCCACCCATAATTCGGCATGGGCGGGTGCCATATCCACCAGCGGCCCACGCAGCAGGCGCTGCAACCGCGCGGGCCATTGCACATTGGCAAGCCCCTGCTCGATTGCGTGATTGGGAAAATCGGCGTGCATGTGCCGCAGGCAGGCGATTGCGGTCGCTGCATTGTCAAACTGGTGACGTCCCGGCAGGCGCGGCAACGGCAGGTCAATCAACCCGCCTTCGTCCTCGTAAATCAGGCGGCCATTTTCCTCGCGGATGTGGAAATCCTGGCCGGAGACAACCATGGGCGCGCGCTGCTTTTGCGCCTCGCCGGCCAGCACGGCAAAGGCTTCAGGCCCTTGCGGGCCGAGTATCAACGGCACGCCCAGCTTGATGATGCCCGCCTTTTCTGAGGCAATGCGGGCGATGGTGGTGCCCAGAAATTCAGTATGGTCCATCGAAACCGGCGTCACCACACAAGCGCGCGGATGATCGATGACATTGGTCGAATCAAACCGCCCGCCAAGCCCCACTTCCAGCAGCAGATAATCCGCCGGCACCCGCGAAAACAGCAAAAACGCGGCGGCAGTGGTGGATTCAAAAAATGTGACCGGCGCGCCGGCGTTGATGCGCTCGCATTCAAGCAGCGCCTCGCATAAAACATCGTCGCTCACCAGCTTCCCGGCCAGCCTAATGCGCTCATTGAAGCGCACCAGATGCGGCGAGGTGTAGGTATGGACGATTTTGCCCGACGCCTCCAGCATGGCGCGCAGAAATGCCAGCGTCGAGCCCTTGCCATTGGTGCCGGCAATATGGATGACCGGGGGCACCCGCAATTGCGGATTGCCAAGCTTGGCCAGAAGATCGAGCGTGCGCCCGAGCGTCAGGTCAATCTTCTTGGGATGCAGGTGGATCAGGCGATCCAACACCTTTTGGGTGGCTGCAGAACCTTGGGTCACGCGGCACTGGACTCTGGTTTGGGCGTGCGCATCAGGAGCGCGCAAATGCGGCCAAGCGTGGCGCGCATATCGCCGCGCGGCACCACCATATCCACCATGCCATGCGCTTTCAGATATTCGGCCCGCTGGAAGCCTTCGGGCAGGCGTTCGCGGATGGTCTGCTCGATGACACGGGCACCGGCAAAGCCAATCACCGCGCCGGGCTCCGCGATATGCACATCGCCCAGCATTGCATAGGAGGCGGTGACGCCGCCCGTGGTCGGATTGGTGAGCACCACAATATAGGGCAATTTGGCAGCGCGCAGCCGCTGAACCGCCACCGTGGTGCGCGGCATTTGCATCAGCGAGAACATGCCCTCCTGCATGCGGGCACCGCCCGATGCCGTGAACAGGATGAAGGGGGTTTTACGCTCCACCGCGCTCAACATGCCGGTGATGATCGCTTCGCCCGCAGCCATGCCAAGCGAACCACCCATGAATTCAAAATCCTGCACCGCGACGGTGACATTTTGCGCCTCGATCGTGCCTTTGGCGAGCAGCACCGCGTCCGGGCGTCCGGTCTTGACGCGGTTTTCCTTCAGGCGGTCGCTATAACGCTTGGTATCGCGAAATTTCAGCGGGTCGAGCACCACTTCTGGCGTCGGCATTTCCTCGAAAGCACCATGGTCAAACAGCGATTCCAGCCGGGCCTTGGGCGCAATGCGCATGTGATAGCCAGAGGATGGCACGACAAAAAGGTTGGCTTCCAAATCCTTGTGAAACACCAATTGCCCGCTCTCGGGGCATTTCACCCAAAGGTTTTCAGGCGTATCACGGCGCAGGAACGAGCGGATACGCGGGGGCACAACATCGGAAATCCAGTTCATTTCGGTCTCCAGACCATGGGCTTGTCAGGCTCGGACGTTTCAGGCTCGAACGCGCGCCGCCGCGCGCACACCTTGCGCCAATTCCTGCACTAAAGTGGTGACATCCTTGATACTGCGCAAGGTCGGAC
Organism: Hyphomicrobiales bacterium; assembly: GCA_019075865.1. Lineage (GTDB taxonomy): Bacteria > Pseudomonadota > Alphaproteobacteria > Rhizobiales > Beijerinckiaceae > REEB77. The sequence goes on along the minus strand of JAGXAN010000001.1, from coordinate 193,492 downwards.
GGTCATCGCGATCCAGCGAGTTTTGCAACGCCTTGACCAAAGCGGTGCCCACAACCACGCCATCGGCATGGGAGGCAATCTCACCCGCGCTTTGGGCATCGCGCACACCAAAGCCGACACAAATCGGCAAATCCGTATGGCGTTTGAGCCGCGCAACCGCGCTGGCCACCTGCGAATAATCGGGAGTGGCCGCGCCGGTAATGCCATTGATCGAGACATAATAGACAAAGCCCGACATATTTTGCAGCACTTTGGGCAGGCGTTTGTCATCGGTCGTCGGGGTGGCGAGGCGAATGAAATTCAAACCGGCGGCCATGGCCGGCAGGCACAATTCATCATCTTCCTCTGGCGGCAGATCAACGACGACGAGACCATCGACGCCCGCCGCCTTGGCATCGCGCACGAACAATTCGACGCCATACACATAGATCGGATTGAAATAACCCATCAGGATGATCGGGGTGTCGGCATTGCCCTCCCGGAAGGCGCGCACCATGGCAAGGGTCTTGTGCAGGGTTTGCCCCGCCTTGAGCGCCCGCAGCCCGGCTGCCTGGATCACCGGGCCGTCGGCCATCGGATCGGTAAATGGCATGCCAAATTCAATGATATCCGCACCTGCTCCGGGCAAAGCCCGCATCAACGCCAGCGACGTTTCATAATCGGGGTCACCCGAAACCACGAAGGTAACCAGAGCGGCGCGGCCCTCCTGCTTGAGGCGGGCGAAAAGACGGGTGATGCGGGTTGAATTTTGAGTCATTGGCGCTGTCTAGCACGGGTTTGGGCGGGTGGCGAGGTGCTGGCCTGTGAATAATTCATGCGCGCGGCGAACCGGCCCTGCGCCGGTTCACTGGCTCCCGTTGGCGCGGGGCCGACCTGCCCGTCAGCGCTTTTTGGCCGGCGGCAGGTCGGTGATCGTGCCCTCAAACACTTCCGCCGACAGCCCGAAAGTCTCGGACAGGGTGGGATGGGGATGAATGGTCGAACCGATATCGGCGGCATCTGCCCCCATTTCGATGGCCAGAGTTGCCTCGGCGATCAATTCACCGGCATTGGGGCCAACCATGCCACAGCCCAGAATGCGGTGGCTGGCGGGGTCAAACAGCACTTTGGTCATGCCTTCATCCCGGCCAATTGCCAAGGAGCGGCCGGATGCGGCCCAGGGGAACGCGCCCTTGCCGTACTCAATACCCTTGGCCTTCGCCTCGGTCTCGGTGAGGCCGACCCATGCCACTTCCGGATCGGTATAGGCGACCGAGGGTATGACTTTCGCGTCAAAGGCGGATTTGTGCCCGGCGGCATTTTCCGCCGCCACTTTGGCTTCATGCGTGGCCTTGTGGGCCAGCATCGGCTGGCCGACAATATCGCCAATGGCATATATGTGCGCGATATTGGTGCGCATGTCGCGGGTTACCGGAACAAAGCCGCGCTCGTCCACCTTGACGCCGGCAGCTTCCGCGCCGATCAGCTTGCCATTGGGGCGACGGCCGACCGCCACCAGCACCTTGTCGAACAGGTCCGATTTCGGCGCGCCCTCGCCTTCAAAATGCACGCGCAGCCCGGCGGCTTCCGCCTCGATCTTCACAACCTTGGTTTTGAGGAATATATTCTCGTAATGCTTGGCAATGCGCTTGTGCAGCGGGGCCACCATATCCTTGTCGGCCCCCGGCATGAGTTGGTCCATGAATTCGACCACGGTGATTTTCGCGCCCAGGGCGTGATAGACCGTCGCCATTTCCAGCCCGATAATGCCGCCACCCAGCACCAGCAGGCGCTTTGGAATATCCTTCAGTTCCAGCGCGCCGGTGGAATCGATGACGCGCGGGTCATCATGCGGGATGAACGGCAGCGTTACCGGTTCGGAACCGGCGGCAATGATGCAGGTGTCAAAGGTGAGGATAGTTTTCTCGCCCTTGTCGCCGGTCACCTCAACGCTGTTGGCCCCCGACAGTCGCCCATAACCATGCACGACATGGACCTTGCGCATTTTGGCAAGGCCCGAAAGTCCGCCCACCAACCGGTTGACGACGCCCTGTTTCCAGTCGCGCAGTGCCACAATATCGACGACCGGCTTGCCAAAGGCGATACCATGGGCCGACATTTCGGCGGCCTCATCGATCAGCTTGGCCGCGTGCAGCAAGGCTTTGGACGGGATGCAGCCGACATTGAGGCAGACACCGCCCAGCATCGGCCAACGCTCGATCAGCGTGACTTTCTTGCCCAGATCAGCGGCGCGGAAGGCGGCCGTATAGCCCCCCGGCCCGGCACCCAGCACCAAAACCTCGCAATCATGCGCGGGGTTTGCAGGGGCCGGGGCTGCGGGGGCTGCAACTGCGGGGGCTGCGGCTGCTGGAGCCGCCGGGGCGGCGGCTTTGGCTGGCGCAGCGGGAGCCGAAGGCGCGGGTGCGGTTGCCGACCCTTGCAGGGTGACGATAACGCTGCCCATGCTGACCTTGTCGCCGACCTTCACCACAACGGATTCGACAATGCCCGCGACCGAGCTTGGCACATCCAGCGTGGCTTTGTCCGATTCCAGCGTCACCAACGTGTCGTCCACCTTGACGGCCTGGCCCGGCTTGACCAGAATTTCGATCACCGGGACGTTCTTGAAGTCACCGATATCGGGGACCTTGATTTCATGGCTCATATTTTCCAGCTCCCAACCTAAAGCTTTCCGGTCATTGCGGGGCAGCGCCCCTTACAGCGCCAGGCGTCGCAAATCTTCGATGATGGCGACCAGATAACGGGTGAAGCGGGCAGCCGAAGCGCCGTCGATGACGCGATGGTCATAGGACAGGCAAAGCGGCAGCATCAGGCGCGGCTGGAAGGCGGTGCCATCCCAAACCGGGGCCATTTTCGAGCGCACCACGCCCAGAATGGCCACTTCAGGCGCGTTGACGATGGGGGTGAAGGCGGTGCCGCCAATGCCGCCCAGCGACGATATCGAGAAAGTGCCGCCCTGCATTTCCTCACCCTTGAGCTTGCCGATGCGGGCGCGCGCTGAAATATCGGCCAATTCGCGGCTAATATCCAGAATGCCCTTCTTGTTGACATCGCGCACCACGGGCACCACCAGCCCATCCGGTGTGTCGACGGCAATGCCAATGTGATAATATTGTTTGTAGATCAGCGCGTCCTTGGTCGGGGCGAGCGAGGCATTGAAATCGGGGAAAGCCTGCAATGCGTTGACGGCGGCCTTCATCAGGAACGGCAGCAACGAGATGCGCAGCGGGTTGGCCTTGTCCGCCTTGTGTTTGTCATCGAGATCCTTGCGGAAAGCCTCGGTCTGGGTGATATCGGCCTCGTCATTATGGGTGACGTGCGGGATATTGAGCCAGGAACGGTGCAGATGCGGCCCGGAGAGGCGCTTGATGCGCGACATCGGACGGGTTTCGACCGGCCCGAATTTGGCAAAATCCACGGCCGGAATTTCGGGAATGCCACTGCCGCCGGTTGCCACGGCACTTGTGCTGCCAGCCAGAGCCGCCTTCACATCCTCTTTGGTCACGCGGCCTTTTTCGCCCGACCCCTTGATCTGGCGCAAATCCACATCCAGTTCGCGGGCGAGACGTCGCACGCTCGGGCTTGCATAGACATCGCCAAAATCGGCGAGCACGGGCACGGCATTGGCATGCTCGGGGGCCGGTTTGGCCGACACTGCCGCTGATGGCGCGGCACTGGCCGGTTTGGAAGCCGCCGGAGCGGCAGCGGGCGCAACAGGCGCGGGCGTTGCGGCTGCGGGGGCGGCAGCCGCGCCCGCTTCCGCTTCAAGGCGTATGAACGGCACGCCCTCGCTGACCTTGTCGCCCACCTTCACCAATATCGCAGCCACCCGGCCAGCGCTCGGTGCGGGCACTTCCATGGTCGCCTTGTCCGATTCCAGCGAGATCAATGGATCATCGGCCTTCACCATGTCGCCCGGCTTCACCAGAATTTCGATGATCGGGATATTCTTGAAATCGCCAATGTCTGGAACTTTGATTTCTACTTCCGCCATAAAGGCCCCCTCGTGCAAAGGTTTAATTGTTTGCGAATGTTTGGTTGTTTCATGCAGACTGGCACCGGCCAATCACACGCTGACCGGATTGGCCTTTTGCGGATCCAGCCCATAGAGCTTGATCGCGTCGCTGACTTTTTTGGAGGGCTGCAACTGGTCGTCGGCCAGCGCTTTTAGCGCGGACACGGCGACATATTGGCGGTCGACCTCAAAGAAATGCCGCAGGCTGCGGCGATAATCCGAACGCCCGAAACCGTCGGTTCCCAATACGCGATAGGTGCCGCGCACGTAGGGGCGGATCTGATCCGCAAACAGGCGGACGTAATCGGTGGAAGCCACCACCGGCCCGCCGCCGCGCGAGGCGAGGCATTGCTCGACGTAAGACAGGCGCTGCGGTTCCTCCGGGTGCATCAGGTTCCAGCGCTCGGTCTCAATGCCATCGCGGCGCAATTGCGTGAAGCTGGTCACGCTCCAGATATCGGCTTGAATGCCAAAATCCTTGGCGAGCAGATCGGCACCGGCGATGACTTCACGCAAGATCGCGCCCGACCCCATCAATTGCACGCGGTTGGCCTTGGGCGTGTCGTCCGGAGCCTTGCGGATCAGGTGCATGCCTTTCAATATGCCCTCCTCGGCCCCTTCGGGCATGGCGGGATGCTCGTAATTCTCATTCAACAGGGTGAGGTAATAGAACACGTCCTCCTGTTCCGTCACCATCCGGCGCAGACCGTCCTGAATGATCACCGCAACCTCATAGGCATAGGTGGGATCATAGGACAGGCAATTGGGGATGAGGCCGGAGAGTATGTGGCTATGGCCATCCTCGTGCTGCAGCCCTTCGCCGTTCAGCGTGGTGCGGCCGGATGTGCCGCCGAGCAGGAAGCCACGGGCGCGCATGTCACCTGCCGCCCAGCACAAATCGCCGACGCGCTGGAACCCGAACATCGAATAATAGATGTAGAAGGGAATCATCGGCACGTTGGAAGTGGAATAGGACGTGGCCGCCGCTATCCAACTGGCAATGGCACCTGGCTCGTTGATGCCTTCTTGCAGCATCTGGCCGGTTTTGCTTTCCTTGTAAAAGCTGAGTTGGTCCGCGTCCTGCGGCCGGTAAAGCTGGCCGGCCTGACTGAAAATGCCATATTGGCGGAACATGCCCTCCATGCCAAAGGTGCGGCTTTCATCGGGCACGATCGGCACGACGCGCTTGCCCAGATGCGGGTCGCGCAGCAGCGTGTTGAGCAGGCGCACGAAAGCCATGGTGGTGGAAAATTCACGCCCGGCACCGCCCGATTTGGTTTGCGCTTCAAAGGCTGAAAGCGGCGGAACCGGCAGCGAGGTCGACTTTTGCCGACGCGAAGGCAGATAACCGCCCAGCGCGCCGCGCCGCTCGCGCAGATATTTCATCTCCGGCGAATCTTCGGGAAATTTCAGGAATGGCAGCTTGAGCAATTGCTCGTCATCCAGCGGAATCTGGAAACGGTCGCGGAATTGCTTGAGCGAATCATCCGCCATTTTCTTCTGCTGATGGCTAATCATCTGGCCTTCGCCGGATGCGCCCATGCCATAGCCCTTGACGGTCTTGGCCAAAATCAGGGTCGGCTGGCCGACGTGCTCGCTGGCGGCCTTGTAGGCGGCAAAAACCTTGAGCGGATCGTGACCGCCACGGGTCAGACGCCAGATCTGCGCATCCGTCCATTCGGCCACCATGGCGGCTGTTTCAGGGTAACGGCCAAAGAAATGCTCGCGAATATAGGCGCCATCCTTGGACTTGAAGTCCTGGTATTCGCCATCGAGGCATTCTTCCATCAATTGACGGAGCTTGCCCTGCGTATCTTTGGCGAGAAGTTCATCCCAGCCCGAACCCCACACCACCTTGATGACATTCCAGCCGGCACCGCGAAAATCGGCTTCCAGCTCCTGAATAATTTTGCCATTGCCGCGCACCGGGCCATCGAGGCGCTGCAGATTGCAGTTGATCACGAAGATCAAATTGTCGAGCTTCTCGCGCCCGGCCAGCGAAATCGCCCCCAGCGATTCCGGCTCGTCCATTTCGCCATCGCCCATGAAGGCCCAGACCTTGCGCGGCGACGTATCGGCCAATTCGCGATTGTGCAGATATTTCAAGAATCGCGCCTGATAAATCGCCATCAAGGGGCCAAGTCCCATCGAAACCGTCGGGAATTGCCAGAAATCGGGCATCAGCCAGGGGTGGGGATAGGAAGATAATCCCTTACCGCCGACTTCCATGCGGAAATTCTTCAGTTGATCCTCGCTCAGGCGACCCTCGACGAAAGCGCGGGCATAAATGCCGGGCGAAGAATGGCCCTGGATGAATACCAGATCGCCGCCGTGTTTCTCGCTTGCAGCATGCCAGAAATGCATGAAGCCGGTGTCATAAAGCGTCGCGGCGGACTGAAAGCTGGCGATATGACCGCCCAGTTCCGAGCTTTCCTTGTTGGCCTTGAGCACAATTGCCGTCGCGTTCCAGCGGATCATCCGCCGGATGTTCATCTCAAGGTGGCGATCGCCGGGATGAACCGGCTGCTCGCTGGGCGCAATGGTGTTGAGGTAGGCGGTATTGGCAGCAAACGGCAGTTTGGCCCCGGAGCGGCGCGCACTGTCCACTGCGGCACCGAGCAATTGATCCGCCCGATCCGGCCCTTCATAAGCAATGACGCTTTCAATCGCATCTACCCACTCACGGGTTTCCTGCGCCTCGTTGCCATCCACTTTGCCGACCTCATCCATGCACGCACTCCCTGATCTATTTGTCCTACCATAGTTCTATAATCGAAAATTTTGCAACCCGTCGAGGCGAGTCCTGCAAGGCTGGTATGCGCCATGCCCTTCGGGTTGTTGCTGATTAAGCTTGAGGCTTCCTTGCAAACCAATAATCATGCTAATTTCTGTCCATGACGATAATCGACTCGCTTCCCGCACCTTCCGAGCCCGCCCATCCTGCCGAAGCAACGGATCCGCTGGATCTGGCAACTTCGACGCAAACCATCGCGCGCTTGCGCGCCGAGGCCGGTGACGATGCGGCTTTTCGCAAAGCGGTCGTCGCCCATTTCGGGCAGGCGCTGGCGGCGGGCCGGGCCAAGGCGCGCGCCCATCTGGAGGCAGGCGGGCGAGGCATGGCCTGCGCGCGCGCACTGTCGCGGCTGGAAGACGATCTGATCGCCTGCATATTCGATTATGTCTGCGCCCATGTGCATCCGCCGGCCTCAGCCCTGGAGCGCGAGCAATTGTGCATCATCGCCGTGGGTGGCTACGGACGGGCGACCCTGGCGCCGGGTTCGGACATTGACCTGTTGTTTCTCCTGCCCAACAAGGCATCCGGCTGGAGCGAAAAAGCGGTTCAGGCGATCCTCTACGTTTTGTGGGATTTGCGGCAGAAGGTGGGCCACGCCACCCGCAACATTGATGAAACGCTCAAGCGTTCGGCGGAAGACATGACCATCCGCACCACAGTGCTGGAAGCACGGCTGATCCTTGGCCACCGGAAACTGTTTGATGAATTGCAGAGCCGGTTTGACGATCAGATCGTGCGTCTGGGCGCGCTGGATTTTGTCACCGCCAAACTCGCCGAGCGCGACCAGCGGGTCGGGCAAGCCGGCAGTTCGCGCTATCTGGTCGAGCCCAATATCAAGGAAGGCAAGGGTGGTATCCGCGATCTCAACACTTTGTTCTGGATCGGCAAATATGTCTATCGCGTGCCGAGGGCCTCGGAACTGGTGACCGCCGGGCTGTTTACGCCGCGCGAATTTCAGCTGGCGTGCCGCTGTGAGGAGTTTTTATGGGCGGTGCGCTGCCACCTGCATTTCGTGTCGGGGCGGGCAGAGGAGCGGCTGTCGTTCGATTTTCAGCGGCAGATTGCCGATCGCCTTGGCTATACCAGCCGCGCCGGTCAGGATGGCGTCGAACGCTTCATGAAGCATTATTTTCTGGTGGCCAAGAATGTCGGCGATCTGACCGCCAGCGTCTGCGCGGCACTGGAGGAGCGCCAGGCCAAACCGCGCGCCATTCTCGACCGGTTTGTCGGCCGGTTCCGCCGCCGCCGTCCAAGCGTGGTTACCGGCGATTTCATCATCGACAATGACCGCATCAATGTCGCAAGTCCGACGGCTTTTGAGCGCGATCCGGTCAATCTGATCCGGATATTCCACCTCGCCGACGAGACCGGCGTTGCCATCCATCCCGAGGCGACGCGGCTGGTGACGCGCTCACTGGCCCGCATTACCAATGCGGTGCGCCACAACAAGGAAGCCAACCGGCTGTTTCTGGAAATCCTGACCTCGCGGCACGTGCCGGAGACAGTGCTGCGCCTGATGAACGAAGCTGGGGTTTTGGGCCGCTTCATTCCCGAATTTGGCCGCGTCGTCGCGATGATGCAATTCAACATGTACCATCATTACACGGTTGATGAGCACCTTTTGCGCACGGTTGGCGTGCTCGCCAATATTGAAAGCGGTCGATTCAGTGACGATCACCCGCTTGCCACCCAGTTGATTCGTTCCACCCAAAACCGCCGCGCGCTTTATGTGGCGGTTTTCCTGCATGACATTGCCAAGGGGCGGCCTGAAGACCATTCCATCGCGGGGGCGGCCATTGCCCGCACATTATGCCCGCGCCTTGGCCTGACCCCGGCCGAAACCGACATGGTGGCGTGGCTGATCGAAAACCATCTGGTGATGTCGAACACGGCGCAGGGGCGCGACCTCTCCGACCCCGGCACGATTGCCAGTTTTGCGAGCCTCGTTCAGACCATGGAACGGCTGCGGCTGCTGCTGATACTCACCATTTGCGACACGCGGGCGGTCGGCCCGGGCGTCTGGAACGGCTGGAAAGGCGAATTGCTGCGCTCGCTCTATTGGGAAACCGAAGTTGTGCTGGGCGGGGGGCATTCGTCGGTGGACCGCAATCGGCGGGTGCAGGCCAAGCAGGCCGAATTGCGCCTGGCGCTGCCGCAATGGACGGATGAAGAATTTGCCACCTATGCCAGCCGCCATTACCCGGCCTATTGGCTGAAAGTGGACATTGGCCGCCAGTTGCAGCACGCCAAACTGTTACAGGCCTGCGCCCTTGAAAACCGCCCGATGGCCACGCAATATTTCACCGACGCGTTTCGCGGCGTTACCGAATTGACTGTGGTCGCGCCCGACCATCCGCGCCTTCTGGCGATCATCGCCGGGGCTTGCGCCGCCTCGGGGGCCAATATCGTCGACGCCCATATTTTCACGACCACGGATGGGCTGGCGCTGGATTCCATTTTTATCTCGCGTGCATTCGAACAGGATTGCGATGAATTGCGCCGCGCCGAAAAAGTCGCGCAGACCATCGAGCAGGCGCTGCGGGGCGGTGTGCATATCAGCACGCTGGTCAAAGCCAAGGGCGGCCTGTCCAAAGGGCGGGAGGAGACCTTTCGCCTCGCGCCGGAAGTTTCCATCGACAACAATCTGTCGACCAAGCATACCGTCATCGAAGTTTCCGGGCTTGATCGGCCCGGATTGCTTTATGACCTGACCAATGCGATCTCCAAGCTCAACCTCAACATCGGCTCTTCCCATATCGTAACTTTTGGCGAAAAGGCGGTCGATACATTTTATGTCACCGATCTCACCGGTGCCAAAATCACCAATCCGGCACGCGCCAGTGCGGTGCGCAGGCTTTTATTGGAAACCCTGCATGGTTAAATTATAAATTGCCTTGATTTTTTGCCGCTGCGCCCTGATATCGGGTGGTAAAGTTGAACCAAGTTAGCGGAATATCATGACCAGTCACAAAGATCACAAACCGCACAAAACCCACGATTCCCAAGTCGACAACGAGGCGGAAACGCTGGCGGACGCCGAAGTCGCGCCGGGCGAGCCTGACCCTTACGCGGTGCTGCAAGCGCTGCAGACCGAGGTTGCCAGCCTGAAAGACCGAAATTTGCGCACGCTGGCCGAGATGGAAAATCTGCGCCGGCGCACCGAGCGGGAAGTCGCCGATGCCAAGATTTACGGCGTTGCCAATTTTGCGCGCGACATGCTCACCTTCAATGACAATATGACGCGAGCGCTGGCCAATGTGCCCGCCGACGTGCGGTCGGCGGCCGATCCGGCGCTGCAAAGCTTTGTCGAGGGCATGGAACTGACGCAGCGCGACTTTCTTTCGCGCCTCGCCCGTCACGGTGTGAAGCCGGTGGTGGCACAAGGCGCCAAATTCGACCCGCACCTGCACGAGGTGCTGTTTGAAATTCCCGACGAGAGCCAGCCGCACGGCACGGTCGCGCAGGTGATGGAAGAAGGTTATACGATTGGAGACAGGGTGCTGCGCCCGGCCAAGGTCGGCACGTCCAAAGGCGGCCCCAAGGGCTGAGCCGACGGCTTACGCCGGTGGGGCATCCACCCGGCGCAATGTCAAATTGATCCTGCCGCCGTTTGGCAGCAGGGTGGATGTGCCGGGCATGATGCGGTCAATGCCATGAAAGGCAAGCCGCGCCGGGCCACCGAAGACCAGAACATCCCCCGATTGCAGCTTCAGTGACTTGGTCTTGTCGCTGCGCTCCTGGCCGCCGATGCGAAACAGGCCGGTATCGCCAAGCGACAGCGACAAAACCGGGGCATCAAAATCGGCCTCGTCCCGGTCCTGATGCAGGCCCATGCGCGCGGTGTCCTTGTAATAATTGATCAGGCAGGCCTGCGGGCCCGGCGCGTAATGGGCGAGATCGGTCCAGGCCGTTTGCAAAATCTTCGGCATTTCCGGCCAGGGCGCGCCGGTTTGCGGGTGGGTGGCCTGATAGCGGTAACCGCCCTGACGATCCGAGACCCAGCCCAGCGACCCGCAATTGCTCATCTGCACGGAAAACGGCTTGCCGGTGCGTGGCATGGTCGGCTGAAACAACGGTGCCGCGACCAGGATTTCTTCCAGCTTTTGCAGCAATTGCCGCTGCCCCTCCACCGGCAGCCAGCCGGGATAATAGGTTACCCCCGGCACGATTTGAATTGCCACCGTCACTCGCGTCCATCTCCATTTTCAGGCCCGCACGTAGCCAAGGAAGCGGGTATTTATTTGGTTTAATGTTCTTTTAATGTTCTTGTCAATGGCATTTTTATGCGCTAGCTTTGCTTGAGATTTTCAGGAGACGGCGCGGGGGCTGCCATGGTTGTGCGTATTTCAACGGCGTCGTTTGAGGGCATTGAAGCGCGCCCTGTGGATGTGCAGGTGCAAATTTCCAATGGTGCCATCCAGTTCCTCGTGGTCGGGCTGGGTGACAAGGCGGTAGCCGAATCGCGCGAGCGGGTACGAGCGGCGCTGAACGCATCGGGGCTGGCGCTGCCGGCGCGGCGGATTGTGGTCAATCTGGCCCCGGCCGATCTGCCCAAGGAAGGCAGCCATTATGATTTGCCGATCGCGCTTGGGGTAATGGCGGCGATTGGCGCAATCCCCGCCGACAGCCTCGCCAATTTCACGGTGCTTGGCGAATTGGCGCTGGATGGCACAATCACCGCTGTTGCGGGTGTGCTGCCGGCTGCAGTGGCGGCCAATGCCCGCGGGCATGGATTGATTTGCCCGGCCGATTGCGGCCCGGAGGCGGCGTGGGCGTCCGGCGATATCGAGATTCTGGCACCGCGCTCGCTGATCCAGTTGGCCAACCATTTCAAGGGCACGCAGGTGATGGCGCGCCCCGTGCCGGCCGTGCGCGGGCAGGATCGGTTGCAACCGGATTTGCGCGACATCAAGGGGCAGGAAAGTGCCAAGCGCGCGCTGGAAATTGCGGCGGCTGGTGGCCACAATCTGTTGATGAACGGCCCGCCGGGCTCGGGCAAAAGCATGTTGGCGGCGCGGCTGGCCTCGATCCTGCCACCGCTCACCGCGCGCGAATTGCTGGAAGTTTCGATGATACATTCGGTGGCCGGTGCGCTGGCCGGGGGCGAATTGTCGGCACAGCGCCCATTCCGCGCGCCGCATCATTCCGCCTCGATGGCGGCACTGGTAGGCGGGGGCGTGCATGCGCGGCCCGGCGAAGTGTCGCTGGCCCATCACGGCGTGCTGTTTCTCGACGAATTTGCCGAATTTCAGCCGCAAGTGCTCGACAGCCTGCGCCAGCCCATCGAAACCGGCGAGGTATCCATCGCCCGCGCCAACCATCGCGTTACCTATCCGGCGCGGTTTCAATTGATCGCCGCGATGAACCCGTGCCGCTGCGGCCATGCCACGGACCCCGGCTATGCCTGCAAGCGCCAGCCCAATGAGCGCTGCATGGCGCAATATCAAGCGCGGCTGTCCGGCCCCCTTCTGGACCGCATGGATTTGCACATCGAAGTGCCGGCGGTGAGTGCCGCCGACCTGATTCTGCCACCCCCGGCGGAAGGCTCGGCGGAAGTCGCAGCGCGGGTGGCAGCGGCGCGCGCCATTCAGGTTGCGCGCTACAAGGCGATTGGCCTGCCGCACATTACCGCCAATGCGGCGGCCCCGGCGCAGGTGATTGAAACCGTGGCGCAACTGGATGCTGGCTCTACGGCGCTGGTGCGCGATGCCGCCGAGCGCCTGAAACTTTCAGCGCGCGGATTTCATCGCATTCTGAAGCTCGCCCGCACGATTGCCGATCTCGACAACAGGCCGCAAATCGCCCGGGTGCATCTGGCCGAAGCTTTGTCCTATCGCGCTGGCCAGTTGGGGCGCTCGCAGGCTGCCTGACGTTTGGGCCTCAAAAACGCAGGGCCTGCGTCACCGCCTGATGGCTTTGTTCGGCAACCGGTTCAAACTGCCCGCTCGCCTCGTCCAGAACCTGCAACCGGCCATCGGCCACACCGAAAAACGCGCCATGCAAGTGCAAACGGTCGCGACTTTCCAAATTCTGCACGCACGGAAAGCTGCGCAGGTTGGCAAGGCTCTGGATCACGGCGCGCTGTCCGAGGCGGTCCGCAAAATCAATCTGGCTTTCATGTTCGCGCTGGGGCGGGAGTTCGCGGAAAGCCGGCTCGATCAGGCTCATCCATTTGCCGATGAAATCGCCAGGCGACAATGGTCTTTGATAGGGGTCGGCCTCGCCCTCGACAAAGCTCTTGATGCCGCCGCACGAGGCATGGCCCATCACCACCACATGCTGCACCCGCAATGCCATCACCGCAAATTCCAGCGCGGCCGATGTGCCATGCAAATCATCATTCGGGCGGTAGGGTGGCACCAGATTGGCGACATTGCGCACCACAAAAATCTCACCAGGACCCGCATCAAAAATCACTTCGGGCGACACCCGCGAGTCGCAGCAGCCAATCAGCATGATGGTAGGCTTCTGACCCTTTTCAGCAAGGGAGCGAAAGCGCTGCTGTTCGGCGGGAAAACGGGTGCCCAGAAACGATTCATACCCTTCCAGCAACCGAGCTGGAAAAACGTGGGTGGCCAATTTGGTGTCGGTCACGACGCATTCTCCCTTTTGCAAAGCACCAATTTGCACGGCACAAATCTGCTGGGAATTCAATTGCTGCGATTTTGACCCTAAGTCAACCTGTGGCCCATGCCGTTGCGGCTGATTGCAAAATCCGCAACAATTCAGTATCACCCAGTGAAACACCCTTATTTTGCTGTCAGGAATGGAAATCTGCATGAAAAGCTACAAGCTCTTTCTCTTGCCCGGTGATGGCATCGGCCCCGAGGTCATGGCGCAAGTCGAACGCGTCATGGATTGGCACGCCAAGGCCGGCGTGGTCCGGTTTGAAATTGAGAAGGGACTTGTCGGCGGCTGCGCCTTTGACGCGCATGGCGCGGCGATCAGCGAAAGCGATATGGCTTTGGCGCAAGCGGCGGATGCCGTGTTGTTTGGGGCGGTCGGTGGCCCGAAATGGGATGGCGTGCCCTATGAGGTTCGCCCGGAAGCGGGGTTGCTGCGACTGCGCAAGGATATGGCTTTGTTCGCCAATTTGCGCCCGGCCATCTGCTACCCGGCGCTGGCGGAGGCATCCTCGCTGAAGCGCGATCTGGTCGAGGGCCTCGATCTGATGATCGTGCGCGAATTGACCGGCGGCGTGTATTTTGGCGAGCCGAAAGAAATCCGTGATCTGGGCAATGGCCAGAAGCGCGGCATTGACACGCAGGTTTATGACACGTTCGAAATTGAGCGGATCGGGCGCGTCGCCTTTGAACTGGCGCGCAAGCGTTCCAACAAGGTCACCTCTTCCGACAAGCGCAATGTGATGAAATCGGGCGTATTGTGGTTTGAAACCATGAATGCCCTGCACAAGCGCGAATATCCGGATGTGGTGCTGGAGCACCAGCTTGCCGATGCTCTGGGTATGCAACTGGTGCGCGCGCCCAAGCAGTTTGACGTGATTGTCACCGACAACCTGTTCGGCGACATGCTGTCGGACGTCGCTTCGATGCTCACCGGCTCGCTGGGTATGCTGCCATCCGCTTCCCTGGGTCTGGCCGACGCCAAGACCGGCACCCGCAAGGCGCTTTATGAGCCGGTGCATGGTTCGGCCCCCGATATCGCGGGCAAGGGTGTGGCCAATCCGCTGGCGATGATCGGATCGTTCAGCATGGCCTTGCGTTATTCGTTCGATCTGCAGGACGCCGCCAATCATCTCGACGCGGCCATTGCCGATGTGCTCGCCTCGGGCCTGCGCACGGCTGATATCGGCGGCTCCGCTTCCACCCAGCAAATGGGCGACGCGGTTATCGGTGCCCTGCAAAAGGCGGCGGGCTAAAACCCGCCGCGCCGCGAAGTCCCGCAACCCGCCATTCGAACTCAGAATTCGAAAAGCGGCTGCGGCGTGCCCGGAACGGTGAAGCTGTTGGGCCGCAAGTCATCGCCAAAGCTGTCGGGGCGATAGGTTTGCGTCGGCGACCGTGCGAAATAGGTGTTAACGGTGTAATATTGGTTCAGGCTGCCCTCGGGCACGATGGAGCCGGAATCCATGAAATTGCGGCCGTGAATGACCGGCGGCACAAAATATCCACGCGGGTGGTGAACCGAAGCGCTGCTGCGATGATGCACAGGCTGCGCGAAGGCCGCCCCCGCGCCAAATGCCAAACCTGCGCAGACAAGCGCCACGGCAACTGGCAGTGATGAAACCTTGAACATGATGGCTCCTCCTTGATCCGCGTGCCACCCCAAGCGGGCGGCAATTGGGATTGTTGAAATGGGGGTTGCATGCGGGAAAACTAGGGGTTCGGGCTGGCTGCAACTACATATTGCGCGCCCAGACAATAGTGATCCTGACGCAGTTCGGCCATGACAAAATATTGGCGCAGCGGGCGCTCATCCGCCGCGCCATTCAAATCGAGGCGCTGCATCAGGCAGGCCATGGCCTGCGGGGTCAAGGTCGCGGCACCCACATGCGGGCACGCCACCCCACTGACATGGACTGACGGTTCATCATGTGTCCAGTCGAAGTAGAGGCAGGTGCGGGCGGGGCCGGCCTTGGCCGGTTGGGCGGCATAGTGGATCTGGCCAAAGCTGTTGGTGATTTCGCCATCCGGGGTAAAGGCGGCGCGCCCGGCCGGTGTCGTTTGCGCCAGAGTGGCAATCGCCATCGACAGATAGGGCGCGGGCGTCTGGATATCACCAAATTCCAAAGCGTCCATGCGACCCTGCCCGCCCTGCTCACGAGCGGCATAATAATGGGCCGGCGCATTGCCAAATCGTCGCGATTCCAGCGAATAGCGCTTGAACGGTTCGGAAATCGGCACCCACGCATGGTCTGGGGCCGCGTGGCCAACGACCCCTTGCGGCGCATCCGCAACGGTCTGCCGCCAGATATGGGCACCGCGGATTTGACTGAAGAGGTAGGATACCAGCGCCAGCGATATGGCTGCAGCCAGCAGGTAGAGCTGCGCGGGCGAGGTCGCGGTGCGGCGCGCGGCCACCCCTCGATTATCCGCAAGGGTGGTGTTTGCCCGTAACCTCAAAGTGTAAAGGGTCATGTTTGTGCCGTTGCTACGCATCACGCTGTTGAAAGCCAATGATAACGGCAAGCCCTAAAGAGGCAGCTACCATGACGTGGGCACATGCAAACAGAGTCAACTTTTGGTTACTATTCTGCGCATTGCCCGCAAAAGGCGCCGGTCAGACCCATGCAGGACAGGATTGCAGAAAGACGCGGTTTCGCTTATAGGCTCAGCCTGCGCAGGCCTGCCGTTGTCATGGCCTTGCCGATTACATAGGATTGCATCATGTCATTCAAAATCGCCGTCGCGGGAGCTACCGGTAATGTCGGTCGCGAAATCCTGGATATTCTGGCTGAGCGCCGGTTTCCAGCCAGCGAAGTTGTGGCGCTGGCGTCGCAGCGCTCGCTCGGCACCGAAGTGTCGTATGGTGACAAGACCCTGAAATGCAAAGTGCTCGATCAGTATGATTTTTCGGACACGGACATCTGCCTGATGTCGGCCGGTGGCGATGTGTCGAAGGCGCTGGCGCCACGCATTGCCGCGCAGGGCTGTGTCGTGATCGACAATTCCTCGGCCTGGCGCTACGATTCAGACGTGCCGTTGATCGTGCCGGAAGTGAATGCCGATGCCATTACCGGTTTCACCAAGCGCAACATCATTGCCAACCCGAATTGCTCGACCGCGCAATTGGTGGTGGCGCTGAAGCCGCTGCATGACTTTGCCAAGATCAAGCGGGTCGTGGTTTCGACCTATCAATCGGTTTCAGGTGCGGGCAAGGAGGGCATGGACGAGCTTTTCTCGCAGACCCGTGCGGTATTCGTGTCTGATTCGGTGGAATCGAAGAAGTTTACCAAGCGCATCGCCTTCAACGTGATTCCGCATATCGACGTCTTCATGGAAGACGGCTTTACCAAGGAAGAGTGGAAGATGATGGCCGAGACCAAGAAGATTCTCGATCCCAAAATCAAGCTCACCGCAACCTGCGTCCGGGTGCCGGTGTTCATCGGCCATTCGGAGGCGGTCAATGTCGAGTTCGAACGCCCGATCACGGCCGACGAAGCCCGCGATATCCTGCGCGAAGCGCCGGGCGTTCTGGTGATCGACAGCCGCGAACCGGGTGGGTACATGACCCCGCATGAATCGGCGGGTGAAGACGCGACCTATGTGTCCCGCATCCGCGAGGACAATACGGTGGAGAATGGCCTGGCTTTCTGGTGCGTCTCCGACAATTTGCGCAAGGGCGCGGCGCTGAACGCGGTTCAAATCGCTGAAGTTCTGGTCAATCGCAAGCTGATCACGCCCAAGAACAAAAAGGCGGCGTAAAAAAGCCCGGGATAAACCCGGGCTTTGCATGATCGGTGCTGAAAAGGGGCGTGCCGTCAGGCTGCCCTTATTCGCTGGTCTTGAGTTCCTTCAGCTTCGAAAACACGGAATCGACGTCCACCGGTTCGATGGTTTCCTTGACCGGGGCAGCACCGAATACGCTGGCGCTGTTCGAGGGCGCGGTGGGGCGCGTGGTGATTTCGGCAGGAACCAGCGTCTGGCCGCGATCTTCCACGACCGGGGTGCGATCCTTGGCGGCGCGATTGACTTCAAAATCCAGATCCACCTGCGAGCACAGGCCCAGCGTCACCGGATCCATCGGCGTCATCGCCGCCGAATTCCAGTGGGTGCGATCCTTGATGGTCTGCAATGTGTGCTTGGTGGTGCCCGCGAGGCGCATGATCTGCGCATCCTTCAGTTCGGGATGGTTGCGCACCAGCCACAAAATGGCGTTCGGGCGATCCTGCCGGCGCGACAAGGGCGTGTAACGTGCACCGCGGCGCGGCTTCATCTCCGGAACGCGCACTTTGGAAACCGCCAATTGCAAATGATGGCTGGGGTCTTTCTCTCCGGCGGCAATTTCTTCGCGCGAGAGCTGGCCATTGGTGATCGGATCATGGCCCTTGATGCCCGTGGCGACTTCGCCATCGGCAATGCCCTTGACCTCAAGGGGATGCAATTTGCAGAAATTGGCAATCTGCTCGAAAGAAAGGGATGTATTATCAATAAGCCAGACGGCGGTGGCCTTTGGCATTAAGGGAGCGTTGCTCATAAAAATCTCCGTCGGTTGGGCTGGATCGAGGCGGTGCATCCACCACCCCGGCCATGCCGAGGCTGAGCCTCAAAATCGCATCCATGACAAGGAATGCACTGCTTATAAGCACGCATGGTCGCGAAGGCAATTGATTGTGCAGCCAGTCCCACAAAAAAGCGTGTAATTTTGGGATAAATTTGGGAGTTTTTTGGCACTCGCCGCATTTAGGCCATTAACCTGCCGTTTACCAAGATCGCAGTTGGTTGGCATTTTAGCGATTTTCCTAACCGCCAATCAAGGTTGACAAAACCTTCAATTAACCATCCCCCGCTAATTCTTGACGTCAGACAAGCCCCATTCTCAACCGGAGTTCAAATAATGTTGTCTATCCTTAACGGCGGTTCGCTGATCCGCCACGGTCGCCTTGCCCTCGCTTTGACCGCCGCGCTTACCATGGCGGCCTGCTCCAAAACCGTGAAGGACGGCGCCGATGGCAGCGATCTGGCCGGAGGCGGTGCCGGCGCCAATGCAGCAACCCCCGGTTCGCGGCAGGATTTTGTGGTGAACGTCGGCGATCGTGTGTTCTTTGAAACCGATTCCGTCGATCTCACCCCCAAGGCCACTGACACTTTGAACAAGCAGGCCCGCTGGCTGTCGCAATATGGCCAATACAGCTTCACCGTTGAAGGCCATGCCGACGAGCGCGGCACCCGCGAATATAACTTCCAGTTGGGTGCCAGCCGCGCCCAGAAGGTCAAGTCCTATCTGATTTCGCGCGGCATCTCGGCGTCGCGGATGAAAACCATTTCTTATGGCAAGGAACGCCCGGTCGCGGTTTGCAACGACATTTCCTGCTGGTCGCAAAATCGCCGCGCGGTGATCGTGCTGCACAGCGGCGGCAATTCCTGAGCCTAGACAAGAGATCCGCGGCCCTTTCGCGGCATTTCACGCTGGACAAGAAGATGACCCTTCTTGTCCAGCTTTATTTTTGCGCCCGAAAGCGTCGCCGAAAAATTCTGCCCGGCCATTCTCGCCGCTTGCAGCCCGCCCAATAGCCGCTCCAGCCGCTCAAGCCGCCGATACCCCTGCCATTGGCCGACCCGGGCCATGATTTCAGCCAGCGCGCGCAAGATGATTTCATCGGGCACGTCTTGCAGCATCGCGGCCTCAAAGCGCAATTGCGGGATTTCGACGCTGGCGTCGCCCGGCAATCCCAATTTCGCCAAAAGGTCGGAGGTCGCGCTTTGCAGCGCGGCATCGGCGCGGGCGGCGCGGGTGCCAAGCCGGAGCAATGCCGCCCGATCCAGCCCCAGACGCTGCATCAACGCCATATGGTGCCGCAGCCGCGTGCGCGCATATTTGGGATCGAGGTTGGAAGGGTCCTGGCAATAGGCGAGTTGGTTGCGGGTGCAATAATCCACGAGTTGCCGTTTTGTCAGCCCAAGCAGTGGCCGCCATAGATCCAGCCCCGCATCGGTTTCGTGCAGGCGCATCCCGGCAAGGCCGGTGATCGAGGTGCCATGCGCCAGCCGCAACAATATGGTCTCGGCCTGATCATCCGCATGATGCGCGGTGACGATGCCGCTCGCGCCCAGGCTACGGGCCGCCTCCTGCAATAATTGGTAACGGGCGATGCGGGCGCGCTCCATCAGCCCTGTCGCCGGTTTGGGGCCCTGCCAGACCGCTATGGTATGGGGCAATCCGAGTTGCCCCGCCACTTGCGCCACCAGCGCACATTCGGCGGCAGATTCCTGGCGCAGCGCATGGTCGACACTCACCACGCCCAAATTTGGCGCCTTCGCACCCAGCAAAGCCTGCCAGCGTCGCGCCAGAGCCATGAGGGCCATGGAATCGGGGCCCCCTGAAACCGCCAGAACCAGCAATTGCGACCGCGCGAGCGGCGCGAAAAGCTGGATCAGCGCATCGTCATTCAGCAATGGTCGCGCTCGGCTTCCACATGCGCTTCGCGCACGGCGGCGAGCGATTTTGGATATTTGCGCGCCACTTCACCCAGCGCGGCGCAAGCCTGCTCCTTGGCACCCATCGCCTGCAGCGACATGCCCAGACGCACCAAAGATTCCGGGGCCTTGCCGGATTTTGGATAATCCGTGGAAAGCTTGAGATATTGCTCGGCGGCCTGGCGGTTGAGATGACGGCGGAAATAGCTTTCGCCAAGATAGAATATCGAGTCGGACTTGATCGAGCCCTTCGGATTGGCAGAGAGGATATTGGTGAACCCCTGTTCAGCCTCGGCGTAACGGCCACCCCGGAACAAGGTGAGCGCGGCCTCGTATTGGGCACGCGGGCCCGAAGGCGCTGCCGTTGCCGGCGGGGCGCTGGTATCCAGCCCCAGCGGGCGGCCAAACGGCTTCTTGACTTCGCCGCCAGCGCCATCCGAAAGCTTCAACGGCTGATCGGCGGGGTTGGGTTCCAAAGGAACTGATTGGTTGCCACCCTGGCCCAGTGCGCGCGGCACCCCAACCGAGCCGGGGCTGACGGAGGGGTCAAAGGCATCACCATTGCCATGGGCGAGGGCGGGCGGACGAACATCCGCCGGACGATTGGCATTGTTGATCTGCGCCGCCTGCAATTTCTGTTCGAGGATGGTCTGGCGGTGATTCAATTCTTCGATACGGCCAGTCATCTTGCGAATCTGATCCTGCAATCGGTCGATCCGCAGCAGGAGCGAACTGCTGTCCGCGCCCGAATCACCTTCTCCGCCTTGCGGATTTTGGTTATCGGCGGGCAGGTCGCGCGCGGAATCGGGCTGGCGCTGATCGAAGTTTCCGCCCGATGGCACATTATCCGGTGGGCGCAGGTCCAATTGCGCCAATCGCATATTGGGGAGGGATTTTGCCTCCGTCGCCAGCGGTATTGCCACAAAAACGCAAACCGAAAGCGCTCTGGCCACAAAATTCGAGCCAAACATCATCTTAATTGCCATGATTTCCTCAAATGCGAATGGCCCAAAGGCCCGTGCCTTCAGGCCAAGATACCATCACGAACCCAACTTCGCCACTAAGACGACCAAATTTTGATAAGACTGCGGCAAAGCTGCAAAATGTGCGGGTGACACCGGGGGGCATGGGTTCTATTGTCGGATGACCGCCAAACTTTCGTGAGAAACCCATGTCCCAATCCGTCATGCCCGCCCCCGCCACTGTCATTCCCTGGTGGAAAGGTGCCGTGATCTATCAGATTTATCCGCGATCCTTCGCTGATTCGAACGGCGATGGCATTGGCGATCTCGCCGGGATTACTGCGCATCTGGATTATGTGGCCAGCCTCGGCGTTGACGCCATCTGGCTCA
Organism: Hyphomicrobiales bacterium; assembly: GCA_019075865.1. Classification (GTDB taxonomy): domain Bacteria; phylum Pseudomonadota; class Alphaproteobacteria; order Rhizobiales; family Beijerinckiaceae; genus REEB77. The sequence continues at coordinate 172,234 of JAGXAN010000001.1, read as the reverse complement.
GCCCGTTTTTCAAATCGCCGATGAAAGACTTCGGTTATGATGTCGAGGACTATTGCGCCGTTGATCCGATGTTTGGCACGATTGCGGATTTCGAGGCGCTGGTGGCCAAAGCCCATCGCCTCGGTCTGAAAGTGATGATTGACCAAGTGCTGTCGCATACGTCCAATCAACATCCGTGGTTTCAGGAAAGCTGCCAGAACCGGGATAATGCCAAGGCCGATTATTATGTCTGGGCCGACCCGAAACCGGATGGCACGCCGCCCAATAACTGGCTGTCGATTTTTGGTGGGCCGGCCTGGGCATGGGAAGCGCGGCGCAAGCAATATTACCTGCATAATTTTCTGACCGAGCAGCCCGATCTGAACTTTCATAACAGCCAGGTCCGGCAGGCGCTTTATGACAGTATCCGCTTCTGGATGGCGCGCGGGGTCGATGGTTTTCGGCTCGATACCGTCAATTATTTTGTCCACGATGCCCTGTTGCGTGACAATCCGCCCGCGGCCCACAAGGGCGCGCTCGATGTGCCCGACGCCAACCCTTATGGCTGGCAGGCGCATGTCTATGATAAATCGCGGCCGGAAAATCTGGAAATCCTCAAGGAATTGCGCGCGGTGTTCAATGAGGGCACCGATATTGCGGCGGTGGGTGAAGTGGGTGCCGGCAATGAAGCCAATGCACTGATCGCCCAATATACCGATGGCGATGACCGGATGCACCTGTGCTACGGGTTCGAGCTATTGGGCGGTGAGCGGTGTGACCCGGCGGCTATCCGCAAGGCGGTCGAGGGTTTTGAGCGTGAGGGCAAGGGCTGGATTTGCTGGTCGTTTTCCAACCATGACGTCATGCGCGTCGTCACCCGCTGGGGCGGCGAGGCAGACGCCGATGCCTTCGCCCCCCTGATCAGCGCGATGATGCTATGCCTGCGCGGATCGCAATGCCTGTATCAGGGCGAGGAATTGGCGCTGGGCGAAGCCGATGTTCCCTATGAGGCTTTGCAAGACCCCTATGGCAAGGCTTTCTGGCCGCAGTTCAAGGGCCGGGATGGTTGCCGCACACCCATGCCATGGACCAACAGCGCGGGTGCGGGATTTTCAACTTCCCAAACGCCGTGGCTGCCCATTCCCGAAAGCCATTTGACGCGCGCGGTTTCGGTGCAGGAGAAAAAGCCGGGGTCCAGCCTGCACCGCTTTCGCCAAATCCTGCGCTGGCGTAAAGCCCATCCGGTTCTGCTGACCGGAGCCATTCGCTTTCTGCCAGCCCCCGAAACGCTGCTCGCATTCGTGCGCGAGGATGAGACCGGCAGCCTGCTGTGCGTTTTCAACCCGGGTCGCGAGATGGCCAAATTTGACGTCCGGCAATGGCCACGATTGCACATTCTGGAAGGGCATGGTTTCCCCAGCGCCCTTGTTGACGGTTTTGCCGAAATTCCCGGATATTCGGCATTATTCGGCGCGATATTGCCGACATCGGCATAAGGGGGCACCAGCGTGCGGCGTTGACAAAAAATGGATGAAGGATTACGAGAATGAACGTTCATTCTCATAGTTGAAACGCATCCATGAGCCAGTCTGCCACTTTCGAGCCCGTCAAGAACGCGCCGGAACCGCCGCGCCGTGAACGTATTCTGGATGCGGCGCAGGCGTGTTTTGTGCGATCGGGCTTTCATCGCGCCACAATGCAGGAGGTGGCGCAGGAAGCGGACATGAGTCCGGGCAATCTTTACCGCACCTTCCCTTCCAAGGAAGCGATTGTGGTTGGCCTATGCGAGCGCGATCAAGCGGCCTTGGTGCGTGAGTTTATGCAACTTCCTGAAAACATAGAGCTAATACCTGCGGTTTATCAGATGTTGCGCCGGCAATTCACCGATAAGCCGCCCGAGTTTTATTTCCTGATCCTCGAAATCTGGTCGCAATCCACCCGAAATCCCGAACTGGCGCGGGTGCGCGAATGCAGCGAGGACACGGTGCGGGCGCATATTTTGAAATTTCTGCAAAAAGGTCAGGCCATGGGCAAGATCAACCCGGAAACCGATCTCGTCATGGCGGTAAAGGTGCTTTTCACGCTGGTTTCCGGCCTGTTCCGCAGCCGCGCCCATGAGGCGGACTTTGACGTTGACGACGAACTGGCCATGACCATGGGCGTCTTCGCCAAAGTTCTGGATGGCACTGTAAAACCAATGAAATTTTCGATTGAGGATAGATAATGTCGAATAGATCAACCTGGATTGGCGTCGGTTTGGCGGTGCTGCTCGCGGGCGCTGCGACGCTCAAGTTGCATCCCGAACTGGTCAACCGCCCCAAGCTCGGCCATGTCAGCCAGAATGATGCCAAATCTGCGCAGCAGGCGAAGGATGATCTGATCCCTGCCGTCAGCGTCGAAAGTGCAAAAACCGCTGATTTTGTTGATAGTTTAATGGTCAACGGCACCTTGCTGCCGCGCGAGGAAGTGTTGGTTGGGGCGCAGATTGACGGGTTGCAAATCACTGAACTGGATGCAGACCAAGGTGATATTGTCCATAAGGGACAAGTGCTGGCGCGGCTTTCCACCGATAATCTGCAAGCCCAGCTCGCCCAGAATGATGCGGCTTTGGCACGGGCCAATGCCGCGATTGCCCAGACGCAGTCACAAATTGCGCAAATGCAGGCCAATGTCACGCAAACGGCGGCAGACTTCAAACGTATCAATGAGTTACGCCATAGTCCCGCCTTTGCGCAATCCACTTTTGACCAGCGCCAGGCTCAGGCCAACAGTGCCAGCGCGCAGCTTAGCGCCAGCCAGAATGCCCTGCTGGCGGCCAAGGCTGACCTCACCAGCCAACAGGCCCAGCGCAAGCAATTGGAAATCAAGCTGGCGCAAGCGCAAATCACCGCGCCATCCGATGGCATCATCAGCCAGCGCAATGCGCAGGTGGGTGCGATTGCATCGGCTGCCGGAGGCCCGTTGTTCCGGATCATCCGCGACGGCGCGATTGAACTCGACGGCGAAGTGAGCGAGCAGGATATACCAAGGTTGCGGGTGGGCATGATCGCGCAAATCACGCCGCTGGGAAGCGCTCCGGTGCAAGGAAAGGTGCGGCTTATTTCACCCGACATAGACATGGCGAGCCGTCTTGGCCACGTGCGTATTTCGGTTGATGCACCGGCTGGAAATGCCGTGTTGCGCCCCGGCACTTTTGCGCAAGCGGTGATCGTGCTCGCACAATCGCGCGGCACCAGCGTGCCATCCACCGCCGTCACATTGGATGAAAATTCGGCCAGCCTGTTGATTGTAAAGGATAACAAGGTGGTGCGCCGCAAGGTGGTAGTCGGTGTGACCAATGATGCAAAGACGCAAATCCTGCAAGGGGTTGCGGACGGCGAGGTGGTGATTGTCAAAGCCGCCGGGTTTTTGCGGGATGGCGATCTGGTTCGCCCGATGACGCTACCTTCGGGAGATGCCTCATGAGGCTGAACGTATCCGCCTGGTCCATCCGCCAACCGATACCGGCGGCCGTCAGCTTTCTGGTTTTGCTGGCTATTGGCTTGTTTTCCTTTGCCAATATGCCCATCACCCGCTTTCCCAACATCGACGTGCCCATCGTTCAGGTAATCGTCACGCAATCGGGGGCGGCGCCTTCCGAGTTGGAAACGCAGGTCACCAAAAAGGTGGAGGACGCAGTAGCCGGGATTTCGGGGGTCAAGCACTTGACCTCGGTCATCACCGATGGCTCGTCGGTTACAACCATTCAGTTTCATCTGGCAACCAAAGAAGACCGTGCCCTCAATGACGTGAAGGACGCGATAGCCACGGTGCGCTCCAGTTTTCCCAGCACAATCGACGAACCGATCGTCAAACGGCTGGAACTGGAAGGTCTGCCCATTGTCACTTATGCTGCCTCCGCCCCCAACATGTCGGCAGCCGATCTCTCGTGGTTTGTCGATGATACCATTACCCGCGCACTGCAAAACGTGCCGGGCGTGGGTGGAATTTCGCGCTCGGGTGGCGTGGATCGGGAAATCAAGGTCACGCTGCATCCCGAGCGGTTGGCGGCGCTTGGCATTACGACAGCTTCCGTCAACAATCAGTTGCGAGCAACCAATGTCAATCTCGCCGGTGGGCGCGCGGACATTGCGGGGCAGGAAGAGGCGATCCGCACGCTTGGCAGTTCGCTGAACCTTAAAGCCCTGGCCGCATTGCAGATTGCCCTGCCCAACGGCCACAAGGTAACTTTGGATCAACTGGCGACCATCAGTGATGGTGCGGCCGAGCAGCGCACGTTCGCGCGCCTCGATGGCCAGCCGATCGTGGCCTTTGGCATTACCCGCGCCAAGGATTTCAGCGACGTGACCGTTGCCGAGGATGTGGCCAAAGCGGTGGCCAAGGTCGGCAAGGCGCACCCGGAAGTGCAAATCCGCCAGATTGACGGCCAGGTTGCCTACACGCTCGGCAATTACCATGCTGCCATGGAATCATTGATCGAAGGCGCGCTGCTTTCCGTATTCGTGGTTTTCCTGTTCCTGCGGGATTTGCGCGCGACCCTGATTTCAACGCTGGCGCTGCCGCTTTCCGCCATTCCGACGTTCTGGGCGATGGATGCGCTGGGCTTTTCGCTGAATCTGGTGACGCTGCTGGCGCTGACGATTGTCACCGGCATTCTCGTCGATGACGCGATCGTCGAAATTGAAAATATCGTGCGCCATATGCGCATGGGCAAGTCCGCCTATCGGGCAGCGCTGGAGGCGGCGGATGAGATCGGGCTGGCGGTGATCGCCATTTCTTTCACGATCATCGCAGTTTTCGTGCCAGTCAGCTTCATGGGAGGCATTGCCGGCCAATATTTCCGGCAATTTGGCCTGACCGTGGCGATTGCAGTGGCATTTTCGCTGCTGGTGGCACGGTTTGTGACGCCGACATTGGCAGCCTATTTCATGCGTTCGGTGCCCGACCATGTCGAGCATGAAGGCGCGATCATGCGCAATTATACCCGCGCCGTGCGGTTTTCGGTGCGACACCGCTGGCTGACGGTCGGGCTTGGGCTTTTGATGTTTGCGCTGTCGCTTTATTCGACCACCCTGCTGCCCAAAGGCTTTCTGCCCGGCGAGGATGTCGGCCGAACCCTGCTGACCGTGGAACTGCCGCCCGGTTCGAGGATTGAAGACACCATGGCCAAAACCGCAGAGCTCACCCGGCAAATCCGCTCGCTGCCGGAGGTGAAAAGCGTGCTCACTTATGGCGGACAAGTGCTGGGCGGCATTCAGGAAGTGCGGCGGGCGACCCTGATCATCAACCTTTTGCACAAGGATCAGCGGGCGCTGTCGCAAAAGCAGGTGGAGCGTGAAATTGACGATAAAATAGCCAACGTGCCGGATATCCGCTCCTGGTTCATGAAAGACAACGGGCAGCGGGATTTGCAGCTTACGCTGCAGGGTGACCCCGGCGCGCCGCTGGCAGATGTCGCCGGACGCATCGCCAGCCAGATGCACCGCATCCCAACTCTTGCCAATGCGGTCTCCACGGCGGAACTGGCGCGTCCGGAATTGCGAATCACGCCGCGCGCCGATGTGGCGGCAGACCTTGGCATTACCACCGATGCTATCTCGGAGACGGTGCGCGTGGCGACTTTGGGCGATGTCGGCCCCAAACTTGCCAATTTCGATGCCGGCGACCGGTTGGTGCCGATCCGCGTACAATTGCCACTTTCCGCCAGGAGCAACGAAGCGCTGCTCGCCTCACTGCAGGTTCTCACCGCCAAGGGCAAGCCGGTGCCGCTGTCCACCGTCGCGCGCATATCGATGCGCGAGGGCCCGTCCTCGATCACCCGTTATGACCGCTCACGCCGGGTGACGGTGGAGGCGGATTTGAACGGCACGGATGCGCTGGGGGCGGCGATTGACCAGATCATGGCGCTGCCGGCGGCGAAAAACCTGCCAGCGGGCGTGCATATCGTGCAATCTGGTGACGCTGAGGTGATGGGCGAGGTGTTCCACAGCTTTGCGGTGGCCATGGGGGCCGGCCTGATGATGGTATTTGCGGTGCTGGTACTGCTGTTCGGGGATTTTCTGCAACCCATTACCATTTTGTTTTCATTGCCGCTTTCCATTGGCGGAGCCATCATTGCGCTGCAACTCACGCATCGGCCGATTTCCATGCCGGTGGTGATCGGGATATTGATGCTGATGGGCATTGTTACGAAAAACGCCATCATGCTGGTGGAATTTGCCATGGAGGAAATGGCGGCCGGGGTGCCACGGCTGGAAGCCATTGTCGATGCCGGGCGCAAGCGGGCACGCCCGATCATCATGACGACCATTGCCATGGTGGCGGGCATGTTTCCACCTGCGCTGGCTTTGGGGGACGGCGGCGAGTTCCGGTCGCCGATGGCGATTGCGGTGATGGGTGGCCTTGTGGTCTCCACTTTGCTCAGTCTGGTGTTCGTGCCAGCTTTCTTTACGATCATGGATGATTTCAGCCATTTGATCGCCTGGGTCTTTGTGAAGATTGTCGGGCGCGCCGAAAAGGAAGAGGATCTGGCCCAGAACCTCGGCCTGCAAAACCCACCAGAACCAGCCCATTCACTCCAGCGCGCCGCGGAATAGACGGCGGCGGCGGGTTATGCCGTGGGCATGATTTGTGTGAGCCTTCCATCGCTCACATCATATCTATTTGTTGAAAAACGCCCCATCCGCGCCGGATCATGCGGAAATGGATGGTAGCGAGGGAGGGACTTGAACCCCCGACACAAGGATTATGATTCCTCTGCTCTAGCCAGCTGAGCTACCCCGCCCCGATTGCGCCGCCTTGTTCAAGCGTCGGAACGAGGGTGATATAGGCGGGTGGGCGTGCGGGTGTCAAGCTATACTCGACGCAAACCGTCACGAGCGCTTGCCTTTGGCTTTTTGGGCCTGCGCCGCACTGACACTGCGCCAGACATTCTCGATCAACAGCAAAGCGCAGCCAATCAGCAGGAAAGGCCCGGCCAGGGCCGGCACGAGACCGGTTTTCAGGGCCAATGCCAGGCTCGCGACCATAGCCAACACGCCCAGCGCCAGGCGGTCATCGTCGACGAACAGGCCAAAAATCTCAGACAGGACGGCTTTCAGGAGTTTCATGCGGATATCTGCCATTGTTTGCGGCCATATTTGACACCGGCCAGTGCCAGCAGCCAGAAGGTGACGGCAAGTGGCAGCAGCGCCAGATCCTGCCCCGGCCAATTGCCACCCAGGCCTTCCACCGTCCAATAAACGCCAAAAGCCGACAACATCACGCCCACGAGAAACTTCAAGGTATTTTCCGGGACTTTGGTGAGCGGGCGATGCAGTGCAAAACCCAGCGCCAGCACCAATACACAGGCCAAAGCCGCGCCAAGGCTGGCGGGCAGCAATTGGCTCGCCGCTGCGCCATGCCCCGCCCCCACCGAGATCACGATGAACACGACCTCGACACCCTCCAGAACGATGGCCTTGAAAGCGGCGATACCGGCTACCCAATCGGCACTGGCCTGCGCGGTGCGGCGCAATTCCACGGTCTCGCGCTCAAATATCCGGGCTTCGTCATGCATCGCGATCACGCCAATCGAGCGCAACATGGCTTTGCGCAGCCAGCGCAAGCCAAACAGAAGCAGCAGCACGCCAATCGACAATTGCAGGATATGGATCGGCACCAGCGCCAGCAACGGCCCAAGGGTGAGCACCAGAACGACAAGCAGGACAAGGCCCGCCAGCGTGCCCAGAGCCGCCGGCCACCAGCCGCGCACCACACTTACGGCCAATACAATGGTGAAGGCCTCGACCACCTCCACCAATGAAGCCGCGAAGGCTGCGCTGAAGGCGGGCAATTGAACAAGACTAAGGTTGAGCATTGCAGCCTTTCATTCAAAAAAATATACTACATGGCCTTGCGAACAAATTCTACCCGGGCGGTGTCAGTTTCGCTTTGCACCGGTGAACGCTCTTGGCAGGCGATGCACAAGCGATTATCACAAATGGCAGTATTTAGCGGAGCATCAGAATGAAAAAAGTTTATTCCAGCGCGACCGAAGCCGTTGCCGGGGCCATCAAGGATGGAATGACCTTGATGTCCGGCGGATTTGGCCTGTGCGGCATTCCCGAATCCCTGATCGAGGCGATCCGCGCCTCGGGGGCCAAAAACCTCACGGTGATTTCCAACAATGCGGGTGTGGATGGTGCCGGCCTTGGCATTTTGCTGGAAACCCGCCAGATCCGAAAGATGATCTCGTCCTATGTGGGGGAGAACAAGCTTTTTGCGCAGCAATATCTGGGGGGAGAACTCGAACTGGAATTCAACCCGCAGGGCACGCTGGCCGAGCGGATTCGCGCCGGTGGCGCGGGCATTCCGGCGTTTTTCACCAAGACCGGGGTTGGCACGCTGATCGCCGAAGGCAAGGAATTGCGCAATTTTGATGGTGAGGACTATATTATGGAGACCGGACTGGTCGCCGATATTGCGCTCATTCATGCCTTCAAGGGCGATAGCGAGGGCAATCTGGTCTATCGCAAGACCGCCCGCAATTTCAATCCGATGATGGCAACCGCCGCCCGTCTGACCATCGCCGAAGTCGAACATCTGGTGGAGCCAGGCATGATCGACCCCGATCACATCATTACGCCGGGCATATTCGTTCAGCGTATCGTGCACGTACCCAATGTGACCAAGCGCATTGAACAGCGCACCACCCGCCCGCGCGCCGCTTAAAGGAGAGTTATGATGAGCCAATCCGCCCCTGTAGGCTGGTCCAGAGACCAGATGGCCGCCCGTGCCGCCCGTGAATTGCAAGATGGTTATTATGTCAATCTGGGTATCGGCATCCCCACCCTCGTTTCCAATTACATTCCCGCCGGCGTGAATGTGCAGTTGCAAAGCGAGAACGGCATGCTCGGCATGGGACCGTTTCCGTTCGAAGGCGATGAAGATGCCGACCTGATCAATGCTGGCAAGCAGACGATCACCGAATTGCCAACCACCAGCTTTTTCTCCAGCGCGGATTCGTTTGCGATGGTGCGCGGTGGCCATATCGACCTTTCGATTCTGGGTGCCATGCAGGTTGCGCAGAATGGTGACCTCGCCAACTGGATGATTCCAGGCAAAATGGTGAAGGGCATGGGCGGTGCGATGGACCTCGTTGCTGGCGTCAAAAAAGTTGTTGTGGTGATGGAACACAATGCCAAAAACGAAGCCAAGCTTTTGAAAGCCTGCAATCTGCCGCTGACCGGATCGCATGTGGTGGATATGGTGATCACCGACCTTGGCGTGTTCACCATCGACAAGAAAGGCCATGGCGGCATGGTGCTGATCGAGTTGGCCGATGGCGTCAGCAAGGCCCATATCCGCGAAAAGACCGAAGCCGACTATACGGAAGCGCCCGGCCTTTGACCGGAACAACGCTTCGAAACGGGCGACCAACGAAAGAAATCCGATGAACGACAAGGTTACGGCGCTGTTGTCCATTTCCCAGGCGGGGCCGGTTCTGCATGTCGGGATCAACCGCCCCGCCAAGCGCAACGCCTTGAATGATGATGCCATTTTAGCGCTGGAGGCCTGTTTCACCCACATTCCGGATGAAGTGCGGGTGGTAATCTTGCATGGCATTGGTGACCATTTCTCGGCTGGGCTCGATCTGTCCGAAATCACGGAGCGGGATACGACCGAAGGGCTGATGCACTCGCGGATGTGGCATCGCTGTTTCGAGCATATCCAGTTTGGCAAGGTGCCGGTGATTGCGGTGCTGAAAGGCGCGGTGATCGGCGGGGGACTCGAACTGGCCTGTGCCGCGCATATTCGCATCGCGGAAGAAGGCACGTTTTACGCCCTGCCGGAAGGCCAGCGTGGAATTTTCGTCGGTGGCGGTGGCTCGGTCCGCTTGCCCCGGCTGATCGGCGTGGCGCGGATGGCGGACATGATGCTGACCGGGCGCACTTATGGCGCAGCCGAGGGCGTCAATCTGGGGTTTTCCCAATATCTGGTGAAAGCGGGCGAGGGGTTGGCCAAGGCCGAGGAACTGGCCGCACGCATGGCCGGCAACGCACCTTTGACGACTTTCGCGGTCATGCAGGCGCTGCCGCGCATTGCCGAGGCCGACCCCAATATCGGTTTGCTGATGGAATCCTTGATGGCGACGATTGCAACCAGCAGCGCCGAGGCCAAAAGTCGCGTGCGGGCATTTCTGGATAAAAAGGCCGAGAAAGTCGGTATCAAATAGAGGCCATGCGGACTTGGGAGGGTTCGGTGCTACAACAGACACCAAAAGGTGCACGATTTGGGGAAATAAACGTCGAATTCGAGCATCGTGGCGATGGCTCCATGATCGTGCGGCCAGCGCGGCAACTGCCGCCCTACCCGACTCGCCTGACGGAATGTCTTCATCGCTGGGCCGCACTTCGTCCGGATGCGGTGTTTCTGGCCGAGCGCAATCCGCAAGGGGCGTGGCGCAAGATATTATATGCAGATGCATTGAAAATCGCGCGACACATTGCAAGTGCATTGATCGCACGGGGCCTGAATGCCGATCGACCGCTGCTGATCCTTTCCGGCAATAGCATCGATCATGCTTTGATGGGTTTGGGTGCCATGTATGCGGGCGTGCCCTATTGCCCGGTTTCGCCGCCCTATTCGCTGATGTCGGGGGATTTTGGCAAGCTCACCCATATCATGGAAACGCTGACGCCGGGCCTGGTTTATGCCCAGGACGGCACGGCCTTTTCCAAGGCATTGCTGCATGTTGTGCCGCCGGACACCGAGATTGCCATTTCAGTTGGTGACGTGCCGGGGCGTGCGGTGACGCTGTTTGACGCACTGTGCCAGACACCGGCGCATTCCGAGATTGAGGCATGTTTCGACGCGGTGGGGCCAGACAGCATCGCCAAGTTTCTGCTAACTTCCGGCTCGACCGCCATGCCCAAAGTGGTCATCAATACCCACCGCATGCTGTGCGCCAACCAGGTCATGATCCGCGAGACGTTTCTGAGCCTGAAGGATGCGCCGCCGATCCTTCTCGACTGGTTGCCGTGGAACCACACCTTTGGCGGCAATCACAATTTCGGGCTGGCGCTGTTCAACGGCGGCTCGCTTTATATTGATGAGGGCCGGCCAGCCCCCGGCGGCATGACGGCCAGCGTGCGCAATCTGCTGGAGATATCGCCGACCATCTATTTCAACGTGCCCAAGGGCTATGAAATGTTGGTGCCCTATTTGCAGGCCGATGCCAATCTGCGGGCCAAATTCTTCTCGCGGCTTAAAATGATGTTCTTTGCCGGTGCTTCCTTGCCCGCCCATATTTGGGCGGCGATTGACTCACTGGCAGTGCAAGAAACCGGCGCGCGTGTGCCGATGCTGACAGGGCTTGGCTCGACCGAGACCGCACCTTTCTCGCTCTCGGCCAACCCGGAAACCAGCCGCTCGGGCCATGTTGGGCTTCCGGTAACCGGCAATGAAATCAAGCTGGTGCCCAATGGCCGCAAGCTGGAGGTGCGGGTGCGCGGCCCGAATGTGACGCCGGGCTATTGGCGCCAGCCCGAACAAACCGCCAAGGCGTTTGACGAGGAAGGTTTTTATAAACTGGGGGACGCGTTGAAGCCGACTGATCCGCACAATCTGGCGGCGGGCTTTGATTTTGACGGTCGCATCAGCGAAGACTTCAAACTGGCGAGTGGCACTTGGGTGAGTGTCGGCCCGATGCGCGCCAAGATGATCGCGGCCTGCGCGCCGCTGGTGCGTGATGTGGCACTCGCCGGCATCAACGAGGACGAAGTCAGTGCTTTGGTGATCCTCGACATGGATGGTTGCCGAAACGCATTGCCGCATCTGGCCGGGATGGATCTGGCACAAATGACTGAGGATGCGGCGCTGCGCGCCCGGTTCTGCGAGGGATTTTCTGCGCTGGCCATGGCTGCGACCGGTTCCTCCTCCCGTATCACGCGCGCGGTGCTGCTGCCCGACCATCTGTCGATCGATCGTGGCGAGGTCACCGACAAGGGTTCGGTCAACCAGAATGCCGTGCTGGAAACCCGCGCGGCTTTGGTGAAGGATCTCTACAGCGCAACGCCGCCTGCGCATGTGCTGCACGCCAGTCTAAAAAAGTCCAATTGAAGAAAGTTATATTTACATGCAAAGACATTAAAAATATATGCAGTTGCATTGAATATGTCAGAGGTGCGGAATTGTTTGTATTTCATCAAAAGCTGATTGTGGAATGGGGCGATTGTGACCCGGCCGGAATCGTGTTCTACCCGCGCTATTTTGCCATGTTCGACACCAGCACCGCCTTGATGTTTGCTGCGGCCGGGTTTTCGCAGCAAGAAATGCAACGGGGCACCGGGTTCGTCGGCTGGCCCATGGTCGATACACGCGCCAAATTCTACATTCCATCGGCCTATGGCGATGAAGTGGAAATTGAAAGCCGCGTCACGGCATGGCGGCGCTCCAGCTTCGACCTCGAACACCATATTCGTCGTGGCACCGAAATCGCCGTGGAAGGCTTTGAAACACGGGTGTGGACCTATCGGCACGAACACGACCCCAAGCGGTTGAAATCGCAACCGGTTCCGGCCGAAGTCATCGCCCGTTTCAGCCAGCCCTGAGGGGATGGCGCTGGGTAATCAGCATTTCCAGTTTGGGCGAGGGGCGCAATGTGATGCGTTGCAGGGGCACAACGCCTTCGCCCTTGGCCATGGAAAAGCGAACCTGCCTCAACAGGCTGGCCAGAATGATCACTGCCTCGTGCTGGGCGAAGCGCTGGCCAATGCAAACGCGCGGCCCCGCCCCGAAGGGGATGTAGGCGAAACGATCGATTTTCTCACGCGCACCGGGCAGAAAGCGCTCGGGCCGGAAATAATTGGGCTCGTCCCACAATAATTTATGCCGATGCACGATATAGGGCGAAATCACCACCAGAGATTTAGCCGGAATAGTGATGCCCATCACCTCATCTGCAGCGATCGCGGTGCGCGAAAGCGTGGGGGCGGGCGGATAGAGACGCATCGCCTCCTCGAAGGCCGCGCGGGTCATGGGCAGGTTCTCCAGCCAATCGGCGACCGGCAGTTCTCCGGCCCGATCCGCCTCGGCTTCTACCTCTGCCAAAATCTGCGGATGCTTGGCCAACAGAAACAGTGTCCATGACAGGGCATTGGCGGTGGTCTCGTGGCCGGCCCCGATGAAAGTGACAATGTTGGCACCAACCTCGGTTTCGCTGAGGCCCTGCCCGGTTTCAGGATCGTTGGCTTCAAGCAGCAAGGTAAGAATATCACGCGAGACCGTTTCACCGCGGGCGATCTGGGCGCGACGGCGAGCGATGATCTGGCGCATTTCTCCTTCCAGAAACTGAATGGCGGGCTGCGCCATGATCTTGCTGGGACGCGGTATCCATGCAGGTGCATTGAAAATATCAAGCGGACTAATCCGTCCCTGATTTTCAAAATAACTGGTGAAAGCCTTGGCAAATTTCTGCTGATCGGTGGTGATGGCGTTGGAGAACAAAGTATCGGCAAGGATTTCAAAAGTGATGCGGGCCATTTCGGCCGATACATTGACGCGGGTGCCATTTTCCAGTTTTTGCAGCCGCGTTACCATGGCCGCAGACTGGTTCTGCATTGCCTGCGTGAAGCCCTCGACGGCGCGCGGCGAAAACAAGGGTGCCAACGTGCGGCGCGCCACTTTCCAGTTTTCGCCCTCCGCTGTCAGCAAGCCCTCGCCAAGGCCTGGCTTCAACACTTTCAGTTGCAGGCGGTCCTTGACGTAATTGCCGACATTATCGACCATGATATGCTTGATCGCTTCCGGCGCGCTGACCACCGTGACATGGCCCATAACCGTGACGCCTGAAACAACCGGCTTCTCAAAGTGCCAGACCCCCCATGTTTCAACCGGGTTGCGGCGCAGCGAGAGGATGAATTGCAGCCGCGACATCCGCTTGGTGTGGGGGATGGGTGCGGGCGGGCGATAGGGGCGCTTGGCAGCCTCGCGGGGCAATGCCGGGATATCAACCATGGACTTCTCCTAGCGCAAACCACAACTATCTGGAACATAGGCAATAAATTCCAGATTTCACGGCAAGGCGACGCAAAAATGCGGATGATGCGCAAAAGGCCCATTTTTGCCCATCCAAATTCGACCGGGGGCCTGAATCAGGATGCGAGGTCGGCGACCACGGCGTCAAGCACGGGAAAGCCTTCCTGCGTCACGCGGATACGGCCGGTTGGGGTCATTTCCACCATGCCATCAGCCACCAGCGAGGAAATGCGCGACCCGCTCAGCGGGCGCCCGGCAATGGCCTCAAAGCGCAGAGGCTCAATACCCTCGCTCAAGCGCAGCCCCATCAGCAAGAACTCATCGCCCTGCTCGCTGGCGCTCAGCAAATCATCCTCTACCAGCGCCTGGCCGTCGCTCTCGACTACGGTGAGCCACATTTCCGGGTGGCGCTCGGTGGAATGGGCACGGCGGCCTTTGGGCGTGATGACGCGGCCATGCGCGCCGGGGCCAACGCCTGCATATTCGCCGTAACGCCAATAGGTGAGGTTGTGCCGGCTTTCCGCACCCACGCGGGCGTGGTTGGAGACCTCATAAGCGGGCATGCCGGCGGCCTCGGTCAATTCCTGCGTCACATCCCATAAATTGCGCGAAGCATCGGCATCGGGGACTTTCAGCTTGCCGGCGTCGCGCAGACGCTCGAACATGGTTTCCGGTTCGATGGTCAGTTGATACAGCGAGAGATGCTCCGGGGCGTGTTCGAGCGCACTCTTGAGTTCGGCGCGCCAGGCATCCGGGCTTTGGTTGGGACGGGCATAAATCAGGTCAAACGAGGCGCGGCTGAAAATGCTGGTGGCGGTCTTGAGCGCGGACATGGCTTCGCCTGCGGTGTGCAACCGCCCGAGCGCCTTCAAATCCGCATCATTCATCGCCTGAATGCCCAGCGACACGCGATTGACGCCTGCCGCCTTGTAACCATGAAAGCGGCCAGCCTCGACACTGGTCGGATTGGCCTCGAGCGTCACCTCGACCTGCGGCGAAATCGTCCAGTGTTTGCCAATGGCATCGAGAATGGCGGCCACGGTCTGCGGTTGCATCAGCGAGGGCGTGCCACCGCCAAAAAATATCGAGCCGACATTGCGGCCGGGCGTCAGGGAAGCGCGATGGGCAATTTCTGCGGCAAATGCCGCGACAAAGCGCGCTTCATCCACCGGTTTGGCGCGCACGTGGCTGTTGAAGTCACAATAAGGACATTTGGAGGCACAAAACGGCCAATGCACGTAAATGCCAAAACCGGGATCGAATCGGGGAGGAACTGCGCTTGCCATGCCCCCTTATGGCATGACACGCCGACAAGGTTAAGCCTCTATTAATGGTTAAAAGTGGACAAATTTCACGTTTCCCGGGCGCATAACAGCCCTGCAGAACGCAGCTTTGCGAAAACCGGGATTTGGCGTATGTCATTTACCGATCAGAAAGCAGCCGCCATGTCCCCTCGCCATCTCGCCCTCGCCATGTTTGTCATGGTGATCTGGGGCTTCAATTTTGTCGTGACGCGTTTGGCGCTCGACCATTATCCACCTATGCTTCTGGTTGCGATGCGGTTTGCGCTGGCGGCGGTGCCGGCGTTGTTTCTGCCCCGTCCGCGCATTGGTTTCTGGCGGATGGTGGGCATATCGGCCAGCATGTTCATGGGCCAATATGTCTTTTTGTATCTCGCACTCATGCTGGGGTTCCCGGCCGGGCTTTCCTCGGTGGCCTTGCAGGTTCAGGCGTTTTTCACGATCCTGCTGGCGGCGGCGGTGCTGGGTGAACGACCTTCTCCGCGGCAGATCATCGGCACGCTGGTTGCCTTTGCCGGTTTGGCTGTGATCGGGCTGGCGGTGAGCGGTGCCGGTATTCCGCTGGCTTCGGTGATTTTGCTGCTGGCATCGGGCCTTGCCTGGGCCGTTGGCAATGTGTTGATGCGCGGAGGCGGTTCGTTCGACCCGCTGGCGATGATTGTCTGGCTCAGCCTGATTCCGCCGCTGCCGGTGTTTTTGCTGTCGCTGTATTTTGAGGGCACCGGGCGGGTGATGCAGGCGCTGGCGGCCACCAACTGGCAAAGCCTGGCACTGCTCGCCTATATCGCTGTGTTTTCAACGCTGGTGGGCTTTGGCATCTGGGGTTATTTGCTCAAAACCTACCCGGCAAGCACGATCGCCCCGTTGACCTTGCTGGTGCCGATTACCGGCGCGGCATCGGCGGCCCTTGTGCTGGGCGAGCATTTTGGGACCTACCGGATCATCGGTATGGTGCTGATTCTGGCGGGTCTGGCGATCGTCGCGCTGCCGGCCCGGTTCCTGCCCCGCATGATGCTGCGGCGCGGCGCATAAATATTCCTTAACCGTGCACGAAGTGTTCGTTAGAAGGGGAGCGCGGATAGCGCTATGATGGCGCTGCAGGGAGAATGTTATGTCGAAGCGGCTGAATGGCAAGACGGCGATTATCACGGGCGCGGCCAGCGGCATTGGCCTCGCTTGCGCGCAAAGATTTGCCGCCGAGGGTGCCAATGTCGTGCTGGCGGATGTGGACGATGCGCGCGGCAAGGCGGCGACACGCGAAATCGTGGGCCACGGCTTCAATGCGCAATATCTGCACACGGATGTTTCACAACGGCAGGACCTTGCCAGCCTCATTGAGGGTACGGTTCGCCATTTTGGCCAGCTCGACATATTGATTTCCAATGCCGGCATTGCCAAAACCATTCCGTTTCTGGAAATATCTGACGAGGAATTCGAGCGCACACTGGCAGTTAACCTGAATTCGGCATTCATCGGCGGGCAATTGGCCGCGCGTCAGATGGTGGCGCAGGGCGGCGGCGGCGTGATTATCAACATGTCTTCGGTCAACGCGCTGCTGGCAATACCCGGGCTGGTCGCCTATGCCGTCTCCAAGGGTGGCATCAACCAATTAACCAAGGTCATGGCGCTGGAACTGGCACCGCACCGCATTCGGGTCAATGCTATTGGTCCTGGCACCATTCTCACCGAATTGGCGCGTTCCGCGGTGATGGAGAATGAAGCGGCGCGCAAGAAAGTGCTCTCCCGCACGCCCATGGGACGAGGTGGCGAGCCATCCGAAATCGCCTCGGTTGCGCTGTTTCTGGCCAGCGAAGATTCGTCCTACATTACCGGACAGACGATCTATCCTGATGGCGGGCGGCTGATGCTCAATTACACCGTGCCGGTCGACACGCCCTGAAGCCGGGGCCCATCAAACCAGGGCGCGACCGGTTTTTTCATTAAACAGATGCACGCTAGCTGCGGGAATCGACACGGGCAGATCTTGCCCCGTGGCAAAGGCGGTCTCGCGGCCAACCACAGCGACCAGCGTGGTTTGGCCCAGACGCAAGTGCAACAGGCGGGCCGATCCCAATTCCTCAACCAATTCCAGCCTGGCCGTGAAGGCGGGTGCACCCTGCGCAATGCCAATCGCTTCGGGCCGAACCCCGGCGATGACGCGCTGGCCCTGCATCTGGGTGGCTGTGCCGGTCAGCGTCACGTGCCCGCCTGCATCCAGCACCAGATCTCCGGCGGCCTGGATGGTGCCGGGCAGGAAGTTCATGGCCGGTGAGCCGAGAAAGCCAGCGACGAATTGGCTGACCGGCGCGTCATAGACCTGCGCCGGTGTGCCGACCTGCTCGATTTGTCCGGCATTCATCACCACGAGTTGGTCCGCCATGGTCATGGCCTCCAGCTGATCGTGGGTGACATAAACCGAGGTCACCCCGAGCCTCTGCTGCAGCGTGCGGATTTCCACCCGCATCTGGGTGCGCAATTTGGCATCGAGATTGGACAGGGGTTCATCGAACAGAAAAGCGGAAGGGCGGCGCACGATGGCGCGGCCCATGGCGACGCGCTGCCGCTGGCCACCGGAGAGTTCACGCGGGCGTCTTTGCAGCAAGCCATCCAGCGCCAGCAGCTTTTCGGCTTCCTCGACCCGCGCCTTGATCTCGTTGCGCGGCGTGCCGCGATTGCGCAGGCCGTAAGCAATGTTGTCGAAAACGCTCATGTGCGGATAGAGCGCGTAATTTTGAAACACCATGGCAATGTCGCGCTCGGCCGGTTCCAGCGCCGCCACGTCCTTGCCCGCGATTTCGATATGACCGGCGGTTACCGATTCGAGGCCGGCGATCATCCGCAACAAAGTGGATTTACCGCAGCCGGATGGCCCCACCAGCACACAGAGCTTGCCGTTCTCGATTTCAAGGTCGATTCCCTTCACAACCTCAAGCCCGTTCGGGTAGGTTTTACGAATGCCCTTAAGGCTGACGGCGGCCATTTATTTCTCCGTTTCCACAAGTCCGCGCACGAACAGGCGCTGCATCGCCACCACCACGAACACCGGTGGCAACAGGGCCAGAATTGCGGTTGCCATCGTGTAATTCCAGACTGGATCGCCCTCCCCGGAAGCTTCCGACAAGCGGCCAACGGTCATGACAATGGTCGAGTAGGAAGCTTTGGTCGTGACCAGAAGCGGCCACAAATACTGATTCCAGCCGTAGATGAACAAAATCACAAACAGCGCCGCAATATTGGTGCGCGACAGCGGGATGACGACATCAATGAAAAAACGCAAAGGCGAGGCCCCGTCGATCCGCGCGGCCTCGGTGAGTTCATCGGGCACGGTCAGGAAAGTCTGGCGAAAAAGGAAAGTCGCAGTGGCGCTGGCAATGAGGGGCAGGGTCAAGCCAGCATAGGAATTGAGCAGGCCAAGCGTTGCTGCCACCTGGAAGGTCGGGACGATGCGCACTTCCACCGGCAGCATGAGCGTGATGAAAATAACCCAGAAACAAAGGCTGCGGAATGGAAAGTTGAAATAGGTGACCGCATAGGCCGATGGCAGCGAAATCAGGATTTTGCCGCAGGCGATCAGCATGGCCATGATGAGCGAATTGAGAAGCGCGCTGCCCATAGGTGGCAGTGCCAGGGCCTGTGCCGCCGTGCCGTTGAGCGTGGTGACATAGGTGTTCCAGAAATTGCTGCCCGGTAGCCAGCCGACGTGACCGCTGATGAAATCGCCGCCCTGATAGGTGGAAGCCACGAAGGCGAACCACAGCGGCATGGCCATGAATGCAGCCGCCAGAATCAGGCCAAGATGAACCAGAAGGGTACGGACGCGATGGGGTTTATGGCCGTTCATTTCAATATTCCACCTTGCGTTCCACGTAACGGAACTGAATGAAGGTGAACACGGCCACAATGGCCAGCAAAACGACCGATTCGGCAGCCGAGGCACCGATCCGCTGGTTTTTGAACCCGTCATTGAACACGCGGTAAACGAGAATGTTGGTGGACTGGCCGGGGCCGCCGTAAGTGGTTGCATCAATCACGCCGAAGGTTTCGAAAAACGCATAGACCATGTTGACGACCAGCAGGAAAAACGAGGTCGGCGTGAGCAGCGGGAATTGTATGGTGAAGAACCGGCGTATCGGCCCGGCAGCGTCCAGCGCAGCCGCTTCCAGCAATGATTTGGGAATCGATTGCAGTCCGGCCAGAAAAAACAGGAAATTATAGGCGATCTGCTTGGCGCAGGAAGCCATGACAATCAGGGCGAGGGCCTGCCCGGAATGGATCTGATGGTTCCAGTCAATGCCGACAACGCGCAGGAGTTTGGTGATGGGCCCTATGGATGGGTCAAACATGTAGACCCAAAGCACACCCGACACGGCCGGGGCGACCGCGTAAGGCCAGACCAGAAACAATTGATAGAATTTGGAACCGCGACCGACACCGTCAGCCAAAACCGCGAGCAGCAACCCAAAACTGAGGGAAACGGCGGCAACAGAGAGTGAAAACACCAGTGTCGTCAGCAATGATGCAAGGTAGGTGGGGTCAACCGCCAGATCATAGAAGTTGGTCAGACCCGAAAACACCACTTTCAGGCCAAAGGCGTCTTCCTGATACAGCGATTGACGCATGGCCTGGTAGGCCGGCCACAGGAAAAATATTCCTGTGACCGCCAATTGGGGAGCCAGTAGCGCCAGAGGCAGCGCGGTACGCTGGAAGGTGACGCGTTTGGCTTGCACAATACCCGCCTGTTACTTGTTGGCGGCTTCGAACTGGGCGAGCAAGGCATTGCTTTGCGTTACCGCATCATCAAGGCCCTGCTGCGGGGTCTTTTTGCCGGTCAGCACGACTTCGAGCTGGCCTTCGATGATGTCACGAATTTGCAGGAAGCTGCCAAAACGCAGACCGCGCGAATTCGGGGTTGGGGTGCCGCGGGTCATCTGCTTGATCGCAACATCCGCACCCGGATTCTTGTCGTAAAAGCCCTGGCTCTTCGACAATTCGTAGGCAGCGTTGGTGATCGGCAGATAGCCGGTGTTCTGGTGCCACCAGGCCTGCACTTCTGGCTTGGACAGGTAGGAGAAGAATTCGGCTACGCCCTTGTATTGCTCTTTGGGCACGCCCTTCAGCACCCACAAGGTTGCACCACCGATGATCGAGTTAAGCGGGGCACCCTTGACTTCCGGCATATAGGGCAGCGGGCCCATGGCATAGTCGATCTTGGCGGCGATGATCGCGGCGCGCGAGGCCGAGGATTCCATCATCATGCCGCAATTGCCGGAATCGAACTTGGCCTGGGCGCTGTCGGCGCGGCCGCCGTAATCGAATTCCTTGTCCTTCTGCATGGCCGTCAGTTCGGTCCACAGTTTCACTTCCAGAGGATCGTTGATCTCGAGGCGGGTGCCAAGGCCAGCAAAACCATTTTCCATGGTGCCGAGCGGCAGGTTGTGCAGCGCGTGGAAGTTTTCCACCAGAACCCATGATGGCCAAGCGGTGGTGAGGCCGCAAGCAATGCCGGCAGCACGCAGTTTCTTGGCATCGGCTTCAACTTCCGGCCAGGTGGCCGGGAGCTTGGAGGGATCCAGCCCGGCCTTGGTGAACTGGGTTTTGTTGATGTAGAGAACCGGCGTCGAAGAATTGAAGGGGAACGACAGAAGGTTGCCCTGCGTATCCGAATAATAGCTGGTGACGGCGGGGATGAAGGACTTTTCGTCGAAGGGTTGGCCTTCGTCTTTCATCAACTGATAAACCGGATAAACGGCGCCCTTGGCGGCCATCATCGTCGCGGTGCCAACTTCAAACACCTGAACGATTGCCGGTTGCTGATGTGCACGGAATGCGGCGATCGCGCCGGTCATGGCTTCTGGATAGGTGCCCTTGAAAACCGGATCGATTTCGTAAGCGGTCTGCGACGCATTAAAATCCTTGGCCAGCTTTTCGACCTTTTCGCCGAGCGGTCCATTCATGGCATGCCACCATTGAATCTTGATCGGCGCAGCCTGAGCGGACAATGCAGCCAGCGACAAAAGCGCAGATGCAGTGAATTTGAATACGGACTTCAATGACATAAAATCAACTCCCCATGAGACACGTCCGGCCTGAGTGACCGATTATTATTACGTCATAATGACATGGGTTTAGTCTTGCGCGCAAGCCATTCGTGCGGGTGCTTGTCCCGCCCGAAAAATACCGCATGGCCTTTGTTGCCTGCGGCTTGAAATCATTCCACCTGAACGCCTTTCCAGAAGGCTACGCGCCCCTTGATGCTGTTGGCGGCATTTTTGGGGTCGGGGTAAAACCAGACGGCGTCCTTGTTTTCTATGCCTTTGACCATCAGCGAATAATAATGCGCGGTGCCCTTCCATGGGCAAATGCTGGTGGTCGAGCTAGCCCGAAGCAGGCTCTTGTCCACCGATTCAATCGGGAAATAATGGTTGTTCTCAACAATCACCGTATCATCGGATTGCGCGATCAACTGGCCGTTCCATGTCGCCTTTACCACGGGCTCGCTCCCTGTTCGTTGCATCGTGCCAGCCTAGACCTTTTTGCGGTAACAGCCCAGAGTTTTGACACGTATCGTGTTAGATAATAGCCTTGACTGCTTCACATTTTCTCTTGTTGCATTTGGGGTCGTATGGCTGTCCTTTTCAAATCACTCGCCGATTACCGACCCGCCTTTATCACGGATGATTTCATTGCTGGTGTGACACTTGCGGCCATCGCAATTCCGGAACAAATGGCGACAGCCCGTCTGGGCAATTTCGAGCCGCAATTCGGTTTTTACGCGTTTCTCGCCGGGGCGGTGGCATTTCTGGTATTTGGTGGCAGCCGCTACCTTTCGGCGGGCGCGGATTCCACCATCACCCCGATTTTTGCCGGTGGCCTGGCATTGCTCGCCGGTGGCGCGCCCGGACACTTGGGCGTGCTGGCGGCGGGTCTCGCCCTCTGGATCGGGCTATGGCTGACCATCGGCGGCCTGTTCAAAATGGGATTTATCGCGGATTTGCTCTCGGTGCCGGTGACCACCGGGTTTTTGGCGGGCGTGTCGCTGCATATTCTGGTGTCGCAATTGCCCGCGGCCATGGGAATCGAGGGACCCTCGGGAACCATGCTGGAGAAAATTGCGAGCCTGGCGACGCAATTGCCCCATTCCAACCCCTACACCTGGATGATCGGGCTCGGGGTTCTGGCAATCGTCATCGCCTCGGAGCGGATCAGCGCCCGCATTCCGGGGGCTTTGATCGGGCTGGTGCTGGCAACCCTCTTCACGTTTTATGGGCATTTGCAGGACAAGGGCGTCAGTGTTTTAGGGGCATTTTCCGGTAAATTGCCAAGCATTGGCCTGCCTATGCTATCGTTCAAAGATTATCTGGCGCTGGTGCCAATGAGCCTGATCATCACGCTGGTGGTCATGGTGCAGAGTGCGGCCACCACACGCTCTTTCCCCTCACAAGCCAATCAACCGCCGGATGTCGACCAGGATTTTATCGGCGTTGGCGTTGGCAACCTTCTGGCCGCGCTTTTTGGCACCTTTGCGATCAACGCCAGCCCGCCCCGCACCGCAATCGTCGCAGAAACCGGCGGGCACTCCCAACTTGCCGGACTATTTGCGGCGGCTTTGGTGCTGCTGGTGCTGCTGTATGGCGGCACGCTCTTAAGCTTCATTCCGCATGCGGCACTGGCAGGCATATTGATATTCGTGGCGCTGCGGATTTTCCGACTGCCCGTGATGGCCAGCCTGCTGGCCCAGACCGTGCCCGAATTCCTGCTGATGGCGGCAACATTCCTCGCGATCATCCTGCTGCCCATCGAGCGCGGCGTGGGACTTGGCATCCTGCTCTCGCTGCTCAACGGCCTCTGGAGCGTCTCGCGGGCCAGGGCGCTGGAGTTTTATCCGATACCTGGCACCACCATCTGGTGGCCCCCGCAACCGCAGATGCCGGCGGTTCATGAGCCGGGCATTCTTGTCATTGGTTTTCAGGCGCCTTTGTCGTTCCTCAACGCCTATGGATTTCGGCGGGATGTTCTGGCCGCGCTGGCGCACCGGGGCGAAAGCGTGCACTTGCTGGTGCTGGAAGCCAGTTCCATATTGGAGATCGACTATACCGCCGCCCAGATATTGCGGGACGTGGTGCAGCAATGTCATGCGCGCGGCACCCGTTTTGCCATAGCGCGCCTTGAATCGCTGCGCGCACAGGCCGCACTGCAGCGCTTTGGTATAGATAGTCTTATTGACAAGGATCATATATTTCAAAGTGTGGATGAAGCTGTCGCCAGCAAAAAATGAACGAAATTCGGGTTGGGGGATAAAAATCATGAATGCACGAACGCGTGCCGGGTCGATCAAACCACATAGTGTGGCCGCCAATTCTTTGGGGCAACGCGTGGTGGCCGGGGAATGGGCGGCTGGCACCACCATACCGACCGAGGCCGTGCTCTCCAAAGAATTTCATGTGTCGCGCCCATCCATGCGCGAAGCCATCAAACTTTTGTGCGGCAAGGGTCTGCTCACGGCTGTGCCCCGCATCGGCACCATTGTGCGGCCAGAGCAGGACTGGAATCGCCTCGACCCGGACGTGCTGGCCTGGCAGGCCAAAGGCGGCGTCAGCGAACGCATGATCCACGACCTGTTCGAGTTGCGCAACATTGTCGAACCGGAAGCGGCCGCGCTGGCGGCAACGCGTGCCGATGCAGCCGCGATTGAACAGATGCGTGCTGATGTGACCCAGCTTGGCCTTTCCGACAAAGCTGCATCGATCGCCGCTGACATCCGCTTCCACCGGATGCTTCTGGAGGCAACCGCCAACCCATTCCTCGCCTCGTTCTTCCCAGCGATCGAAGCCTGCATGTCGATGAGTTTCACCGTCTCCCGCGCCGATGCTTTGCCCCACGAACACATTGTGCCGCTGCATAGTGCCATTGCCGAGGCCATCGCCAACCACGATGCCAATCAGGCCCGCCTTGCCATGCAAAATCTGCTGGAGCGCTCGTTGCGGGACGCGCTCTCCGGACTGCTGCTGGCGCAACCACCCGCCACTTGAATCCCAGCCGAAAAATGGGCGGCGGACAAATGTGCAGGAAAAGCACAAATCCGTCGTCAATCCGCCTAAATTGCACGCGACTTTCGCTCCAAATGCAAAATGTCAGGAATAAAATGCGCGGCCTTATTCGGCAAATGCCCCTCTTAATGGTTCTTGGAATCAATGTCCCGGCACATGCTGCCGAAATCAAAACAAGCTCCACCATATCGCATGTCACCGTGTTTCCACGCGGTGCCAGCGTCACCCGCATGGCCACGCTCGATCTGCCCGCAGGGGACACCGTTCTCACCTTTGCCGGCCTGCCCAATGATCTCGACCCCACCACATTGCAGGTAGCGGGCAGCGGTTCGGGCCGTTTGGCGATCGGTGCCGTCGATATAGCCATGGCTGCGACGCAAGCGCCGCTTCAATCCACGGATTTAAGCAAGCGCATCAAAGCCTTGCAGGACCAGCGTGATGGCCAACAGGTGGTGATAGACACGCTGAGCGCCAAATGGCAGATGATGCTCGACTATGCCAAAACCAGCCCGGCCAAGCTCACGCTTGACAATAAACCGCTCGATATTTCGCAATGGGGTGTGGCTTTCGACTCGCTGGCGGCGGGCCTTGCCAAGACCGGCGATGAATTGCGGTTGGCCAAAGCCAAAGGCAAGGAAATCGACGACGCCATCAACAGCCTGACCCAGCCCAAATATGTGACAGCGCCGCTGGATCGGCTGTCGCGATCTGTGCAGGTGCATGTAACAGCGGCCGAAGCCGGAGAGGCGCAGATCACTGTCACCTATCTCGTCGCGGATGCCGGTTGGCAGGCGGTTTATGAAGCAAGGCTTGCCAGCGCCGCGCCAGCGCATGTCTCTTTCGTGCGCCGCGCCATCGTTAGCCAGACGAGCGGCGAAGACTGGCAGGATGTGCCCTTGGGGGTTTCCAGCGTCAGCCATTTCGGCGCCACCCAGCCACCGCAACTCGCCACCCAGATCGTCGATTTTCCAAGTGAACCGATCGTGATGCCGATGCGGGCGGCCACAAAAAATCTCGCCGTCGCCAAGGATGCGAGAATCGCCGCGCCGCGAGCCGATTTTCAGGCAGCGCAACTGGATCAGGCCAGCGTGAGCGCCGGGAATTATCAGGTGGATTATACCGTTCAGGGCAAGGCAAATGTGCCGGGCAATGGCACGTCAGGCACCTTTGTGCTGATGCAGGACGACGCCAGCGTGTCGCTCAGTGCCAAAGTGACGCCCGCCATCAACCTTGATTCCTATCTGTCGGCGTCCATGGTCAACCATTCCGGTGCCGCAATTTTGCCCGGTCAGGTGAACCTCTATCGCGACGGCGTTTTCGTCGGACATGCCAGCGTGCCCGTAACCCCGGCTGGCGAACCGCTCGTTCTTGGTTTTGGCATCGACCCGGATATCCAAGTGTCCCGGGTGCCGGTGAACATCAAAGGCAATGAAATCAGTTGGCTCGGACAGACCAAATCCGAAACGCGCGATTACGAAACAAAAATCCGCAATCTGCACAGCTTCCCGGTGCAGGTGGAAGTGGTTGATCGGGTGCCGGTGTCTGAAAATGCCGCGATCACCGTGGAGACCCTGCCGCAAACCGCGCCGACCCCCTCGAAGGACAGCCAGGGGCGACGCGGCATTTTGCACTGGCAGTTTGATTTGGCGGCAGGGGCCGAAAAGGACATTCGGCTTGCATGGCGCATCAAATCCCCCGGTGACAAGCAAGTGGTGGTGCATGGCGCGCCGGGCCAGCCATAATTTCCGGCGATTATTGCGCGATCCAGCGAGTGAGAAGTTGCGCGACGCAGGCCGGTTTGTCGCCCCCTGCAATTTCAATGGTCGCGTCCCAGGTTAGCTGGCACCCACCAGCAATAGGCTCGCAGGCGTGCAGGACGAACCGGCCGCGCAATTGCGAGCCGACAATGACAGGCGCGGGAAACCGCACCTTGTTCAGCCCGTAATTCAAGGCAAGCTGAACCTTGTTGACCTTGATGCAGCTTTGCGAAAACGGTGCCACCAATGACAGTGTCAGATAGCCATGGGCAACCGTCGCGCCATAGGGTGATTCAACTTTGGCGCGGGCGCTGTCGATATGGATCCATTGCCGGTCACCCGTTGCCTCGGCAAAAAGGTCAATTTGCTTTTGGTCGATCGTGCGCCAATCCGAAATGGCTTGCGCCCCCAATTGGCTGGCGGGCGCATACACGTCGGAAAATTCCAGCTTCTGCATTATGCCCCACCTGCCCGATCCATGAACTGCCCTTACTATGGCGCAATTTCACCAATTGGGAAGCCCTCAGGCTTAGCCAAGTTTCAACATGCGCAGCCGCAGCGCATTGCCGATGACGCTGACCGAGGACAGGGCCATCGCACCGGCGGCAATCATCGGCGAGAGCAGCAGTCCCAGAAATGGATAAAGCACCCCGGCTGCAATCGGAATCCCGGCGCCGTTATACAGAAACGCAAATATCAGATTCTGGCGGATATTGGCCATTGTCGCCTTGGACAGGGCGCGTGCCGCGACTATCCCCATCAGATCACTTTTGACCAAGGTGACGCCGGCGCTTTCAAGCGCAACCTCAGTGCCCGAAGCCATGGCTATACCGACGTCCGCCGCCGCAAGGGCCGGCGCGTCATTGATGCCATCACCGACCATGGCAACCACCCGGCCTTGCGCCTTGAGATCAGCGACCAGGGACAGCTTTTGCGCTGGCAAAGCATCCGCGAGGATCATGTCAAACCCCAAATTCGCACCCACGGCGCGCGCGGTGGCCTGATTGTCCCCGGTGAGCATGATCAGGCGCAAACCATCCGCCTTAAGGGCGGCCAATGCCTTGGCCGTGGTTGGCTTGAGCGGGTCCTTGATAGCAAAAATGCCGACCAGCGTCTGGTCGACCGCCATGAAAATCACCGTTGCCGCCCCCTCACGCAGAGTTTCCGCAACGCTGGCCAATGGGTCAGTGACAATGCCCGCACCGTTCAAAAGCGCGATCGAACCGAGCCGAATCATCCGGCCCTCGACCTCAGCCTGCACGCCCTTGCCGGTGGGGGCGTCAAATTTCTTGACCTCGGCAAGGTGCAAGCCGCGTTCTTTGGCCTCGACCACAAAAGCATGGGCGAGCGGATGGTTGGAACCCTGCTCCAGGCTGGCGGCGAGGCGCAGTAAATCATCGGCCTGCCAGCCGTTGGCCGGAACAATCTGCACGACTTTCGGTTTGCCGACGGTGAGGGTGCCCGTCTTGTCGAGAACCAGCGTATCCACCGCTGACAGCCGCTCAAGCGCTTCGGCATTCTTGACCAACACGCCAAAGCTGGCCCCGCGGCCGATACCGACCATAATGGACATCGGCGTCGCCAGCCCCAGCGCGCAGGGGCAAGCAATCAGCAACACCGACACGGCAGCAATCAACCCATAGGTGAAGGAGGGCTGCGGGCCATATATATACCAGGCCGCAAAAGCCACCACCGCCGCAAGCAGAACCAACGGCACAAACCAGCTGGCGACGCGATCCGCCAAACGCTGAATGGGGGCGCGCGAGCGCTGGGCATCGGCCACCATCTGCACAATGCGCGCCAGCATGGTATGCGCGCCCACCTGGCGGGCTTGCATGGTCAAAAGCCCGGTTTGGTTGAGCGTGCCGCCAATGATCGAGTCGTCCGGCTTTTTGGCTACCGGCATGGCCTCGCCAGTGACCATCGATTCATCGAGTGCCGAATTGCCTTCCAGAATGACACCATCCACCGGCACTTTTTCGCCCGGCCGTACCCGGAGTTGATCGCCTGCCACCACCTGATCCAGTGAAATTTCGGTTTCAGTGCCATCCTGGTTCAGAAGATGCGCGGTTTTGGGCGCAAGGTTCAGCAGGGCACGAATGGCACCCGAGGTGCGATCGCGCGCCCGCAATTCCAGGATCTGGCCCAGCAGCACCAGTTCAATGATAACGGCTGCGGCCTCAAAATAGACCGCGACTCCGCCGCGCGCGTCCACATAGGTGCTGGGGAAAACCCAAGGTGCGAGCGTCGCGGTCAGAGAATAAATGAAGGCCACGCCCGTGCCCAATGCAATCAGCGTGAACATATTGAAATTGCGCGTTAAAACCGAAAGCCACCCACGCTGGAAGAACGGAAAGCCACCCCAAAGCACCACCGGCGTCGCGAGGGCGAGCTGCGCATAATTGGTCCAGGCAACAGGATAGGGCGAATGATAAAAATCAAGCGCCATGGCCAGGATGAATAGCGGAACGGTGAATATGGCACCGATCCAGAACCGGCGGGACATGTCCACGAGTTCGGGATTGGGGCCACTGTCGGCACTGATGATTTTTGGCTCCAGCGCCATGCCGCAGATCGGGCAGGTACCGGGCCCCAATTGCTCAATCTGCGGGTCCATCGGGCAGGTATAAATGGTGTTGGCATCGCCTTTGGCAGGCGCGGCGACCGGTCTGGCCGACGGCTTTTGCGCCGCGCGCGCCAGATAGGTGGCCGCATCATTTTCAAATTTGGTTTTGCACCCGGCCGAGCAGAAGAAATAATTACGGTCATCGTGGCGGGTGAAGTGCTTGGTGGTCACGGGATTCACATTCATGCCGCACACCAGATCCTTGACCGTGGCCGGCTTGTCGGTGGTGTCTGTCGCGCGAGCCAAATAGCTGGCGGCATCTTTCTCAAACTTGGTCTTGCAACCCGCCGAACAGAAAAAGTAGTTTTTGTCGTCGTGGCGGGAGAAATGCCTGGTGGTCTCAGGGTCCACGTCCATCCCGCAAACCAGATCCTTCAGCTTGACGGGGGCATTGGCGTCAGCGGCAACCATCGTCTTTTGGGTGGCCTGCGCGAGATAGGTGGCAGGATCCTTCTCGAATTTGGCTTTGCAACCGGCGGAGCAAAAAAAGTAATTCTTGTCTTCATGGCGAGTAATATGTTTGGCGGTCAGCGGGTCGACGTCCATGCCGCAGACCAGATCCTTCACCTTGGCCGGGTCCGCTTTTGCGACCGCCGCGTCCGTATGCGAACAGGCGCAACCCGACATCGCATGCGAATGGCCATCATGGGGAGAATTTGGGGTTGTCGACATAACGCGACCTTTCTGTAATATACCCCTATAGGGTATTAAGCGTCTTGTGATCTATACCCGGATGGGGTATGTGTCAAGCATGCAGAACGAAACCAAGACTACGTGTCGCACCCGCCTCAAACGCATTGAAGGCCAGGTGCGCGGTATTGCCAATATGGTGGAAGAAGACCGCTATTGTATTGATATCATCCACCAGATTGCGGCAGCGCGGGCGGCGCTGAAGCGTGTGGAGACCGTAGTGCTGAAGGATCACGTCAACCATTGCGTGGCGGGGGCAATCAACTCGGGCGATCAACTCGACCAGCGCCGCAAGGTCGATGAATTGATGCAGGTGCTGGGGCAAATTCAACCCTGACAGGCGCCTTGCCATCGGCTGTTGCAACCCAATTTCACACAGACTAGTTTGTCGCCATAATCAATGGGAGTAGCAACATGGCCAATATGCAGAAATTTGAAGCCTCCAGTGCCGCCTTTCCATCGGCAGGCACCATACCGCTTCGTTATGCTTTCAATGATTTTGGCTGCACGGGTGAGAATATTTCACCGCAGGTTGGCTGGAAGAATGCACCAGAAGGCACGCAAAGCTTCGCGCTGATGGTGCATGACCCCGATGCTCCCACGGGTGGCGCTGGGTTCTGGCATTGGGTGGTGGTGAACATTCCGGCCAGCACGAGCCAATTGCCGGAAGGCGCCGGGGCGATGGGCGGCGAAGGCCTGCCGGCTGGGGCCGCGATGATCCCGACCGATTATGGCATCGCGGCCTATGGGGGGCCCTGCCCGCCGGTTGGCGATGCGCCGCATCATTACAACTTCACGGTTTATGCGCTGAAGGTGCCCAAACTGGATCTGCCCGCCAATGCAACGGCATCGCTCACCGGGTTCATGATCCATATGAACATGCTTGGCAAAGCCGATTTTCATGGACGTTTCGGACGCTAGGCACCTGCCGCCGGGCTGAATGGAAATTTCGCTGGCGCGACAACGTAGTTAATGGAAGTTTGCACTGCGTCCCGAAACCGTACAATTGCGGAAGATTGGGCGTCGAAATCGTTAATATCGACGCCCAATTCGTTCAAATACGTCAAAATTGCGATTGATCCACTTATCTAAATCTTAAATGCAGCGCTGTAGGGTGATCAGTGTCGAGTATGATTTTTGAGTAGGTGAGTATCGCGAAATGGTCGAAGCATTGCGTCCCCGCGTTAAATATGTCATCGGCCCCGATGGAAGCCCGCTGACGATAACCGATTTGCCACCCACCTCCACCAAGCGCTGGGTCATCCGCCGCAAAGCGGAAGTGGTCGCAGCCGTGCGCGGCGGACTTTTGTCCCTCGAAGAAGCCTGCACACGCTATACATTGACCGTGGACGAATTTTTGAGCTGGCAGGTTTCCATTGACCAGCATGGCCTCGCGGGCCTTCGCACGACGCGCATCCAGCAATATCGCCAATAGGCACTGACGCAAAATTGCGCTGGCGCGGGGTCGCGCGGCGTTGATCTTGCCGAAGGATCGCATATGTTGTGGCTTCTGTACCCGGCCGTAAGGTCGCCCCGGACAGGATGCGGAGCCGATCCTCAATGAACACCACCCCAAGCCTTTCCGGCTCTGAGCCCCGGAGCGTCGATGTTTTCGTGATTGGCGGCGGCGTCAATGGCTGCGGTATCGCGCGCGATGCGATCGGGCGCGGGTACAGCGTGGCTTTGGCGGAAATGAATGACCTTGCCAGCGGCACATCGTCCAAAGCCACCAAGCTCATTCACGGCGGATTGCGATATCTCGAACATTACGCGTTCCGCTTGGTGCGCGAAGCTTTGGGCGAGCGCGAGATCGTGTGGCGAAATGCGCCGCATCTTGTGCACCCGCTGCGCTTTGTGTTGCCCCATCACGCTGGCTTGCGCCCGGCCTGGATGCTGCGGCTGGGGCTTTTCATATATGACCACCTCGGCGGCCCCAGCCAATTGCCCGGCACCCGCAAGCTCGATTTGCGCCATGATGCTGCCGGAGCGCCCTTAAAGCCCGAATTCAAGATTGGCTTTGAATATTCCGATTGCTGGGTGGATGATGCGCGGATGGTGGTGGCGCTGGCGCAGGATGCACAGGCCCGCGGCGCTCACATCCGCACCCGCTGCAAGGTGATCGATGCCCGGGCCGTGAATGGCGCATGGGTCATTCGCACCCGCGATCAACACGATGGCCGCGACAGCGAGTGGCAGGCCAAAATACTGATCAACGCCGCCGGGCCGTGGGTGGACCATATTTTGGGCGATGTGCTGGCCCGCCGTGAGCCGGAGCAAGTGCGCCTCGTCAAAGGCAGCCATATTATCGTGAAGAAGATATTTGAGCATGACCGTTGCTATATTTTCCAGAATGGCGATGCGCGGATTATTTTTGCGATCCCCTACGAGGACGACTTCACCCTGATTGGCACCACGGACATTGATTTCACCGGAGACGTCAGCACGGTGGAAATCAGCGCCGACGAGACGCAATATCTATGCGCGGCGGCCAGCGAATATTTTGTCCGCCCGATCGCGGTGAGCGATGTCGTTAGCGCCTATTCGGGCGTGCGCCCGCTCTATAATGATCACGCCGCCGCTGCGCAGGAGGCGACGCGGGATTATGTCATCCGGGAAGAAAAGATCGATCAAGCGCCGCTGGTCAATATTTTTGGTGGCAAAATCACCACCTATCGCCGCCTGTCGGAATCGATCCTGACGCATATCGAGGCGGGGCTCGGCGCGCGCGGGGCGTCATGGACGAAGAATGCTCCCCTGCCCGGGGGCGACTTCGAAAATGGTGATATGGACGCTTTGATTGCGGCAATCTTGAAGAAAAAGCCATTCCTGCCCGCTGCCCTGGCCAATCGCCTTGCCAAAGCCTATGGATCGCGCACGCTGGACATGCTGGGTCAGGCGCAAGGCATGGCCGATTTGGGTGAGGATTTCGGGGCGGGCCTGACCGCGACCGAGATTGACTATCTCGTTGCCCATGAATGGGCGCAAACCGCCGAGGACATTTTGTGGCGGCGCTCCAAACTTGGGCTGCATCTGCCAGCGCAGGCAGCGGAGGCAATCAACGCCTATCTGGCGCAAAAAAGCGTGGCCCGTGCGGCGGTGCCGACAGATCTCGCCACGTAAAATTCTGTTATGAATGGCACGGCACTGTGTCCGTAGTCGGCCCGTAATTGGCTTGTGAATCAATTGGATTCGTGCTCGATTGATGGGCGGCCATGCTTTGGCGCGATTGTCACATTTGTTTCATTCTCAATTCCTAATTGCATGCTTTGCGGGTGGAGCAGAATTATGGGATCGGTTGCGGCAGAGGATCTGGTGAAGGCTTACGGGCCTAACCGTGTCGTTGACCACATTTCCTTCAAAGTGGCTGAGGGTGAATTTCTGGTGGTGCTTGGGCCCTCGGGTTGCGGCAAGTCCACGCTGCTGCGACTGATCGCCGGCCTTGACGATCCCGACAGCGGCAAAATCCGGATTGGTGGCCGCGACGTGACGGGGGTGCCCGGTTCCGAGCGCGGCATCGCCATGGTTTTCCAATCTTATGCGCTGTTCCCGCATCTCAACGTGGCTGAAAACATCACTTTCGGGTTGTCCATCCGCCGGATTGCGGCGGCTGAACGGGCCAAGCGGCTGAAACGGGTTAGCGAGTTGCTCAATCTTGGTGCCTTGCTGGACCGGAAACCGGGCCAATTGTCCGGCGGTCAGCAACAGCGGGTGGCGCTGGGGCGGGCGCTGGTGGCGGAAACCTCGGTGTGTCTGATGGATGAACCCCTGTCCAATCTCGACGCGCAATTGCGCGCAGATTTGCGCAGCGAAATCCGGGCGTTGCAGCAAAGGCTCGGCATAACCTTGATTTTCGTCACGCATGATCAGGCGGAGGCGATGAGCATGGCCGATCGGGTGCTGCTGTTGCGCGGCGGCAAAATCGAGCAATTGGGCACGCCGCACCAATTATATGCGCATCCTGGCAGCATATTCGTGGCGCGGTTTCTGGGTTCGCCCGCGATGAATTTCATTGATCTGACCGAGAATGTGCCGGGCTTTGAAGGCATTGGCGAGCGCACGATGACAGCTGGCCTGCGCCCGGAAGACATTCGCCTGACGCTGCATGAAAATGGCATGGCACAGGTGGAGGCGAGCGAATATCTGGGCGCCGATTGCCTCGTGACCTGCCGATTGGGCGAAAACCGGCTCACCATCCGCCAGAACGGACGCAATGCAGCGCAAATTGGCGCCCGCGCGCAGCTGAATTTCGACCCCGCCGCCATTCACCTGTTTGACACGAAAACCGGCCAAAGACTGCACGCAGACGTGCGCAATGCACGCAAGGCCCATGAAATCATTACCTGAGGAGCGACACATGTTGAAACAATTGTTACGCACGGCGACCATCGGCGCGAGCTTTCTGGCCATGCAGTCCTGCTGGGCAGCAACCGATATTACCTTTTATTACCCGATTGCGGTGGGTGGGCCGATTACCAAGATTCTCGATGGCTATGTTGCCGAATTTGAAAAGGCCAACCCGGATATCGTCGTCAAGCCGGTTTATACCGGCTCGTATCAGGACACGACCGCCAAGGCGCTGACGGCGGCCAAGGCGGGCACCCCGCCGACCATTGCCGTGCTGCTGTCCACCGACATGTTCACGATGATTGACAATGATCTGGTGGTGCCGTTCGACGATCTTGCCAAGACAGCTGAGCAAAAAGCGTTGCTGCAGGCGTTCTACCCCGCTTTCATGGCCAATAGCATGACCGGCGGCAAAACCTGGGGCATTCCGTTCCAGCGCTCGACCGTGGTGCAGTACTGGAACAAGGATGCGTTCAAGGCCGCTGGCCTTGACCCCGATAAAGCCCCGGCAAGCTGGGACGAACTCGTGAGCATGGGCCAGAAGCTGACACTGAAGGATGCCTCCGGCAAGGTCACGCAATGGGGCGTGCAGATCCCCTCGTCGGGCTTCCCTTACTGGCTGTTCCAGTCGCTGGCAACCGAAGCCGGGGCAACGCTGGCGTCGCCAGACGGCAAGAAGACTTTTTTCGATGACCCCAAAGTGGTCGAGGCCGCGCAGTTTTTTCGCGATCTCTCGGTAAAAGACAAGGTCATGCCCGAAGGCATCACCCAATGGGGCACGACGCCGGAAGATTTCTTCCAAAAGAAGATTGCAATGATGTGGACCACCACTGGCAATCTCACCAATGTCAAAGCCCATGCCGGCTTCAACTTTGGCGTGGCACCCCTGCCCGCCAAGATGCGTGGCGGTTCGCCAACCGGTGGCGGCAATCTCTATATCTTCAAAAAAGCCACGCCGGAGCAGCAGGAAGCCGCGTTCAAATTCGTGCAGTTTCTGACAACGCCTGAGCGCGCCGCTGACTGGGGCATTGCCACCGGTTACGTCGCGACCCGCCCGGATGCGTGGGAAACGCCAAAGATGAAGGCCTATGTCGCGAGCTTCCCGGCGGCGGCGGTCGCCAGGGACCAGTTGAAAGATTCGGTGGCCGAGCTTTCCACCCACGACAATGAACGTGTCACGCAGGGCCTGAATGACGCTTTGCAGGCGGTTCTCACCGGTGCCAAACCGGCCGATGTCGCGCTGAAGCAGGCACAGGCCAATGCCGTTCGGCTTTTGAAGAGCTATCAATAATCAATGGCGGGCGCGCACAGGCAAAGCGGGTCAGTTGCAGGGGGAACCGCGCCCCCTGCCCATCGGCTTGCCGCGCCCATGCAAAATTGGCTGATGCTATTGCCGGCGCTGCTGTTTCTCGTGGTGTTCACGATTGCGCCAACGATTGTCACCATCATTGATTCATTCTGGTTCACGCCGCATGGTGCCAAAGCGGCGACTTTTGCGGGAATGGCGCAATATGAAGCGCTGCTGGCAGACCCCATATTCTGGCAGGCGCTGCGCAATAACCTGCTTTATGCGGCAGTCACCGTGCCGGTCTCGATCATTCTGGCGCTGGCGATGGCGCTCTGGACGAATGGGCGGATCAAAGGGCGCGCCTTCATGCGGCTGGCGTTTTTTCTGCCCACCATGCTGCCGATGATCGGTGCCGCCAATATCTGGATCTATTTTTATACCGCCGATTATGGCCTGATTGACCAGATCGGGCATTTATTTGGCGCGGGTTCGCATAATTGGCTGGGCAATCCCCATACGGCGCTCGGGGCGTTGATGGTGGTGGCCATCTGGAAAGAGGCCGGATTTTTCATGGTTTTCTATCTCGCTGCGCTCCAGCAAATTCCGCCCAGCCTGATTGAGGCGGCGCAACTGGAAGGGGCCAACGCATGGCAGACCTTTTGGCGCGTGACCCTGCCGCTGTTGATGCCCACGACCTTGTTTGTCGGCGTCAACGCGCTAATCAATAGCTTTCGCGTTGTTGACCAGGTGATTTCCATGACCGGTGGCGGGCCGGACAATGCAACGTCGTTGCTGATTTTCTATGTTTACCAGACAGCCTTTTCCTTCTGGGACACCTATTATGGCGCGACCATCTCCACGGTTTTGCTATTGGGTCTGGGGTTATTGTCCTTTCTGCAATTTGCCCTGTTCGGGCGCAGGGTGCATTACCGATGAGCGGAAAATC
This sequence comes from Hyphomicrobiales bacterium, assembly GCA_019075865.1. Lineage (GTDB taxonomy): Bacteria > Pseudomonadota > Alphaproteobacteria > Rhizobiales > Beijerinckiaceae > REEB77. Next base: position 136,237 of record JAGXAN010000001.1, on the reverse strand, counting down.
GAACGCTTTTGGCACTGTATTGGCGACATTGGGTGGTTGGCTCATGGCGAGAGCCTGGCTGCTGCCGATGGCCTATGCGGTTTGGGCTGCGGTGCACCCTGCCGCCTATGTCGCCAAATTCGAGCTGATGGCGCCCCTGACCCTGCAGAATTTTGCCAAGGCCTTTGCCGCTGCACCTTTCGCGACCTATTTTTTGAACACCTGCATTCTGGTATCCGGCATTCTGGTGATGCAATTTGGCATTTGCACGCTGGGTGCCTTTGCTTTGGCGCGGGCGCCGTTTCGCGGCCAGGGCCTGATATTTTCATTGGTCATGGTGCAGTTGATGGTCACGCCCGACATTTTGATTGTCGAAAATTACCGGACGTTGTCGCAGCTTGGATTGGTCAACACCCTCACCGGCATAGGCCTGCCTTATATAGCTTCAGCCTTTGGCATATTCTTGCTGCGGCAGACCTTTCGATCCGTACCCAAAGAGCTGGAAGATGCCGCGCGTATGGAAGGGGCGTCGCCGCTGCAAATATTGTGGCGGGTCTATGTGCCGCTGGCCAAGCCGGTCTATGCCGCCTGGGGGCTTGTCTCGGTCAGTTTCCACTGGAACAATTTCCTGTGGCCGCTGATCGTCACGAGTTCGGTCAACAAGCGTCCCCTGACCGTGGGCTTGCAAGTATTTGCTTCGGTCGATCAAGGCATCGACTGGTCCATCATCTCAGCCGCAACACTGATGAGTTCAGCGCCCTTGCTGATCGGGTTTTTGCTGTTTCAGCGGCAGTTCGTGCAAAGCTTCATGCGTGCCGGCATCAAATGATACCAGATGCGTCAGCATCAATGCGAAGCGGGCAAGGCCGTTTCGAGAAGCCGCACTTCGGCCGCCATCAGACCCTTGGGACCATCGCCAAAACGCACCAGAAGGCTGTCGCCGGTCTTCACCTCGGCAATGCCGTAGCGGCGCAGCGTCTCCATATGGATGAAAATATCATCGGTGCCATCGCCGCGTGACACGAAGCCAAAGCCGCGCACCCGGTTGAACCATTTGACGATGACGATTTCATAACCACCCTTGGGCACCACCTGCACCAGCGTGCGGGCAGGCGGCTGCTCGGCCGAGTGCACAGCCGTTGATTCATCCACCGACAAAACACGATAGACCTGAAGGCCTTTTTCGCGCTTTTGCACTTCGCAGACAATGCGCATGCCTTCCTGGGCCGCCTGGAAACCATCGCGCCGCAAAATGGTGACATGCAACAAAACGTCGGCCCCGCCCAGATCCGGCACAATGAAGCCATAGCCCTTGGTCGGGTCAAACCACTTAATCCGGCCCGTCATCTCCGTCAAAATAGACGGTTGCTCAGCGTCCAAAACGGCGCTTGGCTCTAATGAAATATCTGTAATTTTGCTGCCCACTGACCCGCTCCTAAAAGCCTGAAGCCTGCAGCGACTCAAAAAACGAATCACCTACCGTTGGACAATAGCATCATGATTCGCCCGTTACAGTGGCCAATGATGAAATCTGTGGATGAATTGGGGTGTCGGGCCAAAGAAATTTCAAAGCAGTGCCAATTTCGTCTCGCCAAATAAAATCGGCCATCGCATCCAGCGGGGTTGCCTCTCGGTTGAGGATCACCAAACATGCCCCCGCTTGCTTCGCCAATTTGGGCAATTGCGCTGCTGGGTGCACGCGCAAAGAACTGCCGATGGCGATAAATACATCGCAAGCTTGGCTCCAGCGCAACGCTTGCTGCATCGTGGCGACGGGCATAGGTTGACCAAAGGATATGGTTGCCGATTTCAGGAGGCCCCCGCACGAACAGGGCGGAACGCGGCCATAGGCCACAAATGCCTCCCGAAGCGGGCCGAGGTCAAAATGCTTTTGACAGGAAAGGCAGGCCGCATAGGTGCCATTGCCGTGCAATTGGGCGAGTTTTTCGGGCGGAACCCCCGACGCTTGATGCAACCCATCGATGTTTTGGGTAATAATGGCGTGTAGAATGTTGTCGCGCAGCAAACGGGCCAGAATTTTATGACTTGGGCCAGGCTTGGCATGGGCATAAAGCGCGTCCATCGCGAATTTGCGACGCCACGCCTCGTTTTGCATGGCTGGATCCGCCATAAAACGCGCAAAGTCGATGGGCGCGTTTTCTAGCCACGGCGAGCCGGGGGTGCGAAAATCTGGCACACCGCATTCGGTTGAAATGCCAGCGCCAGTGAAGGCGACGATGGATTTTGCCTCGGCGAGGCGCTGTTTCAGAACTTTTAACGCGGATGCTGTCATGGGCTAAAATATAGCCCACCACAGCTCTCGTTCAATCGTCCATTTTGAGCGCAGCGATGAAGGCTTCCTGCGGGATTTCGACCTTGCCAAACTGACGCATTTTCTTTTTGCCAGCTTTTTGCTTCTCCAGAAGCTTGCGTTTGCGGGTGGCATCGCCGCCATAACATTTGGCCGTCACATCCTTGCGCAAGGCGCGGATGGTTTCGCGGGCGATGATCTTGCCGCCAATCGCGGCCTGCACCGGAATCTGGAACATATGCGGCGGGATCAATTCGCGTAGCTTTTCCACCATGGCACGGCCACGGCTATCGGCGCGGTCGCGGTGTACCAGCATCGAAAGCGCATCCACCGGCTCTGCATTGACCAGAATCGACATTTTGACCAGATCGCCAGCGCGATAATCGGTGAGATTATAGTCAAACGAGGCATAGCCCTTGGAAATGGACTTCAGCCGATCATAAAAATCAAACACCACTTCATTCAGCGGCAGGTCATAGGTGACCATGGCGCGCTTGCCGACGTAATTGAGGTCAATCTGCAAGCCGCGCCGATCCTGGCAGAGCTTGAGAATGGCACCCAGATAATCATCCGGGGTGAGGATGGTGGCGCGAATCCACGGTTCGCGGATTTCCTCAATGCTGACAATGTCGGGCATGTCGGCGGGATTGTGCAGGTCAATGGTGGTGCCGTCGCGCAGCAGAATGTTGTATATGACTGACGGCGCGGTGGCGATGAGGTCGAGATTAAACTCGCGCTGCAAACGTTCCTGAATAATCTCCAGATGCAACAGGCCAAGGAAACCGCAGCGGAAACCAAAACCGAGCGCCGCCGAACTCTCCATTTCATAGGAAAAGCTGGCGTCGTTCAGGCGCAACTTGCCCATGGCTGCGCGCAATTCCTCAAATTCGGCTGCATCCACCGGAAACAGCCCACAGAAAACCACCGGTTGCGCTGGCTTGAAGCCGGGCAAAGCTGTGACGCAGCCATTGCGCTCGTTGGTGATGGTATCGCCGACGCGGGTGTCGGCAACCTGCTTGATCTGGGCGGTGATAAAACCAATTTCCCCAGGACCCAGAATTTCGACATCCTGCATTTTAGGACGGAATACGCCGATCTTGTCGACCTCGTAATGGGCATCGGTACCCATCATCTTGACTTTCTGGTGCTTGCGCAAAGTGCCGTCAATAATGCGCACCAGCACGACAACACCCAGATAGGCATCATACCAGCTATCGACGAGCAGTGCTTTCAGCGGGGCGTCCGGGTCACCCTTGGGCGGCGGCAGTCTTTTGACAATGGCTTCCAGAACCAGATCAATGCCAAGGCCGGTCTTGGCGGAAATCGGCACTGCGTCAGAGGCATCGAGACCGATCACATCTTCAATCTGCTGCTTGATGCGCTCGGGTTCAGCTGCGGGCAGATCAATCTTGTTCAACACCGGCACGATTTCGTGGCCGGCGTCCAGGGCATGATAAACATTGGCAAGGGTCTGCGCTTCAACGCCCTGGCTGGCGTCCACGACCAGCAAGGACCCCTCGCAGGCGGCCAGCGAGCGCGATACTTCATAGGCGAAATCGACGTGGCCGGGCGTATCCATCAAGTTGAGGATATAGGTCTTGCCGTCCAGCGCCTTATATTCAAGACGCACCGTCTGGGCCTTGATGGTGATGCCGCGCTCGCGCTCGATATCCATCGAATCCAGCACCTGCTCGACCATATCGCGGGCAGCCACGGTGCCGGTGGATTGGATTAACCGATCCGCCAGTGTCGATTTGCCATGATCGATATGCGCGACGATGGAAAAATTGCGGATATTGTCGAAGCTGTGTGTTGTCATAGCAGCCAAATAGCAGGGCTGTACCGTTTCGGGAAGGGGCGAAGCGCATTGCCGGCCTCGCGTTTGCTGTTTTCGTTCCAGAAACGCCCGAAAAACCTTTTGGCACGACCGTTGCTGGGGATAGCGCAAGTTGCGCCAAATCCCAAAATGAAACGAAAACAACGCCTTAATAATTCATGAATGAAACGGCCTGTTAACTTTTTCAAATCGGGACATTGCGGCCTAATACTAACTTGTTGATTTTGAATATAAAAGAAATTTGGCAATGCATCCTGTTGCGGCGATTATTGTTGGCGCTGAGCTTAACGGTCTTGGCATTCTCCGTTCGCTGGCGCGCGGCGGGATGCCGATTCGTATTCTCGATCTGGACAGGAATGTCCCCGGAATTTGGTCGCGATATGCGCGCAGCCAGTTGATTTCAGGGTTCAAGGGCCGGAATTTCATGAGCGAAATGATCGAAATCGGTCAGCAATTTTCGCAAAGGCCCATGCTGTTCCTGACTGGCGAGGAATCTTTGCATGCCATTTCCGAAAACCGGGATATTTTGCGCCCGCATTTTCGCTTTCGGCTGCCCGAGGACAGCGCCGTGAAAATGCTGAGCGACAAAGCCAAATTTCATGAATTTGCATCCAACAACGCATTTCCGGTGCCGCGAACAGCCGTTTTGGCAAACCTCGACGATCTTGAGAACCTCGCCCAGCTGAACTTTCCGGCGGTTTTGAAGCCTGAAGACAAGCGCCACGTGCTCAGCGGCCAAAAAGCGCGTGCCGTGCAGGTGCATGATTTGCGGGAGGCGGTGGATATGGCCATCGCCATGTTGCAGACGCCGGGCGGTATCGTCGCGCAGGAATGGATCGAGGGGCCGGAATCCAACATTTACTTCACGCTGTTCTATCGCGGTGCGGAGGGGCGCACCGTCAGCGTGTTCACTGGCCGGAAGCTGCGCTGCTTTCCGCGCGATGTTGGCAGCACAGCGGTGTGCATCGCCGCACCCGAAGCCAGCGGCATTCTGGAGCCCATGACCTTGGCCTTTGCCGATCGCGCCCGCTTTGAGGGCATGGGCAGCGTCGAATATAAATTTGACGCCCGCCGCCGCCAGTTTCTGATGATAGAGCCAACGGTGGGGCGCAGCGACTGGCAGGAGGAAATCGCGACGCTGAGCGGCGTGAACCTGCCGCTGGCCGCCTATCGCCATGAAGTGGGTCTGCCAGCCTTGCGGGAGGCCCCGCCGCGATGGCCGGTGGTGTGGGCGTCCAGCCTGGCACAGCGCGCCCCGCCAGAATTATTGCCCAAGGTATACCGCAAAAAAGACGGCTACTGGCGCTGGCAGGACCCTCTGCCGGCGCTGGCCTATTATGGCAAGGATTCGCTGCGGCGTCAGTTCGAGCGGCTGTTGTCCAATGGCGGTTCCATGCGCCAGCGTAGCGCCAAACAATGACGGGAGCCATTATGGGGAACGTGGATACGGTTATCATCGGCGCCGGACCCTACGGCCTGTCGCTGTCGGCGCATCTGAGTGCTGCGGGGGTTGGCCATTACCTGATCGGTTCGCCCATGCAAGCCTGGGCCGAGCACGCGCCGCCGGGCATGAACATGCGCTCGGAGGCCTTTGCCACCGATATTTGCGCGCCGCAAAAGGGGCTTCGGTTGCGCGATTATTGCGCCGCCCATGGCATTGACTATGCGCCGGTGGGCATGGTGCTGCCGCGCGAAATTTTCATCGCCTATGGACGCTGGTTTGCCGATCAATTGCCCAACGCCAGCACCCACCGGCTGACGTCGGAGGTGGATGAGATCGCGGGTCATGAGGCTGGCTACATCACCCGCCTCGCCGATGGCCGGACGCTGCTATCCAAGCGTGTGGTTCTGGCCACCGGCCTGATGGGACACCAGCGACTGCCGCAAAATCTGGCGCATCTGCCAAAACCCAATCTGTTGCATGGTGCCGATTTCGGGCCAATCGACTGGGTCAAGGGCAAGGACGTGCTCGTGGTGGGCGGCGGCCAATCCGCCTTGGGCCTTGCTGCCCTCCTCGCCGAGCAGGGCACCCAGGTGCGGGTGCTGGTGCGCGAGCCGCATGTGGTATGGAACGGCGCACCGGAAATTGTGCGTCCGTGGTGGCATGCGATCCTGCACCCGCGGGCTGGGCTGGGCACGGGCTGGCGCGCCTATATTCTGTCGGAATGGCCGCTATTGTTCTGGTTGCTGCCAGAAAATCTGCGGCGGCGCTCCTTGAGAAACTCCTGGGGGCCATCGGGTGCATGGGACCTGAAGGCGCGGATTGACGGCAAAGTGCCGCTCGAGTTGGGCACCTCCATCACGGATGCACGCCTGGAAGGCGCAAAGGTGTGTGTGACCGTCCATGGGCCGCAGGGTTCCAGGGTGCTGCATTGCGATCATCTGATCGCCGCCACCGGTTATCGGGTGGATATGGCGGGCCATCCGCTGCTAGCCCAAAATTTGCGTGACGGGCTTGGCCTGCAGGCGGGCGAGGCGCCGCTGACGCTGCATTTTGAAACCCGGCTCAAGGGCCTTTATCTGCTCGGGCCAGCCAGCGCGTTCAGCTTCGGGCACGCCATGCGCCATATTTGCGGCACCAAGGTTGCGGTGCCCACCCTCTGCCGGCATATCCAGCGCCAGAGCCGACGCCGCCCGCACGCCGCGAGGCCGAGGCCATGGCCATGGGCGCCGTCATTGCCGCTTCAGTGAGGTTCGCGAATGGATTGCTCCAGCAATGCGCGCAATTGCGGGGTGACCTGCGGCAGAATGCCAAACCAGGCGTGGAATGCCGGCCTCGCCTGATGCAGCAACATGCCCAAGCCGTTGACGGTCAGATGGCCGCGCTCGCGCGCCATCTGGAGCAAATGGGTTTCCAGCGGGATATAGACAATATCCGCGACGACCGCATGGGCCGGCAAGCGCTGGAGTGAAATATCCAGTTCATGCTGCCCCGACATGCCCTGACTTGTGGTGTTGACGAGCATGGCAGCGCCATCCAGCGCCGCGTCGCGCATGTCCCAATCCAGCACTTCTACCGGGCCATCGAGGCTTTGCGCCAAAGTCTGCGCCCGCGCCAGAGTCCGGTTGAGAAGGCGGATTTCGCGCGTACCACGATCGACAAGCGATTGCACCACGGCACGGGCGGCCCCGCCTGCCCCCAAAACAACGATCGGGCCGGCGTCGGCACGCCAGTCGGGCTTGGCTTCGCGCAGGCTTTCGATAAAGCCAAAACCGTCGTGGTTGAAACCGGCAAGCGAGCCATCTTCACGCACAACGATGCAATTGGCCGCGCCCATGCGTTTGGCCATCGGGTCAATGTAATCCACAATATCCAGCGCCAGAACCTTGTGGGGAATGGTGAGATTGCAGCCGCGAAACCCGAGCGCGGGCATGGCCCGCAAGGCCGCGCCCAATGCCTGCGGCGCAATCGGCAATGGCACATAAAGGCCGGAGATGTGATGCTGCTTCAGCCAGTAATTATGCAGCAGCGGCGAGCGGGAGTGCATGACCGGCCAACCCATGACGCCTGCAAGATGATGATGGTCAGGGTGGGACATGAATTGCTTTCCGCCGGTATGCACACTTGGGCTTTTAACTTCTGCCGACCTCAGGCCCGAAGGAGCGCGGCAATGATGGCAACGCCAACCCGTGCCAATGCCTCGTCTTCATCCTCGGTAAGGCCGCTGACACCAATTGCGCCGAGCGTCTTGTTGAGTTGCGTGACCGGCAAGCCGCCGGCAAACCCGACGTAACGCGCGTCGCCATAAAAGGCAATATCGCCGCTTTCCTTTAAGCGGGCTCCGACCGCACGCGAAGGACGCGCCAGGCGTGCCGCCGTGAACGCCTTGTTGGTGGCGATGGTCGGTGTTGGCAGACCGGCATCGTCCATACGCAACATGATGATCGCCTCGCCATGCGAATCACTGACAACAAAGGTCGCCGCCTGGCCGGCGGAGAAAGCCGCATTGCGCATGGCATCCACAGCAGCGCGCGCCATGGCTTCGGTGATTGCAGGGATGGAATTCATGAAACGCCTCTAATGTGAATGGTCTGACGGCTCGTGCATGTCAAAGGGTAGTACGATATCGCCCGCCTCGGTGGTGATATGGAGCTTGGCCGAGAAGTCGTGCGGCTCCTTTGGCGCGGTCTGGCCAAGCAGACGGTGATGGTCTTGCGGGTCTGCCAGCAGGGCGTGCCATTCGGGGCCTGCGTCGCGAATGATTTCGACGCGGGCGGAGAAATTCGGCGCGTGCCGGATCAGCTTGAGGGCAAACCGCTCACCGGCAGCTGTGTCGATGATCGACAATTCGCCCTGTGCGATGGGACATTCGAAATGGAATGGCTCGGGTTCGTGGTGATGATGGCCGTGCGGCTGGGCACTGGAATGGTCCGGGGACGCCGCCTCGGGATAATGATACCGGACATTGGCTTCGGTCAGCGCCGGAATATCGGCAAACAATCCGCGTCTGAATTGGCTGCCAATGGCATTGGCTTGCGTCAATGACAGATTCTGCGGAACGTCAATCACCGTATCGACATGCAATTGGTGGCCAATCCAGCGGGCTTTGACTTCGGTGACGGCGGCAATGCCTTCGATACCGGCCGCCACATGGCTGATTTGCTCATGAAGGCCAGGGTCGATGCCATCCAACATACGCACCAGCACTGTGCGCGATGACTGCCAGACAATGGTTGCCAGCGACAAGGTGATGAGAATGCCGACAACCGGATCGGCAAGCGGAAATCCGAGCCAGACCAGCGCCGCACCGGCAACAACCGCAAGGGATGTGCGTGCATCAATGCGGGCGTGGTAGCCGTCGGCGATCAGGGCGGCGCTGTTGATTTCCTTGCCAATCTTGATGCGCAACCGCGCCACAGCCTCGTTGCCGATGTAGCTGACAACGCCCATCAGTGCCACCCAGCCGATATTGGCAATGGGTTGGGGATGCAGCAGGCGCTCAATCGCCTCATAGCCGGCAACGATCGTGCTGAACAAAATGATCAGCACGATCAGCAGGCCAGCCAAATCCTCGACCCGGCCAAGGCCGTAGTTAAACGTCTTGGTGGGCAGGCGCCGAACCAACCGGAAGGCCACGAATAGCGGGATCGCCGTCGTCGCATCGGCGAAATTATGGATCATGTCCGCCAGAAGGGCGACGCTGCCGGAAATGCCCACGATCGCCAATTCGACCAGCGCCACGGCGAACATGATGATGAATGACCATTTGATGGCGTAAATGCCCCGATCCGTCGAGGCAATGGTGGCATCCATCACACCATGGTTATGGCCATGGTCGTGGTCATGATCGTGCCCATGCGCATGGCCATGTGCGTGCCCATGAGCCTGCCCGTCATGCGGCTGCGCGAAAAGTGCCATAGCCTTCTTGAACAAAACTTTCCCCGCGGTTCCGGTAACTTCTGATATCTGGCACACTCTTGCGGCACCCACAAGCGCGCGTGCTGTGGCTTATTTGGCGGCGGCAGGCGGCAAGGCGGCGTCAATGGCACGGTCCCCAATCCAGACAGGCGCCTTGCAGCGACACGCCCGATCAGGCCGCGACCTGGCCTTTCAGCGCATCGCAGACCGAATCCACCATTTTCTCAACCAGATCCGCGTCATCGCCTTCCGCCATAACCCGAATGACCGACTCCGTGCCCGAAGGACGGATCACCAATCGTCCGTCGCTGCCAAGTTTCGCCCTTGCATCGGCAATGGCGCGCTCGACCGGCGCGGTCGTGAGCATGGCGGCATTGCTGCCACGCACATTCTTCAAAATCTGTGGCACGGCGGTAAAACGGTTGCAAACCTCACTCACCGGACGATCCTGCCGCTTGATTTCCGCCAGCACCTGCAAAGCGGCCACGAGGCCGTCGCCCGTGGTGGCATAATCGGAAAGGATCAAATGACCCGATTGCTCACCCCCGAAATTGTAACCATGCTCGCGCATGTATTCGAGCACGTAACGGTCACCTACGGCGGTGCGGGCGAGCGATAGATTCAAGGAGGCGAGGTAACGCTCTAGCCCAAGGTTGGACATGATCGTTGAGACGATGCCCGGGCGGGTCAGGCGATTATCCTGCTGCCAGCAACTGGCGACCACCGCCATCAATTGATCGCCATTGATCAGCCCGCCGCGCTCGTCAACGATCAGCAAACGGTCGGCGTCGCCATCCAGCGCGATGCCAATATCGGCGCGCACTTCGCGGACCTTGTCACAAATCGCCTGCGGCGCGGTGGAGCCGACCTTGTGGTTAATGTTGAAGCCGTCCGGTTCAACGCCAATGGTAATGACCTCGGCACCCAGTTCCCAAAGCGCTTCGGGTGCCACTTTGTAAGCCGCACCATTGGCGCAATCGACGACGATGCGCAGTCCCTCCAGCGAAATGTTGCGCGGCAGGGTGCGCTTGGCAAACTCAATGTAGCGCGCGTGGACGCTCTCGATGCGCTTGGCGCGGCCAAGGCCCCGGCTGAGTGCCAGTTGCGGACTCAAATCCTGCGACAGCAACGCCTCGATTTCGCCCTCGATCTGGTCGGAAAGCTTGTAACCATCCGGGCCAAACAGCTTGATGCCATTGTCTTCGAACGCATTATGGGAGGCGGAAATCATCACCCCCAGATCCGCGCGCATCGAGCGGGTCAGCATGGCTACCGCCGGCGTCGGGATGGGGCCCAGCAAAAGCACGTCCATGCCAACCGAGGTAAAACCCGAAACAAGCGCATATTCGATCATATATCCCGACAGCCGGGTATCCTTGCCAATGACGACGCGGTGGCGATGATCGCCGCGCTGAAAGGCCAGACCCGCAGCCTGGCCAACCTTGAGCGCCAATTCCGGCGTAATCACCCGATTGGCAAGTCCACGGATACCATCGGTTCCAAAATATTTATGGGCCATCGACACTCTCAATTTGGATTGCAATTTGGATCGCAATCTGGATTGCTTCAGTCATTGCGACGTTTGCGGCAAGATACATGAATTGGGACAAATCGCCAATCTGGGGCAAGATTGCTGGCGGCGCCTGACGATAAGCTTAAAAAAAGCCCGCCGCAGAATTGGACTGCGGCGGGCTATGAAATGTCTGGAAATTGACCTAACCGAGCGGTTGGGGTTCCAGCCCGGATTCGGGCTTCGGGCGGCCGCGGCCAACCGAGGGAACCGTGGTTCCGCTGCGCGGGGGATTGGAGCTGTCGCCCGAATCACGTACCGGCGGCTTGCCCTGGAACAGGTCCAGAATTTCGCTTCCCGAAAGGGTTTCGTATTCCAGCAAACCCTGCGCCAGGATTTCGAGATCGCCGCGACGCTCGACGATGATGCGGGTGGCCTCAACATAGCCCTCCTCGATCAGGCGCTTGACCTCATCATCGATCTTGCGGGCCGTTGCCTCGGAAGTCGTGGGTTGGCGACCGATCTGGTAGCCGAGGAAAACCTCGTCCTGACTCTCGCCATGCATGACCATGCCGAGCTCTTTCGAGAATCCCCAGCGGGTGACCATCGAGCGGGCGAGTTGGGTCGCCTGCTGGATGTCGCCCGATGCGCCGGAAGTTACGCGATCCTTGCCAAACACCTGCTCTTCGGCCACGCGTCCAGCCATAATAATGGCGAGGCGCGAGGTCATCTGCTGGTAGTTCATGGAATAGCGATCGCCTTCGGGCAATTGCATCACCATGCCCAGCGCGCGACCGCGCGGGATGATCGTTGCCTTGTGCACAGGATCGGCACCGGGGACGCTCAGGGCGACCAGCGCATGGCCACCCTCGTGGTAAGCGGTGGTCAGCTTCTCATCCTGCGACATGGCAATGGACTTGCGCTCGGCACCCATCATCACCTTGTCCTTGGCACTTTCAAATTCGGACATGGTGACAATGCGCTTGCCGCGACGCGCGGCGAGCAGGGCCGCCTCGTTGACAAGGTTCATCAAATCCGCGCCGGAAAAACCGGGCGTGCCACGGGCGACGATCTTGAGATCGACATCCGGCGACAACGGCACCTTGCGCGCATGCACACGCAAAATCTTCTCGCGGCCGATGACATCAGGATTGGGAACGACGATCTGGCGATCAAAACGGCCGGGACGCAGCAAGGCGGGGTCGAGCACATCCGGCCGGTTGGTGGCGGCAATCAGGATGATGCCTTCATTGGTTTCGAAGCCGTCCATCTCCACCAGCAACTGGTTGAGGGTCTGCTCGCGTTCATCGTTGCCACCGCCAAGGCCAGCGCCGCGATGACGGCCGACCGCGTCGATTTCATCGATGAAAATGATGCAGGGCGCGTTTTTCTTGGCCTGCTCGAACATGTCGCGGACACGGCTGGCACCTACGCCGACAAACATTTCGACGAAATCAGAACCTGAGATGGTGAAGAAAGGCACATTGGCCTCGCCGGCAATGGCGCGCGCCAGCAAGGTCTTGCCGGTGCCAGGAGGGCCAACCAGCAGCACACCGCGCGGAATTTTACCGCCCAGACGCTGGAATTTCTGCGGATCGCGCAGGAATTCAACGATCTCTTCGAGGTCTTCCTTGGCTTCGTCCACGCCCGCGACATCGTTAAACGTCACTCGGCCATGCGCCTCGGTGAGAAGCTTGGCCTTGGATTTGCCAAAGCCCATCGCCTTGCCAGCCCCGCCCTGCATCTGGCGCGACATGAAAACCAGAATACCGATCATGGCAATCAGGGGCAGACCATTCATGATGAGCGCGGCGAGCCAGGAGCTGCCGGAATTGGGATGCTCGGCCTTGGTGCTCACGCCCTTGGCGAGCAATTTATCCACCAGGCCCGGATCCGTCGGGGCATAGGTGGTGAAGGCCGTGCCGGAATTGAGATGGCCCGACAATTCATGGCCGGCAATCACGACGTCGCGGACATGGCCCTGCGAAAGCTCGCTGGAAAATTGCGAATAAATCATCTGGCTGGATGCTTCGCTCTGACCGGGCTTCTGAAACAGGACGAACAGGGCTACGGCCAGAAAAAAGATCACGACCCAGAGGGCATAGTGCCGATAATTCGGATTCATGAGGGGTCCAATTCAAACAAAATGCGTTCATAACCCGCGCTAGACCAGCAAGCGCGTATAGCATGGATGTAGGACAGAGTCGTGCCCTTGCCAAGATGCAGGACATTAGACACATCCGCGCATGTGCGTATTGCACATTTGCACCAGCTTTTGCCAGCAAAATGGGGGCTATCTTCGTCATAAAAATGGCGCAGGCGGGTCAAAGCTGTCAAAATATTGTGGTTAACCCCGAGCTTCCCATCGGCAGGCTGCGACATTCGCACCCGATCATGATCTCTAGACGGCTGGCCATAGCCCAAGCCATAGCCATGACAGGCCATTGCGGCTATAAGATGCCCGCTGCCGTTTTGAACCCCTTTATGGAATACCCGCGCATGTCGAACCCAGATACGCATTTTGGTTATGAAACCATTCCGCTGAACGACAAGCAATCGCGGGTCGATGACGTGTTCCACAAGGTGGCGTCGCGTTATGACCTGATGAATGACCTGATGTCTGTGGGCCTGCATCGGTTGTGGAAGGACGTTCTGGTCGGCATGGTCAAGCCGGCACGGCGCGGCTTCAACCATCTCGATGTCGCGGGTGGCACGGGCGATGTGGCGTTTCGCGTCGCCAAAGCGGGGGGGGTGCATTCGCGCGTCACCGTGCTTGATATCAATGGCGACATGCTGGAAGTCGGCCGCACGCGGGCGCAGCAGCGCGGTCTCGATTCGCAATTGACCTTTGTGGAAGCCAATGCCGAAAGCTTGCCGCTCCCGGACGAAACCTTTGACGCCTACACCATTGCTTTTGGCATTCGCAACGTGCCGCGCATTGACGCAGCGTTGCGCGAGGCCCATCGCGTTCTGAAAATCGGCGGGCGATTTCTGTGCCTCGAATTCAGCCAGGTCGATGTGCCGGGGCTGTCGCGTATTTATGATGCATTTTCGTTCAACCTCATCCCGCCGGTTGGGCGCATGGTGACGGGTGACGCAGCGCCCTACCAATATCTGGTTGAGTCCATCCGCCAGTTTCCGGGGCCGGAACTATTTAGCGAAATGATTGCAGAGGCTGGCTTTCAGCGCGCGTCCTTCACCCGCCTCAGCGGCGGGATTGTCGCGATCCACTCGGGCTGGAAGCTTTAGTCTTGGGGATTTTTGCTGACATCGGCCATTTCGTCCGCCTGGCCCGCGCCGGAGCCATTCTGGCCAGAGAAGGCGTGTTTGCCGACGTGGATGGTAATTTGCTGCCAGCCAGCGCGCGGATTCCGCTATTTGTGGCGCGGCTGGTGCCGCGGCGGAAGTCGGTTGATTCGGGCAATCGTATTGCCATAGCCATGGCCAGGCTGGGCCCTTCCTACGTCAAGCTTGGGCAATTTCTGGCGACGCGACCCGATGTGGTCGGCATGAAAATGGTGCGCGAACTGGAGAGCCTGCAAGACCGCATGGCACCGTTTGGGCGTGCCAAGGCAGTCGAAATCATCGAAGCGGCCTTTGAAGGCAAAATTGACAGCTTTTTTGTGGAATTCAGCGAACCGGTCGCTGCGGCCTCGATTGCGCAGGTGCACCGCGCGACTTTGCCGGACGGCTCGCAGGTGGCGGTGAAGGTTGTCCGCCCCGGGGTGCAACGCCGGTTTCGCCGCGATCTTTCGGACATGTTTTTCGCCGCGAGGCTGGCGGAGCGGCTGGTGCCGGATGCGGCGCGGTTGCGTCCGGTCGAGGTGGTCGAAACGCTGGCGCGCTCCATGTCGATCGAGCTTGATTTGCGCCTCGAAGCTGCCGCCGCCTCCGAATTTGCCGAAAATTGCGCGCAAGACACGGATTTTCGCGTTCCGAAAGTCGATTGGGATCGCACCGCCAAAGATGTGCTGACGCTGGAATGGGTCGATGGCATTCCGCTATCCGACCTGACCGGGCTGGAAAAATCGGGCCGTGACCTCCCGGCACTGGGGCGCAGCGTCATCCAGTCTTTTTTGCGCCATGCGATGCGCGACGGCTTCTTTCACGCCGACATGCATCCAGGCAATCTGTTCATGGACAGCGAAGGCCGGTTGGTCGCGGTCGATTTTGGCATAATGGGGCGGCTTGGGCGCAAGGAACGCCGATTTCTGGCCGAAATCCTGTTCGGCTTCATCACCCGCAATTACCGGCGGGTGGCGGAAGTGCATTTTGAAGCCGGTTATGTGCCGCGCGTCTATGACATCGACGACTTTGCGCAGGCGATCCGCGCCATCGGCGAACCGATCCATTCGCGCACCGCTGACCAGATTTCCATGGCCAAGCTGCTTACCCTGCTGTTTGAGGTGACGGCATTGTTTGAAATGCGTACGCGAACCGAATTGGTGATGCTGCAAAAGACCATGGTGGTTGTAGAAGGGGTGGCGCGCACGCTCGACCCACATCTGAATATGTGGGTGACTTCTGAACCGGTGGTGCGATCCTGGATCGAGGAAAATCTGGGGCCGGTGGGGCGTCTGCGCGATTTACGAGAAGGTGCCGGACATGCCGTGCGGTTTGTGCAACTCCTGCCAAAACTGGCGACGCGCATGGAAAATTGGGCCAATGAATTGCCCACCTCGCCCAAAGCCGAGATTCGCAAGGCGGAGGCGACCCTGTCACGCTGGGCACATCTGGCGCTATGGCTGATCGTGATATTGTTAGCTTGGCTGGCCATGCGCGGACGCTGACCAGCCAAGTTCCCACAGGCTTAGGGCTTAGCCTGTGAAAGTGAAATCATTGGCTGCGGCGGCTGGAATGAAATGATGCCAATCGGCAAAATTCACAAATCCATAGCGGCCCAACATCGTCCCCGCGACCGCAGCCGCGAGCACCAGAATGACAAATTTCAAAACATTCGCGACGTGGTCAACCGATCGCGGCGCGCCGGCAATCAACCTGTTTGGCATGGGGCACTCCCGTTTGGCAGATTTTATTTATATCGCCTTATTGCCTAAAACTATAGTATATAATACTTTGGTATGTCAACTCTGATTCGCCGAAAATTGACTGAACCTGCAAAATTCAGGCAAATGGCGCAAACACGCCCATCCGCAGCAGGAGCCAGACCTTGAAATTCACCGCGACCGATATTCATAACGCCTATATTGTCGACGTTGACAGCCGCGTTGACGAGCGCGGCAGTTTCAACCGGGTATTCTGCCCGGATGAGTTTGCGGCGGCCCATATCGCTTTTGCCCCGACGCAGGTGAATCTCGCGCAAAATCCGCATGCGCTGACGATGCGCGGCATGCATTTCAACCGCCCGCCCTATGAGGAGGCCAAATTCGTGCGCTGCGTGCGGGGCAGCGTCTATGATGTCGCCATTGATATCCGGCGCGACAGCCCGACCTACCGGCGCTGGATCGGCGTGGAGTTAACCGCCAAAAACATGCGGGCGCTGATGGTGCCGGCCGGATGCGCGCACGGCTATTTGACGCTGGAGCCGGAAAGCGATTTTCTCTATCTGATGAGCCGCAATTTCACGCCGGGCGTTGATTCAGGCCTGCGTTACAATGACCCGGCCTTTGGCGTGATCTGGCCGCAGGCCCCGCTTCTGGTGCACCCGCGCGACGCCAATTACCCCGATTTCATCGTCTGAAACCGGCGCAACTCCTGCAAGCTCCAGACGCGCATATCTGCCCCATTTTGCAGGGCACCGTACCAGGCGGCGGTTTGGGCGATGGCGGCTTGCGTATCAAGCCGGTCGCGCCAATTCAGGCTGGTGCGCGCCGCCCTCGTGTCGAGTGCCAGCGTCGCCGCCTCCTTGGGATGGGGGCCGGGGTCCTGCACCCAGCCCTGCTGCGAGCCAAGCGCCTTTTGCATGCGCGCAACCACGTCGGCTACCGGCATTGGCGCGCCACCTGGCCCGAAATTGAGGGCCAGCGGCACGTCAGCACCGCCCGCCAGCGCCTCGATATACAGCAGATAGCCGTTGAGACAGTCGAGCACATGCTGCCAAGGCCGGGTCGCGTGCGGATAACGCAAGACCAAAGGCTGGCCGGTGCGAAAACTCGTGAAAATATCGGGAATGATACGATCGGGCGAAAAATCGCCACCGCCGATGACATTGCCGGCGCGGGCGCTGGCGAGGCTTATGCCGCGCGGGGTGAAAAAAGACTTCGCATAGGATTCGATGGCGATTTCGCAAGCCGCCTTGGAAGCCGAATAGGGGTCGTGCCCACCCAACGCGTCCTGCTCGGTAAAGGCGGCGCTGCCATCATGGTTGCGGTAAACCTTGTCGGTGGTGATGGCCAGAATGGTCTTGATATGCGGCGCAGCGCGCAGCGCCTCCAGCACATGCACGGTGCCGAGCACATTGGTGGCAAATGTCGAAACCGGTTCGCGGTAGGACAGCCGCACGAAAGGCTGGGCGGCCATGTGAATGGCAATATCGGGATCGGCCTCGGCTACGGCTGCCGCCACCGAAGCAGCGTTGCGAATATCGCCGATGGTGCTGGTCACGCCCGGCCAGGGTGACAATAGTTCAAACAAAGCGGGATCGGTTGCCGGGGCCAGCGCAAAGCCAAATACCTGCGCGCCCAACTCGCGCAGCAGAAGCGTCATCCAGGCCCCTTTGAAACCGGTGTGACCGGTGAGAAAAACGCGCTTGCCGGCCCAAAATGCCGGGTTGACGCTGGCCTGCGTCATGATCACACCTTCCACGGCGCGTGGCCCGTGGCCCACATGGCCTCAAGCTGCTGCTTGTCGCGCAATGTATCCATCGGCTGCCAAAAACCACGATGACGAAACGCCGCCAACTGGCCATCCTTGGCCAGACCCTGCAAGGGCGCGGATTCCCAGGCCGTTTCGTCACCTTCAATGCGGTCAACCACATCCGGTTCCAGCACGAAAAAACCGCCATTGATGAGGGCATTGTCGCCCGGCGGCTTCTCGATGAAGCGCTTCACGCCGGTGCCGTCCAGATCGAGCGCGCCATAGCGGCCGGGGGGTACGACTGCGGTCAAGGTCGCCTGCTTGCCCTGCTGCTTGTGAAATGCGATCAGCGCGGTGATATCAATATCGGCTACGCCATCGCCATAGGTGAGACAAAAGCTCTCGCCGGGGTTGATGAAGTGGCGCGCCCGCTTCAGCCGCCCGCCGGTCATGGTATTCTCGCCCGTATCCACCAGCGTGATCCGCCAGGGTTCGGCATAGGTCTGATGGTAATGGATCTGGTTGTTGGCGACATCGACCGTAACATCGGACGAATGCAGCACGTAATTGGCAAAATATTCCTTGATCATGTAACCGCGGTAACCCAGCAAGATCACAAAATCATTGACGCCGTGATGCGCGTAAAGCCGCATGATGTGCCAAAGGATGGGCCGACCGCCGATTTCGATCATCGGCTTGGGCCGCAGTTGCGATTCCTCCGAAATGCGCGTGCCAAGGCCACCTGCAAGGATGAATGCTTTCATTTCTCAACCTGTCAAAAAAATTTCCCATGCCCCCATAGCGGGTTCGCACGGGATTTGCCAGCATAACGGTTTTTGATTATGGGTTGCGCGCGTGGGTCAGGGCGGGGCGCGCATAATATCCGTCTGAGCGTAGCCGAACCGCGTCCGTAGCGGATTGAAACAGGAATTTATTCATGCCGCGCATCAGCGTAGCTTTGCCTTGTTATAATGGCGAGCAATATTTGCTGGAGGCTTTACAGGACCTTCGCAACCAGACCTACCGGGATTTCGAGGTTATCATTTATGATAATGCTTCGACGGATGCGACCTTTCGCATCGCCAGCGAATTTGCGGCGCAAGACCCGCGCTTTCGCGTGGTGCGCCGGCCGGTGAACATCCCGATCTACCAGCATTTCCGGCAAACGCTGAACGAGAGCGACAGCGAATATTTTATGTGGCGGGCCGATGATGACCTTGCCGCGCCCAATTACATCGAGACGCTGGTCGCCTGCCTTGATGCTGCGCCCAAGGCGACGCTGGCTGCCGGCCATATCGCCGTCTGGCAATTGAACAAGCACAAGCTGAGCGTGCGCAAAACTCCGCCCAGGTTCGGGACGCGGCTGACCAAAACCATTCTGGCGATCAACAAGGCGCATGCCAGCACCATTTATGGCCTCTACCGGCGTAAAAACCTGCTGCCCTATTACGATGCCGTGATCGACAAATGGCCGCAGAACTTGGGCGCCGATTATGCCTATCTGTTTGCCATGCTGCTGCACGATGAAGTGGTTTTTAGCGGCGATACCTATTTTGTCCAGCGCACCGGCGGCGACCCGAAGAAGGCAGGCAAGATCTATGTGCCCAGCGCCGAGCAATGGACCATTTTCCGGTCGTTTCTCAACCATTGCTGGCAGTCCATTGACCAAAGCCCGTTCAACGGGTTTGAAAAAGCCATACTGAAGCTGAATGCGGTGCGTCATGCCTTCCGGCGCACCTATCGCGCCCGCAAAATGCTTTGGACAAAATTGAACGGTCGCTAGACTGCCACCATTGCGCGGCCTGGCACGTCAGCCGGCCCGACAAACCAGGGATCGAAAATGCCGCGTTTATCCATTGCCTTGCCGGTTCTCAATGGCGGCGCGCTGATTGAAGCGACCTTGCAAAACCTCAAGGATCAAACCGACGGCGATTTCGAGGTGATTGTCTATGACAATGCCTCGACCGACGCCACCAACGAGATCGCCAGCCGATTTGCCGAAAGTGACAAGCGCTTCAAGGTGGTGCGCCGCGCCCAGACCGTGCCCTTGTTCACCAATTTCAGGGAGACACTGACTGCCACCGACAGTGAATTCATGATGTGGCGGGCTTACGATGACCTCTCGGCGCTCAATTATGTCGCTGAATTGCGCCAGTTGCTGGATCAATCACCGCGCATGGTTGTGGCGGGCTCGGATATTCACTCGCTGTTTGTCGACCAGAACCGGCAATTCATCCGGCCGGTTCCCAAGCTGTCCAGCAATCGCCTTTTGCGCACCCTGACGCTGATGGAGCGGGTGCATCCAAGCTGGGTGTATGGCATGTTCCGGCGGGTGCCCTTTGCGCCCATGGTCAATCAGGCCATTGATGAAGTGCCATTCTGGATCGTAGATCATTCAATGTTGTTTCCGGCGCTGGTCAATGACCAGATCGGGTTGACCAGCAAGACCCATTTTATTCAGCGATGTGGCATGGACCCCGACAAGCCGGCGCATCCCACATACAGCCCCGACGAGCGTTGGGCGATATTTACCGCATTTCGCCAATATTGTGCGCGCAAGGTCGATGAATCGGATATGGATGCGGTTTCAAAAGCCATTGTGAAAGCCAATCTATGGCGCTACGTGTCGAAAAACTCGTTCCGGATGCGCCGAATGCTGAAACAGCGACTGTTGGGCAAATAGCCGGGCCTGTGTTATCGGCAAGATTGCCGGAATTTATGCCGAAGGATTTATATTGATGATGGAAACACCGCGCATCTATCTCATCACGCCGGTGCTGCAAGAGGCAGGCGATTTTGTAAAGAAGCTGCAAGAGGCGGTAACGGCAGGCGATGTCGCCTGCGTGTTGCTGCGCATGGCGGCGCGCGATGAGGGCGACGCCAAAAAGCTGGTGCGGGCCTGCGCCGATATTGCGCAGCCGCAGGGTGCCGCCTTGCTGGTGGAAGCCGATGCCGGTGCTGATGGCCCGACGCTGGTGATGCGCGCCAATGCGGATGGCGTGCATTTTTCCCGCGGGCTGCATCCGAGCCTCGAAGATACGCTAACCCGGCTGCAACCGGACAGGATCGTTGGCATCGGCGGCCTGAAAAGCCGTGATGACGCCATGGCGGCCGGCGAAGCGGGGGTTGATTACCTGATGTTTGGTGAGCCCAAGGCGGATAATTACGTGCCGGAACTGGCCGCGACGGTGGAGCGCATCGAATGGTGGGCGAATATCTTCAATGTGCCCTGTGTTGGTTATGCACACCGGCTGGCCGATATCGCGCCGCTCTGCGCGGCTGGGGCCGAGTTTGTGGCGCTGGGGGATGCCATCTGGAACGATCCGCGCGGTGCGGCTGAAGCCATGAAAGAAGCGCAAATGTTGCTGCAGGTGGAAACCTCGCCGTAAGTGCCGGGGAATCCTTCTGTGTCCACGCAAGCGATGCCTGCCGGCACGTCCAACAAATTTTCGGCGCAATGGCTTTCTAAAGGCCTTGCTGAAATGAAATCGCGGGGTAATCAAGGTTCCATGGGCAAGCCTCACTTCTGTCACGCGGCGGCTTTGGTGCTGGGCCTGATGGTCATCGCGGCCCCCGCGTTTGCCCAGAGCGCGGTTGCACCAGGCTTGCAGACGCCGGCCAAGCCGGATTTGGCGTTTGGCGCCTATCAGCGTGGCCTCTATCGCACCGCCCTTGATGAAGCCTTGCAACGCCTGCAAACCAACAAGGATGACGCGGCTGCCATGGCCCTGATTGGCCAGATCTATGCCGATGGCCGCGCTGTGCCCCTCGACCCGAAGGAAAGCGCACGATGGTTCGCGCTTTCGGCTGCACTCGGCAATCGCGAGGCGCAATTCGCGCTGGGGGTCGATTATCTGGAGGGCAAGGGCGTCTCAAAAGACAAGGTCCAGGCAAAGAACTGGCTGGAAAAGGCCGCGGCGCAAGGCGAGCCCGGCGCGCAATATAACTTAGCCATTCTGGCGATCGAAAACAAAAGCGACAAAACCGACATGGCCGATTTCGCGCAAGCGGCGGCTCTGTTCCAGAAGTCGGCGCAGGGTGGCAATGCTGACGCGGCGCTGGCGCTGGGGATTTTGTACCAGAAAGGTCGCGGCGTTCCGCAGGATCTGGCGCAGGCGGCAAAATGGTTCCATACGGCGGCAGATCGTGGCAATAGCGCGGGCATGGTGGAATATGGGCTCGCCCTGTTCAAGGGTCTGGGCGTGCCCAAGGATGAAAGTGCGGCCGCCAAAACCTTGCTGCATGGTGCCGAACTCGATAATCCCATGGCGCAAAACCGAATCGCCCGGCTGATGGCGGCCGGCAGGGGAATACCCAAAGACCTGGTCGAGGCCATGAAATGGCATTTGCTGGCGCGCGCCGCCGGGGAAAAAGACGCCTGGCTCGATGACCAACTGCGATTCTTGACACCAGCGCAAACTACCGCCGTGCAAGCCAAGGTTCGCGCTTACGTAGGCCGATAGCCCGGTTCAGGTTTGGCCATCGCCCTTGTCCAGAAGATCGGGACGGCGGGCCTTCGTCAATTCCAGGGACTGCGCCTGACGCCATTTTGCGATTTTTGCATGGTCGCCGGAGAGCAAAATCTCTGGAATGGCGTGACCTTCCCATTCGCGCGGGCGGGTGAATTGCGGATATTCCAACCGGTTGTTTTCAAAGCTTTCCTCCAGCGCCGAGGCTGATTTGCCCATGACCCCGGGCAGCAGCCGCACGCAGGCATCCAGCAGAGCCATGGCGGGGATCTCGCCGCCGGAAAGGATATAATCGCCAATGGACACTTCCTGCATGCCACGAGCGGCGATGACACGCTCGTCCACCCCCTCGAAGCGACCGCAGATGATGCACAGGCCCGGCCCCTGCGCCCAGGTTTTCACCTGCGCCTGCGACAGCGGGCGACCACGCGGGCTCATCAGCAGTCGTGGGCGCGGGTCGGCGGCATCCAGCACGCTGTCCAGGCTGGCGCTGAGCACATCGGCGCGAATAACCATGCCCGGGCCGCCACCGGCCGGCGTGTCATCGACAGCGCGATGACGGCCAAGGCCATGGTTGCGGATATCCTCGATCTGCAATTCCCAAATCTTCTGGCGCAGCCCCTCACCCGACAGCGATTGTCCCAGCGGGCCGGGAAACATCTCGGGCAAAAGGGTGAAAAGGGTGGCTGTCCACATGGTGTCGCTATTTCTGAAACAATGGGTCGATGATCTGGTCACCGGCCTTCAGGCCAATCTTGGCCGCGATGCCGCCATTGATCTCCAGCGCCGCCAGCGCGGGACGGCTGGACGGCAGCACCGTTTCGGACAAAGGCTCTGCATTATCAATGATATTGATGACCTTGCCATGCGGGTTGATGAAAACCATGTCGAGCGGGATATAGGTGTTTTTCATCCACATCATCACCGGTTTCACCTTGCCAAAATCAAACAGCATGCCGTGGTCGGCGGGCATGAAATGCCGGTTCATCAGGCCACGCTCCAGTTCCGGATCGGTATGCATGACTTCCACTTCAAAATGATGGGTGCCGGTTGCGGTCACAATGTCCAGCCCTTCGAGCCCGGCCGCATGGGCGACCATGGGCAAAAACGCGGCAAGCGCCAGTGGAACCAGATATTTGGATATGGTCATCTGCATCTCCCAAAACGTGAAAGCGCTGTTTTAACGGACATGATGGCTTCCCTGTGGCATGTAAAGCGGCGGGCTAGATCCGTAAAGGGATCGCAGCCTGATGATGGCGCGGCCAATGCCAGGGCGAAATGCACAACGCATCACCACGCAGGTTGCATGACGTGGCCCAATCCCGGCCAGTGAGCCAGTGACGCGCCGCAATGGTGAGGCGGTGGTGCTTGCCGGCGTCAATCGCCGCCAGCGCCAGTGCCGGGGTGGCGCGCGCCTTGACCTCGACGAAGGCGATGGTGGAGGCGCGCCGGGCGATAATATCAACCTCGCCGCCCTTGACCATGTAGCGGCGCGCCAGAATGCGATAGCCTTTGGCGCGAAGATAGAGGCAGGCGAGGGATTCGGACCGCACGCCCAGCCGAAGCGCCGCGCGGCGGCTGTCACGGCTGCGACCGCTCATGGCCGGTTCAGCCCCATTTGCAGCGCGCGCGCATAGACCTGACGGCGCGGCAATCCGGTCTGGGCGCTGACGACATCAGCGGCATCCTTTACCGAAAAACTTTGCAGCGCCACTTCCAGCGCCGCATCGAGACTGGCCGCACCGGCAGCGGCAGCGCCATTTTGCGGAGGGGCCACCAGCAATACGATCTCGCCTTTCGGGGTCGGCTCCTGCGCCAATTCGGCTGCCAGACCCGCCAGCGTGCCGCGCCGCACGGTTTCGTAGTATTTGGTGAGTTCACGGGCGATGGCGGCGTCGCGCTCGCCCAGCACATCGGCCAGATCCTGCAAAGTATCGGCCAGACGGCGCGGCGATTCAAAAAACACCAAAGTGCCCGGAATGGCCGCCAGTTCGGCAATGCGATGGCGGCGCTGACCGGATTTGACCGGCAGGAAGCCCTCGAAAAAGAACCGGTCGGTTGGCAGTCCGGCCACCACAAGGGCGGCCAGAATGGCTGAAGCACCCGGCACGGACGTAACCGATATGCCAGCCGCCAGCGCGTCGGCAACCAATTTGAAGCCCGGATCAGAGACCAGAGGCGTGCCGGCATCGGAGACCAAGGCCAAAGCCGCGCCCGCCTGCAGACGGGCCAGCAATTGCGGGCGCATGGCATTGGCATTATGCTCGTGATAGGCGGTAAGGGGCGTGGTTATGCCAAAATGGGCGAGCAAGACCTTGGTGACGCGCGTGTCCTCCGCCAGCACAACGTCCGCCGCTGCCAATGTCGCCAGCGCGCGAAAGGATATGTCACGCAGATTGCCGATGGGGGTAGCCACGACATGCAGACCGGGGGCGATCGACTCGGCCTCAGCCGAAAGCCCGAAGGCGGTATAAGTCGCCGGCTCACGAGATTCGCTGCTGGATCGATGGTCCGGTTTCGACATAATGGTTGCCCTGCCACTGATTGAAGGTCGATGCCTTCGTTCTTTTTATTGAAAAACTGTTCTATATAAAGGTATCACGACTGAATGACCGCCCCGCATTTGGTGTTTTCTGGCAAAGCATGGCAAAAAGACGGTGGGCATTTTGGGCGGATATGACAGACTTGTTAACGAAAGGTTGCTACAACCTGAATAATATCGTTACTAACGTTTTTTCAAAATATGTCACCTTTCGGGTGGAACTGCGATGGAGAGTTGATGTGTTGAAACGGACACTTTGGCAAGGCAATTTGCAAAACCATCGCCATCTGGCCCGATTTGGTGCCTGCTTTGGTCTTGTGCTGGCGCTTGCCGGTTGCTCCGCCACCAGCGGCTTGATGGGCCAGCCTTCGGAAAAACTCGCGGCCCCGACCATGCCGGTGCAATCTTCACCGCTGGCCGCACCCCAGGGCAGCCTGAACCAATTGGGCACCGGGCCGGTGCGTGTCGGGTTGATCCTGCCGCTGACCCAGGCCGGTGGCCCCAGCGTTGTCGGCGCTTCGCTGCGCAACGCGGCTGAACTGGCGATTTCGGAATCAGGTGGCACGGACATCACGCTCCTGATCAAGGATGACGGCTCCAGCCCGCAGGGCGCGGCGGCGGCGACGCAGGCGGCGCTCAACGAGGGCGCTGAATTGATCCTCGGGCCGCTGATTGCCGGAGACGTACGCGCCAGCGCGCAGGTCGCCCGCACAGCCGGACGCCCCGAGATCGCATTCTCCACCGACAAGACAGTGGCGTCGCAGGGCGTTTATCTTTTGTCTTTCCTCGTGGAGAGCGATGTTGACCGCGTCGTCGATTATGCCGCTGCCCATGGTAAAACCAGTTTCGCCGCGCTCATTCCCGACAATCAATATGGCAATGTCGCCGCAGCGGAATTTCAGGAGCGGGCCGCAGCGCGTGGCATTCGCATCCAGACACTGGAGCGCTACAGCCCGGCAACGCTGGGCAGCGCCATCGAAAAGGTGGCGCAGGTCAAGGATCAGATCAATGGCCTTTTCCTGCCAGAGCAAGCCAATGCCGTTGGCAATGTTGCCCGTCTCTTGAACCAAAGCGGGGTCGATACCCGCAAAGTGCAGATTGTTGGTACCGGATTGTGGAATGACGCGCGGGTGATGAGTGCCCCCGCCATGCAGGGCGCCTGGTTTGCCGCCCCGGACAATTCGGGGTTTAATGATTTTGCGCAGCGCTATCGCGCCCGCTTCCACGCCGATCCGACGCGCATCGCCACCCTCACCTATGACGCCGTGACGCTATCGGCGGCGCTGGCACGCACGCAGGGCGCACAACGCTTCTCGGAGGCGGTGCTCACCAACAGCGCCGGCTTCAACGGCGCGGATGGCGTTTTCCGGTTCCGGCCCAATGGCATGAACGAGCGCGGTCTGGCGGTGTTGCAAATCAGCAATGGATCGGCCCGCACCATCAGCCCGGCCCCGCGCAGTTTCAGCGCGCAATCGGCCAGCCGATAAAAAAGGCGGCTCGCATGAGCCGCCTCTCATCTTCATCGTTCCGATAATTGGCAGTTACGCGGCCTTTTTGGCCGGGCTCGCCTCGATGTTGAGGGATTTGCCAATCGGGATTCGGCGCGGCTGCGCAGCCTCGGGCACCTCATGGGTCAGTTCGATGTTCAACAGGCCGTTTTCGAGGCCCGCCCCGACGACCTTGACGTGATCCGCGAGTTGGAA
Organism: Hyphomicrobiales bacterium; assembly: GCA_019075865.1. GTDB lineage: Bacteria > Pseudomonadota > Alphaproteobacteria > Rhizobiales > Beijerinckiaceae > REEB77. Next base: position 109,771 of record JAGXAN010000001.1, on the reverse strand, counting down.
GCGTCGCTCAAAGGCGCGCGCGGCAATACCCTGATGCAGCACTTGCACCTTGGTCGCAGCATCGGTCTCTGCCGGAGCCACCTTGCTGCCCTGCACGGTCAGGGTGTTTTCCTTGGTCTCAATGACAAGTTCCGATTCGGCAAAACCGGCAACCGCAATGCTGATGCGGTAGGCATTCTCGCCCGTGCGCTCGATGTTGTAGGGCGGGTAGGTTTGAGCCGCCGGCTCAAGTCCCGAGGCCTGATCCAGCAAGGAAAACAGCCGGTCGAACCCGATTGTGGAACGATACAAAGGTGACAAATCATAATGACGCATGACACATCCTCCATTAGAAGCGATATGGAACGCCCCGAACCATTCGGGCGCGTTTTCTGCACACCCATGTTTGGCGCGTGCAGAGCTCAATTGGGAATGCGATTTTGGTTTTGCAAGATGTGCCCCAAAGCTTGCGACAAAATTCTGCCGTCGGCCTAACCGATCGGCATTTCCGCTTTCGCGCCCTTGACGGCTATCGTTTTCTGGCCGCGCTTTGCGTGGTCATGTATCATTATAACAACCGGTTTTCTTTGGGCCTCGACCGCTGGCTGCCGATGATCGATGACTTCAACCTGATGGTGGATTTCTTCTTTCTTCTATCCGGTTTTGTCATAGCTCGCGCCTATGGCCAGCGGTTGGCCAATCTTGGCGATTACGCCCGGTTTCTCTGGGCGCGGGTGGCGCGGCTATATCCGCTTTATTTCGTGACGACGGGTTTGGCCGCGCTGGCGGGTTGGCTTTACTCGTCCCGGGGCCTGTCGCCGGAGCACCCGGAAATGGCGTGGAACGGCCTGCCCGCCGCCATGCTTTTGTTACAGGCGACCGGCATGCTCGATCATTTGACCTTCAATCTGGCGTCGTGGTCGATCAGCGCCGAATTTATGATGTATGGCCTCAGCCCGCTTTTCCTGCGGTTCCTGTCACGGGTCGGTGGCCTTTGGGCGCTGATCACGGCGGTGGCTTTTGCGCTTTTGTTTCAGCTGATGCGGGACGCCGCACACCAGCGCGCCTGGACCGAGGCGACCTTTGACTATGGTGCCTTGCGTGCCTTGCCCACCTTTTTGACCGGCATGGTGATCGCCCAAAGCCTGCCGCGCCTGCGCGCGCTGCCAATCCCGCCATGGGCGTTGGTGCATGGCGGGTTCCTCCTGATCTTGCTCGGCATGAACCTGCACTGGCCGCCAGCGTGGCTGATTGTGCTATTGGCGCTGATGCTCACCGCCTGCGCTTTGGCGGAACTGGGAGGAGCGGATAATTTCATGCGCGGTGCCATGATGGGGCATCTGGGCGATGCCTCTTATGGGCTGTATCTGGTGCATCAACTGGTAGCGATTTTTGTGCCTGGATACTTTGGTGATTGGGGGCTTGCCAGCCCGCAGGCGCGACCGTGGCTGGCGCTGGCCTGCGCGATTGCGTCGATCTTGGCTGCGCTCGCCAGCTATCGCTGGCTGGAATCCCCGCTGCGGCGCGCGCTTATTGCGCGGCCCTGGCGCATTGCGTGATTGGGCGCGTTACGGCTTGGTCGCGACCCGCGCGGCTTCCTGCTCCTGCAAAGCGCGCCATTGCACCTTGCCGGTGCCTGATTTTGGCAAGGTTGTCACAAACTCGACGAGGCGCGGGGTCTTGTAGGTCGCCATCTGCTGCTGACACCAGCCGATGATGTCTTCGACGCTGGCAGTGGAGCCGGGTTTGCGCACGATAAAGGCCTTGACTGTCTCGCCGCGACGCGGATCCGGCGAGGCCACGATGCAAACCTCGGCAATTTCGGGGTTGGCATACATCATGTTTTCGACCTCGGATGGCCACACCTTGAAACCAGCGGCATTGATCATGCGCTTGAGGCGATCAACCATGAAGTAATAGCCATCTTCATCGATGCGGCCGAGATCGCCGGTGCGCAGAAAGCGCTTGCCATCGAGAAACAGGAAAGCTTCCTCGTTGGCCTTGGGCTTTTGCCAATAGCCTTGCATGATTTGCGGGCCGCTGACGATGATCTCGCCGACTTCGCCCTGCGGCAACGTCTCCAGGGTGAGCGGGTCAATCACGCGCGCCTCGACGCCAAACATCGGAATGCCCAGACACTGTTTCTTGGGGCGATCGGGCGGGTTGAGGTGGGTGGGAGCAATGGTTTCGCTCATGCCATAGCCCTCCATGTAGTGGATGCCGCAAAGATCGAAAAGCTTCTGGGCAATGGCTTCGGGCATGGCAGCGCCGCCGCCACTGAGGCGGTTGATGGAAGAAATGTCATATTCAGACAGCCGCGGATTCATCAGGAAATCAATCACCATGGTTGGAATGGCGGTGAAAGCCGTGACTTTGTAACGCTCGATATTTTGGGCTGCGACGTCACGATCCCATCGGGGTTGAATGACGATGGTGCTACCGCCAAACATCGGCGAGTTCATCGCCGATTGCATGCCGGTGACATGAAAATATGGCAGAACCGCCAGAAAAACGGAATCCTGCGGGGTGCCATGCCATTGCAGGCCACCGACGGCGGTGCTCATGACGTTGCGATGGGTATGGGCACAGCCCTTGGGCATGCCGGTGGTGCCGGAGGTATAGGGCATGACGCACAGATCATCCGGCCCGGCATTGACCTGCGGCGGTGCGTGCTTGGCCAGCAGCATGTCGCGCCAGAGGGTGACGCCCGGCTCACCAAGCGCCAGGCGCGGCGCGCGAACGAAATCGGGCACCTTCAGATCGGTTTCAACTTTCAGATAATCCGAATAGGCTGCGACAATGATATGTTCCAGCCCTGCGCCCAGCAGAGGCCGCAATTGCGTAAACAGCTCCTGCGCCGCAAACGCGACCTTTGCGCCGCTATCATCGACATAATGCCTGAGTTCAGCCGTCAGATTCATCGGGTTAACCGGCACGACAACACCGCCAGCGCGCAGAATTCCGTAATAGGCAAGGACAAACTGCGGCGAGTTCTGCATGTCGATCAGCACACGGTCGCCCGGCTTTACCCCGCATTGGCTGGCTAGAAAGCCCGCGACATGTTCGGCCTGGCGTTTGAAAGCGGCGAAGGTGACGACAGAATCGTAAAAGACAATGAACGGCTTGTCAGGGAACCGCGCGGCGGACACTTCCACATTGTAAAAGAGATTGGTCGCGGGGATGGTGAGTTCGCGCGGCAGGCCTTTGGGCCAGAAGGCAAAGTGAAGATCCGACAAATTGAGCCTCCCTGGGGTCATCATTCGCATCAAGAACCGGGCCTGTGTGTTTCACGGGCCCTTTTCCGCCTGCAAGAATTTATAGAGCGGTCGAGCCGCCATCAACCGCGAGGCATTGGCCGGTGATGTGGCGAGCGGCATCGCTGGCAAACAGGGTCGCGGCACCCATCAAATCCTCATCGCCACCAATGCGGCGCAGCGGCGAGCGCTGAATGACCATTTCCTGCATGGAGCCAAGCAGACCCTTGGTCATTTTGGACGGGAAAAAGCCGGGCAAAATGGCGTTGACGCGAATGTTGTGCGGGCCCCATTCGGCGGCCAGAGCCCGCGTGAAATTCACCACGGCCCCTTTCGAGGTATTATAGGCGATGGTTTTCATCTCAATGGGGTTGCCACGCAATCCGGCAATCGAGGCAATATTGATGATGGAGCCGGATTTGCCCGGGATCATGCAGCGCTTGCCCACTTCACGGCTGACGAAAAAGATCGCGTCGATGTTGAGGTCCATCACCTTGTCCCAGGCCTCGTCCGGATAGTCCTCGGCGGGCGCGCCCCAGGAGGCACCGGCATTGTTGACCAAAATATCGATGGGGCCCATTTTTTCGACGATGGCGGCAATGAGCGGCGCGATGGCGGTGCGCTTGGACAAATCGGCCGGGAAGGACTGGGCCTCAATGCCCAATTCCGCCAGATGGCCTTGCGCCTGCGCCAATTCATCAGCCTTACGCGCAACAAGCGCGACTTTTGCGCCCATTTCGCCCAATGCCTGCGCCATTTGCAGGCCAAGCCCGCGCGAACCGCCGGTGACCAGAGCCAGGCGACCGCTGAGATCGAATAATTTCTTGACGCTCATGATCAGGCTCCCTTAGCAGATTTCGAACAGGCCAGCAGCACCCTGCCCGCCGCCAATACACATGGTGACAACGGCATATTTGACACCGCGACGCTTGCCCTCGATCAGCGCATGGCCGGTGAGGCGCGCACCGGTGACGCCGTAAGGGTGGCCAACCGCAATCGCGCCGCCATTGACGTTGAGCCGATCATCCGGGATCCCGAGCTTGTCGCGGCAGTAAATCACCTGCACGGCAAAGGCCTCGTTCAACTCCCAAAGACCGATGTCGGAAACCTTGAGATTGTGGCGAGCCAGCAATTTGGGAATGGCGAAAACCGGGCCAATGCCCATTTCATCCGGCTCACAACCGGCCACCGCGAACCCACGGAAAATGCCCAGCGGGGAAAGCCCGCGCTTTTCGGCGAGTTTGGCGTTCATCACGACGCAGGCCGATGCGCCATCGGAAAACTGGCTGGCATTGCCAGCCGAAATGACGCCGCCGGGGAGCGCGGGACGAATTTTGGAAACGCCTTCCAGCGTCGTGTCGGCGCGAATGCCTTCATCCATGCTCAAAACCACATCCCGGGTTTGCAGCATGCCGGTCGCCTTGTCCGCCACTGAGGCGCGAACCGTGATCGGGACGATCTCATCGGTGAATTTGCCGGCGGCCTGCCCGGCTGCGGCACGCTGTTGGCTGCGCACGCCATATTCATCCTGCAACTGGCGCGAGATCTTGTAGCGGCTCGCCACAGTTTCGGCGGTTTGCAACATCGTCCAGTAGATTTCAGGCTTGTTTTCCAAAAGCCAGGGTTCGTTGATCATGAAGCGGTTGGTGTGCTCATTCTGGGTGCAGGAGATGGATTCAACGCCGCCCGCGACCATCACCGGCACAGAATCCACAATCACCGATTGCGCGGCCATGGCAATTGCCTGAAGGCCGGAAGAGCAAAAGCGGTTGACGGTAACCCCTGCCGCCGTCACCGGCAGTTTGGCCCGCAAGGCGATCTGGCGGGCGACATTGACGCCGGTCGCGCCTTCGGGTGTGGCGCAACCGATGATCAGGTCTTCCACCTCACCTGGATCAATGCCGGCGCGCTCAACGGCGGCGGCCACGACATGCCCGCCCATCGTTGCGCCATGCGTCATGTTGAGGGCACCGCGCCATGATTTGGCAAGTGCAGTGCGGGCGGTGGAAACAATTACGGCTTCATTCATCGAAATTCTCCGGGCAGGGCCGAGGTTGTCAGGGTTCAGGCGGCGTTGAAGGTTTTGCCTTCAGCCGCGAGTTTGGCGAGGAGAGGTGCAGGCTGCCAGAAGCTGGCATCGCCGCGCGGTGCCAGCGCAAACTGCTTCATTTTGCTGGCGACATTGTAAAGGCCGAGCGTATCGGCATAAAACATCGGCCCGCCGCGCCATGCGGGGAAGCCATAGCCGGCCAGATAGACCGTATCTATATCCGACGCGCGCTGGGCTATGCCTTCTTCCAGAATGCGTGCCCCCTCATTGACCAGCGCAAAAATGCAGCGTTCGACGATCTCGGAATCACTGATCTGGCGCGGGTTGACGCCGATTTCACGCCGGTAATCGGTGATGATCTGATCGACTTCCGGGTCAGGGATGGCATTGCGGTTGCCCGCCTCGTAACGATACCATCCTGCGCCGGTTTTCTGGCCAAAGCGGCCCTTTTCGCAGAGGAGATCGGCGATTTTCGAATAAGCGACATGGGGCTTTTCGACATAGCGGCGTTTGCGGATCGCCCAACCAATGTCATTGCCGGCAAGGTCGCCCATGCGGAACGGCCCCATCGCCATGCCCCAGTTTTCCAATGCGCGGTCCACCTGCTGCGGCGTCGCGCCTTCCTCAACCAGAAAATTCGCCATGCGGCCATAATGCTCCAGCATGCGATTGCCAATGAAGCCATCGCAAACACCCGAAACCGCCGCAATTTTCTTGATGGGCTTGGCAAGCTTCATCACGCTTGCCAACACTTCCTTGCTCGTGGCCGCACCGCGCACCACTTCCAGCAATTTCATGACATTGGCGGGCGAGAAGAAATGCATGCCGATGACGTCGGCCGGCCGCTTGGTGAAATTGGCAATCGCGTTCAAATCAAGCGTCGAAGTGTTGGAGGCCAGGATCGCCCCCGGCTTGGCGACGCTGTCCAGTTTCTCGAATACCTGCTTCTTGACATCCATATTTTCAAAGACCGCCTCGATGATCAGATCCGCCTGCGACAGCGCGCCAAAATCAAGGGTGGGTTGCAACAGGCCCATGCGGGTCTCGACGTCGGCGGCGGTGATGCGCCCGCGCTTGGCCGAGTTTTCATAATTCTTGCGGATGGTGGCAAGGCCGCGATCCAGCGCTTCCTGCTGGGTTTCGACAATGGTGACCGGAATTCCCGCGTTGAGAAAATTCATCGCGATGCCGCCGCCCATGGTGCCCGCGCCCACCACGCCCACTTTCGTGATCGGGCGGGTTGGTGTCTCGGGCGGGACATCGGGAATGCGCGAGGCCCCGCGCTCGGCCAGAAAAGCATGACGCATGGCCTGCGAACCGGGCGTGAACATCAATGACACAAAAATCTTGCGCTCATTGGCCATGCCATCGTCAAAAGATTTCAGACCGCCGACTATGGCATCGACACTCTGGGCGCGTGCAGGTTCACGCGGGAACTGGCTGGCAGCGCCCATTCGGGCAAATTGCAAAAAGCCTTCCGCGTCCGAGCCCTTGAGGTTGAAAGGCTGTTTGCGCACCATCGGCAGGGGTTTGCCGCTGGCGGCGAGTTTGCGGCCAAGCTCGGCGGCCGCGGCCATCAGATTGTCGCTGACGACGGCGTCGAACAGCCCGGATTTGGCCAGCATCTTGACCGGAAAAGGCTCGCCGGAGACGATGATATTGGTCGCCATTTCCAGCCCGATAGCGCGCGGCAGTCGCTGCGTCCCACCCGCGCCGGGTATGAGGCCAAGCTTGACCTCGGGCAATGCAACAACCGCCTTGTCGAGCGCCACGCGCCCATGGCAGCCAAGCGCCAGTTCAAGGCCACCGCCCATTGCCGTGCCATTGATGGCGGCAATCACCGGCTTGGGGCTGCTCTCAACACCGTTGATCATGTCCAGAAGGTTGGGGGCGGCGGTGGAACGCGGCGAGCCAAATTCGCGAATATCGGCACCGCCCGAAAATACGTTGCCGGTGCCGGTGATGACAATGGCTTCCACGCCAGCATCGGCCTGGGCTTTGGCAAGGCTATCCATGAAAGCATGACGCAGCGCATAGCCAAGACCATTGACGGGCGGATTATCGAGGGCAATGGTCGCGATTTTATCGGCTACGGAATAGTGGATGCTTGTCATGGCAGTTTCCTGTGTTCATGGACGGCGCCATCCTTGCGACAGCGCAAAATGAACGGGAAAGACTGAACCTCGACGCAAGGGCAAGAATGCCCGCTCAAAGCCGTTTGGCCCCAAGCTTCCTCGCCGCGCTCCAACCTGGTTCAGGATCTTCCGTCCATATGTGAACCAAAGCTATCGGGCGATGCAGCGCTTGTAAAGCAATCTTGTTTGCTCCAATCTCAATTTTTGCCGGCGGCCAATCGGGGGATGAAATGGAAAGCCACTTTGCGGTGCTGCGCGGGATCGGGCTGCATTATCTGAGCGCTGGCGAAAAAGGCACGCGCCCATTGATGGTGTTCCTGCATGGCTTTCCGGAATATTCGGGTGCCTGGGCCGGGCAAATGGCGGCATTCAGCCCGAATTATTTCACCGTGGCACTGGATCTTCGCGGATTTAACCTATCCGACAAACCCAAAAAGGTGAGCGATTACCGTATCGACGCGCTGATGGGCGATGTCTCCGGGTTGATTGAGCATCTGGGCTACAGCGATTGCGTTCTGGTCGCACATGATTGGGGTGGGGCGATTGCCTGGGCCTTTGCAACCCATTTCAAGAGCATGGTGCGCCGCCTTGTTATCATCAACGCCCCGCATGCGGTGCCGTTTGCGCGGGCATTGGCCCAAGACCCGGCGCAGCAGGCCGCGAGCCAATATATGCTGGCGCTACGCCGCCCGGACGCTGCCGAAAGGCTGCTCGCGCAAGATTGCGTGCGGTTGCAAGCGATGTTCAAGCATCCGGTTTCGGGGAAAAGCGGGCTGAGCGAGACCGAAATGGCAACCTATGTCGCTATCTGGCAACAACCGGGTGCGATGGACGCCATGCTGAACTATTACCGCGCCACGCCGCTATTGCCGCCGGTGCCCGGGGCGCCCGATCCAAGCGGGTTGAAGCTGGAGGCCGCAAAATTCAGGGTGGAAATGCCAACCCTGGTCATCTGGGGCATGCAGGACACGGCGCTTTTGCCGGTTTTGCTGGAAGGATTGCAAGAATGCGTCGCAGATCTGCGGGTTGTGCAAGCGCCATCGGCAAGCCATTGGGTTGTGCATGAAGCACCCGAATTGGTGACCGGCGCGATCCGGGATTTTCTCGGCGACTAGCCCGCCAAGCGCTTAATTTGACCAAAATGACCCAAAATTGCTCAAAAACACCATCAATCCGGCTTCATGAGTTTTGCGCATAACAGATATGCGACAGTTCACTTTACGTCACGTAAACCATTCATTTTATTGAAAAATTTTTGAGAATTCAGAATTTGTAAAGACTTTGGTCTGACAATCAATGTCAGGCACATCATGAAAAACAAACTTTTTGGACTCACAATCTTAGGGCTCGCAGTTACAATCGGTTTTCCATTGGAGAAGCGGTTTGCTGGCCCTGCGACATCGGCGGGGGCTCAATACAAACGCCCCAAGGACGTGCCTTACCCTAAATCCAACCCCTATTCGCGGGCCAAATGGGCACTGGGCCAGACCCTGTTTTTTGATAATCTTTTATCCGACCGACGTAACATTTCCTGCGCTTCCTGCCATAATCCGAACCTTGGATGGAGCAATAACCTCAAAACCTCGCATGGTTCAACGGGCAGCGAAATCGCGTTGAAAACCCCCAGCCTACTGAACAATGCATGGCTTGATTTTCTGGGTTGGGATGGAAAATATGCGGGGCTTGAGGCCGTGACATTCGGGCCGATCACCGGTGCCGCCAACATGAATCTTTCAGCGACGCGGCTGATCGGCAGGCTTGAAAATTCCGGTCATTACCGGACGGCATTTGCCGGCGCTTTCCCTGACCGCAAAATCAACAAAACCAACATCGAGATGGCGCTGGCAACCTTTGAGCGTGGCATCGTCTCCGGCATTGCACCTTTTGATCGTTTCGTGCAGGGCGACGCAAAGGCAATCAGCCCGGCCGCCCAACGCGGCTTTGCGATATTCAACGGCCGTGGCCATTGCGCCCAATGCCATAGTGGCTGGGCCTTCACGGATGGATCGTTTCAGGATATCGGCCTGCCAGATACCCATAATATCGGTCGCGGGCGCTATTTTCAGACCTCGCTCAAGTTGAAATACGCGTTCAAGGTGCCAACCTTGCGTGATGTCGCGACCCATGCGCCTTATATGCACGATGGTTCGCTGGCCACGCTGGACGATGTGGTGGGCTTTTATAATTCGGGGGGCATAGCGCGACCGAGCCAATCGGTGGTGATCAAGCCGCTGGGCTTGAACGAGGCCGAGAGGCACGATTTGGTGGCGTTCCTGAACAGCCTGTCCTCTGTGCCCCATGACGCCAGCGCGAAAAATCCTTAAGGCCGCCAGTCAGCGGCTTTGGCGCATCATGCCTTTTTGAAACTTAACCGGTCATGGGCGCGGCCCGAGCGGGCCCGCAATCGCGCTTTCACGGGAAATAGCGCATACCCAAACCAAAGGCGCCAAGACCCAGGATCAGCAGGCTTCCGGCCAGGCGCTCAAAGGATTTGGCCTTCGGGCTCTTGACTGGGGCGCTGAGGGCAAACGCCGCGCCAAGGGTAACACTGGCAATTCCGGTAATGATGAACATGATATGATCCTTAAGCTTGAAGGGTCGCTTTCACAAAAAGGCAGGACGGCGACGGGCGATTGATCCTTGTGACACGCAAATTTGTCGACATGGCGTTCATGCCGACAATTTCTCAAGTTTGGCGTAATTGCGCTCCGATATGAATTTTTCCACGTCGCTGATGGGCATGGGTTTGCTGAACAAATATCCCTGGGCCTCATTGCACTTGATTTTCTTCAACGCTTCCAACTGCTCGATGGTTTCAACGCCCTCGGCGGTCACTTTCATTTTGTAGCTGGCACTGATCAGTAACACCGCCTCGATGATGGCGCGCGAACCCGAATTGGTGGTGAGGCCGGCGACAAAACTGCGATCAATCTTGATCTTGCTGAAGGGGAAGCTGCCAAGGTAGCTCAGCGACGAGAAGCCGGTGCCAAAATCGTCCATGCTGATATCGACGCCCATCTCGCGCAGTTGATGCAATTTGGCGACTGTGCCGGCGTTCTTGTTCATGACGAGGGATTCGGTGATTTCCAGATCCAACTGCAAGGGTGACAGGCGGGATTGGCGCAGGCATTTGGTCACCACTTCGACAAAATCGTCAGATTTCACCTGTGAAACCGAAACGTTCACCGATATTTTGATGCTTTTGGGCCAGTGGGTGGCAGCTTCACATGCTGTATTAAGGACGAATTCGCCAATCTCCCCGATCAAGCCAATATCTTCGGCCAGCGAGATGAATTCCATGGGCGGGATCATGCCCTTGATTGGATGGCGCCAGCGCACCAGCGCCTCGAATCCGGCGATTTCCATGGAGTCTATGCAAAGCAATGGCTGATAATGGACTTCCAGTTCCTTGTTGGCGACAGCCCGCCGCAGATCGGCTTCGCGATCCTTGTTGGCTTGCAGCATAACATCCATTTCCATATCGAAGAAGCGCGCTACACCGCGACCCTCGTTCTTGGCAAGGTAGAGTGCTGCATCGGCATTTTTCAGTAGCTTGTCACCGTCCGAGCCATCGTTGGGCGCGAGGGTTATGCCAATGCTGACGCCAATGCTCAAAGCCTGACCCTTGATGACAAAGGTGGTCGACAGGGATTTGACAATCCGCTGCGCGATCGCCTCGGCCTCATTGGCCGCCATCGAACCGGCCAAAAGAATTGCAAATTCATCGCCGCCCAAACGGCTGACCGTGTCCACGTCACGCACCAGCGCTGAAAGCCGGTTCGCCACTGCGCACAGCAATTCGTCTCCCATGGGATGGCCGAACGTGTCGTTGACATCCTTGAAATGGTCAAGATCAAGCAGGAACAGGGCAAAGCCGACGCCGCGACCCAGACCCGACACTGCGTAATCGACCCGTTCGGCCAGCAGAGCACGGTTTGCCAACCCCGTCAGCACGTCATGCGAGGCGAGGAATGCGATCTTGCCTTCTGCCCGGCGGCGTTCCGAAATGTCTTCGTGCGTTTCGATCCAGCCGCCATCCGGCAATTGCTTGCTGATAACCGAAATCACCCGGTTGTCCTTCAGGTTGACATTGCGGCTGAAATCTTTGGGTAATTGGTTGACTTCACTGACCAGATCTATCTCAGCCTCTGCGTCTTCCATCTCATAATTCTGCGCCATCCATTTCAGAATCTGAACATAGGAAAGCCCGGGATGAACCAGTGAATTGTCGAAACTATAGATGCGGCGAAAGTTGTCATTGACGACCTGAATCTTGCCGTCGGGGCCATAAAGGCAGAGGCCGCTCGACATGTTCTCCAGCGCCGCATCAAATTGCTGATTGGCAATATTCAGGCTGTTTTCGCGCTCCTTAAGCGTGGAAACATCCGCCAGAACCAGCATCAGGCCCCCTTCGCGGGTCTGGCTTTGGCTCACCCGCAACCACCGGCCGTTGATGTTGAGAACGCCACCGGGCCCCGCCGCCGCGTCGATCAGGGCGCGCAGGGCGTGTTTGTGACGTTGAATCGCCAATTTCGCGAATTCATCGTCCGAGGCATGTTCAATGCGGTTCATCGCGCCATCGTGATGGGTAATGAAAGAGATGACCTGGCGATTGGCCAGAATGATCTCACCAAAGGCGTCGGTAACGACAATGCCATCCTGCGAGAGGGCGAGCGTATCCTCCAGCCGCGACTGGACTGCCTCGCGCAGGCTGATCTCGCGCCCGAGCAATTCACGGATATTGTCGCGCATGACCCGCATGCTGATCATGAGCCAGCCGATTTCATCCTTGCCGGCGCGGGGGATATCAATATCCAATTGGCCGGCGGCTATGTCGGTGGCGATTTTGGAAGCGCGGCCAACCGAACTGGTGATCTGGGTCGAAAGACGCCGAAGTACGAGAGCCGACAGCACTAGCACCGCGAGCGTGGCAGCAATGTTCAGTTTCTCCTGCGTCGCGACAAGGGCCTGGGTTGCCAATTTTTGATCGAAAGCGTCGCCTGCCACATAATTGACCACGAGATTGAGGGCACGTATGCCGTCATTGTCCTTGAGCTTGGCACCCTTCATGCAGTCGTCGAGGGTCGTTAATGCCTTGTAATCACCGGCGAAAACACCGCATTTGTTGAAATTGGCGCGCAAAGCGTCGATCGCCGATCGGGCGCGCTCGGATTGCGCGCGGTCGCTGACAATATCAAGGTCCTCCATCAGCGAGGCACCACCGGCAACTATGCTGGCTTTCAAAGCTTGTTTCTCGGCGTCGCTGCTGACAGCCTTGAGACGCGCCAGATCTGTCTGGATCCTGGCAAAATCCGACCCGGCAGCCCGCGCGTAACTGGTTGCCATCAACGAATGGTCGAAGGTATCACGGGCCAAGTTGCCAACGGTGCTGACACTGTAAACCACGTAGGTTCCCATGACGGAGGTAACAATGCCGAGCGCCAAAAACACCAGAAGTATTCGGCCGCGAATGGTTTTGAAATGAAACAGCGCATGGCGTAGCCACCTGCGCAGAAGCGGTGTTGAGGGGGCGGGGTCTTGTTTCAACTCAAGAATAGTCAAATTATTCCCCTGAATTTGGCCAGGATGCGTCCAAATTCAGTCTATCGGGGAGGAGTTTAATTAGTCATTAATGACAGTGACTTAGATTGAGATTTATAAAAATTCGTCAAAAATCACCTGAGTGAAATACTTACATAAATATTTAATCAAGATGGTCTGTCATGGAAGAAGGCCACAATGAAAGCGTTTCCGCATGAAAATTTCAGCTAAATTCAAATTTATTACATTATTGGCGACATTGATGTTGGCTGGCGGATTTACTTATTACGCGACAAAAAGCACCAGTGTGGCCAATGAGCGTAAACGCCTGTTCATCATATCCCAGAAGGGGCAGAAATTCACCCCGAACAACCTCAATTTGAAGCGCGGCGACATCATCGAGATATTCAATGACGATGGCGATTTGCTGCATCACGCCTATATCCAGTCCAAACACTTCAGCTACGATTCCGGTGACCAGACACCGGGCAGCCGCCATGACGTGACCATGTCTGAGGTTGGGACCTTTACCGTGCTTTGCGGCATTCACCCCCGCATGAAGCTATCGATAAAGGTCGAGGAAACGCCCAAGAATTGAGGCACGCCCGATGTTTGGTCTCACAGGATCAGCGTGGCGTAGATGGCGGCGTGCAGCGCGTAATAGCTGCCGATAACCAGAACCAGCGCCCCGGAAAAGGCGACCGCGCTGCGCCAGATTTCCTGCCTGTTGTTATTGGCCGGTGCATTATCCCCGATCACCACCAGCAGCACGGCGATGATGGCGCTGTGACCGATGGCATCAATCATGCCAAAAGGCAGGATCGCGCCGACAAACATTGCCAGCAATATGATGGCGCTGGTGCGACGCAGGAACGGCGTGGCCAGCAGGCAGAAGGCCAGCGCAAACTCCACCGCGCCGGCGGCGCAGAGAAAAAATTCTTTGGAGAATCCCCCGAACATGCCTGGATGCGAAACGGCCAACGCATATGTCCATTCGGGGTAAGCCCATTTTTCGACCGAGGCCCAGATCAGCGTCAGCCCGGTTGACCAGCGCAAAAAGGTCACCGGTTCAATTGAAAACACCTTTCGGTTGAGGCTCAGCGCCCCAAAATAGACGGCTATACCCAGGAATATCGGGTAATCCATCATGTGGAATACCGAATAATGCATCAGGGCAAAACCGTAGAGAAAGAAAATCCCCACCGCCGCAAACAGCATTGTCGGCCGCCAAATCAAGGAAATGGCCATCAATAACTGGAGCCAGGGGATGAAAGTGGACTGGGTCTTGAGTTCGGGTGTCAGAATGATGCCGCCGTGCTGCCAGAGCGCGACGAGAAACACGCCGACAATGGCGCGCATGATATATTCGCTGCCAATGTTGAGAATGCCTGTTACGCTGTCGAGGGCCCGCAAAATCGCCTTGCCAATGAAGGTCGTCTCGATGAAGGCGCCGAATGCGATCAATGCAATGGAGAGAGCGATCAGGACAAAAAAATTGCTATCGAGCACTTCGTGCAACTGATCCGGCTGCGCGCCTACATTATAGGGCGCAAACCACTTTACATGCGCAGCCGCTGGTGTCGTGAGTGCCAGGAAACTGCCCAAACCGAGCAGATAGGCGGCCCCCGCCCGTGTAGAGATTTGCAGTCTGCGCATCGTGTTGATCCCACAAAAAATTGCATTAACAAATAGTTAACAAGTAATTCCGTCATGGACAATACTATTAACGCTGTTTGCCAATAAATGATTTGTTAACCTTAACGCGCCGTCGGGGGAGCGGGGGCCGTGGTGGCCCAATGCCAGCAATCTTGTGGCTTTGAGCGGAAAATGGCGCGAGCTTGCGTTGGTTCAGACCTGATCTTACATGGCCGCGCTTACATGGCCGCGAGCATGCCACCGTCCACATAAATCATCTGACCGTTGATATAGTCAGAGGCAGACGAGGCAAGAAAAACCGCCGTGCCGGCCAGTTCTTCCGGTTGGCCCCAGCGTTTGGCGGGCACGCGCGACATCAGCCAATTGTTGAAATGGGCGTCGCTCATCAGTGCCTGGTTCATGTCGGTGAGCATGTAGCCCGGGCCAATGCCATTGACCTGCACGCCGTTTTGCGCCCATTCCACCGCCATGGCCCGCGTCAGCATCTTGATGCCGCCTTTGGCTGAGGCATAAGGCGCGGTGGTCGGGCGCGCCAACTCGCTGGCCAGCGAGCCGATGTTGATGATCTTGCCAAACCCGCGTGCCACCATGCGCCGCGCGGCTTCGCGCCCCATGATGAAAGCGCTGGTCAGATTGGTGGCAATGACCTTGTTCCAGTCATCCAGAGCAAAATCCAGCAATGGCTTGCGCATCTGAATGCCGGCATTATTGATCAAAATGTTGATCGCAATGCCCTTTTTGTCGAGTTCGGCGAAGGCTGCGACGACGCTGGCCTCTTGCGTGACATCGAAGGCCAGGGTTTCGGCTTCGATGCCTTCGGCCTTCAGTTGCGCCTGCGCGCTGGCGAGCCGGGTCGGATCCACGCCATTGAGCACGATACGCGCCCCCGATCGCGCCAATTCGCGCGCCATGACGTAACCCAGGCCGCGCGAGGAACCGGTGACCAGCGCCGTCTTTCCCGAAAGATCAAACAGGGTCTGGCGCATGGCGGGTTCCTAAAGGCTGGAGCGCCGCACGGTCAGATCGGTGCGATCGAATACCTGCGGTTTGAGTTCGGTGCCAAGGCCGGGGCCTTCCATCGGATATACATAACCGTCCCTGATGGTTGGAACCACGGTCACCAGTTCCTGATACCAGCCACGGTAGAAGGCGCGCACCGATTCCTGTATCAGCGTATTGGGCTGGCTGAAGGACATATGTACAGCCGCCGCAAAGCCCACCGGGCCAATGCAATCATGCGGGGCGAAGGGGCGGTGATAGGTCTCAGCCATCGAGGCAATCTTGCGGCCTTCGGTCAAACCACCGGTCCAGCACAGATCGGCCATGACGACGTGCATGGCATCGCGGTCGAGCATGTCCTTGTAGGGAAAGCGCGAGCCGAGCGTTTCGCTGGCGCAGGTCCAGACCTTGGTGGAGCGCGCAAACTCGGCCAGCGCCTGCGGCGAATTCATCTTGATGGGGTCTTCATACCAGCGCGGTTTGAAGGCTTCCAACTCGCGCGCGATCTCGATGGCTGTCGGCAGGTTCCAGAGCGAGTGCATTTCTACCATGATATCCACGGCATCGCCCACCGCCTTGCGGATTTGCTCGAAGGGGCGCACCGCCTCACGCATTTGAGCCGCTGATATGAACAGGCCGTGGTTTTCCTGCGCGGCCGGATCAAGCGGCCAAATCTTCATGGCGGTAATGCCTTGGCCGAGCAGACTTTCGGCGAGGCCGCCGGCCTCGGTCATGAAAGCGTCGAGGTCTTCATAAGGGCCATCGCTGGCACCCCGGTTCCAATTGGAAACCGGACGGATATTGGTCGAGCGGACATAGCGGGTGCCCGCACATGTATTGTAGATGCGCTGCTTGTCGCGGCACAGGCCGCCCAGCATCTGGTGCACGGGCTGGCCGCAAACCTTGCCGAAAATATCCCAAAGCGCGATATCGAGCGCCGATGCGGCGCGATATTCAACCCCGCTAGAAGATTGCGCCATGGGCAGATTGAGCAAATCCCGGTTGAGCGCTTCGATATGCAGCGGGTTTTTACCCAAGAGCCGCGCCGCAAACGTGTCGTGGATTTGCGCGGCTACCGCCCCGGCACCATAAAAGGTCTCGCCAAGGCCGATAATGCCCGCGTCCGTATGGACCCGCACCCAAAGAACATTGGCAAATTCTTCGGTATTCAGCGTTTCAATCGCGGTGATTTTCATGAAATTTCACATTCATCTGAATTCCGGGGCAAGTGCACCCTGCCCCGGAAGATTGTGAGTTGTGCCTTTACTCGGCCGCCACAGCTGCCGATTTCACCGCAGGACCACCCTCGGTCTCAACGTAATTGTACATTTCCGGCAGGATGAACTTGGCGGCGAGGAAGCCGGTCAACGAAATAAGCGCCACAAAATAGGTTGCCCCCGAAGCCCCCAGTTTGGCACTGATCAGCGGGAACACGAATGCCCCGAAGAAAGCCGCACCCTTGACGAACATGTAAGCAAAACCCGACGCCGTTGCCTTGAAGCGTGCCGGTGCCGCGATGGCGTTGATGGTCATGCCGTTGGAAGCATCCCAGTAATGGCCCCACATCAAGACGATGGCGGCAACCACAATGAGCAGCTTCATGTCGTGGCCGATGGCGTAACCGCCAACAATCAACGCGCAAAAGGCCATGCCAAATCCCCACATGGCGACGCCACGATGACCGATTTTTGGCAACATCAGCGGCGCCACATAGCCCGAAATGGTGGCAATGCAGAAGATCAACGCCGTGACCAGATTGGTGCCAACCAGGCTGCCGCCGGACGAAACGCCAATGCCGGCAAGCACCAGAATCACGGGGATATAGAAGCCCCATGCGGTGAATTCCGCGCCTTGGCAGGCATTCGAAATCCAGCCAAAGATCGAGGCTTTGCGCTTGATCGGGTCGGCCCAGATGACTTTCAGGAAGTCACCCACTTTCGGATGCTCAATCTGCACGTCCTGATTGGGCAGCATCGCAAGCGGTTCATTGAACAATTCCATCGAGACCCGCTTGGCTTCAACGAATTTGCCACGGTGGATCAGGGAAAGCGGTGTTTCGGGCAGGTTGATGCGGCCGATCAACAGCACGATGGCCGGAACGGCACCAAGACCCAGCGACAACCGCCACAAAAGCTCATGCGACATGCCGGTCATGTAAAGCAGGGTAATGACAATCAGGGATGCCACTTCGCCCACGCCGAACATGAACTGCCAGCGGCTACCCATCTGCTCGCGAACGCCTTTGGACATGGACTCCATGATATAGGCATAGCCATTGGCAATATCGCTGCCGAGCGGCAGACCCAACAGGAAGCGAATTGCGATAAGCTGCCAGACGTCCTGCACAAAGGACTGCGCCAAAGCCAGCACGATGAACAAGACCATCGTCGCGATGAACACCTTTTTGCGACCAAACCGATCCGCGATATAGCCCCCGCCCAAAGCGCCGATCAGCGCGCCGGCCTGCACAACTGCGCCAATGAGCGCAAACTGCAACACGCTTGGATTGTAGGTTTCCTTGATAAAAACCAGAACGAAAGCAATGGCGTAAAGGTCCCATGCTTCAATCAGGATCGTGGCGATCATCATCCAGCCACCAGCCACACTTGACGCCGTGCCTTGCTTGTTGAGCAAAACTTGCGCCGCTTGATCCGAATAATTTCGGATGTCTTCTTGGTCCATTGTCTTCCCTCCCAGGAATTTCGTTTTGATGGCCGCAAAACCGGTTCAGGTTTTTGCTTTTTTGTCTGACAAGCGCGCGTCCGGCGACAGGCTATCAGCCTTTAGCCGTATTACAATCCGTTAATTTCACAAAAACCGATCAGAAGTCGGTTATTTGCCCATAAATCCACAGGTCAGTCGGTGAAACTGAGTTGGACTTTCATCTGGGTGTTGCGGTCGCGCACCAGTTCAAACGCCTTTGCGGCCTGCTCCATGGGCAGGGTTGCGGTGAGAATGGGCGTGACATCGATGCGACGATCACGAATGAGCGCGGCCGCGAGCGCATATTCGGTATTGGCGCGATGGGTGCCGCGCAGGCTAATTTCCTTGCCAACCAGAGCATTGACCGGAATGCTCGTTTCGCCCATGACCCCGACCTGGACAATGGTGCCACCCGGCCGAACCACCGGAAACAGCGATGGCAGAACCGGGCCAACGCCCGTGCATTCGAAGGCGACATCAAACCAGCCCTTGTGCGCGGAAAAGCCTGTCGCCAAACGGTCTGGCTGCTTCGCGCTATTGATGGTTTGCGTGGCACCCATGCGGATGGCGGTTTTAAGGGGGGCATCGGCAATATCGGTCGCGATAATCTCCTGCGCGCCCGCGTAACGCGCGGCGGCCACCGTCAAGGCACCAATCGGGCCGCTGCCGGTCACCAGCACCCGGCGACCCATAAGCGAGCCGGCCTGGTTGACGGCATGCAGGGCGACCGAGAGCGGCTCCATGCAGGCAGCCTCAGCCAGAGATACCTTGTCCCCGACCGGCAGGCATTGGCGCTCTGCCACGACGATGCGATTGCGAAACAGACCCTGCGAATGCGGTTTGCGCATGGCACTGCCATGAAAATCCATATTTTCGCACTGGTTCATCATGCCTTCAAGACAGAACCGGCAGGTGCCGCATGGGCGGCTGGGGTCAATGGCCACACGGTCCCCGGGCTTTACCGTGCGCACATTCACGCCCACGGCCTCGACGGTGCCGGCAGCCTCATGGCCAAGGATAATCGGTTCGCTCACCCGGATCGCGCCAATGCCGCCGTCCCAGAAGTAATGAATGTCTGAGCCGCATAGTCCGCCTGCCCCGACGTGCAACAGCACCTGATCGGGGCCAACCTCGCCGACTTCGCGTTCCTCGACCCGAAGGTCTCCCGCCTTATGCAACACAAGCGCTTTGGTCTTCATGGCCGTATCTCCCTGTCTTTTATTCGGACTTTGCTTTGCCAGCGCCGAGAACCGATTGCATGATCTGCTCCGATATGTCCCGCACCGTGCCGGGCGAGTGCGACAGAAACAATGTATTGCTCCGATCCGAATCGCCGATCGATTTCAACGTATCAAAATATTGTGTGATGAGCACGAGTTGCATCACTTCGGCGGTCGAGGTATCGCCCACCACCTTCTGGAACTCCTCGATCGATTCCTGCAGGCCCGCGATGATGGCGCGCCGCTCATTGGCAATGCCCTGGCCTTGCAGGGCCTTGCTCTCGGCTTCCGCTTCAGCCCGCTTGACCACCAGAATTTTTTCCGCCTCGCCGCGCGCATTGGCAGCGACTTGTTCGCGCTGGGCGGCGTTGATGTCATTCATCGCCGATTTTACCTTGGCGTCAGGGACAATGTCGGTGACCAGCACGTTGACGATCTCATAGCCAAAATCGGACATGTCGACATCCAGTTCCTTGCGCACGGCGGCAGCGATGCTGGATTGGCTGGCAAAGACTTCATCAAGCGTCATGCCCGGAACGTGCCCGAGAATGACCTGTTCGACATAGGCCTGAATTTGCGCGGTCGGATCGGAAAGTTTGTAGAATGCGTCAAAGGCCTTGTCCGGACGGACACGGTTCTGCACGGAAATCGGGATGGTGACGAACACGTTGTCGCGGGTTTTGGTCTCCATGGTCAAAGTGATCTGATTGACCTTCAGGCTTATGCGCCCCGCCACTTTGTCGATAAACGGCCATTTCCAGTTCAACCCCGGCTGTCCGGCGGTTCTGAATTTGCCAAATCGGGTGATGATCGCAACCTGCGCGGTCTGCACCGTGTAAAAGCAGCCGAGCAGCGCCAAACCCGCGATCAGCACCGCAAAAAAGACCAAAAACAGAAAAAGTGCGGCCAGCATAAAAGCCTCCTGAAGTGACCCTGCGTTCTGGAATATCCACCGGCGGGCGCTGGGCTCATCTATAGCATGAAAAATTCGGCCACATGCAAAGGCCAAGGCGGATAAATGCCAGACGGCCGTAACCTTTGCGAGGCTGCGAGCGAATTAGGTTTCAGATGGGTCGGCAACGGCACATCACGCGGGCCAGCAGGCTCCGTATTCCCTGACGCCAATCTCTGGAGGAAATTTTATGTCCAATAGCTCGACCGCACTGTTGCTCGCCACCGCTTTTTCCACCGCCATCGCCGCAACCATGGTTCCGGTTGCCAATGCCGACGGCATGAAAATGATGACCAAAGAGCAGATGATGCAAACCCGTGCAGCCAACCAGAAGCGGGCCATGGCCCAGAAACTCGAAAAGTGCTTTGGCGTGGCGCTCAAGGGCCACAATGATTGTTATGCTGGCGCCGGCACCACCTGCGCAGGCACCAGCAGCGCCGATTATCAGGGCAATGCCTTCAAACTGGTTGCCCATGGCACCTGCACCACCATGCACACCCCCAAGGGTGACGGCAGCCTGACGCCCAAGGCTTGAGCCCAGCCGCCGCTTGCGCGGTTGATTATTTGGATGGGGGAAGCCAATGCCCCCATCCACTTCAAGCACAGGCAAGGAGAATGCACATGATCGCCCCGATGCACGCCCCATTGCAGGAAGTGGCGGCCGCACAGCTGCCGACACGGGCCGGGGTTGGCCTGAAGCCGGCCCATTATGCGGCAATCATCGAAAATGAGCCGGAGATCGGCTTTTTTGAGGTTCATGCTGAAAATTACATGGGTGCGGGTGGGCCACCGCATCGCAACCTGACTTATATCCGCGAGCGTTACGCGCTGTCGCTGCATGGGGTCGGGCTTTCCATCGGCGCGGATCGTCCGCTGGACCGCGCGCATCTTTCGCGGTTGCATCAACTGATTTTACGCTATCAACCGGCTAGTTTTTCCGAACATCTGGCCTGGTCGACCCATGATGGCGGGTTTTTCAATGATCTGTTGCCGCTGCCCTATCATGGCGCGACCCTGCGCCGGGTGTGCGCACATATTGACGAAGTGCAGGATCGGCTGGGGTGCAGGATGCTGCTGGAAAACCCCTCGACCTATCTGAGATTTGCCGAAAGCACCTGGTCGGAAACCGATTTCATCACCGAGATCGTGCGGCGCACGCATTGCGGGCTGCTGCTCGATGTCAATAATGTGCATGTATCGGCCACCAACCAGCAAACAGATGCGCGCGCCTATATTGCGGCGTTTCCCCTGGCGCATGTCGCGGAAATCCATCTTGCGGGCCACAATCTTGAAGCCGATGAATTGGGTCGGCCATTGCTGATCGACACGCATGACCGCGCTGTCGATGCGGCCGTCTGGCACCTCTATGGTGAGGTAATTGAGCGCACCGGTGCCGTGGCAACCCTGATCGAGCGCGATGCCGATATTCCGTCGTGGGACGTGCTGTTTGCCGAGGCTTGCCAGGCCGAAGCGATCATGGCTGACCATGCAAAGCGGGGGGCGCGCCATGCCCGCCACGGCTGAATCCGGGCTGCCCGCCCCGCCCCTGCATGAGCGCCAGCGTGCTTTCGCCGATGCCATACTCAACCCGGCGCTCGCCGCGCCCGCCGGTCTGCTCGGGCCCGATGGTGTGGCCAGCGCGCATCGCTTTGGCGTGTATCGCAACAATGTGGTGATGGGCTTGATCCATTTGCTGGAGGACAAATTTCCAGCCGTGCTGCGATTGGTGGGCACGCCGTTCTTTCAAGCCATGGCGCAGGCTTTTGTGCTGTCCTGCCCGCCGCAATCGCCGATCCTGCTCCAATATGGCGGCCAATTCCCGGATTTTATTGCGAGGTTCACGCCCGCGCGTGAATTGCCCTATCTGGCCGATGTGGCGCGCATCGAGCAGGCCTATCTTGAGGCTTACCATGCCGAAGATGCCGACGCGCTCGATCCGTCCGCATTCCTTGCCATTGCCCCACAGGATTTTGACCGACTTCACCTGCAATTGCATCCTTCCGTACAGGTATTGTCCTGCACCGGTCCGGCGCTGCGAATCTGGCAGATGAATGTTGGCGACGAACCGTTGCAACCGGTTGATCTTGGTGAGGCGCAATGCGTGCTGGTCAGCCGACCGGAAGCGCTGGTTGAATTGCGCGAAATCCAGGGCTCCAGCGAAGTTTTCATTTCAAGCCTGCTGGATCAGGCGAGCGTCGTCACCGCTTTGCAGCGGGCGCTTGCTGCCGATCCCGAATTTGACCTTTCCGCCAATCTCGCCGGCCTGTTGGAAGCGCAATGCATTGTCGGCTTCGGTTTTGCCCCACCCGACGTGAAAAGGAACGATCCATGAGCCTGTCCCATCCAAGCGCGCCAGTATCCATGCCGCAATTTATGGCGCAGTACGCGGTATCCGCTTATTCGGGCGCGCAAGATCTGGCGCGGCTCATCGCCCAGCCGGTGCTGCGCGTCGCGCTGGCGGTGCCTTTCCTGTTTTCGGGTCTGACCAAATGGGACGGTTTTCTCAATCCGGCCCCCGCCGCTGCCTATCTGTTTGAAAATGAATTCAAGCTGCATCTCTTCGGGGGGCTTTACAGCCTGCCATTCCCCGATACGCTGGCCTATATCGATGGCATTGCGGAAGTGGTGCTGCCGGTGTTGCTGGTGATTGGCCTTGGCACACGCTTTGCCGCCTTCGGATTGTTGATGATGACCGCGGTGATTGAGTTGGTGGTTCCCGAGGGTTGGGCGAATTTTCATCTGCCCTGGGCGGCGCTCGCCCTGGCGATCATCGCCATCGGACCCGGCGCATTGTCGCTAGATCACTGGCTGGCGAAATGGGGAAACCGGGGCGCAAACAAATTGGCCGTGGGCCAGAGCGGAACATGAGACCAGGGCACACCAGCGGCTTTCGACCCAAACTGACCGTGGTGGGGGCCGGCGCGCCAATGCAGGCACCGCAGGATTTTGACTGGGCCATTTTGATGGCACGCGGGCAGGAGGGGGACCAAGCCGCCTACCGGCGGTTGCTGATCGAGATAACCCCGTATCTGCGCGCATTGGCGGCGCGCCAGCTTTTCAACGCCGCAGATATCGAGGATGGCGTCCAGGATATTTTGCTGACGCTGCACACCATCCGCCATACCTATGACAAGTCGCGGCCATTCGGGCCCTGGCTTGCCACCATCGCACAGCGACGGCTGATCGACCGGTTGCGCAAAACCAGCCGCAACCGCAAACGTGAAACCACTTTGACCGAAGATCACGAACAGTTTGTCGATGGCAATGGGCGTGACGAACCGATGGTGCAGCCCCGAAGTCTCGCCGCCGCGATTGCCTCACTGCCTGTTGCCCAGCAGCAGGCGATCCATTTATTGAAATTGCAGGAGTTGAGTTTGAACGAAGCGGCATTGAAAACGGGCATGTCGGTTGGCGCGCTCAAAATTGCCACGCACCGCGCCATGAAATCGTTGCGCGCCCTGTTGACCCCCGGGAGAGACCAGTGACTACTACCCCCGATCTGATCGAAGATCTCGCACGGAATTTGCAGCCGGTTCGCCCGCTGCAAAAGCCACTGACGCGGGCGATTTTGTGGTTGGTATTGGCCATGATCGTGCTTGGCCTGCTTGCCATCAGCCAGGGGGTGCGGCCCGATCTGTGGCTCAAATTGCAGCAGGCCGATTTCTCGCTGTCGCTGGCGGGTATGGCCCTTACCGGAATTCTGGCGGCCTGTTCGGCTTTCATGGTCAGCCTGCCCGATCGCTCACGCCTTTGGCTGGCTTTGCCAATCCCCTCGTTTTTATTGTGGATTGGCAATATCGGTTATCAATGCGCGACCCATTGGGTGAAGATTGATGCCAATGGCGTGAGTTCAGGCGAGACCCTGCGCTGCTTGGCAACGCTGGTGCTAAGCAGCCTGCCGCTTTCGTTGATGCTGCTGCTGATGCTTCGCCACGCGGCTTTGCTGCGGCCCCTGCAGGTAGCGCTGATGGGCAGCCTCGCCGTCTCGGCCTTGACTGCCGCCGCGCTCACCACCTTCCACGTGCTCGATGCTTCGGCCATTATCCTGATCTGGAACTTTGGCACGACCTTCGCCTTTGTCGGCGCGGGCTGGCTCAGCAATCGCCGGATCTTCAACCTGGTCGCCCCGCGTTTGCGGTCGCTGTAGCGAACAGGCTGCCGTCCGGCGCGGCGTCTCAGACCTTGTGCCGCACGGCCTCAACAAAGGCGCGGGCGGCCGAAAATGCCGCCTCAATATCCAGATCGCTGGTGTCGAGCATGCGGGCGTCGTCCGCCTGGCGCAAGGGGGCGCTGGTGCGCCCGGCATCGCGCGCATCGCGGCGGGCGATGTCGGCAAGCACCGTTTCGGGGTCAGGCGCTTCGCCGCGCGACTGCAATTCCAACACGCGGCGCATGGCCCGCACTTCACGCGAAGCGGTAACAAAAATTTTTACATCGGCGTGCGGGCAAATGATCGTGCCTATGTCACGGCCATCCAGCACGGCACCGGATTTGCGCTGCGCGAATTCGCGTTGAACCTGCACCAGCGCTTCGCGAACGGAAGGGATAGCGGCAACGATCGAAGCCGCCTCGCCCATATGGGCCCCGCGCAGCAGGTTTTCATCGAAATCGGTCAGGGCAAGCCCGCGCGCCATGGCGACCGCGTGTTCTTCATCGTGCAAGGGCAGGTCGGCCGCCAACAGGCCCTGAGCCGTCGCCCGATACAGGAGACCCGTGTCGAGATGGGGCAGATTGTAGAAGGACGCAAGACGGCGGGCGATTGTGCCCTTGCCAGAAGCGGCGGGCCCATCAATGGCGATGATCATGCGGCCTCAAACTGCGCACCCAGCGCGCCCATCAGAGATTTGAAAGTGGGGAAGCTGGTCGCAATCATGGCTTCGTCGTCAATGGTCACGGGTTTTGCGCTCGCCAGACCCATGATCAGAAAACTCATGGCGATGCGGTGATCGAGATGAGTCTCGACCCTGCCACCACCTGCGACCGTGCCAGCACCGCCCGAGACCAGCAAATCATCGCCGATGATTTCATGATCCACGCCAGTGGCAGCCAGACCGGCGGCCACCGCCGCCAGACGATCCGATTCCTTCACGCGAAGTTCCTGCAAGCCGCGCATCCGGGTTTGGCCCTTGGCGAAAGCCGCAGCAACCGCCAGAACCGGATATTCATCAATCATCGACGGCGCGCGGGCTGCGGGTACATCGACCCCCTGCAATTGGCTGGCCCGCACGCGCAGATCGGCGACATCCTCACCGCCCTCAAGCCGTGGGTTCATCACCTGAATGTCCGCGCCCATCTCCAGGAGGGTTGTGAGCAGGCCCACGCGCAAAGGGTTCATCATCATGCCGGTGATGGTAACATCCGAACCTGGCACAACCAGCGCCGCCACCAGCGGAAATGCCGCCGACGAGGGGTCAGCCGGCACAATCACGGTTGCCGGCTTGAGATTGGGCCGACCGATCAGCGTGATCTTGCGCCCGTGCTCGCCATGCGGCTTGACGGTCACGTCCGCGCCAAAATGGCGAAACATTTTCTCGCTATGGTCGCGCGATGCCTCTTTTTCGTAAACCACCGTTGTGCCCGGGCTGTTGAGGCCCGCCAGCAGCACGGCGGACTTGATCTGCGCCGAGGCGACGGGGGTGTGGTATTCGATGGGCAATGGCTCGGGCGTGCCCTGCAAATGGATGGGGCAGCGCCCGCCGGGGGCCTCCTCCAGCACCTGCGCCCCCATTTGCAGCAACGGGTCGAGAATCCGGCGCATGGGGCGCTTGCGCAGCGAGGCATCGCCATCAAACCGGGCGGTAATGCCGTGGCCGCCCACAACCCCCATCATCAGCCGCGATCCGGTGCCAGCATTGCCAAAATCCAGTGTTTCGCCCGGCGATTTCAGGGTGCCAAGGCCCGCACCCTGCACCCGCCAGTTTCCGGGCCCCAAATGCGTCAGCTTGGCGCCAAGCGCGGCAACCGCCGCCCCGGTGCGCAACACATCGTCGCCCTCCAGCAAGCCCTCAATCTGGGTCTCGCCGACGCACAGCAGCGCCATGATGAAAGCCCGATGCGAGATCGATTTATCGCCCGGCGGCTTGAGCGTGCCGCGCAAGGGCCCGCTTTGAACGGCGCGCAACGGGTTAGGTGGAAGCAAATCATGCGAACTCATGGATCCTCGGCATAAATTAAAAGCTTAGGCGGGGCGTTGATAATTCTTGCCCTAACACAGGCAAAGTGCTTCTGCTATCCTGTTTGACACGCCCAACCGGCTGCAATGTCAAATTCCCATTTGACACGCACGCAAAGCCCGACTAACCGGAACGGCCACAATCCAAATTTTGAACAAGCCTGAAGGATAGACCAAATTGGCGAAACCAGAACTCGGCGGGAAGCGCCAATGCCAGAGCTGCGGCACAAAATTCTTCGATCTGAACAAGGATCCGATTGTGTGCCCCAATTGCGGCACGGTTTTCCAGCTTGCGGCTTCAGCTCGCGCAGCGGCCCGCGCCGTAGCGGCTGATGAGGACGACGAGATAGAAGTTGACCCGGCCGCTGCCGAACTCGTGCCGTTGGAAGAAGCCGATGTTGAGGCAGATCCCACCGTCGTGTTGCCCGATGATGACATCGAACTCGACGACGAACCGGCTGACGACACTTTCCTCGAAGAGGAAGAGGAAGATGGCGACGATGTCTCCGGCTTGATTGACGGTGATATCGAGAGCGACGAAGAAAGCTAGGCAACCGGCGCGATGGGGGACAACAGGGTGCAGGGTGTTCACGTCATCAAGCATCCGCTGGTGCAGCACAAGCTTACGCTGATGCGCCAGAAAAGTTGCTCCACCATGAGCTTTCGCCAGCTTCTCAATGAAATTGGCATGTTGCTTTGCTATGAGGTAACGCGCGACCTACCGCTGGAAATGCTGGAGATCGAAACACCGATCACCCGCATGCAGGCTCCGTCCATTTCAGGAAAAAAGCTGGTATTTGCGCCGATTCTGCGCGCCGGTACCGGATTTCTGGATGGAATGCTGGAACTGGTGCCCTCCGCCCGGGTCGCCCATATCGGGCTTTACCGGGATCCGGCGACCCTGAAAGCGGTGGAATATTACTTCAAGGCACCCCTCGATATCGCCGAACGGCTCACCATCCTCATGGACCCTATGCTGGCTACCGCCAATTCGGCGATAGCGGCGCTGGATTTGTTGAAAGCCAAAGGCGCGCAGGAAATCCGCTTCGTTTGTCTGTTGGCAGCACCCGAAGGCGTGGCCGCGCTGACGGCGGCACATCCGGATATAGAGATCTGGACGGCCGCCATTGACAGCCACCTCAATTCGCATGGCTACATCGTGCCCGGCCTTGGCGATGCAGGCGACCGGATGTATGGCACGAAATAGTGTCATGACCGCCCAAATGGCGGCTTCACGAATATGTTTTAATTATACATTATTTCCCGCGGGCGGTTTGGCCGCTTGAGCCTCGCTGGAGGCAGATCATGAGCAATGGCGGGGTATGACGGGAATGTTTGGCAGATTTATAATTCTGGCCGTTTTGGCGGTGCCTTTGTGCCTGGGTTTCACGGCGGCACGTGCCGATGATGAGGAAACTGCAAAAACGCAGGACCCGAATGCTTTTGGCGAGATCGATACCGGCCAGTTCTTCGGTTTTCTGCAAGGCTCGGATGTCGGCAGCCGCGGCGACAAGGACATGGAAGCCGAAACCAACTTTGAAGGTCAGCGGCGGGGCTCGACCTACCAGGCGTTTTCACAGAGCCTGTCGTCGGAATATGCGATCACCGACCGTTTTTCGCTGGAACTCGCGCTTTACGGCAATAGCGCCCGCATTCGCAATATCGCCGGCTTTGACGATACCAACCGCACGGACTTTTCCGGGCTTTCGGCGGCGTTCAAATCCGTGCTGGTGCCCCGTGGCAAAGGCTCGCCCTTCGGCCTGGCGGTTACGGTCGAGCCTGGCTGGGCACGGATGGAGGACCAGAGCGGAACGCGTATTGTCGGCTATTCAGGTGAGGTGCGAATGATCAGCGACACCGAACTGATGCCCAACCGGCTGTATCTGGCGCTGAACGGCGCTTATGAGCCCAACATCTCCAAAGACAAAGGCGCGACGCAATGGGCGCGCAATGGCCGCGTTGATCTGGCCAGCGCGCTTGTTTATCGCATTACGCCGCGTCTGGCGCTTGGCACCAATCTCGAATATCTGCGCCAATATAATGATACCAATTTGCAAAAGCTGCTGGGGCAGGCGATTTACCTTGGCCCCATGCTGCATTTTCAAATGACACCGCAGACCTTCACGCTATTGGCGCTGGAGACGCAGGTTTCCGGTCGCGCCGTAGGGGAGACCCGGGCACTCGATCTCACCAATTTCGCGCGCTTTCGCGCCAAAATACGGTTTGGGTTGGCGTTTTAATGCGGAAGATGGGCAGATTCACATGCCGCCAAGATGATCGGCAACCGTGAAAATATCCTTGTCACCGCGTCCGCACAAATTCATCACCATCAGGTGATCCTTGGGCTTTTTGGGTGCCAATTCCAGAACTTTTGCCAGCGCGTGCGAGGGCTCAAGGGCGGGAATTATGCCTTCCAGCTTGCAACAAAGCTGGAATGCGGCCAGCGCTTCGTCGTCAGTGGCGGAGAGATATTGGGCGCGGCCCACCTCTTTCAGCCATGAATGCTCGGGGCCAATGCCGGGGTAATCGAGCCCGGCGGAAATGGAGTGGCCTTCCAGAATCTGGCCGTCATCATCCATCAGAAGGTAGGTTCGGTTGCCGTGCAGCACGCCGGGACGCCCACCAGCGAGCGAGGCGGCATGGGCCTTGTCGAGGCCGTGCCCCGCCGCTTCAACCCCGAAAATCTCCACCGACAAATCATCGAGGAAGGGGTGAAACAGGCCAATGGCGTTAGACCCACCGCCGATGCAGGCGACCAGTGAGTCGGGCAGGCGGCCCTCGGCGGCCTGCATCTGCACTTTGGTTTCGTCGCCGATCACGCATTGAAAATCGCGCACCATGGCCGGATAGGGATGCGGGCCAGCCGCCGTGCCAATGCAATAGAACGTGTCATCGACATTGGTGACCCAGTCGCGCAGGGCCTCGTTCATCGCGTCCTTCAAGGTTTTGGCACCCGATTGCACGGGCACGACCGTCGCGCCCAGCATTTTCATGCGAAAAACATTGGGCTTTTGCCGTTCAACGTCCACTGCACCCATATAGACGATGCATTCGAGGCCAAACCGCGCGCAGGCGGTAGCGGTGGCAACGCCGTGCTGACCGGCACCGGTCTCGGCAATGATGCGCTTCTTGCCCATGCGGCGGGCCAGCAGGATCTGGCCCAGCACATTGTTGATCTTGTGTGCGCCGGTATGGTTGAGTTCGTCGCGCTTGAAATAGATTTTGGCGCCGCCGCAATATTCTGTCATGCGCTCGGCAAAATACAGCGGCGAGGGACGACCGACATAATGGGTGAGCAGATTATCCAACTCCGCCCGATAGGCTGGATCCAGTCTCGCCGCTTTATAGGCAGCCTCCAGATCCAGAATCAGCGGCATCAAGGTTTCGGCCACAAAGCGTCCGCCAAAAATGCCAAAATGACCGCGCTCATCCGGGCCATTGCGAAGGGAATTGGGTATCGGTTGTTGCACTTTTTAAGCTCCTGCAAGCGGTGTATGTAGCGTGCGCCTTGATGAAAACCAATATGAATCGTCAAGGCAGGGGTGCATTTCGCGCAGCCGCAACAAAGGCGGCGATGCGCGCGAGGTCTTTTTCACCGGGGCGACTCTCGACGCCCGAGGACACATCGACCCCCGGAGCGCGGGTGAGACGCAGCGCCTCAGCGACATTATCGGGGTTGAGACCACCTGACAAAAGCCAGGGCTTGGGCAGTTGCAGGGCCTCAAGCAGGTGCCAGTCAAAGCACAATCCATTGCCACCGGGCAAAATTGCATCCGCCGACGGTTTGGCATCCAGCAGCAGGCGATCGGGCACATCCGCCTGTTGCAGCATGTGGGTGATGTCGGAAGCGGTGGCTATGCCAAAGGCTTTCATCACCGGCCGGCCGAAGCGGGTGCGTATCTCTGCGACGCGCGCCGGGGTTTCCGCCCCATGCAATTGCAGCACGTCCGGGTTCAGGCTTGCGACAATATCGGCAAGCGTCTCGTCACTGGCATCCACGACCAGCGCCACGGTCTCGATGCGCCCGGTCGCCTGGCGTGCAAGGGCCTGCGCCTGTTGCAGATCCACAAAGCGCGGGCTTTTGGCAAAAAACACAAAGCCTGCCATATCCGCACCACAGGTGATGCAGGTGTCGAGCGCCGCCGATGTCTTCAAACCGCAGATCT
Organism: Hyphomicrobiales bacterium; assembly: GCA_019075865.1. Classification (GTDB taxonomy): domain Bacteria; phylum Pseudomonadota; class Alphaproteobacteria; order Rhizobiales; family Beijerinckiaceae; genus REEB77. The sequence continues at coordinate 78,944 of JAGXAN010000001.1, read as the reverse complement.
TGATTTTCAAATCAGTGCCTCACCCGCGCCATGCCGCCGCTGGATATACGCCCAGAATGCGAACTTCGCGCGAGAAAAACGCAAGTTCCTCGAGCGCACGGGCGAGATTGGCATCCTCTGGATGGCCTTCGACATCGGCCAGAAACTGCGTTGCGGTGAATTCACCATCCACCATATAGCTCTCCAGTTTGGTCATGTTGACGCTGTTGGTGGCAAAACCGCCCAAAGCCTTGTAAAGCGCGGCCGGCACGTTGCGGACGCGAAACAGGAAGCTGGTGAGAATCTTGCCCTTGTTGGCGACATGGTCATTGGCAGTTTTCGACAAAATCACAAAACGCGTGGTGTTATGCGCCGCATCCTCGACGTTCTCGGCCAGCACCTCCAGCCCATAAATTTCGCCAGCCAGACTGGTCGCCAGCGACGCGCGTGACTTGTCGGCCCAATCCCTGACTTCGCGCGCCGAACCGGCGGTATCGCCCGCGACCACGGGGGCCGCCTTCAGCTTGCGGATGATCTTGCGGCATTGACCGAGCGCATGAATATGGCTGTGCACGGTTTTAATGTCCTGCAGGCGCGTGCCCTTGATCGCCAGAAGCTGAAAATGGATGGGCAAAAAATATTCGCCAATGATGTGCAGCTTCGCCTGGGGAATCAGGTGATGGATGTCGGCGACCCGGCCCGCCAGCGAGTTTTCGATGGGGATCATGCCCAGAGTGGCGGCACCGTCATTGATCGCGGCAAAGGCATCCTCGAAAGTTGCGCAGGGCAAAGGCTCGTAATCTGGATACATTTCCATGCAGGCAATGTGGGAGTTGGCACCGGGTTCCCCCTGATAGGCGATTTTGGGCTTCATGAACGCTGCTTTCATTCGGGGTTAAGCCAGTATCTGGCGGGCACGATGGAGATCCTCGGGCGTGTCTACGCCCAAAGGCACCGTGTCAACAAGCATGGCATCCATGCGCTGCCCGGCTTCCAGCGCCCGCAATTGTTCCAGCTTTTCACGCTGCTCCAACGGAGATGGTGGCAAAGCGATAAATCGTTGCAAAGCCTGCCGACGGTAGGCGTATAGGCCGATGTGATGATAGAGTGGCCCCTCCCCCCAGGGCGCTGTGGCCCGCGTGAAATAGAGGCAGCGCATCCTTGATGCATCGAGCATCGAGCCAACGATCTTCACGACATTGGGGTTATCGCGTTCCTCCTCCCGGGTGATTCGGGCGCATAGGGTGGCGATATCGACGCTAGCATCGCCCAGCGGCACCAGTGCTGCGTGGATGGCATTGGGGTCGAGGGTGGGCAAATCGCCCTGCACGTTGATGACAATGTCATGGCGCGCACCCGGATCGTGCTTGTTGAGGGCCTCGAAAATGCGATCCGAACCCGAGGGATGATCGGGGCGGGTGAGCACGGCCTCGCCACCGGCTTTCTGCACGGCTGCGACAATATCCCACGTATCCGCAGTGACCAGAACCGGCCCAACCTGCGCCTCCATGGCGCGTCGCCAAACGTGCACAATCATCGGCTCGCCGTGGATGTCCGCCAGCGGCTTTCCGGGCAAACGGCTGGCAGCCATACGGGCGGGAATTAAAATAATTGGATTAGGCATGGAACAAGCTTCAAAAAGCGACAGACAAGCCCTTTATACGGGTTGCCAAGAGCGGCGCAATGCTTGTAATCAGACTTGAGATTGTTGTGATTTAAACTGCGGCCTTTGGCCAACTGGAGAAGGTGGATTATGGATTCGTTTGAATTCAATAAACAAGCCGGCAGTGTGCTGGCGACATTGTTGTTTGTGATGGCGCTGGGGATTTTCTCCGACGTGCTTTACAACAGCCCGGTGCCAAAAATTCCGGGCTATGCCCTGCCCAGCGCAACAGAAGCAGCCGCTGCGCCGAGCGCCGAAAAGGCCGTGCCGTTGCCGGAACTTCTGGCCAAGGCCGATGCCAAGAAAGGCGCAGATGACGCCAAGGTTTGCTCCGCCTGCCACAATTTCGAAAAAGGCGCTGGCGTCAAAATCGGACCTCCGCTTTACGGCGTCGTTGGCCGGGCCAAGGGTTCCTACGCCGGCTTTGCCTATTCTGACGGCCTGAAAAAGAAGGGCGGCAATTGGGAACTGGCGGATATCAACACCTTCATCACCAATCCGAAGGCTTACGTTGAAGGCACCAAAATGGCTTATCCCGGCCAGGCGGATGCTGGAAAGCGCGCCGACATTCTGGCTTATCTCAATACGCTGGCAGACAGCCCGGCCCCGCTGCCGACCAAGTAATGACGATACACAATGGCTTTGCCGGGTATTACGCCCCGGCAGGGCCGGCGGGCTTGCCCGACAAAGGGTTTTCCGGGTCCCATACGTAATTCAGCGTTTGAAAACGCATATCCCTCGTGTCCATGAGCATGAGACGTCCGACCAAGCCGGTGCCAAAACCAACAATTTCCCGAATGATTTCAAGCGCCATCATCGCGCCGACCATACCCGTCAACGCCCCCAAGACACCCGCCTCGGCGCAGGTGGGGATGGAGCCGGGCGGCGGCGCTTCCGGGAAAAGGCAGCGATAGGTCGGGTTTGGCACACCATCTCCTGCGGTTTCAAAGGGGCGCAATGTGGTGAGCGAGGCATCAAAAATGCCAACCGCTGCCGTCACCAAAGGGCGCTTGGCGAAAAAACACGCATCCGAGACACAATATCTTGTGGCGAAATTATCGGATCCGTCGGCAATGATGTCATAATCTTCGATCAAAGTGCGGGCGTTGTTTTCGTCGATGCGCAGAGCGTGGCACAAAACCTTCACATGCGGATTAAGCCGCGCCAGTGCATCGGCGGCGCTATCGACCTTGCGACGGCCAATATCCGGGGTGCCATGCAGAACCTGGCGTTGCAGGTTGGAGAGCGATACCATGTCATCATCGACGATGCCAATGGTGCCAACGCCGGCCGCCGCCAGATATTGCAGCAATGGCGCGCCAAGGCCGCCTGCCCCAATCACCAAAACCTTGGCTTCCTTGAGCTTCAACTGGCCGGGGCCGCCGATGTCGTGCAGCACGATGTGGCGGGCATAACGCTCGATTTCTTCGCCGTTCAGCTCGGTCATATGGCCCCGCGTTCCCAATTGATGGCGGCTTCAAGCCGGTCATTACCCCAAAACATCTCGCCGTCCTCCGTCAGAAAGGTCGGTGCGCCGAATATTCCCAGGCGCTTGGCCTCTTCATTCTCGGCCTTCAGCCGGGCTTTGACCGGTTCGGACAAAGCTTTTTCGAGAATGGTGGAGGCGTGCAAACCAAGCTTTTCGAGGAGTTGCGCCAATATGTCGCGCTCGGCGATTGGCAGGCCCTGCCCGAATGCCGCAACATAAACCGCGCGGCTGAATGCGGGTCGCAAGGCTTCGGGTATTGCCAAAACCGTTCGCGCCGCCAGCAATGAATTTTGCGGGAAAGGGTCGGGCTTGCGAAATTCGAGGCCAAGCGCGGCAGTGATCCGCGCCATATCCCGCCACATATAAGCACCCTTTTGCGGGAAAATGTTGAATGGGGAATTGCGCCAGCCCTGCTCGACAAATATGGGTCCCAGCAGAAACGGGCGCCATCGCAGACTGATGCCGCGGGCCTGAGCCAGCCCCTCGATACGCATGGCGGCGGGGTAGGAATACGTGCTCGCAAATTCATACCAGAAATCAAGCCGCATCGAACCCGCCTACGCTTTTGCAAAAATGCTCGCGCTTTGATACCACCTCAATCGCCATGTTTCGAGCCATGCTTCCATTTTTATGGTGGGCGAATTATGGCACCCGAGTTGAATTGGAGTGGAACAAGTGCCCAACAAGCCAGACACTATGCCTGAACGTGATGAGCGCCGCCCGGCCAGACTGGGCACGTGGCCGTGGCTGCTGGGTGCCTTTCTGGTCGCCATCGCCGTATTCGTGCTGTTTCCAAACCTTGACCTGACCGTCGCGCGGTCATTCTATCTGGGCCAGCACCAATTCATCGGACAGGGCCCGTGGGGCAATTTCTGGCGCAGCGTCGGCAATGTGACGCCATTTCTGGTGCTGGCATTCATTGCTTTTGCCTATTTTATGCGGTGGCGCGGCAAAACGTTTTTCTATCGGCCCAGCGGCAAGGATTTCGCCTTTGTCGCGCTGGCCATGCTTTTGGGGCCGGGGGTGATTGTCAATCTGGTGATGAAAGATCATCTGCATCGCCCGCGCCCGGTGCAGGTTACGCAACTGGATGGCTATCGGCCGTTCATGCCTTTCTACCGCTTTAACGGCGCGTGCCCGCGCAATTGCTCGTTTCCGTCGGGTGAAGGCGCGGAAGCCTTCTGGATGGTCGCACCGGCCGCGCTGGTGCCACCGCCGTGGCGGGCACCGGCTTTGGCGGGTGCCGTGGTGTTTGGCGTGCTGACCAGCGCCTTGCGGCTGGCGTTTGGCGGGCATTTCCTGTCCGACACTGTCTTTGCGGCCCTGATCATGTGGGGCTTGATGATGGGCCTGCGCCGCTGGATTTATGGCCCCGATTCGCCTTAAAGTCATTGCACAAACCGAACCGCTGGCTATAGTCCGCGAGGATTTTTCATAGAAAGTTGTCTGAAATGGCCTCCAACAAGTCCAACATCAAGCGCGTCGTTCTTGCCTATTCGGGCGGTCTCGATACTTCCATCATCCTGAAATGGCTGCAAACGACCTATGGCTGCGAGGTGGTGACCTTTACCGCTGATCTGGGCCAGGGCGAGGAGTTGGAACCGGCACGTGCCAAGGCCCTGATGATGGGCATCAAGCCGGAACATATTTTCATCGAGGACGTGCGTGAGGAATTCGTGCGCGACTATGTGTTTCCGATGTTTCGCGCCAATGCGCAATATGAGGGTCTTTACCTGCTCGGCACCTCGATCGCGCGCCCGTTGATCTCGAAAAAGCAGATTGAGATTGCGCGCAAGGTCGGGGCCGATGCGGTAGCGCATGGCGCGACTGGCAAAGGCAATGATCAGGTGCGGTTTGAACTCGGTTATTACGCGCTGGAGCCGGATATCAAGGTGATTGCGCCGTGGCGCGAGTGGGATTTGACTTCGCGCACCTCCTTGCTGGAATTTGCCGAAAAGAACCAGATTCCGATTGCCAAGGACAAGCGCGGCGAAGCGCCCTTCTCCACCGATGCCAATCTCTTGCATGTTTCTTCGGAAGGCAAAGTGCTGGAAGATCCGGGCGTCGAAGTGCCGGACTATGTGTTCTCGCGCACCCTGAGCCCCGAACAGGCACCCGACAAGGCAACCTATATCGACATTGATTTCGAAAAGGGTGACGCGGTGGCCATTGACGGCGAGCCGCTTTCACCCGCCAAATTGCTGACCCGCCTGAACCAGTTGGGTCATGACAATGGTATTGGTCGGCTTGATCTGGTCGAAAACCGCTTCGTGGGCATGAAATCACGCGGCATGTATGAAACGCCGGGCGGCACCATTTTGTATTTTGCCCATCGCGGCATTGAATCGATCACGCTGGATCGGGGGGCGGCGCATCTGAAGGATGAACTCATGCCCAAATATGCGGAGCTGATCTATAACGGCTTCTGGTTCTCGCCCGAGCGCGAGATGCTGCAAGCGATGATCGATATGTCGCAAGCCCATGTCTCGGGCCGGGTTCGCGTGAAGCTTTACAAGGGCAATGCCACGGTGGTCGGCCGCACCAGCCCCAATTCATTGTATGATCAGGATCTGGTGACTTTTGAGGAAGGTGCCGTTGCCTATGATCACCGCGACGCTGCTGGATTCATCAAGCTGAATGCGCTGCGTCTGCGCACGCTGGCCCGGCGGGATCGCCGAAACGCCAAGAAATAGCGCGAAACCGTGCTGGGCCTATTTGCGGCCACGCTCTTGCGCCCGCAGGCGCTTGACCGCGTAAATAGCCTCAAGCGCCGCTTTCGGGCTCATGTCATCGGGAGCAAGCTGATCGATCAGGGTCAGCAGGGGCGAAGGGACATCGGCAACAAATAGCGGCATTTCCGCTGCCATTTCGGCCACTGGCGCGCGGCGGTCATGCGCTTCCAACCCGGCCAGCAGATGGCGGGCGCGGGCGATGACGCCGGGCGGCAGACCGGCCAGTTTTGCCACCTGAATGCCGTAAGAGCGATCCGCCGCGCCATGCGCCACTTCGTGCAGGAACACCACCTCACCGTCAAATTCTGTGACACGCATGGTCAGGTTGTCGAGCCGCTCCAGCGTGCCCGAAAGCTGGGTCAATTCATGAAAATGCGTGGCAAACAGCGCCCGCGACTGATTGACATTGTGCAGATGCTCCATCGCGGCCCAAGCGATCGACAAGCCGTCAAAGGTAGCGGTGCCGCGACCAATTTCATCCAATATCACCAAGGAACGCGGCGTTGCCTGGTTGAGAATGGCGGAGGTTTCCACCATTTCCACCATGAAAGTGGAGCGCCCGCGCGCCAGATCATCCGCCGCGCCTACCCGCGAAAACAGACGATCGACAATGCCAATATGGGCAGCGCGGGCCGGAACGAAGCTGCCCATCTGCGCCAGCACCAGAATGAGCGCATTCTGGCGCAGGAATGTCGATTTGCCCGCCATATTCGGGCCGGTGACCACCGCAAGTCGTTGCGCATCCGCCGTGTCGTTGGACAATTGGCAGGCATTGGTGACGAAGCTCTTGCCGGCCCGGCGCAAAGCGGCCTCCACCACCACATGGCGGCCCGCCTCGATATGGAACGCCAGCGAATGGTCCACTTTGGGGCGCACCCAATCCAGACTTGCCGCCAGTTGTGCCAGCGCGATCGAAACATCGAGCACGGCCAGTGCCCGCGCCGCGCCTTTCAGCGCATCGCCATGCGCCAGCACCTTAGCCGACAATTCCCCAAATATGCGCATTTCCAGCGCCAGCGCCTGCTCGCCGGCAGATGAAATCCGCGAATCCAGCTCTCCTAATTCCAGCGTGGTAAAACGCATGGCGTCGGACATGGTCTGGCGATGGATGAAGTTTTGGCTGAGGGGCTCGCGCATCAGGCGCTCCCCGTAAATTTGCGGCACTTCGATGAAATAACCCAGAAAATTATTGTGCTTGATCTTCAGCTGACGGATTTCAGCCTGCTCCGCATAGCGTGCCTGCAAGGCGGCGATAAAGGTGCGGCTGGTATCGCGCAGCGTGCGCGCCTCGGCCAATTCCGGCGCGAAGCTGGAGCGGATGAACTGCCCATCGCGGGCCTTAAGCGGAACTTCCTCTTCCAATCCATGGCGCAGGCTTTCCTGCAATTGCGGATCCAGTTGCGCCAATGCCGCTTGCACCTGCTGCAATTCGGGCGGCAAATCGGGTGCATCCCGCAATTGCTGAAAGATCAGATCGGCAAAGGCCATGCCCGCCTGAATCCCCATAAGGTCGCGGGGGCCGCCGCGCTGCAGGGTCAGGCGTTGCAGGGCGCGGGAAAAATCAGGGATGTGCCGCAAATGGCCACGCAATGATTCGCGCAGCCCGCTTTGATCCACGAGGCAGGCGATGCTGTCCTGACGCGACACGATCTCATCAAGGCGCGCCAGCGGCTGCGCCAAACGCTCGGCCATCAGGCGGCTGCCTTCAGCGGTGACACATATATCGAGCTCGGACAGCAACGACCCGGCGCTGGCACCGGCCATGGTGCGGGTGAGTTCAAGATTGGCGCGGGTTGCGGCATCGATTTCGAGAAAATCGCCCTCGGCCTGCTTGCGCGGCCGCTCCAGCATGGTGGGCGTCGCCAATTGCGTCGTCGAGACATAGGCGAGCAAAGTGGCGGTTGCCGCAATCTCCGCCCGCGACAGGGCACCAAAGCCTTCGAGTGTGGCGACACCATAATATTCCATGATGCGCCGCTCGGCACCTTCCCCGGCGCCGGTCTCGCGCCCTGCGGGCGCCAGCGCCGCCCCGGTCTCCTGCAACAAAGCCTTGAGCGCGCCATCGGCCAGCAGCAGCGGGCCTGCGACAATCTCGCGGGCATCAAAACGCGCCAAAACTGTCGGCAGGCGCTCGAAATCGGCGTCGCAGACCTGCAGCGTTCCGGTTGATATATCGGTGGCGGCGAGGCCGTAATGCCAATCATCGGTGCTTTTTTGCACCCGCGCAATGGCCAGCAGTATATTGGCGCGGCCTGGCTCCAGCAATTGCTCTTCGGTAATGGTGCCGGGGGTGACGAGGCGCACGACATCGCGGCGCACCACCGATTTGGGGCCGCGTTTGCGCGCCTCTGCCGGGTCTTCCAATTGTTCGCATACCGCGATGCGGTGGCCGAGCGCGATCAGCCGCTGCAAATAGTCATCGGCGCGCTCCACCGGCACGCCGCACATGGCAATATCTTCGCCCAGATGCTTGCCGCGTTTGGTAAGCACGATCCCCAAAGCACGCGAAGCAATTTCGGCATCGCCAAAAAACAGCTCGTAGAAATCGCCCATCCGGTAAAACAGCAGACAATCGGGATTGGCGACCTTGATCTCGATATATTGCGCCATCATCGGCGTGAGTTTCACGTCGGCCGGAGCGTCAGGGATCAGGGGAAGAAAAAGCGGGCGAGGCGGCATGCAAATTATGTAGCAGATCGTGCCGCTGTTTGCACAGATGCACGATCTCAACCCACAGAATTAGATGCGCCCGCACGCAAATCCTTGTGAATCGCCTATTTGGCGGCGATTACGGCAATCTCGACCGTGTATTGCGGGGCGGCCAGTTTGGCTTCCACCGTGGCACGGGCGGGCGTGTGGCCCTGCGGCACCCACTTGTCCCATTCGCTGTTCATTTGCGAGAAGGTTGCAATGTCCGCCAGATAGATGGTGGCAGACAAAATCTTGGTCTTGTCGGTGCCGGCCTCCGCGAGAATGGCATCGATGATCCCCAGAATTTCGTGGGTCTGCTCGGGCACGCTGGCACCGACGGCTTTGTCGGCGACCTGCCCGGCCAGATAGACCGTGGAGCCATGCACCACGGCCCTGCTCATGCGCGCGCCAATGCCCAGACGTTGTATGCTCATATTGTTTGCTCCTTAAGCGGAAAGGCCGGGCACAACGCCCATAAAGTCCTGCTTGCCCAATTCAACGCCCAGATTGCGCAAAATGGCGTAAGCGGTGGTGGTGTGGAAATAGAAATTAGGCAGCGCGAAATGGTGCAGATAATCGGCACCTTTCATTTGCACGCGGCGCGGGCCAAACGGCAGGCTCAATTCGCGGTCAGCGGAGGTATCAATCGCCTTGGTGTCGAGGCTGGCGATATAATCGAGCGTCGTCTTGATGCGGGCCTGCAAATCCGCGAAAGATTTTTCCGTATCCTCATATTTGACCGGTTCGACGCCGGCGAGGCGTGCAGCCGCATTTTTGGCAAAATCGCAGGCGAGTTGCACCTGGCGGGTGAAAGTGAACATGTCGGGCGCCAGCCGCGACGTCAAAATCACCGATTCCTCCACTTTGCGGGCAGTGGCAAACGCCGCCGCTTTGTCGATGATGGCCGAAAGCGCATGCAAGGTGCGCTGAAACGGCGGCAGGCAGCAATTGGAAACGGTCTGGGTCATGCGGATATTTCCTGAGCGTGTTAAACAAGGGTCGAATTTTGATAGAGGATTTGCAGCTTTGGTCAATAGCGGCCTTAATTTGCGATCGCGCGCCAAAAGCTACCAACTTGTGCCCTTGATCGGCGCGCCAATTCCAAGATGGCGGGCGAGGCTTGCCCCGATATCGGCAAAGCTTGGTCGTTGGCCAAGCGCAAAACCTGCAATGCCGCGTTGATACGCCAGCACCGGCACCTGCTCGCGGGTATGGTCGGTGCCACGCCAGGTGGGATCATTGCCATGGTCGGCAGTAAAGACAATAAGGTCACCGGCTCGCGCCTGCCCTAAAATCTCCGGCAGACGGGCATCGAGCCGCTCCAGCGCCGCCGCATAGCCCGCGATGTCGCGCCGATGGCCAAATTCGCTGTCAAAATCCACATAATTGGCGAAGATCAACCCACCCTCAGGAAGGCTTTTGAGCGCGTTGAGCGTGGCGTCGATATTGGCCTCATTGCCAAAACCATGCCGCTCCTGCCCGGTAGCGCGATGGGCGAATATATCGCCGATCTTGCCAATGGTGATGATGGCCCGCCCGGCCTCGGCGGCGCGATCCAACAGGTTGCCCAAGGGCGGCGGCATGGCGAAATCGCGGCGGTTGCCGGTGCGCAGGAAAGGGCCCGGCGCATCGCCCGTGAACGGGCGGGCGATGACCCGGCCAATGTGCCGGTCATTGCACAAGGCGCGCGCTGCCTGACAAAGCGCGTAGAGCCGCTCCAGCCCAAAACGGGTCTCGTGTGCGGCAATCTGCAAAACGCTATCCACCGAAGTGTAGATGATCGGTTTGCCACTGGCGCAATGCTCGGCACCAAACTGCTCAATGATCTGGGTCCCGGAGGCGTGGCAATTGCCCAACACGCCGGGCAAGTCGCCAGCGCGTATCAAGGCTGCCACCAGATCCTTGGGTATGCTGTCGGTCAAGGCCGGGAAATAGCCCCAGTCAAAATCGACCGGTGCGCCAGCAATCTCCCAATGGCCGGAGGGGGTGTCCTTGCCCCGCGATGTTTCGATGGCGCTGCCATAGGCAGCGGCTGGCGTGACCGGCGCGGCAAGGCCAACCGGGACGATGCCACCGGCACATTCAGCCGCCAAGCCCAGCCCCAGCGCCGCAAAATGGGGCATGTGCAGCGGGCCCGACCGCAGCCCCGGGTGATCGGCCCGGCCTTGCGCACATGCCTTGGCAATGTTGCCGAGTGTATTGGCACCCTGATCGCCATAGACCTGTGCATCCGGTGCATGACCAACCCCGAATGAATCCAGCACGATCAGCGCCGCCCGCGCCATCAGCCCGGTACCGCTTCTATGTTGAAAGCCGCCGCAAACAGCGCTTTGGTATAGGGCGTTTGCGGATTATCGAAAATCTGCGCCGCCGGGCCGCTTTCGACGACTTTGCCAGCTTTCATGATGATGAGATCATTGGCCAGCGCGCGCACCACCTTCAGGTCGTGGCTGATGAACATATAGGCAAGGCCATGAGAAACCTGTAATCCGCGCAGCAATTCGACGATTTGCGCCTGCACGGACATATCCAGCGCTGAGGTCGGCTCATCCAGCACGATGAATTTTGGCTCCAGCACCACGGCGCGGGCAATGGCAATGCGCTGCCGCTGGCCGCCGGAAAATTCGTGCGGGAAGCGATCCATGCTGGCGGGATCAAGCCCGGTGTGCGCCAGCGCTTCGGCAACCCGTTCGCGACGTTGGATCGCGGTCAAATGCGGGTTTTGCAGGGCGAGACCTTCCTCGACAATCTGCATCACGGACAGGCGCGGCGACAACGAGCCGAAGGGGTCTTGAAACACCACCTGCATCTGTCGGCGCAGCGGCCGCATCGCGCGGCTGTCCAGCGTTGAAATATCGCGCCCCAGATAAACAATTGGCCCCTGCGAACGGATCAGGCGCAAAATCGCCAGCCCAAGCGTGGTTTTGCCAGACCCGGACTCGCCAACAACGCCCAACGTCTGGCCTTCGCGCACTTCCAGCGAAATGCCGTCCACCGCCTTGATATGGCCGATGGTCTTGCGCAACAATCCGTGCTTGATCGGAAACCAGACGCGCAGATCCTTGACCTTGAGCAGGGTGGCAGCGGTGGCGGAAGCTGGCAGGGCACGGCCTTTGGGCTCAGCCGCCAGCAGCGCCTGCGTATAAGGGTGCTGGGGGTGGCTTAATATGTCGATGGTGCGACCGGCCTCGACAATCCGCCCCTTTTGCATGACCGCCACATCATCGGCGATCTTGCGGACAATGCCCAGATCATGGGTGATGAACAGCATGGCAATGCCGAGCTTGGCTTGCAATTCTTTCAGGAGTTTCAGGATTTGCGCCTGCACCGTCACGTCAAGGGCGGTGGTGGGTTCGTCGGCAATGAACAGGGGTGGCCGGTTGACCAACGCCATGGCAATCATCACGCGCTGGCGTTGCCCGCCTGACAATTGATGCGGCAAGGCGTTGAGGCGGGCGGCCGGATCGGGGATGCCGACTTCGGTCAGGGCCTCGATCACGCGTGCGCGGATGTTGGCTGCGCCGCGCGTGCCGTGCAATTCCAGAATTTCGCCAATCTGCTTCTCGATATTGTGCAGCGGATTGAGCGAAGACATGGGTTCTTGAAACACCATGGTCATCTGGCGACCGCGCAGGGCGCGCATTTGGGCTTCCGAATTGTCGAGGATGCTGGCGCCGTTGAAACGGATGCTGCCGCTGACCTTGGCACCGCTCGGCAGAAGGCGGGCCAGCGACAGGGCGGTGACGGATTTGCCCGAGCCCGATTCACCGACCAAAGCCAGCGTGCGACCACGCTGCAAGGCAAACGAGACCCCATCCACCGCAATCGTCTCGATGCGGTTCTGGATGAAGCTCACTTTCAGGTTTTCAACCTCCAGCAGAGGCGCGGATTCGCTCACAATGGCCTCCGCGCCTGCAAGGTAAAGGCGGGCAGCGCCGCCAACCGGATATGCGTCATTTCACCGGGCAGGCGCAAATGCCGGTCATCGCTGACAAAAACATCGCAGCCAGCCACCATCGCGCTGGCTACGTGTATGGAATCGGGCAGGGCCATGGCACCGCCGGCACTGGCGGCGGCCGCGGCGCGCAGCACCGGCTTGTCGACGGGCCATATCTGCAAGGATCCCCCCTCAAAGAGCGCATCGTAGCGCGCGATCAGACTGCGGTTTTGCGGGACTTGCGCGGCGGCGAGCGGGCGGGTCAATACTTCGGCAAGCGTCAACGCGGATGTTGTGGCCAGCACGGCACCCGTGCACGCCGCCTGCAACATCGAGGCGCAGCCATCATCCCCCTGCTCCAGCGCAGCGATGAAGAAATTGGAGTCGAGATAATAATGGTGCGGGTCTGGTGTCATGGATTGCAGCCTCACCCGAAATTCTTGCGTGGATCGAAGGCGTCGCGCACGGCCTCGCCGATGAAAACCAGCAGCGACAGCATCAGCGCGATGGTGACGAACCCCGCGAGCGCCAGCCAGGGTGCCTGAAGGTTGGATTTGCCCTGCAACAATAATTCCCCCAGCGATGGCGAACCAGGTGGCAGCCCAAAGCCCAGAAAATCCAACGCGGTGAGGGTGGAGATCGACGCATTGAGAATGAAGGGCAGGAAGGTGATGGTGGCGACCATGGCGTTTGGCAATACGTGCTTGACCAGAATGGCCCGATTGCCCAGCCCCAGCGCGCGGGCGGCATTCACATATTCAAAATTGCGGGCGCGCAGACATTCGGCACGCACGACATGCACCAGCGACACCCAGGAAAACAGCAGCAGAATACCCAGCAGAATAAAAAAGTTGGGAGCAATGACCGATGCCACGATAATCAGCAGGTAAAGCTGCGGCAGAGCCGACCAGACCTCAATGAAGCGTTGCATGACAAGGTCAATCTTGCCCCCGTAATAGCCTTGCACCGCCCCCGCCGTGACGCCGATGAAGGAGGACAATGTCGCCAGTATCAGGCCAAAAAGCACGGAAATCCGGAATCCGTAGACCAGACGTGCGACCACATCGCGGGCCTGGTCATCGGTGCCCAGCCAGTTCCATTCGAGCGCGCCGCACGCATGGCCGGGGGCCGGGTGCAGACCTTTTTGCAATGCCGCGGCGCGACAGGTCGCGTCCTTTAGCGTCCAGGTCGGTGCGGAGGGTGCCGGGGTTGGCAAATCCAGCTTGTGGGTATTGTAGGAAAACCGGATGGGCGGCCAGATCATCCAGCCATCGGCATCGATTTCCTTTTGCACCACCGGATCGCGGTAATCGGTGGTGGGCAGGAAGCCGCCAAATTTCGTTTCGGGATAATTGACGAATACCGGATAAAGCCATTCGCCCTTGTAGGACATCAAGACCGGCCGGTCGTTGACGAGGAAGTTGGCAAAGAGCGACAGAACGAACATTGCCATAAACAGCCACAAGGACCAGTAACCCCGCTTGTTGGCGCGAAAGTTGCGCCAGCGCCTCTGGTTGATCGGAGAAAGGGCAAACCGGGAGGGGACGGGCGCTACACTCACGGCCTCAAACCTCACGCGTTTCAAAATCAATGCGCGGGTCAACCCAAACATAGGTCAGATCCGCCAGCAAATTGACCATCTGGCCCATGAGGCCAAATATATAAAGATTGGCGATCACCACCGGGTAATCCCGGTTGACGAGCGATTCAAACGAAAGGAGGCCCAGACCATCCAGCGAGAATATCTTTTCGATGAGCAGCGATGAGGCGAAGAAGGCGGCGACGAAAGCGCCCGGAAATCCGGCAATGACAATCAACATGGCATTGCGAAAGATATGCCCGTAGAGCACGCGGGTTTCGCTCAGGCCCTTCATGCGCGCGGTTTGCACATATAATTTGCGGATTTCCTCCAGAAACGAGTTTTTGGTGAGGAAAGTCGTGGTGGCAAACGCCGAAAGCGACATGGCGATGATCGGCAGGGTAATGTGCCAGAAATAATCGCTGATTTTGTGGGCAAGGGAGAACTGGCTCCAACCGTCTGAGGTGAGGCCGCGCAACGGAAATATCTGGAAGAACGAGCCGCCGGCAAATAGCACGATCAGCAAAATCCCCACCAGAAAGCCGGGCACCGCATAGCCGACGATGACCACAGCCGACGACCAGCGATCGAAGCGCGAGCCTTCCTTCACCGCCTTGCGGATGCCCAGCGGTATGGAAATGGCGTAGGAGATCAGGGTCATCCACAGGCCGAGCGAAATCGAAACCGGCAGTTTCTCCCGGATCAGGGTCAGCACCGGCACGTCGCGGTAGAACGAGCGGCCAAAGTCAAACCGAACATAGGATTTGAGCAGGATCCAGAAACGCTCCGGCGCTGGCTTGTCGAGCCCGAATTGCTTTTTCAAATCGGCCAGAATCTTCGGGTCGAGACCTTCCGCGCCACGATAAATCGAATTGCCGCCCGATTGTGCCGCCACGCCACCGCCGCCGTGCTGATCCATGCCCTGCAATTGCGCGGCAATGCGCTCAACCGGGCCACCCGGCACGAATTGCACAATGATAAAGCAAAGCAGGAGCAAGCCAAATATGGTCGGTATCATAAGCAGAATACGGCGGATGATATAAGCGAGCATACCTGGAGGTTCCGGTCGGACGAATCAGTCTTTCCGAATGTGCTATGGTGGGCGGGCGCTGGCAAGCCGTTAATCCGCCCCCGCCTCAAACGCCCAGATAACGCTGCAAAATCTCGGAATTGCCGCGTAATTCAGCCGAGGGGCCTTCGTGCACGACATGCCCGTTATTGACGATGTAAGTGCGGCTGGACAGCGTCAGCGCTGCGGCAATGTTCTGCTCGACCACGATGATCGTCTGGCCATCGGCGGCCAAATTCCGGCATATGTGCACGAGATCGCGCACGATGATCGGTGCCAGACCCTCAAACGGCTCATCCAGCAGGACGATCTTGGGGTCACGCACCAGCGCGCGGGCAATGGCCAGCATCTGCTGCTCGCCGCCGGAAAGGTCGGTGCCACGGCTCTTGCGGCGCTCCTTCAGGCGCGGAAACATTTCATAAATGCGCTCCAACGGCCATTTGGCATTTGCTGTCAGGCCAGCAAGGATGATGTTTTCCTCGACGTTGAGCGCACCAAAAACGCGGCGTTCTTCGGGCACAAGCTGCATGCCGGCGCGGGCGATGGCGTGCGATTTCTGCCCGGCAATGTCCTTGCCTTCCAGGATCACGCGCCCGGTTTTTGGGTGCACGACACCCATCAGGCTTTTCAGCGTGGTGCTTTTTCCGGCACCATTGCGTCCCAGCAGGGCCACGACTTCGCGACGCGCGACGCGCAAGCCCACATCGAACAGGATATGGCTATCGCCATAATAGCTGTTGAGGCCCTCGACCTCGAGGAGATTGTCAGACGACGTTGCCATTAGTCCAACTCCCCACCCAGATATGCATCCTGAACTGCCTTATTATTCTTGATTTCCAGCGGCGTGCCTTCGGCCAGCAGCTTGCCTTCACACAATACGGTGATCTTGTCCGCCAACCCGAAAATCGCGTCCATGTCGTGTTCAACGATAATGAGGGTGCGACCCACCCGCAAATCGCGGAGCAATGCCACGGTCTCGGCACGCTCTTGCGGGCTCATGCCAGCCAATGGCTCATCCAGCAGCAGCACGGTCGGGTTGGTGGCAAGGGCCAAGCCGATTTCCAGCCGTCGCTTCTCGCCGTAGGCGAGGTCGGAGACCGGTGTTTCTGACTTGTCAGTCAAATGCATCAGCTTCAAAGTTTCGTGGATGCGCGCCTCCACGCCCGGCACGTGCGAGATGCGGCGGGTCATGTCAGCACGGAAGCGGCCGCGCCCTTCACCCAGCGCCGCAATCATCAGATTGTGATGCACGGTGAGCTTGGGGAAAAGCTGGTTGACCTGATAGCTCTTGGTGACGCCCATCTGGCAGACATCGGTGACGTCCGTGCCAGTGATGTCGCGGCCGTGGAACAGGATTTGACCGGAAGTTGGCGCGACCTCGCAGGTCAGCATCTTGAAGAACGTGCTCTTGCCAGCGCCATTGGGGCCAATGACAGCCCGCAATTCACCCTCATTGACCGAGAAATCAATGCCCGAATTGGCATAGAGCCCGCCATAGCGCTTGGTGATGCTCTTGGCTTGAAGTACCGGCCCCGAGAATGCTTCACGGGTGCGCGGCAGCGGCAGCGGCGACAGCGGTGCCGGATAGACCGTGAGCGCTTTGCTCGGCGGCATCAGATAAGCCAGCAGATCGCGCGCGCCACCGATAAGGCCGCGACGCAAGAAGGCGACGAGAACCACGAACACGATGCCCAGCACCAGCTTCCAGGCCGCACCCAGATGCAGGGTGGCTTGCAGGAAATCGCGCAGATACAGCCAGACAGCCGCACCCACCAGCGGGCCGAACAGGGTGGCGCTACCGCCGATCACGGTTTGCAGCACCAATTGGCCAGACGTGTCGAAGGTAAAGGCGTCGGGTGGCATGAAGCCCTGCATCACGCCGAGAAGCCCGCCGGCGAAACCGGCATAAGCACCGGCGATGACGAAGGCCAAAAGCTTGTAACTCTCGACCGCGTGACCCAAAGCGCGGGCGCGCACCGGGTTGTCACGAATGGCCATCAGGATCGTGCCCACCGGCGACATGATGATGCGCCGGGCTATCATCATGCCAATCAGGAAGCAGACCGCCAGAAAGACATACATCGAGCGGCCATCGGTGACCGTGAAGTGCACAAAACCAAGATCCAGCGAAGGCGAAGGCACACCGGAAATGCCATTCTCACCGCCGGTAAGGAAAGCCAGCGGCGAATTTTCCAGAAAGAAAAAGGTTTCGGCAATGGCCACCGTGATCATGGCAAAATAGATGCCGGTGCGGCGCAGCGAGATGAGCCCGACCGGAATCGCGATCAACGCACCGGCCAGCGTGCCGATCAGCAGCGACACAATGACATTGGGCACGATATTGTTGGTCATCAGATAGGCGGCAACAAAGCCACCTGTGCCAAAGAACGCGGCCTGACCGAAAGACAAGAGGCCGGTATAGCCAAACAGAATGTCAAAGCCGATGCCAAACAGGCCAAGCACGAGGATGCGGTTGATCGTGTCCTGCGCGAAGCCCAGTTGCGGCAGTATGAATGGCGCCAGCGCCAGACCCAATGCGGTGATGAGGTCCGGCAGCCAGACGCGCCGGAAGTGGGATGGAGTTGAGGGGTTCATGTGCGCGACTTCGCTCCCAACAGCCCTTGCGGCCGCAACATCAGGACGAGGGTCATGACCACAAACAGCATGACCTGTGAATAGGCCGGATTGACCATGGAGGTCAGGCTGAGAATCTCGCCTGAAATAAGGCCACCAAGAATGGCCCCCGGAAACGATCCGACGCCGCCAATGACCACAACCACGAAGGTTTCAATGAGGATGTCATCGCCCATGTCCGGCGTCAGCGCCAGAACGGGTGCATTGATGATGCCGGCAAACCCTGCCGCCATCGCGCCAATGCCAAACACGAGCATAAACACCTTGTCGATATTGATGCCCAGCATGTCCACCATGACGGCATCCTCGATGCCGGCACGCACGATCATGCCCAACTGGGTACGATAGAGGATGTAGTAAAGCACGGCCAGGGCAAGGGCGATAATCACCAATAATTCAAGCCGGTAGGCGGGATAAAACAGGAAGCCGAGATGCACGACCCCAGCGCCCCATGATGGCGGGTTGACCTGTCGCGCGAGGCTGCCAAAGCCCAAACGCACCAGTTCAACGAACACAATGCCCAGACCAAAGGTGACGAGCACCTGATCTTCCGGCGGACGGTCATAGAAATGACGGATGATCAGGCGCTCGGTGACAACACCGATCAGCAGGACCGTCAAAGAGCCAATGATCACCGACAGGACAAACGAACCGGTATACTGGAAGGCCAGAAAACCGGCGTATCCGCCCATCATGAACATTGCGCCATGCGCGAGGTTGAGCACACCCAACGTGCCGTAAATGATTGTGAGACCCGAACTGATCAGAGCCAGCAAGGTACCCAGTGCCAGCCCATTAAAGAGCTGGGACACAAAATTAGGCCAGGAAAGCACGCTCAACCCCCAAAGATAGTGACCAGGACGATCTTAAGTAGCAGAACCGAGCTTGCAACCGAAAGCATCCGGCTTTTGCATCACGCCAGCACCGGCCACGGTCTCGATGATTTCGAAATAATCATCGGGGGACTTCATGTCCTTGGCAGCCTTGCCCTTCACGATATAGACCGGGCGAACCAATTGGTGATCTTCCGCACGCCAGGAGACTTCGCCCATGTCGGTGGTCAATTTGCGACCCGATTCATAGGACTTGATCACTTCCGGCGGGTAGAAGGTCTTGGCATGCTCGACCGCATCGGCCCAAAGCGCAACCTGCACATAACCGGCATGGGCACCCCATTCCGGCGTGTAGCCATTTTTCGCCTTGAATTCATCCACAAACATCTTGGCCATTTCGTTGGTCTGGGACAGCGTCCACCACCATTCCGTGGTGCCGTAAACGCCTGCCATCAGTTCCGGGCCTGCCTGCTTGCTGAGGAAGGGGGAGATGTAGGGCATCACCAGTTTCATCTTCTGCAGGATACCAAGCTGGTTGGCCTGCTTGATGGAATTGACCGCATCATTGCCGAAGTTGATGTTGATCAATACGTCAGCACCGCTATTGGCAATGTTGAGGAGATAGGTGTTGTAATCGGGCGTGCCGAGCGGGGCGACCTGATCGGTGACCGTGGTCCAACCGGCCGGCTTCAGGAATTCCTGCATCGAGCTGGTGACCGAGTGGCCATAGGTGTAGTCGGGGGTCAGGAACGCGACCTTCTTGTTTTTGCCGAAGGTCTTGATCAATTCCGGTGCGAGTGCGGCGGCTGCCGAATAGGCATAGTGGCATTCGCGGAATGAATAACGGGCGCAATCCTTGCCGGTGGTGTCGTTGGAGCCGGAAATGCCGGGGAGGTAGATGACCTTTTCGCGCATCGACAGCTTGTTGAGCGCTACGGCGACAGCCGAGCTGACGCAGCCAGCGATCATGACGGCCTTATTCTCGGTGATGAAGCGGGTCTGGGCCTGAACAGCGGTGTTCGGCTTGGCTTCGGAATCGGCGACGCCGAGCGTTACCTGCTTGCCCAGAACACCTTTGGTGGTTAGAGGCGAATATTTCTTCATCAGCGCGTGACCGGCGTTCAAATGCTCGATCGCGAGTTCGAAACCCTTGCGCTCGTCAACACCCTGGGCCGCATAAGTGCCGGTCAACGGGGTGGTAAGGCCAACAAATACCGAAGCACCGGCAGAACCAGCCGGGAAGGTGCCAAGGGCCGGATAGGTTTCCGCGAAGGCATTGCGTGCCAATGCGACGGGCAACAGGCCAGCGCCAGCCAGCTGGGCACCGCTTTTCAGCAGTGAGCGCCGCGACAGACCGAGATTCTTGGTGTCACTATTTTTTGCCATGATGATTATTTCCTCCGTAGTCTTACCCTGCTCGCGATTTTCTTGACCATCGCTTCAGCATACGGGCGCAACTTATATTGCGGCCCATTTGTTTTCCACTCGACTTACGTCATATATGGGCCGATTAGTCGCTAAGCAAAAAGTCCTATAAGCCCCCACAGGCTTCGGGGGATCCGGGTCGGGCATTTCATCAATCTTGGCTGCGCCCTGCAATATTTCCCGGCTCTTTGGCAATTCTCTCGGGCAAAACTCGCGATTTATGCGGCCAAGCCTGCGCTTTGGGACGAAAAGATCAGGCCGCGTGCGAAGTCGGCTCAATCGACATCATTGCATAAATCGTGGCGGCATCGCGCGCCGCTCTCAGTTTGGCGGCGGTCGCTGGCTCACGCAGAAACCGGGCAATGCGTGCCAAAGCCTTCAAATGATCCGCTCCCGCCGATTCCGGCGCAATGATCAAAAAAATCAGGTCGACCGGAACGCCATCGAGCGCGTCAAAATCTATGGCCTTGTCGAGGCGGGCAAAGACACCAAAAATCGAGGTGGCCTGCGCGATTTTGCCATGCGGGATCGCAATGCCGTGGCCGACCCCGGTCGAGCCCAGACGCTCGCGTTGCAAAAGCGCATCAAAAATTTCCCTCGCCGACATTCCGGACAAAGCCGCTGCCTTGTCGCTCAAATCCTGCAAGACCTGCTTTTTCGTTGCTGCCTGCAAATGCGGCAGGATGCCCTCAAGCCTGATCAGATCATTAAGTGACATCTGAAATCATTTCCTCTTTGTGGACCTGAACCCGAAAACCCGCACCTAAAAATAACCGTTTTTTGGCAAAGTCAGAACGCTCACATAGCACAAACGGAAATTGATGTCAGATGCTTTTGTGGGCCTTATCCACGGGCAACCTTGAATCCAGACCGGCCTTGCCGGTGATCGAGGTGGGATCAATCCAGCCGATATGGCCGTCGCGGCGGCGATAGACGAGGTTGACATGGCCCGTCCCGGCATGCCGGAACAAAGTCACATTGGCACCGGTCACATCCAGTTCCATCACCGCATTGGCTACCGTCAACACCTTGATGCGCGTGTGCGATTCAGAAATGATCGTCGGCACGAACGCGTCGTTCTCCTCGTCCTCGTGCGGGGTCTCTATGACCTGCTCCGCCAGAAGTTCGGGTGCGGGCGCGGGCTCACTGCCATTGACGTGGTGATCCTTCAGCCGGCTCTTGTAGCGGCGCAAGCGCTTTTCAATCCGCTCGGCTGCCATATCAAACGCGACGTAAGGCTCCATGCCACGGCCATCGGCGGCAATGGTGGCCCCGGAGGAAAGATGCAGGGCGCAATCGGAGCGAAAACCCGCGCCTTCCCGTTCGACAACGACGTGCCCCTGCACGGCACCATCGAAATAGCGGGCTGCAGCAGCGCTGATTTTTTCGTTGATATGCTCGCGAAGGGCATTGCCGATGTCGAGATTCTTCCCCGAGATCCTGAGACCCATGTGACACTCCCGACTTTGTTGTTTCTTGATTTGTGATAGATTTGACGGGGCTTGAAGTCAACAGAAACAGAAACGAGCCTGGCCCGAAACCCGTTCCGGCGAAGATGGAACAAGGGCTGAAACGGCTTGCTTTACTGGCATATGTCTGCTAGCGATCATCGCGAAAATAGGATTATGCAGGTGGTGTCGCGTCGGCCCGCTTCAAGCGGTTGCCCAGCCGGATGGCGGGCAATATCACCCGGATAATCCTCCGATCAACTCTAACCCGTCGACGCAGCCCGAATCGGGCACTTCCAGGAGATACAATGTCTGTTCAAACTTCCACCAGCGCGCCTTCGCGCGATGATTTTGCTGCTTTGCTGAATGAAACCTATGGCGAGAACGAGGCCTTTGAAGGTTCGGTCGTCAAGGGTCGTGTTGTCGCCATCGAAAAAGACATGGCGGTCATCGATATCGGTCTGAAGACCGAAGGCCGCGTGTCGGTCAAGGAATTTGCCAGCCCCGGCGCCCCCGCCCTGAAGGTGGGTGACGAGGTTGAGGTCTATCTCGAGCGTGTTGAAAATGCGCTCGGCGAAGCCGTCATATCGCGTGACAAGGCGCGTCGTGAAGAGAGCTGGGTCAAGCTTGAGCAGGCCTTTGAAAAGCAAGAAAAGGTGGAAGGCGTTATCTTCAATCAGGTCAAGGGTGGCTTCACCGTTGATCTGGAAGGTGCAACGGCATTTTTGCCGCGCAGCCAGGTTGATATTCGCCCGATCCGCGACGTTGCCCCGCTGATGGGCGTGCCGCAGCCGTTCCTGATCCTCAAGATGGATCGCCGCCGTGGCAATATCGTTGTCTCGCGCCGCACCGTGCTCGAAGAGAGCCGCGCCGAACAGCGCCACGAAATCGTTGCCAACCTTGAAGAAGGTGCCGTTATTGACGGCGTCGTCAAGAACATCACCGATTACGGCGCATTCGTCGATCTGGGTGGCATTGATGGCCTGTTGCATGTCACGGACATTGCATGGCGCCGCGTCAACCACCCGACCGAAGTGCTCAACATCGGCCAGAGCGTGCGCGTGCGCATCATCAAGATCAATCAGGATACGCATCGTATCTCGCTTGGCATGAAGCAATTGCTGGAAGACCCGTGGCAGGGCATTGAAGCAAAATATCCGCTTCAGGCACGCTTCCATGGTCGCGTCACCAACATCACCGATTACGGTGCGTTTGTGGAATTGGAGCCGGGCATCGAAGGCCTGATCCACGTGTCCGAAATGTCCTGGACCAAGAAGAACGTGCATCCGGGCAAGATCGTTGCCACCAGCCAGGAAGTCGATGTGCAGGTTCTGGAAGTCGATTCCAGCAAGCGCCGCATTTCGCTCGGCCTCAAGCAGACCCTTGCCAACCCATGGGAAAGCTTTGCCGAGAAATATCCGGTGGGCACGATCATCGAAGGCGAAGTCAAGAACAAGACCGAATTCGGCCTGTTCGTCGGCCTCGACGGCGATGTCGATGGCATGGTGCATCTGTCCGACCTCGACTGGAAGAAATCCGGCGAGCAGGCCATTGAAGACTACAAAAAGGGCGATATCGTCAAGGCGCAGGTTCTTGACGTTGACGTCGAAAAGGAGCGCATTTCGCTCGGCATCAAGCAGGTTTCGGGTGAAGCCGGCGGCAGTGCCAAGGCAAGTGCAGAGGCCCCGGCTGAAGATGGCAGCGACATTCGCAAGAATGGCATTGTCACCTGCGAAGTCAGCGACGTGAAGGAAGGCGGCATCGAGGTCAAGATTGTTGGCACCGATCTCACCAGCTTCATCAAGCGCAGCGACCTTGCCCGCGACCGTGCCGATCAACGCACCGAGCGCTTTGCGGTTGGCGAAAAAGTGGACGCCCGCGTCACGCTCTATGATCGCCGCACCAAGAAGATCAGCGTTTCGATCAAGGCTCTGGAAATGGCCGAAGAAAAAGAGGCGATTGCCCAGTACGGTTCCGCCGATTCGGGTGCTTCATTGGGTGACATCCTCGGCGCTGCCCTGAAGGCACGCGGCGACGGCGAGACTGCCAAGAAAAAATAATACAACCAGAAAATGCCCGGCATCGTGACCTTTGTCCCGATGCCGGGCGTTCGTACTTGCAAAACAAGCGCGGGTCGTCCAGTTACTGTCTGTCGAAATAATGTCCGGCAGGAGTGTAGAATGAGCCCATCGAGCCCTGATGAATTGGTCGACCGTCGCAAACTCCGCCGACGTGTTTCCTTCTGGCGGCTGGTCTCCCTGATTCTGGCCCTGTCGGCACTGCTGATTATTGGCGCGCGCCTCGCTCCCAACAAGGCCAGCTCCGGAAAAACCCAACATATCGCACGTATCGCCATCAAGGGCCTGATCGTGGGCGATGAAAGCACCATCAAATTGATCCACGATGCCGCCGAAGCGCCGCAGGTCGCTGGTATCATTCTCGACATTGACAGCCCCGGCGGCACCACCACTGGCTCCGAGAAGATTTACGACGCCATTCGTGTCGCAGCCGTGAAAAAGCCCGTGGTTGCGGAAGTGGGCACTTTGGCCGCATCTGGCGCCTATATCGCCGCGCTTGGCAGCGATCATATCGTCGCTTACGGCAATTCTCTGGTCGGCTCGATCGGCGTTTTGTTCCAATATCCGAATTTTTACAAATTGCTCAATAATGTCGGTGTCAGCGTCGAGGAGGTCAAATCCTCACCCCTGAAAGCCGCGCCCAACGGCATGGAACCAACGTCCGACGCTGCCAGGGCGGCGCTGGCGTCGGTGGTGGCCGACAGCTACGCCTGGTTCAAGCAATTGGTGCAGACCCGTCGTCACATGAGCGACGCGGAACTTGGCGCGGTGGACGATGGCCGGGTGTTTACCGCGCGGCAGGGCCTGCCCCTCAAACTGGTGGATGCAATTGGTGGCGAACCGGAGGCCCTGGCCTGGCTGGTCAGCAAGGGCGTCAATAAGTCGCTGCCCGTGCTGCAACATAGCCCGCCAGCTTCCTGGAGCGTGCTTTCCTGGCTTGGAATTGGCGCAACCGCGCATGACTTGGATCAAGTTTCGGTGATTTCCGGCTTGCTCGGAGCCGGCAAGCATTTGTTAGGCGCAAGTTCACTTGACGGCTTGGTTGCAATTTGGCACTTTAAGTCGTCTATTTGACGCTTGAAATGCAAGATTGTGAACAAGCTTTATTTTGAATGAGTTTATTGCGAATACTGTGGGAAGTCTGGGGAAATGATCAAATCCGAATTGGTACAGCAATTGTGCCAGAAAAATCCGCACATCTACCAGAGAGACGTTGAGAAAATTATCAACGCCATCCTTGATGAAATCACCGCTGCACTGACGCGTGGGGACCGTGTCGAGTTGCGTGGGTTTGGCGCGTTTTCAGTCAAGAAGCGCGGCTCCAGACTGGGCCGCAATCCGCGCACGGGCGCGAGCGTTGCTGTTGACCAGAAGGTCGCACCGTTTTTCAAGACCGGCAAGGAAATGCGCGATCGATTGAACCGCGATTCGCACGCCTAAAACCCTGCCTGCCAAATAATCGCGCCGGGACACAATCCAGATTGTCCATCCAAAGTGTGGCCATTCCGCACCAAAGTGACAATTTGGACTGTTGACTTTCTTTGTGCCCCGTTGCCTTGTTTCCGGCAGAAAGAGCCCATGCTGGGGCCATTGACAAAATCATGGCGCAACAGGGGTGGTTATCACAGAGGGTAAGATGAAAGCCTTTCTCAAACTGGTCTTGATGCTGGTGGTCGGCGTGCCGGTAATCGCGCTGGCTCTGGCCAATCGCGAAATGGTCAACCTGTCGTTTGACCCATTCGCGGGCGCTGCACATGCTGGCGGCTTTGCCATGCCATTGTTTCTGGTCATTCTTCTGGCGGTTGCGCTTGGCGTATTGATCGGCGGCATTTCAACATGGCTTGGGCAGAGCAAGCATCGGCGTGGGGCCCGCCAGGCTCGGGCAGAGGCCGAGCAATTGCGTGGTGCGGCCGCGGCACCTGTGTCGCAGAGCTTGACGACCACGACACCCTGAAACAGCGGGGAGCCCATGCCGCGCGTCATATCCGCAGATGAAATGGATCGTGTGCTGGATTTTCCCGGCCTGCGTGAAGCGCTCCGCCTGGCTTTTGCCGGGGGGATGTCTGCGCCGGAACGCCTGCATTATGGGCTCGGCGAGGCGACATTGCTGTTGATGCCGGCATGGACGCAAGGCACACCGCAACCGAACGCGGTAATGGGCACCAAGATCGTCAGCGTCTTTCCCGGCAATGGCGCGCTCGGGCTGCCTGCGGTCAATGGGCTGTATGTGCTGCAATCGGGCCATACCGGCGCGCCGCTGGCGGTGCTGGATGGTGCGCGGCTGACCCAGTGGCGCACGGCGGCCGCCTCGGCACTGGCGGCGCAATATCTGGCGCGCGCCGGGGCTGAGACCTTGACGATGGTGGGTGCTGGCAGCCTCGCGCCGTTTCTGATCCGCGCCCATGCCAGCGTCCGGCCGTTGCGCCATGTGACCATCTGGAACCATAATGGCGCGCGGGCGCTTCAGCTTGCAGCGCAAATGGCAGGCGCTTCTTATACCGTTTCGGTCAGTGATGATTTGCAGGCGGCTTGCGCCAGCGCCGACATTATCAGTTGCGCTACTCTATCCCGAGAACCGCTGGTGCGCGGTGAATGGCTCAAGCCCGGCACGCATCTTGATCTGGTGGGTGCATTCACACCCGCCATGCGCGAAGTGGACGATGATACCATTTGTCGCGCGTCCGTTTACCTCGACACGCCCGCTGCCTTGACCGAAGGCGGTGACATAGCCATTGCAATCAGCAAAGGCGTGATCCAAGACAAAGCGGTGATAGGTGATCTCTCCGGGCTTTGTCGGGGAGATTGCCAAGGTCGCCGCGATGAAGATGAAATCACGCTTTTCAAGTCTTTGGGCGCGGCGGTTGAGGATTTGGCGGCTGCCGCCCTGGTCTGGCAGCGCATGACACCGGGCATTATACCGGATGCTTATGCCGTAGAAATTCGTTGATTGGAGAAGAAGATGCAATTTAAGCCACGCCGCTCGGCACTTTATATGCCCGGCTCCAATGCACGGGCGTTGGAAAAAGCCAAATCGCTGGCTGCCGATGTGCTGATTCTCGACCTTGAGGATTCGGTGGTGCCCGCCGCCAAGGCAGAAGCGCGGCAGCTTGTCGCCAAGGCGGTTCGTGAGGGCGGTTACGGCCAGAGTGAACTCGTGGTGCGCCTCAATGCGACCCAGAGCGATTGGGGCGTCGAGGATCTTGTGACCATCGCGCCGCTCGGTCCGCATGCGATTTTGGTACCCAAAGTTTCGAGCCCGGGCGAAATCATGATGGTGGCCAAGGCGTTGCGCGAAGCGGGTGCCCCTGAGCGGACGCGACTGTGGGCGATGATCGAGACCCCCTTGGCCATTTTGAATATTGACGCGATTGCGCGGGCCAGCGCCGATCCCATGTCGCGGCTCGATGTTTTCGTGATTGGCACCAATGACTTGGCCAAGGAAACCCGGGCGCGCCTTGTGCCGGGCCGGGTGCCAATGCTGGCCTGGCTGTCGATGTGCATTGCCGCGGCGCGCGCGCATGGCGTCGAGGTGCTCGACGGCGTTTATAATGACATTGCCAATGCCGCCGGCTTCCGTGAGGAATGCCAGCAGGGTCTGGAATTCGGGATGGATGGCAAAACGCTGATCCACCCCAGCCAGGTAGCGGTTTGCAACGAGATTTTTGCGCCCTCAATCGCCGAAATCGCTTGGGCGAAAAGCATTGTTACGGCTTTTGCCAGCCCGGAAAACGCCGGCAAAGGCGCGATCCAACTGGATGGGCGGATGGTCGAGCGCTTGCATGCCGAAATGGCAGAGCGCACTGTGAGTGTGGCGCAGGCGATCGCAATGCGCGAGACTGCCTGACGGAGACATCTGGCAAGAACAACTGAATTATGCGTTTTGGCCCGGTTATCGGGCCCTGATTTCAAGAATTTCAAGTCCTTGGTTCATTTTCTAGAGGTTGGCCTTCCATGAGCAGCGACGATAAATCGAGCGGCGAAGATAAATCCGGCAAGACACCTGCATCGACGGGCACTGCCACCAAGGGCGCGGGCTGGCGCGAGCCGCAAACCATCGACGCCAAGGTGGTTGCCAGCACGGTGCATGAACCCGCCGTCGCCAATGTGCCGCCAGCCGCCGGAAGCCCACCCAAACCAGCGCAAACCACGAAACCGGGTACCCCCGCGGCATCGCCCAACGCCGCACCCCCCGCTTCTGGTGCCACGTCGGCCAAGCCTGCAAGTGCCAGCGCTGAAAGCGCAACCGCCGCCAATGCCAAAGCCGCGAACCCGGCTGCCACCAAAGCTACCGGCAAGCCGCGCTCCAGCGTCGCTTTCGCGGTTCTGGCGGGTGCCGGTGTCGCCTTGCTCGGCTCCATCGCCCTGCACATGATCAACGACCCGGAAACCGAAATCGGCACCCTGCAAAACGCAGTGCGTAATCAGGCCCACGATTTTTCTGACTTCAAGGCGCAGTCGCAAACCACGATTGCCGCGCTGCAAAAGCAGGTGGCCGCGTTGCAGGCGGCTCCGGTTGCGGCGGCGAGCCCTGCCAGCCCCGCCCTCGTGCGGGCAGAACCCGGCCCCGCCTCCAGCGCCCCGCCGAGTGTTTCATCTAATATATTGGCCAATCTGCAAAGCCGGATCGACAAGGTGGATCAAGCCCTGCCGCCAATTGTGGCCGACCTCGCCGCCCAGAAAACGCAGATCGCCAAGATCGCTTCCACCCCCAATGCGGCGGCGCTGGCCGAGATAGCACAAAGCACCCTGCGCGCGATCGACCAGAGCCGGCCCTTCCCGCTTGAATTGAAAGCGCTGCAGGAATTGCACGTGCCGGACGAGCAATTGACGCCGCTTGCCAAAATCGCTGAAAAAGGTGCACCCGACGCGCGCGAATTGGCCAAAGCCTTCGCGCCGGTCATGGAAAAGATTACCGCCGCCAGTGCGCCGCCACCGCCCGCCACCCATGACACGATGGGCTGGCTGGTTTCCAAAGCCGCCAGCTTGGTGAAAGTGCGCCCGGTAGGCGTGCAAGCCGGGCATTCGCCCACCGCCATCGCTTCGCAGGTAGAGGCTGAGTTGCAGGCGGGCCATGCCGATCAGGCCCTGACCCTGTGGCATAGCCTGCCCGCCGCAACGCAAGGTCTGGGCAGTGATTGGGCGAGCGGGCTGGATGCGCGGCAAGCGGCGCAGACCGCCGCGACTAAGATTTTGAACGGTGCGATTGCCGCCATGGCCACACCGAACGCCAATGCCGAGGGTGCCAAACCATGACATTTCTCGCCCCATGCCGCGCAACGAGCCGTGCAACCATTGCCTGCCAACCCGAATTTTCATTTCTGATTGAGCGTTTTTTTCCCGTTTATTTTGCAATCGCGAGGATGCCATGATCCGTGCCTTTATCTTCATCGTCGTGGTGACGGCGTTCGCCTATGGGGCATCGTGGCTGATAGAACAGCCCGGCCAAATCGCCATGACATTTCATGGCGCGCAATATTCGACATCCATCGGGGTTGGCCTCGTTGGGCTGGTGGCGCTGGCACTGGTGATCAGCCTGATTTGGGGCCTGTTGCGGTTCCTTCTGCGATTGCCGTCGCTGGTTTCGCTGACCAGTCAGGCGCGCCGCCGGAAAAAGGGGATGATGACCCTGTCGCGCGGCATGGTGGCTGCGGGGGCTGGGGACGCCAAGCGTGCGCGCCAGGCCAGTGACGATCTGGCGCGATTGATGCCGAACGAACCGATGACACTCCTGTTGCAGGCGCAATCGGCGCAAATGGCCGGGGACCGCAAGGGTGCCGAGGCGGCGTTTACGCAAATGCTGGAAAGCCCGGAAACCCGGGTTCTGGGCCTGCGCGGTTTGCATATCGAAGCCAAAAGACGCGGTGATAACGCAGCTTCCGCACAATTTGCGCATCAGGCACACCAGATTGCGGCGCTGCCGTGGGCGTCGCAAGCGGTGCTCGAACATCATATTGGCCAGTCAGACTGGCAGGCTGCGCTGGCCAGCGTTGAGGAAAGTGCCCGCCACAAAACCCTCGACAAAGCCACTGCCAATCGCCAACGGGCCGTTTTGCAGACCGCCATTGCTCTCGAAAAGAACCAGACCGACCCCGAGCAGGCGTTGCAGTTTGCCCGCAGCGCACTGAAAAATGCGCCCGGCCTCGTGCCAGCCGCTGTGCTCGCCGGACGGCTTCTGGCGCGCCGGGGTGACTTGCGCCGCGCCAGCAAGCTTCTGGAAAATGCCTGGATCGAGGGCCCGCACCCGGACATTGCCCGCGTCTATCTGGATGTGCGGCCGGGCGATTCCACCAGCGACCGGCTGACCCGCGCCAAAACGCTGGCCCGATTGAAGCCCAGTGATCCGGAAAGTCTTTTGACCGTGGCTCGCGCCGCCATCGATGCGCGTGATTTTGCCGCTGCCCGGACGAGCCTTGCCGAATTGGAACGGCAGTTTCAGGAGCAACCGCCAACGGTGCGCTTCTGCCTGACCATGGCCGAACTCGAAGACAAGGAATTTGGCCATGTCGGTGCCGTGCGCGAATGGCTGGCGCGGGCTTCGCGGGCGCGGCGGGATCCGACCTGGATCGCCGATGGCGTCACTTCGGAGGTCTGGGCACCCGCTTCGCCGGTGACCGGCGCGCTCGATGCCTTTGTCTGGGCAAGCCCGGTGCAGCAACTGGGCAAGGATACAGGTGCGGCCAGCAATTGGGACCCGGCCGGCACGCCGCTGGAGCCGCCTGCCGCGACATTGGCGCTTTCCGCCGTGCCCATGGACAACGAGGCCAAGGCGGCGCATCCGCCCGAAGCACTGGCCACTCCGGTAGCTGCCAATGCTGCTGTCGCGCCGGCACCTGTTATTGCGTCGATCGTCGCCGCCAAAGACATGCCGCCTGTCCCCGTCAAAGCTGTGGCACCGGGCGAGGTATCGCGCGCCGTCAGCGCACCAGTCATATTTGCGCGGCCGCTGGCGCCCGATGATCCAGGAGAGACCGACAAACTCGATGAAGTTGGCGAGATTGATGATACCGCCGCCCCCAAGCGCTTCCGGTTTCTGTCGCGCCATTAAACGTGCGCGAAAGCAATATTGCCTTTCGTCCGTGAAACGGCTACACAACCTAAAATTCAAGCCGCAATAGCTCAGCTGGTAGAGCACCTCATTCGTAATGAGGGGGTCGGGGGTTCGAATCCCTCTTGCGGCACCAGTTTTTGATTCCCGATATCGGCAAGTTACAAGCCGGGCGCATTTGACCTGGGCGCGGCCCTGCTTGCGGGGTAATTGCAGGCTCCACCAAATCCACTGGCCAATGCTGGCTTATTTGGCTGCGAATTCGTCGTAGGCGGCGAGGGCTTTGCCGCCGAAAACCGTGCTGGGCCCGCCGCCCATTTCCACCGCCACGCAAATCGTTTCAATGACTTCGGCGCGGGTGGCACCGTGGCGGATGGCGTTTTGCAGGTGAAAAAGGATGCAACCTTCGCAACGCGAGGTAATGCCAACCAGCACGGCCATCAATTCCTTGACTTTGGCGGGAAGCGCACCGTCTGACTTTACCGATTTCAATATCGACTGAAAGCCTTGCATCGTCTCCGGCGCGGCCTTGTACAATTCAATCGCCTGCTGGCGCATTTCGTGATTGGCGTCTTTGTAGCTCATGATTTCAATCCTTGGGTAGCACCTTGAACGTCAAACGCCCGAAGCGATGGGAACCTCGCCGTGCGAGGGCAGGCATCGCTAAAGCGCTGGATCAATGCCCATTCTGTTGCACGCACAAGCCTAAGTCCAGCATTCCCGCCGGTCGAATGTGTCGCACATGCGCGAAGGCGCCTTCGTCAATTACGCGCGCCAACCAACCCCTGAAACATGCCAGATCAGTCACGCCCGAACTGGCTGTTGCGGCGTCGCCAGAGGTGCGATGGGTTGGCGTCCTGCAGCGCCGCGGGGAGCAATTCATCGGGGAAATTCTGATAGGCGACCGGGCGCAGAAAACGCTGTATCGCCAAAGTGCCAACCGAAGTGGAGCGCGCGTCCGAGGTGGCCGGAAACGGACCGCCGTGCACCATGGCATCATTGACCTCGACGCCGGTCGGATAGCCATTGATGAGAATGCGGCCCACACGGCGCTCCAGCGTTGGCAACAATGTGCGCACCAGCGCGGTGTCGGCCGCATCCATTTGCACGGTGGCGGTCAGCTGGCCTTCGAGCTTCTCGGCCAATGCGCGCATGGCGGCAACGTCGGGGCAACGAATGACCAGCGCCGCCGCGCCAAAAATTTCGTCCCCCAGATGCGCATTGGCTGCAAAAGCTGCGGCATCGGTGACAAACAGGGCACCCTGGCCCTGATTGGGTCCATTGGGTGCCAGACCCTGCGCCACCTGCTTCACCCCCGCATAGGCGGCAAGGCGGGCAACACCCCCCGTATAGGCGCGGCAAATGTTTGGGGTGAGCATGGTTGCGGGCGCGCTGGCTGAGAGCACGGACGCTGCCGCTTCCAAAAAAGCATCCAGATCAGGCCCGTCAACCGCCAGCAGCAGGCCGGGGTTGGTGCAGAACTGGCCTGCACCCAAGGTCAGCGAGCCAACAAAATCGCGCGCCATATGCACCGCCCGCGCCTTCAATGCTGCGGGCATGAGCAAAACCGGATTGATGCTGCTCATTTCGGCATAAACCGGAATAGGTTCGGGCCGCAGGGCCGCCGCCTTCATCAAGGCGAGGCCACCCATGCGTGAACCCGTAAAGCCGATGGCCTTGATGTGGGGATGCTCGACCAAGGCAGTGCCCACATCAGTGCCCGCGCCAAACAGCATGGAGAACACGCCTTCGGGCAGACCGCATTTGGCAATGGCCGCCTGAATGGCCCGACCCACGAGTTCGGACGTGCCGGGGTGGGCCGAGTGAGCCTTGACCACCACCGGGCAGCCTGCGGCAAGGGCGGAGGCGGTGTCACCTCCCGCCACTGAAAACGCCAGCGGGAAATTGCTGGCCCCAAACACGCCGACCGGCCCCAGCGCAATGTGCCGCTGGCGAATGTCAACGCGCGGCAGCGGTTTGCGATCGGGCAAGGCCGGGTCAATGCGCGCATCCACGAAACTGCCTTCGCGAACCAACGCCGCAAACATCTGCAGTTGGCCCATGGTGCGACCGCGTTCACCCTCGATACGACCGCGTGGCAAGCCGCTTTCGGCCACGGCACGCTCGATCAGCGCATCCCCCAGCGCCAGAATTTCGCTGGCGATGGTTTCAAGGAAGGTGGCACGCGCTTCATTGCTGGTCTCGCGGTAGCTGTCAAAAGCCGCCCAGGCCAAATTGCAGGCGCGGTCCACCTCACCCTTGCCACCGCCGCCAAAGACTGGCTCAAGTTCCAGCCCGGTAGCGGGATTGATCGCGCGGAAACTGGTTTGGGCACCGTAAACGGCCTGCGCGCCAATGAGCATGGCACCGGAAAGTGAATGGTCAGTCATGAAAGCCTCGATGAAGATGTTGGGCAAATGCCTTTGGCGGGGCGAGAACAGGCGCGTCAGCACGGGTTCAACCGCGCAGACGCATTTGTCTGGCCAGAGCCACCTTAGGTCACCGGGCCGGAATTGAACAGGCCAAGCAGCCACTAATTTGCCGCAAATCCGGGGCGCGCTTCGCAAAATGCCACCCTGCAAGCTGCGAAGCGGTTCAGGCTTTGTCGCCGGTGATGATAATGGCCCGAAAATCGTTGACATTGGTCAGCGTCGGCCCGGTATTAACCAGGCATTGCAAAGCGCCGAAATAATTGTAGGCATCATTATTGGCCAGAAAATCAGCGATTTTCAGGGTCTGGAATTTTGGATTGCGGAAAATTCCGGCGTCAAAAAAGGCGCCGGCATTGTCTTCCACACCATCTATGCCGTCGGTATCGCAGGCAATGGCAGAAATACCTGCAGTTTGGCCAATTGCTTCCAGAAATGCCAACAGAAACTCGGCATTGCGGCCGCCGCGGCCCTTGCCACGCACTGTGACCGTGGTTTCGCCACCCGAAAGCAGAACCATCGGCTGCGCGGACAGCGTGGGAAATTGCCGCTGGCTGAGGGCCATTCCGGCGAAAGCTTTGGCAACTTCGCGCGCCTCGCCCTCGATACGATCACTCAAGATCACCGGATGGAGGCCGATGGCGCGGGCGCGGGACGCCGCCGCTTCCAGCGCTTTTTGCGGGGTTGCCAGCATGTGCACCCTGGCGCGCGGCGCGGGCGGCGGGCAAACATGGGCACGGATGGCCTGCGCCACCGCATCCGGCACTTCAATGGCATAGCGCGCGAGAATATCAAAAATTTCGTCCGCGTGGATGTCCTCCGCAATGGTTGGGCCCGAGCCTATGGCAGCGGGGTCGTCACCGGGCACATCCGAAATCAGAAATGTCACCAATTGTGCGGCGCTGGCGGCGGCGGCCAGTTTTCCGCCCTTGATGGCCGATAGCGATTTGCGCACTTTGTTCATGGCACCAATGGGCGCGCCCGATTGCAACAGGGCTTTGTTGACCTGCTGCTTTTGCGCAAAA
The DNA here is from genome assembly GCA_019075865.1 of Hyphomicrobiales bacterium. Taxonomy (GTDB): domain Bacteria; phylum Pseudomonadota; class Alphaproteobacteria; order Rhizobiales; family Beijerinckiaceae; genus REEB77. Next base: position 44,888 of record JAGXAN010000001.1, on the reverse strand, counting down.
CTCACCCCCGCCGCTGGCAGGCTGAGCAGGGATGAGGCACCACCCGAAATCAGAAAAATCACCAGATCATCCGGTCCGGCGGAAGCGGCCATGTCCAGAATACGCTGCGCTGTGGCAAACCCCTTGTCGTCGGGCACGGGATGCGCGGCTTCCACGATCTCGATGAACTTTGTGGGGCATGCATGGCCATAACGGGTCACCACAAGACCTTGCAGGGGCGCGTGCGGATATTTCTGCTGCCATTCGGCTTCAAAGGCACGGGCCATGCGGGCGGAAGCTTTGCCGGCACCCAGAACCAGGGTGCGCCCCTTGGGCTGTTCCGGCAACAGGGCCAAGAATTTACCGTCCGGCATGGCAGCGTCAAGCGCGGCATGAAACAGGTCGTGAAGGGGGCTGGGCGTGTCAGACATACTGAATAATGACTGGCCTTGCGGGGTTTGTCACGCGGCACCGCTGACGGCGCAAAGCTGCGTCATGCGTCGGGCGGCAAGCTCGGGATCGCGCAATAGCCCCGCTTCATGGGCAAGCCGAAAGATTTCGGCGTAATGGACAATCGAGCGTGCCGATTGCATGCCGCCAACCATGGTAAAATGCGACTGGAATCCGTTGAGCCAGGCCAGAAACACAATGCCCGCCTTGTAATATTGCGTCGGCGCTTCAAAAATCTTGCGCGACAAAGGCACGGTAGGCGCAAGAATCGCGTTGTAGGTGGCGAGGTCCCCTTTGCCAAGCGCGATCAGGGCCGCGGCGGCGGCCGGCGCAATGGCATCAAATATGCCCAGCAATCCGTGCGAATGACCCATTTCGTCGCCTGCGATCAATTCGGCATAGTTGAAATCATCACCCGTGTACATGCGCACGCCCGCAGGCAGACGGCGGCGAAGCTCGATTTCATAGCGCGCGTCGAGGAGAGATATTTTGATGCCGTCAATCCTGGAAGCATGGGCGTTGATAATGGCGAGGCAGCAATCCATGGCCGGGCCGACTTCACGGGAGCCCCAGTATCCCTTCAAGGCGGGATCAAACATGTCCCCGAGCCAATGCAAAATCACTTTGTTGCGGCAGCCGGACAATACCCGGTCATAGACCTTGAAATAATCATCCGCTGAGCCTGCCGCTTTGGCCAGGGCGCGGCTCGCCATCATGATGATGCGCCCGCCCTGCCCTTCAATGAATTCCACCTGCGTTTCATAGGCGCGAATGACGTCATCGAGCGATGGAACCTCATGTAAATCCAGTTGATCGGTGCCAGCGCCCGACGCTAGGTCCGCGCCTTTGACGGTGCGGGCATCGGCCAGCACACGCTGGATCAATTCGCGCGCATTGGCCCAGTCAAAGCCCATGCCGCGCTGCGATGTGTCCATAGCCTCCGCGATCTTGAAATTGAGGCCCCACAGGTGGTGGCGAAAAGCCAAGGTCGCCTCCCAGTCCACTTGCGGACGTCCCCATGGATCAGGGTTGAGCGGATTGGCAACCACGTGGGCTGCCGCATAAACCACGCGCGGGAACGCGCCATGCGCCTGCAAATCATAAGGCGAAGCGCGATGCACGCGGAAAGACTGCAAGGAACCATCGGAAACGGGAAGCTGAACCTGCACCATGCGAGCCTCGTCGGGGTTGGCGATAAGCCTGAGGGAAATTTTTGTATTACTAGATCGTTCTATTAAACATGGCAAGTCATTTTATGATGCGCATCAAAACTGCTTCCGGATGCGGATACAGGGAGTGCAGGTTCTTGGCTGTAATGCGGCCATGGCGCGCACTTAAATCCGGAAATTTGAATATTTAGTATCGATTTTGGCCAATCACGCTGCGCAGCTTCGCAAATTAAGCGCAGCGGAGTCACGACCCGCAGAATTTTCTGCTTGACGTTCGGCGCAATTAAATTTACTAGATCGTTCTAGTTATTCGATGCAGAAAGCTGGCCGATCGTGCTGCAGGTCAAGGAAAAGCGAAACGTCACCATCGTGGATATCGCCGAGGCGGCCGGCGTGTCGCGGGCGGCCGTCTCGCTGGTGCTGCGCGGCAAAACGGGGGTTGGCGCTTCGGCACGGGCACGCGTGCAGCAGGCCATGCGCGACCTGGGTTATGTCTATAATCGCGGTGCAGCCAATTTGCGGCAATCGCGCTCCAGCGTCGTTGGCATGATCATCAATGATCTGACCAATCCGTTTTTCGCCGAACTTGCCGTGGGCATTGATCGCGCGCTGCAGATTTCCAACTACATGCCGTTCATGGCTAATACGGCCGAAAGCGTCGTGCGCCAGGTCGAATTGATCCGCTCGATGCGCGAGCATGGCGCGGTCGGTCTGATCGTTAGTCCGGCGCTCGACACCGACCCGGATGAACTTGCCGAATTGGCGCAGGATTTTCCGCTCGTGCTGGCGGTGCGGCGCATTGCCGGATCGCGCCTTGCCAGCGCCGTTTCGCAAAACCGGGAGGGGGCGCAAGCCGCAACGCGGCACCTGCTGGGCCTTGGCAATCGAAAAATTGCTTTTCTGGGCGGGCGATCGGCAACCATCATTCGCGCAGAGCGCCTCGCCGGTTACCGCGCCGCGCTGGAGGCGCAGGGCATTGCCTTTGATCCGGCTTTGGTGATTGAGAGCATGCCCACCCGGCTTGGCGGCATTGACGCGATGAATGCCGCATTGTCGCTGCCAACGCGCCCGGACGCCGCGCTCTGCTTCAATGATGTGGTCGCCATGGGGGCGATGATTGCGCTCAACCATCACGGGCTTGTGCCGGGCCGCGACATAGGCATTGTCGGCTTCGACGATATTGCAGAAGCGGCACTGGTTTCGCCGCCGCTGACCACAATAGCCGTGAATGCGGAAGTGCTGGGCGAAAATGCCGCGCGGCTGCTGCTGAACCAGATCCGCAACGGGGCCAGCGCCATTGAAAATTACGTCGGTGATGCGCGGCTGGTGGTGCGCGGCTCGTGCGGTGCGCAAGGCCAGACCGCGTCCATCCAAACCGCTTGCCTCATGCCTATCCAAAAAGGACCTTAGTTCATGGCGTTTGCCCGAATCCTCACCGCCGAACAGGCCGCTGCACTCGTGCCGGACGAGGCGATTGTCACGGTTTCATCGTCCTCGGCACTGGGTTGCCCGGATGCGGTGCTGGCGGCAATTGGCGCGAGATATGACCGCGAGCAGCATCCGAAGAACCTCACGACCCTTCACCCGATCGCTGCCGGCGATATGTGGGGGGTGAAAGGCATCGACCACATAGCCAAAGATGGCCTTTTGAAAAAAATTCTTGCTGGCTCCTATCCGTCCGGCCCCTCCAGCGCGCCCGCGCCGCTCATCTGGCAAATGGTGACGGGCAACCAGATCCCGGCCTATAATGTGCCATCGGGGATATTGTTCGATATGCACCGCGATGCTGCGGCCAAGCGCCCGGGTGTGCTCACCAAGGTCGGCCTCGATACATTCGTTGACCCTGTTCAGCAAGGCTGCGCGATGAATGAGCGGGCGGCGGCGGAGCCGATCGTGCGTCACGAGACATTCGACGGCGAGGACTGGCTCTATTTCAAAACCATCGTGCCTAATGTCGCGCTCATCCGCGCGACGACGGCGGATGAGCGGGGCAATCTCACCTTCGAGCATGAAGGCGGGATTTTGGGGCCGCTCGACCAGGCGCTGGCGGTTCGCAACCACGGCGGGTTGGTGATTGCGCAGGTTAAGCGTGTGGCGCAATTTGGCACGTTGAAGCCGCATGATGTCATCGTGCCCGGCGTTCTGGTTGATGTGATCGTGGTGGCACCTGACCAGAAGCAAACCACCAACACCGTCTATGACCCCGCGATTTCGGGCGAGATTTTCCGGCCTCTGGACAGTTTCGAGACGCCCGATTTCAATATCCAGAAGGTGATTGCCCGCCGCGTCGCGCAGGAAATGCGCCGGGGCGATGCCGTGAATATCGGCTTTGGCATTTCGGCTAATGTGCCGCGCATTTTGCTGGAGGAAGGCCACCATGGTGAGGTGACCTGGGTGATCGAGCAGGGCGCGGTCGGCGGGGTCCCGCTGCTTGATTTCCAGTTCGGCTGCGCCTCGAATGCGGAGGCAATCGTGCCGTCGCCGTCGCAATTCACCTATTTTCAGGGTGGCGGCTTTGATGCTTCCCTCTTGTCGTTTCTGGAAATCGACCGGGATGGCTGCGTCAATGTCTCAAAACTCGCGCATTGCCCGCATGTAACCGCCGGTTGCGGCGGCTTTGTCGACATTACCGCAAGGGCCAAGCGGGTGATTTTCTCCGGATTTTTCACGGCTGGTGCCAAGCTTGACGTCATTGACGGCAAATTGGTGATCCTCAAGGAAGGCAAAGTCAAAAAGCTGGTCGATAAGGTCGAACATGTCACTTTCTCCGGTCGCCGCGCCTTGGCTCAGGGCCAGGAAATCACCTACGTCACCGAGCGCTGCGTGCTGGTTTTGCGCAAGCAAGGCGTAACCGTCACCGAGATTGCGCCAGGGGTTGAACTTGAGCGCGATATTTTGGCGCAAGCGGCCTTCCAGCTGCAGGTTGACCCCAACCTCAAGGCTATGGATGCGCGGCTGTTTCAGCCGGGCCCCATCGGCCTCACCCTGCGGAGCCCGTCCCATGTCTAAGGCGCTACAATCCGATTCGCGCGTCAAACTCAGCTTTAGCGGTGCCATTGCGACGATTACACTGGCGCGCGCGGAAAAGCTCAACGCGCTGGACATGCCGATGATCCTGGCGTTGCAGCAGGCCGCCCTCGACATCGAGGCGCAAGCCGACATCCGTGTCGCGCTGTTATGCGGCGAAGGCAAGGCGTTTTGCGCAGGCGGCGACATCGCCGCGTGGGGCGGCCTCGCGCCCATCGAAATGTGGCGCTCGTGGACTCGGGCCGGGCATCGCGCCTTTGATGCACTGGCCCGGTTGCGGGTGCCGATGATTGCGGTTGTTGGCGGCCATGCCTTTGGTGGTGGCCTTGAACTGGCGGCGACGGCAGACTTCATTGTCTGCGAGAACCATGTGAAGCTGGGGCTGCCGGAAGCGGGGCTTGGCATGGTGCCGGGCTGGTCTGGCTCCCAACGCCTCGTGCGGCGGTTTGGTTCGCGTGCCGTCAAGCATATGGCCCTGACTGGCGACATGCTGACCGCCAGCGAAGCCTATCGGCTCGGAATCGTGGATTATCTGACCGACACCGATGGCGGTAGCCTCATTGCGCTGAAACTTGCGGAAAAGATCGCCTCACGCGGGCCGATTGCGGCGCAAGTGGCCAAACAATTGATCAACGCAGCCGAAGGCGAGGAACAGAGCCTCGCCTTTGAAGCCATTGCTGGGGCGATGACCGCTTACACCCAGGACTTGGCCGAGGGCGTTGCCGCGTTCAAAGGCAAGCGTCCCCCTGAATTTTCCAACTCTTGAAAGCAAGACAATGAACGCCCCCATCCGGTTTGACACAAAATTACTTGATGCAGCGCTGGCCGCCATCCGCCGCGATCATGCGCTTTTCATCGACGGCAAGCTCGTGAACAGCGCCGATGGCCGGGTTTTGGAGCGGATCAGCCCGGCACATGGCGTGCTGGTCACGCGGTGTCAGCAGGCTGGCATCGCCGAAACAGAAATGGCGATTGCGGCGGCGCGCGCGGCATTTGACTCAGGGGTCTGGTCACGGATCAAGGGAGCGGATCGGGCCGCCGTCTTGCTGAAAGTTGCCGACATGATCGAGGCCAATGCCGAGGAAATCGCCCTGCTGGACTGTCTGGAGGCAGGCAAGCCGATTGCGCAGGCGCGTGTTGAAATCGCAGGTTCTGCCGATATTTGGCGCTATGCCGCCGCCCTGGCGCGTGATCTGCATGGCGAGAGCTACAATACATTGGGTGAGGCGGCGCTAGGCGTCGTGGTGCGCGAGCCCGTTGGCGTCGTCAGCATTATCACGCCGTGGAATTTCCCTTTTCTCATCGTCGCGCAAAAGCTGCCGTTTGCCTTGGCGGCGGGATGCACCTGCGTGGTCAAGCCATCGGAATTTACTTCGGCTTCGACCCTGGTTTTGGGCGAAATGCTGGCAAAGGCCGGGTTGCCGGCAGGCGTCGTTAATATCATCGCCGGTCTGGGCAGCGAAATTGGCCCGATGATGACCAGCGACGCGCGGGTGGACATGGTATCGTTCACGGGTTCGACGATCGTGGGTAAGGGTGCCGTTCGCGCCTCAGCCGACACTTTGAAAAAGGTCTCGATGGAACTTGGCGGCAAAAACCCGCAAGTGATCTTCGCCGATTGCGATTGGGACGCGGCAATTGATGCCGTACTCTTTGGCGCATTTTTCAACGCTGGCGAATGCTGCAACGCCGGCAGCCGGATTTTGGTGCAAAAAAGCATGGCCGCCGAATTTGTCGCCAAACTGGTGGCGCGAAGCCGCGATGTAACGGTTGGCGACCCGTTGGACGAGAACACCCGGGTCGGTGCGATGATTACCGCAAAACACCAGTCGCAGGTGCAAAACCATATTACCCAAGCGGTGAAAGATGGTGCCAAGATCGCTTGTGGCGGCACCGCGCCGGCAATGGCGACCGGCATGTTTCTTGAACCAACCATCCTGACCGAACTGCGACCCGAAATGGCGGTCGCGCTTGAAGAGGTTTTTGGCCCGGTTTTGTCGGTGCTGACTTTTGAAACCCACGAAGAAGCCATAGCCTTGGCAAACAGCACGATCTATGGTCTGTCTGCTTCCGTGTGGAGCATGAATGTCGATACCTGCCTGCAAATTGCGCGTCATGTTCATGCAGGAACTGTTTGGATAAATACTTTTATGGATGGCTTTTCAGAATTGCCGTTTGGCGGGTATAAACAATCTGGACTTGGACGGGAACTCGGCCGCCATTCCGTTAAGGATTACACCGAAGAAAAAACAATTCATTTTCATAGCGAAGCGCGAACCTCTTGGTGGATGCCACAAAAGCGCTAAGCTCCATGAGACGCGCCGGACGTAATCCGGCATAAAATAGGGAGACGATGAATGCTTAAGAAATCGAAATTGTTGGCCGGGGCTATGCTCGCTGCATTCAGCCTTGCCATCCCCGCACATGCGGCGGACGTCAAGGAAGTGCAGATGCTGCATTGGTGGACTTCCGGCGGTGAGGCTGCGGCTCTGGCGACCCTCAAGGATTATCTCGCCAAGGAAGGTTACACCTGGAAAGACGTGCCGATCGCCGGCGGTGGCGGCAGCGCTGCTATGACGACCCTGAAGGCCATGGTTGCAGCAGGCAACCCGCCGACCGCTTCGCAGATTCTGGGCTATTACGCGCTGGATTACGCCAAGGCTGGCAAGCTTAACAACCTCAATGAACTCGCTACCAAAGAGCATTGGGCCGATGTCATTCCAAAAGCCTTGCAGAAATTCGCCGTCACCGATGGCAATTGGGACGCTGTGCCGGTCAACATCCACTCCGTGAACTGGCTGTGGATCAACAAGGCCGTCATGGACAAGATCGGTGCGACCGAGCCAAAGAACTTCGACGAGTTTATTGCCATGCTCGACAAGGCCAAGAAGGCCGGCGTGATTCCGTTGGCACTCGGCGGTCAACCCTGGCAGGAAGCCACCATGTTTGACTCGGTGGTGATGTCGACTGGCGGCCCGGATTTCTACAAGAAGGCATTTGTGGACCTCGATCCGGCAGCGCTGAAGTCGGACACGATGAAGAAGGCTTTCGACAATCTCGCCAAGTTGCGTGATTATGTCGACCCCAATTATGCTGGCCGCGACTGGAACCTTGCCACCGCCATGGTGATCAAGGGTGATGCGCTGGTGCAGGTGATGGGCGATTGGGCCAAGGGCGAATTCAGCGTCGCCAAAAAGACCGCCGGCACAGACTTCATGTGCTACCGGTTCCCCGGCACGGATGGTTCGGTGATCTATAATGCCGACATGTTCGCGATGTTCCAGGTGCCTGCCGACCGTCGTGGCGCGCAGCTGGCTCTGGCAGATGCCACCATGAGCCCGGCTGTGCAGTCCGCGTTCAACGTCATCAAGGGTTCGGTGCCCGCCCGTATGGACGTGCCTGATACCGCCTTCGATTTGTGCGGCAAGAAAGGCATTGCCGACGTGAAAAAGGCCGATGCCGCTGGGACATTCGTCGGCTCGATGGCGCAGAACTACGCGCAGCCGCCGGCGGTTGCCACCGCCTACACCGACGTCGTGACCAAGTTCTTCCATGGTCAGATCAAGACTTCGGATGCGGCTGTGACCGAGCTCGTCAAGGCCATCGACGCTGCAAAATAAGAAACTGGACCCTCCCCCGTTGGCGGGGGAGGGTCTTGTATAACAGGGAGGAATATAATGACCGCCACAGCCGTACCCGCAGCGGCGCCGATGCGCGCGCGTGTCACCCTGCGCCAGCGATTACAGGATGCCTTGCCAAAATTGGTGCTGGCGCCGTCATTCCTGCTGATTCTGGTTTTTGTCTATGGATTTATCGGCTGGACATTCCTGCTGTCGCTGACCAATTCCAAGGCCTTTTCAAACTTCAATTTCATCGGCTGGGGCAATTATCTGAAATTGTGGACCTGGACCTTTGAGACAGATCCGCCCTCGAACTGGTACACGGCCATTGTCAATATGGGCTTGTTCGGCGGGCTTTATGTGGTGTGCTGCCTTATCATCGGGCTGGGGCTGGCCATTTTGCTCGACCAGAAAATTCGTGGCGAAGGTGTTCTGCGGCCCATCTATCTCTATCCGCTCGCCCTGTCGTTCATCGTCACCGGCACCGCATGGAAGCTTTTCCTCAACCCGCGCATCGGGCTCGAAAAGGCAATGCATGACCTGGGCTGGACCAGTTTCCATTTTGACTGGGTCGTCAATCCGCGGATGATGATCTATTGCGTGGCGATTGCCGCGATCTGGGGCAGCGCCGGTTTCGTCATGGCCCTGTTCCTGGCCGGGCTGCGCGGTATTGACGGCGAAATTCTGAAAGCCGCGCAAATCGATGGCGCGTCCACTTTCCAGACCTACCGCCGCATCATCATCCCGATGCTGCGGCCGGTGTTCCTGTCGGCCATGATCATTCTGATCAATATGGCGCTGAAGTCTTATGATCTGGTGCTGTCGGTCACCGGCAACAACCCAGGCGGCGCGGCCGAATTGCCGTCAACTTTCATGTATTCCTACACTTTCACCCGCGACCAGATGGCCGTCGGCTCCGCGAGTGCGATCATGATGATGATGACCATTGCTGCCGTGATGGTGCCCTATCTCTACTCGGAACTGCGGGAGAAGAGCCGATGAGCGCCCTCAATCCAGCCAATGCCGCGCCTATGCCGGCGCGTCGACGTTCGCCATGGCGCAGCCGCGTCGTGATTTATGGGCTTTTGCTGATTTTCGCTGTGCTTTACCTGATGCCGCTCGTGGTGATGGTGATGACATCGCTGAAGCCGATGTCCGAAATCACTGGCGGCAATATGTTTGCACTGCCGCATGATCTCACTTTCGAGGCTTGGGCCAAGGCCTGGGGCACGACTTGCGTCGGGCTGACCTGCGCCGGGATCAAGGGATATTTCTGGAACTCGATCAAGATGGTCGTTCCGGCGGTGTTTATCTCGACGATGCTGGGCGCGCTCAACGGTTATGTGCTCACCAAATGGCGGTTTGCCGGACACCGGATGGTGTTTGGTCTGATGCTGTTTGCCTGCTTCATTCCCTACCAGTCGGTGCTGATCCCGATGGCGGTGATTCTTGGCAAACTCGGCTATATTGGCATGAACCTGAAGGATATGACCGGATATTCGTTCGGATTTGGCAATGCCACCGCCAATCTGGTGCTGGTGCATGTGGTTTACGGTCTTGGGTTTACCACCCTGTTCTTCCGCAATTACTACGCGGCTTTCCCCACCGAGTTGATCAAGGCGGCGCAAATTGACGGGGCGAGCTTCTTCCAGATTTTCCGGCGTATTCTGTTGCCCAATTCCGCGCCGATTTTCATTGTGACGGTGATTTACCAGTTCACCAATATCTGGAACGACTTTCTGTTCGGCTCCACCTTTGCGGCGGGTGACAATGCGCCGATGACGGTTGCGCTCAACAATGTCGTCAATACGTCCACGGGCGTCATTGAATATAACGTCAATATGGCGGCGGCGATCATCGCGGCCGCGCCAACCCTGTTCGTTTACATCGTTGCGGGGCGGTATTTTGTGCGCGGCCTGATGGCTGGCGCGGTGAAAGGATAAACCATGGCTTTTCTCGAAATAAGTGCCCTGCGCAAACGCTTTGGCAATGTCGATGTTCTCAAGGGCATTGATATTACCCTCGACAAGGGCGGTTTTCTGGTGCTGGTCGGGCCGTCCGGTTGCGGCAAGTCCACCCTGCTCAATACGATCGCCGGCCTCGAATCGATTTCTTCGGGCACAATCAGCGTCGAGGGCCAGCAAATCAATGATCTGCACCCTTCCAAGCGCGACATTGCGATGGTTTTCCAGTCCTACGCGCTCTATCCCAACATGAGCGTGGCGGAAAACATTGCCTTTGGCATGGAAATGCGTGGCGTGCCGAAGGACGAGCGCGACAAGGCGGTGGCGGAAGTCGCCAAGACCCTGCAAATCGTGCCGCTGCTCGGGCGTCGGCCCAGCCAGTTGTCGGGGGGGCAACGTCAGCGCGTCGCCATGGGGCGGGCGCTGGTTCGCCAGCCCAGGGTATTTCTGTTTGACGAGCCATTGTCCAACCTCGACGCCAAATTGCGGGTCGATATGCGCGTTGAAATCAAACGGCTGCATCAGCGCACCGGCACCACCATCGTCTATGTGACCCATGACCAGATCGAGGCGATGACGCTGGCTACGCGGATTGCTGTGCTCAAAGACGGCGAATTGCAGCAGGTGGGTACGCCTTACGAGGTCTATAACAGCCCGGCCAATCTGTTCGTCGCCGATTTCATGGGTTCACCGTCCATGAACCTGCTGGATGGGACCGTCGACAAGAGCAATGGCGCCGCACAAGTGGTGATTGTGCATCCGGGCAGCGAGCCATTGCGGTTTCCGGTGCCCACCAGTGCCGATGTCAGCCAGCTTGCCAATGGCGCGAAAGTCATTTTCGGCATTCGGCCAGAGGCGGTCAATGATCTTGAAGGCACCGACCGCAACGCCAAGAATATCGCGACCTTCGACGGCCTCGTCGATATTGTCGAGCCGGCCGGCTCTGACACTTATGTCGTCACCTCGCTGGCGGGCCGGGAAGTGACCGCCCGCATGCGCGCTGATGTCAATGTGCATCGCGGCCAGAACCAGACCTTTGCCTTCAATCTCGACAAGGCGGTGCTGTTCAATCCGGAAACGACGCAGCGAATCGGGGCATGACCAGCCCCGATATCATCATTGTTGGGTCAGGCATGGGCGGGGCGACGCTTGCGGCCGGTTTGGCCGCCAGCGGTGCGCGCATTGTTATATTGGAGCGCGGCCAGCAATTGCCCGACACGCCCGAGGCCCGCGATGCCCGCGCCATATTTCAGCGCGGCTATTACCGGCCGAGCGAGACGTGGACGGATGGCGATGGCAATGCCTTCAATCCAGGCAATTATTATTACATCGGTGGCAACACCAAGTTTTACGGTGCGGTGCTGGTGCGCTATCGGGCGCAGGATTTCTCGCCCATTCAGCACGCCGAGGGCGTGACGCCGGGCTGGCCGATTGCTTATGATGAGCTTGAGCCATGGTATACCCGCGCCGAGGCGCTTTATCAGGTGCGTGGCGCGCTGGGTGATGACCCGACCGAGCCCTATCATTCGACCGCCTATCCGCACCCGGCCATTGCCGATGAACCGGCGATTGCCCGCGTGCGGACGCGGATGCAAGGCGTTGGCCTGCATCCGGCTTCCTTGCCGCTTGGCGTGGATATTGACGCCTGGATGAAGCGCGCGGCAACGCCATGGGATGCCTTTCCCGATACACGCAGCGGCAAGATGGACGCCGAGACCTGCGGCCTGGCGAGCGCGCTGAGCCATGCCAATGTGACGCTGCAAAGTGGTGCGCTGGTCACCCGCCTGTTGACCGCGCCGGATGGCCGGACGATCGAAGGCGTTGAATACCAGCTTGGCGGCGAAACCCATGTCATGAAGGCCGGCATCATCGTGCTGGCGGCGGGCGCGGTGAATTCGGCGGCGCTGCTGCTGCGCTCCTCCGGGAAAGGCATTGCCAACCGCAGCGACATGGTCGGCCGCAATTTCATGAACCACAATTCCTCGGCTGTGCTGGCGCTTGACCCGCGCGTGGTCAATGACAGCGTCTATCAAAAGACGCTGGGAATGAATGATTTCTATCTCGATGATGGGGCGGGCGGGCCGCCGCTTGGCAATATCCAGTTGCTGGGGCGCATCAGCGGCGCGATTTTGAAGGCCAATCTCAAATATGTGCCAGCCTTTGCAACCGATTGGGTCTCGCGCCATGCGGTCGACTGGTATGCCATGAGCGAGGACTTGCCCAACCCCGAGAGCCGGGTCACCCTGGACGGGGCGGGCATCCGTCTCGACTGGAAGCGCAGCAATTGGGCGCCGCATCTGAAGCTGGTGGAAATGCTGCGCGAGCGTTTGCGCGCGGCGGGATATCCGATTGTGCTGGCCCGGGCTTTTGACCGGCGCACCCCCTCGCATCAATGCGGCACGGTGCGCATGGGCAATGATCCGGCATTTGCGCCGCTCGACACGTTCTGCCGCGCCTATGATCACCCCAACCTTTTCGTTGTGGATGCCTCGTTCCTGCCCACCTCGGCCGCCGTCAATCCGGCGCTGACCATTGCTGCACAGGCTTTGCGGGTTGCCGCGCATATAATGGAGAAGCAACCGTGACGCGTCCGGTTGCCCTCGTCACTGGCGCACGGCGCGGCATTGGCGCGGCCATTGCCCTCGAACTGGCGCGCCAGGGGCATAATCTCGTCCTCACCGACCTTGAGGTTGACGCATCGGCCGACAGCATGGTCGAGGCGTGCCAGTCGCTTGGCGCGCGCGCGGTTTTCATCGCGCATAACAGCACGGACATTGACGCCCATGATGGCCTGATTGCCCGGATTTACCAGCATTACGGGCGTCTTGACGTCGTGGTCAATAGCGCCGGGATTGGCTCACCGGCGCGCGGTGACCTGCTCGACCTGTTGCCGGAAAATTACGATCTGGTGATGAATGTGAACTTGCGCGGTGCGGTTTTTCTGTGCCAATCCGCAGCCCGGCGCATGGTCAAGGTCCGGTCGGAAGCGCCGCGCTCGTTCATTCTCATCACCTCGGTTTCAGCGGATGTGGTTTCGCCCGAGCGGGCGGAATATTGCATGTCCAAGGCTGGACTTTCGATGTTTGCCAAAGCCTTGGCATTGCGACTGGCCCCGGAAAACATTGCCGTGTTTGAAGTGCGGCCTGGCATCATCAAAACCGACATGACCGCCGGGGTTTCCGGCAAATATGACCTGCAGATCGCCGAAGGGCTGGTGCCGATGCGGCGCTGGGGCACGCCGGAGGATACGGCGCTGTGCGTGGCGGGCCTGGCTTCGGGGGCATTCCAGTTTGCCACCGGCTCGATCATTCAGGCGGGCGGCGGGCTTTCGATCCAAAAACTTTAGGTGCTTCATGTATGATTATATTATCGCCGGTGCTGGCCCCGCCGGTTGTGTGCTGGCACACCGGCTGACCGAAGACCCGCAAGTCAAGGTGCTGCTGATCGAGGCTGGCGGCAGGGATTGGCATCCTTTGCTGGCTATGCCGGCTGGATTCGCGAAAATGACCAAGGGGATTGCCAGTTGGGGCTGGTCAACCGTGCCGCAAAAGCACATGAAAGACCGTGTGTTCTGGTACACGCAGGCCAAGGTGATGGGCGGTGGCTCTTCCATCAATGCGCAAATTTACACGCGCGGCAACCGCGCCGATTATGACGCCTGGGCGTTTGAAGAACATTGCAGCGGCTGGGGATATGCCGATGTCCTGAGCTATTTCAAGCGCGCCGAGGATAATCAAAAAATGGCCAATGCCTATCATGGCATAGGCGGGCCGATCGGGGTTCGCGATCCGATCAATCCGGTGCCAATCGATTATGCCTTCATCAAGGCGGGCCAGCAGGCCGGTATGCCCTATAATCCGGACTTCAATGGCGCGTCGCAGGAGGGGGTCGGCCTCTATCAGGTGACCATTCGCAATGCGCGGCGATCCTCCGCCTCAAAAGCCTATATCGACACGATCCGCAACCGGCGCAACCTGACGGTGCGCACGCAGACACAATGCTTGCAGGTGCTCGTGGAAAATGGCCGTGCGACAGGCATTGTGGTGCGCAGCCATGGTGCCACCGGCAACGAGACCTTGCGGGCGGATCGCGACATCATCATCAGTTCAGGGGCGATCGGCACGCCGCGCCTGCTGCAACTCTCCGGCATTGGCCCCGCCGATGAATTGCGCGCGCTGGGTATTGCCAGCGTGCATCACCTGCCAGGCGTTGGCAAAAACCTGCAGGACCACCTCGATCTTTACACCATCGGCGAATGCAGCGGCGATCATACTTATGATCGCGTCGCGCGGCCGCACCGCACCCTCTGGGCTGGGTTGCAATATATTCTGTTCCAGAAAGGGCCGGTGGCTTCCAGCCTGTTCGAGACCGGCGGCTTTGCCACCGCCGACCCAAGCGCACGCTCACCCGATATCCAGTTTCATCTGGGGCTTGGATCGGGAATTGAGGCAGGGGTTGACCGGCTGAAAAATCCGGGCGTCACCATCAATTCGGCTTTCCTTCGGCCCCGGTCACGCGGTTCGGTCACGCTCAAAAGCGCCAATCCAGCCGATGCCCCCCTGATTGATCCCAATTACTGGGCCGATCCCTATGACCGCGAAATTTCGCTCAAAGGGTTGCGGATGGCCATGGAGATATTGAACCAGGACGCATTCAAGCCGTTTCTGCTGGCGCAACGCATGCCCAACCTTGATAAATTATCCGACGAGGACCTGATTGCCTATGCCTGCCATACGGCCAAGACCGATCATCACCCGGCCGGCACCTGCCGCATGGGCCATGATGATATGGCGGTGGTTGAACCGGGCACCCTGAAATTGCGCGGTCTTGAGGGTTTGCGCATTTGCGATGCCTCGATCATGCCAAGGCTGACATCGTGCAATACCAATGCGCCGACCGTGATGATTGGTGAGAAGGGGGCCGATCTCATCCGGGGCCTGCCGCCGTTGCCATCCGTCAACCTGCCCAATTGACGCGTACACGTCACGCCGCTTGACTTGATCCCCCACCCGTTTATTTTCCACCCTCACAATTATGGGAGGCTAAATCATGAAATTCGTACAATTGAAAAGAGGCTTGCGTGCCGGCGCTTTGGCGGCATCGGTGCTGGCAACCGGAATGGCTGGCGCGCCTTACGCCATGGCGCAGGCCAAGACGAGCGTGCAACTGGGCGCGATTGAGGTTCTCAGCGGACCCAACGCCAAATATGGCGTCTCGATCAAGAGTGGTTTTGATTTGGCCTTGAGCGAAATCAATGCGGCTGGAGGTGTGCTGGGTGCGCCTTTGGCGATCCATTACGAAGATTCAGCTGGTAACAAGGACCAGGCCGTCAATGCGGTTCGCAAACTGATTGGTGCGGACAAGGTTTCGCTGATTCTTGGCCCGACGCTGTCGGGCGAAATGTTCGCCGCCGGGCCGGTGGCCAATGCGCAGAAAATTCCAATTGTTGGCACCTCGACCACGGCCAATGGCATTACGGCGCTTGGAAATTACGTATTCCGCACCTCGCTGCCCGAATCGGACGTGGTGCCCGTGACGTTGAAGGCGGCGCGCGACAAGCTCGGCGTCAAGAAAGTGGCGGTCATGTATGGCAATGACGATGCTTTCACCAAATCGGGCTATGACGTGATGAAGGCCGCGCTGACCAAGCTTGGCATTGAAACCCTGACCACCGAAACCTTCGGCGGCAAGGATACGGATTTTTCGGCGCAGCTCACCAAAATCAAGGCGATGAACCCCGACGCAATCGTGGTTTCCGCCCTTGTGCAGGCGGGCGCTGGCATTATGCTTGAAAAGAAGGCGCTTGGCTTCTCCGACAAGGTGCGCATCATTGGTGGCAATGGCCTGAATTCGCCGAAAATCGGTGAAATCGCCGGGGCTGCGGCCAATGGCACGCTGGTTGGCTCGCCGTGGTTCGTCGGCAAGCAGGATGCCGCTAACGTCAAGTTTGTCGGTGCCTACAAGGCCAAATACAATGCTGAGCCCGACCAGTTTGCGGCGCAGGCCTATGACACCTTGTTCATCGTGGCCAAGGCGATTACCGCCGCAGGCGCTGCCGATCCACAAAAAATTCGCGATGCGCTGGTCAATGTCAAATATAGTGGCGTGCTCGGGCCATCGGCTTTCACCGCGGATCGCAACCCGGCTGACACTTCCGGCGTGGTGGTGCTGGAGATGGAAGACGGCAAATTCGCGCCTCTGAAGTAACTTTTTTCGCTTGCAATGCCCCGGCCTCGTGCCGGGGCCGATTGATTGAGGCACCATGCTCGGCCAGCAACTCTTGAACGGCGTCGTTCTTGGCGCGGTATATGCGTTGTTCGCGCTGGGATTCACCCTGATTTTCGGGGTGCTCGGGGTGATCAATCTCACCTACGGGTTCTATTTCTCGGCTGGCGCGTTTCTGGCGCTTTATTTCACGCAGGGCCTCGGTATATCGATGATGCTGGCGCTGCTGCTTGCGGGCATTGTCACCGGCGGCATTGCCGTCATTCTGGACGGGCTTTTGCTGACGCCACTGCGGCGCGCCAAAGCGCCAGAACTCGCCTCGCTCATGGTGACTCTGGGCGCGACCCTGTTTCTCTATTCGCTGATGTCGGCTTATTTTGGCACCGATATCCGACGGCTGCCGCCCAAGGTTTTCACCAATGTCGGCTTCAACTGGCTGGGCCTGCACATTGAAACCAGCCAATTGCTGATTCTGGTGACGATGGTGGTGATTGTGTCCGGCCTTGGCTGGCTGACGCAGCGCACACGCATGGGGCTCGCCATTCGCGCCCTCGCCGAGAACGGAACCGCTGCGCAGCTTGCGGGCATCAATGCCGGTGCCGTCACCCGCATCGTCTCATTTCTTTCTGGCGGCATTGGCGGCCTCGCCGGGGTGCTGATCGGCATGAATTACAATGCGATTGAGCCTTATATGGGCGAGCAGATGATGCTGAAGGGCTTTGCCGTCGTCATCATGGGCGGGCTTGGCAATATTCGTGGGGCTTTGGTTGCCGGATTGATGCTGGGCGTTCTGGAAACGCTGACGGCCGGATATATCGGATCTTCCCTGAAAGATGCGGTCGGTTTTGGACTTGCGGTGCTGACCTTGTGGGTGCGCCCGGTGGGGCTGTTTGGCCGCGCCACCATCAAGAGGGCGTAAATGTCAGCTTTCTTTGCCAATCTCCTGTTCACCTATCAAAGCCTGATTTACGGACTCGGCATAAACGCCATTCTCGGCCTGTCCATGTATGTGGTTCTGGCTATCGGGCAATTGTCGCTCGGCCAGGCCGCCTTCATGGGGGTGGGTGCTTATGCCTCGTCGCTGCTGAGCGTAAAATTGGGCCTGAGCTTCCCGGTCGTGCTGGTGGCGGCGGCTGGTGTGCCTGCAATGCTGGCGCTGTTGGTGAGCGTGCCAACCTTGCGCCTTTCCGGGGTCTATCTGGCGATTGCCACCATTGGCCTTGGCGAAGTGCTTCGGCTGTTTTATGTCAACTGGGACTATGCCGGCGGCGCGCTCGGTTTGAGCGGGATTCCCGACCGGGGTGGCTTTTTCACAATTTTCGGCACATTGGCGCTGCTGTTGGCAGCGGCCTTTGCCGTGGGCCGTTCGCGCATCGGGCGGGCGATGGAAGCCATTCGCGAGGATGAACAGGCGGCCGGTGTCATGGGCATTGACGTGCCCCGTTACAAACTGGCGGCTTTGGTGATCTCGGCGGCGATTGCCGGCATTGCCGGGGCCTATAATGCCCATGTCACCGCCTTCATCGCACCCGGCGATTATGCCTTTGACAATGCCGTGACGATTTTGAGCTATGCGCTTCTGGGCGGCATTGGCTCGCCGCTCGGCCCGGTTTTCGGCGCATTCCTGCTCACGGCCCTGCCCGAATTGTTGCGCCCCTTGCACGATTATCGGCTGGTGTTGAACGGTTTGATCATCGTCAGCGTGGTGATTTTCATGCCGCGCGGGCTGTTCTCCTGGCATATGCGACGGATCGGGGCAGCCAAATGACCGACGCTTTGCTGGAAATCAACCATCTCGGGGTTCGCTTTGGTGCGGTGCAGGCGCTGTCGGATGTTTCCTTTCGCGTCGAAGCGGGCACGATTCACGGATTGATCGGCCCCAATGGAGCGGGCAAGACCACCGCCTTCAACGTCATATCGGGACTTGCGCGGCAGACTTCCGGGCAGATCCGGCTGGCGGGGGTGACGCTCGATCAACTGCCAAGTTACCGACGGACAAGGCTGGGGCTGGCGCGCACGTTTCAAAACATCCGGATTTTTCGGGAAATGAGCGTTTTGGAGAACGTGCTTACCGGCGCGCATGTGCAAACCGGCGGTTCAGCGCTGGACATATTATTGCGCCTGCCACGTTTCCGCGCGGCGGAGCGTGAAGGCGTGGCACGGGCGCGCGACATCCTGCAATTGGTTGGGCTGGAATCGCGCGCTGAATCGGGGGCGGGCGATCTGGCCTATGGCGACATGCGGCGGTTGGAGATAGCACGGGCGCTTGCGAGCAACCCGAAGCTGCTGATGCTGGATGAGCCTGCGGCCGGCATGAACCCCTCCGAGACGCAAGCCCTGCGCGACCTGTTGCTGGTGCTCAAAAAGCGCGGAGTAACACTGCTGCTGGTGGAGCATGACATGCAATTCGTGATGCAATTGTGCGAGGAAATCACGGTGCTGAATTTTGGCGCGCTTATTGCCCAGGGCTCGCCCCAAGAGGTGCGGCGTGACCCGCAGGTCATTGAAGCCTATCTTGGCACCAAAACCGCGCACAAGCTGGAACAGAAGTCATGAGTCCTGTGCTTCAGGTCGAAAATCTGGTTCTGGGATATGAGCGCTATGACGCAGTCAAGGGCATCAGCCTGCTGGTCCATGCAGGCAGTGTGGTGACCTTGATCGGGGCCAATGGCGCTGGCAAAACCACAACCTTGCGCGGCCTGTCGGGGCTGGTGCGGGCCCGGTCGGGGCGTATCCTGTTCAATGGCGACAACATCACGGCATTGCCCGCCTACCAGATTGCCCGGTCCGGCATTACGCAGGTGCCGGAGGGACGGCAAATTTATGCCGGCATGAGCATTTCCGAGAATCTGGCGCTGGGTGCCTATATGGAGACCAACAAGGCAAGGGTGGCGCAGCGCCGCGAACATGTGCTCAGCCTGTTTCCGCGCCTGCGCGAGCGGTTGGGGCAATCCGCGGGTCTGCTTTCGGGCGGCGAGCAGCAAATGCTGGCCATGGGCATGGCATTGATGGCGGACCCAAAGCTGTTGCTCCTCGATGAGCCGTCCATGGGGCTGGCACCGCTTTTCATCGAGGAAATCTTCCGCATCATCGCCACCCTGAAGCAGGAGGGGCGGACCATATTGCTGGTCGAGCAAAATGCCAGCGCTGCGCTTGAAATTGCCGATTATGCCTATGTGCTGGAAGACGGGCATCTGAGCCTGGAAGGGCCAGCCGCGGACATAGCGCAAAATCCGAAGGTGGCCGCCGCCTATCTTGGCATGTAAGCCCTGCCGGGCCTCATAAATACGCAAAAAAGCCACAGCGCAAATTTGCATTTATTTTCTGCAAATCATGCTATCACGCCGTTGGGTTCCCTTGCCAATGAAAGCATGCTGAGAAATGACGATCCGACTTCATCGCGGCGATTTGCCCGATAACCTTGATTTTGGCTCTGCCGTGGCCATCGATACGGAAACCATGGGGCTGAACCCCTACCGCGACCGGTTATGCGTCGTGCAATTGTCCAGCGGTGACGGTTCCGCCGACCTCGTGCAAATCGCCGCCGGCCAGAAACAGGCGCCCAACCTGCAACGCCTGCTCGCGGACGCGAAAGTGACCAAGCTGTTTCATTTTGGCCGCTTCGATATTGCGGTCCTCTATCACACTTTTGGTGTCATGGCCGGACCGGTTTATTGCACCAAGATCGCCTCCCGCCTGGCGCGGACCTACACGGACCGGCACGGGCTGAAGGATCTGGTGCGCGAATTATTGGGCATCGAACTGAACAAGCAGCAACAATCCTCCGATTGGGGCGCGGATGAATTGAGCGAAGCGCAGACCAATTATGCGGCTTCCGATGTGCTATACCTTCATGCCCTGCGGCAAAAGCTCGACGTGATGCTGGAGCGCGAAGCGCGCACTGGAATCGCGCAGGCCTGCTTTGACTTTCTGCCGCATCGCGCCCAACTGGATTTGGTTGGCTGGAACGAAATCGACATATTCAGCCACATGTGACGCTTGATGATGCCAGAAGTGCAAGCCAAACCATCGCGTGCCCAAGCTTTCGCGGCAGCGACCCGCCATTCGGGCCGCGTCCGGCTGGCGCGGCGCGCGCTGATTTTTGGCGCAGGCGGTGTGGTGATCCTTTTGGGCCTATTGGCATTTTTTGACCCATTTCACCCCTTGCCAAAGGGCGCTTCCATTGAAAAGGTCGGGCTTGATGGCACCAAGGTCACCATCGAAAAGCCACGCCTCACCGGGTTTCGTCAAGATGGGCGCGCCTATTCGGTAACGGCGACTTCCGGCGTGCAGGACATTCGTGAGCCCAATATTCTCAATTTGAGCGGTATCGTCGCCCATATCGCCATGGCGGACAAATCCAACGCTGACGTGACCGCCCCGCATGGCACCTATGACGCCAAGCAGGACCGCATGGCGCTCAGCGGTGACATCCAGTTGCGCAACGACGTGGGCTACCATCTGAAAATGCAGGAAGCGGTGATGAATTTCAAAGCCGGCGTGTTACGCTCGTCCAAACCTGTGGCGCTTGTCAGCCGATCTGGCTCCGTGCACGCTGATTCGATGGAAGTCGTCGACAATGGCCAGCGCATCAGTTTCAGCGGGAATGTCCAGTCCGTGATGTTGCCAGAAGACGCGTCCTCACCATCTGACGTTACGAAATAAGGAAATTACCATGCAGCGTTGTTTTGCCATTGTTTTCATCAGCGTGCTGGCCAGTGCACCGGCCCTGGCGCAAAAGACCGCTTCGCCGATCCTGCCCGGCGGCAAATCGAACGAACCGGTGACGGTCAATGCCGCAAAGCTGGATTATTTCGACAAGGACCAGAAGCTTGTTTATTCGGGCGGGGTGGTGGCCGTACAGGGCCAGAGCACATTGAGCGCCTCGGCGCTGACCATTTTCCTCACCAAAAGCCCTGATGCGGGCAGCGAAAAGGCGGCGGCTCCCGCGGTTGGGCCCGCGCCTTCAGGCAATTCGGTGCGGCGGATGGAGGCGACGGGACCGGTGACCATCCGCTCCAACGACCAGATCGGCAGCGGCGATCGGGGTGTCTATGACAAGCCTGCCAATACGGTGACGCTGACCGGTCATGTCAAACTTGCGCAAGGGCCCAACATTACGGAAGGCGATGTGCTGACCTATAATCTCACGACGGCAAGAGCGATCGTGAGTGGCCATGTGCGCAGCCTTTTCACCCCCAGCAGCGGTGCCAAGCCAGCGAAAAAGAAATGAGCGCCACGCGCGCTCATCCCATGTTCAAATCCTTGAAAAAATCGTTCCCCTTATCGTCGATGACGATAAATGCCGGGAAATCAACGACTTCGATCTTGTAAACGGCTTCCATCCCCAGTTCGGGATATTCCAAAATCTCGACCTTCTTGATGCAATCCTGGGCGAGACGGGCGGCAGGGCCGCCAATTGAGCCCAGATAGAAGCCGCCGTGGCGCGCGCAAGCATCGCGCACTTCCTTCGAGCGGTTGCCTTTGGCCAGCATGATCATTGAGCCACCGGCGGCCTGAAACTGCTCGACATAGGAATCCATGCGCCCCGCCGTGGTGGGACCGAAGGACCCGGATGCATAACCGGCGGGGGTCTTGGCCGGCCCGGCGTAATAAACCGGATGGTTCTTCATATAATCGGGCATTGGTTCGCCCGCCTCCAGCCGCGCCCGAATTTTGGCATGCGCCAGATCGCGCGCCACAATCAAGGTCCCGGTCAGCGATAACCGGGTCTTGATGGGATAGGCGGAGAGAATTTTGAGCACGTCGGCCATCGGCTGGTTGAGATCGACCGCCACCACGGGGCCACCCATGTCAGGCGATACGACTTCGGGCAGGTATTGGGCGGGATTATGCTCCAGTTCCTCGATAAATATGCCGTGCCGGTTGATCTTGCCCAGTGCCTGACGATCTGCCGAGCAGGATACGCCAAGCCCGATCGGCAGGCTGGCACCGTGACGCGGCAGGCGAATGACGCGCACGTCATGGCAGAAATATTTGCCGCCAAACTGGGCACCAATGCCCAGATCTTGCGTCAATTTATGGATTTCGGCCTCCATCGCCTGATCGCGGAAGGCATGGCCATCGGTTCCGCCTTCGGTTGGCAGATTATCATAATAGCGGGTCGAGGCCAGCTTGACGGTTTTCATCACCAATTCGGCGCTGGTCCCCCCGATCACGATGGCCAGATGATAGGGCGGGCAGGCGGAAGTTCCCAAGGTGAGAATTTTCTCCTTCAGGAAGGCGACCATCCGGTCATGGGTGAGGATGGAGGGCGGGGCCTGATAAAAGAAGGTCTTGTTGGCCGAACCGCCTCCCTTGGCGACGAAGAGAAACTTATATTCCTCGCCTTTTTCGGCATAAATATCGATTTGGGCGGGCAGATTGGTCGAGGTGTTCTTTTCCTCAAACATCTTTATGGGCGCCAATTGCGAATAGCGCAGATTTTTCTTCACATAGGCGTCGCGGATGCCTTCGGCGATCGCGCTTTCGTCCTCTCCATCGCTCAGCACATTCTGGCCG
Organism: Hyphomicrobiales bacterium; assembly: GCA_019075865.1. GTDB lineage: Bacteria > Pseudomonadota > Alphaproteobacteria > Rhizobiales > Beijerinckiaceae > REEB77. The sequence goes on along the minus strand of JAGXAN010000001.1, from coordinate 21,932 downwards.
CGCTTGCCCATGACGATGGCGGTGCCCGTATCCTGGCACATGGGCAAAATGCCGCCCGCCGCTATATTGGCATTTTTGAGCAGATCGAAAGCAACGAAGCGATCATTGGAAGTGGCTTCCGGGTCCTGGAGGATTTTGGCAAGCTGGGCAAGGTGACCGGGGCGAAGCAAATGGTTGATATCAATCATCGCCTGTTCGGCCAAATGACGCAGCGCCTCGCGCTCGACCACCAGAAACTCGCGTTCTCCCAATTTCTCGACACGAACGCCCGCGCTGCCAATTTTGCGCCAGGGCGTTTCGTCTTTGGTCAGGGGAAATAGTGGCGCGTAATGAAAGGTCATGGCAAGCTCCGTGTTTATGCTCCCATTTAGCCGTTTGCACGCCGATTTGGAAGTGCGGCCCGTCGCTTGTCAGCCTAAAGCACAACACATTCGCGCGCGCTTTGGCTATGATTGGAATAGGTGGTCGCGGGCCGCGGGAACAAATCCGCTTATCCCCACCCATCTGTCGCCTTAATTGCGCTCGTCAGGGAATATCGGGAGCGGCAGGACGTCGATGCCATCGTCCAGCAATTCCTTGGCATCCTGCGCCGTGGTCTGGCCGATGATCGGACGGGCTGGCGCTGCCCGGCGGCGACTTGTCAAATGCGGCGATGGCTGGGGCCATTATCGCTTTCGATACATGGTGCGTCTGGCACTGCGGGCACAAAACCAAGCCACGCGAGACCTGCTCGTCAAAAGCATCGCTGCTTTGGAACCAGCTCTCAAAGCCATGCTCGTGTTCGCAGGTCAGCGCATAGCGGATCATGGCTGGGTCAAAATCGCGTCAAGCTTGCCAGCGTTGTCGAGCGCATACATGTCGTCGCAGCCGCCAATGTGCTGGTCGCCGACAAATATCTGCGGGACGGTCGAGCGGCCACCGGCGCGTTGCGCCATTGCCCGCTGTCCCTCGCGGTCGCCATCGACTGAAATCTCATTCATGTTGACGCCTTTCTTTTTCAAAAGATCCAACGCCGCCTGGCAATAGGGGCAATAACTCTTGGTATAGATGGTTACATTTCGCATTTCCGGCTCCTTGTCCCTTGCGCATATACGAATAAATTTGTGCAGAACAAGACATTTATTCGCGCACCACCCTTGCGAAAACCAGGGCCTCGACCTGCACCGCCCCGGCCCGAAGCAAGGCTCGGCTGGCAGCATTGATGGTGGCACCCGATGTCAGAACGTCATCCACCAGCACAACCCGCGCCCCCTCAATGGCGAGGCGATCCTCCGGCTTGACCTGAAATGCGCCCTGCACGTTGAGAGCGCGCTGGTTTCGCGACAGGCCGATCTGTGAAGATGTCGGCTTGATGCGCTGCAGGATACGATGGCGAACCGGCACACCGCAATGGCGTGAAATCGCCTCGGCGAGGGCGCCTGAATGGTTGAATTTACGTTTGCGCAACCGCGACGGATGCAGGGGAATCGGGATCAGCGCATCCGCTTCCACCAAAATCTCGGACCCCGCCCGCGCCATCCAGGCCCCCATTGGGCCGGCCAGATCCAGCCGGTCACCAAATTTCAGGCGATGCACCAATTGCCGCGCCGGGCCATCCTCAAAGCGCGCGACGGCACGGGCGCGGCCATATACCGGTGGATTGGCGATGGCTTCGGGTGAAAGCAGACCCTCGCTGCCCAGTTCCTGCGCGAAGGGCACACCAAGGCGCTCGCAATAGGGCCGCTCGATGAACACCATTTTTTGCCAACATTGCGCGCACAGGGCCCCGTGTTGCACAATTGCCTTGCGGCAGGCGAGGCAGACCGGCGGGAACAACCTGTCCAGCAGGAAATGGCCTATGGCCGCAATTTTTGCCTGCGCGCTCTGCATCACACTGTTTTACGGCGTTTTGGGCATTCTGGCGAGACAGAAAAAGCGCGGGGCAACAGCCGAAACAGGCCCAATGGCGGCTAAGGCTTCAGTTGACCTGCTCGTTGGGATAGACGCCCCAAAGATTTTGCTGCTGCATATAGCCCGTGTAACCGCTGCCAAAGATGTGGCACCATTTGCCATCGCAGCTTTTTACATTGGCAATGACATTGACCTGCAGCTTGGCTGTGACAGCCGAATCGCTGCTGGCACTGGCATAAAGATTGAGCGCTTCGGCCTTTTTCCACGGCGCAATCAGCACCGTGCGCTGACCGGAGAGTTGCGAATGCAGTACCCAGCCCTCAGTGCCGGATGAATCGCGGATGCGATACCAGATTTCAGCCTCCGCCGTGACCTCCACCGGCAGGCCCTTGCGCTCATAGATCCAGAGCGTTTGATGATCGCGCGATGGCCCTTGCCGCAAATTCACCCGCGCAAATTTCAGGCTGACATAGCGTGGAATTGGCAGACCCGAAGCCTTGCCAATTTGTTGACCCAGATCTGCGGTCTTGTCGGTCTTTTGGGCATGGGCCGAACCGGTCAGGCTCGCAAGGACCACCAGAGGCGCGATCCAGCCGAGGTTGGAAGCAGGGCCGGGCGCAGGCTTTTTGAAAAAGTGTTTCCAGACCATTTGACGCTTTATCTCCTGTCCCAAATCCAATTTTGCGGAAATATCGTTAAAAGTCTTCCAATTGGAAAATCGGGCTTGCTCTGTTAGACATTCCTTGAGCGATTTGCGGGTGCCCCATTGGCAGCGGGGCAACACAATTGCTAAGTTGATTCTACTTGCATTGTGTTGCCGAAACGGCGTTAACAGTTCGTGAAGATGCCGCAGGCGATAAGATTGTTTGTGTGGGCATGAGGGAAGAAGGCGCTGGAAAGATGGGTCGCAAAAAGCCATTGGTGATTGTTACACGCAAGTTGCCCGATGTCGTGGAAACGCGAATGCGCGAGCTGTTTGACGCCCGCCTCAACCATGACGATGCACCAATGGACCATGCCGCGCTCGCCGCTGCGATGCGCGAGGCCGATGTGCTGGTGCCGACCGTGACCGACCGCATCGATGCCGGACTGATCGCGCAGGCGGGTGACAACATGAAGTTGATTGCCAATTTCGGCAACGGTGTCGACAATATTGACGTGACCTCAGCGCTGCGGCGCGGCATCACCGTCACCAATACACCCGGCGTTTTGACCGAAGATACGGCTGACATGACCATGGGCCTGATCCTGTCGGTGGCGCGGCGGATTGCCGAAGGTGCCAAAGCCATCCCGGAAGGACACTGGAAAGGCTGGTCGCCAACCTGGATGCTTGGACGGCGCATCACCGGTAAAAGGCTTGGCATTGTCGGCATGGGGCGCATTGGCCAGGCGCTGGCGCGGCGCGCCAAGGCGTTTGGCCTGTCGATCCATTATCACAACCGGCGGCGGCTGAGCCTTGCCGTGGAAGAGCAATTGGAGGCTACCTATTGGGAATCGCTCGACCAGATGCTGGCAAGAATGGATATTGTTTCGGTGAATTGCCCGCATACCCCGGCCACCTACCATTTGTTGTCGGCGCGCCGTCTGACCTATCTGCGGCCGCATGCCATTGTCGTGAACACGGCGCGTGGCGAAATCATCGACGAATCCGCGATGACCCGCATGCTGGAAGCCAATGAAATCGCGGGTGCCGGCCTCGATGTATTCGAGCACGAACCGGCGGTTTCCGAGCGTTTGGTGATGCTGGCGAAGAAAGGCGTGGTCACGCTGCTGCCGCATATGGGATCGGCGACCCACGAGGGCCGCATCGACATGGGCGAAAAGGTGATCATCAACGTCAAGACCTTCATGGACGGCCATCGCCCGCCCGATCGCGTGCTTCCCAGCATGCTTTGAAGGCGGGCGTTGCGGGCGGGACTTGAAACCGCCTTGAGGTTCGCCATATTCAGACTCGCGGATCGCCATTCGGGGTCCGCATCGGGAGTGCCTCAGGGGCTTCGCTATGACACGTGTGCCGAGTTTGAATTCGCCCTTTCTATTGGGATTTGACGACATAGAGCGGGCTTTGGATCGTGCGACCCGAACCGGGTCGGATGGTTACCCCCCTTACAATATCGAGCGCGTGGCGCGCGAGGGCGAGCAGCCCGAGCATTTGCGCATCACGCTGGCGGTTGCAGGTTTTACCCGTGACCAGCTCGACATAACCCTTGAGGAAAACCAGTTGGTGATCCGGGGCCGTCAGGTGGATGACAAGACCCGGCAATATTTGCATCGCGGAATCGCGGCGCGTCAGTTTCAACGATCCTTCCTGTTGGCAGAGGGCATGCGCGTACTTGGGGCGGATATGATCAATGGCCTTTTGTGCATTGATTTAATTCGGCCGGAACCTGAACGTGTTGTGCAACGTATTAACATTATGGTGCGAGACTAAAAGGTGCGCACCGCAAGCGGGTTCCCAAACGGGTGCCGCGCAAATGGAGTGAAAGTCATGGTAATAGATAACAAGGTTGCTATTTCCACCCCTGAAAGCCTGTCCCTGATGACGCCGGAGCAATTTGCGCATCTGGGTGACGGGGCTTTGGCTTATGTGAAGCCGATCCGGTCTGAGGATGTCGCGGAATTGTTTCCGCAGGCTCCCAGCATCGCGCCAGGCCTGCAATTGTTCGCCCTGCTGGCAGCCGATGGAACCCCCATTCTGCTGACCGACTCGCGCGATGCAGCCATCGCCAATGCGTGGGAACACGAATTGCACATGGTGAGCGTGCACTAAGCCTGCGCATTCGATCTTGACTCTGATGCCGTAAAGGTGCCGTTTCCCGGCATTGGAAACGAGTGTGGAATTTGAACATGGAAAAAGCGCTGGTGCTGTTTTCGGGCGGGCAGGACTCGACCACTTGTCTCGCCTATGCCTTGGAGCGCTTCGACCATGTCGAAACCCTTGGCTTCGATTACGGACAGCGTCACGCTGTCGAACTGACCCAGCGCGGGCCGGTGCTGCAATCCATTCGCCAGCAATTTCCGCATTGGGCGAAGAAGCTCGGGGAGGATCATCTCCTCGACCTTAAGGTGCTCGGACAGGTCAGCGACACCGCATTGACCCGCGAAGTCGGGATTGCCATGGCCGACAATGGCCTGCCCAACACTTTCGTGCCCGGACGCAACCTGGTTTTCATGACGTTTGCAGCAGCGCTGGCGTTTCGCAGGGGCGCGCGGCATCTGGTGACCGGTGTCTGCGAAACAGATTTTTCCGGCTATCCGGATTGCCGTGATGACACGATGAAGGCATTGCAGGTGGCGCTCAACCTTGGCATGGAGACCCGATTCGTGATCCACACGCCCTTGATGTGGATCGACAAAGCCGCAACCTGGAAGATGGCGCACGATCTGGGCGGCGACGCGCTGGTGGAACTGGTGGTGGAGGAAACCCATACCTGCTACCTCGGCGAGCGCCAGGTGCGGCATGCGTGGGGATATGGCTGCGGCACCTGTCCGGCCTGCGCGTTGCGGGCAAAGGGCTGGGAAATCTACCGCGCCGAGGCTTAATCCAGATTGCGGATGGATCGCGATTTTTTAGCTTGTTTCGACGCCATCCGTTTGCCGGTCATGGCTTTCAGATTTTCGATTTCCTGACAGGCATTGCGCGCAAACCGGGAAGCGCCCTGCCCCGTCGCCAATTCCAGCGCCAGCTTGAATTGCTCGTGGGCGCGCTTGACGTCACCCTCCTTCAAGAGGTGCAGACGCCCGCGAATCCGGTGAAATTCCGCACCCAGATACATATAGCCCTGGTGGCGAACGCTTTGCGAGCGTGTCAGCATGGCTTCGCAAATGTCGGGGCGACCATAACGGACGGCGGCATCCGCCAGCAGGATCGGCCAGGCATTGGAAAATGCCCGGACTTCATCCAATTGTTCGATTCCGGCAAGGGCCTGGCGAAAGCCTTCTTCGTTTCGCCCCTGCAGCACCAAGGCAATACCGGCAAACAAATGCGTGTGACCGCGCCAGAACGGCAAATCATGGCTCAATAACAGATCGTGCAATTTTGCGGCAAAATAGCCAAGGGCGCTATCGTCTTGCCCGATATAGGCGGTAAGGCAGCCGCCAAACACCAGCGCATTGAATTGCGGATTGACCTCGCCAATTTCTTCCGCCTTGTCCAGACAGCGCTTTTGCCACAAATGCGCGCCTTCCGGATCATCCATGATCGCCAGCGTCTGGGCTATGCCGATCATGGTATTGATGATTTGGTTAGATGGCCCGACGCGGAATATTTCGGCGTCATCGCGCTGCGGAACATAGAGTTCCATGACTTTCATCAGATGCGTGAGCGCCTCGCGAAACGCGCCTTTGAAAAACAGGCTGGTGCCCAAAACCCGCAACCCCAGCAAGCGATCGAGCATGGCGCCGGATTGCGACAGGTCATAAATCTGGCGCGCCAGTTCCAGATTGGAATCGATGCTGACAATGTTGCCAAGGCCGCCCCATTTGACGGTGAGCGCCGGGACTATCTGCGAAACCTTGCCCAGCCTGCGGCTGATGCGCGTGGCGATTTCAATTTCATCGCTTACGCCGCTGCCGCCAAAGCCATTGGCGGCAACCAATGGCGTTACCAGCGCGAGACGATAGGTCATTTCGCGCTCGTCGCGCGCCAAGTCTGGTTCGAGGCGCGCATTGGCGGCGATGGCGTTTTTGAAATAGACGATCGCTTCGCCATAATCGGAGCGCTTGGCGGCCAAATTGCCGGCACGCTCCCATTCGGTGGCCGCGCGCACCAGTTCGCCGCCGCGCTCCCATTGGTAGGCGAGGGCAAACGGAATGGTTGAGGCAACATCGGCAAATTGCGTCTCAATGATATGTGCGACCTTGCGGTGCAGTTCCATACGGTCTTTGCGAAGCAATAATTGATAGGCAGCATCGCGCACCAGGCTATGGCGGAAAGCAAGGGTCTCACCAAAGCGGCTATGGCCCGGCACCAACACACCGGAGTTCAGCAACTCGTGCAGGCCAAGGCGGGTTTCCGCCTCGCTCTGCGGTGAAGCCGCCAGCAATAATGGCACCGGAAATTCGCGGGTCAATACAGAAGCGGTGCAGGCAATGTGGCGTCCGAATTCCAGGCCATCGAGGCGGGCCAGCAGTGAGCCCGTAAGTGTGGATGGGATATCAGCCGGTTCAAGTCCATTGGCGGGGCCGCGCACCTCCTGCTCGATATAGCCGCGTGTCAATTCCTCGGCAAAGATCGGCACACCATCCGAACGCTCGACAATGGCATCCAGCACCGGCATGTCGAGTATTTCCGGCGCAGCCATCGCCGCGACCAGTTGGCGCACGTCCTCGGAAAACAGGCGCTCCAGCGTCAACGTGCGGACATGGGGAGAACTCAGCCAATCCGGCAAATGGCCGGATCGCATGGTTGCCACCATCAGGATTGGCAAATGGCGCTGGATCTTGACAAAGCTGGCCATGAGTTCGTGGCTGGAAGGATCCATCCAGTGGATGTCCTCAATGACAAACACCGGGGCACGCGCCGCCATCGCTTGCAGAAACGCCAGCAAGGCACGAATGGTGCGCATGCGCTTCTCGGTCGGGTTCAGGTCATCGAGGTTTGATCGCTCCTTGATGAGGCTTTCGGGCGGAGCGATCGCCAGAAATTCACACAGGAGCACCACCTCTTCGGGCAAAGTCGGCCACAAGCCGGCCAGAAACGCCTGCAAGCGCGCCGCCGCCCCCTGATTGGAAGCTTCGGTCGAGCCCAATTGCAAGGCGCGCTCGAAATAAGTACGCAGCGGATGGAAGGCGGACGAACGGTAAAAAGGCGTGCATTGCAGGATGAGGGGCTCACCATCGCCGCGCGACCCGGCGCTGAAGGCTTCTTTCACGAGGCGCGACTTGCCCATGCCGGACTCGCCGATCACTACGACAATCTGGCCCTGCCCCTGCTTTGCGACGGCGAGCCGCTGCGAAAGCAGCGCCACTTCATGATCGCGTCCCACCATCGGCAATTCGGCGTGGCGAATGCGCATAGCTTCGAAGCGACTCTTGGCATTTCTTTCACCCAAGACCTGCCAAATCGGCACGCGTTTGGCTATGCCCTTGAATTTGAACGAGCCGAGGTCACGGCACTCAAATAATTGCCCCAGAAGGCGGTGGGTGGATGCGGCTATGACGAGGCTTCCAGGCGTAGCCACCGCCTGCACATGGGCGGCCAGTATGGGCACGGCACCAATTGCGCCCTCCAGCGTCAGCCCGCCTTGGTCACGGGTTTGGCCGATGATGGCATGGCCGGTGGCCGCACCAATGCGCACCTGTACCTGTTGACCTTCGAGCGGCGGCAGGTTGGCGATTTCGACCAAAATTTCCAGCCCGGCACGCACGGCGCGTTCTGCGTCATAGCCAAACACTTGCGGGTAGCCAAAACAGGCGACAATGCCATCCCCCAGATATTGCGCGACTGTGCCTTGATATTTTTGGATGACGCGCGTCAGTGTTGCCCGGAAATTGGCAATAAACAAGCGCAACTCTTCGGGATCAATGCTTTCGGCCAAGGCGGTCGAGCCCACCAGATCGCAATAGATCAGGGTGATCGGTCGCCATTGCGCGGCGGGCTTTGCTTTGGGCGGGGTTCGGGCGACATCGCCTTCCTGCGCTTCCAGCTGTTTGAGTGCATCGAGCAGCCGCCGCCGGTGCCCCACCGAAACTATGCCAATTTCACGCAGATCCTCGGCTGTCAGGCTTGGCAGCAGCCCAAGTTCAATATGATTGTCCTGGAACACCGGCAAATATTCGGCGAGGCCCAATGTTTCGAGCCATTGGGCCAGATCCGGCAATTTTGGCAGATTTGCGCTCATGGCCCGGCATCCCCATCCGTTTCAAGGCTTGGCGGGCCAAATTTGGGAGAGGCTTGCAAAGGCTGCGGTGGACGTTGGCAACGCCAGCGCGCATTGCGGCACAATTTCCAGAAAAATGCACATGCATCGCCCCCTCTCATGTCACCGCCCGGGAAATCGGGTGAAAAGCGACATTTGCGTGACGCCTGCAACAGGCATCAGAAACGGGTCAAGAACGTATATGCAATATAATCTATTTTAACGCGCACCTGCATTTGAGTGGATATTCTATATCCTGTCAATAATACATTCCTGTGTAGCCCAAATTGCACTGAATTTACATCAAAACTTACGCCCGGCGAAATTTGCAGGAACAGGTGCTTCGGCTATAAATTGGATCGACATCCGTTTCACCAAACTCATCTGGTATCTTATTGCAAATATTGACGTAAACCGGCACGTGTGCCGCCTTAAACGCGCGCGGTTGGCCGCCCGGAATCATCAACCACGCGCTCTCCATCTTCCTTCTTGAATGGCCCTTGCTGCGCTGGCAGCAAGTCCAGCACCGCCTCGGAAGGGCGGCACAAACGCACCCCCTTGGGGGAAACCACGATTGGGCGATTGATCAACACCGGGTGTTTGAGCATGGCGGTGATCAGATCATCCTCGCTCAAAGCCGGGTTGTCGAGCTTCAACTCGTCATAGGGGGTGCCCTTCTGGCGTAGCAGATCCCGGGCCGAGATGCCCATACGGGCCAGCAATTGCTCCAGCATGGCGCGCGAGGGCGGCGACTTCAGATATTCAACCACATGCGGTTCAATGCCGGCATTGCGAATGAGGCCCAGGACATTGCGCGACGTGCCGCAATTGGCGTTGTGATAAATGACGATATCCATACCCTGTTACTCCAAGCGCCCTGCAAGCCCGCCGCTTTTGGAAAATTGCCGTTGGCGCGGCGGCGTGAATTTGGTCTTGCCCTGTCGCTATGCTATGCGAAAGTGGAGAAATTGAGAAGGCAGTGGGCGCGGTTGGGGAATGGCAAGAACACAAGCATCCGACTATGACCAGCGGCGCGAAGCTATTTTGGACCATGCCGCCGAATTATTTGCGCGCAAAGGCTTCAACGGCGCATCCATTGCCGAGCTGGCAGCGGCCTGCAAGACCTCCAAATCCTTGATTTATCACTATTATCCTTCCAAAGAAGATATTCTTTACGAGGTTATGGCGTCGCATGTGGAAGCCTTGGCCGAAATGGTTGAGACGCTCGAAAAAGGCAGTGGCAGCCCGCGCGCCCAATTGGATGAACTGATCGGCCGTTTCATCGCGCTTTATATGGGTGCCAAAAGCCGGCAGAAAGTGTTGCTGGACGAGTTGGAATATCTGCCCGACGCGCGCCGCGAGGCGATTGTCGGCCAACAGCGCCAGCTCGTGGCAGCGGTGTCGAAACTGCTGGCCGATATTCATCCGGCCTTGGCCAACGACAAAAAGCAGCTTACCGCGGTCACCATGCTGCTGTTTGGCATGATCAACTGGACGAAAAACTGGTTTCATGCCGATGGGGCCATCAGCCCGCAGCAATTGGCCAAGCTGGCTACCACGATCATGCTGGATGGCGTCGGGGGCCTGGACGTGGCATCTTTGAAAACCGGGGTGCCCAATCCGCGAATGCGCCAGATCTGACGCAAAATCAGCTGTGTTTTGGCCGGCGGTCAAAGACGTGCACAGCCTTGCCTTGCGAGCGGGGCAAAGCGCCCGGACTGCGGATTTCGAGTTCCACGGATATGCCAATCAGTGTCTTGATGCGCTCGCAAAGGTGCGCGCCTTCGCGTTCATAGGTTTGGGCGCTCGCTCCTTCCCGGCTTTCAACAATCAGCTTGATCTGATCGAGGCGTTTGGGACGGGTGAGTTCAATCTGGTAATGCGGTGCCAGGCTGGCGCAGGCCACAACGTGCTCCTCGATCTGGCTGGGAAATACGTTGACACCGCGGATGATCATCATGTCATCGGAGCGGCCGGTGATCTTGGCCATGCGGCGCATGGTGCGGGCGGTGCCGGGCAAGAGGGTCGTCAGATCGCGGGTGCGATAGCGGATGACCGGCATGGCCTGTTTGGTGAGGGAGGTGAATACCAGTTCGCCCTCGCTGCCATCGGGTAGCACTTCTCCGGTCAGGGGATCGATGATTTCGGGGTAGAAATGATCCTCCCAAATGGTTGGGCCATCCTTGGTCTCGACGCATTCGGAGGCCACGCCGGGGCCGATCACCTCGGACAGGCCATAAATATCCACGGCGTCAATCGCGAAAGCCTTCTGGATTTCCGTGCGGATCGACTCGGTCCAGGGTTCGGCCCCGAAAATCCCGATCTTGAGCGAGGAGGCACGCGGGTCGAGGCCCTGCCGGTGAAACTCATCCGATATGGCCAGCATGTAACTTGGCGTTACCATGATGATTTCGGGGCAAAAATCATTGATCAACTGCACCTGTCGCTCGGTTTGGCCACCCGAAACCGGAATGACGGTGCACCCCAGCGCCTCTGCGCCGTAATGGGCTCCAAGGCCACCGGTAAACAGGCCATAGCCATAGGCGACATGCACTTTCATGCCGGCGCGTCCGCCCGCCGCATAAATCGAGCGCGCCACCAGTTGCGTCCAGGTTTCAATATCCTCGCGGGTATAACCCACAACCGTAGGCTTGCCGGTGGTGCCCGAAGAGGCGTGGATGCGCGCCAAATGCGCCTGCGGCACGGCAAAGAAGCCGAAGGGATAGGCCTCGCGCAGATCGGCCTTGGTGGTAAAGGGAAATCGCGACAGATCGGCGAGGCATTTCAAATCACCCGGATGCACGCCCGCCGCATCAAATTTGGCGCGGTAGCCCGGATTGCCTTCATAGGCATGTGCCAGCGACCATTGCATCCGCGCCAGTTGCAGTGCCTGAAGTTCGTCGAGTGATGCATTCTCAATCGCATGCAAGCCTGTCTTTGCCATCGTTTCCATCCCATATTTTTATTGCATTATATAGCATTCAGCGTCAGCAACTCATAGCTGGCGACCAGATCTCCATCCTGGTTGGTTACCTCGACATGCCATTTTACCTCGCCATTTTGCGGATTGCGTTGTGATTTTTCGCGAACCGTCAAGGCCACTTTGATGGAGTCATCTGGCTTGACCGGCTTGGTAAAGCGCAGATTCTCGAGGCCGAAATTCGCCAGTACCGGGCCGGGAGCCGGATCGACAAACAGCCCGGCGGCAAAGGCCAATACAAGATAACCATGGGCGACGCGCCCGCCAAAAATCGGGCTGGCAGCGGCGGCCACTTCATCCATATGCGCATAAAAATGATCGCCGGTGAATTGCGCAAAATGCTCGATGTCGGCCAAAGTGATGGTGCGCGACTGGGTGTGCAGGGTGGTGCCTATGGTCAACTCGCCAAAGCGCAGGCGGAAGGGGTGCACATCCGCCTCGCGTTTGGGGGCACCCGGCAATTGCCGCTCAACAATCGCCGAGAGGATTCGAGGACTGCCCTGCAGGGCGCTGCGCTGCATGTAATGTTTGACGCCGCGCATACCGCCCAGTTCCTCGCCGCCGCCGGCGCGGCCGGGCCCACCATGCACCAGCATCGGCAGAGGCGAGCCGTGCCCGGTCGATTCGCGCGCGCAATCGCGATCAATAATCACGATGCGGCCATGAAAGGCGGCCGTGCCAAGAATGAAAGCCCGCGCGATGGCGCTGTCATAGGTGAATAGCGACAATGCCAGCGAGCCCATGCCCCGGTTGGCAAGTGCCACGGCATCGGCCAGATCTGTATAGGGCATCAGGGTGGCAACCGGGCCAAAGGGCTCGACATCATGCACGTGCTGCGCCTTCCAGGGCTCATCCTGCCGCAACAGGATGGGGGACATGAATGCGCCGTTGCCATTGTCCCCCTTCGCGTCCACGTGATTGGGGTCGCCAAACACCAGTTGCGATTCTTGCGCCAGTTGCGCCACTTTGGCCCGGACATCGCGCAATTGATCCATACTGGCGAGCGCGCCCATGGTGACCTCGGCCAGGCGCGGATCACCGACCACGACTTTGGCCAATTGCATCTTGAGCGCGTCTTGCGCCGCCGCCAGCATGTTTTGTGGCACGAAGGCCCGGCGGATCGCGGTACATTTCTGGCCGGCCTTGGTGGTCATTTCGCGCACGACCTCGCGGACGAAGAGATCAAATTCGGGTGTGCCGGGGGCTGCATCGGGGCCAAGGATCGACGCATTAAGCGAATCCCGCTCCGAGACGAAGCGCACGGATTCGCGGGCGATGACGGGGTGGCTTTGCAGCTTTTGCGCGGTTGCCGCCGAACCGGTGAAGGAAACCACATCCTGACCGGTGAGGTGGTCGAACAAATCACCCACACCCCCTGCCACCAATTGCACCGCCCCTTCAGGCAAGATTTGCGCCTCCACCAGAATGCGAAAGGCGGCCTCTGCGAGATAGGCGGTGGCCGACGCCGGCTTGACGATGGCGGGAACCCCGGCGAGCAGGGTGGGCGCGAGCTTTTCCAGCATGCCCCAGACGGGGAAATTAAAGGCGTTGATATGCAGGGCAAAGCCTTGCAAAGGCGTATAAATATGCTGGCCAATGAAACTGCCGCGCTTGCTCAGGGCTTCGGGCTCTCCATCGACCAGAATGTGGCCGTCGGGCAATTCGCGGCGGCCCTTGGCGGCGTAGGCATGCAGGGTGCCGCTGCCACCTTCAATGTCGATCCAGCTATCGGTGCGGGTGGCACCGGTGGCATAGGAGAGTTCGTACAATTCCTCTTTGCGGGCCAGAATGGCCTCGGCCATGCTTTTCAGCATTTTGGCGCGCTGGTGAAAGGTTAGCGCGCGCAGGGCTGGCCCACCGATTGTGCGGGCGTAATCGGCCATTTGTGCGAAATTCAGGCCATCACTGCCCACAAATGCCATTGTCTCGCCATTGACCGCATTAAAGGTCGCGGTAGCCGGACCCGTGCCCGCCACCCAGCGGTTTTGCGAAAAACTTTCAAGCGGACGTGGCATTGAACAAACTCCCTAGAGCGCCCCGGCATGGCGCAAAATGCCTGCCGGGCTGTCAAAATTATGGGTATTGAATAATAAAATGAACGGTCAGGCGGGAATTGGCAAGGGCGAATATTTGCACTAGGCTGTTCCAAGATTTTCCCCGAACCGGGCTCTGTAAAGGCACTGGGGGACTTGCAAAAATATTGCCAGCGCAAGTCGGGGTCTAGTGACACTTGCCAACAAGGATCGAGAAATGAACGCAAAATCATCCAATCCCGATCTTCTTGCCGACCAACTGGCGGCCGAAGTGGCAGCTGTGCTGCGCAAGCGCGAACCGACCAGTGAGGCTTGGGGCATCAAGCTGCTGGAAGCGCGGTTGGGCTATGCGCGCATCCAGATGCACGTTCGTGGGGATATGCTGAACGGCCACGCAACCCTGCATGGCGGAATCATCTTTGCCTTTGCTGATTCAGCCTTTGCCTATGCCTGCAACAGCGCCAATGCGATTGCCGTCGCGGCGCAGGCTTCCATCATTTTCCTGACACCGGCGCGCGAGGGCGAAACCCTGATCGCCGAAGCGCGGGAACTTGGCAGTGCCGGGCGCAGCGGCAGCTATGCTGTCCATGTCAGCACAGCCGATGGCCGCGCGGTTGCTGATTTTCAGGGCCTGTCACGGGTGGTTGGCGGGCCGATCGTCACTTGATTATATAGTTGACCGATCGGTCAGCTAATCATATATTGATAAACCGTCGAAATAGCCGCCACATAGCTACTGAAAAAGGGTCGCATTTTGTACACCACCGAACTTCAGAAAGTCTCAGCCCTCGATAATTCATTGAGCGCCGATCCACCGGAACTGGTAGCGGCTTTCGAGGCGCGGGTGGCGGCGGACGCATTCATCGAGCCCAAAGACTGGATGCCGCAAGCCTATCGCCGCACCCTTGTGCGGCAGATTTCCCAGCACGCGCATAGCGAGATTGTCGGGACACTGCCAGAGGGCAACTGGATCACCCGCGCGCCCAGCCTGCGCCGCAAGGCCGTGCTTTTGGCAAAAGTGCAAGACGAGTGCGGGCATGGGCTCTATCTCTATTGCGCAGCCGAAACGCTTGGCACCTCACGCGAGCAGATGATTGAGGCGCTGCATTCGGGCAAGGCCAAATACAGCACGATTTTCAATTATCCGACCCTGACCTGGGCCGATATGGGGGCGATTGGCTGGCTGGTGGATGGTGCCGCGATCATGAACCAGGTGCCGTTGCAGCGCACATCCTATGGCCCCTATGCGCGGGCCATGGTGCGCATTTGCAAGGAAGAGAGCTTTCATCAGCGCCAGGGCTATGAAATCATGATGACGCTGGCCAATGGCAGTGCCGCGCAAAAACGTATGGCGCAGGATGCCTTGAACCGTTGGTGGTGGCCGTCCATCATGATGTTTGGCCCACCCGATGACAATTCGCCCAATTCAGCGCAATCCATGCGCTGGCGGATCAAGCGCGAGAGCAATGACGATCTGCGCCAGAGATTTATCGATGTCACCGTGCCGCAGGCGCTGGCGCTGGGCCTCACCCTGCCCGACCCCGAGCTGAAATGGAATGAAGCGCGTGACCATTACGACTATGGCCCGATCGATTGGGAAGAGTTTTACGCCGTGGTGCGCGGCGAAGGCCAGGTCGCCAAAGAGCGGATGAGCGCTCGTGTGAAAGCCTGGGAAGACGGCGCCTGGGTGCGCGAGGCTGCGGCAGCCCATGCCGTCAAAAAAGCCAAGAGGAACGCCGCATGAGTGACAAGGCCACCAACGAAGCCTCGCTCAAAGGCGATTGGGCCTTGTGGGAGGTGTTCATCCGCACGCGCGGGGGCTTGTCGCACCGGCATGTCGGCAGCGTGCATGCGCCCGATGCGGAACTGGCGCTGAAACATGCGCGCGACACCTATACGCGCCGCATGGAAGGGGTCAGCATATGGGTGGCGGCCTCCACTTCGATCAGCGCCTCGGACCCCGCCCATGCCGATGCGTTTTTCGAGCCGGCGGCAGACAAGGTTTACCGACACCCGACTTTCTATAACATCCCCAAGAATATCAAGCACATATAGGCAGAGTGATGATCGACCAGCCTTTGTTCCATTACGCTTTGCGTCTGGGTGATGACAGCCTCATCCTCGGGCAGCGCCTCAGCGAATGGTGTGGCCATGCAGCGGCGCTGGAGGTTGATTTGTCGCTGACCAATATCGGGCTCGACCTGATCGGTCAGGCGACCAGTGCGCTGGGCTACGCGGGCGATCTGGAAGGCGCGGGGCGCGATGCCGACGGCCTGGCTTTTCATCGCGATGCCCTCGATTATGAGAATTGCCTGCTGGTCGAGCAGCCCAATGGCGATTTTGGCCAGACCATTGCCCGGCAATTCCTGTTTTCGAATTGGCATTGGCTGTTTTTGAGCGCACTTGCCGCGTCCAAGGACGCAACGCTTGCCGCAATGGCTGCCAAATCCGTGAAGGAAGTTTCCTATCACGTCGAATTCGCCAATGATTGGATGGTACGGCTCGGCGACGGCACGCCCGAGAGCCATCAACGCCTCAGCGCCGGACTCGACTGGAATTGGCGGTTCGTCGAAGAACTGTTCATCGGCGACGATGTGGATAATGAAATGGTCCAACGTGGCATTGGTGTCGACAAGGCCAGCCTTCGCGCCGCTTATGACGCCCGCATCATCGATGTCCTGAACGACGCGAACCTGCCGGTGCCCAAAAAGCACCGCGCCATTACCGGTGGCCGGCGCGGCCATCATTCGGAGCATCTGGGCCATTTGCTCAGCCAAATGCAGTTTTTGCAGCGGGCCTATCCCGGCGCAAGCTGGTAGAATGGGGCAAAAGTGAACCCATGCAACGGGAAATCGGCACGATTGACGCGCAAGAAGTGATGGCGGTGCTGGCTGCGGTGCCGGACCCCGAAATCCCGGTTATTTCCGTGGTAGAGCTTGGCATTGTGCGCGGCTTTGACCCGCTGCGCGAGGTGGTGATCATCACGCCGACCTATTCGGGTTGCCCGGCCACCCTGGTAATCGAGCAATCCATCCGGGCCGCGCTCGATGCTGCTGGCCTGTCGCGCATCCTTGTGAAAACCGAATTGGCACCGGCGTGGTCAACCGACTGGATCACGCAGGCCGGGCGGGCGAAACTGCTGGCCTATGGCATTGCGCCGCCGCCATTGGGCGATGGCGCGCCGAGCCTGCGCAACCGCCTCGCGGCGCAATGCCCGCAATGCGGCTCCCACAACACCACAGAAATCAGCCGCTTTGCATCGACGCCCTGCAAGGCACTTTGGCGCTGCAATGCCTGCCAAGAGCCATTTGACCGCTTCAAATGCCATTGAGGAACCGCGATTCATGTCGAACCATTTTTACCCCCTGACCATTGCCGATTTGCAGCGCGAAACCGCGAATGCCGTCTGCATCCGGTTCGATGTGCCGGAGGCGCTGAAGGCCCGGTTCGCATTCCGGGCCGGGCAGCATCTCACCCTACGCACAATCTGGAACGGCGAGGAGATCCGCCGCAATTATTCGCTTTGCGCCGCCCCCCAGGAAGGCGAGTTGAAGATCGCCATCAAGCATATAGCGGGGGGTGTTTTCTCCAGTTTTGCCAACCAGAGCCTTGCCGTGGGCCAGACCCTCGATGTGATGCCGGCAATGGGGCGCTTTACCCATGATTTTACCGCCGATGCCCACCACAATTATGTCGGGATCGCAGCCGGTTCCGGCATTACCCCGGTGCTCAGCCTGCTGAAGGCTGCTTTGCTGGAGGAACCCGACAGCCAATTCACGCTGATTTTTGGCAACCGCGACAGTCGTTCCATTCTGTTTTTGGAAGAATTGGCGGATCTCAAGAACCGCTATATGGGGCGGCTTGCCGTGCATCATTTCCTGAGTGCCGAAGCGGACGAGATCGATTGGTTCAATGGCCGCCTCACCCGCGCCAAACTGGCGGAAATCTGCGATTCTCTGGTATCGGTTGCCAAAGTGGATGCGTTTTTCATCTGCGGGCCGGGCGCGATGATGGACAACGCCGAGGCGGTGCTGCGCGAACGCGGTGTTGGCCTTGAGAAAATTCTGGTTGAGCGATTTGGTATAGCCCCCGACACTGCTGACGACAGCCGCGAGATAGCCAACCGTCTGCAATCTGCGACTGGCCTCAACTTCACCGCGATCCTGGATGGCCGTCGCCGGGTGATTCCATTCAATCCGGACAAATTAAACCTGTTGGGCAGTGTGCAGGAGGCCGGCCTTGCCGCCCCCTACGCCTGCAAATCCGGGGTCTGCGCCACCTGCCGGGCCAAACTGGTGTCTGGAAGCGTTGAAATGGTGAAAAACTATGGCCTCAACGCCAGCGAGTTGGAGCAGGGCTATATTCTAACCTGCCAATCCTTTCCGCTGGGGCCGGATGTCGTGATCGACTATGATTTCTAGCCGGTTTCAGGCCGGCTTGGCTGTGCTGGTTTCGGGGGCCAGGGTTGGCGCCGCCGCAGCCGAAGGCGCTATCTTGAACAGACTTTTGTGGTCCATATCCTGCATCAGGTCATGCAGCGGTTTCGAGGTATCAATGTCTTCCGGAATTGGATTGAGCCCGACCGATTGATATATGTTGCCAATCGCTGCCTGAAGGTTGGAAAGGGCAATGTCGCGTTTGGCTTCCGCAACCAGAAGGTTCATTTTCTCGCGGATCAGGGTCTGATCGCTGATCCTTGAGGAAGCGGCCTCCGCCGCGATCTGCTGCACGATCAAACGCTGCACCCCAAGGAATTGCGTGGTCGTTTTGAATTCCTTGACATAATGGTCGTAGCGCAGACGGCTGACGTAAACCTGCGTCATCACGGCCATGGTTACAGCCAAGGCACGCTGGTCTAGCAGATCCTGCTGGGCGGCAACCTGCGCCTTGATGGTTGGGTAGCGAAACAGGTTTACGGCGTTCCAGCTTGCCTTGGCACCCCAACCGAGCCACGAGCCATGCAACAGGAAGGAATTGGTGTCAAAATTCGGGCCCGCGAATAATTGCACGCCCGGCAACATTTTGATCAGGGCGGCCGTGGCCTCCTTCTCGTTAATGCGCTCTTTATATTCCACTTCGCGTAATTCGGGCCGATTTTCGAGGGCAATACGCACCAGTTGCGATTGCGGGAAACGCAAGACTTCGGGCCGGCTGGGCAGAATGCCTTCGGCTACCCGATATTTTGTATCCGGCGGCAGGTTCATCAGGGCCGCAAGCTGTGCCTTGGAAGCTATCAGGTCGCCCTCGATCTGCTCGGCCTGATGCTTGATTTCGAGTAATTCGCGCTCATTGGTCAGCGCGGCAGTCGGCGAAGTCTCGTGGATGTCATAAATCTTGCGGCTGTCGGAAATGGCACGGGTGACCTGCCCCTCGATCCCGCGCAGGCGCGAAACCAGATGCTGGGCACTCAAGGCGCGCCAATAGGCCGAACGCACATCCGAGACGATGCGGTTGACCACTTTGCGCTGGTCCTCGCGGGCAATCAGCGTCTGGTCCGCCGCTTGCTGCGCCTGAATATAGGACAGGCCAAAATCCAGAATGTTCCAATTCAGGTCCAGGTCACCGGCGACATCATTGCGGTCCTGCGAATAGGCGCTTTGCAGAAAGGTCTGCCCGGTCAATGCGGATTGGGAATTGGACGCATTGACCGAATTGCGGCCGCTATAGCCCGCATCGGCCAGAACCGCCGGCATTAAATTTGAATTGAAAACGTCGAGATCGCGAATTTTTAAGGAATGTTGTAACTTTTCAACCTTATAGTCGAGATTGTACTTCAGGGCGCGCGCAATCGCTTCCTTCAGGGTAATCGCCCGCGATACAGGCTCCTGATCCGCGGTGACGCGCGCAATTGCGCCATTGGCAAAAGCTGACAGATCATCACCCGTGAGCGGTGCCGGGCGAACTGCGCAACCTGAAATGGCCAAGCTACCTAAAATAGTAGCTGACAATAGGATTTTTTTCATAAAATCAATCGGCCTAATACAACAAAAATCGATCACTTCCCTTGTCCGGGAGTGGGACTAAAATCCTGCATTATGGTTAACATATATTTAATTTTCTGGAATCAGGCGGCCGCTTCTCAACTGCAAAATAGGTGGAGAAAGAACCTATTTTCCTGTGGATTCGCGTGAAATGGGCACAAAACTATGGCCAAGGCCGCTTTTCCCGTTTGACGGGAGCTGCGTTTTGGCCGAATCAGTTTTGTTAAATCCTTATTTATTTTTGCAGGCTGGCGCCTTGCGCAAGGCCCGCCGCCAGATGTGAGGCGTTCCACCCCTGGCGCGGCGCGTATTGGGCAAAGGCGCGGGTCAGGCTGGGGGCTGTTGCACCTGAATGGTCATCGCGCTTGATCAGCTTCAACTGACCGGTTGACAGATCCACCGAAATTTCCCGACGGATCCGCAAGCCATTGTGCAGGACCAGCGACATTTCCAGATCGAGACGCTCCATGCCGGCCGGAATCTTGCCAAAGGCCAAACCCCGCCGATCCAACTGCAACCAGGAAGGCGCAGGCCGCCCATCGGCAAGCGTCACACCGACACTGGCAACGCCATTTCTGTCATCCTGATGGTCGCGCACGTCAATATACAACACGCGATCACGGATGATTGCCTCCACCCCATAGCGCGCGCCATTGGCCTGCAGCGACTGGCTCAGAAAAATCGCTGCGCTTTGTACCGAAGACCCCAGAAATGGTGCCGGCTCAAACAGGTCATGGGCGTGGATATCATCGGAGCCAAAGCCGTGACCCGCATATTGGGGCGTGTGTGCGTCCGTGCCATTGAAGTTGGGCGTCAAGCCGCCGCCATGCAGATCCGCGATCGCGTTAACGGTGGCATCGACAATACCCTTGGTGCCAATATCCTGAACAATGGAGCCAAGAGCATTGATATCGTTGACAGTACTAACAACAATCGGCACCACTTGGGTCTGGACGTCCGTATAGGCGCGTGTGGGCATTTGCACGAACGAACCACGCGGCAATGTCACCGGCCCGACGGTGAGCCCGGTGCCGGCAGTGGTCGGGATTGGAATGCCTTTGACATCCCATGTAAACGTCTCGGGCGTTGCCGCGCCCTTGTTGTCGGTGGCGGTGACGGTGACGCTATAGGAACCGGGGGTGGCATTATTGGCAATGGTGCCGGAGATGACGCCGGTCGTGGCATCAATGCTCAGGCCTGCAGGCAATCCGCTTGCCGTATAGGTGACGGTATCACCGGTATTGGGATCCACAAAGGCTTTGGAGGCATCCACCGGGGCAACCAATGCACCATCGACATTGGCCTGCGCTGAGGTCGCGGTGCCAAGCGTTGGCGCCTGATTGGTCGAGGTAATGGCAAAGCTCTGCGAGACGCTGCCGCCCTGGCCATCGGAGGCGGTGACAATCGCACTATAGGGACCGCTAATGCTTGCATTGTGATCAACCGTGCCCGAGATGACGCCGGTCGTCGCATTGATCGACAGGCCTGCGGGCAGGCCGGCCGCAGAATAGGTCAGCGGCAGGCCGAGCGGATCCGAGAAGCCGGAGGCGGTATTGATGCTGGCGCTGGTGCCATCCACCACCGTCTTGGCCGGCAGCGCCGTGGTGGTGACCGGGGGCACATCGGCGACATTCCATGTGAATGTCTCGGGCGTCGCCGCGCCCTTGTTGTCGGTGGCAATGACGGTGACGCTATAGGAACCGGGGGTGGCATTATTGGCAATGGTGCCGGAGATGACGCCGGTGGCGGCATTGATGCTCAGGCCTGCAGGCAATCCGCTTGCCGTATAGGTGACGGTGTCGCCGGTATTGGGATCAACAAAGGCTTTCGAGGCATCAACGGGCGCAACCAATGCGCCATCGCTATTGCTCTGGTTGGAGGTCGCGGTGCCAAGCGTTGGCGCCTGATTGGTCGAGGTAATGGCAAAGCTCTGCGAGACGCTGCCGCCCTGGCCATCGGAGGCGGTGACGGTTCCCGTATAGGGACCGCTAATGCTTGCATTGTGATCGACCGTGCCCGAGATGACGCCGGTCGTCGCATTGATCGACAGGCCTGCGGGCAGGCCGGTCGCAGAATAGGTCAGCGGCAGGCCAAGCGGGTCGGAGAAGCCGGAGGCGGTGCTGATGCTGGCGCTGGTGCCATCCACCACCGTCCTGGCCGGCAGCGCCGTGGTGGTGACTGGCGGTTG
>JAGXAN010000011.1 GCA_019075865.1 Hyphomicrobiales bacterium | reverse complement strand
TTGATCGACAGGCCTGCGGGCAGGCCGGTCGCAGAATAGGTCAGCGGCAGGCCAAGCGGGTCGGAGAAGCCGGAGGCGGTGCTGATGCTGGCGCTGGTGCCATCCACCACCGTCCTGGCCGGCAGCGCCGTGGTGGTGACTGGCGGTTGGTTGCTGACATTCCACGTGAATGTCTCGGGCGTTGCCGCGCCCTTGTTGTCGGTGGCGGTGACGGTGACGCTATAGGAACCGGGGGTGGCAGTATTGGCAATGGTGCCGGAGATGACGCCAGTGGTTGCGTTGATGCTCAGCCCTGCAGGCAATCCGCTTGCCGTATAGGTGACCGTGTCGCCGGTATTGGGATCGACAAAGGCTTTGGAGGCATC
The DNA here is from genome assembly GCA_019075865.1 of Hyphomicrobiales bacterium. Classification (GTDB taxonomy): domain Bacteria; phylum Pseudomonadota; class Alphaproteobacteria; order Rhizobiales; family Beijerinckiaceae; genus REEB77. The sequence continues at coordinate 87,446 of JAGXAN010000011.1, read as the reverse complement.
GACGGGCGCAACCAATGCGCCATCGACATTGGCCTGCGCTGAGGTGGCGGTGCCAAGGGTTGGCGCCTGATTGGTCGAATCGATATTAAAAGTGGATGTCGCCAATCCGCCGTGGGTATCCGTGGCGGTAACGACGACCGTGTAGGTGCCGTCCAAAGTGGCACCAGAGCCGGTCTTGACCGGGGCATTGAGGGAGGCATTGTGATCAATGGTGCCGGAGATGACGCCGGTCGTGGCATTGATGGTCAGGCCTGCAGGCAGACCAGTCGCGCTATAAGTGAGCGCGTAACTGCCAGCGTCGGCGAAACCGCTGGCGGTGGCGACCGAAATGCCGGATTGGCTGTCCTTAAAGGCCTGGCTTGGCAATGTTCCGACCGCATAGGCGGTCGAGGGATCATAAATGGTGGTCAGCGTTCCAATGGAGACAACACCCGTGCTGGTACCCGCCGTGCCCGACACATATTGAACCACCACTTTGCCAACGCTGTAATTGGTGGTCGAAGTGATCGAAATATTTGGTGAGTCCTGGGGAACATTGTAGGTCTGACCCGAATCGGTCGCGGTGCCAACGAGCGTGACATTGGTGGCATTTTTGGTGATCGAATATTCGGCGGGAGTGGCCAGCGGGGTAACGGTAATACCGGTGCCTGAAATCTGGGTGCCCTTGATGTCATAGGCGGTTACGACAACTTTGTCCGACCAACTGTTGGCCAGGTAATCGATATTGAAGACGTCGAAAGAGACGGTTTTGACGCCACTGGTGTAGAGATTGGAGTTGAACACAAACGTCGCGGTTTCGCCTGCGGTGGTGCTGGTCGTGCCCGCATATAATTCCAGACCGTTTTGGGATGTACCGCCGGTAAACGCACCATTACTACCGGCATTGATGGCCACCCCCGGGCTACCCGCGGCGCTGGTCGTCGTCTCGGTGATGGCGGCGGTCTTGCCCGCGACGGTGAGTTGCAAAGGCGTGTTCATCGCCGGTGTCAATGCCGTGGACCAAACATAGGTAGATGTCGTCAGGGCCAGGTCATGGTTCCAGTTGGCCATGATGCTGGCGTCAAAACTGGCGGTAACGGGGGCGCTGCCGGAATGATATTCCAGCGTCCAGTTGGCACCCAGCGATGCCGAGCCGGTAAGATCGGTGGAAGCCTCAATGCTGGCACCGGTGGCGCTGCCGAGCATCTGGGCCGTGGTGGCACCCGCCGACCCTTGCGCAAAATCACAGCCATAGACCAGAATCTGCGCGTTAGAGCCGAGCGAAGCTTTGATGCTGGCAAGATCGGCCGCATAGGTCGTGCCCATGCTGGTGATGTTGAGATCCGCCGTGCCCAGATACAGATTGCCCGCCGAACCATGGGAGACGATCTGCACGGTCTGCACGCCGCTTTGCGCCGCCAGCACGTCGGTCATCTGGCTGACGCCGTCTTTCAGCGGGTTCAGGATGACGATTTCCGCGCCAGGATTCAATTGTGCGGAAATATCCGCAACCAGCGTGCTCAGGCCCTGCAGGCTGCCGTCGATGAAGACGATTTCCGAAAAATGGCTGTTGGCGGCATGGGCAGCCTCGGTGGCAGACACAACCGGCACTTTCAGGAGGACCGAGCCGCTGTGGCTCAGGTCAATGGCCGTGGCATGGTCCAAGGGCGATTGATTCGCGCGATTGGCGTCATTCTGGGCAATCGCCAGCGTCGCTGCGCCAGCCGCGTCAAAGGCAATGCGCCGCTCAAGCAGCAGGAAATTATCGTTTGGAATGGCAGACACCGACTTGCCAATGATACGCGACGAACGCTTTGACGATTTTTTCTTATGTATTTTCATAAACTTAGACCCAAACAAACTATAGCGGAACGCAATATGTCCCTGCCCTTGGGTAAGGAGTGTGAGGCCTTTGAAGAAAAATTGTATTAACTTAGAACAAAAATAACTGGCCTCGAGATTCACGAATGCAACGCGAATTCCCGCCGGATTTTATGCAAATTTGAATTAAATCAATCGTTTAAATGTAGACGATTGCCAAAGAGGTAAATGCAGCGTCCAAAAATAATTGTTTGCCCGCCAATTTTTTTGGTTTTTCTGACCCCGTGCAGCACCTATGGCCTCCGGAAAACGCGATTTCATCCATTATGACTAACGAAACGTTAACTTGGCGGAAATAGGTTGGGGCAAATAATTGGACCTAGAGGCGACCATGCACCCCAAGCACACGACCATCGCTATTTTCCGCGCCCTGATGGTGCCCGCCGTATTATTGGCCGCACCGCTCGCCCGTGCTGCGGACACCAATGCCTCCGATGCCAATAGCGCGCGCGGCATCGTCAAGGCGATTTCCGAAGCCACCATTACTTCGACCATCGGCGAGCGTATCCAGTCGCTGCCGTTTCGCGACGGCCAGGAATTCAAGGCCGATGATGTGCTGGTGAAATTCGATTGCGAGCGCCTGCGCGCCGACTTGCGGGCGGCGGTAGCCGAGCACAAGGGATTTGAAGCCACTTATCAGAGCAATGTTACGCTCAATCGGCTGCATGCGGCCGGCAGCAATGATGTGAAGGTGTCGCGCGCCAATGCCGACAAGTCGCAAGCAACCGCCGACGGATTGCAGGCGCGCATCAAGGAATGCGAATTGCATGCGCCATTTGCCGGGCGCGTTGCCGAACTGGATATGCACGAGTTTGAAATTCCCTCCCCCGGCTCGCCGATCCTGAAAATTGTCGATGACAAACATCTTGAAGTCGAGGTGATTGTGCCGTCCAAATGGCTGAAATTCTTGAAAATCGGTCTGCCGTTCCAATTCAGGCTGCAAGAAACCGGCAATAGTTATAAAGGCACGGTGAGCCGGATATCGGGGGTCGTGGATCCGGTAAGCCAAACGGTGAAAGTGGTTGGTGCGCCTGCTGCCATTGACGACACCATTCGTCCCGGCATGAGCATTGTCGCGCAATTTGACACGAACGGCCAATGATATGGCCATTGCAACAGGCCGGTCACCAGACAAAAGCCCTGAACCGGACCTGCGCATCGACCCGCAGGCCGAAGCCGCACTGAAGTCAGCGCGACTTGAAATTGGTGCCGTGCAACGCAGCAATGGCGCAGAAGGCATGTATAATCCCGAAGTGGTCGCGCTACAGGCGCTGCTGCGGCTTGAATTGGATGCCCGCCAAGTCGCCACCGACAAGGAATTTGCCTATTTCGCGGCCAATGAATCGCGGCGTTTGCTCAATGCCCGCCAGATATTCGTGTTTCGCGGCATCAAGCCGGCGCAATTGACGCTGACGGCGATTTCCAGTCTGGCGACGGTGGACCGTGATACGCCTCTGGCGGGGGTCATGCAGGGCCTCGCGCGCAAATTGGCAACCAGCGCGCAAGGTCGCGCCATCCGTGCGTTTGAATTTGATGATTTCGATGCGCAGACGCAATCCATCCGCCAAACCTATCCTTTCGGTTTCTTCTTGTGGGCACCGCTGACCGACCGTAGCGGCAAGGTTTTTGCCGGTTTGCTGTTCGCGCGGGAAACGGCGTGGAATGCGGACGAAGCCATGGTCGCCGAGCGAATCGTCGGGGCTTATGCCCATGCCTGGATGGCACTGGCACCCGACATCAGCCGACCGAACCTGTTGACAAAATTGCGACGCTCGTTGCGACCTTCGCTGGTGGTGGTCTTGCTGATCCTTGCCGGGTTCATACCTGTGCCAATCACGGCATTGGCTCCGGCGGAAATCATTGCGGCGGAACCGGCCATTTACGCCGCCAAAATTGATGGCGTGATCAAGGCGATTGATATTGAGCCCGGCGAGCATGTGGTCGCCGGTCAAAAGCTGGTGGAATTCGAGGACGCGGAAATCCGGGGGCAATTTGAAATTGCCGAACGCAATGTCCAGCTTGCCGCCGCCAAGGTCGAGCAATATTCGCAAGCCTCGTTTGTGGATCCCGCAGCCCGTCGCGAAGTGGCGGTCGCCAAGGCTGATTATGAAGTGAAAAAGGCCGAGCGGGACTATGCAGCCGACCAGTTGAGCAAGGCAGTGATCGTGGCCAAGCAGGCCGGGATCGCGCTGTTTGATGACAAGCGCGAATGGATCGGCCGACCGGTGATCGTCGGACAGCGGATATTGCAGATCGCCGATCCTGAGAAGGTCGAAACGCGGATTGATCTGGGGGTCAGCGATAGTCTGGTGCTGAAAAAGGCGGCGCGGGTGAAGCTGTTTCTGGATTCCGATCCGCTGCACCCGATCAATGGCCAGATCAGCCAGGCCAGCGCTGAGGCGCATGTGATTGAAGGCAATACGCTTGCCTATCGGGTGGAGGGCCAACTCGACCTTGCCAAGCGCGCCATACCGCGCATTGGCGTTCGCGGCACGGCAGAAATCTTTGGCCAGCGCTGGCCACTGGCATTTTACCTGTTCCGGCGCCCGTTGACCTTCGTCCGGCAAAGGTTTGGATTCTGATGGCGGGCCAAAGGCCCAGTCTGCGGGCGACCATGCCGCGACTGCGCGATGAACTGCAATTGCTGCACGGCGCGCCCAGCCTGGACGGCGCACCGACATGGCTGCTGTTTGACCCGGTCAAGTTTCAATATTTTCAGATAGATGTCGAAATTTTTGAATTGCTCAGCCAGTGGAATTCCAGTGGCAATATCGGATCGCTGCGGGAGAATTGCCGGCAGATGATGGGGCGTGATCTGGATGACGCCTTGCTGCAGCGCGTGATCCATTTTGCCGAGGCGCATGAATTGTTCGAAATGCGGGCCGGTGGCTGGCGCGGCTATTATGCCGCCCACATTCGGGCCAAACCCAGTTGGATCATGTGGCTGATCCACAATTACCTGTTCATCCGCGTGCCTTTGATCCGCCAGGATCGGTGGCTGCGGCAATTGCTGCCCTATGTCGCGATGTTTTACACCCGGCAATTTGCCTGGGTGACGGGCGCAGCTGGCATTATCGGGCTCTATCTGGTTTCGCGCCAATGGGGGGCGTTTATCGCCACCTTCCCGAATTTCTTCTCGTTTGGCGGCGCGGCATTGTATATTTTGACGCTCGCTTTCGTGAAATCCATGCATGAATTGGGGCATGCGTTTACGGCCGCGCGGCACAAATGCCGGGTTGTCACCATGGGCATTGCCTTTCTGGTGATGACACCAATGCTTTATTCGGATGTCACCGATGCCTGGAAACTGCCCAACCGGCGGGCGCGAATGCAGATCGATGCTGCCGGCGTGATTGTGGAATTGATGATCGCCTGCTTTGCGACGCTGGCATGGTCGTTTTTGCCCAATGGTGGCTTGCGGAGCGCCGCCTTTTTGCTGGCAACCTCAAGCTGGCTGGCAACTTTGGCAGTCAATCTCAGCCCATTCATGCGTTTTGACGGCTATTACCTGCTTTCGGACTTTCTCGGTGTGCCGAATTTGCAGCCAAGGGCGTTCCGTCTGGGCAGCTGGCGCTTGCGCGAGGCCCTGTTTGAAGTTGGCGTGCCCAGCCCCGAGCGTTTGCCGCAACGCATTCAAAACGTGATGATTTTCTATGCCTATGCTGTCTGGCTCTACCGGGCTGTGGTGTATTTTGGCATTGCGCTGCTGGTTTATCATTACTTTTTCAAAATCCTCGGCATCCTTCTGTTCTTTGTCGAGGTTGGCTGGTTTCTCGCCCGGCCGGTAACGTCCGAAATCAAGGAATGGTGGAAAATGCGCCAACAAATTCAAGTCCGTGGCCGCGCCTGGCTCACCTTTGGCGGGGCTAGCCTCGTGCTTATCGCCCTGATTGTGCCTTGGTCGACCCAGATCGAAATTCCGGCGGTGCTGGAGCCCGCGCATTTTGCCCGTGTCTATACGGGAAAATCCGGCGAGATCCACTCCGTCAGCCTGCACGATGGCGATTTCGTTCATGCCGGTGACCCGCTGGTGACGCTGGCTTCACCCAAACTTGCGCAGGACATGCGTGTCACGCAAGCCAAATTGGCGCTTATCCAGGCCAAGCTGGATCGCCGCGTCGCCGAAGCGCGGGACCGTGCCGACACGCTGCCACTGGAAATGGAAAAGAAACTGCTCAACCAGAAAATCGCCAGCCTGACCGAGGAAATGGGCCGCCTGGTGATCCGCGCCCCGATCGATGGGCAGGTGCGCGATGTTGCGCCCCATTTGCGACCCGGAATTTATGTCGAAAAAACCCTGCAGATTGCACTGGTGGCCGATGGCGCGCAGCATGTGGCGCTCGGCTATGTCGAGGGCGGTGATGTCGAGCGATTGGGCGACCATGCCAAAGGCGTGTTTATCCCCGATGATCCGCTGGGCAAAGGGTTCAAGGTGCAATTGCAAAGCATAGCGCGCGGCGGAACGCGCGCGCTCGACATTGCTTATCTCGCCTCGGTCTATGGTGGCCCCTTGGCTGTGCGTCCGGCCAAAGACCAAAGCCTCGTGCCCGAGAATGCGTTGTTCTTGACAAAATTTCATGTGGCGGGGCCGGCAAAGGGCGACACTTTTACGCGCGGGGTGATTTCGGCGCGCGGGGATGCGGTCAGCTATGTGCACCGGTTCTGGGAGCAGGGCATGCAGGTGTTTATGCGCGAAGCCGGGATATAGGCCAAACCGCTGGCGTGCAGATTGTCCGCAGATTGTCTCTTGCCAGTGCGCATCGGCTGTTGCAAAAATCGTGATGATTGTCCCCACACCCGTCTGCATCTGAAAAGCCAGTTCCATGACGCCTGCCCTCTCCCTTGCGCATCTCACGGTCATTGGCCTGTCTCCACCTGAAATGGTGGAAGTCGCCGCGCGGTGCGGTTATCAGAGCGTTGGGCTGCGCCTGATCCGGGTGACGCCGACCAGCCCCGGTTATCCCTTGATGCATGACAAGCCGATGATGCGGGCGACGAAAGCGGCGATGGCGCGCACCGGCATCGGTGTGCTGGACATTGAATTTGTCAAAATCACCCCGGAAATCGACGTGGCCGAATTGGAGCCGTTTGTGGCGGCGGGGGCGGAATTGGGGGCACGCCACATCATAACCGCGCCCTATGACCCCGATCTGGCGCGGCTCTCGGATCGGCTGGGTGCCATCGGCATGTTGGCCAAAAGCTACGGCCTGAGTGCGGTTCTGGAGTTTTTTCCGTGGACGGTGGTGCCCAACCTCGATGCAGCGCTGCAAATGGTCGAAAACAGCGGCCGCGAGGATGTGGGCATTCTCGTCGACATGCTGCATTTCAACCGCTCCGGCAGCCAGCTTGCGCAATTACAAAAAGTGCCGCGCCACCGCCTGCCCTACGGCCATTTATGCGATGCGCCGGTGCAGGGGCGCTATACCCATGACGAATTGCTGCACGCCGGGCGGGCTGAGCGGCTGCCGCCGGGCGAGGGCGCAATCCCGATTGCCGCCATTCTCGCGCAGATGCCGCAAGACATACCCTATGCGCTCGAAGTGCCGATGACCGCGATGACCGCCGCCGAAGGGATCGAGGCGGTAGCCTTGCGGGTGCGCGAGGCCGCCACCCGGCTGTTGTCGACGCTCGGCTAAGCGGGCGGACGGCTGATTTTGCTGGATCAGGTCCTGGCGTTTATCCGCACCTGTCGGCGGCGAAACCGCGCTTCAAGCCTTGCCGGACCCAAGATTTGCCGGGAGAAGCCTTGCCAGGAGAAAACTTGCCGGGACAATGGCATGCCGTTTAGCGCATTCATCTCAAATTCGCGAAATTTTTGATACAAAACGTTTCAAATTGGCAGAAATACGCGGCGGCCAGTGGCCCTGAGGTCGCCGCATGGTAGTCGATGGATCGTCCATACAGGCTCGGGCGGTGCTGGATTGTCGATATTTACGAAAATAGCCACATTTTGGCTTGAAAGCGGCATTGCCAGCTGTGCTTCGGGCTTTACCACACGCGAATGCGAGCCTTTGGTTATGGCGATACTGGCACCAGTCATGACTGAGACCGTGAGTCCAGCCGCCCGGATCGACCCCAATCCATGCCAAGACGGCGCAGGCAACCCCTACATACCAGGGCCAACCCTCAATTTTGATACGTTATGAGATAAAAATATCATTGGAAATTGATGTTTTGAGATGATTGATATTTTCAATCCACGGTGCTTTGACGTCCGTTCAAATTCCGGTTTAATGGACTTGCCACCGAGGTTAATTCCACCATGACCGTTCCATCCGACTCTCTAAAAGATGCACGCGCCTCGCGCGTTCGAGACTATGGCATGTTGGGTGAAGATGCGCGCCTCGCCGCTGCCCGTGGCCTGCGATCCGCCGAATGGTATCACACGGATGTGTCGCGCAAGGAACTCAAGGCGTTGATGCAACGCGACGATGGCCCGGCAATCCGGGACACATTCATCTGGCTGGGCGCGATGGTTGTGCTCGCGGCCGGTGCGATATGGGTGTGGCCCTCCGGTTGGGCCTGGGCATTTCTGCTGCCCTATGGGGTGCTGTATGGCTCGGCCACCGACTCGCGCTGGCACGAATGCTCGCATGGCACGGCTTTCAAGACGCCGTGGATGAATGACATCGTCTATCAGATGGCCTGTTTCATGATCATGCGCAATCCGGTCACCTGGCGGTGGAGCCATACGCGCCACCACACCGATACGTTGATTGTCGGGCTGGACCCGGAAATTGCCGTCATGCGCCCGCCGGTGCTGGCCAAGGTCGCGCTGAATTTCTTCGGCATTCTCGATGCGTGGAATGCGATGAAGGCCATGGTCATCCATGCCGCCGGAATTGTCACTCCTGAAGAAAAAAGCTTCGTGCCGCAGATGGAATGGCACAAGGTGATATTCGTGGCCCGGGTATGGGTGCTGATCTATGCCGCGACAATTGGGCTGGCGCTTTTTGCGCATTCATGGCTGCCGATTTTGCTGGTTGGAACGCCGCGGCTTTATGGCGCCTGGCACCATGTCATGACCGGGCTGTTGCAGCACGGCGGACTGGCGGATGATGTTCTCGACCATCGCCTGAATTCGCGCACCGTTTATATCAACCCGGTGTCGCGCTTCGTTTACTGGAATATGAATTACCACGTCGAACATCACATGTTTCCGATGGTGCCCTATCATGCGCTGCCGAAGCTGCATAAGTTGCTGGCACATGACCTGCCGCCGCCCAGTCCATCCATATGGGCCGCTTACCGGCAGATTTTTCCGGTATGGGCCCGGCAATTGCGGGGCGAGGATACCTATCTGGTTCGCGAATTGCCCGCGACCGCCAAGCCCTACCGCCCCGATCTGCATGAAACCGGGGTAACGCCAACCAAATCCACCAGAAGCGAAGCGGGTGTAATATGAGCAATTGGGTGCAGGCTTGTGTGACCGATGACATAGAACCCGAAGACCTGATCAATTTCAGGCATGAGTGCCAGGATTATGCGATTTTTCGCAGCCCTGATGACCAGTTTTACGCCACGGCCGGCCATTGCACCCATGAGCAGGTGCTGCTGGGTGGCGGTCTGGTTATGGACCATATCATCGAGTGCCCCAAACATAATGGCCGCTTCGATTATCGCACCGGCGAGGCCAAGGGCGCGCCGGTATGCGTCAATCTGAAGACTTACCCGGTCAAGGTTGAGGGCGGCAAGGTATGGATCGACCTTGGCGCGAGCTAAGGGCTGCGCCACCCATCCACACGCCCGCAAGACATGCCCGGCACATGCACCCTAAATTGCGAGAAAACAGCATGAGCGCACCTCAAATTGTGATCGTCGGCGCCGGCGAAGCCGGGGTGCACGCAGCGGTGGCGCTGCGCGAAGCGGGTTGGCAGGATGGCATCAGCCTGCTCAGTGACGAAGGCCGCACGCCCTATGAGCGCCCACCCTTGTCGAAAGCCGTGATGCTGGAACCGGGCGAGGCGTGCCTGCCACGCATGGGTCTTGCCGCGCGCCTCGACGTATTAAACATTGAATTGCGCAACAGCACCCGCATCCTGGGCATCGATTGCACCGCGCAGACGGTTCAATGCGAAGATGGGCAAACCCTCGGCTATCACAAGTTGCTGCTGGCGACCGGTGCCCGGGCGCGTCGCCTCAATGGGGTGGGCGGCGAACACGCCCTGACCCTGCGCAGTTACGAGGATGCGCTGGCGATCCGCGCCCAATTGAAAAAAGGCCAACGGGTTGTCATCATCGGTGGCGGTTTCATCGGCCTCGAACTGGCGGCCAGCGCCTGCCAGCTGGGTTGCATTGTCACCGTGCTGGAAGCAGCGCCCCGGATTTTGATGCGCGGTGTGCCGGCCGAAATCGCCGGGGAAATTGCCCGAACCCATCGCGCCAGGGGCGTTGACCTGCGCACCGGCGTCACCATCGAGGCGCTTCACCCGCTGCCAAACGATCACGCAATTGCATTGGGCGATGGCGAATTTATCAGTGCCGATTGCATTATTGCCGGGATAGGGGCCGCGCCTGAAACGACGGTGGCACAATTGGCGGGGCTGGCGCTCGACAATGGCATTGCCGCCGACGCCAGTTTGCGCACCAGCGATCCGCATATTTATGCAGCCGGCGATTGCTGCTCGTTTCCGCACCCGCTGTATAACGGGCGACGGATTCGACTGGAGGCCTGGCGCAATGCGCAAGCGCAAGGCACCCACGCCGCCAAAGCCATGCTCGGCGCCAGCGAAGCTTACGCCGAAATTCCGTGGTTCTGGACCGATCAATTCGATTTGCATCTGCAAATTGCCGGCCTTTGCGATGCCGGCTGCAGCACGGTGACGCGCGAGTTGGGCGAGGGGGCCACGCTCACATTTCATCTCGATGCAACCGGCAGGCTGGTGGCGGCGACCGGATTGGGGCCCATGCCAAAAGTTGGGCGCGACGTGCGGCTGGCAGAAATGATGATTGCCAAAAGTATCAAACCCGCGCCGGCGGCACTGGCATCCCCGGACACAAGCCTGAAATCGCTGTTGCGCAGCTAGGGCACTTTCATCCGCAGCAAAATTGGCTTTGGCCGCAAGCGCGGGTATGGCCGCCGTGGCGTTTTGACTATTTCGCATTCTGTTGTCATTTATATAATCAATGAATGGAACGCGGATTCAAATGGACAACGATCAGGACGACCCGGCAGCCGCGACTGACTATCAGCCGCTTTATGCGCAAGTGAAAGCGCTCATCACACGGCGGATCGCGACGGGTGATTGGAAGCCCGGGGACATGATCCCCAATGAATTTCAACTGGCCAATGAATATAATGTCAGCCAGGGAACCGTTCGAAAGGCATTGATCGCCATCGAGGCTGAGCGCCTGATCGTCCGGCGACAGGGGCGCGGCACCTATGTCGCACGCCATACCCGAGAACATGCCTTGTTTCACTTTTTTCGGATGGTTGACATCAATGAACAGCGGCCTGTGCCCACGAGCCAGGCACTCAGCCAGAATATCGTCAACGCCAGCCAGGAACTGGCAAAGCAGCTTGAGGTCGAGCCCGGCACACCGCTCTATCATATTACCCGCAACCGCAGCTTGAAGGCTTCACCTGCGATTTATGAGCGGATTTATACGCCGGTTCAGATGATGCCGGATCTGCAGATCGAAATCGGAAAGCAGATGGTGGATGAGATGTATGTCATCTATCAGGAGCGCTACGGCATAACCATCGCCCATGCCAGCGAGAGGGTGGCGGCCATCGCAGCTTCTGCCGAGGATGCACGCCAGCTCAAGATCGCCAAGGCCACACCGCTGCTGGAAATTACCCGTATCGCCCGCGATGTCAGCAAGGTGGCGGTGGAACTGCGCATATCGCGGTGCCGAAGCGACGAATTCCGTTATGCTGCGGAATTGAACTAGAGACGCTGAACATGCCTTCAACCCGCGCCGGCTCAAGGCGGGCGCGGGTCACCATTGCTAACAAGCTGGCCGGTCAGGCACTGCGATAAAGCTTCGTCATCACAAATTCCCGGTGGCCCAACGCCTCGGCCGCGGTCAGTCGGCCGTTGGCGGTGCGACCAATCATCTCGATCAACGCGTCGCCAGCCTGATCAATGGTCATTTCGCGCCGCAGAACGCCGGACACGTCAACATCGACATGCTCGCTCATCGTGCGGACCGTTCGTGGATTTCCGGTGATCTTGATGACCGGCACAATCGGATTGCCAATGATATTGCCCTGTCCGGTGGGGAATGTATGCACGACATAACCGGCAGCACCCATCAGCGTAATACATTCAGCCGCGGCCGAAGACGTATCCATGTAATAAAGCCCTGGCCCTTTTGCAGGTGCTTCGGCCGGCTCCAGCGCATCCAGATATTTGCTGTTATGCCCGATTTTTTCGAGGTTGCCGAGCGCCTTTTCCTCGATTGTGGTCAAGCCACCTTCGATATTGCCCTTGGTTGGCTGGCTGTCCGAAAGATCGTCCGTCTTGTGCGCCTCGATCACGTCGTCCTGGTAGGACTTCCACATCTTATACCATTTCTCGGCTATTTCAGGCGTTGCGGCGCGGGCTTTGCACAAATGCTCGCCACCGGTGATTTCGGAGGTTTCACCAAACACGCCGTAAATGCCCTTCGGGATCCACTTGTCGTACATGTTGCCGACGGCCGGGCAGGATGCGAGACCGGTGGTGGTGTCGCTTTCGCCACATTTGGTGGAGACCCAGAGATCGCCTATTTCAATCGGCTCGCGCGGCAATTCGGAGGCCCATTGCACCAATTCCTTCGCCCGGCGCGAGGCCGCAGCAATGGTGTTCAGGTCGCCATGCTGTTCGATCCAGAAGCCCTCAACCGGCTTGCCCGTTTTACGAATACCTTCGACCACGCGGCCCGTCCACTGCGGTTCAATGCCAATCACAATCACCGCTGCAACATTTGGATTGCTGCCCGTGCCGATCAGGGTGCGGAAATGCAAATCAAGATCGGCACCGAACTGCAGACGCCCGTAAGCGTGCGGCAAGGCCATCGTGCCCTTGACGTTATGGGCGACGGCCTCGCAGGCCGTATTCGACAAATCATCGAGCGGCAGGATGATCACGTGATTGCGGACACCCACCCGGCCATTCTCGCGACGCCAGCCGGTCATTTTTATGTCTGACATGGTTGTTTTCCCTCTTACCAGCGTTTTGTCTTGAGATTTTGCGTATGGACGTGATCGCCTTTTTTGATGGGGGCGACGATCTTGCCGATATCCTCCCCATATTTGATCGCCGTAGCGCCGACAGCCAGATCCACAAGCGCCACCTTGTGGCCGATCGGGACATCTGCATTGGCTTTCAAACGAAAATCCTTGTTGTTTTCGGTGATGACACAAATCATCTCGGTGCCAGCCTTCAGACCCTCGACGACGACGACGCCGACATTGTCTTTCGGGCTGTGCACAAGAAGTTGCGGAATGCTCATGGGCGGTCTCCTTGAAAGTGGCTTTTGCAGCTTATAATGTAACTTATATAAGATTGGATGGCTTTGTCAACGCACCGGAGCACCACCTCAGGCGCGGGAGGAAGTTGACCCCTGAGGTTGGATGGTTCCACGCAAAGAAATACCCGCCTTGCGTCACCCGGCGTTTTGCGCTGCACTGGTCGGGGGAGATGTTTCGGGTCAATCCTGCCCAAAGAGGCGGTGAACCAATGTCCCAAATGCGCCTGTAAAATCATCTATAAGATATCAGTATTGACAAACTTGTTGGGACAGCCTTACCTTCAATTCTGGCAGTCAGTCCTCATCCTCGGGTCGGTAAATGAACGAGGAAACAAGTCGTTGCCCAACATTACGGACGCTGACTGAAATCTAATTGGATCAACGATTCGAGTGGAGGGAGCGATGCGGCATTCAAAGGGAATTTTATCCAGCGCGATCATTGCGTCGGTGTTGCTCGTTACGGGCGGTGCCCAACCTGCTCGCGCGATGGACGTTCGGATCGCCAAAGAGTATGGCATTTCCTATCTTCCGCTCACCTTGATGGAGAAGCAAAATCTCCTCGTGACGCGCGGCAAGGAGCAAGGGGTACAGATCACCCCGCATTGGTTATCCTTCACCGGCGGGGCGTCGATGAACGAAGCGCTCATTTCCAATAATCTGGATATAGCATCCGGCGGCGTGGCACCGATGCTGGTGATTACCGACCGCACCCGCGACAATCTGGGCGTCAGGGGCCTGGCGTGCATGAACTCGATGCCACTCTATCTGAACACGACAAACCCAGCCGTGCATTCGCTGAAAGACTTTACGGACAAGGATCGCATTGCCCTGCCCGCCGTCAAGGTTTCGATCCAGGCAATCATTCTTGACATGGCGGCAGCCAAGGAATTTGGCCCCAAGAATTTCAGCAAGCTGGATTCGCTCACCGTTTCGATGTCCCACCCGGATGGCTATTCCGCCCTCCTGAACGGAACAGCGGGCATCACCGCGCATTTCACCTCCGCCCCCTTCATGTATCAGGAATTACAAAATACGAAGGTTCATCAGGTGCTGGACAGTTTCAAGGTGCTTGGCGGCCCCCATACTTTCAACTGTTTGTGGTCAACCAAAAGCTTCGTGAACGCCAATCCGAAAGTCGTGACGGCATTTCAGATGGCGCTGAATGATGCGGAGACGTTCATCCAGCAGCATCCCGCGCAAGCTGCGAAAATCTATCTTTCAACACAAAAGAAAGCGACGCTCTCGCAAGCAGAAGTCCAAAAAATGATTCAAGACCCGGAAAACAAATGGACGATCCAACCGCAAAGGGTTTTGCAGTTCTCCTCGTTCATGAAACAAATCGGGCTCATAAAGAACGCTCCAGCTTCCATCGGCGACCTGTTTTTCGCTGAAACGCCACCGATTACCGGAAATTGAGCTTGGGGTTATTTGAAAATGGCGCAGGCCGATCAACTTGTACTTGAAGCACGTGGCGTCACGCTGCAGTATAAGACACCGCAGCACCTGGTCACGGCAACTTACCGGGTAGATCTTGAAGTATTTGAGGGTGATCGTTTCGTCATTTTGGGTCCATCGGGATGCGGAAAGTCGACTTTGCTCAAGGCGATCGGTGGATTTATGGCACCGATCGAGGGCGATATTTTTCTGCGCGGCAGAAAGGTTGTGAAGCCGGGGCCAGACAGGATGATGGTCTTCCAGGAATTTGAGCAATTGATGCCCTGGAAGACAGCCCTTGGCAATGTCCTGTTTCCCATGCACGCAACAGGTCGCTTCAAGGGCAAGGAAGCGCGGGAGCGTGCGCTTTCGGTTTTGAGCAAGGTGGGTCTGTCCAAATTTGCAAATTCCTACCCGCACATGCTGTCCGGCGGCATGAAAATGCGCGTGGCCATTGCCCGCGCCATGGCCATGGAACCGGATATTTTGCTCATGGACGAGCCTTTCGCTGCACTGGACGCGCTCACGCGTCGAAGGATGCAGGAGGATCTGCTGGAGCTTTGGGATCAATTGCGTTTCACCGTGCTGTTTGTGACGCATTCAATTGAAGAGGCGATCCTTGTCGGCTCGCGCATTCTTGTACTGTCGCCGCATCCAGGGCGCGTGCGCGCGGAGCTGAATTCAAGTTACGTTCACGGCCAGCCGGTCGATGATGCCTCCTTTGGGCTGCTCTCCAAACGAATTCACAAGCTTGTTTTCGAAGGCGAAACCGAGGCAGCAAAGCCGGGGGTGCACGCATGAGCGGCGAAGGCGCGGTGAAATCACAGCTGATTTTGAGACCCGAATTTGATCGCGTGCCGGTGGATGCATCTTCGGTGGGCGAGGTGGTGCGCCCGCTGTCATGGCTGCAGAGATTGATGGACAATGCGCTGTTTCGCCGGGGCGCAATACTCGCGGCGCTGGCCCTGATCTGGCAATTATATGCGCTTTGGCTGCACAATTCTCTGCTTTTTCCGACCCTTACCGACACTATCGGGGTCATGGTGCATGATTTTGCGGATGGGACATTGCTGCAACGTACCGAGGCATCCCTTGAAGTTCTGTTGATGGGCTACGCGGCCGGCGTGGCTTTGGCTGCGGTGCTCACCACGCTCGCGGTTTCAACGCGGCTGGGTGACGACATTCTCTCGACGCTTACGGCCATTTTCAATCCGCTGCCCGCCATCGCTTTATTGCCGCTGGCCCTGATCTGGTTTGGTCTGGGAACGCCCTCGTTGATTTTTGTGCTCGTGCATGGCGTGCTCTGGGCGATTGCGCTCAATACCAGTTCAGGCTTTCGATCGGTTCCCGAAACATTGCGGATGAGTGGGCGCAATTATGGCCTGAGCGGTGTTCGCTATGTCGTCACCATCCTGATGCCTGCCGCCTTTCCCTCCATTTTGACCGGACTGAAAATCGGCTGGGCCTTCGCCTGGCGAACGCTGATTGCGGCAGAGCTTGTCTTTGGCGTTTCCTCGCGGTCGGGCGGCCTTGGCTGGTACATTTTCGAGGCGCGTGAGGAATTGAACACATCCAGTGTTTTCGCCGGCCTGCTGACCGTGATCATCATTGGCCTGCTTGTGGAATCAGTCCTGTTTCGTGCCATTGAAGCCCGGACGGTCGAAAAATGGGGCATGCAGCGATGACCGGGCAGGCGCTTGAGGTGCGGATTTGGCGCGGCGGGGAGGCGGGGGCGTTTCAGTCCTTCAGCCTGCCAACCCGTCCGGCGCAAACGGTTCTTGATGTGGTGACCGAAATCCAGAGAGGCCCCGAACCTGATCTGGCCTACCGCTTTGCCTGCCGGGTGGGCATGTGCGGTTCCTGCGCCATGACGGTGAATGGTGAGCCGCGCTGGACCTGCCGAACCCGCGTTGCCGCCGTAGCCAAAAAGGGGATGCTGACGCTGGAACCTTTGCGCAACCTGCCTGTCGTCAAGGACCTCGTTGTGGACATGACGACATTCTTTGAAAAGTGGCAAAAGGCCAAAGGTGTTTTTGAACCGGGCGATGCACCGCCAGCCGATTTTGCTATCGTCAAGCCCGATAGCGCTGAGCGTCAGGCGGCAGACAGGGGCATTGAGTGCATTGGCTGCGGCATTTGCTATTCGGCTTGCGATGTCGTGGCTTGGGATCGCGATTATCTCGGCCCAGCGGCGCTGAACCGAGCGTGGACGCTGGTCAATGACGTGCGTGACCGGGGGCAGGCCGAGCGCCTCGCCGCGGTGGTTGCGGATGGCGGTTGC
This sequence comes from Hyphomicrobiales bacterium, assembly GCA_019075865.1. Classification (GTDB taxonomy): domain Bacteria; phylum Pseudomonadota; class Alphaproteobacteria; order Rhizobiales; family Beijerinckiaceae; genus REEB77. The sequence goes on along the minus strand of JAGXAN010000011.1, from coordinate 70,414 downwards.
CAATCCTGCCATACACATTTGAGTTGCACGAAATTCTGCCCCAAGAGTCTCGCGCCAACCTATGCCATAGCTGGCTTGAAACGTGCAGCCATGCGCGCAGCCGTAAAGGGCACAAAATGAACGCTGCCCTGTTTCTGGCGCAACGGGTTACGGCGGTGATTCTGGCTTTCGCCGTCACCATCCATCTCACGACAATCCTCTATGCGGCCCGGCAGGGGTTGACGGCGCAACATATATTACAACGCACGCATGGCAATTGGGCCTTCCTGACGCTTTATTCGGTCTTTGTGGTCGCGGCGGCCATCCATGGGCCGATAGGACTTCGCAACATTCTGCGCGAGTGGCTGGGATGGTGGGGCAGCCGCGTGGACAGCTTGCTGATTGCTTTTGCACTGCTGCTGATCGTCTTGGGATTGCGCGCAGCTTACGGAGTCTTTGTGTCATGAGACGCTCAACTGGCTTCATGCATGCGCAGCGTCGACCCGGTGTGGTCGCGTCCGTCGTTCATCGTCTCTCCGGCCTCGCACTCACGTTTTTTTTGCCCGCGCATTTTCTCGCGTTGGGTTCGGCTTTGTCGGGGGCCGGGAAGTTCGAGCGCTTCATGAATGTGACAGAAAACCCGATCATCAAAGTGCTTGAGGTCGGCCTGGTCACCTCACTGGCGGTGCATCTTGCCTGCGGCTTGAGAATACTTGCCATTGAATTTCTCGACTTGCGCGAGCGAACCGCAGCCACGATTGCGGTTTGTTTCGCCTTCGCTTTGGCCAGCGGATTATTATTCCTGCTCAATATTCAAATGGGTTTATCATGACCAGCGACCTCACTTTGAATTATCTGCTGATTCTATGGTCCGGTGCCTTTCTGGGCGCGTTTGTCGCGGGTGCGGGCGGGTTTGGATTTGCGCTGGCGGCGTCCTCGATCTGGCTGCATCGGCTGACCCCGGTGCAAACGACGACGCTGATTGTCGGGTGCGGTGCCATTTTGCACTGTGGCATGGTCTGGCCGATGCGCCGCTCGATCATATTGGGCCGTTTGTGGCCGTTTGTGGCGGGTTGCCTGCTTGGCATACCCTTGGGTGTCCGATTGCTGGCGACGCTGGATTTTGCCTCGCTGAAGCACATTCTCGGCGCTTTGCTCGTCTGCTTTGGCCTATATGCGGCGCTGGTGCGACGGCTGCCGCATTTGCGCATCGGCGGGCGCGGCGCGGATGCGACAGTCGGGTTTATGGGCGGCATCCTCGGTGGTCTGGGAGGCTTTTCGGGCGTGCTGCCAATGATGTGGACGCAATTGCGCGGCTGGTCGCCAAACGAAGCGCGGGCGGTCTATCAACCCTATATCATCGTGGCGCAACTCGCGACTTTGCTGATGATGGGCGTCTTTGGCCTCGATCGATCCGGCCTGTGGCTGATCGTCCTGTCGTTGCCAGCGTTGCTGGCCGGCGTCTGGCTCGGCTGGAAGCTATTTGGCTATTTTGACGAGCCGACATTCCGCCGCGTGGTCGCGGTTGGCGTCGCCTTATCGGGCTTAAGCCTCATCTTTTAGGAGGGTTTTATGGAACTCAATCTCAAGGAAATCGAAGAAATCAGCAAAACCCTTTATATTCAGGCGTTAAAGCTGTTGCCGGACGACGTTAAATCGGGCTTTGACCGCTTGCTCAGGGAGGAAACCAACGAGACCGGCAAAGCCATTTTGGGTACGATGATCCAGAATGTCGCCGTGGCTGAACGCACCCGCAATCTGCTGTGCCAAGACACCGGCATCCCGATCTATAATGTGACCATTGGGCGGGACGTGCATTTTGACGGTGCCGCACTCAAACAAGCCATACGGCAGGGTTGTGAGCGTGCGACCCACGAGCATCCGCTGCGCTCCTCGGTTGTGCATCCGATCACCCGTTTTAACGAGCATACCTCTTGCGGCCTGCGGGTGCCGATAATCAATTTTGATTTTGACGAGCGCGAGGAAACCGTTGATATCGAAATGATTCCAAAAGGATCGGGATCGGAAAGCGGCTCATATCTCAAGATGTTTCCGCCCGCTGACGGGATCAAGGCGGCAAAAGCTTTTGTCATTGACCGGGTGATTGAATCGGGTGGCCGGGTCTGCCCGCCAACGGTCGTCGGTGTCGGACTGGGGGGCACGTCGGACCTTTGTATGCATCTGGCCAAGGTTGCAGCCACGCGGGCCATCGGTTCCATCTGCGCTGATACGGAAGGCGCCAAGATTGAGGCGCAGCTGTCGAAAGCTGTCAATGAGCTGGGCATTGGCCCGCAGGGACTGGGCGGGCGCTCCACCGCTTTTGAAGTGCATGTCGAAATCGCGGCAACGCACATCACGCTTGTGCCGGTCGCGGTGAATATCCAGTGCCATTCGGCACGGCGCGCGCGGGCGATCATCACGCCCGGCGGCATCTCATTCGGCGTTTAGGGAGGCAGTCATGGCCCATCATGTTCTCAAGACGCCCGTGACCGAAGACCAGATACGGGCGCTCCGGGTGGCAGATACGGTGACACTGGAGGAAACCTTGTTTGGCATACGCGATGCGACGCTGATCGCCATGTTTGATCAGGGCCGCCGCACTTCGCTTTACCTCAGCGGTCATGCCGTCATTCACACCGCGCCGAATGTGCGCAAGGTGGAGGTTTGCCCGGAATCTCCGGCCGGCTATGAACCCATTTGCATCGGAACAACAACCTCGATGCGCATGGAGCGCTTCACCCGCGACCTGATGCAGCGCGAAGGGGTAAGGCTGATTGTGGGCAAAGGCGGCATGGGCGAGGAAACGCTGAAGGCGTTCAGCGAAATGGGCGGCGCATACCTTGCCATTGTTGGCGGCGCGGCAGCGCTGGAGACAACGTGGATTGAAGCGATTGACGCGGTTGACCTTGATGATCTCAATCCCGAAAGCCTCTGGCGCTTTCGCATCAAGGGTTTTGGTCCGTTGCTGGTGGGCATGGACTCGCATGGCGGATCATTATTCGCACGGGTTCAGAATGACGTGAAAAATCGGCGTGATGCAGTGCTCGCCTCCCTCGACTTAGCGGATTGAGGATCCGTAAAACCTGGATTGGAAAGCATAATGTCGATGGTGCCCAGCATTTCCCAAATGAGAGAAGTCAAAACCGATATTCTGATTCTGGGGGCGGGAGGTGCGGGCCTGTTTGCAGCACTACATGCAAAAAAGCTTGCGCCGGAACTGGACATCACGATTGTCGTCAAAGGTTTGCTGGGGAAATGCGGCTGCACGAGAATGGTGCAGGGCGGCTATAATGTCGCGCTCGCGCCCGGGGATTCTGTGGAACGGCATTTCATGGACACAATCAACGGCGGCAAATGGATCAATAATCAAACCTTGGCTTGGAAGCTGGTCGAAGGCGCACAAATCCGCATCCGGGAGTTGGAAACCGAGCTTGGCTGTTTCTTCGATCGTAATCCGGACGGGAGCGTGCATCAGAAAGCTTTCGCCGGCCAGACCTTTGACCGGACGGTGCATAAGGGCGACCTGACCGGTATCGAAATCGTCAACCGATTGTCCGAGCAGGTCTGGAAACGCGACGTGAACCGCCTTGAAGACCATCGCGCGCTGGATTTGATCCCTTCTGCCGATGGCGCGACCATCGCCGGCGCGCTGCTGTTGGATATGCGCAGCGGCGAAATCGTGTTTGCGCGGGCAAAAGCCGTTTTGCTGGCGACGGGCGGCGGCCCCACCATGTATCGGTATCATACGCCATCGGGTGACAAGACCTGCGACGGGCTGGCGATGAGTCTGCGGCTCGGCTTGCCCTTGCGCGATATGGAAATGGTGCAATTTCACCCAACCGGCCTCTTGGCCGGCGATGACACACGCATGACTGGAACTGTTCTCGAAGAGGGTTTGCGCGGGGCCGGCGGTTGGTTGCTCGACAATACGGGCGAGAGGTTCATGCACCAGTATGACCCGCAGGGCGAGCGCGCCACGCGCGATGTCGTCAGCCGCAGTATCATGGACCGAATCTTGAAAGGCCACGCGACCCCCGATGGTGGGGTCTGGATTCAGATGAGCCACCTTGGCCCCGCCGATGTTCGCCGTCGCTTCAAGGGTATGGTGGAGCGTTGCGCCGATTGCGGCTTTGATCTTGCCAATGGACGGGTGCAGGTGATTCCCACCGCCCATTATACGATGGGGGGTGTGATATTCGATGCCGAATGTCGCACGGAACAGCCCGGATTATTCGCAGCGGGAGAAGATACCGGCGGCGTGCATGGCGCGAACCGGCTGGGTGGCAATGGGGTTGCCAACTCGACCGTATTTGGAGGCTTTGCTGGCGAAGCGATGGCGCGGCAGGTTCGCGACGGCACCCAACATCACGCCGATCCGGATGTGTCGAAGATTGAGGCCTCGCTCGCCCGCGCGCTCGGCCCAATCGGACGCAAGACGCTTGATCTTGAGGGCATTCGCCGCTCGCTTCACTCGGTCATGTGGGACGACGTTGGAATATTGCGGAGCGCCGAGGGGCTCGCGCGCGCTGAAATCGTACTGAAATCCCTCGCCGTGGACGTGGCAGCGGCGGGCGTTTCCAATATCGATCGGCGTTATAATTTGACCTGGACGGATCGCCTCAATCTTGAAAACATGATTCTGGTCAGTCAGGCCATTTTGAAAGGCGCGCAGACGAGGCAGGATAGTCGCGGCGCGCATTATCGCACCGATCACCCGCAAACTTCGGATCTTGCGAGCTCCTGCTATACCGTGGTGCGCCAAAAGGACGAGCGGATCGTCGCCAGCGAAGCGCCGGTGATTTTCAACATCGTGCGGCCGGGGGAAACCTTGCTCAAGGAAGCGGCCGCCTAGCGCCTGAACCTAGCCGGGCGTGCGCAGGACAATTTTGGCGGCAGCGACCACACCTGCGTCAATATCGGCAAAGGCTTGGGCACCATCGGCCAGCGCCCTTTGCTCAAACCAACCCAATTTTCCCAAATGACCCGCCGCCAGAGCCGCAACTGAATTTTTGAAATCGGTAGGCGTGTAGCAATAGGCGCCGGTGACGATGACTTCCTGAAGCGTGATCTTGCGGATATCGAGCCCGCTTGTGCCTGGCAACAGCCCGAGATGGACGATAACCCCGCCCGGTCGCACCAATTGACTGGCAGCGGCCCGGGTTGCATCTGCGCCAACGGCGTCAATGACGAGATCGGCCGAATTGGCTTCAGGCTGCAACGCGCTACCAGGATCATAGACATGCGCCTGCAATTGCGCCTGCGCGGTTTGACGGCGCAGGGGATTGGGTTCGCCAAGCCACAGGTCCTTGGCACCAAACAGCGTGCCAACCAGCGCGCAACCAAGCCCGATGGCACCACCGCCCAGCACGACCATGCGCACTGAAGCCAAAGGGGATGCCAACAGCCGTGTGCCAAGGGCAACTGCATGCCAGCAAACGGCAATCGGTTCAGCCAGGGCCGCATGTTCAAATGAAAGATGGTCGGGGATATCCACCAGATTGCGCTGCGGAACACAGACGGTTTGCGCAAAAGCACCGGGACGCGGCGGCATGGAGAGAATTTGCCTCGTTGGCGAGAGATGCCCGCGACCCTCCATCGCAAAAGCGCAATCTGGATCTATGACCAGCGGGTTGATGGTGACGCGTTGGCCGATGCGCGGCCCCGACGCGATGCGACCGGCGGCCTCATGCCCCAAGATCAGCGGCGGTGGCCGACGCGTGTCATGGCCATGATAAGCGTGCATGTCCGAACCGCAAATGCCAACGGCTTCCACCTTGACCAGCACCTCATCGTCTTTGGGTTCGGCCTGTTTCCAGTCCCCAAATTCCAGGTTGTGCGGCGCTGTATAGATAAGTGCCTTCATGAGCTTTGACCCTGCCTGTTATTTGGCCGTGAAACCGCCATCGACCATCAAAATCTGCCCGGTGACGTAGGCTGAAGCATTGGAAGCCAGAAAAACGGTGGCGCCATGCAGATCGCTAAGGGCACCATTGCGACCGATGGCCGTTTGCGCGGCATTTTGCGCGGCGCGCTGCGGATCGGCAAAGACGGCGGCCGTGAGCGGAGTTGGGAAAAATCCTGGCCCGATGGCGTTGCAGGTGATGCCATGCTGCGACCATTCCTGCGCCATGGCACGGGTTAGCTGGGCAATACCGCCTTTTGCCGCCCCATAAGGCGCAGAATTAGCGAAGGCCCGAAAGCTTTGCAATGAAGCCAGATTGATAATCCGCCCCCATTGCCGCGCCGCCATGGCCGGAGCCAGCTTCTGTACCAGCAAAAACGGCGCGCGCACATGCACCGCCATATGCAGATCAAAATGCGCAGCCGTGACCTCGCCAAACGGCTCGCGCAGGTTCAATCCGGCAGCATTGACGATTATATCGACCTTCAGCCCGGATTTTGCCAATACTGCGGCGATTGTGTCGGCGGCGTCAGGCTCCGCCAGATCCGCCGTGATCCAATGGGCGTCGATGCCACAATTTCGGAGTTTGGCAACGGCTTCCTGCAAGGCTTCGGGTCGGCGGGCGACGAGCACGATTTCCGCCCCCGCCAGGCCAAGCCCGTAAGCCATTGCCTCGCCTATGCCACTGTTGCCGCCGGTGACCAGGGCGATTTTGCCGGTGAGATCGAAGAGCGGGGCAAGTTGAAACATGGCTTACACCAACACAGGCGTGCCAAGGTCGGCATGGTGCCCCTTGGCGTATTTTTCGAGGCGCGCATCACTGGTGCGTGCATGGGCCTCCATGCCCTCCAACCGGGAAATTCGGGCTGACAGCGGCGCAAAGACCTGACACGCCGCCCGGTCCATTTGCTGCCAGGTGAGCGGTTTCAGGAACTTGTGCACCGATAGACCCGCCGAATAACGGGCGGCAAATTTGGTTGGCAGAATATGATTGGGACCTGAGACCTTGTCACCAAAGGCGACATTGGTTTCCTCACCCAGAAACAGTGAACCGTAATTGGTCAAGGTCGCGTGCCACCAGTCCAGATCCCTGGCGTGCACTTCCAGATGTTCGCTGGCATAGCGGTCTGATATCTGCGCCATTTCCTCGCGCGTATCGCACAGCACTACCTCGCCATAGTCGCGCCACGCCGCATGGGCGGCATCGCGTGCCGTTGGTGGCAGGGTTGCAATCAATTCCGGCATTTGTCGCATCACTGCCTCGGCAAGTGTGCGGGATGATGTGATCAGCCACGCCGGGCTTTCATGCCCGTGCTCGCACTGGCCGACCAGATCTGTCGCCACAATATGCGGATCAGCGCTATCGTCGGCCAGCACCGCGACCTCGGAGGGGCCTGCAAAAACATCAATGCCAACGCTGCCAAACAGCATGCGTTTGGCTTCCGCGACAAATTTATTGCCCGGCCCGACGATGATATCGGCGGCGGGTGCGCCAAACAGACCTTGCGCCATCGCCGCTATGGCCTGAACGCCGCCGAGGGTGAGCACCATATCCGCACCGGCCGCATGGAGTGCATAAAGCACCTGCGGGTGAATAGCCTCCCCTCGAAAGGGCGCTGAGCAGGCAACCACCGTTTTGACACCGGCTGCCTTGGCCGTCGCCACCGACATATAGGCAGACGCAATGTGCGCGTAACGACCTGTGGGCACATAGCAGCCCGCGACATTGATGGGCACAAGCTTTTGCCCCACCTTCAGACCGGGCGCAATTTCGAGCGAAAAGTCGGAAATGGAGGCGCGCTGGGCTTCGGCAAAGCGCCGAACCTGCCGCACCGCCGTATCAATATCATTGCGGATACCGGCCGCGATGCCAGCCGTGCGGCTTTTGATTTCATCGGGCGTGACGACAATGGGCCCGGACCATTTATCCAGCTTCAACGCGTAATCGCGAACTGCGCCCTCACCGTCTGCAGCAATGGCCTGGAGCATGTGGGCAACGGTTTCGCGGGCTGAGGCGGTTTCCGTTTCTGCGGTTTTGGTGGCTGCTTTCAGATAGGTGATCGTCATGTCCGGGGTCCAAATGCGAGGGTTTATTTTTTGGCGGGTCGGCAAATTCCGGCCCGCCGCGGTATGTCGTGCTATTTTACATCCGCCGTGTTTGCATATGCGCTCAGTTTTTTATCGCCGGCCAGCCGCTTCATGTAGCTGTCGTCAATATAGGTTTTCGGGTCTGGATTGGACTGGATGGTGCCAACCTGAAGCAGAAATGCGCCAATGTTGCTGAACCATCCGTCAACCTTCGAGGGGCCTTTGCTCCGGTCCATCATTTGAATCTGCTCGGCTGATGCAAAAACGGGGCGCAATGCAAATTCCTGATTGATACCAAAGTCAGAAACATCGACACCGCCTTGGGCATAAAAAGCCTTTGTCATGCTATGCGCCTGTTTGGGGTGGGCTTTCGCCCATGTCCATGCCCGCAGGTAAACCGCCAGAAATTTTGCAACCCGGCCGGGATGCTTCTTGGCATAATCGGCACGCGCGATCAGGGCGCCGGGCACAACGGCCCCGGCATCGGCACCGCTGCACAGCACTTTGGCCTGGTCTTTTTCTTCCAGCGTGTAGGTATTGGGTGCCCATACACCGGCATAATCACCGTTTTTGGACGTGAAAGCCGTAATGATCTGGGCTTGGCCGAGATTGACAACCTGCATGTCATTCACGCCGAGGCCCAATTTTTTCAAGCAGGCGCGCGAGGCATAATCTGCAGTTGAATTGGTTGTGACCAGCAGCCGCTGGCCCTTGAGCAATTGCGGATTGGCCTTGACCGCGGCATATTTATCGCCGCGCATCAGCAGGGCGTTGGTCTTGGACTCATCATTGGTCAGCCCTATGGTGACGATGCCAAAACGTGCGGCACCTAAAACTGCGGGAACAGAACCAGTGCCGCCCACATCCCAGGATTTTGCCTGCGCTGCGGCAATTTGCGGGGGGCCGGCTGGAAATGTCGAGAATGTGGGCGCCAATCCGACATCCTTCCACCAGCCCTTCTGGGTGGCGATATAGAACGGCAAAGCCCAGTAATTAACCGGTTGATAGCTGATATTTATCGGGGTGGGGTCGGCGGCCTGTGCGGGCATTTGCATGCCCATGCATCCGACAATGACGGCAATGGAAGCCAGATATTTATGCTGCATTTTTTTCTCCCTGCTTTGTTTTGTAACGCTGATGGCTTGGGAACCCGTTTTTCATTGCGCTCACTGTGACCGGATTCCATGTTTCACTTTTCTTCACGCAATGATTTCCAAATGCTGGAGCGCAGATGCACAAAGGATTCTTGCTCCATCACGTCTTCAATCCGCTCCAATTGATCCCACTGCTCGGCTAGACGAACTGATTTAATGTCAACAATGGCTTTGATGCGGCCGTGTCGCCGTCCCATGATCGCGACGCGGTCCGCCAGATAGACCGCCTCTTCGACGCTATGGGTGATGAAAAGTACGGTCCGCGGGTTGAGGCGGGCGAGGCGCACCAGTTCCTCTTGCATCACCACTCTGGTTTGGGCATCCAGCGCCCCGAAAGGTTCATCCATCAGCAGCACCGCCGGGTCGAGCACGTAGGCCCGCGCAATCGCAACACGCTGTTGCATGCCACCCGAAAGTTGGTGCGGAAAGGCGTTGGCGTGGCTTTCAAGATTCATCAATTTCAGCGCCGCATCCACCAGCGGCATGCGCTGCGCGAGCGACATATTCTTGTTGCGCAGTCCCATCTCGATATTGCCGCGCACCGTTTTCCATGGGAAAAGTGCAAATTGCTGAAACACCACGGCCCGATCGGGTCCGGGCGCCACAATCAGCTTGCCGTCCACGCTAATGTTGCCACTCGAAGGGCGCTCGAACCCTGCCACCATGCGCAAACACGTCGTCTTGCCACAACCTGAGGGCCCGACAATGGCAACAAATTCCTTGTCTGCCACCGTGAGGGTGATGCCCTCCAGCGCTACCAGGGCGCCGGCACCTGCACCAAAAACTTTGCCAACATTATCAAAGCTGATAGACCCCACACGCCGCTCCTCAGGTTGGTTGACCAAGACGTCGGCCAATGGTCAATTCGGCAAGGCGGAGCAGGCGGTCCATCCCAAAGCCGACAAGGCCGATTGACATCATGCCGGCCATGACCGTCGAAGTCTGGACGTTGGCTTGGCCCTGCACCATCATGTAGCCAATGCCGTTGGCCGCGACGATAAGTTCGGCACCGACCAGCGATTGCCAGCCAAGTCCGGCTGAGACCCGCAATCCAGCGACAATCGAGGGCAGCGATGCGGGCAAAAGCACTTCGTAAATCATACGCAAATGCCCGGTGCCGAGCATGCTTGCCGCCTCAATCAGACTCGGACTGACAAAGCGCGCACCACGATGCGCGTTGATAAGGCAGGGCGGAAAAGCCCCTGCAAATATGATCATGATCGGCCCGCCAAAGCCGGTGCCAAACCAAAGCGCGGCAAAGGGCACCCAGGCAATCGGGGCAATAAACCGCAGGCCGTCAAAAATCGGGCTCAATATATCATCCAGCCATCGGAACCAGCCCATGAGCAAACCCAACGGCACCCCCACCGCGGCCGCCAGCAGAAAGCCCTCCAAATAGCGGCCAAGGCTGGCGAGGAGATGCTGAGGCAAGGTCGCTCCAGCAAACGTATGGGTAAGCAGCGTGATGAAACGCCCAATGATTTCCGTGGGCAAAGGCAGGAAGGTATGCGGCACAACGCCGCTGAGCACCAGCGCAGACCAGACCGTAAAAAAGACGGCCAACCCGATGGCGCCATAGGCCAAAGTTTCCCGCAAGCTAATGCGATGCTCCATGATCAAGCCGTCCTCCAGGCCAGCGCCCGGCGTTCGACAAACCCAAGCAACAGCGTCATCAGCCAGCCCAATACCCCGACCACAAACATGGCGCTAAGGATCATCGCCGGATAAATATCCTGCTGGGCCACATTGAGCACCAGCCCGATCCCCGCCAGCGCGCCGACCAGTTCAGCCGCAACCAACGTCGTCCAAGCTGCCTGCAACGACAGGCGCAGTCCGGTGAAAATGGCCGGCAGACTGGCCGGAATCAGCACCTCGCCCACAAAACGCCAGCGCGGCGTGCCAAGCATTTGTGAGGCCTCAAAGACCGTTTTCTCGATGGTGCGCACGCCCGTGGAAGTGTTGATGACATTGGGCACGAAAGCGGCAATGACGATGACCATGATCTTGGCCGCATCGCCCAGCCCAAGCCAAAGAATGGCGAGCGGTATCCAGGCAAGCGGGGGAATGGGCCGCAGCAACAGAAATATCGGATTGATGAACGCTTCGGCCTTGCGGCTCCAACCCATCAACAGGCCAAGGGAAACTCCCAGCGTTGAGGCCAGCATGAACCCGCCAAGCACCAATGTGAGGCTATGAACCACATGAACCACCAAAGTGCTGCCGGCATAACCGGGGCTCACCAATTGGCGCATGGCCGCCCAGGTCGCGAAGGGGTCCGGGAATCGACCCGACGAAATCAACCCGGTCACGGTGGTCAGCACGAACCATGCGACCACCAGCGCGCTTAGCGTTGAAAGGGCCACCATGGCGCGGCGCATACGCAAATAAAATCCCATTCTGACCCGCGCTTCTCGAATTTACTGCAAACGCTTTCATAAGCTTCCACATGGGCAAATCAATGTCAAGCCTTCTCCGGAAATGGACTAATTTGGGCAAATTTAAGAATATGTATCGGGATAACGCCGATAGATACGGCAAAACGACTGCTGCTTATGGGCCGTTTAGCCGCCACCGCTATTGCAAAAATTTGCAGTTGTGTCATTTCTCAAATATGACCTTTGAACGGCGCTCCCGACTCGATGATGTAGCCCGCGATGCGGGCGTCTCGCTGGCGACCGTTTCGCGCGCCATGACCCGGCCCGAACTTGTGCGGGCGACGACTCTGGCGCGGGTGCGCAGCAGTGCCCAAAAGCTCGGTTATATTCCTGGCGGTGTGGCGCGGGCGCTTGTCTCGGGCAAGAGCATGACGGTGGGCGCGATCGTGCCAACACTCGACAGCGCCATTTTCGCCAAAACGCTTCAAGCCATGCAATCGACATTAAGCCAAGCAGGATATCTGCTTTTGGTGGCCTCCACCAATTACAATAATGATGCCGAGGTGGAAGCTATCCGGGGATTTCTGGCGCGCGGCGTTGATGGCCTGTTTCTGGTCGGGGCCGAGCGCTCCAGGCAGGCGTCAGACCTGCTCAGAAACGCCATGGTGCCAGTTACGCTGGGCTGGTGTGCCGACCCACTTTTTGATGCGGTGACCGTCGACAATCATCTGGCGGGGGCCCTGGCTGCGCGCCATCTTCTTGACCTGGGGCACCGCAATATTGGCATGATTGCCGGACAGGTTTCCAGCAATGACCGCCAGCGCAAGCGGGTTGAGGGGGCGCGCGCCACTTTGCTGGAATATGGCGTCGCATTGCCCGAATGGCTGGTCAGCGAGCAGCCCCTGACTTTAGCCGGGGGCCGACAGGGCTGCGCCGTTTTGATGAGTGCCGCGCACCCGCCCACCGCCATCATCGGCGGCAATGATATTCTCGCCATTGGCTGCATCACGGAACTACAGCTTCAAGGCATCAGCGTTCCGCAGGGTCTTTCCGTTGTTGGCATCGACAATCTCGAACTGGCAGCCCATGTGACGCCGCCGATGACGACGATTCACTTGCCAACCGGACGAATTGGCGAGCAGGCGGCTTTAAGTCTGTTGCGACGGATGGCCAACCCCGGCCCGCCGCAGGAGATAGAATTGCCCGTCGAACTCGTCATTCGCAAATCGACCGAGCCGCTGTCTACCTGAAAATGCGGGGTTCGTCCCCCGCCGTACGGGGCTTTGTGCTGTTCCATACATCAGGTGGCGCGCTGGCGGGCTACGGCGACCATATCTCGGGTCATGCTGGCGCTTAGCCCCGTGTAAGTCGTCGCATCCAGCGCGGTTGCGATCATATCGGGCGATACATTTTCTTTGACCGACGGCACCTGCATCAAAACCTCGGACAGGCGCGCGCCCGTCTCGACCGCATGGGCCACGGCTTCATGCACCACATCATGGGCCTGATTGCGACCGATGATGGGTGCCAGCGCCATCATGGCGCGTTCGGAGGCAATGAATTCACCCGAAATCGCCAGATTTCGCCGCATCCGAACCGGATCGAGATGCAGGCAATCGAGGAGTTCGTGGAACGTGTCGATCATTTCATAGGCCAGGGGGCAGCCTTGGTCGATCAGGGCGGAAATCATCTGATTGTTGGCACCATCGCCCTCATAGGTCGGTTGCATGGCCTCCAGCGCCAGGGGAACCAGGCTGCGCACTTGTGCCGCCAATGAAATGACATGTACCGCCACCTTGGAATTGATCTTTTGCGGCATCGTGCTGGAGCCTATCACGTCATGGCCGAGCGCCTCTTGAACCTCGCTGGTTTCATCGGTCATCAACATATACAGGTCGCGGGCAATTTTGGCGCATGTGGCGCTGAACAATGCCATCAACATGAAATATTCGGCGAAATAGTCCATGCCGGAGCGTGATGGAATGGCCAGCGGATTCAGGCCCAGCCGCTGCGACACGCGGCGGTTAATCTCCGGCCCGGCGTCGCCAAATGCATGCATGGCCCCGACCGCACCGCCCCACAATGCCGAGAAAACACGCGGTTCGGCACCCTTGAAGCGATCGAGGTGGCGCAACCATTCCTCGATCCAGCCCGCCACCTTGAAACCGAAGGTGATGGGCAAGGCGTGGCGTCCGTTGGTTCGCCCGGCCACTGGCATATCGGCGCTCTCCTCGGCAATATCCGCCAATTTCAGGAGGATATCATTAAACCGCACCATAAAGGCCTCGTGAGACCGGCGCATGATCATCGCGCGACCAGTCTGCACGACATTCTGCGTCGTCGCACCCCAATGCACAAAGCCCCCCGCGTCGCCCTCGCAGGCGGCCGCCAATAGGCGCACCAGCGAAACCACCGGCGCGCGGGTTTTGGTAATATCGGCCGCCATTTCAGCTTCACTCAGGCAGGTGAAGTTGGCTTTGGCACAAATTTCGGCGGCGGCTGCGGCCGGAATCATGCCCAATTCGGCTTGTGACTGCGCGAGTGCCGCCTCGACATCGAGCCAGGATTGCCAAATGCTTTTGCGGGCAAACAGGTTTCTCACTTCGGCGCGCGTCAAGCGGGGTTTGGTGGATGGGACTATGGACGGGGTAGACATGCGGACAAAACCTTTCCGTGGTGATGAGATGTGGTGGGCAAGACAGCCTGATGGGTCAAAGCACCTGATCGAGGAAATGGCGCAGGCGCGGCGTTTGCGGCGCGTCGAACAATTGTGCAGGCGGGCCGGTTTCGACAATCTTACCCTGATCCATGAAAATGACCTGTCCGGCAACTTCCCGCGCAAAGCGCATCTCATGGGTAACCACCAGCATGGTCATGCCGCCAAGTGCCAGCTCACGCATAATTCCCAGAACCCCCTTCACGAGTTCTGGATCGAGCGCCGAGGTCGCCTCGTCGAAAAGCATCACTTTCGGCTCCATCGCCAGCGCGCGGGCAATCGCCACGCGCTGCTGCTGGCCGCCGGAAAGCTCTGCGGGTCGTCGGTTTTCAAATCCCTTGAGGCCGATGGCGGCAATATGTTCAGCGGCTTTGGCTTCGGCGGCTTCCTTCGGCATTTGCCGGACTTTGCGCAAGGCGAGCGCGACATTCTCGATGACGCTCAAATGCGCGAACAGGTGAAAGTGCTGGAACACCATACCGACCCGCACCCGCAGCGCATCAATGTTGACGCCGGGCGCAGTAATCTCTGCGTCTTCAATGAAAATTCGGCCCTGCTCCGGCCGCTCCAGCAAATTGGTACAGCGCAGCAGCGTGGATTTACCAGAACCCGAAGGGCCGATGATGCAGGTGGTCATGCCGCTTGGCATATGGGCCGAGACATTCTTGAGCACATCTACGGGGCCGAAGGATTTGCTTACATTTTCAAAACGGACACCCATGTCCGGTTTGGCCTTTTCGGATGGGGTTGGAACCGGCAACATTCAGGCCACCGCCTTGGGGGTGGGACGCGAACCCCGTTGCATCCGCCGCTCCCAGGCGTTTACGGCATGGGTCAAAGGCACGGTTAGGGCCAGATACAGCAGTCCGGCCGCCGTGAGCGCCGAAAGATTGGCATTGTTGACTGAATTATCCTGCGCGATCGAGAAAATATCTCGCTGCGCTGCGGTCAGGCCCAACAGGTAAACCAGCGCCGTGCCTTTGATGATGAGGATGAATTGGCCGGTAAGCGGGGGCAGCACGCGCCGGATGCCCTGGGGCAGGATGATCTCAATCATCGTCTGAAACCGGGTCATGCCCAGCGTTCGCGCGGCTTCAACCTGACCGCGCTCCACCCCCTGAAATCCAGCCCTGAATATCTCCGCCATATAGGCGCTTTCAATCAATCCAATGGCAAAAGCGGCGTAAGCGTAGGTATTGGCACCAAAAATGCTCAAACCAGCCAGCGGCAGCCCCTGTCCGATCAAATATACCGTCAGGATGTGCGGCAGTCCGCGCAACAGATCGACATAGACCCGGCACCCAAACCGCAATCCAGCTTGTTTCGCCAGCAAGCCTGCCGCGATGACGAGGCCGAGCGCGAGGCCTATCATCGTCGCAATGACCGCGAGCAGCAAGGTGTTGGGCAAGCCGACACGCAAGAGTTCGGGCAGGACGCCGGCGATGATCTGCGGGTCAAAAAATGTCTCCCCGATCCGCTGAAATCCCTGAAGCATGTTGGCTCCTGATGGTTAGTTGGCGGAAACGCGCTTGAAATGCGGCATACCGGGATAATCTTGGTAAAGTTCATCGGGAAATATCACCGACGGCGGCATCCATTTTGCGAACAATTTCGTGAACGTGCCGTTTTTCATGATTTCGGCCAATGCGCCGTTCACGGCCTTCAGCAATTCCGGATTGTCTTTGGCCACCGGCATGGCGATTTCGCCACTGCTGACACCTTGCGAGGCGACAAATTCGGGATGACGGTCCAGCAATTGCTTGGTTGCTTCCTGGCCGGTGAATAGTCCATCCACCTGGCCTGCGGCCAAGGCATTTGCGCTCGCCGCCAGATTGGGGAAGGTTTTGACCGTCACAGTTGGCGCAATTTTCTGCAGCAGGGGTATTAGCGCACTGCCAACCGTGATCGCCACGGTCTTGCCTTGCGCCCCTTCCACCCGCTCAATGGGTGCTGATCTCAGGCTGACCAGATCAGCCAGACTATAGCCAACCGGGGTGGTGAAATTCACCACGGCACGCCGCGCTGGTGTTACCAGCACGCCAAAAGCTGCCGAGTCATATTGGTGGTTGCGCACCGCTGGCACCATGGCCGCGAAAGTGGTTGAAATGAAAACCGCCTTCAGGCCCAGTCGCGCCGCGATGGCATTTTCCAGATCCACGAAAAATCCGCTCGGTGCGCCGTTCTGAATGAAGGATACCGGTTTGTCATCGGTACGGTAGGCCATTGTTAGATGGCCGGGTGTTACCAATTCCATGCCTGCCGCTGCGGCGGTGCCGGAGTTGAAGCCTATCAGGCAGGCCAGAATCGCACTGGCCGAGACAGTCCATAAACGCATCGCACGACCTCCCTTGGATGAATGGCGGTGTAACACCGCTCTTGCCGGCCTCCTTAGGGCCCAAGAAGGCCAACCCGCCGCAGCCGGACGGCGGAGCTCGCGCAGTTTAACGGCAAATACGTGTGGTTCAGTAGTGGGAAATCCAACTATTTTGAAAAGCTGTGCTTATCAATTGTACCGCGCGCAAGCTGTAGAACGGCCCGCAACGGGGGCGATGTGTCACTGCGCCGATAAACAAAGGTGAGTTCGGTGCTGACCGGTTCGCCCAATTCAAGATAGACAATGCCTGCCATCGCCAGCCGCTTCATCGATTTGGGCACCAGGGCAACGCCGGAACCAACACTGACGAGGCAGAGCATGGTGGCAATTTGGGGCACGGTGTGGGCAATGCGTGGCTCAAACCCGGCTGCGTGACACGCCGCCTCCACCAGACGGCGCAACCCCCCGTCACGCTGATGTATGTATTGAATGAAGGGCTCATTGGCAAAATCCTTCAACTGGCAGACCGGTTCCTTGGCGCGGGCATGGCTATCGGGCAAGGCAAGAACCATGGGCTCCTTGTGCCCCGGCAGCAAGGCAAGGCTGGGGTCAAGTTCTGGCAAGGGTGAGCGAATGACCGCAAAATCGAGAGTTTGGGCGACCAGGCTCTCAATCTGTTGGGTTGCGGGAAGTTGGTTGAGGATCAATGTCATTTCGGGAACCAAAGTGTTGACCGAACCCACCAGAGCCGCAAAACTCGGGTGGAAGGCGGCTGAACCGACATAGCCCACGGCCAATGCACGGGCCTCGCGACGGCTGAAGGCGCGGCCGACATTTTCGGTTCGCTGCAACTGATGCAATGCGAGCTTTGCTTGCGGCAGCAGCGCTTGCCCGGCAGGGCTTAACGCCACCCTGCGCCCCTGACGATCGAACAGCCTGACGCCCAGATTTTTCTCAAGGGCACGAACAAGCTGGCTGAGGGCTGGCTGGCTAATCCCAAGCCGTTCTGCCGCCGCATGAAAATGCAGCGTTTCGGCTACCGCCACAAAGGCCCGCCAGTGCCGCACATCGGTCTGCATCCCGGCCAAGGCCGGCCAATCAAGGGTTGTCATATTGCGCCCTCTTCCCCTTGCTGTTGGGCCAAAGCAGATGGTGCCTCCTCATATCGGCCGCGCAAGGTTCGCTTTTTCACCAAAGCTTGAGAATATACCCGTCTTGCCATGAATGCCTATATGGCGGCTGACCATTGTGTGCGCTCGCCCGGCAATTCGAATGCAAGGTGCAGCACGGGAACCAAATCGGAAAATCCTTATTGGGCTAATATTTGGTTCGGCCTGTATTCGGCGCGTCGCGAAAAGCTGCCACTCGCTTGGTGATTTTCGAAACGAGGGTCAATATGGCTTGAATTGAAACAGCACCATCCAAGAAGCCCCTTCCTTTCAAATTGCGCTGCCTTGCGCGATTAGCCTTTACTTGCTGAAATCACGCCACAAAATACTGGAGCGCTTGATGAGGATGATCTCGGAACGGAACCTGCGACGGTCATTTTTCATGATCGCGGCTTTGGGGTTTGTGGGTGGCCTCGGGTTTTGGAGCATGGGAGCACCCGTCATCGCTGGCCGCATCTGGGCTGCGGGGACATGGCCGGTCATTGCCGCAATGGTGGTGTTTATTGCACGGGACATACTCTCGGGGCGCTTGGGTGTGGATGCGGTGGCGCTGGTTTCGATGGCGGGTGCGCTGCTGGTGGGCCAAAACCTTGCTGGCGCAGTGGTGGCACTCATGTATACGGGCGGCAATCTGCTTGAGGATTTTGCGGTGTCGCGCGCCCGGCGTGATTTGCGATCACTGGTGGATCGGGCGCCGCGCATTGCCCATCGCATCACCGATGGCCAGATTGCCGACATACCGGTAGATTCGGCAGCCATTGGGGATATCATCCTGGTGCGGGCGGGTGAAATCATCCCGGTGGATGGGCTTCTAACCTCCGATTTCGCCTTGATTGATGAAGCGGCCTTAACCGGCGAGCCGTTGCCCGTGAGCCTGAAAACCGGCGCGCCGATGCGCAGCGGCGCATTGAATGTGGGCGAAGCCTTCCAGATGCGCTCAACTTCCAAGGCGGGCGAAAGCACCTATGCGGGGATTGTGCAAATGGTGACGGCGGCGCAAACCGCCAAGGCCCCGTTCACGCGAATGGCGGACCGTTTTGCCCTGCTGCTGCTGCCGGTGACGACGCTGCTTGCCGCAGCAGCCTGGTATTATTCCGGGGACAAGGTGCGCGCCATTGCGGTTTTTGTCGCCGCAACCCCGTGCCCGCTCATTCTGGCGGCGCCGGTTGCCTTCATCGCCGGGGTGGCACAAGCCGCCAAGCGCGGCATCGTCATCAAGGGCGGGGCGCAATTGGAAGCCATGGCCCGCACGAAAACCGTGCTGTTTGACAAGACCGGCACGCTAACGGTGGGCGGGGCTCAGCTTTTGTCGATCCAACCCGTCCCACCATTCACGCAGGATGAGGCGCTGCGGCTGGCGGCCTCGCTGGAACAAGCCTCACCCAATGTCGTTGCCAGAGCCATTGTCAGCACCGCGGTCACCCGCCAATTACCGCTCTCCATGCCCTCTGAGGTGAAGGAATTCCCCGGATCCGGGATTGAGGGCAAGGTCGAATCCCGGCAAATCGGCGTCGGCTCCCGCCAGATCCTGGGCGGTGCCTTGGCCGGCGACGACATGCCGGACAGTTTCGACCCTGTTGGCACATTGCGGATCTATGTGGCGATCGACGGGCAATTGGCTGCGACCCTGTTATTTGGCGACGAGATCCGTGTGGAGACACCGGATGCGCTGCGCATGCTTCGCAGTGCCGGCGTTTCCCGCATCATTATGTTGACCGGTGACCGGGCAGCCATTGCCGAACCGCTCGGACAGTCACTGGGATTGGACGCGGTATTTGCCGATCTGGCACCCGTCGGGAAGGTTGAAAGGGTGAAAGAGGAGCAAAGCCGCGATCCGGTATTGATGGTGGGCGACGGGCTCAATGATGCACCGGCTCTGGCGATGGCGGGGGTCGGAATGGCCATGGGTGCACAAGGCGCGAGCGCCTCAACCGAAGCGGCCGGCGTTGTGATTCTGGTGGACAATATCATCCGGGTAGGCGAGGCGGTGGTTATAGCCCAGCGCGCGCGCGGCATAGCCATGCAAAGCATTGTCATTGGCATGTCGCTGTCTTTTGCCGCCATGATCGCGGCGGCGCTGGGGTATTTGCCACCGGTCTCGGGGGCTTTGTCGCAGGAAGCCATTGATGTCGCCGTCATTTTGAATGCCTTGCGCGCCCTGCTGCCGGCCGCTACCAAAGACTAGACTTTGGGTCATAGAACCAGTGATCCCAGGCCAGACCCGCTTTGAATGGCCGCACTGCGCATAGACAAACAAAAAAGCGCCGGGCTTTCGCCGGGCGCTTCTAAATAGCCTACAAATTATGCTTCGTTTTGGTTGCGGGGGCCAGCAACTATCTCAACTTGCTGTTCCGTGCGGTCGCTTGAGTATTTGAATTGACCACAGCTCGCCATGAAACCTGAAAGGAGCAACAATGGTGAGGTGCGATTCAAAATTGAATCGGCCCCACTCATGGGACCAATGTAAGCACTGATTTGTTGTCGCAATTTGGATAATGGATGGGGGTCCTGGTGGGTATCTGTCAGGACCCCAGCAAAAATGATATTCCCCTCAATAATTCAATAGTTTGATCGCTTTAAAGCAGGGGTTCCGCTTTGCTGCATATTCGCAGTCAGGTGGACGCAGTTTGGAGATGGCGGTAAATAATTGATTTCACGCGATATTATCCTGAAGGGCACTGTCAACTTGCCGAGCATCTGGCGCGAGAAGACTGAGAGCTCGCTGGCGCGTTCAAATCATTGATCTCACCACTGAACCGGCTACGGTCACTCTAGGCGGAAACCTGTGCAAGAGGTGAGCGTGGTATGTCTGAAGAAGTCTCACCCCTGTCGTATGGCTGTGTGCTGCGCGCTTGGGGTGCCCATGGCGCTGAGCTAAAGGGGTTTCTCACGCGCCAGTTGGGGAAGGTCGATGCCGCAGATGATCTGCTGCAGGAGGTTTTCCTCAAAGCCATGCGACAAGGGCGTGATTTTTGTGAATTGGACAACCCGCGTGCTTGGCTGTTTCAGGTGGCGCGCAACGCGCTGATTGATGCAGCGCGAAAACGTCGGCCAACAGAATATCTGGATCAAGACATGCCCGCGCTGGATAACGCGCCACGCGATGCTGTGGATGAATTGGACGTATGCATCGCGCGCAATCTTCAGGACTTGGGTGAAGAAGATCGCCATATTCTGCAAGTTTGCGACCTCGACAGCGAGACAATGCGCGCTTTTGCCGAAGCCCAGAGATTGAGCCTTTCGGCAGCCAAGGCGCGTTTGCGGTGTGCCCGCGAGCGGCTGCGCTCCGCGATGCTCGACCATTGTAGCGTGCGTTTCGATGAGGCTGGGCGGGTTTGTTGCCATGTTCCGCCTAAGTGCGATTAAATTTCTGCATCCTTTTGCAGGTGGCGTCGTCTTCAAAGCAGAAACCAACCTGATTTGGAGAGAACACAATGACTGACACAATCCTCACACCCTCCCGCCGCAACTTGCTCAAGGGCGTAGCAGCCAGTGGGCCTGCTGCGCTTTTGGCAGCAACGGGCTTTGCCGCCACTGCAAAGGCAGCCGAAGTGCCTACCACGACCAGCGGCCCGCTCACCTATTATGCCGAGTTCCGTGTAGCGCAACCTTTCAAGCCTGGCTTTGATGGTTCCATCTCGGAATTTGCCAAGACCATGCAACAGCGCGGGGCTTTGGCCGTCACCATCAAGCAGATGGTTGGTGATTCCACCATGGTGAAAAACTATCCCGAAAGCTATAAGGGACTACTGCGCAACGCCTATGCCGAGGCGGCAAAGGCTGGCACCCTGCCGCTGTTCTATAGCTTGTTTGTGCGTTTTGAGTCCGCCAAGGCACTGGCAGCAGCTAAGCCCGATGCCGCGTTTGATACCGGAGTGCTGCCGCACCTGCACGGTGCCATGATGCAAAATGGCAAGCCAGTAGCAACCCCCGCGCCGATGGCCGTGTATCGCGGCATCTTTCAAACCGTAGCTGCGGGTGATCGCAAGGGCATCTATACCAATGAGGCTGACATTGTGCGCTTCTTGGCCAAGCCGGTCGATGCAGCGGCGGGCAACAGTCTCATCACCGTGGGAAACCACGCATATATTGCCGATCACGTGATGGGCCCGTTTGAGCAAAAAGTGGTGCTGCTCCTAAAAGAGGCACAAGAAACCTTCCAACCCACGACAGCGGCAGACGGCATTGGCCAGGCCGGCGCAGCGGACAACCGCTTCTATCGCAAGGCGGTCAGCACTGAGATTTTGCGCAAATCTACGCCGGATGGGCAGCACCGTGCCTATATCATGCATGGCATCTGGGACTCGGTGTGGGATCACGAGAACTCGCATCTCGACCCGCGTTTCAAGACCGCCTCCGGCCCCGTGGGAGCTATGGTGGACATTGGCCCTGTCGAGCCATTTTACACCACGCAGATGACCTTAACAAAGATGTAAGCCGCACCAGCCCGGTCGAGCCAAAAAACTATGGCCGGGCTGCATCCTTTTCCGCTCTTGTTCGTCTTCAAGGATGAACGAAGCACTTTGGAATCCGCCCGATGACCACCCACATCCAATCCAACCCAACGATCACACTCGACGCCGCTCCAGTTTGGCGGGCTTGGATCGTGCCGACACTGTATGTGTTCGGTTGGTTCATGCTCTACGGCCAGCTTCAGACGGGTATTGACCTCTTTATGAAATGGTTGTCCGCAACCACCGGCATGGCGCCGGGCAGCCATCCTTATGATGCGGTGAGCTTTTTCGCCTTTGAAGTGCCAAAGGTGCTGATGCTGCTGGCGCTGATCGTCTTTGTCGTCGGCGTGATCCAGACTTTTTTCACGCCAGAGAAAACCCGCGCCATCCTCGCGGGTAAACGCCAGGGCGTGGGCAATGTGCTGGCCGCTTCGCTCGGCATCGTCACGCCGTTTTGCTCCTGCTCGGCCGTTCCGCTGTTTATCGGCTTTCTCACCGCAGGCGTGCCATTGGGCGTGACATTTTCGTTTCTGGTGTCCGCCCCTATGGTCAATGAAGTGGCGCTGGCGCGCTGTTTGGCATGTTCGGCTGGAAAATCGTCGCCATCTACCTCAGCCTAGGGCTGGGCGTAGCGATGATCTCCGGGCTGGTGATCGGGCGTATGAATCCGGTGAACTTGGTCGAAGCTTGGGTGTTCGACATCCCCTTGGTGCATGGTGAGGAGGGGCGGGTCACTTGGCAGGCGCGGTTTGCCCAAGGCTGGAGCCATGTCCACGACATTGTGCTCAAAGTGGCACCTTACATCATCGCGGGCGTTGGGGTGGGGGCATGGATTCACGGCTACGTGCCGCAGGATATGATGGCTCATGTCATGGGCAAGGGTAACTGGTGGTCAGTGCCGCTGGCGGTGCTCATCGGCGTGCCGATGTATTCCAACGCGGCGGGGATCATCCCCGTGGTGCAGGCACTGCTTGGCAAGGGTGCGGCGCTGGGCACAACCTTGGCATTTATGATGGCCGTAACTGCGCTGTCCTTCCCCGAATTCATGATTTTGAAAAAAGTGATGAAGCCCAAACTCATCGCGCTTTTCGCTGGCGTCGTGACAATGGGCATCATCTTCGTGGGCTATGTGTTCAACGCGGTGATGTGACGCCCTTTTCACATCAACTTTCATCTTTTCAACCAAAGGAGACTTCAATGACTGTCAATCGTATCGTGAGCATCATATCCGGGTTTATGGTGCTGCTCAGCTTGACGCTGGCACAAATCACCCACCAAATCGACCTGTTTCATCCCGCCTTCCTATGGATGACGGCCTTTATTGGCCTCAACTTGTTCCAAATGGGCTTCACCGGCTTTTGCCCGGCGGCCAAACTGTTCAAAGCGCTCGGCATGAAAGAGGCCACCAGCGCCTGCGGCACGTCTTCCAGCAAAAGCTGCTGCTGAATTGGGGCGCACGGCATCGAGATACAATCTTCCATTTCCCGAACACAACACAGGAACTACGACCATGACCAACGTTAAAATCCTTGGCACCGGATGTGCCAACTGCAAAGCTACGCAAAAGCTCGTCGAAGACGTGCTTGCCGCCAAGGGTGTTCAAGCCCAGGTTGAGAAGGTCGAAGACATTACTTCGATCATGAAATACGGTATAATGTCTACGCCCGGCGTTGTGGTCGACGGCAAGGTGGTGCACAGCGGCGGTGTTCCCAACCGGGCGAAAGTGGAAGGCTGGTTCGCATGTTGAACATGTCAATGCTAAAGAGCCCATGGCCCGCTGCAGTGGGGCTTGCGGCATATGGGCTGTTTGCTTTGCCTGCCCATGCCGATCCGGCGACCTGGACACAAAAAATCATCACCTCTGCAACGGCATTGAAGGCCGCACAGGCTGCCAGGGCCGAATGTGCCAAACGCGGCTGGCAGGTGACTGTGGCAGTAACAGACCCCTCCGGCCTACCAATCGTGGTGCTGCGCGACCGCTTTGCCGGCTGGCACACTGTGGCCGCAGCCGAAGGCAAGGCACGCACTTCAGCGAGTTGGCGCGAAGCCACCGGAATTGTGGCGCAGCGGGTGAACAAACCAGGCTCGGCTGAACAAGGTATCAAAGACCTGCCGGGGGTCGTTATGATCGGCGGCGGCATGCCGATTGAATCTGCCGGACAGTTGGTCGGGGCTATCGGCGTGTCCGGCGCGCCCGGTGGCGAGAACGACGAAATCTGCGCCAAAGCCGGACTGGATGCTATTGCGGATGATCTGGCGTTTTGACTCCAGAACGGAGCAAGGTATCCTCTGACCGCAATGAAACAGCGGTCAGCGACGCTTGGCGTATAAGGGGGTTGGCATTTACGAGAATCTGAAAACCTACAAGGGCGGTCGGGGTACGAAACAGCACACGTTCCCGGTGTCGTCAAAGCGCACCTGACAAACCTCACCCAGATGCTCGCGAAGTCGTTTTCTTGCGCGCTGCACACGAGACTTGGCCGCAGCCAAAGAAATTCCGCGAAGCTGTGCATAAGCGGCCTGATTCATGGATGCGAGTTCGCACAGCGTCAGCGCGTCGCGGTCTTCATGTGACAGTTCCGCTAGGGCGCGGGGCAGGCATTGCGTCAGGGTTTCGACGGGAACTGGTTCAACGGTTTCGAGGGCAAAGTCGTCCGGCAGTTCAACCTGTTCCCTTCCAAGACGCAGCCGGTCAGCGATTGCGTTGCGGGCCACAGCAAAAAGCCAGGCCCTGGCATTGTTGATCTCGCAAAATTTCTTGTCCTGACGCAACGCCTTGAGAAACAAATCCTGTAACAGGTCCTCGG
This sequence comes from Hyphomicrobiales bacterium, assembly GCA_019075865.1. Lineage (GTDB taxonomy): Bacteria > Pseudomonadota > Alphaproteobacteria > Rhizobiales > Beijerinckiaceae > REEB77. Next base: position 45,456 of record JAGXAN010000011.1, on the reverse strand, counting down.
CATCCTGGGGGTTACCGAGGCGTTTTGTCAGCCAGGCGCGCAACTCACTTTCATGGCGGTGCCATGCCGTCAACAGGCAATTCATGGCTTGGACTCCTTCTGGCCGGCAGCCCAGCCCCAAGTGATTAAACAAACCGGAATTCAGCTTCTCATTCTTGTCATAATAGCGGGGGAAGAGACCGAAACTGCGCCTTGCGTCATGACTTCTTACTTTGGGCTGATGCAGCACTTAAAACGCAAAAAACGCTGCCTATTGCATAATCATTCCCTGAACCTGAAACATGGTCGCTCTATTTATTTTTCCTGTGTGCTTCAAGGCGCTCGCTGTAACGGTCGGTCAGATGTGCCGACACATCTCTGGTGAGCCGAGTGAATTTCATCAATTCCTCCATCACATCGACTATGCGCTCGTAATAGGGCGAGGGTTTGATCCTGCCGGCCTCATCAAATTCGGTATAGGCTTTGGCAATTGAAGATTGGTTTGGTATGGTAATCATGCGCATCCAACGACCTAAAATGCGCATTTGATTGAGCGCGTTGAAGGATTGCGAGCCACCGCTGACTTGCATCAGGGCGAGGGTTTTGCCCTGCGTTGGACGCACTGCGCCGATCTCCAGGGGTATCCAGTCGATCTGCGTTTTCATAATGCCGGTCATCGCGCCATGCCGCTCGGGGCTGCACCAGACCTGGCCCTCCGACCATGCCGATAATTCGCGCAATTCCTGCACTTTCGCATGATTTGCTTCGACGGCATCAGCCAGGGGCAAACCATCGGCATGAAAGATACGCGTTTCTGCACCAAGATAATTCAAAATCCGTTCGGCCTCCAATATGGCAAAGCGAGAATAGGAACGGGCGCGCAACGAGCCGTAAAGCATCAGAATGCGCGGCGCATGGTCGAGCTTCACGGGTTCAGGCTGCGCGGTGACGGCGAGAGGCAACAGGCTTTTGTCGAACAGAGGCATGGTCAAGCCATCCTATGCGGGTTTTGGTTCGGTGCCGGGCACCAGAAACACCGGTTCCTTGTCGGCGGGCATTTGTGCGAGCTCATCGGGCGTCAGGCGCGCGTAAATTTCGATATCATAGCCGGTGGGATCACGCAGCCACAATTCATGCTCGGGCGTGCCGCGCCATGTTGTGCGGGGTGGCTTGACCACAGTCGCGCCCATTGCGAGCGCGCGGTGGTAAGTGTCGATCACCGCTTGCTTGTCGGAAAGGCCCAGCCCGAGGTGGTGCAGGCTATAGGTATCCAGCTTCTCACCCTTGTCGTTGATAACAATCACAAAGTTCAAGTTGAGATGCGGCACGATGAACGTGGTGTAGCGCGGCAGGATATCCTTGGGTAGCACGCCAAAGAATTTGGTATAGAATTCCGTGCTCACCGCAAGGTCATGCACCCGCAGGCTGACGTGCATTTCAGTGGATTGCGGCACCATTGTTATGGGGACGATGGAAGACGGGCTTTGCGTCATTGTTTTTGGCTCCAGGCTGATGTTTGAGGATGTTAAGGGGTTTTGAGAAAGATTTCCGCCGCGCGGCGCTTGACCGCTGCGCCAGATTCGTACCAGCCTTGCGAATTATTCACGATCCAGACCATGGACAGCATCACCGGAACCTCAATGAGCACACCGACAACGGTTGCCAGCGCGGCCCCGGACTTGAAGCCGAACAGGCTGATGGCGGTCGCCACCGCCAGCTCAAAAAAATTGCTGGCGCCGATCAGCGCCGAGGGGCCGGCGATGCAATGTTGCTCCCCCGCAAGCCGGTTCAGACCATAGGCCAGGCCCGCGTTGAAATAGACCTGGAACAGGATCGGCACGGCAATTAAAGCAATAATGAGCGGCTGCGCGACAATCTCGCTGCCCTGAAAGCCAAACAGCAGTACGAGCGTCGTTAAAAGGGCGATGAGGGCGACAGGGTTCAGTTTGTGCAACAGGTCAGCCAATGCCGCCGTGCCGCCACGTCGCAATACGCTGTAGCGCAATACCTGGGCGATGATGACCGGAACGAGGATATAAAGCACGACCGACAGCACCAGCGTGTGCCATGGCACGGTGATCGCGGACAGACCCAGCAGCAGGGCCACAATCGGCGCAAAGGCAATAATCATGATGGCATTATTCAGGGCGACTTGCGACAGCGTGAAATGCGGCTCGCCTTTCATCAAATTGCTCCACACGAACACCATCGCCGTGCAAGGCGCTGCCGCAAGCAGGATCAGGCCAGCGACATAGGAATCAATTTGGGCCGCCGGCAGCCATGGCCGAAACAAATATTCAAGAAAAAACCAGCCAAGAAGCGCCATCGAAAACGGCTTTACCGCCCAATTGACAAACAGCGTTACGCCAATGCCGCGCCAATGCTGCATCACCCCCGTTAGGGCTAAAAAGTCGATTTTGAGCAGCATCGGGATGATCATCGCCCAAGTCAGCACCGCAACAGGCAGGTTCACCTTGGCAATTTCCAGTGAACCGATCAGGTGGAAAGTGCCCGGCAAACTATAGCCAAGGGCGACACCTGCCACTATGCAGAGAAGCACCCAAAGGGTGAGGTAGCGCTCAAAAATCGACATGAAAGCACATTCTTTTCTGCTTGGGGTGGAAGCCCGAATCGGGTTGCGGCAGGCTCAGGCCATTTATTCGCGCAGGGCCAGCTCTCATAAAATACGCCGCCCGGATTCATCGAGAACCCGCTCGCCGTCTTCTTTGGTGAAAGGGCCAGTCGAAGCTGGGAGAAGGTCCAACACCGCCTCAGAAGGGCGGCAAAGGCGCACGCCGCTGGGCGAAACCACGATCGGGCGGTTGATGAGGATGGGGTGCTCCAGCATGGCATGGATGAGCGCAGCGTCGTCGAGCGCCGGATTGTTGAGGCCAAGCTCCTGATAGGGCGTGCCCTTCTCGCGCAGCAGGGCGCGGGCGGAAATACCCATGCGGGCCAGCAGGTTCTCCAGCATGGCGCGCGAAGGGGGCGTTTTGAGATATTCCACGATGTGCGGTTCAACTCCCGCATGGCGGATCAGCGCCAAAGTGTTGCGCGACGTCTCGCAGGCAGGGTTATGATAAATAACAATGTCGATCATTTGAGAGCCCTGAAATTGCCGGTCGCGCCTTCCGTTTCACCAATCGACCGCATCCGCGCAGCCGTGGCTATTTTATCCAGACTGGCCAATGGCAGATTTACCAACAGCGCGATTCGGTTATTCAAAAGCCGATAAGCCTCGTTAAACGCCCGTCTTTTTTCGAGAATATCGCCCGTAACCGCTGCGGGATCGGCAATGCCCCAGTGGGCTGTAACGGGATGACCGGGCCAAACCGGGCAGACCTCCCCCGCAGCATTATCGCAAACCGTAATCACGAAATGCATGTGCGGCGCGCCGGGGAGCATAAATTCGTCCCAGCTTTTGGACCGCAGGCCCGCAACCTCACAATCCATTGCAACAAGCGTTTCAATCGTCAGCGGATTGACCAATCCCTTGGGGTGGCTCCCCGCCGAATAAGCCATGAAGCGTCCCTTGCCTTGTTTGCGCAGGATGCTTTCAGCCAAAATTGATCTGGCCGTATTGCCGGTACACAGGAAAAGCACGTTATAGAGTGGAACAGTCACCAGCTTCGCTCCCTTGTAATTCTGCCAATAGCGGCGTGCAAAGCTCAGGGCGACCACCGCAGCAATCCTGCACAAGATCCAGCGCCAGCGCGCGAAATGCGGCCAGATTGGCGCGGTAGATGATGGATCGGCTATGGCGGGCACCGGTGACCAAACCTGCCCGAGCCAGCAGGCTGATATGCACCGAGAGAGTATTGTGCGGCACATCCAGCGCCCGCGCCAGATCACCCGCGGCAAGCCCATCCGGCTCATGGCGCACCAGAAGACGGAAAGCCGCCAGCCGTGTGGGCTGCGCCAGCGCCGCAAGGGCCATGATGATTAAATTTTCGTCCATATGTCTAGAATAACAGAAATATAAGATTTGTCAAATGGCCCCTGTCAGGAACCTGAGAACTCTATAAATAGCCGACAAAGGCGGGGTGAAGGCCGCTTTCCGCGTCAAACTCGATAAATCGCTGCAATTGAACCACAATTGGATTATCGAAGCCAAATAACCTGAGGAAGTGCTGCACGGATCAAATTCAACCCTTTTGCCGATCCCCGACCAGCCATTCCAAGATAACTCTAGACACACCTCCTCCCCTGCATAATTAACAAACCATCATCAGAATCGCCTTTTGTGCCTTTTTGTCATCTGCCCGCGCGCATTTCTCGCACCACCCATTCGCGCGACCATCTGCTTTGGCCATAGACGGCGATAAGGGTGGCGCTAATGGCTCCCGCCAGCAACAGGGCAAAATAAGCCAATGGGTAGGTTAATCTATCAGGGGGCGGATCAAACACGCCGTTTAGCAACCGAACCAGCATCCACGCGGCGGTGCCGCCAACAGGCGCGCCAAAAAGGAGGCCAACGCTCAGCATAAACAGCGCCTCGCTCGACAAAAACGCACGGGTATCTTTTACGCTCGCGCCCAGTGACAGCAAGATTGCATTGGTGCGGGCGCGCTCGGCCTGACCCAGCCAAAGGGTAAGCCCCGTTGCCATTGCGACAAACAGCACAGCAAAGGCCAGTTCAATTGCTCCCAATGTGCTCAGATCAACGGCGGTGAGGCTGGAGCCAATGAGATGGGTGGCTTGCGATATATCCGTGGTTTTTAGCGGCGAGGCTGGGCCAAGGGTGCCTCGGACCACGTCGCCGAGGGTAGCGGGAGCCCCTGAAGCGCGCACCAATATTGTTTCCGCTTGAACACTGCCGGTTTGAGCCGCAATATAGGCGGAATTGGCGACGAGGAAGCTGTCACGCGGTGCCGTCGGAAATTCCTTAACGACGCCGATTAAGTGAAATGCGACCGTCTTCAAAGCACTCCCTACGCCAGTTTGCAGACGCAAATTGACCAAATCACCGGTAGCGAGTTGGAAATCATTGACCGTCTCTTGCGAGACTAAAATGCCATCCGGCGTTGCGGCAAGGCGGGCCAAAGTGGCGCGAGCCCCCAAGGGGCCAAAAAACGCATCGACCATATCCGTGGCCTTGCTTATTTTGGTTGGGTCAATGCCATACAAATCCTGCAAATCCGTGCCGACATAGGCAAAGCGGTGTTGCATCGGCTCGGCTGCACTAACGCTTGGCAAGGCGCGAATGCGCTCCAAATCAGCCCCCGCTGGCGATAACGCGGTGCCAGTGACAGTAACATCAGCACCATTAGTTAAACGTGCGTCTACTAGAAGTTGAACGTTGTAAGTGGCATTAAAAATGGCCGTTGCCGTTGCAAAGGCAAAGGCTAGCGCCACCAGTGCCGCACCTGTTGCCAGCCGCCGATGCTGGCGCGATAGGGCCGCCGCAATGGTCGCGGCAAGCCGGCCCGCCAAAGGTTGCAATATCATTGCAAGGCTGGGCCGCCCCCCGCGCAACACGACCCCCGAAAGTCGTAAAATTAGTAGGCCAGCACCCGCCCAAAACAGAAGCGGCGCCAAAAATGCAGTATAATCCACAGCCGCCGTCGCCACACCTTCGGGTGCCAATACCACCTGATAACCCGTACTGGCAGAATGCCAGTAGATAGCGCCCGCAACGGCCATCATGGCCACATCCAACCAACTGCGCCGCCACAGCGAAAGGGCATCACCCCCAATCCAAACGCGGCGGCTGGCGACACTGCTAGCCCCAATATCCAATAAGGCAGGGGTAAGAACTGCGGCCAACGCAATAAGGCAACCAGCAAGACCTGAGGCTGCAAGCCAGACGAGCTCAGCGCCTGAGGCCATGTCAATATGCAAGACGAATTGCGTCAGAAAAGCCGCCAACGCCATGCCACCGAGGCTGCCTGCAATGGCAATCAGCCCAGCCTCGACAAATGCCAGTTTCGCAATTTGGCTCCTACTGGCACCACGCAGCCCCAGCAACGCTTGCTCGCGCCGCTTAAGTCCAGCATCCGAGCGCACGATGGCAATTGTCAACAGCAGGGCCAGCACAACGCCGGGCAAGCCCAGAAACAACAGTAAGATGCGGGCAAACAGAGCATCTTGGCGCACCGCACCCAGCCGCGCCGATAGATTGTCACCCACCATAGCTTCGCCAGCGGCGCGCACCTCAAAATTTTTGGCAGCACCCGTCACTTTAACATAGGCAGCATCCGGTGATGGCGGCAGGTTGGCGTGGGTGAGGCTCGCGTGGATCTGCATGCGAGCACTCCCCCCTGCCCTAAGCGCGGCGCTGGCAAAATGCTGATTCCATAAGGGAAACGGCAATAGCGCAATATTGTCGGGCGGCGCAGTGGCGTTGGGGCCTTTCTGGGGGCCAATCGACTGAAATAGCGGATCCGCATTTAGTAAGTCGATGATACCTTCAACCTTAACATCGAAAGGAGCAGCATTTGCTGGGGTCAACGTAATCATATCACCGATGGTGACGTGCAGGTTGGCGGCCGTCTGTTGAGCCAACATGACGCCAGTGGTTGTGCCCAACAAGGAGCGAATCTGGCCAGGAAAAATGGCGGCATAATCATCTGGCAACCCGACAATTTGGCCTGTGCCCGTTGTCTGCGTCGTGCCGCCAATCGTTGCAACAAAGGCCTTGCTATCCGCATAACCAACCGTGCGGGCAGCGCGAACAGCAACCGCCGAGCTAAGCTTTGCGGTCAAGGCCGCAGGGTCAGCGCCAGGCACCAATGCCACTTGCCAATCCAGTGGCACGGCTGTGAGGGCGCGAGCTGTCATGGTGCGCCCACTCGAAATTCCGAACACGCCGATTACGCCAATCAGCGCCGTTGCCGCCACAATGCCCCCCGCTGACAGTGCCAGATGGTGCAGGCGCGTGGTGACAATGCCTTTTGTCCAAATTGCGATCATGCCGCGTCTCTCTCTGTTGATTTAATGGTTAGCAATCCGGCTTCCATCGTCCAGCATTCTTCCATAAATTCCGCCATAGTTGCATCATGGGTCGCCACAACGAGCGCGGTATCGCTGCCCTCTAGCGCCGCAAGCAACGCATGCATCACCGACAAACCAGTGGCGTGGTCAAGCTGGCCGGTGGGCTCATCGGCAAAAAGCACCTTAGGCCGCGTGACAAGCGCGCGCGCCAGCGCCACACGCTGCATCTGACCACCCGACAATTGATCCGGCAATTTATCACGAAGGTCGTCGAGGGACAGCCGTGCCAAAGCCTCATCAGGGTTCATCGCGGCTCCAGCGGCCAACCCAGCAATTTCGAGCGGTAAGCGCACATTTTCAATCACACTGAGCGCAGGCACCAGCGAAGGCGACTGAAAGACAAAGCCAATCTGCTGCGGCCGCAAGGCGCGGGCGGCATCAAGGCCCAGCCAGACAATGCTGCCAAAGCTGGGGGCCTCCAGTCCCGCCAACATATTGAGTAATGTCGATTTTCCACTCCCAGATCGGCCCATCAGCGCGAGGCGCTGGCCCGCATGAATTGTGCAATTTAGCGCTTGCACCGCCTCGATACGCTTTCCGGCTAAATCAAAACTGCGCGCGGCTCCACGAGCTTCAATCAGCGCCGCGCCGTGCGGACGGTGAGCGTGAAGGGGGAGCGCCTGGCGCTCTCTCACAACCAGTGCATTATAGCCCTCGATTATTTGCCCATCGGCAATGGCCAGAATGCGCGAGGCACTGGCACCCAATAAACGGCTGTGAGTAGCCAACAGGGCCGAACCGCCATTGGCGCGACGCCGCTCCAGCACATCCAGAATACGCGCCTCGGTCTGCGCGTCCACTTCCGCCGTCGGCTCATCGGCAATGAGCAGCGGCGGGTCACCGGCTAGCGCCACGGCCAGACCAGCGCGCGCCGCCTCGCCACCCGAAAGCATGGCAGGTAGGGCGTCAGCACGCTCGGTCAGGCCCACGAGGGCAAGCAGGGTGCAGATGCGCTCGCGGTCAGACACGAGGCCGCACAGCTCCATTTGCAGCGCAATATTGCCAGCCACGCTCAAATGGGCAAACAGATTGCCCGATTGCGCCAAGAAGCCTATGCAGTCGGCGCGCAGTTTGGCGCGTTCCGCCTCGGGACGCCGCGTCATGCGCTTGCCATTGATCGTCACTATGCCGCCGTCCGGCTCGTCCAGACCGGCCAAACAGGCCAGCAGGGTGGATTTACCGCTTCCAGAGGGGCCAACAAGCGCCACTGTCTCGCCCCTCGCAAGGGTAAGGCTCGCACCACGCAGGGCGCGCACTTCAGTGTCGCCAAGATGGTAAAAACGGTATAGGTCGTCGGCGATCAAAAGGCTCATGTTACTGCCACCGCAAGGACTTGCTCATCAACGTCCATTGATCGACATTGTCAGCGCCCATCGGGGCGGAAAAAGTCAATGCCGCGAGTTGGTCGCCGTGGACAACCAGAAAGCGCTCGCTCTCCAACCGGATTTGCTTGCCCGTCACCCCATTGGGTTCCGAATTTGATGAAAAGGTGATTTTGATTGCAGGGCCCGCTGGAAGCTGAGTTTTAGTAATCGTCGAAATTTTTACCGCATGTCCGGATTTTTCTAAGCTGGCCGCCTCCAAGGCGCGCACATTGTCGACAGTCAGGACGCCATGGGCTTTACTAAACACGAGTTCCACGCGCCCGTATTTATCAGAAAAGGCGACGCCGTCAGGGGCTTCTTTGCGCGCCCAACCTTCTGGAACTTGCAACAAATAGCCTTGCGGCCCGCTAAAAGCGACAAAGGCCTGATTGTCAGGTATGTCGCCAGGCGGATTTTTTTCTGGCGCAACAGCGGTTTCAGACGCAATGGCCAAGAGTGGGTAAAGATTGGCCCCAGCTCCCACAAGGAGCAGCCCGACAGCAAGAGTGGTTGCGCGAGATAGGCGCAGAAGCGCAAGGGTCATGATGAATTCCTTCGACTAGAAAGTGCTATGTGGCGATTTCACAATCGTCTTCTAAGCCATCTGAATGAGCGTCAAATGAGCCCCCAGATAATTTCTCGCCCCTTGCATACCTACACACCTACCCGCAGTGGTGGTGCTTGCCCGCTACCTCGCCCAGATTGCCCTCACCCATAGACCCCCGTTTTATCTAACTGCGGGCAAATTTTCGGCATGGCCCTTTTCAGACCATGCCGATTTTGCGGCGTAAGTTACCCCTGTTATTTGGCCTTGTGGATGGTGGTTACAGTTAGCTGTCCGTTGACGCGCTCAGCGGTGAATTTAACTTTGTCGCCAGCCTTAACGGACTTGAGCATGGCGGGATCGGCGGCTTTGAAAACCATTGTCATTGCGCTCATATCAAGGTTTGGAATGGCACCATGTTGGAGGGTCATTTTGCCAGCCGACATGTCTACCTTTTTAACTTCCCCTTTGACCGAGGGCGTGGATTGGGCCCATGCCGACACACTCGTGCCCATGAGTACAAAACTAATGAGAAGTGCTTTGAGTGTCATGATCTATCCTTTTATTGCGTTATTTGGAGGCTTGACGCGCGATGACGGTTACTTTGCCTTGCATGCCAGCCTCCCGGTGGCCCGGAATCAGACAAGAAAAATCAAACTCGCCAGCCTTGGTGAAATGCCAGAGAATTTTGCCGCGAGCGCCGGGCTTTAAGCGAAGCGCATTGGGTTGGTCATGTTCCATATCGGGGTTTTTGACCATTTCAAGCGCATGTTCATCATTCATTTGCTTGGTAGCCAGCATCATTTCATGATCCAGCGCGCCCTCGTTATGTACGATGAATTTTACTTGATCTCCTTGGTGCAAAGTGATGTTTTGCGGAGTAAACGCCATGCCTTTGCCTTGATCCGTCATGGTGAGTTGAACAACCTTGGTTGGCAGCTTGGCATTGCCCGGCTCACCAAATACAGTGGTTTCGCTCAACTCATCGTGATGATGGCCTGCCTCGTTAGCCATCGACATTGGCGCGAGCCAGGGGATCATAAAAAGGGGGAGTGAGATCAAAGGTTTTAGATTTAATTTCATGAAATTACCTTTCTGTTTTGTGACATTTTTGACTAGTCGTGCTGCATCCCCGGCTTTGCGGGCATTGATCCAGGCTTGACGACACGCACGTCAGCCTTGGTATGGGTAGCATCAGGTGAGCCAGCGGCGCGGACAGCTTCTGGCAAAGTGCCATTGAAGGCGTAGGCTACCGTGCCAGGCGGGTTTTTATACCAGCCAGGGTCTTTGTAATCGCCCGCGCTCAATCCCTCGCGAACTTTCATGACGGAAAACATGCCGCCCATTTCAACCGCACCAAACTGAGCAAAGCCGGTCATCATCGGCAGCGTGTTATCGGGCATCGGCATTTCCATCGAGCCCATTTCCGCCATGCCTTTATCGCCCATAGCGGTATAACCCTTGGCAACTTTGGCAATTTTGGTCTGCAAGTTACCCAGATTGGCCCCAATATAGGTCTTCACACTATGGCCCATGGCATTCATGGTATGGTGCGATTTATGGCAATGCACGGCCCAATCGCCTGGTTCATCGGCCATAAACTCAAAGGCGCGCATTTGCCCAACGGCAATATCGACGGTCACCTCCGGCCAAGCCGACCCTTCCGGCACATAGCCACCATCGGTGCCTGTGACATGAAATTCGTGGCCATGTATGTGGATGGGATGGTTGGTCATCGTCAAATTGCCAACCCGCATCCGCACCTTGTCGCCTTTGCCAACGATGAATGGATCAATGCCAGGATAAGCGCGACTATTCCAAGTCCAGAGGTTAAACTCCAGCATGGTGTTGACTTTGGGTAAATAAGTGCCCGCTTCAATGTCATAGGCATTGAGCAAAAACGCAAAATCCCGATCCACGCGGCGCTCTTTTGGGTCTCGCGGATGCACAATAAACAGGCCCATCATGCCCATGGCCATTTGCAGGGTCTCATCGGCGTGCGGATGATACATAAAGGTACCAGATCGGCGCAGTTGAAACTCGTAAACGAAGGTCTGGCCGGGTTTTATGGGCGGTTGGGTCAGCCCAGTCACCCCGTCCATGCCATTGGGCAGGCGTTGGCCGTGCCAGTGAATGGTGGTGTGCTCCGGCAGCCGATTGGTGACAAAAATGCGCACCTTGTCGCCCTCCACCGCTTCTATGGTTGGGCCGGGAGATTGGCCGTTATAGCCCCATAAATAGGCCTTCATTCCGGGTGCTATCTCGCGCACTACGGGTTCAGCGACAAGATGGAACTCCTTCCAATCCCCCTGCATCCGCCAAGGGGCCGTCCAACCATTCAGGGTGACGATCGGGTTATAATCGGGCCCAGTATGGGGTACCAAGGGCTTTTGTGTACCAGCCTCCTTCATGGTCGCAGCCTCCGGAATCGAGGCCGCTTGTCCCCTTCCACTTACAGCCGCTACGGCGACGGCGGACATGCTTGAGGCATTTACAAATGCGCGTCTGGTCAACATGATATTTCTCCAAAATCAATTTATTGCGTGGAATCATTGGCGGGCGCTTTGCCATCTGTGGCCGAAGCTGCGTTGAAACCGCCGATGGTGGCGGCGCGCAGGTTTTCCTGTGCCAGCCAAAAGTCGCGCTTGGCATCAATGGCGGCGGACTGACTGGCAAGCCGCGCGCGTGCCTCCACGAGCAGCGTGAACATATCCGCCAGCATCCCGTTGTATTGGAGCAATTGCTCTTCCTCTATTGTTTTGCGCAATGGCAACACTTGCAATTGATAGGTGCGGGCAACACTCCATGCGCCTCGATAACCCAAAAATGCCTCGCGCACCTGCGAGCGAATGGTGATGGCTTTGTCAGCCAAGCGATTTGCGGCCGCACGATAGGCCTGTTCTGCTTCGCGAATCCGAGCCGATCCAAAATCATAAATGGGGATCGACAAGTTAATTTCGGCGCCATTTAATTGCGTGCGCGCACCCGAAGAACCCGCGTTATTCTGCGCGCCGGTAAAATCAAAAACGCTGATGAGGCGCGTTGATTGCACCAACCCATATTGACGTGCGACGACATCCAAAGTGGCGCGCGCTAGTTTCAAATCCACACGATGCAAAATCGCATCTGTTTCAATGACCCTCTCGGTTCGGATCTTTTTAGGAAGTGCGGGGAGGCGCATGGGCACGGTGAAGGTGGCTTGCTTACCCCAAAGGCCCATCAGTCTTGCCAAACGCTCGTGCTCAAGAAACACCTGCGTTTGTGCCAGTTGAACCCGCGCTGATAGTTCGGCGTGAAAGGCAAATTCGCGCGCTTGATCCAGCTTGCCAAGGGCTCCGGTTTGGCCAAGACGCTGCGCTAGCTCGGCGGCGGTTTGTGCGCTACCGCGCGTTAAAACCAGCGTTGCATATTGCTCACGCGCCGCAACCGTGCGCCAATACTGCGCCCGCGTGTCAGCCGCCAATTGCAGCGCTGTAGCGATCGCTTTGATCTGCGCAGCCTTGATTTGCGCTTGGGCTAATTCTTGACGAGGTTGCGCCAAAAATAGCGCCAGCAAACTAGTTGTCAGTCGCTGCTCAATGTCAAATGCGCCGCCGCCAGTGAGGCCCAGCACAGTAAGCGACGGATTGGTGGGCTGGCTGGCTTGGACAAATTGTGCCTCAGAGACGCCAAGATCGTTAAACGCCGCTTGCAGCCCCTTGTTGTTGAAAAGCGCCACTTGCACCGCTCGCTCTGGCGACAAGCTTTTTTTCAGTAGTGCGTGAATGGCTGCCCGATGACCAATACCCGTTTCATCCTTGTCAACTTTGGCCGAAAGGCTTGTGCTCACAGACGATTGCACGACGCCCATGCCGCCATCATTTGAAACCGAGACGCAGCCTGCAAACCCAAAACAGACGGTCAATAGCGCACTTTTGACGGCGATGCCTTTTGCTATTTTGCTCATGGCTTGCCCCCCAATTTGGGTGAGGGACTTTGGGTGGCAAGAAACGCTGCATCGGTTGGCGTCACCGGACGAAAGGTCTTAGCGTCTGCGTTTAGGCGCGGCAGCCGAACAGTAGCGGCTTTTAGATTGTCGGCTTGGATGTTGATAGGCGGGAGCGGCGCAGCAGCGCATCCAGCCAACAATGCGCAAAGCGCAATCGAGCGAAAGAGCATGGTAAAACAATCATGACACGGGAATTCTCGGCACAATCATGCAAAGAACGCCCTAGATATTGGAATGGGTTGAAATGGCATCTTCTGGCGCAGATTAGCGCCACCCACGATGCTTGGGGCAGGTCAGCCTCTGGGGGGACGATCCAGACTATTCATCTGCCGCGAGATTAAAACAGCGAGTGTTGGGATCATGTACCGATGCGAAACAAGGTCAGGCTGATAGTGTAAATTGGGTATTACCGCAAAAATAAGGGTGCAGACCCCCGTACAAATATTGTCGTCCTCATGCGCAGACTTCTGCCTATGTTGCAGCGAGAATTTATCCGCTGAGGATGCACTAACGGCGGTGGCTTGAATGGGACTGGCTATCGACCGGTCCATTTTACGCACCATCTCATGCCCGAAATTATGTCCGTGAGTTCCATGAGCACCAATTTTATGTGACGCGAGTGCCTCATTCGGCACAAGCAGAGATGTGGCCACAAATATGGTCACAAGCACCCTGACGATGTTCCGAATAAACGCTGTCAAGCCAACCGCTCATAATAAAAATTTAAAATTCAAATCCAATTTACCAGATATTTTGCAAATGCGTCCGCATTACGACAAAAAAGGATTTTCGTCATGGCAAGTCCCCCAAAAGCGTCAGTCGACCTATATTGTAAAATCTCAAGCCTGCTAGAATCCGTGAACGGAAATTGTAACCACGCCAAATTGGTTAGGTTTGTTTGCCTACACTTGGTATGTGCTGATTGCGGGATGGGCGCTGCTTCAGTCTGGTTGCTGAAGCGTAAATATGATCCAGCTCGTGGGCATGAGGTATTTAAGGCAATCTTATGATGTGGGCTTTAAGTTGCCATTTTGGGTAATCATGCCCGCCATCAGAAGTCATCATGTCTAAACCAGCCATTGTTTTCCCCAACCAGTTCAATTGCAAGCCATCACCGATCAATCCACAATGGATCATTTCTGGAACGCCAGAGGCGCGAAGCGTGGTGCTTGCGACTTCGGCGGATGGGCTTGCAACCACCGTCATTTGGGAATGTGATCCTGGCAGCTTCAACTGGTATTATGATTTCGATGAGACCGTGCATTTCATTGAAGGCTCGGTGACAATCCGCGATGCTGTCGGCCAGACGAAGACCCTCGGGGCAGGTGATATTGTGGTGTTTCCAGCCGGTTCACATGCCATTTGGACGGTGCATAGTCGTGTCCGAAAAGTCGCTGTTTTCAAGCGCGTCTTGCCGCGTCAACTCGGTGCGGTCATCGCCATCCTGCGTGCTGTCAAGCGTGTCATAAAAGGCACCAAGGCCCCAGCGTCTGGCGCGCTCGCGCCCGTGTGACGCTCAATGCACCTGCGCGGTGAGCAGTTTCAGTGCGAAGCCGCTCATGAGTGCGGCAAAGCCATAGTCGAACCGACGCATAGCGCGAGGATTGTCGCGCAGGAGCTTGAGGAAGCGTCCGGCGACCATCTCCAAAGCGGCGTTGATGATGCTACAACAACAACCGCCTCATTTAGGGCTAACATTTGCCAAGTCATATCTGGTTGGTAGTTGGGGTGAAGAGGCTCTGGAATGCGAGTGCTGCTGGTTGAAGATGACGCGATGATCGGCAGGGAACTGACGGCTGCGCTGGAACGTCAGGGGATGATCGTTGATTGGGTGCGAGATGGCCCCACGGGAGCCGAAGCAATGGCAGTCGGCACCCATGCCATTGTGTTGCTCGATATTGGATTGCCCGGCCAATCTGGCCTTTGCGTATTGCGCGATGCGCGCCGGAGCGGCATTGCTACACCGGTTTTGGTGATTACGGCGCGGGACGGCCTTGATGAGCGCATCGAGGGGCTAAATCTGGGGGCTGATGATTATATCATCAAGCCGTTTGATTTTCGCGAACTGATTGCCCGGATGCGAGCCACTTTGCGCCGCCACAATGGCGCTGCACAATCGCTGTTGCAGGCGGGTGCCATTACGCTTGACCTTTCAAACCACACATTAGCCTATCAAGGTACGTCGCTGGTGCTTCCCGCCCGCGAATTTTCGTTGATGCAGGCGCTTATGCTGCGGCCGGGAACGATATTGTCCCGCACACAGATTGAGGAACGCATTTATGGTTGGGGAGAGGAGGTTGAGAGCAACGCAGTTGATGTTCTCATTCACACGATCCGCAAGAAGTTTGATCGCGACATTATCCACAATGTGCGGGGGGCTGGGTGGATGGTGCTGAAAGGGGGATCTTGATGTCTCTGGCTCGCACAGCCATGCTTTGGCTCACGCTCGTATTATTTGCCCTAGGCCTTGCCGCCTTTGCCATCGCCTATGAATTGGCAGCACGCGAAGCAGCTGGGTTCTTGGACAACCAATTACGCCAATTGGCGCTGAACGTCAGCGTGGAGCGAGTGCAGCGTAATGCACCTTTCGTCAAGCACGACCCCGAAGATGAGTTCGTTATTGAAATATGGGATGACAATGGCGCAACACTGCGTCAGCCCGCCCATAACCAAGGGCTCCCAAGGCTGACAAAGCCTGGCCTAACCACGCTGCATGCCCACGGCGAGAAATGGCGGGTATATCTAGCAGTGGAGGGTTCGCGCCATATTGAAGTGGGCCAACGCATCGCGGTTCGCCAGGAAATGGCGCAAACGGCGGCCTGGCAGGCCGGTGGGCCAGTGCTCATCGTTATTCCTTTAGCCTGGCTGGTGATACTTTGGTCAGTCGGGCAATGGTCGCGGCGGTTAAACGGGTTAGCGCGGGAAATTGGTGGGCGCGGGGCGGGGAACACAGCCCATATCCCACTGGCCGAGGTGCCGGTTGAAATCAAGCCCTTCGTTGAGGCCATAAACCAGTTGACCGCGAGATTGGAGGCTTCACTGACAGCGCAAAAGCGCTTCGTTGCGGATGCCGCGCATGAGTTGCGCACGCCACTGTCCGCAGTCCAATTGCAGATTGATAATCTCGCCAGTTCAAAAAGTGTTGGCGAGCCGCAAATCAAGGCCCTACGTGGCGGCGTTCAGCGCGCCACGATATTGGTCGAGCAATTGTTGCGCCTGGCCCGCATGGAGAATGGGGTAACAGTTCAACAAAAACAACGCGTCGATGTCTCCGCCTGCTTGATGCAAAGCGTAGCCGATCATATTGCCGCTGCTGCTGTTAAAGGTGTTGACCTTGGCATCCAACAGCTCGCGCCGGTAACGGTTTTCGCAGATATTACCGATTTGCAAATGTTGTTTGACAACCTGATTGACAATGCCATCCGCTACACGCCGAAAGGTGGCACTATAGACGCATCCATCCTGCGGAACGGCGAGGGATTTACGGTGGACATTGTTGACACTGGCTGTGGTGTCAATGCGGCGGACATTTCGCGGCTGTGTGATCGATTTTTCCGTGCGGCGGCTCCCGATGTTGCGGGTAATGGGCTTGGTCTTGCGATTGCCGCAGCCGCTGCAGGCCGAAACAATCTGGCGCTTACTTTCGCCAACCGAACCGACCGACAGGGACTTTGGGTGCGTGTTCGCTCTGCCAATTTGCAGCCCGGCCGCGACATCTAGAGTCGAAAGTGGCGCTCATTCTGGACTAATTTTCGGGGGCTATGTTTTGGACAGTCCATTTGAGGAGCTATCCAATGTCGTCTATCCGATCCGATGCCGCAGCGCATCTTCTTAACAAAGTGCCGCAAATCACCATTTTTTTCTGGATCATCAAAATTCTTGCCACCACGGTGGGCGAGACGGCGGGAGATTTGCTATCCGTGCGTTTGCACCTTGGCCTCACCCTCACGTCCTGGGTGATGAGCGGCGTGTTTCTGGCAGCCCTATTCGTGCAAATGCGTACCAAGGGCTATGTTCCGTTTATCTACTGGGTCAATGTAGTTCTCATAAGCGTCGTTGGCACGTTGATCTCTGATAATCTGGTCGATGGCATGGGAATCAGCTTGGTCACGACCTCCATCGCCTTTGGGCTGATCCTAGCCATAGTGTTCGCATTATGGTTCCATTACGAGCGAACCCTGTCGATCCATACCATTTACACGCCGCGCCGCGAGTTGTTTTATTGGGCTGCGATCCTGTTCACTTTCGCGATGGGCACTTCGGTTGGTGATCTATTAGCTGAAAAAATGTCGCTCGGTTACGGCCCCGCCGCCTTAGTGTTTGCCGCCATGATTGCGGGCGTTCTCGTCGCGCATCTGGTTTTCAAAATGGACGCCATCCTTGCCTTTTGGGTTGCCTATATTTTAACTCGTCCGCTTGGGGCCTCGTTTGGCGATTTTCTCGCCAAGCCTGTGATTGCTGGCGGCTTAGGATTGGGTACGATCACCACCAGTTTAATCTTTCTTAGCGCGATTCTCGCCCTTGTGGTGTTTCTCACCCTGACCAAAACTGACCGCATAGAGCCGGCCATAGCGCAAGCCTGAAGCCGACACTGTTGGTCTGGCAAAGGTGCAGCGCCAGCCATTATTCCAAAAATGCACGTATAACTCTGAAGGATAAACCAATGACCAAGATGAAAATCATACTCCTTGCCGCAACATTTGCCTTAGCTGTCACTGGCATCGCCCGCGCCGATTGCGAGAGTGATCTCATCCAGCTTGAGCAAGCCTTCAAGACACCAAACTTAACGCCAGACCAAACCGCCGCACTGGAAGAGGCTAAGGTCAAAGCAGTTGCCGCCCTCAAAGGCGACGATGACAAAGCTTGCAACACGGCGGTGTCAGCGGGAATAACCAAGGCTGGTCTAACGATGAAATAGGAAAATCTATGTGTTGATGCTTGGCTGGTATGTCACGCAAAAACAATGGCTTTCCCAAACAAGATGATGCACAGGGTCGGCGGTGATTATTTTATTGTCGACCTACATTTGGCCGCACTCACAATCGCGCAATTGTTGACGAAAAAGGCCGCATTGGCCTGTCGGAATTTTCTGACAGGCCTTAAAATATTATCGACGGTAACAATGTTCTGAAATAGCGGGTCTCTAATTGAAATATGTTAATTTATCCCGCCAAAGTCAGTTGCGAGTTGGCTCGCCGAAGCGACCAAACCGCAGAGCCATTATTGGCAGCACGCTCAGATTGAGAAGGGTGGAGGTGACAAGGCCACCTAAAATGACAATTGCCATCGGCCCCTCAATCTCATTGCCTGGTTCGCCGCTGGCAATCGCCAACGGCAACAGCGCCAGCCCGGTGGCAAGTGCCGTCATCAAAATAGGCACCAGCCGCTCGGCGGCCCCGCGCCAGGCGGTCGGCGCGCCCCATCCCTGACCTTCCTTTTCAACGAGATGCTGAAAATGCGAAATCAGCATGAT
Source organism: Hyphomicrobiales bacterium (assembly GCA_019075865.1). Classification (GTDB taxonomy): domain Bacteria; phylum Pseudomonadota; class Alphaproteobacteria; order Rhizobiales; family Beijerinckiaceae; genus REEB77. The sequence goes on along the minus strand of JAGXAN010000011.1, from coordinate 27,115 downwards.
GGAATTGCGCAGGGATATGCCAAACAACGTCACAAAGCCGACCATGCCACCCAGTGACAAATGCCCACCCGTGAGCAGCACGCCGAGGACACCACCAACCAGCGCGAAAGGCAGATTGAGCGCCACCAAGGCCACATTGGCAGCCCTCTTGAGAGCAAATGCCAGCAGCAGGCCGATGCCAGCCAGCGCCAATAGCCCGTATATTTCCAAATCACGCTGCGATTGCTGGCTGGCTTCGTTCTCTCCGGAAAAAACAATATAAGTGCCAAGCGGCAGCGCAACGGACGCACCAATTTGAGTGCGAGCTTCGCGCTCAAAACTGGCAATCGCCCGCGTCCCCAATGTGACCGATACGGTTTCCTCGCGCTGCCCGCCCTCATGACTGATGACATAGCGCCCCGCAACCTGGCGGATATCGGCTACCAACCGCAGCGGCACTGCCTCGCCCGCGCTATTCACTAGGGACAAATTTTGCAAAGGTGCAATGTCACCAGGCACAGATTGCGCTAGGCTCACCACAATATCATGGGTTTGCGCGCCGTCGTGCGTTTGCCCGACCACGCTTCCTTGAAAGGCGCTTTGGATTTGGCTGAGCACGTCGAGGCTATGCAATCCCCATTGGTTGAGCGCATCCAAATTCAGCCGGACGCTAAATTCGGGGATGCCGGGCGGCGCATCGATGCCAACGCTGGCGACACCGTGGATTTTGCCCATAACCTGCGCGATTTGTTGCGCCTTGGCGTCTATCACGTCAAGGTTGGTGCCAAAGACCTTAATCACCACCGGTGCGGTGGAGCCGGAGATGGTTTCGTCGATGCGCTCCGTCAAAAACGTGTTGACGGCGGTGGAAATGCCCGGAATTTGGGCCAGAGCAAGCTTGATTTTGTTCAAAATCGCTTGCTGCCCCGCGCCATTGAGGGGCAGCAGATCCACCTCAAATTCGCTCAGTTGCACCCCCACCGGATCCACCACTTCGCTGGCGCGCCCAGCCCGTTGCGCCACCATCCGCACGCCTTGAATATGCTGGAGCTTTTCCGACACCAGGCCACCCACACGCATCGACTCCTTGAGCGATGTGCCCGGGGCAAGCCCCATATGAACAATGAAATGCCCCTCCCGCAATTGCGGAATGAAACTGGTGTTGATGAAGACAAGGCTGGCCAGAGCCAGCATGCACAAAGCTGCCACCGCCGCGATAATGGCACGCGGGAACCGTGCGATCTGCACCAGCAATCCCGTATAGGCGCTCTTGAGGGTCGTGAGCCAGCGCGCTTCCTTCGACGCAAACGGTCCATTTCCAAGCAAGGCCAAGGAGAGGGCTGGGGTCAGCGTTAAAGCAACGGCCAGGGATGCGAGCACTGCCAAAATATAGGCAAGGCCCAGCGGCGCAAACAGCCGCCCGGCGACGCCCGAAAGCGTCAAGACGGGGAGAAAAATCAAAATCACCGTGAAAGTGGCGAAAACCACCGCACTGCGCACTTCAAGGCAAGCCCGCAACACCACACGCAACGCGCCCACGGGCTGCGCGAGCGCGGCATTATCACGCAAGCGGCGATAGATATTTTCCACATCGATAATAGCGTCATCCACCACTTCGCCGAGCGCAATCGCGAGGCCGCCCAGCGTCATCGTATTGAGCGAATAGCCCAGATTTTCCAGCACCAGAATTGCCGCCAACAAGGACAGCGGGATAGCGGTTGCTGAAATCAGCGCCGTGCGCAAATTTTGCAAGAACAAAAACAATATCAACATGACCAGGCCTGCCCCGAGCGCCAATGCGGTGCCCAGATGCGCGGTGGCTTGAAGGATAAAGCTGGCGGGGCGGAAAATATCCCTGTGCAGGGTGACGCCCTGACGGGTCAATTCGGGTTGCAGCGCCGTCAGCCTGGCTTCCAGGCGCTTCGTGACATTGAGGCTATTGCTGCCATATTGGCCTTCAACCACCATCATAATTCCCGCGCGGCCCTGAACCGAGGCGGCCCCCACGGCGGGGGCTGCACCAAATTGAACCTCCGCCACATCGCTGAGGCGCAGGCCAACCCCATTGTGCCAGGCCAGAATCACTTGCGCCAGGGCTTGCGGGCTGGTGACCTGGCCGTGGGTGGTGATGGCGATCCGCTGATTTGGCCCCTCCAGAAACCCGGCACCGCGCAGGCCCGTGGCACGTTTGGCCGCCGCTATCACATCGCTTAAACGCAAATGGGCGCGTTGCAGTTTGAGCGGGTCAACCTTGATTTGCAATTGCCGTGTATCGCCGCCAAAAACGATTGCATCTGCAACCCCGCGCAAGCTCATCAATTGCGGCCGCAATGTCCATTGCGCAATATCATGCAATTGCAGGGCGGATATGGGGTTGGCGCGCGCCGTCGGGGTCAGGCCTAGCACGAGGACAACGCTGGTGGCGGTGGTGAGCGGCAACAGGCGCGGGGCATGAACCCCAATTGGCAAATCCGCGCCCAAGGTATTCAGACGCTCCGAAACCGTTTGGCGGGCGCGATAAATGTCCGCACGGTCCTTGAACACCAAAGTGACAATCGATAGCCCTGCCAGGGATTTGGAGCGCATCGAAACAATGCCGCTGCTGGCACCCACCGCGTTTTCAATGGGCCCTGTCACCAGGGTTTCAACCTGCGCGCTGGAAAGGCCGGGAGCCTCGGTTTGCACAACAGCCATGGGTGGCGCAAATTCGGGGAAGACATCAAGGCGCGCCTGCGTCAGCGCAAACAACCCGTAGCCCAGCAGCAGTAAGGCCAAAGCAAAGATGGCGCTGCGATGGCGGAGCGAAAATCTCAAAATTCCATTGAGCATCAGCGCTTCGCCATGATGATGGAAACTTCAGGCAATTGCCGCATCAGCCATCACATTCCGGTGGGTCTTTGCAAGAGGTTGCAATCGCTTTGGGCAGTAATTCCTGCGACAGCAAAATCTGCGCGCCGCGCGTCACCAGATGATCGCCCGCCTGAAATGTGCCAACGGCCACCATGCCAGTATCCCCCGCGATCCATGGCGGTAGAAGCTTGCGCTCAAATTGATCCGCAGCGGTTTGAACATAGGCCCAGCGCACACCGCCATACCAAACAATGGCGCTTGGCGCGATTGTTAGACCCATGCTCGCTTCTTCGCCGATATTTGTCGTATCCAAAGGCACTTGCGCGCCAATATGCAGACCCGATGGCAGTGCCTTGTCTGCAATATAGAGCCACGTCTGCCCTTGAACGATCGGGTCGATTTGGCTGGCCGGGGAGAGCGCAAGCGCCTCAACATCCGTCCCATCCGCCCCATGCAGGGTGATGCGCGCCGGTGCGTTGCCCGTAAAATCAATCGGTAATGACACTTGCACCAGGGTTTTGTCACCCTTGAACAGCGCCTCGCGAAGCTGAGAATCAGGTGCCAATACAGCCGTGGTCAGCACGCTGCCAAACTGCTGAACCAGATTGGCCTCAACTGCACTTTGCACCGCCTCTGCAGCGGCAACCTTGGCTTGATCGGCGAGCTTGATGGCCAAAGTATCACCCAGCACCTTCTGCGAGACATTTTTACTGGTCGCAAACAGCGTGCTGTCGCGGGTATATTCTGCGTCTGCCGCATCCGCTTGGGCTTGCGCACCAGCTTTATCGGCGCGCGCTGTGAGGTAGGTTTGGCGCAAGCTAATAAGTGGCCCCAAATCCATAACACGCGCATAGGCATGAATGCTGGGTTGAATTGGCTTGAGCACCAGGGTGGTCAGCGTAATGCCGCTGGCCATTTGTGCCTGCGGGTCCAGTGTAACAAGCGACGTTTGTGCAGCTTGCGTGTTGCCAACCACGGCCAAAACAAGGACGCTTGAAAGCCACGCCGCAAAAACTGGAAACTGTGTCACCAAAAAGCTACCTTTGCATCGCTAATAGTAAAATATTACCGCACAACCGCACGGGTTACAATTATAAAGCCGGTATAAAGCCGACGGGACTTTGTTGAGTGAAACCGCGGAAGCCGATCCCCTGATTCACACAGGCAGAGCCGCTAACAAATTTTGCAAGTTGGCATAGGCTGTTTTATTTGCCTCGCGTCCACGATGAAGTATTGCCAGCTTTTTGAGATCGCCTTTATCGACTTTGGCCGCGATGCGCGAATAACCATCGAGACGCGAAAGGCTCATCCACTCGCGCAAGATCGGGCTTCGCGCGATATGCAGGCGGTTATCCATGTCGGGTTTCAAAATACGCAAGTAATCCTCCACTGTATCTGGGATAGGGATCGGCGTTGAATGTTTGTTTTTTTCGTCATCGTCCATAAAACGAGCCTCCAGAAACGCAATCATGGCGGCGCTTAAAGGAAGAAAGGGGAAACGCAGCAACTGGATCGTGATCTGGTCGCCAGCGAAGACAGGCTGTAAGGGCTTTGGCAGGACGGCCGACGCGGTGCAGTCAATCATGAGATTGCCCAAGACAGCCGGCACCTCTCCCCGCTCCAAGTAGATGGCACTACTGGTTATGTGATGCACGCGGCCGAGGCGCACTTGATCGGAAATGGTGCGCAGCTTTTCAAGTTCGCCCTCCGACATCGCGGCGGCATGGAACATGGTAGGCTCGATGGCGCGATCAAGTCGCAGCCACGTACCGGAGGCTTCGTGGCGGTGGGCAAGGTCACGCGCCGAGGTCGCATCCGCCAAATCCTGGCGCTGATCGGCAAAATTGCCGAAAACCTCGTCGAAGAATTCGGGTCCTGGCTGCGTTTTGGCACGGTTCACGAACCATGCGTCGCGGGGAATGATCCATCTTATCGCGCTTGCAGGCGCGCCATGAGTTAACAACCACAGGCAAGCATCCATGGCTGTTTTGCCAGCGCCCAGCACGGTAAAATGTGAGAAGTGTGTTGCAAGACGTGGCAGATCATTTGGCGGCACGCATGTGACGTTCGAATCGACCTTAAATTTACGTGTATGCGTCAGCGGAATGACATTGGTGTAATGGGCGGCGTTGACGACCTTTTTTCGCACTTTGATGGTTTCGCGCGCCCCTGATAGCAGGCTGTGCAGCGCGCCTTGCGGCTCAAATTCGGTGAAAGGGAGATAGGTCACTTGGCCAGATGGCAATAGCCGATCGCGCATTATGGCGTGGCAATAGGCGGTGATTTCCGGCCCTTTGGCGAGGCTGAGGAAGCCCTTATTTGGCCCCGCTGTATCGATGCGGTAATCGGCTAATTCGGTTGAACCGACACCATAGAAAACGGACGGCTGATGCAAATTCACAAAGGAATAAACGTCGTTCCAATGCCCGCCCGGCGCATCGCGTTTATCAACCACCGTAATATGCGCATCGCTGTGGTTGATGAGTTCATCGACAAAGGCCAACCCTGTCATGCCCGCGCCAATCACAAGATAGTCCGTCTCAAGCGCCATGCGTGTGCTCCTTTGGCAAAAATTTCATTGATCGAGCGGGATGAGCGTGGCTCATCCCGGTTTCTGTTAAATCGGTCTTGACCCGTCCGCCAAAGCCAAAGTGCACGGCAGTCGCCGAAAGTCGGTGTCTTCAGCCAACGAAAATCAGTTTCTTACCGCTATTTTCACCCGCATACAGAGCTGCAATCGCGCCAGGAGCCTTGTCGATGCCATCTTCAATATCAACGTCATACACCAGTGCGCCGTCACGATAGAGCTGGGCCAGTGCGTCCGCAGCCTGCGCGTAGCGCTGCATGTAGTCAAAAATCAAAAATCCGCTCCAAACGAGGCGGCGCAGAAGGATTTCGCGCTCATTGCGTGGTCCGGTTGGGGGCACCGTCCAGTCGGGTATTGATGCCGTGCCACATTGCACAATGCGGCCGCGCACCTTCATCCGGCGCAAAACAATGTCGAGGATTGATCCTCCGGTATTGTCGAAATAGATGTCTATGCCATCTGGCGCTGCCGTAGCGATCGATGCTTCAAGGTTGGCGGCCTTGTAATTGATCGCCAGATCATAGCCGTAGCGTTGCTTGCAGCGCGCAACTTTACTATCATCTCCCGTCAGGCCGATGGTGCGTGCTCCCATTCGCCGCCCAATTTGCCCGACAAAGCTACCAACCGAACCAGCAGCGGTTGAAACCAGCAAGGTTTCGCTTGCGATCGGTCGGCCAAGTTCCGTTAGACCAAGAAAGGCCGTAATGCCATTGATACCCAACAAACTGGCAAAGGCCGTCAGTGGCAGATCATGAGTAGCACGTAAAACCACTTGAGCAGGCTCGGCAACGACATAGTGTTGCCAGCCGAACCATCCATATAGAAAATCACCTGCGTGGTAATCAACATGCCCACTTTCGACCACGACGCCGACCGCAAGCGCGCGCATCGGCGTGCCCAAGGCCACAGGCGCGGAATAATTGGCGACGGCTGAAGCCCAACCGCGCTGCGCGGGGTCTACCGACAGATAGATGTTGCGCACCAGAAATTGGCCCGCCGCTGGCTTTGGCACTGGTATGGTCGCGAGGCTAAAGTCACTGGCCTGTGGCACGCCATCCGGGCGGCGGGCAAGAATCACTTGGCGGTTTTGCGACGTCAATTCATAGGCTGGTATTTGGTTTGGCATGAAGGTGGCTCTCTACGATTATAACGCCGTCTTGTAATCGCCCATTAACTTGTGTTTTTGCGATAGCTTCGCCGCTGGAAAAGCAGCTCTTTACCCGTCACTATACACGTCCGTTCGCTTTCAACGGGTTTGCTCGCATGAAAGCCTCAACGTCGCTTAGCAACTGCGTACAGGGCTGATCTATGATTCCGAGCGCGGCAAACTGGCTGACAATGTTGCATAAATATTCGTGGCTCGTTCCCAATATGCCCGTCCCGGTGGCGCAATAGGATACCTGCTCGGCGTGTGTCAGATTTGGCCTGATGCTTCTTGCCGCGTGATCCGCGACAAAGGTCAGCGCACGAAGCGGCTTGCCTGCCACTAGCGCCGTGACAAAGTGCGGCTGATAGGCTGGCCCGATCATTTCGCGCCGCCAAAGTATCTCGGTTTCGCTATGGATCAGCTTGTGCGCGATGCGAAAGACCAATCCGTCGCAAGAATCGCCTTTGTCGAGTGCCGCCATCAGGCCCGGTGCCTCACGCGATCCGCGCCCGCCCCAGGTATCCTTGAGGATGAACCTGCGCGCATAATCGGGGACGACCGCACGCCGCACCTCGGCAAAGGTGAAGGCAGGGTCCCACATCAGCGAACCATAGGCGAAAATCCAGAGGTCGCCCGCGTTGGGTGCCGTAAGAATGGCCCGGCGTGACGCCTCACGGACAGCGTCGGTATGCAGTTCATCAAGCACCCAGCGCAACTCGGGGTTATTTTCAAACACCTGCCGGACATTAAAGGTGCGAAAAAACGAGGTCGCGGGATTCGTTATTTTGTCACGAAGCTCAGGGTGATGAACGAAGGGGTCGCGCAACGTGTTCATTGCATCAATCCTTTATTCTAAGTATCGAATTATCCAATGCCCTCAATGCCCCTTGCCGCGCACCAGCTTCCAGAAGCCTTCGGTGGAATTGACGTGCGGGAATGGGTTTGCAGGAAGCGGGACTTACAGAAAATGACATAATGGCCCCTAACCCCGCGAGACGTCAAACTCCATCAGCTGCTCGGGAGCAATGGCTTCGCTCACGTCAAGCGTGTATCGATACAAGGCTCTCGTCGCCACTTCGCCATACATCGCAGGTTGGACAAACGGCTCCTCCTTAGCGTTCGTCGGGCCGATACCTCTGCGGATGGTGACCAGTGACATGGGTGATATTCTCTAGATGAAATCATTATTTTTTTCATTTAAATTATACTTTAGTCTTAAATGTATTCAATGTTATGTCAATTCGTTTTTTTAATTGTCGCGTGCCTTTCCTTCGACGCTCCTGTTCCGCTTCTCCATCCCATTTGGCAAGTTCGGTTCAGGCATTTGCGGCTGCCGTCTGGGCGGCGTTCGGCTTCAAACCCAACCATAATTCACACGCCGAGCACGGAGGGGAAGAACCCGATTCATGGCGTTCCCGACAAAACGCCAATTAAGGGACAGGCGCTGACGTTGCCGCGGGCGCATTGGGCAACGAGATCGGCCAGAACTTGTCGCATGGCGTTTAACGCGGTAATTTTTGTAACAATCTCATCGAGATGATGGGCGGCGATAGGATGGACTTTTTCGCAAGCGCCGGAATGCCCCTCGGCGAGGGTGAGCAGGCTGCGCACTTGGTCTAGCGAAAACCCCAGTTCGCGGGCCCGACGAATGAAAGATATCCGGGCAATATCAGCATCATTATAGACGCGACGCTCGCTCATTGTGCGATGGGCCTTTGGTAAAATACCCATTTTTTCATAAAACCGGATCGTTTCAATGGCGCAACCACTGCGCGCTGCAGCATTGCCAATGGGCACCCAGCGCGCATTGGTGTCCTGGACACCTTTGGACTGGCCAGCGTTGAGGGGGGTGATTTCTGCCAAAATAGCTCTTGCTCCTGTAGTAGCTAGAGGATTTATAACCCTGTTATTGCATCGCGCAAAACTGCTTTTTGATAAAATGCTTGCGCGCTTCGCAAATACCACCGGCACTGGAGCACCGTTTGACAACCCAATTCATGACAGTCACCGGCATGACCTGCGATCATTGTGCGCGGAGCGCGCAGGCGGCGCTCAACGCGCTACCCGGTGTAACCGCGCAAGTCGCTTTTGACAGCCGGACGGCCACAATCCGTAGCGAGACTGTGCTTGATCTGATCGCCCTGAAGGCCGCGGTCGCCGCGCGCGGCTATGGGCTGGAGCCGCGCACCCAGCCAGGCACGACGGAACGCCCCAAACATGGCGCGAGCGGGCTGCATGTGGCGATCATCGGGAGCGGCGGAGCTGCCTTTGCGAGCGCGCTGCGGGCGGTCGAGAATGGCGCACGCGTCACCATGATCGAGGCGGCGGACAAGGTGGGCGGCACCTGCGTCAATGTCGGGTGTGTGCCCTCGAAAATCATGTTGCGTGCCGCTGAAATAAATCACCTGCAATCGCATCACCCCTTTGCGGGCATCGGCCGCAACGCGCAGCCGCTTGACCGAAAGGCCATGCTTGCGCAATTGCGCGCCCGTGTTGATGACTTGCGCGGTGCCAAATACGAGTCGATTCTTGCCAATACGCCAGAGATCACGTTGCTTCCCGGTAAAGCGCGGTTTCAGGATCATCAGACATTGATTGTCACGGATGCCTCGGGTGCTAGCCAGAGCCTGACGCCCGACCGCTGCCTGATCGCCACCGGCGCGGCGCCGATGATACCGCCGATTCCGGGCCTGGCAGAGACACCCTTCTGGACTTCCACGCAGGCCTTGTTTGCCGAAACCATCCCGGCAAGCCTCATCGTGATCGGCTCATCCTTCGTCGCTCTGGAGTTGGCGCAGGCCTATCAGCGGCTCGGAGCGCAAGTGACAGTTCTGGCACGCGGCGGCTTGCTGACCCGGGATGATCCCGAACTTGGTGCCGGGCTGAAGATGGCCCTCGAAGGCGAGGGCATTCGCGTTCTGACCGAAACCACAGTTAACCAGATTACGCATCAAGCGTCCCGCTTTAACATCGAGCTTGCTTCCGGCACATTGCAAGCTGAACAGGTGCTTTTGGCAACCGGGCGGCGTGCCAACACGGCGAAGCTAAATCTGGATGCCGCTGGCGTCGCGATGAACGAGGCTGGAGCCATCCTTGTCGATGATCACATGCGAACGTCAGCAGGCACCATTTATGCGGCGGGTGATTGCAGCACGATGCCACAACTGGTTTATGTCGCGGCCGCCGCAGGCACACGCGCCGCTATCAACATGACGGGCGGCGATGCGCAGCTCGATCTTTCGATTGTGCCGGCCGTGGTATTTACCGATCCGGCGGTGGCGACCGTCGGGCTTGATGAAGTGCAGGCGCGCGCCGCTGGCATGAAGACCATCACCCGGCGCCTCGATCTTGAAAATGTGCCGCGTGCCCTCGCCAATTTCGACACACGGGGCTTTGTGAAACTGGTGGCGGAAGCGGGCACGCTGCGACTGGTCGGGGCACAAATCCTCGCCCATGATGCCGGCGAGATGATCCAGACCGCCGCCCTCGCCATCCGCTTTGGCATGAGCGTGCAGGCGCTTGGCGATACGTTGTTTCCCTATTTGGTGATGAGCGAAGGCATCAAACTCGCGGCTCAGACTTTTACCAAGGACGTTTCGCAGCTTTCCTGCTGTGCCGGTTAAAACTTTCAACCCATGCAAGGAGATTCCACCATGAGCACCGTATTAACTTTGCCCACTCTGGTTCGTCGCTTCTCGGTAGCCATAGCGCTGATGATCATATCTCCCGCTGGCGCCCTCGCTTCACCGTCCGGTGTTATGGGGCCGCAGGATCCGCCACCTGTTGCCGCCCAAATGGCGCCCGCCGCGAATTTCATGAGCGACGGCAAGATAGTTGAAATGGCCACATTCAAGGGGCATCCGGTTATGCTCTGGCAAGTGGCGACGTGGTGCGGCAGTTGCCGGGCCGGGCTACAGATATTTGAAGAGCAGAAAGCGTTGGTTGATAAGTCTGATATGCGCATCATCGTGCTGCGTGACTATAAAAACGGTGGCTATCCGGGCATAAGCATCACCGCCTTTGCCCAACAAGCGGCACCAAGTCTACTGCATGATCCGCATTTCATCTTCGGCGACGATACCGAAGCGCTGTATAAGCTCTACAACCCGCAGCACTATGTCGATGTTTATGATTTGATTGGCGCGGATGGCAGCATCCAAGTGGTTTCTTCCGCGCCATCGGCGACCTTTACCAAAATTCAGCAGTTTATGACGGCGCAGGCAAAGCCATGATGAGCGCAACCTTGGCGAATATTGGCTCGGTGCCGCGCGCCATCCACTACGCGCTTGGCGACCAGCGTGCCAAATTATGGGGCGGCGTCCTCTTCGTGGTAGCGTTTGGTTTCTACCTGCTGGTTTTGCCCGCCACCGCCACAGGCGGGGCGATCGGCTGGGTCTCGTTGCGCTGGCTGACGCCGGGCGAAGCCGCGCTGGCCCTCATCATGGCAATGTTGCTGGGGTTGACCGCCTTGCTCGGCGTTTATGGGCTGAGGCAAGGTGCTCAGACGACCCAAGGCAAATCTGTGCTCGGTGCGCTTCTTGCCGTACTGCCAACGCTGCTGTGCTGTTCGCCGATCTTGCCTATCACGCTCACGGCGGTAGCGTCGGTATTACCAATCATGGGCACCTTGGGTCTGCCGCTCCAGGGTTTCATCTCCACCCATGAAGCCCTGATCTATGGCGTTGCGATCGCACTGATGGCGTGGGGCCTGTATGGCAATGCCCGCCGCGCCTTGTCCTGCGCTTGTTGATGACAGGGCGAAGGCCTGATTTGTGACATATGGGCGCGCGTGACCATGTGTTGAATTGGATTCCCTGACCTGACCGACGTAAGCAATTGGTTTATTGCAGCAATCTCGTCTTTTTGGCCGGTCTTGGCCAGTGCCTGTCGGGATCCCTGTAAAACGACATTTTTTTACAAAATAATTCGTTAATCGCCTTCAGGCCAGAGCCCCGCTTCATTGCTTAATCACACAATAGGCCGTCGATATCGCAGATAAATAGTGCAGCGTCAGCCCCGCCAGCATGAGACCTAACACCGGAATTTTTCATCTCCGGGCCGCCGAAGTTCGTGAAGCATGTCACCGCTTATGCTTTCCTTGCTATCTGCCCCAAAGACGATAAAGGGGCCAAGATGGTGCAACACTGCTGCAAAACGCGGTCGATGAACTTGCACCTGATCGAGTTCGCCTGCATGGTTGCGCCCCGCAAGCACGTCTTTGCGATGATGAATCAGGTCGGCTGGCACCTGTGCCAAAATCTCGTTGTTCCTCGCAACATCCCCATTATTTTGTTGGCCGGCAAATGCCCAAGCGAAACCCCTAGAAAAAAATATGTGAAGCACTTTCTCAGGGCTTGGCTTCGACGCGTAAATCGTGAATGTCCATGAATCCGGCGGCAATTCCGTAGCTTGGAATTAGTGCCGAACACTCGCGCAACAATGCCATTGACAATACTCTCTTCTAACCGCATCGTAAAATCAAAGCCTCGAGTTGGCCCTGTGAAGCATGACGTAATCTTTGCGGGGGTGATTAAAAAAGGCTTGCGTCGAGGAAGCGCAAAATGTGCCCGGATGGCTTTTATCGAAACCTGCCACCGCTTCGATCTAGATTGAAGTTCAACCGCCGTGACGTGCTCTCCACGCTAGGCGGAGCGGCCAGCTTTGCCGCAAATTGGTCAATTCCAGCACGCGCTGAAGTTCAAGGGGGCATCACCTTTGGCCTTAATCCTCTTTTCCTGGAGACGGATATTGCGCTGTTACGTTTGATGCAACTTTATCTTCAACAGCGGCTGATGCGGCCTGTTTCATTGGTGAGGCGTCGAACTTATCAGGAGATTACGGCTTTGCTTCTGACGGGCCAGCTTGATGTAGCTTGGGTGTGCGACGATCCTTATGTCCAGCACGAGGATGCCATGGAACTGCTCGCGGTGCCAGTGTACCAGCATCAGCCGCTATATCGAACTTTGGTTGTGGCGAATAAGGCCACGCCTGCGCGCGTTTTTGACGATATTCAAGGCACGGTTCACGCGTTTTCGGATCCAGACAGTACTTCTGGCTATCTGGTTACACGCTATGAACTTGCGCTGCGGCATACGACACCAGCGGATTTTTTTCGCGAGTTTTTCTTCACCTACGCGCATCGCAATGTCGTGCGTGCTGTCAATGCGAGACTAGCCGATTCGGGCAGCGTCGATGGTTATGTGTGGGATGTTCTGCAGCAACGTGAACCTGCGTTGACCGAAAACATTCGTGTTGTTTTTCAATCAGAATTCTTAGGATTTCCTCCAATTGTAGGTCTGAAGGCAGCCCGCGATCCATCTCTGAACGCGGCAATTTCTGCTGCCTTTCTTGACATGGATCGTTATCCTCTTGGACGGCAGTTGCTGGCGGCCCTTGCTCTCGATGGCTTCACCACGGCAAAACCTGAACTCTATCATGCGACGCTTACCAAATGGCGCTTTGTTAAAGCGCAGGTCTGACTGATGGCTCAAACAAGCGTTCTCTCTGCACCACGAACTTGGCCGCTGACACTGCGCGTGCCGCTCCTTGCGGCGTTTTTGGTCATCGCTGTGGCGGTTGGCATTTCCTCATTTGTGCTTGAGCGGTTTCAGGCGGATCAGGAGGCGAGCCTTTCGCTACTGGCAAATGCCTATATGGATGGACTTACAGAAGCTGTCCGCTCGGCGACGATCCGCAAAGACGTATGGGAGACCTTTGACGTGCTGGACAATGCCCGTCGACATTATTCCGGACTAGCGCCACGCTACACGATAGTCCTTCTGCCCAATGACACCGTGCTGGCTGCCACGGACCCGGTGCGTTTTCCCGTACGCAGTTTAATAGACGCGAATATGCGCACCTACTTCCCAGCCAAGGATGGCTTGCGTCTCGATGGCGTTTCAGGAAATGCCTTGATCACGCGCCGCATCCGCGAGGAAGGTTTGGTGGGCGGAACAATCCTGTCAGAAATCGATATTTCGACGCTGCTTCGCGCGCGCAACATTTTACTAGCGAGTCTTGTCGCCTTCAATGGGATATTGGCGCTTGCAGCGGCAGTCATTGGCTACGTCTCAATTAAGCGCATGCTTTCCCCGCTCGACATACTCAGCGACCATGTCGAACAGGCCCGGATTGGTCAGGTTAAACCGATTGCTTCAACCATGGGACGCATTCAGGCACCGGAGTTTTCTCGGCTGTTTGATCGGTTTAACGCAATGGCAACCGCAATGCGCGAGCGCGAGATGCTAACTGCGCAGTTGGCGGCGCAGGAAAGCCAGGTGGTACTTGGGCGAGTTGCCGCCACCATGGCGCATGAAGTCAATAACCCACTGGGCGGCCTCTTCAATGCGTTGAACACTTTGCGCCGCCACGGTGCTGACGTGGAGGCGCGCGACGCCTCGCTCCATCTGCTTGAACGCGGTATGATACATATCAAAGACATTGTGCGTTCGATGCTGGCGGTGCATCGTCCCCAAGCCGATTCAGAACCTCTGACGCACGAAGACATCGACGATCTTCGCCTGCTCATCGCGCCGCAATTGAATCGGCGCAAACTGGCGGTTGAATGGACCAACCGTTTGACTTACCCCATCCCAGTCAATGCAGCCAGCGTGCGCCAAATTGCGCTCAACCTGCTGCTCAACGCCATAACTTCAGCGTCAGAGAATGGGCTGGTTAGATTCTGCGCTTACAACGATGGCAGCGCGCTTTACCTGCTGGTTGCCGACGACGGGCGCGGCTTTGATGCATCAAAACGCGCTGAACTGGAAAGCATGGTCATTTTACCCCCATCGCCCGGCGCAGGATTGGGTCATTGGATCGTCAAGCGCCTCGTCCAAGAAAACAATGGTTTGATTCAGGTAGATCCCGCCAACCACTGTCTGTCGGAGATCCAGATTATGCTACCGTTCCGGTCGTCGTCAGGATTGCGAAACGAGTCCGAGGCTACAGAAAGCACTCAATTATGAACAATAGCGCTTTGCATATCGGTATTGTTGAAGATGACCCGCTAATGGGAGAGTCGCTGCAACGTGCTTTACGGCTCGAGGGCTGGGAAGCAAGTTGGTGGTCAACGGGCGAACAAGCTTTAAGCGCGCTGCCCGTCGCCCAGCCGGACTTGATCTTATGTGACATGCGTCTTCCTGATATGACGGGCGCTGACATCTTTAGGTCGGCACGCAGCAATCGGTTGCAACCCCCATTCATCTTCATGACGGCTTTTGGACAGATCGAGGAAGCGGTCTCCTTGATGCGCGCAGGTGCGCTAGATTATATCACCAAGCCCTTTGATCTCGACCACTTGCTGGCTCGCACCCGCGAAATGGCCATCGAACGCAGTCGCGACAGTGAAGGGACCGCGCTTGGCATATCGCCGCAAATGCGCCGGATCGAAACGCTTCTGCGTCGGGTTGGTCATCGTTCGATGCCCGTGCTTTTAACGGGTGAGACCGGATCTGGCAAAGAAGTCTGCGCCAGATTTTTGCATGATGTATCCGAACGTGCCAATCAACCTTTTATGGCCGTAAACTGCGCAGCCATTCCGGCTGAATTGCTGGAAAGCGAATTATTCGGTCATGAGCGTGGCGCATTTTCCGGAGCACAGCATCGCCATCTGGGTTACGCCGAGCGTGCAGGCACCGGAACATTGTTTCTTGACGAAATTGGCGACATGCCCATTATGTTACAGGTTAAGCTGCTGCGCATGCTTGAAGACCGCCATTTTCATAGGCTTGGCGGTGAAACGCCAATTGCATTGAAGGCACGCGTTGTATGCGCCACCAGCGCACCTCTTGCTGGGATGGTGGAACAAGGCCGGTTTCGTGAGGACTTGCTTTACAGAATCAATGTGCTGACGGTGGACATTCCACCGCTGCGTGAAAGGCGGGACGATATTTGCTGGCTGATGAACCGATTTTTCCACATTTTAAACGATGCGGAAGACGGTTCCCTGAGGGGTATTGGCGCGTCGGTGGAAGAAACTGCCCGCCAACATCCGTGGCGTGGCAATGTCCGGGAATTGCGCAATCGCATTGAGCGCGCGGTTGCTCTGGCGGCCGGTCCATGGCTGATGGTGGCAGACGTCTTTCCAGAAGTGCGCAACCAGTTGTTGCAACTAGTTGATGGTGACATACCTCTTGTCGCCGTGCGCGATGCGGCCGAGCGGCGTCAGATCGAGCGGATTTTGCAGGAAACCGACGCACACATCGGCCTTACCGCCAAGCGCCTCGGCATTTCGCGGACAACCTTGTGGGAAAAAATGACCCGGTATGGACTGGCTTCTGGCAAAGCCGAGCCGCGCATTTCCTGAAATGAAAAATCGCCTCGTCCGGATTTCCGAACAGGACGTTGATGTCAGTTCGGAAACTCGAATAGAAACTTGGACATTTCTGGTCTAAAATATTGAAATTATTGATGTTTATAAATAAGAAAGTTTGGCTCACAAATTGCTAACCCTATGAAGGTGCATAAAAGCATCCATCAAAGGGGAAACGCATGAAACGATGTGACAAACAAATTGATGCTGGACGGCGCTGGTTCCTGTCCGGCGCCGGTGTAGCGGCAGCTGGTGCCGCTGCTATTGCGATCTCGCCTGGTGCACGTGCCGACACACCGGCGCCAGCCACAGTCTACCCCGCCAACAGACTGGGAAATCTCGCGGATATCAAAGTTGGGTCTCCATTTCAGGTAAATTATCCTGACGCCGACTCTCCAGGTGTTCTGCTGAAACTTGGGGAGAAGGTCGCGGGGGGAGTTGGACCCGATGGCGACATCGTCGGCTTTACCACCATGTGCCCACACAAGGGCTTTCCTTTGTCGTTCAATGCCGAGGATAAAACCCTCAATTGCCCCGGTCATTATTCGGTCTTCGATTGTGAGAACGGCGGGCAGCAGGTTTGGGGTCATGCCACCCAAAACCTGCCGCAATATGCCTTAAGCGTTGATTCCAAAGGCGATATCTACGCCAACGGTGTTGATGAACTCATTTATGGCCGTCTCTCGAATGTGCTGAAAGGCTGAACCCATGACTTATAAGCGTAACATTAACAAGCTCCCGATCATCCCGAAAGGGGCCAAGGAGCACAATGTCACCTGCAATTTTTGTATCGTTGGCTGCGGCTATAAGGCCTACACTTGGGGATTGAACGAAGTTGGAGGCACCGCGCCCGGCCAGAATGCTCTAGGCGTCAATCTCGGCAAGCAGCAGGAGGCCATGACCTCAAACTGGTACTCTCCCTCCATGTATAACATCGTCAAGCAGAATGGTGAGGACGTGCATGTCGTCATCAAGCCTGATGCAAATTGTGTGGTAAACTCCGGGCTTGGCTCCATTCGCGGCGCGCGCATGGCCGAGGAGCTTCATTCAACAGCGCGATTCACCCAGCAACAGCGGCTTACCGAGCCAATGGTTTGGCGCTACGGGCAGATGCAGCCGACAAGCTGGGACGATGCACTAGATCTTGTTGCCAAAGTCACCGCCCAGGTTATTGCCGATCAAGGCGAAGATGGACTGTTTGTCTCTATGTTCGATCACGGCGGCGCTGGCGGTGGCTACGAGAACACCTGGGGTACTGGCAAGCTCTATTTTGGGGCCATGAAAATCAAGAACTGCCGCATTCACAACCGCCCGGCCTATAATTCTGAGGTTCATGCCACACGCGATATGGGGGTGGGCGAACTTAACAATTGTTATGAGGATGCCGAACTTGCTGACACGCTTGTCGCCATCGGCAATAACGCGCTGGAAACCCAGACCAATTATTTCCTCAACCACTGGATTCCGAACCTGCGTGGTATGACGGGTGATAAAAAGAAGGCAGAGATGCCCAATGAGGAGCATCCGCCAGCGCGCATTGTCTTCGTTGATCCGCGACGCACTGTGACGATCAATGCCGCAGAGATCGAGGCAGGCAAGGATCGCGTGCTCCACCTCGCCATCAATTCCGGCACTGATCTCGCGCTATTCAACGCATGGTTCACCTATATTCACGACAAGGGATGGACCGACAGCGCCTTCATCAAAGCCTCGACCAAGGATTATGACAAAGCGGTTACCGATAACAAGATGTCGCTGGCGGAAGCGGCGAAAATCACCGGCCTGAGCATTGCCGACATTCAAAAATCGGCGGAATGGATTGCCCAGCCCAAAAAAGGCGGCGCGCGTCGGCGCACCATGTTTGCTTATGAAAAAGGCCTGATTTGGGGTAACGACAATTACCGCACCAATGCGGCGATTGTGAATGTCGCCCTCGCCACCGGCAATGTCGGACGGCCCGGCGGCGGCTGTGTGCGTATGGGTGGTCATCAGGAAGGCTATGTCCGGCCTGACTATCCGGGCGGCAAACCGGCCCCTTACATTGACAAGCTGTTGTTTGAGGGGAAGGGCGGTGTCCACCATATCTGGGCGTGTGACCATTACAAGACCACCTTGAATGCAGACAAATTCAAGGAAATGTATCGCCACCGCACCGATATGGTGAAAAATGCCATGGGTTCCGTGCCCTATGGCGACCGCGATGGCATGGTCAAAGCCATTGCCGCCGCGATCAAGAACGGTGGCCTGTTCTCGGTGGATGTGGACATTGTGCCCTCAAAAATTGGCCAGGCTAGCCATGTCTGGCTGCCCGCCGCCACCGCAGGCGAAATGAACCTGACCTCAATGAATGGCGAACGCCGCTTGCGTTTGACTGAGCGCTATATGGATCCGCCCGGCAGCGCCATGCCGGACTGTCTGATTGCCGCCCGCATCGCCAACCATCTTGAAAAGGCGTTCAAAGCCTTGAAAATGGACAAGGAGGCAGCGAAGTTCAAAGGGTTCGACTGGAAAACCGAGGAAGATGCCTTTATGGATGGGTATCATCTCAATGCCGGCGGCGGCAAGTTCGTGACCTATGACCGGCTCAGGGCCATGGGCACCAATGGTGTGCAAGAACCGGCAACCGGCTTTGCCGACGGCAAGCTCACCGGGACAAAGCGCCTCTTCGCGGATGGCAAGTTCAATTCCAAGGACGGCAAGGCGACCTTCTTTGCCTCGGCCTGGCGCGGTTTGGAACTTGCGGACAAGGTGGCTGAGAAGAAAAAGTTCCCCTTCCTCATCAATAATGGACGCGTGAATCAAGTCTGGCAAAGCGCTTATCTTGATCAACAGGAGACCTTCGTTACCGACCGCATTCCATATGCCTTCATTCAGATGAACCCGGCTGACATGAAGGGTCTCGGGATTTCGGCAGGAGATCTTGTCGAGGTCTATAACGAGAATGGCGCAACGCAGGCAATGGCTTATCCAACGCCAACAGCAAGGCCGAAACAGACTTTCATGCTGTTCGGATTTCCCAATGGGGTTGCCGGAAATGTGGTGTCGGCAGGCGTGAACGAACTTGTTATTCCCAATTATAAGCAGACGTGGGGCAATATTCGCAAGATTGCGGCGGCTCCTGCCAATGCACGCGCGACCAGCTTCAAGTCGTGGGAATACAAGGTCTGATCGCCAAGAGGGCGGCATCGGTTTGATGCCGCCCAATCGTTCATGCAGTAACGCCCATGTGGGGACATGAATCATCATGAATTTTGAACTGCCCCCGCTTTTACGGACAAGGACGCTCGTTGACCCGCTGAAAGCGCGGAACCAATTGTTAGCCCAGAGCAACCGTGTATCGGGCAGCGAGTGGCTGCCGATCGCCGCTGCGGCCGGTCGGTGTCTGGCCGAAGTGCAAGTCGCCGGAATTGCTCTGCCCCGGTTTGACAACAGCGCGGTTGATGGATTTGGTATTCATGTCGCGGATATGTCAGCGGCCATGCCTTTGCGCCTCAAGATCGTAGCCGGCATCCATGCCGGCGATCAACTGGGCCTTGTGGACTTCCAGCCAGGTACGGCATTGCGCATTCTGACCGGAGCGGTCGTGCCTTTCAATCTCGCGGCGGTCGTTCCTGAAGAAGCCGTGCAACGCGACAATGACGCGCTCATTATCACAAAGCCACTTAACTTCGGAGCCAATATTCGACGGCGAGGCGAAGACGTTGCGCCCGGCTTGGAACTCCTGCGCCCTGGGGTGCGACTGGATGCACGCCATCTTGCCTTATTGGCTGCGACCGGCATCCGGCGTGTTCAGGTGGTTCGCCAGATCAGAGTTGGCGTTCTTTCGACCGGCAATGAACTGGTCGAGCCCGGCGACGCCATCGCCGAGGGCCGGATCGCCGATACCAACCGCCCCATGCTGCTATCGGCGCTCGCCCATGCCGGGCTTGAACCTGTGGATCTGGGCATATTTTCCGACAAAACTGAGGTTTTGGCTCAAGCGCTGCATGCCGCAGCCCCGGCCTTGGACTTAGTTATCACTTCGGGAGGTGTCTTTGGCAGCGAAGCTGATCATTTGGCGCGCGCTTTGCTCATGGCAGGCGGCACATGCACGAGCCTTCATCTCGCACTGCGGCCGGGTAAGCCGATGGCTTTCGGCAGGCTCCGCGACATGCAGGTCCTAGGATTGCCCGGAAATCCAGTGGCAGCGTTGATCCATTATGTGCTGTTCGTGCGACCTGTACTGGCACTGCTCGCTGGCATTGAAGGCCTGCCTGACAGCGCCCAAACGGCGCGTACTTCTGAACTATTTCGGCACAAGCCTGGTCGCACGGAAATGGTTCCGGCGAAAATCGTCGGGCATGATGCCATGGCGCTGCCCCTGCTGGAAAAACTCGGGCGCGGCGGCTCGGCACGGTTGTTACCGTTGACGCAGGCTGACGGCCTCGCGGAAATGCCCGCTGACGTCGGGGATATGGCAGCGGGCACGTTAATCCGGTTCTATCCCTTTGCCGGATTGTTTTGATTAAGCCCGTAGGCTGCGGCAAGCTCGCATCCACCGGTGAGACCCAATTACAGTGGCTCATTTAGCGTCAGACAGACCCACCTCCGATCATCTGCAATCAAGCAGATAGCTCTGGTACCTCACTGAGGATTTCAGCATGTAAACCCGTCCCTCAACCACAAATCCATCAAGCTGATGCTGCGAGGCGTAAGCTGAGAGGTCAGATATTGTATTAATGAAGCCCTTGTTCTTGAAATTCAGGGACGTGTTGCACAACACGCCGAAGCCCGTTAAGGCTTTAAAAGCAGACAGCAAATCGAACAATGGAAGATTAGTGAGCGCAGATACTGTTTGGATCCGCGCAGTTCTGTTCACATGGGTCACCGCTTCAAGCTCGTTTGTGGTGGCCCGATAGGTGTAAAGCATTAACGGGCTTGGGTGACTGCATCCAAACCATTTGTCAGCATCGTCTTCCAAGCAGACGGGAGCGATTGGACGAAATTGCTCACGCTGTTTGATGACGTTCAACCGCTCTCTGGTGCTGGCTTTAAAAGGCGCAGCTAAGATGGAGCGATTACCGAGAGCGCGTGGTCCGATTTCATACCGACCGCTTGCCCATCCCAAGATCATGTCACTGGCCAACATTTCTGCAACAGTCGAAATGCTGGGCTCAATTTCATCAAACAGGGTGCTGTCAACAACCTTGTCTGACACGAAGTACAGCCCAGAATACACGTCCCAGGAAATCTTTGGGTTGCCAGTGAACTGGAACTGTGCGTCGATGGCCGTACCAATCGCTGAACCAGAATCATTAGTGACTGGAGGGACAAATACATCGCTGAATAGTCCCGAATCTCTCCATTTAGTGTTCCAATCGCAGTTAAGCCCACAGCCCCCGGTTATCAACAATGGCATTCCTCGTTTTAGATTTGCCTCAGCGAACCCATGAAAGCGGTCAAATAGGTGGTCGCTAAAGATGCCTGCAAAATTTCGGAATTCAGGGTCTTCCAAGCCCACATTGTAGTGCGGCAAACCTTTCAATGCTTCACAATCACGGGGCTTGAGGTGCTTGCAATCCTGCAATAGGAAGGACGTGATCTTAGTCTCCTCGCTCGACGGCTGGCTTCTTTTCGAAAACGAAGCGAGCGCCATCAATTTTCCGGCGTCGGACAAGCGAGAAAATTCCGCAGTGCTTTTATCGAAGGTAGGATCCGCTAACGCGTACAGCATGGCGTAGCGATGACCAGGCTCTGGCATCACATCAGCTATTTTCGTTATATTCAGTTCCGCATCGATCTCGTAAAACGCTCCAATAATACCTTCCCATAGCAACGCGTAGCACGGGGTGCCCTTTGGTAAGCTGGACATCCCAAACGCGCATAGAAGGTGCGAGCGTTCATGGGAAGATGAGAAAAAATCGATAGTCTTTCCCAAAAACCGCTTCTTGCTGACGATCACCTGATCGTTACCACGGTAGTCAGCCGCTACTTGGCCTCCACGCGGAGAGTCGCCTGGCCACCACCCCCCTTCACATAGAACGTCGGGAACAGAATTAAGTTCTGCAAGTGCGTCGAATGCATCGGGGACAGATAACGACGAATGTCTGTATTTCGAACTTTTCTCGGCCTCGATGGAGAATGCCAATCTGCCGTCCTCGACATACGCAAATGCGCCGTCATGGCCTATGTTGTAAGAGAATATTTTCACATTGAAACCCCGCTAATAGCTGTCTCGTTTGAATCGGAGATATCCCTCTCGCTTTTATCGAGTAAATTTGGGCTGTGCGCACGCACTTGTATCGAACGAACGTGGGCCATCGCCGGAAGCCTCCGGGTCTTAAGGCGGCCTGCAAGGTCGGAGGAGCGAGGAACCCAAGCGTTGAAATGCAGTTTCATCGGTAAGTGAGGGATCGGGGTCGGATTCCAAAGAACACGCCGGTGGACCAATAGGTCATCCACCAGCCATCGAATCTCGCTCGGATTCCATTCTATGGCATATCGATGCTCACCCTTCGAAGTATCGAATCCCAACTCGATATAGCTCGGGGAACCTCGGTACCCGTAGTCGAACCGGTCGCCGTCACCACCTGGGTTGTAGAACACATTGACCAGGAGGCGCGTCGGCATGTTGCCGGCAATCTCGATGTCAATTTCCTGATGAGGTGAGTTGCGGTGAAGAAAGAATCCCGTGATCACTCCTGGCACATCAGATGCTCGGAACGTTGATTCGAACCTCCCAAAGAGGTAGTCGGCATGGCTTGTCAGGGCACCTGCGCTAAACTGTCGAACACCCAACTCTTCTTGGCGAATGAAAATCGTCGCACCCTTAATCCGGTTGTACTCAACGTTCAGAGGACGGAAAAGCGCTAGGTTGCCAGTGAAAGTGTCTGACCGTGCTGACCAAAGCAACGGATCGAACTCACCAAAGCTTTGGTCGGCCTCGCCCCAATTTTCCTCGCCTTCTGGCGTTTGCGGTACCACCTGAATGCCTGACCAAGTGTTCTGATCCAGCTCAACGAGCCATGGTGATCGATCCCACTTAGGTATCTCACGATTACGTTCGAAGGCAGTTTGCCCACATGTATCGGCGATATGCCTCTGCCCCAAATCGTACAACCTTGGGAAGGGGCACAAAGGTGGCGCGCACCTGAGGTGATCACAGAGGATCCGCCAAGCACTGACGGCGCCAGGGTCAAACACGACAAGGTTCGCACCATCCAAACTCGCTAATATGCCTCGAATGGTTTGGCAAGAAACATCGCTCGGAGACGCCGTTACGATGAACTTAGCTTGCGGATAGCTGCGTCGAAGGTCCTCGACCATCGACACAAGGGCTCCCACGTTAACGTACGCATTAAATACCCGATCAACACGGCCCTCACGAAGCGCCTTCAGTTCATGGAAAGGCAGTCCCTCTAGGTCACTGCAGCATCGGTACCCGAGCATCGACAATGCCATTGCAAGGGATGACTGGCCTGAGTTGACTGGGCCAAATGCAAAAACAGGTAGTTGGGTTGGACGAGCGTTGAAAAGGGCCGCGCCCTCGCTGTTGATAGCTCCGATCTTAGTTAGGGTCGGAAGAATTGAGTACGAATTGGTTGAGGAGGCATCTGTTCTTTGGCTGACAATACTGCGCCTCGTTGCTAATACGTTCAAAGTGTTGAACTTTTGGTTGATCCAAAGATCGATGGGCCCTCGGCACGGAAGTAAACTAAGAAGCTTTTCTGCGCCTTGTCTGGAAAGGATGTATCCTGACATATACCACAGTCCGCGCACCGGCCTGAACACATTGCTCGATATGAACGATTTCTGAGCGCCGTTTGTTGCTTCCATGTATGAAACGTAAAGGATATCAGCGCCTTCAGATCCTCCGCTTGCAGTCGTGACTTCTTTCCACGCCTGGTCAAGTTGACGAGCGAAGCCTGCACGAAACCATACGTCATCCTCGAGGATGAGAGCATACTTCTGTGTACACTGCGCAATTCGTCTCCAAACCTCGATATGTGATTTGGCGACAGCAACTTCAGCCCTACTCATTCGGATCGGCGCTTCAAGCTCAAATTTGCTCGGCAGTGCCCGAGGCTGGGGCTCAACGAAAAGTTGATCTGCTAACGTGTAATAGGGATCTACATCTGAGTCTTTGGGCGGATCCTGCAGAAAACTTCTCGCATCGACAGCGTTCTGCCGATCCGTGATGCCAAGAAGATCATTGCCGAACACATCCTCGATGCGTCTAAGCTCCTTCTTAATGCGGGACCATCGACCTGGCTCACGATCGAGATTAATTACGTAGATCTTTTCAATGGTCTGATTGCCAGACTCGCGTTTCGGCCCGAAAGCTTTTGACGCCTGCTTCGGAAGTATTAAGCGAAGACCGTGTCCCAGGCGAAACGCAAAATGAAGAATGGCTAGTGGAGAGCGCGTAAGGTTCATCGATCGTCCGAAAGCTGGTGTGCGCTATACGCTTGCTGATTGGACAACCTCCAGTTCCTCGAGTCATTGCGATAACTAAGGGGCCACTGACTGGTGGATGTTAGCTCCCAATCGCGCGCGACCATCACCGCTTCACGTGAGCATCCTTCCTTGACGATTTCGAATACCGATCGGGTGAGATTTCCCGGCCCAGTAGTAGCCTGAACCTCGGGCAGCTCGTTCCCTCCTTGCGCTTCCAGAGCTGCGGTTGCATTCAACAACGCTCTCTCGACGACAGGATGATTGCATGGTGCGATCAAAGGGGTCGTATTGAAGTAAAAAATCCATCCCGGCTGATTGACACCAGGCACTGTAAATATCGACGGTGCCACCATTTGAGCCGTGGAGATGTCGTAACAGAACGGCTGAAGCTTTAGTCGTCCATCTACGAAAAGGTGTTCAATTGGCGTGCCATGGTAGACATCGTCGGCATCTATATAAAAACCGCCTTCTACTAGCACGTAAGCGTAACGGAAGTAGTCCGACATCATTGATGGGTGGTAGCAAGCTTTGAATGCTTCCTCATAGCGTTCCCCCAGCCGGCTCCGAATGAACTTGCTCGCAGAGACCCTGTCGAAGACCTCTAGCTCAAACCCTTTGTGTTCCAGTTGTTTCCAAGAGTCCATGCATACTATTACATCATCGGGTAATCGCTGCAAATCGTCCCAGAACTGCACGATCCGCTTTGGCGTCGGGCCGGGCCACATCTTTAAGTCGAGCGGAGGGTGCTCACGCCGCTGCACTATGTCTCGAACGAAATTAGATCGTGCACGTTCCTCAGGCGTCAATGGATCTGCCTCGACAGCTTGGTTCACTTTTCGTTCGTTCATTTATGCTTTTCCTCTTTTAGCTTCTTTTAGTGTCTTTCTGCGGTGCCAGAGCCGGAGGCCATGTGGTCCTATAATGCGTTCAGTTTGCACTTCGATTCTGTAGCGCGCCCGACGGCGTAACCGGCCGCATACGGGGGGAAAGTCGGGAATGGTTTGTTAGCTCTTGGCGGGCGCACTTGCTGCTAAAGCCACCTAAGTGCTACCCATCCAGTTCACAAAAAAAAATGCGCAGAGAATGCTGTACTTAGAATATTGCTCTCCATAGATTTTGGGCAAGGCCCTCGCGTCATGTTCATCTTTGATTCGATCGATCGACCTTCACAGCCGCTCAATTTCATCGGCGCTGAACCACCCTTGTTTGACTACCGCGGCAGCTCACATGTCGGGGTTCTCGGTATAGGCAACGAGGGCTAAGCTTTTCGCGGCGCGTGTACAAGTGACACAGAGAAGCCTTCTGGTTCGGTCGACGCCTGTATCGGCGCCCTCGGCTGCATTCTTCCGGTCTTGGTCTGAGAGTGGTTTGGCACCGAAAGGCTTTTCGTATGAGAAAAGGAAGCCTCTCGCTTCGCTCTTTGTCCAGTTCGCGATCGTGATGTCTCGCAACACCAGCCTGTTCGGAGATAGGAGGAAATTTCTTAGGGCAACCATCGCTGAAGTCTTTCCGCTGCTATTGGCCCCTACGAAGATCGTGGTCTTCTTGTCGAAATCAATGTGGGTCGACTTCAGTTTCCGAAAATTGGAGACCTCGACAAATTTGATTCTCATTCACAACTCCCTCTCGAGTGTCGAAGATAGTCTATTGGGAGTCGTTGATCTTGTCTCGCGTAGAAGTAGCGTGTTGCACTGCTAAGTTGCCAAGCCGTCCGTCTAAATTTGGCGATTGTCAACTTCTAGGCATTCAGGTCCCCGCGTTGAGGTGAAACGAATTCACTGGTGTATGGTTTTTAAGCGTATGCTTCATTCAATAGCCAAGATAGTTCAGATTACTCCTCACGCGCGAAGCCTGCCACGGCCCGTCATCTCGCGAAGACTGAGCTCCTGAAAGATGCGCTGTGCCACCTGTGGCGTGACGTCGAGCGTCTCGGCACCATGCAGGCCGATTTCAGCAGCCTCGACATAACAAGCTCGACGAGTTCAGGCAGCCTGAATGACGTCTGACGCCCTTCGAGCTTTCGCTGAATCATCTGCCGCGCCAAGAAAAGCGGATCGTAGCTGACCTTGCCCGCTATCACTTAATCCATATTGAAGTTAGCTTTGGCCAGATTTTGACGTGCTCCACGAACGTAGTCCTACAGCAGCCGTAATTTTCTGAGGTTTTGGCTCAGGAAGGCCGTGGAATTACTAGCTCTACGACCTGCAACGCAAGCACGTAAGAGGCGGAATTCTCTTATGAACAAATACCTATCCACAACCCTTGCCTAAACGCAATAAAATTATTGATTTTTTGAGAAAATATAATTACACTTTATATCCGACCAAATTCCAGACACAGACCTATATTTTGATAATTAATTAAGTGTTTGCTCTTATTTCATAAGATAGACATATTAATTTATCATTTACAATATTAACGATAATTTTTCGTATTTTACAAGCAACTGCAAATTTATTTATAAACAACTGCGTATTTAAATGAGGCGACTGAATAATATCAACTGTCCAAAACGTGCGCACTATGCTGTGTTGTACAAATCCTTGCTTTACATAAAAGGAAGGCTGGGGAGGAGTTTATGCATTGCCCGTTCAAATTCGTCACATCAATTACGTTATTGCCGCAGCGGACCACGGCAGCTTCCGTCGAGCAGCGTGTGTTTCGGCATGGAATAAGGACCCCTCTTGAGGGGTTATCGGCATCCAAACGGGACCCCTCTGATGCATGGTTCATATTGGCTTTCATGTTTTGCATGGGAGCCTTGCAGGGATGTTGGTATTGGAAACGATTGCGAAGGTCCGCC
>JAGXAN010000008.1 GCA_019075865.1 Hyphomicrobiales bacterium | reverse complement strand
GTCCAGTCGGGGGCGAAGCCGATCTGCGGCACGTTGCGGTTCTTCGCCCAGAGTGAGGCGATCTTCTCGGCGCCCTTCGGCGACTTGCCATGGATGAGCACCATGTCGGGATGCTTCTCATGGACTTGGTCGAGCTTGGCCCAGATCAGCCGGTGGTCGTCGTAGTCGAGCCCGCCGGTCACCGCGATCTTGGGGCCCCGTGGCAGGAGCACTTCCTGGTCGGCGCGCTTCTTCGCCATGAGGAAGTCTCGGCTGTCGATCATCGCCGAGGTCAGATTGCGATGGTTGACCTTCGATCCGCTGCGCGGGAGCCATGGCTTGCCGACGTGGCGCTCGTAGTGTTCGGCGGCCTGGTCGCGCATCAGCTCGAAGGCGTTCTGGCGCTCGATTAGCGTCATGCCCTCTGCGATCAGGCGCTCCAGTTCGACCGACTTAACCTCGCTGCCGTCCTGTTCCCGCTGCGCGCGCTTCTGGGCCTGCTCGTTGTCGTCCAGTTCCCGGCCGATCCGGTCGGTGGCGCGGTGGAAGACGTTCACCGTCGACCAGAGCAGATCGTCGAGATCGGGTTCGAGGCGCGTATCCTCCAAGGTGCCGATCAGGGCGTCGAAGATATCGGCGACGGCGCCCGCGACCTGGTTGCCATCGGGTAGAAGCCGCTGGTCGGGCTCGTCGGCGAAGGGTCGGTAACCGTGGAGCTGGAGTTCGTTGAGGACGTGGTCGGTCGGTGAGGATTCGTGGTGCGGTTCATAGTCGTCGTGCTCGCGCATGGGTTGCTCCGTCGGTTGGACCGCGACCGTCGCGGCCTTCATGGCGACGAAGCCCACGGGCCGGACGGCCGGGCATCCGGAGCGCGAGCGCAGGGCTCGATGGCTAAGGCCGGCTATTTTGCCTCGCGATGGAAAGCGGCCTTCAGGCCGCGCCGGAAAATAGTCGGCCGCCGCCATTGCCCGGCTGGCCGGCTTGTGGGCCGATCGCCCTCTCGAAGGCCGAGGCGCGGTGCCCCTCCGACGGATTGACGCATCCGCCGCGCACGGCGGCCACCCGCACAGCCATTCTCATGCCGGCTATGCCGCCAACGCCATGAAGCGGGCAACGTCCTGCGGTGCGACCTGCACCCGGGCTTCCGTGTGCAGCGCGTCCAGGCCGAGGGTGCGGAGATCCTCGTTGAAGTCGCCCAGCTCCGGCGAGATGACGATCGCCTCGATCCCGGCCGCGTTCGCCCGTTCGATCAGGCTGTCGCGCGTCCCGTCACCGGCCGGATCGTTGTCGCGCACGATGTAGAGCCGCCGCAGCGTGTCGGGGAATAGGATGGCGGCGAGATGGGCCGCGGAGAGCGCCGCCAGCATCGGCATGTCGGGAAGGACTTGCCGGAGCGACAGAACGGTCTCGATGCCTTCGCCTGCAGCCATCACCTCGCCGCCGATGCCGAAGCGGACCGCATGCTCGAGAAGATCGCCCATCGCCCGCCTCGGCGTGTCGATCGGCGCCTTGTCGCGGCGGCGTGGATCGAGCCAGGTGCGATGCGCCCCGGTGATCTTGCCGTCGAGGTCGGTGACGGCCGCGATCATCGCCGGCCAGGTTTCTGTCGGCGAGTGCTCGTCGGGCCGATAGTAGCAGCGCGGGTGGTAATGCAGGCTTCCGGTTCCGCGTAAATCCGTAATGCCGCGTTCCCGGAGATACGCCTGTACGAGTGTGCCGTAGATCGGCTGCGACATGCGAACCAGCCGGCGGGCCGCTTCGGGCGAGCCATGAGGCGCCGGGCTCTGCCGCTGTGACTCATGAGGTTCCGGCTCCGGCGGCGGCATGCTGAGGAAGGTCCGGGCCTCATCGGCGACATCCTTGAAGTCGACTAGGCCGCAGCTTTCGCGGATCACGTCGAGGAGATCGCCATGCTCGCCGGTCGCCGCGTCGGTCCATTTGCCGGCGAGACCCTTGGGCGTGTCCTTGAGCCGGACATACATCGAGCGGCCCGGCGTGTTGCGCACGTCACCCACGAGCCAGTAGCCGCCTTCGCGGCGACCGCTGGAGAGGTAGTGCCGGCAAACCGCCTCGGCCTGCCGACCGAGACGATGGGCGAGATCGGAGGCGTCCTGACGTGCCATCACGCGGCCTCCCGTTCGGAGATGCGCGTCACCGGGAAGGTGTCGAGCAGCTTGGTGATGACGCCCGGACCGGTGGCGTCGACCGGCACGAAGAAGCGGAGCTTCCACGAGATGATCTCGCTGAACACGCCATAGGCGCGCAGACGATCCCGCATGGCCTCAGTGAAACCGGTCAGCTCCAGTCGGTGGGCGCTCACGACGCGGGCGCGGCGGAGCTGAAGGCCGTCAGCGAGATCGAGGATCGTCGTGCCATCCATCAGCGCGGCGAAGGCCTGCTCCGGAGTCAGTGACGCGGCACCCGTCGTCACGGCGTTCGCCGCCCAGGCGGGCGAGACGCGGCGGCCGATGATGCGCTCGCCGGCATCCGTCTGGAGCCGGTAGACGCGGGTCGACTCGTTCGGCAGACGCTTCCAGATCGGCAACAGCAGGCCGGCGACGATATGGATCGTGCTGTCGGAGAACTCCGGCACATCGTTCAGTTCCGCCCACCACGCTGCGGCGAAGCCGGCGCGATCGGCTTTCTCCCAATGGCTCTCGTCCATCACGCGCAGCGGTGCGTAGTGCTGCTCCATCGGCCGGATCAGGCAGACGCGGCGCTCGATCTCGCCATCGTCGAGCATCATCGAGGGTGCGGGAATCTGTATGGCGGCGCGTCCGGAGCGGCCGTTGACCAAGAGCCGCGCCCGCGGATCGGAGAGATGGTCGAGGGCGTCGGCCAGGCTTGTCGGCCGGTTGCGCTCGCGGCGGGTGATGGTGAGCAGCCGCGTTTCCGCGCCGGTGCCCGAATGCATGTGGATCACCTGGCTGCCGGTGACGACGAAGCTCTCGGCCTGCAGCGTCTCGAGCCCGATGTCATAGACGCCGCTGCGGATCGCGCCCTCGACCTTGGCAGTCAGGAGCTGCTCGAACGCCGTGAACAGCACGCCCTGCAGGTCGATGGTGAGCGCGAGAAGGCGGTTGAGGAAGGTGGTGATCGGCGGCAACTCGTCCTTGATGCCGTTATCGTCCATGAGCTTCAGCCCGGTGGCGGACTCGAAGCGATCGAGCGAGCAGCCCTCGACCTTGCCGCGGACGAGCAGCAGATAGAGCTGGCGGAGCGCGTCGCGGGCATAGGGACTTTCCAGATTGTCCTCGGGCCGGAACAGGCCCTGGCCGCCGGTCTGGCGCTGCCCGCGCGTGATGGCGCCGAGCGTGTCGAGCCGGCGCGCGATCGTCGAAAGGAAACGCTTCTCGGCCTTCACGTCGCTGGCGATCGGCCGGAAGAGCGGCGGCTGCGCCTGGTTGGTACGGTTGGTGCGGCCGAGCCCCTGAATCGCTGCGTCGGCCTTCCAGCCCGGCTCCAAGAGATAGTGGATGCGCAGGCGCTGGTTCCTGGCCGCAAGGTCGGCGTGATAGCTGCGGCCCGTGCCGCCGGCGTCTGAGAAGACGAGGACGCGCTTCTGGTCGTCCATGAAGGCGGCCGCCTCGGCGAGATTGGCCGACGCCGCTCGGTTCTCGACGGCGAGACGTTCGCCCTTGCGCACCACGCGCCGCGACCGGCCGGTGACTTCGGCCACGACATCGGTGCCGAAGCGCTGGACGATCTGGTCGAGCGCGCCAGGCACAGGCTCAAGCGATGCAAGCCGCTCGATCAGCTCGTCGCGGCGGGCGACGGCCTCTCGGCTCTCGACGGGCTGGCCGTCCCGATAAACCGGCCGCGACGACAGATTGCCCTCGCTGTCCGAGAACGGCTCGTAGAGCTGCACCGGGAAGGAATGGGCGAGATAATCGAGGACGTATTCGCGCGGCGTGATGTCGACGCGCACGTCGTTCCATTCATCGGTCGGGATCTCGGCCAGGCGCCTTTCCATCAGCGCTTCCCCGGTCGAGACGATCTGGATGACGGCGGTGTGGCCGTCGGCCAGGTCCTGCTCGATCGAGCGGATCAGCGTCGGGGTTTTCATGCTGGTCAGCAGATGGCCGAAGAAGCGCTGCTTGGCGCTCTCGAAGGCCGAGCGCGCGGCCGACTTCGCCTGCCGGTTCAGCGTGCCGCTGTCGCCGGTGATGTTGGCGGCCTGCATCGCGGCGTCGAGATGATTGTGGATGATGGCGAAGGCGCCGGCATAGGCGTCGTAGATGCGGGTCTGCTCGGGCGTGAGCTGATGCTCGAGCAGCTCGTATTCGACTCCGTCATAGGAGAGCGACCGGGCCGTGTAGAGACCGAGCGCGCGCAGATCCCGGGCGAGCACCTCCATGGCCGCGACGCCGCCATTCTCCACCGCCTCGACGAACTCGGCGCGATGGGCGAAGGGAAAGTCGTCGCCGCCCCACAGGCCGAGCCGCTGGGCATAGGCGAGATTGTGGATGGTGGTCGCGCCGGTTGCCGAGACGTAGACGACGCGGGCGTTCGGGAGTGCGTGCTGGAGCCGAAGCCCCGCACGGCCTTGCTGCGAGGGGGCGACATCGCCCCGTTCCCCCTTGCCGCCGCCGGCGTTCTGCATCGCATGGGACTCGTCGAAAATGATCACTCCATCGAAGTCGGAGCCCAACCATTCGACGATCTGCTTGACGCGCGAAAGCTTCTCGGCGCGGTCGTCGGACCGTAGCGTGGCGTAGGTGGTAAAAAGGATGCCTTCACCAAGGCGAATGGCGGTGCCTTGCGGAAAGCGCGACAGCGGCGTGACCAGCAGACGCTCCATGCCGAGGGCCGACCAGTCGCGCTGTGCATCCTCGAGCAGCTTGTCCGACTTCGAGATCCAGACGGCCTTGCGCCGGTCCTGGAGCCAGTTGTCGAGAATGATGCCGGCCGACTGGCGTCCTTTGCCGGCGCCCGTGCCGTCGCCGAGCATGAAGCCGCGGCGGAAGCGGACGGCGTTTGCGGCGTCGTCGGCCGCGGCGGTGACGAGGTCGCCGGTCTCGTCCACCGTCCATGCCCCGGCGAGAAATTCGCCATGAGCCTCGCCGGCATAGATCACCGTCTCGAGCTGGGCGTCGGACAGAACGCCGTCGGTGACGATCGTGGCGGGCAGGGTCGGCCGGTAGCTCGGCTTCGGCGGCGCCACCGAGGCCATGGCCGCTGATTGCACGAGCTTGGTGGGATGGGGCTGAGCGCCGGGAATGCGGATCGACTGGAGTGCATAGGGCTCGTAGATCGAGTCCGATAGGCGGCCGCTCTCGGGCGGCGTCCAGTCCATCGTCTCATAGTCGAGCGGCACGCCGTCGAGTTGAGCGATGCGACGCGCGGGCGTTGCGGACGTGGCCCGGGCGAGATAGCCGCGCACGGTGCGCGGCATCGCTGTGTCGGCTGGGACCTTCGGAAGCGCGACGGTCATCCGTGCCGGGACTTGGCTCTCGATCCAGGTCAGCAGCGTCGCCACATCGGGCGCCACGCCGGCGGAATCCGGAAAGTGACCGGGATCGTCGGCCGGCGCCTTGTCGATGACGGTTAGGCGCGTCTCGATGGTTGTGCCGTGCTTCGCATAGACGGAGCCGGCGATCGCCGCGGTGAATACGACGCGCCCGCGCTCCTGCAGCCGGACGAAACTGTCCTGCCAGATCGGTAGCTCAGGTGAGAAATTCGCCCCGGTGATCGCGACAAGCCGCCCGCCCGGAGCCAGGCGCGCCAGCGCCGAGGCGATGTGGCGATAGGCGGCGTCGGCCACGCGCCCGGTCACATTCGCCATCACCGAGAACGGCGGGTTCATGAAGACGACGCTCGGGATGGCCGCGCGGTCGAGATGATCGTCGATCTGGGCCGCGTCGAAGCGTGCCACAGAAGCGGCCGGAAAGAGAGAGGTAAGCAGATCAGCGCGGATCTCGGCGAGCTCGTTGAGGGTGAGATGGGCGCCGGCGATTTCCGCGAGGATCGCCAGCAGGCCTGTGCCGGCCGAGGGCTCAAGCACGCGGTCGGCGGGCGTGAGCGACGCGGCGGTCAACGCTGCCAAGCCAAGCGGGATTGGCGTCGAGAACTGTTGGAAGGTCTGCGCCTCCTCGGACCTGCGTGTGTGGGTCGGCAGCAAGCCGGCGATCTTGGTCAGTGCGGCAAGCCGGGAAGCCGGAGACGCGGCTTTGCGGAAAACCGCCTTTCCGTATTTGCGCAAGAACAGGACGGTCGCGGCCTCGCAGGCATCATAGGCCGTCTTCCAGTTCCAGGCGCCGGTGGCGTCGGACGAACCGAAGGCCTGCTCCATGGCGGAGCGCAGGGTCGCGGCATCGACCGGGCGGCCCTGTTCGAGATGCGGTTGGAGATGCTCGGCGGCGGAAAGGATGGCCGCCGCCCGCGGTGTCTTGAGCGCAAGCGGGAGCGACGCCGCCTCGGCGGCTGGCGGAAGCTGGGCGTGGAGCATGGGAGATACCTCGGAGAGCGGGAGACGGACGAGCCGGCCCGGCGCTCTCTCTCGACCGGACGGGCTCAAACCCGTCCCGGCCGTCCTCTCACTCTGGCGCGGACGTCGCCCGGCTCATCGCGCTAGCTTCCGGCGGCGGCGATAGGGCGCTAATCTTTGTGGGAAAAGAAGCCGCGGCGTCTCCTCTCTCGGGCTCGTCGCGCCGGGCGAGCAAGAGGCAGACGGTATGAAGGGAAGCGCGATCGGCATCATTGCGGCAGGGTGCCTTGCAGTCGGATTCGGCGCGGGCTTCGTACTCCGGCCACTGATTTCGCCGGTTGCGGCATCGCCCGCGGCGTCGCCGGCCATGGCCGCCGGTGTTGCACAGCCGAGCGAGGAAGAAGCGACGGCGGCCGTCAGGCGGTATCGCCGCTTCACGGGCACGTCGCTGGAACATGCCACGCTGAAGCTTGGCGACTGCTCGCCGGGCGGTGTCGGGCCAGGCGTAACTTGCATGACGCAGCTCGTCATGGACCCGAGCAAGGCGGGCGCGGCCCCGCAGAACCGGCCGATTGGCTTCGCGCGAGTCAACGGTCAGTGGGAGGTGGCGGTCTGGTAGCGGCGATCGCAAGCTGCTGATCGGCGCTGCCGGCATCGCGGAGCCAAAGGCGGGCCGGCCCGTGCTGGGGCGTAAGCGACAGCAGGAACGCCTCCGCTGGCGGGTCTTCCCGCGCGTTCTCGGCGATCACCGCTGAGTAGATGTCGAAGGCGAGCGCGGCGTTTGCGGCCGTGCCGACGTCGAGCAGGCACGAAAAACGGGTGAGAAAATCGGTCACGTCGAGACTCCTGAAACGAAAAAAGCCCGGCACGGGGGCCGGGCTCGGAGGGGGTCGGGGTATGGGTCGGCTAGTAGCCGAACTGCCAGGACGGCCAAGACTGCCCGTCGTCGGCGGCGCGCACCGCTTCGTCGAGATAGGAGGGATCGCCCTCGACGACGGTTGGGTGTCTGACCGGCGTCTCGTCGATGACGGTCACGCGGGCCACAAGGCCATCCTCGACCTCGACATGCACGGGCACGAGATACTGGAAAATGACGCACTGGCGTGCTGGGTGAGATTGCGACATGGCGCAGCTCCTTCGGTGATAGGGAGGGGCGGAGCGGCCGAGGCCGCTCCGCGATGCGCTCACTCGGCCGCAACGAGGTGGCGTTCTTCGTCGTCGCCGTCGGCGGTAACGTCCTCGTCGTCGCCCGCGAGGAAGTCAGGCAGCGCGGCGCCGTCGTCCTCGCTGCCGGTCTGGACTTCGGCCGCAGGCGCGTCGGCAGCGTCGACCAGCCGCAGCGGTTCGGGCAGCCAGCCGGTGTCGGCGAGCAGGCGTTCCGCCTCCTTGGCCATGTCACCCTTCTTCAGATGGTCGATGAGCTGCGTGGCTTGTTCGCCGGCGCCCTCGCGGACCGCCTGAAGGATGCGGGGCTTGGTGACCCGACCGAGATAATTGCCCACGGTCGGACGCCAGCCGACGTCCACCATGTTGAGGCCGGTGGCGCGGGCGAGGCGGTCGGCCTGGCCGAGCCGCATGTCGAGGCCGTGCTGCGAGACGCCGTTGCCGCCGTAGGGGTTAGGCTTCTCGTAGAGCGCGTTGACGCCGTAGCTCACGCAATGCGCCAGCAGCGCCGTGCGGCTGGTGTCGTCGAGCGCCGCCAGCCAGTCCCACAGCGCGTCGTCCTCGGCCGGAATGTCGCCCGCCCAGGCCTCGTGGCGCTCATGCACGGCCCGCGCCGACGGGCTGTCCTTCAACGCGTCATCCTGCACCGGGAAGAAGACGTGGCTGACGGAGGCCTCCATAACGCCCTTGTACATGCGATGCTGGAAGGCGTCGGAGACCAGCTTGTGCAGGAGCGCGGTCATCGCGACATGCGGGTTGTCGGCCAGCGCATTGCGGAGCGCCAGGGTGCGATGGGCCGTCAGCTCGGTGAAGAGGCGATCCGGCAGCGGCTTGATGGCATTGTCCTCGTCGTCCTCCGGCTCGGCAGGCTGGCCGCCGATCGTGATGACGGCCCGCTGCACGACCGGCTCGGCTGGATCGCCGCCGGCTTCCACGCCAGTTTCGCCCTTGGGGACGATCGGCGCTTCGTCCTCGGCCCGAACGTAACCGCGATCGATGTCGAGCTGGCCATCATGCGCGATGCTGATGAACACGCCTGCGCGAGCGATATCCTCGGCCTCGAAGCGGACGGGTCGGGTCTCGAAGGCTGCGAGCGCCGTTTCGATCTCCCCGAGGCGCTGGTCGACTTCGTCCGGCAGCTCGTCGGCGCCTTCATATTCGGCCTCGAGCTTCTGATACTCGCCGTTGAGCGCGTCGATCGTCGCCTGTTCCTCGGACGTGAGGTCGAGCGGTTCGCCCTGCAGCTCGCGCAGGCCTCGCGTCGCGTCGTAGGGGAAGCTGACGGCGACCTCGATCCACTTCCAGCCCTCGGCCGCAACTTCCTCGGCCGTGGTCTTCAGCTTCTCGGCGACCAGGCGGTCGAGGAGCGCCGGGTCCTGCAGCCAGCCGCCGTCGTCGGACTGGAACAGATCGCGCATGGTGACGCCGCCGGCCGCCTCATAGGCGTCGACGCCGACGAAGACGGCGCGCTTGTCGGAGGCGCGCACCGTGGTCTCGGTGAGCATGAGGCGGATCTGATACGGCTCCTTCGACCAGGCGTCCTTGATCGCCTCCCAGACCTGTTCCTGGCGAGGATGGTCGGCTGACACGGTGAAGGCCATGAGCTGTTCCAGCGTCATGCCGTCCTCGGCATAGACGTCGAGCAGCGCCGGCGACGCGGAGGCGAGGCGCAGCCGCTGCTTCACGACCTGCGCCGGGACGAAGAAGGCGGCTGCAATCTCATCCTCGCTCATGCCCTTGTCGCGCATGTCCTGGAAGGCGCGGAACTGATCGAGGGGATGGAGCGGGGCGCGCTCGATGTTCTCGGCGAGCGAGACCTCTTCGGCGAGGATGCCGCCATCGCGCTGACGGACGACGCAGGGAACCGGCGCGATCTTGGCGAGGCGCTTCTGCTTGACCAGCAGTTCGAGCGCCCGGAAGCGGCGACCGCCGGCGGGCACCTCGAACATGCCGGTCTCGTTGCCCTCGGCGTCGACGACGGGGAGGACGCTGAGGCTCTGGATCAGGCCGCGTCGGGTGATCGAGGCCGCCAGGTCCTCGATCGAGACGCCGGCCTTCACGCGCCGGACGTTGGACTGGCTGAGCACCAGCTTGTTGAAGGGAATGTCGCGCGAGGACGACAGGGTGATCTTCTGAACGGCAGCAGCCATCGGATGTACTCCGCGACGGGCGGCCGAGAGCCTCTCTCTCGACCTCCAACCCGTCACGAAATCCCGTCCACTCTCTTCCTCTACTTCCGGCGACGCCCACCGCTGACGCCGACACGGAGCGAAAGCCTTTGCCGCGCGTCACGCAGTTAGTCCCGATAGGTCACGGCCTGCGAGACCGATTGACGGTAGCCGTTGCGCAGTGCGATCGCGATGAGGCCGCGCGGGGGCTTTAACGTCCTACTGGCCTGCGCTTGCGCAAAGAGGCGCTTCGCAAGCGCAATTTCTGCATCGGTATAGGGGGCAGACTTACGCGGCATGATGTTCTCCAAAGGTTGAAAGTGGCCCTCGGAGAAAACTGCAGCACACGACGCGCCCCTCCGCGGGGCTGCGCCGGTTAACCTCCACGTTTGGAGGACGGGGCCCTGATCGGAATCGGGGCTGACGGCGAAGCGCCATCATGCGAAGCAGAGCGATAGATAGGTTCGACAATGCGCCGGTCAAGGCCCGGGCCGTTTCAGGGCGCCTCGCGATCGGGACGGGCGACGAGCGTCTCGCCGGCTAAGGAACCGAGGATCCAGTCGGCGTGGTCGCTTACGGCTGCGACCGTCGTCGGTGCTATTGCTGTTCTTGCATTCATCGCGATTACCCAGCTAGCGCACCTGCTTGACCGATCGCATCACGCTCTCAGCCGTGCTGAGACCAAGTCCCATATCCAAGCAGAGCTTAAAAAACTCCTCCGGCGCATCGGCGATATCCAAGCGGTATCTCCGCGTCAGCTCACGCGCTGCTTTGCCGATCGGAACGATGTCGCTCGAAGAAACCCATTCAGGGTTGCCCACCTTCGCCTCAAACTCTTTGACAACGGGCTCCGGCAATTCGGTCCCGAACAGAAAATAACGCAGATGCTCAAGGAAATGAGGATGCGTGTAGATATCGGAGCCGGTGCATCCATTCCGTTCAAAAGGCCCTTGCGTGAGCCCTTGACGCGGCCGGTCCGATAGTTGGGATCATTCCAATAGCTGAGGCGCACCTCCGGCACGGCGTTCCGCGCGCTCAGCAACTTGAGAAGTGCCAGGATCGGCTCCTGGTTATTCAGATATGCTGCACGACCATCGTCATGATGGGGATGATGAGAGCGGAGGTCGATCTTCGATAAAAGCTCGGCCTCCTCTTTCGTAAGTTTGATGTGGTACTTCTCCATTGGCGTACCGTCTCAGCTTCGATTCCTAATTACCCCAGGAATCACCGGAAGTTGCGAGCAAAGATAGACGTGCCCCGAGGCAACACACCGATATCCACCGAAGCTTCTCTCACGCCGCCTCGCGTTCATCGTCCAGCTCGGGCGTTCGCAACGCGAGATCGGGGGCGAAGCCGAGCAGCCAGTCGGCCGCCTTGCTCGCCTGTGAGGCTGCGCGGACGATGGCGCGGTTATCTTCCCGGAGCACCTCAAGCCACGAACCGATGTAGTCGGCATGTCGCACTGTCGGCACGATGCCGAGCGAGGCACAGCAGAAGGCGGCGTTCATCTCGGCCACCAGCTCCTCGAACGCGTATTTCTTGGAACCGAAGCTGCCGGCCATATCCCGGCCGAGACGCGACGGATGGCCCGTGGCGTGGCCGAGCTCGTGGAGTGCGGTGCGGTGCCAGTTGATCGGTTCGAAATAGGCCTTGGGCGGCGGGACCTGCACGTAGTCGAGCGCCGGGACGTAGAAGGCACGGTTGCCGCCGATGCGGAAGTCGATGCCGGTCGCGCGGACCAGGGCTTCGACCTGGGGCTCGATCAGGTCTGGCGGCGGCGGTGGCGCGACGGTCGCGATGTCATCCGGCAGGTTCTCACACTGCGCGGCGTTGAACACCGTGAAGCGCTTGAGGAACGGTATCGCCTGAGCTTCCTCGCCGGTCTCGCGGGCGCGCCGCCTTTCGTCGTCGGGTACGAAGCGGTCGGCATAGACGACAGTCGTGCCGCGCTCGCCCTTGCGGACATTGCCGCCGAGCGCCAGCGCCTGGCGGAAAGTGAGCCAGCTCTGACCGGGAAAGCCGTGTTTGACGACGGCGCCCCAAAGGATCAGAACATTGATCCCGGAATAATGCCGGCCGGTGGCGGCGTTCCTTGGCATCGCCAGCGGCGCCTTCGCCGCCGCCGTCCCCCAAGGTTGGACCCAGGGCACTCGGCCGGCCTCCAGCTCGGCGATGATCTTGTCGGTGATTTCGTCATAGAGGCTCGCCCGGTCCTGGCCGGGGCGAGTTTGTGCAGTCTTGCTGGACATCGCGGATCTCCGCGACGGACGCCGGGAGCCTCTCTCCCAGCCCTCAACCCGTCACGGCAAAGCCGGTCCGCACTCTCACTCTGAAGGGGGCGTTGCGGGGTCTCCCCGCAGAAGGGGTCGACCGAGACGAGGCTCGGGCGCAGGGGAAGGCTTTCCCCTCAAAGACGTAAAACCGGAACTACGTCTATCAGCATCGGCGTATTCCCGCTTTCCGGACACCTAAGCAAAAATCGATCTGCCAGCTCAGCCCATTGCAAGGCAGGTCTGAGACTCAATTCTCTGGGGGCCCGTCATGCGGATCGAGCTCAGAAAAGTCGGTCAGCGTGTCGCATCGGATGCAATAGTACATCTGCGAGGCTTCCTGAAAATGCATGCCGCACAGGCATCCGCAGAACGGGCAGCACGCGTCGATCTCCAGATCGGCCCATTCCCACACGCCGAGATGTTCGGGAATGGCGTCGCGATCATATCCGACAATCTGGAACGCGTCGGCGTTCTTGGCGACAAATCCATCGCGGCCGGCGCGCTTGAGAATGGCCAGAATGTCACCCGGCTCGATGTCGAACCATTCTCCACGCACATGGGTCGATCCAAACTGCTGGTGCAGCTCTCGTTCAAGCTGGAAGGCGTCGGTCGCTTCGATCCACCCGAGCAGCTGCAGCTCCAAGGGATTCCCCGTCTGGAGGTTGCGCTTGCGTGCCTCGATGTTCTTCGCCACGCCGATCTTGATCGGGGAGCATCCATTTTCATCTTCGCCAATGAAATAGACCGGCACGTGTGCTCCTCGCAGCGTCAACGGAGCCGGTCGAGCAGGGCCTCGACCATTTCCTGGTTTGAGTACGCGACGATGTCGAGCGGCCGGTTCTCCTGCCTCATGAGCGCGATCAGAAGGCAGGCCGTGAAGGGCCAGAAGGACGAGCCGGCGGGCAGATTGTAGCCGCCGATCATCGCTGTCAGCCGCTCGGCGATCGGCGGATACTGACGGTTGCCCCAGTGCGCGTGGGTCGGCGTCATCGCATGGATGATCACGGCGGCGAGCGCTATTCCCATCGCGCGCTTTTGCTGGACTTGGGCGTAGTCGTGGCCGTATTCCTTTGCGTAAGCGGCAAGGCCGCTGGTCATAAACTCGCGGGCCCAAGTGTCGCAGCCGATTTCCTCCTCGGGCAGCGTCGAGGGCGCACTGTTGTCGGCGCAGTACATGACGTGTCGAAACTCGTGCAGCAGCGCGAAGGCAAGGGCCAGTGCGACCAGGTCGAAGACAGCCTTGCGTTGATCGTCGCCCAGGCCGTCGCGGTCGGCGGTCGGCTGAGGAACGTCTGCCGGCCAGGAAACGTCCGGGGTTTGCTCGGCGGCAATAAGCGATTGGGCGCTGGCGATGCGCTGTTTGTAGTCGAACTCATATTGCCCCCGTTCGGCGTCTATGGTGAACGCCTGATCGAGCGGTATGCCGGTCAGCGTCGCGAGCACCAGGGCGGGCGAATAGACCTCGATTGCGCGCCAGGCGCTGAAGCCGAGCAGCCAAAAGAAGTCGATCGTCTTGGTGTCGAACTTGATGCGACTGGCGTCCGCATTCATCGTGACGCCCTTGGTGCTCGGCGCGACTTCGACGGCGTGGCCGTATTGGCTCCATAGACCGCTGATTTCATCGGCGCGCTCGGGGACAGCGCCTCGCAAGAGGTGGAGGACGATCGTCCGGTCGGATGGTTCGGTCGCCATACTTTGCGGTTCTCCTCTGATTAGCGATGGTGGCGAGGCTTGGCTGACGGGCAGGTCATGGCCGCTCGTCTTCGCTTGGTGCGTCGCTCGTCTTCCCGGGCTCGCCGGCCATGCGCAGATGGGTGATCGATGAAATGACCGAGTTCGCCCACATGGTGCTGCACTCGATGTCGCCGCCGCGCTCGAACCAGTGCGTCGCGCCGGGTATGAGACCGAAGGGAATGGGGCGCGTCGCCTTCGGGTTGTGAAAGACCTCCAGTTCCTGGCACCAGGCTTCGCCCCAAGGCCAGAGCGCCTGGTATTCGGCGCTTTCGACTGGAAGGTCGAAATCAATGGGCTCCAGCGCGCCCGGCGTTCGGTCGAAGAGAATGCCGCGGCGGCTCATCGTGAGGCCCGGCGGCCGCCATCCGGCGAGAAAGCCCATGCGGTTGAATTTGGCGAGCGTCGCCGCGTTGCTGAAGATGACGGCGGACAGGTAAGTAAAGTCGGGATCGCGGAACAGCCCGGCCGGAATGCCGTGCTTGCCCGTAAGATTGTTGATCGGCGTGCCGATCGCACGTCGCCCAGCGCCTTCGTCTTCGACGTCTGCCCGCAGGCCGTAGAGATAGGTCGGCAAAGCCTCGCGGCTCCATACCATTGAGCCGGATTCATGGAAGTCGGCGATCGCCAAAGCGAAGGGCATCCCCGTCACATGATCCAGCTCATGATAGTTGCGCTGAAGCTTGCCGCGCAGCGTCTTGGCGAAGCGCTCGGCTGGCGCGCCAGTCATGCGTTCATTCCGATCGACGGGAGCATGCACCCAGTCCCCGATCCCGCCGGAGCGGGGCGTCTCGGAGTTCGCGGTCACTGCCTCGATCCAGCAGGCGGCGCCATCATTCTCGATCAGGAAGTCCGGTGAGACATGGTCCTGCCGGACGATCAGGCCTTGCTCGCGGAAACAGGCAAGAAGGTAGAGTTCGAAGAGGCGGGACGCGAAATTGTTGGTCTGGAGATCGGTGACGAAGTTGGCATCCGGATTCGGAAGCGCAAGGTAGCATTCGCCGACCGCCATCAGCGCCGGGTAATGGCTGATCGTGCTCGTCAGCAGGTCGAACTCCGGCGACGTTCCTCGCGATCCGGTCTTCAGCAGAAGCGGCCGCCGCCGCGCGCCCGGCGGCAATGGCTCGGGCGGCTCGCCGGCGCGCATGCTGATGCTCAGGTGATCCAGCGCGGCTTCGGGAGTTGGAAAAGGGCCGCCTCCGTCGACGCGGACCCAGCGATGGTCGACACGCCTGCGCAGGGCCAAGGTGGTGAAGGTCCCGCGCTGCGGATCGAGGAGGATGCAGCCGCTCGCGCTGCCACGCCCGGCTTGATAGCTCCCGAAGATCTGCGCGGGATCAAAATTGGGCCCGCGTTCGAGCGACAACGCATAGAGCTCGAACTGCCGCTGGCTGATCGGCGTGATCAGTCGCTGCTCATCGCCGACGGCCATGGTCAACCTCACGGGCCGGAAGGCGCAAGGCGCCGGCACTCGGGCGCATCGTCATGATGCCTCCGCTGCGGCTTGCGCCAGGATGTCGTTGGCCTCCCATTCGTCGCCGCGCGGCGTGATGACGAACTCGCGATCCCAAACACCCCAGTTTGTCGCCAGCGGAACCTGCGCCAGGGGATTATGGACATAGGTCAGTGGGCGGGTCCGGCGCGACAAGTTGCCGAGGCCAACGCGGGACCAGATCACACCGGAGATGTCGGCAAAACGCTCGTCGAGAAATGCCGTGCGCGGGATCGGATTGCGCTCGCGGTTGATGAAGGGGGCCGGGTGAAATCCTTCGTCAACGACGTTGCCGGTCTCGCGATCGATTGTGATGTAGGCGTCCCCGATCGGAAGCAACGTGGTCATGATCAGCGGCAACGGCTGCTCGGCGACATAGACGCCGAAGCGGCTTGCACTGATCGCGATGATCCTCGTATCGTCCGGTACGATCACACCCTGTTCGAGATAGCGCGCAATCCTCTGCGCCTTGGTCCAGAACGCCCCGGACGTGCGCAACTGCGCCTGACGGATCGGTGCGGCGAAAAGGCCGCCGCCCTCGTTGAGGGGAACCGGACGCACGATCTGGTCAGGACCTGGGGCGCCTTCATCTGGGGTGATGGCTTCGATCCAGATGCGGTGGCCATCTTCCAGGACGCAAAGATCCGGCTGACCGCCTTCGCGCTGGCGCTCGACTACGGGAAGCAAGGTGCGGCCCGCCTCGAGCAGCGTGCAGCCCAGATACATCTCCCAGAAGCGGCCATCGACATCGCGTGCGAAACCCTGCCGAAAGTCGGGATCGGCATAGGGCTCGTAACGCTCCCACATCTCTTGCAGCATGGCGTGAAGCTGCTGCTCGATCGGAAGCTCGGCGGCTTTCAGGTTTTCAAACCCGCGATCGAGATTGGCGCCGTCGACG
Source organism: Hyphomicrobiales bacterium (assembly GCA_019075865.1). Classification (GTDB taxonomy): domain Bacteria; phylum Pseudomonadota; class Alphaproteobacteria; order Rhizobiales; family Beijerinckiaceae; genus REEB77. The sequence continues at coordinate 217,631 of JAGXAN010000008.1, read as the reverse complement.
TCGAAAAGATCACTCATCGTCTGCTCGTTTTCATGCCCGACGTAGCATGCGGGGGACCTGCACCCGGTGATAGCCGTGGGAGTGGACCTGCTGGCGGAGCTGCTTGATGTCGTGGACGCCGAAAGCCACGGCTGCCTTCAACGGACTGGCGAAGGTTGCGTAGAAGGTCCAGCGCGGGCCGGCGGGCAGCGCCGGGTTTTGCCGGCGATCGGTGATGACGACGTCGCGCGGATCGCTGCTGTTGCGGAAGGCGTGAAAGGTGAACCAGTCCGTTCGGCGATAGCGCGCCGCCTTGCTGAAGGGGACGGATTGGACTTTCACGTCGGTCTGGTCGAGCACCCAGTCGCGTTGCTCCAGGATCTGCCGCACCATATGGCCGACCATCTGCTTCACGCGGTCGGCCAGGACCTCTTCGCGAAACTCCGCGAGGAGCTGTTCCTCGATGCCTTGGACGGCGGGCTTGCCGAGTTCGGACGCCGTCTCCAGGCGCGCGACGTTTTCGGGCTGAGTGAGGCAGGTCCAGATGCGCTGACCAAGCTCGGTCGCGTACAACGACGCAAATTTCTCGGGGTTGTAGGCAAACATGACAGGGCCTCCTTTACCGGGCAAATATGGCCGGTTATAAGCGTCTGTCAATGGCGGGGCGACGAGCGCCCGCTGATTCCGCCGGGGGAGGATGGGTTGGACTTCGAAGATCTGGTGACGGCCCTTGAGCCACCGCCCAACCGGGTCGGAGAATCGGATGGCCTCCACGAGCATCATCTCTACGAGGGCGCGGTCATGCTCGCCTACGCGATGCATTTGCTCCGCACGCAGAGGGCCCGTGACGTTCGCATCCATCCCGATGGCGAACACGGAAAGCAATTCGATTTTGCGGGCTGGCTGCTGCGCAGGGAATTCGCGAAGGTTTCCAACCTCGGCACCACCTCCTATGGCGGCGTCTATCGGAACGCTGCGGGCCAGACGATCACCGTCAATCCCAAGTCCGGCCTCGGCGATGTCGTGGCGGAGGTTGGCGACCACATCATCTCGGCCGAGTGCAAAGGCGGCATCATCAACACGCGGCATTCGGGCCAGGTGTCGCGGCTCTATCGTGGTCTTTGCGAGACCGTAGGGTTGCTGATGGCGACGCCATCGCAGGGGTGTCAGATCGCCGTGGTGCCGCTGACGGACGGCACCTTGCGCTTGGCCGAACGGCTTGCGCCGCGTTGCGCATTGGCCGGCATCGAGATCGCGCTCGTTGGCAGCCGCGGCGAGGTTTTGGAAGTGAAAGCGAGAGAGGCGGCCGAGCAGGCGGCGGGAAGGAACGACGCATGAAACGGGTGCTGACTGTCGGGTTGACCTACACCGGCGACAAAATCGAAGGGGTGGAGATCGAAAACCTCGGGCTCTGCCAGCCTGACGTCGATCGAGAGCGGGCGGCCTATCCGCTCTACGAATACGACACAATCATCATCAATCCGGAGAGCTACACACATTTTCTGTTCGGCAAGGCCGGAGAGTTTTCGAACGAACTCTACGAGCTGGGCAAGCTGAAGGGGCAGAACGACCGCTACGATCTCGACTCCGCTTTCGATGGTGAGGATCGGCGCAAGGAAATGGAAGCCGCGATTGCGGGTGGCGCGACGGTCGTTTGGTGCCTGTCCGAGCCGAAGCGGGTGAACTTCTTCGGCTATCGCGAAACCCATCTTGGATATGCGGCGCCGAAAGTGACGAGCTTCGTCAAGCGCTCGGAGCTTCTTGTGAAGAAGGGGCGCAGAATGGGGCCGGTCGATCCCGACAGCCCCTTCGCGCGCTATTTCGAGGTTCTGGCGCGAACCGGCGGCTGGACGCTGTGCCTTTCCGATCCCGGCGAAGGGTATGCATCAATCGCCACGACGCCGGAGGGCTACAGCCTCGGCGGCCAGGTCACGTTCGGGACCACGATGGGCTGGCTGCTGACGCCGCCGACATCGCAAGAAGCCCAGAATCAACTCGTCCGTGACAGCGTCGCGCTGGAGAAGGCTGATCTGGTGCATGAGAAGTATCACGGCATCTTCTTGAGCCACACTGGCGTCGACAAACCCTTCGTTCGCCAGCTTCGCAAGGATCTGCTCGCCCACGGCGTGGAGCATGTTTGGCTGGACGAAGCCGAAATCGACATTGGGGACTCGCTCATCGCCAAGATCGAAGAGGGGATCAAGCTCAGCCGTTACATCGCCGTCGTCCTGTCGAAAAAGTCGATCGGCGCCCCTTGGGTGAAGAAGGAGCTCGACGTGGCGATGAACCGCGAGATCGCCAGCGGCGAGGTAGTCGTGCTGCCGCTGCTCTACGAGGAATGTGAGCTGCCGGAGTTCCTGAAAGGCAAGCTCTACGCCGATTTCTCCAAGCCCGAGGAGTACGAGGCGGTTCTCGGCAAGCTTTTGCGGCGGCTGCGAATCTCCTGATGAGCGAGACTGGTCCGAGCACGGCGATGCTGACGGCGATGACAAACCTGTGGCGGCCACTTCCGCCCGGGCCTGACAATATTCTCACGCACCCGGCCTTCGTGCGGCTGCGTGAGAGCTGCCGCGACGGCTATCCGAACGCCGGCAAGAAGGGGCCGAACTTCGCGCTCTCGACCGCATTGCGAGCCTTGGGCCTTCCGTGTCACCTGCACAAGGACACGGCCCATCTTGCTTTGCCCGTGGAGGAAGCGGCGAAGAGACTGGACGCGGCGCTGCTCGCCACCCGGGCTAGGCGCTTGCACCTTGCGCCGCTCGATCTTGCCGCCGACCTGCCGCCGCTCGCATTTGGTCCGGCCAGGGTGTGCCGGTTGAGCGCGGACGAGCTGCGCGGCGTGATCGATGCGCCGCGGCTGAAGCGGCTTTATCCGCGTCAGGACTTCGATGCCGAGCGCTTTTCCGAATTCCACTGGCTGATCGTTGAGGAGGTCGTGGTGCTCGAGCAGGAGCCGGAGGAGCGCGCGGTCCCGGTCCTGTTTATGGACTTGAGCCAGGATCGGGGGCGGATCGAACCGCATAAAGGGCGGTTCCCGACTGCCTTGGAAGAAGCACTGTTCTTCCTCCTGCTGGCCCCCTGGGAGAGTTGGTCGACCATGCAGGAAGTCGATTGGCGTGGCTTCCGTGTGCCATGGGTCTACACGATCGACAGCGACATCTTCGTTCGTCCCAGTTCGCCGCTGTCTCCCGACACGCTGAGTTGGGAAGACCGCGTTTACGACGACGGTTATGGCGGGACATACGAGGAAGAGCGCCCGGTCGAGCTGCACTTGGAAGAGGTGGCCAAGACCGAGTTCTCTGTGTGGGACCAGAGCCGGTGGGAGACCGTCGAGCAGGCGAATCAATCGGTTTTGTTCGAGACGCCGATCCCTCACTTCCTCGTCCGCGCGTTCCTGGCCGAGGGCGTGGATGAATTCCTTGCGCACATCACGACGATCGAGGCGGCGCTCGGCTTGCGCGCGGACTATCAGAAGAACTTTCGCATCGCGCCTGACCGTCACAAAGGGATGCGCGCCACGAATAGAATGCGGGACGGGTGGCCGGCCTGCTGGGCGATCGACGCTTCGCCGACCAGTATGAGCAGCTCTTCAACGTGCGGAGCGCCTTCCTGCACGGGCGCGCCATGACCGCCATCTCGACGAAAGAGCGGGTGATGGCGCGGTCCTTGGCCCGCCAGGTCGTCGAGACGCTGATCGTTGCGACGCTCGCGGGCCCGATCGGTTCGCGGGAGGACTTCCTGGACGGTCTCCTCGATAGGGGCGCGCCCTTGATCTAGCCGGAAAATGGACGGCCCCCGGGCAGTTCGCTGGCTTGAAAACTGTCAGAAAACCGCGTATATTTCTGACAGGAGAACGGCCATGCAACGGTTAACCGAACAGATTCTTGCGCATGCGGAAGGGTTGCCGGAAGGCACGCCCGTGGCGGCTAAGAGCTTGCTTCACCTCGGTAATCGCGCCGCGGTGGATCAGGCCTTGTCGCGTCTGACCGAGCGGGGTCAACTGATCCGGGCCGGTCGCGGCGTTTATCTCCGTCCCATCACGAGCCGGTTCGGCACGAGGGCTCCCGCCGTCCAGCAGGCGGTCGAGGCGCTCGCCAACCAGCGCGGCGAGGTCATCGTCCCGAGCGGGGCGGCAGCCGCCAACACCCTCGGCCTCACGACCCAGGTGCCGGTTCGGTCGGTCTATCTGACCTCCGGCCGCAGCCGAACGATGAATCTCGGCAAGCAGGTCGTCGAACTTCGCCACGCTCCGCGCTGGCAACTCGCCCTGGCTCATAAGCCGGCTGGCGAGGCGGTGCGGGCGCTGGCCTGGCTTGGGCCGGAGAAGGCGGAAGCCGCCCTGAAAACATTGAAGCGGAAGCTCCCGCCGTCCACTTTCAGCGAACTGGTCGCGGCAGCGCCGCAGCTTCCGACCTGGCTCGCGCGCAGCGTGGGAAAGGCGGCGCATGGCTGACGCCTTTCTCCACCTTCCGGTCGCCGACCGCCGCGAGGCGCTGAGCGTCGCGGCCGATCAGTCGGGACGACCAGCGCACCTTCTCGAGAAGGATGTATGGGTGGTGTGGGCGCTCGCCACGCTCTACGGATCGGCGCTCGGTGAGCATCTGGTGTTCAAGGGCGGAACGTCACTATCGAAAGCCTATGTAGTCATCCGGCGGTTTTCCGAGGACGTCGACCTGACCTACGACATCCGGGCGATCGCGCCCGATCTGGTGGATGGCAACGGCGAGGCGCTGCCGAAGACACGTAGCGAGGAGAAGCGCTGGTCGAGCGAGGTGCGTAAGCGCTTGCCGGAGTGGGTGGCGGGGGCCGTACAGCCGGTCATCGCGGTCGCGCTGGCCGCTGAGGCGTTGGTCGCCACGGTCCGCGTCGAGGGCGAGAAGCTGTTCATCGACTATGAGGCGACTGCGGCAGGCTCCGGCTACGTAGCGCCAAGCGTGATGCTGGAGTTCGGCGCGAGATCGACGGGAGAGCCGGCGAGTCTGCGGGACGTCACCTGCGACGCATCCGGCATGGTCGAAGGCGTGGTGTTCCCGACGGCGCGACCCCGCGTGATGCACGCCGAGCGAACCTTCTGGGAAAAGGCGACGGCGATCCACGTCTTCTGCCTGCAGGAGCGGCTCCGCGGCGATCGTTTCGCGCGACACTGGCACGACGTCGTGCGGCTGGATGAGGCCGGTCTTGCGGAAGCGGCTTTCGCGGATCGCGAGCTGGCGAACGCGGTGGCGCGCCACAAGGGTATGTTCTTCGCCGAAAAGGCCGCCGACCGTAGTCCGATCGACTACGTGGCCGCCGTTAACGGCGGTTTGCAGCTCGTGCCCGGCGGCGATGCCTCCAAGGCACTGGAGGAAGACTATGGCCGTATGGTCGAGGACGGGTTGCTTTTGGAGGATGCCGAACCCTTCGAGGCGCTGATGGCGCGCTGCGCCGATATCGCCGCGCGGGCCAATCGCGCGGGCGCATAGAAGGGGGGAGATGAGTGCTCAGTCGGGGATCGGAATGGCGGAGGTGGGAGCCGCATATTCATGCACCGGGAACGGTGATGAACAACCAGTTCAGCGGTCCCACAATGTGGAGTGACTATCTCACCGCATTGGAAAAGGCGGCGCCGATCATCGAAGCGATCGCCGTCACCGACTATTACGTCACGGATACCTATGAGGAGGTGCTGAGGCACAAGGCCGCTGGCCGGCTGCCTGCCACCAAGCTGATCTTCCCGAATGTCGAACTCCGACTCGACGTGGCTACGGCCAGGGGCGGGTTCGTCAATCTTCACCTGTTTGTCAGCCCCGAGGATCCAAAGCACGTCGAGGAACTGCAGCGATTGCTGTCGCGCCTGCAGTTCAACGTCATGCAAGACCGCTTCGACTGCACGCGCGCGGACCTCATCAGGCTTGGCAAGAAGGCCGACCCGAACATCACCGACGACAACGCGGCGCTGGCCTATGGAGCCAACCAGTTCAAGGTCAATTTCCAGAAGTTGCGCGAGGTGTTCTCGGAGAGCGGATGGGCGAAGAAGAACATCCTGATTGCGGTCGCGGGCGGCGCGACCGACGGAACGTCGGGCGTGCGGGAGGCTGCGGACCAGACGATCCGACGCGAAATCGAAGGCTTCGCGCACGTGATCTTTGCCAGCAGTCCGGCGCAGCGCGAGTTTTGGCTCGGCCAAAGGGATCTTGCCCCCGATGAAATGCGAGTCCGATACGGTGGGCTGAAGCCCTGCCTGCACGGGAGTGACGCACACAAGCTCGACGATGTCGCCTCGCCCTTCGGAGACCGGTTCTCCTGGATCAAGGGTGGGTTGGAGTTCGATGCCCTGCGCCAGGCGTGCATCGATCCGGGCGGCCGCGCGCATGTCGGCGCCGAGCCGCCGGCATCGGCAACACCATCGCAGGTGATCTCGGGAATCCAGATCCTTGATGCACCGTGGATGACGACGCCGGTCATTCCGCTCAATCCTGGGCTCGTCGCCATCGTCGGCGCGCGCGGCTCCGGCAAGACCGCGCTGGCTGACATGATCGCGGCGGGGTGCGATTCGATCTCGGATGAGGCGTGGAACGCCGAGGAATGGGCCAATCCCTCTTTTCTTATCCGCGCCCGACCCCTTGTCGGCGACGGGAAGGTCAAGGTGAGTTGGGCGTCCGGAGAACCGAGTATCCGCGCGCTCGATGGTTCGGATGCGAACGGGCCGTTCAGCTATGAGCGCGTGCGGTATCTGTCGCAGCAGTTCGTGGAGGAGCTGTGCTCGTCGAGCGGGCTGACCGACGGCCTGCTGCGCGAAATCGAACGGGTAATCTTTGAGGCCCATCCAGACGACGCTCGAGACGGCACGTTGGACTTCGCCGAGCTTCTCGATCACCGCGCGTCGCGCCACCGTCTCGCGCGCGAACGCGAGGCCGAGGCCGTGTCGCAGATTTCCGAGCGCATCGGCACCGAGCTGGAGAAGGAAAAGCTGATCGCGACCTACGAGGGGCAGGTCGCGCAGAAAAAGAAGCTGGTCGACGCCTACACGGCCGATCGTGCGAAGCTCGTATCGGCGGGCAGCGAGAAGCGAGCCCAGCGTCACACCGAGTTGGCGGGAGCCGCAAACCAGATCCGAGCAAAGCTGCGCCAGTTCGCCGGCCAGCGGCAGACCTTCCTGGCAATGCAGGACGAGGTGAAGGACCTACGGCGCAACCAGGCCCCCGAAGCGCTGAGACAGGCCCAGTCGCGCCATACCCACAGCGGCATGTCGGCAGAGCAGTGGGCGTCGTTCCTGCTGGACTACAAGGGACCTGTCGACAACGATCTCGCCGGCTATGTGAAATGGGTCGACGGCGAGATCGCCAAGCTCAAGGGATCGACGCCGGCGCCGAGCGATCCGAACACGCCGTACTTTCGAGACGACGCCGATCTGAGCACGCTGTCTCAGGCCGTGCTCGAGGCGGAGATGGCGCGGCTGGAGAAGCTGGTCAGCGCCGACAAGGAGACGCAGCGGCGCTACACGGCTCTTTCGGGCAGCATCGCGACCGAGACCGCAGCACTGCAGACGCTGACCGATAAGCTGAAGGATGCCCAGGGCGCCAGAGATCGCGCGCGTGAGCTGCAGACGCAGCGCGAGGAGGCCTATGGCCGGGCCTTCGACGCGCTTGTCGCGGAGCAAACAGTGCTGGAAGACCTCTATGCGCCGCTCATGGCGCGCCTCGCTGCCGCGTCCGGCACGCTGAAGAAGCTCTCCTTCTCCGTCACGCGTGTCGCCAATGTGGAGCAATGGGCGTCCGAGGCGGAAGACGGTCTGATCGACCTCAGGAAAGCCGGCGCGTTTCGGGGAAAGGGCACGCTGCTGCAGAAAGCGAATGAGGTGATGAAGGGCGCATGGGAGACCGGGGATTCAGACGCCGTCATCGCAGCGATGGCGGAGTTCCGACGGCTCTATCAAAAGGACCTGCTGGATCATTCCCCGGTCGCGCACACTGACCAGGCGGAATTCCGCGCCTGGTCGAAGCGCTTTGCGCAATGGCTCTTCAGCACCGATCATATCGCGATCCGCTATGGGATCGATTACGACGGTGTCGACATCCGCAAGCTGTCGCCGGGCACCCGCGGCATCGTGCTCCTGCTCCTCTATCTAGCGCTGGACGACAGCGATAACCGGCCGCTGGTGATCGACCAGCCCGAGGAGAACCTCGATCCCAAGTCGGTTTTCGACGAACTGGTTCACCTCTTCATCGAGGCTAAGGCCCATCGTCAGGTGATCATGGTCACGCACAACGCGAACCTCGTGATCAACACCGATGCCGATCAGATCATCATTGCCGACGCCGGACCGCATCCGCACGGCTCCCTGCCGCCGATCTCATACCGGTCGGGCGGGCTGGAGAACGCGGAGATCAGGAAGGCGGTCTGCGACATCCTGGAGGGTGGCGAAGGCGCATTCCAGGAGCGAGCGCGAAGGCTGCGCGTGAGGTTGGAGCGATGAGGGTGGAGGTCAACGATTTGGTCGAGCATCTCCCAATCCGGAGCCGTTAAGAGGCGATATGGCGACGAGGGCGATCTTTGTCGGCGTTAACAAGCATCGGGACCCTGCGATCCCGGAGCTCGGTGGCGCGCGGCGGGATGCGACAGCTCTCTGGGCGCTGTTCACCGATACTATCGAGGGGCTTTCGGCGCATCTCCTCGTCGACGAGCGGGCGACCCATGCGGATGTATCTGGCGCCATCCTCGGCGCGCTTGACTCGGCGCAGGAGGACGACGTCGTCATCGTGGGCTTCGCCGGTCATGGGTCGCCAGATGGCAGCTTGGTGCTCTTTGACACAGACGCTGCGGACCTGGCGCATACCGCGCTTCCGATGGCGGCCTTGGCCGAGGCCTTCAAGCGAACCAAGGCCAGGGCGGTGCTGTGCATCTTGGACTGCTGTTTCAGCGGCCAAGCGCCGGCGCGCGTCCTCGAAACAGAGGCTCGCCCACGGAATGCCTTTGCCCTGGCGGAGGTTTACGGTGAAGGCCGCATCCTCCTTGCGGCCTGCGCCACGAATGAAGCTGCATGGGAACAGCCGGGGACGGGCCACGGCCTTCTGACCTACGCCACCATACAGGCCCTGACTAAGGCTGCGGACGAGACGGTCAGCTTCCCCGAGGTAGCTGGCGAGATCATCCGCCTCACTCGCGTGGAGGCCGAGCGAATTAGTGTGACCCAGACTCCGGTGTTTCTCGGCAGCGTGCAGGGCGGCCTTGTCTTTCCGGTGCTAAAGCGCGGCGACAACTTTGCAGCCGCGTTTCCAACTGTCGCCGTTCGGCAGATGTCGGGCTCCTTCGCCGAGTTGGCCGAGCACGGCTTTTCGCAGGAGATTGTCCAACAGTGGGAAGAGAATTTTCCGCAGGGGTTGAATGCGCTGCAGCTCAAGGCCGTCAATGAACATGGCGTCCTTGAAGGCAAGTCGTTGCTCGTGGTGGCGCCGACCAGTTCAGGTAAGACGCTGATCGGCGAAGTGGCCGCGATCCGCGCCGTCACGGCGGGGAAGAAGGCCGTTTTCCTTCTGCCGTACCGAGCCCTCGTGAACGAAAAATTCGAGGACTTCAGTGCACGCTTCACGCCCGCCGGGCTGCGGGTCGTGCGATGCAGCGGCGATGCGTCGGACGGCGTCGGTCCGGTCATGAGCGGCCGATATGACCTCGCCTTCTTCACCTATGAGATGTTCCTTAATCTGGCGCTCGCATCGCCGCGTCTTTTGAGTCAGCTCGGGTTGGTGGTCCTTGACGAAGGCCAGTTCATCACCGACCCCACGCGCGGCATCACTGTCGAACTGATCTTTGCGTTGTTGCTTCGGGCTCGGGAGCGCGGTGTCGAGCCCCAACTCGTCGTCTTGTCGGCCGTGATCGGCAACCTCAACAGCTTTGACAGTTGGCTGGATCTGCCGCTCCTGACTTCGAGGGAACGGCCAGTCCCACTGATCGAGGGCGTCCTCGATCGGCGAGGCGTCTTTCAGTTTGTCGACGTCGATGGAACGACCAAAACGGAAGCGCTGCTGCCGTCACATCAGATCGTGCAGCGAAGAGACAAGCCGTCATCACAAGACGTCATCGTTCCCTTAGCCAAGCAATTGATCGCCAAGGGCGAGAAGCTTCTTGTGTTTCGGAACATGCGCGGCCCAGCTCAGGGCTGCGCCCGATACCTTTCGAAGGAACTCGGTCTCGCGCCTGCCACGGGCGTCATCGCCGCCTTACCGACCCAGGACCTGACTGGAGCTTCACAGGACCTTCGTCAGTGCTTGCAGGGCGGTACGGCTTTTCACAACACAAACCTCCTTCGGGCGGAGCGCGAAGCGATCGAGCGAGGCTACCGAAACGCGAACGGTGGCATTCACGTCTTGGCGGCCACGACGACGCTTGCTGCGGGCATCAACTCGCCGGCCTCTACCGTCCTTCTGGCGGAGAACGAATTTGTCGGCGAGGATGGCCGTCCATTCACGATTGCAGAATACAAGAACATGGCAGGCCGGGCGGGTCGCCTCGGCTATAATGAGATCGGAAAGGCGATCATCCTGGCCGACACGCCGGTTGAGCGCGCTCAGCTCTTCCAGAGATATGTCTTGGGGACGCCGGAAGACGTGAGGTCGTCGTTCCAGCAGCGGGACCTGCCGACGTGGACGCTGCGGCTGCTCAGCCAGGTGCGCGGCGTCCGCGCTGAAGATATCCCCGGACTTCTTGTGAATACCTTTGGCGGCTACTCCGCTTCGCGCGCCAACCCGCAATGGATCCGCCTTGTGGAAGGGGACGTGTCGGCGTTGGTGGCGCGACTGCTGCAGGCGGGCCTCGCCGAACTCGATGGCGAACTAGTACATCTGACGCTGCTGGGAAGAGCCTGCGGTGCGTCGTCGCTGTCTTTCGAATCGAGCCTGCGCCTTATCGAGCTGATGCGGCAGCTCAATGTGGGGCAGACTGATCCGGTCCAGGTGCTCGGCACCATTCAGGTCTTGGCCGAGATGGACGGCATCTACACGCCGGTTATGAAGCGCGGGCGGTCCGAAAGCGTGCGCGCAAGTGATGTCGCACAACGCTTCGGAAATGCGATGGCGCAAGGGCTTCAAAGATACTGCCGTGACGAGTTTGAGTTCTGGGCCCGATGCAAGCGCGCGTCGATCTTGTTCGACTGGGTCGAGGGTACATCGATTGATGAGCTGGAGCGTCGTTATTCGACCACTCCGTTCCAAGGAGCGGTCGGCTATGGGGACATCATCCGGATCGCCGACGGTGCGCGCTTTCACCTACGGTCTGCGCATCAGATCCTTTCCGCGCTATTTCCCGACCAGCCAGCGTTCTTGGAAGCCCTTGATGAGCTGCTACGAAGGCTGGAGTTCGGGCTTCCGAAAGGCGCGCTCAAGCTGATCGATTTGCCCGTCGCGCTGTCTCGCGGGCAGTATCTCGGACTGTTTGCGGCTGGTGCAGGTACGGTCGACGCCGTATATGCTCTCGATCAGGACGCGCTCGTTCGCTGTGTGGGTTCTGACGCGGCGAAACTCGTTCGCGCAGCGGAGGCTATCGGCCGTGCTGCGCGATAGATGGCGAAAGCACGCTTTTCGTTTTTCGGCGAAAAAATCCAATGATTCCAGAAGGCGTGATTTTTGACGGCGTGTCTGACGGTATGGAGCGAACCGAAAAAATTTTTGTCGAAGAAATTCAACGTGCTATGAGAGCCGTAAACAATCGAGTGGGAGTGAGGGAGCTGAGGGGGAAGGGCCTGATGCAGCCTTTTCGGACGGGCGACTAGGCTGTTATACCGCGTTGTATTGACAATGTAGATACACAGGGCCATATTCCTGTTCATGTCAAAAATCCCCGCTTCATCTTTGCAAAGCCCCACCCCTAGCGCCATTGAGGAGGTTCTCATTGGCGCAATGAAGGGCAGCATCAACCTGAGGATCGAGGCGAATACCCGCCAGATCATCGACGATGCTGCGGCGGTGTTGGGTAAGACCCGCACTGAATTCATGATCGAGAGTGCCCGAAAACAAGCCATCGACGTACTGCTAGACCAAAGATTGTTTGTGCTGGACGGCGACCGCTACGACGCTTTCTTGCGCGCGCTCGACAACCCAATCGCACCGGGACCCAAGTTACGGTCCCTGCTGCGTCGAGTTCCAGCATGGCAGAAATAGAAAATGCTCCGGAGAACCCCGAAGCTCATATTTCCGCCCCGGTTCCCTTAGACAGCCATCATGAGCTTTTGGGTTTCGACTGCGGCCATCTGGAATTGAACGATTGGCTCTTCGAGCGGGCCTTGAAAAACGAAAGCCGTTTTTCCCGTACTTACGTCATGTGCCAAGGCAAGCGGGTCGTTGCTTATTATTGTATATCGGCCGGGGCGGTCGGACGCGCCGCGGCTCCCGGCAAATTGCGGCGCAATGCACCGGACACAATCCCGGTTTCAGTGATTGGTCGTCTGGCAGTGGATCGTGGAAACGCTGGCAAAGGACTTGGTGCCGACATCCTTGCTGATGCGTTACGCCGAATTGCACTCGCCTCGCAAAGCATTGGCATCGGCGCTGTGCTGGTTCATGCCATGGACGATACGGCCAAACGATTCTATCTGCGCTGCGCCGAATTCATCGAATATCCCGAAGATAGCCGCACGCTGTTTTTACCCATTGAAACCGTGATTGCAGCGTTCAACTAAAAGAAGATATTTGAGAGGGGGTAGCGGGAAGTCTCAAGACTTTATGGTCGGCAAAATTCCGCCATTTCATGAAAACTGATTTTCAGCCCGGCCCGAGGCCCTCTCCGCCTCACGTCAGCATCCCTGCAAAATACAAACCGATACCGGCGGCTGAGGCGCCGGCCAGGGTGGTGAAAACACCGGCTTTGAAGCGCAGCATGGCGAGGATTGCAGCGGCGGAGATCGCCAAGGCCCACCCATTCAGGCTGGCGGGCAATGGCAGCTCAAAATGGATCGGGCCTGCGGTGAAGGGCGCAACATCGCGAAACAGCGTGTGAATCGCAAACCAGATCGCCAAATTGAGGATAACACCAACAACGGCGGCGGTGATTGCCGATAATGCGCCCGATAGCGCCCGGTTGCCGCGCATCCGTTCGATGAAGGGAGCACCGAGAAATATCCAGAGAAAACAGGGAATGAAGGTGACCCAAGTCGCCAGCAACCCACCAAGGGTGCCCGCAAGCAAGGGCGAAAGCAGACCGGGCTGGCGGTAGGCCCCCATAAACCCGACAAATTGTAGCACCATGATCAGCGGGCCCGGCGTGGTTTCGGCCATGCCAAGCCCATCGAGCATTTCTTTTGCGGACAGCCAGTGATAATGCGTCACCGCCTGCTGCGCCACATAGGCCAGCACCGCGTAAGCCCCGCCAAAAGTCACCACTGCCATTTTCGAAAAGAAAACCGCGATCTGGGTGAAGATGCTGTCATTCCCGGCAAATACCATGAGGGCGACGACCGGCACCAGCCAGAGAACAAGCCATATCAGGGCCTGTTGCACCGATTGGCTCAAGCTGGGGCTGGCATGAGCGGGCAGTTCCTTCCCCAAAAGCGTCTCGGCATCGGCAACGATCTTGCCTTTTGCCGCACCATGGCCACCACCAATCTCAAAGGCCGCCATGCCCGCGCGCCCGCCCAGATAGCCAATCAGGCCCGCCCCCAGCACGATCAGCGGAAACGGCACATTGAAGAAGAAGATCAGCACGAATGCCCCCGCCGCGAGGCTTTGCATCGGCGTGTTTTTGAGGGCGCGGCTGCCAATGCGGAGCACCGCTTGCAAAACCACCGCAAGCACGGCGCATTTGAGGCCGAAGAACAGCCCCATGACAATGCCAACCTGGCCATAAAGCGCATAGATCCAGCTGAGCGCCATGATGGCGAGCGCACCGGGCAGGATGAACAGACCACCGGCGACAAGCCCGCCGCGCGTCTTGTGCAGCAGCCAGCCAATGTAGGTGGCCAATTGCTGGGCCTCGGGGCCGGGCAGCAACATGCAATAATTGAGCGCATGGAGAAACCGGTGCTCACCGATCCAGCGTTTCTCGTCGACGAGAATGCGGTGCATCACCGCAATTTGGCCAGCCGGCCCCCCGAACGAGAGCGCGGCAATCCGCAGCCATACCCAGAAGGCTTGCGCCAGAGTCACCGGCGCGGGAATATTGGTTGCCGAGGCAGTCGGGGCGGTGTTCACGATTTCATAACCCCGCCCTGCCCGGTCGCCGTAAAGTCGATGTTGCGCAGATCACTATTCAAGCTGGCCATGGGGCCTCCCAAAATTTTGCCCCGAGGCGATGTTCCGGAATGTCTGCGGGTGAAGTGATGAGTTGCTGTCATCGCCTGCCCTGCGCCACGATCGTGCCCATGGATGCGCGACGGCATTAACTTCGGGCAGGGGTAATTGAGCCTCCTCACACCACAAACGGGCTGCCGCCGCCGTCCATGGAGATATTGACTCCGGTGATGTAGCTGGCCTGGCTCGAGGCCAGAAACAGCACGGCTTGGGCGATATCAGCCGGTTGGGCGAGGCGTCCGAGCGGGATGCGGGCTAAGGCGCGGGCCCGGGCTTCGGCCATGGTGAGGCCAGTGGCGCGGGCATCGGCCTGCATCCCCTCAATGAAGCGGTCGGTTTCGGTCTGGCCGGGGTTTATGCCAACCACCCGCACGCCTTTGGCAGCATAGGCATTGGCGAGGCCGGCGGTGGCGAGCATCAGCGCCGCATTAGCCGCGCCCCCGGCCAGATGAATGGCGGAGGCGATTTTGCCACCCGCGCCGATAATGTTGATGATGACGCCAGCGCCACGCGCCGCCATGCGTTTCACCACGGGGTCAACCACATTGATGGTGGTGAAATATTTGGCATCCATCGCGGCGCGCCATGCGGCGGGCGTCAATTCCGGGGCTGGGGTGCGCTTGGCGGCCCCGGCGCTGTTGACCAGCACATCAATGGGGCCGAGTGCGCCCGTCACCGCCTCCACCATGGCGGCAGCTGCCTCGGCCTCGCGCAGATCAGCACTAAAGCCATGTGCGCCCGGCAGGCTGGCCAAAGCCTTGTCCAGCGTCGCCTGATCTCGCCCAACGATTGCCACGCGCGCGCCCTCTTCAATGAAAGCTTGCGCGCAGGCAAAGCCAATGCCCTTCGAGCCCCCGGTGATCAAAACCAGCTTGTCACGCAATGCCAGATCCATGAAGAAAGCCCCTTTGGTTGTGTGCCATCGAATTAAAATGACTTTTGCACTCGCGGCAAGACCGCACCACGCAAAATCCGTGCCTTGGGTGACGCGGGCTTAACTATGCGTATGCCGCCGCAGGGCCATGCCAAGGCCGATCCAGCCCGTACCGGCAAACATCAAATCGAGGCTCAGAAACAGGCCGAGTACGTAGATGCTGGAGATGGGCCAGTGCGCGAGAATAATCATCCCCAGCAATGTGGTGATGACCCCGGACAAGACCACCAGCCACCAGGCCGAGCCCGCCTTCATCTGAAAGCCGAGAATGATGCGCATCACCCCGCTTGCGGTCAAAAACGCGCCCAGAAACAGCGTCAGTATGCCCGCCGCCAAAAGCGGGTTCATCAGCGCCGACACACCCGCACCCAAATATATCAGCCCGAGCAATATCCAGAGCACAAACCCGCCCCAAGTCTTGTTGTGAAAGCCAATGCCAATTTCAGCGATACCTGCCAAAATGATCATGAAACCAACGAAATAAACCGAAACCAGCGTGGCAAGCACCACCGACCCCAAGGCCAGAAAACCGAGTAGGGCGATCAAGCCGCCGAAGGCGATGATCCACCCGGCGCGGGCCCGCAAGGCAACAATGCTGCTGCCAAGGTTATGCGGCGGGAGGCTGCTGGAGGGAATTGTCTCACTCATGAAATCTCTCCTGATAAAGTGAAGGATGAAGTATAGTGCACACGACCGACCGCCCAAGCGCGCTGCCAACTTATTTATATCCAACCCTAACATAACGAGGGGCATTTGTCTGCCAATACCGCCCCCCCCCCCCCCCGTCATTGCGAGCGCAAGCGAAGCAAACCAGTGCGTGCTATGAGGCGCGCCTTTCGCCCCATCTTCTGGGTTGCTTCGGAGCTGCGCTCCTCGCAATGACGGTGTCATCCCCCCGTCATTGCGAGCGCAAGCGAAGCAAGCCAGTGCGTGCTATGAGGCGCGCCTTTCCCCCCATCCTCTGGCTTGCTTCGGAGCTGCGCTCCTCGCAATGACGGTGTCAGCCCCCCCGTCATTGCGAGCGCAAGCGAAGCAAGCCAGTGCGTGCTTGTGAGGTGCGCCTTTCGCCCCATCTTCTGGGTTGCTTCGGAGCCAAGGCTCCTCGCAATGACGGTGTCATCCCCCCGTCATTGCGAGCGCAAGCGAAGCAAGCCAGTGCGTGCTTGTAAGGTGCGCTTTTCCCCCCATCCTCTGGCTTGCTTCGTCGCAAAAGCTCCTCGCAATGACGGTGTCATCCCCCCGTCATTGCGAGCGCAAGCGAAGCAAGCCAGTGCGTGCTATGAGGCGCGCCTTTCGCCCCATCCTCTGGGTTGCTTCGGAGCCAAGGCTCCTCGCAATGACGGTGTCATCCCCCCGTCATTGCGAGCGCAAGCGAAGCAAGCCAGTGCGTGCTTTTGAGGCGCGCCTTTCGCCCCATCCTCTGGCTTGCTTCGGCGCAAGGGCACCTCGCAATGACGGGATTTTGCTGCCCCCCTCACCCTCCAGCGGCGTGGCGGATGACTTTTGATACTTGCAGGAGTTGCGTGGTGAGGGGGCTGGTTTTGCGCCAGATCATGCCAATCATCCGCGAGGGCCGCGGGGCCGGAAAGCGGGCGATGGAGACGGCTGCCGAGCGGGTTTCCATGGCGACGGCCATTTCGGGGATCAGGGTAACCCCGATGCCAGCGCTCACCATTTGCACCAGCGTCGAGAGCGAGCTGCAATCCAGCAATTCACGCGGTCTTGTGGCGGGCATGTTGCAAAATGACAGGGCCTGATCGCGAAAGCAATGGCCTTCCTCCAGCAGCAGCAGGCGCATTTCGCGGAGCATTTTGGCATTGGGCACCGGCTTTTCCGCATCCTCCAGCGGTCGCACCAGCACAAAATCCTCCGAGAACAGAGCCACTTCGACGAAGGCGGGTTCGGACACAGGCAGCGCCACCAGCGCCGTATCAATGCGCCCCTCCGCCAGTTCCTGAAGCAGCGTCGGCGTCAGCGTTTCGCGCACGCTGATGTCCAGCGCGGCATAGGCCTGCGTCAGGCCTTTCATGATGGCGGGCAGCAGATAGGGTGCCATGGTCGGGATTATGCCAAGGCGCAGCCGCCCCAACAGCCGGTCACGCGAGGCGCGGGCCAGTCCCTCAACCTCGACCACCGAGCGCAGAATATCATGGGCGCGCACCGCGAACTCCTCACCAAAGCTGGTGATCGTAACCTGTCGCGCACCGCGCTCGAACAGCACCGCGCCCAGTGCCGCCTCCAACTCCCGGATTTGTTGCGACAGCGCTGATTGCGAGATGGCGCAAGCCTCCGCCGCCCGGCCAAAATGGCGATGGCGCGCCAGTGCCTCGAAATAGCGAATTTGCTTGAGGGTGAAATTTATCATTAGGTCAACTTATCGCCGTCATTAAAAAATACAACTTAATCTAATGAGATTACCTTGGTAAGGTTGCAGCTCAACATAACTAACTGCCAGATTCGAGTGGTGATATGGCGGTAAGAATGAGAAATTTGGGCGCTTTTGGCCGATAGAGTTCAATTTTTTGGAAGAATGTTGCCTGGCTAACGCCTTCAACATGAACCTATCCCACCAAATTCATCCAACTGCCACGCGGCAGGTGCACACTAAAGAACCAAACAGGAGAGAGACATGGACACAGTTGTTAAAACCGGTGGCGGCAAATGCCCGGTGATGCACGGGGGTGGCTCCAATATGACGGCTGAAGGCCGCTCCAACAGGGATTGGTGGCCCAACCAGCTCAATCTCAAGATTTTGCATCAAAACTCGGCCCTGTCGGATCCGATGGGCAAGGCATTCAACTATGCCGAAGCTTTCAAGAAGCTTGATTTGAAGGCGCTGAAGCAAGACCTTTATGCATTGATGACCCAATCGCAGGCATGGTGGCCGGCCGATTATGGGCATTATGGCCCGCTTTTCATCCGTATGGCCTGGCATAGCGCCGGCACCTATCGCACCGGCGACGGACGCGGGGGCGCGGGCTTTGGCACGCAGCGTTTCGCGCCGCTGAACAGCTGGCCGGACAATGTCAACCTCGACAAGGCACGCCGCCTGCTCTGGCCGATCAAGCAGAAATACGGCAACAAGATTTCCTGGGCCGACCTGATGATTTTGGCCGGCAATTGCGCACTGGAATCCATGGGTTTCAAGACTTTCGGGTTTGGCGGCGGCCGCGCCGACGTATGGGAGCCGCAGGAAGATATTTACTGGGGCAGTGAAGAAACCTGGCTCGGCGACAAGCGCTATACCGGCGACCGGCAACTCGAAAATCCACTGGCCGCCGTGCAGATGGGTCTGATCTACGTCAATCCGGAAGGCCCGAACGGTAAGCCCGATCCGCTGGCGTCGGCGGTAGACATCCGCGAGACATTCGCCCGCATGGCGATGGACGATGAAGAAACCGTGGCGCTGATTGCCGGTGGCCACACTTTTGGCAAAACCCATGGCGCGGGTGACGCGGCACTGGTGGGCCCCGCCCCGGAAGGCGCGGACATCGAAGCCCAGGGCTTTGGCTGGATCAGCGCTTTTGGCAGCGGCAAGGGCGTGGACACCATCTCCAGCGGCCTTGAAGGCGCATGGACGCCGAATCCGGTGCTTTGGGACAATGGCTATTTCGACACGCTGCTGGGGTATGAGTGGGACCTCGTGAAAAGCCCGGCAGGTGCCTACCAATGGACGCCGCGCAGCCCCGCCGCCGCGGGCACGGTGCCCGATGCCCATGACCCGGCCAAGCGGCATGCGCCGATGATGGCAACCACCGATATCGCGCTGAAGGTTGACCCGATCTATGCGCCGATCTCAAAGCGTTTCCATGAGAATCCGGCGCAGTTTGCCGATGCTTTCGCGCGGGCCTGGTTCAAGCTCACGCATCGCGACATGGGCCCACGGTCGCGCTATCTGGGGCCGGAAGTCCCTGCCGAAGTGCTGATCTGGCAAGACCCTGTGCCCGCCAACAGCCACGCGCTGATTGACGCCAAAGATATTGAAGCCCTGAAGGCCCAGATACTGGCGACTGGTCTTGGTATACCTGCGCTGGTTTCCACCGCCTGGGCTTCAGCCTCCACCTTCCGTGGCTCGGACAAGCGCGGCGGTGCCAATGGCGCGCGCCTTCGCCTCGCGCCGCAAAAGGACTGGGAAGCCAACCAGCCGGCCCAATTGGCCAAGGTGCTGTCGGCGCTCGAGGGCGTGCAGTCATCCTTCAATGCTGCGCAAACTGGCGGAAAGCGTGTCTCCTTGGCGGACCTCATCGTCCTGGGCGGTTGCGCGGCCATCGAAGCGGCGGCGAAAGCGGCGGGGCATAAAATCGAGGTGCCCTTCACCCCGGGACGCACCGATGCGACGCAGGCCGAGACGGATGTGGAAAGCTTTGGCGTGCTCCAGCCAATTGCCGATGGCTTCCGCAATTACCTCAAGGCCGATCTTGCGGTTGCCGCAGAGGAATTGCTGATCGACCGGGCGCAATTGCTGACCCTGACGGCACCGGAAATGACGGCGCTGATCGGCGGCATGCGCGTGCTGAATGCCAATTTCGGTGGCACGCATCATGGTGTGCTTACCCAACGGCCCGAAAAGCTCAGCAATGACTTTTTCGTCAACCTTCTGGACATGAACACGGTCTGGAAGCCGACTTCGGACCAGCAGGACCTGTTTGAGGGCCGCGATCGGGCGACAAACGCGCTGAAATGGTCGGCCACCCGCGTTGATCTGGTGTTTGGCTCCAACTCGCAATTGCGGGCTTTGGCCGAGGTTTACGCCAGCTCCGATGCCAGCGAGGCCTTCGTGCACGCCTTCGTCGCCGCCTGGAACAAGGTGATGAACGCAGACCGGTTTGACCTGATGGCCTGATCATATTCCCAAGATAGGCTGGCGGACTCAATGAATAATTAGAGGGGAAGGCCATACCTTCCCCTTTATTTGTGCCCCAAGGGTTGCTTGAGGGGCACAACAGCGGCGTGTCTGAGCAGCGGGGGCATGGTTAGCCCTTGCACGATCACGGAAAACGCGACTACGGCGAAGGTGGCGATCAAAATTTCATCTCGAAACGGCAATGATGGCGGCAGGGACAGGGCCAAAGCCAGCCCAAGCGCCCCGCGCAGCCCGCCCCACCACAAAACATGCTGGGCGCGCAGGGGGATGGCCCAACGCGACCGGGTAAACAAAAGGCACAGCGGATAGACCGTCAGCGCCCGCGCAACCAGAACCAGCGCGATGACAACCAGATAGGCCAGTCCACTCAGGCGACTGAACGCCATGCCTGCAAGCGTCAGGCCAATCAGCAGAAACACCAGCGAATTGGCGATGAAGGCGATAAATTCCCACAACGCCAGCACGAACTCGCGCCCCTTGGGCGAAAATCGGCTGGTTTTGTCCTCCGCCAAGACCGCAAAATTGCCGGCCACCAGCCCCGCCGTCACGGTTGCCAGAACGCCGGAAAACTGAAAATGCTCGGCCAGCAGAAAGGAACCATAGGCGGCAACGGTTGTCAGTGTGCTTTCAATGAGGTGGTCACTCGTGCGCCCGGCGAGCAGCAGGACAAGGCCCGCACAAGCTGCACCCACCAGAATGCCGCCGCCAACGGTGGAGAGCAGCAGGGCCGCCGCTACGGGCACGGGCGCGGCTTGCGCCCCTGCCGGGTGGATACCCGCCAGAACCAGCGAGAAAAGCACAGCCGCGACGCCATCGTTAAACAGGCTCTCGCTTTCCACCAGCAGGCGCAAGCGGCCCTCAATGCGATTGTCCTTGAACATGGCAATCACCGCGACCGGATCGGTTGCCGCAATCAGAACCCCAAACAATATGGCGGGTGCCGCCGGCCATTGCAAAATATAGATCATGCCCGCCGCAACAACAGCGGCTGAGATGATGGTGCCAATGAGCGCGAGGGTGAGTATAGGCAGGCCGTCGCGGCGCAATTCCTTCCAGTGAATGTTGATCGCCGCTTCAAACAGCAATGGCGGAAGAATGACATCAAATATGACGTCATGGGTGAGACCTATCCCCATGTGCCGCCCCGTCAGGGCAAGCGCGACGCCGGTGATGACAAGGCCCACCGTATAAGGGATCGCCAACCGCCGCGTGACCATCGCCACCAAAATCGCAACCACGAGCAGACCGACAAGGGTGGAAACAAGGACATTCATCTCAAACCGGACTCCAGCGGCCAGAAAAGCATCGCAAAACCGCGAGCGCCACCTTACCACCCGAAAGCCGAACCGCGATATGGGCTCGTCTTGAATAGCGGGCGAAAAGCCCTTGCCTTGACACGCCATCTGGTTTGATCATGGTGCGGCCTGCTCCTGCGTAATTGAGGTTTGATCCCATGTCCGAGATTTCATCCGCCCTTGCGCATCATGGACGGTTTGATTATCAGCCCATTACCCGACGCCCAGGCTTTGCCTGGCCCAAGGGCCGAGGGCTGGCGGTTTATGTAGCGCTCAATCTGGAGCATTTTGCCTTTGGTGAGGGGTTGGGGGCGGAACTGGCACCCGGCGGGCCGCAGCCCGACATACTCAATTACGCCTGGCGCGAATATGGCAATCGGGTCGGGGCGTGGCGGGTGTTGGGGCTGTGCGACGCGCTGAAGCTTCCGCTGGGCGTGCTCGTCAACAGCGCGCTTTACGGGCATGCGCCGGAACTGGTGCAAGCGTTTCGCCAACGCGGCGATGAGATCATCGGTCATGGTTTCAGCAATGCCGGTCGCCAGTCCGCGCTCACCGAGGCCAATGAGCGCGCGCTGGTGCGCGAGGCGGTTGCCTGCCTGCATGCCCATGAGGGCAAACCCCCGCAGGGCTGGCTCAGTCCGTGGATTGCCGAAAGCCATGTGACGCCGGATCTTTTGACCGAAGCCGGGCTCACCTACACACTCAACTGGTGCATGGACGATCAACCCGTATGGATGCGAACCCGTCATGGGCCGCTCTTGGCCCTGCCCTATCCGCAGGAACTCAACGATATTCCCGCCATCGTTGCGCGCAAGGACAGTGCGAAAGAATTCGCCGACATGATCATCGATAATTTCGACGAAATGCTGGAGCAATCGCGCGAGCAGCCGCTGGTGATGGGCATAGCGCTGCACGCCTATATTGTCGGTCAGCCTTTCAGGTTGCGGCAATTGCGTCGCGCCCTCGCCCATATCGCCGGGCATCGCGAAGTCATCTGGCTGGCGCAGCCCGGTGCCATCGCCAGCGCCTATTGCGCCTCCTGCCCGCCGGTTTAACAATCGGGGGGCAATGCGCCATTATTGCGGGAAGCGCTTTTTTAGGTCATCGACTTGCGCCGGGGTCAGCGGGCTGGTGGGTGAGCCGCGCAGCAGCAAAAACAGTTTGGCGGTTTCTTCAAGTTCCTCGGTCGCGTATAGCGCGGCCTCAAGACTGGATCCGGAAACCACTGGGCCATGATTGGCCAGCAATACCGCGTGATGGTGGCTGGCGAGCTTTTCAACGGCCAGCGCCAGCGCCTCGTCACCGGGCGGGTAATAAGGCACCAGTGGCAATTTGCCAATTCGCATCACATAATAGGCCGTCAAAGGGGGCAGGCAGTCATGCGCGTCAATGCCGTGCAGGCAGGACACCGCGACTGAATGGGTTGAATGCAGGTGCACCACTGCCTCACATTTGGGACGGCTCGCATACATGACCCGATGCAGATGTGCTTCCTTGGTGGGCTTGTCGCCGGAAATATGACGGCCCTGCGCATCGATTTTTGACAACCGGGCTGGGTCAAGCTCCCCGAGCGACGCATTGGTGGGGGTCATCAACCAGCCGCCATCGGGTGATTGGCAGGAAATATTGCCCGCCGAACCAAAGGTCAAACCACGTTGAAACAGCGACGCCCCGCACCGACAAATCTGCTCGCGCAATTTGGTTTCGCTGCTCATTGCAACATGCTCCAGGCCTTCAAAAAGAAATCCGGCGTGCCAAAATTGCCGGATTTGAGCGCCAAGGCCATCTGGGGGCCAGCCCGGCTCAAAGTCCAGGGCACGCCTGGGTCAATCTCCGGGCCAATCGACAACACCTTGATGCCCAAAGCCTCAACCACGGCACCGGAGGTTTCACCGCCCGCCACCAGAATCTTAGAAAATCCCAGCCCGCCAAGGCCGCGCGCCACTTGTGCCAGCAATTGCTCCACAACATGTCCTGCCGCTTCACGGCCCAGCTTCTTCTGGACAGCAACAACGTTTTCCGGATCGTCGCTGGAATAGATCAGCGGGATGGCCGTTGGTTTTTGCGCCTTGATCCAATCCAGCACGGATGCGGCATTGACGTGGCCCGATGCAATTTCCAGCGGATCTATGCGCAAACCGGGGAAGCCCGCGGCCAGCGCTGCCGCCACCTGCCCGCGTGTTGCGGTGGAGCACGAACCCGCCAGCACAATCTGTCGGCCCGCGGGTGCCGATATTGTTTTGGGCGGCGGCGTCAAACCGGTCATCAGGCCCGCAGCCAGATATGCCGCCGGAAGCCCGATCGCCACGCCGGAGCCGCCGGTGATCAGCTTCGCATCGACGGCTGCGGCACCGATGGCGCGCAAATGCGCATCGTTCAGCGCATCCACAATGGCGATGCGCCGGTTGGCGGCCGCTTCTCTGGCAAAGGCGGCGCGAATGGCGGCACTGCCCGCCTCGACATCGGCATAGGCCACGTGACCAATCTCGCATTGGGTCTGGCGAGCAAGCACGCGGCGCAAATCGGAGTCGCGCATGGGGTTCAACGGATGGTGCCGCATCGGGCTTTCTGCCAGCGGAACACCATTTACAAACAGGTTTCCCATATAAATGGAGCGTCCGGCGGCTGGAAATGCCGGACAGGCCAGGGTAAAATTCTCACCAAGGCGATCCAGAAGCGCTTCGCTCACCGGGCCTATGTTGCCTTCGTTGGTTGAATCAAACGTCGAGCAATATTTGAAGAAGAGCCTTTTGGCATCATGGGCAAGCAGCCAATCGGCCGCCGCGAGCGATTGCGCAACGGCCTCGCTGGCTGGATTTGAACGCGACTTTAAGGCGATGACGACCGCGTCGACGTCTTCAAGATCGAGTCGCCCCATTGGCACCCCGTTGCATTGAACGGTGCGCATCCCTTCGCGTGACAGCATCAGCGCCAAATCGGTTGCGCCGGTCAAATCATCTGCAATGCATCCCAGCAGCATGGCTTGATTACCCCGTTCTCGTTGAAAGGCTATTGTTTCAGATAATCGGCAAAGGCCGCCGCATAATCCTTGTGCCAGCGCGATAGCGGCGGACGATTTTCCACAATATCCCCGGCCGCCCAGGCAATGCGCTTTTCATCCAGCGCGCGCGACACATCATTGTCGGGGCATAGAATGTAAAAATCACCTGCCGCCAGCGATTGCATCATAAAATCGACCGTTTGCTCCGGCGTCCATGCGCCTCCGGGCTTTTGCGTTCGGCCATTGGCCGTCAACGCCGTGTAAACAAAACCCGGGATCAGCAAATGCGCCGAAAGGGCGCAATCGGGGATATTGCGCAACTCATGTTGCAGGGCCTCGGTGAAAACCTTGACGCCCGCCTTGGCGACATTGTAGGCGGGGTCCCCGGGCGGGGTGGTAATGCCTTGTTTCGAGCCAGTATTGATGATCAAGCCCGGCTTGCCATGCGCCAACATCCCCGGCGTGAATGTCTGGCAGCCATGGATAATGCCCCAAAGATTTACGTCCATCACCTTCTGCCAGTTGCGGGTATCCAGAACCGAGCTTCCGGGCTGAATGCCGGCATTATTCATCAGCACGGACACTTCGCCAAGTTGCGCCCGCACATTTGGCTCCAGCGCTTTTATCTGGGCCAGATCCGACACATCGCACCCAAAAGCTGTGGCGGTAGCACCGTTCGCTTTCAAGGATTTTTCCGCAGCCTCCAGTTTCTCGCCGGGTAAATCCACCAGCGCGACCTTGAGACCCATTGCCGCAAATCGATGCGCTGCAGCCAATCCAATCCCGGAAGCGGCACCGGTGATGACCGCAACAGACTGGGGCGCTAAAGCTGAAAGATGCGACATTTTGGGTCTTATTTCTTGAGTTTGGCGGCGTTGAGGCGTGCGATATAATCGGGCAGCATTGGCACAAAATCGTCGGGGTTTTGGGCCGCAGCTACGGCGAAAGTGTTTTTCGCGGCATTGCCCATCATATTGACCATTCCAGCCGCATCCGCCATCGATTCCAGATAGCGCAAATCCTTGAAGGCGTTGGCAATGGTGAATTTATGCGCGTCCCGATTGCCGTCCAGCGTCCATTGCATGAAGGTCTGGTAAAAGCCGCAATCCATCCGCCCGCCGCGGATCACGTTATCAAACCGCTCTGGCGTAATGCCAACCTTGGCGGAAAGTGTCAGGGCTTCGGCATAAAGCGCGGCATAGCCAAGTGACAGAAAGTTGTTGAGCAATTTCATCTTGTGGCCATCACCCACGCCGCCAATATGCACTACCTTGCCAGCCCATGTCTCCAGCACCGGCTTGAGTTTGGCGAAAACATCGTCTTTAGCGCCAACCATCGTATCCAGCGTGCCCGCCCAAGCCTCTTTGGGTGTGCGGCCCAAAGGCGCATCGGCATAATCAACGCCCATTTTCGACAGTTCAGCGGCCAGCGCGAGCGTCGAATTCGGGTCGGAGGTCGAGCAGTCCACAACAATTGCCCCCGCGCGCAGCCCCTGTTTCAGGCCGCCTTCGCCGCGAAGGATTGCTTCCACTTCCCCTGAACCGGTGACGCAAAGAAATATGATGTCCGAGCGAGCCGCCACCTCTTGGGCGCTTCTGACTTCCACCGCGCCGCGCCCGACCAGATCTTCCACGGGCGGACGTTTGGAGCGGCCAAGAATGGTGAGACCATAGCCCTTGTCGGCAATGTTCTTGGCCATGCCGTGCCCCATGAAGCCAAGACCAATGAAGCCGATACTCGGTTTTTGCAGCGAATCTGACATGTTAAATTCCTGACTGGCGCGCGCCACTTAACATTTAACCAACAAATCGGCAGGTTTCCGCAAGAACCAATCTTTGGATAAAACCGCACCCATTTGATCGCGTGCTATATTTGAAGAACAATGTTAGCGCTGTCAATTATGCAATAGCGCCCCCAATGAAGATCATGCCGTTTCACCTGCGATAATTTCATATCCCGTATCCACCACGCAGGGCCCGGAGCGATGGGCCAGATTTTCCATAATTTTTTCCACCGCGATTTTGCCAATCAGAAACCGGTTGGAGCGCATGGTCGACAAAACCATTGGCAAGGCGTCGCCCAGTTCGAGCCCGTTAAAGCCAAAAATCGCCAGCCTTTCGCGAATCGCTATGCCAGCGCTCAGGCAATGAAACACCCCGCCGATCGCCATGTCATCGTTCGAATAAACAGCGACATCGACCGTCGGGTCGTTTGCCAGCAAATTTGCCGTCATTGCGCGCCCGGCGAGCGTCGAGCTGGCACCTTCCACCATGGAATGGGCGACAACCTGCAACCCGGCTTCGGACAAGGCCTGGCAAAGACCGTCGTAACGCAATTTCGCGCGCCGATCGTCACGCCAATTATGCCCAATATAGCCGAAACGGCGGTAGCCCCGTTCAATCAAATGGCGGCCGGAATCGTAGCCAGCGCTGCGATGCGAAAGGCCCACGGCAATATCGATTGGCTCAACATCAATATCCATCAGTTCCGCAATGCGAATTCCGCTTTGCACGAGAATCTGTTGCGCAGAACCGGTATGATCGGAACCGGCCAGAATCATCGCGGCCGGCTTCCAGGCCATCAAAGAGCGTATCAGCGCCTCCTCGGCGTCCAGATCATAGTCGGTTACGCCGACCACCGGTTGAAAATCCGTGCCCTTCAAACCGGCATGAATGCCGCGCAGAACTTCGGGAAACACGATATTCGACAGCGAGGGAATGGCGACGCCGATAATATTGGATCTGGCAGAGGCCAGCGATCCGGCAATCCGGTTGGGCACGTAACCCAGCTTATTGACGACGGCCATCACCCTCTGGCGGGTGACTTCCGAGATCGGGCCCTTGTTGCGCATGATGCGGGACACGGTTATTTCGCTGACATTGGCCAGTCTGGCGACTTCAGACAAAGTCACTTTCGATTTGTGATCGGCTAACCGCCTGCGTTCCTTCATTGCCTCAACCGCCCTTCATGCGCGGCAAAGCTCCCGGGTGCCGCCAGCAATAATAACCGTGATTCACCCGGCTTTGCCAGCTTCGAAAAACGAGACTGCGAAGCCAGATTGACATGGGCCATAAATTTCATGAATATGCGGAAATGACAGCGCTATCATAGCTTGTCCACTGAAACGCATAAAACCAAACCCAAGGCTGACCGGCGCATCTGGCATGGTCCGCAACACCTGCAACCTCGTGTAAAGCACGGGGCGCAAAAAATAGAAAGCCGACGGAGCCGATGACAACAACCACAAAATTGAAAGCTGCCGTCATCGGTTTGGGTTCGATGGGTCTGGGCATGGCGCGGTGCATCGCCAAAAGCGGAATGGAAATCACGGGTTTTGACCTGAACCCCGATGCGTTGAAGGGCCTGGCTCAGGCTGGCGGAAAAACCGCCGTGAGCGCTGCCGAAGCGGCGGCTGGCAGCGATGTGCTGGTGATTGTTGTCGTCAATGCCGCGCAGACGCGCATGATCCTGTTTGGCGAAAACGGTGCCGCCGCCAAAATGCAACGCGGCGGGGTTATTGTTTCCTGCGCCACCATGTCCCCGGAAAATGCCAAAAGCTTCGCCAAAGAAGCGCAGGCGCTTGGACTCCATTATCTCGATGCGCCCATCAGTGGCGGCGCGGCAAAGGCTGCGACGGGAGATCTGACTTTCATGGCATCGGGTGCGCAGGAGGCATTTGCCCGGGCCAAGCCGGTGCTCGATGTGGTCGCTGGCAAGGTCTATCACTTGGGTGACGCTGCGGGCGCGGGCGCTTCATTCAAAATGGTCAATCAACTGCTCGCTGGCGTCCATATTGCCGCCGCCTGCGAAGCCATGACCTTTGCCGCCAGGCTTGGACTGGATCTGGACAAAGTTTATGAGGTGATTACCGCCTCTGCGGGCAATTCGTGGATGTTCGAGAACCGTGTGCCGCATATTTTGGAAGGTGACTACGCACCGCGCAGCGCTATTTCGATTTTCACCAAGGATCTTGGCATTATCAGCGACATGAGCCGTCAGGAAAAATTTCCGGTGCAAATGGCCTCATCCGCACTGCAAATGTTCCTGGCAACCGCTGCATGCGGTATGGAGGGGGATGATGATGCCTCCGTCGCGCGCATGATTGCCCAAGTCTGCGGTCTCGAACTGCCAAAGAAAAGCTGAACCATGCCAAAATTTGCCGCCAATCTGACCATGATGTTCAATGAGCAGGATTTTCCGTTGCGCTTTAAGGCGGCTGCGGATGCCGGGTTCAAAGCGGTGGAGTTTTTGTTCCCTTATGATTTTGAAGCCGAAAAGCTGGCCGCTCTGCTTGGCGAAAACGGCCTTGAACAGGCCTTGTTCAACTTGCCGCCCGGCGACTGGAACGCGGGGGAACGCGGTCTCGCGGCGCTTCCCGAGCGCCATGCTGAATTCCGGGATTCCGTGTTAAAAGCCCTGCGCTATGCGGCGGCGTTGAAGGCGCCCTGCCTGCATGTGATGAGTGGCATTGCCGACAAATCCGACGCGCGCGCTTTGGCGGCCTATCAGCAGGCGCTTGAATATGCCTGCGCCAAGGCGGCACCGCATGGCATCGACATATTGATCGAACCCATCAACGCGCGGGATATGCCGGGCTATTTCCTGAACGATTTCAATTTTGCGGCCAGATTGATCGCCGATATGGCTTTGCCAAACCTCAAATTGCAATATGACATCTATCATCGCCAGATCATTCATGGCGATGTCATGGTGAGCCTCGAAAAGCTTATGCCGATCATCGGTCATATACAGGTTGCGGCTGTTCCGCAAAGGCATGAGCCACTTACCGGCGAACTCGATGATGCACGCATCTTTCGCCACCTCGACGCCTTGGGCTATCAAGGTTTTGTGGGTTGTGAGTATCGCCCGGCCAATGGCACGGTCAATGGCCTCGACTGGTTGCGACCCTACCAACAAAAATGAAGCCACCGCGGGATGGCAGGTCATCCCGCAGGGGGCTGCCCTGACATGCGAAATCCTGCGCCATCCAAGTCAATCGCGATAGCGCAACGCTTCCACCAGTAGTGCAAACGCGGCAGAGGGCTGGCGGCGACTGGGGTAATAAAGGTGGTAACCCGAAAACGACGGGCACCAATCCTCCATCACGCATTTCAGCCGTCCATCGGCAATATAGGGGCGAGCCTGATCTTCCATCACAAAGGCCAGCCCGAACCCGGCCAGCGCCGCCCGCAGGATGAAACCGCCGTCGTTGAATGCCAACTGGCCATCAACACGAACCCGGATTTCCTGGCCATCCTTGGCCAGTTCCCACGAATACAGGCCGCCAGAGCTGTTCTGACGGCGATTGATGCAACTGTGCGCTGCCAGATCATGCGGCGTTTGCGGCGCGGGGTGCTGCGCCAGATAGGCTGGGGCACCGACAACCACCAGCCGCATGGCCGGCCCGATCCGCACCGCGATCATGTCCTTGGCGAGGGCCTCGCCCAACCGCACCCCAGCGTCAAAGCGATCGGTGACAATATCGGCAAAGCTGGAATCGAGGCTGAGTTCAACGTGAATGTCGGGATAATCGGGAAGCAGATTTTCTAGCACCGGCCAGATACGTGTGCGTGCGGCATGCTCGGAAGTGGTGATGCGAATGGTGCCAGCCGGCTTGTCGCGCAATTCCTTCAAGGCTTCGAGCTCCTGGCCAATGCCATCGAGCGCGGGGCGCAATTTCTGGATCAAGCGCTCGCCGGCCTCGGTTGCCGCGACGCTGCGGGTGGTTCGGGTCAGCAGGCGAATGCCAAGGCGCGTTTCCAGCCGGCGGATCGTGTGGCTCAAAGCTGATTGTGAAGTGCCAAGACGGGCGGCCGCGCGGGTAAAGCTCTTTTCCTCGGCTACGGTGAGGAAAGCGTTGAGGTCGACAAGGTCATCGCGTTGCATTGATGATTCTTGTACATAGGCCCATGTAATTTACAAGAGATGATGCGACTGTGACGATGGGTATAGGCTAACATCAAACGTCGTCACTACATTTTGGAAGAGAGAAAATGGATATCAAGCGAGCTGGTTTCGAACCCTCCAAAGCAGGCCCCGGCGATTATTTCACGGGCAGGGTTCGCCTCGATGCGCCGTTCAGTGGCAGCGGCGGGTTGAGCGGTGTTACCGTCACTTTTGAGCCGGGGGCGCGAACCGCCTGGCATACGCATCCACTCGGCCAGACCTTGCTGGTGCTCACCGGCTGTGGCCGTGTGCAGCGCGAGAATGGCGCGATTGAGGAAATCCGGCCCGGCGACATTGTCTGGTTTGAGCCGAACGAAAGGCATTGGCATGGCGCTTCGCCCGATTGCGCCATGACACATCTGGCCATTGCCGAGAAAAAGGACGGCGTGGCGGTTACCTGGCTGGAGCCGGTTTCGGATCAGGACTATCTGGGTTAAGCCGACCTGATCCGGGCCTGCTGCAAATGGGCCCGTCAGGCGTTGCGCGGGCGCTGCTGCGGCAGCGCGCGCACCAGCATGGCGCACACGAAGCTGCCCACACCGCAAACGGCGATGACCCAACCCATCGGCAATGGCGTGCCATCAGCAAAGATGCCCACCAGGGCCGACCCCAGAATGCCGCTGCCATAATGGGCGGCACCAATCAGCGCGGACACCGCCCCGGCACGCTCGGGAAAGCCGGACATGGCCCCGGCGATGGAATTGGCGACAATGAAGCCAGTGGACGAAACGCTCAGGAACAGCGGCAGCAGCAACCCGCCCAGACCGCCGAGATCCGTGCGGGCAGTTATGGCAATGGCGATGCCGCTGACCGCCGCCAGAGCTGTGCCCCATGCCATTAGCCTATCGCTGCCCAGTCGCATTACCAGCCGCGCATTGACGATATTGGCCAACATGATGCCCAAAATTCCGACCGCAAACAGCCAGCCATAAAGCGCGGGCGCGACGTGATGATAGGTGATGAAAGCCAGTGGACTGCCAGCAATATAGGCATACATGCCGCCATAAAAGAAGCCGCCTGCCCCCGCATAGCCCAGCAGGCGGGGATTGCGCAGCAAGCTGAAGTAGCGCACGAACGCATCGACCATTGGCTCATGGTTACGGCGCGCCGGTGGCAGGGTTTCGGGCAGCGTCAGCAGCGCCGCGAGCGTGGCAAGGCCGACACCGACCAGCACCCAAAAAATCGCACGCCAACCGGCGATGGCCAGAATTTGTCCACCGACTATCGGGCCCACCAATGGCGCGATGGCCATGACGGTCATGAGTGTGGACAGCATTTGCGCGGCTTTGGCACCAGTATAGAGATCGCGGACCATGGCACGACCGAGCACGACACCCGCGCATGCCCCGACCGCCTGCACGATCCGCCACAGGATCATGGCTTCTGCGCTGCCGGACACAGCGCATCCGGCCGAACCAATAATGAATAGCACGAGACCCAGCGCCACGGGTGCCCGTCGGCCATGGCGATCGCTGATCGGGCCCCACAGCAATTGGCCAAGGCTGAAACCGATGAGAAAGCCTGAAACGGTCAATTCGATGCGCCCGTCGGAGGCACCAAATGACTTGCCCATGGCTGGCATGGCGGGCAGGTAAAGATCGGTTGAAATTGAGGCAAAGCCCATCAGCGCGCTCAATATGCCCAGCACCCGCCAAGGCTGACGGGCGACCGGCGCAAGCTCTGCTTCCGCTAACCCGGTCACGCTGGAGGCTTCCAGCGCATCGCCGGGGAAGATGTCGGGTATCGGCGCGGAATAGTCCGGCGCGGCCATTTTCGCCACCCCTTCCGGGACGGCAGGCTCGGCCACGCTTTCTTCGGGCATGGCGTTACAATTCCTGCGACGTTGGGCGGAACAATATCTCATTGATGTCCACTTCCGCCGGTTGGTTGATGGCGAAGGCGACGATATGGGCAAAATTCGAGGCTGGAATCGCATGGGCTTCGTAGAATTTCTGAACGCCTGCGGCGACATTGGCATCGGTGATGCTCTGCGGCAGTTCGGATTCGACCGCACCGGGAGAGATGATGGTGGTTCGGATATTGTAGGGTTTCACTTCCTGTCGCAGCCCCTCAGAGAGCATGCGCACGGCGATCTTGGTTGCCGCATAGACGGCGCTGCCCGGACGCACCTTGTGGCCGGCCACCGATGACACGTTGATGATGTGCCCGCTTTTCTGGGCTTTCATATGCGGCAGCGCGGCAGCAATACCGTAAAGCACACCCCTGAGATTGACATCAATCATCCGATCCCAATCCTCGATCTTGCCAAGTTCCAGCAACGAATGCGGCATCAAGCCGGCATTGTTGAGCATGACGTCAATACGGCCATGCAATTGCACCGCACGATCCACCAATTGTTGAACCTCGACGGCTTTGGTCACATCGGTTTTCACGATAGCGGTATCTGGCAGGCCAAGCTCGCTGGCGAGTGTGTGGAGCCGGTCGAGGCGGCGGGCACCCATAACCACTTTGGCTCCCAATTTCGTGAGGTGGCGCGCCGTGGCGGCCCCCAGGCCGCTGCTTGCCCCGGTGATTACAACCACTTTGCCGTGCACATTATCTGTCATTTCAATCTCCAATAACCCAGGCGGCCCGCGACCACGCGGTACCGCCTCTCAATTTTCCACCATAGACCTATCGACCGACGGTCGCCATCAATTGCACCGGATAACGCTCGCCCTCAATTTGGATGGCGGCCGCGGCGCTCTCGATATTGGCGAGTTCAGCTTTGGTCATCTCAATTTCAGCCGATTTCAGATTTTCTTCCAGCCGCGCCAATTTGGTGGTGCCGGGAATAGGCACGACCCATGGCTTGCGGGCCAGCAACCAGGCCAAGGCGATTTGGGCCGGCGTTGCATTTTTGGCCGCCCCAATATTTTTGAGAAGATCAATCAGAGCCTGATTTTTTTCGAGGGCCTCGGGCGTGAAACGGGGCAGAATCTTGCGAAAATCATTGTCACCAATTGGGGTATCTTTGCCCATTGCGCCGGTCAGGAAGCCCTTGCCCAACGGACTATAGGCGACCAGACCGATGCCCAATTCCTCGCAGACTTCGAGAATGCCATTGGTCTCCGGGCCACGCGTCCACAAGGAATATTCATTCTGCAATGCCGTCACCTTTTGCACCGCATGGGCGCGGCGCACCGTCTCTGCCCCCGGTTCCGAAAGGCCGAAGTGCCGGACCTTGCCCGCGCGGATCAAATCTTTCACCGCGCCTGCAACATCCTCGATCGGCACATTGGGATCGACGCGATGTTGATAGAAAAGGTCTATGACCTCAATGCCAAGGCGCTTCAGCGAGCCATCTGCAACCGCCCGGATTTGCTCGGGGCGGCTGTTCATACCCGACATTTTGCCATCGACAATATTCATACCGAATTTGGTGGCGATGACCACCTGATCACGAACCGGCCGCAGCGCCTCCCCGACGATTTCCTCATTGGTATAGGGGCCATATACTTCGGCTGTGTCAAAAAATGTCACGCCGCGCTCGTGCGCCTGACGGATCAAATCCACACTTTCGCGCCTGCCGAGGGCGTGACCATAGCCGAAATTCAGACCCATGCAGCCAAAGCCGAGAGCCGATACTTCGAGGTCACTGTTTCCAAGCTTACGTTTGCGCATCTCATCACTCCTCATCCGAGCTTCCAATGCTCGATGCAGTGAAGGATAGACGATTCACGATCTATCCATTAGACGCGTTAAACCGCATGAAGTGATGCGCCAAATTCATGAATAAAGGCACCGGTGCCGAGCCATGGCCAGACCGGGCCGGCCCAGAACCCCTTTACAGCGCTAGTTACGATAGCTGTTGTCGAGGCGGTCCATCTTGCGCATGAGCGCGGGCCAAACCAGTTTGTTGGCCACCATATCGAGCCCGGCCTGCCCTTGCTGAGCCGACTTTTGCACAGCCGCTTCGGGCGGGTGGTTGAGCAATTCGACGCCGCCCGAAAGCGCCATAATCTGCGCCTCGCAGGCGCGCTCCAGAAAATACATTTTGACAAAACAGGCGGCGATGGTTTCGCCAATCGTCAAAGTGCCGTGGTTGCGCAGCAGCATGGCCCCCTTGTGGCCAAGATCCGCGACGATCCGCCCGCGCTCGTCCAGATCGGTAGCAACACCTTCATAATTATGATAGGCGACCTCCTCGCGCACCAGCATGGCGGTTTGGGTGAGCGGCAACAGGCCATGCGCCTGCGCCGACACAGCCTGGCCCTGCGGCGTATGCAAGTGCATGACCGCCTGCGCATCATGCCTTGCCATATGAATAGCGGAATGAATGGTGAAGCCGGCCGGATTGGTGACATAGGGCGTTGGCATCACTGGCTTGCCCTCGACGTCAATTTTGACGAGGCTGGAGGCGGTGATTTCATCAAACATCAGATTGTAGGGATTGATGAGAAAATGGTTCTCAGGCCCGGGAATGCGCACCGACAGATGCGTAAAAATCAGGTCGTCCCAATGGAAATGCGCCACCAAGCGATAGGCGCAGGCCAGATCGACACGGCGCGTCCATTCCTCCTGGCTGACTTTGTCGCGAAGGCTGGGGCTGGCGGATTGATGCTTGTTCATGGCGACCTCCTGAAATTTTTCGCTCAGTGTCGCTCATGCTGCCAAAAACTCAAGTGAATTCGGGGGTATGCCCTATTGGGCCGCCATCATTTGCACCGGTTCGGAATGCGGATTGGCCGAATAAGCGTCAATGCGGCGCTCAATCTCCGGGCGGAAATGGGTAATCAGGCCCTGAATGGGCCAGGCTGCGGCATCGCCAAGTGCGCAAATGGTGTGCCCCTCGATCTGTTTGGACACGTCCAGCAGCATGTCGATTTCGCGCTTTTGCGCGCGCCCTTCCGCCATGCGGGAAACCACACGCCACATCCAGCCGGTGCCCTCGCGGCATGGCGTGCACTGGCCGCAACTCTCGTGCTTGTAAAAGTAAGACAGGCGGGCAATGGCGCGCACGATATCGGTAGATTTGTCCATGACGATCACTGCGGCCGTGCCAAGCCCGGAGCGCAGCTTCGAAAGGCTGTCAAAATCCATCGGCGTATCGATAATCTGGTCGGCTGGCACGCAGCGAACCGATGAACCGCCGGGGATGACGGCCAGAAGATTGTCCCAGCCGCCGCGCACGCCGCCGCAATGCCGGTCGATCAATTCGCGAAATGGAATCGACATGGCTTCTTCGACGTTGCAGGGATTATTGACATGACCGGAAATGCAAAACAGCTTGGTGCCGGCATTATTTTTGGCACCAAAGCCGGCAAACCACGCGGCGCCGCGGCGCAAAATCGTCGGGGCCACCGCAATCGATTCCACATTGTTCACGGTGGTCGGGCAACCA
Organism: Hyphomicrobiales bacterium; assembly: GCA_019075865.1. Taxonomy (GTDB): domain Bacteria; phylum Pseudomonadota; class Alphaproteobacteria; order Rhizobiales; family Beijerinckiaceae; genus REEB77. The sequence continues at coordinate 182,013 of JAGXAN010000008.1, read as the reverse complement.
TAGAGCCCCATGTTGGCGGGGAATGGCGGCTTCATGCGCGGCATGCCCTTTTTGCCTTCAAGGCTTTCGAGCAACGCGGTCTCTTCGCCGCAAATATAGGCACCCGCGCCGTGATGCACATAAAGGTCAAACGGCCAGCCATGGACATTGTTGCGCCCGATGAGATTGGCCGCATAGGCCTCCTGCACCGCCGCCTCCAAAGCGTCGCGCTCCTCAATATATTCGCCGCGCACGTAAATGTAGCAAGCATGGGCACCCATCGCCATGGAGGCAATGAGGCAGCCTTCGATCAGCAAATGCGGATCATTGCGCAGGATTTCGCGGTCCTTGCAGGTGCCGGGCTCAGACTCATCCGCATTGACCACGAGGTAGGACGGGCGCGCCGGATCGGGCTTGGGCATGAACGACCATTTGAGGCCGGTCGGGAAGCCAGCGCCGCCCCGGCCACGCAGGCCCGAAGCCTTCATTTCATTGATGATCCAGTCGCGGCCGCGGTCGATTAGAAATTTAGTGCCGTCCCAGGCACCCCGCATTTGCGCGGCCTTGAGCGCGGGCGAATGACGCCCGTAAAGATTGGTGAAAATGCGATCCTTGTCGGCGAGCATAACGAACCTCAATTTGTCTATATTCGGCGCGATCTGCGCGGCCGATGGAAAGGATTCTAGGCTTTGGTCTCAACTTTTGTAGCCTCGGATTCGGCAAAACGCTTCTGCCAGGCGCCAAGTTGCGACCCATCATAAAGCTGCGTGTCGCTCAAGGTGGTGTCGCCACCCGTGGGTGCGGAGGCGCTGCGGCCGGTCTGCGACCCTTTGGCAACCGCACGGCCAGCGGCCAAATCATCCAAAAGCTTGGCAAAATTCTGCGGCGTCAAATCTTCGTAATAATCATCATTGATCTGCACCATCGGCGCATTGCAGCACGCCCCGAGACACTCGACCTCGGCCCAGGCGAAAATACCATCGCTACTCACCTGCTTTTGCGGGCCGATGCGGTCCAGGCACACCTGCCGCACCGCTTCAGCACCGCGCAGGGCGCAGGGCGTGGTGCCGCAGAGCTGAATGAAATATTTGCCGACGGGTTCCAGATTGAACATCGAGTAGAATGTCGCAATCTCCATGACGCGAATGACCGGCATGGACAGCAAGCGTGCCACTTCCTCGATGGCAGGCTTGGGCAACCAGTAGTCATGCTGCTTTTGGGCAAGCCACAGCAGAGGCACCACGGCGGAGGCCTGACGCCCGTCCGGGTATTTCGCGATCAGCGCCTGCGCCTGCGCCGCATTATCGGGCGTGAAGGCGAAACTGGCGGGTTGGGTTTGGGCAAGACGGCGAACGGACATGATTTCCTCAATCTTTAGCGGTCAACTTCGCCGAACACGATATCCAGCGAGCCAAGAATGGCGCTGACATCGGCCAGCATGTGACCGCGACACATAAAATCCATGGCTTGCAAATGCGCAAATCCCGGCGCACGGATTTTGCAGCGATACGGCTTGTTGGAGCCGTCCGATACCAAATAGACGCCAAATTCACCTTTGGGCGCTTCGACGGCGGCATAGACCTCGCCGGCCGGCACGCGAAAACCCTCGGTCATTAACTTGAAATGATGAATGAGCGCTTCCATCGAGCGTTTCATCGCCTGGCGCGAGGGCGGCGCGATCTTGCCTTCGCTGGTGTGGACCGGCCCTGCCCCGTCCGGTCGCATCAGTTTTTCCACGCATTGCTTCATGATGCGGACGGACTGGCGCATTTCCTCCATGCGGATGACCTGCCGGTCGTAATTGTCGCCATGACGGCCAATCGGGATATCAAAATCCATTTCGTCATAACATTCATAGGGTTGGCTTTTGCGCAAATCCCATGCAGCCCCCGAACCGCGCACCATGACCCCGGTGAAACCCCATTTCCAGCAATCCTCAAGCGATACAACGCCAATATTGACATTGCGCTGTTTGAAAATGCGGTTGCCAATGAACAATTCTTCCAGATCATCGCAAACCTTGAGGAACGGATCGCAAAAGGCTCCAATATCGGCGACCAGTTTTTCGGGCAGGTCAGAATGGACGCCGCCGGGGCGGAAATAATTGGCATGCATGCGGGCGCCCGAAGCGCGCTCATAAAACACCATCAGCTTTTCGCGCTCTTCAAAACCCCACAAAGGCGGGGTCAATGCGCCAACGTCGAGCGCCTGCGTGGTGACATTGAGCAGATGCGACAAAATACGGCCGATTTCGGAGAACAGGACGCGGATCAATTGGGCGCGGCGCGGCACGTTGACATTGCACAGCCGCTCTATCGCCAGACAAAAGGCGTGTTCCTGGTTCATCGGCGCGACATAGTCGAGCCGGTCGAAATAGGGCACGTTCTGCGCGTAGGTGCGCGCTTCCATAAGCTTTTCTGTGCCCCGGTGCAGCAGACCGATATGCGGATCCACACGGTCCACGATCTCGCCATCCAGATCCAGCACCAAACGCAAAACGCCGTGGGCCGCCGGATGCTGCGGGCCGAAATTGATGGAAAAATTGCGGATTGAATGTTCGGTCATGGTTTGTCACCGGGCCATTTTTTGAATGCCAGAATGTATAGAATAATCAAATGCAGCGGCGGGAACAGCATCAGCAGCGCAAGGGGGGCGGGCCAACCGGCACGCGGAAAGATTTTCCAATAGGGGATCACCACAATTGCGAGCACAACCAGCGCCAACAGCCAATGGATCGGGGATATAAAGGTTAAATCCATCATGGCTTGGGTGCCGCTGGCGTGGCCGCTTTTTCATCGCCGGGCAACACGTAATCGGTGCCCTCCCAAGGCGACAGAAAATCGAAGTTGCGAAAATCCTGATTGAGGCGTACCGGCTCTGTTACCACGCGCTTTTGCGCATCGTCGTAACGCACTTCCACGAAACCGGTCATGGGGAAATCCTTGCGCAGCGGATGCCCGCTGAAGCCGTAATCGGTCAGGATGCGGCGCAGTTCCGGATGATCGGAAAACAGGATGCCGTAAAGGTCATAAGCCTCGCGCTCGAACCAGTTGGCGGCAGGGAAAATCGACGACAGCGAGGGCACCGGCGTCGCCTCATCGGTCGCACATTTTATCCGCACGCGGCAATTGAGAACGGGCGACAGCAGATGCACGACCACGTCAAAACGCAAATCGCGTGCGGGATAATCGACACCGCACAGATCAATGAAATTGATGAACTGGCAGGCTGAATCCTCGCGCAAAAACTCGACGATGGCGGGCAGGTCTGGCGCAAGGCAAGTCAAGGTAAGTTCCTGATAGGCCATGGCTGCGGTAACGCCGGCCGGAAACTTGGCCAGCACCGCTGCGCTCACGCCCTGCAATGGATTAACCGCCGCTTCAACCATCTTCACTCCGTTCAGTCCATCAGGACGGCCTTGCCCGGCTTGCCCGGCAAGGCACGCAATTAACGCTCAATTGTGCCGGTACGGCGGATTTTCTTTTGCAGCATCAGCACACCGTAAAGCAGTGCTTCGGCCGAGGGAGGGCAACCGGGAACATATATGTCTACCGGCACAATACGATCGCAGCCGCGCACCACCGAATAGGAATAGTGGTAATAGCCGCCGCCGTTGGCGCAGGAGCCCATCGAAATCACATAACGCGGTTCGGGCATCTGGTCATAGACCTTGCGCAACGCCGGTGCCATCTTGTTGGTCAGCGTGCCTGCGACAATCATGACGTCCGACTGGCGCGGGCTGGCGCGGGGCGCGAATCCAAAACGCTCCACGTCATAACGGGGCATCGACATCTGCATCATTTCCACGGCGCAGCAGGCCAGCCCAAAGGTCATCCACATCAGTGAGCCGGTGCGGGCCCACTGGATGAGGTCTTCGGCACTGGTTACGATGAAGCCCTTGTCGGTGAGTTGCTCGTTGAGGCCACCGAAAAACGGGTCCGACGACCCTACCGGCTTGCCATCGGGCCCAACCAGGCCGGTCGGAGCGGGCGCGATGAGCGTTTCGTTTCTCAATCCCATTCGAGGGCTCCCTTTTTCCATTCATAGACAAAGCCGATCGTAAGGACTGCCAGAAAGGCGATCATCGACCAAAACCCTGCCAAACCGATCTTGTGAAACGCGACAGCCCAGGGGAACAGGAACGCCACTTCCAGATCGAAAATGATGAACAGAAGCGAGACCAGGTAAAAGCGGATGTCAAATTTCATGCGGGCATCATCGAAAGCCTTGAAGCCGCATTCATAGGCCGAAAGCTTCTCGCTGTCCGGGGACTTGTAGGCCACCAGAAACGGGGCCACCAGCAGCGCAGCAACGATCACGGCGGACAGGGCCATGAAAATCACCAAAGGCAAATATTGCGACAATAGCCCATTCATCGATACAATCCTCTGGATCACGATCCGTGTTGCATTAGCGTCAACTAGCGCAGCGAGGCCAGCATGGCAATAAGATTGAGTCAGCTCCTGCCACTGCCGCATAGATTTTCAAGTCGCGTCGCCCGCTCGCACGCAAGCCGCGTTCGCCGCAGCTAGAAGGGAATGTCATCATCCATGTCGTTGGAGCGGCTGCTGGGGGCCGGTTTCCGCTCCGCTGCGCCGCGTGATTCCATACCGCGTGATTCCATCGGTGAAGCGCGGCCAAAGCTGGCATTGCCTTCGCTGCCGCCGGCATAATCGGAGCCGCCGCCCTCGCCGCGCCCGCTCAGCAGGGTCAATTCGCCACGAAAACGCTGCAAAACCACTTCCGTCGTGCGGCGCTGGTTGCCATCCTTGTCGGTATATTCGCGGGTCTGCAATTGGCCTTCGACGTAAACTTTCGAGCCCTTTTTGCAATATTGCTCGGCGATCTTGCCAATGCCATCGTTAAAAATGACGATATTGGCCCATTCGGTGCGATCCTTGCGTTCGCCGGTGGCCTTGTCGCGCCATGATTCGGTCATGGCGAGGCTGAAAGACACGACCTGCTCGCCGCTATTCATCCGCCGCACCTCGGGGTCGCGCCCAAGATTACCGATCAAAATCACCTTGTTGACTGAACCCGCCATTTTTACACCCTCCAGGCCACGCGGCCAAATTGCAACTGTTCCATTCGCTTCATCGTCATTTGGCCGTTCTTAGCGCCCAATGGGCGGGGCGACCAGACCCGATTTATATTGTTCTATTTATGTTCCTACCAAATTATTTTGTGTGCTACAAGAGGCAAACGGTTTTTGAGCGAATCGCAATGCTGCCACCCCATTAAATGACGCAAATCGTAAAACGGTGGTCTGGCGAAGCGCGCACAAAAAGCTACATTAGGTTTCACCTTCCCATTTTGACTGGCTCCCGATGCCCGATAATTTACAGCCGACCCATGCCAATAGCCGCCGCGACGCGGATGCCCGCCATGATGCCCGCGTTATTCACGTGAAGGGTGCGCGCGAGCACAACCTCAAAAACATTGACCTGGTGATCCCGCGCGATCAGCTCGTGGTTTTCACCGGACTATCGGGCTCGGGCAAATCATCACTGGCGTTTGACACGATCTATGCCGAGGGCCAGCGCCGCTATGTGGAATCGCTGTCGGCCTATGCCCGGCAATTTCTGGAAATGATGCAGAAGCCGGATGTCGACCAGATTGACGGATTGTCACCGGCGATTTCAATTGAACAGAAAACCACGTCCAAGAACCCGCGCTCGACGGTTGGGACGGTCACTGAAATCCATGATTACATGCGCCTGTTGTGGGCGCGGGCCGGCATTGCCTATTCGCCGGCGACGGGCCTGCCGATTGAAAGCCAGACGGTAAGCCAGATGGTGGACCGGGTGCTGGCGCTGCCCGAGCGCACGCGCCTGTTTCTGTTGGCACCGGTGGTGCGCGGCCGCAAGGGCGAATATCGCAAGGAAATCGCCGAATTTGGCAAAAAAGGCTTTCAGCGGCTGAAAATCGACGGGCAATTTTACGACCTCGCCGACGCGCCGGTGCTCGACAAGAAGCTGAAACACGACATTGACGTGGTGGTCGACCGGATCGTGGTGCGCGCCGATATCGGGACGCGACTGGCGGAAAGTTTTGAAACGGCGCTGGACCTGGCGGATGGGATTGCCATTGCCGAATTTGCGGACGCGGCGGAGGGCGAGAGCGCACAGCGCATTGTCTTTTCCGCCAAATTCGCCTGCCCGGTTTCCGGGTTCACGATTTCGGAAATTGAGCCAAGACTGTTTTCCTTCAACAGCCCGTTTGGGGCCTGCCCGACCTGTGCCGGGCTTGGCACCAAGCAGAAGGTTGACCCCGAGCGGATCGTGCCCGACCCGAAGCTGACCCTGGCCAAGGGCGCGCTGGCACCATGGGCGAAATCAACCTCGCCCTATTATGCGCAAACGCTGAATGCTTTGGCCAAGCATTATGAGTTTCGCACCAACATCGCTTGGGAAAATCTGCCGCAAGCCGCCCGCGATGTGATTTTGTTTGGGTCGGGTGCCGAAAAAATCCGGTTTTCTTATGACGACGGCTTGCGCGCCTATGAGGTGGTCAAGCCGTTTGAGGGCATTGTCGGCAATCTGGAGCGGCGCTTCGCCGAGACGGAAAGCGAGTGGGCACGTGACGAAATCTCGCGGTTCATGGGGGCCTCACCCTGCCCGGCCTGCGCCGGGTTTCGCCTGAAGCCGGAAGCGCTGGCGGTGAAGATTGCCGGCGAGCATATTGGTGCCGTATCGGAAATGTCGGTGCAGGCTGCCAAGGACTGGTTTACCACCTTGCCAGACAAGCTGGATGCCAAGCGTAATGAAATCGCCTTTCGGGTGCTCAAGGAAATTCGTGACCGGCTCAGCTTCCTGCTCGATGTCGGGCTGGAATATCTGACGCTTTCGCGCGGTTCAGGCACTTTGTCGGGCGGGGAGAGCCAACGTATTCGCCTCGCCTCGCAGATCGGTTCCGGGCTGACGGGCGTGCTTTATGTGCTGGATGAGCCCAGCATCGGCCTGCATCAGCGCGACAATGCACGTTTGCTGGACACGCTGCGGCGGCTGCGCGACCTTGGTAACAGCGTCATTCTGGTCGAGCATGACGAGGACGCAATTTTAAGCGCCGATCACGTGGTGGATGTGGGCCCGGGCGCGGGCATTCACGGGGGCGAAATCGTGGCGCAGGGCACGCCGGCCGATATACTCGCCAATCCCAATTCTCTCACCGGGCAATATCTCAGCGGGGCGCGAATGGTGCCGGTGCCCAAACGCCGAAAGCCGCAGCCCGGCCGCATGCTCAAGCTGGTGGGTGCCACCGGCAACAATCTGCAAAATGTCACGGTGGACTTTCCGCTGGGCACGTTCACCTGCATCACCGGCGTTTCGGGGGGTGGCAAATCGACCTTGGTGATTGACACGCTCTATGCCGCCGTCGCCCGCCGGTTGATGGGGGCGAGTGACCATCCCGCCCCGTTCACCCGATTGGAGGGGCTGGAACTGCTCGACAAGGTGATCGATATTGACCAATCACCGATCGGGCGCACGCCGCGCTCCAACCCGGCCACCTATACCGGCGCATTCACGCCGATCCGCGACTGGTTTGCCGGGCTACCGGAGGCCAAGGCGCGCGGTTACCAGCCGGGCCGCTTCTCGTTCAACGTCAAGGGCGGACGCTGCGAGGCCTGCCAGGGGGACGGCGTCATCAAGATCGAGATGCACTTCCTGCCCGATGTCTATGTCACCTGCGATGTCTGCAAGGGCCGCCGCTATGACCGCGAAACGCTGGAGGTCAAATACCGCAACAAAAGCATCGCCGATGTGCTCGACATGACGGTGGAGGAAGCCGCCGAACTGTTCAAGGCGGTGCCGCCGATCCGCGACAAAATGGAGACGCTGAAACGGGTGGGGCTTGGCTATGTCAAGGTCGGCCAGCAGGCGACCACGCTGTCGGGCGGCGAGGCGCAGCGCGTCAAACTCGCCAAGGAACTGGCACGCCGCGCCACCGGGCGCACGCTTTACATACTGGACGAGCCCACCACCGGCCTGCATTTCCACGATGTCGCCAAGCTGCTGGAAGTGCTGCACGAACTGGTCGATGCCGGTAATTCGGTGCTGGTGATCGAGCACAATCTGGAAGTGATAAAAACCGCCGATTGGGTGATCGATATGGGCCCCGAAGGCGGCTCCGGCGGCGGCACCATTGTCGCCCAGGGCACCCCGGAAGCCATAGTGAAGGTCCAAGCCAGTCACACAGGCACGTTCTTGAAAGAAGTGCTGGCACGGCGGCCGGTGAAGCAAAGGGTGGCGGCGGAGTGAGGGGGCGACCCCGTCATTGCGAGCGTAAGCGAAGCAAACCAGTGGGGGCTTGTGAGGCGCGCCCTTCCCGCACGCACTGGGTTGCTTCGTCGCAAGGGCTCCTCGCAATGACGGGGATGTCGCGCCGTCATTGCGAGCGCAGCGAAGCAAACCAGTGGTGGCCTTTAGGGCGTGCCCTTCCCGCACGCACTGGGTTGCTTCGGCGCAAGGGCTTCTCGCAATGACGGGAGGGGCGCGCCGTCATTGCGAGCGCAGCGAAGCAAGCCAGTGGCCGCCTTTTGTGCGTGCCCTTCCCGCATCCTCTGGGTTGCTTCGTCGCAAGGGCTTCTCGCAATGACGGGGATGTCGCGCCGTCATTGCGAGCGCAGCGAAGCAAACCGGTGGTGGCCTTTAAGGTGCGCCCTTCCCGCACGTACTGGGTTGCTTCGGCGCAAGGGCTCCTCGCAATGACGGGAGTGGCGCGCCGTCATTGCGAGCGTAAGCGAAGCAAGCCAGTGGTTGCTTGTGGGGTGCGCCCTTGCCACATCCTCTGGGTTGCTTCGTCGCAAGGGCGCCTCGCAATGACGGGGGGTCAGCCCCAGGTGCGGACGAGGCGGGCGTTGTTGGATTGCAGGGTTTTTGGCCATTGCGCGGACAGGAGGAAGGCCAATTCCTGTTCGCGGGTGTCGGTTACGGTGTCGGCGGCGCGTAATTGGCTGTCGATGTGGCCGGGGTGGCACATGATGAGATGGCGCGGGCCGAGGGCGCGCAGGTTGCGGGCCATTTCGCGGCCATAATCACCCGTCGGATCAAAGGCCGAAAAGCCGGAAAAGCCCTGATTGCAGGCAAATCCGGCGCTTCTGGCGTGGGCCGCAAAGCCGCGCGCCAAAAAGGCCAGCCCCAATGCCTTTTTGGTGGCGCTGCGCCGGGCGAGAATATTGGGCAGGCGATCCGCGCTGTTGCGCAGCCATAACTGCCCTTGCCATTGGCGTTTGGTCAACTCATCCAGCAGGCACTGGCGCACTTGCGGCAATACCTGCACATGCTGGTGACCATCGACAAATTCCGGCGGCTGGCCGAAATTGAGGCAAAATGCCTGGATCTGGCTGGAAATTTCGGCGGCAATTTCCGCGCGCGGCAGAAGGTTCTGGCGGCTGAGGCGCAGGATTTGCGCAATCGTCGGCAGTTTTCCATCCGGGGCGAGGCTTGGCATCGGGCTCAAAGGCGCGCCAACGGTGAGGTTGAGATGCAGGCCGAGCGCAGCATCCGGGCGGGCGGTGTGCCAGTCCCGCGCGGCGCGGGGCCAATCAGGGCGGTTGGTCATGGCGCTGGCGGCGCTGATGCGCCCAAGGCTGGCCGCTTCCAGAATTCCGGCGCTGACAGCGGGTGACAAGGCGTAATCATCAGCGCAAAGGATAAAATCAAATGGCAATGGCGGCATAAATTTCCGGTTCTCTTAGCGCGAGGTTTACACAATGGCTCCCAGAATGCGAAAATCGATCCGGTCCGCAAGAATGCGATTCTAACCAACCCCAGATAAAAAGCCAGAAATGGTTGCGCGAACGCAAAGTGAGCTAAACATGCAGGAAACAAAAGCAACGGCGGCAACGACCGCGAAGGGGTTCACGCGCCCGGAGATCAGCGTTGTCGTGCCGGTATTCAACGAGCAGGAAAATATTCGGGCGTTGGCAAACCGTTTGGTGGGGGTGCTGACACCGGCTGTCCAGTCTTTCGAGGTGATATTCGTCGATGATGGCTCCAGGGATGCCACGCTGTTGGCGCTGAAGGAAATGAACGCGGGCGACGCGCGCGTCTCATCGGTGGTGCTGTCCCGCAATTTTGGCAAGGAAGTGGCCATTGCCGCCGGCCTTGATGCCGCGCGCGGTGATGCCGTGGTTATCATGGATGCCGATTTGCAGCACCCGCCCGAAGTCATACCCTCGTTCATCGCCAAATGGCGTGAGGGGTATCGCAATGTCTATGGCGAACGGATTGACCGGGCGCATGACAGCCAGGTGCGGCGTTTCTTCGCAAAAAGATTCTACAAACTGTTCGAAGCCTTTGGTGAAATTGCCCTTCCGCCCGGCGCGGGAGATTTCCGGTTGCTCGACCGTCAGGCGGTGGTGGCGCTGCAGGCGATGGGCGAGCGGGCGCGTTTCTCGAAGGGGCTCTATTCCTGGATCGGTTTCAAATCGGTGGGTGTGCCGTTTGACGTGGCACCGCGCGCGGCGGGCCAGTCGAAGTTTTCCTATCGCAAGTTGACACGCTTTGCGCTCGACGGGCTTATGTCGTTTTCCAGCCTGCCGCTGCGGGTGTGGACCTATGTCGGCACGGCGATTTCATCTTTTGCGCTCAGCATGGCGCTGTATTTCCTGATCGAGACGCTGATCTATGGGGCACGCGCGCCGGGGTTTCCCAGCCTGATTGTCTCGCTGCTATTCTTTGCAGGCGTGCAATTGATGTCGCTGGGAATTCTGGGCGAATATATCGGGCGCATATTCTCGGAAGTGAAACGACGTCCGCTTTACCTGGTGGCCGAACGCATTGGGTTGCAGGGGGAGCCATTGCGGGCCGAACATGGCCTCACCAACCCCCTGCCCATGCGTTTGCGAACCGGAGATTGATGGTCCATGTTCAAGCAATTTGCATCGGTTGGCGGCCTTACCCTGCTCTCGCGGCTCAGCGGATTTGCGCGGGATGTGGTGATGGCGGATGTGCTGGGCGCAGGACGCCTTGCCGATGCGTTTCTGGTGGCTTTGCGCATTCCCAACAATTTCCGCCAGATATTTGCCGAAGGCGCGTTCAACGCCGCCTATGTGCCCGCCTATACGCGCCTGCAGGTGCAAAAGGGGCCGGAGGCCGCACGCCAGTTTTTCGCGCAACTCTATTCGCTGCTGCTGATGAGCCAGTTGATCCTGCTTGCCATAGCCTGGGCTTTCATGCCGCAGATTATCAGCCTGATCGCGCCCGGCTATCGCAGCGATCCGGGTAAATTCGCGCTGGCGGAGACGATGACGCGGATAACTTTCCCGTATCTGACCTGCATCGTGCTGGTGACGCTGCATTCGGCAACGCTCAACGCCAACCGTAAATTTGCCGCCGCTGCGGCCGTGTCGATATTGCTCAACCTTTGCATTATCGGGTTTCTGGCGGTCGCCTATCTGTTTCCCAACGCCGGGATTGCCGCTAGCGTCGGGGTGCTGGTCGCCGGGTTCGTGCAATTGGCTTTCATTATTCTGGCCGCGCGACGGGCGGGACTTTCTGAATCGCTGGCCATGCCGCGCTGGAACGCGGATATCAAGCACTTCTTCAGGGTTCTTGGCCCAGCGGTCATTGGCTCGGCCGGATTACAGATTGCGATATTTGTGGACACTATCCTCGCCTCGACACTTGGCAATGGCGCGCAATCCTCGATCAATTATGCGGACCGCCTGTATCTGTTGCCAATCGGGGTGATTGGGGTGGCGGCGGGCACGGTTTTATTGCCGGAGATGAGCCGCCGGCATTCGCAGGGCAATGTCGCCGGTGCCCATGCGGCGCAAAACACAACGCTCACCGTCACCTGGGCGCTGACCGCACCCTTTTTCATCGCATTCCTGACGATCCCCGATCTCCTGCTGAATGCCGCCTATGTCCGCGGCAAGTTCACAATCGCGGATGCGATGGCCGCGGGCCAGGTTTTGTGGGCCTACGGGCTTGGCATTATGGCGGTGGTGTCGGTGCGCTCGGCGGTGGCGAGCTTTCAGGCGGTGGGCGATTTGCGCACGCCCATGTATGCGTCACTGATTGCCATTGGCACCAATGTCGCGCTGAAACTGGTGCTGATCAAGCCGTTTGGCGTGGCGGGGCTGGCGCTGGCGACGGCCGCAGGGGCTTGGATCAATCTGTTTTTGCTCATTCATCTGGCGCGCCGCCGAAGCTTGATGCGCTTTGATGATGCCCTGCTCAAAACATTGGCCTGCACCATCAATGCCGCCCTCTGGCTGGCCGTAATCGTGCGCGGGGCCTATGAGCCGATTGCGCGTTTGGCGAGTCATTTCGGGCACTTTGCCGCAATTTCGCAGGTACTGCTGCTGGCTTTGGCCGGCGGGCTGGTTTATGGCGGGCTGATGATCACCCAATTGCGGCTGCTGTCAGTCGAGGTGCCGGTTCTCGACCGGTTCATGCGCCGCCGGGCACGATAGAGGCCGCGCTTTTGGTGAGCGCGTCAACTGCCTCGCGGACAATGCGCTGCATCAAGTCTCCAGCATCGGGAATATCGTGGAAAATACCGGTGGATTCGCCCACCCACACCCCTGCCGCTTCCGCATCGCCGCTGATGGTGGCATCGGCATAGGCCTTGGCATACTGGCTGATTTCCTCACGCAATTGCGCTTCTTTGTTGGCAAATCGCCGGGTGAACTGGTTTTGCAGAATGCGCGCGGTGAACTCTTCCGGCCAGTCTAGGCCCCGGGCAATGTCGGTCGCCCGTTGGCGAATGGTATCATCGCCGCCCGCACGCAGCGCTGCCGCATGGTGGTTGGCATGGACGAGCGCCTCGCGGCTGGCCCAGAAGCGCGAACCGATCAACACACCATCCGCACCCAGATTGAGCGCCGCTGCCAATCCACGGCCATCACCAATGCCCCCGGCCGCAAGCAACAGGGTTTGTGACGCCTGGCGGGCCAGTTCATCGGCGATTTCGGGCACCAGCGTCAGCGTGGCGCGCGAGGCACCGTGGCCGCCCGCTTCACCGCCCTGGGCAATGATAACATCCGCCTGCGCCGCCATCGCCGCGCGCGCCAGAGCCAGGCTTTGCACCTGACAAAACAATAGCGCACCGGCGTCGCGGATTTTGTCGGCAAATGGTGCGAGATCGCCAAACGAAAGCATCACCGCCGCGGGCTTGTGTGCCAGAACCAGATCCAGCAAATGCGGCTGCCGGGCCAACGACCAGGTGATGAAGCCGCACCCGACGCGCTGGTTGCCAGCGGCGACAAATTGCTGCTCCAACCAGGATGCATCGCCATAACCGCCGCCGATCAGGCCCAGACCACCCGCCGCGCTCACTGCCGCCGCCAGGGCCCCACCCGCTGCCATCGCCATAGGTGCTGATACGATGGGGTGGCTGATGTTGAGCTTTTCGGTCAGACGGGTCTTGAGCATTTGGCGCATAGCGAACCTGCAGGATTTTGATAAGGTGGGATGATCGACATGAGAATTGAGGGCAGACTAGCATGAAACCGATCCACATCTATGTTTTCGACGCATACGGCACCTTGTTTGATGTGCATTCTGCCGTGGCCCGCCACCGCGACGCTGTGGGGCCGCAAGCCGATCGCCTTTCGGAAATCTGGCGGCAAAAGCAGCTCGAATATACATGGGTGCGCAGTTTGATGGGGGCTTATCAGGGCTTTGACGCGCTGACCGAACAGTCGCTGGATTTTGCGGCGGCGCGCTGCGGCGGCATTTCGGCGGCCACCCGCATCCTGCTACTCGACGCCTACCAGACCCTCGACGCCTTTGCCGATGTTGTGCCAACCCTTCAAAAGCTGAAGGCCAAAGGCTGCATAACCGCAATCCTCTCGAACGGCACACCGTCCATGCTGGCTAGCGCAGTGCGTTCCGCCGGACTGACGGAATGGCTGGACGTAAGCCTGTCGGTCGACGCTGCAAAATTGTTCAAGACAGCACCGCAAGCCTATGAACTCGTGGAAAAAAGCCTGAATGTGTCGCCAGGGGAGATATCGTTTCAATCGTCCAACCGCTGGGATATTGCCGGGGCGCGCCGCCATGGCTTTCAAACCGCCTGGATCAACCGAAGCCATGCGCCGGATGAATACCCCGATTTTGCACCCGACCGCATTTTAAGCGGATTGGCTGGCCTTGCCGACTAAAGCAAGTTTCAGGCAAAGGCGTAGCGGGTCAACTGCCGATAGGTTTCTCCCTTGCGCAAAACTGCGCTGGGGAAATAGCGGCGATTGGGCGAATCGGGCACGTGCTGGGGTTCGAGGCAAAGCCCGGCATAGGGCCCATAATGCGCGCCATCGAGGCCGGGCACCGGACAATTCATTTTGGCCGCGTCGTAAAATTGCACGCAAGGCTCAGTGGTGGTGACCGTCATGGTCAGGCCATTGCGGGGCGAGCGCACAAAAGCCGCCAGCGCCAGCCCGGTAGCGGGATCGGGCGCCTGCTCGATCAGGTAATTGGCGTCATAGGGCTGCGCTCGCGTGCCAATCGCCATCTGCTTTTGAAAGTCCCAGGGCGTGCCCGTGACATTGACCACTTCGCCCGTCGGGATGAGATCGGCATCGGTGGGGGTGCGAAATCGCGACGGAATGCACAGTTCATGGCCCAAAATATCAGGTGAACCGTCGAGGTTGAAATAGGAATGATGGGCGAGGTTGAGCACGGTGGCTTTGTCGCAGGTTGCGTGCAGTTCCATTTGCAAGGTCGCCGGTTCCTCCAGCGAGTAGACGCAGGTGACATCGAGATTGCCCGGATAACCGGCTTCGCCATCCGGCGAATGCAGGGTCAGCGTGACACTGCTGGCATCATGGCTTTGCAATTTCCACGGCCGTTTGCCAAAGCCATTGCCACCGCCATGTAGCGAATTTTTGCCATTCTGGTTAAGTGGCAACTGGTAGCTCTGGCCATCCAACTCGAAGCGGCCATTGGCGATGCGATTGGCAAAGCGTCCGGCAATCGCGCCCATGTGCGATGCGTAGGCGTGATAATCGGCGACGCTATTGAGCCCCATGACCACGCGCTGGTGGCCGCCATTGTGCGGAATAACCAGATCGCGGACGCTGGCACCATAGGTGATGATTTTGGCCCGCGCGCCCGCTTTTGACGCAATTTCGACCTCCAAAACCGGAGTCCCGTCGAGATCACCAAAAAAATGTACGTTCATGTGCCGCCCTCATCTCATTCTTATGTATTAGAATGGGCTGCGCGCGGTGGCCGTTGTCAAGTCGCTAGCGCCATTCGGCTCAGCTTTTTTTTGTAATTGCGAATTTCACGACGCGCGGCGGGACCAACGGGCGGGGTTGACGCCGCCTGTTCCACGGCAGTGCGGCCCTGCGCGAAACGATTGGCGGCAATTTTCACCTTGCCACTTGCACGCGGCTTGTGAATAAAGAGGACAAGCCCTGCCACGGCGATCCAAAATTGCGATATTCCGTGCAAGTGGGTGCGTATTTACCTATCGTGAGGTGGCGAACGGGGCGGCGCTTGGAGGCCTTGTCCTCGCCAGCCCTAAGATGTGCCTTTGCAGAAATTTGAGAGAACCATGTCCGTCACCGATGCCAGCCCGCGTTTCAACCTCGTCGCCAGCCAGTCCGGCCCGCCTGCGACCTTTCGGGTTGCGCCGCATAATGTCGAGGCGGAGCAGGCATTGCTGGGCGCAATTCTGGTCAACAATGACGCATTTGACCGGGTCTCGGATTTTCTGAAATCAGAACATTTCTCCGAGGAATTGCACCGCCGCATTTTTGATCTGATGGCACAATTGATTCGGGCCGGCAAAATCGCCTCGCCCATCACCCTTAAAACATTCCTGGGTGACCATGATCTTGGCGGCATAACCGTCATGCAATATCTGGCAAGGCTTGCGGCCGAAGCCACCACCATCATCAATGCCGCCGACTATGGCCGCTCGATCTATGATCTGGCGACGCGGCGCGGGCTGATCGAGATTGGCGAAGATATTGTCAATGTTGCTTATGATGCGGCGGTAGACCATTCGCCGCGCGCCCAAATCGAGGAAGCCGAACGCAAGCTGTATGAAATAGCCGAAAGCGGGCGCTATGCCGGCGGATTTCAGCGCTTTTCCGAGGCCCTGCACATTGCCATTGAAATGGCGGCCAAGGCCTATGAGCGGGATGGAAAGCTATCTGGAATCGCCACCGGTCTTAATGATCTCGACCGGCAAATGGGCGGGTTGCAATCCTCCGATCTCGTGATTATCGCCGGCCGCCCTGGCATGGGCAAGACCGCGCTTGCCACCAACATCGCCTTCAACATCGCCAAGGCCTATCGGGCCGAATTGCGCCCGGATGGTTCCAGCGTCGCCGCCAATGGCGGGGTCGTCGGGTTTTTCTCGCTCGAAATGTCGTCCGAGCAGCTCGCAACGCGTATCATCGCCGAGCAATCGGGGGTCGCTTCTTATAAAATCCGTCGTGGCGACATGAATGAGGATGAATTCCGGCAAATCACCGAAGCTGCGAAGCTGATGCAGACGATTCCGTTCTACATCGACCAGACAGGCGGCATTTCGATTGCGCAATTGACCGCCCGCGCCCGCCGCCTGAAGCGCCAGCGTGGCCTTGATGTGCTGGTGGTGGACTATCTGCAATTGCTGTCGGGCTCCAAATCCAAGGGCGACAACCGGGTGCAGGAATTGACTGAAATCACCACGGGCCTCAAGGCGCTGGCCAAGGAACTGGCGGTTCCGGTGGTGGCGCTGTCGCAATTGTCGCGTCAGGTGGAAACGCGCGATGACAAGCGACCGATGCTCTCAGATTTGCGCGAATCAGGCTCCATCGAGCAGGACGCCGACGTGGTGATATTCGTGTACCGCGAGGAATATTACCTCAAAAACCGCGAACCGCGCGCCGGCTCTGAAGAGCATCTGAAGTGGATGAGCGAAATGGAACGCGCGCATGGCAAGGCCGAAATCATCATCGGCAAGCAGCGCCATGGCCCGACCGGAACCGTGGAAGTGCAGTTTGAAGCTGAAATGACGCGGTTTTCTGATCTGGCGCGCGATGACAACCTGCCGGAGCGTTATTAAGCCCATGTCGGCGGGCGGTGGTGAACTGGGATATCCATCGATGTTCTGGGAAAATCGGGGAATTTGGCGACCCCAGCAGGGCTCGAACCTGCGACCTGCCGCTTAGAAGGCGGCTGCTCTATCCAGCTGAGCTACGGGGCCGTTTGCGCGAAGCGACACATTCGGGATGATCCAGTACGCCAACAATCTTACTACGATTTAATGTGTCCACTGCCCGAGGCGTGTGGATTTGAAATTATCGGAATAAAGCTGCGTGCGACGGGCACCGGTCTTGGTCGTCTCCAGGCGGTAGGCAATATTGTTGCGGCGCGCATAGGCGATGGCCTCGTCCTGCGTCGCAAACCACAATTTGACCTGGGCTTTGGTATCGCCCGATCCGGTCCAACCCATCAACGGTTCGATTTCGCGCGCCTCATCGGGCATAAATTCGAGGAGCCAGGATTTGGTGCGGCCAAGCCCTGATTGCGTCGCGGTTTTGGCTGGACAAGAAATGCGGGCGACCATATCAAAAATCCATCCAGATTTAGTGGTCGGGGTAGCTGGATTCGAACCAACGGCCTGAAGTACCCAAAACTTCCGCGCTACCAGACTGCGCCATACCCCGATTGTTGCGAACTGCTAGCACGCAGCGGGCCGCGCGGCAAGTGCAAGATGAAAAGCGCCAAGCTGCAATCGCTTGTTGCGCAAGTCGGTCCGCCACCATTGCAAGGCGATTTTTGTTTTGCTTGCCGCCGTGGCAAATTACGCGATACAAGCAGCAGCAATTGCAACCAGTGGCGCGGCAACCGCGCGATAGCAGGGAAATGTCCCAACTGAACAAATGGCTTGCCCTGATCGTGGCCATCGTTGTGCTGGGCGCTGGTTCGGTGGACTGGCCTTTGGCATCTGCGCGCTGGCACGAACAATTGGCATCCCGGTTGCTGGCGCAAACTGGCATAAGGGCCGTGGCCGAAGGGCGCGTAACAATGCGCTTGTTGCCACGCCCCAGACTGCGATTTGCCGATGTGCATACAGTTCCGGCTGCGCAGGGCCTCGACGTGCAGGGCGTCGAACTTGGCGGCGATGTGGTGCTGTCCTCGCTGCTTTTTGGGGCTTTTGCGCTCGATAACCTCACATTGCGCGGCGGAGCTGTGCAGTTCGACATTAACAAGTGGCACAAGACCCACGACAGCAAGGCCGACCCCATCGCCAAAATCGGGATGGCGCAGGTCAGACTGATACATACAGACCTGCAATTGATGAGTGGTGCGCAGCGCTTGGCCGTGAACCTGCATGACGCCAATGTGCTGATTGACCAGCCCAACCGGGACGCGCCCCTGCTCATCAAGGCGCGCGCGCAATGGCAAAACAAGCCTTTGCAATTCCAGCTTTGGGTGGCCAATCTGGCGCGTCTGCGCGCGCAGCGGCTATCCGATGTCGCCGTGGTCATCGATCATCCCGACCTGCGGCTCTCCTTCGCCGGCACAGCCCTGATCGACGAAGCGCTGCTTGGCCCCAGAAGTGCTTTCACCGGTGATTTGGTGCTCAGCGCCGCCCAACTGCCCCCGCTGGAACTGTTTGCCGATGTGCGGCCGCTGATTGTGCGTTGGCGAAGTGGCATTCGCATCCAGACCCATCTCCACGCAACGGCTGCGGCGGTGGATGCCACGCATCTGGAATTGAGCCTCGCCGATACGCATTTCAGTGGTGTGCTGGCCTATCGACCCAAAGGCGCGGGCAGCGAAATAGTGGGCACACTCGCCACCCAAAATCTGGAATTGCATCCGCAATTATGGGCCAATGCCGCAAGTTTCGCCCAAGAAGCGCAGATCGATGCACATGCCGAAAAGGCCTGGCAAAACGCCCCCAACCTCGATTTGCGGCTCTCTATCGAGCATGGCGAGATTGCAAACCAGAGCTTCAGCAATGCGGCACTGTCGCTGACGATCGAAAAGGACAGGCTCAACATCGAACTCGCCCATGCGGAAGGCGGCAATGGCGAAGCGCAGGGTCGGGTCAGCCTCGATTTTGCCAAAGACCCGATCGAGACCCAGATCCGGGCGCATGTTCAGCATATTGATTTTACCAGAATATGCGTGAAGCCGGCCTGCAATATCCCGCTTGACGGTGCGCTGAATGTCGATTTGTCGCTGCAAAGCGCCGGGGTCTCGCCGATACCAAAGCTGGGTGATTTGCGTGGCACGGTTCATCTTGAATGGCGCGATGGAGCCATTGAGGGAATTGACGTTTCACGCACCATGCGCCGCATCAACCGCTCGGCCAAGCCGCTGGTGCGCGACCTCAATCTGGGCTCGACGCCTTTTACCAAATTGCAACTGAATACTTTGGTGAATGGCGGCGTGGCGCAGGTACAGTCCGGACAATTGGCCAATTCGGCCATGTCGATGTCGTTGGGCGGATCGATAGACCTGAACGGGGAAAAGCTCGATCTTGACGCGCGGGCCAACCAAAACGAGCCGCAACAGGCCAATAATTCGCCGCTGGCACTCCACATCAAGGGGCCGTGGCAGCGCCCGGTGGTCGATATTCGCCCGTAAAGGCCGCCTTGCCCATCGTGCAAAACCTGATGGCAACAAAATTTCACAATCGGCCAAACCCCTCTTGCGGAACGCAACGCGAACAGTTATGCTTGTTCATGATTTGTATAGGCCACGATT
The DNA here is from genome assembly GCA_019075865.1 of Hyphomicrobiales bacterium. GTDB lineage: Bacteria > Pseudomonadota > Alphaproteobacteria > Rhizobiales > Beijerinckiaceae > REEB77. Next base: position 162,367 of record JAGXAN010000008.1, on the reverse strand, counting down.
CGAACCGCCGAATAATGTGCGGGTCAGAAAAGACGGCTATGCCGGAGAGGATTTTCGAGCCATGTTGACCAAAAAGCAAAGCGAACTTCTGCGCTTCATTCACGAGCGGCTGAAAGAGGGCGGCATTTCACCCAATTTTGACGAGATGAAAGTGGCGATGGATTTGCGTTCGAAATCAGGCATCCACCGCCTGATCATCGCGCTTGAGGAACGCGGGTTCATTCGCCGGATGCCCAACCGGGCCAGAGCCCTCGAAGTGCTGAAAATGCCGGAATCTTCCATTCCGGCGGGCACGGGCCGCGGCCAGAAATTCACCCCCAGCGTCATTGAGGGCAATTTGGGACGGGTGCGCACCAGCAGCCCCACGGACGAGGATACAGCCAATGCGGTGGCGGTGCCGGTAATGGGCCGGATCGCGGCCGGAACACCGATTTCGGCCTTGCAGACACGCAGCCATACGATTGCCCTGCCGCCCGAATTTTTAACGGCTGGCGACCATTACGCGCTGGAAGTGCGCGGCGATTCGATGATTGAGGCCGGCATTTTCGATCAGGACACGGTCATCATCCGCAAGCAGGAAACAGCCGATTCGGGCGATATTGTTGTGGCGCTGATTGATGAGGAGGAAGCGACTTTGAAGCGTCTGCGCAAACGCGGGGTTTCGATTGCGCTGGAGGCGGCCAACCCGGCCTATGAAACCCGGATATTCGGGCCCAACCGGGTGCGTATTCAAGGCAAATTGGTGAGTTTGCTGCGCAAATACGGAAGCCTCGCACTTTGGCCGTCGGGTTGATTCAGGCTCAAGGCTGAAACGGGCGCATGTCGGCAGACGGGGCTGGCGGCGGGGCCTCTGGCGTGAATTTGGCCAAGGCCCAGCGCGGCGCTTTGGGCGACCAGAGGCGATCCTGCGCAAAGGTGCGGCTGGATGTTTGAATGATGCGGTCGCCGGCAAATTCGAGTGTCGAGGCACCGCTGGCGGCAAGGAAAGCGTGATCGAAGGTGAGCGCGGCGCAGGATGACGGGGCGAACAAGGGTGTCACAACGATGGTGGCGCGGGCGCAATCTTCAGAAAATGCCTCGCTCTTGAGCACCAGTGCGATGGAGCGACCGGGTGACAGCTTCGCCGTGCAGCCAAGTGCGCCGCACCCGGCTTGTGGATCGTTGACGGGGATCAGGCTTTCAGGCTGGCGGCTGTCGCCATCGGCGCGAAGCCATTGCTCCAGTGCAAAATTGTTCTTGCGCTTACCCAGAAAGGCAAGGTGTCCATCGCGGCCGCGAAAGGCAAGGTAATCACCCGATGCGGGAATGAGCACATCGAATTTGGCCCGCAAAGGCACCATGGCGGCACCAATCAGCACTAAAGGAATGGCGGTGGCGCGCCAAACCGGGCTACGCCAGATGACGGCGGACAACAGGCCAAGCGTCAGGAAGCTGAGGGCGGTGGCAGAAAATTCGGGGATCGGCAGGCTTGCACCGGGCGCGGCGGCTATGTGGCGGGCAACCCAGAGGACAAGACTGATTCCCAAACCAAGGTAGTGCCAGACCGGCGCGTCGAGCCCGAGCGGATAAAGCACCGCCCCTAACAGCGCACCGGGAATGGCAAAAAGCTCAATGATACCCAAGGTCAAGGGATTGCCGATCATGACATAAAGGCTCAATTCATGAAAATCATAGGCCATGAACGGCGCGGTGGCACTGGTAGCGGCCATTGTCGACAACAATATCGCCGCGAGACGGCTGCTGAAAAAGTGGCGGATGCCTTCGCGCAGGCTGCTCAACCAAGGCGCCTTCAGAGGTTGATGCATTTTTTGACGGCCATCGCGGCCTATAGCTTGCGGCCATTCCACTTGGCGGGCCAGACGCCTCTGGCCAGTCTCATAAACCGCGACCAATGCGGCAACGGCGGCAAAGGAAAGCTGGAAACTCGCTCCCAGAATGGCATCTGGTTCCAGCAGAATCACCGCCCAGGCCGCAATGGCGAGATTTCGCATAGTGAGGGCGGCGCGGTCCATGATGATGGCGAGAAACACCACGAGCGTCATCACCAGGGCGCGCTCCGTGCCCACGCGCGAACCGGTGCCGATATCATAGAGGCAAGCGAAGACCATGGCGGCACCCGCAGCCCATTTCTTGATGGGATAGGACAGCGCCAGTGTCGTGCTCAACGCGAGCAAGCGGCGGATGAACCAGAACAATATGCCCGCCACCAGCGACATCTGAATGCCCGATATCGTGATGATATGGAATATTCCGGCTTCGCGGATGAGTTCGCGCGTGCTTTGGCTGAGGAGATCGCGTTTGCCGGTGACCATGGCTGCGGCAATGGTACCGGGAGCCCCGCCTATCACTTGATTCACCCGCATCGCCAGCCGATTTCGGGTCTGGTCGATGGCGGCCATGAAACGCAGACGCAAGCTGGCTGGCAAGGGCGGTGAAAAGCGCTCCGCACGCCCCAGAACTGAGCCCACAGCACCAATGCCCATAAAATAGGCGTCGCGGGCAAAATCATACCCGCCGGGAAGGACCGCGTGCGAAGGTGGCAGCAGGCGCGCTTTGACGGCGATGAAATCACCCGCCGCAAATTCCGGGCGGGTGCGCATCGTCAGGCGAACCCGCCGAGGCGTAGCCGCGACTGGCAGCTTTTCAGCGCTTTCGAGTTTGAGCACAAAGCGCGCACCATTGGGGCGCAGATCGACCTGCTCGACAAACCCGGTCAGATTATCAACGGTGATATGGCCCAATATCGGAGCGCGCACCGAATGGGCGCGCCATTGCGCACTGGCAAACCCAAGCGCCAAAACCGAGATCACAAAAAAGCTGGTCGAGGCTGGCCGATGGTTGATGGTGAGAAAGGCCAATAGCGCGAAACACGCACAAATCAGTGCGGCATAACCGCTGGCAGGTTCACGGTCGGCCGAGAAATACAACAGCACGCCAAGGCCGGCCACCACCGGCAGCCACAGGGCGAGGCGGCGGTCTTCCATTTCCAGCAAAAAGTCGCTGCGGCCTCTGGCAATTGCGGCCCTGCCCGTCGCGATCAGCCATGACAGCACCCTACGCCCGGGATATGCCTCGCAGCGTTTTCCTGCCAGTTCCTGCTGCCCGCCCACGCCACGCATCGTGCTTGCCTGCAAAGGGACTTTGCCCATAAAGGCCGTGCATTTGCGCGCAAACGACTTTACACCGCCACTTTGCATGTTACACGAAAGAATGCGCGATCCAAGCCACCCGGCAGAGAGCGCCCAACTTAATTATTGGCTGGATTTTTCTGAAATGTCGCGCCCTGTTGTAACCCGATTCGCACCCTCCCCTACCGGCTTTCTGCATATTGGCGGTGCCCGCACGGCATTGTTCAACTGGCTGTATGCGGCCCATACGGGCGGAAAAATGCTGCTTCGGATCGAGGATACCGATCGCGAACGCTCGACGGATGCTGCGATTGCTGCCATTCTCGATGGCCTGAAGTGGCTGGGCCTCGATTGGTCCGGTGACGTGGTTTATCAATTTTCGCGCGCCGCGCGGCATCGGGAAGTTGCGCAAAGCCTGCTTGCCTCCGGCCACGCCTATCATTGCTATGCCTCGCAGGCCGAGCTGGAGGAAATGCGCGAGGAGGCCCGCCGCAATGGGCGCGCGCCGCGTTACGATGGTCGTTGGCGTGACCGCCCCGCCAGCGATGCGCCGGCCGGCGTTGCCCCGGTGATCCGGCTGAAAGCGCCGCAGGATGGCGTGACGCTGATTCAAGACCGGGTGCAGGGCAATGTTTCCTTTGCCAACAAGGATCTGGATGATCTGGTATTGCTGCGCTCGGATGGGACGCCAACCTACATGCTGGCGGTGGTGGTGGACGACCATGACATGGAGGTTACCCATATCATTCGCGGCGATGACCATTTGACCAACGCGGCCCGTCAGGCGCAAATCTACAATGCGCTCGGTTGGGAAGCACCAATTGTGGCGCATATCCCGCTCATTCACGGGGCAGATGGGGCCAAACTGTCGAAACGCCACGGGGCTTTGGGTGTGGATGCCTATCGAGCCATGGGCTACCTGCCGCAAGCCTTGCGCAATTATCTGGTGCGGCTGGGCTGGAGCCATGGCGATCAGGAGTTTTTTACCACGCAGGAGATGATCGACGTCTTTGCGCTGGAGGACATCGGGCGCTCCGCCTCACGCTTTGATTTCACCAAGCTCTCGCATGTCAATGGCCATTATATGCGCGCAACCCCAGACGCGCAATTGATGACGGCAATCGACCAATATCTGCCCCATGCCGAGGGTGGCCCGGCCCTGCTGGCACAATTGAATGGCGGCCTGCGGCCACGTCTGGCGGCGGCCCTGCCCGGCCTGAAAGACAGGGCCAAGACACTCGCTGAATTGATGGACAATGCCAGCTATCTGTTTGCCCAGCGCCCGCTTGCGCTGGAAGCCAAAGCGCGTGATGGGTTAAACACCCACCAGATGCGCGAGCGCCTCAGCGGGCTGCATCAGGCATTGCAGACCGCCAGCCCATGGAGCGCCGTTGCCACCGAGGCGGTCGTGCGCGAATATGCCAATACGGCTGGCATCAAGCTGGGCGACGCGGCTCAGCCGTTGCGCTACGCGCTTACCGGCAAAACCACATCGCCTGGAATTTTCGATGTTCTCGAGGTGCTGGGCCGCGAAGAAAGCCTGGGCCGGATCGCCGACCAAATTTCTGAAGGTGCAGCGGCGTGAATGCCACCATGCCACAATCACCGCCCATGAACGTAGCCCTAGCCTCGCCCTGGACGCCGCAAAGCAGGCTTAAGGATGGCAAGCGCAGGAAAAAATCAATATTAAGTCTTAACCCGCCGCATCCGATATTGCATTGCACAATCTTGTGAGACTAATGTGCGCCATGGCAAGTGTGGAACTTTGTCCCCAAACCAAATGAGGGCCCCTGATGGAAAATTTGAGCAATACGCTGAATGTCGGTGATAAATCGATTGTCCTCCCCAAAAAACAGGGGACATTGGGGCCTGACGTACTCGATATCAGCAAGCTTTATGCGCAAACCGGCATGTTTACCTATGATCCGGGCTTCACCTCCACCGCGAGTTGTGAATCGGGCATCACCTATATCGACGGCGACGAAGGCGTGCTGCTCTATCGCGGTTATCCAATCGAACAATTGGCCGAACATGGCGATTTTCTCGAGACGTGCCATGTCCTGCTGCATGGCGATCTGCCAAACAGCACCCAAAAAGCGGATTTTGACTATCGTGTCACCCGTCACACCATGGTGCATGAGCAAATGGCCCGGTTTTTCCAGGGCTTCCGCCGCGACGCGCACCCCATGGCGGTGATGGTGGCGAGCGTTGGCGCGCTTTCGGCCTTCTATCACGATTCCACCGACATAACCGATCCAACACAACGCGCGATTGCCTCGATCCGCATGATCGCTAAAATCCCGACATTGGCGGCGATGGCATTCAAATATAATGTTGGCCAGCCTTTTGTTTATCCAAAGAATGATCTCGACTACACGTCCAACTTCCTGCGGATGTGCTTTTGCGTTCCTTGCGAGGACTATAAGGTCAACCCGATCCTGTCGCGCGCGCTGGACCGGATTTTCATCCTTCATGCCGATCACGAGCAGAATGCATCGACCTCGACCGTCCGGTTGGCAGGGTCCTCGGGTGCCAACCCGTTTGCCTGCATCGCTGCCGGCATCGCCTCCCTCTGGGGGCCCTCGCATGGCGGCGCCAATGAAGCGGCGCTCAAAATGCTCGGCGAAATCGGCACCGTTGAAAACATCCCGCATTTCATCGCTCGGGCCAAAGACAAGAACGATCCATTCCGGCTGATGGGCTTTGGCCACCGGGTTTACAAGAACTATGATCCGCGCGCCAAAATCATGCAAAAAACCGCGCATGACGTGCTCACCGAACTTGGGATCAAGGATGATCCGTTGCTCGACGTCGCCATGGAACTGGAGCGGATTGCGCTGCACGATGAATATTTCATCGAGAAGAAGCTCTATCCCAACATCGATTTCTATTCGGGAATCACGCTGAAGGCCATGGGCTTCCCCACCAATATGTTCACGGTGCTGTTTGCCGTGGCGCGCACGGTGGGCTGGATTTCGCAGTGGCGTGAAATGATCGAGGAACCGGGCCAGAAGATTGGCCGTCCGCGCCAGCTTTACACGGGCTCCCCACGGCGCGACTATACGCCGATGGGCAAACGCTGAGCCACACCGCACGAAACTTTATTAAACAAGCGCCGGACATTCAAATGTCCGGCGCTTTTTTATTTGCGGAAGGGGTTGGAAGTCTGTCGCCAGGTCAAGCGAAGCGGCACGCCGGGAAAATCGAAGTTCTCGCGCAAGCCATTGACCAGAAAGCGTTCGTAGCTTTTGGGCAGGTCATTGAGCTGGTTGCCAAACAGCACGAAATGCGGCGGGCGCGCCTTGGGCTGCGTCATATAGCGGATTTTGATGCGCCGTCCGCTGACCGCCGGCGGTGGTGTCCGCTCCAAGGTCGCGGCCAGCCAACGGTTGAGCCTGCCGGTCGAAATGCGCTTGCTCCACACTTCCTGCACCTTCACGGCCGCTTCCATGAGTTTTTCAACGCCAGCGCCGGTTATGCCCGACACTGGCACGACGGCAGTGCCGCGCAATTGCGGCAGCAGGCGGGTCGCCTCCTCACGCAAAATCGCAAGGCGCGTGCCGCGATCGGCGATAAGATCCCACTTGTTCAGGCCGATAACCATGGCCCTGCCCTCGCGCTCGCACAAGTCGGCGATGGTCAGATCCTGCTTCTCAAACGGGATGGTGGCATCCAGCAGCACGATCACGACTTCGGCAAATTTCACGGCGCGAAGGGCGTCGCTGGCTGCCAGTTTCTCCAGTTTGTCCTGAATATTGGCTTTCTTGCGCAAACCGGCCGTGTCGAAAATTTTGATCTTTCGTGACCGCCACAGAAAATCAATACCGATGGAGTCCCGGGTAATGCCAGCTTCCGGCCCTACCAGCAGGCGATCTTCATTGAGGATTTTATTCAAAAGGGTGGATTTTCCGGCATTGGGCCGGCCAACCACCGCTATTCGCAGCGGCTTGGTGATGTCCAGTTCACTGCCATCTTCCTCGTCGTCGAGGACAAGGGCATCCGTGCTTTCGCTGACTTCAGGTGCCACAGCGGTCTGGGTCGGCAATGCCTCGAGCAGCGCAGAAAACAGCTCCGAGAACCCGTCGCCATGTTCCGCCGAAAGCGCGATGGGGTCGCCGAGACCCAGATCAAACGCTTCATATGCCCCCGCCTCGCCGCGGCCACCTTCGGCCTTGTTGGCGATGAGGATCACCGGTTTGGAGGCCCGGCGCACCAGGGTCGCAAAGTGCCGGTCGGATGGCGTTACACCGACCCGCGCGTCGATCATGAAGAAAATGGCATCGGCCAGCCCAATGGCTGCCTCGGTCTGCTGGCGCATACGCCCTGAAAGCGAGTCGCTGTCGCCCTCTTCGAGGCCGGCGGTGTCGATAATGGTGAAATCGAGATCACCCAGATGGGCCGCACCTTCGCGACGATCCCGGGTGACACCCGGTTGATCGTCCACCAAAGCCAACTTTTTACCCACAAGCCGGTTAAACAGGGTTGATTTGCCGACGTTCGGGCGACCGATAATGGCTATACTGAAGCTCATTTTTGTGCCGATGCAGCTTCAGCGCCGGGCAAAGGCCCCGCGCGAACGATCCCGGACAATTGCTCGGCCCGATCGCGCTCTTCAGGCGAGGCCTGCGGGTCAACAATGATCTGGTCGAGCCAATCGCCGGCGGCTTTCAGATCGTCGTGCGACAAGGCAGAAACCGCGAGTATCTCGCGGGCCGTGGCTGCAAACGGACTCTGGTTGGTGGCCAGACCACCGAGACGCCGGACCATGTCGGCCGGTTTGGCCGTATCGATCAGCAACAACGCCGCCCGCAAACGCGCGACATCCTGCATCATGGGGTCCAGTTTGGCATTCAGCGAAAGCGCATCGTATTCGGCTGCACCCTTGAGCGCATCTGTTTTGCCGATCATGGCCGCCCCGCGCAGCAGCGCCAACGCCTGGTAGCCGCTTGGGCCGGTCTTGGCTATATCGGTGAGCGCGGCTTCCGCCGCCTTGGTCTTGGCCGCATCGTCGCCGGCGGTGCGTGCCAGATCAATCGCCGCCTGATACTGCCCGCCCGCCACTTCCCGCGCGAGCTTCTGATGGTCGGCATAGTAGCGATAACCCCAGAGCGCGGCCAAAAACAACAGCCCGCCCACTATAATAGTGGGTTGCCAGCGCGTGAGGGCCGCAACGGCCTTCTCATTACGCAATTCCTCATCAACTTCGCGAAAAATATCAGCCATTTATCGTGCTCGTTCCCATTTTCTGGGCAAGCGTTAGCACGGGAAGCAGAGAAATGTAAGGCATTGCTTGGCCTTTGCGCGCGCGATTCAGCTGCCGCTCTCAACCAGGCGCGCGAGGCTGGCCTCTTCGTCGGCGTTCAATGGCGGCACGTCCGGCTCACTGGCAGCCTTTCGGCCACGCGTCAGCATGACAAGTGCCCATAGCCCAACCACGAGAACCGGCGTGCCCCACAGCAACAGGGTGGAGGTATCAAACGGCGGCTTCAGCAACACAAACTCGCCGTAGCGCGCAACCATGAACTTTTTGATCTGCGCATCGCTCTGGCCAGCGACTATGCGTTCCCGCACGATCTTGCGCAAATCCGCCGCCAAAGCAGCGTCCGAGGCATCGATCGACTCGTTTTGGCAGACGAGGCAGCGAAACTGCGCAGACAAGTCCCGGGCACGGGCCTCCATCTGCGGGTTTGGCAAAATCTCTTCGGGCGTGACGGCAACCACCGGGCCCATCATGGCCAGCATCAGCGCGAAAGTGGCTAACAGTTTGCGCATGTTTACTCCGCAGGTTGCAGGCCAGCCTTGGCCCTTGCCGCGCCCGCCCGGCGCGCGAAGCCAATACGCACGCGCTGATCCGATATGGAAACGAGGCCACCCAGCGCCATGATCAACGCACCAAGCCAGATGAGGGAGACCAGCGGCTTCCAATAAAGGCGCGCGTCCACCGTGCCGTCCAGCTTTTCGCTGGCAATGCTGACATAGACCTGGCCCAGCCATAGGGTCTTGATGCCGGCTTCCGTCGTTTCTGATTTTCGGGCCGGATAAAAGCGCTTGGATGGCTCAATTTGGGCGACAAGGCGATTGTCATCCAGAATGCGCATCGTCGTGTAGGTTTCGTCGTAATTGGGGCCTTTGCGATGCTCGACCTTGTCATAGATAACCTGATAGGGCCCCAGCGCATAAGTGGTGGCGGGTGCCATGTTGACGATGCGCTCAACGCCCCAACCCGTCGCGGCCAAACCCAGAAGTGTAAGGCCAAAACCGGCATGGGCGAGGCTGGCACCCCAAGCCGCCCGTGGCAGACCCCGCGCGCGCGCAAGGGCGGTCGCTGAGGTGGCACCGCGCGCAAAAACCCGCGAATAAATGTCAACCACGGAACCAAAGATCAGGTAAATCGCAAGCCCTGCGCCAATCGGTGCCAACACCGGCCCACCATGCAGGGCAGCCATGATCAGGGCTGCGGCAATGCCGGCCAGAATGGCAAACATCAGTCGCTGCGCCGCCCCCAGAAAACTGCCGCGTTTCCAGGCTAGCAATTGGCCAACGGGCATGGACAGGACCAGTATGAGGGCGAAGGGGGCAATGCTCAGGTTGAAGAAGGGCGGGCCCACCGAAATCTTCTGGCCGGTCAACGATTCGAGCAATAGCGGATAGAGCGTGCCCACGACCACGGTGGCGCAACTGGCGGTGAGCAGGAGATTGTTCAAGACCAACCCGCCCTCGCGAGAGATTGGCGCGAAAATGCCGCCGGGCTTCAGAGCGGAGGCCCGCCAGGCAAACAGGGCCAGCGATCCGCCAATGAAAAACACCAGAATAGCCAGGATATAGACGCCGCGGCGCGGATCGCTGGCAAAAGCGTGCACGGAGGTCAGCACGCCCGATCGCACCAGAAACGTGCCAAGCAGCGACAGCGAGAAGGCCAGAACCGCGAGGAAAATCGTCCATACCTTGAGCGCGTCACGCTTTTCCATGACGCTGACCGAGTGCAGCAAGGCGGTGCCGGCGAGCCAAGGCATGAGCGAAGCATTTTCAACCGGGTCCCAAAACCAGAATCCGCCCCAACCCAGCGAATAATAGGCCCAGTAAGAGCCCATGGCGATGCCAAGGGTCAGGAAAATCCATGCAATCAACGTCCATGGGCGCACATAGCGGGCCCAGGCGGGATCAATGCGGCCCGAAATCAGCGCCGCTGCCGCAAAGGAGAAAGTGACCGAAAAGCCGACATAGCCGAGGTAAAGCAATGGCGGATGGATGGCGAGGCCGGGGTCTTGCAGGATCGGGTTGAGATCACGCCCCTCCAGCGGGGCCGGCAACAGCCGCATGAACGGGTTGGATGTGAGCAACGTGAAGGCCAGGAAGGCCGCGCCGATCAAGCCCTGCACACTCAGCACATTGGCGCGCAGATCATTGGGCAGGTGGCGCGAAAACACGGCCACGGCAGCGCCAAACGAGGCAAGGATGAATATCCATAAAAGCATCGAGCCTTCATGGTCGCCCCAGACGCCTGAGATCTTGTAAATCAGCGGTTTGAGCGAGTGGGAATTCTCGTAAACATTGGCAACGGAAAAATCCGAAACCACATGCGCATACATGAGGGCGAGAAACGCCGTCGTCACCAGCACAAACTGGAAAATTGCAATCGGGGCCGCAACGGCCATCAGGCTGGCATCCCGCGTCAGGGTGCCGGTCAAGGGTACGACCGTCTGCACCAGGGCCAGCGCCAGTGCCAAAATCAGCGCGAAATGTCCAATTTCCACAATCATTGTGTCGGCTTTCCTAATCCCACAGGGAAATTATGGCTTGGGAGCCCCTGCTTGCCACAGACCCTGCTTTTTCAAATCTGCCACGACGCTAGGCGGCATATATTTTTCGTCATGCTTGGCCAATACCTGATCGGCAACGAACACGCCTTGCGCGTTCATCGCACCTTCGGCGATGATGCCCTGCCCTTCACGAAACAAATCGGGCAGCAGCCCGACAAACATCACTTTCACGTCGTGGCTGTTGTCGGTAACCGAAAAACTGTTGTTGTTACCGGAAGCGCGCACAACCGAACCGCTTTCCACAAGCCCACCGATGCGCAGACGCGCCCCCGGCAGGGGATGGCGCTGTGTGACCTCGGTCGGGGTGAGAAACAATTCAATATTGTTGCGAATGGAATAAAGGATCAGGCCGATCGCCCCGCCAAAAATGACGAGTGCCACAGCGATAATGGTCAAGCGCCGCCGCTTTCGGCTGCCGGTATTTCTGCGCCAACTTTTGGCGGATGCCTTGGACGGCTGCGTGGCCGCACTGGATACCCTGTCGGTCATGGCGTGCTCAATCCCAATTGCGTTGCCAGAGCGTTGACCTTGCCTAGCCCATCCGGGTTTGCGGCGAGGCTGGCGCGGGCGTCACCCAGCGCTTTTTGAGCGCGCGGCGTGTCCTTCAATACCACGAGCGCGCGCAAAAGTCGCTGCCAACCCTCAGGGTCATTGCCATTTTGGGCCAGCTTGGCGGCGAGATCATCGACCATTGTGTGAATGAATTTCATTCGCTGGTCGGCGCCCATGGCGGTGACGCTGGCGGCGGCAGCGGCATCGGGTGTCGGCACGAGGCCGCCTGCGGCAGCCGCACCGGCCGGCGTATTGTTCTGGCGTGCCTGCGCAAGCCTTAAACGCGCCACCTTATCCTGCACCATCGGCAACCAGCTATCGCCCGGCACCGCCTGTTTTTCCAGTGCCTGCCAGATGTCGATGGCTTTTTGCGTATCGCCAGCCTGGGCGGCGGCAAGGCCGGCATAATATTCGGCTTTGGTGTGTTTGGGGTCGATTGCCAGCGCTTTTTTCAGTGAATCCACCGCCTGCGGGGTCACGGTGCCATGGGCATCGGCAATCAAGGCTTCGGCATAATCAGCCCGGCCATCGGCGCTTTCACCCAAAAGGGCCAGCGCCCGACCAAAGGCGTGCACCGCATCGGCAGTTCGGTCCATGCGCAAATAAACCGGTGCCACCAGCGCAAAGGCGCGACCGTCATTGGGGTCTTGCGCCAGATGCGCTTCCAGCTTTTGCAGCAGGGCGTTGATGTCAGGCTTGGCGCGCTCGGCCGCCAGACGGGGGGCCAGCGGCTCATCGGGCGCATCCGGTGTGCCCAGCACTGTATAGAGCCCGAAGGTGAGGGCGGGGATAAACACCAGCGCGCCCAGGGCGACGCTTCGGCGCAGAACTGGCGAGGAATGGTTCTTTTCAAGGGCATGGGCCGCGCTGTCTGCCAGTGCACGGCGCGCAGCATCGGTTTTGGCAATCCTCGCGTCTTGCTCGGAAATCAGCCCGGATGAGAAGTCCGCATCAATGGCCGCAACCTGCGACAGGTAAAATCGGCTGTCCAGCCCCTGTCCGGGGTCCAAATGCGTTCTCCGGCTCAGCGGCCAAAGCACAATCAAAACCGCCAAACCGGCGAGGCATAATCCAACTATCCAAATCATATCGCCAGTTAACCTGTTGGGTGAGAGACTGTAAGCCCTCATTTTGTCGCACGAATAAACAAATCTGGCGCGCGCCTCCCGCCAGGCGAAGCGCCACAGGAAAAGCGCCTCATACCAGACCTAAGACGCAGACAGACGTTAAATGATCAGACGCTCAACTTCCATGATCCATCCGGCAACTGGCAGCCTTTGCCGGTCGCGGATTTAGCCCGGCCATTGATGAAGATAGTTTCCTTGTAATTGCGGCAATTATCCGCCGAAAGGGGGTCCTTGGACGGCGAAACATAGCCAAACACGCCTTTGGTGCCGCGCCAGCTTTGTCGGCTGTTAGTGTCAAGCGCATGGCGCTCGGCGTCAAAGGCAATGCGGCGGTCGGCAGAGGTGAGCGATGCGCCCAAGGGTCCGGAGAGCACGCCGGTTACCGGCGGTGGCCCTGCGGGCACAAGGGGTGCGGGTGCCGATACCACTGGCGGCGCACTTGCCCCGGGAATCGCGTTGCAGCCCGTCAAAAGCAAGCAAGCGACGGTAGGTAAAGTCAACAGAACGACGCGCTTCATGCTCCATACCCTTTTGAGATTGTCATGCCATGCGCCAGGAGGCGCGGGACTATCCAAATCGCATTATTGAGTGGCTGGCAATACCAATTTCGCGCGCAGCCCCTGTTCAGGACTGGTTTCGAGCGTCAGTCCCCCATTATAGAGTTCGGCAAGCTCAACCACAATGGAAAGACCGAGGCCCGACCCAGGCTTGGTTTCGTCCAGCCTTTTGCCACGGGCTTGCGCCGCAAGGCGCGAGGGCTCCGGCAATCCCGGGCCGTCGTCATCAATCAGGGCAGTCAACCGACGGCGCTCGTCCTGGCCGACGCTCTCGCTCAGACTGACTTTCACCGCACATTTCGACCATTTGCAGGCATTATCGATGAGATTGCCAAGCATTTCTTCCAGGTCCTGCCGCTCGCCAGCAAATTTGGGGTGGACGTCATCCGCGACCTCCAGCGAAAGCTCGATATTGGGAAACAATTTGCCGAATGTGCGAATCAGGCCTTCGACCACCGGCACGACTTCAATGGACAAGCCAAAGGCACCGGCCCGGGCGGCAACGCGGGCGCGATCCAGATAATAGGTCACCTGATCGCGCATGATATTGGCCTGCTCGCGCACTTTGGCGGTATAGGCGAGCGGGTCATCATCGCGCTCGTTGGTGATCACGCTCAGTGGTGTCTTGAGGGCATGGGCGAGATTTCCAACCTGGGTGCGTGCCCGCTCGACAATGGCGCGATTTGAGTCCAGCAACAGATTCAATTCACCGGCCAGGGGCATGATATCTTGCGGAAACGTGCCCTCGATGCGGTCATTTTCGCCGCGCCGGATCGCCCCCACGCCCTGTTGAAGACGGCGGAGCGGGTCGAGGCCAAACCGCACTTGCCACGCACTGGAAGCCACCAGAGCCAGAGCCAGAATGGAAAATGTCAGCGCCAATGCGATTTGGAAATTATGGATCTGGTCCTGCATGTCACCAATGGTTGCCGCGACCTGAACAAGATAAACGCCTTGATCGCCGACATCGATGACGCGCTCGACCATCCGCAGTTTCCGGCCATCGGGCCCATCGATATAGCCCTGGCGCGCGCCGCCAGCGGTTTGCGTCACCCCCTGATCGGCGAGACGGGGCAAATGGTTGGTGAACAGCGAAACCGAGCTTCGGATGGTATGGTCCGGACCGTCCATACGGGTGATTTGCCAATACCAGCCGGACAGCGAAATTTCAAAAAGAGGTTCACCAAGATGCACGGGCGGTGCCTGCGCATCGTCGGCCGACGCGGCAACATCCGCGACAAGCGCGCGCAGATAAACCCCAAGACGCCGGTCAAAATCCGCTTCGGCGGTGCGCTGATACACCGCCGAGAGCACAACACCGGCAATCAGCAAAATGCCGACGCTCCACACGACGGCCGAAAAAAACAGCCGCATCGCGATCGAGCGGTCCTGAAGCAGATTATTCAGTTGCGGGGCTTTCACGCGGCTTCGACCATTGTGGCCTCAGGTTCCGCCGGGCGTGGTGGGTGCCACCAGATAACCAAGGCCGCGCATTGTCTGGATAATCTCCACCCCCAGCTTTTTGCGCAAGCGTCCGACGAATACCTCGATCGTGTTGGAATCGCGGTCAAAATCCTGATCATAGAGATGCTCGACCAATTCGGTTCGCGAGATGACCCGGCCCGTGTGATGCATCAGGTAAGACAAGAGACGCAATTCATGCGAGGTCAGCTTGATCGGATTGCCATCGACCAGCACCCGTCCGGCGCGTGTGTCGAGCCGCACAGGCCCGCAGACGATTTCACTGGTGGCGTGACCCGCCGCGCGGCGCACCAGCGCCCGCAACCTTGCCAGAATTTCCTCGACGTGGAAGGGCTTGGCGACATAATCGTCGCCACCCGCATCGAAGCCGCGCACCTTGTCACTCCAGCGATCGCGCGCCGTCAACACCAGCACCGGCATGGTGCGGCCAATCTTGCGCCATTCGGTCAGCACGGAAATGCCATCGCGCTTGGGTAATCCCAAGTCCAGAACCACAGCGTCGTAAGGCTCCGTTTCGCCCAAAAAGAATGCCTCTTCGCCATCGAAAGCACGATCAACGGCATAGCCGGCCTGCTCAAGCGCTGCCACCAGTTGCCGGTTCAAATCGCGATCATCTTCCACAACCAGCAGACGCAATCAAAATCTCCCAACCGATTTATTTGCCACAATTATTTGTCGTTGCGTGCCTTGGTAACCTGACCATCGCGCGCATTGGCAAATACGTGAATGACCCGGCCATCATGGCGCAGCAGCGTAACTTCGTAAATATATAGTTCGCCCTTGCGACACAATTTGCCAGACAGCGCTTCCGAGCGGTATTGCTTGGCGATTTGCGCCATGACCTTAAACGAGCCGGCCAAGTGATTGCTGGCAATTTCAATGCGCGCCTGTGGAATGGAAAAGCAGGTCGCGGCAGGGTGCGGCAGGGGTTCTGCCGCCCAAAGGTTCATTGGCAATAGAATCAACGCGCCGAACATCAGCCCAAATTCCCGCAAAAGCTGCAATCGCAATTTTCTCAACATGGTGTTTTTTAGGCGCTGCAGTGTGAACCTTGCGTGAATAAGGTTTTGGCCCAACGCCACCGGCGCAGATTGGTCTGCATCGGGCATTTCAGCCTTGCGAGGGTCGAGTTTGCCCGATGCACATCCGGAAAGCAATTTGCAATCCGATTTTGCTATTGAATTTTGGTTGTGGCGCGAAACCGGCCAACAATGGCATTCATGCCGCCAAACAGCGCGGTCAGCGATGCACCAAAACCGCCGATATCGCCGTTGCGCCAGGCAAGAAGCCCACCGCAAATGGAGGATCCAATAACGGCAATCGATGACCAGACGGTCTGCGACGCCCAAAATGGCTTGGCATTGTCAATGGAAGTGGGCGCGGAAACAGGAGAATTCATGGGTTTACCTTTCACAATAGGACCGGCAGGCCGGTCGGTTATTCCCGTCGGCGAGGCCGAGTGGGATTGGGGGAGGCCGATTTGCGCCAGAGCGGCAAGGCGCACGTCGGTGACACGGCGGGTCCATCCGCGGCCAAAGACGCGGAATGTTTTCAGCCGCTCGAGAAACGACAGGCGCAAGTCGCAGAATTGACGAATGGAATCCTCTGGTTTCAACTGCGCCAGCGCCGCAAGATCTTCGTTGCGCAACCCACCCTTTGGGTCTTTGCCGATCAACATGCGCAGGTATCCAATCGCCCGCGCGGGGCCGGAATTGACCGCGCAATCAAAGGCCACGCAGTCGAGGCCGCGCGGCAGGCTGTCGGCGCAGATGGCATTCCAGTACAGGCGGCGATAAATATCGGCCGCTTCGGCGCGCGACAGCGACATGACCTCAACTTTGGAGACCGCCCGTCCTCGCACTTGCGCGAGGGTTGCGCGGGTGATGCCAAGATTGGTGGCCCCGCCCGGATCCGCCGGATTGTCAACATAGCCTCCCTCATAATGCAGGGTCAGGGCAAGGCAGGCCGGAAAATTATTCTGCATCGAAGCGATCTCCAAAAAAAGCCCGCCAATGGGCGGGGTGGACGAGCGGTGAAAACAGGCGGTCGGCCTAGGGTGCCGCATTGGGCGGGCTCAGCGCTTTCAGGGCAGCCTCCAGCACCGCGCCCACGACGCTTACCGTTGTGACCGAAGCCAGGGCGTTCTGGGCGGGGCCAACAATCGCATCGATCTGGATCAACCGCGCCTTTTCGCTTGCGTCATGCGCCACAATCTTTTTCGCGAAGGCGAGCAATTGCGCGCCATCGACCCTTGCCGCGTCCAGATGGAGGCGGCTGGTGGCCATTGACACCAGCAGGTTGTCGCCGGGCACAGCGCGTCCGGCGATGACATCACGCGCCAGCGCCAGTTGTTCGGGCCATGTGCGGATGACGGCGGGCGGGTATTTGCGGTAAAACTCTGCCATCAGCGCTTCGGCACGCGCGTTGAGGGTGCGCATGGCGTCGGTCTGAATTTTGGCAAGATCGGGCTGCCATTCAGCAATCGCGATCTTTTCCTTGTTCAGGGCGGCGCGATGGCCGTTATCCTTGTCGTCGGGCACATAGCGGATACCCGCTGCATCCTCGACGCGAATGATCGTGTGCTTGCTGTCGGCCCATGATGCAATAATCGTCACGACTATATCTCCGCGTTCGCTGAAAAGCTGGTGATTTCCGAAAAAATTCCGACGCCGGTGCCCGAAACATCGCCGCGAATACGCACCTGTTTGCTGGTGACGGATTCAACCGTAAAATTGGCGGAACCATTGGAATAGAGGCCACCTTGAATGGTTGGCGTTACCCGCATCTCCACCGGAAGTTCGACCAATATCCCGCGCCATGGCTCGGAATTGCCAACCACGAACATGTAGTTGCCGCCCAGATAGGGCGGGTTGTAGAAATAGCGCCAGCAGAGCATCTGCTCGCTGGTCAAACTGCGACGGGCCATTGGGCTGGCAAGGGTGCCGGTCTCCCATTGCGCCAGACCGAGTGTCCCGACCGCAAATTCCAAGGTAACATTTGCGCCCGCGGCCAAAGCCGCAACGGTGATCGGACTTGGCGAAGGCGTGCCCCCATTGATTGAGCCCAAAGATGTGCCGGCCCATGACAGGGTGAAGGTGCCGCCCTCAAACATGGCGCCTTCCACGATTTGCTGGAGCGAGCCGCTGGTGATGTTGATTTGGGTATCGGACTGACCTTGCGTGAACGTATAACTCGCGCCGGCCGCCCCTGCCCGCCAACGGTCATGCGCATAAGCGCCTGCCGCCAGTGCCGCACCCGAGACATAGCCGCGCTGATTGATGGCGAAATTGCCGTTGATGACCCGATTGACCCAAGAGTGGGTCGCGCCCGAAGGAAAGCCGACAAATCCCGTTGCCGGATCAATATTGATCGCCTCGCGCCATACATTGCCGTCGGCCGAGACTTTGATGTGAAAATGGTCATTACCAGCAAGGCCCGTTTCGGCGCGTCCCGAGTAATTGTCCTGATAAAGCTGGCTCACCGTGTTGGCAGCGCCGCTCTTGTTGAGCACCATGCGCAGATCGCCGCTGCCACCATTGGCCGGAGCCAAAGCGGTAAACAATGCCGAATTAAGCGCTACAGCCAGAGGATTTTGCGCATTGGCGGTGGTGCCAATGCCCAAATTTGCGATGTTTTGCAAATTCTTCAGGCTGGCGGCCAGATCAGACCAAACCGAGCCGTTGAACAGCAAAAATGCAGATTCGGCCTCGCAATAGAGCCGCCAGCCCGCAACCGGCGACACAAAGCGCCAGGCCCCATCCTGAAAGGCCGCAATGGTGCCATCATGCCCGGCGAAGCTGCCGGTCGCACCGGTGCCCAGCAGCAGGCGCAAGCCCTCAACCGGTCCAGGCGGCGGCGCAGTCACGCCGCGCTCGGCCACCGAAAGGTGCACCAGAATATCCAGCAGATTCAGCCCATCATTATGGGTGATGTGCTTTTGCGCCTGCGCCGCATCAATGAATGGCAGGCCAAGATGGTCGGTTTGGCTCATGGTTTACCTCATGCAAGGGTGGTGGGGTCAAGTGATGGTGAGCATCATGCGTAAGCCAAAGCCCGGGCCGACAATCGTGCTGATTTGCGTGATTTCCACGTCCATCGCCGACTGCGGCGCGCCAAAATCGGCCAGTTCATCGCTTGCCGCGTAAAGCGCGGCGGGCGTGTTCACCAACAGCGTGCGCACGATCTGGCCGGCGCGGAAAATGGCGACGGCATAGGCCTCGCTTGCCTCGCCCAGAGGAATTTCCATCGGCTCCCAGGCATCGGCATCGCGTCGGCCACGGCGCTTGAAGGCAATGGCGACCCCTGCCCCCGTGCGCAATGCGGTGGCCTGCACCGGGGCATAGGGCAAATAGGGCAACTTGCCGGGCGTTGCGCCAAGGCTAACGTAGGAATTGTCATTGTAGTCGCGGCTGGCGGGGCCGACGCGGTATTGGCTGGAAATGCCAAGCGCGGCTGTGCCATTGGCAATGGGCACCAGCGCATCATTCAACAACACCACCGTTGCGCCTTTGGGGACGCTGCGCTGGCACAAGGCTTCCTGCCCACCCAAACCGCGAATGAAGCGCGACAAAACATAGGTTTGCGGGCCGACCAGCACGGCATTGGAAAAGCCAAAAATCTCCCAGGTGCTATCGCTGCCCTGAATGGCCATATTGGCAGCACCGGCCAGCATTTGCGCGTCACCGGGCGACGACAGGGTGCCGGCACCGATCTTGAGCGTAAGGCTGCTGGCATTGTCAAAACGGCCGGCTGGACCGGGTTGAAAATCGGTCAACGTCAAGCCGATCGTCGCGCATTGGCTGGTCTGCGCCCATAGATTGTAGGAAGCTGCGCCCACGGCCCGCCAGATCGAAACCGTGCCCGGCCACGGCGTCGCGCTGATGGCCATATATTGCAGATTGGTGGGGTCTTCTCGGGCGATGGCCAAATCCAGCACCACCACTTGTGGCGGGCCAGGTATTGGTGGGCTGGCGAGCATGGGCCGCAAACCATCGCGGGCCTGCCGGTCATAAACGTCGGGTTCCACGGCGCGCGCCACCACCTGCCGGGCTAGCCCATCGGTGATTTTATCGATGCGAAACAAACGGTTGGCTCCTCCCACCGCGAGGGTTACGGCGTCGCCCACTTCCAATGCCTGCAAGCTTGGGCGCAGCGTAAATTCCGCCGTTTCGCGCGCCACCCATAGGTCCTGCAACCAGATATCGGCGAGGCGCTGGGCTTCGCCCTGCCGCATCACCACTGCCAATTCAGCTTGCAGATTGCGCAGCGTAAAGCCGGACAACCGCCGCGACAAGGCCGTCGCTGAGCGGTAATAGCGCTCGGAATCGCTGAAAGTCAGCGCCAATTCGTGCGGCAGGCTGGCGTCTTCAGCGCGCGTCAATTTCAGCAGTTTGCCGTCCTTGTCGGGCACAAAGTCGGCGGCAGTGAGGGCCAATTGGGCGGCATTGGTGCGGCCAAGGCAGCGCACCCAGCCGGCGGAAATCAACACATCAAAACCATAGAGGGCCGCCAACGGCTCCACGGCACCGCGCGTTGTCAATGTGCGATCCAGCACATAACCATCCAGAAAACCGTCCAGCGCCGGTGGCATGATTTTGGAAACCAGTCCCGGACTTTCACCCAGAAGCGCTGTCACCAGATCGGCGAGATCAACCCCTTCAAGCCGGCCATTCAGCCAATGACCCGTCTCCCAGTTGACCGCATCCGCCCAAACGCCCGATTGATCCGGAAAGGCCGGAAATGGCCGCGCGTCCCACGCCCATAGATGAATGCGGGACGCATCTACCATCCGCGCGCCATAAAGGCTCGAAACCGGATTATTGGCATCGTGAAAGCCGGGTTGCGACGGGTCAAAATGACAGATGAAAGCACGCAAGGCCCGGGCCTGAATCAAATCGTCTCGCCCACCGCGCGAGAACGGCGGCAGATTGTTCTGCGTGGATTTTGGGTCGGGGAATACATTGGGGGCATTGGTGCCCCGATCCACCGCCGGGCAGCCCGCCTCCATCAACCAGATCGGTTTGGACATGGGCACGAAGCCGGTAGCGGCAGTCAGTTCGACGCCGCCAACGCGCTCGATATGCGGGTTGGACCAATAGCCAACAAGGTCCTTGGCCCGGTAGAGCCAGGGCTTGTTATAGGCGCCGTCGGTGATGGGCGTGCGGATTTGCGCGAAGCGATCACTGGCGCTGGCGTAATAGAAATCGAAACATTCCCCCGCAT
Source organism: Hyphomicrobiales bacterium (assembly GCA_019075865.1). Taxonomy (GTDB): domain Bacteria; phylum Pseudomonadota; class Alphaproteobacteria; order Rhizobiales; family Beijerinckiaceae; genus REEB77. The sequence goes on along the minus strand of JAGXAN010000008.1, from coordinate 141,479 downwards.
TCATGTTACCGGCGAGATAATCAGGATCATGCACGGATCGGGCGATTTGCGCGTCCAGATGCGCGGTGCCATCGCGCCAGTCCGACAGCGGCCAATAGGCATCTATGCCGATGAAATCGACGTGCGGCGACGCCCAGACCACATCCAGCGGAAAGCGGATTTCCGCACCGTTTTGCAAGACATGCGCGCCATATTCGCTCCAGTCGGCGGCATAGCTCACCTTGGTGGCCGCCCCCAGAACGGCCTTGGCATCCGCGCAAAGCTGCGCCAGCGCATTTGCGGCTGGATAGACGCCACTGGCAGATCGCACACGGGTGAGACCCACGAGTTCCGAGCCAACCAGAAACGCGTCGACGCCGCCCGCCGTTGCGCATAATTGCGCATAATAGAGGATGAAGTTGCGATAGGACCACTCACCCGCCGACGGATTCACCGAGCCAAAAAAGCGGCTGATCTGGGTGGCGGCGGCCGGTGTGCCATCGACGGTGCCAGCAAGGCCGGGGGCTGGGGTGCACGAAATCCGGCCCCGCCATGGATAGGCGGCCTGCGCGGCCGCACCCCATGGGTCGGGCAGCGCATTGCCAGTGGGAATATCCATCATCACAAACGGATAGAAGGTGACGCGCAGGCCGCGGGCACGCAAATCCTCCAGCGCCGCGATCACCGAAGCATCGGAAGGTGTGCCGCCATAAGCGGGATTGCCAAGATACAGCGAAACCGGCGTGGCTGACGGGCGGGCGAGCCCCGCCACCTGCCAGTCGCCCTCCAGTATGATCTGCGACGTATCCACAACGCGCGGGGTAATGAGACAATGATCGGCGCGCAGGTCATCACCAAACCAGGCCACGACCAGCGCCACGCTTTTCAAATTTGGGCACAGGGCCTGCAACGCATCGATGGAGGCGGTCCAGTCGCTGACATGGGTGAGTTGGTGGCGGTTAACCGAACTGGTGGAACCAGCGCCCCAACTATTCGTGAAAGCCAGTGGCGAATAACCAAATTCCGTTGCGCCCGGAATGATATCCACGGCTTGCACCATCGCCCCAAGTCCGGCAACCGGGCGCACCACCTCAAAGGTCAATTGCGGCACGCGATTGCCAAAATAGGTCAGGGGCAGCATTTCAAAGACAACATAGGCGAGGCCCGCATAGGCCGGGGCCGAGCCTTCCTTGGCGATGATCAGCGGATCCGGCGTCTGGGTCTCGGTGCCGGTATAAACGCGCACATTGAGGAGGGTGAGGTCGAGTTCCTTGCCATCGGCCCAAACACGCCGAACGAATGCAATCGGCCCCTCGCACAGGCCCACCGCAAAATTGGCATAATAGCTGTAGGTGGTTGCACGCGGGCCGGTGCTTTTACCCCCCGAAACCTGACTGTGGGTGGTGACTTCGAGAAACCGCGTCGCCCAGATCACCTGGCCGCCGACCCGGGCCTTGCCGTAAAGGCGGGGAATGGGCGTGCCTTCCACCGAGGAAATACCGTTCATCGTCAGCAATCGCGGCATTTTGGCCGCGCTTTGCGTCAGCCCACCCAACAGGCGGGCATCGATGGCCGAACCCAGCAAGCCGCCCACCGAGCGCCCGACCATGGCCCCAACCGGCCCACCCAGAAAAGTGCCAATGGCGGTGCCCGCCGCCTGCAATAACAGCGTCGCCATATCCGTCTCCAAAAAAGCGCAAAATCAGGCGTCGACGCCCGGGAATCGAAACACGTAAGCCAGGCGGCGTTGCCACCATGGGCTGAGCGGCACCTGCGCGACGCAAGCGCCGTCGTGGGCATGAATCATGCTAGCACCATCGACCATAATGGCGAGATGCTTGGCCGGCACCTGATCGCGCAAGCGAAACAGCAGCACATCGCCCGCCTGACGGTTGGCGGGGGCAATCGGCACAAAGTGGCGCGTGCCAGCGTCCTTCAGGCTTTCGAGGCCGCCTGCCTCGGCCCAATCTGGCGTATAGGGCGGCACAATTTCCGGCTCCGCGCCAATGACACCGCGCCACACGCCGCGCACCAAGCCGAGGCAATCGCAGCCATACCCGCGGCAGGAAGCCTGATGCTGATAAGGCGTTCCGAGCCAAAGCCGCGCCTCGCCGACAATGGCCGCAGCCGTTGGCCGCGCGCTCATCGAAACAGGCTCCCGCCGTCCATCGCCAGATCCGCCTGGTTGGGGAATGACAGAATCTGGTCATTGCCGGGCATGTGTGGAAAGCCACGGAAATTCACGCCATTGGCGAATTTGTTTTCGCATGTGGCAAAAAACTTGTCGCAGCCAGCCGAAATCTGGAAATTATCCCCCGGTAAAATCGGCCGGGCCGTTGGCTGCCAAAGGGTGATGGCGGCCAAATTGCCCATGATGCTGTGCTGCTTCACGATAAAGGGCGCGCCCTGGTTGGCCCCACTCAAAAACGTCAATTCGCCTCCGGTAAACCAGTCACTGACGTAGCCAGCAAGCCCCGCGCCCAGATAAATGCGGCCATCGGTAGCGCTCACGACATCATTGGCGATAAAGGTCGGGGAAGTCAGGTTCGCCTTGCAGCGCGCATCGCCCAGATCGGCATTGCAGCCTGCCTGGAAATAGCGTCCCCGCTCCTGGTCAAATTCATGCGCCAGCGTGCGCACTTCGGCAGTGAAAGCAAATTCCGAACGGGTGATCTGGCCGATGGTGCCCATGTCCAGCAGCAGGTTTTGGCTCGGGTCCTGCCAGTTGACCAGCCAGACCTCGACACTGGCCCCGTCATAGACGCCATTGGCAAGGTCGGCCTCGTCCAGCATCTGGCTGATGAGCGCACCGGCGATTTCTGAGCCGCCCACGGCAAAGCCCAATGCGGTTTCAGCCTGCGCGCCTTCAACGCCGCTACGGGCGACGCAAAGCGTGCCAGACGCGGTTACGTCAACGTCGTGATCGGTAAATCCAAGCACGATGCCGTCACGCCGGATGACGCGCCAGCAATGGCAGAGGCTCGTTGCCCCCGAAGCCAAATGCGCGGCAAGGCCATTTGGTAGATTGCGCATGAATGCCTCCGTTCAGGGAATGATTTCAATGATTGGAATTTTGGGAATATCGCCGGCGGCAAAGGCGGAAAGGTCAATGGCGAGATAGTCGGTATCAAAGCGCACGGGCACATCAAATAGATAACCGGCGGTAATCGTTGCGCCTTTGGCAGGTATCCTGCCGCTGGAAAAAGTCACGAGACCCGTGGTGACATCCACCTTGAAATCCGAACCGGCAACCAGAGTGTTGCCCGCCACCGCAATGGTGACCGAGGCCGCTACAGGCTTGGTGATTACCCTTGAATAGGGTGCAAATTGCGCCCCGTAGGATTTCACGAGTTGGAAGCCGACGGTGATGCCATCGCCGGTTGCGATGATCTGATCCTGCGCGCCCGGGTTGGCTTGCGGCAGGCACGACTTGAAATCCAGCGGGTCACGCCAGCGGAATCCGTAAAGTCGGGCGCGGCGCTCCTCGAAAAAAGCCACCACCTCGGCAATGGCATTGAGCGAGCGCACGCCATAGCCTGCTTCATATTTACGGCGCGAATTGGCCCAGCGCGCGTTGCGCTCCTCAAAATTGCTGCCTGTCGCAATAATATCGGTGCGTCGTTCCGGGCCGCCGGTGGAGCGCATCGAAATATCCAGCGGAAATTGTATTTCATGAAAAGCCGACATTTTCGCCTCACAAGCTGCGTTGGCCACGGGCCACGGCACGGGCCAGCGCGCCGGTTACCTGCGCCTCGCTTTGGCGGAAACTGTGCACGTCCGGGGTGGCAATGTTGACATTGAAGACATGGGAGGGGCCGCCGCCCTGCCCGGCTATGCCCAGCCGTCCATCCGGCCCACGCGACAGGGGAAGAATAGCCTCCGCGCCGCGCTCCCCCATCAACCCACGCGCACCGCCGCTGCCAAAGAAGGTTGGCTGCGAAACGATACCGCCTTCGGCAAATGGCGTCACCGTATTGGAACTGCCAAGGCCGGAAAACGCAGTGCTGATTAAGGAATTGAGACCACTGGTGACTTGGCTGGTGCCGGCGTTGAGCACCATTTTGGCAAGGCTTGCGAGAATGCCCTGCAAAGTCTGGTCGAAGCTTTTGCCGCTGGTGATTGCCCCGGCAAAGGCGCTGGTCAGGGATTTCGACACTTTGTCGCTGGAGAGGCCGATGGCGTCGATCGACGCCTTGATGGAGTTCAGGTCCTGCACGGCAAAGGCCGTGGAATTGCCCGAACCGGTGGGGTCTGCAAGCATTAGGGGCTCCTGTTTGCCGCGTGATCGGGAAAGATAGCCATGAGATGATCGAGACTTTCGCGCTGCATCGGCTGGTTGGCGCGACCAAAGACGCCGTCCGACGCCGCCTTGATTTCGCGCGGCGTCATCGCCCAGAATTGGCGCGTACCAAGCCGCAGAACACCAAAACCAAACGCCATCGCCTCCGCCCAGGGGAAAGGCGCGACGGGTGCGGGTTTCAAGCCTTCTGCGGCAGGCGAGGGTTTTCGGGGTCGCTCCCGCCAAAAGTGGCGCGCAGCAATTGCGCGGCGATCTGCACATAGGCCGGCAGGCCGCCGTCCACCTTCAACTGTGCAACCTGGTCGTTGGTGAGGCGATGCCCCGCGCCGCGCAAACCGCAACCCAGAATGACGACAATATCCTGCGCGCTGAGATTGCCTGCTTCAAAACGGCCGGCAATGCCTGCCAGCGTTTTGCTGCCAAAAGCTGTTTCAAGCTCCGCCAAGGCCCCGAGCGTCAGGCATAAAGTGTACTCGACGCCGCCAAAGCAGGCGCTGATTTCGCCACGATGCTGATTGGTCATATTGCCTCACACATGGGTGAAAGTGAGGGGGCCTGCCGATTCCAGCGCCAGATCGAAGGTGACTTCGGCGGCATGCTCGCCGCGATAATCGAGGCTGGTGATCTGAAACAGACCGGCAATCGTGCCAAAAGCTGGCACGATGATTTGCCAATTGCCGATGACCCCATTGAAAAAATTCTGCTGCACCAGATTGTCGGACTGGGCGTTTTTGAATATGCCGGTGCCGGAAATCGATGAGCGGATCAGGCCGGCACCGGCCAGCAATTCGCGCCAGCGTCCGACGCTGTCGGCGGACGAGGCATCCACCGTGTCGGCGTTAAGCGAAAAGCGCCGGGTGCGCAACCCGGCCACCGTCACGAAATTACCGGTGCCATCGTCAAGCTTCAACAGCAGGTCCTTGCCCTTTTGTGCGGACATTTATTTCTCCTATCACTGGAATTCATGGAAGATGCGGGGGCCTAGAGGGCCTCGGTAAATGCCCGAAAGCGAAGGCTGGCACGCGCGAAGCGACCATTATTTTCCCTTTTGCTTTCAATGGATACGAGGCGCAAATTGACGAGATGGTTGTAGTCCAGCGTCAGGCTCGCGTCCTGCAGCAAGCTCACCACGCGGTCGGCGATGTCGAGGGCTTCGTGCAGCCCGCGCTGGATCGACCAAACATTGAGGATAACAAAATGCTCCGCGCCGGTATCGGTAGCAGTGGAGAGATCGCGCAAGATCACATCGCCAAAGGCGATGTAGGGCGGAATCGCCTCACGCGGGGCCTCATCAAACAGGTTTGGGCCACCCAACATCGACAAAAGCGTCGCGTCCGCCAGCAGCGCATTGCGGATGGCTTTTCGTAAATCCGTGACGGGTGAATGGCTCATGGCCGCACCTCCTCGCAATGGCAACGCATGAAGCGCCCGCGCTCGTCCAGCACCTCAATGGCGTGAATGACAAATACGCGGCCGCCCTTGGCGAAGCGCATTTGTCCGGTCAAATTCGCCAGATAACGCAATGTCACCTGATGGGTGATGGCGGTTTGCATTTGCTGCGCGTAAAAGCGGTCGGAGGCTGCGGCAGGCACGATCTGTGCCCAGAGACTGGCCTGATTGGCATAGGTGCGCGCGACGCCGCCGTTGTCGTCGGGCGTATCGACCGGCACCTGCAATGTCAGGCGCGTGCGCATGGCGCCAATGATCGGGGCTTTCATGTTAACCTCATGATGCGGAAGGGGTCCAGCAGTGCGGCTACCACAGCGGGCAATCGGGCTCCTGAGACGCTCGCGCCATCGCCGCGATCTTCATACCAATGGGCAATCAGCATGCGCATGGCCTGCAGGATCGGCTGCGGCACACTGTCCGCACCTGCGCCATATCCTGCAACGACATCAATGTTGATCCCCGCGATCTGGCGTTGCGGTGCAGGCGGGGCAATCGCAAACAGCATTCGCGCCGCATCAGGGCTGTTGTCGAGGAAATAAAGGCTGGCGGAAAGCGACTGGCCCTGGTTACTTGCGTCAAAAACCGTGATTGCGGCAATCGACTGAAACGGGGCAAGCGGCAATATCACCATATTATCCTGCGGCCAGTGATCCAGCACCAGTCGCCAGGTTTGCGTTAACAGCTTGCGCCTTGTATGGGTCTCGACCACCATGCGCGCGGCCGGAATGAGGGCGGCTATCATGGCATCGTCATCGGCAAAATCGATTTTGAGCCAGGCCTTCACATCTGCCAGTTGCAGCGGTTCGGTCACGGGTGGGGACAATTGGATGGGCATGTGCAAACCTTCGCGGTGGGGGATGATGCGTTGGGGGCTGGCAATGTCCGCCTTGCTGGCGGGTGGGCCGGCCGGTGCCGTGGTCGGGCCGACCTTTAGCGACGGCGCGTGGGGGCGACGCACGATCATGGTATTGTCGCGCACAGGCCACCGCGCCGGATTTTGTTCGGGCGTGATCGTTGGCAAAGACACGATACTAACCGCCGCCCATTGCATAACGCGGCCGGCGGACATGCGGATTTTTTACCGCGACCAGGGGGCACCCGTCATGCTGCCGGTGCGACAGGTGCGCATTAACCCCGGTTATCATGCCAATGCCCGCATCACCCGCCAGCGCACGGTTGACCTCGCGCTGGTGGAGAGCGCAACGCCCCTGCCCGCGCGCTATCAGCCGGCTGAATTGGCCTCCAGCGCGGATGCACCCCGCATCGGCCAGAGTCTGGTGATTGCCGGCTATGGCATGGGCACGGAAGGCGTCGCACAGACCACCGGCACATTGCGCCTTGGCGTCATTGAATTGCGCGCGCCGCTGTCCAAGGTGCTGTTATGGGCCAGGGATCGCGACCATTCGGGGGTCGGAGCCTGCGAGGGTGATTCCGGGTCGCCGATATTTGCGCAAGGCACTGAGGCGGTTCTGGCCATCACTGCTTGGGCGGATGGGCGCGGCCACCAGCGCTGCGGCGCCTTTACGCAAGGCACCCTGGTGGCCCCGCAGCGTGGCTGGATTCTGGGCGTGATGCGCGATTGGGGCCTGCGCTAGCCGACCCCAATCGCGCGCCTAAAGGTCAGACCGTGCCAAATTTCAGCAATTTGATGGCATCAAAATCCTGAACCCCGCCGCCGACACGCTTGGTGCAGTAAAACAACACATAGGGCTTAGCCGAATAAGGGTCGCGAAGCACGCGGATCCCCAAGTGTAGCGCGCAAAATCAAATGGCATTGCGCGCAAAATCAAATGGCGACGAGAATTTGAACGCTGTTGCCACCTTTCAACCCACTTCAAACAAGTCTTGAAACAGTCTTTCAGATCCTGCCGGAACCCTCCACAATCCACTGGCATCCATACACACACTGTGTATCGTGAGTTGGAGCGGTGGTCTGGGACTGCCAAAACCGGAGACGATCATGGCACATCCAACCCCCTTTAATCTGCTGGTTAAACACGCCGGCCTCTCCCTGACGGAGGCCAGCCTCTATCTGGCGACGCCACTTGATACCGTCAAATCATGGTCAACGGGACGCAGCCCAGCTCCGGCCGGAGCCCTTGAACATCTGGGCACGCTGATCACCCGTCAAATCCTGGCGGCGCAGGACATTCTTGTTACGCAGGCCGGCGCAGACAAAATCATGATCGAATGCCCCGCCAGTTTTGATGAAGCCGTTGCCATGGGCTGGCCCTGCCACGGTGCCTTTGTGGCCATGGCGGCACGCGTTATTGCAGCGGCTCCGGTAACCACAGGCTTCATCGATTACCAGCCCGCTTGCTGATCAACCTGGCCAATTACTGACCACAATCTCGCGCGCGGCCACCTGCTTATGTGCACCACCCGCCGAATAGGTCAGTTCCACCGCCTCAATATGAAACCCGCCATAGCAGGCACGCGTTTGCGGCGTATCATTCATCGTCAGCACGAATTTGCCTTTCAGACCCCGCAATCGTTCCGCCAGTGCCTGGTGATCGTCGCTGCCGAACAGGCCGCGCGGATAATAATTTTCGGTGCCCCAATAAGGCGGGTCGAGATAAAACAGCGTCTGCGGCCGGTCCCACCGGTCAAAGAATATCCGCCAGTCGAGACACTCGATGGTAACCCCGGCCAATCGCTCGTGCACGTCTTCCAGCATGGAGCCCAGTTTGGTCATATCGAACCGGCTCGAATTGGTCGTATCTATGCCAAAGGATCGCCCCGCAACCTTGCCCCCGAAACTCAATCTTTGCAGGTAAAGGAACCGTGCCGCGCGCTCCAGATCCGTCAGGCTGTCGGCATCCACCTGCAACAGCCGGGCAAATTCCGCTCGCGATGCCAATTGCCATTTCAGCATGTCGAGAAACGCCTGATAGTGGCGTTGCAGCACCCGAAACAGATTGGCGATATCGCGATTGTAGTCGTTGATCACCTCAACCCTTGGAGCCAGTGATCGGCGGAAAAACACGCCTCCCATGCCCACAAAGGCTTCGGCATAAAGGCCATGCGGAATATCCGCCATTTTGGCAATCAATTGCTTGGCCAGTTGCCGTTTGCCACCTACATATCCGGCCAATGGCCGCACCGGCATTACCGGGCGCATCTGGCCCACATTATCCATTAAATCCAGCATTGCTTTACCCACCCGAATCAATGCACCCTTTACTGGCTGTCGACAGCTGCGGGGTGACGGTTATCTCAATGGGCCGTCTTGCGGGTCCTCTGCCAAGTTGACCGCAACCGGAGCTCGTGAGAGCTCCGGGCCTCGCATTATCTCTTCACCTCCGCGTCAAACCCCGTCACATAGCCGTGGTCGCCGAACCGATGCGGCACACGTTTGATGATCCAGTCATGGTCGTCATCATCACCAAAGCCCTGGCTGGTCAGCACGCCGCCCGCCTGCATCTGGTTGTCGCCGCTTTTCAAAGTGCCTTTGAACGTGCCTTTGGCGGCCTTGAAATCGGTGGCCCGCGCGGCACAGGCTGCTTGAGCGGAGGCCGCATCGCCATACATGTGTGGGAGATGATAATCCGGGCCACCATCGCCGGTGTCATGGGACACTTGTTCCCTCTTGCCCGTCCCCCGGTCAAAATGATGTGCCACCACCTTGCCGCGTTTGGGACGATCGCTCGTTGAAATGGTAAAACTCCCCTCCAGATCATTGGGCGTCACCACAATCGGTGGCAATGTCGCGCCCGAGGCGCTGGTACCAGCACCCTTGGGGATGAACAGCAAGCGCCCACCCATCGGCTTGCCGATCGCGCCATAATGGCGGGCGAGCCGCGTAATCAGATGCATGTCACTCTCATGCGTCTGTGCGAGGGTGGTAACCGCCGTGGCACCCAGCTTGCCGTCAATCGCCAGTGTCAGCCCGTTCTCACCCGCCAGCGTGCCCAAAATCGCGCCCAGCGTCGTCTGGTTCCACACCCGCGTGTGCTGGGCTTTCAGGCTGGTGATCAGATCGACGCCGTGGCCGACAACGCTGAAATGCGCCTTTGGCCCATGTTTGGCGATTTCCTGCACCTTGAATTGCCCCAAGGATCGCACGCCGGTGGCGGCAAATCCGACGCGCACGTCAATCAGGCCACCGCGCGCTGGCTTGGCCAGGCGGCCGTCGAAATTGGAAATGAGGAGGTGGCATTCATCGCCATGGCCACCATCATGCTGCACCACTTCGCCTTCCAGAATGCGTGCGGCGACACCCGAGGAGACATCGCGGCCGTCAATGCTCACCTGAATGATAGGCACCATGGCGTCAAGCCCACAAATCAATTGTCGCCGCAGCTGGCGGGGCTGCGGGCAGCTGTGCCGGCAGCGTCAGTTCATAGGCCTGTGGCAAAACCGGCCCGAGCGCTGCCAGCCCGGGATTGGCGTTCAAAATGGCCTCGGTGGTGCCGTGCTCATTGCCATAAATGCGCTTGGCAATGGCATCCAGCATCTGGTCCTGCACGGTGATGATGGTCTGGGTCATGGGGGCCTCTTATGGCCACGCATTGAAGATCGCCCCCGCGCCTTCCGACGAGCGCCGGAAATGCAGGGTGTAGCCGAGCTTTTGGGCGTTGCCGCCCGCATCGAGATGCTGGCCGGTGCTGGATATGCTTTTCAGGTGAAAAAGCCCCGCCACATCGCCGCTCATCGAGAGCAGCGGAAATTGGCTGCCCGCCTCCGCCTCGGCGCGCATGGCCGCGACTTGCGCGGCGGGGCCACCCCCGGCCAGCCATGGCCATGAGCAGCCCTTCAGCGTCACCTTTTCCATGTCCGGCCCCAGAAACTGCGAGGCCGGGCGTCGGCCAATAATCTCATGCTCGGCCCAGCGGCCACCACCATCATGCTCAATCTCATCGAGCGAGGTGCCAAGTGTCTCAAAAATATACGGCCCCCAGGCCATCAAAACGCCCATCAGTGATGCCCCAAACTTTCCGGCCCATCATGCAGTGCCCCCATGCCAGCTCGGGTGCCGCGCGCCGCGCCCCCGGCCACGGCCGAGCCAATGGCGGCGGGGCTGGCATTGGTGGTGGCATTGATGGTGATGTGATTGGTGATGGTGACCGGTGCCTGCGTCGTCACTTTCACCACAGGCGCAGGCGCAGGCGGCGGCGGTGCAACCTGCATGGCCTGCGGCAAATGCGACGCCTTGCCCAGAGTGGCATGATGCAGGGTGTTACCGCGCCCCTCGGCTGGATAAAGCCGGTGCTGATCCTCGACAGCCTGAATGCCCGCCATTACGGCAGCGCGCTGGGCTTGCAAGGAATGTAACTGCTTTTGGCCGCCACCTGCCGGATAAGTGGCGATTTGCTTGGCCAGTGCCTCGGCTTGCGCCTTGGCGTCCGCCGCCTTCTGCCCAGCCGTCTGCGCCCGGAAGGCATCGGTTTTGCCTTTCAGCCAGGCCACCGCCGCACCCAATGCCACCAGTGGCCCAACAATCGCCGCCAAAGGTGCCAGTAGCGCCGTCAACCCACCTGCCGCCGCTGTGGCCGCCGCACCAAGAGCCGTCTCGGCTGCGACAGCCCCAGCGGTTGCCGCCTCACCGCCTGCCAAAGCCTCCCCACCCGACAGCCCCAATTTCAATGCGCCCCATTGAGAGGCCTTGCGCGCCGTATAAAGTGAGGTCGCCATCATTCCCAGATTGCCGACACCCGATAGCGCCGATCCGCCGATATATCCCAGCGCACCCAGCGCCGAGGTGGCACTGGGGTTGGCCGTCACCGCACCCGTCAGCCGGTTGATGGCTGAGGTCTGCAGCGTGGTGGCCGTGGTCAATAAGGCCTGTTGGCTGGCTCCGGCCTCATAGGCGAGTGCCAAGCGGGCGGTGGCATTGTCCTGCTCCAGGGCGCTTTGCGTTTTGGAACGCGTGTCAAAGTCGGCATTGACCGCCTCGCGCGCCTTGTCGGCCGGGATGGCATATTGGTCAAATTCCTTGCGATGCGCGACAAAATTGGCAAAGGCCTTCGAGAAGTAAAAGTCGCGTGAAACGGCGGCGCGCAGCACGGCAGGGTTGGCTCCGGCGGCTACCTTGGCGTCATAGGCATCCGCCATTTTGTTCAGCACGCCAAATAGAGGATCGGCCCCGGCCTTGGAAGCGGACGACATTTCGCCGGCGACATCAACGCCAAGGTTCTTGGATATCTTGGTCATATAGGCCTTGTTGGCCAGATGTGACACAATATGCTGAAACTGCGTTGCCGCCTCGCCGGGGTCGCTGGTCGTCTGGCGCAGGGTCTGGATGAAAGGTGTGGCATTATTGACAAATTGTTTGCCGGTTTCACCAAAGGCCACAGCTGACGACAGCAATTGCGGGATGAAATAGGCCATATTGCGCAGCTCGAACGGGCCGTCCTTGCCCTGCTGATACATCTTCTGGGTCGCCGTCAGCGCCTGTCCGGCATCCATTTTGCCCAGCCGCATGAGGTTGAGCATCACCGCGTAAAGGTCAGCCGTATCGGTGCCAGAAGCAAACCCGAGCTTGCCCAGCTTGCCCTCAACCACAGCAATTCTGTCGAGATATTTGGCACCACCCACCGAGGCCAGCGAGCGCTCGGCCGCCATAATGTCGCCTGCCGCCAAATGCGAGGCGCGGGCCACATCCAGCACGTTTTGCGCGATCTGTGGCCCCATGGCATTTCGGTCCGAGGCAATGGCAATCGCGGTTGCCTGCTTTTGCAATTCGGTATAGGTGCCCACCGCCGCCTCAACCGGCCGTTTTATTGCCCGGCCAGCCCCGGCCACATGCTGAAAGCCCAGCCCCATCAGCCCGGCATTGCCCATCTGGCTCTCAAGCCGCGACAGCTTTTCATGATAGCCCGATGCGGCGCGCCCCGCCTGTTGCAGGGCCTGCGTCTGCCGCTGCACTCCGGTCACCACCTGCTCGGATTTGCCAAAAGCGGTTTGCGCCTGCGCCAAGCCGGTGGTGGCGGCGCGCGCGCTTTCGGTTGCCGATTTCAATTGCTTGAGTTGGCCCACCGCCCGTTCAATGCCCTGCGTCTGCTGGTTGACGCCAGCCGTGGCATTGCCCGAGATTGGCGAGGCCGTCGCCTTTTTGAGTGCCTCCATCTGCCCCACCACTGCACGCAGTGGCCCGCTGATCTCATCGACCAGCTTGAGCAGCATGGAAACTTCAAACTGGCTCATTTCACCCCCGATAAAGATGCGTTAAATGCGCCACCGCCCTCGCATGAACGGCCAAAAGCCGGGACATCGGCATGGCCATCAATTCAGCCAAGCTCCACAAATGGAGGCACAAGCCGATGTCCATCATCACCTCATCGAGGTTCAGGGGGCATCGGCGATAGCGTTTCCCACGGCACGCAAAATGCCGGAGCGATCCGAGGCGTGCATCACGCCAAACACGTCATCGGGCAGCATCGTCAGGTCCACCGCGAGTTCGCGCACCTCGCGCATGTAATCGATGCCCTTGATCCGGCGCTCGACGTCGCCGCCATTGGGCTCGCGAATGGTGCAGCGCAGATATTCCTGGTTGCGAAACCGGAATGGATGTTTGAACGTGTATTCGCTCGAACCCCAGCCACCACCCGCGTCCAGGTCAACCAGTTTGATCGCAGCCGGCGCAGGCGCGGCGGCAACCGGGGCTGCAATTGCGGCTCCGGCCGGAGCAGCCACTGGTGCAGGCGCAGGGCTGGCCAATTGCGCCGCCACCTGCTCACCCAGTTGGGCAATGGAAGGTCCACCCACCAAGGGACTGGCTGGCAAAATATCACTCATGGATCACCTCAAAAAGTTGAAAGCTACAGGCCCAAAGCTGCACGCACCGGCGCATAGGTATCGACGCCATTGAAAATGTAGACGTCGTTGAGGAGGTCGATGTCGTAAAGCACCGTGCCATCCACCGTCAGCGTCGCGGCGGTCAAATCGACTTCGCCTTTCAGAGCCACCTTCTTGCCCGCCGCCCATTCGCCGGGGTCCGAGGTCACCAGCAGCCCGGTGCCCTGAAAGATGATGGTATGCTGCTTGCCCCCATCCCCGTCGGCAAAGCCACGGATGGAATAGGCCACAGCCCGTTTGCCAAAAATATCGCTCTGGGTGATCACCTGCGGGTCAAACGAATTGAGCTCGAAGGTCATTTTGATCGGCTTGTAGCCATGCGGCACATTCACGCCGCCCAGCATACCGCCGCCCCGGAACATCTCGGTCTCCGCCTCGATCTTGGGCAGCGCCACCTTTTCGCCTGTGCCCGCCTTGCCAATGCCATCGACGAACAGGGCGAAGGCTTTGACCACATAATCCATATTAGCCATTTAAGTCCCCTAAGCTGCCAGCGACGTCAGCGTGGCGATTTCATTGGTGTAATAATTGCCGTTGCGCTGCGCATAGAAGCGGATGTGCTCCATCGGAGCCGGGAATTCGGCATCAAACGAGAAGCTCAAAATGCCCGCCTGCAGCTGCCGCGCACTGTTGAGGCCCGGGTCGATCCAGCACTTGCCGCCGATCATCGCGCCCTGCTTCTTGTTGGCCGCAAAAAAGGCATTCACGCCGCGCGCGCCATCCAGGCACAATTGCGCCGAGAATGGCCGGTCGACCATCCACAGATAGGTCTGCTCAATCGCCTCATAAATCTCGTCGGCCGCATTGCCCACCGCCTCAAATGTCCACAAGGGATCAGCCGAGCAGGTCGCATTGCCCCAGCGCCGCCAGCCGCCCATGGCACTCGCCGAGCCCAGATTGACGATGGTGTTGATCTTGCCCAGGTTGAGGATATTGGCGAGGCAATTTGGGTCATCCATCTGCCAGTCGATTGGCTGGCTGACGCCGCCCACCCCGAGCAGTTCCTGATTGGACGAGGACCACCAATAGCCGAGCGTATTATGCACCTGCGAGGTCAACCCCGCCTGGCTCGGGCTTTGCGGTGCCGTGACATAGGCATTGGCTTGCGGGCTCCATACTTCGCACGAGGGATAAAAGCCGATGACGCGGCGGTTGCCCCAATCGGCGCGCCACGCCTGCGCATCGGCCAGGAGCGGTGGCATATCGCCGTAAATCCGGCCACGCAGGCGGTTGGCGATTGGCAGCAGCGCACCCACCACCGGATTGGCCAGATTACCCGGCCGCTGCGACGTATAGCCTGGTGCAATCAGCGTCTTGGGCGCAACACCCAAAAGAGTGCGTGCATGCAGCAGCGCATTCATGCCGGTTCCATTGGCTGCAGAGCCAATAATATTGGTCATCACATTGGCGGGGTTGGGGTCGTCATTGACACGCACCACCACCACCGCCGCGCCGCCTTCGTTATAAATCTGGCGTATTGCGCCCGGCAGCGAGCCAAGGCCCGAGCCCACCGTGTCGAGGCTGGCAGCCAGATGCGGATTGCTGGCGAGCAAAACCGGCGTGTCGAGAGGGAATACACTGGGGTCGGCGCTGTCAGCCGTGCCGACGATGCCAATGACGGCGGACGGGTTGAGCGCCACCGGGCGAATACCGGACGTGTCCTGAATGACCTCTGTACCGTGTAGATAGACGTCTGCCATAAATGCACCTCATGAATGATGAGGCAATCCTAGGTTTGGCAGGGGCTGGATATGATACTGACATCTGTCAGCGGGGTGGTCAGTTCCGGTGCGCGGGCAGTTGGGGCAGTCACCGGAACCGAAGGCGAGAATAGCCAATTTGCCCCGGCCTGTCGAGACCCCGCGCCCTACCGCGCCGCCAGCACCATCCGTGCATAATGCGCACCGGCGCGGCTTACGCGGTGTGCGCCAATGCCTTGGGTATAGAGTGCGGCCGCCCGATAGCGCGAGCCGGCATGGTGCCAGACCATGGCCAGATACTTCATGCCGCAGTTGATCCCATAAGCCGCCTGCATCAAATCATGCACGCGCCCCGAGCAGCCAACGCTGCGCGCCGTCGCCGGCCGGATTTGCATCACGCCGGCGGCGATGCCATTCCAGCGCGGCCGGAATCCGCTCTCGACGAATGCCACCCCCACTGCCAAATCCACCGGCACGCCATGCCGCCGTGCTGCGGCGATCACCAGATCCCGTATAGGCCCCCGCGAGCTGCGCGCGCGTGAGATATGCTTGCGCAAAGCCCGGTGCCTTCGCCCCTTGTGCACCGCCCGCTTTGGCTGAGCTGCCAGCACGCGCTGCCGCAAAAATGCGCCCGGCGACGGCCCGGCATCCACCGGCGAAGCCATGGTAGAGGGAACCAAAAACAGGGTGGCCAGAATGGTCATGACAAAGCGCATGCAAGGTCCTTTCCAAGGTCTTTCAAAAGTGGGTTCAAAGGGTGGCTCACGCGATCAGGGTGATCCGTTCCAGCCCCAGCCGGAGCAAATCCTCAACCAGAGCCTCGGGCGTCATGCCCTTGCGCGGCAGGGCCATCCCGGCTTTATTGAGCACATCGGCACAGAGCAGCGAGCACACTTGGCCACCTGCAGGCGGCGTCAGCCCCAGCCCGACGGCAGCGCAGGCGAGATACGAATAATCTTTATCCAGTAAATCGAGCGCGTGCGCCTCGAGTGCATCCGTCCAGACGCAGTGCGTCGCCACCCAGTCAATATCCGCCTCGCGCACCCGCTTCGACAGCCGGAATATGCCCGTCGCATCATTGCCCTGGGACTGGATGATGTAGAGATGGCCATGACACCACCAGGCAATGCCCACGTGAGAATAATCTCCCCCGGTAACGCGACGGATGAACCGGGAGATAAACCCCTGACCACGCCAGGCGAGCACATCCCCAGACTGAATTTGCTTGCGGGCAATCGCGTATTTCATGTGTCCTCCTAAAATGTTCAACAACGTCATTGCGAGCGAAGCGAAGCAACCCAGTGGATGTGTCGTCATTGCGGGTGAAGCGAAGCAACCCAGTGGATGCCCTTAAGTCTCCCCCCATCCCGCCTGCTCAGGCTTGCCGCATCCCAAGCGCGCCTCCCAATGACGGGGTGTGCTATAGCCCCAGCGCGGTTTTGGCGGCAGCAGCAGACGCTTCCAGCGCGGTAACGGTGGTGGCCAGCGTTGCCATGTCTGGGGCAAGTGCAATGCCAGCTTGCGCATTGGCGCGCATGTAACCCACAGCCACAGAGACGGCTTCAAGTGCCGCCGCCTTGGCCAGAACCATCGCGGCCAGAGTAGAAATCTGCGCCGGGGTAACGGCGGCAATCTGGGCAGCTGTCGGCACCGGCGCATTGTTCGCCATGCTGGCAGCAATCTTGGCTAGCGTGGGCGTTAGTGCAGCTGTGTTGGCGGTCACGGCCACCGCTTCAGCATATTGCGTCGGCCACAGCTTCTGCTCGGCCTTTGGATAATTCGCCGTCACTTGCGCATCGAGCGCATCCGCATAAGCAATCACGCCAGCCAGTGCCACCGCTTTGGCGCTCGCCAGCGTTGCCGCCGTCACCGCCGCTGGCGCAACGGTCACAAACCCTGCGGGCATGGGGCCGAGTGTATGGATCATCATGGCGTTGCCGTTGGCATCCCACCCATTCGTTCCCCGATGGTCCTCCACCATCGTCCACGCCCCATTGGTCAGCACGGGCCATTGCCCGGCAACCGGTGTTGGCGGTGCGAGCATCGTGGCAGATGTGGGCACAATCCACACCGGCGCGAGCTCAGGTGGCGCTGGCGGCACAGGCCAGTCACTAGCCAAAGGCTGTGTTTGCGAGGCCGTATGAGCGGCAATAACCGCCTCCACGGCTGCACTATACGTCGCAGCCAGAGCCGACCACGCACTATTATAGGCAGCGAGTGTGGCTGCATGATCCAGCGCGCACGGCACCGGGTTGGGGTGCGACGTCATGGAGAGCATCAATTCGCCGCTGGGCAAGACATTCCAAGCCATGGGTGCCACCAGTCCGGATAGATCGGGTAGGGGCATTGTCAGCATCGGTGGCGCGGAAATCACGATGGGAGCATTTGTGGTCACGGATCAGTCTCCTAATTCAGGGGGGTGGCGGCAACGCGGACATTTGTGGCCACCATGTTCCACGTTGTTGAGGCATTATGGGCATAGGCTGTCAGCACATCGCCGGGTTGCAGATGCGCCAGCAATGATTGACCGGTGCTTGATCCAACGGCGGGCACGCCATTGTAGCTGGTGGAATAGGTGGTGGAATACTGTGTGGTGCCCGCCGAACCTTTGGACTGCGACGTCGTCGTCGTCGCGGTTTGGGTGGATGACGCAATCAATGTCCCGTTGATATACCAGTCGATCTCAGGAAGCGCCGCACCGGGCGGGTAGTAACCAAATATGCCAGTGAGTAGCACCGCTTGCGCACGAGTGGCCGCTGGTAGAGTCAGTAGCAGTTGCCTGGCATTGACGTTTAGCGCGACAGTGGTGGCATTGGCATAAACCGGCCCCAAACCTTGTGCTGCCAGCGCAGCCGTCACAAACGCCGTGCTCGCCGCATTGGTCGAACTATCCCCGGCTGGCATGGTGTTGACGGTGGCCCCGCCGGGGAAGGTCGCGCCGCCATTAAACGCCGCATATTGGTTGGCACCGATGGTGGCATTAAAGCTGATATTGGCGGCGGAAATCCCGGCACGCGTCACGGTCATATACGTATATGCCGCCGTATATAAATCATTCACCAGCCGGTAACTGAGCACGCCGCTAGTGCCAAGAATATCGAATATCTTGGCATCTGCGCCGGCGGTCAAATCTGTCATCGAGTAGGACACCCCGTTGCGGACATCTATGCCACCCTCGCCAATCAGCTTCCCACTCATCGTATCGCCAGCGCGGCTCACCGCCCCAACATTGGCCGGTGTCAGCTTCACATTGGTGGTGCCCGCCGTCGGTCCGACATTATTGACCGTTTGCACGGGCGCGGCCGCCGCCGCCGCCGCGGTAAAATCGCTGATGAATGTATGCGTCTCACTGGCCGGAAACGGCGGGATCAGTGCCTGCACCGCTGAGTTAAAATCACTGATGAATGTATGCGGCTCGGAAGCCGGAAGTGCGAGGCCAGCTATCTGCTGGCTCACCCACGCCTGAGTCGCCCACCCGGCCGGATTGGCGCTGATCGTCACATTGCCGGTGCCATTGGTCTCCACAAATTTCAGCACCAGCTGCACGTTCCGCGCCGCACCCTGGCTCGCCAGCGGAATATACGTATCGGGCACTGCCGAAACGGCATAAAACGTGCCGTTGGAAAGGATCAGCCCCACCTCGCGCAACACAATGCCCCCGGCAAAAGCTGTCGGAACCGTGCCCGTCACCATCAGCACCGTCGGGTTGGCCGGGTCGAGTGCAACACTGTCGACCGCAAAAGTGTCGAGCGGGTTGATCAACCCCGTTTGGCTCGCCTGCGGCGTGACCGGATTGCCACCGCCGTCGCCGATCACCATTTGCGCAATCGTCAGTTTGGCCGCCCCCGTTACCCGCGAGGCGGCGTCAGCCGCCATGCCGGCATTGGTTAGAATGGGTTGGTAATTGCCGCTCATTGGATCATCTCCACTGTATCCACCATCAAGATCACGCCACCGACAGCGATATTCGCCGTCACCAGCACCACGCCGCTAATCGGCTGCGCCATTGTTATTTGATCGACCATCACCATCACGCCGCCCATCACGGCCTGCGCATTGGGCAGGTTGATCGGGCCGGGCGGTGCCGCCTGCAGCACAATCACATCCGCCATCTCGGTAATGCCCGCGATCAAGGTCACCCCCGGCCCCAACGGCCGCGCAATGATCAGCGCATCGAGCTTCGAACGGGTGGCCTTGGCCCGGTTGACTTGCCGCACCAGCAGCTCGTCATTGCCCTGTGTCCACACACCCTGCCCAATCTGGGCAATTAGCCGGAAGCAATAGGGGTTGCCGCCATATTCAAAGGCATTTTGATAGGTCACCGGCACGCCGATCGATTTCAGCGCCTGCACCACGGCCGCCCGCGTGCCGCGCGTTTTCATCAACGCATAATTGCCCGCGATAACCTGCCGCTGCACATCAATGGGCCACGCATCGTCCCACTCATCCACGCCATGATGCCAGGCGAGCCACGGCAGCAGCGCCACCGGGCATTGCATCGGATCGCGGGCTTGGCGCACCGGCACCGGCAGCGCGGTCAAGGCTTGTGCGGTCGCGGCCCCGGCATGTTCGAGCGCGCTGGCATTGGGTGGCAGCAGGCTGAGCCTATCCATTGGACACCTGTGGTGTCAGTACCACCCCGGTGCAAACCGGCGTGCCCAGCGGCCCCGGCACCACATTGGCGAGTGGCGAGGTCAATACAAAGTCGAGCGCAGGCGAGGTGCCGTCAGCATTAAGCATCCGCCCCGCCGCGATCAGGCTCGACAAGGTCACCTCGCCATTGACGATATTTTGTGCCGCGCAATAGGCTTGGATGGCGGCGGTCGCCGCAGCCAGCACACTCGCCCCGTTCGGGCCGGGCGGCAGCGTCAGCACACCGCTCACATTATAGTAAGTGGGGGCCACCGCACGCACGATCACATGATCGGTGTCAGGACGCAGCGTATTGGCATCGAGCTGCGCCGGGGTGGGCGGCACATAACCGGCAATGTCCGGCGCTTCCCAGGCACACAGCAAGCTTGCCACCGCCTGTAGCGTCGCGGTTGGCGGCACGCCGCCCGGCCCTGATACCGACTGCACCACCAGCACCACGTGCCCGGGCTGAACAAAAGCCTGCTCGGGGCCATAAACCCCAACGTCGCGCACATCTGCGGATGCCTGCATGGCAAAAAAGTGATAGGCACCGGGTGGACCGGCACTCGACAGTGCCTCGGGGGCCAGCGCCCGCCGCGCCCGCAAATCCGCATCCAGTTCCATCACCGCAGCTGTGGGCGGCGAAGTGGTGGGATCAGCCGGCACCAGCACGCGGCGCACGATGTTGAAATCAGCGCAGACCTGGTCGAGGTCGCCGCCCAAAGCGGTGGGCAAAAGCACCGCCTTGATCGCATCATTGATCTCGCCGCGCTTCAGCATTTCGCGATAGGCAGCGGCGCTCATCATCCAGCCCATCGGGTCCGAGCGCAGCGTGCCGACATTATAAGTGACGTTGTATGTGGCCGCGATGGCGGTGAAGCTCGCCAGCCACGCCGCATAGGTTGCGTCAAAGGAAAGCACCTGCACTGAAGCGGGCGGTGGTACCAGGGCCAGATTGATCGGGTCGTAACGGCTCATAGCCCACCCCGCACAGCGGCGCGCGCGCCAAACGCCTGCAAGGTTACCGGCACACTGGCGCTGACCTGGCTGGACACCGAATAATCCCCCAGATGCCCGTTGGGATAAAACACCCCGGCGAGGGTGAATTGCGCGAGGCCGGTGCCGTCCAGTGACAGGATTTGCACCTTGGTCAGCTTGAAGCCCGGCTCATCCTTGGCCAGTGCCTGCGCCGTCGCTGACATCAGCGCCAGCACCACTCGCGCCGAGGCGGGCGCATCGATGAGGCTGGGCACATCAGCCCCGAAATCACGCGCCATGATCAGGCTGCCAATCGCCGTCGTCAGGATGATGCCAATCGACTGTGCGCAATGCGCCCAGCCGGTCAACACTTCCCCCGTCACGCGATGGATGCCGATCCGCGCCATGTCAGACCACCGGGCTCGTGGCAGCCGCGACAGGATTGGCAGCAGCCGGATTGGTAACTTGTGCAGCGGGAACCTGTGCTGCAGGAGCCTGTGCAGCAGGGGCCGGTTTGGACGGGGCCGGAGCCGGGCCGACCACGCCATCCAGTTCGAGATATCGCGCCTCGGTTGCCGACAGCGAGACAATCTCGCCAAGCTTGCGGCGCGCGCCCTTGATGCGCATCGGGCCGGTTTCGATCAGCACCACATAATCGGCGCGCGGTGGCGCAACATGATGCGGATTGGGGCGGTGAATGGTGCGGGTGCGGTTCGACATGGACATGGCAGGCTCCTTTGCAAGGGGTTTTAAGCGGGTTTGATTGCGGGCAGCAGTGCCGACGGGTTAATCGTCCACCAGGTGTCGGCGACCTGGTCGTGCAGGTAGAGTTTGGCAACGCTGGCCAGCTCATGAATGACGATGCCGCCCTGGCGCGCGCGAACACCGCCAAATTGCGTGCCCTCGCCATGCCCCATCACCTGCTCGTCATTGCGGGTTGAGGGCTTCGATGTGGCGTCGAGATAGCCAGCCGGAACCAGATAGCCGTTGGCAAGATCGCCATGCGGCGCGAGCACCGTCACCAGCTGGCCGGGGCTGAGCGGCTGCCAGTGCTTGCCAGTGCCGCCATGGCTGCCCAGCCGCAGCGGGGGCAACACCAAAGGTTCCTCGGCAGATCCCGCATCGACAATCGCACTCGGGCCGGACGCGTCAAACGAAACCACCACGGCTGGGCGGATCATGTTGGCGATGCGGCGCTGCGTTTCGGTGAGGTGATAGAGCATGTCGTCTATCGTCGCCTGCAGGTCGAGCGATCTTTCGTTCATGGGATCGCCTCCGCAATCGCCACAATGCCAGCCGTCATCGCCGCGTCATCGGCAGCGCCATCCACGGCGGCCACTTTGCTGTTGGGATCGGTGCCGCCAAACAGCACCGGGTTGATATAAAGGGCGGCAATCGTGCCCGGCAGGCTGGGCGGGTTGAGCGTGCCATCATCCATATTGACCGGCGCGCTCACATAGAGCGGCTGCGTCCACACCACCTGCCACATGGCAAGGCCGGTGCCGTCCTGGACGCCGCTATATTCATTGCGCGCGGTAACCGCTTCCGGGTTGGCGACACCGTCGATCCCCCATTGATTGCCAGCCACCGCCGCACTGACCGCATTTGCCAGCAGCAATGCCGCCACGTCGCGCTCCACTTTGGGTGCGCCGGCCGCGACAATATCCTTGGCAATCACCACCGCCACGCAGCGCACCGGCGCGGCCCATTGGCCAGAGCCGTGCAGCATCAGCGGGCCATGTCCCAATATTGCAACCCGCACCGCCGGGGCGTTCAACGAAAACCGTTTGATCTCGGCCTCGGAGAAGGTGCCTCCGTGGCCATCGATATTGGCCAGCCCCGTGCGGGCAATCAGGCCCGCGATGATGGCGGCGCGCAGATCGGACATGGTGGTGAGCGCGCTCATGCGCCCCCCAATCCGAAGGCGCGCGACAAAAAGAATTGAGCGGTATGTTCCAGCTCAATGGCATTGGCCGGCGAAATGCCGAGGTAAGGCCGCGCCGGTATGGTGACCTTTTTGGCAAACACGGTCTTGCCGCCGACCGCAAATACCAGGGCACGGCCCTTGGCCTCAATCACCCCGCCAAACTGGTGGATGCGTGCACCCACCCAGCCCGAGCCGACTTCCACACCATCGCCCTCGACATTGCGGTCGATCGAGCGGGCGAGATGCTCGCCGGTCACAAACAGCGCCCCGCGATCATCGGTGGTGCGCGGCCATGCCACGCCATCGGGGGAGGTCTTTTCAATCTCCAGCCGGGTGCGGGTCTGTTCCACCAAGAGATCGCCCAGCCCCTGCTTGAGTTCCACCATCGCTGGAAGGCCACCGCTGGCCACCCCTTCGAGCGCCCGCAAATGCGTGGCCAATCCATCGATCTGGACGGCGATGCCGAACATCAATAGCCCTCCAGGCTTTCACGCGTCATCACGCGATCGGAGGCACTGAACAGCACTTCGTTCGGGCTGACTGGGGCGGAAGCATCCTGATTGATGGCGGGCAGCTGCGGGATCGAGGCGCGGTTGGCGGCGACATCGCGCAAAAACACAATGGCGGCCTCCATGCGCGCCTTGATCACCTCTGTCATCCGCTCCGGCCCGGAAGCCAGAAAGCCGACAGCCAGATCGCAGCAGATGCCGCGCAGCACCGAAACGCCGCCGGGCGTCAGGCTGAGCGGCAGCACATAACGCGAGGACAGATAGCCATCGATGCGGGCCGAGGCATCATCCAGTGCCTGGGCAATGGCTTGCTGGTTGCGCGCCAGCGTCACCGGGTCCACCGTGAGCAGATCGATCTGCGCGGCCGTCCAGCTGGTGTCGAGATCGGTCTCTAACGCATAGGCCATCGTGCCCTCTCAAGCTCATCTGTGTTGCAAATGTCGAATCAGGCGGTTTTAGCCGCGCTTGACGCTGAGCAGCGGGTCGCCTTCGATCTCGGCGATCTCGTCGGCGGTGAGTTTGCTGGCATCCAGCGTCTGGACTTCGCCCGTGAAATACCGGCCAGCGCGCCAGCGGCCATTGGCTGGCCCGCGCACGACAAGTGAGCCGGTGATAGCCTTGGCCTTGGACTTGCCAGACGCCTGGGCGGCGGCGGCAGCGGTGGCGGCGGCTTCTGCAGCGGCGGCATCGGTCTGTGAATTGGCGACAGGATCGGCCATGTTGGGTCCTCAAAGCAAAGGGAAAGGGGTGGGGTGGCGTTTATCCCGATGGACGCTGGCATCCAGCCGCCACCCCGGTCGGGATTATTCTTAACCGAGCCAGGCGCTCTTCATCAGGTCGACCAGTTTCCAGTCGGTGTTGCTGGCACCATTGGCCAGTCGCTCGGACATGATCAGGTCACGGGCCGTGCCATCCAGCGTTGGCGGATACACCAGCAGGTCCGGATTAAGGCCGAGCGGGCGGCCAAAGTCGCCCTTCATGTCAATCATGGTCTGGCGCGCGGCGCGGAAATTGGCGCTGTTCAAGGGCTGGCCCGAGCCAAAGGCCAATTGCCATAGGCCAAGACCCGCATTGCAGCGGCCGTCGGTGCCATACACGAATTCGTTGGTTTTGAACACGCTGTCAGATACGCGCGGATCCGTCTTGGAGATAAAGTCAAAAGGACGGCGCGTCTGCCAAACCAACGGTTTGACGATTTGGGTGGTGTCGAGGAGGAACCAGTAGGGGCCCGGACCGGCCTGCATGTTGGACACCAGGGTGATGTTACCGTTGGCATCCTTGACCGGATGGTTGGGATCGAAGAAATTCTGGCCATCAAAGCACTGGGTGGTGAAACCGGCATTGAGCAGCGGGAACAGCAATTCGTCGGGAAAATTACCAGTCGACAAACCAAGCTGCGCGAAGATGGTGGCGAAGATGCCATATTGGTCGTCTTCGATCTGCTCGCGCTTGACACCGATGGTGCTTTCAAACGTCCGGTTGACCACCTGCATCTGCCTGGTGCCCAGCGACTTGACGACGCGCTCGTCGAGCCATTCGCGGATGCGCGGCAGCGCTTCCATCCAGGCGTAGGTTTCTGCCGCAGTCGAGGACGGAACCGTCATCGCAATGCGCGGGTATTGAGGCTTGACGCCCCGGAAAGCGTCTTCAAAGGCCGCTTTGAAGCCGGTATAAAGGATCTGCAGGTTAGGGGCTGAAATGTCCATTTGATGCTCCAGAGATAAAAGGATGCGGCGACTAGACGATGACGCCGACGGTTACCCATGCGCCCGTGCCAACGCCGTGGGCGTCAACAGCCGCCAGAAATCCAGCCTGGCTTTTGGTGCCTGCGCCATTGGTCCGGCAGATGGTATTGTCATCGGTGATGAACACCGGATTGCCGACATCAGCCAGCGTGACCGGATCGGCCGGATCAATATTGAAATGGAAACAGCCTGCCTCGTAGCGCACAGGAATGGCTCCCGCTGCGCCGAGGCGATTGTCGGCCTGGCTTTTGGCGATGCCGAGCGCGACCAGCCCCACGGCGGTGGCACCCGGCTGGGCCACAACGCCATTGCGGACCACCAGCGATCCCTCAAAGATGATGGTGGCAGCCGCCACCGGAAAGCGGAAGGCACGGCCTTCGCGCTGGGAAACCTGCCGATCGGCAACTTGGGCTGTCATGTTGTGCTCCTTGAACGTCTAAAAGGGTGAAGCGGGAAGCCTGATGGATCAGGCTTTGGAATTCAGGGCGATGTGCTCGCGCAGCATGGAGGCCTCGCTGATGCCCATGGCGGCAGCGACCTTCTTCTGCTCGGCGTTGAGCGCGGTGGCGTCCGTCCGGCTCTTGTCGTCATGCACCACGGTGGTGAACAGGCTCGGGGCGGAAGCGGCAAAAGCAACGAAACGGTCAAGGCCACCGGCAACACCGCAGGCAGCCACATGATAATCGCGGGAGGCCGGAGCCACCTTGCCGGCAGCAATGGCACCATCGACCGCGCTGGCGATGGCCTGAGCAAGATCGGCGTCCGCCTTGGCCTTGGCCGCTGCCTCCAGCGTGGTGGCACGGTTGAGGGCGACCTCATAATCGGCACGCGGCACAAAATCATTGAGGCTCGGGGTGGCGTTGAGCGCGACGCGATGCTCGGCAGTAGCTACCCGGGCATTGAGCGCGATAATGGCCGCGAGCACCTCAGCGGATGTTGCCGTCTCGGGCAGGCCCAGCTTGGCCAGCAATTCTTGGTTCATGGATTGCGTCTCCTGTTGATGATTGAGGGCAGTCAAATCGAGATTGGGGCGGTTGACGAGGCCCGCCCCCAGCAGCGCGGTCACATTGCCAGCGGCATCATGCGAAAAGGCGGGCGAGATAAACCGGTATTCGCGGGCACAAATGGCGGCGCTGGCTTTGTCGGTCCAGGTGACATGCCCCCAAATGCCGCTGTCGCGCAGCTCAAGGCGGTCGATCCAGCCGGAAGCCGGCGCGGCCTCACCACGGCTGGCAGCGATATGCTGGCCATGTTCCCAATCAATTGGCTCGGGGTGGCCCTGCGCGTTGAAGGCCTCGACCAGGGCTTTCGGGTTTTTCAGTTGCCAGGCGCGGCCATCGCGGCCGGAAATCGTCGGGCCATAGGGCAAGAGGTGAATAACGGATGGCGCAGCACTCGCGTCACTTCCCATCAAAGCCACGCCCAGACCATGGCACAAGGCCGTGGCTGGGTCGCGGGAGTTGATGGCAACGGGAGAAACATGGGTCATGAACCCACATTGGCGGCAACCTTAACTGCCTTTGAGCCTGACAGGTGTCAGAGCCGTATCAATTACCGTCGATTTTGGGGGTGGGGCCACCCGCAGGCCCGTAGAGCGCATTGGCTCCCTCATCCTTGCCTTCAGCGCCTTCATTAAAATAGATTTGAAAGGCCTGGGCGGGCAAGTCGGCTTTGCAGCACGCGTTGCTCGGGTTTGCGCATCATGCCCGTCCACGGGCTTCCCTGCAAGGGGTCGCTGTTCATTTTTGCACTTTGCTCAGTGATTGCAGATAGACGTTGCCGGAAGCGTCCAACCCCGGGGCCAGAGTGGCCATCCAGTCGACACCGTCAATCTGCCCCCGCAGGGTCATTTGCTGGTCGCCCACCTCGCTTTGTCCATGCTCGATCAGATCCTGTAGCTTCGCATAATCCGCCGGATCGAGCCCTTGGGCAGCTGCCGCCGCAACGCTCAGCCGCACCAGGCCGGATTTGGCCCCCAGCGTTTTGACCTGGTCCGCGTCCAGCATCGCCATCGGCAGCGCAAACCGCCCCTTGTCGATCATCGCCGGGTCATGGCTCTGCGGATCAAAACCGGCAAGCCCGCGCGCCATCAGGCCAAACACCTCGCTGTGGACGATGTCGCTCACCGCCTGCACCCGCGCCGCCTCAGGGGCCTTGTCAAGCCGTCCGGCGATAAAGTCGCCCATTTGCTGCATGCGCACCGCGCCAGGATTATTGGCCCATCCAGGATCAATGCCCACCGGCACCTTTGATACGTCGCCGGTGCGCTTGTTGACATAGTCGCGGGTGCCATAATTCTCTGGCCGCACATCCTTGTTATAGAGCGTCGAGCCATCCTCACGCGGGCGATGCGCCTCATAATGCGACACCTGCCGCACCCGGCACTGGCAGTTCCAGCCATTGGGTGGATAGTGCGTTGACCACCAGTCATCATCGACAGGTAGCAGCGTGCCCACCCAGCCCAGATGCTCGGGCCGTTTATGCAGCGCCGTCGATATCTGGTATTGCAGATACGGCAGCACCCGTTTGCTGGCCTGTATCCGCGACCATTGCCCGGCAGCGTAGGCGGTGCGCACATTGGCATTATAGATGGTGGCCAGCCGGCGCGGCGAGCCCAATTGCACTTCATGGGTTTTGCCGGTCACGGGATCCGTGCCGGTCACCTTCCCCCACCAACCCTTGGCTTTCAGCGTCGGTTCAATGGCCTTTGACCAGTCCTTGAAATCCACCCGGTTTTGGATCGCGCTGGCCAGACTGTCGCGCAAATCAGTCAAAATGTCATAGCCCGCCGATTTGGCGACGGTGAAGGCGGTGGCATGCTCATCAAACGCCACATCCTGCCAATGCCAGGACGGGGTCAGACCCTTCGCGTTGAAATAATTGGTAACCTCTTTGGGCGGCGCGGCGAATTTATGGCCCGAGGTTACAGTATCATTGGAGACTGGATCAGCCATCAATCTCGTCCGTGGTCAACCCGAGCCCGCGCGCCTTGGCGGTAGCATGGGCGAGGCTGGTTTGCAGCGCATCGGTATCCATGCCGCCCTGCAATTCATTGATGCCGTCCATGAATTCCTCATAGGTCGTGCAGCGCGCGGCCAGTGCCTGCACCTGTTTGACCATGGGGGAGACCAAAGGTTCCCAATCGGCGCTGGCGTCCTCAGCCAGCGTATCGAGTAGATCGGGGGTGTGTTGACGGTTGAGGGCCAGTTGCTGGCAGCCGCACGCGCAGCCCTCTTTATGGTGCAGCACTGAATTGACGGCCTGACGGATAAGCTTCTCGGTGCCGGCATTCATCGGCGGCGGGTCGCCGCTTCCAGTCGTCGCTTTGAGCAGTTTGGCACCTGCGGTCGGCGTGGCAATGCCCAGCTTCTCGCGCACATCATCCTGTGCCACTTCCAGCCCAAGCGGCACCAGCGTGCCGAGGGCGGTGGACAGCACGGCAATGTCCTCAGCCTTGGGCGTGGGATAGACCACGCGCGGCACTGGCACACCGACGCCAAAATTGAGGGATACAAACCACGCGATCAGGTCGCGATTGATGGTCTTGCCAAGCTGGCGCGCATCTGATGTGCGGATGTCGAGGCGCACCTCATTGTGGATTTTGCCCAGCGCCAGCCCACCGGAGCCGCCGTGCTGCGAGGTCAGGGTCTGGCCGAGCACAATGCGACTGATCTGCTCATCGCAATAATGCGCCATGCTTTCATAAGGCGCTTCGCCACTATGCTTGGCCTCGATAAATTCGATCATCATGCTGTCGGGAATGATGGCGGCCGCATCTGCGGCAATGCCCGCCACCGCCCGCATCAGCGCCCGCTTCTCGTCGGACGTTGCCGAGGGGTGGTATTTCCCCACCCGGATCGGCATGCCATAGACGTCCAGAAATCCCGCCCAATCCTTAATCGAAAAATGCTTGAACATGTAAAGCCACGCCACCGTGCGGGCGACGCCGCCGCGAATGGGGATGCCACTTTTCAGCTGTGGCACATGAGCAATGAATTTTGCGCGCGGCAGCTCGACGCCCTCAATCTCACCGAGCTTGGCCAGCCGTATCTGGGTGCGCGAGGCAAGGTCAAAGGTGAAAAAGCTGGGGTCGCGCCAGAGATATTGCGTTGGCCAGAACATGCCGTCCTGCTCGCCCCACATGATCTCGACCATGGAAAAGCCTTTGGCGATACCATCCATCAGCGCCTCGGTCAGATCCGGCAATGTCGGATCCTCCAACAGCCGCGTCACGGCATCGACCACCTTGGCGGGCACCACTTTGGTTGAGGCGGCATCCACCACCGGGATAATGCCGGACACGGCGCGTTTACGGGTGCCGAGCACACTGCCATAATGGGCGTCGCGTTCCTCCAGCTCCTCGGCGAGTTTGAGATACATGTGCAGATCGCCGCGCACCACTTCGCGCAGGATATTGGCGAGACGCTGTGGGCTTAGGCCCGAGGCGACGCTTTCGTCCCACATCGCCCGCACACCGGCCAGCTGCGGGGCAGCCACTTCCTGTGTCAGATCGCGCCGGGCAATCGGGTTGCCATCCGGTCCCAGAATGGTTTTTGTTACCATAATTGCCTGCCTCCTTGCGGCATATCCTCAGCCTCGACGCGCGCCCGCCCATTGGCTGGCGATCCACCGGGGGTCTCATATTCATACAGGATAATCGTCGCGCGACTGGCAGCATAGGCCAGCACCAGTGCCACGGCGGCGTCCCCATGCCGGTCGCCCTTGAAGCCGGATCGAGCATCCGGCACCACCGGCACGCCATGTCGCACCGTGATCAGGGCGATGTCCGAGACAATATCGGCATCGGCAGCGATGCTGATAACAGCCTCTTCAAAAGCGGTTTTAAGCGGCTGCATGTTCTCGCGATACCACTCGGACGACAGCTTGATCTGGCCGATGCGGCTGGGTCCAAATTTCTGGGCTGCCGCTTCGGCCATGCTGGCCCCGAGGCCGGTGGCGTCAAAGCAGCCATAGCCAAAACGGGGCAATCCCTTGATGATATGGGCCTGCACCTGCACTTGCGCATCAAATGGCATGGCGCGCATTTCAACCACAAAAGGCGTGGTGCGGCGCAAGGTGCGCTGGACGCAGAGCGGCCACAGCACCGTGAGATCGCGGGTGCGAGCGTAATCGCCGCCCAGATAATGCCGGCACGCTGGATCAAGCTTGCCCAATAAGGGATCCAACTCAGCCCGGCACCAGGCGTCTATATCACGGCGGCGCACGTCCTCGGGCAGATAGGTCCAGTCGGCGGGCCGCGTCAGGCGCAACACCGGCACCGGTCCGGCGCGGGCTTCAATCAGTGGCAGCGGCATGAATACCCCGCCACTCTCGGCCGGGATACAAAAAAGTTCTTCGTCGGCACCGTCGCCATAGAAGGCAATGATCTCGGCTCGCCATGCCGCTTCCTTCTCGACGCTCCAGGTCTCGCCCTTCACCAGGCAAATGCGCTGGTAGAGGCCCGCGCGCAAGGCATCGTCAAAGTCGAGGCGGATCAGATGATAGGGCTTCTTGCCGCCGCGAATTTCCTTGATCAGGCCATTGAACGGATTATCCTCGCCATCATGCGTCGAGATGATCAGCACCCTGCCACCCCAGATCAGCAGCGCCATCGCCGCCTGCAGCACACCAGGCAAATCATCATGAAACGCCGCCTCGTCCAGGATCACCAGCCCCTGCCGGCCACGCAGCGATCGCGGCCGTGAGGCCAGGGCGACAATCTCAAAGCCTGAGGCGAAGCGGATGCGAAACGCCTGAATGCTCTTGTCCGGACCATCGTCAAACAGGAATTCCTCCAGCTGTCCGGCAGTCATCGCCTCATCAAAGGCCCGTGCCCACATCGCGCAGGTGTCGATGAATTCGCGCGCCATATCGAGGTTGTAACCTATATAAAAGGTGTCCATGCCGCTCGCCTGGCGCTCGGCTCCGGACGTCAGCACGGCAATCGATCCCGCGCCCCAGGTGATGCCGGTACGACGGCTCTTTTCCACCACGACCACCGCGTGATGTTCCAGCGCCTCCCCCACCTGTTGTTGATAGGGCAGCAGCGCATCGATGCCGACATCGAGCGGGCCGATAGCAAGGCTGGCGGCGCGATGCGCACGCCATTCCTCGACGCTGATCAGGCGGCCACTCATGCGGCCCTATCCAGCAGTTGGCGCAGCTTGTCGGCATCCTCTTTACGGATCCAATAGCCGCTGCCCCATTCATTGTTGATTTTGGCCCCATAAGGCACCAGAAACCGGCGAATAAGGACAATCTGCACGGCAACCAATCGCACCGGGTCCTCGCTTTTGGAGTTGATCGCAAGTGCCAATTGTTCAGGCGATATGATCTTGCCTGGATAGGCCAGCAACATGCCAAGAATGATGCGATGCTGCGGCCGCATTTGGATGAGATGCGGTGACAGCATCGGCCCGCGCAATTGTTCGCGCAGTTGCAACACCGTCTCTTCCAACTCATCGATCTTGTCTCGCAGGCGCATGACCATGGCAGCGGCTTCACTCATTCCCGCCCCCTTTGCCGAGCATGGCATAGCCCGCAATATCATCCCAATGATCGGCATGGCTTGCGTCGCCAACCAATATGCGCGCCATTTTGGTGGCGATCATCTGAAGCGCCTCCTTTTGGGCGCAGGACAGATCATCGCCATAGTTCGAGATAAGAAATTTCATACGTTGCGCGCAGCTTGCGGCCCGGTCAAAATTACCATGGGTTTCGCCACGCGCAGCGATGAGGTCATCCGGCTGCATGGCTTACCTCCAGTACCGGCTCGCGTGCCCGGCCCAAGATTTTGTCCTTGATCGCGCTCACCGTCTCGGCGGTCAGGCCGCGCGTCTTGGCCACCGCATCGATCGCGGTGACCGCTTTCACCATAAACACCTGTTCGACCTTGGCGCGGGTCTCTGCGCTGATCTTCTTGGCCTGCTCGGCATGTTGCAAAGCCTTGGCGAGGTTCATCACCATCTCGGCGGATTTGCCGTCGGCCTTGGGGTCGTCGTAACGCTCCACGGTCTCGTAAATGATCATCTTGATGGTTTCGGATACCAGCAGCGTCAATTGCTCGTCGCCGCCGTCTTCAAACTTGTTGGCCAACACACCGGCAATCTCGCGCGCTTCTTCGAGCCGCGTTGACATGCGGTTGAGCCGCATGGCCGCCCGGCCAAAGGCGGAGGCGCTGATCGGCCCCAGCCCCTTGACCGCAAGGCGGGTGTTGAAGCTGTCCAGAATGTCGGTCTGCAGCCGCTTTCGGGCGCGCAACTCGCCCATGGCCCAGATCACATCGGCCTCAGCCTCGCCTGGCAGCAGGTCGAGCGACGACAGACGCCCCCGTCCCTTGAACGGGCTCATCCCATAACCTCATCGGGGCTAGGCCGTTTGATGCCGGCCAATATCACTCGGCGCTCGACATGGTCGCGACCGCGCCGCGTCAATGTGGCAATCGTGGTATTGCCCACCACCGTCAGGATCACAGTGCCCATTTCAGCCAGATGGCTCAATTCGCCGGTGACAAATGCGCGGCCACGCTTGATGCCATAGGTCTCGAGTACGGGCTCCAGCAGCGCATCGGATGCACTGTATCCGGCCTGCTCGACCAGCGCCTTCAAAATGATCAGGCGCGCCTCCTGCCGGGTGATTTCATCCAACGTCATGTTTCTTCCTCCGTCTCTGTCTCTGCCTTGGCCTTGCGCCAGACTGGCCGTGGGCGCTCGTTTTCCAGCAGAAAAAGCTGCAACCTATCCACCGTCGCGGCGAGCGGCGATACCCGCTCGACCAACACATTGAGTTTGCCCGCCACCTGCGCCATGCCCAGTTCCAGCCGGTGCAAATCCTCCTTCGACGGGGCATTGGCCATCCACGCTTCGACGACGATCAACCGTTCATCGACATGCTTGATGTCGCCCTGCAAATGCACCAGCGCCTTGTCGACCTTGTCGTCGCGCCGGGTCATGAATGTGTAAATTGCCGTCGCCGTGGCTATCGCCAGGGCCAGCCAATCATGCAATGTCGCATCCAACGAGAGCATCAACGCGGCCCTTTCATAATCGGGCACAGCGTCGTCCACGCGCGGTTATGCGCCTTGATTTGGCCGATGGTGGCGTCGCTGTCTTCGGCGCTCCATGTGATCGGTTGATCGACCGCGCACATCACCTCGGGGCGACCCTGCACCAGCGCCTCATTCGGCCCGCTCAAAGCCATCTGGGGCGCGCAACTCGCCAGAGCGAGCGCTGCGACGAGCATCGAGGCCAGTTTCAATTGCATGGAGGACTTCCTGTTGTTGATGGAGGGCGGCAGCATCCGCCCCCGACTTTCGGATGGCACGGTCTCGCTGGGCGGCCACACGGCCCTGAAACAGGCCGACCAGCGTGGCGAGGATCGACATCGCAGAGGTGGCCAGTGTTACCCACATCAGGCAGCCTTGCCGATTGACGTGCTGGCCTTGAACCGGCCAACAATGGCTGCCACCCCGCCCATGCCAGCGGTCAGCGCCGCTGACATGCCGGCCATGTCATGGGCCTGCCAGGCATTGTAGCCACCGCCGAGCGAGGCACCAATCACGGCAATGCCGCCCCAGATAGTCTGGCTGGCATACCAGGGCTTGGCAGCACGCGCGGCGGTGAGCAATGTTCCGGGCATATCAGCAGAAGTTTGCAGCTCCAGGGCGGAAGCAACAGCAGCGGCAGCGGAGGAAACGGCAGGATCAGTCATGGTTACACCTTCGGGTTGTGGTTTGATTTGTGCGGCAGGTTGCGGCTTTGGTGCGGCCAGCGACATGGCACAGGCTCTGGCCCGCACTCTCTTGACGCGGGCCAACCAGCCGTGACCAAAATCGGGAAATGCGTGGAGTGGCTTGAGGAAGGCGACGCGCTCATCGCACACGGCGTTGATGAGGTCGACCGGATTATGCTTGGCGATGGCACCAAAGGTGACAAAGCCCAGATGGCCGTCGGGCCGCTCGCCCAGCGCTTGCTGCAGCCATTTGATCGCCTGCGTTGGCCCGGAATTGACAGCCCCATCCAACAGGCAGGCATCCAGGCCGGAAGGCAGGCCATCAAACTGGATCGCATTGGCATATTGACGGCGGTAGATGTCTGACATCTCCGCCAACGTCATCAAGCGCACATCGCGCTTGGGCAAATGATGCAGGTAGCGCCATGCGTCATAAATTCTGGCAGTCACGCCCTTGTAGGTCGCGCCACCCGGATCATGCGGATTATTTACATAACCACCCTCCTCGCCAAGTACGTCAGCCAGGGCTATGGGGTAATTGCTTTGCATAGGAGCCCCCTTTGTGCTCCCACAATCGCTGAGGCGCGGCCCCGAAATGATACTGACATGTGTCAGGGTGGCCTATTGAGGGGGCTTAAAGGGGCGTTAAAACAGGTTGCCCTGACGAGGATCCCGAACCTTGCCCGATGCGCGCATCCGGAACACGGTGCGCTGATGCACCTTGAGGGTGCGGGCAATGCTGTCAGCCGAATGGCCCTCGGCGGTCAGCTTCTGGGCCATGGCCCGCAGTCGCAGCGGCGTGGCGTTTGGACCCATCGGCACCAGATCACCAATGCCGCCTGACATTGTGGCGCGAAAATGATTGCAAATCAAGCGCGCTGCTTCCGGCCCCACCAACCGGGGCAGCCAATGGTCGGCGGGCGCGCTGGCCGGGAAGTAGACCCGTGTGCCGCCCTTGGCCTCCGCCAGAGCCAGCGCCGCGTCCAACCCGGCAACCTCGGCAATCTCGGCCAGCAGGGCTGGCAGCCAGCTGTAATCGGGGTGGTCATTGCGGTGGGGAATGGGAGTGCTCATTTTTCTCCCCGCAGCGCCGCCCGGGCCTGCAGCCAGTCTGCGGCAATCGCCGCCTGCGCGGCTTTGAGCGTTATTTTTCCGGCGCATACGGCGCGGTGCAGACGCCCTTCAAATACATCCTTGCGCCGCGCTCCATTTCGACCTTCCACATGCCATGGCTCAAGCCAGAGATTGCGGCGGTCGAAGGGGGCACCACCGAGCTCGAGCGGGATCAGATGATCCAGCTCAAAATCTTTCAGCGATCGGCGGGTGGCATGGCTGGCATTGTAACGCCTGAGCAGTTTTTTCTTATACCGTGCAATCAGGCTGCGCGGTGGCCGCTGGCGTTTGGCAAAGCCCGGCACGCAAATGGTGATGCTGATATTGCCCTGCGTGATGGCCGGGTTATAGGCACCGATGATCTCGATGGGTGGCAGCGCATGGGAGCCGTCAAAAATGGCGGCGCTGTCGGCGGCGGCAGGTGACGCGAGCGTAACCATACCGGTCAATGCAAGAGCGGCCTTGCACCCAGCCGATAGATGGGCTTTCATGATTGATGACCTTCCTGATGGAGAGAACTATGCGCCTGCCGATTATCCTTCTGATATTTCTGAGCGGCATACCGGGCTTGGCTGCCAATGCTGCCGTCGTGCGCAGTGCTCAGGAGGTGCTGGCACACAACAAAAGCTTGATCGGCAAGCAAATTTCCATAACCGATTGCCAGATGTTTGTGAGCCAGGACCAGGGTGCTGCCTGTCAAGTTATGGATCGCGATTTCAAGCACACCGGCACGCGCGAGAGTGAACCATTGGGTTGGATATTGTTTGATGTACGGACCTTGAATGTCAGCAATCTGCCTAATGACCTGTGTGAAATACCGTCCCAAGATCCCGATTGCCGGGCGACGGCCACGGGCACGCTCGTTTTGGGAGCGCGTGGTCTGATGCTGAAGAACGCCCGTATCAAACTGGATGAACCGGACTGACATCACACGGCTCCCTTATTGATGTCTTCTATAGGAAGCTCCCCATTCTGATATTCAACTGCACCGGTTATTTTATTGGTTATGCGAAGGCGAAACCTAAAGGTTCTAGCATTGCCATCTCTTTTCTGAAGGTCAGCCTCGGCCTCAGCAGGCAACGGCGAATTCTTGGGTTTGTTTCGTTGCTTTTCCCTTATCTCCACGATCTTCATCCAAACACGCGCCAATTCTGCCTTTGCAGAAAGCTGCATGTCTATTTTTTGGGCCGTGCATAGTCCGGAAAGTGTCAACAGGACCCCACCGACTTCTTGGGCCTTATCCCCTGCAGGTCGATCAAAAACATAGTCAATAAGCTTAATGGCTTCTTCCTTGGTGCAACCACACGACTGCACCAATTCAAGAGCTTCTTCCAAAAATCGGTGGTTTCGTTCGATTTCGTCTTTGGCTGCTTCTGTACCGAAGCAAGCGACAATCCAATCATTTACCTTCGCTTGAAAGCCAATTTTCTTCATCACACTTCTCCCTCTTCTCTTCCCAGACGCACTGCCGCCCGCAGGGCTTGGTCACTCTTGGCTTTGGCGCGGCGGTAGATCAGCCAATCGGTCTTGGCGATAGCCAGCAGGGCATTGGCGCTGGCGAGCGCCGTTGAAAAGCGTGGGCCGAAATGATCGTGGTTTGCCAACAAACGCGCCCGCTTGGCCCCCGCCGATGCGGCTGCCGAGGACGCCTGCCAGCGCCCATAAGCCGCATGGGTGCGGGTCAACAAATGCTCGTGCTGCAAATGGGCGATCGATGCGGGGCTGGGAGCCCCGCGCCGCGCCAGTATCAGCAGCTCATCGCGTGAGAGATCGTCGAGGGAGCCGATCATTTGCGGCCCCCATCGTCTCGATTGGCCGCCAGCGTTGCCCGCAGGCGCGCACCCAGCCAATTGGCCATTTTGTCGAAAGCTGGCCCATCATAGGTGGTAAAGCTTGGCGGCAGATTGCGCCGGTAGCCATAGGCCTCAAAATCATGTGGCCAGCCGGTGGGGTCGACATGCGGCGCGAAGGGCACAAACCCGCCCGTGGCCACAAGCCGCGCGGCAATGGCCTGCAATACCGCACTTTTGCTGGCCAGTGTGTCCCCAACGCCCGCTGCCGGCCAGACCACGCCGGCCTCGCGCGCCAGCCAGCCCTTGAGGCCCTCAATGGCGCGTTTGGCGGCGAGCGGCTCGGTCAGGAAGCGGGTATGATCGAGCCCGGTCTGGCGCTTGACGAAGGCGAGCAGCGCCGCGTCATCCTTGGCGCGCACCACGCCGAGGTTCCAGCCGGCCAGCCACAGAGCCTGCAGCACCGGGGCATAGGGGCCAGCCGCCCGGGTCGATGAGGGCGCATTGTTGCCACCACCCAGCGCATCGATGAGGTCGGCGGCCTGATGCTGGCTGAGATCGCGCGAGGACACCACCTGATATCGCGCCCGCAGCAGCTCGCGGTAATCGCCGTCGGCCAGCCCGCGTTGTTTGCGCAGGACGTGGATGACCTTGGTCTGGAAAGGCGTCGTCATTTACGCCTCCCGCCAAGGGTGGATACCACGCCCATCACCGCGCCAAGGCCGATGAATAGCCAGCCGGTTTGCGGCTGGGTGATGAAGGCATAGACCATGGCCAGCCCGATCAGGATCATAAGAAACGCCTTCATGATGCCGCTCCCGCCAGTTCGGTCTGGAAGGGCACCGCTTCAAAATCCTCGCCGGCCGAGGCGATGCGGATGCCGGGCACCGTGACCGCCAATTCCGGATCGGCCAGCATGGCCTCCTTATTCAGGGTCTCGCTGGTGCGGATAAATTGCGGCAGGTGCAGCGCGCGCAGCCGCTCCAGCAGCACTTCAACCTTGCCGGTGATCGACACGGCGGGTGGCCGCGTGCGCCACAGCACCTTGCCGGTGCCCAGATCGGCGAATTTTACCTTGTGATTATCGGTAAGGCGGGCGCGGTTGGCCTCGCACCAGGTGCGCAGGCCCGAGGTGAGCACCGCAATCGCGTCCTGGTGGGGCTTGGCCTTAGCCGTAGCCTGCGCCTTGGCACTGGCAATGGCATCGTTCATGTCGGCCTCGAGCCGGGTGACAGCGCGGGCATGCTCGCCGATCAGGGTCAGGAAACCGCGTGCCGTAAATTCATCCTGTGGCACGTAGATCGGGGTTTGAAGGGTCTTTGAAAGCTTAGGCCTGGACATGGGTCTTCTCCTGTTGCAAACGGGCGAGAGCCTGACGGGCATGACGCTCGCCGGGGGTGTAAAGGGCGCGGGCCACGGCCGCCTTGGCGGCACTGATCGCGGATGGGTTGACGGGCTGGGGCGCGGATGCAGCTGCCGATGCGCGGCTGCGCTGCTCCACAATAGCAGCCGTCAGACGCTCGACCTGAGCGGCGGCGGCCCGCAATTCGGCGGCAATACCGACAAAACTGCGCGCCAGCACCCGCAATTCAGTAAGGGGGACGCCGTAAGCCCCCCGCGCCGGGCCATTGAGGCGCGCGGCGATGATATATGGATCATCCTCCGGCGCCTCGGTTATGCGCATCTGCGCCAGCGCCTCGGCCTCGGCGTGGATTTCGAGCAGCAGTTCGTCGTGGCGCTCGGTCAGGTCCGGGCTCGCCCCGCGCTCCGCCTCAACTGCCGCAATCGACTTTGCCACGGTGGCAGCATCCATGCCGACATAAATGCCGATCGCGAGGCGGTTGTGGGTGGTCATGATGTCGGCGGCCCAGCAATAGAGATGCAGGGCGGGCGCGAGATCGGCGTCTGTTCCGGGCCGGGTGCTGAGAGCCTCGATCCGGGCGGGATCGAGACCATGAAACTGCGCACAGGCCCGCAGGGTGCGATGCAGGGAGGGGAGCGCCATCACGCAGCTCCATCACTGGTGGGGTCGCCGTAGATCGAGCGGACCGGAGGCACCGGCAATTTGGCAGCCGAGGGAATGGGGCCACCAAACAGCGATACCACCACGCCAAAGGGTTTGGGTTCCGGATACGCCAGTTCCCGCGCCTCGGCCAGCTGGCCTTCGAGGTGGGCGGCTCTGGCCACGCTGGCTTCCAGCGCCGCGCAAAAAGCGCGCAGGCCCGGCCCGGTCAATTCGTGGCTGCCGCGCCGCACCGCGTCGAGGGCATGGTGCAGCACCGCCAGCTTGTGGCTCAATGTGTCGAGCTGGCTGATACCGACCAGCAAATCATCGTGGTTTGACATGATACTCATCCTTTTAACGGGGTTGGTTTGGCGTTGGGGCAGCCGGACCGGCAGGCGTGGAACAAATGCGTGCGCAAGGCCGAGGTTGCGGCGAAGGGCCGGCCCTGTTCACGCTCGCAATGATCGCGGCCGATATCGCCCATCACCGGGCAGGTGACGCGCTCGCCCATCAGGGCACCGGCAACGCGGCGCGAGACAGCGGCCATGTCGCCCCGATAGCTGTTGGACAGCACCTGCGAGATCAGGCTGTTGGACAGCCCGAGCCGCACAGATACGTCGACCTGGCTGGAGGCATTGACCGCATCGGCGAGGGTTTCCACCCATGCGGGCAGGATGCCCCAGGCCGCGCGCGATTTGGCGACGTAATCGATCATCGGGGCCATCAGCATGCCTCCGCATCATGCGATGACACAGACAGCAAATTGCCGGTGTTTGGGTCGTAGACCGCATCGGCCTTGAGCACGCGCGGGGCCTGACCACCGGGGGTCCCGATCAGGCCAAATCGGCGATGTGCCTTGGCACCCCGGCGCTGGCCGGGGGCCAAAATGGTCAACAGCCCGGCCGCTTCGAGATGGCACAGATAGGCGGCGGCCGTGGTCAATTTGACCGGACGCTCCGGCAGACTGGCATGGGCGCATAGCTCCGGAGCCGTGAAGGTTTTGAGCATGCGCATCGTGCGCCACAGCGTGACATTGATCGGCTCGCCCAAATCGGTGCCATCGGCACGCACGCGCGGCGTCGAGATCTGCGTGCGGATCACCCGGAACCGCGTGCCGCGCTTGGGCTGCACCGGCAGCTGCTCGGCATAACCGGCTTTGATCAGCGCCTTTAGGTAGCGGTGCACATATTCGCGGCTATTCATAGCCTTGGCGACCACCTCGGCGCGGCTGAAGCTGCCGCTAAGGTTGGTCAGGTACATCATTGACTTCCAGATTTCATCGCGGCCCGGCATGATGATGACGTTGGGGCCTTCCCGGCGCAGGATATGAGCCATCAGACAGCCCTCCGTACGACGGTGGGAGCCTTGTGGACGCGGATGCGGGCGGCGTCATATTGATCAAGACCGATCTTGTTGACCCCGAGGCGGCGGCTTTCCTCGACAATATCGGCGAGGTTGACGACGATGCGGCGGGCATTGCCACGGGTGCGGTCCAGCAGCAGATTGATCAACTCCGGTGCCAGGACGAGGCCCGGCGCACGAATGCGGATCAGGTGCATCATATCCTCGAGATTACAGGGCGAGGCTTCGACCCATTCAAGGATGCGGCTGTGCACGCGGTCGTGGGTTTCGAGCGCGGTTGGCAGCATTTCTTCGCCGATCAGGATGATCGGGGCGCGCGACAGGTCATGCAGCGCGCGGGCGATGTCGATGAAGCGCTTGTGGGCAATCCAGTGCGCCTCATCGATGATCAATAGCCGCGATGGGTCCATGGCCATGCGTTCGGTGGCCAGATCGAGCAGATCCGGCACCGAGCCTTTGGCCTTGTGCACGCCCATTTCCGACAGAATGCGCAAAAGCAGGCTCTTGGCGGTGGTGAATTGGTTACATTCCACGTAGGTGGCGCGGGCCATATTGGCCCCGAAGGTCGCGGCCTTGCTCTTGCCGAGACCGGCGCGGCCATAGAAGCAGCCAAGGCCGGGTACATCCGGGCGACGGGTGATCAGCCGGGTAACCAGCCCCGAAAATGCAGCGATATTGCGGGTGGGCGCTATGGGTGAGATGTTAACCATAGGGTCAGTCGGCGCTGGCGTCCGATTGACATTTGGCATGGGCATATTCATTATGTTTACTCCGTGAGCCCGGCCCCCTGATTTGCGATCTGGGCCGGGCTTTTGTTTGAGGTTTCAGATGATTGGCCGGTACGCTGGCCCTAACGCTTCATGCAAACAGCCAATCCCGCCCGAATGAGGCGAACATCTGTGAATGCGTGAGATACTCGGCACTGGTCTGATAGCGCCCGAGCCACAGGGCAGCCTCGGGATCCACGGGTTCGCCGCGTGACATAGCCTCCTCGAGGGCGAAGGCGCGGCGGTAGCGCTCGATCGGGCGCTCTGGCAGGGCAATGACATTGGAGGCGGCGGCCATG
Organism: Hyphomicrobiales bacterium; assembly: GCA_019075865.1. Taxonomy (GTDB): domain Bacteria; phylum Pseudomonadota; class Alphaproteobacteria; order Rhizobiales; family Beijerinckiaceae; genus REEB77. The sequence goes on along the minus strand of JAGXAN010000008.1, from coordinate 100,397 downwards.
GCATCTGCCTCAACCTGCGCTGCAAGGGCGGCGATGTCAGCGGCACTGGCCGGGGTGGATGATCCGTCAAACGTCAAAAAACTGGTGGGGGTGGTAGCCTGGCTGGCGGTATTGCTGGCAACGTGGCTTGCCGCTTGGCTCGCAGCTTGCAATTGCGGGGTTTCATAGGCGGCCAATGGGGCTGGAAACGGCACCAATGTGCCATTGTCGCGGGCCGACTGGCGCAGCATGGCGTCCACCATGTCACGCGGCTTGATCCGCCGCATCTGCGCCCGGATATGCCGGGTTCCCTCAAACAGGATCTCGGCCTGCGCCTGTTTGGCCGCCTGCACCGCCGCCACCGGATCAACGCCGGCCAAAGTCGGGCAGACGGCCTCGCCCAGATATTGCGCGCCGTCGGGCGTGAAAAGCAGGGCACGGCCCATATCATTGGGGTCCATTCGTACCAAGGTTTCAGTGCCTGGCAGCACATGCGGGCAGAGATAATAATCGCCCTCGATGCGCACGCCCTGTTTGCCCATGATGCGCAGGCCATTGCCGGACGCCACCGGGGTCAGAAGCATGTCGAGGGCGCGCAATTCGGGCATGGCGCGCACCTGCGCGGCGTGGCGCTGGGCAATGGCAAAGGGTGTGGCCCCGTCGAGGCCGGCATGTGGGCGGTGCTGGTAGCGCTCATTGGCCCAGCGATCGCAATATGCCTGTAACTCACTGGCGGTGAGTTCGACGCAGAAAGTGCGGTCATCCGGCAGACCGAGCCGAGCGGCAAAGGCCTTGCGCTCTTCGATCACCTTGCGATCCTTGACCGAGTGCCCAATGAAGCCAGGCAGTGTCGGGCATAAATCGCGCTGGAAAGTCCCGATGGCGCGCTCGACATGGGCCTTTTCCTCCGGGTGGAAGGCGCGGCAGGTGATGGTTTCGATGTTCAGCGCGGCAAACAGGCGGACGATGTCGCGGGCGACGAAATCCGAGCCATTATCGGTCTTGATGGCATCGGGCATGCCCCATTCAGCAATGGCGCGCCGGATCAGCAGCGCCACGGCGCTGGCGCGCGGGGTTTTGGAGACATAGATTTGCAGACGGCGCGAAAACAGGTCGATGGCGACATAAACCGAGGAGCGACCATCCAGGCACAGCACATCTGCCGGTGATGCGTCGATCATCCAGAGGGCGTTGATCGCGGTGCAAAACCGGTCCGTGGCCGTGCCTGCAAGCCGGAATTTGGATTTGTAGGCATCCGGATTGGTGATCGCGGTAAGTGCGACGTGATGCTGGGTTTTCCATGCTTTCAAAGCACTTTGAAAGGTGCGCAAGGGCGGCACGGGCAGATACGTGCCTTCCACTTCCAGCCGGTCGCCAAACTGGTCGCGCACCATGGTCATGATATGATGCGCCGAGAGATGCGGCTGGCGTGCCGTCAAGGCCAGAATGTGCAGCTTAACCGCCCCGTCATTGGCACTGTCGAGGGTGCCGCGTCCGCGCCGCGCCGCGCCACGATCCACCGCCAGTGCGCTGGTATTGGCGGACCTTGTGGCTGCAATCCAGCGCTGCAGGCTGCGCAAGGACAGGTTTGGCACCTCGGTCAAGGCGCTGGCGGGCATTTTTATGGAGCGGGCATTATAGAGCGCGACAAACAATGCCAGGGCGGCCGTATCATTGGCCAATGCGCCGCGTGGGTAGCCAGCGACATAGGCATTGGCGGCATGGACGATTGCCAGTCGCGCGTCGCGAGCACTGGCGGCCGCAGCATTTAGAGCCTCTGCGCCCGGTTCGGCGGCGGCGGCCGCGATCATTGGCAACGGGGCTTCACCTGTTGCCCGCGCGGCCAGCAGCAATTGCGGCCCGGTGGGGATGAGGTCGAGGCGGTATTCCATGCCACCGCCCCGCCCAAGACGGGGCCGGGCACGGGCGCTGTCGGCGTCCCAGCCCTCACGGGCGATGAAATCGGCCATGCGCCGCGCCGTGGTTGGCAGGCCGGGCAGATGCAGGCCGGCGAGCTCGGCGGCGCTATACCAAGACGTTGGTTGAGGTGTTTTTCTCATGCGCGCCCTGCCGGTTCCGCGCCAGCCAGATCGGTTTGGCAAGCAAAGGCAAAAAGGGCGACGGGCAGCCGAATAACAGCGATGCTGCCAGCCTGCGAGACCTCTTCAATGGCGGCTCGCAGCAGCACCCACATCAATTGACGGCGGCCAAGGAAGCCAGGCTGGTCGCGGGCGATGGTGAGATAGACCGGATCAATGGCGGCAATTTCGCCGGCAATCTCAATCTTGCCATCCACCATGGTGTGATCGGTCCAGCGCAGGATATGCAGGGGCTTGGTCATTGGTCACCCCCGGCCTGCAGACACAAATCCCAGGCACCTTGCAGGCCCAAATTCCAGTAACAATCTGGCGGGAAGGCCAGAACGTGCATGCTCAAATTGGGCAATAGGGTCAGCGTGACGCCGGCCACTTTCGGGATATTGAGCATTGTATAGGTGCCCGGCTGCCGCACACGCCAGGCGCGCGGATACTCGACCATCAGGATGACGTTCAACCGCTGTCTCTTCATGTCAAAACCAGCAAAACAGAGCGACAATGCTGGCTTCGATCATCAACATGACGACGAGACAGCCGAAGGTGATGGCGTCGATCCAATCGGGCCGCGCTGGTTCTGGCGGGATGAAACTCATGAATTGCCCCTCTTTTTCTGAATGATGGCCGCGTCGAGCTGGCGCTTCATCGCCTCCAGCTGGACCAACTCCGCCGTGATCAGCAGTGACCCGAAGGCGGCAGCTAATTTGTCGGCGTAGGACTGAGCTGGTTTGGCGACTTTCCAGCCCAGATCATGCTCGGCCTGACCGATGGAGCTGCGCGATTTGTCGCGCACGGCTTTCATCAGTTTGACCTGCTCTGTTGGGGTATATCCGGCCAGCTTGAGCATCTGGCTTTCATTGGCGATCAGCCCGGTTTCGCGGGCGATGTGCACCGCCTCGGGGTCAAGGCTATTGGCCAATTGCAGGCGCTTTTTGATGGTCCGCTCGCTCCAGCCCACCTTGTCGGCCACGGCACTCGTGAAGCGTTTTGTTTCAAGTGGGAACAATGTGCCCTCTTGCTTTTTCTTGCGCCGGTCACCGCCGTGGCGGGCATCGGGAAATGCCGCTTCATAGAACGCCTTGCGTTCGCGCAACGATACGCCCTCATCAAAGGCGGAGAGGCCGCGCCGGATCAGGTTTTCATCAATTTCCGCAATGGCGGCAATGGCTTCACTTGCCTCAATCACCCGCGCTTCAATGGTGTTTCTGCTCAGCGCCCGATAGGCGGCGATGCGATGCGCCCCGGCGATCAACAGATAGCCGGAACCATATTCCCGCAGCACGATCGGCTGCAGCAGGCCAATCTGCTCAATCGAGGCGACCAGTCGCTCCACATAGGGCTGCGAGATGGGTGTCAGCCTCTCACCAATGGTAATATCGTCAATAGCGATGAGCTGCGAGGTCGAATTTGACTCATTCATGCCGCCGTGTCCTTATTTGCTCGAGCACGGGGCATGGGCGTTCCAGCCAGGGAATAGCGATCCGGCCAGATTACGGAGGGGTGAATGCCAAGAAAATCAGCAATGATGCGCTCGCCGCGCGCGTATGGCCGGTACATGGCGGTCGAAACCACCTGTTTTTGCACGCCGGCCGCGATGGCAAGCGACGACAATGTCGCCCCCTTCTTTTTGATGGCGGACATGATGTCCGCCGGGTGCCAGGGCGTCAGAAAGACCGGTTCCAGTCGCGGTGCCATTTACCCAATCCTGTAAAATTATCAATTTATGTAAATTATTATCAGGAATGATAAATGTCAAGCGCGCAGAGTAAGAATTTACAACCTCAAACAGAGACAAATTTGCTCGCCAAAAAGGTGGGTGCGCGTTTGGATAAGGCCATAACGGCGGCTGGTGGCGTGTCGTATGTTGCTGAAATATCAGGGATTGCAGGCAGCAGTCTGTATCGCTGGATTTCTGGAGCCTCGGCCCCGCCGCTCCAGCAGCTGCTGGCTATCGCCCAAGCCTGCAAAGTCAACGTCACCGATTTTCTCTATGATGATAATGAAATTCCGCCGCCTGGTAGCCAGCGCGCTTATCCTGACATTGAGCCCTCGGACTTCACTTTCATTCCGCGCCTCGATGTGGAAGCCAGCGCTGGCAATGGCCGATTGGCCAGTCAGCATGAGCCGCCGCAAATGCTGGGGTTTCGCACCGATTGGCTGCGGCGGCTTGGCATTACGCCGAACCGCGCCCAGGCACTGACCGCCGTGGGTGACAGCATGGAGCCCACCATTCGCGACGGCGACCTGTTGCTGGTGGATCGCAGCGTCACCCAGATCATCGACAATGGCATTTATGTGCTGACCCTCGGCGGCCTGGTGATTGTTAAACGGGTGCAGATGCGGCGCGATCACTCATTGCTGTTGATCAGCGACAATCGCGAGCGCTATGAGCCCGAAACCGTCCCGCCTGGCGAAGTGGATACGTTGACGGTCGAGGGCCGGGTGCGGTGGTTTGGACGCAGTCTATAGGTGGCACATGCGATTGTTTTGGGTGGGAGCACTGACATTATGGATGACGGCCACGGCGCTGGCCTGTGATGGCTGCGGCTGCGCGGGAGGCCCAGGATATCGCGACACAGCTGGCCATTGCGTCGGGTGGAAAAAGCTTAACTCGAGATGTGGATTGCCGCCCACTACAAGGTGCCAGAAAGAAGGGGGTGGCGACAGCTCACCCGTGCCGCCACCTGCCTCAAAACGTCATTAAAACGGCTTTCAAGCCCAAATCCACGTCCGAGTTAAATGGCATCGCTGGCGGGTGGGTTTTCCCGCAAAGCCTTGGTTTTGCGCAAATGTTAGCCATTTCCAGCTCATCGGCCGACGTCCGAGTTCCGCAGGTCTGTGAAGTTGAAAGCCTTGATTTTGCTACAAGCGAAAAATTTTCGCCCTCGATTTTCAATGCCATATGATCCTGCGCGGCAAATTGCCAAAATTTTCGCAACCTATTGTAACTGCGTCAAATTCCGCCAAATCCCACGTAATCCCGCCTGTGCCATATGATCCAGCGTGTTACAGCTCGCGGGATTCGTCGTCATTGGCCTTGTCGGAACGGGCCAAAAAGGGGCGGGATTTTTCCACCATCAGCATGTCAAGACGCCGCTTGTTGTCATCCAGCGAGCGATCGATACGCGCCAGCTTTTCCTCGGTGATTACATCGGCACCCATGCGGGTTTCGATCTGGTCGAGACGCTCGTCGTTGGTTTCCTTGAAAGCGGCGAAGGTGCGATGAAAATCCTCAAACGCGCCAGCAACGTCCGCATTCACCGCCTTGGTTTCAAGGCTCTTGGCGGACTTCAAATCCTGATTCTGCATATTCATCTAACTTTTCCTTTTCATTGGGTTTTAACGAAAGACACTGGTGGCTTTACGGATGGCGTTTGCCAGCGTATCGGGCTGCATCCGCGGGTTGGGGGGCGCAACCGCACGCTTGACGGCCGAGACCCGCGCCTGCGGCAACATCGGGAAAGTCACAATCGAGATTTCCCATAAATCGAGCTTCAGCAGGCGGCGCACGCCGGTTTCCTTGTCGCGTTGCGAGCGCTCTGTGCGAAAGCCGATCGACAGGCCGTCGAGCGCGCCATCGCGCATCAGGGCCAAAATCTCACGCGCCCGCGCCACGGCCAGATTCAATTGGCCGCGCACTTTCAGGCCACGATTATCCTCGACAATCGTGACCCAGGTGCCGATGGGTTCGGTCGCATCATGCGCCCACAGCATTTTGATGCCGCTGGCACCGCGCTTGGCCAGCGACGCCTTGAAAGCGCCGGGGACGACGAGATCGCGCCCCATATCCACCAGCCCGAAAAGGCTGGCGTAACCCTCGAACGAACCATCCCTTGTCAGGCCGGAGATCGCGCCGGGCGCGTGTTTGGTCTCCAATTCGACGGTCATGGTTGCGCATTGCAACGGTGGATTTGGTTTATATTGTCCCATCAAGGCTTCTCCCTTGTCAGCAGGCCGCGCAAATGCGACGCGCCGGAATGGCTCGCCGTGATGGATTCGAGCACGCGAACAAAATGGCGGATGATAAGTTCAGGGCTGGGCGCGTCATTGGGCATGGGCCGCGCAAGGGTTGATTCCGGCTTGGCCCCGAAGCGGAGCGGTCGAAGAAATTTCATTCATCTTCTCCAAATTGCGTGTTGAAATGCGCCAATTCACGAACGAACAGGTCAAAACGGCGGTTGGCGACGGCGAGTTCACGAAGCGTGACCGCGAGCAGGCCGGAAGCGCTGCTGGCCCACAGAAACAAGGCGAGGTGCGCGAGATCGCCGCGCTGGATAATGGTGTGGGTGATCTCATTCATGCGCCACCTTTTGGGCGCGGGGGCGTGACGCCGGGCAAATCGGCCATGTCCTTTGCGGCAAGCGCGCCATAGCCCAGCGCTTCACGCTTTTCGTCAATGGTCAGGAAATTGGCGCCATCAACGCGGCTCCATTCGGTCGCCCGCTCATCCGCCAGTGCCTCGATCCGATCGACATTATAATCGAAGGTGAAGGGGCCATAGGCTGGCCGCACCCAGGCGGCAAAGCTCTTCTGGGTGCGCGCGATCAGCGGTATCACCGTTTGACGCCAAAAGGCGCGGTTGGCCTCCTGATAATTGGAAAAGGTATTGTCGCCCGGAATTCCCAGCACCAGCGGCGGCACCCCAAAGGCCAATGCAATTTCGCGCGCCGCCCCATCCTTGGCCGCCATGAAATCCATGTCCTTGGGGGACATGGACAAGGCTTTCCAATCCAGCCCGCCTTCCAATAGCAATGGCCGGCCCGCATTGCGCGCACCTTGAAAGTTTTCATCGAGTTCGGCTTTCAGTCGCTCGAACTGGCTTTCGGTAAGTTGGCCGCCATCGGGGCCGGTATAGACCAGCGCGCCGGAAGGCCTTGCCGAATTATCGAGCAAGGCCTTGTTCCAGCCCCCCGCCGCATTGTGAATGTCGAGCGCGACCTGCGCTGCCGCAATGGGTGAAAAGCCATAATGATCATCCAGCGGGTGGAACAGCTTGAGGTGCAGAATTTGCTGCATGCCTTCGGCGTTTAGCGGGTAGCGCACCTTGTCGCCGCCAATCATGTAGTCAAAAGCCACCGGCCAGCCATTCTTGCCCGGCACCAGCGCCATGCGATCGGGGCGGAGCGCATAAAGCTCGCGCGGCGCGCCCTCGACCAGTGTCGCCTCGACATAGGCATTGCCAAACAGCAGCAGATTGGTGAAAAGCGCCTCGAAAAAGGTTGGCCCGACGTCCACCGGATTGGGGCGTTGCAGCAGATCCAGCATCGGATGCGCGGTTATCTCGCGGCGTCCCTCAAATACCAGCCAGGGCACGGAGGCGGCGGCCTCTGCGATCATGCGCACGGTGCGATACACCACAGCATTGCGTTCATAACCTTGCTGGGTGAGCGTGACGTAATTGCGCGGCGTCCAGCGCGCCAGACCCAGCGAATGCATGGCCAAAAGGCTGCCAGCCCGCGAGGCCTTGGTATCTGGCACCGACAAGGGGGCGCGAGCGCCAAACAGGCGTGAGAAGAGTGAAGGCATGGGGGGTCCTTTTGGAGAAAAGGCAATAAAAAACCCCGCTTGCGGCAGGGTTCGGGGGCAGATGTAATTTTATATATTTCTCATTTTGCAGCCTATCGAACACTTACCGCTGCTCGGGGCACCAATTTAGAGCTTACCGTCATTACGATTCTGCTTCAAACTCACGCAACAGGATTCGTTGCTGTTTCCCACATCGGGCTGAGATAGTCCCATTCGGAGAATCTGACGTAGCCACGGAAGTCTGACATGAGAGTTTGATCCTCCGACTGAACGCGGATTTCGAATTTTATGCCGTCAAACGTCGATATTTCATTTTCAAATATATTTATGAGTTCCAAATCAAAAATATTAGCACTATTTTGATCTTTACACAAAATAAAGAGTTCAAATTTATAATATTCACCGTCTTTTATCTCGCAATTTGGCTCATTTTTCATAGAAATACTTGTAATAAATTCATAACCTGAAATATTATTTTCTCCGTATTTTTTATCGAAGATTTTTTTTAGTTTAGGAATAGCATTTTTTCTGAGCCTCCGCACCAACCCATTGGGTAATGCAACTCTGGAGTAATAACGAGCTAGCCACCCAGCAAGCTCGCGTCGAGCGGGATCGGATACCTTAAAATCCTCAGGGTCGCGGTTGAGAAACAAATCGCGAGCAACAAAACGGCGAGTGTTGATATCTACTTCAAGGGCGGCAAACTGATCGTTCGTGACAGGCATTTGAAACTTGGTTACGTTCTTGCCGATAGCCTCTGGGCTGTTTTTCTTATAATGTTGTAGCGGCTTACCTTCGGCTATCTCGACAAACGGATCGCGAATCAAGTTGGGGGACACAACGCTGCATGATTGCGTGCATACTACGAAAAAATATTCATCATTTTTAGGACGCAAATCGCCAAAGGGTTTGAAAACCGCCCCTTGCCTCCAACCGGCTGCAAGAAGCGCATTTGCCTCTTCCTCTCCAAATTTCGGCGGGCCATCACTGGACATCTAGCAAAATCAAACCTTATCGTGAAAAACTGATTTCCGGAGTTTCATCGATTATCTGATTTCGAGCGCCCTCATGAGGCACGCTGCGAGCTGCATCTCGCTCTGTGTGTCTTACAATCGCAGGTTCAAGCTCACGCAAAGCATTCTCGATTGTCAATTCGCTCAGTGGATCAGCGCATAGTACCTCGCTGATCGAATGGCCATGCTCAAGTTTGCGGTTCCATACGCGGTACAGACTACGAAGGTTGATGTTGTCACGGTCCAGAATTTTGAACAACGTTTGAACACGCGAGGCGTTATGATCGCGCGCGGCTGAGCCGTCAAGCCATGTATAAACTGTCTTGCGCTCAACTTGGGCAATAGCCGCAATGGCGGTGATAGGTAGGCCGCCATCCCGTAAATGCTCGATCATTTTTTGGACTGAAAGGTGCGCGGGACTTTCATTGGTTCTAGGCGCGACCCCATAGGTACCTTTCGGCAGAAACCTGAGATAAACAGGTTCCCGCCCCTGCGGGTACCACCTGCTACCATCATCGAATGCCAGAGCGCTCATGACGCAATCCCTTCCCAACGTTTCTTGGCACCTTCAGTGCCGATATGCTCAAAAATCGATTTGGCAACGAATCTCAATTCCTTCATATGATCGCAAATTATAGGAACGTCCAGAGCTATCGTGCCGTCCAAAGGTGTCGAACAATCCGTATCAACCACTGCAAATTCGTTGTCAGGACGCGGCCATGCCCAATTATTCTTTTGAATCAAAGGGGTGTTCACATCCGGCGGAAGCACAGCTTGCGGATTGCGCAAAATTTGAAAGCGCACGTTTGCATTTGTGGTGCGATATTGAGCTACATAAAGGCCTTCAACAATTTCAAGATTTGCAACCCCGGAGAACGCGGGTGGCAGAACCGAGGAATCCAATAGATCGTTTAGCTTTTCACCATCGCGCGGAACGATGAGATCAATGTAGCGCATCGCGATGCTTGTCACCCAGTTGATACCAATTTCGGGAACAGCAATAAGCTTGGTCAACGCGGACTTAAACATCTCAATAAATTGATGATGCTCGCGATAAGAGTTCGTATGGAGCACCAAACTATCGGGCGTCAATACGAAGGCGAACTTTCGATCTGGCGAAGCTATTTGCCAGACCTGCAGTTCGTCATTATTTACCTTTAGGCCTTCCGGCCCGAACTGTACTTGCATCTGATTCAGTTTAAGTGGGTCGAGATGCGGCATTTCATCCCTTAAAGCATCATGGAATGCAGGAACAAACCGATCCATGTTCGGGACGGTTGGAAACCGAACAAGCCCGAGGGTGAAAATAAGGGGGGCGTTGGGAAGATGGGTCATTTGGCACCTTTCCAGCATAACTACACACAGAAGTAAACACTTTCTTATTTTGCGCAAGCCCCGCTCAAACCTGCCGCACCCTCGGCTCCGCCGCGTTACCTGCCAGCGCCAGTGCGGTTATCGCCCAGACGAGGGCGTCCATGCGGTCGGGGCTTTTGCCATTGGGCAGGCCATCGGGGCAAAAGCTGCATAATTCATCTTCCAGCGCCGGAAACGGGCCACAATGGCGCACCCGCCCCTGCTCGTAAAGCTGGGCAACAGGTGCGGCGCGAAGATATTTTCCACGGGTGGCGCGCACCATTTTGACCGGCAGACCGGCATCGACCTCCCGCAGCACCCGCTCGACCATCTCGCCGCCCTGGTTGACCTCGGCGACCAGCAAATCAGCCTCCAGCTTGTGATAGAGCGCGGCGGCGGCCTGCGCCCATTGCGCCGGGCGGGCCTGCGCGAGGCTGGCGTCGGCCAAAACATGAATGGTGCCGCCTGCGTCAATGCCAGCGCCGACAATGCCGCAGGCGTCGGCCCGCTTGCCTGAGGAGGCGGGCGGGTCCACGGCCACAACAATTTTCACCAGATTGGCGGGATTTGCCGCCCGCGCATCTTCAAGCATCTGGCGCGTCCATAGCGCACCAACTACGTCCTCTATCATCTCGCCTTGCAGTTCCTGGCGGCCAAGCCGGGTGCCACCATAGGCCGTCAACACTTTTTGCATGAATTTATCGGACAGATTGGCAGCATTGGCGGTGGTCGCGGCGCGGGTAATGCATGTCGAGGGGTCCTGCAACAGACGTTTCAGCAAAGGTGTGGGCCGGGGCGTGGTGGTAATGATCTGGCGCGGGTGGCTACCCAGCCGCAGCCCAAACTGGAGCATGTCCCAGGTTTCCTCCGCTTTGCGCCATTTGGCGAGTTCATCGCACCAGGCGGCCTCAAATTGCGGGCCACGCAGCGAATTGGGGTCTTCGGCCGAAAAAGCCTGCGCAATCACGCCGTTTGGCCATGTGAGCTTTTTGCGCGAAGGCTCCCAACGTGGCATTTCATCCGGGGCATGGATCGACAAAAGCCCCGAAACACCTTCGATCATCACATCGCGCACATCGTTCAAGGTTTCGCCAATCAGTGCTATCCGGGTGGTGGGTGCCATGGCAAAGCCCGGCAGCCCAAGCGCCAGCCCCCGCACCCATTCCGCGCCCGTGCGGGTTTTGCCTGCCCCACGTCCGCCGATGACAGCCCAGGTTGACCACGGCCCTCCGCCCTGCCCGCAAGCCGGTGGCAATTGGTCAATCCGCGCTGCAAATTCCCAGCTACCCAGCAGATAGGCGATTTCCGGATCGCTGAGTTCGTCCAAAAATGTATCGAGCGTGCCCTCCCGCGCCATGCGAACCAACTGGTTGCGCATGGTGAAATCCATTTGCGGCCAGTCTCCCGGCACTGCCGGCGCGGTCACAGCGCCAAATCTTGCTCAATGGGCCAATAATGCGCATCCACCGGGCGCCTGGGACGCTCAGGCTTGCGGGGAACTGTCGGCGTACCGATTTCCTCCGCCTCAATCTGGCGCAGGATGGTCTGCGCCAATGTCTGCGTGCTTGGCTGCCCCGCGTTATGCCCCAAGCCGGTCACATCGGCCGCTGCATCGACCGGCACCGTCAGGATCGCTTCTGTTGTTTTGGACATGCGCCGCCTCCTTGAAGGTCGAACCCAATCGACACACGCATCGACTATGCCCAAACACTACCCGAGCAGCGTCAAAATGTCAAGGATAAAATTCCTATTAGGTATTTTTTCTTAATTCACAGCTTTTGCTTGGCCCGTTTGGGGATGCGCATCGGCCAACTGACCAGATAATCCTGCAGATCATCGGGCTCCACGTCGCTTTCAAGGGCCACCACGCGCCCGCGCACCGAAATGCCGGCCTCATGCACCGTCTCGAAACTGCCGGAAATCAGCGGGTGCCACCACATCAGATCCTTGCCATCGGCCACCAGCCGATAGGCGCAACTGGGCGGCAACCAGGAAATCTCGTCCACCTTTTGCGGTGTCAACTTGATACATTCGGGTACTTGACGCTTGCGACCGACATAATGCGTGCAGCGACAGCTTTGCATGTCCAACAACTTGCAGCCAACGCTGGTGAAATAGATGCGCTCGGTGTCTTCGTCCTCCAGTTTCACGAGGCAGCAGCGGCCGCAGCCATCACATAGCTGTTCCCATTCTGCGGTTGTCAGCGCGGCCAGCCCTTTTTTCCAAAAAGGCGCAACGGCGGGCTTGTCGTTTTGTGACATGGAAAATCTCGCGAAATATCTCTTTTCTGGCAATAGGCTCATTTTGGCACAGATCCGGCGGCATGAGAATTGCCAAGTTCCACCTGAAGCATCAATTTCGCCTCACGTGAAAATGGGTTGATAAGAGATTAACAAGGCTATAAATGCTGTTTGAATTACGGGAGTGTGCGGCGTGTTCGAGCGTTTGTCCGGTTTGAACCTTTGGCGGCGCTTGGCTCGTCGGATGCTGGATCTTGACGCCATCATCACCGCTGGCCTCTATGAGAGTGGCCGTGAATCCCGCGAATTTTACACACGCTTTGCCACTTTCATGGACAGGTTTCACGTTGGCGGCTTCAGGAAACTGCTGCTGGAGGGTGCCTGCGAATTGGCGACGATGGCGGCGGTCGGCTCGGTATTGCTTTTGATCCTCGCCAATCCCGCGTTTCAACTCACGCAGGGAAACTGGCAAAAGAAGCAGGATCTGGCGGTTACTTTCCTCGATCGCTACGGTCACGAAGTCGGGCGTCGCGGCATTCGCCACGATGACAGCGTCCCGCTAAGCGAATATCCGCCCAATCTGATCCACGCGGTCGTGTCCACCGAGGATCGGCGCTTCTATGATCATTTTGGCGTCGATATGATCGGCACGCTGCGCGCGCTGGCGGTGGATTTTTCTGGCAAGAAGCACGTACAGGGTGGCTCCACCCTCACCCAGCAACTCGCCAAAAACCTGTTTCTGACCAACCAGCGCACCATTGAGCGCAAAATCAACGAGGCGTTTCTCGCCGTATGGCTGGAGAACCACCTCAGCAAGCGCCAGATCATAAAAATGTATTTGGATCGCAATTATATGGGCGGCGGCACCTTTGGTGCGCAGGCGGCGGCCCAATATTATTTTGGCAAATCCATTCGCGACCTGAATTTAAGCGAATGCGCCATGCTTGCCGGGCTGTTCAAGGCACCCACCAAATTCTCCCCCGATGTCAACCTCCCGGCGGCGCGGGCGCGGGCGGATGTGGTGCTCGCCAATATGGTCAAGTCGGGCTATATTTCTGAAGGCCAGATGTATGCGGCGCGGCGCAACCCGGCGACCCCGGTCGCCCATGCTGCCGTAACCCCGCCCGATTGGTATCTGGACTGGGCATTCGACGAGGTCAAAAAGCTCGCCGATGCCGGAAAATTTGGCAATTCCCGCGTGCTGACCGTGCGCACGGCCCTGGATACCGGATTGCAGAAATTTGCCGAGGCCTCCATTCAGGATCACCTGCGCGAATTTGGCCATCCCTTGCACATCAACCAGAGCGCAGCCGTGTTTGCGCGGCCCGATGGCGCAGTTCGCGCCATGATTGGCGGCCGCGATTATGGGGTCAGTCAGTTCAACCGCGCCACCGATGCACTGCGCCAGCCCGGATCCTCATTCAAGCCCTATGTATATCTCACGGCGCTGCTGACCGGGCGCTATCGGCCCAATTCGATTGTCGTTGATGGTCCCGTGTGCCTTGGCGATTGGTGCCCGAAGAACTTTGAGCGCAATTATATGGGCCCGGTGCCCTTGTGGAAGGCTTTGGCTGAATCGATCAATACGGTCGCCGTCAAGCTGTCGATCCTGATTGGCGAAGACTTGCGTTCCAACAGCTGGAAAGACGCAAAACTCGGCCGCAAGCGCATAATCGCGACAACGCATATGCTGGGCATCACCACGCCGCTGGAGGATACGCCTTCCCTGCCGATCGGATCGGACGCGGTAAAGGTGATCGATGTCGCCTCGGCCTATGACGTGTTTGCCAATGGCGGCTTCAAGGCCCCGACCTATGCGGTTGTCAGCGTCATGAACAGTCGCGGCGATGTGATTTACGATCACGAGCGCGACGGCCCCAAACCGGTGCGGATCGTCAATCCCAATAATATCGTCGACCTCGACTACATGATGATGAAAGTGGTGGAAACCGGCACGGGTCGCCGCGCGCAACTGGGCTTCACCAAAGTGGCCGGCAAAACCGGCACCACCAACAATTACCGCGATGCCTGGTTCAATGGCTTCACGGGCAATTATGTTGGCATCGTCTGGTATGGAAACGATGATGATTCACCGATGAACAAGGTTGTCGGCGGCTCGATTTCGGCCTCGACCTGGCATGACATCATGGCTTACGCGCATCACGGCATCAAACTGGTGCCGCTGCCTGGCGCGCAACCGGTAGATCCGGCGAGCGTGACTGCGAGCGCGACCGCCTCCGCCGGCAATAGCAATCTCGATACGCTGGACACGACGTCGCGCCCCGCCACCCTGTCCCTGAGCACATCGAAGGCGCTGGGCGGGCTTGAATTGCTGCTCAAAAAGGCCGGCCCACATCAAGACAGCCTGCTGTCGCATTCGCACCACGCCGAACGCAACGTCCAGCAATATCTGCAAACGAGCAGCAGAGGCACGGTCGCACCGAGTTTGTTCGTGCGTTGAATGAAATTGTGGGGGCAGGTTCCCAAGCTGCTTTCACATTCATCGCAAATACTGTTAAACATCCCCGGCCCCTCGGCGCGCATTTGATACAATCGGCGATATTGCGGGAATGCTGGTTTGTTAACACTGTTAAAACTGTTGATCGCCGGATTTATAGGACTGGGTCTCGGCCTGGCGGCGACTTATCTGGCTTTGCGCCGACAGTTCAGTCCTGAGCGGGTCAAGCTTGGAATATGGACCACCATTCCGCAAATCGGCACCAATGAAATTGACCCCTATGCACGGGCCCGCATTGCGTGGTCGGGTGAGGTGCCCCTGGGTCAGGGCGAAGGCTGGACGCTAACGGCGCGGCATGACAATCAAAACCGGCCTCTGAAAGCCAATTGCACTTATTGGCTCTCCGGTACCATGCCGGTGTCGCGGTTCTGGACCATTACCGTTTCAAAATCCAACGGCGATTTGATCGACAACCAGACCCACCGCCCCAGCCTTACTTCCGGCGAAGTGGTCTATGGTGAGGATGGTGCCGCCCCGATTTTGCTGTCGCATGATGTGCAGCCGGGAAATTGGCTGCAACTGCCCGATTCCGGCTCCTTCATGTTGACGCTTCGTCTCTATGACAGCAGCTTTAGCCCATTGGCTGGAAATCTCATTGACGACACCCAATTGCCAAGCCTGGCAAGATTGAGTTGCCCATGACGCCGCTTCGGATTCGCACAGGAGTTCTTCCCTGGCTGTTTGGCACACTTTGCCTCGCGGTCATCGTGCATTTTTCGTCCATTCTGCTGCTGCCGCATCTGGCCGAGCGCGACGCCTATAATCGGGTTTCGTCGATTACAGATTCCAACAACCTGAAAATCCTGCCCGTCTCCCGCCCCGGGCTGGAGCCTTTTCCCGCCACCGACCCCAATATGACACTCGGCATTTGCTGGTATGACCTCAATAATGGGCCGCTGAATATCAAGGTTGCTGTGCCCGGCGACAATTTCCTGTCGCTTTCCTTTCACCAAAGGCGCGGCACGATATTTTATTCCATGACTGATCAAGCCGCCGTGAAAGGCGACATAAAACTGACGCTGGCGACGGCTGACGAGATCGATGACCTGCAGTCGCAAGATGACCCCGATGGCCCTTTGCCGGACCTGCGCATCACGGCCCCTTCACCGCAAGGCTTTGTCATATTTCGCGCTCTGGCGCCGCAGGCCCATGATATTGCCAATGCACAAAACGCCCTGAAGGCGGTTTCCTGCTCGACTATGCACTCGGAAAATTAGACGGCGCGGCGCTTGCCCGGCCGATGCCCGCTGAATTTAACCAGTTTGCGCTTGGGGGCCGGCTGATCACGATCGGAACCAAGCGGCATTTCGCCCTGACGCATGTAGCGCACGCCGGTGAAGAACAAAATCTCCGCACCTTCGCCTTGACGCTCCTGCGATCGCGCCGACCGCTGCCTGGCAGCGTATTTTTGAAACATGACTATGTTCATAACGCTTCCTTTCCACAGAACCGACCCATCACAAATCTGAACAACATTTGGCATGGTGAAGGTTAATGAAGTTTCAACAGGTTGCTTCTAATTTGACGGGGAGTGCGTAGTTTAGGGTGTGTTTTATGATCAATTCGAAGCCATTGCTCCTGCCCAGCCAATTGCAAAACATTGCCGACCTTGGAAATGACAAAACACTGGACATGCGACCGGTCATCTTCCGTGTCGCTTGTGATCTATTCGTTACAAAACAGCATCATCCGATTGAAGAGGTTCAGCAATTTTCTGAATTGTTCAATGGAATGCTGGCCAGTGTAAGCGATGATATATTGCTGCCTCTGGTAAAGAAGCTTGCCGGGCATCCGCAATTTCCGCAATCCATTCAACTCCCGCTGCTGCACCGGGGAAACGAAATCGTCAAAATCGTTTTGCAAAATGCCAGAAGCCTGCGTGAATTTGACCTAACGAGCCTTGATATTTGGCACAATGCTGAAATTTGCCGCGTGCTTGCCGCGCGCCCGGATTTGACGCAAGCCCATGTGAGCCGCCTGATCGAGGCGAGCGATGATGCCATGCTGGTGCTGATTGCCGGCAACCTTTCGGCACCGCTGGACGCTGCTGCCAAGGAACTCATGCTGGCACGGGCGATCAAACTGGTGCCGCTTGCGCAATGCCTTCTGCAGCGGCAAGACATCAACCGCGAGCACCCTGCCCTGTTCTTTGCCGCCTCCAGCGACCAGCGCAACGCCATCATCGTCAATGCCCAGCGTCAGGAGCTTGGCAAGCCAATCCAGCCCGTCGAGTTGACACATGCAAAGGAAGCCAGCCTGTTGCGACTGGAGCGCCTCGCCATTGCCGGCGACCGAAGCGGCCTGACGCAGCAACTGGCGCTGGTGCTGGAATGCGAAGTGTTTGACGCGGCGCGGCTGATTTCGGATGCCACGGGCGAAGCCTTCGCGCTTGCTCTGGTTGCGTCCGGTCTGCAACGCGATGCAGCTGTGCGGATGTTCCTTTCGCTGCATGGCAATATCAGCCACGAGTACCGGCGCATCGTCCAGCTTTCCAACATTGTCAGCCAGGTGCCGCAGGCAGCCGCGCAAAAACTGATCAAGGGCATGCTCGGACTGGGTGTGCGGCGCGAGGTACCTTCAATGCCCGCCGGGGCGAATGGCGCGCTGGATGCTTCCATTCACTCCAAAATCGCCCGTTTCGCCCAGCATCAGAAAATTGCGGTGCTGCCTGGCAAACTTCGGGCCTAATATCATTTGCCGGCCTTGGCATATTCCTGATTGCGCAGAATAAAGCGCTGCAATTTGCCGCTCGGCGTTTTTGGCAGTTGGGTGACAAACTCAATCTCACGCGGAAAAGCGTGGGCGGAGAGCGAGCGCTTTACAAAAATTTGCAATTCCTCTGCCAAGGCGGCCGTTGGCTGAACGCCGGCGGCCAGAACGACAAAAGCCTTCACCGCTTCGAGGCGGTCAGGATCGGGCTTGGCGACAACCGCCGATTCCACGACGCTTGGATGCTCGATCAAGGCGCTTTCCACCTCAAACGGCCCGATCCGGTAGCCGGAGGAAGTGATAATGTCGTCGGCCCGGCCAACGAAGCTGATGGTGCCATCGGGTTCGCGCTCCACGCTGTCACCGGTGCGGTAATAGCCGCCGCCAATGCTTGGGGTTTCCTGCTGGAGGTAACCCTTGAACCAGTGCAGCGGCGAGTGGGCCATGTCCACGGCCAGAACGCCGGGGTGATTGTCGGCGCATATGTTGCCAGCTTCATCGAGCACCGCAACCTTGTAGCCCGGCATGGGCAGGCCCGCCGAACCAACATGCTCGATATGGGCGAGCGCGTGATGGTTGCAAACCACCATGCCGGTTTCAGTCTGGCCATAATGATCGCGGATGGGCGCATCCAATGTGCTGGCAAACCAGCGGATGACTTCCGGATTCAGGGGTTCGCCAGCACTGCTGACCACACGCAAACGGCCCTTGATCTGCGCCATGGTCGCCGGGTTGGCCGCAATCAACAACCGAAAGGCGGTCGGCGAACCAGCCAGATTATTGATATCGAGTTGCCGGATCACCTGAACCGTGCTGTCGGCGGTGAAGGGCCCGTCATAAAAGGTGGTTGCCGCGCCCAGCAGCAAAGGGCCGATGACCGCGTAATACAGGCCATAGGCCCAACCCGGGTCGGCAATGTTCCAAAATCGGTCATCGGGGCGCAGATCCACTGCATCGACCATATAGGCCCGAAAGCTTGGCAAGGCGTTGAGCGGCACCGGTACGCCCTTTGGCAGGCCCGTGGTGCCTGAGGTTGACATCAGCAGCATTGCATCGTCGCCGCGCAGCAGAACGGGGGCAAAACTCGGCGATTGCCCGGCCAGTGCCGCATCAAAATCAAAGTCGGATGGTCGCAAGGGTTTGGCACCGCCCCCCACCACCATGATCGTGGAGGCATTGTTGACTTCTTCCAGTTTGGGGCGGTTACCCGGGTCGGTGACCACAAGTTTGGCCTTGCTGGTATTGAGCCGCTGCTCGACAGCCCTTGGCCCAAACGCCGTAAACAGCGGCTGATATACCGCGCCGGCGCGCAAAGTGCCCATGATGGTAATGATGGTGGCGGGGATTCTGGGCAACATGCCCGCGACCACATCGCCTTTGCCAATCGATTGCGATTTCAGAAAATTGGCAAAGCGCGCCGCTGCCTGCGTCAATTGTTTGAACGTCAGGCTGGCGCTGGTGCCATCCTGCCCGACATAGCGCAAAGCAATCCGGTCCGTGTCTGCATAACGGTCGCAACATTCGACGCAGGCATTGATGCCCTCTTCGAACGAGCCCGCGAACTGGCGCTGCAAGGCGGCAAGGTCAAATCTCTCATAAGCGCTGGCATAATCTGGGCGTAGCATGGGTGATCCCGCAGGGTGAGGGCGCGTGATCGCGCGCCGATATGGTGTGCCAATATCGGCAAAAATGCAAACGACGACAAGACGCTTTGGCGGGTGCGTTTACGCTGGGCTTGCCAGCCTGAACACCTTGCTCACGGCGCGTTTGCGCAATTCCGGCTCCAGCACCAAATCCAGCGTAATCAGCAGCAGCGCGAGCGGCAACAAGGCCCACCACGAGCCGAGCGCCAGCAAAAATGCCAGCCCCGGCGCGACCAGACAGATGGCGAAATTGGCCAACATGCCAAAGATTGGCAGCCGCTTCTGCTTCAGCCTCGGCATATCTACCGTATTGCCGCGATAGGCGATGTAAATCACGCTCAAGGCGGCAAAAGCAACAATATCGGCCACCACCAAAGCCAGCGCGGCACTTTTGCTGAACCAGGCCAGCGCTAGCCAGGGGCCGGAAAAGATGCAAGCCACCAGCAACCCCGCCTGCTGAAGTTTGTAGCGGATCAACAGGCCTTCACTAACCGGGGAACTTGCCAGCAAATCCACTGCGCCCTCATTGAGCAGCGCCATTTTGATGAAAAGGCCCGTGATCAGACAGGAGATGTAACCCAGCAAAGCGGCAACGCCCGGCCAATTGACATGCGCCAACGAATGCAAGGTGACGCCAAGGCTCATGAAAGCGGGAACCACCGGAATCAGCGTCGAGAAAAATTGCTGCATCAGAAAAGGATTGCGGCGTGCGGTCAGAAACTCCTTGCGCCAAACCGAACGTCGCGGGGATTGAAAATCTTGCAGCGACAGACTTTGACCCACGCTTTTGCGCGTGAATGTCTGCCCGCCCGCGATCAGCATCACTTGCCGATAGCGATCCGGCTGGAAACGGAGCGCGAGGGCAAAGGCCACCACGGCCAGCATCAGCATGGCCGCCAAAGCCCCAAGGCTGCCCTGAAATGCGTGCACGGGGAAGAAATACCAGCCATTTCGATGCAAATGCGCAAAAAGGTCATAGCCATGGGCGCGGCCCAGGCTGGTGATATAAAACCGCGAGGTCTGCCCGGCCAGCGAGCCCAGCAGCAGGATGATGGGCACAGAAATCCGCACCACGCGTGCCGCCGCCCGCATGTTAAACCTGCGATACAGCGCCAATGTCAGCGTCATCGCCAACAGATAGGCGCAAGCGCAAACCGCTAATGCCGCAGGAATCATCTGAATATAACCGATGCCGCCAAACAACATCAGCACATCCACCAGCGGCAGCAGAAAATAGCATGAAAACACGAAATTCATGAAAATGCCGGAGATCATCTGCTTGGCAAAATAAATGCCGAAATTCAGCGGTGCCGTTAGCACCAGATCGTTATTATTGACCTGAAACAGATTGTTGGTGATGGCCAGAATGTTGGTGGAAACGACGAAGATGGAATAGAACGTCAATGACGCCAGAATGATCAGAAACTGCGAATCCGGCAGGCCCGGCTTAAGCGCATCGCCAAAATCAATGCCTTTGAGGGTTTCATAGGCAAAGATGTGGCCGGCCAGGAAAACGCCCGCCATCCAGAACAGGCGGTTGGACAGGATGCCGCGCCAATTGGCCGTGCTGCCCTTGGGTTGAAACGCGCGCCAGAACAATACCCACTCGTTTACCAGAAAAAGCTGGATCAATTGCAGGCTGGCCGTTGGCGGGTTTGGGCTCAGGCGGGCATTCATGCTGACAGGGCCTGTTTTGTCGATACCAGCCTCAAAAACAGATCTTCCAGTGTTGCATCGCGATTGCCTGCCTGCGCCCGAAGCTCACCCAGCGTGCCATTGGCGACAATGCGGCCCTGATGCATTATAGCGATGCGGTCGGCCATGCGCTCGGCGACTTCCAGAATGTGCGTGGTCAGGATGATGGTCGCGCCTGCGCGCACCCTGGCATCCAGCACGTCTTTGACAATGCGCGCCATAGCCGCGTCGAGGCCCGTGAGCGGTTCATCGAGCAGCAGCAGTTTCGGGTCGTGCACCAGAGCGCCAGCGAGCGCCACTTTCTGTTTCATGCCACGCGAAAACTCCTCGCAGCGGCGGTGGGCAATGTCGGACAGTTCGAGCTTGGACAGCAATTCTTCGGTTCTGGCCTTGGCCAGATCCTGCGGCACGGACCACAGGCCGGCGACAAAGGTCAGATATTCCTGCGGGGTGAGCTTGTCATAAATCGCCGGCTCATCGGGCACCCAGGCCGAGATTTTCCGGGCGGCGATTGGGTCTTTGCTGCAATCAATGCCAAATATCTGAATCTGCCCGGCATCGGGCTGCAGCAACCCGGCCACCATACGCAGCGTCGTGGTCTTGCCCGCACCGTTGGAGCCCAGCAGCGCAAATAATTCCCCTGCCCTGACTTCGAGGTTGAGATGGTCAACCACCGGGTGGCCATAGGCCTTGCAGAGATTGGCGACATCAAGGGCGTTTGTTTCAAGTTGCGGCAATTTCGGCTCCAGGGTCCGTCCCGTTGCTTGCACAATAGCAGGTGGCCATTGCCGAAACTTTAGCTTCCGGCGCGCGCCTGCACGAACTGGATTCTCGGTAAATTGAATCTTGCCAGCCTGCCTGCCGCGTGGCAATGCTTCGCCATGGCTACATCCTCCCCCAAAATTTCGTTCGTTTCGCTCGGTTGCCCCAAGGCACTGGTTGATTCAGAGCGCATCATTACACAATTGCGGGCCGAAGGTTATGACATCACCCGCCAGCATGGCGGCGCGGACGCGGTGATTGTCAACACTTGCGGCTTTCTCGACAGCGCCAAAGCGGAATCGCTCGCGGCCATCAGCGCAGCCATGGCGGAAAATGGCAAAGTGATTGTGACCGGGTGCATGGGCGCTGAACCGGGGCCCATTCTGGCCGCGCATCCCAATGTGCTGGCAATCACGGGCCCGCAGGCCTATGCCAGCGTCATGAGCGCTGTGCACGCCGCCGTGCCGCCCGCGCACGACCCGTTCATCGATCTGGTGCCTGAACAGGGCATCAAGCTGACGCCCCGTCACTATGCCTATCTGAAAATCTCGGAAGGTTGCAACAACCGCTGCAGCTTCTGCATCATTCCCAAACTGCGGGGCGATCTGGTATCACGACCGATTTCCGAGGTCTTGCGCGAGGCAGAAAAGCTGGTCAAGGCCGGGGTCAAGGAACTGCTGGTGATCTCGCAGGATACCAGCGCTTATGGGCTGGACACCGGCTATGCCGCCTCGTCCTGGCAGGGCCGCGACGTGCAGGCGCGATTCATCAATCTGGCGCGCGAACTGGGCGATCTGGGCGCGTGGGTGCGCTTGCACTATGTCTATCCCTACCCACATGTCGATGAGGTCATCGCGCTGATGGCGGAGGGTCGGGTGCTGCCCTATCTCGACATCCCCTTTCAGCACGCGGCACCCAATGTGCTCAAGGCCATGAAACGGCCGGGCAATCAGGTGAAAACGCTGGACAGGGTCAAGGCATGGCGCAACCAGTGCCCGGATCTGGCGATCCGCTCAACCTTCATTGTCGGCTTTCCCGGCGAGACCGAAGCGGATTTCCAATTTCTGCTGGATTGGCTCAGCGAAGCCCGCCTCGACCGGGTTGGCGCGTTTCAATATGAACCGGTTGCCGGCGCACCGGCCAATGACCTTGGCCTGGCTTTGGTTGCCCCGGAAATCAAGGCCGAGCGTTATGCCCGCTTCATGGCCCACCAACAGGCGATTTCCGCAAAAATCCTCGCCGGCAAGGTCGGCAAGCGGCTTCAGGTGATTATTGATGATCCAGGGGCCAGCGTTGCCAAAGGCCGCTCCAAGGCGGACGCCCCCGAGATCGACGGCAATGTATTTGTCGCCTCGCGGCGGCCGTTGCGACAGGGCGACATTGTCAGCGTCAGAATAGAGCGCGCTGACGCCTATGATCTGCACGGCGTTGCGGTTTAGGCAACACCGTGCCGCATCGCTGGCAGATTAGCCCGGCACCTTGCCGTCAATGCCTTTGACATACCAGTTCATGCCCAGAATGTCCTTGTCAGCCACGGCTTCCCCAGCTTTGGCAACAACGGTTCCATCCTGCTTGACCACAGGCCCCTTGAATGGGTTGAGCTTGCCCGCCTTGATCGCCGCGCTGGTGGCGTCGGCCATGGCTTTCACATCATCGGGCATGTTCATGAACGGGCCCATGCGCACCATGTCCGCGTCCATTCCACCCCAGGTGTCCGTGGATTTCCACGAGCCGTCCATCACCGCCTTGGTGCGGGCGATGTAATAGCCGCCCCAATTGTCCACGATCGACGAAAGGATCGCCTTCGGGGCAAAACGGCTCATGTCCGAGGATTGGCCAAAACCGTGCATGCCAGCCTTTTCCACCACCTGCAATGGCGCGGCGCTGTCGGTGTGCTGGGTGATGATATCGCAGCCTTGCGAGAGCAGAACCTTGGCAGCATCGGCTTCCTTGCCCGGATCGAACCAGACATTGGCCCAGACGATCTTCACCTTGATCTCCGGGTTGATCGATTGCGCGCCAAGCATGAAGGCGTTGATGCCTGAAATGACTTCGGGAATCGGGAAAGCGGCGATATAGCCGATCGTGCCCGTCTTGCTCATTTTGGCGGCGATCTGCCCGATTACATAGCGCCCTTCATGGAACTTGGCGGAGTAAGTGGAAAGGTTGGGCGCACGCTTGTAGCCGGTGGCATGCTCAAACATCACTTTTGGATAGCGCTTGGCCACTTTCAGCATTGGCTCCATGAAGCCAAACGAAGTACCGAAAATCAGGCCATTGCCAGCCCGCGCCAATTGTTCGAACACGCGCTCGCTATCGCTCTCGGGCACGTTTTCCAGAAATGAAGTGACCACCTTGTCACCCATGGCGGCCTGCAAGGCCTTGCGCCCAAGATCATGCTGGTAGGAATATCCAAAATCACCGACCGGGCCAACATAGACAAAGGCCACTTTCAGCGGATCCGCCGCCAGAGCCACGCCGCTGGTGGCAAGGCTCAGGCCGAGGATGGCACTGTTCTGAATTAAACCGCGACGCGTGGTACCCGACATTTTTCTTCTCCTGATTAGGACCGCGCCAAAAAGGACGCCCGCCCTCTAAACTGCAAGATCAGCAACCGCTTTGCAACACCCTATTTATCGGCGATGAAAGCCTGTCCGAGCGAGGCGGGCGCATTGGCTTTGCCTCGCTTGGAAACACTAAGCAAGATCAACGCCAGAATGGTCGCCAAATAGGGCACCGAGGACAATAATTGACTGGGAATGCGCACACCCAGCGCCTGCGCCTGCAATTGCAAAATAGTGGCACCGCCAAAAATCAGCGCGCCCAGCACCAGCCGCCAGGGCTGCCAGGACGCGAACACCACCAGCGCCAGCGCGATCCAGCCGCGGCCCGCGGTCATGCCCGGCGACCAGAACGGCGTATAGGCCAGCGTCAGATAAGCCCCGGCCAATCCGGCACAGCCGCCGCCAAACAAAACCGCCCACAGGCGGATGGCCTGCACGTCCAGCCCCAATGTATTGGCTGAAGTGTGGTTGTCACCGACCGCGCGCAATTGCAGCCCGGCATGGGTTTTGTTCAGCCAAAGCCAGACGCCAAGCACCAGCGCAAAGGCCGCATAAACGAAATAATCCTCACCAAACAGGATTTGGCCGACATAAGGAATATCGCTGAGCCAAGGCAGGTGCAGATGCGAGGCGTTGGTCAATTTGAGCCCAACATAGGATTTGCCGATCAAACCCGATATGCCGAGACCAAAAATCGTCAGCGCCAGACCCGCCGCCACCTGATTGACCGCCAGATAGATGGCCAGCAAGCCAAACACCGCCGCCAGCAGCGCGCCCGCCAGAATACCGCATGCCGCGCCGATCAAGGCAGAGCCAGTGTCATAGGCACCGATGAAAGCGCTGACCGCACCACAAATCATCATGCCCTCAACCCCGAGATTGAGCACGCCGGCGCGTTCGGCCACCAATTCGCCAATCGCCGCCAAAATCAGGGGAATGGACGAGGTGAGAATGGTGAGCAGGACGGCCTGAACAAATTCGCTGGTCATGTCCGTGCCTTGGCTAGGGATACGTCATAGCGGGTGAGTATGTCCGCGCTCAGGATGCAGAACAGCAGCAACCCCTGAAAGGTCTGCGTCATGTCCAGCGGCAATTGCATGCTGATCTGGGCCGCCTCCCCGCCGATATAGGTGAGCGACAAGACAAAACCCGCCACCAGTATGCCCACAGGCGACAGGCGGCCAAGGAAAGCCACGATGATCGCGGTAAAGCCGTAGCCGGGGGAAATGCTGGGCTGCAATTGATTGATCTGGCCGGAGACTTCCATGAATCCGGCGAGGCCAGCAAGCCCGCCCGAAAGCGCAAAAACAATCAAGGTTATGCGCGCCTCACTGAAACCGGCAAAGCGGGCGGCACGCGGTGCCAGACCCAGCAGGCGCACCGCAAAGTTGAAGAGGCTGCGCCCCTGCATGATCGCGGCAATGATGACGATGGCCAGCGTCAGCAGCACCCCGACATGCACCCGCGCACCGTCAAACAAGGGCGGGAGTGTCGCTGCCGGATCAAAAGTAACGGTCACTGGAAAATTGAAACCTTTCGGGTCCCGCCACGGCCCGCGCACCAGATAATCCAGCGTAAGCTGCGATACGTAAACCAGCATGAGGCTGGTCAGAATTTCAGAAACGCCGAGGCTGACTTTCAATATGGCGGGAATCAGTGCGGTTACCATGCCCCCCATCACACCGGCCAGCAGCATGGCTGGCAAAATCCAGAGCGTGTTGTCCGGTGCCCCATGCGTGAAGATGGCAATGGCCCCGGCACAGGTGCCGCCGATGACGAATTGGCCCTCTGCCCCGATATTCCAGAGATTGGCGCGGTAGCAATAGCTCAGGCCAATTGCCATCAGCACCAGCGGCGAAGCTTTCAACGCCAACGCCTGCAAATTATAACTGTCGAGCAAAGGATGGATGAAATAGACATCCAGCGCCTGCCACGGCGATTTGCCCATGAGCGCAACCAAAAGGCCGCCCAGCAGCATGGCAATGCCAAATGCCAGAATCGGGCCCAGAAAAGTGCGCAGCCGCGACGGTGCCTCGCGCAGCGTGAGGGTCACTTTGGGCAATTCAAACGCCATTCATGCCCCCGGTCATTTGCAAACCAATCTCGGCGCGGTTGGTGCCACTTGCGGGCACGGCGGCCGACAGATGACCCTCGTGAATGACGCAAATCTGATCCGAAATCTCGAACAATTCGTCGAGATCCTGACTGATAACCACCACGGCAGTGCCTGCCGCCGCGCAATCGACTATCGCCCGGCGAATGGTGCTGGCGGCGCGGGCGTCGACGCCCCAGGTCGGTTGATCGATCACAAACAGGCGAAGCTTGGACGAATTCTCCCGGCCGAAAATGAATTTCTGGAGATTGCCACCGGAGAGCGTGCGCGCCAACGGATCATCGCCAGTCTTGCGCACGTCGTAATCTTCCACAATTCTGGCCGCTTGGGCGCGCGCGGCACGGCGGCGCAGGAATCCAGCTTTGACCAGGCCATGGGCGTGCTGCGAGAGAATGACATTCTCCGACAGGGTCAAATCACCTACCGCGGCATGGCCAAATCGCGCTTCGGGAATAAAGGCCGCCCCGAGCGCGCGCCTCGCATTGATGTCGCGATTGCCGACGGCTTTGCCATCCATAAAAATCGATTGGGCGTTGCCACTCAAACGCTCACCCGACAGTGCGGCAAACAATTCCGACTGGCCATTTCCGGCAATGCCGGCAATGCCCAGAACCTGCCCGGCATGGGCTTGCAGTTCAATGTTCTTCAGCGTCACGCCATGGGTTTGATCGGGTGCCAGCGACAGGCCCTTAACCGCCATTCGCATCTCGCCGACGTGCTGGCTGACCTGCGGCTTGACCTCGGCGATTTGCGTGCCCACCATCAATTGGGCGAGTTCGCGCGCGCTATGGTCTTTGGGCACACAGGTCTCCACCACCCGGCCAAGGCGCAAAATGGTCGCGTGATCGCACAAATACCGGACTTCCTCGAGCTTGTGGGAAATGTAGAGCAGCGCGCGCCCTTCATCCTTCAACTGGTTCAGCGTTATGAACAAGCCATCGGCTTCCTGCGGCGTGAGCACGGAAGTGGGCTCGTCCAGCACCAGCACCTGCGGGTCCTGAAGCAGGCAACGGGCAATTTCAATGCGCTGGCGCTCGCCCGCCGACAGGCTCCACACCATCCGCGCAGGCTCCAGCCGCAGATGGTAGCGCTCGCCAATCGCCGCAATTTGTTCGTAAAGCGCCGCGCGGCTGAGCGATGCGGGCAGCACCAGCGCAATATTTTCGGCGACCGTGAGATTTTCAAACAGGGAAAAATGCTGAAATACCATGCCGATGCCCAGCGCCCTGGCGGCGCGTGGGTCGGTCATGGTGACGGGCGTGCCCGCAAACAATATCGTTCCGGAGGTTGGTGCCAACAACCCGTAAAGAATTTTCACAAGGGTTGATTTGCCAGCGCCATTCTCCCCCAAAAGCGCGTGAATGTGGCCTTTGCGCAATTCCAGATCGACATTGTCATTGGCCGTGAAGGACCCAAAACGCTTGGTGATTGCCTGCAGCCTGACGAGTGGTTCGCTGAAATCATCTGGCATTGCAGGCATGTATCCGTTAAGGGCCCCGGTCTGGCATTGTATTCTTACAAAAATTGAATAATCAAGGGATCAGCACCGTCGCGGCCGTTGTTGCGCGCTCGGCCAGTGCGATCTGGGCTTTGGCAGCATCGGCAAGCGGCACCCGCGAGTGCATATCAATCTTGATGATTCCGCTGGCAACTGCCTTGAACAATTCGCGAGAGCGTTTCACGAGATCTTCATGGGTTGCCACGTGGTTGGCAAGGGTGGGACGGGTGAGGAACAGCGAGCCCTTCTGTGTGAGCAGGCTGGGGCTGATGGGGTCCACCGCACCCGACGCGTTGCCAAAGGTCACCATGGTTCCCAATGGCTTCAGGCAATCCAGCGAGCCCAGGAAGGTGGCCTTGCCGACACCATCATAAACCACGTCGCATTTGGCACCTTTGGTGATCTTCTTCACCTGCTCGACGAAGTCTTCCTTCGAATAGTCGATCACATGCCGGGCACCGGCCTTGCGCGCCAGCTTGGCTTTGGCTGGTGAACTCACCGTGCCAATTACCGTGGCACCCAAAGCAAAAGCCCACTGGCACAAGAGCAAGCCGACGCCGCCGGCCGCCGCATGAACCAGAATGACATCGCCCTTCTTCACCCGAAACGTGGTGCGCAGCAGATATTGCGCCGTGAGACCTTTCAGCATCATGGCAGCGCCCTGCTCGTAGCTGATGGCTTTGGGCAGTTTCACGAGGTGGCGTGCCTCGATCACCCGCTCCTGCGTGTAGGCACCCATGCCCGTGCAGTAGGCGACACGGTCGCCCACCTCAAGCTGGGTCACGCCACTGCCAAGTGCCACAACCTCGCCTGCCGCTTCCGAGCCAGGAATGAATGGCAATTGCGGCGCCGGATAGAGACCGGTGCGGAAATAGATGTCGATAAAATTCAACCCGATGGCGTGGTGCCTGATTCGCACTTCCCCAGCTTTGGGCGAGCCGACTTCGACGTCCTCAAACTGCAGCACCTCGGGGCCACCGATTTTATGGATTCTAATGGCTTTGACTGTCATGGTGCTACTCCGATATCCAACAAAACAAATTGCACTGGTTATTTGCCTTGCAATTTGTCGGGCAAGGTTCCAGCATTGTTCACACTCATTATTTCTGGAGCTCCGGGCAAGGTCAATGGCATCACACGATAGCGCTGTGGGTTTACGGGAAAAACCCGGTTTTTTTGAAGCATTTACCCCAAAACTCATCACCGTTTGGCGTGAGGGCTATACGCTGGCCAATTTGCGGGCGGATGCCTTGGCCGGGCTGGCGGTGGCGATCGTCGCTTTGCCTCTGTCTATGGCCATCGCGATTGCCTGCGGCGCACGGCCGGAAACCGGACTTTACACCTCGATCATCGGCGGTTTTGTGCTTTCAGCCTTTGGGGGCAGCCGTTACCAGATCGGGGGGCCGGCGGGTGCCTTTATTGTCGTGGTGAGCATGGCGCTGCAACATTTTGGTGCCAATGGTTTTTTGGTTGCCGTCATGTTTGCCGGCGTGCTGCTGATGATTGCCGGTTTTTTGAAACTTGGCACTTATGTGCGCTACGTGCCGCATCCGGTGATCGTGGGTTTTACCGCCGCCATTGCCATCGTGATTTTCAGCAGCCAGATCAAATACCTGTTTGGCCTGTCTGTACCGCATGAGCCGGCGGCCATCGCCCCTAAAATCATGGCGCTGGCGCAAGCCTATGGCACATTCAGCCTCGCCACCACTTTGGTCTCGCTCGCATGCATCGGCATTATCGTTGGCCTGCGTGCCTGGCGGCCGCATTTTCCCGGCTTTTTGGCGGCGGTGGCATTTGGTGCCATTGCCAATCTTGCGTTTAAGCTCAAGCTGGCGACGCTTGGCACCGCTTTTGGCCATATGCCACGAAGCCTGCCGCTGCCGCATCTGCCGCATGTCGATTTTTCGCTATTGGCCGCCGTTGCGCCCACCGCTTTGACCTTTGCCATGCTCGGGTCCATCGAATCGCTTTTATCGGCCGTGGTTGCGGATGGCATGACCGGGCGCAAACACCGCTCGAATGGGGAATTGGTGGCTCAGGGTCTGGCCAATCTGGCTTCCGCCGCTTTTGGCGGCCTGGCGGTAACGGGCGTTGTCGCCCGCACCGCAGCCAATATCCGCGCCCATGCGCACGGGCCATTGGCCGGCATGTTCCATGCCGCGTTCATTCTGATATTTTTGATGTTCGCAGCCCCCGCCACTGAGCAAATTCCGCTCTGCGCGCTCGCGGCTGTGCTGGCCGTGGTGTGCTGGAACATGGCAGATCGCGCCAATTTCTTTGCGATTCTCAAGCATGATCGTGGCGAAGCTTTGCTACTAATGGTGACGTTTCTGCTGACATTGTTCACCGATCTGACCATAGGCATCACCGCCGGCGTCACGCTGGGTGCCTTGATGTTCATGCACCGGATGGCGGAAATGACCAAAGTATCCGTTGATCCGCGCGGCGAAGACGAGGATTCGGTTGCCGACGCCGAAGATAACAATGACGACATACTGGTCACGCGGATTGCCGGGCCATTCTTTTTTGGTGCGGCTAATTCGATCGGGTCGGTGCTGGAACGGTTGGGAGACCGCCCCAAAGCCTTTATCGTCGATCTCGCCTCCGTGCCGATGGCCGATGTTACCGGAGCGAGGACGTTGCAGGATTTTGTCACCCGCGTTCGTAAACGCGGCGCAAGCGTTTATCTCATCAACACGCAGCCCAAGGTCGAGCAGATTTTGCAAAATTGCGGCTTGGCCATGCCCTTTGTAACCTATGCCAGAAATGAGGCGGAGGCCCGCAAAATGGCACGGGCGGCATTTGACGCGCCAGCACCCATGGCAGGGATTGCCTGAACGCGCTTTTGGATTAGATATTCGTTGGCGCAGCAGGAGCAGGCTAACATGCAACCGTTTGAAGGAATTGTGGTGGGCGCGGGGGCAACCGGCGTTGCCACAGCCATTGGCTTGGCGCAGGCCGGCGTGAAAGTGGCGCTGGTTGGCCCGGCCGATCTGCGACGCAATGGCCGCACGGTGGCGCTATGGGCCGGTTCCGTGCAAATGCTTCGTAACATTGGCATCTGGCAGGATATATCCACCCATGCCGAGCCGATTATTACCATGCGGCTCGTGGATGATACCGGATCGATCTTCACCCAGCCGCCGGTGGATTTTTGCGCCGGCGAACTTGGCCACGATGAATTCGGCTTCAACATCGAGAATTTCTGGCTCGTGCAAGCTTTGCTGGCCAAGGCCGAAACGCAAGCCAACATTACCCGCTTCACCGCGCTGGTGCAGAAGGTTGAGCTCTTGCCCGATCAGGGCATGGTGCGCCTCGAAACCGGACAATCCTTGTGCGCGCCGTTGCTGGTTGGGGCGGAGGGGCGCCAATCCCCCACCCGCGCAGCCGCGCTGATCGAGGTGCGCAAATGGGATTATCCGCAAGTTGCGCTCACCGCGATTTTCTCGCATCAACGCCCGCACAAAGACATCTCGACCGAATTTCACACAAGATCCGGGCCCTGCACGCTGGTGCCATTGCCTGCGGAGCCGGATGCACCGCATCGCTCCAGTCTGGTATGGCTAATGCGCCCGCCCGAGGCTAGCCGCCGCAGCCAATTGTCCGACGCCGACTTTGCCCAAGCGGTCGAGGCGCAAGTTCAGCACCTTCTGGGTTGGATGCAGGTGCAAGGATCGAGGGCGCAATTTCCGATGAGCGGCATGGTGGCCAAGCGGATGAGTGGGCACCGTGTGGCGCTCGTGGGCGAAGCCGCGCATGTTTTCCCCCCCATCGGTGCACAGGGGCTCAATCTGGGCATGCGCGATGTTGCGGGGCTGATTGATCTGGTCACGCAGGCGCATGACACTTGCGGTGATTTGGGCTCAGAGGCCGTGCTGCACGCCTATGAGCGGGCGCGCCGGGCAGACATTGAACTGCGCACGCGCGGCGTCGATGTGCTCAACACGGCCTTGCTCACCGACCTTCTGCCCGCCGATTTCATGCGGGGGGCCGGATTGCTGGCGCTGGCCAACATCGCGCCGCTGCGCCGGGCAATCATGCGCCAGGGCATGAACCCCGGCAACCCGCCGCCCCTGATGCGTGCCTCAAAAAGGCAGGCGATAGGGAACCGAGCCGCTGGCAATCATGAATAGCACCAATGTCACGGTCGCCACCGAGGCAATGGTGCCCAGCATTATGATGGCGGAAGCACGCTGCACGTAGCTGTTGTATTGCTGCGCCAGCACAAAAACATTCAAGGCGGGCGGCAGCGAGGCCATAAGCACGGCGGTGAATGTCCAGATGCGGCCAAAATCGCCGATAATCGACAATATGCTCCACACCACCAGCGGATGAACCACGAGCTTGATCAGGATCAGCACCGGCATTTCCGGGCTGAGCCGCCGCAAGGGCCGAAGCGCCACGGTAACGCCCATGGTAAACAATGCGGTCGGGGCCGCTGCATTTTGCAAAAACAACAGCATTTTGCCAATGGCGACCGGGGGCACGAAATGGATCGCATCAGCTCCAACCGCGATAAAGGTGGCGACGTTGAAAGGGTGGGTGAGGATACGGCGCACAACCAGCTTGAATGTTGCGCCAAAGCCCATACTTTCCGTGCCCGACAGCGCCATTAAAAATGGCACCAGCGAAAACAGCAGGATATTGTCAAACACGAAGATCAGGGCCGTTGGGACCACCGCCTGCGGGCCAAGAGCCGCCAGCGTAATCCCCGGCCCCATATAACCAATGTTGGAATAAGCGCCGGCCACCGCCTGGATGGTGGCTTCCGCAATCCGGCCACGCGAGGCGATGAGACCGACCCCCAAAGCCAGCGAAAACGCGCAATAGGTGCTGACCGTTGTGCCCAGAATAAAGTGCCAATTGGCAAGATCGGCGATCGGTGTCACTGAAATCAGGTTAAAGAACAGCGCTGGAAGCGCGACGTAAACGATGAAAACATTCATCCATTTCAGCCCGTCCTCGCCAATGTCAAACTGGCGGGCGCAAAAATAGCCAAGCGCGATCAGTCCAAAAAACGGCAATGCCAAATTGAGGACATCGCTCAAGACCGGAAACAGCGCGCCCACCCCGATCAGCGCGAGCAGTCCGGCCAGAGGCAGCGAACTGGCTAACAAATGCCGCATGCGATGGGTTGATGACATGGTTTAGGCCATCGGCGCAGCCCGCCGGGCCGCAAGCAATGTGTTGTGCATCAGCATGGCAATGGTCATTGGGCCAGCCCCGCCGGGCACCGGCGTGATCGCACCCGCATTCGCCAGAGCCTCGTCATAGGCGACATCGCCAACCAACCGGGATTTGCCATCGGGCAAACTCAAGCGATTGATGCCAACATCGACGACGATGGCGCCTGGCTTGATCCAGTCGCCGCGCACGATTCCGGGCCGCCCGACCGCCGCCACCACAATATCAGCGCCGCGCACGACGGCTGCCAGATCTTTGGTGCGTGAATGGGCGATGGTGACCGTGCAATCATCGGCCAGGAGCAATTGCGCCATCGGTTTGCCAACAATGTTGGATCGCCCTACGACCACCGCGTTGGCACCAGCCAGTTTCTGCCCCAGATGCTCGGCGGCTATGTGGATCAGGCGCATCGCACCGGCTGGCGTACAGGCAACCAAAGCCTTTTGCGCCTCGCCACTGGCAAGCAGGCCGACATTGAGGGGATGAAAGCCGTCCACGTCCTTGTGCGGCGAAATGGCGGCAATGATCGCTGACGGGTCAATGGCGCGCGGCAGCGGCATCTGCACCAAAATCCCGTGGATGGCGGGGTCGAGATTCAGCTTTTTCACGATGACCAGCAATTCGTCCTGGCTGGTCTCCATCGGCAAATCGATCTGAACCGAGTGGAAGCCGCATTCCTTTGCAGTTTTGCCCTTGGCTTTGACATAGACCTGGCTTGCGGCGTCCTGCCCCACCAATACAACCGCCAGCCCCGGAACAAGGCCACTCGCCTGCACATTTGCCGCGATTTCGCGAGTGAGGGCCGCCGCCGCCGCCTTACCGTCGATGATCCAGGCGTTTTGCGTCGAGCGACGCATTACGGGGGTTGTTGTCAATGTTGTTTGCGTGGTCATGCAGTCTTTCTCGGTTTTATGCGAATTTACTGGCCTTTATTGGCCGACAAAGCCAGCGTCTTTTTCGTTTTCATGCGCGATGCAAAAATTTGCGACGCCAGCATCGCCGAAAAGGCGATGAGAACGGAAATGATGGTCAGCCGCAACACGCCAGCATCGCCACTTGGCGTTTGAAGGTCGGAATAGATGCGGGTGGCGATGGTCTGCGTCTGTCCGGGAATGTTGGACACGAAAGTGATGGTTGCGCCAAATTCGCCCAGCGCCTTGGCAAATCCCAAAATCGCCCCCGCCAAAATGCCGGGCATGCTCAAGGGCAGCGTCACATGCAGAAAAACCTGCCACGGCCTGGCCCCCAGCGTGCGGGCTGCGGAGGCATAGAGCGGATCAACCGCCTCGAACGATAGCCGAATAGCCCGCACCATCAGCGGAAAAGCCATGATGGCGGCCGCGAGCGCCGCACCCGTCCAGCGAAAAGCCAGGGTGATGGAGCAACATTGCGCCAAGGCGCGGCCAAAAATGCCGTGGTTGCCAAAGCCAATCAACAGAAAATAGCCGGTCACGACCGGGGGCAGAACCAGCGGCAGATGCACAAGGCCATCGAGCACGATCTTGCCGTAAAAATCCTTGCGCGCCAGCAACAGCGCCATGGCAATGGCGAACGGCATACCCAAAACGATTGCGGTGCCCGCGATCCTTATGGTTAGAAAAATGGCGGTCCAATCATCTGCGGAAAATTGCAAGGCATCCGGCTTTCACAGCAAAAGGTCGCAGCACTTATGCGACGCTTGCCCGCTTCAAGCAATATGCTTTGCCGCGCGTTTGACTGAATTTGCGATGGACATTGCATCAGGCACCCGTCCGCGACCGCCTAATCGCGAATCAGCTCGAATTTATCCACATCCACCATGCCCATATCGGTGATTTTGAGATGGGGGATGACCGGCAGGGGCAAAAAGGCAACCTGCAGGAACGGTTCCGCCAAAGTCACGCCCAGCCCCTTGGCCGCAGCCCGCAGCGGGATCAAGGCATCGCGGACTTCCTCGAACGTGCCAAGGCTCATCAACCCGGCCACCGGCAATGGCAATTCCGCCCGCACTTGGCCACCCTCGACGACACAAAAGCCGCCTTCAATTTCAATCAGGCGATTGACGGCCATGGCCATATCGGCCTCATCGACGCCGACCACGCAGATATTGTGGCTGTCATGGCCGACCGAGGAGGCGATGGCCCCGCGCTGCATCCCAAAGCCATGCACAAAGCCGACACCGATGTTGCGGTTGATGCCGTGTCGCGCCACGACAGCAACCTTGATGGCATCCTGCGCCAGATCGACGCCGCGCATCCCCTGCACATAGGGCAAGCTCATGGTGAGGTGCTCGGTAATGATCTTGCCCGGCACAACGCCGATGACCGGCGTGGATGGCCCCTGCCCCTTGGCGGCAAAATCGGCGGCCTCGACGCGGGCGGCGCGCACACTGTTGCGGCCTACGGCTGGCAATAGGCGACGGCTGGCAAACAGCGCATCATCGACAACGCGCCCGGCGCTGATTACGGACGAAACTGCGCAGGTGGCCAGATCATCCAGCAATACCAGATCGGCGCGCCAACCGGGGGCAACAAGTCCGCGATCACGAAGCCCAAAAGCTCGCGCCGCCGAGAGGCTGGACATGCGATAAACGCCCAGCATCGGTGCGCCCAAGTCGATGGCGGTGCGGATCATATAATCAATATGGCCTTCTTCGGCTATGTCGAGCGGGTTACGGTCATCCGTGCAGAACGCAATATAGGGTGCGGTCAAATCCGTGATGATTGGAGCCAGCGCGTGCAAATCCTTGGAAACGGAACCCTCGCGCACCAGAATCGTCATGCCTTTGGCCAGCTTTTCCATCGCTTCCTCGACCGTCGTGGTCTCGTGGTCGGTGGATATACCTGCACTCAAATAGGCGTTGAGATCCATGCCGCGCAGCAGCGGCGCATGGCCGTCAATGTGGCGGTACTGGAAGGCGGCAAGCTTGTCCAAAGCATAGGAATCCAACGACAGAACGCCCGGGAAATTCATGAATTCAGCCAGCCCGATAACGCTCTTGTGCTCGGAGAGGCGCAGCAATGCCCCCGCCTCCAGCCGCGCGCCAGACGTCTCCAGATGGGTTGCTGGCACGCAGGACGACAATTGCACCCGCAAATCCATGGCCGTGCAGCGCGAGGCATTGAGGAAATATTGAATCCCCGCCTCCCCGAGCACGTTGGCAATTTCATGCGGGTCGCAAATGGCGGTGGTTACCCCGTGCGGCAGCACGCAGCGGTCAAATTCGAGCGGCGTAAGCAACGACGATTCAACATGCAAATGGGTGTCGATAAAGCCGGGCACGATAATCTTGCCGCGCGCGTCGATTTCGCGCGTGCCGTGATATTCACCAAAAGTGCCGACGATGCGATCCGCGCAGATTGCGACGTCACTGACCTCGATCCGGCCGGTGATCAGATCAAATATCCGCCCGCCTTTCAAAACGATATCGGCAGGCTGATGGCCGCGCCCCTGTTCGATGGCGCGGGCGAGATTTTGCGGGTAGGAAAAAATGGACATGCGCCCTGCTCTGGAATGTGGAATCGGCCTCGAATCCCTCAATCCTACCACGCCAATTATGGCAAAATGCCAACACTTGTCATCGGCGTAAACAAGTGCTTGAAATGGCTGCAAAATGCAGCTTAATCGCTCAGAAGGGATCCCTGCCTTGCCAATTGACCAAGGTGGTGATCGGCATCCCCCCATTGCGCGTCGATCATGGTCAGGCGCTTGAAGTAGTGACCTGAAGCATATTCCATGGTCATGCCAATGCCGCCATGCAATTGAGTGGCTTCTTCACCCAACATCATGCCGGCGCGCCCGATCTGCACTTTGGCTGCGGCAATCGCCTGATGACGCTTGTGCGCATCGGGCTCATCCGTGCTCATCATCGCAGAAATCGCCATGCTGCGCGCCAGTTCCAGCGCTATATACATATCGGCGGCGCGGTGTTGCAGCACCTGAAAGGCCCCAATGGGCAGGCCAAACTGCTTGCGCATTTTCAGGTAATCGACCGTGAGGGCGTGCAAGGCCGCCATGGCCCCGACCGCCTCGACGCAAATGCATGCCATGCCAAGATCGATGGTCGCTTCAAGTGCCAGCAGACCGTCCTTGGCCACCGCCTCGCCCAGCGCCCGGGCGGGCACGTCATAAAGCGATATTTCTGCGGCGCGGCCATTGTCCTGCGTTGCATAGGCTTGGCGCTTGAGGCCCGAAGCTTTGGCATCAACGAGGAACAACCCAATGCCGGCGCGATCCGTCTGGTTGCCGGCAACCCGCGCGCTGACAATCAGGGCCTGCGCACTGTCGCCGTGCAGAACCAGCGTCTTTTCGCCGTTCAGCACATAGCCGTCGCCTGACGGCTTGGCCGTGGTCGCCACATTGGCAGGGTCAAGCGGGGCCTGGCGTTCCATATGGGCCAGCGCCAGCAAGGCGCTGCCATCCACGATTTTAGGCAGATATTCCTCGGCAATCGCGGTTGTGCCGTGTTTGGCGATCAGATGGGCGCAAAGCACTGCCGTGGGTAGAAATGGCTCCACCACCAGCGCCGAGCCCAAAGCTTCCAACGCCACCATAGCCTCGACTTTGCCGCCGCCAAATCCGCCATGCGCCTCGGGCACCAGTAATCCGGTCAAGCCGATTTCGGCCATTTCACGCCAGATGTCGTGGCTCCAGCCTTCGGGCTTGGCGCAGGCGGCCTTGCGCTGCTCGAAGCCATAGGTCTGCTTCAAAAAGCGTTCAAACGTGTCTTTCAGCAATTGCTGGTCTTCACTCAGGTCAAAATTCACGATTGTTTCCCCCAAAAATGCTCAAAAGCCCAAAATCGCCTTGGCAATGATGTTGCGCTGGATTTCGTTGGAACCGCCGTAAATCGAAACCTTGCGATAGTTGAAATATTGCGGCGCGGTGACTGCGGCCCATTCGGGGCCAACCGGTGGCTGGTTATGCGCGTCACTCGCGGAGGATTTGCGCACCATGGCGTAGGGGCCAGCCATTTCCAGCAAAAGCTCGGTGGCGCATTGCTGCATCTGCGAGCCCTTGATCTTGAGGATCGAGGAAGCCGGATCGGGCTTGCCCTTGGGGTTTTTCGCGACACGGGCCAGCACACGCCATTGGGTGATTTCCAGTGCCCGCAATTCGATTTCAGCCGCGGTCAGCTTTTCCATGAAGCGGCGGTCATGGGCGCGCGGCGGGCCGCCTTCATAGCCATTTTGCGCAAGCTGGCGAATGCGGCGCAATTTCTCCTTGGTAGCCCCGGTTCGGGCAATGCCGTTACGCTCGTTACCCAAGAGGAATTTGGCGTAATCCCACCCCCGGTTTTCCTGACCGACCAAATTCTCCACCGGCACCCGGACATCATCGAAGAACACTTCATTGACCTCGACGCCGCCGTCAATGGTCTGAATGGGGCGAACCGTAATGCCCTTGGTTTTCATATCAATCAGCAAAAAGGAAATGCCCTCCTGCTTCTTTCTGCCCGGTTGCAGCGATTCGGGGTCGGTGCGCACGAGACAGAATATCCACTCCGCATATTGCGCCAGTGTCGTCCAGGTCTTTTGGCCATTGACGATATACGCATTGCCTTCGAGGCGTGCCGAGGTCTTGAGCGAGGCCAGATCCGAACCCGCGCCCGGCTCGGAAAAGCCCTGGCACCACCAATCGTCGAGGTTGGCAATGCGCGGCAGGAAGCGGGCTTTTTGCGCTTCATTGCCAAAGGTATAGAGCACTGGCCCCAGCATGTTGACGCCAAAGGCCAAAGGTTGCGGCGCATTGGCCAATTGAATTTCGTCGTCGAAAATTGCCAATTGCATCGGGCTCCAGCCAGTGCCGCCCCATTGCACCGGCCAATGCGGTACGGACCAGCCTTTGGCATGCAGAATGCGCGTCCATTCGATCATTTCATCGCGCGAGCCATAACCACCGGCGGCGACCTTGTCGCGGATTTGTGTCGGCAGCGCGCTGCGAATAAAACTGCGAACCTCTTTGCGAAACGCGACTTCATCGGCGGTCAATTGCATATCCATGGCGCAATCCTCTATGGGGTAACGGGTTCCTGCCCTCGGTGCCTAATGTTTCACTGTTTTTTGCCCTTGCCCAGCCTCTCCCGCATTTTTCTCGAAAAGAATTGCGCCCAACCTGGTTTTTCGACCTGGCGACTGCGGGCCAGCGCAAGCGCGTCGGCGGCGACGTCACGGGTAATCACCGATCCTGAACCGACAATCGCCCCATTGCCGACGCTTACCGGGGCCACGAGCGAAGAATTGGAGCCAATGAACGCGCCTTCGCCAATATCGGTGCGATATTTCAAATAGCCATCATAATTGCAGGTAATGACTCCAGCGCCAATATTGGCATTGGCACCGATGCGCGCATCGCCAATATAGCTCAAGTGGCTGATCTTGGCGCCGGTCTCGACTTCGCTGGCCTTGATCTCAACGAAATTGCCCACTTTGGCGGATGGATGCAGCACCGTGCCAGGGCGCAGGCGGGCAAACGGCCCGACATGGGCACCCGTCCCGATTTTTGCGCCTTCAAGATGCGAAAAAGCATGAATGACGGCGTTGTCGCCAACCACAACGCCTTTTCCAAAATAGAGATTGGGTTCGAGCGTGACATTGCGGCCAAATTCGGTGTCATGCGCCAGATGCACGCTGTCGGGTGCCAGCATGGTGACGCCAGCGGTCATCGCCGCGGCACGCAGCCGCTTTTGCATGATCGCTTCGGCTTCTGCCAGTTGGCGCTTGTCATTGACGCCCATGACTTCCGTTTCATCGGCAAAAACCACTTTGGCCATCTGGCCGCGCGCGACCGCCAAGGCCACCGCGTCGGTCATATAAAACTCGCCTTGGGCATTCTGGCTGCCGATGGACTCCAGAATGGAAAGCATCGTGTCGCCGCGCAGCGCCATCAACCCCGAATTGCAGGCCGTGATCGCGCGCTGGGCGGGATTTGCGTCCTTGTGTTCGACTATGCCCTGCAATCGCTCGCCCTCCATCAGCAAGCGGCCATAACCGGAGGGGTCATGCGCCTGAAAACCGATGACGGCGAGGTCAGCGCCTTGCGACATGGCCAAGTGCAGGCTGGCCCAGCTTGCTGGCAGCACCAGCGGCATATCGGCAAATGCCACCTGCACGCGGCCATAGCCCCGGGCAATGGCGGCCTTGGCCGCCAGCACCGCATGGGCCGTGCCGCGACGCTCGGTCTGGATGAATATTTCCGCATGTGGTGCATGGCGGCGAACTTCGGCGGCCACATCCTCACGATTGGGCCCGATGACCACGGCAAGGGCGGCGTTTTCATCCTGAACGCGCGTCTGCATCAGCACATGGCCCAGCAGGCTGCGACCCGCAATTTCGTGCAGCACCTTGGGTTTGTCCGACCGCATGCGGGTGCCTTCCCCGGCTGCCAGAATTATGGTGAGGGTAGAAGGGGAAGCCGGTTTGCGGTTTTGCGCCATAATCTGTTCCAATTTTGCAGCCACAAACGCAAGGGCTGTGCATTTCAGTTCTGGAATCATTAGGACAGCTTGCAATTTTTGGTCAACCCGCCGCGTCGATCATTCACGCAGTGCCAACCTGCCACCTGCGAAATCCAAGTTCATGAAAAATAAAATCAACTCGCAAATCGCTACAAATAATTGTAGCACTGCAGACAAACAACTTGCTTGCGGAATCATGCTGGAATGATGATTCCAGCGCCGCATGCTTCCTC
The DNA here is from genome assembly GCA_019075865.1 of Hyphomicrobiales bacterium. Classification (GTDB taxonomy): domain Bacteria; phylum Pseudomonadota; class Alphaproteobacteria; order Rhizobiales; family Beijerinckiaceae; genus REEB77. Next base: position 59,839 of record JAGXAN010000008.1, on the reverse strand, counting down.
TGTCCTAATTGTTCGAGCCTATGTTCCAGCGACGTGATCTATTGAAATGGGCCGGTGCCGGCGGGATTGCTGCTGCGTTTGAGCCGCTGGCGGCGCTCGGCCAGACCAACGAGACCAACGAGGTTCCGGTTGCAAAACCGGCTGATGCGCCAGCCATTGCGGATGGTTTTCATCAACGCCTGGTGCGCGAGCAAGCCAAAGCACTGGCGGGCCAACCCTACAAGGGGCCATCCATCGACCTGCCGGACCCTTTCAGGCAAATCAGCGAGGATTTGTATCAAGGCATCCATCGCCATGAGGACGCACTCATCTGGCGCACCAACGACACGCATTTCATCGTTGAGCCCCTGCTGCGCGGCCCGCTTTATACCACGCAGGTGGACATCAATCTGGTCGTGGACGGCCGCGTTTCGAGCGTAGCCTGCGTCAATGACGATTATGATTTTGGAACCATAAAATTGCCAGCAAAGCCTTTCATGCTGGGCTTTTCCGGGTTTCGCATCTTGCAAAAGGGCACGGATGCGCCGGCTATGGAAATTGCAAAATTTCAGGGTGCCAGCCTGTTTCGCACCAAGGCAGTTGGACAGACGTTTGGAACGATCGCACGGGCGCTGGCCATTCGAACCGCGGACCCGCGCGGCGAAGAATTTCCACAATTTCGAACGTTCTGGATCGAGCAACCGGAAAAAGACTCCGACACACTGGTGTTGCACGGGGTGGTCGATTCGCCGAGCATGACCGGCGCGTTTCGTTTCACCCTGCGTCCGGGCTTTGCAACCATCATGGATATTGAATGCTCCTTGTTCGCGCGCACGCAGATTGACCATCTGGGCATTGCTGCCATGTCCGCCTCGTTTCTCTATGGAACCCTGGGGCCAAGACCGGTCGACCGCCTGCGCCCAAGAGCCTATGAAATCAACGGATTGCAAATGCATTCCGGCAATGGTGAATGGATCTGGCGGCCTGTCAACAATCGCTCATCGCTGCAAATTTCGGTGTTTGCCGACAACAACCCGAAAGGCTTCGGGTTTTTGCAGAGGGATCGCGATTTCGCGCTTTTTCAAGATAATCAGCAGCAAGACGAAAAGCGCCCCTCGCTATGGGTGGAGCCGATCGGTGATTGGGGCGAGGGCAGCATTGACCTTGTGGAAATCCCCTCGCAGGGTGAGTTCAACGAAAATATCGTTGCCTATTGGCGTCCCAAGAACACAATTGCGGCAGGCGGCGAAATGAACATCGCCTACCGGCAAATCTGGTGCTGGGACATTCCCGACCGGCATGAGTTGGCGTTGGTCACCAGCAGCCGCAGCGGCGTGGGGGCCAAGGCAAGCTGGCGGAAATTTGCGGTCGATTTCAGCCATCCCGAATTCGCGCAATGGCCGAAGGATCGGCCCATTCAGGCTTTATTGAGCCTTGCAAAAGGCCGAATTACCAGTCAGGCAACATATCTCATGAAGGATTTGCATGTGTTTCGATGCGAGTTTGAATTGAACCCGGACGTTGAGCCTCTATGTGAAATCCGCCTTCAGCTCCAGGCCGAAAATCGGCCGATCAGCGAGACCTGGTTGTATAGATGGACAGTTTGATGACCGCACAGGTTGAAACGCGCCACACTGCGCCGGTCGAAGCCTTCCCCGAGGCGGAACCCATGCCGGGCATGCCGGAGTTCGCCCCCTTGGACATGCCCGTGCAAAGCCTGACCGAGTTTGTTGCACCCCCCTCGCGCCGGCAGCTTGACCGCAGTCCCAAGCCGGTCTGGACGCGTCTCATGGTCTTTGGCGGCGCCCTTGCCTTGACCCTTTACGGGGCCTTGCAAATGTATGATGTCGTCAACATTGGCGGCGTTACCACACTTGAATGGGTGCTGCTGGCGCTTTTTGTCGCCAATTTCTCCTGGATCGCTCTGGCCTTCACCAACGGCCTCGTGGGAATGTTCTGGCTCCTGTTTCGCGCACCCAAGCGGGCGGCGCTGCCCGAACGGTTGAGCACCCGCACTGCCGTCGTCATGCCGATTTACAACGAAGCCCCTGCCCGTGTATTCGCGGCGCTCCAGGCCATTTACGAGGATGTCGCGGCAACGGGGCTGGGTGACAATTTCGATTATTTCTTTTTGTCCGACACCACAAACCCGGATATTTTTATCGCCGAAGAACGCGCGCTTTTGGTTTTGCGCCATATTCTGGGCCCGCAAGCGCGCATCTATTACCGGCACCGCGAGAAGAACGCGCATCGCAAAGCGGGTAATATCGCCGATTTCGTCAGCCGATGGGGTGGGCGCTACCCGCAGATGCTGGTGCTGGATGCGGACAGCCTGATGACCGGCCATGCAATTGTGACGCTGGCGGGCGCGATGGAACGCGACCCCAATGCTGGCATCATCCAGAGCCTGCCCCTGATCATCAACCGCAATACCCTGTTTGCCCGCCTGCAACAATTTGCAGCGCGGATTTACGGGCCGGTCATTGCCTCGGGCCTTGCTATCTGGAGCGGAAACGATGGCAATTACTGGGGCCATAACGCGATCATTCGCACGCAGGCCTTTGCTGCCCATTGCGGCCTGCCCGATCTGGCCGGGCGTCCCCCCTTTGGCGGGCACATAATGAGCCACGATTTCGTCGAGGCGGCGCTCATCCGGCGGGCCGGATATGCGGTCTATATGCTGCCCGTGCTGGGCGGCAGTTTCGAGGAGAGCCCGCCCTCGCTTATCGACCTTTCGGCACGCGACCGCCGCTGGGCGCAGGGCAACCTGCAACACGTGCGGGTGCTGGGCGCGCGCGGCTTTCACTGGGCTTCGCGGCAGCATTTCATCACCGGAATCATGGGTTATGTGGCATCGCCATTCTGGATGGCGCAATTGCTGGTTGGTATCACCCTCGTCCTGCAATCGCATTACATCCGCCCGGAATATTTTGCGCCCGGCTTTTCACTCTATCCGGCCTGGCCGCGCTTTGATGCGCAGCGCTCCTTGCAGCTTTTTGGGCTGACCATGGGCGTGTTGCTCGCGCCCAAATTGTTTGGACTGATCGTCAGCCTGTTTGACCGGCAGACACGCCAGCAAAGCGGCGGCACCATTCGCCTCATCGCCTCATCGTTTTTCGAAATCATTTTCTCTGCACTGTTTGCGCCGATCATGATGCTGATACAGACCGGCTCGGTTCTGCAGATTTTACTGGGGCGCGACACGGGCTGGAACCCGCAGCGCCGTGATGACGGATCCATCCCGGTCAAGGACATCATCCGCCGCCATCGCTCGCATACCGCCATGGGCCTGCTCAGCCTGTTTGCCGGCTTCCTGATTTCGCCGTCACTGGTCGCGTGGATGTCGCCCACCATTGCCGGGCTCGCCCTGTCGATTCCGCTCTCCATGGCCAGTGGCAAATTGTCATTCGGGCTGCGCCTGAAAAGCTGGGGCCTGCTGCTAACACCGGAAGAAACCGTTCCGCCGCCGATCGCGCGGCGCGCCAACGATTTGACCAGCGGTTACGAGAGCGAAGTCGACGCCGACGCGGACGGCCTCGCCATTTTGCACGACGACGCGCAATTTGCGCAGGCGCATGACACTTTGCTGCCGCCCGGCCATTTCCGGGCGCGCGGCCATATCCATACCGAACAGGCCATGGCAATCGCCAAGCTCAATGATGCGCTGACACTGGAGGAGGCGCTGCATTGGCTCTCCTCCAAAGAGCGTATGGTGGTTCTGCACGACCGCGCGCTGATCTCGCTTTTGCTGCGCCTGCCACGGCAGGCCGAAAGCTGAGAACCGGCTAGACCGCCTCCACCGATACAATGCCGGGCAGCGCCTTGAGCGCACCGGTCATCCGCGATGTAACCGGATAGCGGTTTGGCAATCGCATCTCCACTTCGCCCAACTGGCTTCCCAGCATCAAAATCACCGACACATCTCCCAGCGGCGCATGGTCGCGCGTGTTGTGGCCTTCCCGATTTCCATCGCCGCTGCCAGCCTGCGCCCTGAGGCAATCGTGCATCATATCGAGCGCGGACGCATCACGAATAAAAATCCGCACCCCCTTTTGCACGCGGGCTGCGGCTGGCTCCAAAGCTTCGACATTGATGATCCGGGCGCGGACTTCCTCGCCATCCAGATTGGCCTGCAGCGAGACAATAACCAAAGCGCCCTTTTCCAGCGCATCGCGAAATTGATCGAGACCCTCCTGAAACATAATGGCTTCATATTGCCCGCTGGCGTCCGAAAGCGTGACAATACCCATTTTATTGCCGGTTTTGGTGCGCCGTTCGGTTCGCTCCAGCACGACGGCGGCCAGGCGTCCGGCGGCAGCGCCATGGCGCACCGAATGGACGAACTGGCGCCAATCGGTTAAACGCATACGCTTCATCACGCTGGCATAATCATCCAGCGGGTGCCCGGACAGAAAAAAGCCGACTGCATCAAATTCGCGCTTCATGCGTTCGGCGGTTTGCCATTCCTTGGCCTGCACCCAGGTGACGGCGTCACTTTCTCCCACATCAAACAAGGCATTCTGGCCCGACATTGCATCGGCATGGGAGGCGGCACCCAAACCCAGAATCGTCTCGACATTGAGGCAAACGCGGGCGCGCGACGGCTCGATTGCATCAAAACCACCGGCCGCCGCCAGCGTTTCCACTACGCGCTTGTTGATCTCATGCGGGTTCACGCGTCGGCCAAAATCCGCCAGGCTTTTGAAAGGGCCACTGCGCCTCGACTCGACAATAGCGCGCGCCTGCCCTTCGCCGACACCCTTGACCGCCGACAGCGCGTAGCGAATGGAAAGCACGTCGCCAACACCTTTTTGAACTTCAAAGTCCTTGCCCGAACGATTGACGCAAGGCCCGGCCACCCCAATTCCCATGCGCAGCGCCTCGTTGCGAAATTCAGCGAGCTTGTCGGTGTTCGAACGGTCGAGCGACATGGAAGCAGCCATGAATTCAACCGGATAATTGGCCTTGAACCATGCCGTCTGATAAGCGATCAGCGCATAGGCGGCGGCATGGCTCTTGTTGAAGCCGTAATCGGCAAATTTCGCCAGCAGATCAAAAATCTCATTCGCCTGTTCGGATTTCAGATCGCGCTTGAGCGCGCCCTCGACGAAGCGCTCGCGCTGCGCATCCATCTCCCGCTTGATCTTTTTACCCATGGCGCGGCGCAGAACATCGGCCTCACCGAGCGAATAGCCCGACAGGGTCTGGGCGATCTGCATCACCTGTTCCTGATAAATGATGACACCGAAAGTTTCCTGCAGCACCGGCTGGATCAGGGGATGGTAATATTCGGGGTCTTCCTCGCCCAGTTTGCGGGCGCAATAGGTGGGAATGTTTTCCATCGGACCGGGCCGATACAGGGCGACCAGCGCGATAATATCTTCAAAGCGGTCGGCGCGCATGTCGACAAGGGCCTTGCGCATGCCCGCGCTTTCCAACTGGAACACGCCGACGGTTTCGCCGCGACCAAGCAATTCAAAAGTCAATTTGTCGTCAAGCGGTATGGCGGCCAAGTTTACCTGAATTTTGCGATCTTTCAACAAAGCCACTGCCTTGGCCAAAATTGTTAGGGTTTTCAACCCGAGAAAGTCGAATTTGACCAGACCGGCCGCCTCAACCCATTTCATGTTGAATTGGGTGGCAGGCATGTCGGATTTAGGGTCGCGGTAAAGCGGCACCAATTGATCCAGCGGGCGATCGCCGATGACAATACCGGCGGCATGGGTGGAGGCATTCGACAAAAGCCCCTCAAGGGTCTGGGCAATGGTCAGCATGCGGGCAATTTTGGGCTCAGAATCGGCCGCTTCACGCAAACGGGTTTCGGTGGCGATGGCCTCCACCAATTTCATCGGCTTGGCCGGGTTCTGCGGCACCAGTTTGGCGAGCTTGTCGACCTGGCCAAGCGGCATTTCCAGCACGCGGCCGACGTTGCGCATGACCCCGCGCGCCAGAAACGACCCAAAGGTGATGATTTGCGCCACCCGGTCGCGCCCGTAACGGCCGCGCACATAGGCAATCACCTCATCGCGGCGATCCTGACAAAAATCAATGTCGAAATCGGGCATTGAAATACGTTCGGGGTTGAGAAACCGCTCAAACAGCAGGCCAAAACGCAATGGGTCAAGATCGGTGATCTGCAAACTATAGGCCACCAGCGATCCGGCACCCGACCCACGGCCCGGCCCGACCGGAATGTGCTCGCGCTTGGCGTAGCGGATAAAATCGGCAACAATCAGGAAGTAACCTGGAAACTTCATCTTGATGATGACATCCAGCTCAAATTCGAGACGCTGTTGATAATCTTCCAGCGTCAGTCCTGGCGCCATGCCATTGGCAGCCAGGCGATCGGTGAGGCCCTGCAAGGCCTGCGTGCGCAATTCACCCACTTCATCCAGCGCAGTGCCGTCCAATGCGGTAAAATTGGGCAAAATGGGTTTGCGGGGCTTGGGCCGATAGGCGCAGGCGCGGGCAATTTCCACCGTATTGGCGCAGGCCTCCGGCAGGTCGGAAAATAGCTTCAACATATCGCGGCGCGGCAGAAAGCTGTGCTTGGGCGTCAATTGGCGACGATCCTGCGCGCTCAAAAAGCTGTTCTGGGCAATGCAGATCAGCGCGTCATGGGCTTCAAAATCCCGCTGGCTGGCAAAATAGGGTTCGTTGGTCGCCACCAGCCCCAGCGAGTGCTGATAAGCGTAATCAATCAAAGCGGCTTCACTGGCGCGCTCATCGGCTGTGTCATGACGCTGCAATTCAATGAAAAGCCGCTCGCCAAATAATTTTTCTAAGCGCTGCAACCGGCCCATCGCCATTTCCGGGCGCTCGCGGCCAAACCATGGCGATATCGCCCCCTCCGAGCCACCCGAAAGCGCGATCAGGCCATCGACAAGGCCATCGAGCTTTTCCAGATGCAGCGCTGGCCCCTCGGAAGGATCCGCCTCCAAATGCAGTTTGGAGGCAATCTTCATCAGATTGGCGTAGCCCATCTCCGATTTTGCCAGCAACACGATCGAACCAGTGCCGGCCCCGGCGAGTTCCTGTCGCATACCCAGCGACGCCGCATCGGCAAAATTCAGGTTCGCTTGCAGCCCTATAATCGGCTGTACGCCGTTTTTGACCATATATTCCGAAAATTCCAGCGCACCGAACAGGTTGTTGGTGTCGGTAATGGCAAGCGCCGGCATTTTGTCGGCGACCGCCAGTTTGGCGAGCGCCTCTACCGACAGCGCCCCTTCCCGCAGGGAATAAGCCGAATGGACATGAAGATGGACAAATCCCGGGCTGCCCTGCATCGCCTAACCCCCACTCCCAATCCGGCCACTGCCTGACCTTACGCCAGCGAGCGGCCCACAATCATCACAAATGCGACATAGGCCGCAATCGCACTCAATTCCAAAACCCCGAGACACACGGACTGCAACGCATACTTGAACATGATGGACCTCATTTGTTCTTGTAGGCCCAGTATGTTTCATATTTGTTCTAAGTCAAGTGCTATTTTGGGTTCCTGTCGCAAATTCGTTCGGACTATGTTCGCCCCAAATACGCTTTGCGCGGCTTGCCATCTCATGGCAATTCAACCACCTGCCCATCACGCAAGGTGACGCGGCGATCCATTCGGGCGGCAAGATCCAGATTATGGGTGGCAATCAGCGCCGCCAGACCTGTGGCTTTGACCAGCGTGGTGAGCGTGCCGAAAACCTTGTCTGCGGTAACCGGATCCAGATTACCGGTCGGCTCGTCCGCCAGCAGGATATTGGGGGCATTGGCCACGGCGCGGGCAATGGCGACGCGCTGCTGTTCGCCACCCGACAATTGCGCTGGGCGATGGGTCTTGCGCTGGCCAAGCCCGAGGTAATCCAGCAATTCATGGGCGCGGCGTTGCGCTTCCCTACGGGAGAGACCCCGGATCATCTGCGGCAGCATGACATTTTCGCTGGCGGTAAATTCGGGCTGCAAATGGTGCATCTGATACACAAAGCCGATCCGCAAGCGGCGCAGCAGCGTGCGCTGATCATCGTTCATATGGGTGGTCGGCTGACCATCAATATACACCTCGCCCGCATCGGGCTGCTCCAGCAGTCCGGCCATGTGCAACAGGGTCGATTTGCCGGCACCGGATGGCGCAACCAGCGCAACCGACTGGCCTGGCCAAAGCGCGATGTCGGCTTTTTTGAGGATTTCCAGACTCGATTCGCCCTGCTGGTAGCGGCGTTCGGCTTGGTGGATATAGAGAACGGGGTCGCTCATTCGTAACGCAAAGCCTCAACCGGATCGAGTTTGGCGGCGCGCCAAGAGGGATAAAGCGTGGCTGCCAGGGACAGGAACAGGGTCATGGCGACCACCGTTATGACGTCCGAGGGCTCAATCCGCGACGGCAGGGTGGAGAGGAAATACAATTCGGAGGGAAACAGATTGGCGCCCAGCAGCCAGTTCAGGCCCTGACGGATGTGCTCGATATTGCTGGCCACGAGCAGGCCGAGCAGCAGGCCGGCCAGGGTTCCGGCAAAGCCGATAAAGGCGCCGGTGATCAGGAAAATCCGCATGACGGCACCGCGCGTCGCGCCCATCGTGCGCAAAACAGCAATATCGCGGCCCTTGTCCTTCACCAGCATGATCAGCCCGGATATGATATTGAGCGCCGCCACCAGCACAATCAGCGCCAGAATGATGAACATGACATTGCGCTCGACATTCAATGCGTCAAAGAAGGTCTGGTTGCGCTCCCGCCAATCGGTCATGATGACCGGACGCCCGACAACTGCGTCGATTTTCTTGCGCATGCCGTTCATATCGTCTGGGTTCTTTACAAAAATCTCAATGACGCTGGCTTCATTGTCGCGGTTGAAAAAGGCCTGCGCCTCTGCCAGAGGCATGTAAACGAAAGTGGAGTCGAATTCCGACATGCCAATCTTGAAAATGGCGGTTACCGGATAGGCCTTGATGCGCGGGGCTATGCCGAAGGGGGTCTGCGCGCCCTTGGCAATCAATATCGAAATGGAATCACCGACTTGCAAACTCAGGGTTTGGGCCATGCGCTCGCCAATCGCAACGCCGCCGCTGGTGTCAAAACCATCGAGACTGCCCTGAACGACATGGCCGGCTATGCCCGGCAAGCGCTTCAGATCGCTTTCGCGCACGCCGCGCACCAAGGCGCCTGACTGGTTGTATTGCGATGATACGCCGGCCGCGCCCTCCACCAAAGGCAGAACCACGGTCACGCCGGGCACTTTGGCGACACGGGTGACGACATCATTATAATCATCGAGCGGTTTGCCAACGGCCTGAAGGAAAATGTGGCCATTGACGCCAACAATCTTGGACAGCAATTCGTAGCGAAAGCCGTTCATCACCGACATGACCACAATCAATGTGGCGACACCCAGCATAATGCCGGCAAAGGAAAAACCGGCGATGACCGAGACAAAGCCACTCTGGCGGCGCGCCCGCAAATAGCGCAGCGCCACCATCCATTCAAATGCCGAAAATGGCCGCGTTCCGGTTGGCTGGGCGGCCTTTGCGGGCACGGTTTCGCTGGTCGCGGCAATGCTCACGCGGTCAACCTCGCAATCACTTCATCCACGCTCAGGTTTTCGCGCGCGCCGCTGCGGCGGTCCTTCAGTTCGATTTTTCCCTCGGCGAGGCCTTTGGGCCCGACAATCACCTGATGCGGCACGCCGATCATGTCCATGGTCGCAAATTTCACGCCCGGCCGCTCATCGCGGTCATCGTAAAGGGTGTCGATCCCGGCCTTTTGCATGGCGGCATAAAGCCTCGTGCAGGCAGCGTCGGTGGCGGCGTCGCCGATTTTGAGATTGGCAATGCCGACATTGAAGGGTGCCACGGCATCGGGCCAGATGATGCCATTGTCATCGTGGCCGGCCTCAATCAGCGCCGCCACCAGGCGCGAGGGGCCGATGCCATAGCTACCCATGTGCACGGGCACTTCCTTGCCGTCCGGACCGCTGACATTGGCTTTCATCGGCACTGAATATTTGGTTCCGAAGGTGAAAATATGGCCGACCTCGATGCCACGCGCCGAAACCTGCTCGTCTTTGGGCAGCGCGGCGAAGGCGGCTTGGTCGTGCTTTTCGGAAGTGGCGGCGTAACGCGACGTCCATTTCTCGACAATCGCCGCCATTTCGGCCGCGTCATCAAAATTGACCGTGTCGGGCGGCGATGAAAATTGCAGAAAATCCTTGTGGCAATAGACCTCGCTCTCGCCGGTTGACGCCAAAATAATGAATTCATGGCTGTTTTCGCCACCAATCGGCCCGGTATCGGCTTTCATGGGGATGGCGGTGAGGCCCAGCCGCGCGAAAGTGCGCAAATAGGCGACAAACATCCGGTGATAGGATTCCTGCGCGCCGCGCGCATCCAGATCAAACGAATAGGCGTCCTTCATCAGGAATTCGCGCGACCGCATGACGCCAAAGCGCGGGCGCACTTCATCGCGGAATTTCCATTGGATGTGATAGAGGTTGAGGGGCAGATCGCGGTAGGACTTGACGTTGGCGCGGAAAATCTCGGTGATCATTTCCTCGTTGGTCGGGCCAAACAGCATGTCCCGCTCGTGGCGATCGCGAATGCGCAGCATTTCCTTGCCGTAATCTTCGTAACGGCCGGATTCCCGCCAAAGGTCGGCTGATTGGATGGTGGGCATCAGCAACTCAATCGCCCCTGCCCGGTTTTGCTCTTCCCGAATGATCTTGTTGATCTTTTCGAGCACACGCAGCCCCAAAGGCAGCCAAGCGTAAATGCCGGAAGCTTCCTGGCGGATCATCCCGGCCCGAAGCATCAGGCGATGCGACACAATCTCCGCCTCTTTTGGGGTTTCACGCAAAATAGGAAGAAAATATCGCGACATACGCATGAGTTTTTTTATCCGGCAGGTGGGTTTGGTCAAGCTTGCGGCGGGCGACGAATCGCCATCCGCACTATTCTATGGATTGCGACAGTGCATCAAGCCGCACGCTATATCAAACGGGCGCAACGCATTACCGGCGTTGCGCCTGTGGAAAGCGTGCGATCAGGCCTCATCCGTCCAGGCGATGACGCGCTGTGCCTGACGGCCCAAACCGGCGACGCCGAGCGACAAGGTGTCGCCCGCTTTCAAGTAGCGGGGCGGCTTCATGCCAAGACCGACGCCCGGCGGGGTGCCGGTGGTAATGATGTCGCCGGGGTCCAGCGTCATGAAATGCGAAATATAGGAGACCAATTGCACGACGTTGAAAATCATCGTCGCGGTGGAACCGGTCTGGCAGCGCGCGCCGTTGACATCCAAAAACATATCAAGCTTCTGCACATCGGCAATTTCGTCGGGCGTTACCAGCCACGGGCCCAGCGGGCCAAAGGTCGGGGCTGATTTACCCTTCATCCACTGGCCACCGCGTTCGGCCTGGTATTCGCGCTCGGAAACATCGTTGCAGATGCAAAATCCGGCGACATGGGCCATGGCGTCCGCTTCCGTGACGTAGGAAGCGCGGCTGCCAATGACGATGGCAAGCTCCACTTCCCAATCGGTTTTCACCGATCCCTTGGGCAGCATCACGTCATCATAGGGGCCGACGACGCAATTGGGGGCCTTGTTGAACAAGATCGGTTCCTTGGGCACGGGCGCGCCGGTTTCGGCGGCGTGATCTGCAAAATTCAGCCCGACCGCGATGAAATTACCGGGACGCGCGACGCAGGAGCCGATGCGGGGCGTGCCACGCACCTCTGGCAATTTGTCGATTTTTGCCTTGGCGATCTTGGCCAAATTCTTGGGCGACAGGAAGTCCCCCGACAAATCGTCGACAATGCCGGAAATGTCACGGATCTTGTCATTCGCGTCGAGAATCCCCGGCTTTTCCTTGCCCATTTTTCCGTAGCGGACCAATCTCATATGCGCTTCTCCCAATTTCCAATCGCGTCACGTTGCGGGCGTCATTGCGCCCATGGCCGGTGGAACCATGGCAATGGCCCCGATCCGTGCAGGCACGTACAGGGCCTTCAGTTGAAACGCCTGTCAATAGAGCACAGCAACCAAAGTCGCATTTGCACGCCCTATCGTCTGACATTTTGCATGCCCGGCACAAAAAAGCCGGGCAAGACTGCCCGGCTCGAATTTTCGGTTGTCGTGCGTCTATTACTTGGCAGGAGCGGCTGCGGCTGGCGCTGCTGGAGTGGCAGCTGCGGGGGCTGCTGGGGCTGCGCCGGCCGGCGCGGTCTTCTCCAATGCCTTGCGCTGTTCTTCCGCGCGCTGCTGAAGGGCCGCCTTCAACTGGTCTTGCTGCGCCTTCTGCTCGGCCGCGAGGACTTTTGGATCAATGGCAGGGCCATCAAACGCCGTGCCGAAACCTTCAAGCGGCAGGTTGAAAGTGATCACCTGACCACCCTGATTTTGCACTTCAATGTGCATTTCAGTGCCTTTTTTGGTGCGTTCGAGCGCGGCTGGGTCCAACTTGGTCTGGGCAAAGCACCCATTGGGGAAGCATATCTGATAGGCTCCGGCAGTGCCTGCGCCCTTGTCCACCGACATGCGGAAACCTGGCTGAAGCAACAGGCCAACCGGCAGCAGCATCCGCAATATCTTGACCTTTTCGCCTTCGGTCGAATAAACGGCCAAGGCCAGGGTCGGCTGGTTAGCCGCCGTCCCGAAATCGCGGGTGGCGTAACACACCTTCTTTTTGATGTTCTGATCCACATCGCAGATCTTCAGCCACTTGCCGAGGCCGATGAGGTCGGCCTTTACGGCACCACCGGGCTGTTGCGCCGGGGCAGCTGCGGGGGCTGCCTCACCCGCCTTGTTTTGAACCTTCTTGGCAGGCTGAGCCGCATTGGCGCTTGCGGCCATAAGCAGCGTCGCGCCCAAAGCCATCGTTGCCGTGAGCAATCGAACCTTCAACATGAATTGGACCTTTCATTCGAGAGACGGAACTCTCATTCGAGAAACGGAACTCCTGCCGCATGCAAAGAGCGCATTAAATTCAGGCGTGCTTGTGCCATTATCGTCGACAATCAGCAAGTGTGCTGGCCGCGCATTTTATTCTTTTCATGGTGCAAACGCGTCCGAGCACGGGAGATGCGTCTGTCAAAGGTTCCTTGGCGACCCAATGTGGAGGAATTGCGGCAGTACTAGGCCAATTCCAGTCGCTGTCAAATCCGGCGGGGCGGTATATTGGACTTGAATTTCGGGATGTTGCGCTGCATTTGGGCGGTTTGCACGGTTGAGCATGGCCCTTGACGACCTTAGTCGCTAAAATGGCGCGATGAAGCAAATGATTCGGGCCCTGACATTCGCCACAATATGTATGAGCACTGCGGCTGCCGGAGCGCCGCCGGGGCAAACCGTGCCTGTGACGGCACCGCAAGTTGTGGCTTCTGCAACGGCTGAGCCCGATTACGGGATCGCCATTCGCGACACACCCGCGCTGCCACCTGATTTCAGCCACCTGCCCTATGCCAACCCGAACGCGCCCAAAGGCGGCTCAATTTCGCTTGGCTTTCTGGGCACATTTGACAGCCTGAATCCCTTCAACCTCCTGTCGGGTTCCACGTCGCAGGGGCTGCGCGGCAATGTCTATCAAACCTTGCTGATGCGCTCCTATGATGAACCCTACACGCTCTACGGGCTGATCGCCGATCGCGTCGAGACCGATGCCGCGCGTGATTTTGTGACATTTCACATCAACCCTCTGGCGCGATTTTCCGACCACACGCCCATCACCGCCGAGGATGTGCTTTTCACGTTCAACCTGTTGAAAACCAAAGGGCGGCCACCGCAGCGTTTCGCCTATGGGTTGATCAAGGCTGTCACGATCCTCGATCCCCACACCATCCGTTTCGATTTGACCGGCATTAACGACCGCGAAATGCCGCTGACGCTGGGCTTGATGCCGGTGCTGTCGGCGAAGGCAACAGATGTGGCACGTTTTCCCGAAGCGAGCCTCAAGCCGATGCTGGGTTCGGGGCCCTACAAGATCGCCAAAGTGGATCCGGGCAAGGAACTGGTGCTGCAGCGCGACCCCGATTATTGGGGCAAGGATTTGCCGATCAATCGCGGCCTCTACAATTTCGATACGCTGCACCTGATCTATTATCGCGACGCCGACACGATGTTCGAGGCATTTCAGGCGGGGTTGCTTGACTATCGCGAAGAGGTGGACCCGACCCACTGGACAAGCGGCTATCATTTTCCGGCGATGCGCGATGGCCGCATGTTTCATGAAGCCGTCAATATCGGTGGGCCGAAGGGGCTGGAGGGTTTCGTTTTCAACACCCGCCACCCGATGTTTCAGGATGTGCGGGTGCGCGAGGCGCTCAGTTTCTTGTTCGATTTCGAGTGGGTGAACAAGATATTGTTCGATGGCCTCTATACCCGCACCGATTCATTTTATGCCGGCAGTCCGCTTGCCTCGACCGGACATCCCGCCAGTGCCGGGGAATTGACCCTGCTCCATCAATTGGGGGCGCAGGTTCGGCCCGATTTTCTGGACGGAAGCTGGCGTCCGCCGGTGTCCGACGGGTCGGGTCGGGATCGTGCTTTGGCGCATAAGGCCTATGACCTTTTGAAGGCGGCGGGTTATGAGATCCAGAATGGCGTTCTGGCCAAGGGCGGGCAGCCGCTGCGCTTTGAAATTATGGTCACAAATACCTCGCAGCAGCGACTGGCGCTGTTTTTTGCGCAATCCATGCAGCGGTTGGGCGTCGATGCGAGGGTGCGGCAGGTGGACGAGGTGCAATATCAACGCCGACGCCAGAATTTCGACTTTGACATGATGCTCGGAAGCTGGATCTCCTCCGCCTCACCGGGGGCAGAACAGCGCGGGCGCTGGAGCTCGGCAAGTGCCAGTTCCAATGGCTCATTCAATCTGGCTGGCGTCCGCTCGCCGGTGATCGATCACCTGATTGACGACATGCTGGCGGCCAAAACCGACGCGCAATTCCAGACCGTGGTGCGCGCCTATGACCGCGTGCTGCTTTCGGGGTTTTATGTGGTGCCGCTCTACCATCGCGCGCAGATGTGGATTGGCGCCTCCAGTCGGCTTGCACATCCGCGCGAGTGGCCTAAATTCGGACAGCCCGAGTTCGAGGCGACGCTCGACAATTGGTGGATTCGCCAAAAGCCGGGCACAGTCGCGGGCAGTCAATTTCCCAAGTTGAAAAAGCCATGAGCGAGAGCGCAGCCCAACCAATGGACCCGAATGACCCGCTGGCCGGTTGCACGCTGGATTTACTGCTGGACGGGGCGGCGCAAATGCGACCGAACGCGCCCGGATTGCGTGGCGGCCCCAACGGCCCGGCCCTGACCATAGGCGAAATTGCAACGCGGGTCGGGCGGCTCACCTTGCTGCTCAGCAATGTCGGTCTGGTGGCGGGTGAAACCATCGCCCTTTATGGCGCGGGTGCGAATGAAACCATTTGCGGGTTGTTCGCGGCCTGCCGCCTTGGCCTGCATGTCGCGCTGCTGCCGCTGCATATGCCGCGCGATGCGGCGCTGGAGCGGGTTCGGCAGATGGATGCTGCCGCGCTGCTCACCGTTTCCCGAATGGGAGACATTGATCTGGCAGACCTGGCCCTCGAATGCGCCCTGCAAGCGCAAAGCGTGCGGCTCGTGGGCATATTGGCGGGCGATGCCCCCGATGGCACGGTCGATCTTGGATCGGCGGTTGAACCTTTCTTCAATGTCGACCTTCCCAAGCCCGCGATGGCTTCCTTGATTATCACCTATGAAAACGCCCAAAATGGCGATCGCGCCCCGATTTGGCAGCCCGTCATTCAACAGCAAGTGAAAATGGTGACTTGCGCACTCACCTTCATCGAGGCCACGCACATTGTGCAGCGGTCGCAATTATTGACGACATTGCCGCCAGCCTCGCAGGCCGGGTTGGTGAGCGGGCCCCTGGTAATGCTGCTTTCCAGCGCCAGCATGCAATATCATGCGCCGTTTTCAGCGGCCGGATTGCAAAGCCAGATCGAGGCGATGCAGGACGGATATCTGATCGCGCCATTGTCCTTGCTGGCCATGATCAAAGCCGAGCCATGGTTCCAGCGCGCGCATGTTTCGCATTTCATCGGCCTGTCTCGCTGGCAGGATGACGGGCACGATTTCATGGTGCCGCAGGGCACGGATGCCAGCATTCCCGTCATTGATCTCCACGCCTTTGGCGAGCGCGTCAACATTGCGGTGGCGCGTGTCAATGGCGAAGCCGGTGCGCTTCTGGAGCGGCCGCGCATGTTAAATTTCAGCGGGACGGAAATTCTCGCACTCGCTGTCCACCGCGATTTCAACGGGAAATTGACATTCAGCGGCGCGGTAACCTAGCCTGAAACAGTGGATTTGCGGCACTATCTGGTAAAGTGTGCCATAGTCTGGGCACAGCGAATCACTAACATCCCATTGTGAGCATGAACGAAGACCTGTTTGAATCATTGCCGGTTGTGGCCCCAAAAGCCGACGCGGAGGGAGCGACGGTGCGCGGCGCAAGCCAGCGCAAGGCGGTCGTGCGGCCTGAGCCCCGCGTGGCTTTACCCAAGACCGGGGAAGCCGAATATAACGCGGATTCAATTGATGTTCTTGAGGGGCTGGAGCCGGTTCGCCGCCGCCCTGGCATGTATATTGGCGGCACGGACGAAGCGGCGCTGCATCATCTGTTTGCCGAAGTTATCGACAATTCCATGGATGAAGCGGTGGCTGGCCATGCCTCATTCATCGAAGTAAGCATGGAACCGGAAGGCTGGTTGTGTGTCTCGGACAATGGCCGCGGCATACCCGTCGATCGCCACAAGAAATTCCCCGACAAATCAGCGCTTGAAGTGATCATGACCACGCTGCATGCCGGCGGCAAGTTTGATTCCAAGGCCTATGAGACATCGGGCGGTTTGCACGGGGTTGGCGTTTCGGTGGTCAATGCGCTGTCGGTGCGACTTGAGGTGGAGGTGGCGCGCGAGCAGACGCTGTACCGCCAGATTTTTGAACGTGGCAGCCCGATCGGGCCGCTGGAAACCATTGGCCGCGTGCAAAACCGGCGCGGCACCCGGCTGCGGTTTCTGCCAGACCCGCAGATTTTTGGCGAAGGTGCGCATTTCAAGCCGGCGCGCATTTTCAAAATGGCGCGGTCCAAAGCCTATCTGTTTGGCGGCGTTGAAATTCGCTGGCATTGCGCGCCAGGGCTGCTGGAGCCGGGCAGTGCCATACCCACCGAAGCCGTGTTTCGCTTTCCGGGTGGGTTGAAGGATTATCTGGCGCAGGAAATCGACGGACGGGAATTGGTGACGGACCAGCCCTTTACCGGACGTATCGACAAACCCGGACGGCACGGCTCGATTGAATGGGCGGTGGCGTGGCAGGCGGGCGAAGATGGTTTCGTGCGCTCCTATTGCAACACCATTCCGACCCCCGATGGCGGCACCCATGAAGCCGGTTTTCGGATCGCCATGTTGCGCGGCCTGAAAGACCATGCCGAACGCATTGGCCAGACCAAGCGGGCCAGCGGCATCACCACTGACGATATCATGCTCAATTGCGCCGCGATGATCGCCATTTTCATCCGCGAGCCGGAATTTCAGGGCCAGAACAAGGGCCGTCTGATGTCGGCCGAAGCGGCACGGATTGTCGAGACCAGCGTGCGCGATGCGTTCGATCACTGGTTGGCGGGTTCACCCGTGCAGGCGACGCGGCTCCTCGACTGGACGATTGAGCGCGCCGAGGACCGGTTGCGCCGCCGCGCGGAAAAGGATGTGGCGCGCAAATCCCTGGTCAAAAAGCTGCGGCTGCCGGGTAAATTGGCCGATTGCTCCAATAATTCGTCGCAAGGCTCCGAATTGTTCATCGTGGAAGGCGATTCGGCCGGCGGTTCCGCCAAACAGGCGCGGGATCGGGCCAACCAGGCGATTTTGCCGCTGCGTGGCAAGATCCTCAATGTCGCCAGCGCGACGCGAGACAAACTGCAGGCCAACCAGCAATTGTCCGATCTGGCGCAAGCGCTCGGTTGCGGCACGGGAAGCCACTATAAGGATGCTGATCTGCGCTATGAAAAGATCATCATCATGACCGACGCGGACGTGGATGGTGCGCATATTGCTTCGCTGCTCATTACCTATTTTTATCGGGAGATGCCCAAATTGATTGATGGCGGGCATCTCTATCTCGCGGTGCCGCCGCTTTATTCGCTGACCCAAGGCACCAAGCGCTATTACGCGCGTGATGAGGCCGACCGCGAACACCTTTTGAAAAATGTCATTACCGGCAAAGGCAAAATCGAGATTGGCCGCTTCAAGGGGCTGGGCGAAATGCGCGCAGACCAGTTAAAAGAGACCACGATGGACCCCAAAAAGCGCCTGCTTTTGAAAGTGACCATTGCCGCCGATGACCGAGAAAATACCATAGACGCCGTTGATCGACTGATGGGCAACAAACCCGAGGCGCGATTTGCCTTTATTACAGAACGCGCCGCGTTTGCCGTCGAGAGTGTCGATATTTAGTCCCAATTTTATGATTGCGTCACAAAGTTAGGCCATTGCGCCTTGATTGCCACCCAGGAAAAAACATGCCGCCCAAAAATGAAGTTGCAACCACAAGCTATTCACCAATTGCCATTGGCCTGCATTGGCTGATCGCCTTGATCATTGTTTTCCAATTCTTTGTTGGACTGATTTTTGATGATTTTCAAAAACCGCTGAAAGGCGACATGATCAACCTGCATGCAGCCATCGGCTTAACCTTGCTGATTCTGGTGGCATTCCGGCTTTATTGGCGGTTGACCCATGTGGTTCCCGCCCTGCCAAGCAGCGTGCCGCATTTGCAGGCCCTGATTTCGAAAGCCGGGCATTACCTGCTTTATATTCTGATGTTCGCCGTGCCGATTGTCGGGATGATGACGCGCTTTGCGCGCGGTGCCGGTATCAATTTCGGCCTGTTCAACATTGCTTCGCCCTGGGCTGTAAACAAGCCTTTTGCCGAGACCACCGAAAATCTGCATGGATTGCTGGCCTATATTTTGGTGGGTGTGGCGGCTTTGCATTTGCTTGCCGGGCTCTATCACTATTTCTTCCTGAAAGATGGTGTGATGAACCGAATGATGCGTTCGAGCCAGGCTTCCTGAGGCTTTGGCATTATTTCAGGATTAAATGCCACGTGTAAACCTCCCGTTTACCCAGTTGGCGCAATTTGGAGCCTCAAGTTTAGAGGTTCCGTTCATGAAACACGACGACGTAGACACCGGCGATCACAAGTTCTTTCGCTATTCCATCATTGTGGCCGCTGGTATTTTTTCATTGACCGGCATGGCTGGTGTCAGCGTTCTCAGCCAGATCGCTGACAGCGGCATGTATCCCGTTTTGGCCTGGACGCGCACCGGCCAGCCAACCCGGGTGACCGAGGCGGCCAACCCTGGCGCGCGCAATAATTTTGGAAAAGTGGATTACGGCGCAACGGGTTCGATCCGCAGCGTACTCGATAAGCCCGTCACTTTTGCGCCTTGCTCCGGCGAGGTCAAAAATCAGGACGATGCACAGTAAGCATAGCGCTTGAATTTTTATCGGCAATTTGGTGGGCGAGCTTGCAATTTCGCAGCAAAAGCTTGACTTTTATGGCGGCATCATGCAGGCATTTCACGTGGGGCTTGCGCGTGCCCCCAGACTGATCAATGATTTGGCAGTTCATGTGTTCATGATGACGCGCCCCACGGCATGATCGATTCGCTCAGGGCCGTTTCAGGATAATAATGAGTTTTTCCGAGTTAGGCCTTAGCGACAAGGTCCTCCAGGCTGTAGCCGCTTCTGGTTACACCACCCCTACCCCCATTCAGGCACAGGCGATTCCGTTTGCCATCAGTGGCCGCGATGTTCTGGGCATTGCCCAGACCGGCACCGGCAAAACCGCCGCCTTCACGCTGCCCATGATTTCGCGATTGGAAACCGGACGCGCCCGCGCCCGCATGCCGCGCACGCTGATTTTGGAGCCAACCCGCGAATTGGCGGCGCAGGTAGAAGAATCTTTTGCGCGCTACGGTATCAATCACAAGATCAATGTGGCTTTGTTGATTGGCGGCGTATCGTTCAGCGATCAGGAAGCCAAGATCACGCGCGGTGCCGATGTGCTGATTGCGACACCCGGCCGATTGCTGGATTTTGCCGATCGCGGCAAGCTTTTGCTGACGGGCATCGAGATTCTCGTCATCGACGAGGCCGATCGCATGCTCGACATGGGTTTCATTCCCGATATTGAGCGCATCTGCAAATTGGTGCCGTTCACGCGGCAAACCCTGTTTTTCTCGGCAACCATGCCGCCAGAAATCACCAAGCTCACCGAGACCTTCCTGCATAACCCGGCGCGGGTAGAGGTGGCGCGTGCCGCCTCCACTGCCAGCACGATTACGCAGGCGCTGGTGACAACCGCTCCTGGCCATGCCAAGCGCGAGACCCTGCGCCGCCTTTTGGGCAGCGCTGACAATTTCAAAAACGCCATCATATTCTGCAATCGCAAAAGTGAGGTGGCCTTGCTGCATCAATCGCTGGAGCGGCATGGGTTTAGCGCGGGTGCCCTGCATGGGGATCTCGACCAACGCGCGCGCATGGCGGCGCTGGATGCGTTCAAATCCGGGCAGGTCAACCTTTTGGTATGCTCGGATGTGGCGGCGCGCGGTCTCGACATTCCAGATGTCAGCCATGTCTTCAATTTCGATATGCCAACCCATGCCGAAGATTATGTGCATCGCATCGGCCGCACGGGCCGCGCCGGCAAACTGGGCACCGCGCTATCGCTCGTGACGCGGGCTGACCAGAAATATGTGGATGAAATCGAGAAGCTGATTGAGCGAAAAATCGACTGGCTGCCCGATTATGTGGCTGTGCCGGAAGCCGAAGGCGAGACATCCGCTGAACCGCAAGTTTCACGCGGCAAGCGTGAACGCAAGGCCCCTGCCGGGCGAGGATCACCGCGCCGCGAACCAGTTGCCACGCGCGAGCGCCCGACTGAGGGCAGCGCGCCGGAGCGCAGTGCCCGAGCGCCCGTTCGAGCCGAACGCCCAGAGCGTCAGGAGCGGCCAGAGCGCCATGAACGTCGCCCGCGTCATGACCACGAGGATGATGTGCCGGTGATCGGGCTTGGCGATCACGTGCCGTCCTTCTTGCTGCGCCCCACCAAATTCAAAACCGCAGGTTAGGCGCAAGACTGCAAGTCCATCCGGTGGGCTTGACGCGCTCCAACGGCTGCGCGCAATAAAGGGCATGTCCCGGATACAGAACAATCTGTCGCTCACACCCCAAATTCTGTTGCAGGCCTATTCCGTAGGCCTGTTTCCGATGGCGGAGAGCGCGGATGATCCGCATATATTCTGGGTCGACCCGCCCGATCGCGGAATTTTCCCGCTTGATGGGCTGATCATCCGGCGCTCGCTCGCCAAGGTATTGCGCGCCGACCGGTTCGAGGTTCGCATCGACCATGATTTCGATGCTGTCATTGCGGGCTGCGCCAAAACGCGCGCCGATGGGGCCGGAACCTGGATCAACCCCCTGATTCGCCAGCTTTATCGAAAGCTGTTCGATCAAGGCCACGTCCATAGTGTCGAGACTTATCTCGATGGGGCGCTGGTGGGCGGATTATACGGCGTCGCGCTGGGGCAGGCATTTTGTGGTGAAAGCATGTTCCATCGCGCCACGGATGCTTCCAAAGTCGCGCTGGCGCATCTGGTCGCGCATTTGCGTGCCATGGATTATCAATTGCTCGATACGCAATTCATCACGCCGCATCTTGCCAGCCTTGGGGCCATAGAAATCAGCCGCAACCAATATCACGCCCGCCTCGATGCGGCCGTGCCTTCGGGCAGATTTGAAGTGGTTGATTGGTCCAACCGGCCGGCCTATAGCGGTGCGCGGGTGCTGGAAATTCTGTCGCAGGGCCCGGAGCCGCAGAATTAGATGCGATTCAATATACGCCCTGCGGTGCGCCGGGGAAATCGGCGTGGGTATTGGTTGGATAAAAACGCTGCTTGGGCACGGAGCGGGGCGCGAGTTCCGCTGGTGGGCGACGCACAGGCGGTTTGGGACGGGGTTTGGGTGCCAGCGGCTCGACCGGCGCGGGGGCCAGCGGCATGGTTTCCGCCGGGCTTGGCGTATCGCTGATGGCATTGTCGTCGCTGGGTGGCTTTTCGCTGGCAATGACCGTGGTGCCGCCTGAGCAGTTGGTGAGCCAGATGTCGTAAATCGGGTCTTCGATGCCGTTCAGTCCAGGGCTGGACGCAAACACCCAACCGGAAAAAATCCGTTTGAAATTATTGGCGGCATTGACACGGTCCACCTGGATGAAGCTCTCGGTTTGCGGTGCCTGCGTCGCCGGGCGGGAGTCACATACGCGCGGCGTGATCAGCAACGAGCCAAACTGCACGGTCTCATTGATGGAGGCTGAAAAGTGGATGATGCGCCCGGTGATCTTGTCGAGGCCGGAAAAGGTCGCGGTAGGGTTTTCAATGTGGTCCGCGCGTGCCGGCATGGCGACAAGTGCGAGGCCAAGGCCAACACATGCCAGCTTTGCAAAAGTCCTTCCCACGGTGCCACGCATGTTCATTCTTGCTTCCTTTGCCTGCCCGCTGCTGTGCAAGTCAGTTCCATCGATCGACGTCACTTGCCAAAAACTTGCGACCAAATTCAGGCACCGGGCGACCATGCGTCATAATCGGCGGCGGGTTCGGGGTTCACGCCGATATTGGCCATGGAACCGGGCGGGCGGTAAGCCAGTGCAGTGCCCGACATATTGGGTTGATGCGGACGCTGCCAATCCTTGGCAAGATAGTTTTCTTGCGTTGGTGGCACATCACTGGTGTGATGCAGCCAACCATACCAGCCTGGGGGCGTTGCAGAGCCATCGCTCTCGCCCACATAAATCACCCAGCGCCGCTCAAAGCCAAGGGCCGCATCCAGTTTGCCGCCGCGGGTGCGGTAATAGCTATTGCCCGCTGTGTCCTTGCCAACAAACTCACCATGCCGCCAGGTATGGAAGCGCGTATTCAGCGTCTGGCCGTTCCACCAGGTGAAAAACTGTAACAGCCATTGCATCGGCAGGCCCTCATCGTGAAATGTTCGATGCGCCATTCTATGCCTTATTCCATGAGGCCATGTCCAGCCTTCACGCTGATTCTGTGCTCAATGCCGCAAGATTGGGATTTGCGGATCGCTGATTCTCGAACGTCGGCTTCAGAATGACGTTTTTTCGTGTCATAATTTGTTAATAACCCTGCTTCCGGCGCGGAAGCTTGGGGATAAAGCACGCAATCTGTGGACGAATTAAATGGACGTCTGGCCCAAGCTCCATATTTTGCAGATAGTTAGTTGCGGGTCAGCGCAATAGGCCGCACGACGGCACGAAACGCTACATCTTGTGTGTTAGTATTTTTTTAATACAAATGGTTGACGATTTTTCGAATTGGTCGCATATTTCGAATGTCTTCAAGGGTTCGCATTGGATGGGGCTTTCATAGCGAACCGAGCCAGTTTTTGCCATTTGAGACGCGTTTTGACCAATTGAAATCTGAACCTCGCGGCAGCGTTGTCACGCGCCGCAAACCACGAATGGACTGCGAGAATGCATATCGAACGGCGCTTTACCGAAACCGGCAAGCCTGGCTCTGCCAAGCCTGCCTCTGCCAAGAGCGATTCGGCCTATGACAGCTTGGCCTTCAACACCACGCGCAGCGAGATTCGCAATCCCGACGGCTCGGTGGTGTTTTCGCTGGAAAATGTCGAAGTGCCGGCCGGATGGAGTCAGGTGGCCAGCGATGTTCTGGCGCAAAAGTATTTCCGCAAGGCGGGTGTGCCCGCGCGGCTGAAAAAGGTCGAAGAGACCGGCATTCCCTCGTTTTTGTGGCGCTCGGTGGCCGACGAAGCTGCGCTTGCCAATTTGCCCGAGAACGAGCGTTACGGCTCTGAGAAATCCGCCAAGCAGGTGTTTGACCGTCTGGCCGGTGCCTGGGCCTATTGGGGCTGGAAAGGCAAGTATTTCACCACCGAAAAGGACGCGCGGGCGTTTTATGATGAATTGCGCTTCATGCTGGCCGCGCAGATGGTTGCGCCCAATTCGCCGCAATGGTTCAACACCGGTCTGCACTGGGCCTATGGCATTGATGGCCCCGGCCAGGGCCATCATTACGTCGACCATGAAACCGGCAAGCTGACGGCTTCCAAATCCGCTTATGAACATCCCCAGCCGCATGCCTGCTTCATTCAGTCGGTGGCGGATGATCTGGTCAATGAGGGCGGGATCATGGACCTGTGGGTGCGTGAGGCGCGCCTGTTCAAATACGGCTCGGGCACCGGCTCGAATTTCTCCAAACTGCGCGGCGAATCGGAGAAATTGTCTGGCGGCGGCAAATCCTCTGGCTTGATGTCGTTTCTGCGCATTGGCGACCGGGCTGCGGGCGCGATCAAATCGGGTGGCACCACGCGCCGGGCTGCCAAAATGGTGGTGGTGGATGTCGATCATCCCGACATTGAGGCCTATATCGACTGGAAGGTGAAAGAGGAAGAAAAGGTTGCTGCCCTCGTCACCGGCTCCAAAACCGTGCGTCGCCACCTGAAGGCGCTGATGAAGGCTTGTGTCAATTGCGATGGCGCGGGCGATGATTGCTTCAATCCGGAGAAGAATCCGGCGCTCAAGCGCGAAATCCGCATGGCGCGTCGTGCCGATGTGCCGGATGGCATTGTCAAACGCATCATTCAATACGCCAAGCAGGGGTATACCGACGTCAGCTTCGACACCTATAATACCGACTGGGATTCGGAGGCCTATCTGACGGTCGCCGGGCAAAATTCCAATAATTCGGTGCGCGTGACGGATGAATTCCTGCGCGCCGTGGAAAACGACGGCGAATGGCACCTGAAGCGCCGCCTCGATGGCAAAACCCATAAAGTGCTGCGCGCGCAGGATTTGTGGGAGAAGATCGGCCTCGCCGCCTGGGCGTCCGCTGATCCGGGCATCCAATATCACACCACCATCAATGACTGGCATACCTGCCCGGCTTCGGGGCCAATCATCGCCTCCAATCCGTGCTCGGAATATATGTTCCTTGATGACACCGCCTGCAATCTGGCGTCTCTCAACCTGCTGCAATTTCGCAGTGCCGACAAGAGCTTCAACCTGCCAGCCTATGAACATGCGGTGCGTCTGTGGACGATCGTTCTTGAAATCTCGGTGATGATGGCGCAATTCCCGTCCAAGGAAATCGCGCGGCTGTCGTATGATTATCGCACGCTCGGGCTAGGATTTGCCAATATCGGCGGGCTGCTGATGTCCTCGGGCACCAGTTATGATTCCGACGAAGGCCGGGCGATTTGCGGCGCGCTTTCCGCCGTCATGACCGGTGTTTGCTATGCGACATCAGCCGAAATGGCGAGCGAGCTTGGGCCCTTCAAGGGATACAAGCCCAATAGCGCCCATATGCTGCGGGTTATCCGCAACCATCGCCGCGCCGCTTATGGCGAGGCGGGGGGCTATGAAGATCTGGCGGTTGCACCCGTGCCGCTCGACCATGCCAGCCTGCCCGATGCGCGCCTTGGCGACCATGCCAAAGCCGCCTGGGACAAGGCATTGGCGCTGGGCGAAAAGCACGGCTATCGCAATGCGCAGGTCAGCGTGGTTGCCCCCACCGGCACCATTGGCCTTGTGATGGATTGCGACACCACCGGCATCGAACCGGATTTCGCGCTGGTCAAATTCAAGAAACTGGCCGGCGGCGGTTACTTTAAGATCATCAACCGCGCCGTTCCCGAAGCCCTGCGCGCGCTTGGCTACCGCGAGAGCGAGATTGCCGAGATCGAAGCCTATGCGGTTGGCCATGCCAGCCTGCGCCAGGCACCCGGCGTCAATCACGCCAGCCTGCGCGCCCGTGGTTTCTCGGAAGAAAAGCTGGAAGCGCTGGAAAAAACGCTGGCCGGCGCGTTTGACATCAAGTTCGTGTTCAACAAATGGGCACTGGGGGCCGATTTCCTCACGCAAACGCTGAATGTGCCGGCCGCCAAGCTGGAAGACCCTGCCTTTGACGTGCTGGCGCATATGGGATTCTCGCGGGCTGAAATCGACGCCGCCAATATCCACGTGTGCGGGGCGATGACGGTGGAGGGCGCGCCGCATCTGAAGCTGGAGCATTATGCCGTGTTTGATTGCGCCAATCCCTGCGGGCGCACCGGCAAGCGTTACCTGTCGGTGGATAGCCACATCCGGATGATGGCGGCGAGCCAGCCGTTCATCTCCGGCGCGATCTCCAAAACGATCAACATGCCCAATGACGCCAGCGTCGAGGATTGCAAGGAAGCCTATTTGTTGTCCTGGCGTCTGGCGCTGAAGGCCAATGCGCTGTACCGCGACGGTTCGAAGCTGTCACAGCCCCTGAACTCGCAATTGATTCAGGACGAGGACGAAGACGAGGACATGGTCGAGGCGCTGATCGCGCAGCCCGCCCCGGCCCGCGCCGCGATGGTGGCGGAAAAGATTGTCGAGCGGATCGTCGAGCGGGTCGAGCGCACCCGTGAGCGCGAAAAGCTGCCCGACCGTCGCAAAGGCTATACGCAAAAGGCGGTTGTGGGTGGCCACAAGGTCTATCTGCGCACCGGCGAATATCAGGACGGCCGCATTGGTGAAATCTTCATCGACATGCACAAGGAGGGCGCTGCCTTCCGCTCGTTGATGAACAATTTTGCCATAGCCATATCGCTGGGCCTGCAATATGGCGTGCCGCTGGAAGAATATGTCGATGCCTTCACCTTCACCCGGTTTGAGCCGGCAGGTCTGGTGCAGGGCAATGACGCGATCAAGAATGCGACTTCCATTCTCGATTACGTGTTCCGCGAACTCGCCATTTCCTATGTCGGGCGTAATGATCTGGCGCATGTGCAGCCCGAGGATCTGGGCTTTGATGCCATGGGCCGCGGGGTGAACGAAGGCCGGTTGCCAACCCAAGCCGATGCCTCGGTGGTCTCCAAGGGGCTGGTGCGCTCCAAGACCGACCATTTGATGCTGGTGCCAAGCCATGTGAAAGTGGACAGCGTGCCCACCGTGATGTTTGGCACGCAGGGCGCCACGGCGCTCAAGGGCGAAGTGCCCGAGCCAACCGGCACCCCGGAACTTGGCACGCTCAATTGGGGCGCGCCGCAAAGCGCCGCCGACAAGCGCAATGAGGCGCGCATGAAGGGCTATGTTGGCGAAGCCTGCCCCGAATGCGCCAATTTCACGCTGGTGCGCAACGGCACCTGCCTGAAATGCGACACCTGCGGCTCGACGACGGGGTGCAGTTAAGGGGAAGGCCCGCCACCAGTTTTGTGCGTCGCCGCTTTTTGAACTTCGGCGACGCGCAGAAATGTAAATCCGCGTTCCGCGTTTATTGTGTTTTTCAACTCATGTGGAGCCGAAAATGACAGAAAAAACGAAAGAGCACACGGGTCTTGATGGCAGGCATCGTGATAAATCCGGGCGCATCGAACGCAAGCATAACAATACCAAGGTGGGGCACCTTCGCGAAACTTACGGCAAAGGCTTTGCCCCGGGGTTTGCCGACAGCGACAATTTGGGTGCCGTGCTGCAAAAGTCCGGTGCGACCTCGCTGAGCAAGTATTTGAAAATGAAAAAGTGATGCGCGGGCCTCTTGGCCAGATATTGGCCAAGAGGTTTGTTGCGCGCGCTGCCGACACCTATATAAGCTTCAGTGGGGCCGGGCGCGAACCGGAACCGGTAAAGTTTGGAGCGCAGGGTCAATGGCGGAGAAGCCGGTTAAAAATTTCAAAGTGGTGGCCGACAACCGGCGGGCGCGCTTCAATTATGAAATCGGCGACGTGCTCGAATGTGGCTTGGTGCTGACCGGCACCGAGGTCAAGTCCTTGCGCACCGGAAAGGCGACGATTGCCGAAAGCTATGCGGCACCCGAGCGCGGCGAGATGTTCCTGATCAACGCCACCATTCCCGAATATCTCCAGGCCAACCGCTTCAACCATGAACCACGCCGGCCGCGCAAAATCCTCATGAGCGCGCGCCAGGTTGTGAAATTCTCGCAAGGGGTTGAGCGTGATGGTATGACCATCGTGCCGCTCAAGATCTATTTTAATGACCGCGGCATGGCCAAGATCGAATTGGCCCTTGCGCGCGGCAAAAACCTGCATGACAAGCGCGAAACCGAGAAGAAACGCGATTGGGGCCGAGAAAAATCCCGCCTTCTGCGCGACAGAGGCTGAACCTCCCGTCATTGCGAGCGGAGCGAAGCAAGCCAGTGGGGCTTGTAGGGCGCACCCTTCCCGCTTGCACTGGTTTGCTTCGGAGCAAGCGCTCCTCGCAATGACGGTGGGGGGGCGTCATTGCGAGCGGAGCGAAGCAAGCCAGGGGGGGCTTGTAAGGGGTGCCCTTCCCGATAGCACTGGGTTGCTTCGGAGCTGAGCTCCTCGCAATGACGGTGGTTGGTCGTCATTGCGAGCGCAGCGAAGCAAACCAGTGGGGGCTTGTGGGGGGTGCCTTTCCCGCTTGCACTGGGTTGCTTCGGAGCTGCGCGCCTCGCAATGACGGTGTTAGATCAGGTCTTCAAACAAATCGCGCCATGCGGAATTGGATTCTTCAATCAGGGCCAGTTTCTTGCGCCGCGAGCCGGCTTTGATCTGCTTCTCGCGGTGGATGGCGGCTTCCATGGTGTCGTGCGGCTCGTAATAGACCAGCCATTTGCAGCCATAGCGCGCTGTAAATCCGGGATGCGTGCCGAGGCGATGCTCGGACACGCGACGGGGCAAGTCCGAGGTGACGCCGGTATATAGCGTGCCATTGCGCTTGCTGGCCATGATATAAACCGCCGGTTCGCGCATGGTGCCTCCAAGGACTGGCCCGGAAAGCTTCAACTTAGCCGTGGAAATTAGATATGCAACGCAAAATCACATAGTCGTCATTGCGAGCGGAGCGAAGCAAGCCAGTGGATGCTTGTAAGGGGTGCCCTTCCCGGTTGCACTGGGTTGCTTCGGAGCTGTGCTCCTCGCAATGACGGTGGGTGTTCGTCATTGCGAGCGCAGCGAAGCAAGCCAGTGGATGCCTATGAGGCGCGCCCTTCCCGCTTGCACTGGGTTGCTTCGGAGCTGTGCTCCTCGCAATGACGGTGGGTGCTCGTCATTGCGACCGCAGCGAAGCAAGCCAGTGGATGCCTATTAGGCGCGCCTTTTCCGCTTGCTCTGGGTTGCTTCGGAGCTGGGCGCCTCGCAATGACGGTAAGTCGCGCCTTTTCCGCTTGCACTGGGTTGCTTCGTCGCAAGAGCTCCTCGCAATGACGGTTGGGGGGGCGTCATTGCGAGCGGAGCGAAGCAAGCCAGTGGATGCCTATAAGGCGTGCCCTTCCCGCTTGCACTGGGTTGCTTCGTCGCAAGAGCTCCTCGCAATGACGGTTGGGCGCGCCTTTTCCGCTTGCTCTGGGTTGCTTCGTCGCAGGAGCTCCTCGCAATGACGGTTGGGGGGGCGTCATTGCGAGGGCGGAGCCCGAAGCAAGCCAGTGGGGGGCGCCCTTCCCGCTTGCACTGGGTTGCTTCGTCGCAAGAGCTCCTCGCAATGACGGGCGCCTCGCAAAATTTCTGGGGCATAAAAAAGGCCCCGGGGCTTTCGCGCCGGGGCCTTCCTTTAATTTTAAGCGTTCAGCTTAGAACGAGCGCTGAATACGGAGCTTGCCGTTCCAGGTGCCGTAGTTTGGCTTCAGGTTGTTCGCAGCCAGCGCAGCAGCGGTGGTGGCGTTAACCGTTTCACGCACTGCAGCGTATTCGCCTTCGAAGCCGATCTGGAAACCAGCAACCGGGTACCAGGTCAGCTGGCTGGCGAGGCGGAGTTCGTTCCACTTGCCAACGCCAGTTGCAGCAAAGGTCTGCTGGCCGGGGTTGAGGCTCGAGTAGCCGATCAGGAATGCCTGAGCGACAGTCGGGGTCCAGTAATGGTTGAGAGCAGCCATAACCTGGAAGCCAGTCTGCTTCTGGAGGTTGCCACCGGCGAGAACGGCAACGTCGTATTCCGGACGCGAGAGCTGAGCACCCGACTGGAATGCACCACCGAGCGAGTTCGACTGGTTGGAACCAAAGCCGAGGTAAGCGGTTGCGCCGGAAGCGTAAGCGCCTTCAATCCACAGAGCGTCGCCAGCGGCGAGCATCGGCAGGTTGATCTTGACGCCGCCCTGAACGGCATAGCCGGTGGTCGAACGGGTGGTGGAAGCCAGCGGCAGGCCAACCGGGTTGTTAACAGCGATCGACTGATGCAGAGCGCCAGACAACTGGGCTGCGCCCCAACCTTGGTCAACGCGGAGGTTGGCCACAACGTCAGGCATACGGGTACCGCCGATGGCGATCACGCCCGGAACCAAAGGATCAACCAGGAAAGCGTTCTGGCGGGTGCTGTTGGCTTCGAGACCCAAGGATGCCGAGAAACCACCACCGAAGGTAGCGGTATAGGCGATCATGCGGGTGGGCTGATAGCTGTCGTGCACGCTGTTATAGTCAGCGCCGTAACCGTAGAAGTCGAAGAACGATTCAGCTTGACCAGCGGTCAGGCCTGCGAACTGCACGAATGCAGCGCGAACGTTGGCGGTGTTGCCGAAAGTGACGTTGCCGGTGTTGAATTCGCCGAGGCCGTATGCGCGCAGAACGCCATACTGGGTAGCCGTGCGAACGTCAGCGCCGATGCCGAAACGTGCGAAGAAGTTGTCGGTCTTCTGGGTTGAGCTCGAAGTAACCGAAGCCAAAGCGCCAGCAGCTGCAATCGTGCGGGTTCCGAAGTTGTGAACCGAAGCCAGATTGTAGTCAGCGCGCATGAAGCCGCCGATCTTGATGCAGGTGTCGGACGAGCCCGGCACGTAGAAGAAGCCTGCGCCATAGGTGTCGCAAACCTTTACGTAGGAAACCGCAGGACCCTTGGTCAGGCGGGGAAGATCAGCTGCGCTAGCAGCTGCGACGCCGACCACACCGGTCGCTGCGCCGAGAAGGATGCTCTTGATGAGCTTCATGTTAATTCTCCAAAAATGTTGAACCCGAACGGGATTTGGTTTTGCTTTTGGTATCGACGAGCCAGCTTGACCATCTGGCCTCGCCTTAATCGAACCGTTCTGCTCCCCTTGGCCCCTTGGCCTTGGCTTTGGCTGCCCTTTGAAGTTTCAATGAATTGAAGCTTCGAAACCGCAACCTGAACCAAACCCAGCGACCGGATGACCCCGATCACCTCCGCAACATGCCGCGATTCTGCCCCATTGGAAAGCTCTTTTGCCCACAATTGGCCCAGAGCCGTCGCTTCTTGGGGTCACTGTTGCATGATAGTCACGTTTTTAACGCAGGCCGTGTGGATTTGGGACAATCCTAACAAGCCCCGTAAGGTTTTGTTAAACAATGACCGCAGCTTCACCTATATATATAGCGGCCAAACGGGCGCGCGCGCCATTTATAATGAGGCATAGATTCGCACGCGCTGCGCCTGTGGCAGATGGCCGGGGTTGCTTAAATCAGCGGCGCTTGGCATAGGTTTGGCGCGTTGCCCCGCAACAGCCGCCCTCTTTCATTTAATGGTATGCCATGCCCGATTTGCTGCTTGAATTGTTCAGTGAAGAAATTCCCGCCCGCATGCAGGCGCAGGCGGCGCAGGATTTGCAACGGCTGGTGACGGATGGCCTGGTGGAGCGCGGGCTGCTTTATGAGGGCTGCGTGGCGCATGTCACGCCGCGGCGGCTGTGCCTGCATGTTGTCGGCCTGCCGGTGCAGCAGCCCGATGTCAGCGAAGTGCGCAAGGGCCCGCGCGTTAGCGCGCCGCAAGCGGCCGTAGACGGTTTCTTGAAAAGCGCCGGCCTCGCCTCGCTCGACCAGGCGGCGATTGAGAATGACCCTAAAAAGGGTGATTTCTATGTCGCCCATATACATAAAGCCGGTCAGCGCGCGCAGGATGTGCTGGCCGAACTGCTGCCGCCGATATTGAAGAATTTTCCCTGGCCCAAGTCGATGCGCTGGGGCGCGGGCTCCGCCCATGCCGACGCGCTGCGCTGGGTGCGGCCGCTGCATTCCATTGTGTGCACCTTTGGCAGCGAGACCAGCGAGGCAGAAATCATTGCTTTCACGCTGGGCGATATTGCCTCCGGCAACGTCACTTATGGGCACCGGTTCATGGCGCCGGGCGCGATCAAGGTGCGCCGGTTCAGTGATTACGTCAGCAGCCTGATGAACGCCCGCGTGGTGCTGGACGCGGCCCGCCGCCG
Source organism: Hyphomicrobiales bacterium (assembly GCA_019075865.1). GTDB lineage: Bacteria > Pseudomonadota > Alphaproteobacteria > Rhizobiales > Beijerinckiaceae > REEB77. The sequence continues at coordinate 27,659 of JAGXAN010000008.1, read as the reverse complement.
CGATATCATTTTGCATGATGCCAAAAATCTGGCCTTTGCTGCCGGCCTTGAACTGGTGGAAGACGAGGGCCTGCTGGCCGAAGTCGCCGGGCTCACCGAATGGCCGGTTGTGCTGATGGGGCGGTTTGACGAGAGCTTTCTGGAAATTCCGCCCGAGGTCATCCGCGCTACCATTCGCGCCAACCAGAAGTGTTTCGTGCTGAAAGAAATTGATTCGGGAAAACTCGCCAACCGCTTCATAATGGTGAGCAATCTCATCGCCAGCGATGGCGGCAAGGCGATTGCGGAGGGCAATGGCCGGGTGGTGCGCGCGCGGCTCTCGGATGCGCAATTCTTCTGGAAATCTGACCTTAAGGTAAAGCTTGAGGATCGGTTGCCGCGGCTCGAAAAAATCGTGTTTCAGGAGAAGCTTGGCACGCAGGCGGCGCGGGTGGGCCGCATCATGGATTTGGCGGGCAAACTGGCGCCCCTCGTGGGTGCCGATGCTGGTGAGGCGATGCGCGCTGCCCGATTGGCCAAGGCCGATTTGGTCAGCGAAATGGTCGGGGAATTCCCTGAATTGCAAGGTCTGATGGGCCGCTATTACGCGCTGGCGCAGGGCGAAACAAAAGCCGTAGCCACCGCGATTGAGGATCACTACCGCCCGCAAGGCCCAACTGACCGCGCACCCAATGATGCGGTGGCGATTGCTGTGGCATTGGCCGACAAGCTGGATACGCTCATCGGTTTCTGGGCCATCGATGAAAAGCCGACAGGCAGCAAGGACCCCTATGCGCTGCGCCGCGCGGCTTTGGGAATCGTGCGGATCGTGCTGGAGAACCGGCTGCATTTGCCGCTGGCCGCGTTGATCGAGGGCCACTCAAAGGCGCTTTGCGCCGCTTGCGGGCTTGCCGCCCAGGCGGAAATTGCCCCCAGCCTGGTGAGTTTTCTGCAAGACCGGCTGAAAGTGTGGCTGCGCGAGCGCGGACGCGCGCATGATGTGCTGGAGGCTGTGTTTCCCACCCTGCAACAGGATGATATTCTGGTCATGAATGAACTCACCGACGCGCTGACGGCATTTGTGGCGACCGATGACGGCAAGAATCTGCTGGCCGGTTACAAGCGGGCCACCAACATTCTGCGGGCAGAAGAAAAGAAGGACGGGGCTGGCGCGTTCGACGCCCACCACGCCCCCAGCCTGCGGGTGGAGCCTGAGGAAGACAAACTCGCCGCCGCCATCAAGCGCGCCCGCGAAACCGGCGCGGAATGTATGCTGGCGCATGATTACGTGGGCGCCATGCGCGCGCTATCGCATCTGCGGGCACCGGTCGATGCGTTTTTCGACGCGGTGACGGTGAATGATCCCAAGCCGCTGGTTCGCCGCAACCGCCTGCAATTGCTCAACGAATTGCGCCAGGCCATGAATCAGGTCGCGGATTTTTCTAAAATCGGCGGCTGATCGGGGGAAAGCGTCCCTCCCCCAACCCGCCATGAATGGCTGCATCAGTGGACGCAGCTTTGGATGAAGCGGCGAAGCTTGCGATGTTTCAGGCCCTTGGCCCGGCCTTGCTGCGCGCAATCCCGGCGTTTTGCCAGCATGGGGAATTTGGTATCCATGCATTTTTGAATCGAAGTGCGACGTGCCTCGCCCGTCAGTTGCGCGCCTTGCGCTTCTTTGAAACACGCCTCGCGCTCGGTTTTGATCTGCGCGCGTGTCGGGCCGCGTTCGGTTGCAGGCGTTATGGCGGGTGGAGGGGCTCCGGGCGGCGTACCGGGTGTCGGGGGCCCGGAACCACCCGATGATGAACCGCCGGCAGCGCCGCCGCCAGCGCCACCGGGGCCGGCGGGCCCAGCGGCCGCTTGAGCAAATGCCACACTACTGGTCAAGGTCAATATCAATGCCGCCACGATGATGCGAGATTTCAGCATTTCAGTGTCTCCCTTTGCTCCGATTGCGAGCATTGGCATTGTATAACCGCGCGCCAGCATAGCAAATGAATAAAGCCGTCAGGCGCTTCGGGTCCAGGCCCATGTGGCAATATGTGCCATCCAACTTGATTTTTTTGACCTGAGACGGCAAGAAACTCAGCATCAATGGGGAGCGTCCGTCATGCAATCAATTCTGCTGGTGTTTTTTGGCGCAGGCATCGGCGGCGTGCTGCGCTTGTTCACCTATCAAATCTGGGCGCGATGGATCGGGCCCAACGCCAATTTCCCCTATGCGACCTTCACCGCCAATGTGATCGGCTCATTCGTGATGGGGGTGCTGATCGCCTGGTTTGCGTTTCGCTCGCATCTGAGTTGGTCCGCGCCAACACGAATTTTCATGACGACAGGCATATTGGGGGGCTATACGACGTTCTCGACCTTCTCGCTCGACGCCGGGTTGCTGATCGAAAAACACGAGATGGGTATTGCCGCCGTCTATGTGCTAACTTCCGTGGTAATATCGATCGCCGCCCTGTTTGCGGGCATGGCATTAGTCAGGACTATTTCGTGAGTGTTGAAACGCTGGTTGTTACCGAAGACGAAGATGGCATGCGGCTCGACCGCTGGTTCAAGTTGCGGTTGCCGCAATTGTCGCTGTCGCATCTGAACAAGATTGTCCGCAAGGGCGAAGTCCGGGTGGATGGCAAAAGATGTGAGACATCCACCCGCCTGAGCACTGGTGCCAATGTGCGGGTGCCACCCCTGCAGACGCGCGTGCCCGAGGGCGTGGCAGCACCAAGCGTTCGCCGCACGCCAAGCGACGCCGATGCCAAAGCCTTGCGCGACATGATTCTTTTCGAGGACAAGCATCTGCTTGTGCTCAACAAGCCCTATGGTCTGGCCGTGCAAGGCGGCTCGGGCATGGTGCGCCATGTCGATGGCATGCTCGAAGCGCTCACCGATGCCAATGGCGAGCGACCGCGACTGGTGCACCGGCTCGACCGTGACACCTCCGGCGTGCTGCTGGTGGCCAAAACCCGGCGCATCGCTGCGGATCTGGGCGAAGCCTTTCGCGCCCGCACCGCGCAAAAGGTCTATTGGTCGGTGGTTGAGGGCGTGCCACGGCCCGCGCAAGGGCGGATATCGCTGTTTCTGGCCAAGGGCGAGGGCATGAGCGATGCCCGGCCGACCAAACCCGGCATCGGGCGGGCGGGGCTTGAGAAAATGCGCGTCGCCAAACATGGCGAGGAGGATGCGCAGCACTCCATCACCTATTATGCCACCGTGGACAAAGCCGCGCCGCGCCTTTCCTGGCTGTCGATGAAGCCGATAACAGGGCGCACCCATCAATTGCGTGCCCATGCGGAGGCCATCGGCCACCCGATTATCGGGGACCCGAAATATTCTGGCCCCAAGCCTTTGCATCCGGTGGACCCGCTGCGTGCGATTCCCGATGAGGTGGAGCGCAAGCTGCATTTGCTGGCGCGACGGTTACGCCTGCCGCATCCGCGCGGCGGCACCATTGATGTCACCGCCCCCCTGCCCCCGCATATGCAAAAAACCTTCGACATTTTTGGCTTTGACGTGCGCCAATATGATCCGATTGAAGACGCACCGGAGGCGTGATGAGCAGTTGGCAGGACGCGCTCAAAGCGGTGGGCGTGCAGGATGGCCCGAAGCTGCCCAAGCGCTTTTACAAAGCGGTGCAGGTGGAGCGCAGCGATGCGGGCTTTGCGGTGTTGCTGGATGGCAAGGCGCTGCGCACGCCAACGCGCCTGCCGATTGTGTTGCAGGACGCGAAAATTGCTGAAGAACTGGCGCGCGAATGGGCCGCGCAGGGCGAATTCATCGCCCCCTCGACCATGCCTTTGACGAGGCTGGTCAATTCGGCGCTTTCAGCCGTGGCAGACCGGCGGGCCGAAGTGCTGGCGGAGATCACGCGCTTTGCCGGTTCGGATCTGACCTGCTATCGCGCTCCCAGCCCCAGTGAACTGGTGGCGTTGCAGGCGGCTGCATTTGATGACGTGCTGGAATGGGCGCAGCATCAATTTGGTTCGGCTTTTGCGACCACCGATGGCGTCGCCCATGTTGTGCAAGCGCCGGAGCGGATCATCAATGTCGCGGCACATATCGAAAATGTGGTGGGCGATGGCGCGGTTGCATCGCTGCGGCTTGCGGCCCTTAGCACGATGACCAGCCTGACGGGCTCAGCCCTGATTCCCCTGTATTGCCTCGCCGGTGGCTGCACCCTGCAGGCGGCCTGGAACAAAGCCCATGTCGATGAAGATTACCAGATCGGCCTGTGGGGCGAGGATGAGGAGGCGCAAAACAGGCGCGCCGCGCGCTGGAGCGAAATGCAGGCCGCCGGGCTGGTGCTGGGGATTGCAGGCTAATTGGATTTAGGCGGCCGATTTGCGTCCGCGCTGCATCCAAAGCAGCGTGAAAGCGGATATTGCCGAAAGTATTGCCATAGGCAACAAGGCTTCGATGAAGCTGAATTTATGGGCGCGCAGCGTGCCAATCAGCGAGATGGTGAAAAAGCCGACGAGATTGCTCAACGCATTGATCTGGGCAATGCCAACCGCCCGCGCCGACACAGGCAACAATTCGGTGGCAATCGCCCAGGCGGGGCCCTTGCAGGCATAAATGCCGCCGATGACAAACAGCGACAGAATGTAAAAGCTCGCAAAGCCACCGCCAAGCAACATCAGGAAGGTCGCGAATGTGGAGACCAACAGCGGTATGGCGGTGAGCCAGACCCGTTCCTGACGCTTGTCGGAAATATAACCAAAAAGCAGCATGGCGAGCGCACCGACCAAAAAGGGCACCGCATTGAGCCAGCCGGTGGCGGTGACCGACCAGCCCCATGATTTGATGATGATCGGCAGCCAGATCGCATAGGCCCCTGAAACGGCGGTGGTGCCAGCCAGAACCAGCGATAGCGCCAGTATTTTGGGGTTGATCAGCAGGTGCCAGAACGAGGCATTGATATGGGTTGAGGAAGTTGCGACGGGCTCGCCAGCCAGCACGCCCTGATAGGCATTGCGTTCTGCGGGCGTGAGCCAGCGCGCCTGCGATGGTCTGTCCGGCAGCCAATAGAGGCAGAACAGGCCGAGCAGCACGGCAGGCGTGCCCTCAAAAATATACAGCCATTGCCAGCTTGCCAGACCCAACAGGGGCGGCAATTGTGCCAGCGCCGCCGAAATAGGCGAACCCAGAAAGCCCGAAAGCGGGATCGCCAACGTGAACCAGCTGATGAACTGGGCACGGCGCGCACGGGGAAACCAATAGGTAAGATAAAGGATGACACCGGGAAACAGGCCAGCCTCCGCCGCACCCAGCAAAAAGCGCATACTCAAAAACGAAACAGGGCCTTTGACCAGCGCCATGCCCGTGGCAACCAGGCCCCAGACAATCATGATGCGCGCCAGCCAAACGCGGGCACCCAGCCATTCCATGAACAGATTGCCGGGCAGTTCAAACAAGAAATAGGAGACGAAAAACAGACCACCCGCAAAGCCAAAAGCTTCCGGGCCGATGTGCAATTGCCGGTTCATCTGGAAGGCGGCAAAACTGATGTTGACGCGGTCCACGAAGGAAATGAAAAACGCGACCATCAACAAAGGCAGGATTCGCCATGCTGCCTTGGCAACCAGCCTGTTCTGCTCGGCGCTGAGAATTTGCGGATTATTGGTCACTTGCCCCTCAAACGCCAACTTAACGAGGGCAGAGCCAGCTTAGCAAGCCAAAATCGGGCGGCGGGCGAACAAAGACGGTGCCGCGCGGCGCCCGGACTGAGGCCTGTTTGCGGTGTTTTGACCATGCGGATTTTGGGGCCATACTACCGGTTAGTCTTGGATGACAAATGCTGGCTCTTTGCCTATGCAAAGAATGGAGCCCCTTGTTAAAACGACAAACCCGAAAGCCGACGCACATGAAGCACATTCTGGAACGCCTTGAAGAACGCCGGGAAAACGCGCGCCTTGGCGGTGGCAAGGCCCGCATTGCAGCCCAGCACCAGCGCGGCAAGCTGACGGCGCGCGAGCGGATTGATCTGTTAATGGATCATAATTCCTTCGAAGAATTTGACATGTTCGTGCAGCATCGTGCCACCGATTTCGGCATGGAAAAATCGCATGTGTCGGGCGATGGCGTGGTGTGTGGCTGGGGCACGGTCAATGGCCGGGTGGTGTTTGTTTTTGCCAAGGATTTCACGGTTTTTGGCGGCTCGCTCTCCGAAACCCACGCGCAGAAGATTACCAAAATTCAGGATATGGCGCTGAAAAATCGTGCGCCGATCATTGGCCTGTTTGATGCTGGCGGCGCGCGCATTCAGGAAGGGGTCGCAGCGCTTGGCGGCTATGGCGAGGTTTTCCAGCGCAATGTGCTGGCCTCCGGTGTCATTCCGCAAATCAGCCTGATCATGGGCCCTTGCGCGGGTGGCGACGTCTACTCGCCGGCCATGACGGATTTCATTTTCATGGTACGCGATACCAGTTACATGTTCGTCACCGGGCCGGATGTGGTGAAAACCGTGACCAATGAGACGGTCAGCGCTGAAGAGTTGGGCGGCGCATCGATCCATACGACCAAATCCTCTATCGCGGACCGAGCCTATGACAATGATGTTGAAGCGCTTTTGCAAATGCGACGCCTCATCGATTTCCTGCCCGCTTCCAACACGGCGGAACTGCCGGAATGGCCAAGCTTTGACAATGGCGAGCGCATCGATATGTCGCTGGACACCATTGTCCCCGAAAGCCCCAATAAGCCGTATGACATGCACGAGCTGATTGCCAAAATTGTCGATGAAGGCGACTTTTTTGAAATCCAGGAAGCCCATGCCAAAAACATCCTCACCGGATTTGCACGGGTTGAGGGGCGCACCGTCGGCATTGTCGCCAATCAGCCCATGGTGCTGGCGGGGGTGCTCGATTCAGACGCCTCGCGCAAGGCGGCAAGGTTTGTGCGATTTTGCGACTGTTTCAACATTCCGATTTTGACGCTGGTCGATGTGCCCGGCTTTCTGCCCGGCACCGCGCAGGAATATGGCGGCCTGATCAAGCACGGGGCCAAACTGCTGTTTGCCTATGCCGAGGCGACGGTTCCCAAAGTCACGATCATCACCCGCAAGGCATTTGGCGGGGCCTATGATGTGATGGCCTCCAAGCATCTGCGCGGGGATGTCAATTATGCCTGGCCAACCGCGCAGATTGCGGTGATGGGGGCCAAGGGCGCAGTGGAAATCATCTTCCGCGCGGACATTGGCGACGCTGAAAAGATTGCGGCCCGCACCAAGGAATATGAGGAGCGCTTCCTCTCCCCCTTTGTGGCGGCGGAACGCGGCTATATCGACGAGGTAATCATGCCCCATTCCACCCGGCGGCGCGTGGCCCGCGCGCTGGCCATGCTGCGCGGCAAGTCATTGGAAAACCCCTGGAAAAAGCACGACAATATCCCGCTGTAGCCGCCGCGCTCAGGAGGCGCGGGCGCTGACGCCACCGTCCACCGGCAGGCAGACGCCCGTGATATATTGGGCTTCGTCGGATGCCAGAAACAGGGCCGCATTGGCGACATCCCATGCGGTGCCCATCCGCCCCATCGGGCAGGCGGCATTGCGTTTGGCCATCATTTCCGCCGCGTCCGCATATTGACCGGCGATCTGCTGCTGGACGAGGGGCGTATCCATGAAGCCCGGAAGAATGGCATTCACACGAATGCCTTTGGCGGCATATTGCAATGCCAGGCCGACCGTTGCCTGATTGACGCCTGCTTTCGTGGCGTAATAGGCGAAATACGGATAGGACACGTAACGGATCGAGGCGATCGACGAAATGTTGGTTATCACGCCGCGCCCCTGCGCTTCCATGATTGGCAGAACGAATTTGCAGGCGAGATAAATGCTGGTCAAATTCGCGTCAATCGAGCGGTGCCAGTCGTCGGGCGTTAATTCCACCGGGCCACCCATCAAGGCTATGCCGACATTGTTGTGCAAAATGTCGATGCGGCCAAATCTGGTTTGCGTGGCAGCGACCACGCGGGCCATGTCCTGCGCATTGGTGACATCGGCGTGCTCGATTACGGCAGTGCCACCCTCGCCTGTTATGATACCGGCGGTTTCAGTTGCTGCTGCAAGGTCAATATCCACGGCGATCACCGTGGCACCGGCGCGGGCGTAAGTCACCGCCGCCGCCTTGCCATTGCCCCAGCCGGGGCCGCATGACCCCGCGCCACATACCAAAGCGACGCGGCCGGCCAAGCGGTTATCCACGGGCATTCTCCTGCATCTCCAACCCCTGCATTTCCAACCCCTGCATTTGCTCGGCCTCAAGCACAAGTTCCATGGTCATCAAAACCGGATTGTCGCCATTGGAAATAAGGCCGCCGGAAATGTGGCCCTCGTAATCGATCAGATCTATCTCGATGCGGCTGTCGCCCTCCACCGCTATCGCCGCGGAACGGATTGCCATTTCGGTTGCAAACAGCGGACTCTGGCGCCCATCCGCGTAACGCGCACCGATCAGGCTGCCGACGCCGCCATGCACCTGCGCGCGGGCAATGCCATGGGCGCGGCAATAGGCGCGCAGGGCCGCTTCCAAATCCTGGTTGGGGCGAAGCCGGAGCGCGTGAAAGCGCCCGCTCGACGCCTCGCTTGCGCCGCCAAGGCTCTGCGGTTCAAACAGTTTGAAGCCGGTTTCCACATCCTGAACCGCGTCAAAGGTGGCGTCTTGCAAGCCGGTCGCCTGAATGGTGAGGGGCCCGGCGAGACTAGTGGCATCGGGTAGGATATGGCCACCGCTGAACTTGCCATCGGCTTCCTGCCACCACGCGTGGCAATGGAAAAATGGCTTGCCGTCGCGGCTGCCAAAAGTCATGGCACCCGAACTCAGCTCGGTCACGCCCTTTGGAGCGAAAGGCTGACTGTAAAAGGCGGCATGTTCGGGAGATTGCGAAAGCGCGGGCATGACATAATGCAAGGGTTGCAACCGGCCGGCACCAAAACGCAGCACGCCACCCTGAAACCCGCGCGCGGCAAAAGCGGCGGCAACCGCGTCAATCAAAAGCCCGCCTTGCAGAAGGGCAGTGAAATTTCCGCCGCGTGAAATTACCGCCTTGTGTCGCTCAATCGCCGGGGGGCCAGGTTGCCGGATTTGTCTCATGCGCGGCCCGCCAGCCCGCCGTTGGCTTCAATCCGTTCGCGGATCAGGCGTTTGGGAACCTTGCCGTAACCCGATTTTGGCAACTCATCCCAAAACAGGAAGTGCTTGGGCATTTTGTATCGCGCCATCTTGTCCTGCAGGAAGGCGATCATGTCGGCTTCACCCGCCTGTTCGCCAGCCCGCAACACGCAGACCGCGACACCGATTTCACCCCAGGTCTTGTCGGGCATGCCGAGCACCGCGACTTCCGCAATCGCCGAATGGGTGAGGATTTTCTCCTCAATCTCGCGCGGGTAGATGTTCGAGCCGCCGGAAATATACATGTCCGAAGCGCGACCGGTAATATAGACAAAGCCCTCAGTGTCCATGTGCCCCAGATCGCCGGTGCGAAACCAGCCATTGCGAAAGGCTTTGGCATTGGCTTCGGGGTTGTTGTAATAGCCAGCGAACACGGCCGGGCCGATCACGCAGATTTCGCCAGTGACGCCCGCTTGCACTTCCTCGCCCGCCTCATCCTGAATGGATACCTGCATGCCCGTGCGCTCAAATCCGCACGTGCCAAAGCGGCTGTTGGCATGGTCATCCGCATCATGCAGCACCGCGGGCAGCACCGTAATATTGCCCGTGACTTCACCCAATCCAAAATATTGCACCAAAACCTTGCCAAATTTGCGCAAGGCAAATTTCTGGTCCTCGCGATACATGGGCGCGCCCGCATAAATGATCGTGCGCAGGCTCGAATGATCGTATTTATCCGCCGCCGGATGCTCCGCCAGCATTTTCAAAATGGTCGGGACGGTAAACAGGTTGGTGACCTTGTGCCTGGCGATGAGGGCAAAAGCTTCATCAATATCAAAGCGTTCCGCCGAGAGCAGCACGGTTTTGGCACCACGCGCCACCTGATTGAGCTGATGCACCCCGGCCCCATGCGAAAGCGGCGCGACGACCAGCGAGGCATCCGTCTCATTGATGCCCGGCACGAGATCGCTGAGATGGTTGGTGATGACAAAGGCCATTTGCCCATGCGTCAAAACCGCGCCTTTGGATCGCCCGGTGGTGCCGGAGGTGAAGAAAAACCAGCAGGGATCATCATATTCAACAGAGCAATCTTCGACATTTTCGCCCAGATGCGCCTGCAGCAGCGTGCCGAGCGCATCGGGGCCAGAAGTCGCGCCGATTTTTCCAACCCAGCCAATGCTTGGCACATTCTGCGAAACCGCCGCTGCATGGCCGACAGAATCGACATGGCAAAGCATCAATTGCGCACCCGAATCGCGGGCCAGTTCAACCACTTCTGCGGGGGTGAGGCGAAAATTGGTGGGCACCCACACCGCCCCAAGCCGAAAGGTGGCGAACATGGACTCAAACATTTCATTGCAATTGGACGAATGCACCAGAATGCGCGTGCCCTTGGCAGCGCCATGTCTGGCCAGAACCTTGGCCATGGCGCTGACACGTTGATCGAGGGTTCGCCAATCGAGCACCAGATCGCGCCAGACAAACGCCGCGCGATCGGGGAAGCGGCGCGCATTCTGGCGAAGGATATGCGCCAGATTCATGACGCGGCGGCTGACTGGCGTCACGCCGCCAATGGGATTGTCGAGTTTGTCTAACGTCATGGGTGCGGGGTCCGGGCGAGGTTTGATGCGCGGGCCAAATGCCACATCATTTTGTGCTTCAGGTTCGCAATCATGCGATGGCTTTCGTTTGACAGCATCCGGCGAATTTGCCACATATGTCTGACAAAGAAAAGAATTTTCCCAGTGCAAATGCAGGGGAAAATCGGGCAGGAACCACAATCTCGGAGATCCATCATGAAGTCTTTGTCACGTCGCCAATTCACCAAAAGCGCCGGCGCGCTGGCGGTTTCAAGTTTTGCCATTGGCACTGCCAAAGCAGCGCAATTCACCTATAAATTTGCCAACAACCTGCCCCTCGCCCATCCCATGAACAAGCGCGCGCAGGAAGCTGCCGCCAAAATCAAGGAAGAGACCGGCGGGCGCTTCGACCTGCAGATCTTCCCTTCCAGCCAATTGGGCTCGGATACCGATACGCTCGACCAGGTGCGCTCGGGTGCTGTGGACTTTTTCACGCTTTCGGGCCTGATTTTGTCAACTCTGGTGCCGGTTGCCGCCATCAACGGCGTCGGCTTTGCGTTCAAGGATTATCCAACCGTCTGGAAGGCGATGGACGGCAAACTGGGCGACCATGTGCGCGGTGAAATTGCCAAAACGGGCTCGATCTTCGCGTTTGACACCATGTGGGACAATGGCTTTCGCCAGACGACCACTTCCAGCAAGCCGATCGTGACGCCGGCCGACTTGGTCAATATGAAAATCCGGGTTCCGCCGGCTGCCTTGTGGACTTCGATGTACAAGGCATTTGGCGCGGCCCCGACGACGATCAATTTCAACGAAGTTTACACCGCCCTGCAATCCAAGGTGGTCGATGCCGAGGAAAACCCCTTGGCCATCGTCGATACGGCCAAACTCTATGAAGTGCAGAAATATTGCTCGCTGACCAACCATATGTGGGACGGTTTCTGGTTCCTTGGCAACAAGACCAGTTGGGATGCGCTGCCCAAGGACGTGCAGGCGATTGTTTCCAAGCATATCAACGCTGCCGGCATTGCCGAGCGCGCCGATGTCGCCGCCTTGACCACCGGCCTGCAGGCAGCACTGACCCAAAAGGGCATGGTGTTCAATGAAGTGGCCCCTGACGCTTTCCGCGACAAACTGAAAGCCGCGGGCTTCTACAAAGACTGGAAAGCCAAATTTGGCGACAAGGCCTGGTCGACCCTGGAAGACAGCGTTGGCGCACTCGGTTAGTTTCGGCTGATGCTGACGCGCCAATCGACACAGGGGCGCATTGAAAATTGGCTCGCGGGGATTGTTGAAATCTGCGCGGCCTTGCTCGTTGCCAGCGAAGTTGTGGTGCTGCTTGCCGGCATTGTAGCGCGCGGCCTATTTGGCCATCCGCTGATTTGGGCGGATGAGCTGGCCGAGACCCTGTTTCTGTGGCTGGCGATGCTGGGGGCGACGCTTGCCCTGCATCGCGGCCAGCATATGCGCATGACCGCGCTGGTCGCCCGCCTGCCCTTGGCGCAGCGCGGGTTTTTTGACGCGCTCGCGGTGGCCGCCAGCCTGCTGTTTCTGGTGTTGATAGCGGCCCCGGTGGCGCGCTGGACGCAAGCGTCCATTGCCATTACCACACCGGCCATGGAGATTTCCGGGGTGTGGCGCGCGGCGGCTTTCCCGGTCGGCATTGGCCTGATGATCCTGTTTGCCGTGTCCGCCCTGCTGCGGCGCAGTTCGCTTCGCCACTGTATGCTGGCGCTGGCCCTGGTGAGCGTCATTGCGGCCGGGCTTTACCTGCTTCAACCCATGCTGCAACCGCTTGGCAATCTCAATCTTTTGATTTTCTTTGTTGGTATTGTCGGGTTTTGCGTGTTTTCGGGCGTGCCGATCGCCTTTGCCTTTGCGCTGGCCACCCTCGCCTATCTTGGTTTGACGACGCGCGTGCCGGTGATGACGCTGGTTGGCCGGATGGATGAGGGCATGTCGCATCTTATTTTGCTGGCGGTGCCGCTGTTCGTGTTTCTCGGACAATTGATTGAAATGACCGGAATGGCGGCGGCGATGATCCGCTTTCTTGCCAATCTGATCGGGCATTTGCGCGGCGGGCTGTCCTATGTGCTGATCGGTGCCATGTATCTGGTCTCTGGCATTTCCGGGGCCAAGGCCGCCGATATGGCGGCGATTGCGCCAGCCCTGTTCCCCGAAATGATTGCGCGGGGGGCCAAGCCGGGCGAGTTGGTGGCGCTGCTGGCGGCGACCGGCGCGCAAACCGAGACAGTACCGCCCTCTATCGTCCTCATCACTATTGGATCGGTAACTGGCGTCTCGATTGCGGCGCTGTTTACCGGTGGGCTGCTGCCGGGGCTGGTGCTCGCCATCGGGCTTTGCTTCGTGGTGGCGCGGCGCTCGCGCAAGGCCGACATCCGCCTGCCACCACGGGCCAGTGGTGCCGATATTCGCGCCAGCCTGGTGAGCGCCCTGCCCGCACTGGCGCTGCCAGTCATTATCCGCTACGCGGTGGTTCGCGGCATTGCCACGGCTACCGAGGTTTCGACGCTTGGCATCGCCTATTCCATGCTGGCTGGCTTGCTGATCTACCGGCAGTTTGACTGGCGGCGGCTGCTGCCGATGCTGGTGGATACCGCCGCTCTGTCCGGGGCTATCCTGATCATCATCGGCGCCGCTTCCAGCATGGCATGGGGGCTGACGCAATCGGGGTTCTCGCATCAGCTGGCCCAGTTGATGACCGGGCTGCCAGGTGGCGCGGCCGGCTTCATGGCTGTTTCAGTGGTCGCCTTCGTGGTACTTGGCAGCGTGCTGGAAGGCATACCGGCGATTGTCCTGTTCGGGCCGCTGCTGTTTCCCATTGCCCGCAGCATGGGCATACACGAAGTCCATTATGCCATGGTGGTGGTGCTGGCCATGGGCCTTGGCTTGTTCGCGCCGCCCTTCGGGGTTGGCTATTACGCCGCCTGCGCGATCAGCAAGATCGACCCCTCGGAGGGCATTCGCCCGATCTGGGGCTATATGGTCGCCCTGCTGGCCGGCCTTGCCCTGATCGCCGCCGTCCCCTGGTTCTCCATTGGCTTTCTGTAGGTCATTGTTGCACGTAAGTGCGGGTAAAGCGCCGGCTGACGCCGTACTGGACCCCGTTTCAGGGCTTATTGACAGCCAAACGACTAGGCTCAATGCAAATTGACAAAAAAGCGGCAATAAAGATTGCAGCATAAGTATCTCTGGCGATTGTCAAAATTCATGATTTTTGGGAGGGCAAGGGCATTTGAAAGGATTTTTGATTGACGAAATGTAGTTTATAAACTACGTAAAATAATGTTCGAGCTAAAGCAGACTGAAACATTCCGCAAATGGCGAACGAAGCTCAAAGACGAGCGCGTCCGGGCGTTGATAGCCTCCCGTCTAGATCGTCTCGCCTATGGGCACGCAGGCGACGCTGAACCGGTTGGCGACGGCATCAGCGAATTGCGCATCCACTATGGCCCGGGCTACCGCGTTTACTTTCAGAGGCGGGGAACGACGTTGATCGTCCTGCTTTGTGGCGGCGACAAAAACACCCAGGCGAAGGACATTAAGACGGCGAAACGGCTCGCGGATGAATGGAGTGAATGAAATGGGTGAAAAACTCACGGCTTATGATCCTGCTGAAGACCTTGTTTCCGACGAGGCGATTGCAAGTTTCATGGTCGAAGCGTTCGAGACGCAAGATTCCGGATATATCGCACATGCGCTTGGCGTGGTGGCCCGTGCCAAAGGTATGGCGCAGATTGCCAGTCAGACCGGTCTTTCGCGAGAACAGCTCTACCGGTCTTTTAGCGAGAATGGTAATCCGACGCTGAAAACAACAATAGCCGTTATGAAAGCGCTCGGAATCGTGCTGACGGCAAAGGCTCATGCGTAATCCTTGCCCAGCATTTACATGATCAGCGCAGCGGCGCCCGCCAGAAAACAGATCAAGCAATTGATTTATAAAGGGAAAGTACATTTATCTGGAGTTCCGGCAGGAGCCGAACTGGATCCTACATTAGGTCGAATTCAAAGCCGCGGGGCCGTTCATGCCCTTCCATCATCCGCATCTGTCCATGAAGCTCGTATTCTGTCCTTGGCCTGAGCTTGCTACAAGCCTCGCGCGGGGGCTCTTAGCCCTGATCGCCGCCACCGACTGGCAGAACGGTGCCGGTGATGTAGGCGGCGGCGTCGGAGGCCAGAAACAGGATGGCGGCGGATTGCTCTTTCAGGGTGCCATAGCGTTTCATCGCACTGGATTGCACTGTCTGATCCACTACCGCCTGCATCCAGCGCTTCTCATCCTCGCTTTGCGGGGCGCTGTTGCGCGGTACGCGGCGTGGCGGGGCAGAGGTGCCGCCGGGAGCGATGGCATTGACGCGAATGTTCTTCTCCCCAAGTTCCAGCGCCAGCGATGCCGTCAGTGCGTTGACGCCGCCCTTGGCTGCCGAATAGGGCATCCGGTTAATGCCATGCGTAGCGACAGACGAGACATTGACGATAGCGCCATGCCCTTGTTTCAGCATGTAAGGCAGAACAGCGCGGCAGCCCCACAGGGTGGGAAACAGCGAGCGGTGGATTTCCGCTTCAATCTCATGCTCGCTGAATTCGTCAAAAGGTTTCATCCAGATCGCGCCACCAACATTGGTGACGAGAATATCGATACCGCCATAGGTGCCTGCCGCTTGCCGCAGGGCTTCGCAATTGCCCGCAAATGTCTCGAGATCGGCAAGAACGGCAATGGCCGTGCCGCCAGCCGCGACGATTTCCGCCGCCACTTCCCCGACAAGGGCCGAGCGATCAACCAGCGTTACCTTTGCACCTTCACGCGCCGCTTCGATCGCGACCTGGCGGCCAATGCCTTGCGCGGCACCGGTGACAACAAGGCTCTTGCCAGTGAAACGGGCGGTCACTTGCCAGCCTCGGAAGCAGCGAATTTCTCGAAATAGAAGTTCTTTGGGGCAATACCCTTACCTGTCAGCCAGTTGCGCACGGCATCAACCATGGGCGGCGGCCCGCAGAGATAGATATCGACATTTCCGCCATGCAACGCGCTATCGGGCAGATGATGCGTGACATAGCCTTTGGCGGGATGCTGGCTGTCGGGAGAAGCAACGCAGGTGGAGAGCGTCAGCCTGGCAATATCGCGGGCAAAGGCCTCAAGCTTGTCCATTTCGACGAGGTCCGCGTCGTTTGTGACACCATAGACCATGTGAATGGGCTGGCTCGTGCCAAGGCGGCGAATTTCCTCGAGCATGGCCAGAAACGGCGCGAGGCCGGTGCCACCAGCCAGAAACACCAGCGGGCGGGTGATATCGCGCAGATAGAAGCTGCCCACCGGACCGGTGATGTCAACACTTGCGCCCGGCGTGGCATGGTCGCTGAGCCAGGTGGACATCAGGCCACCGGTAATGTTGCGCACCAGAAACTCCACGCGCCCCTCATTGGGCATGGAGGAGAATGAATAGGACCGCGACTGGCCGGTGCCGGGAATGCCAACATGGACATATTGGCCAGGCAGAAACGAGAGGGCTGCGCCCGGTTCCAGTTGCAGCGCAAAGCCGATGGAAGATGGCGAGAGCTTGCGCACCGCAGCGACTTTGGTGGCGAAAGTGCTGGCCTTTACCTTGCAAACCGTTGAGGAGGCAGCGATGCGAATGACGCAATCGCTTTTTGCCTTCATCTGGCAAGTCAGGACATAGCCTTCCTCCGCTTCGTCGCGGGTCATGGCATCGTCGATGTAATCGCCCAGCGCATATTGACCTGACTCGCAGAAGCTTTTGCAGGTGCCGCAAGCGCCGTCGCGGCAATCCATCGGGATGTTGAAGCCAAGGCGGTAGGCGGCGTCTGCCACCAGCTCGCCCTCATTGGCGTCAATGAAGCGGGTAATTCCATCCTCGAAATTGAGGGCAATTTTATAGGCCATGTCATGCCCTCCCTGCGCGCCAGCGCGACAATCAGATGTGATAGACGTCGATGACGTGATGGATGTAATCGTTCTTCAAAATCACCTTCTTGTTGGTGATTTTGAAATCCGGGATGGAAGTATCCAGCGTGTAGAACGAGCTGCCAAAATAGGTATCGACCGTTTTGTAGCGGAAATTCAGGGTGAACCAGTTGAAGCGAACCTTGGCGAAGCCATCGCCCTTTTCGATGATTTCGACATTGCTGATGTTATGCGAGGTGCGCGGTTCGGGCAGGCTGGTGGCGCTGGAACGCTCGGTGCGGATGCGGAAAACGCGGTCCTCCAGCCCCTGCCGCGTGCCGTAATAAATCAGCGAGATTTCGGTCTGCGGGTTTTCGACCAGCCGGTCGTCATCGTCCCAGGCTGGCATCCAGAATTCAGCCTCTTTGGCGTAATGCGCCAGCCAGGCGTCCCAATCCTTGTCGTCGAGCGCGCGGGCTTCGCGATAGAGGAATTCCTCGACGGTCTTGCGGGTGATGGTGTTCGACATTTTACTTCTCCCCGTCCTTGGCCACGCCCGCCGCAAGCGTCTCTTTCCAGTATTTGTGCTGAAGCACGAACAGGCCCTCGTCTTCGGTCTTGGCGCCGCTCATCAGCGGTTTCATGCCTATGGCGTCGGCACCGGCATCCGGGCCGGTGATCCAGTGGGTCGCACCGCGGCTGAGATCGTTCCACTTTGCCGCTGCGCCCATGTAACCGATCTGGCAGGAGCGGAATTCTTCCAAGTCATCGGGTGTTGCCATGCCGCTGGCATTGAAAAAGTCTTCATACTGGCGGATACGGCGGGCCCTGGCCTCGGCGCTTTCGCCTTTCGGGGCGATGCAATAGATCGTCACCTCGGTTTTATCGACTGAAATCGGCCGATAGGTGCGGATTTGCGAGGAGAACTGGTCCATCAGATAGACATTTGGATAAAGGCAGAGATTGCGCGAGCGCTCGATCATCCAGTCAGCGCGAGTCTGGCCGAATATGCCGATCAACTCGTCGCGGCGCTCGAACAGGGGACGGTCTTCCGGGTTGGACCAGCGGGTCCACAGGCACAAATGGCCGTTCTCGAAAGAATAGAACCCGCCGCCCTGTTTGGCCCATGTCGAGGCATCCATGGCGCGCACCGCATCAACACCTGCCTCGGCAACGGCGACCGCCTTGCGCTGGTTGGTGGTGGCGGCATAATTCCAGTGCACGGAGGAGACATGGTAGCCATCCGCACCATTCTCGGTCTGCAATTTCCAGTTGCCGTCGTAGATATAGGAGGAATTGCCGCGCAGAACCTCAAGCCCATCGGGGGACTGATCGACGATCAGGTCAATGATTTTCGCGGCCTCGCCCAGATGCTCGGTCAAAGGCTTGACGTCGGCATTGAGGGAGCCAAACAGGAAGCCGCGATAATTCTCGAACCTCGCCACTTTGGTCAGGTTATGTGAGCCATCCTTGTTGAAACTGTCGGGATAGCCCGCGCCCTCCGGATCCTTCGCTTTCAGCAGTTTGCCAGTGTTGTTGAAGGTCCAGCCATGGAATGGGCAGGTATAGGTGCTCTTGTTGCCGCGCTTGTGGCGGCAGATCATCGCGCCGCGATGCGAGCAGGCATTGATAAAAGCATGCAGCGTGCCGGTGCGATCACGCGAGATCACAATCGGCTGGCGACCTATGTGGGTCGTGAAATAATCATTGTTGTTGGGGATCTGGCTCTCATGGGCGATGTAAATCCAGTTGCCTTCCCAGATATGTTTCATTTCCAGCTCGAACATTTCCGGATCGGTGAAAATATCGCGCTTGCAACGGAAGGCTCCGGTGTCGGCGTTTTCCTCAACCGAGGCATTGAGGCGGCTTGCTACATCTTCCAGCATGATCATTCCTCCCTGGGGCCCGATTTCGGGCGCAATTTTTGATGGAGGCCGCGCAAGCGACGCGGCCCCTGTTTGGATAATTGAACGAAGCCTTGTTCAGGCAGCTGGCGCATGTTCGCGGTGGACTATGGTGGAAGGCGCGCCCGACACTTCCTTCATCACCGCGAAGTCAAAGGTGATGCGGGCAAATGCCTTGTTGAGCCCGGCCTTGCGGATTTCACCGGCATCTTCGACATGCGCCACAGGCGGGATCAGATCATCGCGGGTGCCAAAGGCAAAATCATCATGCAGGTATTTGTCGCCTTCGATGTTGATTTGCGTGGTCAATTGGCGATAGCCCGGCGCGGTCACGAAGAAGTGGATATGGGCCGGACGCTGGCCATGCCGGCCCATATTGGCAAGCAGGGTCTCGGTGTTGCTGCCAGGAGGGCAGCCATAGCCGCTTGGCATGATGGTGCGGAAGCGGTAGCGGCCTTCGTGATCGGTTTCGATCTTGCGGCGCAGATTGTAGGGCGATTGCGGTGGGCCAAAAAACGAGTAATTGCCCATGGTATTGGCATGCCAGACATCGACCATGGCACCGGGAATCGGCTTGCCGTTGATGTCGCGGACCTGGCCTTCCATGAACAGCACTTCGCCCGTGTCGGTGCCGTCATCGAGGCGGGCCTCGTGCTTGCACAGCGGCGCGCCTGCGATATAGAGCGGCCCCTCAATCGTGCGGGCGGTGCCACCGGCAAGGCCGGCGAGACGCTCGGCCTCATCAAGGCGCAAATCCAGAAAATGTTCCAGCGCAATACCGGGCACGATCAGGCCAAATTCCGGTGCGGCCTTGCCGAGATAGCCAACGCCGGCCCAGACTTCGTCCATGGAAATGTCGAGGTCATCAATGGCCTGAAACAGATCGCCAAGCAGGCGGGCCATTACGGCTTTCAGGCGCGGATTACCGCCCTTCATGTCAAGACCAGCGGCCTTGTTGGCGAGTTCGCGAATTTTGTCTTTAGCGATCAGATTTGCAGGCATGGGACTTCCTCCAGGTGGTTTTTAAGGGTTACTTGTCGTCTTCACGGATTGAAGAGGGGTGACGGCATAGCGGGCTAACCGTGATTTCCATGAACGGGAACAGCGGCAGTGTGGACAGGATGTCGTGCAGTTCCTGCGGGCCGCTGACGTCGAAAATGCTGATATTGGAATATTGCCCGGCAATGCGCCAAAGGTGGCGCCAGGTGCCTGCACGCTGCAATTCCTGCGAACGCTGTTTTTCTGTCGCCTTTAGCGTAGCGCCTGCTTCAGGCGGAAAATCATGGGGGATGCGCACATCCATTCTGACGTGAAACAGCATGTTATGACCCCGTCTTCAGTTGCGAAACAACGTGAACGCTGCGCTGCGCGCCATCCCGGCGGAAGCGGTTGAGGCAGGCCTCGTCCAGCGCAATGCCAAGGCCGGGTCCGTCGGGAATTTTCAGGCTGAATTCACTGTAATCGAGCGGCTCGGTGAGGATTTCCTCGGTCAGAAGCAACGGGCCGAAAAGCTCGGTTCCCCATTCCAGATGCGCAAAGGTGGAGAAGAGATGTGCGGCTGCAATCGTGCCAACGGCCCCCTCCAGCATGGTGCCCCCATAAAGCCCAATGCCTGCTGCATCGGCGATCGCGGCAACACGGGCGGCAGCATAAAGCCCGCCCGACTGCATGATCTTGACGGCAAACACATCCGCTGCACCGGCGCTGGCAAAGTCAAACGCTGTTTCAGGCCCGTGCAAAGGCTCATCCGCCATGATCGCGACATTGGCTTTGGCCGCCAGCCGAGCCATGCCCCGGCGGTTGGAGAGGGCAATGGGCTGTTCCACCAGTTCCACACCGACATCCTCCAGCGCGGCAATGGCAGGCCCCGCGATGCTCTCGCTCCACGCCTGATTGACATCGACGCGCACGCGGGCGTGGTCGCCCAACTCGCGCTTGATCGCCGTGACATGGGCAATATCGGCCTTGACGGTATTGAGACCAATCTTCAGTTTGAATATATTATGGCGGCGCTGATCCAGCATCTCCTGCGCCTCGGCAATGTCCTTGCTGGTATCGCCGCTGGCAAGGGTCCAGGCCACTGGCAACCGATCATGCAACCGCCCGCCAAACAGGCTGGATATTGACATGCCCCGGCTTTTGCCAAGGTGGTCCAGCAGTGCCATTTCAATCGCGCATTTGGCGAAATGGTTGTCGAATACCGCTTTGCGGATGCGCGCCATCAGCGCATTGATATTTGCGGGATTCTCGCCGAGCAAGAGGGGCGCAATATATCTATCGACCGTGAGCTTCATGCTTTCAGGGCTTTCCGCCCCGTAAGCCAGCCCGCCGATGGTGGTGGCCTCGCCCATCCCGATCGTGCCGTCGGAAGAATAGAGCCGCACGATCATCAGTGTCTGGCCGCTCATCACGGTCATCGACAGGCGATGCGGGCGGATCGTCGGCAGATCGACCAGAAAGGTCTCAATCCTGTCGATGCGCGGCGATGTCATGTGAGGCGTCCTGTCTGGTGATTTGTTATGAAAACCATAAGCAAATGCGGGCTTTGCGGACAGGACCGTTTGTGTCTATCTTCATACCCTGGAGGTATAGATCATGGAACTGCGTCATTTGCGTTATTTTGCAGCCGTGGCCGCCGAGGGCAGCTTCAGCCGCGCTTCCGAGAAACTGAACATCGCGCAGCCTCCGCTCAGCCGCCAGATCCAGCAACTGGAAGACGAGATTGGCGCGCGGTTGCTGGACCGGGGCCGTCCGCTGACGCTGACCGAGCCTGGCCGCTATTTTTACGAACAGGTGCGGCAGATACTGGCGCGGGTGGACGAAATAACCTCAATGACGCGGCGGATTGCCAAAGGCCATATCAGCCAGTTCCGCATCGGCTTTGTTGCCTCCACCCTTTATGATGCCTTGCCCGAGTTGATCCGCCGGTTTCGACAGACGCGGCCGGGCATAGACATTGTCCTGCTTGAGATGAACACGCTGGAGCAGACAGCGGCGCTGAAAGACGGGCGTATCGACGTCGGGTTTGGCCGGTTGCGGTTCGAGGATGCCGACATCATCCGCACCGTGCTGCGAGAGGACAAGGTGGTGGCGGCCTTGCCGGACGGACATGCCTTGCTGGCAGCAGGCGGCGCGCTGAAACTGCATCAGACCGTTCTTGAGCCGTTGATACTCTATCCCAAATCACCGCGCCCCAGCTATGCTGACCAGGTGCTGGCCTTCTACAGGGACAAGGGCATGGAGCCCAAAATAGCGTTTGAGGTCGGGGAATTGCAGACGGCGCTTGGTCTGGTGGCAGCCGGTGCCGGTTTCTGCCTCGTTCCAGCATCGGTGCGTCATCTGGTGCGAGACAATGTTGTCTATGCCGATCTGGATGAACCCAAGCTGGTTTCACCCGTAATCATGAGCCATCGCGCCAGGGACCAGTCGGCATTGCTGAAACAACTGGTGACGCTGATCCGGGAGTTTGACCTCTGGCATGAATTATGAGGGCGCGATCCGGCGACATATTTGCCAATTGCTACATTGGCTTTCGGCGGTGGGGCATCCCAAAAGACCAACATGAAGTGTTTGTCTCCTGGAAAGCCGCCGTAGGATAGCATGTGCAAAAGCGCACCTTGCCAAACGATCGTCAGTTGAGCGGCTTGCGCGCGGTTTCCGGCAGCAGCAGGAGCGCGATAAGGCTTGAGATGCAGCAGACGATGACATAATAGGCGGGGGCAATTGGCGTTGCGAGCGCCCTGATCAGCCATGTGACGATGAATTGTCCGAACCCGCCAAAGATCGCAACGCCGAGCGCATAAACCAGTGACATGCCGGTTGCACGCACCTGCGTGGGGAATATCTCCGTCAAGGATATGATGGCAGGTGCGCCGCCCGTCGCGTTGAGCGTGCCAAGAACGGCCACAACCGCAAGCAGCGTGCCGATGGTCGCGCTGGCGTTGAGCAGCAGGAACGCTGGATAAATCAGGAGGGCGATCAGGAGATAGGAGGCACCGGCAACCGTCCGGCGGCCGATACGATCCGACAATGCGCCTGCCAAGGGCGCTGCAACAAGCGTGACAATACCAGCGATCAAACCGGCCAGCAGCCCGGCCGCGGGTGACATATGCAATTGGCTGACCGCATAGGTCGCCATATAGAGCACGATGATGGCATTGGCGGCAGTCCCGCCCACGATCAGCATCACGCCCAGCAGCAACCGCCGCCAATGGCCAGTCAATACCTCGCGCAATGAACTTATCCGCGCGGTCTTTACGTCGTCTTCATTGGCATGCGTCTCTTCCAGCGCGCTGCGCAGCCACAAGCCAACCGGAACGATCAATACCCCAGAGATGAAAGGGATGCGCCAACCCCATGACAAGACCTCTGCGTGGGTCAGCATCGTGTTGATGGCAAACGCAATACCGGCCGCCGCCAGAACGGCGAGGCCCTGGCTGGCCAATTGCCAGGAACCGTAAAACCCGCGCTGTTCCACCGGTGCGGACTCAGACAACAGGGTTGTCGATGCACCCACTTCACCGCCTGCCGAGAAGCCCTGGACAAGCCGGCCGATGACGATTGCCAGCGGGCCAAAATATCCGATCTGCGCATAGGTGGGGGCCAGACCGATCATGAGGGTTCCCGACGCCATCAGCATCAGGGTCAGAACGGTGGCACGCTTGCGCCCGCGGCGATCCGCAAAAGCACCAAGGACGATGCCACCAAGGGGACGCAGAAAAAAGCCGAAGCCATAGGTCGCAAAGGATAGCAGAAGCTGCATGGTTGGATCAGCAGCCGGGAAAAACAGCTGGCCAATGGTCGCCGCAAAAAAGCTGAAGACGACGAAATCAAAAAATTCCAGAGCGTTGCCGATGGTGCAGGCCGCGATCAATCGGGGCCCGGATATTTTTTGCTTGTGCAAGGCAGTTGCCGTTGCCAGGGCGTTGCTTTGTAGGGACATGCTTTCAGCCTCCGTGTTGTTTCCTGCCGTATGGGTCAGATTTTTTGGTTTGTAACGGCGCGAATGCACTTTAGGAGATATTGTTGTATTTTGCAACAATCGTAATATGAGAATATTGCGGAAGAAAATTAGTCCGTGTAAGCTGTGTTATGGATCTTGCCGGGACCGATTGAATGCCATTCCAAAGCCTGACCTATACTTTTGCAACCATTGCCGAGAACGCAATAAAGACCGGAACACAGCTTTTCGAGCAAAGCCTTGGCCTTGACGTCTACCATGTGCGCATTCTCCGGTTGATCGATGACCAGCCAGGCATCACCTTCACGCCATTGGCAGGCCAAACCCGGCTTGACCGTTCGGCCACCTCGCGAAGTCTGCAGCGGCTGATCAAGGCGGGTCTCGTCGAACGCTTCAACGATACGGTGGACGCCCGGCAATTCCACCTCGTCGCGACCGCCAAGGGCCGCGCATTACGGCGCAAATCGGATCCGCTGACTCTGGAAATGGAGCGTCTGATGTTGCAAACCCTGGATGCAAAAGAGCGCGAGGCGTTTCTGGATTGTCTGAACAAGATCGCCGACTGGGTCAATGACGGCTACAAGGACGCGGTCAAACAAAGATTTCCCGAAACGAGCGCCCCAGCCAAAGCCGCGCGGGCAGGCAAAGGGGCGGCGCGGGCACCCAAACTTCCCTGACGGGATCACCCGGCAAAACATTGCCGCGCACAAACCCCAACCAAAGAATGTGGCGACCCATGCAACACATTACATCCATCATTACCGTCGTTGACCTTCTTGCAGCTGCTGCCTTTGCGTTGACGGGTGCTCTCGTGGCCTCGCGCAAGCAGATGGACATTGTTGCATTTTGCTGGCTGGGACTGGTGACCGGCATTGGCGGTGGAACCGTGCGCGATCTGCTCCTCGGACTACCGGTATTCTGGGTGCGCGAGCCTGTTTACGTAATCACCTGCCTGATTGCCTCGACAGCGGTTTATTTCATGGCGCATATTCTCACCTCGAGATATCGCTGGCTGCTGTGGCTTGATGCCG
The DNA here is from genome assembly GCA_019075865.1 of Hyphomicrobiales bacterium. GTDB lineage: Bacteria > Pseudomonadota > Alphaproteobacteria > Rhizobiales > Beijerinckiaceae > REEB77. The sequence goes on along the minus strand of JAGXAN010000008.1, from coordinate 3,172 downwards.
TGGGGCTCGCTCTGGTGACCGTCGCCGGTACGGCAAAGGGGCTTGATGCGGGTGCCGGCCCGGTGGTCGCGATCGTGATGGGGGTTATTACTGCGGCGCTCGGTGGCATTATCCGCGATATTTTAGGCCACGAACCATCGATCATCCTGCGCAAGGAAATCTATGTCTCCGCATCGGTTGCTGGCGCACTCGTGTTGGTAACCGCCGCTGGCATTGGCGTGGCGCGTCCCCTTGCGATGATGTTTGGCTTTGCCATTGCACTGGGCGTGCGCGCCATTGCCATCACCACGGGTTGGTCACTCCCCACCTATCGCCCGCGCGCAGGCCGAACGATGGCAGAGATCGAGAAAGTGACCTTGGGTAAATAAGCCCTGAACCGGGCCCCCGCATCGCGAGAACGCAGAGCCTGGTCGCATTGGGGCAATTTCAACCTGGAATGGGCAACGTCGCGCGCCGTGCATGAGTGCTATATTTGTTTATTATGGCAGTCACTACCTTTTTGCTGCAATTTCCGGGTGACAAAAATGCAAAGACTTATTGGGATCTACGTTCGAGTTTTGCTATTTTTGCAACTTTTGATCGTCGGTTTGGGATATCTTTCTATTATTGGCTTAACTGGCTTTCAATGTTTGTTTTGGCTACAGAACGGCTACTGGGATTGGAAAGACTACTCCTTACAGGAAAAATTTGGGCCAATTCACCTCAAAACAGGGTGGGTGGGGCTCAACACCATTATCGATTGGTATCTGCAACTACCAGGGTCTTTGGCGATTTTCGTCGCGGTTTTCGTCTCTTCAATATTATTGGTGACCTTAATAATGTTAGCCGAGTAAACGACGCCACAACGTCACCGGCCGTTGAACCGTCAACAGTCGCTCGGCTCTGCCTTTCCAGTCGTCACGATCGGCGCGCAATTCGTCTCGGTTCGTTATAAACCTAATAACTAATTGAAATTATTCGTTGTGCAAATTCAATTGGGCCATTTCAGTTCGCTGCAATTCGCGCCAAGCCAAATCTGAAAGGGGGGGGCTGAAAGGGGAGCTGGGCAAAAGACAAAAAAATAGTCCATAAATATCAATGGCTTGCAAGAATGCTTGGCGAGCCACGCCGGATAGCGATGATCACTACATTTACGCCATAGCCCTATGAACTTCACCTGCTATGGAGCCCTCTCAGAGCCCAAGCGCTGCAACAATCTGTCCCTTCACCATCGCCGCATCAAAGCCGCCGACCTCGGATGTCGTCAGTAGTCCGACCGGAACCTCGCCCTCTCCGATCGGCAGAACGCCAGCTTGACGATACCACTCCTCCTTCGCCTTCCAGCGACGAACATAATCAGGTCGATCGAGCATGCCGAGGTGTTCGATCAGTAGGCGGCGACCAGTCTCACCGTCGTCGATTGTGAAATCGGGATAGCGCACGGAGCCGTCGGGGGCAGTGAACGGCTGCTCATATCCGTAGGACAGTTTCAAGCCATCGAGCAGGTTGGCGATGATCACTTCCGATTTGGACCGCACAAGTTCGCCACGCGTGGTGCGATGAATCAAACCCTCTTCCAGGAAAGTGCCACCGTGCGCCACCAACTTGGGCTCTGTGAACAGGTTCGTAAGCCGCCGAGCTGTCTCGGAGCGCTCCGCATCCGACAGCTTCATTAAGTCTCGCAAATCGCCTTGGTGTAATAGAACGACCTCGCGCTGTTGTCGGGTCAGCGCGGTATAGAGCAGTTCGCGCGAAAGCCGCCGGCAGGGATTCGGTATGACTACGAACGTGGTTCCGAATTCGCTGCCCTGCGCCTTGTGGATTGTCAGCGCATAAGCGAGTTCCAGGCGCTCATTGCCGTCCTCACCGAAGTCCGATCCACCGAAACCGAACTTGAAGCCGAGCTGGGTTGCGAACTCAACCTCTAGCTTCCAGGGCAGTTTCTTCGGCTTCCAATTCTTCCCCTTATATTGGCCAACGACGAGTCCGATTTCGCCGTTCGCTAGATATGCCTTATCCATCGCTGGAAAGACGTCGAAGCGGCGACCATTTGACAGATTGATGACCTTATCGCCGTAAAGGATAGCCTGACTTCCCATCGGCTTGGTTATCTTGCGATACCAATGAGGCTCGGCTTCAGCCCAACTTCGAACCGAGGTACGGAAGAGCCGCTTGATCCAGCGATTCAACCCATCAACGCCCGTCTCCCCGGCGCGAATAGGTGCAAGGATTTGCCAAGCCTCGACACCCGCCCCACCCCCATGTCGTAGCCCCTCTCCATCTTCGCGAGACGGATTGAAATATGCCCGCCCATTCCACTCTGAGCCGCCCAGGCTGACCTCAAACGCGGTTTCATCGCTGTACGATGCGTCCACACCGGCCCGTACATAAGCCGTGAGTTCGGCCAGCAGTTTGGCTTGTAGTTCGGCGTCACTTTCCCACGCTATTGCTCGTACACCGCGCGCAGAGCCCGCCATCAAACGGTCCCATACTTCGTCAGCGCCCGCGTCGGGCGCCTCGCCACTGAACCAGCGTGAAAGCAGCACATCGTCTCGCGTAGCTTCTGGATCGCCTGAACCTTCAGCCTGACGGCGGACGATGGTGAGTTCAGCCAGGCCACGAACAGGCTTGGTGTCTTGCTCCCGGAGAAGCCGGATCACATCCACGAACGGGCGCCCCGCGCCGATGGGCGGAAGCTGGCGGGGGTCGCCGACAAGGATAAGTCGCTGGACGCTTGACGGGTCAATCGCATCGAGGGTCGCCGCTAGTTGATCCTCGGTGAGCATAGAGGCTTCGTCGATTACAACCGTGGCGAAACCGTTCTCTCGGCTCGGTGCGCTCGTAACAAGGTATGCCCCTGTCTGGGTATCATAGCGGTCCAAACCGAGCAGAAACTGGGCAAGCGTGAACGCCTGTCAATCAGCAAGCAATTGGGACCCCCAATAAGCATCGAAAAAGGACCCCTCTTTTTGGTCGTGAGGCAGCAGCGGTAGGGCTTACCCCGTCGAAGCTGGTCGGGGTTGCGCAGACGGGGTAAGCGCGGTTTAGGCTTGGCTGGATCTGTTTTGTGTCAGGCCCTGTTTTTGAAGCGCCAGGAGTCGTTTCCGGTTTCGACGATATCGCAGTGATGCGTGAGGCGGTCGAGGAGCGCCGTTGTCATTTTGGCGTCGCCGAATACGCTCGGCCATTCACC
>JAGXAN010000013.1 GCA_019075865.1 Hyphomicrobiales bacterium | reverse complement strand
GACTATCTTGGCCGTCTCGACTTTGTCATCCTTGATGAGTTGGGCTACCTGCCTTTCGCCCAGGCAGGCGGGCAGTTGCTGTTTCACCTGATCAGCAAACTCTATGAGCAAACCTCTGTTTTGTTGACCACCAACCTGACTTTTGGCGAGTGGCCCACGGTCTTCGGCGACGCCAAAATGACAACAGCATTGCTCGATCGGCTTACGCACCACTGCGATATCGTCGAAACCGGCAACGAAAGCTGGCGCTTCAAAAACCGCGCCTGACAAATCCAAAAATCAACCCCAATCCAACCGCGCTCACCCCGACTGCGCAACCCCGACCAGCTACGCCGGGGTGAGCCCTATCACTGCTGCCCTATGACCAAAAGGTGGGGTCCTTTTTCAATGCAAATTGGGGGTCCCTTTTGGTTGCCGATTGACATGCGGCTTCAGAACCAGGCGACGAGCCTCGTCGATCTTTTGCATTCAGATACACGCTATGGGGACGGAAGCGTGGTTCTCGAAGTCGGCTGCGGGGTCGGCGCGCAGACTATTCCGCTCGCGATCAACAGCCCCAATGCGCGCTTCGAGTCAATCGACATATCCGAGACCTCAATCGAGCGGGCACGACAGACCGTTAAGCGGGCCAAAATCACAAATGTCGTGCTTCGGCAAGCGGACCTTTTCGATCCCTCGCTCGCAGCCGCTACCTACGACCACGCATTCGTCTGCTTTGTCCTCGAGCACTTGAGTAATCCTGTAGGGGCGCTCGCGCGCCTTCGTAAACTGATCAAACCAGGTGGGACTTTGACTGTCATCGAAGGCGATCACGGCTCAGCACAGTTTTATCCGGATGATGACGACGCCCGGGAAGCCATACGCTGTCAGGTCGCGTTGCAGGCGCAAAACGGCGGTGACGCCAACATTGGCAGAAGGCTGTTCCCACTCTTGGTCGAAGCCGGTTTTCCAAGCCCGCTCGTTTCGCCCCGGATGGTTTATGTCGATGGAAGCCGTCCAGCGTTGATCGACGGCTTTACACGCAAGACCTTCACGGCAATGATCAAAGGCATTCGCGAGCAAGCGCTCGCCGCCAATAAAGTGACGGCGGAGCGCTTCGACAGGGGAATCGCCGCATTGGAGCGGACGGCAACAGCGGGTGGCGTTTTTTGCTATACATTTTTTAAATGCGTCGCGCGGACACCTAACGAATGATGCCCCAAATTTGCATGACAAGTTGCTCTAAACGCATGTATCGGTATGACCGGTGGCCAGCCAGACCTGCGCGCCAGGGGGAATGGGGATCACTGGCAAAGCTCAAGAGCGTCGACAATCCGGCGCAAGGCATCTGCATCGACGCTGGCATCGACCTTGATCGTGCGGCCATGGCTCAGCGTGATCTCCATCCACCCCGGCAATCGCGAGAGAGGCGTCGGGGTCAGCGCGATGGCAGGATCGGCGCAACTGGCGGGCGCAGAGGACGGATTTGACTCAGGCGAGGTAAGCACGCCGGCATCTTCCGCCGGGATATGTATGGGCAAGAAAGACACCGTGGCCTTCGTTCTGCCCCCCGTGCCGCCCAGGCCAGAGCCAAAAGGTGCGCCATCCTTTAATGCTGCTTGGCGGGCCGCCCTGCGCCAGGCAAACACGAGGCTGATCGCAACATCATGGCGGCGGGCGACATCCTTGACCAAAGCCCCGGGTGCAAAGCTCGCCCGAACGATCTCTCGCTTGCGCTCCTCGCTCCAGCGCCGCCGCCGCTCAAAACCCAAAACATCCCCATCCACCAAAATCCTCCTTAAATAGCAACTTAAGGAGCTATCTAAGCAAATCCTCAGACCAAATTGAAGGCGGCCTCCGGCGGAGCGTTACGTTAAATTAGAGGGTGTTGCACCTCAAATGTGAGACGGCGGTGTAATAAAAAATTAAAGCAATTACATTCATACTACAACCATGTTGCAGACATCCTTTATGAAAGCTTTATCGGGGGATTATCTTCGAATCCGTTTTCATGCGAACTCCGAACACATTGTTGAGGTGATCGAGCGGCCGGGGGCGTGGTTGCTAACCGACGAAGTAGATGGCCTTGTGTCCGATTGCGCGCAAGTGGTGCGTGCATGCCTTAATGGTCAAAAGCTAGATTACGGCCTATTCGCGCCTGACCGTACGCCTTGGGCAAGAAGCATAATTACGATTGTTCGTCGTACAGACAATGGCCGATCGGTCGCATTTAACGCCATGCCGCTGCTGCCGGTTGTGCGCGGCGGTCAGAACGATGCGCTGTTACACTTGGGCCTTGTTATGATCGATCCGAACGAGCGCGGCGAAGGACTTTCCTGGGTGCTCTATGGTTTTACTTGTTTCGCGCTTTTTGTTCGGCGTGGGCTACGGCCGTTGTGGATAAGCAGCGTCACGCAAGTGCCCGCTGTTGTCGGCCTTGTCGCTGAGACTTTTGCTGAAGTCTATCCAGGACAACGCGGCACGGCCCAAAGCTTCGCACATCGGCACCTCGCCCACCAGATAATGGCGCACGAACGTCACGCGTTCGGCGTCGGCGACGATGCAGGATTCGACATGGACGTGCAGGTGATCACGGACGCTTACACCGGCGGATCTGACAATTTGAAAAAAACGTTCGCCGTCGCCGCCAAGCACCGCGATTCGCGTTACAACGCCTACTGTGAAGCCGCACTCGATTATGGTCGCGGTGACGATGTGTTGCAGATCGGCAAACTCGATCTCGCGACTGCACGACGTTATGTTACTCGAATGGTGCCGCGTGGAGTACTGCCCGCGCTGGCGGTACAATTTCTCTTTGTTAGCCTAGCTGCCATAGTCGCACCGACGGTGCAATGGCTCGACACCAAGAAACACTATGGAAGGCTGCGACCGGCATGAGAAAATTCGACTATGCGGAGATGACGACACGTAATCGCGGCTTCGTGACCGAGGAAGAGCAGGAAAAGCTGCGCGCCGCGCGCGTATTCATTCCCGGCGTCGGCGGGATGGGTGGAGCAGCGTTCATGGCACTGGTGCGCGCAGGCGTCGGACATTTCATTATCGCGGACATCGACGTCTTCGAATTATCGAATCTCAACCGGCAATTATTCGCGACACTTGATACCGTCGGTCGCTCCAAAGCTGAGGCGGCTCGGGATGGAGCCTTGTGCATCAACCCGGAAGCGCAAATTGAGGTGCTTGGAGCCGAATGGACTGAGCAGCTCGATTCATTGATCGGCAAGACCCATGTCGTAATAAACGGCATGGATGATGCGGGGGCGGGCGTACATCTTTATCGGCGCGCCAAAGCGCACGGCCGCACAATAATCGACGCCTATGCTTCGCCACTCCCTTCAGTAACGCGTGTAGGTCCGAGTGCGCCGCGCCTTGAAGAGCGGCTGAACTATCCAACAGTCGGCGTTGATTGGCGCGCGGTAACACCCGCGATGAAGGTCGCCTGCCTTGAGGCCGAGATTAAATACGTCCTGACGCACAGTAGCTCTCACAAATATGTCGATCTTGCTATTGCGGGCGAAGTGGCGGCGGGCAAGCGCTCGCGATTTTCATTCTCAACGATGGTGACAATGGCGGGAACGATGATGGCCGAGGAAGCCCTAAGCGTCATCCTAGAGCGCTCTGGCGGCACCGACTATCGCGGCTGGTTTTTTAATCCACATGCAGGACGTGTCGAGCGTCCACTTCCAGCCATTCTTGCCGTGCCCAAGGGCCTTCTCGTTCGCAAGTTTATGAGGGAGATGATTGGGTGAACACAGCCATTGTGCCCCCTTTGCTAATTGGAATTGCGCTACTTTCGGTGCTCGTCGCATTGCGAGGCGTAGCGCAGCCGGTGACAGCCGCGCCTGTCGTCTCGAAGTTGGTAACGATCTACCGACTGGTGGCTGCGCTGCTGGTCTGTCGGCTCCTCGGTGTTATTGCCACTGGGTTCGCCATGACACTAATCACTGTGGCGATGATGCTGATTGCGGCTTGGCTGCCGCTTGCGGGGCTGCGTCTCGTCGAAGAGTTGACGCGTCGCCATGCACCTCGTGTCGCGAAACTTTGGGCGCTCTGTGGGGCGCTCGGCTTCACGTTTATAGGGCTGATCTCAGGCATCATCTGGAGCACGCCCGCGCTCATCGCGCTAGCCCTTTTTCAAGCGATGACTGTCGCCATTATGCTCACGCTCCTCGTGCGCCGTCGGAGCGAGCTGCCGCGCACCGAACGAGCGTCCGCTGACACCTTCCTCATAGCGCTCGCCGCGACTATTCCACTGGCCCTGAGCGATTTCGATGTGCTTGTCCCCGGGCTGGCACTTCGCGGCGGTGTCTTCGCTGTTCTTCTTATGGTTTTGGCGACCTCTCGCTTGATCGATGGTGGCGGGGTGCCTCGTCGGTTGCTCGCCGACATCGTCTTTTGCCTCGCTGGTGGTGCAATCGCCGCGCTCGCGGCAAATGGTGCTATGGCTGCGACTGGACTGGGGATCGCCACAACCGCGTTGGCGCTTCTCGTCGAACGCTTTGCGCGCCGTCGCACAGATGACGGTGGGCTGATTCACACACTAGCCACGAGCAATGTGAGAGATACCGAAGCCTTACTCGCCAGCCACCCTCTACTCGTGAACGGGCGCATTATCGACGGTGCTGCGCTGACTAATTATCCGGAGTCGGCAATTGCCGCGTTGACGCGCTACCCTGTGGTCAGCGACGCGACGCAAGATCAAAATGCCCGAGACGTTGCGCGCGACCTCCTCGACGCCCATACCGCTACTCATCTTATAAGACTCGCCAGCTTCCCGCCCCGCTTCCTCGCGGTATCGGCAGGCAGCTTTGCGACAGAACGCACCCGCGACGAGCTGACAGTGCTCGCTAAGTTAATTGAGGTACCAGCATGAGCGTTACTTTGCGCGAAGGGGATATTGACGCCTTTTTCAAAGCACCTTTCGAGATATATGTCGCATCGCTGGGCTATGTCTCACCGTTGAAAAGCGATATCCGCCGCATGCTCGACCCCGCGCGCAATCCTTTGTGGATCTCGGGCAACCCGTATCGATTTTGGACTGCGGAGCGGGACGGTAAGCTGCTCGGAAGAATTGTTGCGCTCGTTCATCGCCAGTCGAACGCATTGCACCGAACGCATCGCGCTCAATTCGGGTTTTTCGACTGCGCCGACGATTCTGAGGCGGCGGCCGCTTTGCTTAATGCTGCGGCCGGATTTGCGCGCGACCAAGGCCAGTCCGAATTGATCGGCAATTTTAACCTTACGGCGATGCAACAAGCAGGGATCCAGACTGGCAAGTTTGGCGCTCAAGCTTACACAGATATGGTAGTGGGGCCACCGTACTTGCCTCGCCTGCTCGAATCCAACGGTTTCGGGGCCGTGTTCCCGATGACGACATTCGATATTAATTTGTCGCAAGTGACAGTTCCGAGCGTGAATGGCTTCTCGCCGTCGGATGGGTTCGTCTTCGCGCCCGTTGAGAAGCGCGTGTTCCCCGAGCGTATGGACGAAGCGCGACGGGTGCTCAACGACGGCTTCGCTGCCAATCCGATGTTTGTGCCGCTAACATCTGCCGAGTTCGAGTTCCAAGCTAGCGAGATGAGTGCTATCCTCGATCCGCGTCTTTCGTCGGTACTACATTATAGGGGTGAGCCCATCGGTTCAGTCATCTGTATTCCCGATTTGAACGGATTCCTCGCTGCAACGCGTTCTCGGATAGGGGTGGCGACGCCATTTCATTATTTGCACTATCGACTCAATCGGAAGCGCGCAGTGATCATCTTCTATTCGGTCGCGCAGGCTTGGCATGGGCGCGGCGTCATGCCGGCGATGCTTGCTCGTACTATCAAAGCGCTTAAAGGCGCAGGATATGAGCGCCTCGGCGTGACGTGGATCGCCGAACAGAACAGCGCGAGTCTGCGGCAAATGGAGCGGCTTGGCGGTCAGCCACTGCAGCACCTGCACCTATTTCGTAAGGACGTTGCATGACCGCCGAGGAGATCACCAGCTTCATCGCCGAAGCTTCGCTGGCTCCCAGCGTCCATAATGTGCAGCCTGCGCGCTGGCGCATTGAAATCGACGGAGCGACGCTGTTCGAAGATAGCACTCGACGCCTCCCAGCCGCCGACCCGAAAGGTGACGATATCGCGATCAGCCTTGGTGCCGCCGTCGAGGGGTTTCGGCTGGCAGCCAGTCGGGCCGGCTACGGACTAGATATTGAGTTGCTCGATAGTTTGACCGTTGACAGGTTGCGACCCGTTGCACGTCTTCGTCTAACCACGGGAACCTTGGTAGATGCTCTAGCCGCGTTCGTAACAACACGCGCTTCGCATCGCGGCGCTTTCACAGTGGCAGACGAAGCGGAGAGAAGTGCAGCTACTGCGCTGAGGTCAGATGACACGGCGGTTCTGATTAAACAATCACTACTTATTGAAGCGGGTCAGCAACTTGGTGCGGCGAGCTGGACCTTTATGCGAGATGACAAGTTCCGCCATGAGCTGTTGTCTTGGATGCGTTTGTCGCGCCGCGATCCGAGATGGTCACGCGACGGCCTGAACGCCGAAGCGATGGCGATGGGCTCCATTGCTGCCACCGCCGCGAGCTTTGTGTTGGGCCCATTCTTTTTACCGCTTGCACGTATAGGTCTTGCTAAACCCCTGCTCGCCGAAGGTAGTAGAGTCGCAAAGGATACGGCGGTCGTTTTGTTCCACCGCCCCAAAGGCGAGGCGCGGTTTGTTAGCGGCGCGCACTTCTATCGCCTGTGGTTGCGGATCGAAGAAGCGGGTTTCGGGGCGGCAGTACTTGCCGCTCTCGCCGACAACGCGCAAGCCAATACATGGGCATGTGTCGCGGGTAACATTCCATCAGATCATCGCTTAATCAATGCATTCCGTATCGGTCGGCGTCCAGCAGGGCAATCGATCTTGCGGGCGCGCCTCCCGCTCAATGAGCTTCTGGTATCTATAGTAGCTTGAGATATTCAATCAGCGCACGCTTGTCGGCGGCACTCAACATTTCACCTTGGTGGTGTCCTTGGTTGCTGCGCCCCAGTGCCTTTGTGTCGATCCAGACAGGCGTGGAGAAAGGGCGATAATCGCTCGGGTAACTCCCGTGCGCCGTTAGCCGTAGCCCTACGCGGTTGAAATCGAGTGCATGACCACCAACCATGAAACGGCGGGGCCGTAAAATAGGGGTCAGCATGTCCGCCAAGGTCGGCACCGATCCATTGTGCAAGTATGGCGCAGAGGCCCACAGACCGCTCAGCGGGGGGGCAACATAGCCTCGTCCTCGCCGAACCGTAATAAGGCTACGATAAGCAGATTTGGCAACCGCTGCAGCGAGCGTTTCATCGAAATTAGTCGCGCGGATCGGATCTGTCCCTACATCGCCACGCCAGTTTGGAAAGCTGGTTAGTTTCGGAGCGTCTAGGTTCGCATCGTAGCTCCCGTGACATTCTGCACACTGGCGCTCGTAGATTATTTGTCCGCGCGCAGCCGCCGGGCGGTCAATCCTTCCTGGAAAATGTTGAGCGCGATAGCTGCCAAGAAACGTCATGATTGCCTCCGCGTCGGGCAGGCTTTTGATGGCCTTGTCTGGGTGCACACCCATGCTTGCGACCGTAAAGAACGTCGTAATCGCGGCAAGGGCATGCAGCCTCGCGGTATCGGGAGGCGATGTCGTTGGCCCGAGAGACGCGCCCGGCACGGCATAAATGCCATCAGTCAGGAGGCTCGACCGCCAGGTTCGGTTGCCCAAGTCTGGCACCGATACGACGCCCGCATCACCCAGACCGCCGTCGATGAACGGGGTGCGCAATGCCAGCTTGAGCGCAGCGACGCCGTTGGTGCTCCCCGGTGCGCCATTGGTGAAAGGTAGCGGGCGGTCCTTCCCGGCAAGCTCGGCCAGACGCTGACGCACAAGTGGCAGGACAATAAGTTTCAGACTTGTGCGCTCGCGCCAACCCATTTTGGGGTACATGACCTGCGCGGTCGAAATTAGGTCGGGGGCGTCGATCTGATCTCGCAATGCTTTGAACACGGCCAGCGTGTAAGCCTCAAGATTGATCGAAGTATTTGGCATGCCGAGCATGGCACGTTGCGGTTGAGGGTTACCATCTGGGTCATAGGCGACACCCGCATGGCACGCAGCACAGCCGAGGTTCGCAACCCGCACTTTGGTCCCACCGATCGGGGATATATCACCATAGGTCATACCAAGAGGCAGTGACGAAGCGGGCTGCGTGACGCCTGCGGGAAAATTTTGGATCTTTGCGTGGGGCAAGAAGCCGAAGCGGGCGAGCACAACATTGAGCGTTGCAACTGAGGACTTCACAGAGGGGTCAGTCTTGCGTTCTTCGAGCACAAGTGAGGCGGCAACGATTCGCCATGGCACCGCATTGCTTGCGAGCGCGTCGGTGCTGATGCCTCCGAATCCTGCCCCGGCAAACGCTGCGGCGCCATGCGCTTGTGCACTAGCGGACGCCGCGACGTGCGGACGAGACAGCGATTCGGCGACCTGTACCGAAGCCACCCAAGCCAGCGAGACCCCGGCAAGTAACACGCCGCTGATACCAGCGAAAACTCTTTGTTTCCTCAACGCATAAACTCCTCGACCGCCGTCAAAAAAGCTCTCGGTTGTTCCCATTGCGGATAATGTCCGCAGGCATTGATGAGTTTCAACTGTGCGTCAGGAATGAGTTTGGCAGCTTCCGCCGCGTACTCAACGGGAAACACTCTGTCTTGTTGTCCCCACAAAATAAGTGCCGGCGCGGGGAACGAGGCAGCGATTGCACGCACGTGCGAGCTGTCGCGGCTGCCACTGAGCGTGATGCCAGTCTGAAGACTTCGGACAAAGGCGCGCTCGCTGTGTGGTAGAGAAGCATAATGATTGAAAGCTGCAACCAGATCGGGGGTAATTTGTGCAGGATCATGCAACGCTAGTTTCAGCGTCGCACGGTTGTTTGTTGGCGTCGGGCGCACCAGCCACCCGCCTATGAGAGGCACAGCCGCAGCGCGCATCAGCAGATTCGTCTTACGGCCGATACCACCCGGTGCCGCGAGCACTGCGCGTTCAATGCGGTTCGGTGCGATAGCTGACAAATGCAAAATCGTGCTTGCACCCAGCGAATTGCCAATCAGTGTCGTACGCTCTATCGCTAGTGCGTCAAGCAATGCGAGGATTTGGGCTGCAAAGAACGGCCCGTCATACGCGGCATCCGGCCGCGACGCTCCCCCGAAGCCGGGCAGATCAAATGCAATAACGCGGAATGATTGCGCTAGACGCGGCACGACGCGATCCCAAATTTCCAGCGAGTTCCCAAGACCATGAACCAGCACCAATGTAGCACCGGATCCGCCCGTGTCGATTAGGCGAGTTTTTTGGCCATTTGGAAGGCTAAGTTTCAAAGTTATCACAGTATCACATTACATGGGGGACCTTGCTAAAAAATGAACGCCTAACCACCTGAACTTTATAGTTTTGTCGTATCGACGCATCAAAATCAAAAATCAGCTTTTTGTGATCGCCCTTAGAGTGCGTTTAAGAAGTAAGCGTCCGATGAGCGCCGCCTTACGGAGGCTGGTTTTGGTCTGTTATTTTGATGCTTTGCATGGAGCAGGGCATTGGCTGGGGTTTTGGGGAAGCGGCGGGTTTGGTTGGCTGGGGAGAAGGCTGGGTTTCTTGCGGCCTTGCGGGATGACAAGGTCTGCGTGGCGGATATCTCGCGGCTGGCCGGGGTAAGCCGGGCAACGGTTTATCGGTGGCGTGAGGAAGTGTCCTTGGAAGCTGTGGCCCGCGAGGGCGCATCTTGTGCGAGGATAAGGGATGATGCAGGGTTTATCCCCGTCAAGCTGGCTGAGGCCGCGCCCTTGCCACGGATGATGGTCAAAGAGCCGTCGCTTTGCCCGTCAGAACCGTTGTCACCACCCACGCCCCAAGCTGTGGTGCCACCCGCCTCCATCAATGTTGCCTTTGGGCCGAACCTCAATCTGTCGATTGTGGGGGTGCCTGAGCTTAGCCTGCTGGAGCATGTGATGACGATTTTATCCCGCGTGGCGACAAGCCGATGATCAGCTTTGGCAGCTCCAGCCGCGTGTGGCTGGCCACAGGCCATTGCGATATGCGCAAAGGTTTTGGTGCCTTGGCCTTGATGGTTCAGGAGGTGCTAAAACTCAATCCCCACGATGGTAATCTGTTTGTCTTTCGGGGACGCGGTGGTTCGCTCATAAAAATCATTTGGCATGATGGGCAGGGCGCATGTTTATTTACAAAAAGATTGGATCGAGGACGTTTTATCTGGCCCGCTGAGGCGGGTGGCGCGGTGACGATTACGGGGGCGCAATTATCGTATTTGCTGTCCGGGATTGACTGGCGGATGCCTCAGGAGACATGGCGTCCTAAGGCGGCGGGATGAGCGGCAATATGTGGATAAAGGCCTGATTATGCTTGAGATTCATGGGATTTTATGCTTTATATAGAGGCATGGATACACCCGTTGACATGACTGCAATAGCGCTGCCCAACGACCTCGCCAGCGCCCATGCCATGATCTTGGCGACACGCCAGATGCTGGAAAAAGAACAATCACTTCGTATCCTGGCGCAAAGCGAAGTCAATCTTGGACGGCTCGAGATCGAGCGCTTAAAGTTGATGCTGGCCAAGGCGCGGCGTGAGCAGTTTGGCCAATCCTCCGAGCGCGGCAAGCTGCTGATTGAGCAGCTCGAACTGGCGATTGAAGACCTGGAGGAGACGCAGGGGTTCATTGAGGCTGAGGCCGAGATTGCGGCCTTTGATCCCGCACCGGAAACCGACGTTAAACCCCGCACCCGCGCTGCCCGCGCCCCGCGCAAGCTGCCGGACGATCTACCCGTTGAGCGGGTGGTTGAACCAGCCCCCTGCGCTTGCGGCAAATGCGGGGGCCTGCACCTGCGCAAGATGGGCGAGGTCGTCTCCAAGACGCTGGAATGCGAGCCGCGCCGCTGGAAAATCATCGAGCATGTGCGCGAAAAATTCACCTGCCGCGATTGCGATGCCATGACTGAGCCGCCCGCCCCCTCGCACCCGATTCCGCGTGGCTTTGCTGGGCCGAGCTTGCTAGCGATGATTTTGGTGTCAAAATATTTGCTGCATCAACCCCTCAACCGCCAAAGCACGACCTTCGCCTTAGAGGGCATTGAGATTGACACCTCCACCCTCGCCGACCGCGTCGGGGCTTGCGTGGTCGCGCTCAAGCCGATGATCGACGAAATCGAAAAATATGTGCTCACCGCGCAGCGCCTTCATGCCGATGACACCACCGTGCCCATGCTGGCGAAAATGAAGACCAAAACTGGGCGTATCTGGACGTATTTGCGCGATGATCGCCCGTTTGGCGGCAAGGATCCACCCGCTGTGTTTTACAAATATTCGGCATCGCGGCACGCGGAACATCCCCAAGCCCATCTAAAAGGTTGGGCTGGCGTCATGCAGGCGGATGCTTTCAGCGGCTATAACCAGCTCTATGAGAAGGATCGCCAGCCCGGCCCCATCATTGAAGTCACCTGTTGGGCGCACAGCCGCCGCAAGTTTTTCGATATTGCCAAGGTGTCCAAAGCCCCGATTGCGCTGGAGGCGGTGCGCCGCATCGACGAACTCTTCGCCATCGAGCGCACCATCAACGGCAAATCTCCCGATGAGCGCAAAGCCGTGCGGCAGGAAAAATCAAAGCCGCTGGTCATTGCCCTCGAAGCATGGCTGCGTGCCAAAAGCGCGCTGCTGTCGGACCGCAATAACACCGGCAAGGCGATCAATTACAGCCTCAACCATTGGGCCGCCTTCACCCGCTTTCTCGATGATGGCAGGTTGTGCTTGTCGAATAACGCCGCCGAACGAAGCTTGCGTAGTGTGGCGATCGGCAGGAAAAACTGGACTTTTTGCGGGAGTGACGCCGGTGGCGTCCGTGCGGCAGCGATCTATACCCTGATTGAAACCTGCAAGCTCAACAACATCGATCCGCAAGCATGGCTCGCCCATGTCCTCGCCAAACTCCCCGACCACCCCGCCAACAAAATCCAAGACCTGCTGCCATGGAACTGGCAAGCCACCCAAGCGGAAGCCCCCAAAGTGGCCCAACTTAATCAAGCCAAATAGTCAGGCGCGAGGCTGGGAAATGGCATCTTTAGGGTGCTCGTCGGATGCTTACAGTAAAAATAAATAACAGGGTTTTTCTCACCATTAAGTGCAGTGCGACAGCTATATCGTCGAAACCGGAAACGGCTCCTGGCGCTTCAAAAACCGGGCCTGACACAAAACAAATCCAGCAAAGCCTAACCCGCAATTACCCTGTCTGCACAACCCCGACCAGCTTCGACGGGGAAAGCCCTACCGCTGCTGCTTCACGACCAAAAAGAGAGATCTTTTTCCGATGCTTACTAGGGGTCCCAATTCTTTGCTGATTGACAGTGCCCGATTACCTCCATCTACCCCCACCCCCTACCCCGCTGGGCTTTCAGCCTCTGGCCCATCAACGCCATCAACATTGGGCCGAGGGCGAATTTGTCTTCGCGGGCTTTTTGGGTGAGGGCGCGCAGGTATCCGCCAGGGGATTTGATGGCGGGGGAGCCGTTGACGGTGATGATTGTGGATCCAGGCGTTGCCCCGGGGGTTATTTCTGCCTCCGACGAATGCTCGCCGCGCTGCAAAATGCTCGCCACCACCATCGCGGCATGCGCCTCGCCCATAACTTCAACCGCATCACGCCAGGCGTCTGGGCTAATCCCCAACATCGGGCGCAACACCTGCACCGCGCTGATGAAGGCGGGCCATTGGCGAATGGGGCCGGAGGTGGCATAATCGGCAACATCTGGACAGGCGGCCAATACCATCGATAGCGCAAACTGGGGTGGCTCTTCAATTAGCACCGGTTTGTGCCCCTGCAAGGGCATGACTGGAGTTGGAGGGCGTATGGTTTCTGCGTTAGGCTCCAATTTCACCCCGACTTCCTTGGAAGCTGGTTCAGAATCTAAAGGCCATTTGGAATTTGAATTAGATTGATGCTGGTCATTATGACCGTCATTGCCGGTCACAATTTGTGTTTTAATGTGCATTTCCAATGTGTTGTTCACATCATTGCGCAGGCTCGCCAATTCAGCTGCCAAAGCCTCTATTTTGGCCGGATCACGCAGACGTCGCAAGGGCGTGACCAACCCCATAAAGCGCTGACGATAGGTCTCCCACGGGCCAGGCAGGCCCTCATCGAGGCCGCAGGCGATAAGTTTGGCAATATCGCGCCGATACAACGAAATCCGCTCCTTGATCATTCGCAGCGCCTTTTGCGCCTGACGCAAATGCTCGGCCAGCGTTTCAAACTCGGCGGCTCTGGTGATAAGCGGGGTGAGATCAAAACCAAAGGCGTCCGAAAACCGAGCCCCTCCACTATCCCCCTTGCGGGCATAGCGTTTGCCATTGGGGCTATCGCGCCTGAATATAAGGCCAGCATCGATGAGCGCCGCCACATGCCGGCGCAGCGTCTTTTCGGCCATGCCATGGGCGCGCAACGATAGCGCCCGATTGGACGGGAACACAATCAGATCGCAGGATGCGTTTACATGCCCCCCCTGCCCTTCTGTATTCCCATTTACACCTGTAGCCTTTGGCAGCACGGGCAGCGTCAGTGCCGTCTCCGGGTGGAACGATAACAGCGCATTGAGCACACTCAATGAACGATCCGACACTCCCAGCCGGTCCTTGACCAATGTCAGGGTGCGAAACAGCGCCCATTTATTGATGGCCCCGGCGAAATTAGAGCCCGCCTTGCCCGCCCTCTCCATTGCCTCGCCAGCCTGCATCTGCGCAGCAATTTGGCCAAGCGTCACCGCCCGCCGCCCAAAGGGCGTCGTTGATTGAATATGTTCCATGGTTCTGCCCTCAAGCTCTGGGCAAAAGAAATCCGCTCGTCAAAACGACGCTAAATCAAACAAAACACTTGACTGCGATTCGCGAAAGTGGGATTCTCACGTTGTCACACTATGAGAGGGCTTCCGGGACGTAGTTTCGGGGGCCTTTTTCTTTTGTCGGTGGTTCTCCAGATAATGTTTCGATATACACAAACGCATTCATAGCCGATTCAAAGAATCGACCTGAAATTCCAAATAAAGTGTTTGCAGACGGTTCATGACAAAATCTGCAAACTGGGGAGATTTTTGTCGGTCGATCGTCAAAGTAACTCGCTTCGAATTTTCTGAATACACAGCCAGCGGTTCCCCATTATTTGATCGCCACGTTTCACTATGAGCGGCTGTTGATTGCGTTTTCATAGAAGAAATAATGCGTCTGAACCGCTCGTCGCTTGGCAATGCAGCTATGGTAGAGTCTAAAGCTAGGCTCAACACTGATGCAGATGCGCTCCTCTTCGAGATGATATCGGCGAGTTCAAGCCAGTTACGCCGACCTATGGTTGGAGCAGGTCCAATTGCCGTAATAATTTCTTCAGGTATTTTACTGACCACTGAAAGCATGTTGGACAAATCACTTTTATAAATCGAAAGTGCGGCCATAATAGTCGCTCGACCAAACCTTTGCTCGAGGCGATGCGCAAATCGAGCTTTCTCGATGTATGAAAGATCTTTTCGTTCATGGTTCTCTTGGCCTTGAGCAATAGCCAGTTGCTCGTCGCTCAAGTCCCGAACAACCGCCTTTACTTGGAGCCCAAGCGTCGCCACTGCACGCAGGCGTCGATGCCCGAATGCAACCTGAAACCTGCCTGGACTCTCTGGATGTGGCCTCACCATTATCGGGTTGAATTGTCCATGTTGCCGGATTGCTTCCGTCAATTCTGCTGAATCGGCGTCAGATGACGGCATTCGATCCGCGATGAATGAGGGATCAACCAACGCAGGATCCAGCTCAACTATAACCTGCCCAGCGATTAGCTTGCGCTCAATTTCGTCCGCGCGAGCCGCTCTGGCGCTGATTTCACCAAGGGACTGGCCTATCGCCCCTACTGGCGACGCAGAATGACCGCTTAGCAATTCAGGCGAACCCATAATGGGGCGCGTGCGCAGCCGAGATTGACTGCGTATATCATCTGGCACCACATCCACCTTCGGAGTTGTGGCAGTATTTTCGGTTGATGAATCTACGCTACCGAGATTGGCGAACAGCGCTTTCCGGCTCATACCGCCCTCCCCCAAGCACGTCGTATCAAACCTTCAATTTCGGCATTGACGGAATTGACCGACTCAATAGCTCGGTCGTAGGTCGAACGCGTAAATTGACTTCGCTCAACTTCGTAAATTGTTTGATTGGTCAAGCCTGCGTCCGAAATTGCTGTGCTTTTCAAAGTCGGGTGAATCAATACGTGCTGTTTGAAGATCGAACGTAAAAAGGCGACCATCTGATTTTGAGGTCCATCTCCAGGTTCAAACCGAGTAATCAGATAATTCATCCAGTCGTAATTTGTCGAGGCACCTGCTTGAGCCACTTCCTCCAACAAATCGCCAGTCATCTGGAGAAACTGCGCCATCGACATGACATCCAGCATTTGCGGATGAATAGTGACCAGCACCGACGTTGCGGCTGTCAGCGCTGATAGGGTCAAATATCCCAATTGCGGCGGACAATCGATCACTACTATGTCATAAAGATTCTGGGCTTGCGCGAGGGCTTGACCAATCCTAGCAAAAAAAAGTGTATCACCGGGCTTGCGCCTCATCAACGCCCTCGGAGTATCGTGCTCGAATTCCATCAGCTCAAGATTGCCCGGAACAAGATGCAAGTCAGGGATATAGGTACCGCGCACAACTTCCGAAATCGGTCTCCGTTTTTCATCGTATCGAATAGCCCCATAGAGTGTTTCATTTTCGGAGACGTGGAGCTCCGGCTGAAAACCAAAAAGCGCCGATAAGCTTGCTTGCGGATCCAGATCAATAGCCAACACACGATAGCCATGCAGCGCAAGATATTGCGCGAGCTGAGCAGATGTGGTTGTTTTTCCACTTCCACCCTTGAAATTCATCACCGTTATGACCTGAAGATGCTCTGTGCCAGTTCGGTGCGGAAGGTAGCGCCGGTGGCCGCGCGCTCCATGGTCGAGATACTTTCGGATTTCGTGGATAGATTCAACTGAATAAGTGCGTCGGCCATTTTTGATTTCAGGCGCAATCGAGCCCCCCTCGGCAGCAACCTGCCTCAAGTAGCCTTCATGAATACCTATCAGCTTAGCAGCTTCGGCGGGGCTGAAGTGACGAATGGTCTTTTCCGCTTCCGGAGGGAATGTATTGCGATGATGGAGGCGGAGTTGACTGGCCAACTCCTCACCATGACGACGCACGAGCGACTGCAACTCCGCTCTTTCGGCTGTATTGCTGGTTTCAGGACCATTTGCCATTTATTTGTCGCTTCGTTCGGATTCATAGACGCGGATTTTTCCTAAAACTGTGCATTTTCCCGCGTTTGATGAAAGTAAGCTGATTCTACTTGAGTGACAAGGACTTTTAAGTTAATGAAAAGTTAATGCCGGATCTGGTCGCAAGCTGATCAATCCCGCACATGTTAGCCGCGGCTAACCTCGCATCGTACAATCTCTATATGCGCCGCTGCCGTCCGAGCTTACCAGAATCGTGGTTGCTGTCAGGTTTGGAGGCCACACCCGACCAAAGCCCTACAACCCAGCCGCCTTGGTTAGATTCACTCTGAACCGGTCGCGGCGGCGTTGGTAACGGCGGGTCATTTCGGCACTGGCGTGGCCGAGTTGCTTTTGCACGTAACGCTCGTCGACTTCGGCGGAGGAGGCGAGGCCGGCGCGAAGCGAATGACCGGAGAATTTTTGGGCTCGCTCGCCCTCCGATAGATCGGCGCGCACACCGGCCGCCATGGCCGTCCGTTTCACGAGGCGGGCAACTTCGCGGTCATTGAGGCGCTCAGCCCCCACTTGTTTGCCCGCCCCCAACACGCGGCGAAACAACGGGCCGTGGCTTATTCGCGCAAATTTCAGCCAAGTTTGTAAGGCGCTGAGCGGGCAGGTGGCACTCGATGAGCCACGCCCAATCTCCACCTCGCGCCAGCCGGTTTTACCGCGCAACGTCACCAACATCCCCTTGTCGAGAAACTCAATCCAGCCACGCCCGTCCGCCGTTTGATCGCGCGAAACATCCAGCGCGACGATTTCGGAGCGACGCAAACCGCCCGCGAACCCCAAAAGCAGCATGGCACGATCACGCAAACCACGCAGCGTGCCAGAGTTGAGCGTCGCCAGCATAGCGATAATGTCCTCGGGCAAAACCGCCTCCTTTTGAAGCGGAGGTTTCGCATGGGTATTGCGGATGCCCGAAAGCAGCGTGGCAATATGGCGATCTTGGCGATCCAGCCGCTCGCCCATTTGCGTAAAATGCCACGATAGAGCCGAAAGGCGGCGGGTGATGGTGGCAACAGAGCAGGGCTTTTGATCCAAGGTCGCCGCCCCCGAAGCGCAAGCCGTAATATAAAGCCCGACCGTCTGTGCATTCGCGGGGTGAGGTTCAAGGTTTTGGCGTCGGCACCAATGGCTAAAATGGCGCCAATCGCTCGCATAAGCGCGCCGCGTATGTAAGGAAGACGCCGCCTCCACATAATTTTGCGCAGCAACCACCAGCGGCGCCAAATGCGCGGGCAGCGCAGGGGAGGGCAAAGGAGGCGAGGGTAGGGGAGAGACGAGCCCGATATCAATCTCATTCGCCACATTTATTGACATGTTTTCACTCTCACGCTCATTCAATCGCTGCGGCGTCAAAACTCGGGAGGGTTGCGAATCATCGGATACAATCATCCATCAAGAATAGCGCAGGTTGAAGTCTTGACCAAGATTGAACAATCCGGCCACAGGTTCCTCGTAGGATCGGTCCCATTAGCAAATTCTTGTCTATTGACCCATGATCGAGCGACTATGGATTTTTATAGGTCGATTTGTGGATGCGGTTGCCTTTATGGATATTTTTGGGTGTAAATATGGAAATGTCCATTAATATAACCTCGCAAGCAATCTCTCCGCAAATGCTCTCGCTGATTGCCGAGATCGACGAGTTCAAAGGCGCTTGCACCTGATCGTTTGTTGGCGCTGCGGCACGTGGCGACAATTGAAAGCATCGGCTCTTCGACCCGGATTGAGGGGAGCAAATTGTCGGACAACGATGTTGAGCGACTGCTTTCCAACATCGAAATCCGCCATTTCGCGACCCGCGACGAGCAGGAAGTGGCAGGATACGCCGAGGTGATGGAAACCGTCTTCGCCTCGTTCGACGCGATCGTGCCGACCGAAAACCACATCAAGCAACTGCACCGCGACTTGCTGGCCCACAGCCGCAAGGATGCGCGCCATCGTGGCAGCTATAAAACCAACACCAACCATTTCAGCGCATTCGATGCCGAGGGCAAGGAAATTGGCGTCGTGTTCATGACGTCTACGCCGTTCAATACGCCGCGGTTGATGGCCGAATTGGTCGAATGGGTGAATGAGACGCTAGACCTGAAGCAGCTTCACCCCCTTCTCGTCACCGCAATTTTCATCGTCGTTTTTCTCGAAATCCATCCATTTCAGGATGGCAATGGCCGATTATCGCGGGTGCAGACCACCTTGCTGTTGCAGCGCAGCGGCAATGCCTTTGTGCCTTATTCGTCGCTCGAAAGCGTGATCGAGGCAAGCAAGGAAGGTTATTATCTGGGGCTTCGCCGGACGCAGGGGACAATCCGCAGCCACGCACCCGCATGGGAGCCGTGGATCATCTACTTCCTCCAGTCGCTCCGACTGCAAAAGACGCGGCTTGAGGCGAAGATTACCCGCGAACGGTTGATGGTCGAGCGGTCGCCAGAACTTGCCGTTCAGATTCTCGAAATGGCGAAAGCGCACGGGCGGATCACCAACGGCCAGGTTGTCGATGTAACCGGCGCGAACCGCAATACGGTGAAAAAGCATCTGCAGATTCTGGTATCGGCCTGTCATCTTGTCCAGCACGGCGGCGGCAAAGCGACATGGTATAGCCGCGTTTGACAGCATCGGCCCGCTTATTGCCAACGCGCCAAATCCGGTTTCAGCATAGCACTCCCACTGCGTTTCACCCTCCTTGATCGACGTAAATTGGCGGCTTGGCACCGAGTAGGACTTTCCACAATTTGATTTCCGCGTTCTCGTTGGCAAAGCTCTGGTTATTCGGCAAACGACGCCCGGATGGAACGTGAATTATCCTATTATGCCACGCGCCTTTTTGACGCGAGATTAAGTGGTTTTCGGCTTGTTGACAGGACGGCGAGGTCCAAAGGGAAGGCTTCGCAGAAGGCGATGTGGGAACCCGCGAGACTTGCGTCGACTAACCGCCATCCACCTCGATTCAGAGAACATTGGCAATTCAATAAATGGGTCATCGCAAGGCACGTCGACTGCTTCCTGTTCAGCCAAGGTCCCATGGATTGATCACCGAAGCGCGTGTATCGTCGAAATCGCGGACATTGCGCGTGACGATGATCAGGTCGTGGACGATAGCCGTAGCAGCGATCAGGCCGTCGGTTTCACCGCGCGGCCGTAGCGCCGCGATGCGTCCCCATTCAAGGGCGATTGGATCGGTGAACGTCAAAATTCGGTCGGCGTGTTCACGGCGAATACTTTGTAGCCACTCTGTCAGTTGAACGGCGGAACGGGGATCGGTTTTCTGTCTCACGGCAATCCCGCGCATGATTTCTCCCAACGTGATGACGCTCAAATATATGGCGAGGGGATCGACCGAGCGCAGCCAACGCACGACTTCGGGTGTTCCCCGCCGCGCTTCGGAGACGACGTTGGTGTCGACAAGATACATTAGAATTCGATATCGCGGCTGGGGGTTTTTTCTCTTTGCGAGACTAAGTCGACGAACTCTTGGTCCCAGGCGGGGCTGGACAGCAGGTGATCAACCAGCGTCGGTCGATTGGCGCGCAGCGTGTCATAATCAGCCGCCGAAAGCACCACAGCCGCGCGCTCGCCGCGGACCGTGACAATTTGCGGGCCTTGGGTGCGGGCACATTGTACAAGTTTCGAGAATTGATTCTTGGCGTTTTGCAGTTGCCAGTCCATGATGGGCTCCAATCCGTCTAGCCAGTCTAGCTATTTAACAAGGTGCGTCGGTGGCGTCAATCTAGGCGTTCTCCGCCTTGCCACGCCGCCCTTGTGCCACCGGGGCAGGGGGCCAGACTTCACGAGCGGGCACGAAAGCGTGGATTTTTGTAGGTTTTGATCTGTTATCGAAGCTCATAATATTATGTCCGATAATGCAACATTATTGGACATAAATTATCACGGACAAGCGCGGCGGTTTGACGTTATTTAAGTCGACATAAGCGCCGAATTATGCCAATCTCAAGCATGGTCAAATTACCGGCTCCCCCCTCTCTCATCATCCTAGCTCCCCTGCCATATCCGGCTTGGGCGCGGGCCAAACCAGAGCCGATGACGCTGGATTCCTGTGCTTTTGCGGCGGGGGCGGCGCTTTATGCGCTGCATGGGTCAGCCTGCGATCCCCAGCCTTTGGGCCTTTTATGGCGTCAGCGGCTGGCGCTGATGCAGGCGGCGGCGATTACAAAATTGCAGGGCCGACATGAAGACGCCAGCGACCTGCGCGATGCCCTGATCTTGCGCCGCCCCCATGACGATCCAGGCCCCGCCGGACGGGTGTTGCAGGCCTGGCGCGCCCTCGCCGATCCGCTCGCCGCCGATCCAGAAAACTGGCTGGCGCTTCTGGCCCCGCTACAACTGAAGTTGGAGCCCCATTGGCCTCCATTGTTGGAAGCCGCCAAAACACTGATCCTTGCCCCCAGCCCGCCGATTGCCGCCGCCGCGCAGATCGCCGCTATCGCCATGCAACAACGCCCGGATGCACCCGCCCTTGCCCTATGGCTCGCCGATGCAGTACTGGCCAAAAAGTTGGGGTTTTGGATCGCCCCCGTCCCCTTGCTTGCTGCCGCCGTCTCACGCAAAGCCCTCTACGGCTCGCCCAAACATTTGCATGGCGACAACGGCCTGTGGTTGCAAAGCTGTTACCACGCCTATGCGCGGGCGGGGGAAAGGTCAGTCGATCTATATGCCGATCTGGCCCGCCGCGCCACCAGATTACTGGCGGTGGCCCAACAATTGCGCGCCAAAGATGCGAGCGCCACGATTGCCAAGTTTTTAAGCCAAGATGCGCTCGCCCCCAGCGATGCCGCCCATGTGCGCAGCGAGCGCAGCGGGCGGCGTCTATGTGAGCGATTGCTGGCCTTGGGCGTCGTACGCGAGCTCACCGGCCGGTCCACTTTCCGTCTCTACGGGCTGTAAAAATGGCACGCCCAAAATCCTCCCCCGATTTTGATCGTGATTTATCCGATCTGCCCGAGGACCGGCGCTGGCGCATCTTTATGGGCCGGATCGAGGCTGTGATTTTTGCCAGCCCCGAGCCCGTGCCGCGCGAGATTTTGGCCAAAGTGGTGAGCCAGGATTGCAACCTCAATGCGCTGCTCGCGGACATCGCCCAAGAATTGCAGACCCGCCCTTACGAATTGGTGGCCGTTGCTGGCGGCTGGCAATTGCGCACGCGAAAAACCTTTGCCGATGCGATTTTGGCGGTAAACGCTGCGCCGCAAGGTCACCTAAACTTGTCGGCGCAAAGCGCCACCCTCTTGATGGCCATTGCCTGTTTTCAGCCGATTACGCGCGGTGATTTGGGCAAAATATTTGGAAAAGAAATCAGCCGCGATCAAATCGCCACTCTCAAAGCCGCCCAATTTATCGCCTCCGGCCCGCGCAGCCCGTCCATAGGTGCCCCCACCACCCTAGTCACCACCCCCGCCTTCCTCACCCATTTTGGTTTCAACACCCTACGCGATCTGCCCGATTATGAGGCCCTCGAAGATGCCGGACTACTCGAGCGACACAAATGGCTCGCCGACGAGGTTTTGGACGAATTGGTGGTAGGGCAGGGCGAAGAGGAAAACGACGAGGCGGAAGGGGATGCGGCTTTGCCGTGAGTATCGATCCACGTTGGGTTTTTGCATCATGCTCAGGGATGATCTGCTTTTTTAATGGCTGTATTCTTAGTTAGGTTGAAGGTCTCCCGTAATCGCGGTTCGGTTCACACCCGCTGGTTGCCTATGCCAATCGGTTCTGTTAATTTGCCAAGATGCGTATTCGGAAAGCCTTCACGCAAGTTTTGGTGTTTTTAGGGATCCTGAGCCTGCTGGCGGGGTCGGTGATGGCGCCTGCTGCCGCTCTGAGCATGACATTGGGTTCGGGCATGGTGATGTCCAATCATGGCATGGCTAAGGAACCGGTAAGCGCTGCAAAAATGGCGGATATGAGCCATTGTCCAGGCCAGAAGCCTCTGAATTCTGGTTGCGTAGGCCAGAGTTGCCCTTTGGCGATGCTGTGCTCATTGCAGCTCGCCCTACCGCTCGCTCCGGATCGCATGGGTAGTAAACCCGAAATCCTGTTCGTCGGGCAGATCTTCTATGATCTTCATCTGCTTTCCGCCCAAATGCAGGCTGGGCCACCGACGCGGCCTCCGCGCACCTGAGACATCGATAGCTGACCCATCAGCACCCTTCCCGCTATCCACTGCCGGATGAGGGTTGGTTCACGCAGAATTGTGACTTGAAGGATCAATGATCCCAAGCGCGAGCTGCAATCTAGATGATCAATTTCAGGAATTTACAAAATGACAATTTTTTGGATGAAAAACGCTGCACGTGCGGCATCGCTGGTTTTTGCGCTGGTGGCACCCCTAACGAACGCTCATGCGAGTGTCGATGACTATCAGTTTCAATTGATGCAGACGACGGTAAAAAAGGCGGACTCTGCGATCATTGCCGTAAGGCTGGTCGACAAGCGCAGCGGGACAATTGTCCCAGATGCCGTTATTTTCACACAGCGCCTCGATATGGCACCCGACGGGATGGCGGAAATGACGACCACGGTCAAGCCATTGCCCTCCACTGAGCCGGGTGTTTACCGCTTTGATGTCAATCTCTCGGCTCCCGGTGGCTGGCGACTGTCCCTGGCGGCCAAAGTGCAGGGCGAGACAGGCACAATCACCAGCCAGCTTGATTTCCAGGTTGCGCCGTGAACCGGGCAATTGTTGGCGCGCTCGTCCTCGCTGCCGGCGTGGCGGCGGGGGCCTCCGGCTATGCGGCCGGGCAGCGGGCGCTTTGGCCGAAGGTGGTGCAATGGGCCGCGACGCGTTGGTCTAGTGCTGCGATGCCCTCTGCGCCAGCGTCGGGGCCCGTCATTTATTATCGCGATCCCGACGGACGGCCCGTCTATTCTGCTATACCGCGTCAGACTTCGGACGGACGCGCGTTCAACAAGGTACTGTCAAGCCAGGACGCCCGTTTTGACAGCAAACAGGCGGCCGCAGCATCAGTTCGCTCATCGGCCCAAAAACCCGCCTCGAACCCACAAAAAATCCTGTTTTACCGCAATCCCATGGGACTGCCCGATACTTCGAAGACGCCGAAAAAGGACTCTATGGGCATGGATTATATTCCAGTTTATGCGGGGGCCCCGAAAGATGCCTCCATGGTCAATCTGTCGCCAGGCAGAATCCAGCGCAGTGGTGTAAAATCTCAGACGGTGCGCGTGCACCAGCTTGTCACAAGGCTGCATGTACCAGGGGTCGTGCAACTGGATGAGCGCCGCGTGTCGGTGGTGGCGATGCGCGCCGATGCTTTCATCGACACCGTGGCAAACGTCACCACCGGCGATTTTGTTCATAAAGGCGAGCCGCTGCTGCAGCTTTATTCCCCCGATATTGCTGCCGCCAGCGCGCAATACCTCTCGGCATTGAATAGTCCTGGCTTGGACAGCCGAGGCGCGCTGCGACGATTGCAGAACCTCGCCCTTCCCGAGACTGTCATTGCGCAAATCCGGCTAACCCACAAAGTTCCCGCGAATATCACCTGGACCGCACCGCAGGATGGGGTCGTCGTCACCCGCAATATTTCGGCCGGAATGAAGGCAGCAGCTGGCGATGTGCTGTTCAGGCTGGCCGACATCTCTACCGTCTGGGTAATCGCAGATGTGCCCGAATATGAATTGGGCAGCGTGAAGCTTGGAGCACTGGCCGATGTGGCGATGCGTGGACTGCCAGGCCGCAGCTTCAAAGGCCACGTTTCATTGATATATCCACAAATTTCCACCAGTACCCGCAGCGCCAAAGTGCGGATCGAGCTTGCCAATCCTGATGGCGTGCTTCTGCCTGACATGTATGGGGATGTTGATATTGCCGATGCGGAGCCAGCTCCGGTGGTGGCGGTGCCTGATGACGCGGTGATTGATTCAGGCCAGCGGCAAATGGTTATCCTTGATTTGGGCAAGGGGCGTTTTGAGCCACGCCTCGTTGAGATTGGCAAGCGGGGGAGCGGTTTCACGCAAATCCGCAAGGGGGTCAAATCCGGCGACAGGGTTGTCATCGCCGCCAATTTTCTCATTGATGCTGAGAGCAATTTGCAGGCAGCGTTACGCGGTTTGGATGCTTCCGGGCCCACAGGCGGGGAGCCAAAGCCATGATCGCGCGCCTTATTGACTGGTCTGCCCGCAATCTGATCCTGATTTTTGTTGGAGCGGCCTTTGCCGTCGGCTTTGGTGTGTTTGCTTTGCAGTCATTGCCGCTTGATGCCATCCCGGATCTTTCCGACGTGCAGGTGATTGTTTATACCGAAGATCCCGGACAGGCGCCGCAGGTCATCGAGGATCAGGTCACCTATCCGCTGACCACGGCCATGCTGACGGTGCCTAAATCCAAAGTGGTTCGCGGTTTTTCGTTCTTCGGCGTTTCTTTCGTCTATGTGATTTTTGAGGATGGCACGGATCCCTATTGGGCCAGAAGTCGCGTGCTGGAATATCTCAACACGGTCTCAGGCCGACTGCCCGCCGGAATTACGCCGACACTGGGCCCCGATGCAACTGGCGTTGGCTGGGTCTATCAATATGCGGTTGTCGCAAAGGAAATGACGCTGGCGCAATTGCGCTCGGTGCAGGACTGGGTGGTCCGCTTCGCTATATCGAAAGCCAAGGGCGTAGCCGAAGTCGCCGGCGTCGGCGGGTTCGTGAAGCAATATAACATCGTCGTCGATCCGCTGCGCCTGCAATCCTATGGCATTTCTCTCAACGCGGTGCGCGACGCGGTCCGCGCTAGTAACAGCAATGTCGGCGGGCGGACGCTGGAGCTTTCCGAGTTCGAATATGTCGTGCGGGGCCGTGGCTATATCAAAAGCACAGCAGACATCGGGAATGTGGTGCTAAAATCGGTCGATGGCGTCGCGGTACGGGTGAAGGATGTCGCGAGGATCGAGATTGGCCCGGACGAGCGGCGTGGCATTACGGAATTGAACGGCACGGGCGAAGTCGCGGGGGGCATCGTGCTGCAACGCGTCGGCTCGAACGCTCTGACGGTCATCGACAACGTCAAAAAGCAGATTGCCAGTATCGCGGATAGCCTGCCTGGGGGCGCGAAAATTGTGCCCGTTTATGACCGTTCGCGGTTGATCAAGGCAGCAATTGAAACACTCAAGGGCACATTGGTCGAGGAAAGCTTGATAGTGGCCCTAGTTTGCTTCGTGTTTCTTTTGCATCTACGAAGCGCTCTGGTCGCTATTTTGATGCTCCCGGTGGGTATCCTGATGGCCTTTGCCGCGATGCGACAGATTGGGCTGGGGGCCAATATCATGAGTCTGGGCGGCATCGCCATTGCAGTTGGCGCCATGATCGATGCCGCGATTGTGATGATTGAAAACGCGCACAAGCATCTGGAACGCGCGCCGCAAGGCAAGCCCCGTATCGAGATTTTGACCGAGGCAGCAGCTGAGGTTGGACCGGCTCTGTTTTTCAGTCTGCTGGTGATTACCGTCTCGTTCCTGCCCATATTCACGCTGGAATCGCAAGAGGGCCGGATGTTTGGTCCGCTCGCCTATACCAAGACTTTTTCAATGGCAGCCGCAGCCATATTGTCTGTGACACTGGTGCCGGCCCTGATGGTAGTGTTCGTGCGCGGAAAGATCATTGCCGAGCACAGGAACCCGGTCAACCGGCTGTTGATCTGGATTTACAGGCCTGTCATCAAGGCGGTCATGCAGGCAAAGTCGCTGACGATCGCGCTGGCGCTGCTAGTGCTTGGTATCTCGATCTGGCCGGCCGCGCAGCTTGGCACCGAGTTCATGCCAACGCTCAATGAAGGCACCTTACTGTTTATGCCGACCACCCTGCCAGGCATATCGGTAACGCGGGCAGCCCAATTGCTCCAGATGCAGAACCGCATCATCAAGAGCTTTCCTGAAGTGGCCTCGGTTTATGGCAAAGCCGGAAGGGCGCTGACAGCCACCGACCCTGCCCCCAGCGAGATGTTTGAAACTATCATCAACCTGAACCCCCAGACCACCTGGCCAGCCGGCATGACCATTGATAGCCTGAAAGACAAAATGGACAAGGCCCTGCAATTTCCCGGGGTTTCCAATGCCTGGACAATGCCGATCCGGGGTCGCATCGATATGCTGGCCACTGGCATCCGGACGCCTGTTGGCATCAAGGTATTTGGCAATAGCCTGAGCCAGATAGAGGATCTCGCCAAACAGATTGAAACAGTGGTGAAAAAGGTGCCCGGCACCACAAGCGCCTATGCGGAGCGGGTGCTGGGCGGATATTACCTTGATATCCAGCCCAACCGTTCTGTACTCGGCCATTATGGCCTCACCGTGGGCATGGTGCAGGATGTGATCGCGACCGCTCTGGGTGGCGAGTTAGTGACAACAACCGTCGAGGGCCGCGAGCGCTATGGGGTTAATATCCGTTATCCGCGTGATCTGCGATCCAGTCCGCAAGCCATTGCCAATGATGTCAAAGTGCCACTGCCGGGCGGTGGCACCGTGCCGCTCGGCGAGGTTGCGAGCCTGCAGTTGACGCGGGGCGCAACCTCGATCCGCACCGAGAATGGTCAATTGGTAGAATATATTTATGTCGATTTTGCCGGACGCGATCTTGGCGGTTATGTCGCGGCAGCGCAAGCGGCGGTGGCACGCGATATCAAGCTCCCGCAGGGCACCTCGCTGGAATGGAGCGGCCAGTTCGAATATCTCCAGCGCGCGGCGGCAAAACTCAAGATCGTCGTGCCGGTGACGCTGGCGATCATATTTTTGCTGCTGTTCCTGAATTTTCGGCGGGTGACCGAAACACTGATCGTTATGCTTTCGCTGCCCTTTGCGCTGGTCGGAGGTATCTGGCTGATGTGGTATCTGAATTTCAATGTTTCAGTTGCTGTTATTGTCGGCTTTATAGCCTTGTCGGGCGTTGCCGCGGAAACTGGGGTCGTCATGCTGATCTATCTGGAACAGGCAATGATGGAGATAAAGGCGGCGCGCTCGCAAGCGGGCTTGCCATTCACGCGCGACGATCTGCTGGAGGCCATCATGCTGGGTGCAGTTGAGCGGGTCCGACCTAAAATGATGACAGTGGTGGCAATCATGGCCGGCCTTGTGCCTATCCTGTGGCGCACCGGTCCCGGTTCTGAAATCATGCAACGTATCGCCGTGCCGATGATTGGAGGCATGATGTCCTCTACCCTGCTGACTCTGGTGGTCATTCCGGCCATATATGGTCTGGTGAAAGGCTGGCGGCTGCCGGTCGATAGAGGGCAAGTCAACCTGAATCCCAAAGCGGCAAGCGAAGATTTTGCCTCCGCCGCGGAATAGTGACGGGTGGGCGCTTACCGGTCATTAAGTGATCAATGGCGATGTCACCTTAACTTGAATTTGAAAGCCCGATAGACGTTCTGGCTTGGGGATTGATTTTAGACGTTGGCTCCGGCCACTACTTTACACACTGCAAATCGCCTGACAGCGGTGAACGCGGTTTTGGAAGGCGAAGCATTCTGAGCGGGGTGGGACGAAGAGGTTACGGATGGCGCAGAAAATAGAGGCGAAGCGCTGAAACCCTCCTGGTGATCACAAGCCCTGCATCATATGCTCCCGTTTTCGCAGCGGCACCTGTTAAATTTCGGCCCGGTTGTTCAGACCTTTATGGGATCGGTGTTCGACGTGCGGCATAACCTGCCGCAGGGCTTTCCATAAAAGCGCAACTTGTCCGTGATCCTGCGCTTTGGTGCGATACCCTGTTTCTTCAAAAGACGGATCAACCATCGTCTGGCAGCCTTGGTGCTGCGGCGGTTCTGGAAAATTTCGTCTAGCAATACCCGTCCTGATCGACGGCCCGCCATAGCCATTGTTTCGTGCCGGCAATGGCGACGACGACCTCGTCCAGATGCCAGCCATCGTTCCCGCGGGGTTTCTTGCGGCGAAGGCGACGCGCATAACCTGGTCCAAACTTCTTTCCCCAGCGGCGGATTTTTACGTCGGAGACGGCAATGCCGCGCTCCAGCCGCCATTGCTCAACAAGGCGCAGGCTCAGCGCAAACCGAAAGTAGAGCCAGACGTCGTGGGCGATGATCTGGGGTGGGAAGCGATGGCGCTTGGTGCAGACAGGCCACTTGTTTATGAACGTGTGTCTATCACCAAAACTCCTCACAATGTGTTCCTGTGACATCGCCGCTGAACGAGTTAGTGGTAGAGCAGGGCGAAGAGGGGAAAGACGAGGAGGAAGACGACTCGGCTTTGCTGTGAGCCCCGACCCACATCGGGCTTTGGCATCAGGCTCAAGGAAACACGATATTTATCGGACCAACTTCCTTGACCCGATCACAACGTCTCCATCAATCTCGGTGCAGTTCAATCTTAACCGCACCCGTAATCAGACAAAAAGGCATTGACAAAGCATGGCAAAATGTAGATACATAACTACATAGCCATTTTGCCTCGACGAATAGGAGTGCCGACTGTGACCATCACCACACTTTCCAGCCGAGAGTTTAATCAGGACCCCAGCCGGGCCAAGAAGACCGCAGCTAATGGGCCTGTGTTTATAACTGACCGCGGCAAACCTGCGCATGTCCTGCTTAACATCGACGACTATCAACGCATCTCAGGTGGACATCGCAAAATTTCCGATATCTTAGCAATGCCCGGCCTTGCCGATATCGAGTTTGATCCGCCCCGCGTCAACATTGGCATTCGTCCGGCTGATTTTTCTTGATGTTCATCCTTGATACCAATGTCGTTTCCGAGTTGCGCAAAATACGTTCGGGCAGAGCCAATCCGCAAGTCGAGCTTTGGGCCGATAGTGTGGATGCGGGATCTTTGCATATATCGGCCATCACCGTGCTTGAGCTCGAAATTGGCATTTTGCAGTTCGAACGCAAAGACCCCAAACAGGGTGAGTTGTTGCGTTTATGGCTCACGACTCTCGTTCTTCCTGCCTTCAGCGGTCGGATTATTCCGGTCGATACCGCCGTTGCACAACGCTGCGCGCATTTGCATGTGCCCGATCCCCGTGCAGAGCGGGATGCGTTGATTGCGGCGACAGCACTTGTGCATGGCATGACAGTCGTCACCCGCAACGTCGCCGACTTCGAGCCAACCGGCGTGCCGCTCTTGAACCCGTGGGTGGCTGTCTGATCGATAAGGTATAAAGTTGGCTTGCCCCTTTTGAGCATTCATCTTGATTGAAAAGATTGAGCAGCACAAGAGGTGCCGCCAAGTTAACGAAATCTCGACGATTTGGGGCTAAACGGGCCTCATGATCAAAACGCAAGAAATCCGGTTCTGTCGCATTAACGCAACGGTATCAGAAAACGGCCTATCGTGATCGCCTATAAACAGATGGGTTTGTGGTGAAATGCCTGCCGCCAGCTTCGCTTGTCGAACATGGTGCTGAACAGAATCACAGGCACCCAGATAGGGCGTTGTTGCTTGGATCGCAGATGATCTGATATCAGGTGGCGGTTTCTGATCGCAGGATATTTTGGTTGCCGCATAAGCACAATAAAGACCGCCGGCACAAGATACCCAAGTAAAAGTTTAAGGTCACAAACTGGGCGACGTATAATGAGAGCCTTCGCTGCCGCGGTGATTTGACGGTCTGGATAAACGATGAAGCGCTTTCTTAATGGTCAGCGCCGCGCCGGACATCGCGTGGTGGACAGCCGAAATATTCGAACCTGGCCATGACGATGTGCCTGACCCTGCGTGTTGTTTACAAGCAGCCGTTACGTGAAACCCAAGGCCTGATGCGCAGTATCGCGAAACTGATTAGGGTTGAAATTGCCGTGCCGGATTTCTCCACATTGCCGCGCCGGGGCAAAGGGCTGGTATTGCCGCCAGTGCGATGGCCAGCAGCACGTCGATATCCGGTTCACCTTGTAGTCGACAGCACGGGCCTGAAGGTGTTTGGTGAGGGTGAATGGCTGGAAACCAAGCACAAGATCAAAGTGAAACGCAAGAGATTGCGTAAGCTTCACATTGGGCTTGATCTTGTCAGCGGCGAGATCATCTGCTCCGAACTGATCACGGATGATGTTGGCGATCCGTGTGCCGTACCTGATCCTCTCGATTAGATCGATGGTCCTATTGCCAAGTTTGTCGCCGATGGCGCCAATGATGGAGCGCTAACCTGTGACCTTCTGTCGACGCGCTTTGGTGAGATCATCGAGGTCATCATCCCGCCGTCCAAGACTGCGGTTCAAAGCCCGCAATCGGCAGATGACCCAACGGTTCGCGACCGCCATATCGCTGAAATCAAAACCATAGGCCGCATGGCGCCTGGCAGAAATCCGTCGGCTACAACAAGCGCAACCGGATAGAGATCCAGATGGGCCCGTGGAAGACTGTGATCGGGTCGAAACTGAAAGCGAGGAACTTTGATAATCGGATAACATAAGTAAAGATCGGCGTCCGTAATCTCAACCAGATGACTGACCTCAGCCGCGCAGAATTCAAGCGCGTGGCATGAAAACTTGTCCGGGTAGGGTTATCTCGTCCGGAATTTGATTGCTGCAACACTGCCGTTTACCGCGAGCCGTTGTCGCAGTCGCCGGTCTGGGGCCAGTGCGCCGGTGAATGGGGCGCAGGGCCGGGCTTCATGGGCCGCGTCGCAGGCAACCTTGAAAAGTGGTTCGATCAGCGTGCTGACCTGAAGGACAAGCTGGAGGAGATCACCAACACTCTTTGGGATCAGCTCGTCCTTGCGCCGATGCGCCGACTTGTCGCGGAGAACGCGCCAGAAGTCAGCCACGGCGGGAACGTCATTAAGTTTCCGACGCGGGCCGCGTGAGATAGATAGCCCGGCAGAGGGTACTCTGCCGGGCGTCACTCTACGGCAATCAGTCCGATACAGCGGAGCAGGGCGGTCAGATCAGACTCAACCCCCGCCGCTCGCAGGACGGCCGCGAGATCAATGCGCTTGGCGAGATTGGCCCGCGTCATGGGCTTCTCGTATCCCGCCCATTCCTTTTCGAGGGCCTTGACCGCCCCCGGCGTGTCCGGAGGACGGTTTCCCGTTTTGCCCTCCAGATGGCGCAGCAGCACGACCTCAAAGCACGGCGTTTGCCAGAGGATCACAACGCCATTGTCGGCCGCGAGCTTTTTTGCCCGCGCTGCGCGGTTGGCATCGAGCGCCAACTGATCGGAATCGAGGAGCGCGAACCGTTCGGGTGGCGCGCTGCGCTTTTTCTGGAGCTGCTTCAGGCGCAGCACCGCCATTTCAATGCGCGAGAGCGGATCGCCGGTTCCCGGCCCCAGCTCGTCGATATGCAGGTGCACCGGCACGCCGGCGTCGCGGAGCAAATCCTGCAGGAAGCCGGCATAGCTGACTTCGGACGCGCCTTCGCAGCCGATATAGACCGGACGGCGAAGCGGAATGAAGGGCGGGCGACGGCGGCTCATCCGAGGTGTGGAACCCCGCCATAGGCACCGCTCAGATATTTGCGGTAGTGGTTCTCGTCGCGCCGCACCTTCACGTCCATGAGGCTGTAGAGGTTGCTGCGGCCCTGCCGGTCCTTCTCGCAGATCACGATTTCCTCCTTGTTGAGGTAATCGAGCAGCGATGCCGAATGGCAGGAAAGCCAGAGCTGGGCGTCGAATTTGTTGCGGCCCGACACCGCATAGAACGAGCGCACCAGCTCCGGCAGCACGTTCGGGTGAATGGCTGCGTCCATTTCGTCGATCGCGGCAATGCCGCCTGAATCGAGCGCGCTCATGATGAAGGGGAACATCTTGATAAAGGCCCGCGTGCCGTGGCTTTCCATCAGCCACGGCATTTCGACCGCGAGGCCGGCGTGCTTGAACAGCAACAGCGGGCCGTTGTCGGTGTTCTGAAAGCGCATCCCTTCCACGCCCACGTCGATGCGGCTGAGTTCTTCCTGCAGGCGAGAGACGACCGTGGGTTGGTTCTTCAGGTAGTCGATCACGTCGCGATCGACGAAGGAATGCACCGGCTCAATCTGGAAGAAGGCCTTGCGCGCCGTGTCCACGAGGATCTGCGCGACCGGGTGCTGGAATTTCGCGAACGACGACAGCACCGTGTGATTGCCGGCGAGCGTTTTGGTGAGGTGCTGGAAGCCCGAGAGGCTGAATGTCTTTGAATCTTTCACCCGGCCATCGGCATCGCGCTCATAGACGCGCTGCCATTTGCCCTGGCCGTTCGGCTTCTGGCGCAGGGCCTCGGACGCGATCCGCACCGCGAGGCCTTCCTTCATCTCAATTTCCAGCTCGTAGCGATAGGTGCCTTGCTCGACCTTTTCGCCGTTCACCGCGCGCTGAAAGACGTCCGGCGTCAGATTCATAATGCCGCCCAGCTCGATCGCAAAGCGGATCGGGCGGTTAGCGGACTCCACGTCATTGAAACGCTCGATGTTGTTGAAGCCCGGCACCGTGCGCCCCACACTGTCGCGGATCATCGTCACGACGAATTCGAGCGCGCGCAGCATCGTCGTCTTGCCCGAGGCGTTCGCGCCATAGAGGGCGACGACTTTCGGCACACGCGCCTCCGCACCCTCGAAGATCGGCGCATACCGGCCTTCGGGATCAGGCACCTTTTCGTCCACCGTCAGGTCAAGCACCTGCGGATCGCGGATGGAGAAGAAATTTTCGACCTCTAGCTTGTAGATCATGGGATACCTCGCTTAGAGACATATTAGCATATTTAACGAAATTTCGTCAATAATCCGATTAAAGGAGGTAAAAATCACCCATGAAGGGGCCTCTTTTCCGGTCTGATAATGTATCTTCCGGAAAATACGGCCAGATTCTGAAAATTATGGCCGCCGTTCGATCCAGAAATCCCGAGGCCTATTTGCCAGCCCGGTAGCGCAGCCCATCGGTCAGGAGCATGACCATGCCCAGCGCCTGATCCGGGTTATTGCCCGCGGACATGCAAAGGGTGGCGGCAGCATTGAGAAAATCATCCGCGCTTATGTCACTCTGAATGTCGCCGGATGCCAAGGCGGCATCGAACAATTTCCGGAATGCTGGCTGCAACTGTTGCTCCCTGCGTGTCGGCAGAGAATCGAACGCGGGGTCGCCGGAGTGCAAGGCCTGCGCAAGGCCGCGTTTCGTCGACGCCAGATCGACGAATTCGTGCATCCAGAGCCTCAGGGCGTCAAACGGTGCATGTTCGGCCGCGAGCTTGTCAGCGGCAGCAGCGCACCGCTCGATTTCCTGCCAGAACACCGCTGCGATGAGATCGGCGCGCTGCGGGAAATGGCGATAGACGGTGCCGATCCCGACACCGGCGCGCGAGGCGATATCACGCACGGGCGCATCGAGCCCCGCTTCCGCGAAAACTTCCTTGGCGGCCCGCAGCAGCGTCTCAAGGTTACGCTGTGCGTCAGCCCGCAACTTTCGCCCTTCTGGGGTATCCCCGGCAAGGGGCTCCTGGTCGATGACTTTCGTAGCCACGGAGAATCCTGTTGTTAAACGGAACACGTTCTCTTTTAACATTAGCAGGAGATTATCATGAATCACAAGCGGATCGCGCTCGTCACGGGCGCAAACCAAGGCGTCGGATTTCAGGTCGCGAAGGAGCTGGCAGCGGACGGTGTCGCCGTCTTGCTCGGCTCGCGCGATATTGCGCGCGGCGAGGAGGCCGCGAAGTAGATCGGTGCGGGTGCCGTCGCCATCCAGCTGGACGTGACGGACGCGGCGTCGATGGCCGCCGCCGCCGAGCGCATCCGTTCGGAGTTCGGCCGCCTCGACCTGCTCGTCAACAATGCCGCCATCTCGCGCTCAACGCGGAATGACATTGCCCTGGAGTGTGTTTCGGCATGGAATAAGGACCCCTCTTGAGGGGTTATCGGCATCCAAACGGGACCCCTCTGATGCATGGTTCATATTGGCTTTCATGTTTTGCATGGGAGCCTTGCAGGGATGTTGGTATTGGAAACGATTGCGAAGGTCCGCC
>JAGXAN010000010.1 GCA_019075865.1 Hyphomicrobiales bacterium | reverse complement strand
CGTCGCCTCCGCTCAACGCCGGAAATGATCTCCATCCGCGCCATGCCATCCCTCAGATCTGGAATTAATGCCAGTACTAATACCGGTTCTAATGCCAAAACATCGCCCATTTGGCTCGCTTACCAAAACGCGCTCACCGGACGCTCACCTCGCAACTGACTTTGGCAGGATAGCCTAAATCTGGGCGCGGCAATGCCCAGGTGGCTTGGATAAAGCGGGATTTAAAGTTGGTTACTGGCGACAACTGAAAATGGTCGAAGTTGCGTTCGGCCATTCGTTTGCCTCATAAATGCAAAGCCTTCCCGGGGCGATTACAAATCGGTGTTGATGGTTTTGAACGACGTGTTGAGTTTGCCGCCGATGGCGGTGACAGCGCCGATAATGGCAACGCTGATCAGAGCAACAATCATCCCGTATTCAATGGCCGTTGCTCCGGATTCGTTTTTCAAAAACAGAGAGATTTTGTGGTTCATGCCCGTCTTCGATCATTGTCATACTTGTTGGCAAGCAAGAATTTCCAAAGTCCAACTTGCAATATAAATGTAATATGTACTTGTTTATATTACGTTAAATTGTCATTTGAAACTGACCGATTATCAAAATAAAGCACCCGTATTTCCCAAGCCGCCCGCCAGCCTCTCAAACGGATACCCATTGTCAAACGGGTTAAAGTCCTAAGACAAACGGGTACGAATGAGGCCAAAAAAGTCCACTTGTTTCAAACCCATGGACTTCAGATCTTCGATGAGAACATCGTACCGGCGTTGGCTGCAAAGTTCGTGGCAATCGACATAACCCGGGCACAATCACGATCCGCCAAGAAATAAGACGAGCTGACCTGAAAATATAGTGATTTTCTGTCTTCAGTTCGGACAGTCAGACCGAAAAAGAATTTGAGTGATACCCATGGGCTGCGATTCAGCCGGCGTAGACAAGCGGCGATAAATATCTGCTATGTGGAGAGATGGTGTCCTCAGGCGGCAATGCACCTGTTCAGAAAATTCCTATGCGTCTTACTCGTCCTGAATTGAAGTCTCGATTTCGGATTTCAACTTGATCTCGTTGAGCAATGCAACGATGGCGTCTGCCGTGATGGGCTTGCTGAAATGATAGCCCTGCATTTCGTCGCAATTGTTGGCACGCAGGAAGGCAATTTGGGCCTCGGTTTCGACGCCTTCGGCTATAACACGCATGTTCAGGCGCTGACCCAGCGAGATCACGGCGCTTGTTACCGCCTTGTCGTCATCATTTCTGGGAATATCTTCCATGAATGATTTGTCGATTTTCAATCGGGCGACCGGGAATTTTTTCAATGCGCTCAGGCTTGAATAACCAGTTCCAAAATCATCAATCGCGATCTGAACGCCCAATGCTTGCAGTTCCTTCATCATGTGAACCGCACTGTCGAGATTTTGCATGATCATGCTCTCGGTAATCTCGAGTTCCAGATATTTGGCTTCAAGGGCTGTGTCACGCAAGGCCGCCTTGACGCGATCGATCCATTTGTTGTCCTGAAACTGCCGAGCCGAAACATTGACACACATATTCATGTGCGGCAGGCCCGCTTCCTGCCAGGCCTTGTTCTGACGGCAAGCCGTTCGTAAAACCCATTCGCCGATTGTGACAATCAGGCCGGTTTCTTCGGCAAGGGGAATGAATTGTGCGGGCGGGATCATACCAAGCGTTGGATGATTCCAGCGGATCAAGGCTTCGACGGCAAAAATCCTGCCGGTTCGCAAATCAACTTGCGGCTGATAATGCAGCAGCAATTCGTTTTGCGCGAGCGCGTTGCGCAATTCTC
Source organism: Hyphomicrobiales bacterium (assembly GCA_019075865.1). Taxonomy (GTDB): domain Bacteria; phylum Pseudomonadota; class Alphaproteobacteria; order Rhizobiales; family Beijerinckiaceae; genus REEB77. Next base: position 100,736 of record JAGXAN010000010.1, on the reverse strand, counting down.
CCTGCATTTCGAATTTTTTGTGGGCGTTTTGATTGAGTCCGGGGGTATAAAATTGAAAATTGTCGCGCCCCAATTGCTTGGCGCGATACATGGCAATGTCGGCATTGGCAAGCAGGGCCGAAACTTCAGTGCCATCTTCTGGAAAGGTGGAAAGCCCGATGCTTGACGTGACGCTGACGGTGTGGCCGTCGACCTGTACCGGCCGCGCGATCGCAGCGCGCAGGTTCTGGACAATATTATTGACGACATCGATGCTCTTGGGCTGGTCAAATAATATCACGACAAATTCATCGCCGCCCAACCGGGCCACTGTGTCCGTTTTGCGCACGCAATTGACCATGCGCGCAGCTACAGCTTTCAGCAGACTGTCACCGGCACGGTGACCGAGGCTGTCATTGATATTTTTGAAATTATCAAGATCGATAAACAGCACCGATACCCAACGATTTTGGCGCCGGGCGAAGGTGATGGCTTGGGCGAGACGATCCGACATGAGCGCCCGGTTCGGCAATCCGGTCAAGGTGTCGTGGGTTGCCATGAATTGCACTTGTGCTTCGGTCTTCCGGCGCTCGATAGCGATGCTGGCAATTCTTGTCGCCATATCGATAAGCCGTATTTGCGTTTCGTTCGGGGAATTCACATGGTCTGAATACATGGCAAAAGTGCCCAGAACGTCGCCCTTTTGCGACAGGACGGGTGTCGACCAGGAAGAGCGCAAGCCGAATTTATTGGCAATATCGCGATAGTCATCCCAAAGGGGATCGCAGTTTATGTCGGTAACGATAACGGCTTCCTTGCGAAAGGCTGCCGTTCCGCATGAGCCAACCTTGGCCCCAATACGCACGCCGTCGATGACGTTTGTATATTCTTGCGGCAGATTCGGGGCGGCGCCGTGCCGAAGATGCAGTCCATCATCATCCAGCAGCAAAACAGATGCCATGATCCCTGGAACCTGCATTTCGATGATAAGGACAAGTTTGGTGAGGACCTCGCCTAGCGGCACGCCCATGGCGATCATTTCCAGAACTTCAGCCTGGCCAGCGCGCAAAGACTCTGACATTTTGCGATCGGTAATGTTGCGGGCAATGCCAACGAGCCCAAAGACTTCGTTATTTTGGTTGCGCAACAACACCTTGGTCGATTGAAGCCATACTTTGGCACCCAAAGGGCCAATCACGCATTCTTCTCGCTCAAGGGTCGAATTTCCAGATTGAATGAGCGCCTGTTCTGAATCGTAAAAATCTTGCGCGCGGACTGGATCGTGCAGATCAAAATCCGAAAGACCGATCATATCTTTGGCTTCAACATGGCCGGTCTGAATGGCAAGCGCCTTGTTTGCAATCACAAAACGGCTGTTTTTGTCTTTTGTCCAGAGAAAGTCAGGAACCGAATCAATCATCGCCTGCAATGAAAATTGTTCCCGCTTGCGCTCGGTTATGTCCTCATGGATCGAAACCATGCTATGATCAGGCATATATCGGTGCTGGACAATGATGCTACGTCCATCCTGCAGAGTTGCTACCCAGGAGTGGCTTCCCTCGACCACGACATTCTTGAAATAATCTTCAACACTTGGTGCCGAACATGTTCCCTTGGCCAACCGGCGTTCAACGATCGACCGCAGTGTGGCACCCTGTTGGACATCCTCAGGTTCCAGCAGATAAATTTTGGCAAATTGCTGATTGCATAAAACCACTCGTTGTTGCGCGTCGAACAAGCAGATGCCGTGCGGAACATTATCGAGCACGCTCTCAAGCAGGAGCATCTGCTCACTCAGGGTCGCGAGAGCTTGTGAAGCGTCTTCCCATTGAGAAGGCGTTGGCAGAGTCCGATACTCAGAATTGATCGCATCGGGCGACTTTATGTTGGCTGCGGCGAATTGGCGATTTATCGCTCTTGTGTCCATGTCGTCCCCCTGCGCCTGCAACTGTTGCCTTGAACCAGTACGCTACCTAAACACTTAATATGTTTTGATTAATTCAAAGATAATGCTTGATCGGCGCTTGAGAATTTATGCAGGGCGCTGATGTTTTTCCTGTTGAATTCCGCAAATCATGCGAAGCTTGCCTCATATTTCCCAACCGTAGGTTAGCTTAACCGGTCAAATTGGACAGCCAGGCTCGTGCTCAGGGAAGCGGTATCTTTTAAGGGCCAGATTCAATTCAGACATTGAGTTCAACGCAAACCAAAAGACAGTCTCGGGCGCGCAATCGCGCCAGAACCACCGCTTCTACGCCACCAATTGCGAGAATGGGACGGCAGCCTCATTTGGCGCTTCCGGCAAAAAATCTGCACTGCTTTTGTTGCGCAACGCTATCAGCAAAGCGATATCGTGATTGTTCAATGGCGCGCTGAACAGATATCCCTGCACTTCGTCGCACCCATGGTCCTGGAGCTGCTGTAGCTGTTCGCGCGTTTCCACACCTTCGCCGATTGTGGCTAACCCGAGATTGTTAGCGAGAGAAGTGATTGCCTGAACAATGGAGGCAGCGACTGGATGTTGCCCCATCTTGATGACAAAGGAGCGATCGATCTTGATGGTATCAATTGGAAAATCCGAGAGATACGCCAATGACGAATAGCCAGTACCAAAATCATCGAGAGATATACGAATTCCTGCCGATTTCAGGTGTTGGAAGGTCTCGATCGTGCGCGCTTGGTCTTTAATCAATACCGATTCGGTGATTTCCACCTCGAGCCGGGAGGGGTCTAATCCTGTGCGCAACAACACTGTCTCAATTTGCCGGATAAACCCCTGATTTCGGAACTGTATGGCTGAGACGTTAACGGCAATGCGCACATCGTTTGGCCAGGTCATCGCTTCCCGGCACGCCGTTTCAGTAATCCAATTGCCAAGCTCCAGGATAATACCCGTCTCTTCGGCTAGTGGTATGAAATCGGAGGGTGGAATATTGCCGTGTTGGGGATGGTTCCAACGCACCAGCGCCTCGCAACCGGCCACACGGCCCGAGCGTAAATTGATGATGGGCTGGTAATTCAAGCTGATTTGTGGGGTGCCTAGGGCGAGGCGAAGATCCATTTCCAGTTGACGACGATGGGCATGTTGCGCTGTCATTTCAAGCGTGAATTCCATGGCCTGTCCCTTGCCGCCGGTCTTGGCGCGATAAAGAGCCAGATCTGTATGGTGCAAGAGTTCCTTGAATGTTGTGCCAGCCGATGGCGCGACCGCAAATCCAACGCTCACCCCTACTTGTCGCAGATTACCATCAATGGAATAAGGTTCCGACAACTTCCGCACCAACCTGTTCGCAACAATGCGCACCAGCGCCGGTTCTGAGAGCGAGACCACTGCGACAAATTCATCGCCGCCAATGCGTGACACCAATTCATCTGGCCTGACACTGGCGCGCATACGGTCGGCGCATTGCCTTAACAATTCGTCGCCAACACCGTGGCCATAGGTGTCATTTATATTCTTGAAGCCATCGAGATCAATGCATAGCATGGCAAAATTAGGGCTGTCGCTTCTGAAGCGACTTTCAACATTATGTTGTAATGTCAGTCGGTTAGGCAGACCGGTCAGGACATCGAATTGGCCGATCGATTTTTCTACCGCTTTATCATTTAGCAAATCGGTGATATCCGTGACCATCCCAGAAAAGCCGATATATTCGCCTTTGTCGTTGAGGCTCGGCTTACCGGAAATCGCCCAGCAACGCGGATCCCCACTCACTTTCGGCGAAATCGTGCAACGCGGAATGGAGCGTCGATGCCGGAAGCACGAGCGGATTTTGCGGAGTTCGCTTGAATCAGACAAATAGAGCGGCAACTTTCGTCCAGATGAAAAAACCGTATTCAGCTCGGCGTTTTCCAATTGCTCGACCGAACAGGAAAGCAATTCTGCCAGTTTGTCGGTTACATCGCGCAATCTGCCATCTGCATCTGTGTTCCAATGGATTTCAGATGAACCTTCAACGATATCGTGCAATTGGCGGTTTTGGCGGGCACTCAGCGCACGCAGCCGCATGCTGTTGAGACGACTATTGATAAACAGTTCCGAGCGTTCAATGACTGCGAAAGCCACCACCGTGATGTAGGAAATCGAAAAAAATAACACCGCATAGTAAGAGGGATCGCCCAGCCGGATGACACTTATGACTAAGCCACTTAATATCAACAATGAAAAGCCCAAGGCGATTTGCCACAAGGTAGCCAAAGTCAAAGCGCCACCGCATATCATTCCACAGGCTACGCAGAGCAGGAGCGCTTTTTCGCGTGGACCACTGGATGGGAACAGGTAGTAAATTTGACCCGCCCATAGCGCGCCTATCAGCAGGCAATTGCGATTGATGGCCTTGATGACCCTTATCGAAATTCTTTTTGGAAAGCCATTGAGCGTGCTCTTTTTCCACGCCGCGAGCCAAATCGTCAGGGTCCCAAACATGGCCAGGTCCCAAACCAGCAGCTCAATTATGTGGGGTGATCCAATGAAGACAAATGTCAGGGTTAAGGCATTGATGAGGTTGCCCAAAATTGTGATCGGCGTCAGCCGAAAAATGGCCCCGACCCGGTCTGCCCACAGCTCCGATATCTCATCCTGCGTAAGATGGGCCAGCCTGGGGTCATTACGCACGAAGGTCATACGCCAAAAATCGATGGTTTTGACGGCTTTTGAAACCGATAGCGAGATTGCCATGTCTCCTCCATTTTTGTCGTAACATCAATGGGTTGCATCTATTAACAAAGCTTTATTGGACACTCCAAAAATTGTCTTTATTTACAATTTCGGTCGAAATTACGTATTATATTGAAAATACTTGTCATGCTGTGTCGATTTTCTATTCAGTCTTGAGCCTGTGAAGGAGCTTTACGCATCGCTGACGCGTTCAGGCAGCACTCTGGCGATGCTCATTGGTACAATTTTACAAGGGATTAGGGCCTGCCATCATTTTATTCCGCCGCGCAGTTTCGGCCTATTTTTAGAATAGGCCATGTAGAACAGCCCTTGGAAATGTAGACATTGAGTTTTCGGCTCAACTGACCCGTTTGGTCTCCTCCAGATAACCGCGCCATCCGCCGAAAGCTGAAATATCGAGGGCGCCTTCAATGCCGGCTGCCTCCACCACAAAGCCCTTTATTATCGCACCGTCGTCCAGTTGGACATTGGCAATTCCCAGAGGGGGCGGGATTGCGGCAATGAATTTTGCGGCCCCTTCCGGCGGCAGGCTCCAGACTTCGGCTTCAATGGAAAAGCCGGTGTTCTGGGCGACGCGAATGAGCCCCGGTTTGGGTTGTTTTTGGTCGAGCAACGCAAAGAAGCGATAGTGCGGCGCCGTGCTGACAGCTCGATCGAAGTGTCCACCAAGCGCCAAAAGTTCACTGTTGAGGGGCATGCCAGACATATGGGCCCCAACTACCACAAGCAAAAAATCGTCGCTGGTGGCGCGATGGCCGGCGGCAATGGGTGGTTGCGGCCAACCGGTGGCACCAAGCGAGACGCCGCTGGCCGCATGGAACCGGCGCGCAAGACTGGCGATTTCAGCATCCTTGCCCGCCGGGGCGAGCAAGGTGATGCTGGAGGGCAAATGATCCTGCCGCCGGGGCCCTGGCACCGCCATGGCGCAAAAATCGAGGAGATTGGCAAAATTTGTATAGATCCCATGGCGCGAATTGGCGGCAATCGGTTCGGCCTTCAATTCGGCCAAGGTGCCATAGGTTGGCGTTGTCGGTACGCATAGGGCGTCCAAGTCAGCCATCAGCTTCGAGATGCTGCGTTTGAGGGCCTGCAACTTGTACATCCCGGAAAAGGCCTGTGCTGCGGAGAACTGCCGGGCACGGGCGTAAATCTCGTGCACCACGGGATTTAGCGCGCTCTCATGCAGATCAAAAAAGGCGGCAATGGCAGCATAGCGCTCAGCCGCCCAAGCATCCCCATAGAGCAGGTCCGCAGTTGCGTAAAAGTCAGCGAAGGGTATCTCGACAATTATACAGCCCAGTTGCTGGAGCATTTCAAGCGACGCAGTAAAGGCGTTGGCCATGGCCTTATCACCAAAAAACTGCCGATCCTGCGGGCGCGGTACACCAACCCGCAGCTTCGCGGCTTCCGTTGGGTAAGGCCGAGCCGGAAATGGCCGCGCATAGGCGTCGCTTTCATCATAGGTGGCGGCAATTTCAAATATCTGGAAGGCGTCATCCACCGTAAGCGCGAGAATGGAAACGCAATCCAATGTGCGGCATGCAGGCACCACGCCCGTGGTAGATATGGCACCAAAACTTGGCTTCAGACCGACGATATTGTTCAGCCCCGCTGGAACGCGGCCGGAGCCAGCTGTGTCCGTGCCCAAGGCAAAGCTGACAATGCCGCGCGCCACCGCCACTGCTGAGCCTGAACTGGAGCCTCCGGGCACCAAATTTGGATCTATGGGATTGATTGGAATGGGGTAGGGCGTGCGCACGCCGGAGAGGCCGGTGGCAAATTGATCCATGTTGGTCTTGCCAATGGGAATCGCCCCTGCCGCGCGCAATAATGCCACCACGGTTGCGTCCCGTTCGGGCAGGTAGGCAAATTCAGGGCAAGCAGCGGTTGTTGGCATGCCCGCTACGTCAATATTATCCTTCACGGCGAAGGGCAGGCCCCATAATGGCCGGTTGGGGTCAAAAGCCCCAAGGGCCTGCGCCTGCTCCAGCAAATCCGCTTTATCGGCAACATGGATGAAAATGCCATTGTCGCCGCTGGCGGCGAGGCGGGCCAGCACTGTTTCCATCACCGCGCAAGGGGACAGGCCTTGCGCATAGGCAGCTCGCAGCGATGCAATGTCAAACATCATATCGCTCATAGCCCGTCCTCTGCCTCAATAAATACCACCGGTTGATCCCAATGGATAAATACGGCGCAGCCTTTTTCACTCCATACCGAATGCTCGGAACCGGGCGGGTTGAAAATCAGACTGCCCTCGGGATAATCGCCGTTCTCGTCGCTTTGGATGCCCTCGAGCACGATAATGGTTTCAAGGCCAGTATGGCGATGACGGGGCGCTCCGGCGCCCGGTGCATATTCCAGTATGGCGACCGTCGGCGCGCCGGCTTCGCCTTTGCTGAGCCAGCGCACCATGATTCCCTCTCGAAATGGTTCAGGTGCTAAAAGACGCCAGCCGCCGCTCAACAAGCCGCTTACAACCCGCTCAGTCATGGCTTAATCCTTGTAAGATGTCATTGGTGAGTGCCGTCCAGCCAACAATCGCACCTTGCGCGCGAACCATATCCAGCGTCGCTGCCTTGAAGTTTGGGAAATAGCTCTCGGTCGCGTCCTCGACTAGCAGGCATTCATAGCCCCGGTCATTGGCCTCGCGCATGGTTGTCTGGACGCAAACCTCGGTGGTCACACCTGTAAAAACCAATTGGGTAATCCCTCGGCTTTTAAGGATTTCACTGAGATTGGTGGCGTAAAACGCACCCTTTCCAGGCTTCTCAATCACAATTTCATCCCCGCGCGGTGACAGGGCCGCGATAATCTCGGTACCCGGCTCCCCCGCCACCAGGATGCGGCCCATTGGGCCTATCTCACCAATACGCAATTTCGGCTCGCCACGGTCGCGCTTGGCGGCTGGCAAATCGGAAAGGTCGGGGCGGTGACATTCCATTGTGTGAATAATGGTTAAATCATGCGCGCGCCAGGCTTGTAACAAGCGGCCTACCGCCGGTACAATCGCGCCCAACAATGTCACGTCATTGCCCAGTGCCTCGCCAAAGCCGCCATGCTCGAGAAAATCACGCTGCATATCGATGATCATGAGCGCGGCTTTGCGTTTGTCAAAAGGAAAGGCGAAGGGTCTGGCGTCTATCGTGGCCATTAGTGGTGTCCTGCCATATGCGAGCCAATGATGCTTACATCGGCGGTGCCAATTGGGGTTTCAAATACGATCTCGCCGCTGGACATCACCAGAATCCTGTCGGAAAGCTCGAATAATTCGTCCAGATCCTCGCTAATCAGCAGCACCGCTGTCCCGGCATTGCGCGCCTGCATAATCCTGGCGCGTATTTCAGCCACGGCAGAAAAATCGAGGCCAAAACAGGGATTTGCGACAATCAACAGATCAACCTCACCAGTCAGTTCGCGGGCCAGCACAGCGCGCTGGACATTGCCGCCCGAGAGGGCGGTGATCGGACTGGCAAGCGAAGCGGTCTTTACCTTGAAGGCCTCGATTAAGGTGCGCGCATGTTGCTTGATACGTGCGCGGTCAAGCCACAAAATATTTTTTCCGTTCTTGTCGACATCAAATATGTGCAGCGCCAGATTTTCGGCGACCGACATTCTTGGCGCGCAGGCGTTTTGGAGCGGCTCCTCTGGGATGAAGCGAACATGGTGATGGCGCGCGTCCTCACGTGTGGCGCTATAGGTCCCGCCTTGCACGCGGATGGTGCCGCTCACCATCGGGCGTTGGCCCGCCAGAATTTCGAGAAGTTCCTTTTGGCCGTTGCCAGCAATGCCGGCAATGCCCACGATTTCGCCCGGTCTCACGGCAAGATTGGCAATGGAGATGGTTTTGAGGCCGGTTCGGTCCGGCGCTGTTATTGCCTGCATCAGAAGCGTCGGTTCAGCCTCGGTCGCGACGCTGGCTCGATGATCCATAACAGCGAGCGTGGCATCTCCGATCATCATGGATGCCATATCGGCGGCTGAAAGATCTGTCGTTTTGCCGGTTCCGACAAAGACACCCTTGCGCAAAACGCTGACCTCGTCGGCAAAGGCCGTCACTTCATGAAACTTGTGGGAGATCATCAAAACCGTCAGGTCGCCGGCCACGGTCATGGCCCGCAACAACCCAAGCACGTCGTGCGCTTCATCGGGAGTCAGCACCGACGTCGGCTCGTCCAGAATAAGAAAGCGCCGACCCAGATATAGCTGTTTCAGGATTTCGAGCTTTTGCTTTTGCCCGGCAGCCAATTGACCGGTTGGCACATCCAGTGGCACCGAAAAGGGCATGGTTGCCATAAACGCATCCAGGCGCCGGGTCTCGGCGCGCCAGTTGATGACAGCTCCAACATCGGCGCGTGAGATCACCAGATTTTCTGCACCAGTCAGTGAGGGAACCAGCGTAAAGTGCTGATAAACCATCCCTAATCCGAGCGCTGCGGCTCGCGCGGGTGTCCCCAGATCCGCTTCAGCCCCGTCCACCAGAATGGCCCCTGAGCTTGGCTGGTAAAAGCCCATGATGCATTTAACCAGCGTGGATTTGCCCGCGCCATTCTCGCCAAGAAGCGCGTGAAACGAGCCAGAAGCGATCTTGATCGAGACATCGGTCAGCGCCTGCAGCGTGCCGAAGGTCTTGCTCATGCCGATGGTTTCAAGCGAGGGCGCGCGCCGCGGGGCCTGTGTCATGGCAGACCCGCGAGTACGGCTTTGCTATCGGCCACCGCGCCAAACACGCCGCCCTGCATCGTCACCATATTGAGCGCGGCTTCGTGATTGCCATGGTCGGTCGCGCCGCAGGCGTCGCTGACGATCAGGCATTCGAAGCCCCGGTCATTGGCCTCGCGCATGGTCGTGTGGACGCAGACATCCGTGGTGATGCCGGTCAGGATCAGGTTTTCGATTCCCCGCGTGCGCAGGATCAACTCAAGATCGGTTGCGCAGAACGAGCCTTTGCCGGGCTTGTCGATGATCGCCTCGCCGGGCGCGGGCTTTAACTCGTCAATGATCTCCCACCCTGGTTCGCCGCGCACGAGAATCTTGCCGCACGGACCGGGATCGCCGATGCCCGCGCCGATGCGCTGGGAACGCCAGCGCTTGTTGGCGGGCAGGTCCGACAGGTCCGGCCTGTGGCCCTCGCGCGTGTGGATTACATGAAAACCCTTGGCGCGGGCAGCGGCCAACAGCGCCTTGATGGGTTCAATGGGTGCGCGGGTCAGCGACAGATCATAACCCATCGCATCGACATAGCCGCCCTTGCCGCAGAAATCGGTTTGCATGTCGATGATGACAAGCGCGGTATTGCTTGGCGTCAGCTTGCCATTGTAGGGCCAAGGGTAGGGATTGGCGGCAACGGTTGTGGTATTTTGGTCCGATTTTTGGCGCATCGCACGTCTCCTATTTGGTGATCGACAACTCGCCCGGCGCGCCGACAAGGCTGTGGCTGCGCGAGGATGTTGCGGTCAAGATGATGAGGGTGAGAACATAAGGGGCGGCATAAAACAGGTAATAGCCCTGCGTGACCCCCACCGATTGTAACGCCGAGCCGAGGGCACCGGCGCCGCCAAAAAGCAAAGCAGCAAAAAAACAGCCAAGCGGATTCCAGCGCGCGAAAATCACCAGCGCGACCGCCATCAGACCCTGGCCCGAGGAAATGCCCTCGTTCCAGCTCCCCGGGTAGTAAAGGGAAAGATAGGCCCCGCCGATGCCCGCCAATCCGCCACCGATAGCGGTTGCATAAAGCCGCACGCGGTTTGGGTTGAGCCCCATGGCGCGGGCAGCGTCGGAACTGTCGCCCACCACACGCAGCATCAGGCCATATTTGGTGTTTCGAAAGGCCCAGTTCAGAAACAGCGCAAGGCCCAGCCCAAGGATGAACAGTGCATTGACATCCAGTGCAGCCCTAATCTGCGGAACCGCGCTCCACCATCCAAGGGAAATAGCGGGCAGATGCGGCGCAGCGGGCTTGATGAACGGCTTGCCAAAAAACACCGCCAGCCCGACGCCAAGCTGCATCATGGCAATGCCAACAGCAATGTCATTGACCTTGGGAAAGCGGCAAATCCAGCCATGAAACAGGCCAAAGCCGCATCCGCATGCGCAAGCGGCGGCAACCCCAAGCAATGGCGAACCGGTAATGATAGCCACGCCATAACCGATCATCGCGCCAAATACCAATGTGCCTTCCTGGCCAAGATTGATGCGGCCGCTGCGCTCGGTGATGGTTTCACCCAAAGCCACAAAAATATAGGGGGTCGAGACCCGAACCGCGCCGCCAATCATGGCAAGGGGCACGCCCCAGAGTCCGATATCAGCCGATCCACTCATGATTGCGCCCTCGTCCAGAGATCGGGGTTCAGCCATTTAATGCGTCCATACAAAGTATCGGAAAACAGAATGGTGACGAATAGAATGCCCTGCAGCACTTGAACGGTTGCGTCCGGCAGCCCCATGTGGCGCTGCAAAAGACTGCCCGACGCGTCTATCGCCCCCAACATGAAAGCCACGGGAATGATGGCCAGCGGATTTTGCCGGGCCAGAAACGCTACCAAAATCCCGGTATAACCATAGCCTGACGCCAGCGATGCATTGGCATCGCCCTGCACGGCGGCAACCTCGATCATGCCGGCCAATCCCGCGAAGGCCCCGGCAATGAAGGTGAAGGCCAAGATGAGCTTGCCGACCGGCAGGCCCTGAATTTGCGCGGCACGTATATTGCTGCCCGATACGCGCGCGGCAAAGCCCCAGGTCGTGCGTTCAATCAGCGCCCAGGAGAGGACGCAGGCGACGAGCCCTGCGACCAGCCCCCAATGCACTTGCATGCCGGGAATATCACCAATTCTATAGGCATCACCGATTGGGTAGGTTGAAGGCTTGTTGAGACTGGCGGGATCGCGCAGCGGGCCTTCGATCAATTGGTTCATCACAGCAATGCCGATATAAGCCATCAGCAACGAGGCAATGGTTTCATTAACACCGCGAAAGTAACGCAAGGCCCCGACAATACCGATCCAAATTCCGCCAACCAGTGCGCCGGCTATGCCCATCATCAATAGCACGACAAAATAGGGCAGGCCGTGTAATGGAAGCGCGATGCTCGCTGCCGCCAGGCCGCCCAGCACCAAAGCCCCTTCGCCGCCGATTATCACAAGGCCGAGGCGCGCCGGCAGCGCTACGCAAAGCGCGGTGAGCAGGAGCGGCGAGGCATGGGTGAGCGAATTATCAATTGAGAATGCCGAGCCAAATCCGCCAAAATAGATGGCCCTGAAGAACGCCAATGGTGATTTGTTCAGGGCCATCAAAAAAGCTGAGAAAGCCCCGAGGCCCACCATCACGGCTGCGGCGGGAATGACAAAGGCCTCCGCGTTGCGTGCCAGCATGGCGCGCGTGCCAGAGCGATGCGTATTCAAGGCTGCGGCGGGGCCGGTTAGTGTGTCTGGACTTGCATTACTCATGCTTTTGCTCATTTTTATGCACAGCGGGGCGCTGCCGGGATGGGGCGCGGGGCAGGGGGCATGGCCAATTTCTGGCCACGCCTCAAGTGTCAATGGTTAGGATGTCGAGCCAATCACGCCATCCAGCAGATAATTCATCTTTTCAAGTTCGATCGCGTTTTCGGGATAGATTTTGCCTGCCGGAACAACAATATTGCCCTTGTTGTCCTTCATCGGCCCTTTGATGATGGCAAAATTGCCCTTCATGATTTCAGCCAGTGTGGCGTCAAACTGCTTCTTGGCGGGGGGCGTTACCATCGGCCCAAGCGGGCTCATCTTGACAAACCCTTCCGGAATGCCGCCGCGCACGAACTGGCCCAACGGCTTGTTGGCGCGTTTTTCGGTGATGAAGTCATGGTAGGGCTTGGCCCAATTCCAGTTGGCACCTGTTAGATATTTGGTCGGTGCGAGCGCCGCCTGGTCAGCGTGATAGCCACAGACATAAAGCCCGCGTCCCGCGGCTGTCTGGATAATCACCTTGGGGCTGTCGACATGCATGGTGAGCACGTCGATCCCCTGATCCGCCAGGGCATTGGCCGCTTCTGCTTCCTTGACCGGCAGATTCCAGTCGCCGGTGAAAATGGTCTTGACCGTGATGGCGGGATCCACCGACCGTGCCCCAAGCAGGAAGGAGTTGATGTTGAGCAAAACCTGCGGAATCGGCTTGGCGGCGATAAATCCAAGTTTTTTTGATTTGGTCATGTGACCGGCGACAATACCATTGAGATATTGGCCCATGCCGATATAGCCAAAATAGGACCCGGTATTGGCCGGATCTGCTTTCGTCCACAGTCCGCCGCAGTGCCGAAACTCCACTTTTGGGTATTTTTTCGCTGTTGCCAGCATGAAAGGGTTGAAATAGCCAAACGAGGTTGGGAAAATCAGCGAAGCACCATCGATGTTGATCATCGATTCCATCGTCTCGACCACGGCATTGGTTTCGGGGACGTTTTCCTCCTCGACTACTTTAATGCCCGGCATTTTCTTGAAGGTCTCGGCCGCCTGCGCATGGGACTGGTTGTAACCATAGTCACCCTTTGAGCCGACATAGATGAACCCGACGGTAAGCGTGTCCGCGGCCCATGCACTCAAGGGCGCGATCCCGCCCGACGTCAGTAGGGTTGCGCCAGCGGCGGATGATTTTAGTAGCTGTCTGCGTGAAATTTGAAATTTGTCTGACATGATCCCGCTCCTGTTAGTTTGGTAACCGAGGTTAGCCTGCAGCAAAGTGTATGCAATCATGATGCCAATAAATAAATTGTTGAAAATAATGGATAATCGTGACATTGGTCGGCGGTCTACTGAAGAGAAAAACACTTAATAATGCCTATTTGCCTAAATTTTATACAGATTGACCGCCGGCTTGAATGCCATTACGCTCTATCGATCGCGGCGGACAAAGTTCATATTCCCAAGTTTGCAAAAGCCTTGTATCGCGTTCGGCTTGTGGATTATTGAGAGGTAATTCCTTGAGTGCCATGGAAATTGTGCGTAGCGGCACCACCGTTGAAGGATTGGTGCGCACCATTGCCGATTCCATTGTCAGCGGCGGCTTGCTGCCTGGCGCACGGCTTGACGAAGTGGGTCTGGCGCAACGCCATGCGGTTTCGCGAACGCCTGTGCGCGAAGCACTAGCGCGGTTGGTGGCCATGGGCCTTGTCGTGCGTCGACCCAATTGCGGAGCCGTGGTCGCGACCGTTGGCGAGGATCATTTGCGATCGATGTTCGAGGCCATGACTGAACTGGAAGGCATTTGCGCGCGCCTCGCGGCCCAGCGGATGAGTGCCAGCGAGCGCGGCCGGTTGGAGGCCGAGCACCATGCTGCAATGCGTCTCGTTCATCTTGCAGCCGAAGAAGACTATGCCCGGCACAATGCCGATTTTCATTCACGGCTTTATGACGGGGCCCATAGCCTGCATGTTCGTGAATTGGCGATTGTGACCCGGCGGCGGCTGGCACCATTCCGCCGGGCGCAGTTTCGCCTGCCGGGGCGGCTCGCAAAATCATGGGACGAGCACGACACGATTGTGCGAGCCATTTTACGTGCCGATGTTACCGGCGCTGAAGCAGCTGCGCGCGCCCATGTCGCAACGGTCAGCGATGCCAGTTCGCAATTCGTTCGAGCAGTGGCCTTCGGACGAGATGACCTTGACCGCGAAGAACGTTCCTCTTAGCCCATTCATTATGCCGCCACTCTTTGCCGGAAGGTAAGCCGGTTTTTCTCGAATACCATTGGGATGACATATCCCCGCGTCGAATGCATTCGGCACTGGTTATAGAAATCAATTCAATCGTTCACCTCATCCTGAGCTCCTTGGGGCGTTTCAAAGCGCAGCCCTGGAAATAAGGAGCGAAGCGGACCTCCTCTATAAAATCGATCAAGCTATTGATTTATATATATAAAAAGAGCATTTGTCTGGGGTTCTAATGGGCTCCTGTAATTCAGCATCGAAGTGGAACCCCACCCCCTACCTGTGTCAATTTGTTGATCTATTGAGTGAATTCGGTAGATGAGGGTTTGCCAACCGGCGCCAATCGGAACCCTACAAATTGGGCACATGCGGCTGATTTAATAACTCTTTAACTGAGTTTCGGGATGGGGCCCAAATTTGATGCTGATTCACAGATGCCAAAAAACGTCGCAGCGCTGCGGCGGCTCATGCCGTTAATCATAACGGCACGGCGGACTTTCTGATAAAGTTCCACTCTCTTCATCCTCCACCCCCGCTCAAAAGCAGAGGTCTAGCAAGACTGGCCCTTTTTATTCCGATGCGGCAGGCCGATCCATGGGCCTGTTTATTCCCGATGTTTTCAATTGTTGATATACTTGATCTGGCGTACTTTTATGGGCACTTCCATGCCCAGATTGATCGCACCCATCGCCGCCTTGTTGGCACCACTTTTGTCGATGGTCACCTCATTGGGATCGCCGTTTTTGAAGAATGCCCTTGCCGCAGCCATGTCTATCTTGGCCCTGAGGCGAAAATGAATCGTGCAGTCATGCCTGTCAAATGCCCGATAGAGATAGACCCATCTTCCCTTCACTTTAATGAAGGTCACTTCCATCCGCCAGCTTGAACCAAATGTTTTTTATGGTGACGTTTCATGGTGACGGAGGAATATCTTTTCTAGCAATTGCAAAAAAACCACCGCCCAGCGATTGACGTTCAAACGATCAAAGCACACACCGCGCTCTCGCACATGTCTTGTAAGATGTCGGTAACTCAGCCCATAAGCTGCATACCAGCGAATACAGACCAGAATTATTTTCTACGGAAACCACATACCCTTCATATCCAGCATTTCGCCACAAACCTATCCGGCTAAAGGCCATCACGATAGGTTGGTTTCTGATACCGTTGCGTTAGTGCGACAGAACCTGGGTGAGACGGTCGAGGAGCGCGGTGGTCATTTTGGCATCGCCGAAGACCGTGGGCCACTCGCCAAAAATCAGGTTGTTTGTGAGAACCACGAAGGTCTGCTCACAGTGCCTGGCTACGAGATGAAAGTGCAATTGCCCGCCTGCCGGAGCGAAAGGCAGATAATCCAACTCGTCAAATAAGACAAAGTCGAGACGTCCAGCCTATTGCGCTGCCTGTATTGGAGCCGAACCGGGGAGCAGATCCACCAGAAGCTGATTGGGAAAACGACGCTTCTGGATAATCGCATAAAAACGCTCGGTAACCTCCGGAATGCGGCAATGCTCGACGAGTATCCCGGCCTCCAGCTCGTCACGAACTACGATGGGTGGCACCAGTGTGACGCCCTCGCGCTCACGAGCCAAAAGACGCAGCATGGCCATGTCGTCGACCTCGGCGAGAATGGTCGGCCTGATCCCGGCCAGTTCGAGAATTCGGTCGAATGCCACGCGGATATCGCTGTCGAGACTGGGCAGGAGGAGCGGCTCGGTGCGTAAATCCTCTGGGAAACGGAACTTTCCTGTTCGCGGGCGACCGACTAGGCTGACAGGCTGTTCATTAAGCAGATGATTGCGCAGTGACGAACGGGCGTCGCGCGGCGCGGCGCTGTTGGCCAGCACGACGTCGACGGCGTGGGCTTCTAACTGCGCTAGAAGGTCGCGGATGTTGCCCGACCGGACAATCAACTCGACATCTGACCGGCCGACCAGCGGGCGCAGGAATTCGAGCTGAAAGTTTCGGGACAAGGTTGTCAGCGCGCCAACCCTGAGAACCTGGCGATTGGCCAGCGGGCGTCCTCTCATTGTGCTCATCAGCTCGGCGCCGGCTTTGAACACCGTGTCGGCGTAGTCGAGCGCGATCTGTCCGGCCTCGGTCAGGACGAGTTTCTTGCCTGCACGTTCGAAAAGCGAATGGCCCATCTGATGCTCAAGCTTCTGGATCTGAACCGACAGCGCTGACTGCGACAAGTTCATATGCTCAGCGGCGCGCGTGAGGCTGCCTTCGTGGGCGACCGCCCAGAAATAGCGAAGATGATTGTAATTCAGGTCTCTCATATCGTTCTATTTAAACGAACGATATGGACATAACAATGAATTTTTATCGCGTAACGCGCTCCATTATGGTGCTCCCCGAACCAGAATGCACATCGAAAGGGGCAGTTCGTGCCAATTACTCTCACGCCATTGCTGGCGCCCGTTCCGCTGATCGTCAGCGCGGCGATCAGCTTTATGAACACTAGTCGCAGACCCAGACTTCTCCCCAAACTGGCCGAGGCGGCTGCGTTCCTTTCGCTCATTGCCGCGTTGGTCGCGTTTGCTGAATGGATCCTGTTCGGACCGGGCGTAAGTCCCGCAATCGGGGTTGATAGCGCTGGATTGTCGGTGCGTCTCGACGCCGTCAGCGCCACGATGCTGCTTCTGGTCACCTTTATCGGTTGGATCGTCGTCCGCTACGCCGCGACCTACCTGGACGGAGAAGCGCGGCAAGGTCCGTTCACCGGCTGGCTCTGCCTGACGCTCGCCTCGGTGCTTCTGCTCGTCACAGCAGGCAATCTCGTTCAACTGGTCCTTGCCTGGATCGCGACCAGCCTCTTTCTGCACCAGCTACTGTTGTTCTACCCCGATCGGGTCGCTGCGCAGCGCGCGGCGCGCAAGAAGTTCGTCACCGCGCGCCTTGGCGATGTCGCGCTCATCGGCGCGGCTGCACTACTCGCGCTGACCTATGGCACCTGCGATATCGGCTCGATCCTGAAAGCGGCGCGTGCGGGAGAAGGCGGAAGCCTTGCCGTCCTGGCCGCAAGCCTTTTGGCGCTGGCGGCGATGCTCAAGTCCGCCCAGTTTCCGACCCATGGCTGGCTGACCGAGGTCATGGAAACGCCCACGCCTGTGTCGGCGCTTCTCCATGCGGGCGTGATCAACGGGGGCGGGTTTCTGCTGATCCGCTTTGCCGACGTCATGCTGCTGGCGCCAGGCGTGCTTGCCGTGCTCGTGATGATCGGTGGTTTTACAGCGATCTTCGGTAGCCTCGTGATGCTGACCCAGCCGGCGGTGAAAACCTCGCTCGCCTGGTCAACCGTAGCGCAGATGGGCTTCATGATCCTGGAATGCGGGCTGGCGCTCTTCCCACTGGCGCTGCTGCACATCGTGGCGCACTCGCTTTACAAGGCTCACTCCTTCCTCGCCTCCGGCGGTGCCGTGGAGCGGGTCGCCGCGATCCGCAGGCCCGGCCCCGTCGCCGTCCCTGACGCGGGCGCGGGCGGTCGCGCCTTCCTGACCGCGCTCGTCATCTACATTCTGGTCGGGCTCGGCTTTGGCCTGACGCACAAATCGCCTCAAGCAATCGCGCTTGGCGCAATTTTGATCTTCGGCGTGGCCTACATGCTGGCGCAGGGGTTTGCCGACACGGCGCCCAGGGCGCTCACTCGGCGCACGGCCGTCTACGCTGTGGCGACGTCGGTCGGCTATTTCGCGCTTCAGACGGCGACGACCTCGCTGACTGCGGGCCTCCTACCAGCCACGCCCAGCCCCGGACCGCTGGAATGGACGCTGATCGTCCTCGCAGTCATCAGCTTTGGCCTGGTCGCCATCGTGCAGGCCATGTTCCCGCTGTGGGCCTATCACCCGGCCGCCGCCGGCCTGCGCGTGCACCTCTCGAACGGATTCTACGCCAACGCTGTCTTCGACCGCCTCCTTGGCGGCTGGTCCACCCGCAGCGCGTCCTGATCAACCCGGAGTTTTGACCATGTCGTATTCCCATATCTCAGCGCAGGCCGATTTGAAACGCCTAGTGTCCGTAGCCGATCGCGCGGCCAGAGCCATCCCCCCGGTCTGGCCGCTGGCGTCAAGCGTCGCCGTCAATCCATTCGTTGGGCAAACGGGCGAAAACCTCGCGGTGGCGGGCGCGCGCCTCGCGCGGGTCGCGGGCGCCACCATAACCATGCCGAGGCGCTGGTATGAAGAGAAGATCTCCGTCGGCGCAATTTCTGACGAAGATTTGGCTGACGCCTGGACTAGCGCGCCGAGTGATCTGAGGCCGACCAATCTGGCGGCCCTGAAGTCTGCCGTCACTTGCCAACCGCCCAAGCCGGTCGCCTTGCCAACGATTGCGGACCTTGCCGCCGAAGTCTCAGGCATTGATTGGCCGGGCTTGATCGCCGAGCGGTTCGGTGCCTGGGCGGCGGGATATTTCGATGAAGGCCAGGCGCTCTGGGCGGCGCCACGCGGCAGGAGCGCCTACGCCGCCTGGCGGGCTGTCGCGACCCACGACCTGACGCCTGAAGTCGCAGGACTGGACGGGTTCGCGCTCCATGTTTCAGAGGCTCCCGATGACGCCGTCGCCGTCATCGCGCGCGTCGCCAGCCAGTTTGACATCGCGGAACAGGCCATGGAAACCTACTTCCACCAGATGCTCATGACGCTAGGTGGCTGGGCACAGGTTGCCCGCTACAAGCTCTGGCAAGCGGAACTCGCCAGCGGCTCGGATCAGACAATCACCGATTTTCTCGCGATCCGCTTAATCTGGGAAGAGGCGCTGTTCATTCGCTATGGCGAGAAAATCAATGAAAAATGGAAGAGCGTGCGTGCGGCACACGCGGCGCCGATCAAGGCAACGCCTGATCTCATAGTCGATTCGATCCTTCAGGATGCCGCGGAGCGGTCCGCGCAGCGGGCGCTAGCGTCGACGCTGGCGAAAGCCGCCACGAAGACGCCGCCCGATCGCCCCGTGCTCCAAGCCGCCTTTTGCATCGACGTGCGCTCCGAAGTGTTCCGCCGGGCGCTCGAGAGCGTGAACCCGCATATCCGGACGCTCGGCTTCGCCGGCTTCTTCGGTCTAACCACGGCCCACCGTCGCTTTGCGTCCGATGTCGAGGAACTGCGGCTTCCAGTTTTGCTCACTCCCGCGCTCCGATCCTGTTCAGGCGGACCAGACGTCGCGACAGCTGATCAGTCCGGGCGTGTCGAGGCCCGGGCCAAGCGCGCCTGGGGACGCTTCAAGCTCGCGGCCGTCTCTTCCTTCGCATTCGTCGAAGCGACGGGTCCGATCTATGTCGGTAAGCTGTTGAGCGATGCTTTGGGATTCCATGGCGCGCCGATGAAGAACGACCCTGCGCCGCGCTTCGATCCCGCGCTCGATCTTGCGACGAAAATCAGGGCTGCCGAAACGGTGCTGCGGGCCATGTCGCTCACCAGCGGCTTCGCCCGGTTGGTCCTGCTCGCCGGGCACGGCGCCAATGTCGTCAACAATCCCCACGTCAGCGGGCTTCATTGCGGGGCTTGTGGCGGCTACTCGGGAGAGGTTAACGCGCGCCTGCTGGCAGGGCTCCTGAACGACCCGGATGTGCGGGCGGGCGTGGCGATTGCTGGCATCGATATCCCGGCGGACACCCTTTTCCTGGCGGCGCTGCACGACACCACCACGGATCGGGTGACGCTTTATGCCGAAGATCATCCCGCTGACGCCCACCATAAGGATATCGCCCAGGCCGAAACCTGGCTCGCCGCCGCCGGCAAGCTCGCCCGCGGGGAGCGCGCGCTGCGGTTGCCGCGCGCCGGACGGGAAAGTTCAGTCGCCCGGCGCAGCCGCGACTGGGCCGAGACCCGGCCTGAATGGGCGCTCGCCGGATGCAAGGCGTTCATCGCCGCGCCCCGGGCACGCACGACTGGCAAAAACCTCGAAGGACGCGCCTTCCTGCATGACTACGACTGGAAGCAGGACAAGAGCTTCGGCGTTCTCGAACTGATCCTGACCGCGCCGGTCGTCGTGGCAAGCTGGATCAGCCTGCAATACTTCGGATCGACCGTGGCGCCCGAGGTTTTCGGCGGCGGCAACAAGCTCTTGCATAATGTTACCGGCGGCATCGGCGTCGTCGAGGGCAATGGCGGCCTGCTGCGGGCCGGCCTGCCATGGCAATCGGTCCACGATGGCGAAGACTATGCCCACGAACCGCTGCGATTGTCCGTTTGCATCGAGGCACCGCGCGACGCCATGACCAATGTGCTGAGCCGACACGCCAACGTGCGCGCCCTTTTCGATAACGGCTGGCTGCACCTCTTCGCCCTCGATGAGGAGGGCCGAATGGCCTGGCGTTACGCCGGCAATCTTGAATGGACGGCCATGAACGGTGCCAAGGCCGACGGGCGATCGTCTCAGTTGGTCACGGTCTGACCGTTAGCGCAGTCTGGCATTCAAGACGCTGGAAGTGCTGTAGCGCCGCTTCGAGATTGGCGGATGCCCGCCGCACAACAATGGCAACAGTGCCCGCGCCTCAATGAGTTCAAGGGTCAGCGCTATGCAATGAACGATGCGATTGCGCAGCCCGCAAAACCTCTTGGCGCAGCCAGATGGAGCCGTCATCGCGATGGGCGCGTTCATGCCAGACCATCTGGTAGCCATAGCCATCCAATGGGATAGGCGGAGTGAACGACACCAAATTCATTGCGCCTGCCAGTTGCTGCACGGCCCGATCCGGCAATGTCAAAATGAAATCGCGGCGCGCGATCACGAGGGCCGCAGTGGCAAAGTATGGCAGCCACAGGGCGATGTGGCGACGATGGCCGAGCCGCGCGAGGACTTCATCGACGCTGCCGGTGCGCCCGCCTAGCACGTTCACCAGCACATGGGGATGGGCGAGAAACTGTTCGAGACTGATCTCCTTGGACCGGGTGTGCAACAGCAGCGGATGGTCCGCCCGCACCAGGCTGGTGTAGGTTTCGTCAAACAGTTTTTCAGCGTGCAAGCCCGCCGGAATGGCATCGTCCGAATAGAGAACGAGATCGATGTCGCCATCGCCCAGCCTGCGGAAAGCGTCCGGGGAAAACGGACGTATGTCGATGCCAGCGTTTGGAGCCAGCCTACCCAATCGCGCAGACAACTGCGGCAGCAGCGCCAGCGCGCCATAATCCGTCGTGGCAATGACAAAGACACGGCTGGTTGTCGGGGGATCGAAGGCTGGCGTGTCGATGACGCTTTCCATTAGGGCGAGGAGATCGGCCAGCGGCTTTTGCAGCAGCAGTGCGCGCGGCGTCGCAATGACACCGCGCGCGCCCTTGACGAACAGCTCATCGGCAAAAACGTCGCGCAGCCGCGCCAGGGCGCGGCTGACGCTGGGCTGGCTCATGTTGAGTTGGGCTGCGGCCAATGTCACGTTCCTGGTCTCCAGCACGGCGGCGAGGACCAGCAACAGGTTGAGATCAAGCCGGCGTAATGCTGAAACAGACATAATGTTTATATAATCTATCTATTGGACGCATGAAAGTATTTTCGGCATCTGGTTCGTGCATGACATGACCGGCTTGTTCCGGCCAGCACGGAGACCAGAATGACCAGCCCATCGCCCACCCGCAGGCGGCTGCTGCAAGGCGCGCAACCAGTGTCGCGCTGGCCGCAGCCGGTTCCGCCACTCTCTTCCCCGCCAACGCCCAGACGGAGCCAAATCGCATGATCTCAATTGCCCAAATGGCTGACAACCCCGGCGGCTACACCACGCTACGGATCTCCTTCGACAATGAGGGCGTCTCTCTGGCGGGCCTGCTGTTTGCGCCGCTGGGTGCCAACACCAAGCGGGCGGGCGTGGTCATTCTGGGGCCGTTTGGCTACGTCAAGGAACAATCGCCGATGCAATATGCCACGCGTCTGGCACGCGACGGCTTTGTCACGCTGATCTTTGATCCGCGCTTCAGCGGCGAGAGCGGCGGCACGCCCCGTCGCCTGGAGAACCCCGTGGCGAAGATATCGGACGTGAAGGCGGCAATCGGCTTTCTGGCTGGCCGCCCAGAGGTGGACGCCTCGCGTCTTGCCGCGCTGGGGATATGCCAGGGATCCTCCGAGATGATCGCTGTCTGCGCCGACGACCCGAGGATCAAGGCGCTGGCCCTGGTTTCCGGGCAATATCTCTACCGCAAAAACCTCGAGGGGTTTTTCGGCGGAGGCGGCCCGACGCTGGATGACCGCATTGCGCGCGGCAAAATTGCCAAGGCAAAGTTCGAGACGACGGGACAAGTTGAATATACCCCGGTCGTCAGTCCAACTGATCGCAGCGTAGGCCTGCCTTGGCCGCAAATCCATGATTGGTATTACCCTTGGACTACGCAGAAATGGAACGAGCCGAGCCGCTGGGAAAACCGCTATGCCAGCATGAACGACGCCGATCTCTGGACCTTTGACGTCCAGCCTTATGCCGCGCGGCTCGCATTGCCGTCGCTGATGATCCATGGCGAATTTTCCGACGGGTTTATCGAGGCCGCCAACCATGTCTTTGGCCTCATTCCCGCCACCCAAAAGCATCTCACCCTCGTCGAAAGCGTGTTTCACACCCGCTTCTACGACGATCCCATTGTCATCGACCCGGCGGCGGCGGAAGTCGCTGCCTGGTTCCAAGCCCGCCTCGCCTGACACCTGAAGGGACATGCCATGAAAAACCGTTTCGCTTTCCCCGCCATCGTCGCCGTCGTCCTGCTGGCCGGTGCCCCCGCCAAAGCCGCCGAAACCTGTACAAATCCCGGCACGGCAGCCGCCAATATCGAACTGGTCAAGAAATTCTATTCGGCCATCAACACCCACACCAAGCCGCTGCTGGACGAGGTGCTTGCCAAGGACTGGATCGACGTGCCACTGGCTCCCGGCCAGGGGCCGGGGCTTGAGGGCATGAAAGGCGCGCTCGATCATTATTACGCCGCGTTTCCTGACTTCACCGCCAAGAATGAAGATTTTGTCGCCAGCGGCGACAAGGTGCTTGTGCGTTCCACTATCACCGCCACGCAAAAAGGCGACTTTGCCGGCATCAAGGCCACCGGCAAGACCATCACCCTGATGGCCATGGACCTGCACCAGATCTGCAACGGCCGCGTGGCCCGGACGTGGCATGTCGAGGATTGGCTGAGTGCTATGTTTCAGATGGGCGCATTGCCGCCGAAGAACTGAACGGGACGGGATTGCAGTGATGAATGAGCGCATGACACTTGAAGCCAAAGGCCCGGTCCGACCCGTGCCTGTCCTCACGGGATATGCCGAAACTGTGTCGCTGGCGGTGCAATCCTGGCCGGGCATGATTGCAGCCACCCACTGGCATCTCTACCGCCCCGCCGAGGTCAATGGAGCCGACTTTTGCGTCGGCACCGAAGAATGCGGCCATATCCACCTTGATGGCGAAGTGCACCTCGCCACCAGCCTGGAATTGCGCAAGTCGCTGCTCGCCCACGGCTTGGCGCGACCTTTTCCGTATTATGCTTCCTGGGTTGAAACCAGCATCCGAAACGAGGTGGAGGCAAAACATGCCATCTGGCTGTTCCGGCTGAACTACGATCGGATAATGGGTGAGAGCAGGCAATCAATGAACGAAAACATTGCAATCACCGCCCGGCGCTCTTCGCAATGGGGCACCATTCCTTGAATTGCCACCTGCCTTCAGACAGTTGCAGGTTCATATGATCCGCAAGCCGGGCGGTGATCGCGAGATGGTAGATATCCTTGCCCTCGTCTTGCACCACGATGAACAAGCCGTTCTCACAGCCGTGGAACTGGCACTGACCGAGGGTGTGCCGACCAAAACCCATGTGCTGAACCTGTTGCACCGCCTGATCGACGGCAAGGTGGTGGGCGGTCCGCCGCTGGATACCCCGCAAGCACTGGCCCTGCACCGTGAGCCCAAGGCCAATGTCGAACGCTATGACGCTCTGCGCACTCAGATAGCAGGAGGCCGCCATGCGTCATGATCCCGCCGCTGGCGCCATTGTCATCATGCTGCGCAGCCCGAAGATGTATGGCATGGCGCAAGCCGTCACAGATCTGATCGAGCAGGGGGCACCAGCTTTTGAAGCCGCCAACCGGACTTATTGGGTAAGGCCAGCCAATTCATCCGAACCTATTTGCTCTGCGAGGGCTTTGCCAGAGAGCCAGGCCGCCTCCACTCTTGGGCCGATCAGCCAGTCGCCGCAGAGTCCAAGACGGCGCTTTCGATCAAACAATGCTCCCGATCCGTCCGCGCCGCACCGCGCAAAGCGCCAGCGGTGGCAGGCTTCTCCGGCAATAGGTGGAAGCTGCGTGGCTAACATGTTCGATAAAGCTTCTTTGAGCGCGGCGGCAACCCACGCCGGGTCCGCCTCCAAGTGTAGCCTCGACCAATCCGGGCTTGCCTGCACGACCCAACTCTCCGGGCCGATGCGGCCCGGCTTGGCGCTGTTGCGTGCGGCCCAGCCAATGATATCCCCGCCTCGCCAACAATTTTCCGGGACGCCAACGGTTTCAAAAAATGCCAACATCAAGGTCCAGCAGGGCGCACTTGTCGCCGCACGCGCTCGCGCCGCGAAAGTCGGCGCTATGGATGCCAGCAGGTCCGATGCCTGTTCAGCGGGCGTTGCGACGATGGCAATGTCCACCTCTACCGCTTCGCCCTGGTCGGGAACCAGTCGCCAACGATGACCAATTTCTTGGATCTGCGTGACCCGCGTTGCCCATTGAACGGCCTGCCCATTGGTCATGTACCGGACAGGCGCATTCATCGCAGGAACACCGACATAGGCATCGCTACCAGCCGCCGGCCATGCAGCGGCTACACCTTCGGACACCCAGAAGGCAATTTGCCGCCGGAATCCATCGTCACGAACCGTGAAATATTGTGCACCATGGTCGAAATGCGCTTCCCCGGCGGGTGTTTGGATGCGGCGCGTGGACATGCGCCCGCCCGGTCCGCGCCCTTTGTCAAACAACTGCACGGCATGGCCAAGGCGGGTCAATGCCTCCGCACATTTCAGCCCGGCCATGCCCGCACCGATGATCCCAATCCGCATTACAAAACACTCCGCGCTTGCGAGCAAACCGCCCAACGATCGCCGCAGGCCCAACTACACGATCCATGCGCCTTATAGAAACCGATAAAGTACATATCCGGCAGCAATCAGTTGGACGAAATTGAGAAGAACCGAGAAACCATGAAGTCGGCCAAAGCGCCCCTTGGCCTGGGCATTCCCCTGCAACTGCTCGTCGCGGGCAGCATTGATCTGAGGCATCAGTAATTGACGCGCATAAATGGCGACAGCGCAAGTCGCAAGCATAAGAGCCGCCGACCCAAAATTCACGAGCAGCAAAATCGCGCCGCTGACGGCAGAGGCGACGATAACGAATAAATAATACCAGGGAAATGCGTCGCGGATGAAACGGCCTGCAACTTCTCCTTTCAGGGCGCTAAAGACCATGGGCGCGAAACCGAAAGAATAAAGCATCATTCCACCAAAAAGTGTCGAAACTAAAAGCAAGGCGGCAAATTCTATCATGGAGCAATTCCTGGCTTGGGAGGGTTTTCATCGAGACGGTTCAGAAATGCCTCCGCCTCGGCAAGTATCTTTGCAGCGCGTTCTGGTGCCCATCAGTTGAGCTCGCAATGAGCATGTCTGCAATTTCTCGGGCTTCGGCGGCACGCGCTGCCGGTGGGATGTCTTTGTCGGCAAGGTTTGTGGGATAGAATTTATCGAGTAAGGCACTGAATGTCTCTTCCAAAGGAATTTTATTGCGCCGGCAATACATCGCTTGCGCGAGGCCTTTGGCAATGGGCGACAAGGGGCTCGCGTCGCCCCAATTGCCGTCATGTTGGGCCAGCACATCGTGTTTGGCCTGACCCGAGATCGCGTCTCGTTGCTCGAAAGTCAATGTCTCTGCCATCTTTGGCTCAACAGCCGGTGCGGACTGCTCCTTATGTTTGCCAATGGCACGTTTTAATAAAATTTCGATCTGAGCGTGTACCTGGCCCCAGCGCTCGCGCGCCGTGGCCTCATCGCCTGTCCTGAGCGAGATCTTTAGATTCGGCTTTCCAGAAAGAATATGATGCGAGATCGACCAGGCCAGAACAACCGTGCCCGTCATTTTGGACGCCAAATTGGCATCAATCGTACGCGAATAGGCGAACTTCTCCGTATCCTTGCGGCGTATGAGATAAGGTAGTCCAGATGACGTGGGACGGGGCATGGAGCGGCACCGAGTTATAACCGCAATTATAACCGGAATTATAACCTTAAGGCCATCCCGGTCGTTACTTTCGACTTAAGTATAGCATTTTCAGGCACTTAAGGCAATTTTGGAGCGGGTGAAGGGAATTCGCTAATAATCCTGAATTTCTCAATAATATCAATTATTTAAATAGGACGTCCATTTTCGTTATACCCGGAGTTATAACCAATTTTGTTGCCTGATTTTTTCTGGTAGCTGGCACTCGAAATTGAAGGCAAGCGTGTGGCTGTCAATAAGCTCTGAAACGGAACCTCGTATCGCATCGAAGTAGAGACTGGATACAGTGATGTAATTTCGACCTAGGGCAGGGTCCCCTTCAGCGCCGGTCGGAGCACCGGATAAATGCACTTATTCTCAATAAATCAATTGCTTGATCTCATTCTGATGGGAGGTCCGCTTCGATGCTTATTCATAGTCCGAAGCCCAAATCATGCTGGGGCCGACGCCCGGTTCAACGATCGTCATCGTCATTGGCTCGCCCACCATCAAATCACCCGGC
This sequence comes from Hyphomicrobiales bacterium, assembly GCA_019075865.1. Taxonomy (GTDB): domain Bacteria; phylum Pseudomonadota; class Alphaproteobacteria; order Rhizobiales; family Beijerinckiaceae; genus REEB77. The sequence continues at coordinate 73,676 of JAGXAN010000010.1, read as the reverse complement.
GGGCATCTGCGCGCTCTCGTCCAAAAAGTCCGCTATGACCAGTTCGCCCTCGGCCCCATGCTGATGGCGTTGATGGGCCAGAGGCTGAAGGCTAGGCAGGGCAGGGCGTGAGGCGCTCAGGCAGGGGTCCAGGGATTAAAAATCGATACTTCGAAGGGTGCAAAATCCTTTACGTTGCGTGTCACCAGCGTCTTGCCATGGACAAGTGCGGTGGCGGCGAGGAATCCATCCATCGCGTGCAGCGCTGTGCCTTGTCGCTTGGCTGTCGCCATCAGGTCTCCCCACCTGTCGGCGATCTCAGAGGTGACGTCGAGGATCCGGCCGGCGAACCTTTCACGCAGGTCGCCACGAAGCCAGTCGTCGAGCGCGGATTTTGCACGACCGTCGGCCTTTAGCGCGACGCCTCGAAGCAGTTCGCCCAGGGTGATAACGCTGACGAAAAGGTGATCTTCGTCACTTTCATGGAGGAACGAGACGACGCGCTGATCAGGATTTGGCCGGGTGAGCTCCGAAATCACATTGGTGTCGATGAGAAAACTCACAGGTCGATCTCGCGCCCGTTATCCGGCGCGCGTTCGAGATCGAGATCGGCGTTTCGCAACGGAGATTTGAGCAGAAATTCGGCCAGAGAGCCGGTCCGGGTGGTTTTGCGCTCCCATTCCTCCACCGAGACGAGGACCACCGTCGACCGCCCGTTCTTGGTTATGGTCTGCGGGCCCTCCCGCCGCGCCGTCGCAATGAGTTCGGAAAGTCGGGCCTTCGCCTCAGCTACCGTCCAGCGATGATTGGCATGGGCCATGGGAATCCTCAAATAATGGTCACTATGACCAGGATGACTATATCGCGCGGTCCGGTCGCGTTCAAGGGTGCAATTTCTCCGAATGCGTCGAATGCATCGCCCCGAGTGAGGATGCTGCATTGTGTGTGTGTCAGCATCAAATTGGGGCTCGTCTCGGAACGCAGTTAGGGTATTGTTAAATCAGCCGCATGTGCCCAATTTGTGGGGTTCCTATCGGCGCCGATTGGTACCCTTGTCATCCACCTAATTCACTCAATGGATCAATAGGTTGGCACACGCATGGGTGGGGTCCCACTTCGATGCTGAATCACACTGGATCCCAGATGGTAATACCCCCGCAAAAACTGGCTCTTCGCCGGTTCAACCCAAGGCGGCGAGCGTGCCGCAACCCTTTACACCATCACCGAATCTGCCAAGCTTAACGATCATGACCCCGAAGCCTACCTCCGCGATATCCTGAACCGCATAGCCGATCATCCCATCAACAAAATCGCCGAACTGCTACCATGGAACTGGAAGTCGGCCTGAAAGGGTCAAGGCCGGACGGTTACGAAGCGGCTGCGCGCGCCCATGTTGCGACGGTCAGCGATGCCAGTTCGCAATTTGTCCATAACGTCGTGTCGGGGCGAGACATCCGCGCGCAATAGGGCAGGGTGGCTTTGCGGAATGTGACTTGCCCCAAACGCCTATCCAGCCTCGCGTTCGCGCTTGTGATCCGCCCTGATGCTGAACCCTGGTATGGCCTCTACATCCTTCAAGCAACTGCCATCAAGCAACTGCGCGCTTATCAAACCGGGGTGGGGCATATCCACCCAGACGTGAGGTCCTTCCACCAACTCTCACGAGGCTCTCGCAAAGTGTAACCGCGCACACGACCCCATCGAGCACGGGTAAACCGTACCGCTGCGACAGAGTTTCGCTTAGTTCGGTCATCCCCGCACAACCAAGGACGATGGCCTCGGCCCTATCTTCTTCTATGGCTTTGAGCACCTCCTCACCGATACGTTCGCAAGCATCGCTTTCGGGATCTTCGAGGTCGAGCACCGGGATGTTTGAGGCGCGCACCCGCGCGCAGCGCGCAGCGAGGCCGTAGCGCACAAGGTTATGTTCGAGCGCCGGCACAGAGCGGGCGAGGGTGGTGATGACGGTGAAGTTGTTGGCCAGCAGTGACGCGAAATGATAGGCAGCCTCGCCGATGCCCACCACGGGCTTGTCGGTCAAGCAGCGCGCCGCGTCGAGGCCCGTATCATCAAAGCAGGCAATGACGATGGCATCAACGTCCGGCGTGCTGCGGATCAAGCCAAGCAGCCCAGCAAGGCTCATCGCCTCGTCGTAATATCCCTCGATGCTCGCAGGCCCGGAAACCGGATTTACTGCAACTATCTCAGTGCCAGAGCCGGCTACGCGGCGAGCGGCAGCCCCAATCTTCTCGGTCATTGAGGCGGTTGTGTTGGGATTGATTACCAGAATTCGCATATTTGAGCCTCAGAGTTCGCCGCCAAGATAGGCGGCCTTGATTCTATCGTCGTTCATCAAGTCTTTCGACTGTCCAGTCAGCGCTACCGCACCGGTTGCAAGCGCATAGGCGCGGCTGGAGATTGACAATGCCATGCGGCTGTTTTGCTCGACGAGGAGCACGCTAACACCCTCGTCACGGCTGATGGCGACAATTGAGCGGGCAATGTCCTGCACCAGCTTTGGCGCAATGCCTAATGATGGCTCATCGAGAAGCAGGAGCCTCGGTGCTGCCATCAGGGCGCGACCGATCACCATCATCTGCTGTTCGCCACCCGAAAGCGTACTTGCCTGTTGACTGTAGCGTTCCCGCAAGCGCGGAAACCGCTGCAACACGCTGTCGAGCGTTCGCGTAATACCCGCTTTGTCCGTTCTGGTGAACGCGCCCATCAGCAGGTTATCTTTGATGGACATAAAGGGAAAGACCCGCCGCCCCTCTGGAACCATCGCAATGCCTTTTCTGACAATCTCAGCCGGCGGGATGCCGTCAAGGCGTTCCCCCATGTAATGGATCTCCCCTGACCGGATTTTGCGCAGGCCCGTGATTGCGCGCAGGATGGATGACTTTCCCGCCCCGTTTGCACCAATAAGGGCGACCGTCTCTCCCTCGCTCATTTCTATCGAAACACGCTTAAGTGCATAGACATGGTCGTAGTAGAGTTCGACATCTTTCAGGCTGAGTATGGTGGTCATGGTTTATATCCCGATCGCGGCATCTTCGGAACCGAGGTAAGCCTCGATCACCATGGGATCATTTTGAATTTCAGCGGGTGTACCTTCCGCAATTTTCTGCCCAAAATTGATGACTACAATTCGGTCGCTGATTTTCATCACGGCCGGCATGTCGTGCTCAACCAGCAGCACGGTTACGCCACGCTCATCTCGCAGGCGCCGCACCAGAGCCACCATCCGCATGGTTTCGTCGTGATTCATGCCTGCAAAGGGTTCATCCAGCAAAAGCACAGCCGGGTGCGTTGCCAAGCCAATCGCCATTCCAAGGGCGCGCAAATGCCCTTGCGGCAGGTTGGATGCCAACTCGTTTGCAATGGCTGTGATCCCAAGAAATCCAATGATCTCGTCGGCTGAGGCACCAAAGGCAGTCTCATCGGCGCGCGCGGTCGCGGTTCCAAAGAAGAAGCCGGCGAGCGTTGCTTTGGAGCGCAAGTGGTGCGCCACAATCACATTTTCGCGCACCGTCATGGAACGGAAGATGGTGGTTTCTTGGAAGGTGCGAACCACACCTTTGCGTGCCACCACGTGCGGGGCCAGATCCGAGATGCGCTCGCCACGAAACAGAACCTCGCCGGCGCTGGTTGGCACGAACGAAGAAATGAGTTTGAACAGTGTGGATTTGCCCGCCCCGTTGGGACCGATCACAGAGAGTATTTCTCGTTCTGACACGTCGAAGGATACGTTGTTGACCGCGACAAGGCCACCATAGCGCTTGGTTACGCCATTTATCTGAAGGATCTGACTCATTTGCCAACTCCCTTGCGGCGAGAGAATGAGACACTCAGTAGGCCGTTCGGTAGAACCAGCATTGCCAGGATGAGAAGCGACGAATAAATCAGCATCTGGTATTTTCCGGTCGAAAATAACAGGTCCCAACCAAAGTACAGCAACAGAGTGCCAAGCATTGGGCCGAATACAAAGCTGAGGCCGCCGAGGAAGCAGTTCAGCATGAAGTTCACGCTGTCGGTGACCTGAAAGCTCGAAGGATAGATTGATTGCGAGATGATAACAAAGCCCGCGCCCGCTATGCCCCCGAAAAAAGACGAGATCGCGTAGGCCAGCACGCGCAAATAGGCGGTATTTACACCAATCGATGAAGCAAGCTCTTCGTTCTGCTGCAAGGAACGGCACAGATGGCCCAACCGTGAATTTACAATGCGCCACAGGGCGGCAAAACTCACAACCATCAGCGTGACTGCCATGATGTAGAAAGCCAGCTTTGGGTTCGCGAGGGTGCTGAAATCAGGGATGATTGTGATCCCGAAGAGCGCGACCTTGCCGGGAAGTGGAATTGACGTGATGCCCTTGGCACCATTGGTGATATGAAGCGCGAGTGCGGAAAGCCGCGCGACTTCTGTCAGGACCAGGGTGACCATGGCAAAATACACGCCCCGGAGCCGTAAAATCGGCAACCCGATCAGCACGCTCAAGCCCGCGCAGAACAGCCCGGCAAGCGGCAGCGTAATCCAAAAATTCAGACCGGCCTTTGTCATGAGGATGGCCGAGACATAGCCACCCACCAGTGCGTAAGCGCCTTGGCCGATATTGATGCGGCCTATGTAGAACGTCAGCCACACCCCTGCTGAGGCAATAGACAACAGCGCTACCGATGTCAGCGTGTAAAAAAAGTCCCATCTCCCGCTCAAAGCGATCAATGCCGGGACAAGCACATAGACAGCGACGAGGAAGACTACGACGCCCAATTTTTCGGTCAGTTTCATTTGGTCAACCCCAGGGTTTACCCATCATCCCCTGCGGCCGAATGGCAAGGAACACCATCAGGGACGCGAAGATGACTAGGTAAGTAATGTCGCCGTAAGACGCGAGGACCGTTAAGCCGACCGATTCCATCATGCCCAGTATAAAGCCGCCTGCAATGGCGCCAGAGATTACGCCGGCCCCGCCGATCATGATCATCATGAATGCCTTGATCGAGGTCGGCCCACCCATGCCAAGATTGACTCCGGTAATCGAGACCAAGAGCCCGCCCGCAAGACCGGCCAACATCGCGCCCAGAGCAAATCCGATCATCGAATAGCGATCGACATCAACACCCATCAGTTGCGCCGCCATTCGGTCCTGGGCCAGCGCGCGCATCGCACGACCGCTGCGGGAGAACTGCATAAACACGATAAAGCCCGCGATCAGCGCAATCGCCAGAACGCCGATCAAGATGCGATCGTAGGGCATTACGATGATGAAGTTCCAGTTAAGCACGCCGTTAATGATCTTCGGGATGCCACGCTGTTTTTCGCCGAAGATGAGCAACGTCACTGCGTCGAGGAAGAAGGCTACCCCGGCGGCCAAGAGCATCGTGCTCTCCTCTCGCTTCGACCGCGCGATGACCGGCCGGAACAGAAAGCGTTCCAGCAAAGCACCAATCACAGCCAACGCGACGGCAGACGTGACGAGACCTACAATGTAGGGAAGGTGAAACTGGCTAACGACCGTGTACGTAATGAATCCACCCAAAACATACATTTGGCCGTGCGCAAAATTCAAGACGTTCATAAGCGAGAAGATAAGCGTCAACCCGAGCGCAATCACTGCATATTGTGCCCCAAGATAGAGGCCATTGACGACGATCTGTTCCATCTGGGGTCCTTGCTGGCGAAAAGGGCCCGGCTAAAGCAGCCGGGCGCCGGATACGTCAGGGGGTAGGTCAGTCGACCCGGGCCACCAGGAGGGTGTCAAATTTTCCGTCTTTGAAGACATTCACCACGAGCGGAACGGAGATCTGTCGCTTCTGCCCAAAGGAGGTCATTCCCACATAGCTTAGCTTCTCGTTGCCCTTCATGTAGGGGTTTGGCGCTGTAAACTTGTCCATCTCGGCCTTGAAGGATTTGATGTCGTTGATCGCAACTGGATCTGCCTTGAGCGTGTCGAGAATATATTCGAGCGCATAGACCTTGGTATTGGACTCGTCGTTGTATTCCCCAAACATTTTTGTGTACGTCGCCACGAACTTCTTCATCTGGTCCGAGGCGATTTCGGGGGTCGAGGCGCCGCCAACAGAGATGAAGCCGTTGGCCAATTTTCCGGCGCCTTCCTGCAAGACTTTCGCGTCCTGTGCCGTCTCCGTTGAGATCAGGCCTTTGTAGCCCAATTCACGCGCCGAACGGATCAACTGCGGAGCTGCAGCAGGTGCCACGCCTGATAGTACGAGGAGGTCTGGCTGGGTCTTCAGGACAGGCAGCAGAACCGGCGTAAAGTCGGTGGTATCAACCTGGTAAGTCACGTCCGATGACACGACCTTGAGGCCGAGCGCCTTGGCCGCTTCAACACCTCCGTCACGCTGGCTTAGCGGGTCTGACTCGTTCGCCGCGACAAAGGCAACGGTCTTGATCCCTTTTTTTTCCTTCAGGTATTTGTAAATCGCCGGTGCCGATTGGTAGTTCGCCACCATGCCAAGAACCGCGTTGGAAGCCGGCTTGACATAGAGCGATTTTGGAAATGCATAGGGAAAATAGATTATGTTGTTTTGTTCAGCGACCGGACGAACGGCAGCTGCGCCGTCGTCGACGTTCGGGCCAACGACATAGTGTATGCCTTCCTGAGCCATTTTTTCCATGCCAGCAATCGAAAGCTTGGGGTCTTTCTGATCGTCGAAAGTGACAATCTGGATTGTATAGGTCTTGTCGCCGATCTTTTCCCCGCCTGCATCGTTAATCATTTTTGCGAGGGTCTGCATGGAACGGACGTTCGATGTGCCCCAAGCTGCTGCTGGGCCACTGGTGACGCCGACGAAACCAATTTTAAGAACCGGGTTGGCGGCATAAGCCGCGCCAAACAATGCGAGGCTGGTCACCGCTGCCATTGCTGTAGTCGTAAGCAGACTGCGAATTTTCATCTTCAAAGCTCCCTGATGGCCTTTTGTTATTCGCACCTGCCTGGGTGGCCTTCCCTTGGCGTGACCCTGCGATGAGGCCGTTTGTTGGCAATCTTGTCAATATATTTTTGAAATCGTTCGGTATAGCAGCCAGCATTTTAATCAAGAAAATTCCAATTCAAAATCGCAAATCTTAATGGGCGCAGGCGCGGTTAATCGGGCCAAAACCGGCTCCGGCGCAAGGATGTGAAACAGCATCCAATTGGGGCCCCGTCTAGAAACTCAGTTAAGGTGTTGTTAAATCGCCCGCATGTGCCCAATTTGTGGGGTTTCGATCGGTGCCGATTGGTACCTCCGTCAGCCACAGAACTCACCTAATATATCAATAGTTTGGCATAGGTATGGGGTGGGGTCCTACTTCGACGCTGAGTCACAAGCAGATATGCAAAAATGTCTAGTCACCGCCGCTAAAATTAACGTCTTGTGAACTTATTTTGGCAATTGCCTGCGTTTTATGCAGATATATGCAATTTAATGCAATACTGTGTTGCGGCACAAAGCGTTATTTTTCCTTTGTTCTGCATTTTCAAGCGCAAAAGCCATCACAGGGACGCCAAGTGCGCCTAACAGGCATGGGTAAGGGCTTCAGAAGAGGCGGCTGATCTGGATGTTGCCCTGATTCAGCACTTGTGCATGGGCACCGGCGGTGCCGCGCCATGCCGCGCTGGCGGTCCAGGCACCAAAATGACCATCGAGGCCAAGGCCAAAGGTGACGCCCGCACCTACCAGCCCCGAATCGGTGCTGGCGAAGGGCAGGGCGGTATTGTTGGCAAGCTGGCCTCTCAGCGCGCCAATGGATTTGGTGAGAAAATTCTCATAGCCAATCTCGCCGGAGAGGCCGAGGTTCGAAGATACTGCGAAGCGTCCGCGCAATTCGGCGGCTCCAGTGAGGCCCTGAACGGTGCGATTGCTGAAATTGACCGAGGCCAGCGTGCCTTGCTCATTGAAACCAGCAACATTTGTATAAAGATAGCCAAGCCGGGCAACCGGGGTCAACGTGAACCTTCCAAGGCCGATATCATAGCCGCCCTCGAGTGACAGCGAGCCCGATTGCCCATTGGTTGAACCCGTCTGATTAAAGTTGGAAACCGTCATTTGGCGCCGGTATTGATTGTAAAAATCAATACCGCCACCGGCCTGGAGGGTTGTGAACAGGGGGCCCTGCCTCCATCCGGCGGTGACATCCAAGCTGATCGAAGTTGGGTCGGCAGCAATCGTACCGGCGCTGAGGTGCCCGGTGAGCGCCGAAATTTCTACACCGCCGGTCCAGCCGTAGCCCAGATTCTTGAACCCGCCAAAGCGCAAGCCGCCCTGATAGAAGTTCTGCGTAGTGGTTTGCAGGCTTGTTGCCGTACCGATGCTGGGCTGCACCAGGCTGGTCATTGCAGATGACTGGCCGAGGCCCGCCAGGGCGGCGAAAAACTGGATCGCCTCGCCGGAGGGGGCGCCGGCGCGCGCGCGGTCCAGCATGTCCAGCGTGGTGGCGCGGCGTGACCAGAAGCTGGTGTCGCCCAGGGCGGCAACTGCGGCGGTGCGCGTCGGCGCATAGATATAATCGCTGATCACAGCGGCCAGCAGCCGATGACCCGCATCCGTCGGGTGTACGGTATCCCAAAAGAAAAACTGGTTTTGCGTGGCAAAGGGCGCTGTAACGCAGGCTAGAGTCGTCACGCATCCAGCGGTGGCATTGGTGAAGCCAAAGGCCGCGGGATTGGCAATCACGCTCGCCACCGCGGAGGCCGCATCCACCTGAATGAAATTCGTGCCGGGATGTGCCGCCGCCGCCGCTTGCACGGCCTGGCTTTGTGTCAGATCAAAGGTGGTGCTGGCGAACGAACCTGTGGCAATCCCCAACGGCCCTTGCGCTGTGTAAACCGGGAGCAAGCCAAAATTTGGCAGGTTCATGATTACAATGGTTTTGGCACCCAGCGCCGCAATATTGCCGACCTGCGCGCCGCTCTGCAGCCCGGAGGACACCGCAGCAGCCTGGATCGTGGCTTGTGTAGCACCTGGAATGGTCGCCTGAAACAGGTTATTGGCACCCGCCCAATAGGTGACGAGGTCATTGGGGCCATAAGTGCCGCCAAGGCCGCTGAAGGTGGTGATTTGCGTGATCGTGCTCGGAATGGGCCCATTGGTATTGGCACCATTGTCATTGCGCGCACCGCCAAAGGCATAGTTGACGCTGCCTGGCCCGGTCGTGAGAAACCCAGTTTGCGTGCTCGGCCCGCCCAGCACCGGCGAGCCCGCCAGATATTCAGCAAAAGTGAAACCGTTGGTGAAGCGCTTGTTATAGGGAAAGGGAGGTTGTCCGGTCGTTGCAAATAAATTGCCATTATCGGTCAGACTGTCGCCAAAACTGATCACGCGGTTGTAGGATTGTGCTGCAGCGGTGCCTGCAAACCAAGCCATGAAAATGGCCGCTGATATAACGGTCGTCCAAGCCTTCAAGCGCATTTTACCGCCCTGCATTGACGCTAGCCCAATCGGGACTACCGCTCGTTTTTGTTTATATCGAAACTGTATGAGTAATGCTCCAGCGCGTCCAGAGCCAATGTCCCGACTTTGGCTGGGGACAAATTTATTTCGCCTCTGTGATAATTTCGCCATAGCAGCAGCGGGGCGCTCACATTGCGCTTTACCCGGTGCTTGTGCTGCAATAGGCGTGAGCGAAAGTGCGAAAGGCACGGAGCGTGACGGCACCGGGGCCTTGGATGAGATGTGAGATTCATTATAGCCATGACACCAGCCGTAATCTTCTTTTATCTTTTCGACTGTGCGCTGTGCCTTTCAGCCTTCGTGGTGATCACCGCGCGCAACCCCGTGCATTCAATGATGTTCCTAATTCTAGCCTTTGTGGCTTCGGCGGGGCTGTTCCTGCTGATCGGCGCACAGTTCCTCTCCATGCTGCAGGTTGTTGTTTATGTTTGCGCGGTTGCGGTACTTTTCCCGTTTGTCGTGAGGGAGTGTCAGGAATTTCGTGATTGGCGGGGCGGTTTAACATTTATGCCGTCATGGCTTTTGTTAACGCCGGTTTAAAAAGGGGCCAGTCGGTTTAAACAAATAGCCTCTGGTTGAGGCTGGGTATGATCGGCTGCGGGGAAGCCGCTAGTAATCCTGAATTTCTCAATAATATCAATTATTTCAATAGGTCGTCTGTTTTGGTTACAACCGGATTTATGACCATTTTTACCCGATTTTTTTCTGACGGCCGGCACTCAAAATTAAAAGCAAGCGTCGATAGCTTCCACTCCATAGTTGTTGAATTCTGCGAGAAATGGAGCCAGTTTATCGACACGACGTGCTCCGAAGGCGGTCAATAATTTTGCTGACTATCCCTGCGGTTATCGTGAGCTAGACGGATCAGCACGAAATGGAAAAGCGGTTCATTCCGGCGTGAAAATTAACACCTTCTGGGCTTCCAGTTCATTCCACGCATCCGGGATCTGCAGTCCAAACGCTTGCACCTCTTCGATCCGGCATCCTGACCCAAAGAACTGAAAGGGCTGATCGGCGGCAAAATCAAGAAAACCCTCATCACATCAAACTGGCCAGATATCTTGCGCAGCGTCGCCACGATGGCGACAGGGGTCATGCAGCCAAGCCAGCTGTTGCGGAAATTTGAATCCTAACCCGACAGCATGAGCTGGCTGTGGCGCTGCGGGAAATCGGAAGGGTTGAGCGGACGCTGTTCATCATCGACTGGCTGCTAGATGCCGACATGCAGCGCCGCGCTCGGATGGGTCTCAACAAGGGCGAGGCGCATCGCGCCCTGAAAAATGCTCTCCGTATCGGTCGCCAAGGCGAAATCCGCGATCGCTGCACTGAAGGTCAGCACTTCCGAATAGCCGCCCTGAACCTGCTGGCTGCGATCATCATCTACCGGAACACCAAGCATCTCGGCCACGCTGTCGCGGGGCGCCGCCGCACCGGTTTGGACTGCTCCGCCGACCTCTTGGCACACATCTCGCCCCTTGGATGGGCGCACATCCTGCCCACCGGGGAGTATCGGTGGCCAAAACGATCGCTAAAAACCTTATGATACGATCCTGCCCTTCCGGCATAAGACCCCACTGTCAACAAGCTAATCTGTTACGCCTGTTAGCGGGGCCATCCAACCTGAGGGAGACTGAACGGTGGACGTCTTGCGCGACATGTTATCTTTTGCATCCGGGGAGACGGAGCTTCAAAAAGCAAATCAACAAACCAATATATCAACACGTTGGGGATAGGCGCAGCGATAGCTCCGAATAAGATTGAAACAGACTTTCAATTTTGCTAACAAAACTATCAAATAGGAAACTAACTTTAATGGAAGCGCCAAAGACAGTCGTAATTCTTACCCGGCATGACAAGGATTGGGCGTCGGCTAGCGACGTGCTATTGGAAGTTTACGCTTACCGCGTGATCCTTGTCAGCTCGGCAAAAGAAGCCCTAAAAACGATGACAAGCATTCAAGTTGATTTGGTCGTCACTGATGATGATCGATTTACCACTGACGGACTAGACTTCCTCACTGAAATGCGGGTATCGCATCCCGACATTGTGCGCGTGTATGTTGCGTCCCATTCGGAGGGACTTTCAAGCAAAGCGCTTTCAAATGCAGCCATTTATCAGTTTTTACTAAAGCCAATAAATGAAATACAACTTGGGCTTGTAGTTGAACGGGCCCTCGAAACTCGTGAGCTTGCCAGGCGTCATCGCTTGTTGTCGCGTGAGTTCAAAATATCGGGAGACACTTTGGATTTTAATGAAAGAAAATCTACGATATTCAGGCCCGAGAGTCAGCGCTTTGAGAAGTTGGTGCATGTCAGCGAACAGATGGTAGAAGTCTGCGATCTGGCGAGGCAAGCAGCGCCCACAGACTTGCCCATACTGATCCAGGGGGAAACTGGGACCGGCAAGGAATTGTTGGTGAGAGCCATTCACTATAATTCGTTGCGCCGCGCCAGTCCATTGATGGTTCAAAATTGCGGCGGCATGTCGGACGAGATTTTACAGTCCGAACTATTCGGACACAAGCGTGGTGCCTTCACCGGAGCCATTTCCGACCGACTAGGACTATTTCGGGCAGCCGATGGCGGCACCGTATTTTTAGATGAGATATCAGAGGTATCTCCCTCTTTCCAAGTAAGTTTGTTGCGGTTTTTGCAGGAGGGCGAAGTCAAGCCATTAGGCAGCGACAAGGTTTTGCATTGCAATGTGCGCATTGTTGCGGCCTCAAATCGACCGCTTAAAGGTCTGGTGGCTCGCGGCCTATTCCGCCAGGATTTATATTTCCGATTGAAGGGCTTCGAGTTGGAAGTGCCGCCTTTGCGGGAACGGCCGAATGACATTGCACCATTGACTGAGTTTTTTGCAGCCAAACATGCAGATGCGATGGGCAAAAAGATTTTGGGGATTAGTGCCAACGTGTTGGAAAAACTGAACAATGGGGATTTTCCGGGCAATGTTCGTGAGCTTGAAAATGAAATCCGTCGCATGGTCGCCCTTGCAAAAGATGGTGAATATCTGACCACCCGTGATATGTCCGCCGCATTACTTGCTGCCGCGCCACGCATAAGGCCCGAGCAGGGACGTGGGTTTCTCCCGGAAGGCGTGACACTCAAAGATCAAGTTGAAAGTCTCGAAAAGCAAATAGTCAGCCTAGCTTTGAAGCGCCATCGTTGGAACCAAAGCCGCACTGCGGGCGAACTGGGCCTGTCCAGGGTAGGCCTCGCAAACAAAATCAAGCGATATGCGCTGGATGAAAGTAGCGGATAGCCTAGGCGACGAGGCAAGCCCATGACGGTAATCGTCTAGAGGTTTTGTTTGCTCACACTTTTGTCTGCATGAGAGCTGACCACGCCCTACAGGGAATAATCAGCTGCCAAAGCCAAATCAAAGTTTGGGGCGAAGTCAGGCACCACGTCCGAGGGCTACGACAAAGCCGCGGCCGCCCGCGTAAAAAATGTCTCGATCACGAGTGTAGCCAGCGCGCACAGGGCAAGTACCGAGCCATAAACGAGCGAGGTCGCGACAAGGCCAAAATGCGGTGCCGCGAGACCGGCAACGACCGCGGGAAGCGCGAAGGCGAGATAGCTGACCACGAAGTAAGCGGACAGGAGTCCCGCGCGTTCATGATTTGCCGCCAGAGGCAAGAGGGTTCTCAAAGCCGCCCCATAGGAGCCACCAAATCCAAAACCGGCTATGACCGTGCCCGAGACCATGCCGACCGCGGAACCGGCGCGGATTGCAAACACGGTCATGATTATCCCAATTGCGAGCAAGAGCGCCGAAGCGCGAACCGCCCTTGCGGCCGCAAGTGAGCGGAATGCGAACACGGACAACCCGCCCGTCAACATCAGCGCAGACACCACTGCAGCGCCGAGGAGTGGCGAACGAACGCCTGTCGCTGCGATCACGAGCGAGGGCATCAACGAGAGGTAGAAACCACCAAGGGCCCAGGCCGAAAGAGTCAGGGGAAACAGCCGCATCATCGCGCCAATGGCCGCGGGGGGGACCGTGAGATTGGGGCGGAGGGCACCCCAGCCACCGATCTTGCGCGGCGCCGTTTCGCGGATGAAGACGAGCGCGCCCATCTCAACTATCGTCACAGCCAGCAAAAGCGCATAGGTGAGTTGGGTCGGCCACGGCGCATATGCGACCAGCGCGCCCGCGAGCAGCGATCCCGCCGTCAGCCCGATGAATGCCGTCACGCTATTGAGCGTCGCTGCGGCTTTGGGCGCGGTATCGGCGATCGTCGCCCCAAGGGTTGCGAGCGCAATGCCGGTTGCGACGCCCTGCGCTGCGCGCGCCGCCATGAGCACCTGCGCGGATCCCGCGGCGAGGAATAACGCCAAAGCCAGCGCGTTCAGTGCCAATGCGGCAAAGATCATCGGCTTGCGGCCGACAAAATCGGAGAGCCGGGCGATGGTCAGGAAGGTGGCGATCATGGTCAGAGTATAGATCGCAAAAATGAGCGTGATCTCGAGCGGCGTCAGGCCCAAGCCTTCCTGATACAGGCGGTAGATCGGCGTCGGCGCGCTGGACACCGCCGAAAAAGTGATCGTCGTCCCCGTCGCATAGACCAAAGTAAAGGCAAGGGATTGCGGCTGAACGCTGGTGGCGGGCATGGACATTTCCATTCTCAAAAGCTAAGTATTAGCGTTAGCCGAGACATAGAACGGAATCCCTCTTAATGCAATATCTTTGCATTAGGAGGTCAAAATATTCAGGATTGACGATGGCCAAGGAAATGATCCGGCAGGGTGGGCGGAGTGCACGCATCCAGCAGGCGGTTCATGCGGCGACGCAGGCCTTGCTCGCCGGGGGCGGCCGGGCAGGGATCAATGTCCCTGCGATCGCCGAGCGCGCGGGGGTTACGCCCTCGACAATCTATCGGCGCTGGGGGGACCTCGCCCAACTACTTGCGGACGTCGCCGCCGAGCGGCTTCGTCCAGTCGGGGAACCCGATGACACCGGTTCGTCGGCGGGTGACCTCAGTGCTTTCGTTTTGCAATATGCCGAGGAAATGTCGAGCGAGGTCGGCAGAGGCATGCTGCGGGACGTTTTGGCGGAGACTGGCACCGACGCGGCGGCCGCGCGTTGCTGCGGCTACACGAACGATCATCTTCGAACGATTAACGCTCGGGCGCACCGTCGCGGCGAGAGCGAATTTGAAGTCGAGGCGGCGATTGATCTCCTGATCGCGCCAATTTGTTACCACATCCTGTTTTCGGACCGAAAGCCATCGCCCGATTATGTGCGCTCGCTGCTGGCGCGCTTTGCGCATTTTTGTGTGATTAAGCATCGAAGTGGGACCCCACCCATACGTGTGCCAACCTATTGATACATTGAATGAATTTTGTAAATGGTAGCGGTACCAATCGGCGCCGATCGGAACCCAACAAATTGGGAACATGAGGCTGATTTAACAACATCTTAGCTGAGTTTCGAGACGGGGTCCCAATTTGATGCTGATTCACAAGCCTTCGCCCTCTACGCGGCGAACCGGCAATGATTTGATTTAACGCGGCGTTGCCGCTGCGGCGTATTCAGACTTTGATTGCCGATACACCTCGCCGACGTGCCTGCTCTGCTGCCTCAGCCAGTCGATTTCGGATGGCGTCAAAGGATTCAACACGACATAAGTATCCTGCCTCAATGTTGGTGAGGCAGTCGAGGCCATGGGCGAAGATTGCACGCCAGAAGTGGTCAAGGTCGCTTCCATGCTTCGAGCATAGCACAGAAAGGGTGCCGGAGCGAACAGCAATTTCTTTGCCCCCGCCGGTTTCTGTCAACGCGGTCAACGCCAGCACATGACCACCATTAGCCTCGATATGGCCCCGCAGATTGGCGAATGTGCCGCCAAAGCCGACATGATCATCAACCAACAGATAATCCGCCCCAGCTTCAACAGCTCCGGTGAACGTCGCAGGCGTCACCAGGCGGTGCCAGCCATTCGATCTTGTATGAGCGACCTTGTTGGATTGTACGATTTCACCGGAAGACAGCGGTAAGTGCAGCCGTTCAGACAGCTCTTGCGCCATGGCATCGGGAATGGCGTTAAAGCCGGCAACTTCAAGCGCCGTCACCGGCACGATAATGGGAGCGCGACCTTGCAGTAACCCAGCTATCCGCTCGATTGCCACACCATTCAAGAGGTCGCGCACGAGGGCTAAAGCTGCGTTGGCACTGCCAGCCTTGGCCATGGGTAGATATGGATGTTTGTCTCGGGTTCGCAAATCGCCGTGAATAACAACGTCCGGAAAATTTTCCGGCCAGCGCGAGCGAGGAATCGGGATGTTCATCGCCACACTGTGCCCGCTCGCGGTGTGCATCTCAACCAGAGTTTTTCACCAAAAGCGGTTCGGGTAGGTGGGAACCTGACCTTCATAAACTTTAGCAGGATAGGGCGGTGTCGACCCTTCGGGATTTTGTGTCCATTCCCAAAAACTTGCACGCCGATGGCCGACATGCCTCAAGCACTGATGATAAGAAGACCGATCCGCTTCGAATTGATGGCGCTATAAGCTCCCGCATCCGGCAAACCTCGCCGAGTCTGATCTGCGGGCATCCGTGGCAAAAGGCGTGCTTGAGCAAGTCATCGGCGGTGTTTTGACTGCTTTCACTTGCAAGTTGGGGTGTGCAGGAGTGGCGGCTCCCGCGCGATAGAATGAATAGCCCAAGCGCGGCAAAGATGCTGATTCTGATGGCCATCATCGCGATGCGCTGCTTTCAGAATGGGTTCGTGGTTAGTAGCGCTCGCCAAAAGGGTTCCAATTATGGGGCGGTGAGCGCGTGTAGGTGCGCCACGCGGGTTGGCGATAGGAAGGGTGCGGGTCGAGCATGTGCCAGGCGCGGCTGTAATAGTAAAAATTGATCGGACGCCGCGCCATGACCTGATTGTTCTCATCGAGAAAATCTGTGGCGCAAGTGACGACGGGGCCTGAACCAAAACGCTCGACGCGCCCGGTGAGACCATTGAGTGACCCGCGCCCGCAAGCAAACAGATGAATGGCGCTCGCTGATTGCTGCGCTGCGGCGACGGGTTCCGCATGGGGCAGGCCTTTGGTGATCTCCAGAAATTCGACCTGCGCCCATGCCGAGCGTTGATAAGCATAATTGGCCTGCGTCTGTGTTGGATAGGTGCCAGGTTCCGTCATGATTGGCGGAAAGGTGTCGAAGGTGTCGGCATAATGCAGCTGTGCCGGATTGGTTGATCGCGGCGTTAGCAGCGCGTCGTTGGCGGATGGGGTTGTCAGCATTCCCGTGTCATCGGGGCTTCGCTGATTTGCGCAGCCGGCTACAGAAAGTAGGATCAAGAGGGCGGCTAGGGGATTGGTCGGTGGCATGATGATGTCCAAAGGGAGCAAGGGGTCTTGGTAACTGTCACTGCGCGCCTATCTGGCTGGCGGCGCTACCGGCGGAAGGTTGATTTTTGTCGGATCGGGAAGCCGGGTCTTGTGGGGTAGCGTCGGAATATCCGGGCTGATTGAGGGCGGCGAGGGCGGCACGCGGCTTTTGCGATAGGCCCATGGCATCTGGAATTTGCTGCCCCACAGGCCCGCGAGGTGCGTTCGGGCGATGTTCTGGGCTTGGGCATAGGCGGGGATTTCCTGATCCGCCGCATCAGGCGGCATGATAGCCAGTCCCTCCGTCAGCATGTCTTGCGCAATATCCGGATATTGGCTGGTGGCGCAGCGGGCAACCTTGACGGCGTTCTCCTTGCGAATAGTGGTACAGACCACCCATTGACCAAGCGTTGCCTTGATCAGCCATGCGGTCGAAACCGCGCCGCAGGCCCAGGGCTGCTTGTCTAGAACGGCCATTTGCCCAGCCTCACAAACATCGACGCCATAGAGCCTATATTGATCACCGGTTGCAACATCCTTGAAGCTGTCCCCGCTCAGTACTTCAACGTGCATTGGCGCGGTTTGGGTCGCAACATGGGGGGTATAAAATTGTGCTGAAGGCTCAGCTTGCGCAAGTGCGGGCGTGTCAGCAGCTTGTCCAGCGCGTATGAAGCTGACAAAAGCGACGCCGAGTGCCAATGCCGTGAGCGGACCAGATGGGCTGCGCTTGTTCGGGGGCAGAGCTAAGTTTGCCATTGTTTTTGACACTTTCTGCAGTTGGTTCATTGATGATGTTCAGCGCTAGGTCGTAAGCGGCGTTGAGGAGGATATCCAATTATTGGTGGGAGATGGTGTCCCAACTGTTCCCGCAGCATTATTCGGGGTTGTGAGCCCCCCTGAACCGGTGCAAACATTGCAGCCCATCGGAAGCGATAGGTTTTTGGAAGCCATTTGTCCGAGATAATTACTGACATGCCCTGTCCAGGTTTTCTGCTGGGCTGCAGTACTTCCATTATAGACACTTGCTAGACAGGCTATGTCAGATGAGCTTCCACAAACCGAGATGGCGTGTTTGAGGGTCAGCACTCCAGCTTTGATATTTTGGGTGTTGATATTGCGGTTGAGACCATATCCATTGGCAGTGCCAATTGTGACCTGCATCGGTCCTTTGACGCCTGTGTTTGATCCCGCACAAGAGGACATTCCCCCTTCCGAAGCGGCTACGGCGAGCGCCAAGTTGACTGGAACAGCATTATATTTGGCTGCCTGCACGATCATATTGGCATTGTTAGGATTGTTGCTGATTTGTGAGGCGACCGGCGGATAGTTTGGCATGCCAAAGCCTGCCGGACATAATTGCTGAAGGGTTGTCGCCGCACTAATATTACAGCTAGAGCCATCAGCATTGAAGGAGTTAGCATGCGCGAAAGGCAATAATACTAACATATATGTTATAATTAAGATACATAAACATTGAATTTTCATAGTCATTTTCCACAATAATGGAAAATATCTGCGCCTAATATATATTTGTCCACGCCAATCTGCCGGTATTTTATTGTTGAGTTGTCCTCAACGTCGTGAGTTGGGACGTTATCTCGGCAGATTTTTAGCACGTAGAATTTGTCTTTTTGTCGATATAGCTGACACGTTATCTTTCCATCGTCGAAGACGTGATTTTTTACTTCCATCATTGCAATCACAGGGCCATTCCTACAGCTGTAGGGCTGGGCCATATAACTGCCATCGCGAAGGCCTAGCTTTATCGGGGTTTGATTGGATGATTGTCCATGCGCAAGGCCGCCTGCACTAATTGCTATGACAGTAGGTGCCAATGCCAATCCCGCCAGAATCTTACTATGCAGAGCGTGCCGCTTCGTCATCTCGACCTCCATTCGATCCCAACCTCTGCCAACCCACCTCTCGCTCGCAACCAGATTGATGCGGTAATGTTGGTCATTTGCTCGCTCCCAGCTTCGCCGGAACCGGCTGAGGCAGCTTGACGAGGCCGCGCGACATCATCGGCGGGTCAGGTGCGAAGTGCGGTATCGGCATATGAAACGAGCATCCCTTGACAGGGTTGTGATTGATGACTGTTCCAAGCCGGATTGAATGATCCGAAGCATCGTAGGTGGCATATGTCGCATCGCGAGTTGCATCAAAGGCGATGCCGGGAGGTTGTTTCGTAAATTCCAGGAAACAGCCATCTGGTGCATTGAACATTCGCCTTTGGCCACTGACAAATTCGACCAGCCGCATCGGGCAGAGTTTGAGCGTTGCGTGGCCCGCGGGATCAATGTTGATTACTTTGCAGGTGAACGTGTTCAAAATGGTCACGACCACCTCATCGCTTGAACTGTAGACCCCCCAATCAGCTTCGGTTGCAGGGGCGTTGGCAAGAGAAAATCTCCTGTCGCCGGCTTTGCGGTAGGCTCGATTGTTTTCGATCAGTTTGTCAGCCCAGATTTCGGCGTAAGGCATGGCGTCGGTGCCAGGCAGCGTCAAATCATAATAATCCATCGGCTTCCACTGAAACACTGGCGCTCGCTTCGGCGCCATGATGGTGGTCTGGGGATTGTAGGTGAAGTGTTGTGGATTGATGACCACCGGAGCGTTCGTCGAAGCGACCGAAGAAGCTGCCTGTCCCCATGCGGGCAGGATACCGGCGGCGATCAGGCAGGCGACAGCGCTAAGCCTTCGCACGGTTTGCTTCGAGAAAATATGTCTGGCCATGATCAAATCGGTGGTTCATTCTTAAAGGTCAATGGGCTGGCGGAGCAGCATGGGGTGATGCAAGCTTTGTGGCAGTGACAATGTGCGCACGGCGTAACGCGTTCAAAATGGTCGCATTTGGGTTGGGTATGTCGGTAAACTGCCAGAGGCCGGCATGGGCATTTTGGGCGACATTTTGGGCGGCTCCGTAGGCTGTGTGAAACGGCTCGCCATTGGCAGCGAGGGCTGCAAAGGCCCAACCACCCGCAATCAATGCCGTGCCAAGGTCCAGCCGCGAGCCTTTGTTGGGGCCGGCGGTCAGGCTAGCAACGCAAACCACGAAGGTCTCATGGGTGGACGGCGTATGGGCAATGGTCGTGCAAAGTGGTTTGAGGGTGCGCACGTAAGACACCAGCATGCCGAGGCTGACTTCGCCGCAATCATGTTTGATGCCATGGGCATTGGTAAAATAGGTCGAGCGCAGGCAGGCTTGCACGCCATAAAGCCGGTAGGTCTCAGAGCCAAGTTGCCATGTGTCGCCAGTGACAAAGATGGGTGCGGCCGGAAACGCCCACCATGACGCGGGAGATGCTTGTTGCACCGGTGCCGCATGGGTGGCGGCGGCACCAAAGCAAAGCACGAATGTCGCAAAAACGCGCCGCATGGCTCAATAGCCCTGCAGGGAAAAATAAAAGCGGATCGATGTCGCGCCCGATGGCGTGATGTCGACATAATAGGGCGTGGCATTAGCCGTTGCCAAGGTCAGTTGCGGTGTAAAATCCAGCGGCGGCGGGCCGGAGGTGTCCTGGCCATAAGTCGTGTTCTGTTGCTGGCGCAGCGTAAAATTGCTGATTTGCTCAGGCGGGGAACAATAGGCCCCATTTGGATCGGCCTGGAACACGCCAGTTGTTATTTGCTCACTCTGCGATCCAAAGGTTGCGGGCTGATAATCAACGTTGATGTCCGGCGCCGGACACGGTTTATAGGGCTGATAGCCAAGGCCGCTGGTTTCTCCGCCTTCCGGACAGGACGGCCAGCCACCTCCGCGCGCGAGCTGGCTGAACAACGCCTCCATGGGCGGAACGCAATAAGGAATGCCAGACCACGACGGGGATGTGGCTGCAGCGCATAGCAACACCTGACATCCCCAAGGCGCATCCTGGGCAAAAGCTGGTGAGGTAGGGGCAGCGACGGCCAGACCGGCGACGACTACGGTGATCGCGCGGCGGGGCGGTCGTGATGTTAAATCATTGCTATGCTTCAGTAAAGTCTTGAAAATAGCGTATACCGAATACCATTTCATACAACCACCGTATCAAATCAATATTTTATATCCTGTTCGCTATTTACAGAGCATAAATTCGCCTGTAAACAGCTTTTTAATGTTTATTTGCTGCTTGGAATTCGTTTTTACATGAATAGTTCTCATAGAAACATTTTAATTAAATTAGTTTTGTTTCATATATTGGCAATTCCATGTCTGGCACAAAATTATTACACACCATCAATGACTTATGATAAGTCGTTGCACGCTAAAATAGGCACCTCCGGCACTCGTCGGATGATGATTGCACAGATCGCAAATGATGGCGTAGCTGTTGTGAGCGTTCAGTCGGATTCTACGCGCTTAAATACTTCAAAAAATGTCAAAATTATCCAGCCCGCTCAATGTCTTGGTGCTATCGCACTCAGCCGTATCGAGGCTCGGGCGCTGGTGCGGCAAATCGCTGTTGCGCAGCATTTTGATTCGGCCTTGGCCTTGGCTGTCGCCAAAACCGAAAGCGATTTTGTCTCGACCGAATCCTCCCCCAAAGGGGCCTATGGCTTGATGCAATTAATGCCGTCGACCGCCAGCCGAACGGGCGTCAACATCTGCGACCCGGCACAAAATGTGCTAGGCGGCATCCGCGAATTGCGGGCGCTCGAAGCGATCTACCAAAACCCACTTTATGTGCTGGCCGCTTACAATGCGGGCAATGGCGCTGTGACGAAGTTTCATGGCCTGCCACCCTATCGCGAAACCATCGGCTACGTTGCCAAGGTCCTCAATCATTATTTCGGCTGGAAGCAGGGATTTGACCCCCATGGCGGGCACAAGCCTGCTGTCAATGCCGATGCGGTTAAAAGGCCCATCACAAACCAGATGGAACCGCAAACGGGCGCTAGCGGCGCCCAAACGGTCGAGAATATCGGGTCAAGCCAGAACGGTGACGGCGTTGTCTGGAAATCCGGCTTCGTCGAATCCTTCAATTGAAACTTTGCAATCTGAAAACGGAGTTGAAAACATGCATTTGAACGGGGCTGATAAACATTTTGCACTACGCCTTGGTATGGCCGGTCTGCTCTGCACCTTGATCATGGCGCCGGCCTTCGCCCAGGCATTGACCCCGGTGCAGACGACGTTGCAGACGCTGGTAACGACGCTGACCGGGCCGATTGCCACATCATTGGCGATCCTCGCCGTCATTTCCTGCGGGTTGCTTGCCTTTGCCGGTCGCCTGACCTGGGGCGTTGCCGGATCGGTTATTTTTGGCATTGTGCTGGTGTTTGGGGCAACCCAGATCGTCAGCTTCTTTCAAACGTCGGCGGCCGGGTGATCTATGAGCGAGGAAGCCTTCGAGACCCCACTGGTAACACCGCTGGTGCGGGCACTGACGGTCGCACCAACCCTTCTTGGCGTGCCCTATTTGTATTTCATGTTTCTGGGTGTCGTGTCGTCGGTTGTCTTTCTCGCCACCAAAAACCTGTTGATGCTGCTGGTAGCCCTGCCTCTTTATGCATTCGGCCGAATTATGGTGGCGCGCGATCTGCAGATTTTCGAAATCCTGATGATCCGCGGCGCCAAATGTCCGCCGCGCTCCAAAGCGTTCTGGCATGGCGCCAGTTCTTACAAAGTCTGAGGCAGGGCAGATGGCAATCGCGCAGGCTCTGCACAATGAACTGAGTTTTGGTGCGGTCTCGCGTCGTGAGCGCCCATTGTCGGTACACATCCCCTACGCCCGTCATGTCAGTGATCAGGTCATCCGCACCGATGATGGCGTGTTGCTGAGCACGCTCAAACTCGACGGCTTTTGTTTTGAGACTGCCGATATCAGCGATATCAATGTGCGCCTGTTGGCGCGCAATGATCTCGTGCGCACTTTGGGTGGCTCTCGCTATGCCATCACCACCCACATCATCCGCCGCGAGGTCACACCGCAATTAAACTCAGATTTTGAGTCTCCGCTCTGCGCCGAGATTGACGGGCGTTATAGTGCTTTGCTGGCCAAACGCCGGATGTTTGTTAACGATATCTATGTAACGATCTTGCGGCGTGGCCTGCAGGGCAGCGTCGGGACTTTTGATGCAGCGATGAAAAAGCTGCTCGGCCGCAAGACCCTTGAGGGAGCCTCGTCGGATGACCGCGAAGCCCTGAACGAGTTGGAAGATGTCACGGTCGCAATCAAAGCCTCGCTCGGCGCATATAGCGCGCGGCATCTTCGTGTTGAGATGAGGGATGGCATCTGGTGTTCGGAGCCGCTGGAATTTCTGATCCAGATCATTAATGGCGCACTGCCGCGCCCGATGCCATTGCCGC
This sequence comes from Hyphomicrobiales bacterium, assembly GCA_019075865.1. Lineage (GTDB taxonomy): Bacteria > Pseudomonadota > Alphaproteobacteria > Rhizobiales > Beijerinckiaceae > REEB77. The sequence continues at coordinate 50,616 of JAGXAN010000010.1, read as the reverse complement.
GCATGAAACTTGGCGAAGCTCTGGCGATGAAGCGGGTGTTTTTCGGGCGCAATGCGCTGGAAATTCGCGGCGCCTCGCCAAGCGATACCCGCTATGGCGCGATGCTGTCGGTGCGCGAATATCCCGGCCTGACTGGTCCCGGCATGCTGGATTCGATGCTGAGTGCCCCCCATGAATTTATCCTCTCCCAAAGTTTTGCCATTGTCGACAAGGTGGCGGCAGCTGCATCGATTGATCGGGTGACGCGCCAGGTTGATATGTCGGATGCGGCAGGATCGGTCGTCTCCGAAACCTTGGAAGATGCGCGCAACGAATTGCTCGGTTCCGAAGTTCTCTATGGCCAGCACAATTTGAGCGTCCTGTGTCTGGGGCGCGATTTACCAGAGGTACAGCGCTGCGTCACCTCGGTGGGGGCGACCTTGAGTGATCGTTCCGTGATTTGGGTCCGTGAGGATTTGAACCTTGAGCCAGCCTTCTGGTCGCAACTACCCGGCAATTTCGCCTATGGCGCACGATCGGCGATGATATCTTCAAAAAACTTTGCTGGCCTGTCGTCGCTGCACAATTATCCAAGCGGCAGAGCGAGTGGCAACCATTGGGGACCGGCGATTTCGATCCTCGAAACCGTGTCGCAGACCGCCTATTATTTCAATTATCATGTGCGCGATCTTGGCAATTTCACGGTCGTCGGGCCATCGGGCTCCGGCAAGACGGTGTTTTTGGGGTTTATGGCGGCGCAATCGCAGCGCATCAAACCGCGCCCCAAACTGGTGCTGGTCGATAAAGATCGTGGCATGGAAATTCTTGTCCGGGCGCTTGGCGGACAATATGAAGTGATGCGTCCGGGCGAACCCACCGGCTTCAATCCGTTGCAATTGCCGGATAATCCCGCAAATCGCGAATTCCTGTTCTCATTGATCTCCTTTATGGTGCGTCCCTCCCATGGCGGCGCTTTGGTGGCTGTCGAAGAGAAGGTTATTCGCAACGCCATTGCCTCGCTGATGGGCGTGCCAATCGAGGGCCGCACGCTCAGCGAGTTCGCAACCTTGCTGCGTGGGCGCATGAAGGCCTCCGATGATGATCTCTTCTCGCGGCTGGGGAGCTGGATACGGACGGATCAGCGTGGCTGGTTGTTCAACAATCCAACCGACTCATTCTCGATGACTTCAATCTTCGGCTTCGACATGACGGCGGTGCTGGATGATCCAGTCATTCGCACCGCAGCTTTGATGTATATTTTTCACCGGATCGAGGAACTTCTCGACGGCACGCCAGTGATGATTTTTCTCGACGAGGGTTGGCGTCTCCTCGATGATGAGGTGTTTGCCTACTTCATCAAGGACAAGCTCAAAACGATTCGCAAGCAGAATGGCATTATCGGCTTTGGCACACAGTCGGCGGCCGATATCGTGCGCTCGAAGTCGGCAGCAACGCTGATTGAGCAGACGGCCACCAATATCTTTTTTCCCAATCCGAAGGCTGATGACACTTCTTATGGGGAGGCGTTCCGGCTGACCAAGCGCGAGGTGCGGTGGATCCGAGAGAATGTCCCAGAATCACGCTCATTCTTGATCAAGCATGGCACCGACTCGGTGGTGGCGCGGCTGAATTTATCCGGCATGAATGATCTCATCAAAATATTGTCGGGCCGCACGGAAACGGTAGCCGAACTCGATGGCCTGAGAGCGCGGGTGGGTGATGACCCCAAGATTTGGTTGCCGCTGTTTTTGTCGGGAGATCAACCATGAGGTCAATCGTGAAAACCATGCCATTCCATGTGGGCAGAGATCAAGTCTTGGGGTTGGTGTGTGGAACCGCGGGTAGTTTAAGCTTGCTTATCTCTTCGGCCAATGCCGACGTGCCGGTGATGGATGCCGCAAGATTGGGCCAGCAAACCCAGACCCGCAATCAGGTGACCACGACCGTGACAGCGGTCAGCGGTACCCAAACAGCCACCAGCGGCATACATTGTGCCACCACCACCGGCGCAGCTGTGCCAGTGGTCAATCCCGCCGCAACACCCCAAGATGGCGCTGCCACATTGCAGGCATTGGCGCCCCAGCTTGCGACGTTGGGGCCAGCCTCGGGCGCGTCGCAATCATCGTTCAGCTCCATGGGCAATGCGGCGGGTAGCGTGCTGGCCGGGATCAACGCCTCGGCTCAAACCGGATCCTCAACTGCATCGGCTTACCAAAAACTGTCCAGTCTGATTGGCAGGGCCCAGACCGTAATGCAGGCTATGGATCAGAATTCGGCAGTGCGCGCCCAAAATGGCGAAACGGCCGCCGCCGCCGTCGTTGCCGCCAACCAGTTGACGCAGGCCTACAACACCAAGAATCTCGATATCATCAGCCAAATCAGTGGTGTGGCGTCGGCCTTGGGCGCAGGAACGACCCCTAACTCTGCCAGCAGCAGCATAGCCATCAATGCCTCAAGCGTCTGCCCGCTTGGCATGATTGGGGCCGGCACATTGGCGTCGCCCTGCGTTGAGAGCGCCTGTTCGACCACAGCCTATGGCATCGCCCCAGACCCTGCCTGCGCAACGCAGCGTCTGGTCGATTCCTACGGCAATGTGCGGGTGTTTTTAGCCCGCGTTCAAGATCAATTTGTCGGGCTCACGCCAAGCAACTGACCCGAAGTCGGTGACACTTAAATCAAGTGAAGATGAAAGATGCTGTTATGAAGACACGGAACAGATTTTGGGCCAGACACGGCGTCTGCTTTTTCCACGTTCTTGCAATCTCGATGATAATCGGCGGCACCGGCGCCAGAGCGCAGGGCGTGCCGGTGATTGACAGTGCCAATCTCAGCCAATCGACGCAGATTGCCCAGACCACGGCCTCAATCCTTGCCGCAGATCAGCAAATCCAGTCTTTCACCCAAAAAACCCTGGCCGCCGTGACCGGCGATCGCACCAGCCAATCGCAGCCCTTGGCGCAAATGGCGACTGGCGGCGGGTTTTCGATGGCCAGTGCCCCGAGCCTCGGCTCGGTGATTTCAGGGGGCGCACTCTCATTTGCAGGGCTGGGTTCAGGTGGCCAAACTTTCATCTCAACCCTGATCAACGGCCTGCAACTGGTCAAAACCTTGAGTGGCCTCACCAACGGCCAGCAGACCCAGGCCGACACCGACTATCAGAGCGATGCCAATGTCGCCGGAACCCTCGCTGGATTGGTCAATGCCGTGCAGCAGGCGGCAACGCAGCGCGCCGCAGCCTTTGCCAGCGGTGGCCAGCAGATCGGAACGGCTCCCGATTTGAAAGGCTCAATCGATCAGAACAGCCAGATACAGGTGCAAGCTGGTCTGGTCATGAACGAGGTTGTCGGTGCCACCAACAATGCCACCGCCGCCATTAACCAGCAAAATATCGACCAAGTTCAGATGACCTCCGCGGTAGCAAAGGCCCTGCAATGAGCAATTTGAAACTCCTTTCCGGGCTGGTTGGCGTTCTGATCGCCACGATGATCTTGTCGACCCTGACCATTGTCGGCGCGATTCGTACGCAACGGCAGACGACTGTGGCTTCAGGTGTATTTTCACCAGCAAACAGTGCTGGTGCAACGACTTCCGCAAATTCAGGAACGAACGCGCCGGCGGCATCTGACGAAAGCCTCACCGAACTGAGGGCAATCAGGGCCGATCAGGACAAGGCAATAGATAGCCTGGCCCAAATCCTAAAATATCTGAACGCGCTCGATCTGCCGACAAAGACCGACAGGGCGGCTGTGGGACATGCGCTAGGCATGCCAACGGTCATTGTGCCCGGCATGCCGCAGAGATAATTCAACACCTGACTGGCAGGGGCAAGAATAGTGACAAATATAACCAACACGAGCGAGGCTGGTTTCCTCAAGATTAGCCTCGTAATCACGGCGCTGATCCTGGGTGGCTGTGCCGTCAAACCTCTCAAGGCACCGTGTTCTTGGGATGAGGGCCAAGCTGCGGCCGCGGCCTTTCCCTTTACGGGAAAAGGGCCAGAAAAACTATTCCCAGTCGGCGAGCTGGCCCCGGCAAAAGGCGGGGTCGCGGAAGGATCACATCATCTGTCCCTGGATGCGCTGCATCCATCCAACGCTGACGCTTGCGGCCCGATCCGTCAGCTCAACTTGGGGTCGCAAGCATGGCAATGACGATCATCACCACGCTGCTCGGCAACGTCGACAAGATCGGCGCGACCTATGTTCAAAATGCCTATACCGCCCTGAATGACGCCATGCAGGTGCCTGGTGGCGGCAGCCCATTTAACGTTTTCCAGCTGATGCTGATATTATATATCATCTATTGGGGGTTTGAGATTTGGGCTGGCACGGCCCGTGGCACCCCCACCGAAATCTTCTGGCGGCTGTTTCGGGTCCTGATAATTTTCAGTTTTGCGCAAACATGGGCCGATTTTCAGTTTTACGTATATAATTTCCTCCAAAATGTTCCCAACATCATTGGCAATGCCCTCATCGGCAGCATGGGTGCGACTGCGCCAACGGGTGTGACCACCGGCGCCAATAATGTCGCCAGCCAGTTGGACAATATCCTGACCATAACTATGGCTGCTATAACGTCGTTTACCGCCGCAGCCCATTGGTGGAACTATCTGCTCGATCTGCTGGGCGCACTTGTCTACATGGTTGTTGTGTTCCTGGTCTGTTATGCCGGATTTCTGATTATCCTTTGCAAGATATTCACCTGGATCCTTTTGGCCTTGGCCCCGATCATTCTGCTGCTTGCACTGTTTCGGGTCACCTCCATTATTGTGATCAACTGGGTCAAATTATTGCTCGAATATTTTTTCCTGCAGATTTTGGTTTATGCCTTTCTCGGGTTTTTTATGATCTTGTCGCAATCGTATTTTGCGGCCCTGGCGCAGACACTTTCCGGCTCAGTTGGAACCGTCTGGTCCGATATTCTGCCGATTGTCACGGTTGGCCTAATCAGTTTTCTCCTGTTGAGCCAGCTTCAACGCGTGGCCGCGTCGCTGGTTGGCATCCAGTCTTTCGCGACCGGCTTCTTGGGGGGTGCCCAGCATTTGGCTTTGGGGGCTTCAACAGGTCTGGCAGCGGTGCGATCGCGGCGCATCGATCAAAAGCGCGGGTATTCAAGCGCCGACAGTGCCGCGGTTCAAGCAGAGCTGGGCCGTGATCGCTTCAAACAAACGCCCGCCTATAAAGCCATGGTCGAGAAGCTCAGGGATTCGGGCAAAATGTCGGGTCAGGCGACCGTGTCACCCGCCTCGAACAGCTCGTCATCGGGTGGTTTGGGCTTCAAATAAATTTACGCTTTTTGGTGGGGGAACAACTGTCTCATGAGTGATGATCTATCGCGGGCATTAAAGCCCGATCGGCGCTATTTTGAAGATGGCCTGACATGGGAGACTTCCATTGCCCGGCGTAATGCCTGGTCGCGCTCATTGGCATGGGTTGTCGCCGCCTTCATGACCGTGATCGCCGTCATGGCTCTGGGGGCGCTGTGGATGGCGCTGCCGCTCAAAACCTTCGAGCCCTACATGGTGGTAGTCGATAAATCGACCGGCTTTGTCGAGGTCAAGCGGCCAATGGCCGAGGGTAAACTAACCCAGAACGAGGCGATCACTGACTTTAATCTGGTGCGCTATATCAAGGCCCGGGAAACCTATGACCCCAAAGCGCTGAAAGACAATTATCAGCTGGCCGAATTGCTCTCCACCAGTGCCGCTGCACGCCAGCTCACTGACGAATTTTCCCCAGTCAATCCCCAAAACCCAGTCACCCTGTTTGGTCGTCTGACCCATGTCGATGTGCATATCAAGGCGATCACCTTTCCCAATCAAGAGACAGCGCTTGTGCGGTTTTCGACGACCGAGGTGAATACCACATCGTCGATCACCCGCAACTGGGTGGCACTGGTGCGTTTTCAATACACCTCGGCACCTGCCCGTATGGAATATCGGTTTCAAAATCCGCTCGGCTTTCAGGTCACAGAGTACCGGCGGGATCAGGAAACCGCGCCAAGGCCAGAGACATCAAAAGCCGATGCAGGATCTTCGGGAGCCGAACAATGAACCATCATGGTCCGACGATGGGCGGTGCCGTTCGCGGCGGTCGACACAAAGCCACATGCTTGCGATATGATCGCCTCATCGCAGTTCTGGTTGCAGCATATTTCGCCAGCGGGTGGCACCCGGTTATGGCCGAAATCGTGCCCCATGCCGGGCCTATTGATCATCGCATTCGTTATGTCACCTATAACCGCAATGACGTCGTCCAGGTCGATGCCTCCTATGGGGCTTCAACCATGATCACCTTCGACAAGGATGAGAAAGTCCAGACCCTGGCGCTCGGTGATGCGCTCGCTTGGAAGGTTGAGCCCAATCACGCTGGCAATGTCCTGTTCGTCAAACCCATTGACAAGCACGCCCGTGACAATCTGAACGTCATCACCAACAAGCACACATACATATTTGTGCTGGATTCGGCCTTTCGTCAGGTGAATGATCAGGTCTTCAACATCATTTTTCGCTATCCTGACGAGATCGCCAGGGCCGCGATAGACAAACGCTATCTGGCCAAAGCCGAAAAAATGGCGGCCGAACCCAATCTGCACAATCTCGATGTCGCCAACGTCAACAGCGATTATGGTGTTAAAGGCTCATCGGTAAACCAGCCGATCGCCGTGTTCGATGATGGCACCAAGACCTGGTTTCGCTTTGCCGATTCAGTGCCCGCTATCTTCAAGGTTGATGCTCATCGCAACGAAAGCCTGGTTAATTGGCATAGGGAAGGCAAATATATCATTGTCGATGCGGTCAATTACCAATGGACCCTGCGCAATGGTCCCGACGTGACCTGCCTGTTTAATCTGCGACGCAATAACCTCAATGAGCCGCTTGGCCTGTCGCAGGATGCACCCCAACGTATCGATGGCGCTCCATCAGCCATGGCTGCCACAACGAATGCCACGATCAGCGGGCAGTATTCAGTTTTACCGAACACAACGCGAGACACAACGCTTGCAACAGCAAACGGAGGGAGATGATCGTGCCAAGCCCTAACGAACATGACGCCTTCGCGGCCGCCGCCGAGGCGACTTCAAAAGTCGCGCAACGCGCCGGATCGCTGGGGCTCGGTGTCAAAATCGGGTTCGGCGCGCTCACCGCCGGGCTGGTTGGCTGGGTGCTCTATTCCGGCCTGCATCCCAAGCCACCCGTCAGCATCATCCAAAAGAAATTCAATGTCTCGAATTATTCCCAGTCGCCAGACGGGCTGAACACCACGCCACCGGCCCTAAATCTGGGCACAATGAAAGTCCCCCCGTCGCCAACCGTCATAGAACCGCCAGCTCCCGCCCAGCCACCCTCCGTCTTGGCCCCCGCCGTCTTGGCCCCCACTGCAATGCCGCCCGCCGTAAGCGCGCCAATAGCCACAGAGCGTGACAATGGCAGTGCCGCCCGCCTCGCCGCTGAGAAGGCCGAGGCAGCAGCGGCAGCGGCGGAAGCCCGCAAATGGGCGCGTCTCAAAGCGGGTCAAATCATTATCAACGATGGCAGCGCAACGCGCGGAAACGCCGCCACGACAACCCCGGCCTCCGGGGGACAAGCAGCCAACTCAAATCTTGCCAACTCAAGCCTTGCCAACCCGGAAATTGGATGGAAGGATACAGACACCAATACCCAGTTCCTGAACGGCGTCGGCAATCAGAGGGTTGATACCGTCCATGCTGTGAAAATCCGCCGCGTCGATGCACTTGTGGCTCAAGGCACCACCATTCCTGCCATCCTCGAGTCGGCAATCGATTCGGGTCTACCCGGCATGGTGCGCGCCATTACCTCCGATGATGTCTGGTCATTTGATGGCCGACGAGTGCTGATACCAAGCGGAACCCACCTCATCGGCCAATACAAGAGCGGAATTGCCCAGGGCCAGACCCGTGTATTCATTGTCTGGACGAGATTGCTGCGCCCCGACGGTGTCTCCGTGCAATTGGGGTCCCCCGGCACCGACGCCATGGGCCGGGCTGGCAACGGCGGCATGGTCGACAATCACTATTTGGAACGCTTTGGCTCCTCGATCCTGCTTTCCGTCATCGGTGGAGCCAGCCAGCTAATCGCCGGTCTTGGGCAGAATAACCAACAGCCGGCACAGAGTTCTTCGACATCCGTCACCAACCCGATTACCGGCATCACCACGACCACCACCACCCAGCCAAGTCAATCTTCACAGATCAACCAGCAGGCCCGCCAGATTGCCAGCCAAACTATCGCCAAAGAACTCACCCAAATCTCACAGGAAGCCCTGAAAAACGCCATCAACATTCCCCCCACAATTACCCTTGATCAAGGCACCCAAATCATCGTCTTCGTGCGCCGTGATCTCGATTTCTCCAGCCTCTATCCCGATCCTGTCCAAGAAGCCCTGCAGAAACTACGCCGCGATCATGGGGTGCCATGAACGTGATTCTCAAGCCTTTGCATATGGAGCCCAAAGTCAGCCGGTTTTTACAAGCCGCCCTGGAGCCAATCCGCACCTTTCTGGATAATCCCGCCATTGTCGAAATCTGCGCCAATGGCCCCGGCACAGTCTGGGTCGAGGTCATGGGCGAGGCGTCCATGCAGCGCCATGACGTCAAAGGGCTTGGCGTCAGTGAACTTGCTCATCTAGCCGAACGGGTCGCCGCCCTCACCAATCAGGCCGTCAATGAGCGTCACCCGCTTCTTTCGGCATCACTCGAAGGCGGCGAGCGCTTTCAGGGCGTCCTTCCGCCCGCAACTCCCAACGGCGGTGCTTTTGCCATCCGCAAACAGGTCATCAAAAATATGTCGCTCGATGATTATCGCGCCATGGGCTCTTTCGACAGGGTCACTCAAGTCTCAGGCGAGGCACTTAGCGAAGCCGATTGTGCGCTTTGCGAGGCCCTCGATCAGGACCGTATCGAGGATTTCATCCGGCTGGCCGTAAAGCATCATTATTCCATGTTGCTGTCGGGTGGCACCTCGTCCGGCAAAACCACCTTCCTAAATGCCGTGCTCAAAGAAGTGCCGCTCGATGAGCGCATCATCACCATCGAGGACACCCGCGAAGTCCAGCCCCTGCAACCAAACTTCCTGCCTCTCGTCGCCTCTAAAGGTGAACAGGGCGAGGCGCAAGTCACCATTGAAAGCTTGCTGCAAGCCGCCATGCGCCTGCGCCCCGACCGAATTTTCTTGGGCGAAATTCGCGGCGCAGAAGCCTATTCCTTCCTGCGTGCCATCAACACCGGCCATCCGGGCTCTATCACCACTGTGCATGCCGATAGTCCCACAGGTGCCTTCGAACAGCTTGCCCTCATGGTCATGCAGGCTGGTCTTGGCCTGCGCAAGCAAGAGATCATTTCCTACATCAAAATGGTGCTGCCCATCGTGATCCAGCAAAGCCGCATTGGCGGCTGGCGCGGCACCTCGGCAATTTATTTCCGGCCAATGGATCAGTGGCATGCAGCCCGCCGCTGAGCACGAAGTCCAACAGAAATGAACGAAACGAATGCGATGGCAATAAGTGAATGTGTTGAAAGGAGCCCCTGATGTCGCGCTTGTTGAACATCTTTTGTCCAAAATGGAAGCAGCGACCGGATATGATGCTGGAGCTTGGCTGCAAGCATCCGAAGGATCATCTTGGATCATGCGCCGCGCAGGATATGCAGAAGTGCAATGGGTTCAAATATAAAGTCAATCGAGTCCGCTTAGCCAGACACCGAACCTTCGCCAATTATGAAGCCCACAATCGCAAGTATGCCAAAATCGAATGGAATGGGCGAGGCTGTCGCGGGTTGAAACCCATGAGCTATCGCCCGTTATTTTCGAAGCGGCACCCGACTCTGACCCTTCCTTAAAATGGCTGGCGGCCGACACGATCAACAAAAACCCCTGACCCGATGGATTGCCCGCTTCGCCGGCCGTCAAGCCGATCGCCCTGCCCTTGCTATGGAGATGAACCTTGTCAGACTCACTGCTCGCCCGCCTCTGCGCGTTTCGCATCACCCGGCCCCGCACCTGGGCGTTTCGGGTGAGCGTCGGATTGCTCGGTTCGGGCATGATATTTTGGCTCTGGAGCATTGCCTATCTGATCGTCGCCGCCTTCCGCTACAATCCAGGACTGTTTCCCTCCGAAGGCGCCACCCGCTGGACCTTGCTGCGGATGCAAAGCCAAGCCAGGGGCTGGACAGCCCTTTTCATCGCCTGGAACCACTTTTATGTTCGCCTGTTTTTCGCCTCGACCCGCGAAGAAGCCCTCATTCGTGCCCTGATGGCCCTGGGGATTGCGTCGGCAGTGGTCGCTGCGGCCATCATTTTTGTTCACGCCAATCGTAAACCAATACATCTGGGCGATGCGGCTCTGGGCAGCATTATGGATGCGGAAGAAGCTAATCTGACTTCGCGACATGGCGTCGCTCTTGGAAGGCTTGGTGGCGTGTTGCTTAGATCCGATGCGCCGGCCCATATGCTGGTGATCGGGCCTACGCGCTCTGGGAAGGGCGTGAGTTTTATCGTGCCCAACGGCTTTTTGTGGGAAGGATCATCGGTTTGGTTTGATCCAAAACGCGAAAATTTTGATCGGCTGTCAGGATATCGCAATCCATCAACGATGCCGTTTTTATGTGGCGGCCCGGTGAATTTAATACGCACAGTTATAACCCGTTAGACATTATTCGGCGCGATGAGCGGATGCCGACAGATTGTGATGTCATTTCTTCGTTCATGATCTCTTTGCCAACATCGGGAGAGGAGTTCTGGGCCCGCTCTGGCCGCAGATTGCTATCAGCCCTGATTGGGTATGTTTTGTCATCTAGATTGTATGAGGGGCAAAAGAATCTGCGTGCGGTTGTCTCATTGATTTCAACAGGTGAGAATTTTGCGGTTGTTCTTAGGTGTCTTTCCCGGGAGCGCGGCATCCCTGAATTTGTGATCATGGGCTTTAATCAGTTTTTGAGTATAGAGGATGAAGTCCGCGATTCCATATTAGGACACGTCGTTGATGCCCTCGGTATATGGAATAACGATTTGGTGGCAGCGGCGACTGACCGGTCTGATTTCGATATTCGGGAATTAAGACGAAAGCCAATGGCAATCTTTATTGGTTGTTCAGTGGCTCAACTCGATATTTATAGGCAGCTCATTAAATTGTTCATTCAGCAGGTTCACGATTGCCTCATGGTGGTGGAGCCAGGCCCTGACGAACCCTTTCAGGTTTTGGTGATGTTGGATGAGTTTCGTCAGCTTGGGCGTGTCGACTCAATCGTCAACAAACTGTCTGTGAACGCCAGTTATGGCTTCCGAATGGTTGTGGTATTGCAAGATATGACACAGCTCGACGAACTCTATGGTCGCGCCACAAGGATGACCACGGTCAATCATTGCCAGGTTAAATTATTCGTCCGCATCAATGATTTAGAGACCGCTGACTATGTTTCCCGGATGCTTGGCAACACAACCGGGGAAATTCGGACGCCGTTTTCCCGGCCCGGTAGTGGCCTGATGTCGAGCCGCGGTCATAACATTCATTATCATCAACGCCCTTTGCGCGATCTCGACGAAATTCGCAATTTGCCCAAAAACAAATCGATCTTGATCGTTGATAAGGGTCCATCTTATGAGTTGAAAAAATTGATTTATTACCGTGAGAGGAGTTTCAAACTTCTCATGAAGCAGAGCAAGGGCGTCCGGGTTTCGATCCCGTCGTTCCAGTCAAAAAAGAAGATCGATGCAAATGACCATCCCGTTGTCGACAGCCCCGCAAAGCTGGTAGCCTCGCCACTTTCATCGGCAAAAACTTTCTCATTTGTCGAGCAAGCCAAAGCAGAATCGAAAAGGACCGACGACCTTATTGAGACCTACAAGGACGATGTCACGACTGGGACGAAACTGGCTCGATCGGCTCGTAACAACCAACCGCCCTCGAGTGAAACCATACCAGCCCGGACGCTCTTTGATGGGATTGATGAAGTTCAATTGGATGGTGTGGCCCAAAATAATATCACCAATGTCGATGAGGCACTCCCATCGTGCGACCCGCCCTTGCGCAAGATCGATACCGTCGCCGCCGCCAAAGTCCTGGGTCGTTTTCGCGGCCTCGGCAACAACTTTGGCGACAGCTAAAATTTTCACTTCATTTTGTGCTTTTTTGTGTGTTTTTGATTTAATTCTGGATGTTGGCGCTCATATTCGCGCACATTTTCAACGATTTGTTGTTCCGGGGATACTGCGGGTTTTGAACGATGTTTTTCTGGATCGAAAGTATCGTTCGGATGGTCAATTTTGCGCAAGGCGTCCAGTTTTTCTTGAAAACTAAGGCTGGTGTCTGAGCTAATCCGATCTATCTCTGCCTCTGCGCGTTCCGCCCGTGATGGTTGACGGGTCTCTTCGACGAGTTTGTCTGTGTCCCTCATAACGCGGCGATCGTTCTCGGTCTGCTTGATTATTGCCGCATCCCTGGTTGGGTTGCCCGCATCGCGTTGAACCCGCTGAACCGCCATTTCCTGCAATCGTTCAGCGTCCCTGGTAACAATAGCCTGTTTTTCCGCTCGCTCTCTCGCCAAACGATCCACATCCAGCATGTGGGTTGCCGCTGGCCCGACAATTTCGAAAAATTCCGCACGGGTCACGGTGTCGCGGCCCGTTTCCTCTTTGAAGGCCTGGATTTTGGTCACGCCAGTAAGCGTGGTCAAAATTGCCGCCGCCCGCTGATCAAACTCCATCTTATCCGCGCCACTCAGCATCCCTGAAAGGCTCGCGATATCCTGGTTCGCCTGCACCAAATCCGCTTTCATCTTCGCCGCACTGAGTGTCATTTTCGGCTCTCCCTTCTCGTCCAATTCACCAGTTTTAACCCGACCAAAATGCGCTTTCGAGCTCAAATCTTGCAATATATTTCGGCTATGTTCTACCAGGATTTGGGCAACCGGCATCATCGGCTGGGCAGGCTCGCCAAGTGTCGCTTGGGTGTCCATTGGCAGCTTCGCTAAAAGGGCAGGATATACGTCAACCTCTGGCTTGCGTGCCTCGTTTTGCAGTTCCGCTTGACGCGCCTGTATCGCCGCTGCCTGCCCCTCGGACGCTTCAGGCCGCGCCAGTTGCTCAGGATCAAGCCGCGCCGCCTGCTCGGCATGGTCATAGCTCTTGATGCTCGCCTCCAGTCGGGTGAGGCTGGCCACAACAATCTTATTGAAGGGCTGCACCGCCTGCAGGGTCAGCCATTCGCGAAAACTGCGTTCTGCCAACACACGCTGCTCCGGTGTAACCGGAACTTTCACCACGTTGGACTGCGCCATCTCAACCCGGCGACGCGCCGCCTCAACCACCTGCGGCTCGCGACGGGCATAGCTCTGATCTTTCTCCGCCCGCTCGGGACGCGCCCGCTCGGCCACCTCAATGATCGCTTTGTCACGGTCCCCATAGGTCTGGGTGTTGGCTTGCGTCATCGCTTGCGTCGCCACAATCCGCAGTCCATATCCCCGCGCTGCCTCGGCCCACTTCTCCCGCCAGTCCAAAAGCTGCTGCTTGTTTGGATTATACCGAACCCCGCTCTGGCTCTTGACCGCCACCAGAACATGCGCATGAATATGTCCATGTGAGCCCTGGGCCTTGTCGGTGTGGATCGCAAACATGTATTTGTGGTCCCCAAATTGCGTCTTCAGATGCACCCGAACCGCTTGCTTAAAACTTTCGACATTCTCGTTGGCCCGAGCCGAAATCATCGCATGCATCACATCGCGCACGCCATGGCTGTGCATATCCCGCTTCCAGCTCTTCGCCAGCCGGGCGGTTTCAGCGACATTGCGGATCACAGCGCCGGTCTCAGTCCGAACCTCACCAACGTTTTGAGCACCTTTCTGGAGCAAACGATCAAGCTTGTTCTGCGCCCCCGAAACGCCATGCCCCGGTAACGAAACTTGCAGCCGCACCTGTGAACTTTTAATCTCGGACCCTTGGCTGATCCGGTCGAAAAGCAGTTTCTCCGAAGCCTCATTCAAGGCCCGCCGGCCAGAAGCCGCTTTATCGCCCGACACCATCTGCAGCCGCTCGGGATAGGTTTTCTCGACGCTTTGCCCCGCTTTATTGACGACGGTTCTGACGATTTTGTGCCTCGACACCATGACGCTCACCACGTCAGCATAAACCCGTCCAGCCTGATCCTCACCCATTGCATAGGCATAACGGTGTCCCGCAAATCCCGCTGCAACCACCCGCCCGAGCACCTCACACGCCGCAATTCGCGGTGTCGTAACCCCTTCAGAGGTCCCGCCAGCAGTCGCATCCTGAACCTCGCCCGAAGATTCGCGGGACGCCGCATCCTTCCACACTGGCGCTGTTTGATCCTGCAAAGGCATCAGCCACAGCCGCACCTTGACTACATCGTCGCTCTCAGCGCGCGCGTCAAAAGTCTGCGCCCACGCCTTCATCTCCTCGTTTACTTGGGCTTGCGTGTTCAACACCTGACCATTTTGGTTTTCAAGCACGACATCATCGCGCAGCACATAAAGTCCCATCGCCGTCGCCCGAGTACCGCCCCGGCCAAAAGAAATCACCTTCACCACCGCCGGCGCCGCGCCGCCCGTCAAGCCAACAGCGGCCGATCCGCCGCCACCACCCCCGCCGCCCCAAGCCGAACCGCCGCCAGCACCCATACGCCCGCGCCGCGCCGCCATCTCTTCGAACGTAAAACTGTTGCTCGGCAGGCCAACAACCGTCACCGTCTTCGCCGACGACGGCCTCGTTCCAATTATACCAAACGATCCCTTTGAAGCAGCACCTGACGCCATCGCACGCCCCGAAGCGCCGCCGGCTCGAGCCGCCGTCCGCGCTGCGGCCTGTTCTTTCCAGGCTCCAATGGATACCGAACCAGACATCAAACCATCCCGCCCGAAGGAGCCAGATCGGCAGCCGCCCGCAACCTGATTCCATAGCTCAGGATAATCGCCGCCATCTCATTGTCGAGGATTTCAGTCTGGTTGAACACTTCCTGCCACACAGCCTCGCTGTCTTCCATGCCCACAACTTCCCCGACGCGAACCGCTTGCAGCATCCGCACGAGCTCCAGCTTGACTGCCCGAAGCGCCTTCGCCGTAGTCGCAAATTGCTGGTCATTGGCGTCCGACATCGCTGGCCCAACCTGCATCGCTCCACGCAAAAGTCGACGCATTACCTCCGAACGATCAAGCCCGAACACTCTGGCGGCATCGGTCAACAGCGCATAATCCGCCGATCCAAGATCAATCTGGTGCCGAATGCGCTTGCCCCTCGATCCCACAACAGCCCCTTTCTCACCTAGCCTTACCAGTTTCTGGATTGAAGACGCGCCCAACTCCGCCTCGATTGTCTCGGATCGCCCTACCCTGTTGCCATCTAGCCATCTAGCCATCTAGCCATCTAGCCATCTAGCCATCTAGCCATCTAGCCCAATCCCGTCACATCAAAACCCAATCACCCGCCGATCTAAACCTTGTCCGGCACCCGCTTCTCCGGCGCCTGCAACAAGGCCGGCATAGCGTCCGCCCCGCCGCTGTCCAGCACTCGCAAGGTGCCACCTTCGTTTTATTCGACGCTCGCAATGACGCATCCGTCTCCTCACTCGACCCAACTTTCGAAACCCTCCAGCCGCACTTTTGGGCGGCTGGGTGATTGTGGTGTCCACAATCACTATCTTGTCAAACCAATAAAACACCCAAACCACTACTACCATCTCTTACCCACGTCAACCTTCCGCTGCAAGCACCCACCACCGCCGTCGCCGTCGCCGTCGCCAATAAATCCCAATATCCGCCGACACCAGAGCCCAAAGGCGGGAGCAAAGCCGCAGCACGCATCACCCGACAGTCAGACAGCAGCTCGCAGGGCGTAGCCTGCTCACTGCTGTCGATCAAAAATCAAAATATCAGTAGGCAACAAGGACCGAGCAGCGCCATCATGCAGCATACAGACGGGGCAGTTTGCGGCACCGGCTGTTCGCGGGCCAGAGGGCGGTTAACAGGCCAGCCGAACCGCGTGAGCATAGCGACGGCACGCGCCTCGTGTGCCGACACGCGGGACGACCGGCCCCGCCCGATGGCACCATATTCACCAACCGCGACCCCAAGCTCCAACCCTACCCGACTTCAATCCGAAACGGATTATTTCATTTAGATCACCGCCGGCACCAGTCAGCTCACCTCCACCACGTCGCGACGAGCCCGCCCACTCGGGCAGTCAGTCGCGAGTGGCGGCAGGTCTGGAAACGCGGCATAGGCGCAGACCGACCCCTCCAAGGAATCGTTCTCTTCTCAGCTTATCTCCCACAAGGGCGCGCAACGCGCGCCTCCCTTCATGCGTGTTCCATAACACCAGAAAAAAGACCCGCCGTATTTGCGACGGGCCTCAAAATAGCTGATCAATCTTCTTCCGCGATGAACTTCAACAGTTCGGCGATCTGCTGGGCGATGATCTCGCGCTCAGCTTTGCTCGTGGCGCACCAGCGCAGCTCAGCACGAAGTTGTTCAAGTTGTTCTTGGTAGCTCATGACCGGCTCCTGATTATGGGGTGAAGAACGGGGCCGCTCGATGAAAAGCGGCCCCACTTGGGTCAGGCGGCCTGGCGCTGATCGTCGGACTGGTCGGCCTCGGCCTTCTTCACCGGTAACCGGCTGATCTGATCGACAATCAGTTCGGTCGTATAAACCTTGTCACCATTGCGCTCGTAGCTGTTCTGGCGAAGGGTGCCTTCGGTGCGGATGTAATCGCCCTTGGCGAAATTCTGCTCGATGTAGTCGCGGGTGCCTTTGTCGAAAATCACCACCTCGTTCCAGTTGGTCTTCTCGATCCATTTGCCGTCCTTCTTGTAGGAAGCGTTGGCGGCGATGGAGATGCGGGTGAGGTTGGGGAAGGTCTTGATGGAACCAATGCGGCCGATAATGTGGAAAGAGGCTGTATCGAACATGGGGTTTCTCCGGTGCTGCGCCTGCGAGACAATTCCCGTCGGCGATGCGTTCCGAAAACATCCGGGAAAGGCAGGCTGGAGCCTCGCGACTTCGCGAGGTCGAGCGTAGCGCTGAGCCACGTCCACGCTTTTGAATTTTGTCTCGCGAGGAATTGCCGACAAGCCTCGCGCAGGCGGCAAGGGGAAAATTCTAAAGCGTAGTGGCCGCAATCCTGACGACCGGATGTAGGAAAAGCAGCAAAGCCGATACGGATATGTCGATGGCCATGCCCACAAGGAGCCCACCCGTTTGATCACAGCGGTGTTCAACCACATTTGGCTTGCCATGGTGGCTTCACGCCAATGCCACAAATCCCAAGCATCAAGCCCCAATGCCGGACATAGGAGGTGCTTGAGGTCGAGAGCCCCACACACGAGCCGGGGTGATGTCTGACATGCCAGCCTCCGACAGGGCAAGATGACAAGCTGCGGCAATGGCAACGCAGTTGGCTTGCCACCAGACAGCGGCGGCAAGCGCAGGGGCTAGGGCCAGATCAAAATGCCAGACGAAATAAGATGTCGACGATCAGCACAGATGCGCAAAAAGCTGGACGATCCAGTTCAGATCAGTGCCAGCCATGCCCGCAGAAGGCGGCTGAGCACATCGAGCGGCGCGGCTCTGGGCCTGAGATTTAGCCCATGGGCAATCCAGCAAATTGTGTCGAGCTTATAAACCGGCTACTGTTCACTCCACCCAAACAGCATGCTGACCAACTGCGGTGTCTCAAACCATGGCCTGGCATCAAACGGGTCGCAGAACGCAGCGGCCCTTGGCATCACATAAATTCTAGCAAATTTAAATAGTTATATACAAAATATGTAGAACCTAGTAAAAGCCCTAGACATGGATCCACGTCGCAATCCTTTCGCGCCAGGCGCAGGCAGCAGGCCACCGGAACTCGCAGGCCGCGAGGTGATACTTGAAGGCGTCGCTGTGGCGTTGGATCGCATTCGTCATGGCCGCCACGCGCAAAGCACGATACTCATCGGCCTACGCGGCGTTGGCAAAACCGTTCTCCTCAATGAAATGCGTCGCGCGGCCGAAGGCGAGGGTATTTTCACCGTCCCCATGGAGGCACCGGAAGGTCAGTCGCTGCCCAACCTGTTGGTGCCAGCTCTGCGCACTGCATTACTCAAAATCGACCGTGGGCAGGCAGCAATGACGCTGGCCAAACGAGGGTTGGGCGCCTTGGCCCGCTTCGTGAAGGCTTTCAAACTGAGCTATGGCGAATTGGAGGCGTCCCTCGACTTCGGTGAAATCGGTGTTGCTGACAATGGCAATCTGGAGGCTGATCTTATCGATCTCATAGACGTGACGGGGGCCGCCGCAGCCGAACGCAAAACGGCAATTGTCTTGTTTATTGACGAATTGCAATATGTGCCAGAACGTGAATTGGCCGCCCTTATTACAGCGTTACATCGCGCCCGACAGAATGAGCGCCCGATTACCATGGTCGCCGCCGGGTTACCACAGCTGGCCGGCCAGATGGGGAAAGCCAAGTCCTATGCCGAGCGCTTATTTCTGTTCACCAGCATCGGCCCGCTTGACAATGCAGCTGCAACTTCGGCGATCGTGCACCCGATCGAAGCGGAGGCGTGCAGCATTGAACCCGAAGCCGTCATTAAAATATTGGAGGTGACGCGTGGCTACCCCTATTTTTTGCAAGAATGGGGCAAACAATGCTGGGAAGCTGCTGAACGATGCCCGATTACTGCCAACGACGTAGACCGCGCTTATCTGGCCGCGATCGCTGCGCTGGATGATAGTTTCTTTCGCGTTCGATTTGATCGGTTGACGCCCTCGGAAAGGCATTATTTGCGCGCCATGGCTGACCTTGGCGAGGGGCCATATAATTCAACCGCAATTGCAGAGCATCTTGCCCGCAAGCCTTCCGCCTTTGGGCCCGTAAGGGCGTCTTTAATAGCCAAAGGAATGATCTTTACGCCGGGATACGGCCAAACGGCCTTCACCGTGCCCCTATTCGACGCATTTATGCGCCGGGCCATCCCTGCAGGGCTGGTCGCTCAGCGACCCAAATTGACCTGAACCATGCCAATTGGCTTTCTTCGGGGGATCGCTGTTCTCACAATTGTTATTGTCATCAAACCTTCGGGCGGTGGTGTATCGCCTTCCATCGCTTCAGCAAAATAGCTTGCCGTTCTGGAATTTTATCCGCACCCACGTCAAGCGCGTCGACGCGATCGGTTCGGAAATGGCGAAAATCCTGCCTCAGTTCACACCACGCGACGATAATACGGACTTCTTCCATATAGGCGATGAAAATGGGCCAGATGGTTCGACGCGAGAACCGCTCGTCGCCATCCTTGTAAGTAATCGTTACTTTGAAGCGGTCACGAAGCGCGCGCCGCAAAATTCCGACATCGAATGTTTCGCGGACGATGGGCTGCATGGAAATCGGTTGCAGGTTGGCATCTAGCAAAACTGGGCGTAATGGCTCTGGCACAGATTGCGCAATCTTGGCAATAAGGTCTCTCGCCCCGCGCGCCAGGGCCGGATCCCCGCGCAGGGCGACCCATGCTGCGCCTAAAACCGCCGCCTCAAGCTCGTCGGGCGTTAACATCAGCGGTGGCATGTCATAACCATCATCGAGGACATAGCCGGTGCCAGCCTCACCTCTGACTGGAACGCGCTGGGCGATCAGCTCCGCCATATCGCGATAGAGAGAGCGCAAAGAGATGCCGAGTTCCTCGGCCAACTCACGCCCGACGACCGGCTTTCGCTTCGCCCGAAGAATCTGGATGATCTGAAAAAGGCGTTCGGTGCGGCGCATGATTGCTTTTACTCCTGCCAGACTGCTGACACAAGGGTGGCAGCAGTCTTTGTATAAAGTCTGCACATCGGATCCCAATACGGAGACTCAAAAAATGGAACGACATGGCGGCTGCGCCTGCGGCGCGATAAGGTTTAAGATCACGGCACCTTTTCTGGGCATTGGCGCTTGCCATTGCACGGCATGCCAGAAGGGGGCTGGTGGCGGGGCCAATTATGTGGCGCTGGCTCTGGCGTCCGGCTTTAGCGTGACCCATGGGCAAGCAAAAATATACACAAGCAAGGGTGACAGCGGCGCAGATGTAAGCCGGGCCTTTTGCCCCGAATGCGGCACCCCATTATGGAGCGAGCCGGCCCATGAACCCTTCATTCCGATCAAGCTTGGCGCCCTCGACAATTCTTCTGATTTGTCACCGGGGATGCATATTTACGTTTCCTCCGCACCACATTGGCATATCATCCCGGACAATCTTCCTGCATTTCCAAAAATGCCGCCGCCGATGCCTCCAAGCAAGTAGGCGGAGATTTGTGGATAAACTTGACTAAAAAATTAGATGGTGCCTGCCCTGTATCAATCAAGAATGAGCCGCCCGAAGGCGGCTCATCGTGCAGGTCCTAGAATGGGATGTCGCCATCGAGGTTGCTGGCAACTGCGGGAGCCTTGGCTTTGGTCTTGCCCGCGGTGGCACGCTTGGCTGGCTCGCGGGCTGGCTCATCGTCGAGATGGTCGACCGGCGTGGCGCGCTTAACCGGCAGGCGGCTGATCTGATCGACGATCAACTCGGTTGTATAGACCTGCTCATCGCCCTTCATGTAATTGTTCTGGCGCACGGTGCCGCGTGTGCAGATATAATCGCCCTTGGAGAAATTCTGCTCCACATAGTCGCGGGTGCCCTGATCGAAGATTACCACCTCATTCCAATGCGTGCGCTCAATCCATATGCCTTCCTTCTTATAAGAACCATTGGCGGCAACCGACACCCGCACCAGATTGTCAAAAATCTTGATCGAGCCGATGCGGCCGACCAGATGAAACTCTGCAATATCAAACATAATACTATCTCCAGCTTCCCGCCGCTCGGGTCCATTCCCTTTGGCGATGCGGCCATTAAACATCCGGGAAAGGCCGGCAGGAGCCTCGCGACTTCGCGAGGTCAAGCGTAAGCGCTGAGCCACGCCCACGCTTTTGAATTTTGTCTCGCGAGGAATTGTCGCCCGCCCTCAGCGGGCGGCAAGGGGAAAATTCTAAAGCGTAGTGGCCGAAAGCCTGACGACCGGATGTAGGCCCACCGCATCCCTAAGCCAAAGGAGGTGGACGGCGCCGGTGCAGGCAGGAGGGGCAGCAGCTTTGACAGCAAGGATTGGCTGGTGAGCACGGCGCTTCAGGATGTTGCTACGCTGCGTGCTGGCGGGCTTCGCCATGATGCTGAAGAGGATTGGGTGGGTGCAAGCACGAGTGGGAGCGGTGCGAGATGATCTGGGCTTTCTGCGATATCGCAGGGGGAGCTATGAAGGGGGATATTTGGCAGAGCACAGCGTCTTAGCCAAAGAGGCTATGAAGGAAAAGGGTCAAGGACGGGCGATGTCGGTGAGAACGCCAGACCGGGGGTGCTGCACGCTACGTCACAAGGACGGCTGGTTCGCGTTCTCAACAAAGCGTCGCCTTTTGGGCAAGGCTGGTTGCGCTTCATTGCCTGCCCAGCACCAGAGTGGCACGTCGTTAGCGGCGAGCGCGACCATGACTGCTTGCAATTCGGGTGTGATGACCTCGCGCACCATGAAACAAGCCGTGCCCTGGTCGCCGGTATCGAGCAGGCGCGCGACGCTGATCGGCGCGGGCGTGCCATAGCTCAGCGATTTTTGATAGGATCGTTTGGCGTGATCAAAACTCGCCAGCAACGCGTGCTCGTCCATGCCCTCGAATGGCACCCATTGCGCGGTGACATTCATCATATCAATGTCATGAACAAGCGCGACGCCGGTTGGTTCGATGAAAACAATGGCAATGGCAACGATATGCGAATGTTCATGGGCCATGCGCAGCGGCTCGGCCTTGCCCCATGCCTTGGCAAAACTCGACCGTGCGGATTCGCCCGTGAGCAATTTGAGAAAGGGCAGATGTTTGATGATGAGCTGGCGATCTTGCACATCCTTGACCTCGCCGATCAGAATGACCGCCTCTTTGCGCGTCATGGCATTAAAAAAGTGCTTTCGCAGCACGCCCTCCAGCCGGGGCTTGTCTTCAAGCGTGAAGCTTTGCGGAATGAAGGCCTGTTTGGCAATGTCGCGGGTTGAGGTGCGTTGGCGCGCCACAAAAGCCAGCAGCCGCGTGCGCACCACATTCCACGAGCGATGATTAAGGATGCCGCCATTCATGCGGGTGAGGTCTGCCCCTTCCCACAGGTGATGCAGCAAGCCCAGAGGTCGCAGGCGGCTTACCTTGGGCCGGGGCGCGTTGGGCGCATGATCGGCATTGGGATTGACTTCGCTGAGGCGGCGCTCTTGGCGCCCCAAGGGGAAGTCGAGTTTTAACTTGTAGGTATCGTCAGCCTCATCATGCTGGATGGCTGTGCCACGCACTTGGGTGAGACCAGATATGCCCTCCGGCTCTTCGTGGTGGCGGCAATCGGCGGCATGATCGTGGCCGCTGCCCGGCAGGCGGCGGATGATGGTGCGATCTTCACCCTTGATCTTGACTTGGGCCAAAACCATGGCGAGCTTGTCGCCCTCATGCCGGCAGGTGCAGAGCGGTCGCACGCGGCGCTGATGCGCGTCAGCAAGACAGCGCTGGAAATCCGGCGCTTCGCTGTCAACGGCATGGTTGTCGATCAGATAGACGGTCATCGTGAATAATCCTGGCGCTCCAAGCCAGCAATCTATCAAGCAAGCTGCAAAGCGCAACATTCGGGTGTGTCGAAGAGCGGCGGGCTAAATTTGTACAAACTTAGATGACACGAGCAAATGTTCCGTTGCGGGCGCCTGCAAGCGTCTTTGCGGTGTCTCTTATATCATTTATCAGCCCATTCCTGCCCGCAGATGGCTCTGTCGCTAGGCGCAAATCATGGCTCATCGTCATAACCCTCACCGTTGGCGAGCTTGGCAATTTTGTCACCCAGCAAGCCCATAAGCTCTGGCGGAGCTTCGCCAGCCGCATAGGCCCGGCGCGGATCAGTTGTTGCGCTAATACGCTGATAATGCTCATAACTCATCATGATAAAGCGCGGCTTGCGGTGACGTGTGATTATCACAGGGGCTTTGGTCGCCGCGTCAGTAACCTCTCCCACCAGTTTGTTAAGATCATGCGTGGAAAACGAGCGCATAGGAACCCTCCATAAGAAATTACAAAATGTCAGAATATCCATAATATCCATCGATTCAAGAGGTGGGCTGCCCACTCAGCCTACCTTTATGGCGCAACACCCCTGTTGAGCGCAGCCAGCATCTCTGATAAGATGACCACTCACATGACCAAGAGTGTCCCCATGACAGACGTAAGTGTAGCTCAGGCGAAGGCGCATTTCAGCGCTCTGGTGGATAAGGCCAGTAGCGGCGAGTTGGTGGGTATTACCCGGCGCGGCAAGCTGGTCGCACAAATTGTGCCTGTGGAACCGCCTCGCAAGCCGATCAATCTTGACCAGTTGCGCGCCTTGACCAATGCCATGCCCCGCAGTTCGCAAGCGAGCGTTGAACTTGTGCACACCATGCGCGATCAGGATCGCTATTGATCCTTTATCTTGATACGTCGCTGCTCGTCGCCGCCCTGACAAACGAGCCAAATACATCGCGGATGCAGCAATGGCTCAGCGAACATAGTGCTGACACCCTTGCGATAAGCCCATGGGTCGTGACCGAGTTCTCTTCGGCCTTGTCCATAAAGCTCCGTTACGACAAGCAGTTTTTGACCGAGCACCGCGCCAATGCGCTTGCGGCTTTCAGGCAGCTTGAGACCAATAGCTTTTTGGTCTTGCCCGTAACATCGATCCAGTTTCGTAATGCTGCCCAATTTGCTGATCATTATCAACTGGGCTTGCGGGCAGGAGATGCACTGCATCTGGCCGTCTGCGCCGATCACGGTGCCACACTATGCACACTCGACAAGCGCCTTGATACCGCTGGTTTGGCTTTGGGTATCAAAACGATGCTTCTAGCTTAGTTTCAGGGGTGTACTGTCATCTTTGAAGGCCGACGCCCCTCAGCCCTCCTTTCTCGCAAAGCGCCACACCGGGATACCCATTTTGCGGGCTTTGTCAGCAAGATTTTCCTGGATACCGGTGCCGGGATAAATCAGCACCCCGAGTGGCAGCACCTCCAGCATGGCGTCATTGCGTTTGAAGGGGGCGGATTTGGCGTGTTTGGCCCAATCCGGCTTGAAGGCGATTTGTGGCACCTTGCGGCTTTTCGCCCAGAGCGAGGCAATGTGCTCGGCTCCCTTGGGCGAACCGCCGTGCATTAGCACCATATCGGGGTGCTTTATGCGGGATTGATCGAGCCGTGCCCAGATCGCCTTATGGTCTTCAAAATCGAGGCCGCCGGTCAGGGCAATCTTCGGGCCTGCGGGTAGTAGCACCGTGGTTTTGGCCCGTGCGCGGGCGGCCAGAAAATCGCGGCTGTCGATCAGCGCCGAGGTCAGGGCTTTGTGGCTGACCTGTGAGCGGGAACGCGGTAGCCAGGGCTGGCCGGTATGGTTCGAATATTGGTTGGCGGCGGCATCGCGGAAATACTCCATGGTGTCGCGGCGCTCAATCATCGTCATGCCTTCCGCCGTGAGGCGCTCAAGTTCAACGGAGCGGATTTCGGAGCCGTCCTGCTCTTGATGGGCGCGTAACTGCATGGCCCCATTATCATCAAGCTCGCGCTCGATGCGTTGGGCAGCGCTGTGAAACAGGTTGACGGCGCTCCAGAGCAATTCGGGGAGGTCGGGTTCCAGCCTCGTGTTGACCAGAGTGGCGGCAAGCGCATCGATCATATCGGCGCAGGCGATGTCGATTGTTCGCTCTTCGGGCAAAGGCCGGGGATCAGGCTCATCTTGAAAGGGGCGATAGCCATAGAGCTGCTGGTTGTCGATGAAGGCTTGGGTGGGTGAGGTTGAAGATGAGGTGCCAGCATCATCAAGGTGAGAGGACATGGTCATGGGATGGTTCCTTTGGTTGTGAGGCCACGCTGCTCGCGGCCTCTGGCGCACCAAAGCAGCGGCGCTGAGCCGATAGGCACCCCGAGCTTTTGCTCGGGGCCGCAACATCGTGAAGGACGGGCGGGGCTGGCTATTTTGTTTCGCGATGCAAAGCCGGTCGCATAGCAGGGCCTTTTATATCAAGGCTTGGCCCGGCGACCGGCGGCGGAAAATAGTCAGCCCCAACCGTTGCCAAGCGGCGAACGACGCTGCCCTCTTGCGCCCTCTCTAGGCCCCGAGCGCGGCCACACTCCGCCAAGGATCAACCCCGCCATCTCGCCACCCCGCCAAAGATGCTTGGCACCCTGCAAGACCACGCGAAAGACGTCAGCGCTCCAGAAAGCGGGCGCGATCAGCATCAATCAAGAGATGCGACAGGCGCAACCGCAGAGCCTCGACACCGCTTTTGCAAAGATCATCGTTGAAGTCGCCGCCCTGCGGGGTCAAAGCAAGGGCTTCAATCCCGACCTCTGATGCGCGCTCCTGCAACCGAACCACAGCGGCGGCTCCTGCCGCATCGCGGTCGCGCAGGATATAGAGCCGTCGCAGCGCACTCGGAAATTGCAAGGCTCCAAGATGCCCGCCAGAACCAGCCGCCATCATCGGCATGGTGGCTAAGATCATGCGCAGCGATAACGTGGTCTCGATGCCCTCGCCTGCCATCATGACGGATCCGGCCTCGCCAAAGCGCAAAGCGTGGCCGACAATCAGCCCCAGATGCTTGCGCGGCGTTGTGACAGGGGCCTTGCCATGGCCGCTCGGATTAAGCCAAGTGCGATGCACGCCGCAGATATTGCCCTGAACATCCGTGACGGCCCCAAGAAGAGCGGGCCAGTTCTGCGACGGCTCATGAGGATCATCCCGATAAAAGCACTTTGGGTGGAACCGCAAGGCCGGCAAGGGTTCATCCAGCACAAGCCCGCGAGAGGCAAAATAGCGGGTAACAAGCGTGCCGTGGATCGGGATCGCCATCCCAAACAAGCGCTTGGCTGCAAGCGTGGCCGTTTCTGGTGATCGGCTTTTGGGGAGGCGTGAAGACGCAACATCTGCGGAAGATGACAAGGCTGGAAGGCGAAGAAAATTACGGGCTTCCACGGCAATGTCGGCAAAGTTGGTGAGGCCGAGCGACTCACCAATTAGATTGAGCAGATCGCCATATTCGCCGGTAGCCGCATCGGTCCAGCGGCCGATTTTGGCGGCGGGGCCTCGTAAGCGCACATAGAGCGATTGGCCCGACGTATTGCGGGCATCGCCACAGCGCCAATAGGAACCCTCGCGGTAGCCATTTGAGAGATAGAGTTTACAGACTTCCTCAACTCGGCTGGCAAGGCCGGCGACCAGATCGCGGGTGTTGTCGGCGAGGTTTTGTGGGGGGTGGCGGTTTGGGGGGTGGCGAAGTTGGGAGTGGTGAAGTGGGGAGTGGTGATGAGGGGTGATCGTCTCGCGCAGAGGGGCACCGTCCGGGCTTGGCGGGGACGGGCTATGAGGGGAGGGTTTTAGAAGAGGGTCGTCAAGGTCTCGCCTTGGGAGAGCGCGATGAAGGGAGGGTTTTGGATATGAAGATTTCATGCTGCCCTCCCGACTTTTTGAACGAGCGGATAGCGATCAAGCAGATGCGTGAGGATCAGTGAGCCGCCAGCCTCATGGGGGATGAACAGCCGCAGCTTCCAGGCGATGATTTCGCTAAAACAGCCATAGGCTTTGAGGCTGGCAACCATATCCGGCTCAAAGTTGCTGATCTCTATGCGGGCGGCGTTCATAATCCGGCGTTGTTGTAAGACGAGACCATGTTGCAGCACAAAGCTGGCACTGCCCGCTTGCAGGGCGGCAAAAATCTCATCAGGCAGCAAAGCTGGCGGGGCATCACTCGAAAACTCCTCGCCAAAATCATCGGGAACAAGTCGTCCGATAATACGTTGTCCATCATCGGTTTGCAGCCGCGTCACACGGGTGAAGGCGCTTGGCAGCCGCTTCCAGATCGGCAACAGCAAGCCTGTGACAATGTTAAACTTGCTCTCAGTAAATTCGGGAAGATTGAGCAGTTCCTTGGCCCAGATTTGGGCAAAAAACCCTTCATCAACCTCGCGCCAATGGGTTTCGGGCATGGTGGCGACGGGTAGGCTTTGAGTTTCCAGCGGGCGGTGAAGGCGCACCCGACGCTCAACCGAGCCATCATCAAGCATCAAGCTTGGGCCTGGCACCTGCACAGCCGCCCGGCCAGACTGGCTATTGACCAGAAGTAGCGCCTTGGGATCGCGCCGATGCGCCAATGCATCCTCAAGCGACAGCGGCTTGTTGCGCGTGCGCTGCGCGATGGTCAGCAATTCGGTTGGGGAACTGGTGCCAAGATGGGTATAGATGGTTTTGCGGGCATTGATGATGAGGCTATCAGCCTGCAACGTCTCCAGCCCGACATCATACTGGCCAGAGGCGAGCGCGCTTTCAATACGGGCATTGAGCAAATGCTCAAAAGCATCAAACACAAGATCCTGCATCGCAAGGGTCAAGGCCAGCAAGCGGTTGAGGAAAGTGGTGATTGGGGGAAGATCGTCCTTCATCCCATTGGCATCGGTCAGCGTCAGCCCGGTGGCTGCCTCAAAGGTTCGGAGCGAACAGCCCTTAATCTCACCCATGACCAGCAGATAATAAAGCTGGCGCAAGGCGGCGCGGGCATAGGTGCTCTCTAAATTATCGCTTGAGCGAAACATGCCCTGTCCGCCAGTTTGACGCTGGCCTCTGGTCATCGCGCCCAAAGTGTCAAGACGCCGGGCTATGGTCGAGACAAAACGCTTTTCGCCCTTCACATTGGTGACAACCGGGCGAAACAGCGGTGGCTGCGCTTGATGGGTGCGGTTGGTGCGCCCCAAACCCTGTATCGCCGCATCGGCCTTCCAGCCCGGCTCCAGCAGATAATGCACCCGCAACCGCTGGTTCTTGGCGCTCAGATCGGCATGATAGGAGCGCCCGGTGCCGCCGGCATCCGAAAAAATCAGGATGCGCTTTTCATCCTGCATAAAGGCTTGTGTTTCGGCCAGATTAGCCGAACCCGCACGATTCTCGACTTTCAAACGATCCACGCCATCTGCCCCACGTTGACGGATAATGCGGCGTGAGCGTCCGGTGATTTCGGCAACCGCATCGGTGCCAAAATGCTGAATGATCTGATCAAGCGCGCCGGGCACGGGGGCGAGCGCGGCCAAATGCTCAATCAACTGATCGCGCCGCGCCTCAGCCTCGCCGCAGATAACCGGCTGACCATCAATCGTGGCGGGTCTTGAGGAGATTTTGCCGTCCTCGGCGGTAAAGGGCTCATAAAGCTGGGTTGGGAAGGAGGAGCTTAAATAATCCAGCACATATTCGCGCGGGGTGATGTCAATGGAGAGGTCATTCCATTCGGAACTGGGGATCAGCGCCAGACGGCGTTCCATCAGCGCTTCGCTGGTGGAAACAATCTGAATGACGCAGGCATGACCGAGGCCAAGGTCATGCTCAATAGCGGCAATCAACGTCGGGATTTTCATGGCGGTAATCAGATGGTTGAAAAACCGCTGCTTGGCTGACTCAAAAGCCGATTTAGCCGCAGCCTTGGCTTGGCGGTTGAGCGTGCCCGTTTCACTGGTGATGCCATTGGCCTCAAGCGCTGCTTCTAGATTTTGATGGATGATGGCAAAAGCCCCCGCATAGGCATCATAAATTTGCACCTGCGCCTCGGTGAGCTGATGGGCCAAAGGCTCATAGGTGACGCCGTGATAGCTGAGCGAGCGGGCGCTATAAAGCCCAAGCGCCTTCATATCGCGCGCCAGCACTTCCATGGCGGCGACCCCGCCAGCCTCAATCGCCCCAACAAAGGCCTCGCGGCTTGAAAAGGGGAAGTCCGTGCCACCCCACAAACCAAGGCGTTGTGCATAGGCGAGGTTATGTACTGAGGTCGCCCCCGTCGCCGAGACATAGACAATGCGGGCTTGGGGAAGGGCATGTTGCAGCCGCAAGCCCGCCCTACCCTGTTGCGATCCTTCCGTTTCGCCAAGCTCATTTTTGCTGCCAGCGGCATTCTGCATGGCATGGCTTTCATCAAAGATGATGACGCCCTCAAAATCACGTCCCAGCCAATCAACAATCTGTTGCAGGCGCGAGGCCTTGCCGCCCCGCCCTTCCGAGCGCAGTGTAGCATAGGTGGTGAAGAGGATGCCCTCGCTAAGCTTGATCGGCGTGCCTTGCGCGAAGCGCGATTGCGGGGTGATTTGCAGGCGCTCCTGCCCCAAGGCGGCCCAATCACGCTGCGCATCTTCCATCAACTTGTCGGATTTGGAGACCCACAAAGCACGGCGGCGGCCCTGACACCAATTGTCGAGCACAATGCCCGCCACCTGACGGCCTTTGCCAGCCCCCGTGCCATCTCCGAGGAACCACCCCTTGCGAAAGCGAACAGTGCCGTCGGTATTTTCGGGAACGGCGCAAACCTTATCAAGAGTCTCATCAACTCTCCAGCAACCCGATAGATAGCCTTGATGAGCCTCGCCCGCCAGAATGACGCTTTCAAGCTGGGCGTCGGAGAGGAGGCCCTTGGCGATGATCGCCTCCGGCAGGCGCGGACGATAGCTGGGCTTGGGCGGCGTCACCGAGGCCATGGCCGCTGATTGCACCAGCCGGGTGGGATGAGGCAAAGCGCCCGGAATGATAATCGACTGTGCGACATAATCCTCATAAAGCGTCTCGGTCAGATGCTCGGCGGAGGGCGGCGTCCAATCGCGGGTTTCATAAGCAAGCTCGATGCCGATGATGGCGATGGGCGCAAGGGGCCGCACGGCGGGCAGCTTTGAGGCGGGGTGAGAGAGAGGCTTTGAGGGAGAAAAGAGGGTTGCGGCCTGACGCATCGTTGCAGCGCGTGCGTCTGGCTTAAAGGGCGGCCTGGCGGGAACATGGGCCTCGATGCGCTTGAGCAGCATGGCTGCATCTTCTGCCCTATCGAGGATGGCTGGAAACTGGTTAGGGTTTTCCGCAGGCAGGCGGTCAATCACCGTCAGACGCGTTTCAAATGTGGTGCCGTGCTTGGCATAGGCGGCGCCCGCCAGAGCGCAGGTGAAAACGACGCGGCCCTTTCGTTGCAGCGTCTCGAAGGCGTCCCGCCAAGCCGCATGATGCGGCGAGCAATTCGCGCCGGTGATCGCCACCAGACGCCCGCCTTCGACCAGCCGATCAAGGCTTGAGGAGATATGGCGCAAGGCAACATCGCCGACGCGCTGCTCGACATGCTGCAACGCAGAAAACGGCGGGTTCATCAACACGACGCTTGGGCGCGCCGCATGCCTGAGATAATCGTCAATGCGCGCGCCATCAAAGCGTGTCAGGGGCGCATGGCTAAAAAGTTCTGCCAGCATGTCGGCGCGGGTAGCGGCCAACTCATTGAGCATCAGCGATCCGCCAGCAAGCTCCGCCATAAAGGCAAGCAAGCCGGTGCCCGCCGAAGGCTCCAGCACCAAATCCTGCGGCGTAATGGCGGCGGCAAGGCTGGCTGCATAGCCAAGCGGAATCGGCGTTGAAAATTGCTGCATCGCCTCGCTCTCTTCCGAGCGCCGCGTCTGGGTGGGCAGCAAGCCGCCAATGCGGTTGAGCATCCCCAGCATGGCGGCGGAAGTTGGCGCACGCTCGCGCAAGCTCGGGCCGAACTTGCGCAAAAACAGAATGGTTGCCGCCTCAACCGCCTCATAGGCGGATTTCCAATCCCACAGCCCTGCTTGATCCGAGCCGCCAAAGGCCGCTTCCATAGCAGCGCGCAAACAAACCGCATCAAGCCGCTGGCCGCGTTCCAAGTGGGCTTGCAAAAGCCGTGCCGCAGCAAGCAGGCATTGCGCCTTGAGGGGCTGGGACGTGGCAAGGGAGGTTAGGAGAGGGCTGTGCGTGACAGGGCTTGGTGTGACAGAGACTGGCAGCGCTGAAGCTGGCGCAACAGCAAAGCCATCTAAGCGTTCAGCATCGACAACAGCGGGATAGGAGGGAAAAAAGTTCATGGACATCACTCATTCAAGCGCAGGAGGTGGGGAGAGGAACACGGCAGGCTGCGCTCTAATCCCGTCGGTTCACACCTCCCCCGCCACCCTCTTGCCTCTCAATACGAGCCATAAAAAAAGGGCCTCACGTGATGCGCGAGGCTCCCGGAATTATCTAGGAACAGGGGTGTTTTGAGATTATTCGGCGGAGAGAAGTCGCGTCAGAGAACAAAATTTGGACGGCGCTAAGCCGGTTGCTATTCCCGTTTTCGTAAAGCGAGGCCGCCAAAATCTTCGGCGGCGGCAAAAATGCCTTATTGCGCTTTGAAAACGGCAAGACCAAGCCGCCGTCGGCTCTCGTCAAGCTGTTCAAGTTTCTGGATTGTCATCCGGATCTGCTTCGCGAGGTCTGGGCGGCCCGCCGTGTCCGCAAAGAACCCTTGGTGCGCCGCGCCATGTGCGAAAAATTCTTGGAAATACCGAGAACGCGCCGATGCTGAACCATGACTTCGTCGCAGTGATCTACCGCCAGATCACCATGTCTACGAAGTTTGTCAACGCTAAGGCTTTCTTAAACTCTGTTTTCTGAGTTAATCAAGGTTTTTAGAGCAGCCGAAATCGACATTTGCGGCTGTTCCAACTTTCCTCGGCGTCGCTTCAAAGCAGACATCGCGTGTCGCGCGATTATCGACGAGCTTCCGTTGCCATTTTCATGGCCAAGGCTGCCAACACTGTTCCAATAATCCAACGCTGGACGATGGCGAAGGAGGGGCGGCGAACGAGGAATGCGGCGATCGTGCCCGCAGATATGGCGATTAGAGCGTTGATGAAGACGCTGATGACGATTTGAGTCATGCCTAGAACAAGGGATTGCGCCAGAATACTGCCATTTGCCGGATTGATGAACTGCGGTAGCAGCGAAAGGTACATGACCGCGATCTTGGGATTAAGGATATTGGTCACGAACCCCATCAGGAACAGCTTGCTGGGGCTGTCCTCGGGCAGATTTTTGACTTGAAAAGGTGAGCGTCCGCCGGGCCGAACGGCCTGCCAAGCCAGCCACAGGAGGTAGAGTGCGCCGACGAACCGGATCGCGTCGTAGGCATAAGGAACGGCTAGAAAAAGCGCTGTGATGCCAAACGCCGCGCAGAGCATGTAGAATACAAAACCTAGTGCGACCCCGCTAAGAGAGACGAGGCCGGCGACACGTCCCTGACAGATCGAGCGCGAGATTAGATATGCCATATTGGGTCCCGGCGTCAGAACCAAGCCAAGGGCAATGAGCGCGAAAGCGAGAAGGCTATGGAATTCTGGCATTAGCATCCACCTTGAGAAGAAATTTTTACCCAAAAGGGCATCTGGCTTCGCACGCGATTGCCGATGGCGGGATATCACCACCTTCAGTCACGTAAGCCAAGCATTTAGTAAGGTTAGAGCTGAACGGATGCAACCTTTGCAGCCGAGACAGGACGACTTTCTGCTAACTTCTGCTATCGCTGCCCTCATCATTTTGAACGGGCTCACAAGTTTCTACCGAAGTCTATTTCTCATTGCAAGATCAAGCCATTCGCGAAGGTCAGCGCCTTCTCATAGTTGATTTTTGGTTCAGACCGAGGCAGCGGAATTGCGAACCGCGCGTGCCATTGCTCACCAACGGCACTGAATCTGTGCGCCAGTCATGACCGATTTTTTCGCTCGTCAGTATTGGCATTCAAGGATCCAAAACAATCTCCGTTACCGCGCCGCTTCACCCAAAGCCGAAATTAGATCGGTTCGCGAAAAATCCTTGCCAACAAACAAAATAGGACAATCCATCGCAGCCGCGACGCCATAAGACATGCAATCAGCGAGGTTGAGCTGCGCCTTATGACCGCGCCCCTTGCCATAACGCGAAAACGCTGCGACTGCGATCTTCGAGATGTCATCAGTGATCGGCACAATTGTGATGTCGGCATCGGCGATGAGTCTGTCAAAATACGTCTCGGCATCCTCAACACTGACATTGAGCTTCGTCGCCGTGTTCATCACCGTTTCTAGCCGCACCAATCCGCTAGTGACGCGCAGTTCGGCTTTTTCAAGCGCCGCGACCACGCGCGCCATGTCGGGTTCATTGAGAAGCATGGCCATGAAAGCCGATGTGTCGATGAACATTAGTGGCCCCAAAGCGCGTCAATTTCATCGCGAGACACATCGCGCCCGCCCGGCTGCGCCTTGCCACGCAATTCTCTGGAAATAGCGGCAATCCGCTCAACCAGGGGCTTGCGGGCCTTGTCAGCCCGCAAGGCACTCTCAAGGGCCGTAACAATGGCCTCAGTCATATTAGTGCCGCGCCTGGCGGCAAGTTCACGCGCCAAAATGGTGGCCCGCGGATCGCGAATGCTGAGGGACATGGGACAGTCTCCGTAATGACAATTATACTTATTCGTATATACATCAAATGTAAATGCCAGTTCGAATTCGCGGCAGCCAGACCACAAAAAACCTGGCGTGTTGCGCTTGTGAGCCTGTGGCAAGCGCAACCGTGATATGTGAGAAGGGTATGGAACAGCCTCAGCCGAAAAGCTGACTATGCGAGCCAAGCCGGGCCAACTTGAGATTGTCAGCATCAGCTTTACGATAAATCAGCAGCAAGTCCGGCTTGATATGGCATTCACGATAACCCGACCAATCCCCGCTAAGATCGTGGTCGTGACATCGGGATTCCAAAGGCTCATCCGATGCCAACGCGACCAGAACAGGTTTGAGCACCGCATCAAGCTTATCCCGATGCCGTCCCTTGGCCTCTCGCTTATAATCGCGTTTGAAAGCTGAGGATCGGTCAATCGTTCGCATTCAGGTCTGCCATCAAGGCGTTGATATCCGCGAAGCGCTTGCCTTTGCCCGCCTCCAGTTCCGCCATGGCTTTGCGCGTGGTGGGGGTTGGCACTTTGACTTCAAAGGGTAGGCGACGCTCTTCTGCGATCCGAAGCATCAGCAAGCGAATGGCGTCCGATATGGACAAACCCATGCCCTCAAGCGCCTCAGTCGCCCGCTTTTTCGTCATTGTGTCAATTCGCGCTCTAACATAGCTGTCAGCGACGGTCATAACCGCATCCTTTCACTTAATCACAAGTTTGAAATGTAGTCCCATTGCAGCTACAAAACAAGCAGCGTACTCTGGGTGCTGATGATTATTGGCAAAACAGGCCTAGCTCCGTCACCTTCGGGTCGATCACCCGATAATTGCGCCGCTTGATATTGGATACACGGTAAATTCCAGAGCGGTCGGGGGCTTGATATAACGCAGGTCCCCGGCGCGGATTGGCGATGACGTTCATCTGGGCAAAGCTGAGACCGTTTTGAAAGGTGATCGGTGGATCAAAAATAATGGTCTGCCCCGGTTTAGGGGTTGGCTTTGATGTGATGGCACGGCGTTTGGCGATTTTGTCACGACAAATTTGACGCCATTGGAGCGCATTGGCGTTGTCGGTGGGCGTGAGGAGATCAAGTATCGATGCGGGGCAATCAGATTCGTAAGGCCCGGCGGATTCGTCCATATCCTTATAGCCATATTTGTAACCCTCGCGATCACGCGGATGATAGCTGGTTTGGCAAATCAGGGCGATAACCAAGAGTTCGTTTGGCTCAATCTTAATAAATTCCACGGCGGCATAGTAGGTGCGTCCTACCATGGCGGAGCGCAGCACTTTGCATCGGTGGTCTGGTCGTTCATAAGTGAACTGATCATCAAGATAGTCTGGCATGGTTGCATGTCGCCCAAGCGTCGTCATTGTAAGCCAGCCCATAATAATCTCCTTTGGATACGTGATGAAGGGGATGCGAGGCGGGGCAAACGCATCTCGCTTCGCCCCGCCGACACCCTCCACCCACCGCCCTCGACCTCTCCCCTTCAGTGCAGGGTTGAAGCCGGCGCGTCGGGCGGCCATGCTTGGGGGGTGAGTGGTTGGGGAGGTAATATCTGCCCAAAGGGTGCGAAGGTCATGGTTTTACCCTCACGGCCCATGGCGCAAATCAGATAAAGCGGCGCGCCCGTGCTGAGGTCTTTGGCGACCATCAACACGAGGGCGCGCTATGATGCCGCCTTGAGCATGGCCTCAAACAGGATTGCGACATGAGCAGGGATGTTCATGGCGAGGCTCCCTGATCTAGCGCGGCGCTCATGCCTTGCGGCGCAGGTTTAGTGGTGTCTTCCATCTCGCCAATCCATTGTTCAACAATCTCATAGGTCGATTGGCTCTCGATGATGTCTGCCGTGACCAATGTTGCCATGCCGCCAAAGCCGTCGGGGCGCATTTTTGAGCATGTCCACGAGGTGACTATCGTCAGATAGGTCAGGGTCGAGGAGCGGGCGATAATCGGCTGGAGAATGACCTCCCACGAGATTGCGGTCAGATCGACTTCTATATCGGCGCTGTCGGGCGCAGCTTCATTGATGGCATCAAGGATCAAGGTGCCAAGCGTCCCTGTGTCGATCTTCGGGTCATTGGCGGCAACAAGTTCTTTACGATCAAGATAGATGACCTCGTGCGGGCCTTCGTCATGATAAAAATAGAGGGCGTGGTTCTCGACGTCAGACTGAAACATCGCTTCCAGCACCAAGCGCTCAAGAACGGTCATGTCACTGATCGGGATATTTTGCTGAATTACGGTTTGGGAATAATAATCGGCCATGTGGTCTCTCCTTAAAACGATAAAGCCCAGCTTGGGGGCCGGGCTTTGAGGGAATGGTTTGGGGAAGGCGCGGGGGTTACAGCCGCCAATATCTGACCATCTCCTGAGCGCCACGGTGATAGTCGAGCATCTGGCGGTAGAAGTTATGGCGCGCGGCGCGGGTGGTGCGGGCAAAACGTGCCTCCACTTTGATGAGCTGCGCACTGGCTCGAATGACTGCCCGCGCACTGACGCTGACATTCAGGTTCAGCCGACAATAGGTGCCATACATGGTCGTCTCCTCAAGCCGAGTATTGCGTTAGGGTTGATTGGACAAAGCACTGATTGAAGGCGACGTGGATGGTTTGCACCTGCACCGTGAAGGTGATGCTGCCAAAAGCTCCTTCATCATCCTCCAATGAGATGGCGGTTATATCTACCTCGATCTTGGTGCAATCGGGCGCAGCTTCATTGAGAGCGTCGAAATCAAACATCTTGGTATTGCAAATTCCTTGACAAAAACAACACTTCTGTTATGTTTTTCCCATGAACTCGAAGCAGATGAAGAAATGGCTAGAGCTACAGGGTGCGACTTTCCAGCGAGGTAAAGGCTCGCACCTGAAGGTGTTTCTCGACGGCAAGCAATCTTCCCTCCCCATGCACGGCACCACCGAGCTTGGTAAAGGGTTGGAAGCGGCGATCAAACGTCAACTTGGTTTGATAAAGTGATGGAGAAAATGATGTTCGATTACCCCGTGATCTTGACCCCCGATGACGGCACCGTGCTGGTAACGTTTGCAGACGTGCCTGAAGCCATCACGTTCGGTGCAGATGAGGACGAAGCCCTACTCAACGCCATTGACGCGCTTGAAACCGGCTTGTCGTTTTATGTTGATGCCCGCAAGCCCCTACCCGTAGCCAGTCAGCCCGCAGCCGGACAAAAAACCGTGCGGCCATCGGCCTTGGAATGTGCCAAGCTGGGCGTGTATCAGGCGATGACCGATCAGGGGATCAAGAAGGCGGAACTCGCCCGCCGCTTGGGGTGGCATATGCCGCAAGTTGATCGCTTGTTTGACCTGCGTCACGCCTCCAAACTCGACCAAATTGAAGCTGCAGCCAATGTCTTAGGCAAGCACATTCACGTGCAAATTTCTTGACACAAACGAAAACGTGACACGCAGCCGACATATTCTGTAGAGGTGACTTTACCGCTCCCGCCACCCCACAAAGCTGCTTGGCCCATCATAGGCAGCGTGGCGATCAAGATCGATGACAAAGCTGTGGCGGCGGACTCGATATTCGAATTTGGGCACGAGAAAGCGGCGCTCATCGCCTTTGCCGCGCAGGCCACCCAAGGTGGCGATACATTCGACCAGGTCGTGATGATGGTCTGACATGAGGGCGGCAATCACCACCCAATCAGCTTTATGATCATGAGCAAACCGTGCTTGATCACACTTGTAGGATTGGCCTTTGAGGAGCGTTATGCCGGTGATGTGCTCATAGGCATTGGGATGGAAGTCGCGTAGGAAGCGATCAGCGCTGGCGCGTTCATCGGCGGTAAACAGCGCCGGAAAGGTGAAGGCGACCTTCGCCCATTCGACATCTTCTTCATACCATCCGCCGTTGTTGCGCCAGCTTGGATGAACCTTGAAATTGCGCGGCGCATCGAGATGAAAGCCGCCATGCGAGGGCGTGCTATGGCGGGTAATGCCTTCCTCGCGCGTGGTCGAATGATCGGCGCGGCCCCAAGGGGTGTTTATGGCGGTGTCAATCGGGGTGTTGATGCACGGGCTGATAGAAGGGTGAAGGGTTTGGGCATTGAGCTTATTCATAATCGGTCTCCGAAAAGAATAAAGCCCGGCACGAGGGCCGGGCTTGGTGAAGGGTTGATCGTTGTAAAGGCATGAAGGCTGCGGGGCAGCCTGCGCTGCCCCGCAGCAGGTGAGCTATTCCGCAGCTATGGCGTGGGGCTCGTCATCAAGATCGGCTCCGTCCTCATCGCTCAGAAACTCTGGCAGGGCGTCAACTGCCTGATCAGCCTCATCGATCACGAGCGGGATTTCGGCATCATTCATGCGGAACACTTCCGGCAGCCATTGGCTGTTTTGCAGCAGGCGCTCGGCCTCCCGGGCCATATCGGGCTTTTTGAGATGCTCGATCAATTGCACCGCGCCCTCACCCTTGGCCTCACGCACCGCTTCCAAAATGCGATGCTTGGGCACACGCCCAAGATAATTGGCGACCGTGGGTTGCCATTGCGCCGCAACCATATCGAGCTTGACCGCCCGCGCCAGGCGGTCTGCGTGTTTGAGTCTTGCGGTGACGCCGTTCTGCCCAAAGGTGCTCGATTTCTCATAAAGCGCGTTGATGCTGAGGGCGACACAATGGGCCAGCAAGCTTTGGCGTGTATGGGCATTGACCTCGTTAATCCAATCCCAGAGCGCTTCCGCGTCTTGCGGCATCTGCGACTTCCAGTTTTGATGGGCGAGATCAAGCGCCTTGGCGGCGGGGCTGTTTTGCACATCCTCCGGTTGATGCGTGAGATACACCTGTTTCAAACCGATCTCGACGCAATGATCAAAGCCATGATGGAAAAACCCATCCAGCACCAGACGGTGCAACAGAACCGTCATGGCAATGTGCTCGTCATGGGCAACGGCATGGCGCAGCGCCAAAGTGCGCGAAGCGCTGAGTTCGCTGAGCAAGCGATCTGACAAGGGTTTGATGGCATCATCATCTTCCTCGTCTTCATTGGCTTGCGTCGCCGTCTCGCCATGCACAATGACGCTGCCATGAGTGCGATTGTCGGGGGCGGCATGGGCGGGTGTGGCCTGCCCCGCGCTGTCGGATGAATCCGCCTCGCTTGTATGCGCTTCTTGCTGCGGCTCGTCGCAGGCGCGGACATAGCCGCGACTGATGATCAGGTTGCCATCATGATTAAGGCTCATGAAGGCCCCGGCCATGGCCATGTCAGCGGGGTCATAAATCAGGGGGCGGTTATCAAGCAGCGCAAGCTCTTTGTTGATGACTTCCAACCGCTCTGCGACGGCTTCGGGGAGGTCTTCAACGTCAGCATATTCAGTTTCAAGCGCCTCATATTCGGCGACGAGAGATTCTTGCTTAGCTTTTTCTTCATCAGAGAGCGGGATGGGCGTGCCTTCAATCATCCGCATCCCTTTGGTTATGCCATAGGGGATGCTGACATGGGCCTCGACCCATTTCCAGCCCTCACAGCTAAGTGACGTAGCGGAAGTTCGCAATTTTTCCGCTGTCAGGCGATCCAGCAACGCCACATCGGTGAACCAGCCTTGGCTGCGTTCATCAAAGAGATCGCGCAGGATCACCCCGCCAGCCTGCTCATAGGCTTCAATCCCGATAAACAACGCACGCTTATCGGAAGCTGATACCGCGCCCTCGGTGAGATGGCGGCGAATGACAAAGGGCTCCTTATTCCAGCCATTAGCGAGATCCGACCACACCTGTTCCTGGCGCGCGTAATCGGGCGATACCGTAAACGCCATAAGCTGCTCCAGCTTCATGTCGCCAGCTTCATAAGCCTCCAAAAGCTTGGGCGAGACTGCCGCCAGCCGCAGCCGCTGCTTGACGACATTGACGCTAACAAAGAAGGCGGCAGCAATCTCGTCTTCCGATTGGCCCTTATCGCGCAAGCAAGCAAAGGCCCGGAATTGATCGAGCGGATGCAAAGGCGCGCGTTGGATATTTTCAGCCAGTGAATCATCTTCCATGAGAATGCTTGAGGTCGCATCGCGCACCACGCAAGGAATGGGGGCGTTTTTAGCAAGGCGCTTTTGCTTGACCAGCAATTCTAAAGCGCGGTAACGCCGCCCACCCGCCGGGATTTCGAACATGCCCGTCTCAACACCTTGCGCATCGAGCACGGGGCGCACATTGAGGCTTTGCAGCAAGGTGCGCCGCGCAATATCTTCGGCGAGTTCCTCGATCGACATGCCGGCCTTCACCCGCCTGATATTGGCTTGCGACAGCACGAGCTGGTTAAACGGAATATCGCG
This sequence comes from Hyphomicrobiales bacterium, assembly GCA_019075865.1. Classification (GTDB taxonomy): domain Bacteria; phylum Pseudomonadota; class Alphaproteobacteria; order Rhizobiales; family Beijerinckiaceae; genus REEB77. The sequence continues at coordinate 11,036 of JAGXAN010000010.1, read as the reverse complement.
CGACGACGACATCGTGATTTTATTGATTGCCTTGGTCATCTGACCATCTCCACGACAGGCAAGCTGAGACCTCTTCTCACCTTCCAACCCGTCGCAAAAATCCCTCCCCCCCTTTCACTCTCTGGCTCCGGGCCGGGAGCTTGGGCAAAGAGGGGGGAAAAGACCGCGCAGAATTGGCAACGGCCAGCATCAAGCCGCCCTTTGTTCGGTGTCGGCGGGATTGGCAGCATCGGCATCTGTAGCCGCTTCACGAAAGCTCAAGATAAATTCCGCCGTCTTCGAGGCGGCACTGGCAGCTTTGACAATCGCCCGCTCGTCTGATTTGAGAAGTGTCAGCCAGCTTGCAATATAATCAGCGTGGCGCACGGTCGGTACGATACCAAGGGTGGCGCAAAGGTAGCTGGCGGAAATTTCGGCCACCAACTCTTCTTTTGCGCGATCTTCCATGTTTGATGGCGCGATAGAAAATCGGTTCAAGCGTGTCGGGTGGCCGGCCCAATGCGAGCCTTCATGAAGCACCGTTCTATGCCAATTGATGGGCTCAAAATAGTCTTCTGGGCGAGGCACTTGCACATAATCATGTAGCGGATTGTAAAAAGCATGGGCTCCCCCAACCCGAAAATCCATTTTCGTTGCCTTGATCAGCGCCTCAACCTGCGGGGCCACTAGTTCTGGGTTCTGCTGTGGGGCTGGGACGGCACAATCATCGGGCAAGCGCTCGCATTGCTCGGTGTTAAACAGCGTAAAGCGTTTGAGAAAAGGAATGACGCCGGGTGTCTCGCCGGTTTGCGCGGCGCGCTGGCGCTCCTCTTCGGGCGTAAAGCGGTTCGCAAAGACAACACTGGTGCCATGCGCGCCCTTGCGAACATTACCCCCCAGTTCCAGCGCTTGGCGAAAGGTCAGCCAAGTGTTTGAGGTGAAGCCATTTGTCGCGGCACTACGCCACAAAATCAGGATGTTGATGCCAGAATAGGCCCGTTTGCTGAGCGCATTGACCGGCAAACCAAGGCTGGAAGCCCCGCGCGATGTCCAAGGCTGCACCCAAGGCACCGTGCCTGCCTCAAGCTGGGCTAAGATGCCTTGGGTAATATCGTGATAAATGCTGGCCCGCTCAGCGGCTGGGCGGATATGGGAATGGGTCATCAGACAAGCCTCGCGACAGGTCGCCCGAGCCTCTCTCGAAGCGATCATCTGTCAGCAAAACTTTGGCCACCCTCGCGCTCTCGACCGGGCGGCGATCCCTATGACGGGATCGATATCCGTCACCCCTAGAAATGCCTCGGCGAGAAGGGCGAAAATCGGCACGAAATTTGTTGATGGCGTGGGTGAATTTATTCTATGCGATCGCCTCTTTCTCACAAGGCTGGAAATGGACGCATGCGCAAATCTAAATCCATTCAGTGATCTGGTGTTATTCCGGTGAACCATGGCTTCCATTACGCTCCACGATCCAAATCACCCTCCTGACCTTTTGAGAGCATTCGCGAGAACCTGCGCCAGATGGTCGGCCACCACGCGGATAGCGGGGGTATTACGCAGATCACCATGAATAACCAACCAGACTTCACGTGAGATTGAACCCGCGCCCACGTCATATTCTATCAAGTTCGGCGCAAGCGCCGCCCAGTAGCGCGGCAGGACAGCCAATCCAAGCCCTGCGGCAGCGGCGGCGCTCTGACTTTCGACATCATTGCTGCGCAGGACGACGGATCGGCACCCAATGATCGCTTGCAGCCACTTATGTTGCGGCAAGTCGTCTCTATTCGGCTCGTAAGTAATGAAGGCCCAATCGGATTGGGGTAACTCTCTCCAGCGCGTTGTTCCAAAGATCCCGAACGGCATTTCGGCGATTTTGCGGGCAACCAGCGCATTGTCCTCTGGACGGCTCAGCCGGATCGCTAGATCGGCGTCGCCACGCGCCAGCGAGGCTTGACGCATTTCGCCGGACAAGCGCAGCGAAATCAGCGGATTTTGGGCCCGCAATGCCACAAGGCTTGGTGCGATCAACCGGACTGCCATGCCGGGCGGCGCACTCACTGCCACCTCACCGCCGATATCAGGACGTGTGGCACGGGCAAAGCGATCAATCGCCTGCGAAGTGTCAGTGAAACCTTGGCCAAGTGAGGCAAGTCGCTCACCCTCCGCCGTCAAATTATAGGAACGGGCACGCCGATCCACCAGTTTTAGTCCAAGGCTGGCCTCAAGCGCAGCAATACGGCGCGCTACAGTCACATGATCAACCTGTAGCACCCGCGATGCCGCCGACAGCGACCCCTCGCCGGCCAGACTTAAAAAATGTCGATAATCTTCCCAGTCAAACATTTTGCCAACCAGACATCTGCGTTTATTCACATCATATGCGCACTAAATCTGAATTTACGCTCAAGCTTTTTAAAGCGCAAATACGGGCACCAATCCGGAGTTCCCACATGAACCGCGCCCTTGCCCTCACGCAAATTGGAATGCCCCTCAGCTTGATCAACACCGAGCCAAAAATGCCAAAATCGGGTGAAGTGCTCATCCGGCACAGCGCTATTGGTGTCAATTTTATCGACATTTATCACCGGAACGGGCTTTATCCGCTGCCATTGCCCCATGTTCTTGGTGTTGAAGCGTCAGGAACAATTGAGGCGGTGGGTGAGAATGTACACGATTTGAAGCCGGGAGATCGCGTCGCCTATGCCGGTGCGCCGGTGGGTGCGTATGCGGACATCCACCTACTACCGGCTAACCGCGCCCTCAAGTTGCCGGATATTGTGGACGAAAGTTCCGCCGCTGCCATGCTGCTCAAGGGTCTCACAGCCCATATGTTGCTCACGCGCACCTTTCCCGTTTTGCGCGGCACCATCATTCTGGTTCACGCAGCGGCGGGCGGCCTCGGTTCAATTCTCACCCATTGGGCCAAGCAGATGGGCGCTACCGTCATCGGAACGGTGAGCACGGACACCAAAGCGGCGCTAGCTGTGGCCAATGGCGCAGATCACATCATTGTTGGTCGCGATGCCGATTGGGCCAGCGATATCCGGAATTATCTTGGCGGGCAATTAGTTGATGTTGCATATGATGGCATCGGCGGCACCAGCCTACTGCGCACATTCGACTGTGTGCGCCCGTTTGGTATGGTGGCGAGCATCGGTCAGGCTGGCGGGCAAATTGCACCAATCAGTGTCGACGAGATCGGCCCACGCCGTTCTCTATCTCTGTCGCGCCCCAGCGTCATGGCCTATGCCGCAGACTTACCCAGCTATCGAGGCGGTGCGGCGGCGTTATTTGCCGCGATGGAGGGCGGTTGGCGCTCACCAATTGGCACCGAATTTCCGCTTGAACAGGCAAATATCGCCCTGTCTGCCCTCGAAATTGGCGCAACCACGGGCAGCGTCTTGCTGCTGCCCTGAACTCTTCACCGGGGAGCCTCCTGCAAAACTCTCGGCAAGATATGCTTTGGGTAATATCGTGATAAATGCTGGCCCGCTCAGTGGCTGGGCGGAAATGGCAATGGGTCATCAATCAAGCCTCGCGACAGGCCGCCCAAGCCTCTCTCGAAGCGATCACCCGTCAGCAAGACTCGGGCCCACCCTCGCGCTCTCTCAGGGCATGGCTATCTCGCAAAAATGTGCGAACCGACGGCTTCGCGCTGCAAGCCACTGACGAAGAATTTGCGCTACGTTTTCTCTGTTCAAATGGCTCTCATCGAAAACACCACCCCATGGGCACGAATATTCTCACTGCTAAAACCAAACTGGTGCTGGCCTGAAATTTCAAGCTTACTCGCGCCGCAATAAAAGCGCATATATGACCACTGTAGTCATATGTTGCCCGGAGGCCACCATGAGAGAAATCCAGCTTCGCGACGCCAAAGCCAGCCTGTCAACCGTGATTGATGATACCGTGCATGGTGAACCTGCCATCATCACCCGACACGGCAGGCCCGAGGCTGTCATTTTGAGTTTCGTAGAATGGCAATGCCTGTCGCATGTGCCATCCTTCGGTCAATTACTCATGGCCGCCCCACTCGCAAAAAATGACCTGCCCGAGCGCAACCAAGCCCCGCTCCGCGATGCTGACCTCTGAGACTTCATACCTCATTGACACCAACGTCATCTCCATCCGTGCGCCATCACAAGTAGCCGCCGCCAAGATGGACGCTTGGATGGATGCAAATTCGGCAAAACTGTTCATCTCGGTCGTCGCCGTGGCGGAAATTGAGGACGGCATCGCCAAAGCCAGTCGCGAGGGTGCGACCTGCAAATCGCGGGATATCAGCGCTTGGTTGGAAACTCTGCCGCACCTTTATGCCGCGCGCATCCTTCCCGTCGATCTAGCAACTGCCACCTTGCTGGTGCCCTGTCTGACCAGGCCCGAAGCCAAGGCCATGCCCCCGGCTTCGCGGACATTCTGATCGCGGCTACCGCCCAATGCCATGGCCTGACGATCCTGACCCGCAATCTGCGGCATTATGAACCGTTTGGCGTGGCAACGCATGATCCGTTTACGCGATTGCCGCAGGCGTGACGCGCCGCACATAGGGGAAGCAGCCGTTGGCCCAAATCCGCCTGACAGCTTCGAGGATTGGTCGCCATCGGCTATGCGATCGGCAAGACTTTCAGGACAGCCCATCAGGGAATGTTGCTGACGCTTGGCGTGATTTTCGTCCGGGTGTATAGGCCCACCAGTTCACCGCCTCGCCCGCCTTCGCTTGATGAATTGCCGCCGTGAAAACATCATGCACACAAGGGTCGTGCCGCTGCCGGGTCGTTTCGCATAGCTGGACATAAAGGGTGTCGGCATCCTTCGTCGCAAGCTGGCTTACCGTGGTAATGCCGAGCAGTTCGAAATCAGCGAGCGCAGCCTTCCCGACATTCCGCAGACGAGCGAGTGAGTCTAGTTCTGCATACCGAGTCCGCATCACGATCAATCGCTGATGGCGCTGCATAGCTCGACCAGAAATCCGTTGGCGTCGCGCACATACGCCACGGTTTGTCCCCAAGGCTTTTGATGGGGCGGAGCGTAGCCGGTGGCCCCCGCCCCGATGGCCTTTTCAAAGGCAGCGTTCACATCGTCGGCCACAAACGCGACCTCGGCCCCAGCTGGCTCCTGATCCGGGCGGTTGGCTTTGAAGGTATGGCGGGTTGCCGACACGAACGACTCTCCGGCGAAGGCAAGTGCCGTCGCGCCGGTTTCCATCTCCGCATATTGCCCGCTCTCATGAACGAACCGGCGCGCCAGACCAAAAGCCCGTTCGTAAAATTCGACTGCCGCTACCACGTCCGGCACATACAAAATGATATAGCCCAGCCGCATTGAGGTTCCTTTTATATTCGGTCCGTAAATTGCCAGACGGGAACGGCAATGGTCAAGCATCTCGTTCCGGGTGCTATGCTTGCCGTAGACATGCGAATAAGGCGCGATCTGACGTGACGTGGCCTTATCCGACTTCGACGGCGGCTACGTCCGCGCACATTGTTTCGGCTATCAACTTGAAATCATGATCGCTGATTGGGAACAGCCCGAAGCGTAATTGATAGCCCCAGCTGCTTCCCGCAGCCGTGAAATCCAGAAGGTTGAGCAAGGGGAGAATTGATGCCTCTAGCGCGGGCCACCAATCGACATCACGCCGATGGGGGCGAAAGCCGCCGCCCCAATCGACTTCATAGGGTTGGCCTTGCTTCACGATGCCGACGGCTGTGAAGCTTTGCAATTTGTCTTTTCCCTGAAAACTGACTGTTGGGGAATAATAGCCAACGCCATCTCCGGGATGAACGCGGCGCAGCGGCCCGAGCTTGCCATGGCAAACCTGCATAAAGCCCAGTTCACGCCCTTTGCGAACGTGTTCGGCCGACGCCACGGCGAGCCAATTTTTAGGCGCGCTCATGGTTGCGCCTCTGCATAGGCGATGAACCGACGGGTTTGCTCAGGCGTGCTGGCCGCTTGTTGACGCGCCACCACGCGATCCCAGAAAAAGCTAAGACACCCCCAGACCTCGATTTTAACGTCAATGCGCGTTTGTCCGGCAGATTGGGCGAAGTGATGCGAGGTGCGCATTTTTGCTAACGGCAGGTGCGCCAGATCGTCAAAATGCGTCGGGGCAATGGCTTCGATAATCTCCATCTTCACCTTCGGGCCGCCTTTGGGTTTAAGCATAAACCGCGCGCCAGCCTCCAAGCCGCCATTATGTTGCGTGCTCTCAAGGTCGCTGTCCCACTTCGGCCAGTTAGCTATGTCCGCTATGGCGCGGAAGAGCTTGGCGGCGGGCACATGCGTTGTCGTTGTATAGGTATATGTTTTCATGTGCGTCCCCTTGTGAAGAGGCCAGCATAGTCGATGCCACTGCCAATTTCCGGCAGTAGCGTTGTACTACTGTTCCGGAATGCCTTCCAGCGCGCGCCATTCCTTGAGCAGAACCGCGCGCCGTCGCGTGTAGCGGAGTTCGAGGGCCTCGATCATTTTGATTCGATCCGTGCGAAAATGGCGGAAGTCTCGTCTTGTTTCGCACCAAGCTGCGACGACGCGGCAATGGTCGAAGAAGGCAAGAGCAATAGGCCAGATGACCCTTTGCGTTGCGACCGCCTTCGCATCCTCATAGGCGATGAGCAGCTTATGTTCGGCGCGAATGGCTTTGCGGATAGTCGTGATGTCTTGGTCCTTGCGTGCTAAATTTTCACTTGGCCCCACAAGCAATGAGGATGCTGCGGCTTCGTCTCGCAGATCGCTGGGCAATACGGCGACGATTTTGGTCAGCGCGTTGCGGGCGGCAAGGGCTAAGTGTCCATCGGCGCGCTCCGCCACCCAGCGCGAGCCGAGGACAAGGGCTTCAATCTCGTCTTCAGAAAACATCAGCGGCGGTAGCATGAATCCCGGACGCAGCATATAGCCAAGCCCCGGCTCACCCTCAATCGTCGCGCCTTGCGCCCGCAAAGTTGCCACATCCCGATAAAGCGAGCGGATGCTGACGCCCAGTTCCGCACTCAGTTTCTCTCCGCTCACGGGCCGTCGATAGCGCCGCAGAATTTGGATGAGTTCTAAGAGACGTTCGGCCCGTGACATACCAAATCATGCCATTTTTTGGCAGCTTTGTGCAATTATGAAATTCCTCTCAAAAATCTAGACTTTTGAAGGAGTGCGGCACGACGCGCCGTCCACCATCACATCCCATGAAATCGCCTCTTAAAATTCATTCTCAAATCCCGGCTCTCAAAAAGCTGGCGACCCACGAGTTTCGAGGTGTGCAAAAATCAAAACTTTTGCATAAGCCCCCCTGCCCTGCCCGCACTCATGAGCGAATGCACCTTGCTGTTGCCCAAGGAAGCTATTTCAAATGTATTGCCTTTCAATCTGCGGTACTTTGAGTTATAGATTTGCGGGTAATGGACAATCGATCTGCTGGAACCTACCTGATCCCCCGCCGCGCTCGCGCGCTTGTCGAGACCGCGTTGGAGGATACGCGCGTTGTTCTTATCGCCGGCCCCCGTCAGGCGGGAAAAACCACCCTTGCCCGCGCTTGCGCTGGTCCCGATCGGCTTTACCTCAACCTTGATGATACGGCCACACTCAAGGCCGCCAAAGATGACCCTGTAAGCTTCATTCGCGGCGTCGATAAAATCGTCATCGACGAAATTCAGCGCGCACCAGAATTGATCCTCGCGATCAAGGAGGTCGTTGATCGTGACCAGCGGCCCGGTCGCTTCTTGCTGACAGGATCGGCCAATCTCGCCACCCTTCCCGCCGTGGCTGATTCCCTCGCGGGCCGCTTGGAGGTCATACCGCTTTTACCGCTGGCTCAAACTGAAATCCGCCAGACCCCCGGTCGATTTGTGGATTGGTTGTTCAGCAATCCAACCATTACCCAAGTGTCGGATGCTATTGTCGGTGCCAACCTCATAGATGTCGTTTTGCGTGGTGGCTATCCCGAAGCCCTTGCCCGCAAGAGCGCGGCACGACGCAATGCGTGGTTTGATGCCTACATCACCTTGGTTCTCGACCGCGACGTGCGCGATATTGCCAATATCGATCAGCTTGATCGCATGCCACGTCTGGTGAAAGTCTTGGCCGAGCACGCCGGGCAACTCGTCAATTACACGGCCATCGGCGGCGCACTCGGTCTATCCCACGTCACGACGCAGCGTTATGTGGGGATTCTCGAGCGGTTGTTCTTGATCCGCAACATCGCGCCTTGGTCCAGCAACCGTTTGTCTCGTTTGATTAAAACACCCAAATCATTGTTTCTGGATTCCGGCTTGCTTGCAGCGCTAAGGGGCGCTGATGCGGGAGAAATCCAAGCCGACCGCACAAGGTTTGGACCGCTGCTGGAAAGCTTTGTTGTCGCAGAAGTGCTGAAATTGCTGTCTTGGAGCGGTCAAAATTACCACCTTTCGCATTTTCGCACACGCGAGGGCGAGGAAGTTGATCTCGTGCTCGAAGATCGACGCGGTCGAATTGTCGGCATTGAGGTGAAAGCTTCGGCAGTGCTGCGTCCCAAAGACCTTAATGGCTTGCGCAAGCTCCAGGAGGCCGCCGGCGATAAATTCGTACACGGCATCGTGCTGCACGATCACGACCGGATGACCCCATTTACCGAAAAGCTGAGCTCCGGGCCGATTTCCTTGTTGTGGAGCCTATAGCGGGGATGAGCATTGACATCATACTTAGTGCACGGAAATCAGCGCTTGGGAGACATAAAATATGGTTTCATACGCACATTCACCAAAGGGGGCTCAAACTCAATGGGAGCTTCTGTTTGACCACGCTAAAACTGTTGCTGAAATAACGGCGGCTGCCGCAGCTAAATTTGGTGCTGCCGACTATGGCGCGGCCGTTGGTTGGCTGCATGATTTTGGCAAGGTTGATCCGGATTTTCAAGCACGATTAAAAGGTTCAACAACAAGCTTTGACCATGCGGGTCCCGGCGCGGCTTGGGCGTTGAAACATTACGGCCCACTTGGCCACCTGATCGCGCCCGTGATAGCAGGTCACCATACTGGGTTAATGGATGCGTTGGTCAACGGTGCCGAGAATCAAGATAACAAGGCGCTATATGAACGACTTAAAAATTTACCAGAGCGCCTTGCGCAACAAAATGAAGCGGCCAAGCAAGATGGATTGATCCTGACCACCAAGCTCGCACCGCCGACGGTCAAATCCCGTCCTAGCACCGGAGATACGGCAAAAACCTTCACCGCTTTCAGTTGTAGCTTTTTCACGAGGATGCTGTTTTCAGCACTTGTTGACGCTGACTTTATAGCGACCGAAACTTTTTATGGGCAAAAAGATCGCGGCTTCAGCAATGTGTCGCTTGCGGACTTGAAACGAAGATTGGATGCGCATCTGAGCGAAAAATGCTTGATAGCCGCGCAGGAACGCCCCGGCCCTATCAATCAAGCAAGAGCTAAGATTTTAGCCGCATCCCGCGCCAAGGCCACTGAACCGCAGGGCATTTTCACGATGACGGTACCCACTGGAGGTGGCAAGACTTTAGCCTCGCTGGCATTCGCGCTTGACCACGCTGTGCAGCACAAACTGGATCGCGTGATTGTCGTCATTCCCTTCACCGCTGTTGTCGAACAGACGGCGCGAGTTTTTCGGGAGGCTTTCGGGGACATGGCGGATGCCGTGCTCGAACATCACAGTGCGTTTGATGCTTCTGAGAAATGGCAAGGTGGTAAACCCCATTCCAGCTTTGACAAACTGCGCCTGTCGCAGGAGAACTGGGATGCGCCAATTGTGGTGACGACGGCGGTGCAATTTTTTGAAAGCCTGTTTCACCACAAAACCTCGCGCTGCCGTAAGTTGCATAATATTGTGCGCTCGGTTGTGATTTTGGACGAAGCTCAGACATTGCCTCTACCAGTTCTACGCCCGGCTGTGCTGGCATTGGATGAGCTGGCTCGAAATTACCGAGCCACTCTGATGCTGACCACGGCAACCCAACCGGCGCTTTTGGAAACGGATGATCCAAAAACATCATTTCAGCATGGCTTGCGCAACACGACGGAGATAATTCCGGATTTGGGAAAGCTTTTCCAAATTCTTAAACGCGTGGAAATCAAGTTTGCTGGCAAACTTGTGAATGAAGACCTAGCTGCTCGGTTAGCAGTAACTCCCCAAGCTCTGGTGATCATCAACACCCGCAAACATGCGCGAGAATTGTTTGACCTGATTAAAAATGAGCAAGGCGCGCGTCACCTCTCCACTATGATGTGCGCTGCACACCGTGCGCAGGTGCTGGCTGGCATAAGAGCGGATTTGAAGGAGGGGCTTACAGTGCGGGTGGTGGCAACTTCGTTGATTGAAGCTGGTGTTGATGTTGATTTTCCGTTGGTTTTCCGGGCTGAAGCTGGACTGGATCAGATTGCCCAAGCAGCAGGGCGCTGCAACCGTGAGGGGCGGCGCACGGTCGATGCGAGTCAGGTGATCGTGTTTGAAACAGACAAGAGCAGCACAGAAATGGCGCAACGATGGGCAGCAACCAAAGGCGTTATGCGGGCGATCGAGCGTGGTGATATTCTCGGTGGCTTGCTGGATCCGCCAGCAATTGAGGCTTATTTTCGTGAGATATATTGGCTCAAAGGCGAGGAAGAGCTTGATAAACATGGGATATTAAAGGCGTTAAGAGACAACGCCTTTCCCTTGCGCATGCCGCTGGAGACAATATCCAAAAAATTCCAAATGATTGAAGACTATTCAATGCCCGTCATTATTTCGCGCGATTCTAAGGCAGAGAGAGCAATCCAGAGGTTGCGCTTTGCTGAGAAGGTTGGCGGCATAGCCCGCGATTTGCAGCGTTATATCGTCAATATCCCGTCGGCAGACCGTGCAGCGCTGATTAAACGTGGAGCGGCGGAGGTCATCCGGAGCAATGAGTGTGTTTCGGCATGGAATAAGGACCCCGTTTTAGGGGTTATCGGCATCCAAACGGGACCCCTCTGACGTTTGGTTCATACTGGCTTTCATGGGTGTCATGGGAGCCTTGATGGGGATGCTGGTTTTGGAAACGATTGGAAAAGTCCGCCGGGCTTATTTTGTTCAAAAGAAGCCGATTA
>JAGXAN010000007.1 GCA_019075865.1 Hyphomicrobiales bacterium | reverse complement strand
CGTCGCCTCCGCTCAACGCCGGAAATGATCTCCATCCGCGCCATGCCATCCCTCAGATCTGGAATTAATGCCAGTACTAATACCGGTTCTAATGCCAAAACATCGCCCATTTGGCTCGCTTACCAAAACGCGCTCACCGGACGCTCACCCTCCACAGCACTCATTGGCTCTTGAACCTGCCGCAAACGATCATCCAGACTCACAAAGGCCCCACCCCGCAAACTATGCGCCTTTGGTCACGCGATGCAATGGGGGCCGGATGGCGGTGGAGTTGGGGAAGCCATATCGCCAGTATAAATTATAGCGCGAATAAGGGCCACTCAAAAGGCCCTCCCGAGACAACGAAGTGCTTCCAAACTACTCGGGAACGCTCGCAAAATCGACGCAAAATAAATTATGATCTATCTTTTGTCCTGAACCCGAAAAAATTTCAATTATACGAGGTCTAGGGACTCTAAAAGAAGCCTCCAGCCGTAGGCCGTCTCGTGTCCCGTTTTTGCAATTCTTCACGTTCAACCCACACTTCGCGCAGTATTTTATATGTCTCTTTGATCATTGAATTGATCGTGTCATAATCAAACAAAGAAATTCCAGCGGCGGTATGAATCTTAGGGATTCTAAGGGTTTTATCTTTTTTATCCCCATTAAACTGCATGATCGCTAATTCAACCTCACTATAATCTGGATCAGCCACGCGAATGCGCTGGTTCATTACTGATAATACAAAGCGGCGACTAACTTCGGTCAGCTTTTTTGTCCGACGCGGGTCAATGAAGAGCACTGTAGGACGACCATCCAGCGCCACAACTGCGGGCACCCAGTACGAAACCTTTACAGTTGTGCCGATCACAAGCGGAAAAAATTCGTTCCGGCGTCCGCTTAGACCGTTGCTATCGACGTATTTGTATAATGTAGAAGCCAACGTCAAATTGGCATTCTTTTCTGCCTCGGAAGTGGATTGCCGCTCGATTTCTTTAGCAACTTGCTCATAAGGGGCCCGAGGAACGATACCTAATGGGCCAGCGTCTACATTGAGAATTTCCGGCAATGATAGTCGGACTGGCTTATAAGAATATGGAGGGCGGCCTTCTTTCAAGCGCCTCAACTCAATTCGCTTTTGTTCTATTGTTAAAGGTGCTATGCGAGCTAAATCTAAACTATGCAAATGGGGAATCTTCAATGGGCTCTCCTGCCAAAGGCTCGGCTCCAACGCTAACCTTGTGAAATTTGAAGCGCTCTAGAATTGCAGAATCGCTGATTCGTAGGCCAAAAGCCATAGATGTTCTTGCTGTGTCCACAACAAAATGCCACGGCGCATCCCTTGCATGAGAAATTTCCACGAGACGACCAGGTGTGAGCCTCCCGTAAGACGTGATCACACGTACGACCAAGTGCCTAACTGTCGCGCTTACCTCATCAGCAATAGGCTGCATCCTTCCGGAGAGAGGCTCCTGTCGTTCTGCTTTAAAATTGATTGGACGATTCCCGGCGGCTTTAAATGCTTTATAAGCGGCTGGATGCACAGGCCCATACTGCCATGCCTCGAAGTACCCTTGCACTAAGGGCTGCTTAGTTTCAATCAGGTGATGCGCATGAGCGAAATACAACAACTTCTGAAGCGCCAAATTTGTAACCACCAAGCCCTGATGGGCTGCCTCATCAAGCATGACATTACATATAATTTTCGGATCATAGGGGGTGGCGCTCATGCCTATAATACTTATGTCAGTTTCAAAATCCGTGCCACTGATAATACGTCTCATGAGCGCGAATAACAGAAGAAATATCAAATTCCTATTTTGACCAAGCAAACGTAGGTGGATACCAAACCCAATTCGCCTACCCTGCCCCATCACCACCTATCATTATAATGAGTGGTGAGCGCGATGGGATTCGAACCCATGACCCTCTGATTAAAAGTCAGATGCTCTACCGACTGAGCTACGCGCTCCCGCAAGGGAGGATGCCCGCAAGGCCAACGAAACAGGCCAAGGACATTTGTGCCGTGCGGAGCACCATCCCCGCATGACTTTAGTGGTTATAGCGTGTAAAAATCAGAATGCCAGCAAAAATAACGGCTGAAATGATCGTGGTTATCAGGGCCTTGCGCAGCAGGCGCGGCACCGCTGGCGCACCGGGGTCAGTGCCCTGCTGGAATTCTGGCGACTCACTTTGCGAATTTACCCCAAACGGCAGAACGCTGAACAGCGTCATCCACCAGATTGTCAGGTAAATTGCGATACCCATGACGGTGCCGAAGGGCTCGAAAAGGTTCATGCCTGCTCCAGTTCGATCAAGGTGCCATTGAAATCTTTGGGGTGCAGAAACAGCACGGGCTTGTTATGCGCGCCAATTTTTGGCGTGCCATCCCCCAACACCCGCGCGCCATTGGCTTTCAGACGATCCCGCGCTGCCAGAATATCATCCACTTCATAGCAGATATGATGCATGCCGCCATTGGGGTTGCTTTCCAGAAACTTGGCGATGGGCGAATCCGCGCCCAAAGGCTCCAGCAGTTCCACCTTGCTGTTGGGCAATTCCACAAACACCACGCTCACGCCGTGCGCTGGCAAAGCCATGCGCTGCGACACTTGCGCGCCCAGCACATCCCGATAGAGCGCTGTTGACGCGTCCAGATCGCGCACAACAATCGCCACATGGTTCAAGCGACCAATCATCAAACCTCCACCACCAATACGTGCACCACCGGCTTTTTGCCCCATGCGGCATTGACAGCGCTGCGCACGGCCCGTTCTACCGCGGTGGAGGCGCCATCTGCATCACGTTTCTTGCCACGCGGCAATTTGTCCAAAGTCGCAAACACCGCATCGTCGACGATTTCATCCATGGCGCGGCCGTCTTTGCTGGTTTGTGGCACGCCCATCAGCACCACATCCGGGTCGCCCGCCAAATGCCCTTTGCTGTCAATGGCAAAGGCTATGGTGATAATGCCGGCAAATGCCAGTTTGTTGCGCTGGCCCAAAACCTCGTCACGCCCGCTGATCAGCAAATTGCCGTCCTTGAGCAAGCGGCCATGCGGCACTTCATCGATAATGCCAGGCTTGCCGGGGGCCAAAAGCACCACGTCGCCATTATGGGCCTTCACCACATTGGGCACACCGCGTGCCCTTGCAAAATTGGCGTGTTCGGCCAGGTGCAAGCCCTCGCCATGCGCCGGAATGGCAATGTTGGGGCGCACCCAATCATACATCTGCGCCACTTCCTGGCGTCTTGGATGCCCCGAGACATGCACAAGCGCCACGCGATCGGTGATGACCTCAACGCCCTGATCCACCAGTCCATTGATGACATGGTTGATTTCTTTCTCGTTGCCCGGAATCGGTCGCGACGAGAAAATCACCTGATCGCCGGGCGCCAGCGTAATGTCCGGGTGCTCGTTCAACGCAATCCGCGCCATGGCCGCCCGCAATTCACCCTGGCTGCCGGTTGCCAGAATGACCGTCTTCGAGCGTGGAATGTTGCGATAATTGTCCAGCGAAGCAAATGCCGGCACGCCATCGAGATAGCCGCACTCGCGCGCAACCGCAATCGCCCGGTCCAGCGCCCGACCAGCCACCATCACGGAGCGTCCCGCCGCCGCTGCAGCCAATGCCACCGCCCGAACCCGGGCAATGTTGGAAGCAAAGGTTGTCACCAGCACCCGCTGCGGCGCGTTTTTCACCAATTCGGCAATGGTTGCGGCGACTTCGGTCTCGGAGGGGCTAACGCCATCACGCAGGATATTCGTGGAGTCGCAAACCATTGCGAGCACGCCCTCGTCGCCAATTTCGCGCAGCCGCACCGAATCAGTCGGCAGGCCGACCATGGGCGTCTCATCGATCTTCCAGTCGCCGGTGTGAATAACCGTGCCATGCGTCGTGCGAATCGCCAGCGCGCAACCTTCGGGAATCGAATGCGCCACCGGGATGAATTCAATATCGAAGGGGCCAAGCACCACCCTGCCCCCTTGCGGCACGATATGCAGCGGCACCTTGGGCGCGCCTGGCTCGGAAAGACGCTTGGTCTCCAAAAGCCCGGCGGCAAACGGGGTCGCATAGACATTGCAACCAAGACGGGGCCACAAATCCGGCACAGCGCCGATATGGTCCTCATGGGCATGGGTGATGATCAACCCCACCAGATCGCGGCGAATCTTGTCGATAAAAGCGACATCTGGCACGATCAGATCAATGCCTGGCAAATCTGGGCCGGCAAATGCGACACCGCAATCCACCATCAGCCATTTGCGGCGGGATTTCGGGCCAAAGCCGTAAAGCGCCGCATTCATTCCGATCTCGCCAAGGCCGCCAAGCGGCACAAAAACGAGTTCATCGGTGTGAGTATTCATATTTTCCTGCTTTCGTATTTTTCTTTAAGGATAGTTTTGGTCATTGAATTTGGATGAGGTCAAGCATGCGCGTTTGGCAAAAACACGTCCCCCGCCTCGATCGCCACGCGTCCGCCATCGGTTTTCAAAACCAGGCGTCCGGCGCTGTCTATTGTTTCGAATCGGCCTTCGGTCGTGCGCTGGCCTGACTGCACGCGCAACGTGCCGCCAAGGCCTGCGGCAAAACCCAACCAGCGCTCGCGGATATAGCCAAAATTTGCGCCGCGCGCGTAAAGGCCCAGTTCACGATCCATGGCATGCGTCAAACGCGCCAAGATTTCGCCAGCCTTGATGGTTCGCCCCGCGACTTTGGTTAGATTGGTGGCCGCATAGCCAATGTCAAGCGGGGTATCTTCGCAATTCACGCCAATGCCGATGATGCAGACCTGGTTCCCGTCCGCCAGACGCGAGCCTTCCAGCATCAGTCCCGAGAGTTTGGCACCCTTGTAGACCATGTCATTGGGCCATTTGATTTTCAGATCGCGGTCTCCGCCCAGTGTATCATGCAGCGCTTGCGCCAGCGCCACACCTGCGACAAAGCCCAGTTCCGGCAATCGGGCTGGCGGCGCGGGATCGATCAGCAGCAGGCTGGCATTCAAATTGCCGCGCGGCGCAATCCAGACACGGCCATGCCGTCCCCGTCCACCGGTTTGCTCGTCCGCGACAACCCAAATTGGCCCGGGATTGCCGGTTCGAGCCAATTCCATGGCCCTGTCATTGGTCGATCCAAGGCTGTCGTGGCGCTCGATATGGGGAGCTGAAAAGCTGTTTATGTCGATACCCGCACCCTTAGAACAAAGACTTGGCAGCAAGGCTCGCCGCCTGCACAACCGGTGCCGGATAGAACCAGAAGGCCAGCACAAACACACCCGCAACCGCCAGAACCGTGCGCAAGGTGCGGCTTGCCGGGTCGAATGCCGGCCCGCCTTCGTCAAAATAGATGATCTTGACGATGCGCAAATAGTAAAATGCGGCCACCGCGCTGGCGAGCACACCCAGCACCGCCATCAGGTAAAGCTTGGCATGAACGGCGGCGACAAACACATACCATTTGGCGAAAAACCCGGCGAGCGGGGGAATCCCCGCGAGCGACAGCATCATCATCGCCAGGAAAAACGCCATCGGCTTGTTGGCTTTGCCAAGCCCGGCAAGATCGCTGATGTTCTCAACGGGCTGCCCGTTGGCCCGCATCGACAGGATCGCGGCAAAAGTGCCAAGGGTCATCACCAGATAAATCGACATATAGATCATTACGCCTTCAACACCCTGCTGGGTGCCGGCGCTCAAGCCGACAAGCGCAAAACCCATATGGCCAATCGAGGAATAGGCCATCAGGCGCTTGATATTGGTCTGGCCAATCGCCGCAAAGGCACCAAGCGCCATCGATGCCACCGACATGAACACCACAATCTGCTGCCATTGTGGCACAATGCCGGGGAAAGCAATGCTGACCACGCGCAAGGTGACGGCAACGGCGGCAATCTTTGGTGCCGAGGCAAAAAACGCGGTGATCGGCGTCGGCGCGCCTTCATATACGTCCGGCGTCCACATGTGGAACGGAACGATCGACATTTTGAAGGCGAGACCCGTCATCAAAAACACCAATCCGAAGATGATGCCAATGCTGGCCGTGCCATGGATGGCCGCGGCAATGCCGGTATAGGTGACGGTGCCGGCAAACCCGTAAATCAGGGACGCGCCATAAAGCAGCATTCCCGAAGACAGCGCGCCGAGCACGAAATATTTCAATCCCGCTTCAGAGGCCTTGCTGTTGTCACGCTGGAATGCGGCCAGCACATAAAGTGCCAGCGACATCAATTCGAGCCCCAGATACAGCGACATCAGCCCGTTGCTGGATATCAGCATCATCATGCCAAGGCTTGAAAGCAGGATCAGCACTGGAAACTCGAATGTATCCATTTTGTTGACGCGCAGGAATTCCAGCGAAAACAACAAGGAAACCAAAGAACCCGTCAGCGCCAGCACCTTCATGAACCGGGCAAAGGCGTCATCAATGAACAGGCCATGAAACAGAATGGTCGAAGCCTTGGGCTGAAAAAGGCAGGCCAGCAGCGCAGCACCCAGCAGCGCCATCGAAAGTTCAGCCACGATCCATGATTTTTTCTGGCCGCCGAGCGCGCCCACCAGCACCAGAGCCAGAGCGCCAATGGCCAGAATCGCCTCCGGCAGCGCGTGTGCGAGTTGAAAGGAAAAACTCATATCAATGGCCCGGCAATAAGAGAGCGGTTTTGGTGAGGTCAAGCGCAGCGTGATAGCTCTTCACCAGTTCGGCGACGGATACGGCACTGGCATCGAGCACCGGGCCAGGATGAACGCCATAGTAAATAGTCAGCGCGATCAACGGTACCAGCAACACGATTTCCCGCACCGACAGATCGGCGATCCCCGCAAGGCTAGGCTTGTCGAGCACGCCGAAAATCACGCGCCGGTAAAGATAGAGCGCATAGGCGGCCGACAGGATCACGCCGCTGGTTGCAAACAGCGCCACCCAGCTATTGGCCGAGAAAGCGCCGATCAGGGTGAGAAACTCACCCACAAACCCCGACGTGCCGGGCAAGCCGACATTGGCCATGGTGAATACCATCAGCGCCACGGCATAGAGCGGCATCCGTTTCACGAGACCGCCATAGGCAGCAATGTCACGGGTGTGCATCCGGTCATAGACCACGCCGACACAAAGGAACAAGGCACCCGACACCAGACCATGCGAGACCATCTGGAACACCGCACCCTGCACCCCCTGCTGGTTCATCGCGAACAGGCCCATGGTCACAAAGCCCATATGCGCGACCGAGGAATAGGCGATCAGTTTCTTCATGTCCTCCTGCACCAGCGCAACCAGTGAGGTATAAATGATCGCTATGATCGACAGCGCAAAAACCATGGGCGCGAAATATTCCGACGCCTGCGGGAACATAGGCAGAGAGAAGCGGATGAAACCGTAACCGCCCATTTTCAGCAAAATGCCAGCCAGAATCACGGAGCCGGCTGTCGGTGCTTCCACATGCGCGTCGGGCAACCAGGTATGTACCGGCCACATAGGCATTTTTACCGCAAATGACGCGAAGAAACCCAGCCACAGCCACGTCTGCATGGAAGCTGCAAAATGTGTGTGCAGCAGCACCGTTATATCGGTGGTGTTGGTCTGTGCATACATCGCCATGATCGCGATTAGCATCAGCAGCGAGCCCGCTAGCGTGTAGAGGAAGAACTTGAAGCTCGCATAAATGCGCCGCTTGCCGCCCCAAATCCCGATAATCAGGAACATCGGGATCAGGCCACCCTCAAAGAACAGGTAAAACAGCACCAGATCGAGGGCGCAGAACACGCCAATCATCAACGCTTCCAGCACGAGGAAGGCGATCATATATTCCTTGATGCGGACGGTGATCGTCTCCCACGACGCCAGAATGCAAAACGGCATAAGGAAGGTGGTGAGCAGCACAAACGGCATGGAAATGCCATCAACACCCAGCCGGTACCCGAGCCCCTCGCCAAACCAGCTTCGGCTTTCCGTCATCTGAAACGCTGCGGTCGTCGGATCGAACCGCGACCAAGCCACCAGCGACAGCACAAAAGTGAACAGCGTGGTCAGCAGCGCCGCCCAGCGAATATTGCCTGCCCCGCTCTGGCTGTTGCCATCCTGAGTCAGGATGAAGGCCCCGCCAACCAGTGGCAGGAAAATCAGGCCGGTGAGAATACCAAAGCCAAACATCAATGAACCCCGCCAACCAGATACCAGGAAATAAACGCAGCGACCCCAATCAGCATGGCAAAGGCATAATGATACACATAGCCCGATTGCAGCCGCACCACCTGGCCCGAAACATCGCCAATGCGCGCCGCCAGATTGTCTATGCCCAAACCGTCAATAATGGTGACATCGCCACCCTTCCAGAACAGGCGGCCAAGCCAAAAGGCCGGGCGCACGAACAGGAAGTCATAAAGCTCATCAAAATACCATTTGTTGAGCAGGAAATTGTAGAGAAGCCGGTTGGACTGTGCCATCCGTGCCGCGCTGCCGGGATAACGGATATACATCAGCCAAGCCACCGCAAAGCCCCCGAGCATCATCAGCGTCGGCAACAGGCTGATAAAGCCGGGCACCGTCTCCATGTCCTTGAGCAGATGGTTGGACGGCGCCAGATAAATCGCCGATTTCCAGAACTCGCCAAACCCTTCGCCGATGAAAGCATTTTTGAAGACAAAACCGGCAACCAGCGCACCCAGCGCCAGAATGGCCAAGGGCACCAGCATTACCATAGGCGATTCATGCGGCGCGTGATGCGCGCCATGCTCGTCAGCATGGTCATCGCCATGGGCAGCATGATCGTCGCCATGGCCATGGCCAGCAACCGCATTGGCACCGCGCGTGCCAAAAAAGGTCATGAACACCAGCCGCCAGGAATAGAAACTGGTCATCCCTGCCGCCAGCACCACCATTAGCCAGGCGAATACCGCGCCATCGCGATGCGACGCATAAGCCGCCTCGATGATCGCATCCTTGGAATAATAACCGGCGGTGAATGGAAAACCGGTGAGCGCCAGAGTGCCGATGGTCATCATCCAGAAGGTGAAAGGAATGTCCTTGCGCAGGCCGCCCATGTTGCGCATGTCCTGCTCATGGTGCATCGCATGGATCACCGAACCGGCACCCAAAAACAGCAGTGCCTTGAAAAAGGCATGGGTAAACAGGTGGAATATGCCCAGCGAATAGCCCCCTGCCCCCATGGCCACAAACATGTAACCAAGCTGCGAGCAGGTCGAATAGGCAATCACCCGCTTGATGTCGTTTTGCACGAGTCCGACGGTGGCCGCAAAAAACGCGGTCAATCCGCCGATGACGATCACGAATGACAGTGCCACCGGCGATTGATCAAAAAGCGGCGACAAACGCGCCACCATGAACACCCCGGCCGTCACCATGGTGGCGGCGTGGATCAGGGCGGAGACGGGCGTTGGGCCCTCCATCGCATCCGGCAACCAGGTGTGCAGGAATATCTGCGCCGATTTGCCCATGGCACCCATGAACAGCAACAGACAGACCATAGTCATGGCATTTACGTCCATGCCAAAGACATGAATGGTCTTGGTGGCAATGCCGGGGGCTGCGGCAAATATCGTATCGAGGGAAACCGAGCCGGTCAGTGCAAACAGCAGAAAAATGCCAAGCGCAAAGCCGAAATCGCCAACGCGATTGACCACAAATGCCTTGATCGCCGCCGCATTGGCCGATGGCTTTTCATACCAGAAGCCGATCAGCAGATAAGAGGCCAGACCCACGCCTTCCCAGCCAAAGAACATCTGAACCAGATTATTGGCCGTGACCAGCATCAGCATGGCGAAGGTGAACAGCGACAAATATGAGAAAAACCGCTGGCGTGACGGATCCTCGTGCATGTAGCCGATGGAATAGAGGTGGACGAGGCTCGATACCGTCGTCACCACGACCAGCATGACACAGGTCAAGGTGTCGATTCGCAACGCCCAGTCAATTTTGAGGCTGCCGACATTTATCCAGTTGGCAATCACCGGCACGCTCATTGGCGTATGGCCAAAGCCAATTCCGATGAAGGCGACCCAGGACAGCACGGCCGCCGCACCCAGCAGCAGGGTCGTGATGATCTCGCTGTTGCGCGCCCCAAGTTGCGCCCCAAAACCACCGGCAACCAGTGCGCCGAGCAACGGTAAAAAAACAATGGCGCTATACATTCGCGCTCAGCCCTTCATCTGGTTGATGTCTTCAACCGCGATCGTGCCACGGTTGCGATAATAGGTGACGAGAATCGCCAAGCCGATTGCCGCTTCCGCCGCAGCAACGGTCAGGATGAACAGGGCAAACACCTGCCCCGTCAGATCGTGCAGGTAGCTGGAAAACGCCACGAGATTGATATTCACGCTCAGAAGAATCAGCTCCACCGACATCAGGATGATGATAATGTTCTTGCGGTTGAGAATGATGCCGGCCACCCCGATCGTGAACACGATGGCGGCAACAACGAGATAATGGTCGACCCCGATTTCCATGATTTCCCCTATTCCGCTGCCCGCAGGCCCTTGCCGGAAGCCACTTTCACAATGTCGATTGCATCCTCACGGGTGCGGGCGTTCTGTTCGGCAATGTTCTGGCGTCGCAGGCCCGGCTTGTGATGCAGGGTCAGGACGATCGCGCCGATCATCGCCGTCAGCAATACGAAGCCGGCCCCCTGAAACAAAAAGAAATATTGGGTATAAAGCACTTCGCCCAGCGCCAGCACATTATTGGCATCCTGCGCCACCGGGCTCGCGGCTTGATGCAACGCCACCGGCGTGATCACAAACCCGCTGACGACCAACGTCAACTCAATCAGCACGATCAACCCGATCAATGCCCCAACTGGCAAATACTGGGAGAAACCCTGCTTCAGCTCAGCAAAATCGACATCCAGCATCATCACCACAAACAGGAACAGCACCGCGACCGCGCCAACATAAACCACGATCAGAATCAGGCTGAGGAACTCGGCCCCCAGCAGCATGAACAATCCAGCAGCATTGACGAAAGCCAGGATTAGAAAAAGCACCGAATGGACTGGATTTTTGGCGGAAATCACCAGAAAGGCGGAGGCCACCAGAACTGCCGCGAAAACGTAGAAGAAAACAGCAACCGCGCCCATAGTGAACTTCCTTTGCGCGGCCACGCTACCGCGCTCCGCATGCCACAACGTTTTTCTCGCCCAACGCATAATGCACGAGACCCGCGCGGTAAAGGGGCAAAATTCGGCAGCCCATGCACCGCCTGTGGCTAAAATCACACAATGGTGCGGAATAGTGATGCCCGCTCAGGCTAAATTCATCCGGCCCTGTTATTTAGGCCTGTCGAAATTGCGCCGTTTTTTAATATATGGTCAAACCTGAATGTAAATAGATTCATCGCTTGCTGTTTGCGGTTACACGTTTGCGCTGGCCCGCAGGCAAATTTGCAGGATGGTTCGCGTGATCGGGTGAAGCTGTTGCCTTGCGGACAAAGCACGGGGTGGAGATTTCAATGGCATGGTGGTCGGCACGGGTTTTTACGCTTTGCATGATTGTCCTGCAATCAAGCCTTGCCCACGCCGATGATCTGACGGATGCCGCCAGCGCCGCCGCCAAGGCAGCCATTGCGCGCTCGACGCAATGGACCGGCCCCACCAAAGGCCCCAAAGCCGCACCCGACAAATTCATCGTCTATATTGCCTCCGACATGGCCAACGGCGGCGTAGCCACGGTTGCCAAAGGCGTGGCGGAAGCGGCGGCGACCATTGGCTGGCGTCTCAAGGTGTTTGACGGCGCTGGCACGGTAGCTGGCCGCAGCCATGCGCTCGATGCAGCCATGAGCGAAAAGCCTGACGCCATTGTTATTGGCGGTTTTGACGTCAGTGAAGATGCCAAGGTTTTTGAATCGGCGGGAAAAGCCGGCATTCCGCTGGTTGGCTGGCATTCGGGCGTTCAGGTTGGCCCGGAGCCCGCGCAAGGCATATTTGCCAATATCGGCACATCGCCCAAAGCCGTTGCCCAAACCGCGGCCGATCTGGCAATCGCTGATTCGGGCGGCAAGGCCGGCGTCGTCATCCTCACGGATTCAAACTTTGACATAGCGGTTTACAAGGCGCGTGCGATGGAGGCGGTCATTCGCACCTGTTCGGGCTGCAAAGTGCTGGAATTCATCGATACCCCGATTTCCGATGTCGCAAAAGACATGCCCGCCCTGACCAAATCGCTGCTGGACCGCTACGGCGACAAATGGACCTACACGCTCGCCATCAATGACAATTATTTCGACTTTATGGGGCCGACGCTGACGGCCGCGGGCAAGCAGCCCAACGGCATACCCAAAGCGATCTCGGCCGGCGACGGCTCCACAAATGCCTACGAACGCATTCGCAGTCACCAGTTTCAAATGGCCAGCGTGCCCGAACCTTTGAATATGCAGGGTTGGCAAGTGGTGGATGAAATCAACCGGGCCTTTGCGAAAATGCCATGGTCTGGATTTATCCCGATCGTCCATCTGGTAACCGCCGACAACATCGCTTTCGATGGCGGCGTCAACAACCTCTACGACCCGGATAATCAATACCGCGATCATTACAAGGCGATTTGGGGCAAGTAAGACATGTGACTTTGACCTGATCCGGACCACCGCCCCTTGCAAATCTGTAGATATTGTTCGTAACAATGACGATGCCAACTCAAACGACACTTCTTGAGGATTTGGGCCGCATTGTTGGCCCCTCGCAGGTCATGGACGGGCCGGATATTTCCAGCGCCTATCTGGAAGAACCGCGCGGCCTCTACAAAGGCGTGGCACGGGCCCTGGTTCGGCCCTCGACCACCGGGGAAGTAGCGCAGATCGCCCGCTATTGCTTTGAGCGGCGCATTGCGCTGATACCGCAGGGCGGCAATACCGGCCTTGTCGGTGGCCAGGTGCCGGATGCAACAGGAACCCAGATTATACTCAGCCTCACCCGCATGACCCGTGTGCGCGATTGCGACCTCGACGCCAACGTCCTCACCATAGAAGCCGGGGCCACGCTCAATCAAGTGCAGGAAATGGCTGAAAAGGCCGACCGCCTGTTTCCGCTCTCGCTCGCCTCCGAAGGCTCGTGCACGATTGGCGGCAATCTGGCCACCAATGCTGGCGGCACAGCGGTGCTGGCCTATGGCAATGCGCGGGATCTCGTGTTGGGCGTGGAAGTGGTGCTGGCGGATGGCCGCATCCTGCCTTTGCTCACCAAACTGAAAAAAGATAATACCGGCTATGATCTCAAGCACTTGTTCATGGGCTCTGAGGGCACGCTTGGCATCATAACCGCCGCCAGCCTCAAGCTGTTCCCAAAGCCGCGCGCCGTGGAGACCGCCATTATTGGTCTTGCCAGCCCGCAAAAAGCGTTGGACTTGCTGCGCCTTGCCCAAAACCATTGTGGCTCAGCCCTCAAGACGTTCGAGCTCGTGCCGCGCATCGGCATCCAGTTTGTCCTCTCCCACGCCCCCAACACCCGCGAACCCATGGCGGGAATCCACGCCTGGTATGTTCTGCTCGAATTGGCCGACATGTCCGAATCCGGACTGAATGCCCGGCTCGAGGAATTGATGGCCTTGGCCATGGAATCCGAAATTCTGGAGGACGCCACCATCGCCACCTCCTTGCAGCAACGTGAGTCATTTTGGGGTCTGCGTGAAAGCCTGCCCCTCGTGCAGGGCAAAGAAGGCGGCTCGATCAAGCATGATGTGAGCGTGCCGATTGCGCAGGTGCCCTATTTCCTAACCCGCGTCGAAGCCGCCGTTTTGCAAGCCATGCCCGGCGCACGCCTCGTCGCCTTCGGCCATTTGGGCGACGGCAATATCCACTGCAACGTCAGCCAACCGATCGGTGCCAACAAGGCGGAGTTTCTGTCTCGCTGGCAGGAAATCAACCAGATTGTCCATGCGATTGTCGCCGAAATCGGCGGGTCCATTTCCGCCGAACATGGCATCGGTCAATTGAAGCGTGCCCTGCTGCGCGAGGTCAAGGACCCCACGACCCTCGCGGTCATGCATGCAATCAAGGATCTGCTCGATCCGCACGCCATATTAAACCCCGGCAAGGTGCTTTAGACCGCGCGCATGAAACCGCGCGCTTGTCTATTTCTTGCCGCGCCGCTCCTGCATGATTTCGAGTTGCACCTGCTGAATTTCGGCCAACCGCTGCCATTGCCGCGTCACCAAATGGTCGAGCTTTTCATGCAAGTGGCGAATTTCGAGCTCGGCCTTGAGATTGACCTGATAATTGTTGCGCGAGCGGGCGCGGTCCTTGATGTCCTGCCGCTTCTGACTCATCATGATGATGGGGGCCTGCACTGCGGCAATCGTTGACAGCACCAGGTTGAGCAAAATGAACGGATAAACGTCAAAAGCGTTCTTTTCACCCACGATGACGTTATAGGCCATCCAAATCGCCAGAAATACCGCAAATGAGATCAAAAACGTCCACGAACCGCCAAACGATGCCAGATGATCCGAGAGTTTTTCACCCAATGAGCGGTGGGTTTCGAATTCGTCGTCGACATTGGCGGCAATCGTATCCTGGCTGGCGATGCTGTCGGCCACGGCCCGGTCCAGTTCGGTGAATTCGCCATGTTCTTCCTTGAGCAATTCCTCCACATATAGATTGCGGTATCGCGCCAATTCCTGCGAGGAAATAAGCGATTCCGCCGGCAAATCAGGGAAATCCTGACGGATGCGATCCGATAGTGCCGGCCGCAAGGTATCGACATTAACCAGATCGCGCTTGGGGCGCTCGCGCCCCGAAATCGCGCAGGTTTGCCGCTTGTTCGACTTTACGCCCTCGACGGCGCTCACAATCTCGGCGTTGCTCATAAATCACCTCGCAATCGTTTATTTGGCTGCCTTGGTGCAAACGACTTTGTCATCCAGCACGTAGCAGACAGACATGGTGCCATTGCGCAAATCAACGCGATAGACGCCGCTTTCACCAACATGATGCGAGCCTACCAGCGAATAATCGCTTGGCGTCTGGGGGCCTGCACCTACGCCTTCGGGATAGCACAAAACCTCGCCAATATTGGAAGCCTTTTTGTTGGGATCGGCCGGATCGACCGGTTGCAGGCCAAACTGGCAGGCACCCACTTCGCCGGTCGCCTGATCGACCCGGTAAATTCGGTTCAAATCCGTTTCCGGGGCAGCCACGAATTGATAGGTGCTGGCCAAGGCCGGCGCGCCAACCCCAAGGGCCAACGACAGTGTCAAAATCTGGCACGCAACGCGCGGCCGCATCAAATTCCAGATGGATTGGAAATGAACCTGCATCATAATCTATCTCCGCCCTTGGCCAGCGTGAACTTCGCTACCCACGAATCGCCGATCAAGATAGGCGATATCCGCATTTTGTATCGATCATTTTACGAAAATGCGGCAGCCAATTTGGCGCTGGATGCCGATTTCAGCCATTTCACGCATTTCTGTCCTTGCACGTTCCATCCATTTTCCTTACCAAAAGCGCAAATGAGGAAACCTGCATATGAATTCTGGGAACCCGCTTCTGGTATTTGATCTGGATGGCACGATTGTCGAGACTTCCGGGGATCTCGTTGGCGCTCTGAACCATGTAATGGGCGTTGAAAAACTCCCCGCTGTGCCGCTGGCCGATGCCCGGCATATGGTCGGGCATGGCGCGCGAAAACTGATTGAACGCGGATTGTCCGCCCATGGCAAGACGGTTTCGGCCCCGCGCATGGAGGAATTGTTTCAAGAATTCCTCAGTTATTACAGTGAGAACATCGCCGTTCATTCATCCATTTTTCCCGGCGTGACGAAGGCGCTGGACCAATTGGAGCAGGCCGGTTTCCATTTCGCCGTTTGCACCAACAAGATTGAGGCACCTTCGAAAAAGCTTCTCGCCATATTGGGCATTGCTGACCGCTTCCGCGCGATTTGCGGCCAGGACACATTCACCATGTGCAAGCCTGACCCCCGCGCGCTTTTGTCCACCATTGCTCTGGCAAAGGGCGATCCGGCCAACACCATCATGATCGGCGACAGCCGCACCGATATCGACACCGCCAAAGCCGCGCAAATTCCGGTTGTTGCTGTTGATTTTGGCTATACGGACTTGCATGTCAGCCATTTCAATCCGGATGTCGTCATCTCGCATTTTGATGAACTTCAGGCCGCCATTGCCCGGATACGGGGCCCAGCAGGCCATTTCAACCGAAAAGATAAATCCCAAGCCGATGCTTGACTTTCGGCTGCGCCCGTTTCAGTAAGGGCCAGTCATTTCGGGCGCGTAGCTCAGCGGTAGAGCACTCCCTTCACACGGGAGGGGTCACAGGTTCAATCCCTGTCGCGCCCACCATTCCTTAAATCCAGAACATTTGTCCGCTTTCGCCGCTCTCGAGAGCGTTGAAGCCCCTGCGCGAGCCCGTCAGAATCAACCGCCTTGGCTCTGGAAATACAGGCCCTTTTCATGCTAGGAAAACCATGGCTTGTGCATCTGCATCACAGCCAAGGTTCGCCGCAAGGCCGCCGTTGCATGACGCCCGATTATGAATTCATGAGGCTCAGATGCGTTTATTCCAGCTTTCCTCCATATCACTGCGCCGTTTGCTGGTGGCAGGGTTCCTGATGGCTCCTGTGGTGCCGGCCTTCGCGATGGACGCAGAAATGCTCAAGGTCATGCTGATGCACCCTGAGTTGAATGGCGGGCAGAGCCGACCCGCTTACAACATTCCGCGCGAGACGGTCGATTATAACGGCCCCTACGCGCCTGGCACGATCATTGTCGCAACCGGGGAGCGCCGCCTCTATCTGGTTTTATCCGATCACAAGGCCCTGAAATATGCCGTAGGCGTGCCCCGCCCCGGCTTTGAATGGAGCGGAACCGAGCGCATTACCCAAAAGCGCAAGAACCCGACCTGGACGCCACCAGCATCGATGCGCCGCCGTCGGCCCGACTTGCCAATTTCCATGAAAGGCGGGCCCAACAATCCGCTGGGTATCCGCACCATGTATCTTGGCAACACCCTCTACCGTATACACGGCTCGAATGAGCCCGCATCCGTCGGCCACGCAGAATCATCGGGCTGCATCCGCATAACCAATGCTGATTCGCTCGATCTCTATGACCGGGTCAAAATTGGCACAGTCGTCCACATCTTGCGCTAGCCATCCACCACGCGGCAAATGGCTTTGATACGATTGCTCCCTTTTCTTAATGGGCGGGCGGGCCTATATTGAAATTATGGAAACACTCGCGTCCGCCTCGCCTCTCGTCGATCCCTTTGGCCGTGCCATATCCTATTTGCGGGTATCGGTGACGGATCGCTGCGATTTTCGCTGCGTCTACTGCATGTCCGAGGACATGAATTTTCTGCCCAAGCACGATCTTTTGTCGCTGGAAGAATTGGATCGCCTGTGCACCGCCTTCATTGAGCGCGGCACCACAAAATTGCGGATCACCGGCGGCGAGCCCTTGGTGCGGCGCGATGTCATGCATTTGTTTGAGAGTCTCTCCCGGCATTTGACTACAGGCGCTTTGCACGAACTCACGCTGACCACCAACGGGTCGCAACTGGCGCGCTTTGCCTCGCAATTGGCCGCCTTTGGGGTGCGTCGCATCAATGTTTCACTGGATACGCTCGACGCCCAAAAATTCCGGGCCATTACCCGTTGGGGGGATCTGGACAAGGTGCTTGCCGGCATTGATGCCGCATTGGCCGCCGGCATAGACGTCAAGCTGAATGTGGTGGCCTTGCGTGGCTTTAACGATCAGGAATTCCCCGAGATCATTCGCTGGGCGCATGGCAAGGGTATGGATGTCACCTTCATCGAAGTGATGCCGCTCGGCGAAATCGAAGGCGCGCGGGTCGACCAGTATATTTCACTCAATGAAGTGCGCGCCAACCTTTTGGACCAATTCAGCCTCACCGACATCACCTACCAGACGGGCGGCCCGGCCCGCTATGTCCGGGCGCATGAAACGGGCGGCCGGATTGGCTTCATCACGCCGCTCAGCCACAATTTCTGCGAAAGCTGCAATCGGGTCCGCGTCACCTGCACCGGCACCCTGTATATGTGCCTGGGTCAGGAAGATGCGGCCGACCTTCGCACACCGCTGCGCGCCTCACCCAACGACGGCCCGCTGCATCGCGCAATCGAGGCGGCCATTGCCCGCAAACCCAAGGGACATGATTTTGTCATTGATCGCAAGACCATGGCCCCTGCCGTTGGCAGGCACATGAGCGTCACCGGCGGTTAAATTTCGTAACATCGCTTGCCAGCCCGCCTATATTGCTATATCCAAACCGGATCAGTTTCGGTCGGAGGCTGAACGGATGGCGCGCGCTTGCGCGCAGGGAGTAAAATCCCGTCTTCCCGTGTCTCCGCCTTCGATACCGTTCGGGCCATTCCGGCTCGTGGGGCTCCGCGCCGAAACATAATGAAAGAAAGGTCCCATATGGCTCTCTATGAGCATGTTTTCATGGTCCGTCAGGACGCAACCACCCAGCAGGTGGACGCACTGACCGAGCAATTCAAAGCCATCATCACTGCCAATAGCGGCACCATTGCCAAGCTGGAAAACTGGGGCTTGAAGTCCCTCGCCTACCGCGTCAAGAAGAACCGGAAAGCGCATTTCTGCCTGCTCAACATTGACGCGCCTTCGGCCGCCATCGTCGAGATGGAACGCCAGATGGGCATCAGCGAAGATGTACTGCGTTTTCTCACCATCAAGGTGGAAGCGCATGAGGAAGGCCCTTCGGCCATGTTGCGCAAGCGCGATGACGACGACCGTGGAGACCGCGGCGATCGCAACGATCGCGGCCCCCGCCCGAACCGTGGCGACCGCCCGGATCGCGGCCCGCGCCGCCCGCGCGATGAAACCACTGGCCACGAAGGGAGCACCTACTAATGTCGATGATTTCCACCAACTCGCCCCGTCGCCCGTTCTTCCGCCGCCGGAAGAGCTGCCCCTTCGCGGGTGCCAATGCGCCCAAGATCGACTACAAGGACACTCGCCTGTTGTCGCGCTACATTTCCGAGCGTGGCAAGATCGTGCCCTCGCGCATCACCGCCGTATCGGCCAAAAAGCAGCGTGAATTGGCAAATGCCATCAAGCGCGCCCGCTTCCTCGGCCTGCTGCCTTACGTGATCAGCTAAAACTTCGGCCCGCCCGCCGGCGAGCCGCAAATATCAGGTTGGGTGGAACGCTTGCTTCCACCCTAACCGCTTCACGCGGGACAGCTCATGGGTCAAGGTTCAACCTTCACATTTTGAGACGTCCCCGCGCCGTGGCACTCGTTGCCGAGGCGCGTTTTTGTATCAACCATTGAAGGAAGAAAACCATGGAAGTCATTCTTTTAGAACGCGTAGCCAAGCTCGGCCATATGGGCGAAAAAGTGCGCGTCAAGGACGGGTATGCCCGCAATTTCCTGCTGCCGCGCAACAAGGCCCTGCGCGCCACCGAAGCCAATATGAAGCGCTTTGAAGGCCAGCGCGCTGAACTGGAAGCCCGCAACGCGGTGCTCAAATCGCAGGCTGAGCAATCGGCCGAGAAGTTGAATGGCCAGACCTTTGCCATCATCCGCCAGGCCGGCGAAACCGGCCAGCTTTACGGTTCGGTCTCCTCGCGCGACATCGCTGAAACCATCGTCGCCGGCGGCTTCAGTGCCACCCGCAATCAGGTGGCTCTCAGCAACCCGATCAAGGCCATCGGCATGCACACGGTTGCCGTGTTCCTGCACCCGGAAGTGGACGTCACCATCACCGTCAACGTCGCCCGTTCGCCAGAAGAAGCGGAACGTCAGGCCAGGGGCGAGGCTCTCGCCGTTGTGGAAGAGACCACAATGGCCGATCTGGGCCTCGAAGTGGGCAAGGCGCTGGCCGATTCCAACGGCAGCCTCGGCGACCGCTAATCAACTCTCCCCTCGCAGGACAACTTGCGGGGGGATTTTTTTGCGCGCCTCAGGCGGGCGCATCGCCTTTCGCCCAATTAGCCTGCGTATTTTGATAAAAATCCGCAAATCTCGCCTCGGCAATCGCCACCCGCATCCCCGCCATCAAATCCTGGTAATAGGCCAGATTGATCGAGGTTAGCAGCATCATTCCCAAAATTTCCTGCGATTTGACCAGATGATGTAAGTAGGCGCGTGAATAGTCGCGCGTTGGCCCATGGCTGGACTGTGCATCAATCGGGCGCGGGTCATCCGCATGCTTGGCATTGCGCATGTTGAGGCGACCCAAACGGGTATAAGCCTGCCCGTGCCGCCCGGCCCGGGTTGGCATGACGCAATCAAACATATCAACCCCGCGCGCCACGCTCTTCAACAGATCATCGGGCGTCCCGACCCCCATGAGATAGCGCGGCTTGTGCGACGGCAGCAAGGGTTCCACCACTTCCAGCATGGCCAGCATGGTGGCTTGCGGCTCCCCGACTGCCAGCCCGCCAATGGAATAGCCATGAAAATCCATATCAACGAGCGCCCGCGCGCTCGCGCTGCGTAATTGCGGGTTGGCCCCCCCTTGCACGATCCCAAACAGCGCATGGCCGGGCTGCGTGCCAAAGGCCCGCTTCGACCGCTCCGCCCAGCGCAGCGACAATTGCATGGCCCGTTCCGCCTCGGCGTCCGAGCAAGGCAATCGCACACACTCATCAAACTGCATCTGGATGTCGGAGCCGAGCAAGGCCTGAATTTCCATGGACCGTTCCGGCGTCAGATGAAAGGCGCGCCCGTCAATATGGGATTGAAACGTGACCCCGCTTTCATCGAGCTTGCGCAATTTGGCCAGTGACATCACCTGAAACCCGCCCGAATCCGTCAAAATTGGATGCGGCCAGTTCATAAACTTGTGCAGGCCACCCAACTCGGCAACCCGTTCCGCGCCGGGGCGCAGCATGAGATGATAGGTATTGCCCAGCACCACATCCGCACCCAGCGCCCGCACATCCCCCGGATGCATCGCCTTGACCGTCGCCGCCGTTCCAACCGGCATAAAAGCGGGCGTCCGAATGGTGCCGCGCGGGGTCGAAATCGCGCCGGTGCGAGCGCTGCCATCGGTAGCGGCAAGGGTAAAGGTGAAATCAGCACTCACAGATTGGGTCTCATCTTGCAAAATTATGACGCCCTTCGATCAGGCATGCGTCGCCATAGGAATAAAATCTGTATTTTTCAGCTATGGCATGGGCATAAGCCGCTTGCATAGTCTCCAGCCCGGCAAAAGCCGAAACCAGCATGAACAGGGTCGAGGATGGCAGGTGAAAATTCGTCAAAAGCCGGTCAGCTGCCTGAAATTCATATCCCGGCGTGATAAAAATCGATGTGTCGCCGCAAAACGGCTCGATCCGGCCGCCTCGGCTGGCCGATTCCAGAATGCGCAGCGACGTTGTGCCAACCG
This sequence comes from Hyphomicrobiales bacterium, assembly GCA_019075865.1. Taxonomy (GTDB): domain Bacteria; phylum Pseudomonadota; class Alphaproteobacteria; order Rhizobiales; family Beijerinckiaceae; genus REEB77. Next base: position 225,475 of record JAGXAN010000007.1, on the reverse strand, counting down.
CCAGCACCTTGCCGCCACGCGCGCGCACGTCATTGAGCTTTTGCGCGGTGGCGGCATCGACGCAGCCCCACTCGGCATGCATGACATGCGCGTCGGTATCCTCAACCTTGACCGGCAAAAACGTGCCCGCCCCCACATGCAACGTCACCTGGCACAGGCTGACACCGCGCGCTTCAATGGCTGCCATCAAAGCGGGCGTGAAGTGCAATCCGGCGGTTGGCGCCGCCACGGCACCCGGCGTTTTGGCAAACATGGTCTGGTAATCAGACTGGTCTTCGGCGTCTTCGTCCCGGCGCGCCGCGATATAGGGCGGCAGCGGCATGGTGCCAACCCGCTCGATCATTTCATCAAGAATGGCACCGGTCATTTCAAATTCGAGCAGAACTTCGCCGCCCTCCAACTTTTCGATGACTTTGGCATCGAGGTGCTCGATCAGGCAAACCCCGCTTTCCCGATCCGAGCCAAACCGGATGCGCTCGCCAACGACCAACTTTTTGGCCGGGCGCACAAAGGCGGCCCAGATATTGTCGCCCATACGTTTGTGCAACGTGGCGTCTATATGGGCCACCGCCTCACCGCGCACCCGCACGCCATGCAAACGCGCCGCAATCACCCGTGTGTCATTCACCACCAGCGCATCGCCGGGGTTGAGCAAAGCCGACAGGTCGCGGATGTATCTATCCTGCAAACCATCCAGCCCAATATGCAACAGCCGCGCGCTATCGCGCGGTTCTGCCGGGCGCAGCGCAATCAATTCGGGCGGAAGTTCAAAGGAAAAAGCCTCTACGCGCATCAGTTTTGCCTAGTTTTTTTCTTTGAGTCTTGCAACGTGCACGCATAGAACTGTGCAACCTGACGGATTGCCACACAAAAACTGGCAAGCTTGCCTGATCCATCCATTAGCATTATCTGCGACACAAGGTCTTGGGCTTGTCTGAGCGATGCTGGCGCAGGTCTTCTAACCCTGCCCTTCGACGGACGCACAGTAATCCCACGGGCTCGAAACGCAGCCAATCGCTTTTCTTTCAAACTATCGTGATTGAGATTCAAAACTTTACAAATTGTGTGTACCGCACGTTGATCTGCACCGACAACCCGGCCGTCTTGCTGGTAAAGGCAACTGACCTCGCAAGAGGGATCAAATGGCGACAGGAAATTATCAGACGCGCCATCCTTGTCCTTTTTCTCGGGCGCGCCGAAACCGATATTTGCAGCTCCATCTAAAGGAAAGCAGGCAATCATATTGCTGAATTCCGCCGCCAGGTCTGGACACCGTGACTGCGGTTGCACGTGCTCAATATGGCAGGTGCCAATTTCTGCAATCTCCAGCAATGTATAGGGGCAAATCCATCCCTGCTTCCTGAGAAGCGCAGCTTTGACTTCGTCTTTGGGAAATTCCAACGCATCGAAAGGAAGCGGAGAGACGTCCCTGTTTTTCCTTTTCCATTCTATATAAGCCCTCGGTTCACCGCCGCTGCCGACAAATTTCATTCGGCAGCCTCAGGAGATTCGCGCTCGAACCGGGCAATGAGATGCTCAGCTTCAATGATTTCGGCGAGATTTCCAGCTTTCGCGCGCAGCTTTTGCAAACTGGCGCTTGCCGCCTCCAGCTTTCGCTCATCAATTTGCGAAAACATTATGTCAATCAGGTCATTGACCTCTTTATCGCGATCTTCTGCACCCATGATCTCGCGCAACACGGCATTGCTGTCCATCCCGAACGATTCAAATGGGTGCGCCCCGCCCCTGTCAGTGACAATAATCACTTGCTCGGGCTGGCACTCGCCAATAATTTGCGGCGAGTGGGTGGTGGCGATGAATTGGATTTTGGGGAAAGTTTTGGTCAAATTGGCCACAATGCTGCGCTGCCATTTGGGATGCAAATGTAGGTCAAGCTCGTCGATCAGGACGATGCCGGGGGTTTCCTCCAGCACCTTGTCATCAAGATGCGGGTTAAGCAGGCAAGCGCGGCGGGCAATGTCGGCAACCATGGCGATATAAGTGCGCTGGCCGTCGCTGAGGTTATCAAAAGCAACGGTCGAACCGTTTTTCCATGAGACCTCCAGTCCCAACCCATTTTGGAAGTACTGAATTCTCTCACACCCTTCGACGCAAGCCGTTATCGCTCCGCCAACAAGTGACAACTCGTCAAGAACATTATCGTCATTGATATGATTTCCGCCTTCAAGTCTTTCAAACGTTCTCCTAGCAAACCAACCTGCCAGCTCCTCACCGTCAATTATAGCGGTGATAGATATTCCATATACGTCACGAACAGTGTCTTTTTTTGTTAAAATCTTAGAAAGTTCTAACTTGCTATTTACTCCAAAAATACTACGTCGAGTCGCCATCTTCATAAACAGAGGAAGGTTTAGCCGATCATTAGGATCTTCATTCCTTAAATATATATCGCGTTTTGCGATAACGTCAAATATACCGCCAGATTTCTTGATGTCATACTCAGAACCTGCACGATCAGCAAGTCTTAAGCTTTGAACTAAATTATGATTATAAAATGCATAATCTACAGTATCATAGCTTGCCAATAAATTAAGAGGAAATACATATTCAAACCGCCCACTCTTTGAATTTTTTGATAAAACCATACGAATATCTTTTTTGACATCAAGCGTTGTGTGGACTTCCCCTACAGGAACCCATTCAACAAGAGACTCCGTAATAGCGTCCAACACACTCGATTTACCCGCCCCATTCCCACCAATCAGCAAGTTAAACCCTGGGGCAAACTCGAAAGTTGCCTCCTCAAAGCAACGGAAGTTTTTTAGGTGTAGGGATTTGATGTGCATGGCGTTCTCGTCCCAGTTTTACGACGTTATTCTAGCGCATTTTGCCCATCATGGCGAGGCGTGAAGCTATATGGAGGTTGAGGGAACCACCTAGGTTGCTTCGCTGCGCTCGCAATGACAGTGGAGAGGCACCTAACAATGACGACAGGGTTTCGCGCCTCCCGAATCGCGCCCTACCCCAACTTCGCCGTGATGATGCTGTCGGGGTCGCGCACGGGTTCGCCGCGCTTGATCTTGTCGACATTTTCCATGCCCGAAATCACTTCGCCCCACACCGTATATTGGCGGTTGAGGAAGCCCGCATCGCCAAAGCAGATGAAGAACTGCGAATTGGCGCTGTCGGGGCTCGCGGCGCGGGCCATCGAGCAGGTGCCGCGCACGTGCGGGGCACTGTTGAATTCCTGCTTCAGGTTTGGATATTTCGAGCCGCCGGTGCCTGTGCCCTGCGGGCAGCCGGTTTGCGCCATGAAACCATCGATCACGCGATGGAAAACGATGCCGTCATAAAACCCTTCGCGCACCAGTTTCTGGATGTGTGCCACATGATTGGGCGCCAGATCCGGCCGCATCTTGATGACGACGGGGCCCTTGGTGGTCTCCAGGGTCAGAGTGTTGCTGCTGTCTGTCATTGCTGAAACCTATGTTTTTGAGAAATCACTTTGCGTCGCTGGCCATGACCATTTTCACGATCTTATCGGGGTTGCTGACCTGACCATTGTTGCTTTCGGTGCCTTTTTTGATCTTGTCAACCACATCCATGCCCGAAGTCACTTCGCCGAACACGGTATATTTGCCATCCAGGAACGGCGCTTTATCGAAGCAGATGAAGAACTGCGAATTGGCGCTGTCGGGGCTGGAGGCCCGGGCCATGCCCAGCGTGCCGCGCACGAAATGGGTCGGCGTGAACTCGGCTTTCAGATCCGGCAGGCTGGAGCCGCCCGAACCGGTGCCGGTCGGATCGCCGGTTTGCGCCATGAAGCCGGGGATAACACGGTGGAAGACGATGCCGTTGTAAAACCCCTGCTTTACCAGCGTTTCGATCCGCTTGACGTGATTGGGGGCGAGATCCGGCCGCAATTGAATGGTGACGCGACCATGCGCCGTCTCAAGATACACCACATCTTTGGAGCCATCGCCCGCTGCCAGCGCTGAGGCGGTGACGAGACTGGCAGGTATGGCGGCTAACAACTGGCGACGATCCATCATGTTCAAGTTTCCTAAATTGAGAGATTTGGCTTCATGGCGGGTTCACGCTTGACGCGCAGCCAGCCTTTGCACCACGATATCGGGCACGAAGGGCGTGACATCGCCCCCCATCTGGGCGATTTGCCGCACCAATGTTGCAGTAATATGGCCGACATGCGGGGAAGCTGGCACAAAAACGGTGCGAATACCCGGTGCCATGGCCCGGTTCATGCCTGCCATTTCCATCTCATAGTCGAGATCCGAACCATTGCGCAGGCCACGGACGAACAATTGCGCCCCGTGCTGACGCGCCGCCTCGATGGCGAGGCCCGAAAACACGATCACCGACAATTTGCAATTTTGGGCGGCGGCGAGTTTGGCGCAGGCCCCCTCAACCATTTCCCCCCGCTCCAGCGGCGAAAACATCGCAGACTTGCTGGCATGTTGGCCGATTGCCACGATCAGATGATCACACAGCGCCGAGGCGTTCAGGATAACATCCACGTGACCATTGGTAAGCGGGTCGAACGAGCCGGTATAGAGAGCTGTTCGGCTCATGCCGGCCCCTCCTGCCCGTCCGTGTCCTCGGCCTCGCCTTCCTCGCCACCGACATCGCTGATGCGCTCGACCGAGACAACATGCTCCTCCGCCGCCGTCTTGAACACGATGACGCCCTGCGTGCCACGTGACACCATGCGAATATCCTCGACCGGGCAGCGGATCAACTGCCCGCCATCGGTCACCAGCATGATTTCATCGGCGTGCTCAACCGGCATGGATGCCACCAGCGCGCCATTTCGGGCATTGACCACCATGGCAACAATGCCTTTGCCGCCGCGGCCGGTGACGCGATATTCATAGGCGGAACTGCGCTTGCCATAACCATTCTTGGATATGGTGAGGATCACCTGTTCAGCCGCTGACATCTCGACATAACGCTCTTGCGACAGCGCTGCATCCTCCGGCACGCCATCCTCATCGGCGACTTCCTCGACGCTGGCATCTTCCAATGCCTCTCCGGAAACCGCCCGCCGCATTTTCAGGTAAGCCGAGCGCTCTTCGGCAGACACATCCATATGTCGCAGGATCGCCAGCGAGATCACGCCATCGCCATCGGCCAGGTTAATGCCGCGCACACCCATGGAATCGCGGCCCTTGAACACGCGCACATCATTGACCTCAAAACGGATGCACTGGCCCTTGTGGGTCGTGAGCAATACATCATCGTGATCGTTGCACATCTGCACGTCGACAATGCCCTCGCCCTCATCCAGCTTCATCGCGATTTTGCCGGCACGGTTGACATTAGCAAAATCCGACAACTTGTTGCGGCGCACCGTGCCACGCGTGGTGGCAAACATCACGTCCTGATTGTCCCAGAGCGTCGTATCCTCCGGCAGCGGCATGATCGTGGTTATGCGTTCGCCCTCTTCGAGCGGCAGAATATTAACCAGGGCTTTGCCGCGCGCCTGCGGAGCGGCCAGAGGCAAGCGCCACACTTTCTCCTTGTACGCCTGCCCCTTGGAGGAGAAGAACAGTACCGGCTGATGGGTGGAGGCGACAAACAGCCGCGCCACGAAATCCTCATCGCGCGTCTGCATGCCCGCGCGGCCCTTGCCGCCGCGCCGCTGCGCCCGATAGGTGGAAAGCGGCACGCGCTTGATATAGCCCGCATGCGAGACCGTCACGACCATATCCTCTTTCTGGATCAGGTCTTCGTCTTCAAAATCAAATTCGCTTTCGAGAATCTCTGTCCGGCGCGGCGTCGCATGGGCAGCGCGCACGGCGGCCAGTTCGTCCTTCATGATGTTGAACAACCGCTCCCGCGAACCCAAAATATCAAGATAATCGGCGATTTCCACCGACAGCTTGTTCAATTGCTCCGCGATTTCATCCCGCCCCAATGCGGTAAGCCGGGCCAGGCGCAATTCAAGAATGGCCCGCGCCTGCACCTCGGAGAGACGGCACATGCCATCCTCGGTCAGGCGATGACGATGATCAGCAATCAGCGTAACCAGGGGCGCCATATCCTTGGCCGGCCACAGCCGCTCCATCAAGGCCACCCGCGCCGCAGTCGTGTCAGGTGAGGTTCGGATCAGGCGGATAACTTCATCGATATTGGCAACGGCAATCGCCAGACCCACCTGCACATGCGCCTGATCGCGCGCCTTGTTCAGCAAAAACTTGGTGCGCCGGGTTATGACCTCTTCGCGGAAATCGACAAAAGCGGTCAAAAAATCCCGCATGGTCAGCATTTGCGGACGCCCGCCGTTCAGCGCGATCATGTTGGCGCCGAAACTGGTCTGCAATTGCGTATAGCGCCACAATTGGTTGAGCACCACATCGGCCAAAGCATCGCGCTTGACCTCAATGACCACGCGCATGCCATCGCGATCCGATTCGTCGCGCACGTCAGCTATGCCTTCAATGCGCTTCTCGCGCATCAATTCGCCAATCTTTTCCAGCAGTGCCGTCTTGTTTACCTGATAGGGAATTTCATGCACGATCAGGGCTTCGCGATCCCGCTTGCCCAATTCAGTCGTCACCTTGGCGCGCATCAGAATGGAACCACGCCCAGTCGAGTAAGCCGCGCGAATGCCGCCCCGCCCCAAAATCGCGCCGCCGGTCGGAAAATCCGGCCCCGGCACGATCTTCAACAATTCTTCAAAGTCGATGTCCGGATTGTCGATCAGCGCCACAATCGCATCGATCACCTCACCCAAATTGTGCGGCGGAATATTGGTGGCCATGCCAACCGCAATACCACCGGCACCATTGACCAGCAGATTCGGAAACCGCGCCGGCAACACCACCGGTTCGCGCTCCTTGCCGTCGTAGTTGTCCTGGAAATCAACCGTATCAAGATCAAGGTCGCTGACGATATCCATCGCCGATTTGGACATGCGGCATTCGGTATAACGCATGGCCGCTGGCGGATCATTGTCGATCGACCCAAAATTACCCTGTCCGTCAATCAGCATCAGGCGCATGGAAAAATCCTGCGCCATGCGCACCAGCGCCTCATAAATCGAAGCGTCGCCATGGGGATGATATTGACCCATCACGTCGCCGACGACACGCGCCGATTTGACGTAGGATTTATCCGGCGAAAGCCCGTTTTCGCTCATGGAGAACAAAATGCGTCGATGCACTGGCTTCAAGCCGTCTCGCACGTCCGGCAAAGCCCGCGAAACGATCACGCTCATCGCGTAATCCAGATAGGAGCTCTTCATTTCATCGACGATAGAGACGGGTCGGATATCTTGATCAGGCGTGGACGGAGTTTGCTCGCTGGAATTGGCCAATTCATACAACCTATTTGGGGGTAACACCGTCTTGTGGTAAACGATTCTCACCCAAAACGCTACCTCAACGACGGATTTGTCATCTTTTCCCAGCGCGAAAATGCGTAAAAGCGGACGTTTGAACACAGAGTTTCAATTCTGCCCCCCGCTGATCGACATACGTCGCCTGCTGTGCAAATATCCGGCTCAAATTTCAGGGAGTCTCGTTGATGCGCTTCAATTTTATCGCTGGTTTGGCACTGGCCATGCTTCCCGCTTTTGTCACGCCGGCCAGTGCCGCGGACAAGGTCAATGTCGGGGTTTTGCGTTTTGTGTCATCGGGTGGGTTGTTCCTGGCGCAGGAGCGCGGATATTTCAAGGACGCCGGCCTCGACGTCAATTTCAAATATTTCCAGGCCGCGCAGCCCATTGCTGTTGCCATCGCCTCCGGAGATCTTGACTTTGGCGCCACCGCCATCACCGCCGGCACCTATAATCTGGCCGGTAAGGGCGTGCTGAAAATCATCGCCTCGCAGGGCGCTGAGCGCAAAGGATATGACGGCACGACGGTGCTCGCCTCAAACACCGCCTTCCAGCGCGGCGTCACCGGCTTTGACAAGCTGGCGGGCACCTCCGTTGCCGTCACGCAGGTCGGTTCCTCCCAGCATTACATGTTTGGCCAGATCGCCGAGGCCGAGCATCTCGACCTTGCAAAGAACAATATCAAACCGCTCCAGGGCATAGCCAGCATGGTCGCGGCCATCAAGACCAGCCAGGTCGATGTAACACTGTTGCCGCCCCAGTTTGCACAGCCTTTGGTCAAGTCGGGCGACGCCCATTATCTCGGCCTGTTTTCGCAGATCGCCGATTATCAATATGGCGCGCTGTTCGGTTCGGTCAAAATGGTGGCGAACAACAAGGATTTGGTGAAGCGTTTCGTTACCGCTTATCAGCATGGGTGCAGCGACTACGCCAAGGCGTTCCTGCAAAAGGATGCCAGCGGCAAACCCGTCGTCAATGACGACACCAAAGCTGCCGCGGCGCTGATCGCCAAATATGTATTCACCAGCCTGCCCCCGGACGTTGCCACCGACAAGATCATCCATTCGGCCGTCTTTGTCGACGCCTCCGGCAAGATCAATCTGGCGGATATCGAGCGGCAGATCCAATGGTACAAGTCGCTGAAGCTGGTGAACCCCGACGTCGATGCCAAAGCTTTCGTCGATCAGGAATTCACCAAATAGGTTTGAATCCAAATGGATTTGATGGCGCAAAGCATCACCCACGCCTATGGCGGGATGGTGATCCTTCAGGACGTATCGCTTCATGTCGAGAGCGGCCAGATTATGGCTGTGCTGGGCCCTTCCGGCTGCGGCAAATCCACACTTCTGCGTATCCTCGGCGGTTTGGAAAAGCCCGATAGCGGCGGGGTATTCACCACTGGCGTCGCCGAGGCTGCCACGCTCAATCCGCTCACATACGTTTTCCAGGATTTTGCGCTGGTGCCCTGGCTGAGCGTGTACGGCAACATTGAATTAGCACTGCGCCATCATGGCCTGTCACGCGCCGACCGCGATGCGCGCATCGAAGGCGTGCTCACGCGCGTCAATCTGCGCGAGTTTGCCAAGGCCCTGCCCAAGCAGCTTTCCGGGGGCATGCGCCAACGGGCGGCAATCGCACGGGCGCTCGCGGTCAGTCCGGCGATCCTGTTGATGGACGAACCCCTCTCCGCCCTCGATGCGCAGACCCGCGCGCTATTGATGGAAGATTTGAAAGCCCTTTGGCAACAATCCGGATTCAGCGCTGTCTATGTGACTCATAATCTGAGCGAAGCCGTGCAACTAGGTCATAAGATTGCGGTTTTATCACGCCGACCAGGCCGCTTGCGGGAATTGGTCTCCATTGACATGCCGCTGGCTGCACGGCGCGACGATTCCCCCGAATTGCTCGCCATCCGCGATCATATCTGGCACCTCATTCGTGACGAAGCCGCCATGGCGGATCGGGAAATGGTGCAAAATGGCTGATCTCAAACCCGTCACCCTGCGCGTTGCGCCCATCCTAGGTGAGCCTGTCCTTGCCGCCGCGCCCGCGCGCCAGTCGGTGCCATTCCGGGGCGGCGGCTTTGCGCCGCGCCGTTTGCGTTTCGTGCCGCTGGTGACCTTTCTGCTAGTGCTCGCCCTGTGGTGGGTGGTCACGCATTACGGATGGGTGAGCGATCTGTCCCTGCCAAAGCCGGGCGAAGTTTTTGCCGCGCTTGTTGCCATGGTCAAGGACGGTTCGCTCGCGGTCAATTTCATGGCTTCCATCCGCCGCCTCGCGCTTGGCTGGGCCTTGGGCGCGAGCTTTGGCGTCGTGATCGGCCTCACCATTGGCCTGTTCTCGCTGGCACGCTCCAGCGCCCTGCCGCTGGTATCGGCACTGTTTCCCATCCCCAAAATCGCTTTGCTGCCGCTGTTTGTCCTCTGGCTGGGCATTGGCGAAGTCTCGAAGGTCGCCACCATTGCCTTTGGCGTATTTTCACCCATGGTGATCGCGACCTTTGGCGGGGTCGACAATGTGGATCGCGGATTGATCCGCATGGCACAAAGCTTTGGCGTGCCACGCTGGACGATCCTGACACGGATCATTCTGCCCGGTGCCCTGCCCGCATTGCTTTCGGGCGCGCGCATCTCGACGTCCATCGCGATCATCCTGCTCACGGCAGCCGAAATGATCGGTGCCCAGCATGGCCTCGGGGCCATGGTGCTGGCCGCGGGCAATCTGATGCAGACGGATCAATTGCTGGCGGGCGTCGTCGTTCTATCAGGCCTGGGCTTCACCCTGTCGCAAATCATCGGCTGGGCGGAGCGTCGATTCTTGCACTGGCGTTAGCGCGGGAAGACCCTTTTAAGCCGCCTGCAAAACCGGACGCACCAGTTTTACCGCATCGCGCAGCACAGCCAGGCCCGCCCCCTCGCGCATCCCCTCCCCGGACAAATGCCGCCGGAACGCCCGTGCCCCCGCAATCCCTGTAAACATGCCCAGTAAATGCCGGGTGATCGAATGGAGCCGCACACCTTGCTGCAATTGCCGCTCGATATAGGGATAATAGGCCTCCAGCGCGGCAAAGCCATCTGCAACCGGACGCGGCGTGCCAAACAGCACCGGATCGACATCCAGAAGCAGCATGGGATTGTGATAGGCGGCACGCCCCATCATGACGCCATCGACATGGGCCAGATGCGCCTGCGTCTGCGGCAAATCCGCAATTCCCCCATTGATCGCGATCGGCAGGTTCGGAAAAGCCCGTTTCAACTGATACACCAAGCCGTAGTCCAGCGGCGGCACGTCCCGGTTTTCCTTCGGGCTGAGGCCCTGCAACCAGGCCTTGCGCGCATGGACAATCAAGCCATCAACCCCGGCATCCCGCATCGTCTGCGCCATGTCCCAAAGCGCCTGCTGCGGTTCCTGATCGTCAACGCCAATGCGGCATTTGACCGTAACCGGCAGCTTGACGCTGGCTTTCATCGCCTGAACGCATTCTCCCACCAGCGTGGGTTCGCGCATCAGGCAGGCGCCGAAGGCACCATTCTGCACCCTGTCCGACGGGCAACCGACATTGAGATTGATTTCGTCATAGCCATAGTCTTCGCAAATCCGCGCGCATTGCGCCAGATCATGCGGGTCATTGCCACCCAATTGCACCGCAACCTTGTGTTCCTGCGCGTCAAAACCCAACAGCCGGTCACGCGGGCCATGCAATATCGCCCCTGTGGTCACCATTTCGGTATAAAGCCGGGCATGGCGCGTCATCAGCCGGTGGAAATACCGGCAATGGCGATCCGTCCAATCCATCATCGGCGCAACGGAAAAGGTCATTTCATCACGATTCAAATTCTTCCCCTTGAAACATAAACCTGCATTTGCCGTTGGCCTTGGTGGCTCTAAAGACTTCGCCCCTTATACATTGCCTATTCGAAAGAATGAAGGAAACAGATTTGCGCGTGGATAAAGGATGCGATAGACTTCCGCAATAATGGGAAGTTGATCAGTTGCAGTTTCGCTCTGTCTGCGGATCCTTACCGGAACCTGCGCGCCGAATTTGCATCTGACGTAATTTGACAATGTACCAGGTAGCATTATGGCAAGCCGGGACAAGTTTAGCCATGTCAATGAAGTCACCCGCGCTGTTGCGAGCAGTTCAGCGGCTGTCTCGCCCGTTGTTGCATCCTGGACACGCTCATCGCGCCTGCACGCCCTGTCTCCGGGCGGCGATTTGCTGCCCGAGCGTCTTGAGGACCTTGCCCTGCGCCATGAACGCGAGGCTCTGGGCCGTCTGATCCAGGTCGCCCACCCCTCGCTCGATCAGGTATTTGACCTCGTCGGCCATGCCGGTTGCACCGTGGTCATGGCCAACCACAAGGGCGTCATTCTGGAGCGACGCGGATCAGCGGCGGACGACACGTTGTTTGAAAACTGGGGCCTTTGGCTGGGTGCCAACTGGAGTGAGAAAAGCCAGGGCACCAATGCCATCGGGACGGCGCTGGTCGAACAACGCCCTGTCGTCATCCACCGCGATCAGCATTTTTTGACCCGCAACACCATATTGAGTTGCATGACGGCTCCCATTCATGACGAATTTGGCGCGCTGGCTGCAGTGATTGATGTGTCAACCTGCAAGCCGGACCTGTCGGAAGGATTTGCCCGCATCATCTGTTCGCTGGCTGTGGATGCGGCCCAGAAGATCGAAACCCGCAATTTCAATCTGGCCTTTGCCGGTCATCGCATCGTCATGCTGCCGGAAAAACCAGCACATGGCCCGGCGCTGGTTGCCATAGACCGCCATGACCTTATCATTGGAGCCACCCATGCGGCTCGTCGCACCCTTGGCCTCTCGCACAGCGAGCGGCAATTGAATATACCCGCGCCCGAAGTACTGGAGAATAGCCCTCCCGAAGGCGATACTCTCGACTGTGCCGAGCGCAGCGTCTTGCGCCGCACGCTGGAGCGAAACGCCCATAACGTGACCCATACCGCCAAGGCGCTGGGGATTTCTCGAGCGACCCTCTACCGCAAACTCGCCCAGCACGGCATTGTCGCTGAGGCCGAGTGGCATCGAAACAACTAGAGCAGGCCACAAGTGTTTCAATTGTGAGACAGTTGGAGCAGGCAATCCAGTTGCCGCATCTGTCGCCCTCCCCTATTTTCTGATTTCTTTCGTCCCCAACGCCCGCAAAACAATGGACGGGCGCAACTCTGGAGGACGTTATGACGGCACAGCCTAAACAATCCAATTTCGCTGCCCATCCTTTTGCCGACACCTATGACAATTACATCAACGGCACCTGGCGCAAACCCGGTGCGGGCAAATATTTCGACAATATCTCGCCAATTCACGGCAAGGTAATTTGCAAGATTGCCCGCTCGGATGCATCCGACATCGAAGCCGCGCTCGATGCTGCCCATGCCGCCAAGGACGCCTGGGCCCGCACCAGCCCGGCCGAACGCGCGCTGATGTTGAACCAGATTGCCGACCGTATGGAAGCCAATCTTGAAAAATTGGCGGTCGCAGAAACCTGGGACAATGGCAAGCCGATCCGCGAAACCCGCGCCGCCGATTTGCCCCTGGCTATCGATCATTTCCGTTATTTCGCCGGTTCCATTCGCGCACAGGAAGGATCGTTGAGTGAAATCGACCATGATACGGTCGCCTACCATTTCCATGAGCCCCTCGGTGTGGTTGGCCAGATCATTCCCTGGAATTTTCCGCTTCTGATGGCCTGCTGGAAAATGGCGCCTGCTCTGGCCGCTGGCAATTGCGTCGTGCTTAAGCCGGCAGAACAAACCCCGGCCTCGATCATGGTCTGGATTGAGCTTATTGGCGATATCCTGCCCAAGGGCGTCCTCAACATTGTCAACGGCTTTGGCCTAGAGGCTGGCAAGCCGCTGGCCTCCTCGAACCGCATTGCAAAGATTGCATTTACCGGCGAGACGACGACCGGTCGCCTCATCATGCAATATGCTTCGCAAAACCTGATTCCGGTGACGCTGGAATTGGGCGGCAAATCCCCCAACATCTTCTTTGAAGACGTCTGCGACGCAGATGATGATTTCTTCGACAAGGCGGTTGAAGGCTTTGTAATGTTCGCGCTCAACCAGGGCGAAGTCTGCACCTGCCCCAGCCGCGCCCTGATCCATGAAAAGATCTACGACAAGTTCATGGCCAAGGCGCTAAAGCGCGTTGCCGAAATCACCCAGGGCCACCCGATGGATCCCTCCACGATGATCGGTGCCCAAGCATCCGGCGAGCAGATGGAAAAGATTCTCTCCTACATCGACATCGGCCGCAAGGAAGGCGCGGAAGTGTTGATTGGCGGCGAGCGTCTTGTCCAGAGCGGCGATCTGGCCGGTGGCTTCTACGTGAAGCCAACCGTGTTCAAGGGTCACAACAAGATGCGCGTGTTCCAGGAAGAAATTTTTGGACCCGTCGTCTCAGTCACCACTTTCAAGGACGAGGCCGAAGCACTGGCGATTGCCAATGACACGCTCTACGGTCTTGGTGCTGGCATCTGGAGCCGCAACGCCAACATTTGCTATCGCTTTGGTCGCGCCATCCAGGCCGGTCGGGTCTGGACCAATTGCTATCATGCCTATCCGGCACATGCGGCATTTGGCGGTTACAAGCAGTCTGGCATCGGTCGCGAGACCCACAAGATGATGCTCGATCACTACCAGCAGACCAAGAACATGCTGGTTAGCTACAGCCCCAAGAAGCTCGGATTCTTCTGATCGTCAATGAATGGGCCGCTTGTTCGAAAGAATGGGCGGCCTATCTTCTGCACGGCGATACCGGAGGTTGCCATGACGGATGTTACCCTCGACAAAGTGACAGCGACCCCTGCTGCGCTCGATCTTCTTGCCGAAATCGTCAGCGAATATGGCCCTGTATTGTTCCATCAATCGGGCGGTTGCTGTGACGGTTCCTCACCTATGTGCTACGCGCAGGGCGATTTCCTTATCGGCGACATCGACATCAAGCTGGGCGAAATTGGTGGCATGCCGTTCTATATCAGCGGCTCGCAATATGAAGTCTGGAAGCATACGGATCTTTTGATCGACGTCGTGCCGGGTCGTGGTGGCATGTTCTCGCTGGACAATGGCCGCGAGAAGCGTTTTTTAACCCGCTCCAGCCTTTGCGCACTCTGAATTCAGGCCATCGCACCCGCCCGCTAATTCCACATTATATTCCTTGCGAAACGGCGCAGCAGTTTGAACCGCCGCGCCGAATTTTGGCTCATTTGCCCCAGATCTTGGCGTAGGCTTCGCGGTAGCCATTGTCGGGGTCAAACTGCGTGCTCTTGCCCATTTTTTCCACTACGGCCTTGGTGATCACTGACGGCGCGGTAACGTAGCCCGAGCAGGGTTGGCCCGCGATGGCACGGTTCAATTCATCCACCAATTGCCAGCCTTGCAGGTTGAGCGGTTCGGCAACGGTCACCACCTGATATTGCCCAGTGCCAATGCGCTGGAACGCGGATTCCGAACCATCGCCCGCAGCCACAGCCTTGGGCGCGCCGTCGCCGGCAATTCCGGCTGCGGCCAGGGCCGGGCCCATGAAATCAAAATAGATGTCATTGATCGCCAGCGCATGCGTCCATGATTTTCCATACTTTTGCAGCAGGCTGGTCGTTAGCGGGCCCATGCGGGTGGATGTGTCAGCGATGGGCGTATCGACATATTCCAGCACCTTGCCGCCCATCTTCTCGATGGTTTCCTTGATGCGATTGGCTTTGTCGATGGCGATTTGATAGGTCGAATCGGTAAAAATCACCACACCCGGCTTGCCACCGGCATCATTCACTGCCCATTTGGCCGCGTCTTCCGAAACGGTCATCGGATCGGTCGAAACATTGGCAAAAATGCCACCCGGTGCGCTGCAGCCGATTTTTGGGCCAGAATGCCAGGAAACCAGCGGAATTTTGGCTGCAACCACGCCTTGTAACGCTGCCTGCTGTTCAACGGCGTCAAAGCCATTGATGACGATGCCATCGGGCTTGAGAGCCATGGCCTGACCAAAGGCCGCCGTGCGGCCCTGCACCGACCCGGCACCATCCAGCACCCGCACGGTCCAGCCGATTTTGGCGGCGGCTTCCTTGACGCCATTGGTCACCCCGAGAATGCCGCCATTCTTCATGTCGGCTGCCAATACCACAATGGTTTTGCCCGGCACTGCCTTGGGGCCGGCCTTTGGCCCATCAAATGACATGTCGGCATAGGCTGCCGGCAGCCCTGCCACCGTTATGGCGGTGCTCGCGAGCAGCATCTTCATGAATGTACGCTTATGCATGTGCATGGTTTCCTCCAGTTTTGTGTTTTCAATTACTTCTTCACAGCCCCTTTGCGTCGCTGCGCATAACCGGCAATGCCGATAGCCACCAGCAGAGTCACCCCGTTGAACATGGGCTCAACCCAGAATGAACCGCCGAATTGTTGAATTCCCGAAATGCCAATCGCCAGAATGGCAACGCCGACCATGGTACCCCAGACGTTGACGCGGCCCGGCTTGATGGTGGTTGAACCCAGAAACGCGCCGACAAGCGCCGGTAACAGAAATTCCAGACCAACGCTCGCCTGACCAATCCGCAGCTTGGATGCCAACAACACGCCCGTCAGTGCCGTCATCAAGCCGGAGGTGACAAACGCGCCCACCACAAATTTGCGCGTTGGAATGCCATTGAGTTCCGCCGCGCGCGAATTGGCACCGATCGCATATAAAAACCGCCCGGTCGGCGTGTATTCCAGCACCAGCCACATCGCAATCGTCACCGCAAACACATAAAATGCCGTGATCGGCAGCCCGAAAATGAATGTGCCATTGATGGCGTAAAATCCGGCCGGCAAAACGCCCACCACTTGCCGCCCGCCGGTGTGCCAGAGGGCCAGCGCATAAAGGATCGTGCCCGTGCCCAGCGTGGCGATGAAGCTGTCGATTTTGGCGACTTCCACCAGCAGGCCATTGAGAAAACCGACCACGGCTCCCAGCACCAGCACGATCAGCACCGCGATCGGCCACGGCACGCCAAACATGGTTTGCAAGGAAATCGCCAAAATGTGCCACAGCACAATGCCGTAACCCACCGTGAGATCTATACGCCCGGCCGCCATTGGCACCATCGCCGCCAGACTGAGCATGGCAATGATCGATTTGTCACTCAATATGGCCCGCAGATTCAACAATGTCGGGAAGGTGTTGGGGAGCAAAATCGAGAACAGCAGCAGCAAAAACACCGCCAGAATGACGAGACCATAGACCGGTATCATTCGAACCAGTTTCTGCATCGCGGTCAGGCCGGTCAGTTCGGCGCGTGTCGGCTCAAGCGCGTTGGATTCAATGGACTGCATGGGTCAAGGTCTTTTCTTTGTTGACTTCACCGGCGGACGCGGCCTGGATCAAACTCTCGGTGGATAATTCGACGCCTTCAAGTTCGGCCACGAGATGCCCGCGGCTGAACACCAGCGCCCGATGGCAAATGCTGGCAACTTCCTCAAAATCGGTCGAGACAATCAGCACGCCCATGCCCGCTTTCATGGCATCAAACAGCAGATTGTAGATTTCCGCCTTGGCGCCCAC
Source organism: Hyphomicrobiales bacterium (assembly GCA_019075865.1). Lineage (GTDB taxonomy): Bacteria > Pseudomonadota > Alphaproteobacteria > Rhizobiales > Beijerinckiaceae > REEB77. The sequence goes on along the minus strand of JAGXAN010000007.1, from coordinate 208,586 downwards.
ATCCACACCGGCGGTCGGGTCTTCGGCAATCAGCAATTTGCGTCCGGTGCCCAGCCAACGCCCAACCACCACCTTTTGCTGGTTGCCGCCCGAAAGTGCCTCAATGGCCAAGGCGGGATCATTGGGGCTAAGGCCGACGAGCTCGCCCAATTGCTGAGCCGCGCGCTTTTCTCGCCCCGTCGACATCAATTCAAGCAGGCCACGCCCGCGCACCAGCGGATTGAGGAACGTGTTTTCGCAAATGGACAACGCCGGTGCCACCGACTCGACCACGCGGTCGCGTGCCACAAATCCAATACCCGATTCCATGGCTGCATTGGGGTTGGACAGTTCCGGAGCCTTGCCCTCAAGGTGGATATCGCCAGTAAAATCCTGCAATCCGAAAAGGGCGCGCCCGATGCCCTCGTGCCCTGCCCCGCGCAAGCCCACCAGCCCAAGCATCTCGCCGCGCGCCATGGCAAAACTCACCGGCCCAACACGCTCGGCACGCATGTCCCGCACGGTCAGTATATCATCGCCGCCGCCAAGCTCTGGGCGCACGAATTCGCGGGCCTTGCGCCCGACGATCAGCGTTACCAACTCTTCCGCATTGGTATGGGCAATGTCGCGCATTCCCACCATCTGCCCGTCACGCAATACGGCAACGCGATCGGCAATGCGAAAAATTTCATCGAGCCGGTGCGAGACATAAATCATGCCAACACCCTTGCTTTTCAGCGGCTTCAAGGCAGCAAACAGCCGCTCCACTTCATCCGCCGGCAAACTGGCGGTGGGCTCATCCAGCACCAGAAAATCACATTCCACCACCAATGCCCGCGCAATCGCCACCAGTGACTTTTCGGTGCGGCTGAGTGCAGAAACCCGAGTCGAGGGGTCAAAATCGCATTCCACCAGCGCCAGTGCCCGCCGCGCCACGTCCGCCGAGCGTCGCCATGAAATCAGCCCGTGGCTTTTCTGGAAGCCAACCGCCATGGCAATGTTTTCGGCCACGCTCATCCATTCGATGAGACCAAGATCCTGATGAATGAAAGCCACTTTCTGGCGCTGGTTCATACTGCCAGGCTTGTGGCTATATTCAACGCCGTCAATCATGACCCGGCCACTGTCGGCCTTGTGAATGCCACCCAAAGTCTTGATCAGCGTTGATTTGCCCGCGCCATTCTCGCCCAGAAGCGCAACAATTTCGCCGCGTTCGACATGCAAAGACACACCGCGCAGCGCCTGCGTGCCGCCAAACGCTTTGTTAACGCCGTCAAAAAACAGACCCGCGCTGGCTTCCAACACTCACATTCCTCCCTGTACGGAATCGTAATTCTTCGCTACGTTACCGATAACGTAAATATCCGCTCGCCTCGAAATAGAGTCAAGCGGATTTGGTATCGGTAACATTTTTCGTGATAGGATCGATCGTTCCGATCTTTCGGCCCGTTTCGGGTGTAGAAATTTTTGGCGGATGTGGGATTTTTTGGAATGGCAGCGCCATTGAAGCGAAAACACAGCGGCAGCCTGGAATTGATTGCCGAAGCAGCGGGCGTCTCGAAAATGACGGTGTCACGCGTGTTGCGTAGCGCCCCCGGATTTTCGGAATCGACCCGCCGCAAGGTCATGGCCGAAGTCGAGCGTCTCGGCTATCTGCCAAATCGCCTCGCGGCGGCATTCGGAACGGCGGCGGCCTCGACATTGGTGGGTGTATGCGTGCCGCGTTTGTCGAGCCATTTCTTCGGCCAGGTGCTGGAAAGCATCGACCGCAGCTTTTCGCGCCTCGGTTATCAGCCGATGATCGGCAGTCACAACCAATTGCCGGATCAGGAAGAAATCTGGTTGCGCGGCCTATTGTCATGGCGACCGGCCGGGGTCCTGCTTTCCACCAAGCATCACAGCAAGGCGACGCTGGAATTGCTCCGCGATGCCGCCATTCCCATTGTTGAATTCTGGGATCTCAACACCAGCCCGCTCGATATGTCGGTGGGTTTCAACCAATTTGATTCCGGCTATGAAATGGGTCGTTTTGCCATTGCGCAGGGTCGCCGAAAACCCGGACTTTTGGGCGCGGTGCGTGATCTCCAGAACCGTGGCCCGGAACGGTTCGACGGCTTTTCGGCTGCCGTCAGCCAAGCTGGCGCGCCTTTGGCAGCGGTTGAAATCCTCAACGACTTGCCCGGCTTTTACGCGGGCTATTATGGCGCGGAAACGCTGCTCAGTCGCGCACCCCACCTCGACATGATCTATTTTCAGGATGACACGATGGCGCTCGGCGGTCTCGCCTATTGCGACCGGAAAGGCATTCGTGTGCCCGAGGACATAGGCATTGCCGGCTGGGGTGGCCACGAGGCAGCGTCTATCCTGTCGCGCCGCCTCACCACCACGGTCATCCCGACCCAGCAGATCGGCAAACTCTCGGCCGAGCTTCTGGTGGGCCGCCTGCGCGGCGAACCGGTGCACGATGTTAACGTTGTGCCAACGCGATTGGTGCCCGGCAATACGCTTTAGCGATCAGGGCAGAACCGCGCCTTCCCGGTTGAGCGTGACGGCATAGAGGCTGGTGGTGGCGGTGATAAACAATTGATGCTTCGCCCGCCCGCCAAAACAGACGTTGGAGACCAATTCCGGCACAAGTATTTTACCCAAAAGGACGCCATCCGGGTTGATGCAATGCACCCCATCCGCCGCCGATGACCAGACATTGCCTTGTGTGTCGAGGCGGAAACCGTCGGCGCATCCGAGCTGAATGACATGAAAGGTCTTGCCTCCCGACAGTTTGCCGGCGCTATCGCTGTGAAACACGCGAATATGCTGCGCGTCCGCGCCAAACATCCGCCCGGTATCAGCAATGTAGAGCCGGCTTTCATCGGGGGAAAATGCCAGACCGTTCGGGCAATTGAAATCGGTGGCCACCGCCTCAATCACGCCATTGGCCGGATCGACCCGATAGACATTACACGGCAATTCCTGCGCGCCCTTGAACCCCTCATAATTGGTCATAATGCCGTAATGCGGATCCGAGAACCAGATCGTCCCATCGGATTTGACAACCACATCATTGGGCGAATTCAGGCGCTTGCCCTTGTATTGATCGGCAATGACGGTGATGGAGCCATCAAGTTCCGTGCGCGTCACCCGCCTTGCCCCATGCTCGCAGGAAACCAACCGCCCCTGGCGGTCGCGGGTATGGCCATTGGCGTAATTGGAGGGTTGGCGATAGGTGCTGATGCCAACGCCCGGCGTCCAGCGCAGGATGCGATTGTTGGGAATGTCGGAAAACAGCAGGCAATTGGCATCGCCAAACCACACCGGCCCTTCCGTCCAGTCAAATCCGGTCGCCAATTGCTTCACCGGCGCATTACCCATCACGAAGCTGCCAAATTCTGGCTCCAGCGCCTCAAAAAACGACATTTATTCCCCCTCGTTTTCAATCCATTCCAGTCAGATAACCCTGCGCCGCATGTGCCGTCCACCAGCCGTTGCGTGAAGGCGGGTCATGAAGGCGGGTCATGAATGATGCGCCGCCTCAGGCAAATGCCAGTTGCACCTTCATCGCCTGCGAGCGATCACCGGCCAGATCGAAAGCCGCCACCGCTTCCGAGAGATTGAGCGTATGCGAGATCAATGGGCGCACATCAATGGCCCCTGATTGCATCAGCTTGACGGCAATGGCGAATTCCTCATGAAAACGGAAGGAGCCCCGCAGGTCGATCTCCTTGGCGGTCATTGCTTGAACGGGCAATGTCATATCACCTCCGAGGCCCAATTGCATGATCACCGAGCGCGGGCGCATCGCCGGAATGGCCCCGGCCAATGCCGGTGCGGCCCCTGAACATTCATAAAGCACGTCAAAATAGCCTTTGCCCACCGCGTAAGCGGCCAGCGCCTCGGGATGGGTGCGCGTGTTAATCACCCGGTCCGCACCGACCTTGCGCGCAAATCCAAGGGCTGCATCCGACAGATCGGTAACAACGATTTCTGCCGCCCCTGCGGCGCGGGCCGCCAGCACACACAGGCAGCCAATCGGGCCAGAGCCGGTCACCAGAACCTTTTTGCCCAGCATTTCACCCGCCCGTCGCGTTGCGTGCAGACACACGGACAAAGGCTCCGCCATCGCCGCCTGCCCCGCATCCAGCCCGTCGGCTTTGACACATTGGCATTCCAAAGCCACCAGATTCTCACGAAACGCACCCTGAATGTGCGGAAACGGCATGGCGGAGCCGTAAAAGCGCATGTTTTCGCAATGATTGCGCAGGCCCAACCCGCAATATTCGCAATGCCCGCAGGGGCGCGATGGCGAAACGGCCACGAGGTCGCCGATGCGCAGGTGGCGAACCCCCTCGCCCAGACCCACGACATGACCCGCCACTTCATGGCCAAGAATCATCGGTTCCTTCAGGCGCACCACGCCAAAACCGCCGTGGTTGTAATAATGCAGATCGGATCCGCAAATGCCACCGGCGGCGAGTTTGATTGCCACTTCCCCGGCAGCGGGCACCTCCACCGGACGCTCCTCAATTCGCAGGTCTTTGGCTTGGTGAATAACGATGGCACGCATGGCAGAACCCCGGGAGATTGGCATTTTTACAGGTCAAAACGGCTCAACCGCACGCGCCACTTGCCAGAGAATGCACCGCGTCGAATGACACATTGACCATGTTATCGATAACATTTAGACATGTCATCTTCAGAAAGTCGATAAAATAATTGGAGTTTGCGATATGGCGGATTTGTCCTTGTTCGATCTGAGTGGACGCACCGCCCTGATCACCGGCTCCTCGCAAGGCATCGGCCTGGCGCTGGCCGCTGGCATGGCCAAAGCCGGGGCAAGCCTGGTGCTCAATGGCCGCGATGAGGTCAAATTGGCGCAAGCCGCCGCCCGCCTCAGGGAAGCCGGTGCCCATGTCCATATGCTGCCCTTTGATGCGACCGATCACGCCGCCAGTCGCACCGCCATCGACCATTTTGAGGCAAGCGTCGGCCCCATCGATATTTGCATCAACAACGCCGGCATGCAGCACCGCGCGCCGCTGGAGGATTTTCCCGCAGAGGCGTTCGAGCGGCTTTTGCGCACCAACATCATGTCGGTATTCAATGTCGGACAGGCGGTTGCCCGCCATATGATCGCGCGTGGCCGTGGCAAGATCATCAACATCGCCTCGGTGCAAACCGCATTGGCGCGCCCCTCGATCGCGCCCTATACCGCCACAAAAGGCGCCGTTGGCAACCTGACCAAAGGCATGGCCACTGATTGGGCGCGCCATGGCCTGCAATGCAACGCGATTGCGCCCGGCTATTTTGACACACCCCTCAATGCCGCTTTGGTGGCGGACCCTGATTTTAGCGCATGGCTCGAAAAGCGCACGCCGGCCGGACGCTGGGGCCAGGTCGAAGAATTGGTGGGCGCCTGCGTTTTTCTGGCGTCCAACGCCTCCTCCTTCGTCAACGGCCACACGCTTTATGTGGATGGCGGCATCACGGCCTCGCTGTAATATGATCAAAAACGTCATCATCATGGGAGTGGCGGGATGCGGCAAGACCAGTGTCGGCGAGGCATTGGCCGCCCGCACCGATTGGACTTATCTCGATGGCGACACGCTGCATTCGCGCGAAAATGTCGCAAAAATGTCGGCCGGCATCCCCCTCACCGATGCAGACCGCTGGCCGTGGCTGGAAACGGTTGGCCAGACCTTTGCCAAGAGCACTACCCGGTTGAGCCCTGCCCGGTTGATGATCGGCTGTTCGGCCCTCAAGCGCGCCTACCGCGACCACATCCGCGCCGCAGCAGGTGCGCCGGTCACTTTCGTCCATCTCAGCGGCACGCGCGAAATTATCGAGCAGCGCATGCGCCATCGCTCCGGGCATTTCATGCCGCTGGCATTGCTGGACAGCCAATTCGCCGCGCTGGAGCCGCCCGCAGTCGATGAATCCGCGTTTTCAGAGGACATTGACCAAACTCTGGACGCCATCGTCACCGAGATCGCGGCTCGTTTGTCGCAAGGGCAAAGCACAAGGGAACCATCCAACACCCCTTCAGGCATTCCAATCTAAACTGTCTGCATTTTACCAGGTCAAAGGCAATTGCCATGAGCAGCAAGCCAATCAAAGCGCCGACCATGACCGATGTCGCCCGCGCCGCAGGCGTGTCACCGATGACGGTCTCGCGTGCTTTCAAAGCTGGCACCAATGTCCATTCAGAAACGCGCCGCGCCATTGTGGCCGCCGCCGATCAACTCGGCTATGTCATGAACAGCGCCGCCGCTGGCCTGTCCTCCCAAAAGACCGGTTTCATCGCGGTGACCATTCCCTCGATCAACAATGCCAATTTCGCCGATACCGTGCGCGGTTTGACCGAAGGCCTGCGCGAAAGCCGGTTGCAGGTGCTGCTCGCCTACACCGATTATGACGTGAACGAAGAAGAGCAATTGGTGCGCCAATTATTGGCGCGTCGGCCCGAGGCCATCATGTTGACCGGCGGCACCCACACGGAGAAATGCCGTTACATGCTGGCCCATGCCGGTATTCCGGTCATTGAGACCTGGGATGATCCGGTTGCGCCGGTGGATCGGGTGGTGGGGTTTTCCAACGCTGCCGCCGCCGCAATTCTGGTGCGCCACCTCGCCTCGAAGGGCCGCCGCAAAATTGCATTTCTGGGCGGTGATGCCAGCCGAGATACGCGTGGGCTGGATCGTCGGCGTGGCTTCATCCGCGAAATGGAAAGCCTGTCGCTTGACCCGACGCGATTGGTCGAAGCCGGAACGCCGCCGATTTCGATGCGCGAAGGCGCGGACGCGCTGGTGCGGCTGATGGCGCGTTGGCCCGACACCGAAGCGGTAATATGCGTGTCCGACCTCGCCGCATTTGGCGCGCTGACCGAATGCCAACGCCGCGGTATCCCGGTCCCCGGCCAGATCGCGATCGCGGGCTTTGGCGCTTATGAAATTTCGGAAATTTGCGTGCCACCCATCACCACGATCGATCCGCATTGTCGTGCCATTGGCCAGTTGACAGCCAAAGCCGTCCGCTGTGCCCTGGGTCTGGAGGTGCCTTCAAAGATGCCGGTGCGCCAACTCATCGAGCCCGCGCTGCTGCTGCGCGCGTCCACTGGCGATTGAGCGAGGCATAACTTGCCCCGTTTTGCGCCCGAAACCGTTTGGCGCATCGGGCGCAAAGCGTTAGACATTGAAACTGCAAGCTGAAGGAGAGTGCTGTGAAACAAACGTGGCGTTGGTTTGGCCCCAAGGATCTGGTTTCCATTGATGATATGCGCCAGGCTGGTGTGCAGGGGGTGGTGACAGCGCTGCACCATGTCCCGACTGGCCTCGTCTGGTCGCCGGAGGAAATCACCAAGCGGCAGCGTGAATTGGCGTGGATGAAGGATGGCACACCGTCCGGTCTTGCATGGGATGTCGTGGAAAGCCTTCCCGTTTCCGAAGATATCAAGAAGCAGAAAGGCGACTGGCGCACCCACATCGATAATTACAAGGTGAGCCTGAACAATCTCGCCAAAGCCGGCATTGAAACGGTCTGCTATAACTTCATGCCAGTGCTGGATTGGACCCGCACCAACCTCGCATGGCGTCTGCCCACTGGCGCGACCTGCATGCGTTTTGACTACGCGGATTTTGCCGCTTTCGATATTTTCATTCTCCAGCGGCCCAATGCCGCCAAGGACTACCCTGCAGATATCATTGCCACCGCCAATGAGCGTTTCAGGGCCATGAGCGAGGCCGAGCAACAGGCCATGGCCCGCAATGTGGTCTTCGGCCTGCCGGGCGCAGCCGAGCACTTCACTCTGGATGATGTGCGCCAACACCTCGCCGAATATGCCCATATTTCGGCCGATCGCCTGCGTGGCAATTTTATCGACTTCCTCACCGAAATCGCGCCAGTGGCCGAGAACCTGGGCGTGCGTCTGTGCTGCCACCCCGACGACCCACCATTCGATTTGCTCGGCCTGCCGCGTGTCATGTCCACCGAATCGGACTACGAAGCCATTATGTCTGCCGTCGATATTCCCGCCAATGGCATCACCCTGTGCACGGGATCGCTGGGCGCGCGTCCGGACAATGATCTGCCCGGCATGATGGATCGCCTTGGTGCGCGCGTGCATTTCCTGCATTTGCGCAACGTCAAACGCGAGACCAGCCATGTGCGCGGCTCTTTCCATGAGGCCGAGCATCTTGGGGGCGACACCGATATGGTGGCCGTTCTGGCTGCGGCATTGCGGGAAGAAGCCAGGCGCAAAGCGGCAGGACGCTCCGATTGGTCGATCCCGATGCGCCCCGACCATGGTCAGGACATTCTGGATGACCTGCATCGCCAGGCCCAACCCGGCTACCCTTCGATCGGACGGTTGAAGGGCCTCGCCGAATTGCGCGGTATCATTCAGGCTCTGTCCCATCCGCAGGTCGGCTTGCACGCGCGGTAACCCGCCATTGCCATCCTTGGCCGGTGCGGCAGAGTGACATTCTGCCGCGACCCCGGCGTTGGCTGATATTCACTATGGTCGCCGTCGGCAATCATGGATAGATTGCGCTCCATTCCGCTTCACCATCCGAGGTTTCCAAAATGAGCGAATTGCAACGTTGGGAAGACCGTTTCAGCGCCAGTGAATATGTGTTTGGCCGCGAGCCCAACCATTTTCTGGCAAGTTGCGCGTCTTTGCTGCCCAAATCCGGCCGCGCACTCGCGATAGCCGATGGCGAAGGCCGCAACGGAGTCTGGCTGGCCACCCGTGGCCTTGACGTTCATTCGGTCGATTTTTCACCCAAAGCCCAAGCCAAGGCGCGCGCACTGGCCAAGGATGTCGGGGTAGACGTGCAATTTGAATTGGGTGATGCGCACGCATGGGCCTATCCAAAGGCCGCCTATGATGTGGTGGCCGACATATTCACCCAATTCAGTGATCCCCAACAGCGCGCCCTGAAATGGCAGAACCTTCGCCAAAGCCTCAAGCCCGGCGGCCTGCTGATTGTCGCTGGCTACACGCCCAAACAATTGGAACATGGCACTGGCGGCCCGCGTGTGCTCAGCCATCTCTATACCCGCAAGATGCTGGAGGAGGCCTTTCACGGCATGTCCGACCTGCATATTGTCGAGGAAGAACTCGAAATGCGCGAAGGGGCGGGTCACAAGGGCATGTCAGCGGTTATTGGCTTGACGGCCCGGGCTTGAGTGTAAACGCATTTTTTGGCTCCGGGAGTTGACAGCGCGCCCTTAAGCCTGCATCGCCTGCATATGATACAATCAACCCCTGCCCCAACTGAAATCCTGAAAGGCCTCTCGCAAATTGCCAGCCGTTACGACGTGCTGCTCTGCGACATTTGGGGCGTCGTGCACGATGGTGAGGCCCATCATCGTCGCGCCGTCGCTGCCCTGCAGGCTTTCCGCGCCAAGGGCGGCGTCGTGGTGCTGATCACCAACGCGCCGCGCCCGCGTCAACCCATCATTGACCAACTCGATGAATTCAAGGTGCCGCGCGATGCTTATGACGCCATCGTCACGTCCGGCGACGTGACCGTCGGGCTGATCGAGGAACGGGGCACGGCCCCACTCTACCATATTGGCCCCGAGCGCGATCTGGCGCTGTTTGATGAGGTGCGCGAAGCCACCGGCCTGACGCCAACCCTCGCCGCTCTGGAAAGCGCCGAATTTGTGGTCTGCACCGGCCTTTACGACGACGAGACCGAGACGCCGCACGATTACGCCGGGTCGCTCCAGAAAATGCGCGATCGCAACCTGCCGTTCATCTGCGCCAACCCGGATATTGTGGTGCATCGCGGAACCACCCTGCTCTATTGCGCGGGCGCCTTGGCGCAGGCCTATACCCAGTTGGGCGGCGAGGCGATCTATGCCGGTAAGCCCTACCCGCCGATCTATGCGCGCGCCCTGTCGTTGGCGGCGCAATCATCCCGCGCCCCGATTGACAAGAGCCGGGTGCTGGCAATTGGCGATGCCCTGGCGACCGATATGGCCGGAGCCGCGCATCTGGGTGTCGATGCCTTGCTGATTACCGGCGGGATTCATCGGCATATACTGCATCCCGATGAAGGCGAGGCGGTGCAATTGCACGTGCTGGCGCAGTTTATAGCCGACAAGCCGGGTGATCCGACTTATGTGATGCGCGAACTGGCCTGGTAAGGGCTGCCGCGTTGCGCGCTTAGGCGGCCCGGGCCGCGCAGGCTGCGTCAATGCGCGATTTCAGGGTCTGGGCATTGAATGGCTTGACAATATAACCGCTAACCCCAGCCTTGCGGGCTGCCACGATATTGTCGGTTTTTGACTCCGCCGTGACCATGATGAAGGGCGTATTGGCATTCAGCGGGTCAAGCCGCACCGATTGGAGCAATTCAAGCCCGGTAACCGGCTCCATGTTCCAGTCGGAGATGATCAGCCCATAGGCCGTGTTCCGGATTTTCTGGATCGCCTCGGCGCCATTGGCTGCCTCATCGACATTTTCATAGCCAATTTGTTTCAAAAGATTGCGCATGATGCGAACCATTGTTTGATAATCATCAACAATCAGAATTGGCATTGCAAAATCGGCTTGCATGGGGGTCTCCGGAATAAAGCTGAAAAGGGCACCGCCTCCGGCTCCTGGGGCAGCGCCAATTCCTCTTGTTTTCGGAGCCTGCACTATAACAATTTCCGTCTGGTTAAGACCGCTTCTTGGCAATGTTTAATTCCAATTATCAATTGCGTTTTCCCAACAAGAAATTACGATCGCCGCAAAATTTACAGTTGTCCCGCAATATATCCTGTCTTCAACCCTGAAATCGGCATTGCCGAAGGTCCCCACAATCATGAATTCAACACCCAGCGCACCTAGCCCTTTCAAAATCTATCACTTCGAGGAAATCAGCGTCGGCATGCGCGAGGTATTGCTGAAAACTGTGATGAACGAGGACGTTATTGGCTTTGCCACATTGTCGGGAGACCACAATCCGATTCATCTGTCGGACCATTTTGCCCGCAAAACCCGTTTTGGCGAGCGCATCGCCCACGGGCTTTACACCGCCAGTCTGATCTCGGCGGTGCTGGGCATGCGTTTGCCGGGGCCAGGGGCGGTCTATTTGTCACAAACCCTTAATTTCCGCGGGCCGGTGCGCATTGGTGACGTCGTCAGCATCAGCGTCGAGGTCATTGAAACCATTGAAAAGGGCCATAGGGTGCGTCTTGCCTGCGAATGCTCGGTCGAGGGCAAAGTGGTGCTGGACGGTGAGGCATTGGTAATGGTGCCCACCCGCGAACAATCGCGCAGCCCCAAGACCATGGCGGAATTTTCCTGATTGCAGGTGAGAGGCCGGTCATGCGGTGATCCGTCCCGGCACCAGCCCTTGACGCGTGAGCCTTGAGGTTGCAAACAGCGGGACACATCTGTTCTGGAAACCCGCGTGCCAGCTTCAATTTCATCCCCCAACTTTACCGTCGCCGTTAATCCGCCACCCATGCCGCAGCCATTGCGCGCCTGCGTCGTGGCGATTGGCAATTTTGACGGCGTGCATCGCGGCCATCGCGCCGTGATCGCAAAGGCAAGGGCGCTGGCACGCGAACTTGAGCGCCCCTGCGCTGTTTTGACCTTCGAGCCGCATCCGGCCGATTTCTTTGCCAAACGCAGCGTGATATTTCGGCTCTCTCCGCTAAAGGCGAAGGCCCGCGCGCTCGCGCGGCTGCACCTTGATGGCATGATTGTCCTCGCGTTCGACGCAGCCATGGCAAACCTGACGGCAGCGGAATTTGTCGAACAGGTTCTGGTGCAGCGCCTCGGTGTCGCCGCCGTCGTTGCGGGCTATGATTTTCACTTCGGCAAGGCCCGCGCCGGCACGCCCGAATATCTGGCCCAAGCGGGCATCAAGCATGGCTTTTGCGTCGAGATCGTCGCCCCCATCCATCAGGACGCGCAAGGCTCGATCGCCGCCGTTTCCTCCACCGCCACGCGGCAAGCGCTCGCGCAGGGCGATGTCGCCAAGGCAAGCGAATTGCTCGGCCATGATTATTTTGTCATTGGCGAAGTGCAACATGGGCAGAAGTTGGGCCGAACCCTCGGTTTCCCGACCGCCAATCTGATAGCCGAACCATCGAGCCAGCTTCGCGCCGGCATTTACGCCGTGCGTGTCTGGGCGCAAGGCCGCAAATGGGATGGGGTTGCCAGCTATGGCCGACGCCCGACTTTCGACAATGGCGCAACCTTGCTGGAAGTTTTCCTGTTCGATTTCACTGGAGACTTGTATGGCGAGGAAATCGAAGTGAGTTTCGTAGCCTGGCTGCGCGAAGAAAAAGCATTTGCCAGCGCTGATGCCCTGGTGGCGCAAATGAATCAGGACGTCGCTGATGCCAAGCGGGCGCTGGCAAACACCGGCACGGCGCAATCCGATATGGCCTAGCCACAGGCGATCATGCTAGAAAGATCGCGCAACGGAGACAATGATGACCAACGCCCCTGAAGATATCAGCCAACTCAATTTTGAGACGGCGCTTGCCGAACTCGAAAAGATTGTCACCGACCTTGAAAAGGGTCAGGTATCGCTGGAAGAATCCATCAAATCCTTCGAGCGGGGCGAAAAGCTGAAACGCCATTGCGAAACCCTGTTGCAAAGCGCCGATGCGCGCATCGAGAAAATCACTCTCGACGCCCAAGGCAAACCCAAAGGCGTGGAACCGCTCGACTTCGACTGATTGGCGTCTATTTCGAAACCCAGGCCCGCGCGCCAGCCAAGATTTGCGCCTTGATCTGATCGCGGCGATTGGCAATCGGCCCCTGTGGCTCAAGCTCAGGAAACTTAAAGCCGTATGGCCCCTGCGACGTCGCCCCGCGCTCCAGCCAATATTCATCGTAATCTGAATGTTTCAAGATACCCTGCTGCTTTTGCAAGGGATGGTAGGCATCGCTAATGGCATGGATCGGCGCTTTCAATTCCAGCGCCATCGCCCGCAGTGCCAGCAAAGCAGCATCCTTGGGCCGCAGCCCACCTATATCACGGGTCGAATCGATGACCTCGCGCTTGCGGCCATAGGCCGGCCCCTGAATGCCCCCGACAACAATCGCCAGCCCACCGTCCAGTGTCACAAAACTGAACGTCAGACGGCTCAGCCACAAACGATCCGAGCGGCGCTCAAGATGCAGGGTCAGCTCGCCTTCGCGATAAGTGTCGGTGAGGGTGGATGCAGCAATGTGAAGGTCATAGACCTCGCCCTTGCGCCCCTCCAGTGCAATGGAATGTGGCTTGCCATCTCCATAAAAGCCATTGAGATAATCCGCCGAAAATATTTTCGGCAGCCACTCATGGTGCTGCAACAGAAAATCGAGGCGCTCGCGCGGTCCAAAATGCTTGTGCACGTAGCTGCGCTGCGGCTTGGCCAATACGCGGACTTCCGGCACCTTGGCACCAAACTGCACATAACGGCTTTTGGCATAGCGCGACCAGCGCACGGAGACATTCGGCGCAAGCAGAAATCGCATATAATAAAGGCGCCATCTTTTGTCGCGCACAGAACCAGACCGGCTCGGATCCTTCAGCAAGCTCAAATTCCCCATATTCCAATTGCCCTAAAATCGCTATCACTCAAAACAATCCAGCCCATTCAAATTCAACAAGCCAAGCAGACGGTCACAACCTTGCCATGCCAATGCTTTCTGATCTCTGAATGGCTCATGAAACCGGGAAGAAATGCGCGCCGAGCGCATCCATTTTTCTCGTTCCAAGATCATGCGAGCTCTAGCTGATTTTACCCTATCATTCGTTTTGTTCATTGCGCAATTTTTCCCAATAATCCAGCCTTTTCCGAATATCGCGCTCGAAGCCGCGCTCATTGGGCGCATATAGCTTTTGCCGGCCCAGCGCCTCTGGCCAGTAATCCTGCCCGGAAAAAGCATTTTCGGTGTCATGATCATATTGATAGCCGGAGCCATAGCCTTCCTGTTTCATCAGGCTGGTGGGCGCGTTCAATATGGTCTTGGGTGGTGTCAGCGAACCCTTGTCGCGGGCAAGGCCCTGCGCCAGTCCATAGGCCTTGTAGACAGCATTGGATTTGGGTGCCGTTGCCAGATAGACCGTCGCCTGCGCCAAAGCCAATTCGCCCTCGGGGGAGCCCAGAAACTCATAGGCTTCGCGGGCAGCATTGGCGACGACAAGGGCCTGCGGATCGGCAAGGCCAATATCCTCCACCGCCATTCGCACCAGCCGCCGCGCCAGAAACAAAGGCGCCTCCCCAGCCGCCAGCATACGCGCCAGATAGTAGAGTGCCGCATCCGGGTCGGATCCGCGCACACATTTATGCAGCGCCGAAATCAGATTGTAATGGCCTTCCTGCGCCTTGTCGTAGATCGGTGCACGCCTTTGCACGATATTGGCGAGTTCGGCGACATCCAGCATTTCATCCGGCGTCGCCGCACGGAAAACCTCCTCCGCCAGCGTCAATAATGCGCGACCATCGCCATCGGCCATTTCAATCAGCGCGCGCCGCGCCTGCGGCGTCAAGGGCAGCGGATGCGCCTCAATGGCCTCGGCCCTTTGCAGCAGGGCTTCGAGCGCCGCCCCATCCAGCGCCCGAAACACCATCACCCGCGCCCGTGACAGCAGGGCCGCATTCAACTCGAAGGACGGGTTCTCGGTTGTGGCGCCAATCAGCACCAGCGTACCATCTTCCATGACCGGCAAAAACGAGTCTTGCTGGGCGCGGTTGAAGCGGTGGACTTCATCAACAAACAACAAGGTGCCCTGCCCCATGGCCCGCCGCCCCCGGGCTGCCTCAAACACTTTCTTCAGTTCCGCAACGCCAGAAAATATCGCCGATATTTGCACGAAGGCCATGTCCGTGCCATCCGCCAACAACCGCGCCACCGTGGTTTTGCCGGTGCCGGGCGGGCCCCAGAAAATCAAGGACCCCATCTCGCGTGCGTCCACGAGGCGTCTCAGCGCGCCGCCCTCGCCAAGCAGATGATCCTGCCCCGCGACCTCCGCCAACAGGCGCGGGCGCATGCGCTCGGCGAGCGGCGATCGGGGTGCGGAACCGGCAAACAAGCTCACATCAACCGCCGATCACACTGGTAAACACCTGGCCATTGCGATTGATGGTCAATTTCCAATAGCTGTGCGGCTCGTTGGTCAGCGCCGCCATCTGCGCGCTATCGCTGATCTTCTTGCCATTTATTTCGACCACCACGTCTCCCTTTTGCAAACTGAACTGCGCCGCCGTCGAATTTTCAGCCACATCGAGCACGACAACGCCGGAGGTGACCCCCTGAAGCGATAATTCCTCGATGACGGCCGGTGATATATTGCCCACTTTGGCTCCCCGAAACGGCGATGGCCCAACCAGCGCCCTTGCATCGAGCGCGGGGATTTCCGGCGGCGCTTTCAGCGTCACCAAAAACGGCATGGGTTTGCCATCGCGCAGGGCGCGAACCCTGGCTTGCCCGCCCAAGGGCAGCGTGCCGAAGCGGTAGCCAAGCGCTTCCATGTCATCGACGGGCTTGTCATTCAGGGCCACGATCACGTCGCCCCGATGCAATCCCGCCAGCGCCGCCGGGCCACCCGCCGCTACATCGGAAATCAGGGCCCCGACCGGATGGTCAAGCCCCAGCGAATTGGCGATGTCAGGCGTTACATTCTGCAAGGTCGCACCCAACCAGGGCCGCTGCACCGCGTGACCGCCATTGCGCGCCGCTGCAATCACAGCTTTCACCGTATCAATGGGTATGGCAAATCCTATACCGACAGAGCTTCCGGTCTGGGTATAAATCGCCGAATTGATGCCCACGACGCGCGCGTTCATGTCCACCATCGCACCGCCGGAATTGCCCGGATTGATCGCCGCATCGGTTTGAATGAAAAATCCATAGTCGGAAACGCCAACCTGCGTGCGTGCCAGTGCCGAAACAATGCCTTGAGTCACCGTCTGGCCCACCCCGAACGGATTACCGATCGCCAACACCAAATCCCCCACCTGCAAATCATCGGATTCGCCAAGCTGCGCCGTCGGGAACGGGCCTTTGCTGTCCAGTTTCAGCACGGCAAGGTCGGTGCGCTTGTCGCGCAGAACAATCTGGGCCGGAAACTCGCGCTTGTCCGAAAGCGCCACCTTCACTTCCGTCATGCCTTCAATTACGTGATAATTGGTCACCACCAACCCGCTCGGATCGACAATCACCCCCGACCCCAGGGATTGCTCGGTGCGCGCTTGCGGCGAGATTGAATTACCAAAGAAGCGGCGAAAAAACGGGTCATCCAGCAGCGGATTGGGCGGGCTTTTGTCCGTATGGGAAGCAAATACATTGACCACCGCCGGCAAGGCTTTTTTCACCACCGGCGCGAAAGACAATATGGCTCCCGCGCTGGCGGGCACTTCGCGAAACTGGGCACCCTGGGCCGACGGCGTGGCCAGCGCCTGCGCACCGGCCGGGCCGTGCATTGCGGCAGACAGCACCAGACAAAACAGCGCGAACGCGCCAGAAAGCGAAGATTTCAAAATTGATTCTCCTTCATGGATTGAACGCTCACTGCCCTAGGCCGCGATCTTGGCATTTTTTCGTTGGCTTAGAAATGCAGGCCCAAGGTTTGGTCAAAAACCGCCGTCAACGCAATTCCGGCGTGTTGCCAATCAGCCTTTCATGTTCGCGCAAGGCAAACCGGTCGGTCATGCCGGCAATATAATCGGCGATAACCCGTTCGACCTCACCCTTTTGGGCCAAGGCCGCCCATTCCGGCGGCATGGTCGAGGGCGTGCGCAGATACAATCCATAAAGATCGCGCATCACCTGCCCCGCCTCGTCGCGGATGCGCATGATGCGCGGGTGCCGGTACATGCGGGGATATAAGAAACCCTTCAAATCCCGGTCAACCTGCGCCATTTCCGGCGAAAAAGCCACGACAGCATCATTCAAGGCCCGAATATCCGCGACATGGGCCGGATTGGCGCGCGCCAGTCTTTCCTGGCTTTGGCGGATCACATCCTCGACAAACCGGGTAATCACCCGTCGCAGCAACTCGTGAATCACCCGCTCAGCCGCCAGATTGGGGTAAAGCCCGCCAATATCGCGCAGCAATTGCGCCAAAAATGGCACCTCGGCTATATCCGCAAGGCTGAACAAACCGGCGCGCAGCCCATCATCCACGTCATGGGCATTATAGGCGATATCGTCGGCAATGGCGGCGCATTGCGCCTCGGCGCTGGAAAAACTCTGCAAATCGAGCGGATATTGGGCGTCAAAATCGAGGATGATCGGGCTGATCCCCTTGACGCGAAATCGGGGCTGGGGGGTGCCATCGGCTTGCAGCAATGGGCCATTGTGTTTCACCAGCCCTTCCAGCGTTTCAAAGGTCAGGTTCAACCCGTCAAATTGCGCGTAATGTTGCTCCAGCTGCGTCACAATCCGCAAAGCCTGCGCATTATGGTCAAACCCGCCGTGATCTTTCAGGCAATCTTCCAGAATGTCCTCGCCCGCATGGCCAAACGGGGTATGGCCAAGGTCATGCGCCAGCGCCAGCGCCTCCGCCAGATCCTCATCAAGGCGCAGCGCCCTTGCCAGTGCCCGGGTGATCTGCGCCACTTCAATCGTGTGGGTAAGGCGCGTTCGGAAATGATCGCCCTCGTGCGGCACAAAAACCTGCGTCTTGTGCGCAAGCCGCCGAAACGCCGTGGAATGCACGATCCGGTCACGGTCTCGCTGAAACTCGCTGCGGGTCGGTGAGGATGCTTCCGCCACGCGGCGGCCCGCCGATTCACGCCACAGGCTGGCATAGGGCGCAAGCTCGGATTTAGGCGGTGTCAACACGCGGCAATCTCCTCATTCCCTTGGGCAAGCCCAACCCCAAGCCCCGCCATCCGCCACAGCCGGGCCTGCAGCAAGGATAGCAATTGAATTTTTAATCATGACAACCTATTTCTTTGGCTATAACTGCGATATCGCGCGATTTACCGGCAAGCGCATCATAGGCGAAACACATGTCCGCAAATATCGATACCACCCATTCCGAAACCGTCGAACTCACCGACCGCGCGGCGCTGCGTGTGGCCAAAATTCTGGCCGGGGAGCCGCAAGGCTCGGTGCTGCGCGTGGCGGTAAAGGGTGGCGGCTGCTCCGGATTCCAATATTCCTTTGACATTGAACAGGCGAGGCAACCCGACGATCTTGCTTTGGAGAAGGATGGGGCCGTGGTTTTGATCGATCCGGTCTCCCTCGGCTTCCTTGGCGGGGCAAAGATTGATTTTGTTGACGATCTGATTGGCCAAGCCTTCAAGATCGATAATCCCAATGCGGCCTCCTCCTGCGGTTGCGGCGTCAGCTTCTCGATTTAGGCGGCCTATTCCTCGTCGCGCTCCGGCGATAGGGGCTTACCGGGTATGACATAGCGGCCCGACAGCCAGCGATGCAGGTCGACATCGGCGCAACGCGCGGAACAAAAAGGCGTATGCGCCTTGTCCGCGGGTTTTTGGCAAACCGGACAGCGTTTGCCCAGCGTCTGCCCTTCCTTTTTCGCGGCATCATTTGTCATGGACATCACACCTTGTTGAGCCAGCCCAGATGCACCGGATAGCCCTCCCCGGACAATAACTGATAGGTTTCGGCCAGCGGCAGACCAACAACCGAACTGTGCGAGCCAATCAGACGCACCACAAAGCTGGCAGCAAACCCCTGAATGGCATAGCCACCCGCCTTGCCCCGCCAGTCGCCAGAGGCAAGATAGGCCTCTATTTCCTCATTTGAGAGGCGCTTGAACCGCACCCTTGTCTCAACCAAACGGCGGCGCACCGCTCCCTTGGGCGTCAGCAGCGTCACACCGGTATAAACACGATGCGCCCGCCCCGAAAGCAACCGCAGACAAGCCGCTGCCTCCTCCACCAGTTCCGCTTTGGGCAAAATTCGGCGACCAACGCTCACCAGCGTATCAGCCGCCAACAGGAAGCAGCCCTGCAAATCCTCGCGTTGACCGGCAATCTTTTGCGCGGCAAAGGCCTTTTCATCGGCAAGTCGCGTCGCAAGGCTGCGGGGCAATTCGTTCTTCTTGGGCGTTTCGTCAATGTCAGCGGGCAACAGCGCGTCCGGATCAATGCCAATCTGTTGCAACAAAGCGACACGGCGCGGCGAAGCTGAAGCCAGAACCAGGCGCGGACGCCAACTCTTTTCGCTGGTCCTGTTAAGCATTATTATGGCGCTTTTCCATTTTGATTTAGGAGCTTATAGATTTTACTTAAAGCGATAGGTGATGCGACCCTTGGTCAAATCATACGGTGTCATTTCGACCAGCACTTTATCGCCAGTGAGCACGCGAATGCGGTTCTTGCGCATTTTTCCAGCCGTGTGCGCAATAATCTCATGACCATTTTCCAGCAACACGCGAAACATCGCATTGGGCAAAAGCTCGGTCACCGAACCCGGGAATTCCAACAATTCTTCTTTCGACATATGTTCCTATCTTTCGCGCGGCGATCAAACCGCTTGATTCTTTTCATGTTGCAGTGCACAATAAAATCATTGCATAGCCGCTCATGGCGGAACCTAGTCGAGATTTGCTGGTTTGTGAACAGAATGTTGCAGGTCGGAGCCGAATTATTGCAGGAAACTGGCCCGAATCGGCCAACTTGATTTACGTCTTTGCTCTACTAGTTCCCTATTGAGTGGCACGAAGTGAATTTCCCCTTGCCGGAAAGGCTATATTATGGACGAAATTACCGCACTGCATACCAAGGCCTACAATTTTTGGATCAGCCACATTGAAACGCAAATGGCCGCCTGGACGACCATTGCCCTGCGCATGCCCGACTTGACCGAGGACACCATGCGCATGAAACCGCCATCGGCAGAAACCGTGCGCATGGTCAGCGAGAAACTCTCCGCAGCTACTATGGGCGCTCTGGATGGCGCCCTCGCCGCTGCCGACTTTTCACGGCAAGCCATGGGTGGCAAGTTGAAGCTGGCGGATTATCCGATCGGCTTTATGACCATTGCAGAAGAAAGTTCGAAATCAGCCCGCGCCAAAGTGCATGCCAATGCGCGTCGCCTGAGCAAGCGCGCCCGGTAGGATTTCAGTTCAATGGATTTGGCCGACGTCTTCGGCCTCGCGCAGCTTTCGCGCCTGCCGGATGCTGAGCGGGATCAGGGCGAAATAGCCGAGGGTGAGGACGATCAGCATTTCCATCGGAAAGGTGAAAAGCAGCAGGATCGCCACCGCCCCGGCAAACATGACCGCACCCACATGCTCACGCGGTATCCGCCCGATGGTCTTGCCGGAGAAATGCGGTATCCGGCTTACCATCAGGAATGCAACCACCAGCACATAAGCAATTTGAAACGGCACCAGTCGTGGCAGGTTGGGCAGGGCCAGCGCCGACAGGTGCAGATACAGCGGCAAAAGCACGACCAAAGCACCAGCCGGTGCCGGCATGCCGGTGAAAAACCGCGAGCTCGGCCCCGTGCTCGCTTCTTCATCCAGCGTCACGTTGAAGCGCGCCAGCCGCAGGGCGCAGGCCACCGCATAAACGAGGACGGCAAACCATCCGAAAGATTTCGTCGACTCGAGGCTCCAAAGGTAGAGGACGATGGCCGGGGCAACGCCAAAATCGATAAAATCGGCGAGCGAGTCCAACTCGGCCCCAAATCGCGTCGTGCCTTTGAGCGCCCGGGCGATGCGCCCGTCGAGTCCATCAAATACCGCCGCCCCCAGAATGCACAGCACAGCCTGGGTGAATTGCTGCTCAATCGCAAAGCGAATGGCGGTAATGCCAAGGCACAACGCCAGCAAGGTCACGACATTGGGCACAATGACCCGCATCGGCACCCGCAGCGGCACGCCGCCAAGCCGACGCCGCGTCAACCGATTGTTGGAAAAGAGTGGTTTGTTCATGCCGCGAAGATAAACGCATGCGCCTTCAACAACAAGCACTGAAAATTATCAGCCGCCATCCGCATTTGCCCAAAACAAAATTGCAAGCAACTCAATTTTCCTCTATCAATAATTGAGGTTCAATTCCGCAAACGCCGCAAGAGAAGGAAACGCACAATGTCGATCAAGCCACTCTATACCGCCACCGCCACCGCTACCGGCGGGCGCAACGGCCATACCGAATCCAGCGATCACATGGTGGCAGCGAATTTGTCCGTGCCCAAAGCCATGGGCGGGCCGGGCAAACCCGACACGACCACGCCCGAGCATTTGTTTGCGGCCGGTTATGCGGCCTGCTTTGGGGGCGCTCTGGATTTTGTTGGCCACCAGCACAAGAAGAACGCTTCGGGGGCCAGCATCACCTGCGCCGTGACCATCGGCCCGCGCGACAAGGGTGGATTTGGCCTTGCCGTCAAGCTCGATGTGACCGACAAGAGTCTGTCTCAGGCCGATCTGGAGCTTCTGGCGCAGGAAGCCCACGAAAAGATCTGCCCCTATTCGCATGCCACCCGCGGCAATATCGACGTCGAAATTCAGGTGCATGGCGCTTGATGGCTGCCTGACCTATTTGAAATATCGCTTTTGCTATGGTCGCGACGTGATATGTTGCGGCCATATTTTTTTGGAGTAGCCCATGTCCTCTTCCGCAAAAAGCGCCGCACTGCCCAACGATCTTGAATCTTTTTTCATGCCCTTTACCGCCAATCGCTCGTTCAAGAGCCATCCGCGGATGATCTCGCGCGCCAAGGACATGCACTATTACACGCCCGAAGGTCGCGCGATTTTGGATGGAACCGCCGGTCTCTGGTGCGCCAACGCTGGCCATAACCGAAAAAAGATTGTCGAAGCCATCCAGGCTCAGGCGGCAGAACTGGACTTTGCCCCGACCTTTCAGTTTGGCCATCCCAAGGCTTTTCAACTGGCTTCACGCATTGCGGCCCTGGCTCCCGCCGATCTCGATTATGTTTTCTTCGCCAATTCGGGCTCTGAGGCCGTCGATACCGCCCTCAAAACCGCCATTGCCTACCACAACGTGCGCGGCGAAGGCCAAAAGACCCGCCTCATCGGTCGTGAACGCGGCTATCACGGCGTCGGCTTTGGTGGCATTTCGGTCGGTGGCATGGCCCCCAATCGCAAATTCTTTGGCTCGCTGCTCGCGGGCGTTGACCACCTGCCCCACACCTACAATCGGGAACAGCAGGCGTTTACCAAGGGCGAGCCCGAATGGGGCGCGCATCTGGCCGATGATCTGGAGCGTTTGGTAACTTTGCACGACGCATCCACCATTGCGGCAGTGATTGTCGAGCCGATGGCGGGTTCAACCGGCGTGCTGCCGCCCCCGAAAGGCTATTTGAAGCGCCTGCGGGCCATTTGCGACAAATATGGCCTGTTGCTGATATTTGACGAGGTGATTTCCGGCTTTGGGCGTCTTGGCGCGCCATTTGCCGCCGAACGCTACGACGTGGTGCCGGATATGATCTGCTTTGCCAAGGGTATCACCTCCGGCGCAGTGCCCATGGGCGGCGTCATCATGCGCAAGGGCATATACGATGCCTTCATGACCGGCCCGGAACACGCCATCAACTTCTTCCATGGCTATACCTATTCCGGTCATCCGCTGGCAGCGGCTGCTGGCCTGGCAACGCTCGACGTTTACGCCGAAGAGGATTTGTTTGCCCGCGCCAAGAAAATGGAGCCGATATGGGCGGATGCCATCCACACGCTCAAGGGCCAACCTAATGTGCTGGACATTCGCACGCTGGGCCTTGTCGCGGCAGTTGACCTCGCCTCGCGACCGGATGCCATTGGCAAACGCGCATTTGACGCGCTGAACCATGCGTTTTTCGAGGAAGGCTTGATGGTGCGCACCGCTGGCGAATCGCTGGTTCTGACGCCGCCACTGGTGATATCTGAAGCGCAGATCGACGAGATCGTCGATAAAATGGGTCGCATCATCCGCGCAGTCGCCTGATTGCGCTGACTTTGGACAGATCGGGGGCCGGATGACTGGCCCCTGATGGCAAGGGTCAGCTTTCAACCCCGATTTCGCCGCCGAATGTCTTGCGAATGCGGGTCATTTCCGAACCGACAAAATCCATAAACGCCCGCACGCGCGCCGCATGGCGCAAGTCCGGGTGCGTGAGTAGCCAGATCTGCCCGCCATTCTCCTGTATGGGCGTGCCATAGCGCCGGATGCCCTTGGTTTGGTCACCAATGAAACATGGCAAAACCCCCATGCCAATCCCGGCAGCAATCGCTTCAGCCTGTCCCAGCAGCGTGTTGAGCCTGTAGTAGATCCGGTTGCCACCGCTTTCCGCCTCGACAATGCGTGCCGGCAACAGCCCAACCATATTGCCGCCATACCCAACCCAGCGGGTCGTGGTTTCATTGACGACAAAATTCGGATCACTGGGCACATATCGCGACCAAACGATATCGCCCAATTTGCGCCCGATCAGCGTCTCCGGCGGCGAGGCGGTCGCCCGTATCGCAATATCCGCATCACGCCGCGACAGGTTGAGAGACTCGGCCGTCTCGATCACTTCCAACCGGATTTCCGGAAACTGGCGTCCAAATTCGGCAAACACAGGTGTCAACGCGTATATCAACAGCGTGTCGACTACCGTCACTCGCAAATCACCCGATGGCTTTTCATCGCGCCCGGCGGCTTTGCGCTCAAATGCATCGATTTCCTCGGCCATGCGCTGCGCCAGTTCGACCATTTCGGCACCCGCCTTGGTCACCACATAACCCGAGCGCGCCCGCTCGAACAGATGCGTCGAGAGATTGCTCTCCAATTGCCCCAACCGCCGGAATACGGTCGAGTGGTTCAAATCCAGCCGCTCCGCCGCGCCGGTAAGCGAGCGGGTTTCGGCAATCGCCTTCACCAGGCGGAAATCATCCCATGACGTAGAATTCGGTGGCTGCGACATATTTCCCTCAGAGCATTGCAACATTAGAACCTGTTTATGCAAATTTGCAAGAAACTGATTTTTGAAATTCACTGTTTCACGACGCATCCATGGGGTGCTGCACATAGGCGCCCTCATTGCCGGCTTTATTGATTGCGGGCCCGATGGCGGTTGCTGTGAGATAATCGTCATTGGCGGGACGCAGCAAAGGCTCCGCCCGGGCATATTGGGTTTCATCCAGATCGAGCCAAAGATCGAAATCCCCCGGATCGAGAATCACCGGCATACGATCATGCACGAAACCAATCGCTGCATTGGCCGACGTTGTCAGAAGACAAGCCGTATCAATCTCGCCGCCGTCCGCAGAAATATGCGTCTCCCAGATGCCTGCAACGCCAAACAGCCCGTGGTCGGGTCGGCGCAGCAAATAAGCCTGTTTGGGCATTTTGGCACCCCTCGCCTGCCATTCGTAATAGCCATCCATGATGAAAAGGCAGCGACGCCGGCGAAAGGCATTGCGAAAGCTGGGTTTGCTCATGACGCTTTCCGAGCGGGCGTTGATGAGGAGCGGAAACGTCTTGGTGTCCTTGACGAATCCGGGCAGGAAGCCCCAGCGCACCAGCATGAAATGCCGGCTCGCGGCTTCCGCTCCAGTGCGTCTCGCCACCACAATTGGAACCGGTTGGGTTGGGGCGATATTGTAGCGGGGCGGAAAATTGGGTTGCTCAACATATTTGAAATAGCCGCGCACGGCTTCAGGCGGCAGCGTTATTGCGTAGCGTCCACACATTTTGGCCCTTTCATGCGTATCCAGCCCGCGGATCATCATACAACTAAAGTAGAGAATGATTGATTTTCAATATCAACTGTTTTTTATGGTTTGCACGCCATGATGGTCGTTAAAATTGCAACCCAATTGTAAGAAACCAGATGATTCCTGCTGATCAATTGGCCAAGAATTTTCAAAGTGACCGCTTCGCAGAAACGCGGGTCACCAATCGCGCCAATTCGCTGGTCAACCCAAAATCCGGCCTGGCGAATGATTATCTCAATGTTTTCAATGAAATCTCGATGCTCATCGAGAACTATCCGGCCATGCCGGAATTAGGCAGTGCCATTCTTTCATGGCGCGTCACGCCTTATAAGGAATATTTCCAGAAATCGATGCTTCCTGGCCGCGAAAACGCCATTGAGGCCTGGGGCCAGATTGACCCCAAGTTGCACGATGCCATGCTGGCGATTACCGCACAGATCGAAAATCTGGCGAAAATCGCAAAAACCTACATCAAATGCCAATTACGCGACGAAATCACCGCCCAAACGCTCGAAAAAGCCTGCAGCGAAATCACAGAATTGATGAGAGGCTGCATCTTTCAGGCGACGCAAATGGTCAATTTTGGAATCGCCGTCAAGTCAGTCGCAGCCCAGGAGCGCGCCGATCAGATCATGGCCCGGTTGAAGCCCAGAGAAGCGTCGAAATCACTGTCCTGATTCTCGGCCTGCCGAAATTTTGGCCTCAGGCTTTGCCACGATTCAGAAACGCCGCAAAAATGCCCTGCGTTTCGGCAGATGCCAACCGCTCGCCAAATACCGCGCTTTCACGGTTCATCACCGCCCGGGTCTCTTCCGCGCCCGCGCGCATCAATTGGCGCGTGGCTGCCAGCGCGGCGCGAGGCTTGGCACCGAGCCGCTCGCCAATAGCAAAAGCATGGCGCAGCAAATCAGCTGCCTCAACCACCCCATTGATAAAGCCAAGCCGCTCGGCCTCGCGCGCATCAAATCCATCCCCCAGCATCAACAGTTCCGCCGCCTTCTTCCAGCCCAGACGCTCAGGCACTAGCCTCGAAGAAGCCGCCTCCGGCACCAAGCCCAGATCGACAAACGGCATCTTGAATTGCGAGGCCGGTGTCGCATAGGCAAAATCGCAATGCAGAATCATGGTGGTGCCAACACCAATCGCCAGACCATCGATGGCAGCAATCATGGGCGTCTGGCATATGGCCAGTTGCTCAATAAAGCTGGTGGCCGCCGGCTTCTCACGATCGCGCGTGTTCTGGACAAAATCCAGAATGTCATTGCCGGCCGTGAACACCCCGCCCGCCCCCGAAAATATCAGCGCCGAGACGTCCCCCGCAGCATCCGCCTCCTGCATGGTCTGCGTCATGATGCGATACATGTGTCCGGTCAGGGCATTGCGCTTCTCGGGGCGCGACAACCGAATGTGCACGATCCGGCCATGCCGGGAAATTTCAACAGGCTCGCTCATAATTCCCTCAATTGACCAGATTGCTGCTGCTGTCAGCGGCAAATGCACCACCCTCAACGATTGAAAGTTCGAGGCCAGACGCCGCGATCACGAGGTTTTCCGCAAAAAACCGGGCATCCTGCACATATTTGCTGGCGTCCTTGCCAGCATCCGTCAGCGCGCCGGTCTGCGCAGCCAACGCCTGCGCTGCCAGAAATACCCCGCCACGCGCCAGGCCAAACAGCCGCAAATAAGGCGTGGCCCCTGCCAGCGCTGTTGCAGGAGAGGCCGCCAGTTGCGCGCTGAGCCAATGGCTCGCCCGCTCGAAAGCATCCACCGCCTCGCCAAGCCGCACCGCCGTGCGCCCGAACGATGCATCATTGCTGGCCCGCAATTCCTGCAAGCTGGCGCGCATGTCAGCAATTTCACGCGCGACCGCTGCGCCATTGCCAAGCCCGAGTTTGCGCTGCACCAAGTCAATCGCCTGAATGCCATTGGTGCCTTCATAGATGGCGACAATGCGCACGTCGCGCATGAACTGTGCCGCCCCGGTCTCCTCCATATACCCCATGCCGCCATGCACCTGCACGCCAATCGATGTGACCTCATTGCCAATATCAGAGGAGAAAGCCTTGGCCAGCGGCGTCAGCAGCGCGGCCCGCTCACTCGCCTGCTGGCGCGCGGTCGCATCCGTTTCACGGTGGGCGCGATCAATCGCGGCGGCGGTAGCGTAGCAAATTGCCCGCGCCGCTTGCGTGTAGGTGCGCATCGTCAACAAGTTCCTGCGCACATCGGGATGCTCGATGATCGGGTCAGGGCCGGACCCTTGCGACCCGGCAGCCTTGCCCTGCTTGCG
The DNA here is from genome assembly GCA_019075865.1 of Hyphomicrobiales bacterium. GTDB lineage: Bacteria > Pseudomonadota > Alphaproteobacteria > Rhizobiales > Beijerinckiaceae > REEB77. The sequence continues at coordinate 181,706 of JAGXAN010000007.1, read as the reverse complement.
CCCAAGTGCATATTGAACGGCGTGCTGGGTGGCCCGGTCCGCCATTCCCACGCCCTGCAATGCTGTGGCGAGGCGGGCATTGTTCATCATCGTGAACATGCAGGCGAGGCCACGGTTTTCCTCGCCGATCAAATAGCCGACCGCGCCGCCCTTGTCGCCAAAAATCATGGTGCAGGTGGGTGAAGCATGGATGCCCATCTTGTGCTCGATACCCGCGCAATATAGGTCATTGCGCGCCCCTGTGCTGCCATCAGCGTTCACCAGAAACTTCGGCACCACAAACAGCGATATGCCGCGCGTGCCCGCGGGCGCATCCGGCAGACGCGCCAGCACCAGATGCACGATGTTGGATGTCATGTCGTGCTCACCATAGGTGATATAGATTTTCTGGCCGGTAATTTTGTACGTGCCATCTCCCGCGCGCACCGCCCGCGTGCGCAATTGCGAGAGATCCGAGCCCGCCTGCGGTTCGGTGAGGTTCATGGTGCCCGTCCACTCACCGGAAACCAGCTTTGGCAAATAAAGCTGCTGAATCTCCGGCGTGCCATGCGCCGCCAACGCCTCAATCGCCCCAATACCCAGCACCGGGCATAATGTGAACGCCATATTGGCGGCGCTCCACATTTCGAGGCATGCCGAATTCAGCAAGCGCGGTAGATCCTGCCCGCCAAATGCTTCCGGCGCGCTCAATCCGTTCCAGCCCCCCTCCACCCATTTTTCATAGGCCGGTCGCCAACCATCGGCCGTGGTCACCTCATGACCATTCAACCGCGCACCCTGGCGGTCGCCCGAATGATTGATCGGATCGAGAACTGATTCGCTGAATTTGCCGGCCTCTTGCAAAATCACCTGTGCAAAACCGTCGGCCAGATCGGCATAAATTCCCTGATCAATGCCCGCCTGCATCTGTCCGGCATGGTTGAGCGAAAGCAAAATGTCGGCTATCGGTGCGCGATATTCCATAACTGGCTCCAAATACGGCAATGTCCAAGAGTAAACCATGCTAAGCCCGCACCAGCGGTGAGGCAACTGGATCAAAGGCTATAATATCTTAGTTTATATGTAAACTGAAAGCGCACGCGCCCCAATGCAAACACTCGCCACAAAAATTCATGCCGATAATGCAGCGGGAATTGCGATGGCCGCGGCCATTATCCAGGCCGATGGCATTGTCGCTTTCCCGACCGAGACTGTTTATGGCCTCGGTGCCAATGCCCGCTCGCCCCGCGCAGTTGCCAAGATTTACGAAGCCAAGGGGCGACCCACTTTCAACCCCTTGATTGCGCATGTCTCGGGGATTGAAGAGGCATTTCAATATGGCGAATTCTCAAATCAGGCGCGCTGGATCGCCGAAAGGTTTTGGCCAGGGCCGCTGACCCTGATTGTGCCCGCCCGCGAGGGTATTTGCGAACTGGCGCGGGCTGGCCTTGACAGCGTCGGCCTGCGGGTGCCTGCAAGCGCCACGGCACGCGCCTTGATCAAAGCCAGCGGATGCCCATTGGCCGCCCCTTCCGCCAACCGCTCCGGCCACGTCAGCCCGGTTACGGCCGCGCATGTGCTGGCCGACCTCGATGGTCGCATCGACATGGTACTGGAAGGTGGCGCGAGCACGGTCGGCGTCGAATCCACCATTTTGTCCATGTTGGAAACCGTCCCGCGATTGTTGCGGGCCGGGGGCACCACGCTGGAAGCGCTGGAGGCGCAACTGGGTGTGCGGATCGCTACCGGGCCGCACGCAGGCGAATCGATCATTGCGCCGGGGCAACTCACTTCCCACTACGCCCCGCAGGCCAGCATCCGCCTCGATGCCACAGCGCTGGAGCGCGACGAAATTGGCCTCGATTTTGCGGGCCAACTGGCAAAATCAGCAAAAATGGGCCATCGCATCATGGATTTATCGCCGCAAGGCGATTTGACCGAAGCGGCGGCCAATCTATTCAGTTATCTGCGCGCGCTGGATGAGGCGAAACGGCAAATTGCGGTGGCACCCATTCCGCATTACGGGCTGGGAGCCGCGATCAATGACCGATTGCACCGCGCTGCCGCCAAACGCTAGACCAGCACCAGACCTTCGCGTTGCAGAAACTGCCGCGCCACAGCCTGTTCGGCTATGCGCTTGGAGCCACCTTCCGCCTGAAGGCCGGCAAACCCCTCAACCTGCACGCCAATCACAAACAGGGGCGCATGGGCTGGCCCGGCGCGCGAGATTTCCACATAGCGGGGCGCTGGCAAGCCTCGCGCCTGCGCCCATTCCTGCAAGGCGGTCTTGGCATCGCGCAGCGGTCGCCGCGGCTGGTCCATCCGCTCTTTCCATGCGCTGGAAACCACCTTGCGCGCCGCACTGTAGCCGCCGTCGAGAAAAACCGCTCCGATCACCGACTCGCAAACATCCGCCAGAATAGCGGCCTTTCGCGCCCCGCCGGCCTGAATCTCTCCGTCACCCAACCGGATGAAATGCCCAAGATTCCAGTCGTCTGCCACTTCGGCACAACTTTCCTTGCGCACCAGATCCGCAAGGCGCCTCGACAACTCCCCCTCGTCACTGCCGGGAAAGGCATTGTTGAGCATTTCGGCCACTACCAGTCCCAAAACCCGGTCGCCCAGAAATTCAAGCCTCTGGTAGGAAAGCGCGCGCTTGGCTTCCGGCGCCAGAAAACTGACATGAGTCAATGCTTGATCAATCAGCCCCACATCCTTGAATCCGTAGCCGATTCTTTTCTCAAGCACTGCATATTTCGACATGCTCAGTGAACCGCGCGGAACAGACGTTCGAACCGGATGCTGACGGGCCACTTCCAGAATTGCCAGAAAGAATATTCCGGCCGAATCGAGAACCAGGTCACAACCACATGACCAATAAAATTCTTCAACGGCACATAACCGGGCCCGCCTTCGCTGGGCGGCACGCGCGAGTCTTCCGAATTGTCGCGATTATCGCCCATCATGAAATAATTGTCCGGCGGCACATGATAAACGTCGGTATTGGCCAACATGCCATGATCGCCATCGCGCTGGATGATGACATGGGTAACGCCACCGGGCAGGGTTTCGTTATAGGTTGGCACATCCTCGGTCTTGCCGAAGCGATCGGTGTAATGGACGCTCTGGATCAAGGTGCGCGGCACGGCCTCGCCATTGATGTAGAGGCGGCCCATCTTCATCTGGATCGTGTCACCCGGCAAACCAATCACCCGCTTGACGTAATCGGTTTCGCCATCGGTTGGCAATTTGAACACCGCAACATCCCCGCGCTTGGGCGGCGACGAGAAAAACCGGCCGTCAAAGAAATGCGGATCAAACGGGGTCGAATAGGTCAAAAGGCCATTCGACCAACCGGCCAGGAATTTATAGACCTGTGGCAGATAGGGCACCGAATATTCTGAATAACCATAGGAATATTTCGAAACGAAAATATAATCCCCGATATCGAGGGTGGGTATCATCGACCCCGACGGAATGGTGAAAGGCTGAAACAGGATCGTCTGCACGCCCAAAGCAATCACCAAAGCCTGCAATATAACCTTGATGGTCTCCCACAGACCGTCTTCTTGCACAACCTTGGGTTTAGTTTCGAGTGCATTCCCCGTCTGAACCGGTTCCGACATTGCATTTCCTATGGTACGAATGGCCTCACTGATGTGCTCTAATCGACAGTGATGGCGAAGACAAGGCATAGCCTTTAATTTGGTATGGCCTCAATGATCACGAAGGCGCTAGCCAGCGGATATTCATCGGTCATGGTCAGGTGAATCCGGGCATGGTGGCCTTGCGGTGTCAGCCGCGCCAGCCGGTTCAATGCGCCACCCGCAAGTTGCAAGGTGGGTTGGCCGCTTGCCAGATTGACCACGCCCATATCGCGCCAGAACACGCCGTGCGACAAGCCGGTGCCCAGTGCCTTGGCGCAGGCCTCCTTGGCGGCAAAGCGTTTGGCAAAAGAGGCGGCGCGCGCCGCCTTGCGGTTGGAGCGCGCGCGTTCCACTGGCGTGAAGCAGCGCATCTCAAACCTCTCGCCATGGGTTTCCAGCGTCTTCTCAATGCGTTTTATATCGCAAAGGTCCTGCCCGATGCCGATAATCACGCCCCTGCCCGCCCCTCGTTCATCGCAAGGCGCATATTTTTCACGGCAGCGGCGAGGCCCAGAAAAATCGCTTCGCCAATGATGAAATGGCCGATGTTCAATTCCGCGATCTGCGGCACGGCCGCAATCAGTCGCGCGGTTTGGTAATTCAGGCCGTGGCCGGCGTGGCACTCAATCTCGTTCTGATGCGCATAGGCGGCAGCGGCGCGGATGCGCGCAAATTCCATATCAGCGGCCACATCATCGCCGGCTGCGAAGGCTTCGGCCCAGGCACCGGTATGCAATTCAACCACCGGCGCCCCGATCGAAACCGCAGCATCGATGGCTGCCAATGACGGCTCGATGAACAACGATACCCGGATTCCCGCGCTTTTGAGCCGATGGGTGGCCGCTTTCACCTGATCATGCCCGCCCACCACATCAAGACCGCCCTCGGTGGTGCGCTCGCTGCGCTTTTCGGGCACAAGGCAGGCGGCATGCGGCTGCGTGCGAATGGCAATTGCCAGCATTTCTTCGGTCGCCGCCATTTCAAAATTCAGCGGCTTGCCAATGGCCTTGCGGATGGCTTCCATATCCGCGTCACGAATGTGTCGACGGTCTTCGCGCAGATGCGCGGTAATGCCATCAGCGCCGGCGGCAATCGCCTCGATCGCCGCACGGCATGGGTCTGGCACGGAGCCGCCGCGCGCATTGCGCACCGTTGCCACATGGTCGATATTGACGCCAAGACGTAAGGGAAGAAAAGCCATTTTACATTCCAGTAATCGAAATTGATCGGCAGGCCTCAACCATTGACGCGCTCAACTTTGTTGATCACCGCCCGCGAGCGCAATTGCGTCAAAATGGTCGACAGATGTTTGATATCCCAAACCGCAATGTCAATGATCATCTCGCGGAAATCGGCCGACTGGTTGGCAAAGGCGATATTTTCAATATTGGCACCGGTCTCGCCGATCAGGGAAGCCACCATGCCCAAAGTGCCCGGCTCATTTAGTGCCGTCACAGAAATGCGCGCCGGAAACAGGTTCTTCTGATCGTTCTCGATATCCCAGCGAACATCCAGCCAGCGGTCGGGCTGGTCATCAAATGCCGTCAGATCCGGAGACTGGATCGGGTAGATGGTTATGCCCTCGCCCGGTGTCACAATGCCAACGATGCGATCCCCCGGCACCGCACCGCCATTGGGGGCAAAGCGCACCGGCAACTCGCTGGTGATGCCGCGAATGGGAATGGCGGCAGCATCCGAACTGTTTTGTCCCGGCACCTTGAAAACGACACTGGCGCCCTTTTTCAGGCCAAACCAACCGGGCTCGGACAGCGCCGCGACTGCGCCAGCCTTGCGCTCTTCTTTGCGCTCTTCCTGATAATCGGCGTAATTGGCCTTGATCACATCCCCGGCGTAAATCTCGCCGCGGCCGATGGCGGCGAGTAAATCTTCGACATTGGGCTGCGCCAGTCGCGGCAAGGCAGCCTTGAGGTTTTCCTCCGAATAGGGCTTGCCGGCCCGCTCGAAGGCGCGCGCAACGATCTGGCGGCCAAAACCCATGAATTGTGTCCGCCGCGCCTCACGCGTCGCCCTGCGGATCGCCGCCCTGGCTTTGCCGGTGACGACCAGATTTTCCCATGCCGCAATCGGCGTTTGCATTTCCGAGCGCACGATCTCAACTTCATCGCCGTTGTGCAGCTTGGAAAATAGCGGCGAGACCCTTCCATTGATTTTGGCCCCGACCGCCTTGTTGCCAACATCCGTATGCACCGCATAGGCAAAGTCGATGGGCGTGGCCCCGCGTGGCAGCGCGATCAACCGTCCCTTTGGGGTGAAGCAGAAAACCTGGTCGTGGAACAGTTCGAGCTTGGTATGCTCCAGAAATTCTTCCGAAGTATCGCCCTGATTGAGCATTTCGATGGTGCGGCGAAGCCATTGATAGGCGCGGCTTTCCTGCGAGAGATTGGCATCTCCCCCCACTCTGCCATCCTTGTAGAGCACATGTGCCGCGATACCGTTTTCGGCAATCTCGTGCATTTCATGGGTGCGGATTTGCAACTCGACCCGCTTGCGCCCCGGCCCGACAACGGTGGTGTGGATCGAGCGATAATCGTTCTGCTTGGGCGCAGAAATATAATCCTTGAAGCGCCCCGGCACGATCGCCCATTTCAAATGGACAACGCCCAGCACGCGGTAGCAATCATCCGGATTATTGACGAGCGCACGAAATCCGTAAACATCGGACAATTGCTCAAAGCCGATCGATTTGCGCTCCATTTTGCGCCAGATCGAATAGGGGTGCTTCAAACGCCCTGTCACTTGCGCATTGATATTGCGCACCGCCAGTTCCTGCGCCAGCTCTTTTTCAATTTTTTCAATGCTGGCACCATAACTGGCCCGCAGATTCTCAAGCCGCTCGGCAATGGTGGCATTGGCTTCCGGCATGGCGGCCTTGAAGGCAAGATCCTCCAACTCGTCGCGCATGCCCTGCATACCCATGCGACCGGCCAGCGGCGCATAAATCTCCAGTGTCTCTTCCGCGATCCGCGCCCGCTTTTCGGGGGCGACAAAATGCAATGTGCGCATATTGTGCAAGCGGTCCGCCAACTTGACCAGCAATACCCGCACATCATCGGCCACAGCCAGCAGAAGCTTGCGAAAATTCTCCGCTTGCGCTGCCTTGCGCGTCACCAGATCGAGCCGCTTCAGCTTGGTCAGTCCCTCGACCAGCGCACCGATTTCCTTGCCAAACAACTGGTCGATTTCAGAACGGGTGGCGGCTGTGTCCTCAATTGTGTCATGCAGAACCGCCGCCACGATGGTCGCGTCGTCCAGATGCAGATCGGTGAGAATAGCCGCTACTTCCAGTGGATGTGACAGATAGGGGTCGCCCGACGCACGCTTTTGGGTGCCATGCGCGCGCATCGCATAGACATAGGCGCGGTTCAAAAGGTCCTCGTCAGCGTGCGGATTGTAGCTCCGCACACGTTCCACGAGTTCCATCTGCCGCATCATGAAAAATCTGGGCTCCAGATTGGCATGCCATACATGCCCAAAAACTTGTCCACGCCATTATTACCGGCTGCCACCCATGTGGCAAGCCTGCAATTTGAGCGGCAATGCGCATTAGCCCAGTTGGGTTAATGCTTTATTCACCGTCATCGTCGCTGGCGGCTGGCGGCACCAGGTCTTCCATACCGCGCAGCAGGTCTTCTTCGGTCATCCGGTCAAAGGCAACATCGCTGCCTGCATCCGCGCTGCCGCCTTCGGCATGAATGGCCGGCACGATCTCGGATTCGGGTTCGTCAACCTCGACGTTCTTTTGCAAGGAATGAATGAATTCTTCCTTCAGATCTTCAGGGGTCAGCGTCGCATCGGCGATCTCGCGCAATGCCACAACCGGATTCTTGTCGTTGTCGCGATCCACCGTCAGTGCCGCACCCGAACCGATCACGCGGGCACGATGGCTCGCCATAAGGATCAATTCGAAGCGATTTGGCACTTTCTCAATGCAATCTTCAACTGTAACGCGCGCCATGGAGTACCTATCTTCAATAAGGGATGGTTGCTCGATAGGCGCAAGCTGTCAATAAATCAACCAAAAACATGTCCCGCCCCGAAAGCAGCTATTTTTGCCAGGTTTGAGGTGGCAATGGGCTCGCTTCGGCGCGTCGCAAAAGTGGCTGATTTGCGGCTTTTTGCCGACATGCGCCATTTTGGCCTATCTATCCGAAAAATAAGTCAATTCAACTTATGAATTTTGCAAATTTTTACAAAATAATGTGCACTTGACGGACAAATTTGCTATGTTAGTTTGGTCCCCGGGGCAAGAGATGTTGAAGCAGGACATCCGGGACGTGTTTGATTAAAGTTTGATTATTCATATTTTTAGGCAATCACTCAAAGTCACCGGATGCAGTTTAAAGTCTCATTTTCGGGCGCTTTCGCATCTTTTTAGAGAAATAAAATGTCACAACAAGATCGTATCGCACTGTTCATTGATGGTGCGAATTTGTACGCGACCGCCAAAATGGTTGGTTTCGATATCGACTACAAACGGCTTTTGAAAGAGTTTCAAAGTCGGGGACGGCTCATTCGCTCGTTCTATTATACCGCCTTGGTCGAAGATCAGGAATACTCCTCCATTCGTCCTTTGATCGACTGGCTCGACTACAACGGCTTTGCCGTTGTGACCAAGCCGGCACGCGAATTTACCGATTCGCTGGGCCGCCGGAAGATCAAGGGCAATATGGATATCGAGCTTGCGGTTGATGCCATGGAAATGGCTGACCACATTGATCACATCATCCTGTTCTCGGGTGACGGTGACTTCCGCTCGCTGGTGGAAGCCCTGCAGCGCAAGGGTGTGCGCGTCTCGGTCGTCTCCACCGTGACCACGCAGCCACCGATGGTCGCGGATGAGCTTCGCCGCCAGGCGGATGAATTCATCGATCTGGCGCAGTTGATGTCGAAGATCGGCCGCGATCCGGGCGAGCGGCCTGACCGAGTTCAGCGCTTTCAGGAGCGTCGCCCGATTCCGCCCTTCTCGCTCGACAATCCCGGTGACGAGCACGATCAGGATCACGATCACGGCATCGAAGGCTGATGCCGGCTGGCCAACCCGGGCCATCCGGCCCGGACCGCAATTGCGACCTCTGCCCTCGATTGAAAACCTTCCGCGATACCAATCGCGAAGCCTTTCCTGATTATTTCAATGCGCCCGTACCAGCCTGGGGCGCGTTCGCAACCGCGCGGCTTGCCATTGTCGGGCTGGCACCTGGCTTGCGGGGCGCCAATCGCACAGGGCGCCCATTTACCGGGGATTTCGCCGGCGATTTGCTCTATGCGACCTTGCTCAAATTCGGCTTTGCCACGGGCAAATTTGAAAAGTCGATCCATGACAGTCTGCAATTGGTGGATTGCGCCATCCTCAACGCAGTGCGCTGCGTGCCCCCGCAAAACAAGCCAACCCCGGCGGAAATCCATACCTGCCGCCGCTTTCTGATGCCTGCATTGGCAGAAATGCCCAAGCTCACCATAGTTCTGGCTTTGGGCCGGATCGCGCACGAATCGCTCCTGCGCGGTTTTGGCGAAAAACTGAGTGCCCGGCCTTTCGCGCATGGGGCCATTTTTCACCTCACCCAAGGCCAGCGCAGCTTTCATTTGCACGACAGCTATCATTGCTCGCGATATAACACGCAAACTGGTGTACTGACGCCGGCAAGCTTTGAAGCCATATTCGCGCAAATCCGCCATTCGATGTCCACCTGACGGCTAAAGCCCGATTGCGCTGGTAATTTCCCCCGGCATGATTAAGTAAGTCAGCATCCGAGGGGGCGAAAGCCAAGTCCACCACCTGCCAAAGCAAGATCCCGGAGGGGCCAAAGTTGCAACGATCGTCTGCGGCATTTGGGAGTTCAGGGTGCCTGCCCATTTGACAGCAAAGCCTGCCTGCACCATGTTCCCGCCTTCGGACTTGCGTTGAGCCTGACGAACGCGCTTGGAATAAGCCAATTTTAGGAACTATTGATGGACCTCGTCATCGTCGAATCGCCCGCCAAAGCCAAGACAATCAATAAATATCTGGGCAAAAACTTCGAAGTATTGGCATCCTTCGGCCATGTACGGGATCTTCCGGCCAAAGACGGTTCGGTAAACCCCGACGACGACTTTGCCATGCTTTGGGCGGTTGACCCGAAGGCGGCCAAGCGGCTCAGTGAAATTGTCAAGGCCGTGAAGGATGCGGATCGACTGGTTCTGGCAACCGATCCGGACCGCGAAGGGGAAGCGATTTCCTGGCACGTCCTCGAATTTTTGAACCAGAAGAAAGCGCTCAAGGGCAAGCCCGTGGAGCGGGTGGTTTTCAATGCCATCACCAAGGATGCGGTACAGGAAGCGATGAAGAACCCGCGCCAGATCGACACGGCGCTGGTTGATGCCTACCTCGCCCGCCGCGCGCTCGATTATCTGGTCGGCTTCAATCTCTCGCCGGTATTGTGGCGCAAATTGCCGGGGGCCCGCTCGGCCGGGCGTGTGCAATCGGTAGCACTGCGGTTGGTTTGCGACCGCGAGCGCGAAATTGAAGTGTTCGTGCCACGCGAATACTGGAGCCTGTTCGCCCATTTGCGCACCAAGGACAATGCCGCCTTCACCGCGCGCCTCGTTGGTGCCGACGGGAAGAAACTCAACCGCCTCGACGTGCAATCAGGTGCAGAGGCCGAGCAATTGCGCCAGGACCTCGAAAAGGCGACATTCCAGATTCAATCTGTGGAAGCCAAACCGGCACGCCGCCACCCTGCCCCACCTTTCACCACTTCCACCCTGCAGCAGGAAGCCTCGCGCAAACTGGGCTTTGCCCCGGCGCGCACCATGCAATTGGCGCAGCGCCTTTATGAAGGTGTCGAACTGGGCGGTGAAACCACCGGCCTCATCACCTATATGCGAACCGATGGCGTCGACGTGGCGCCAGAAGCGGTCAGTGCCGCGCGGCGCACCATTACCCAAGAGTTTGGCGACCGCTATGTCCCCGCCAACCCGCGCAAATATACCGTGAAAGCCAAGAACGCACAGGAAGCGCATGAGGCGATTCGCCCCACCGACCCCGGCCGCACGCCCAAAATGGTCGCCCGCTATCTCGATTCGGATCAAGCCCGCCTTTATGAGCTGATCTGGACCCGAATGATCGCCAGCCAAATGGAATCGGCGGAGATGGAGCGCACCAATGTCGAGATCCTCGCCAGTGCCGGCCCGCGCAAAATTGATTTGCGTGCCAGCGGTCAAGTCGTTCGATTCGACGGATTTCTGAAACTGTATCAAGAAGGCCGCGACGACGAAAACGATGAGGACAGCGCCCGCCTCCCCCCCATGCACGCCGGCGATATGGCGTCCAAGGAGCGCATCGAGGCCAGCCAGCATTTCACCGAACCGCCGCCACGTTTCAGCGAGGCCTCCTTGGTCAAGCGCATGGAGGAGCTTGGTATTGGCCGGCCCTCGACCTATGCCTCGACCCTCGCCGTGCTGCGCGAGCGTGATTATGTGCGCATCGAAAAAAAGCGGTTGGTGCCCGAAGACAAAGGCCGCCTTGTCACCGCCTTTCTGGAAAGCTTCTTTCCGCGCTACGTGAGCTTTGATTTTACGGCCGATCTGGAAGAAAAGCTGGACCGCGTCTCCGCCGACGAAATGGACTGGAAGCAGTTGCTGCGGGAGTTCTGGGCGGATTTTTCCACCGCCATCAATGGCACCAAGGATTTGCGCACCACGCAGGTGCTCGACAATTTGAACGAAATTCTTGGCCCGAACATTTTCCCCGCCAAGGCCGACGGCTCGGATCCGCGCGCCTGTCCGACCTGCGGCACCGGTCAATTGTCGCTGAAATTGGGCAAATACGGTGCCTTTATCGGCTGCTCGAATTATCCGGAATGCAAATTCACCCGCGTGCTTTCCGCCAAAGGTGCGGAAGCCGAGGGCGTTGAAGGTGGTACCCGCCCCGGCATCAAACCCCTGGGCAAAACCCCGGATGGCGAGACCGAAATCACGTTGCGCGATGGCCGCTTTGGCCCTTACGTCCAGCAGGGCGAAGGCAAGGAAGCCAAACGATCCTCCCTGCCCAAAGGCATGAAGCCCGATGATGTGGATCTGGACAAAGCCATTGCGCTGCTTAGCCTGCCGCGCGAGGTGGCCCGCCACCCAACCAGCGGCGATCCGATCGTCGCAGGCATTGGCCGTTTTGGCGCTTATGTGCAGCATGGAAAAACTTACGCCAATCTCGGCCGTGATGACGATGTGCTGGAAATTGGCGCCAACCGCGCCATCGACCTGATCGTCGCCAAGGAAAGCGGCGTCACCAGCCGTTTCAATGTCGGCGCGGGTGAAGGCCGCGTGTTGGGAGACCATCCCGAAGGCGGCGCAGTCAGCGTCAAGGCTGGGCGATTTGGGCCTTATGTCAACCACGGCAAGACCAACGCAACTTTGCCCAAAGGCACGGACTCAACGGCCCTTACCCTGGAAGAAGCATTGGCGATCCTCAAGGCCAAGGGCACGGGCAGCCCAACCGGCGGTCGTCTGCTCGGGGATCATCCCAATGGCGGACCCATCACCGTGCGCGATGGCCGCTATGGTGCCTATGTCAACCACGGCAAGACCAATGCCACACTGGGCAAGGACGTCTCTCCGGAGACCATCAGCCTGGAGGAAGCCGTTCGTTTGATCGACGACAAGGGCGGTGGGCAGGCACCGGTGGCGAAGAAATCCGCCAATGGCACCAAAAAGGCACCGGCAAAGAAAACCGCAACAAAGAAGCCGGCAACCAAGAAATCGCCATCATCAAAGACGACAAAGCCCAAAGCTGCCAGCAAATCGCCAGGCAGCGAAGCGGCAGAGTAACATCCGCCTCAAGGCCTGCGAGACCCATAGATGCCCCGTTCCCCCAATGCTGTTGATTTCTGGCGTGGTTGCGCTCTGGTGACCATCAGCATTGATCACGTTCCGGGTAATCATTATGTGGACTATACCCTGCATAATTTTGCCTTCTCGGACGCCTCGGAGGTATTCGTGTTTCTGGCGGGTTGGGCGATGCGTCTGGTTGCCGACAGCCGCACGGCACGCGCCAACCCTGCCGCCGCCCACTGGAAAGTGCTGCGACGATCCGGGGAATTATATGTGGCGCAAATCATCATCAGCCTTCTGGCGCTGGCCCTTACCATTCTGGCTGCCAACTTGCTGAACGCGCCCTTCATTTATGACTGGAATGGCGCGGCCCCCGTATTCAATTCGCCGCTTCTGGGCCTGATCGGCATATTCACCCTTTTCACCCAACTGGGCTATTTCAACATTCTGCCGCTCTACGTAATATTGATGATGATGGCCCCGGTTTTCACCATGATTTACCGGGCAAAGCCGGTGCTGCTGCTGCCGGTATCGTTGGCGCTCTACGTGGTCGTGCTGACATTTTCGCTGAATCTGCCAACCTGGCCGGAAGAAGGCCGCTGGTTTTTTGATCCGTTTTCCTGGCAATTTATTTTCGTGCTCGGCTTTTTGCTGGGTGGCAATACCGGGCTTGGCGGATGGGCGCGCCGCCACATCAAGCCCCTGTTCTGGCTATCTTTGCCCCTGCTCGCCATTGGGTTATATGTCAACGTCTATAATATCCGCATCAATCCGATCAACGTGCCATCGCCCAAACTTTTCTTCATTTTCGACAAGACATTTTTGTCACCGGCGCGAATCATTAGCATGCTGGCATTGGCGGCCGCAGTTGCCAGAGTTTTCCCTTTCATTTACCGTATGTTGAAATGGCCGGTAGAAATCATGTCGAAGCTGGGGAGAAACTCCCTCAACGTCTTTTGCGTCGGCTCTTTGGTAAGTCTGATTGGACAATTCTACCGCTATGGTGTCGGCGGTGGATGGATCAATGATACGTTCATAGTGGGAATTACACTCCTCATATTGTGGATTACCGCATGGTTTACAGAATGGCATTCCCAAAGGCCGCACTTAACGGCGCCTTTGTCTTCGGCCTGATATTTGCGCCTGGTCCATGCCTGGCGCAGGTGACCAAAATGAGTGCCGCTTGCGAAGTCCCCAGTGCAGATATTGGAAATTCCCAATCCCTGGTGCGCCTCACGGCCAAATTGCAACACGGCGACAACATCCGGATTCTGGCCATTGGCTCCTCCTCGACCTACGGGCTGGGCGCGACCTCGCGCTCCAAGAATTACCCATCGGATCTGCGCGGAATTTTGTCAGCGGCCCTGAAAAACGTGAAAGTCGAAGTCGTCAATCGCGGCGTGTCGGGCGAAGTGGCCGCCACCACTGCGGAGCGCATTCGCAGCGAAGTCGCCATTGACCCGCCCGATCTGGTGCTCTGGCAACTGGGCACCAACGATGCCCTGCAACGGGTGCCGCCGGACGAATTCGAGAGCACCGTGATCAATACGCTCGAATGGCTCAAGGAAAACCACGTCGATGTCGCGCTGATCGGTATGCAATATACTGCCCCGCTTGCGCGCGATGAAAATTATCGCGCCATTCGGAATGTGTTGCAAAAAGTGACGAGCAAATACAACATCCTCTACGTCCATCGCTACAAGGCCATGCAATATATGGCCAACGCCCACAAAAACTTGAAAATGCTGGCCAATGATAATTTCCACTTGAACGATCAAGGCTACGAATGCATGGCCGAGCACGTGGCGCGCGCCGTGGTTGCCAGCACTTTTGGCAAACGGTTTCGGCCCATCGAGTCGGAAAAATCCAAACTCAATGAATAGCGGGGGATGATGGAAGGGAACAATGTTTTCCGTTTCATCAACCTTCGCATGTTAGCGTTTCGCTCAATTGGGAAGTGGTCTTTTTGGCCGCGCGAGCCATTGCAATACAAGAAATTGGGACCGCAAAATGAAAAAGACCGTGTTGATCGTTGAGGATAATGAGCTGAACATGAAGCTGTTTCATGATCTGCTCGACGCGCACGGTTATAATACCATTGAGACGCGCAACGGTGTCGATGCGGTGGCGCTGGCCCGCAGCCAGATGCCCGACCTGATTCTGATGGACATTCAATTGCCGGGCGGCGTATCGGGTGTCGAAGTCACGCAATGGCTGAAAGACGACCCTGCCCTGCGCCATATTCCGGTCATCGCAATCACCGCTTTTGCCATGAAAGGCGACGAGGAAAAAATCCGCCAAAGCGGTTGCGAAGCCTATCTGTCAAAACCAATATCAATTGTTAAGTTTCTGGAAACAGTGAGGAATTACATTGGTGATCATGGTGGAGCCACCCAATCATGACCGCTAGAATTCTCGTTGTCGACGACCTCATAGCCAATACGAAACTGCTGGAAGCGCGCCTGAGCGCCGAATATTACGAGGTGCTCATCGCCCATCAGGGAATGGACGCGATCACCATTTGCAAGGATGGCCGCTGCGATATCGTGCTCCTTGACGTGATGATGCCCGGCATGGACGGCTTTGAAGTCTGCCGCCGGTTGAAATCCGACCCGGCAACGGCGCATATACCCGTGGTCATGGTGACCGCGCTGGATCAACCGGCAGACCGCGTGCGCGGCCTTGAAGCCGGCGCCGACGACTTTCTGACCAAACCAATCCAGGAACTGGCACTGCTTGCGCGTGTTCGCTCGCTCGCCCGCCTGAAGGTGGTAGTCGATGAACTGCGCGCCCGCGCGCTAACCTCCAGCAATCTGGGTATGACCAATCTGGATGATCCGTCGGCGAAGTCGGGCGGTGACAACGCCCGTATATTGCTGGTCGATGATCGGGCCAGTTCCAGCGAGCGTATCCTGTCGGCGCTGGCACCCCTTTATAAGGTCGAATTGGAAAAGGACCCGCAAGACGCCCTGTTTCAGGCGGCCGAACGCAATTACGATCTCATCATCGTCAGTCTGGCATTGCTCGATTACGATGCCTTGCGGCTTTGCAGCCAGATCCGCGCGCTCGAACGCACCCGTCAATTGCCCATTCTGATCATCGCTGACATCGAAGACACAAACAAAATTTTACGCGGGCTCGATCTTGGCGTGAACGACTATCTGATGCGCCCCATCGACAAGAACGAGTTACTGGCCCGCACCCGCACCCAGATCCGCCGCAAACGCTATGCCGACAGCTTGCGCCATTGTGTGCAGACCTCCCTCGAAATGGCGGTGCTTGACCCGCTCACCGGCCTCAACAACCGGCGTTTCATGGAGAGTCACCTCACCCAGTTGCTGGCCAAGGCCAAAGTCCGCACTCGTCCCTTCGCCCTGATGATTCTGGATATCGACCATTTCAAGCGCGTCAACGACACATATGGGCACGGCGCAGGCGATGACGTATTGAAAGGCTTTGCCGATCGAATCAAGCAGGTCATTCGCCCGGTGGATCTGTTATGCCGCCTCGGTGGCGAGGAATTCGTGATCCTGATGCCCGACAGCAACCTCGATATTGCCTCAAAAATCGCCGAGCGGGTGCGCGCGACCGTGGAAGACGCGCCTTTTGTGGTCGAGAATGGCGCCCACCACCTGCCCATCACCGTTTCCATTGGGCTTGCAGCGCGCGGCAACGAAACGCGCCCGGAAGAATTGCTCAAGCGCGCGGATGCCGCGCTCTACGAATCCAAAACCCATGGCCGCAACCGCGTCACGCTCGCCGCTGCGTGAGTGCGATTGGCGTGTAGACATCATCAATTAGGCATTGCCTTTATGCTGATTGGCTTCTACACTTTGCTTCGTAATCGCGCATTTTGCCGATGATTGAAGTTTGCATACCCTACGGGGTGCTCAGGTCCGCCGCATTCCTGGGTCCGTGGGGTGGGTCGGTTTAGCAACAGCGGGAGTGGCCTCCTCGAAAAACGCTGAAGCGAACCGACCCCCATTTCAATCCGCTTTTCAATGCCACCCACCTCTGGAAACATCCACCCCTCGCAAGTGGCTTTGGGTGCAGCCGATATTTACCGCGCACTTCGTGCTTTTCATCCGCTTTTTCACAAAGAAAAGCCGCCCATTGAGAGCGGCTCGAATCTTCACGTTTGCAAAATCAGAATTACTTGATTTTGGTTTCCTTGAATTCCACATGCTTGCGGACTACCGGATCGTATTTCTTGAAGGTGAACTTGTCGGTCTTGGTGCGCGCATTCTTCTTCGTGACATAAAAGAAGCCGGTATCCGCGCTGGACAGAAGCTTGATCTTGATTGTGGCGGCCTTGGCCATGATAAATATCCCGATAACAGCGGCGGAGTTTAGTTGCGCGCTTTTGTGAAACGACAAATCCGCAGGCGGGAGGCCCGACTGCTGAACTGCTCGGCACCTTAAGCACGGCGGCGCTTTTGTCAAGAATGCTTTGCACGCGGGCCCATGGTTTTCGTGATTCCTTTAGGGTCTGTCACGTTGAATCATCAACAAAGTTTGTTTTGCACCCGGCGCGGCGCTGACGCATGCTAAGACTGGAAACACTCAAACGAGATTTGCAGGAGCGCCGGGTGCTGGGTTTCAATCGGATGCGAGAGGGCGTGGGGCAAGCGCTGGCCGCGTTTTTGACCAGGCAGCATGTCGGTCACGATGTCGGCCAGCCGACGCCTCCGGAGCTGTTGCAAGCCTGTCTGAAACCCGGCGATGTGCTGCTGGTGGATGGCAACACGCGAATCAGCACTGGCATTAAATATCTGACGCAGTCCTCATGGTCGCATGCCGCCATATTTGTAGGGTGTCCAAAGCTGATGGCGGCCAATGTCGCCCTGCCCGCGCCTTCCCGCCCATCAACGCCTTCCGACTATTCCGCGCCCTGCTTTGTCGAGGCCGATCTTGTCGGCGGCGTACGCACCGCCTCGATTCAGGATTACACCCGTATGGCCACCCGCATCTGTCGCCCGATTGGCCTCACGCCCGACGAGCAACGGGCATTGAGCGATTTCGTCACAACCCGTATCGGCGAACAATATGACCTTAAAAACGTCATCGATCTGGCGCGCTATCTGTTGCCAACACCGCCGGTGCCAACCCGCTTCCGGCGCAAAATGATCGCGTTGGGCAGCGGCGACCCCACCCGCGCAATTTGTTCGACCCTGATAGCTCAGGCGTTTCAATCGATCCGCTATCCGATTTTGCCGAGCATGGAAGATATAGAAAATATGGATACCAGTGACCCCATCACCCAAGCCCAGCGCGAGAAATTGCTGCATATTCGGCACTACTCGCTGTTTACCCCGGCCGATTTTGACATATCGCCGTATTTTCAGATTATAAAACCCTCGATCGAGGCCGGCTTCAATTTCCACGAGATCAAATGGGCCGGGCCCGACCCTGCCGGTGCAATCGCCAAATGACCACGAGCGCATAAGCCGCCAGCACCGCAGCCAATCCAAAGAACAGGCCGCGTGGCGCAAGCCAATCCATGGCGGCACCCAGGAATGGTGGCCCCGCCAGCATCCCCAGGGAATAGAACATGACGACAGCCGTATTGGCATTGGCCAGTTCCGCTCCCGTGTAGCGCGCACCCAGATGCGCCAACGCCAACGGATAAAGCGCCCCGACCAATCCCCCCCACATCACCAGCAGCATGGCAAATGGCAGAAAACCCGCACCCAGGAACGGGGCCAGCAACGCCCCCAATGCCCCACCCACCGCAATGGCGAGCAGGAGATGGCGACGATCCATCCGGTCGGACAATATCCCAACCGGAATTTCAAAAATCAGGCTGCCGAAAGCAAACAGGCTCACGCATAAAGCGCCCTGCTGCGCGGTGAAATGCTGCGCCACTGCATAGACCGGCAACAGGCTCATGCTGCCAGTCTCCACTATGCCAAAGGTGAGAGCCGCCAGCGACGCCACCGGCGTACCGATCAGGATATGCCAAAGCGGAATCCGGCTGGCACCGACAATTTCCGGCACTTCGCCCCCGGCCAGCATCACCGGAATGGCGCTAATGGCATAAAGCATTGCCGCAAGCCCAAACGGCCACAAGCTGGCGGTTCCTGTCACGTAAAGCGCCGCCGGCCCCAGCGAGAAACCCAGGGCAAGGCTGGTGGCGTAAATGCCCATAATCATGCCGCGTTTGTCCGCCGGTGCCGCCGCATTGATCCAATATTCGCTCATCACAAACAGAATGGTCAGCGCGCCACCAAACATCAGCCGCAAGGGAAACCACCAGGCGATATTTGTTACAAGGCCGAAGGCAAACATGCAGAAAATCGCCAGCGCCAAAGCCGCCAGCATCAAGCGGCGCGCGCCAAACCGCGCCGCCAGACGCGGCACAAACGGCGCCAGAAACAGGGTTGCCAGCGCCCCAACTGCCGTATTCAAACCGATATTTCCAGCGCTATAGCCGGCCGCCTGCATCCGCAGGGACAAGACCGGGATAATCAGCGACAGCCCCATGCCGACCAGCGAAATCGCCACAATGGCTGCGCCAAGCACCAGCGCATTGGCACGGGTGATCATAAAAGGTCGCGGAACCAGCGACGATTTTTCTCGTGGAAGAAGGGTGTTGGCAAATGATGACCAAATCCAGCTTCAATCCGCGCTTCCAGTTCCTTGAGCACGATCCGGGTGATGCTCGGCAAATCCAACTCAATGGCCACACCAATCGGTTGCCATACCAGATCAACCAACTCTGTATCCGGCGACACCACGCCTTCAATACGATGGGCAATATGCGTGGCATCGACTGCAAAAAACCGCGCATCGAAGCGTTTGGGGCGGCGCGGCGGCGTAATCGCCCGCGCAATGAAATGCAATGGTTCAAGATCCGGGAACACGCCATGGCTGGCAAAATCACGCCACGGCCCCTCGGGCGAGGGCGGCACACCATGATCTTTGACACCGATCAATATGCCCGTCTCTTCAAATGTCTCGCGAACAGCCGCCAGAGCCAGGCCGCGCGCCCGCGTAATGCTGGGCCGCTGCATCAATTTCTGCAACTTCTCTTCCACCGGCGCTGCAAGCGTCCCGGCCACATTCATGGAACCATCGGTGCGCTCGATCCGTCCGCCCGGAAACACGAATTTTCCCGGCATGAACTTGTGGCCGTGGTGCCGTTTTCCCATCAGCACCTTGGCGGGCGTCGTGGTTCGATCAATGATGATCAGCGTTGCCGCATCTTTGGGGGTAACATTCGGCCACTTGCGCTCGCGGGCCTCTTGCGTCAGGGCTTCGGCGTGTTCATGCGGCGCTTTATTGGTCAAGCAGGATAATCCGGTTCGCTGGCAAAGCCATGCATCCGCATGGCCCATTGATAGGCAATAAGCCCGCCTTTGATGACTGGCAAGAGCACCAGGCACAATATCATGGCAAACAAGGGCCAGATTGCCATTTGCAGACCCATGGAAAGATTGTCATTGAAGGTGTCCACAGCCAGCATCACCGCGACCACCACGTGGCCCGCGATGAAAATCGTGAAATATGGCGGCGCATCGTCGGCCTGCTGGTGATAGAGCGGCGTCGAGCAGCTCGGGCATACGTCATTCACCTTCAGATAGGCCTTGAACATCTTGCCCTTGCCACAATTGGGGCAATGGCCGGCCATTCCGCGCTTCAATGCCGCCCAGATCGGCCGGGCAGACATTACAGTGCTCAAAGCGGTATCCGTCATTATTTTTCTCATTTCCTGTTGCGTCTGGACTTGTTTGCAGGAAGTAGTCGCTTGTGAGAAGCTGGCTTATTGTCGCGGTGCAACGGCGATTTTGATTTGCGGGTGCCAAGCGCCATGCGATTGCCGCCGGTGCTGCCATCCGAGAGCATTTCAAATCGCAGCGCTCCCGCAAAGGGTGCCGCTTCCGCCAGTTTCACCTGCACATTATCGCCCAGCCGGTAGGTCTCGCCGCTGCGATTGCCGATCAGCGCATGCAGCGCTTCCTCGTAGCGGAAGAAATCATTGCCCAGCGTCGAAGCCGGCACAAAGCCATCCGCGCCAGTCTCAGCGAGTTTGACGAAGAGCCCTGCTTTGGTGACGCCCGAAATTCGCCCGGCAAATTCGGCACCAATACGTTCAGCCAGAAAGCTGGCGATCAACCGGTCCGACGTATCGCGCTCGGCCAACATCGCCCGACGCTCTGCCGAAGAGATTTTCTCTGCCACGTCGCGCATTTGCGCCAAACTCATGTCGGGCAAGCCATCCTCTCCCATCCCGAGCGCACGAATCAGCGCCCGATGCACGATCAAGTCGGCGTAGCGGCGGATGGGGGAGGTAAAATGCGCGTAGCGCGCGAGGTTGAGCCCAAAATGCCCTTGATTGTGCGGTGAATAGACCGCCTGCGCCTGCGAACGCAGCACCACTTCATTCACCAGCGTCTCATTCTGCGTGCCGCGCACCTGCTCCAGAATCGAATTAAAATGCGCCGGCCGCAACACCTGACCCTTGGCAAGCTTGATGTTCAGGCTGGCCAGAAAATCCGATAGCGCCCGCAATTTCTCAAGCGCTGGCTCCTCATGCACCCGGTAAATCAGGTTTTGCTTCTTCAGTTCCAGCGTTTCAGCGGCGGCAACATTGGCCAGAATCATGAATTCTTCAATCAACCGGTGCGAATCAAGCCGTGGCGGGGTTAGAACCCGGTTCAGGGTGCCATCTTCGTTGAGCAGCAGCTTGCGCTCGGGCAAATCGAGATCGAGCGGCCCGCGCGCGCGCCGCGCCTTGACCAGCACGCCATAGGCCCCATAAAGCGGCAGCAACACTTGGGTGCGCAGGGCATCGCTGACATCGCCGCCCTGCCCGTCCACCGCCGCCTGCGCCTGCTGATAGGAGAGTTTGGCGGCAGAGCGCATCAATATCCGGTGGAAACTATGCGAAAGTTTGCGCCCCTGCGCGTCTATTACCATACGCACTGCCAGCGCCGGCCGGTTTTCACCGGCCCGCAGCGAGCATAAATCATTGGATATGCGTTCTGGCAGCATCGGCACGACCCGGTCGGGAAAATAAACCGAATTGCCGCGCAGCAACGCTTCCTGGTCCATCGCAGAGCCGGGCGTCACATAGACAGCGACATCGGCAATCGCAACCGTGATAATATAGCCCCCCGCATTGTCGGGGTTGGAATCCGTTTCGGCAAATACCGCATCGTCATGGTCTTTGGCATCCGCCGGATCAATCGTGACAAGCGCCAGGTCGCGCCAATCCTCACGCCCGCGCAAGCTAACCGGTTTGGCCGCCTCCGCCTCGCGCAGCACGCTGGCAGCGAAAATATCACGAATGTTGTGGGTATAAATCGCAATCTGGCTCAATGCCTTTTCGGATGCCATGGAGCCCAGGCGCTCACGAACCCTCGCCCCCGTCAGGCCGAGGCGTCCCTCCCGCAATAATTCGACGCTAACGAGATCCCCGTCCTGCGCTTCATTGCGGTTGGCTTCGCTGATAATTAATTCGCGCGGCTGCCCCTTTTTTTCAACCGGAATCAACCGCCCGCCATGCCCATCCTTATTGGCTCGAAACACCCCAAGCATACGGTTTTGCGCTTTGGGCAATATTTTGAGCGTGCGTGCGGTATAGGGAACCTCCCCGCTTTCAAGGCGCAGCAATACCCGATCCCCCAGGCCCGCGACGGCTTCGCCCCGGCGCTGGCGCGGTGGCAGGACGTGGATGCTGGGAACCGCCCCTTCCGCCTCATTCCATTCAGCCGGGCGCGCCACAAGATCGCCATGCGTATCCAGCGATACGATATCGGCCACAAATACCGGTGGCAGAACCGCGGATTTCCGCAATCGGGTTCCGCGCCGCTGCAAAGCGCCCTCAGCTTCAAGTTCTTTCAGCATGGCCTTGAGAAATGGCCTGTCCTCCCCCTTGATACCAAAGGCCTTGGCAATCTCGCGCTTGCCGATCTTGCCATGCTCGAACTTGCCATAGCCTTCGCGTTCGCGGGCGATAAAGGCGAGGATATCCTCGCGGCTGGGTAGAAAGGGGGTGCGATTGTTGGTCAAATCAATTCAGGAAGTTGGGACAATGGGCAAGGACGGCGCCCTCAATCAGGCATTGTCAAACAATGGGGTTTACGATCATATAGCACAGCTGGCGCTGCGTCGCATTGCAAACTTGCGCGCCGCAAACCCGAGCCGAAGCGTCAGGTTTCCACAGCTAAAGTGGCCATGCGTAATCGGGCGGGTTTCAGCCAACAACGGGTTATTCATGCAGGCCGACCGCAATTCCACCCGCTCCCGCGCCGCCGCGCAAAATCTGGCCTCGCTCGCCGGAGCCGCACTGGCCTATCTGGCCAGCGATGAGGAAATGCTATGGCGATTTCTCGATTTGACCGGCATGCAGCCCAACCAATTGCGCGACGCGGCCAAGGCCCCTGCCTTCCTGCACGCCATTATCGAGCACATACTCAGCGATGACCGGCTGATTGAGGGCTTGGCGGGGAGCCTTTCGCTCGATCCGGCCAAACTGGCGCAGCAATGCCACGCCCTGCTGCCAAGCGGCGGGGCGGCAGAGCACGGCGAACCCGACCCGTGGGTTGATCCGTGACGCGCCCCGCGCCGATCTGCCGCGATTGCCTGACCCCTGGCCCGCCTGATGCCACGCGCTGCCCGCAATGCGGTTCGCCGCGCCTGCTCGCCCACCCCGAACGCGATGAACTCGCCATCGCCCACATCGACTGCGATGCATTTTATGCCGCCGTCGAAAAACGCGATAACCCGGAACTGCACGCGCGCCCGTTGATCATCGGCGGCGGTCGCCGTGGCGTCGTCTCCACCTGCTGCTACATTGCCCGCACCTATGGCGTGCGATCGGCCATGCCGATGTTTCAGGCGCTCAAACTCTGCCCCAAGGCCGTGGTTATTGCCCCGGACATGCGCAAATATGCGCAAGTTGGGCGACAGGTGCGCGACAAGATGCTGGAACTGACCCCATTGGTCGAACCGGTCTCGATTGACGAAGCCTTTCTGGATTTATCGGGCACGCAAATTCTGCATGGGGCCAGCCCGGCCCTGACACTGGCGCGCTTTGCCCTGGAGGTGCAGAGCCAGCTTGGCATCAGCGTATCGATTGGCCTCAGCTATTGCAAATTTCTGGCAAAGGTCGCCTCGGATTTTGACAAGCCGCGCGGCTTTACCATTCTGGGCCGCGCCGAGGCGCAGACCTTCCTGAAATCCAAGGATGTCAGCCTGATCTGGGGGGTCGGCAAGGTGACGCAGGCGCGCTTGCAAAAAGCTGGCTACACCACGATCGGCGACTTGCAAAATGCCGAACCCCGCGACCTTGCCAAGGTATTTGGCGATGAAGGCCTGCGCCTCGCCCGCCTCGCCCGTGGCGAGGACAATCGCCGCGTCCATATCGAGCATGAGACCAAGGGCATATCCGCCGAAACCACTTTTTTTCAGGATTTGAGCACAGACGCTGAAATTGCCCCGATCCTGCTCAAATTATGCGAACGGGTAGCGCTGCGGTTGAAAAAAGCAGAATTATGCGGCGCTGGCATTACACTCAAGCTCAAAACCCGGGAATTTCAGCTCAAGACCCGCGCCACCACTTTGCCCCCTACACAATTGTCCACCCGGATTTTTAATGCCGCCCGACACTTGTTGCAGGCCGAAATCGGGGCCCATCACTACCGGCTGATCGGCATTGGCATCACCCACTTGTTGCCCGCAGACGCCGCCGACCACGCCGATCTGATCGACCATAACCTGCCACGCGAAAAAGCGCGCGAGGCCGCCCTCGATCAATTGCGGGCCAAATTTGGGCAAGGCAGCATTTCGCGCGGCCTGACTTTCACGCCCCAGCCCAAAACCAAACCTTAGGGCTGGTTGCACGGGGCGGATTTGGGCAACAGGGTCAGCTTGACCAATGTGCCATCCAGTACGAATGTGCCATAATCCAGCTTCAGCTTGCGCGAAACGCCATTCTCGTAAAGATCAAAGGCAAGCGTATAGTCGGGGGTATCGTGACCCGGACCACTGGCAAAATAGCTAATCGTCACCGGCCACCGGCGCACACTCTCAAGCTGGGGAATCCGGGCGACTTCCTCGCTCGGTTTCGACATTTTGACCGGACCAATGACGGTGAGCGTGTCAAACATTTTCCGCCCCGGTTCGGAGCCATCATAAACCCGCGCGCTGAGCGTTTTCTGTCCGGCTTTGGCCGCGTCAATAATGCGGGAGATATGCGCCGTTGGAAACAGCACATCCTTGCCAAGGTCGATGTCTTCGGGTTTGGGCTGGCGCAATTTCACCTTGATCGAGCCATCACCCGTCACTTCTGCACTCCCGTCGATCTTCTCCCGCGCCTTCTCATTCATCATGGATTGCACGCGAAACTGGTAGGTCTTGCCATTGCCGCCTTCAAAAGTCTGGGTGCTGACATCGGAAAGGTTGGCACTTGCATCATGGGGCGTGACTTCGTTGATCTGGCGGAAATTCGAGACATAGCCTTCACAGGCCGAACCGCTGAAATCATAGACAATGCGGCCACGGGCACTTTCCGGGCCGCTGTCGCCACTGGCGCTATCCAATTTCAGGTCATAGACTGCCCGATGCGCCAGCAATGGCATTGGCGCAGGCGCCGCTGCCTCAGCGCCAGCCAGCGCAGCAAACATCAGAGGCACCACCAGAAAGGGCAACTTTGTCATCGAACCATCATCTCCAAATCGCATCCGGAGATTATCATAGGAATACTCAAGGCGAAATTACGATGCACAGATAGTTTTTTTCGGTGCAGAATCAGGAGACAACATGACTACAATTGCCCAAAATCTGGCAGACCTCGGCATCACACTGCCCAAACCTGCTGCGCCAATTGCCAATTATCTGCCCTACATACTCACGGATCGGTTGCTGATTCTCTCCGGCCAATTGCCTATGGGCCCGGCGGGCATCGACCCCGCCCATCGCGGAAAACTTGGTGGCGAGGTTTCCAATGAGAACGGCATAGCCGCCGCCCGGCTGTGCGCGATCAACATTCTGGCACAGGCGCAATTGGCACTTGGCTCGCTGGAGCGAATCGGGCGCTGCGTGCAATTGCGCGGTTTTATCAATTGCCTGCCCAATTTTGATAGCGTACCGCAAATCGTCAACGGCGCGTCCGATCTGATGGTGCAAGTGCTGGGCGAAGCAGGCAAACATGCCCGCTCGTCCATCGGCATTGCCCAGTTACCCCTGGACGCTGCTGTCGAAATCGAAGCTATTTTTGAGGTCAAACCATGAAATTCCCTTGGCTAATGTCGCGCCCTATCGCCCACCGCGGCTTGCATGATCGCGCGGGCGGCATCATCGAAAACACGGTCCCCGCTGCCCTCAAGGCCGTCGAGCATCATTATGGCATTGAATGCGACGTGCAATTGTCGAGCGATGGCGAGGCCATGATCTATCACGACTTCAATCTGGAGCGCCTGACCCGCGGCACTGGCCTTCTCGCCAATCACACCAGTCAGCAATTGCAGGCCATAGAATTTCAACACGGCCAGGGAAAAATCGTGCCCTTGGCCGAGTTTTTGGGTCAGATCGCTGGCCGCGTGCCGTTGATTTGCGAAATCAAAAGCCGCTTTGACGGCGACATGCGCCTGACCGAGCGCACTTTGCAGGTAGCTTTGGCGCAATCTGGACCGATTGCGCTGAAAAGCTTCGATCCGGCCATTATAGCCCATTTACGCAAAATGGGCGTTTCACTGCCGCTGGGCATTATTGCCGAAGCCGAATTCAGCGCGGCGAACTGGCCGGGCATCGACGAGATGCGATTAGTAGAACTTAGAAATTTCCTGCATTTTCCATATACTAAGCCAGATTTCCTATCATGGAACATCAACAACTTTCCACACCCCACCCCCTTCCTCTTGCAAAAAGGCCTTGGCGTCCCAGTTATGAGCTGGACGGTGCGCACCAACGAACAGCGCGCCCTGTGCAGCCAATGGGCCGATCAGATGGTATTTGAGGGATTTCTACCCTAGCATGTATGAAACAACGCCCCTCCGGTTCAATCCCAAGGTTGCACCATGGCCTTAGAGTTGAAGCTGCGCGTCAGCCAGAAGATTGCGGAACTGGATCCGCACCAATGGGATGCCTGCGCCAATCCGGAAACAGAGGGCGCTGCGCGCGGGCGCGGCAATCCGTTCGTTTCGCATCGGTTTCTCGCAGCCCTCGAAGCTTCCAAATCGGTTGGGGCGCGCACCGGCTGGCACCCGGCGCATGTGATTGTCGAGGATGGCGCCGGCACCATGCTGGCGGCGGCACCCACCTATTTCAAATCCCATTCGATGGGGGAATATATTTTCGACCACGCCTGGGCCGACGCTTATCAGCGGGCGGGCGGTGAATATTACCCCAAATTGCTGGTGGCTGTTCCGTTCACGCCAGCCAGCGGCCCGCGTCTGTTGCTGCGCGGCGCTGCGCCGGGCGATCAAGCCATAGCCCGAGCGGCTTTGATTCGCGGCCTGCGCAATCTGGCGCAGCAAAATTCGGCTTCCTCGCTACATATCAATTTCCCGACCGAGCCGGAATGGCAATTCCTGCAACAGGCCGGATTTTTGGCCCGCACCGGCCAGCAATTTCACTTCATCAACAAGGGTTATGCGGATTTTGAGGCGTTTTTGGCGGATCTTGCCTCGCGCAAACGCAAAATGATCCGCCGCGAACGGCAGGAGGCTCTGGCACCCGGCATCGAAATTCACGCCCTCAATGGCGCACAGATCACGAGCGAACATTGGGACGCGTTTTTTGAGTTCTATATGGATACCGGCAATCGCAAATGGGGGCGTCCCTATCTTACCCGTGCATTTTTTGATGAAATCGGGCGGACCATGGCCGAGGATATTCTGCTCATTCTGGCGCGTCGGCAAGGCCGCTGGATTGCGGGGGCCATCAATTTCCTGGGCGATGACGCGGTCTTTGGCCGCAACTGGGGTGCGAGCGAGCATCATCCGTTTCTACATTTCGAGGTCTGCTATTATCAGGCGATCGAATATGCCATCAAACACCGGTTGGCCCGTGTCGAGGCCGGCGCGCAGGGCGAGCACAAACTGGCGCGCGGCTATGGCCCGGTTACCACCTATTCCGCGCATGAGTTTGAAGATCCGCGCATGATGCACGCCATTGGCGATTACTTGGCCCGCGAGCGCATGCACGTTGACGCCGAAATCGAAATGTACAGCGAGCATACCCCCTTCCGTCGCCTCAACATTAGCTGTTAAATGCGACGCATCGGCAGAGGACCATTCAGGCAGGGAAATTCATTCATGAACGGCTACGATCCACAAAACATCTTCGCAAAAATTCTGCGTGGCGAAATCCCCTGCCATAAGGTCTACGAGGACGCACATGCCCTCGCCTTCATGGATATTATGCCACGTTGTGATGGACATGTGCTGGTCATTCCCAAAATGCCCAGTCGCAACCTGCTGGATGCGAACCCGGAAGCGCTGGCGACCCTCATGCCCGCCGTGCAAAAGCTCGCCCGCGCCTGCAAGGCTGCAATGGCGGCTGAAGGCATCTCTATTGAACAATATAACGAACCCGCCTCCGGCCAGACCGTTTACCACCTGCATTTTCACATTCTGCCCCGATGGGAAGGCGTAAAGCTGAAGCCGCACGGCGCTGAAATGGCCAAGCCGGAAGTCTTGGCGATGCTGGCGGAAAAGATCAAGGCTGCGCTGGCAAGTTCGGTGTGAACCCAAGCCACCTGCAGCCGCCTGCCGCCGCCATTTGTGCCGGTCAATGACCAAACAGCATGGTTAAAATGACAATGGCGATCTCGCCCACAATCACGCCCGCCATCACCGACCGCTTGCCAATCGCATAGGCTGCAACGGCAATCACAATCGCCGATAGCCTCGCCGCCAACGGCGCATTCAGCAGGGCACCGCTCGGTGCCAGCAGGAATTTGGCGGCAATGCCAGCCAGCAAGGCGGTTGCAATCGCTCGCACGAGTTTGAAAAACTCGGATTGGTCATCCACGGCATGGGCCACGAAGGCACTGAGCACTTTCCAGCCGATGGTCGGCAGAAATCCGAACAGGACCAGCAGGAAATACGGCGACGAACCGATATCGAACCAGGTCGAATTCATACGACATCCGCCTCGGTAACGCGCGCGCGGCTGTCCGATATGCGCCCAATCAAATAGGCGGTGCACCCGCCGCCAATCCCGATCACGGCAATGTCAAAGCCGCCCCCAACATAGCGCATCGCAATCGGCGTCAACACCAAGCCCAGCCCCACCGCCACCCAATCGGAAAGGCGGTGGGCATTGCGCATCAGCGCATTGACAAAATAGAGCGGCGACATGAACAAAAGTGCTGCCGCCAGCGGCACCGGGAGGTTCGACACTGCAGTATAGCCAAGCACAGTGGAAATGGTGCTCAACCCCATGCAAGCCATGGCAAAGCCGAAGAAAAACGGCAACCGCACCTCACGCGGCAATGGCGGCGTGCGCCGCAGGCTCTCCGTCCACACCGTAATGCCCATGAACCAGGATGCCGCGACCATCGTCCAGATACGGGTCTTTTTGGTGCGCAGAATCGGCAATAACGCAATGGTCATGGGAAACATGCGGATCGACGAGAGCGACGCCGACAGCGCAATCACCGACCAAGCGGTTTTGGCACCCGCCGCCACGAAAAAGATCGCTTGCGCCGGGCCCGCCCAAATCAAAACCGTGGCAGCGGCCGCCGCGCCCAGCGGAAAGCCCGAGGTGCGCGCGAGGCCGCCAATGCCGAACAACGAGAAAGCCACGACCCACGCCGGCCCCTGAAGCGCCTGCACGAACCCTGTGCGCCACCAACCGAAACGGGTTCGGATGGCAGCCTCGGGCGGATAATCAGTGTCGACCAAACCAATTGCTTTCATGCAACGCATAAACGGCGAAGCATTCAGCCTAGCCAATAACGCAGAATATGAGAAGCCTAGTCTTTCAATTCTTCAGGCTTGACCACAACCGGCTTTTCCGTGTCCGGCTTTGGCTTCGCCGGTCGCTTGCCACCCTCCCCGGTCGTCTTCGCGTCCATCGCCCGTGCCCGCCGCACTTCCGGCTCGGCCCGCACACGCTTTTTGCCAGCCTCGACAATATCGGGCTCCGGTTTTGGCAAAACCGGGCCTTCGGGGAAGACAAAACCGAGTCGCTCGACACCGGTTTCGTCCTTGACCAGAATGACCTGCACCGTGCCACCGTTTTTCAGGCGTCCAAACAGGATTTCATCGGCCAACGGCGTCTTGATGCTCTCCTGAATGACCCGCGCCATTGGCCGAGCGCCCATGGCTTCATCATAGCCGTTCACAATCAGCCACTTGCGCGCTTCATCGCTCAACACGATGGAGACATTGCGATCCTGCAATTGGGCATCAAGTTGGGCCATGAATTTATCCACGACTTTCGCAATCACTTCGACCGGCAGGTGGCCAAATTGAACCACAGCGTCGAGGCGATTGCGGAATTCAGGGCTGAACATCCGGTTGATCGCCTCAATATCCTCGCCTTCACGGCGCGAGCGTGTGAAGCCAAAGGATGCCCTTGCCATATCCGCAGCACCGGCATTGGTCGTCATGATGATAATCACATTGCGGAAATCAATCTGCTTGCCATTGTGATCGGTCAGTTTGCCATGGTCCATGACCTGCAACAAAATGTTGAAAAGGTCAGGGTGCGCCTTCTCGATTTCATCGAGCAACAACACGCTATGCGGAAACTGATCAATGGCATCGGTCAGCAACCCACCTTGATCAAAGCCGACATAGCCCGGAGGCGCACCAATCAGGCGGCTGATCGTGTGGCGCTCCATATATTCGGACATGTCAAAGCGTGTGAGATGCACGCCGAGCGCTGAAGCCAATGAGCGTGCCGCCTCGGTTTTGCCCACCCCGGTTGGGCCGGAAAACAGATAGGAACCAATAGGCTTTTCGCCATCGCGCAAGCCCGCCCGCGCCAGCTTGATCGCGGCGGTGAGCACGGCAAGCGCCTTGTCCTGGCCATAGACCACCCGCTTCAGGCTCTCTTCCAGATGCTGGAGCACTTCCGTATCGTCCTTGGATACCGATTTGGGCGGAATCCGCGCCATCGTGGCAATCGTTGATTCGATTTCCTTGATGCCAAT
Source organism: Hyphomicrobiales bacterium (assembly GCA_019075865.1). Lineage (GTDB taxonomy): Bacteria > Pseudomonadota > Alphaproteobacteria > Rhizobiales > Beijerinckiaceae > REEB77. The sequence continues at coordinate 151,148 of JAGXAN010000007.1, read as the reverse complement.
GGTCTTTTTGCGCTTGGGTTCAGCGAGCAGCATCTGACTGGCACCGGTCTCGTCGATCACGTCAATCGCCTTGTCGGGCAATTTGCGATCATGGATATAGCGGGCCGAAAGCTCGACCGCAGCCCGCACCGCTTCATTGGTATAGCGAACCTTGTGAAATTCCTCGAAATAAGGCTTCAGGCCCTTCATGATCTCAATGGCATCCGGAATCGACGGCTCGTTGACATCAATTTTCTGGAAGCGGCGCACTAGCGCCCGATCCTTCTCGAAATATTGGCGATATTCCTTATAGGTCGTCGAGCCAATGCAGCGCAGCGTGCCCTGCGCCAAAGCCGGCTTCAACAGGTTGGAGGCATCCATTGCCCCGCCCGAGGTCGCCCCTGCCCCGATCACCGTATGAATTTCATCAATGAACAGAATTGCGTTCTTGTGGTTCTCGATTTCCTTCATCACCTGCTTCAGGCGCTCTTCGAAATCGCCGCGATAGCGGGTGCCGGCCAGCAGCGTGCCCATGTCGAGTGCGAAAACGGTTGCCCCGGCCAGAACCTCCGGCACTTCGTTCTTGATGATCTTGCGCGCCAGACCTTCGGCAATCGCGGTTTTGCCGACCCCGGGTTCACCCACCAGCAAGGGATTGTTCTTCTGGCGGCGGCACAGCACCTGAATCGTGCGCGACACCTCCATTTCACGACCGATCAGCGGATCAATCCGCCCATCGCGCGCTTTTTTGTTGAGGTTGACGCAATAGGCATCCAGCGCACTATCCTTCTTTTTGCCCTCGCCATTGTCGCGGGTCTCTTTGGCATCCTTGCTCTCGTCGCTCTCCTCGGTTCCGCGCGGCGACTTGCTGGTGTCGGAGGCACCGGGACGCTTGGCAATGCCATGCGAAATATAATTGACCGCGTCATAGCGGGTCATATCCTGCTCCTGCAGGAAATAAGCGGCATGGCTCTCGCGTTCGGCAAATATCGCCACCAGCACATTGGCCCCCGTTACTTCCTCCCGCCCGGAGGATTGCACGTGGATGACCGCGCGCTGGATGACCCGCTGAAAACCGGCTGTGGGCTTGGCATCTTCTTGCCCCTCAATCACCAGATTCTCGAGTTCCTGATCGATATAAGTCACGAGACTTTTCTTGAGCGCGGCAATATCCACCGAGCACGCCCGCATCACGGCGGCAGCCTCGCTGTCATCAGTCAGGCTAAGCAGCAGATGCTCCAGCGTTGCATATTCATGGTGCCGTTCATTGGCGGTCGCCAGTGCGCGATGAAGGGTCTGTTCCAAGCTGCGAGAGAAAGACGGCATGTCGGCTCCAATTTCGGCAGAGTTTCTGGTTTGAAAATCGCAGGGTTTACTTTTTTTCCATAATGCATTGCAGCGGCTGTTGGTGCTTTCGGGCGAAATCCATGACCTGGGTCACTTTGGTCTCCGCCACCTCAAAAGTATAGATCCCGCATTCCCCCACGCCATGCTGATGCACATGCAGCATGATCCGGGTCGCCTCATCGAGTGCCTTTTGAAAATACTTCTGAAGGATGTGGGTCACAAATTCCATCGGCGTATAATCGTCATTCAGCAGCAGCACGCGGTACATGTTGGGACGCTTGGTCTCCGGCTTGGTGCGGGTGATTACCGCCGTGCCCGAGCCCTTGCCATTGTCGCCGGATTTACCGGCACCCGCCAGCTTCACCAAGTTTTCCAAATCGTCCGACTTTCTGACGTGGCCGCCAAAATCCGAACTCGAATGATTGAATTGCCCGAACACGTCGTCATTCCCCAAATTGCAAACCAAGCTCTTCATCAATCTCAATCAACATTATGGCCATAATCAAGCCGTCCCGCGTCACCAACAATATCTATGCGCGAATGAGCCCCATGCTAGCCCCGAAGCCGCAAAACCCAAATAAATATTTTTTTCAGGCCAACGGCGCTCGCCCCAAAAACGCAAAAAGCCCAGCCGAAGCTGAGCTTGATGACAAAGGTTGGGGTGCCGCAATTGGCACCCAACCGTTCCGTTTGGAAGGATTAAGCAGCCTTCTTGGCAACTTCGGTAGCCTTGGTGAAGGCAACTTCAACCGGCTTGAAAGCTTCCTTGGCAACGCTGGTGTAGAGCTCGCCCATCTTGTTGACCTGGGCAACAAAGCCCTCGTAAGCCGACTTGGCAAATTCCGACTGGATCTGGAAAGCAGCATCCGGGGTCTTGGCGGCAACCAGCTTTTCAAAAGCGGCCGAATTCTTCTCAAAAGCAGCCTTCGAATAGTCGGTGGCTTCAGCGGCGATCTTCTGCAGGCCCTTGGTCAGGGTAGCGGCAGCGGCGTTTGCAGCTTCGAGTTGCTCTTTGTTGAACTTCTGGATGGTTTCAAAGTTGTTAAGCATGGGTCGCTCCTAAATTTGGACAGACGTCGCGTTATGCGCCGCCGAATTTTCTTCGTTGAGAGCGGCCGACAACACCGCCACCGCCCTGAACAATCCCTTTATATGCACTGCACAAAAAATTGTCAAATATTTTTTGCAGTGCAACATAAATCAAAATGTCGCACCCTCGCCAACCCGCCGGTTGCCGAAATTTCATGCGCCGCCAACAGACGCTTCCGGGATGCTTTCACGCTGATTTAATGAAGCTCTTAACCTCACGGTAACTGCGCTCCCATAACGTCTTTAACTGTGCTGTTTTTATGACGCCGGGTTTGACCGGCCGTTGCATTCGAGTGAGAGTCGCGTAATGGGTAACCGTAGTGTTGTTTCGGGACGGATCGGCTTTGCCGCAATTGCCAGCCTGCTGATTTTGGGAACCGTCGCCAGCCCAGCCGAAGCCAGGCACCGCCACCTTCGCCATCATGGCCATGCCCGGCACCATCTGGTGCACCGCGCACATGGCCATCATGTCGCGCGGCATGGTGGCTATTCCCCGCCATTCTCTGACATTGTCGTTGACGCAAAATCCGGGCGTATCCTGTCCGGCGTGGACATTGATGCGCCCCGCCACCCCGCCTCCCTGACCAAGGTCATGACGCTATATCTGCTGTTCGAGCAGCTCGCTAAGGGTAAAATGACCCTGCAAACCGAATTGCCCGTTTCCCGACATGCGGCAGCGCAAGCCCCTACGAAGCTTGGCATCCCAGCCGGCTCGCACCTGCCGGTCGAGGCGGCGATCAAATCGATCGTTACCCAGTCGGCCAATGACATGGCCGTCGTGGTTGCCGAGAAAATTGGTGGCACCGAAGCCCATTTTGCCGAGATGATGACCGCCAAGGCCCACCAGCTTGGCATGATGCACACCAATTACGCGGATGCCTCCGGCTTGCCCAACCCCAGGCAGCTCACCACGGCGCGCGATCTGGCAATACTCGGCCGCGCAATCCAGGAAAGCTTCCCGCAATATTATCACTATTTCTCGGTGCGCCATTACACCTATGCCGGCCGTAATATGCATAACCACAATCACATGCTCAATTATGTGGAAGGCATGGATGGCATCAAGACCGGCTTCACCAATGCTTCGGGCTTCAATTTGCTCACCTCGGTGCACCGCGACGGTCGCCGAATCGTTTCGGTGGTTCTGGGCGGCACTTCGTGGCGCGGCCGCGACGCCATTATGGCCAAACTCATCAGCGCCAATTTGGAGCGCGGCGCCAATGTGCGCACCGCCCGCCTGATCCGGGATCAGGATTTGCCCGCAGGCGAAACCCGCACAGCCGAAGCGGATAAAACCGCCAATCAATCGGTGGAAGCATCCGCACGCCCGACGCCCATTCCGGAAGCCGAACCAAGCCATCTGCGCCAGGTGCCCGTGCCGCATGGCACCGCCCACAGCCTCGAACTCGCGGCAGTGGTTCCCCCCCTTGAGCATCCGACGGTCCGCCGCTTCCAGCCAGCCGTGATATCGGCGACCCTGAAGCTGCCCGCAGCCGCCCCGCCTGAAACCAAGAGTGAAGAGGCAGTCGCCCCAGCCGCTCTCGTGAAAAATGTGCGCTATGTGCGTGACGGCTCGACCCGCGCCCATGTGCTGGCTCAAGCCACCCGCGAACCCCCGCACCGCACCGATGTGACCCCGGCAGCGCTGGGTTGGGTTGCCGGCCCAAAAGGACGCCCCTCCCATGAGACCGAGGCGACCCGCGCCATCAACGCCATCGCGCCGCAACATTCTTCCGCCTCCAAAGGGGTGGATCGCGATTCAACCGCATCCCTGCCCGCCAAAAAGGCAGAAGCCGACTCCGGTAATGCGGATGAAAAAGGCTGGGTGATACAGATTGGTGCCACAGGCACAGCCGAACTCGCACACACGCTGCTCGATCGTGCCAAGGTCAAAAACGCCAGAGTGCTGGCAAGCACCCATGCGATCACTGAAAAGGTTCAGAAAGGCAAAACAACGATCTACCGCGCCCGGTTTGGCGGTTTGCAAATGGCCTCGGCCAATGCGGCCTGCAAAAGTCTCAAGCGCACCGGTTTTTCCTGCTTTGCGACCAAAAACTGAGTCTGGAATAAGCGCAAGGCATGAGCTTGCGCTGGAATTGGAATCGTTAGCGTAAACGTCGAAGGTTGATTTCAATGGTGCAGGCGCAACAACATATCTTTGGCTTCGTTGATTCGGGCAGCGACATCCGTCGTCCCGCCACGATCCGGATGCCATTTCTTCATCATGCCCCGATGGGCACGCACGACATCGTCCCGGCCCGCGCCGCGTCGAAGGCCAAGCACCTCGTAAGCCTCATCCTCCGACATATTTCCCGACTTCAGCCGCGACAGACTATCGCCCCCCGCATCGGCCTTGTTTTGTCCTGCCGCACGCCATCCGGCAAAACGGCGGTCGAAATAAGCCTCTAGCAACCGCGCGCCACCCCCATCAAGGTGCAGCGCCGAACGATAAAGCCCCATGCACTGGGCGCGCGACAGATCATTGAGTTGTTGGCCGATGAAATCGCCTGCCAGCACCTGACCGCACAATTCATTGGTCGCATTATCAATTTCCATCTCGATCATCGCCGAACGCATCCGCGAAACGCCGCTATTGGCACGATCCGGCCACAAGCCGGACAGACCCCGGCGCAGCGCCGCATTGCCCATGATCCAGAACCCGAGCACCGCAAATACGAGAGCAAGGGGCCACTTGTCTGCCACCAGTGCAATGATCGCCAGAATCAGAAAGGTGGAGCCTGTCACCCGCGAAATCGTCATCGACCGCGACTTGCCATTGCCCCCCTTGATTTGCCGCATGACGCCGCGCACCAGAAATCCAAGTACCAGCAAGCCGCCCAGGTAGATCAAAAACATCCGCAATTCTCCAATTAACCCGGCAGTTTAATCTGATTTACAACAAACCCATTTCCCGCAATTCACGCCGCAGACTTTCCGGCAAGTCAGCCACATTTTCAGCCCCATCGTTCAAATCGCGTGGGGCTTCGGCACTTTTCAAATAGCGCCAGCCCTGAAAAGGCCGGCAGGGCAAAGGATAAACCGGAATCAAGACCGGTTCCAGCACCAGATCGCACCGGCCTATGCCATCCTTGTCGGTATGGGGCCGAATTTGCAGAAGGCGCTGACGCACCGCAATCTGGCCTTTGATGACCCAATACAGCGACCCGCCATCCAACAATTCATCGGCGCGCTTGGGCACCATGCGGGTCGTGTGGAATTGCTCAACCGGACGCCCCTCCGCTTGCGCCAATGCGAGGCGGGAGGCAATCCAATTTTCAAGATCGGAAATCGCGCTTGCGCCGACACATAATTTGAGCAGATTCAGGGTCATGGTTTCGGTTTAGACAGCAACATTGGCGCTTCGCAAGCCAAACCTCACGCCATTGTCAAGCTATGCACCCATTATTCGGGAATGAGTGTGCCTTTATAGACCACCGGCCCGGTCGGCTTGCCGGTTGGCGAACCGCCCTTGGGCTCCAGCGTCACCGCAAACACCGCCTTTTCAATCAGCGATTTATTGGCGTCTGCCGGCAATTTCAAATCCAGCGACTTATTTTCTACAACGCCCATGGATTTGGGAGCCGAATTGGCACCAATGTACCACAATTCAAGGCTTTTATCCGATGCGACGCTCGCAAGCGCCGGACGCACCAGGACCGTGCCACTGCGCAAATCGACATGCACGATCAGGGGCGGTTGCGCGCCGTTGGAATCGACCACTGCCACATAGCTTTGCGGCCCCTGCTGCGGCAATTGTGTCCCGACCAGTGCCACGAGCAATGCCGCCGCGATGGCACCCATACCGATGGCACTGCGCCGCCACCACACCAGCGCCACGCTCACCGGGCTGGCCGTGCTATTGTCACGGCCCGTTTTGCCGCCTTCGATCACTGTGAGGTTGGAAACCGTGCCCTGCCCGGCAATCGCGCTTTCGATTTTGGCAAAAAGGCCGGGCGATGGCGTGACCTCATCGCCAACGGCAGCCAAGGGTGCGAGCTTTTGCTCCAGACCGCGCACATCAAGACTCAGCGCCGGTTCGCTCTCAAGCCGCGCTTCAAACGCAATGCGCTCATCAAGGCTCAATGTTCCGAGCACGTATTCGGTGACTTGCGCAGCATCTTCCGCCGAAAGGGGGGGCAATTGGCTCATCCGTTGGTTTCCATGCAGGCCCGCAGCGCCGCTATGGCGCGATGCAGCCAGGTTTTGATCGTGTTGACCGGCTGGCGATAGCGGGCCGCCAGTTCCTCGCGCGACAATCCCTCATAATAGGCGTCCAGCACACAAGCACGCTTTTCAGCTTCCATCTGTCCCAGACAATAGCGCAAGCTGGAGGCGTCCATGATTTCGCCTTCGCGATCGCGCCCTTCCGCCAGCTTGGCGAACCAGTCCTCGCCGTCCTCGTTTTCCGGCATGGTCTGCTCGGACTTGCGGCGCACCAGGTCAATGGCCCGGTTTCGGGCAATGGTCACCACCCAGCCATTGGCCGAGCCGGCTTCCGGTGCATAGCGCGCGGCATTGCGCCAAATCCGCAAATACACGTCCTGCAAGACATCCTCCGCTGCGACCCTGTCTTTGATAATACGCAGGATCACCCCTAAAAGTTTTGCGGAGGTCAAATCATAAAGGCGCTTGAATGCCGCCTTGTCGCTTTTGGCGACTTGCTGGAGAATTGGGCCCAGATCAAGGTTTAAGTCCGTCAATTCAGGCTCTCTTGTTTGTTCGGGCACGCAAATGCACTTGGGCAGGGTGCACCGGAATTACGTGCAGGACAAGGGGGCGACGCAAAACACCCCGGCCAATGGCCGGGGCAATGAATGCGGAAAGTTTGAACCCCGATTGGGGTCAAAGGGCGATCAGGGCTGCATGACGGTGTTGATCACATGGATCACGCCATTGGACTGCATGACATTGGCAATGGTGATACGCGCCATCGAGCCCTTGTCATCGGTCAGATACAGGGAATGGCCCTTTTGGGTCACGGTGAGATCACTGCCCTGCACTGTCTTCAGCATGGCTTTGCCGTGGCCCTTGCGCACATCGGCCTCAAGATCCGCCGCGGTTAAACGGCCGGGCACGACGTGATAGGTCAGCACCGCGGTCAGGGTTGCTTTGTTTTCCGGCTTCAGCAAAGTAGCCACCGTGCCCTGCGGCAGCTTGCTGAAGGCGGCATTGGTGGGGGCAAAAACCGTGAACGGGCCGGGGCTCTCCAGTGTTGGCACCAGGCCTGCGGCCTTCACTGCCGCCACAAGCGTCGTGTGCACCTTGGAATTGACGGCATTTTCGACAATGTTCTTGGTGGGATACATGGCGGCCCCACCGACCATTTTCACGGCGGCAAACGCACCGGTGATGATGATGGCACTGGCCGAGGTGGCAAAGATACCGGCGCGAAGAGCGGATTTGAACGACATTTGATTCTCCTGTCAGAACTTTCGTGCGGCAATGCGCCGTCACATCCAGTCAAACGGGAGCCAGGGAAAGGAAGTTTCAGTCCCGTCGATTTTTTTAAAAAAAAATTCGCGGCATAAAAATGCACGACAACGCAACCGCTGGCGCGGCACGCGAACCCACATCAATAAAAGAAAGCACGCATTGCTCTCAAGCAATGGTGCGGCCAAGAGGACTCGAACCTCCACCCCGGTTAAAGGACTAGCACCTCAAGCTAGCGCGTCTACCAATTCCGCCATGGCCGCATGTTCTGCCAGCACTGAGCGAGGGCGAACAAGACAGCGTGTAACAAATGCCTTTTGAACTGACAAGGCTGTTCGTGCGACAATAGCGATATTCATTGCATCGCCCCGGTTTTATATGGGGCACCGCATGCGGAGGAATGGGTTTGAGCCGGATAATGTTGAACAATGAAGGAATGCGGCCTTTTCTGCCCACCCGCCCCGGCGCCAAGGTGGAATGGAAGGTCAGCGAAGGCCTGACGCCTTATCTCGAAGCCTTGGCCTTCATGGAGACACGCGCGGGCGAGATCGCCGCCGGCCAGGCTGCCGAATGCATCTGGCTGCTGGAGCATCCACCGCTCTATACCGCGGGCACCTCCGCCAAACCCAAGGATTTGCTGTCCGCCGATTTCCCGGTTTTCGAAGCCGGTCGTGGCGGCCAATACACCTATCATGGCCCCGGCCAGCGAATCGCCTATGTGATGCTGGATCTCAACCGCCGCCGCCCGGACGTGCGCGCATTTGTCTGCGCGCTGGAAGACTGGATTCTGGCCACGCTGGCGCGTTTTAACGTCACCGGCGAGCGGCGCGAGACGCGAATCGGCGTCTGGGTCCAGCGCCCCGACAAGCCCCCTGGCACCGACGGGACAATGGCGGAGGACAAGATTGCCGCCATTGGCATAAGGGTGCGACGCGGCGTCAGCTTTCACGGCATCAGCCTGAACGTTGCGCCCATCCTCTCGCACTTCAACGCCATAGTCCCCTGCGGCATCCGCGAGGCCCATTATGGCGTCACCAGCCTGCGCGATCTGGGGTTGACGGCCGATATGTCAGCCGTCGACACCGCTTTGCGCAGCGCATTCATGCCGATATTTGGTGAATAACATGCAAGGCCCAGTGGCAAGGCCGCTGAATAGGGGAAAAGCCTGCGCTTTCCCCCAAGCTTCCCGCTCAAACCAACCTAGATTCCGGCGAGCAGCAGATATTTCATCTCGACGAATTCCTCGACGCCGTGACGCGAGCCTTCGCGGCCAAGTCCCGATTGTTTCACCCCGCCAAACGGCGCGACTTCGGTCGCCAGCAAACCAGTATTGATGCCAACCATGCCGTAATCCAACGCCTCCGCAACGCGAAACACCCGGCCAAGATCCCGCGCATAAAAATAGGCGGCGAGGCCAAATTCAGTGTCATTGGCCATTTCCACGACATCCGAATCCTGCGTGAAACGAAACACAGGTGCCACCGGGCCAAAGGTTTCCTCCCGCGACAGCAGCATTTTCGTGGTCGCCCCCGCCAGCACCGTTGGCTGGAAGAATGTGCCGCCCAGTTCATGACGCTTGCCACCCACCACCACGCGCGCGCCCTGCCCCACGGCATCGGCGATATGGGCTTCAACTTTGCCGATGGCCTCGGCATTGATCAGCGGGCCCTGCGTCACGCCCACATCCATGCCGTTGCCGACTTTCATCTTGGCAACTTCGGTCGCGAGTTTGGAGACAAAGGTGTCGTAAATCCCATCCTGCGCATAAATGCGGTTGGCGCAAACGCAAGTCTGGCCCATGTTGCGGAATTTCGAAACAATCGCGCCCTGCACGGCCGCATCCACATCCGCATCATCGAACACGATAAAAGGCGCATTGCCACCCAGTTCAAGTCCAACTTTCTTGATGGTCGGCGAGGCCTGCTTCATCAACAGGCGTCCGACTTCGGTCGATCCGGTAAAGCCGATGAAGCGCACATCATCATGCGCGCACATGACCTCGCCAATCGCCGGAGCATCGCCGGTGACCAGATTGAGCACCCCTGCCGGTATGCCGGCGCGCAACGCCAATTCGCCGATGGCCAGCGCGGTCAAAGGCGTTTCGGGAGCCGGCTTGATCACCGCCGTGCAGCCCACGGCCAATGCCGGAGAGACCTTGCGGGTAATCATGGCGGCAGGGAAATTCCACGGCGTAATGGCGCACATCACCCCGATCGGCTGACGGATCACCAAAATCCGGGCATCCGCGCGGTGCGACGGAATGGTTTCGCCATAAATGCGCTTGGCCTCTTCGGCATAAAATTCAACGAAAGAGGCGGCATAATCGATTTCACCGCGCGCTTCGGCAATCGGCTTGCCCTGCTCGGCGGTCATAATGGTCGCCAGATCTTCCTTGTTGGCGATGATCAGATCAAACCATTTGCGCATGATATTGGCACGCTCCTTGGCCGTGCGCTGCGCCCAAGGCTTGAAGGCACGCTGCGCGGCCTCGATTGCCAGATGCGTCTCGGCTGCACCAAACCTTGGCACTTTGGCAATAAAATCCCCGGTTGCCGGATTATTCACGGCGTCCATCCCCTCGCCCACCCATTTACCGTCAATCAAGCACTGGGATTTCAACAAACTTGGGTCTTTGAGTTGCATTGTCATCTCCTGTTGGAACCTGATAAATGGCGCCGCACTTTAAGTCTGACCAGACGGCGCGGGGGTAACATGGGCCTCACGTTCGCGCGCGCTCTTGGCGAGCGCTGCCAGTTTGGATTGGCCATCGGGCTGGATCAATCCACATGTCATGATCAGCTTGAACCCCTCTTCAACCGAAATCGGCAGTTCAATGACCGATTTGGCAGGCAGATAATAAAAGAATCCCGTTGTTGGATTGGGCGCGCAACTGAGAAACACCGAAACATGCGGCTCGCTTGGCGGCAGCCCAACGCTCACCACGTCACTGGGAGGCGAGGAGATGAAAACGATGGACCAGCAACCCTGGACGGGAAATTCGACCAGCCCAACCTTGCGGAACGAAGTGCCGCTGGAAGAGAAAATCGTCTCGAAAATCTGCTTGAGGCTCTTGTAGATCGAGCGGACGATCGGCATCCGGCTCAGGATCGTTTCACCAAGCCGAAGCAGTGCCCGTCCGGCGAAATTGGCCGCCAGAAACCCCAGCAAGGTCAAAAAAGCCACCGCCAGCACCACACCGGTGCCCGGCACCTTGATCGGCAGATAAGTGTCCGGCCAGAATTGTTGCGGGATCAGGGGCCGCACCCATTGGTCGACCGTATTGACGAACCACCACACGAGATAAGCCGTCAACGCCAGCGGCCCGGCGATGATCAGGCCGGTCAAGAACCAGTTTCGAATCCGCGCGCCCATCGACAGGGGCCGTGCGGGCGGCATCGGCGGCAATTGAATACTCATTCCGGTTCTAGCACTCTCGCCATTTTGCGGCCCCTCATTACCCCGTTTCCAGAAGCGGGGAAAGGCATTTATTCCACCGTCACGGATTTGGCAAGGTTTCGCGGTTGATCCGCGTCCTTGCCCATGAAAACCGCCGTGTGATAGGCGATCATCTGCACGGGTATCGCATAGACCATGGCGGCAAATTCGGGTGGCATATCGGGCATGACAATGCTGGTGACATCAAGCCCGGTTCCGGCTGCCCCGGCGGCATCGCTCAGCAATATCAGGCGGCCGCCGCGCGCCGCCACTTCCTGCATGTTGGAGACGGTTTTCTCGAACACATGGTCGCTCGGCGCAATCACGATAACCGGCATGGTCTCATCAATCAGCGCAATCGGCCCATGTTTCAATTCGCCCGCCGCATAGCCCTCGGCGTGAATGTAGGACAGTTCTTTCAGCTTCAACGCGCCTTCCAGCGCCAGCGGATAATTGGTGCCCCGCCCCAGATAAAGCACGTCGCGTGCCTTGGCCAGGGAATGCGAAACCTGCTCGATCCCGGATTCGCGTTGTAGCGCACTGGCCATCAACCCCGGAATGGCAATGAGCTGCTTGACCAGCCGGCTTTCTTCTTGCGCATCAAGCACGCCGCGCATGCGGCCAAGGCCAATTGCCAGGCACGCCAGCACAGCCAGTTGGCAGGTGAAAGCCTTGGTCGACGCCACGCCGATTTCCGGCCCCGCCAACGTCAAAGCCGCAATATCGCTCTCGCGGGCAATGGTGGAAGTGGGCACATTGACCACCGAAACAATATGCTGTCCCTGCGCTTTGGCATAGCGCAAAGCCGCCAGCGTATCGGCGGTTTCTCCCGATTGCGACACCACCAGCATCATGGCGCCGGGTGCCATAGGTGCCTCGCGATAGCGAAACTCGGAGGCAACATCTATGTCCACCGACAGCCGCGCAAACTTCTCGAACCAGTATTTCCCGGTCAATCCGGCCAGATATCCGGTGCCACAAGCCGAAATGGTCATGCGCTCCATTTTCACCATTTCCGGCGGCAGCTCGAACGGCAGGTTCACCTTGCCCGCGGACAAATCGATATAATGCGCCAGCGTGCGCGCCACCACTTCCGGCTGCTCATGAATTTCCTTGGCCATAAAGTGCCGGTAATTGCCCTTGTCGACCAAAAAGGCGCTGGCAAGCGATTGGCTGCGCGGCCGCTGCACAAGTTTGTCATGCGCATCAAAGATTTCAGCGCTATCCCGGCGCAGCACCACCCAGTCCCCGTCCTCCAGATAGGAGATGGTATCGGTAAACGGGGCCAGCGCCAGCGCATCCGAGCCCAGATACATTTCCTCTTCGCCAAAACCTATGGCCAGCGGCGCGCCGCGCCGTGCACCAATCAGCAAATCATCATGCCCTTCAAACAGAATTCCGAGCGCGAAAGCGCCGCGCAGCAGCTTCAGGCTGGCAGCAACGGCTGCGACGGGCCCAAGTCCCTCATTCAGCTTCTGGGTAATCAGATGCGCGACCGTCTCGGTATCGGTTTCGGTGACGAACTGATGGCCAAGCGCCTGCAATTGCGCGCGCAATTCCTGAAAATTCTCGATGATCCCATTATGCACCACCGCCACCTTGGCGCTGGCATGGGGATGGGCATTGTTCTCGGTGGGTTTGCCATGTGTCGCCCAGCGGGTGTGGCCAATACCGACATGCCCCTGCAAGGGATGGTTGTGAAGACGGGTGGCGAGGTTCTTCAGTTTGCCTTCGGCCCGCAGTCGCTGCAATTGCCCCTCTTCCAAAGTGGCAATGCCCGACGAATCATAGCCGCGATATTCCAGCCGCTTCAGCGCCTCAACCAGCAGACCGGCCACCGGCCCCTGCCCCAGAATTCCAACAATGCCACACATGCGCTGCATGTCTCCAAATTTTAAGCCGAATTATGCCCCCGGCGTGAAGCTGACGGCCCGGTTACGGACTGGATTGCAATGCTTGTGCCAATAGCACAAGTCAATTTTGGTAACCGGATATATCAATGCGTGCCAAATTGGCCTCAGGCAGCAACCACAAGGCCCGATTTTGCCTTGGCCAGCATGGCGTCATAAACCTCGGTTATCGCCGCCACATGCTTTTGAATGGAGGGCGGGTCCGCCCAATAGGCATCATAAGCACCATCCGACAGCTTTTTGATGAGTTCGTCATTCTGGGCTTGTATCAGCATGGCAGCCAGCGCATCGACATCGGCCCCGCGAAACCACAGTCCAGTGGCAAAATGCTCGATTTCCTCGCGCCCCGCGCAGCCGTCGGCGACAATGACGGGTGTGCCCAGCGCCTTGGCTTCGAGCACGGTGAGCGGTTGGCCCTCATACCAGAGGGACGGAAACACCAAAGCGCGCGCTTGCCGCATCAGGGCGCGCACTTCCGCCGGCTTTTTCCAGCCCATGATATTGGCTTCGGGATAACGCTGCTTCAACTCGGCGGCGGCCGGGCCATCGCCCACATAGACCGGCGTCATACCAATCTTGCGCGCCGCTTCGGCAAACAGAAACGGGCCTTTTTCCGGGGATATACGACCCACAAAAATCACATCGCCCGAAGCTGGATTTTCCTTGCGGCCCAATTGTTCCACGTCAATCGGATTCGAAATTTGGTGGATATTGACGCCCTTGGGCAATTGCTGCGACACGACACCGATCTGAAAGCGCGAAATCATGATGTAATCGGAGAAAACCTCCGGTAAATGCGCGATGTCCTTCATCACCACCTGACGCAGGCTGCGCCACAATTTGCGCGGATAATTGATGGAATCGCAGTGGGTTGCCAGACATTGCGTAGAAAGCGGCTCCAGTTTACAGGCCTGCCGGGTCTGATAATTGTAAAAGCCGCCGTTCGGGCAGAACAGAAAATATTCATGCACCGTATAAAGCGCCGGATGACCACTCGAGGCAATCGCCCCGGCGATGGATGGCGAGAGCGCCTTCGCCCAGCCATGAACATGCACGATGGTTCGTCCCTTGGGCAAGCGCGCCAGCAATGCCTTGAGCTCACGGGCAGCTTTGTAATTCCATAAGCCTTGCACCGCCGCCGCCGCTCGGGACGGATTACCAACAAGGTCATTCTGGTCAAGGCAGATCACCTCAATGCCTTCTTTCAGCAATTTAGGCTCGATCGGCCCCGCCGCTGCAAAGATGATCGGGTTATACCCGGCGTGTTTGAGGCCAATTGCGCTGTCAAACGCCACTTTCGCCTGCCCGCCGGTGATGCTGGCATGATCTACGATGTTCACAATCTGAAGTTGTAAATTTTCTTCGGACATAATGTTCCAAGCCGTTTTGAATGAGCAAAGCCGCATAAATTTGGATGACTATCTTATAAAAACCTTGCACAAAGGTATTTATGACCGCTCTTGCCGCCACTGGAACCTGTCCGGATCGAAATAAGATGAATGAAAAGATAAGTTTGCAGCAAGGCGCTGGATTGATGAGCCTCGCCGGTCTCATGGGGGCCAGCGGTGTCGCCCTGGCTGCGCGCGCCGCCCATGGCACCGGCAATCAGGCCATTCTCAACACTGCCGCATTATTCCTCATCATGCACGCCAACGCCCTGTTGGCGATTTTTGCCGGCAGTCTGGCGATGGCAGCTTTGCAACCCGCAACCGCCCGAATATTGACATGGTGCGGTTGGATCATGGGCCTTGGTGCCTGCCTGTTTTCCGCCGATCTGGCTTGGCGCGGGCTGGAAAATGCCAGCCTGTTTGAAGGTGCTGCGCCAACAGGCGGAATTGCAATGATTTTGGGCTGGATCTTGCTTGCCGTTTCCGGCGCACTAATTTTTCGGCGTGCCCGGTAAACAAACGATTTTGGGTTAAAACGTCTCAAGCCATTATTTCAACAAAATTGCTGTGCCATAAGCGAAAAAATGTGGCATCTGTCAAAAATGTGGCATCAAACTTGGCGGGTTACGGGTCCAGTAGAAGCTAGATGCGAGCGCTGCAGCATTCATGTTATTTCGAAAAAAATCCAACTTTCAGGCTAAGACAATGAGACTCGCCAGCGCAATAAAATACGTTCTTGTGCTCGCAGCCGGTGGCGCGGCAGTGGCCATAGCCTTACCCTCGGTTGTCCAGCCGTTTTCAGCCAGTTTGGCGTCCCGCGCTCAGGCAGTCCACGCCAACATTGCCAGCCGGTTTTCTTCCTCACCTCCCGCCAAAAACAAATCGGCGATGGCCAACAAAATGCCGCCGGTCAACGTGTTGGTGGCGCAAGCCATAAAAGGCCCATTGCCGCTGATCGTTGACACAGTGGGCACCGTGCAGACCATCGCCAACGTGGCGCTGCGCAGCCACATCGACGCCCAGATCGCCAGCGTGATGGTCAAAGACGGCGCAAAAGTGGACAAGGGCCAGGTGCTGGTGAAACTGGATGATCGGCAGGTGCAGGCCCAGATCGAACAGGCCAATGCCAATCTGTCAAAGGACAATGTGCAGGAATCGCAGGCCTCGCGGGATTTGCAACGGGCGGTGGATCTTTTGGCGCGCGGCGCTGGCACCAAGCTTGCCGTCGATACCGCCCGCACGAATGAAACCGCATTGAAAGCGTCCATTGCGGCGGATCAGGCTGCGCTCGACAATCTCAAGGTTCAGTTGAGTTGGTACACGATCACCGCCCCGATTTCGGGCCGCATTGGCGTGTTCAGTGCCAAGCAGGGCAATATCATTCGCGCCGCTGATTCCAATGCCACCGGCGTTCTTGTCAGCATCAACCAGATGACGCCGATTTATGTCGCCTTCTCGCTGCCGCAGCGCCAATTGGCGAGCTTGCGCGAGGCTATGGCCACGACCGGCGCTACCGTCATTGCCCGTCCGCAGGGCGTCAAAACCGACGCCATTGGCAAAGTATCGGTGATCGACAATACCATCGACCCAGCCACTGGCACCATCATGGTGCGGGCGACTTTCGACAATGAAAAGGAGACGCTCTGGCCGGGCCAGTTGTGCGATATCAAAATTACCTTGAGCGTTGCGCCCGAGGCCGTCACCATTCCGCTGGAAGCGGTGCAGGACGGCCAAAATGGCAATTATGTCTTTGTGATCGATAAAGGCGTCGCCAAATTTCAACCGGTGGAAGTCGAGCGCACGCAGGACCAGCTTGCGGTCATCTCGA
Organism: Hyphomicrobiales bacterium; assembly: GCA_019075865.1. Lineage (GTDB taxonomy): Bacteria > Pseudomonadota > Alphaproteobacteria > Rhizobiales > Beijerinckiaceae > REEB77. Next base: position 134,742 of record JAGXAN010000007.1, on the reverse strand, counting down.
AAGGCCTGAATGGTGGCGAGACCATCGTTCGGGATGGCGCAATGCGCTTGGTGAATGGCTCCAAGGTCATTGTCCGCAACAGTGTGTCCCTCAACAATGCCGCCAATGTGAAAGCTGACTAACCATGACATTGCCGGAACTATGTATCCGACGCCCGGTTATGACGACATTGCTGATGTTGTCATTCATAGCATTCGGCATATTGGGTTATCGCCTGTTACCGGTCTCGGCCCTGCCGCAAGTCGATTTCCCCACCATCCAGATTTCCGCCAATCTGGCCGGTGCCAGTCCGCAAACCATGGCGGCTTCGGTTGCCGCCCCCATCGAGCGCCAGCTTGCGACAATCCCGAGCGTTTCCTCGATGACGTCGACGTCGCAGAACGGCTCGACCTCGATCACCATCCAGTTTGATCTCAGCCGCAACATCGACGGCGCGTCGCTGGATGTCGCAGCGGCCTTGTCGACCGTGCAAAGCCATCTGCCGCCCGGCATGACCGACCCGCCCACCTTCCGCAAGGTCAACCCATCCGATTTTCCGGTTCTGCTGCTGGCCATAGCCTCCGACACCCAGCCCCTGTCGACGGTGGATGATTACGCAGAACAGGTATTCGCGCAGCAAATTTCGCAATTGCCCGGCGTCGCCCAGGTGTCGATTTTCGGCCAACAGAAATTTGCGGTGCGCATTGACGCCGACCCCGACAAGGCTGCCGCACGCGGTCTGACGCTTGCCGATATTGGCAACGCTGTCGCCGCCGCCAATTCCAGCGCCCCGATTGGCACGCAATACGGCAACAAGCAGAACATTACCCTCGACACACCCGGCCAGATGCTCAAGGCCGCTGATTTCCGCCATATTGTCGTCGCCTACCGCAATGGCGCGCCAGTGCATCTGGATGAAGTCGCCAATGTCCACGATTCGGTTTCCAATGAGCAGGTACGCGCCTGGTTTGGATCAAAGCGCGCGGTCGTTCTCGCCATTTACCGCCAGTCTGACGCCAATACCGTGGAAGTTGTGGATCAGGTGCGCGCCCGCATCCCGCAATATAATGTGCAATTGCCACCTTCCATTCATGCCGACGTGCTGAATGACCGCTCAACCTCCATCCGCCAGTCGGTGGCTGACGTGAAGTTCACGCTGTCATTGTCGATCATGCTTGTGATTTTGGTGATTTACCTCTTTCTCAAGAGCGCACCCGCAACCATCATCCCTGCCCTGGCTTTGCCCGTTTCGCTCATTGGAACCTTTGGTTTCATGTATGTCTTTGGTTACTCCATCGACAATATCTCGCTTTTGGCCATCACACTGGCCGTGGGCTTTGTGGTCGATGACGCCATTGTCATGCTCGAAAACATCGTTCGGCACATCGAGGAGGGCATGGCCCCCTTCCCGGCCGCGCTTGCCGGCGCCAAGGAAATTGGCTTCACCATCATTTCCATGACGCTGTCTTTGGTGGCGGTGTTCATTCCGGTGCTGTTTATGGGCGATGTCGTGGGCCGCGTCTTTCGCGAATTTGCGGTGACGATTTCGGTCGCGATTCTGGTTTCCGGCTTCGTGTCACTGACCCTGACCCCGATGCTTTCGGCGCGCCTGCTGCGCCCGATTGACCATCACAAGCGACCCAACGGCTTGGCCCGCATGAGCGATGCCTGCGTGAACGGCGCGCAATCCCTGTACCGGCGCAGCCTGGACCGGGTGCTTCAGGCCCGGCTGTTGATGCTGCTGGTGACCTTGGCGACGCTGTTCTTTTCAGCCGCCCTTTACATGTCGATCCCGAAAGGCTTTTTCCCGATCGAGGATACCGGCTTTCTGATTGCTGCCACCGAATCCTCGCCCGACACGTCGATCGACGCCATGTCGGTTCGCCAAAAGCAGGTTTCGGCGATTGTGCGCAAGGATCCAGCTGTCGATTACGCGGTTTCTCTGATTGGCGGCATTACGAGTTCCAATCAGGGGCGCATGTTCGTCGCCCTGAAGCCGCAGGACCAGCGCGCGCCGCTGTCGGTGCTGATCCCGCGCCTGCGCAAGGAAACCTCGGTCGTGCCAGGCATTTCCGCCATTGTCATTCCGGTGCAGAGCATCAACCTGCAAGGCGGCCGTCCGGCCCGCGCCTCCTATCAATACACGTTGCAATCGAGTGATCTCGATGCCCTCTATACAAAATCCGCCGAGATGATGAATTTGATGAGTGCCCTGCCCGGCCTGCGCGACGTCAACACCGATTTGCAGATCAAGAATCCGGTGGCCAGCATTTCGATCGACCGCGCCCGGGCTTCCGCCCTGAACGTCGGGGTGGATACCATTCGCCAGACCTTGAACAATGCCTATGGCGACAGGGTCATTTCCACAATCTACACGCAAGCCGCCGATTACGACGTGATTCTGGATTCGACCCGCGCCTTTCAGGACAATGTGAACTCGCTTGGACGTTTGCAGGTGCGCTCGCTCACTGGCGCATTGGTGCCGCTCGATCAGGTTTCTACCATCAAGCGTTCCGTCGGCCCGCTGTCCGTCAATCGCCAGTCGCAACAGCCCGCCGTGACGCTTTCTTTCAATCTGGCCGAAAATGTCTCGATCGGCCAAGCCATCGACGCCATTCATCAGGCCGAGGCCAAGGTCAACCTGCCCGCCACCATCACCACCAATTTCTCCGGCACGGCGCAATTGTTCCAAAATTCGCTGAAAGGCCAGGGCATTTTGCTGCTGGCGGCGGTTCTCACCATTTATATCGTGCTGGGCGTGCTCTACGAGAGCTTCATCCACCCGATCACAATTCTATCGGGCCTGCCTTCTGCCGGCCTAGGTGCCCTGATCGCGCTGGAATTCACCCATAAGGAACTGACCGTCATTGCGATCATTGGCATCCTGCTGCTGGTCGGCATCGTCAAGAAAAACGCCATCATGATGGTCGATTTTGCGATTGAGCGACGCAAGCAAGGAGCGGACGCCCTTACCGCGATCCGCGAAGCGGCAGTGGTGCGCTTCCGCCCGATCATGATGACGACGCTCTGCGCCATGCTCGGAACCCTGCCGATTGCCCTTGGCACCGGCGCGGGTTCAGAACTCCGGCAACCCCTCGGCATTGCGGTTGTCGGTGGTTTGCTGGTTTCCCAATTGCTGACCCTTTACATCACACCGGTAATTTATTTCTACCTCGACAAGGTCGACAGCTTCCTGGCGGGACGCGGCAAAAAGACGGCCCCTTCCACCCTGCACGAGCCCGCTGCGCTGCCAGAGGCCGCAGAATAAAAGGCCTACGGATCAGGCTTTCTTTTGCCAGCCGCCGTGCTCGTTCTGTTGCCAGTAGCTCAGCGTGTGGTGTTGCGCCCGCAGCGCCAGCCATTGCTGGCGTGCCAGAATGACCGCATCCGGTTCACGACCGTCAATCAACAAAATCATCCGCTCAAATTGCGCGCCCGCCGCAAGGCTCCCCAAGGGATCCGCCCCGCCGACACAAATGCGCACCGCCGCCGCATTCGGGGTTTCCGGTGTGCAGGTAAGGTACACTGGCTGCACCGCACCATTGCCATCGCGATGGCTGCCATGCGGCACAAAGCTTTCCGGCGAATAGCTCCAAAGCCATTGGTCGAGCTTCTCGACCAGGGATTCCTCCCTGGCCTCGATCACCACACGCCAGTTCCGCTCCAGCGATTTTTCGACCAGATTGGGCAATACCGCCTCAACCGTCTGGCGTTCCAGATGATAGAACCAGATATCGGTCATGCCTTGGGTTTGGCCTCGTAATAATCCGCCACCAGACGGTTCAGCAGGCGCACGCCCCAACCCGAACCCCAACTCTGGTTGATGTCGCTTTGCGGTGAGCCCATGCCGGTGCCGGCAATATCCAGATGCGCCCACGGCGTATCATTGACAAAACGCTGCAGGAACTGCGCGGCCGTGATCGAACCACCATGGCGCCCGCCGGTGTTCTTCATATCGGCGAATTTGGAATCGATCATTTTGTCATAGGCCGGCCCCATCGGCAGCCGCCACACGGCTTCACCCGTCGCTTTGCCAGCCTCGCCAAGGCGATGGCTCAATTCGTCATTATTGGAGAACAACCCGGCCTTCTCCTGCCCCAGCGCAACCAAAATAGCACCGGTCAGCGTCGCCAGATCCACCATGAACGCCGGTTCGTATTTGTCCTGCACATACCAAAGCACATCTGCCAGAACCAACCGGCCTTCCGCATCGGTATTGATGATTTCAATGGTTTGTCCCGACATGGATTTCACAATATCCCCCGGGCGATAGGCATTGCCGTCGGGCATGTTCTCGACCACACCGATCGCCCCGATCACATCGACCTTGGCCTTGCGAGCGGCGAGCGCATGCATCAGGCCAACCACGCAGGCCGCACCCGCCATATCGCCCTTCATGTCTTCCATGCCCGCACCGGGCTTGATCGAAATGCCGCCGGTGTCAAAAATCACGCCTTTGCCAATGAAGGCGATCGGCTTGGATTTCTTGCCCTTTTCCTTGCCCGAACCGGTGCCACGCCAACGCATGATCACCGTCTGGCTTTCGCGCCGCGACCCCTGCCCAACTGCCAGCAAGGCTCCCATGCCCAGTTTCGACATGGCCTTCTCGTCCAGCACGGTCACTTCGACGCCCAAAGCCTCAAGTGCCTTGGCGCGCGCGGCAAATTCTTCCGGAAACAACACGTTCGGCGGCTCATTGACCAAATTGCGCGCCAAGACCACGCCATCGGTCACGGCCTTCGTGGCCTGGCTCGCCTCAACGGCGGCTTCGACATCCGCCACGCCAACTTTGATATGCAAGGCCCCATCGGGTTCGGCATCGGTCTTTTTGCGGGTCTTGTAGAGGTCAAACTTATAATGGCGCAGCAACAGGCCCTGCACGAAATCAGCGGCCTCATCCGCACCGCAAACGAGCGGGGCTGGCATTTCAAACAAAACCTGCACGTTGCCGCCGCGCAGCATGCCCATAACCTTGCCGCCAAGAATCACGGTCTCCTGATCAGAGGCCGCAACATCCTTGCCGCTGTCGACGCCGAGAATCAGCAGCCGGTCAAAATCAAGGCCATGCGGCCCGGCAATGTCGAGCACGCTGCCCACCTTGCCCTTGAAACGCGCAGCCCGCGCCGCCCGCGCAATTTGTTCGGCGGAGGGTTCCAACAATTTGGCACTGCCAGCGCCCATGGCCATCGCCGCGCCCGCAAAAGCCACCAGGCAAGAAACCTCTGCTTCGCCTTTCGCATTGGCCGCCTCCTTGCCCGCCACTGCCTTAGGCAGAATCTGCGAAAGGGCGACGAATTCGACTTTGGCTTTTTCAGACATATGAACCTCTGGGAAAATTTGCAAAAACGATGCGAAGGGTTGGCCTCCATCATGGGCAGTTTTGGAGACTGCTTCAAGTGGCGAATGGAAATTGCTGCCAAAATCAACCACACCGCATAAAAGCAAGCGCCAATGGCTGGTATTGCCCGGAGTTTGCCTTGGGATGATCATTTTCTTTGCGCATCATGGCTTGCATTCACGGGCGATGACAGGCGCCAAATGCGGGTCATGGGCGTAGTTGCGGTTGCGCCTTTCGCCTTCACGAAGCGTTACCGCACGGCAACAGGCGCACAAAGAAATGGCCCCGCGACGATGTATGGCTTTCAGCCAATGCATTTGCACTGTATCGTCATAAACTGAAGTCAGAATTTGAGGCAAATTGTCAAGGAAATGAAAGTAGTTGATCGCTACATAGGAAAGATTACCGCTGGCGCGTTTCTCGCCAGCCTTGTGGCGTTGACCGGGGTGGTCTGGATCACCCAGGCCCTGCGCAATCTTGATCTTTTGACCTCCAAGGGCCAGTCCATTTTCATATTTTTCTATGCTTCGGGCCTGATTATTCCGTCCCTTCTGACCATTATCGCACCCATCGCCTTGTTCATCGGCGTTGTTTACACGTTGAACAAACTCAATGGCGACAGCGAATTGGTGGTGATGAACGCTGGCGGGCTGTCCCCTGCCCAGCTTTTGCGCCCGTTTGCCTTTGTCGCCGTGCTGGCGGCATTGATGGTCGCACTGTTGTCGCTTTATCTGATGCCGTGGAGCTTTCTGAAAACCCGCAATCTGTTGAGTGCCGTGCGCGCCGATTTTGTCACCCATGTCGCAAGGCCCGGTGCCTTCAACACCCTCGCAGGCGGATTCGTCTTCCACTATCGCGAGCGAAGCGCCAATGATGGCCTGTTGGGCATTTTCATTCAGGATCGGCGCAACCCCGCCCAGATCAACACATATATAGCCGAAGAAGGCGCAACCCTGCACTCCAAAGACCAGAATTACCTGCTTTTGCGCAAGGGCAGCCTGCAACGCCAGAGCGCGGGCAACATCGACCCGGATATTGTTCAGTTTGATCAATATGCCATTGATCTATCGCAGTTCGGCGCTGGCGACCTCAACGGCGTGCCATTGAAGCCGCGCGAAATGGATACAGGCTCGTTGATGGCCCTGAATTTTATGAATGCGCAGCATGGCAAATATGATGGCCGCTTTGTCGCCGAATTGCATGATCGCTTTCTCAATCCGATCTTTGCCGTTGTATTCATGATGATCGGCTTTGCGGCATTGCGACGGCCGCGCACCACGCGCCAAAGCCAGGCAATCGCCATTGCCGGTGCCGCCGCCATTGCCTTGCTGGTGCGCATCCTCGCCTTTGCCGCCTCCGCCATCACCCAGAAAAGCGGCTGGGGCGTTGCCTTCAGCTACAGCCTCGCCTTTGGCACTTTGGCCTGCGCTGCCGCCTATACTTTCGCGCCCAGCCTTGAATACCGCCTCGCGCAGATTCTGCTCGCCCGTGGAGCGCGGCCCGCATGATCATGCAAACCCTTGCCCGCTATTTTTCCATTGTGTTCCTGCGCTCAACCGCGCTCGTCTTTGGTCTCGTTTTCGTGTTGATCTACCTCGCCGATTTTGTGGAAATGCTGCGGCGGGCCGACGATATCAAGGGCGCTTCCTTTCTCTACATCGCGTTTTTATCCTTGCTGCGGGCACCATCCATCGCCGAAAAAATCCTGCCCTTTGCCATATTGTTTGGCGCAATGGGCACTTTCCTGACCCTGTCCCGCAAGCTGGAACTGGTGGTGGTGCGCTCGGTTGGTGTCTCGGCCCTGCAATTCCTGCTGGCCCCGCTGCTTCTGGCAGCCTTTCTGGGCATTGTCTCCGTCACCGTTTACAATCCACTGGCGGCGCTTGCCAAACAGCACGCCGACCGCATGGAAACGAAATTATTCGCAAGGCAAGCAGGCGCCAATGCCAGCAGCAGTCTCTGGATCCGGCAAAAGAGCGGCGTTCATCAATCCATCATCCATGCGGATTTTTCCAGCGACAATGGCTCCGAATTGTCCGGCGTCAGTGCCTTTGAGTTCAACGACGACGGCAGTTTTAATGATCGGATCGATGCAAGCGCCGCCACCTTGCGCCCCGGCCACTGGCAGTTGCGCGACGCACGCATCCTGATCCCCGGAAAGCCGACCGTGGCACATGCCACCTATCCGTTGGCGACCAATCTCACCGTGGCGCAGGTCACCCAAAGCTTCGGCGACCCTGATTCTGTGCCGTTCTGGAATTTGCAAAGTCTGATCCGCGAAACCCAGAGCGCCGGGCTCGACGCAACCAGCTATCGGCTGCATTATGAGTCGCTTTTGGCCGAACCGGTCCTGCTGGCGGCGATGGTATTGGTAGCTGCTGCCTTTTCTTTAAGATTTTTCAGGTTTGGTGGTATTGCGCGAACGGTCGCGGGTGGCGTAATTGCAGGCTTTGTGCTTTACGTCGCATCTGTATTGGTGGGCTCTCTGGGTGAAGCGGGCGTGATCAGCGTATCGCTGGCAGCCTGGACCCCGGCCATTACAGGTGGAATGCTCGGTACTTTGGCGCTGTTATATCAGGAGGACGGGTGATGGGGCTGCGTTATCGCCCCTTGGCAGACCGAGTGGCTGGGGGCTTTTCCCGGCTGGCGGCTTTGCGCCTGCGATTCCGCCTCATCGCGCCTGTCGTGGCGGGACTTGCGGCAGCCATGGCGCTGCCGGCACTCGCCCAAACGTCGCCGCTGGCCGCGCAACAGACCACGGATGGCAAGACGCCAGATCGCATGCTGTTGAACGCCGACACACTGACCTACAATAAGGACACCAATGTCGCGACGGCCGAAGGCCACGTGCGCATGTACTACCAGGGCCGGGCCCTTCAGGCCGACGAAGTGCGCTATGACCGCGCCAAGAACCGCGTCTATGCAATGGGCCATGCCAAACTGACAGATGCAGATGGCACGGTTTCCTATGCCAACAAGTTCGATCTGACCGATGATTTCAAAGACGGCTTCGTCGATGAATTGCGCTCGGAAACGGTGGATCACGCCCATTTCACCGCCGCCCGCGCCGAGCGTTCCGATGGCAATGTCACCAGCTTCAACAAGGGGCTTTATTCAGCCTGCCAGCGCTGCGCCGATCACCCCGAACGCCCGCCGATCTGGCAGGTCAAGGCCCGCAAGATCATTGAAAACGGTGAAACCCACACGGTATATTTTGAGGACGCCTATCTCGAATTTTTCGGGATGCCGGTCGCCTATATTCCATATTTTTCATCGCCCGATGCCAGCGTCACCCGCAAGACCGGATTTTTGAACCCAAGTCTTTTGCCCTATTCTTCGACATTGGGCCCCAGCCTCACCGTGCCCTATTTCTGGAATCTCGCACCCAATTACGATTTGACCTTTTCGCCCACTTTTTCAGCCAAGCAGGGCTTTTTGGGCGATGTCGAATGGCGCCAGCGGTTGGCCAATGGCTCCTACAGCATTCGCGCTTCCGGAATCTCGCAGCAGGACCAGCGCGTGTTCCTGGCTGCGCCCTACGGCCCGGGTGACCGCCGCTTCCGTGGCTCACTGGAGAGCAAGGGCCTGTTCTATCTCAGCCCGCAATGGAAATTCGGCTGGAACGCCGAAATGTCCACGGACAAGTTCTTCTCAACCAATTACAAAAATCCGCTGAACGGCAATTTTGACAATAATTTCCACGAGAATATCTCGACAGCCTATCTCACCGGGCAGAGCGCACGCGGCTATTTCAACCTCAGCGGCTATTATTTCCACGACCTTTCGGCCTATGACCTGCAAAAGCAGCAGGCCGTCGTGCTACCTTCAATCGACTATAACAAGACCATCGACATCAATCCGGCAACATCCGGCGGCATTGGCGGACAGGTCGAGATTGACGGCAATTTCACCAGCCTGAACCGCAGCATCGCCGACTATCAGGCGACCGGTGCCAATTATCTCGACAATGCCTTTGGTCTCTATAACGTCTGCAACAGCTATACCCCCGGCACCACCACGGGCCATTGCCTGTTGCGCGGCATTGGCGGCGATTACTCCCGCGCCACGCTCAATCTTTCATGGAAGCGCAAGTTGATTGATCCGATTGGCGAAGTGTGGACCCCGTTTGCCTTTGCCCATTTGAATGGCGAATGGATCAACCCCGACAATTCCAACAGCGTCACCATCGGCAGTGCCAACGGCACCTCCGTGATTGCGAACACCAATCAATCGGCTTTTCTGGGCAGCTCGAATACCAAATATCAGGGTCAGGCGACGCCGGGAATTGGTATGGAATACCGCTATCCACTCTTTGCATCGACACCCTGGGCGACCCAGGTTCTGGAGCCGATTGCACAGATCGTTGCCCGCCCCAATCGCATGGGCCCGGCCCCTTTGATCAACGAGGATGCACAAAGCCTGGTGTTCGACGATTCCAATTTGTTCGATTGGTCGAAATATTCCGGCTATGACCGCTTTGAAACGGGCGTGCGCGCCAATGTCGGCGCGCAATATTCGATGAATTTCACCCGCGGCGGTTATGCCAATTTCATGGCCGGGCAATCCTATCAACTGGCCGGCATCAATTCCTTTGCCACCCCCGACGCCGCCAATGTTGGCCTTGGTTCCGGGCTTGATCAAAACATCTCGGACATTGTGACGCGTGTCACCTATGCGCCTGATTCGACCTATGATTTTGTCGCCAAAGGCCGCTTTGACCATACCAACTTCACCATGCACCGTCTGGATCTGGCGGCGAATGGCAAATGGGGCAACCTCACCGCTGGCGTGCAATATGCGCGCTACATGGCCCAACCGGCGATCGGCTTCAACCAGCGGCGTGAAGGGCTGGCGCTCGATGGCAAATATATTTTCGCCAAAGACTATTATGTGAAAGGCAATATCGCCTTCGACCTCAGCCGGTACCTCGACAATGGCCTGCAAAACATCAACGTCAATCGCTTCTCCGTGGCAGCGGCAACCGTCGGCGTTGGTTTTGATAATGATTGCACCACGTTTGGCGTGCAATTGAACACCCAATACACCGACCCGACCACCAGCTCCCGCGCCCGCAACACCACGGTGCTCATGGAACTCAAACTGAAAACGCTGGGCAGTTCCTCCGTGCAAACCAGCCTCGGAACGCAGCAGGTATCATCCACCGCGCACTGAGGGCACGACCTGCCCATTTCTCGATTAGGACTAGACTTATGGCGCTTAAAAACCTTGCAAAATCTGCGGCAATCCTGGCGGCCATGTGGCTTGGCGGTGCAATTCCAGCCCATGCTCAATCAATTACGGCGCTCGTCAACGGCGTTGCGGTAACCTCCGTCGATATCGCCAATCGCGTCAAGCTGCTTCGGCTTGAGCACCAGCCAGCCACCCCCAACGCTGCCCTCGAATCAGTGGCTGCCGACATCATCAAATTGCAGGAAATGAAAACCTATAGCGTCTCGGTGGGCGGCGGTGACATTACCCAAGCGATCATCGATGCGGCCAAGCGCCACAAAATGAACCCGGAGGCTTTCGCGCAAGGGCTTCAGCGCGCCGGACTGACTTCCACAATTCTCAATGATCATTGGCGCGCGGAAGCTGGCTTTGGCTTCATCGTGCGCTCGCAAAACAAAATGATCGAGCCCAGCAACGCTGAGGTCGATGCCGCCATCGCCAGCCGCGGCCAAAGCGAAAAGCAGTCGACCGATTATCGGCTTCAACAGATTGTATTTGCACTGTCGCGTTCGGCATCACCCGCCGAAGTCAACCGGATTGCCCATGATGCCACGGCGCTTCGCGCCAAATTCACCTCATGCGAAACCGGCCTGGCAATGGCCCGCACCATGCCCAACGCGGTGCTGCATGATCCCATCACCCGCAATTCGACGGCCATGACCCCGGAATTGCTGAAAATTCTCAATGCGACGCCCGTGGGCCACCTCACCCCTCCCGAACGGGACTTCAACGGCATTTCCGTGGTTGCCGTCTGCGCGAAGACCGCGGCCAAGAGCCAGGAAGCATTGCGTACCGCCGTCACCAATGAAATCATGGCCGACCGCCTGCAAAAGCAGATTGCCGCCAGCTATGCCAGTCTGCGCAGCAAGGCGACCATCGAAAGACGGTAACATGTCCGCAGCTTCCAGCCCGGCCGCCGATCCGCGCCCATTGGCATTGACGATCGGCGACGCCGCTGGCATTGGGCCGGAGCTCGTCCTTCAGGCTTGGTTGCGGCGAATGCCGGGCCAGCGACCGTTTTTCGCCCTTGCCGATCCTGACCATCTCACCCGCCTCGCGCAAAGGCTTGGCTGGCAGGTGCCTATTGCCACCATCGCCATTGCGCAGGCAAATGCCAGCTTTGCCAATGCCTTGCCTGTGGTTCCGCTCCAGCACAAATTTGATGATGAAGCCAGCAGTGCCAATACACCTGGCACACTGGAATCCATGCAGCGGGCGGTAGAATATGTCTATGCCGGGCAGGCAGCCGCCATCGTCACTTGCCCCATCGCCAAAGACCGCATGTACCAGGCCGGATTTCAGTTTCCCGGACACACCGAGTTCCTCGGGGCGCAGGCGAGCCAACTTTGGAAACGACCTGTCCTGCCAGTGATGATGCTGTGGGCACCCGAACTCGCGGTGGTTCCGGTCACGGTTCACGTTCCTCTGGCCCGCGTGCCCGACCTGCTGACCACAACACTGATTATTGAGACGACCCAAATCGTGATCGACGACCTGCGCCAGCGCTTTGGCATCCAGGCACCCCGAATAGCGGTTGCCGGCCTTAATCCGCACGCGGGCGAAAACGCAACGATTGGCACGGAAGACCGCGACATCATTGCGCCAGCGATCCGCGCATTGCAGGCCGCCGGCCACAATGTCATTGGTCCAATGCCCGCGGACACGATGTTTCATGCCGCCGCCCGCAAGAAATACGACGCCGCCATCTGCATGTATCATGATCAGGCGCTGATCCCGATCAAGACCCTGGCATTTGATCACGGCGTCAACACGACCCTCGGCCTGCCATTTGTGCGCACCTCGCCCGACCACGGCACCGCCTTTGACATTGCCGGACGCGGCATTGCCAAGCCTGACAGCCTGTTGGCGGCGCTGGCACTGGCTGCGCGTCTCGCATGAACGGGCTCGATCAACTGCCACCCTTGCGTGACGTCGTCGCCCGCTTCGAGATTGCCCCCAAAAAATCGCTGGGCCAAAACTTTCTGTTCGACCTCAACCTGACCCGAAAAATCGCCCGCGCTGCCGGGCCGCTAGAGGGGCTGACGGTCATTGAAGTCGGCCCCGGCCCCGGCGGCCTGACGCGGGCTCTGTTGATGGAGGGTGCGGCCAAAGTCATCGCCATCGAGCCGGATACGCGTTGTCTCGCCGCATTGGCGGAAATTGCCACCGCATGTCCCGGTCAACTCGAGATCATCGCCGGGGACGCGCTGGCTTTGGACATGATGGCTTTGGCCAGCCAACACGGTGCCACCGCCATCGTCGCCAACCTGCCCTATAATGTGGGGACGGCACTTCTGGTCAAATGGCTGGAGGCTGACCATTGGCCGCCGCCCATTCAGCGTTTGGTGCTGATGTTCCAGCGCGAGGTAGCCGAACGCATTGTCGCCACCCCGCAGCAACGGGCCGATTATGGCCGTCTGAGCGTATTATGCGGTTGGCGCAGCCATGCTCGCATCTTGTTTGATGTGCCCGCCAGCGCCTTCACGCCGCCGCCCAAGATCACTTCCAGCGTGGTGGAACTGGTCCTCAACCCGCAACCCCTGCCCTGCCAGCTTGAGGATCTTGTGGCGGTCACCAAGGCGGCCTTTGCGCAAAGGCGCAAAATGTTGCGCCAATCGCTGAAAGGTCTGGGGGCGGCATATCCGGGCTTTAACCCGCAGTCCGCGCTTGAGAATGCCGGTATTTTGCCAAGCCAGCGCGCCGAGGAAGTGCCCGTCGAGGGATTTGTGCAACTCGCACGCCAGTTGCCGGGGCGGGATTAGTGCTCGGCCAAAAGATTATTAACGATATGCTCGACATGCGCCCACCGGCGCAGCACCTTTAGCCGCTCAGCGGCGAGAATCGCCTGCACGTCGCGGAAAGTGCGGTCGAGATCATCATTCACGAGCACATAGTCATAAACCTTCCAGCGCTCCAGCTCGTGCCGGGCATTTTCCAGCCGGGTTTCAATGACTTCATGTGAATCTTCGGCGCGGCGCTGCAGACGCTTGCGCAATTCTGCCATGGACGGCGGCAGGATGAAAATGGTCACGACGTCGGCCTTGGCCTTTTCGCGCAATTGCTGCGTGCCCTGATAATCAATATCAAACAGCACATCGCGACCCTGCGCCAGAACGGTCTCGACCGGCGCGCGCGGGGTGCCATAGAAATTCCCGTGCACCTGCGCCGATTCCAGCATGTCCCCCGCTGAACGCATCGCTTCAAATGTTGCCTTGTCGATGAAATGATAATGCACGCCCTCGGCTTCACTCACCCGTCTTGGACGCGTGGTAACCGAGATGGAGAGGGAGAGATCCAGCGACCGCTCCTGCAACAACATGCGCGTCAGCGTGGTTTTGCCAGCACCCGACGGTGACGACAGCACCAGCATGAGGCCACGGCGGACATGGAGTATTTCCAGATTGTTGGACAAAGACGGCACGAATGGATCCAGATACTTTGAATTTCAATAATGTCATCTGCGCAATTTTGACACGCAAAACAAGTGCGTTATTGTCATTTGCCGCTATCGATAGGCCAGACAGTTGCATATATTCGCTTTTTATCGGCAGCCCCGGAGAATTCCATGCCCTTTCATTTTCCAAAATCGATGATTTTTCGCCCCCTCAAAGGGGCCGCGTGGCTCTCGGCGCTGGTGCTTTCGGGCGCATTGATCGGTGCGCCCGGTTTTATCGCCAACCACGCGGTGCAAAGCCGCCTGCATGATTTGCTGGCCACAACCAAGGGTCTCCACATTCAAAGCTGGCACATCGCAAACGGGCGCGTCCTCCTCAAGGGATTGACCGTCCATAAGGATGGTATGCGCCTCGCCATTGGCGACATCAGCCTGCCGCTCAGCCGCCAGATTTCGGGGATCTGGCCCATAGGCCAAGCGCAGGCCGCCAGCGGTGCAGCCAAGGCCGACAATATCCACCTCACCTTCACGTCAGTGAGTTCAGCCGACATTGTGCTGGATATTCCGCACGTCTCGGCCACCGGCACCAGCCTGTCGGACGCGGACCTTGCCGCCCTGTTTGACATCAAAGGCACGGTTCCCATCGACAAGCAGTTGGAAAAACTGAATGCGGCTTCAATCGACATTCCCGACGCCACTTTGAATTACGATAATCACACCAGCAAGGCCACCCTGAAAATGCAGAACCTGGCGTTGAAGGACATTGTTGCTGGCAAGGCCGCCACCGCGTCCGTCGCCAGCCAGACTTTCGTCCTGCAGACAAAAAACATGCAGGAGTTTACGGGAAAAGGCGGGGTCATCTCTGCCCAGGGACTCAATCTGCCAGTTTACGCGCGGTTCAATTCGCAAAAGCGGACGAATGACAATGAGCCTTTGCAACTGGCGGTCGATTCCATTTCTTACGGGCCTTATGAGTTTCATGGCCTCCAATTTGATGTGACGATGCAGCATATGTCCCAGACGCAATTATGGTTGCGTCCGATGAAGAACCCCGATACTTCCGCGATCGCAAAAGCGGCTGGCGACCAGACCAAGGATCACCCGCTGGCGCCTGAAATTCTGGGGGCACTTTTGAATCTTTACGGGGATGTTTTCACCTCCGAATATTTCGGGCCGGCGAAAGCAACGGACATTGCATTCGTTATTCACCCGGAAGCCAAAGCCGGTGACAAAACACCGCCCGCGCCGGTGCATTTCTCGATCGGTGAACTCTCGATTCATGAGGCCGCGGCTGATCCGGCCCACCCGTTGACAGCGGGGATTCCTTCCGAATTCGGTTATGGCATCCAGCACCTGAAGTTTGACCTGTCCACTTTACCAAAGGGCCTAGACACCGATACCCTTCACGCCATGGGCTATGACAATATCGACCTTTCCTCAAATTTGGACTGGGTCTGGAATAGCGCTGAAAAACGCATGAGCCTGAAAGAATTCAGCCTTTCCGATCCCAATAAGGGTTCGGCGGAATTTGGTGTAACCCTTGGAAATGTGTTGCCAGACATGTTTTCCGGAAACCCCGCACTGATCAAAACCGATGCCGTCGCCCTTCTGATTCAAGAAGCGCATCTCAATCTGGTCAACAACGGCTTGATGGAAAAGATCATCGCCCGACAGGCGGCCCAAAGCAATCAAACAGCGACGGCGCTGAATGCGCAATTGGCCGCCGCCGCCGCAACCATGATCCCGGCCATGCTGGGCAATGGCCCATCTGCGCGCAACTTGGGTGATTCGGTCGCCAATTTCATCAAGGCGCCCAAGAATATTGAAATTTCGGTTCAGTCGAAAGATGGTCTGGGCGTGATGGATATGCCGCAGCTGAAAAATCCGGCAGCGCTCATGGACAAGCTCGCCATTACCACCACGGTCAACAAATAGGCTACCAGCCAAACAGGATGAACACCCGCAAGGTGCGGGTAAAGGCTTCGGTCAGGCTCAATGCCAGGCCGTAAAAGCCGCCAAAAATGCGCCGACGCAGGATGTAAAACTTAAAAAACTGCGTCGGAAATTCAATGGGCATGCGCAGCGCCAGTTTCCAGCGGCTTTTTTTGATCTCGCGTTTTTGCAGCGTGAAATAGCCCAATTGCTTGATCACCATCTGCGACAGCGAAACAAACGACTGGTGATAGGCCGGTGCCTCTAGTTGGCGCACGTCGGTCGTGGGTGCCACTTCGTCAAACACCGCACTATCGGCAAAGCGCGTCGCCCGCCGGTCATACAGGCGCACATAATTGTGGTATTCGGCAAAAGGTGCCGGTTTATCGCGCCCGGCATAAACCAGCCGCAGCCGCATCGCAAAAGAGCGGGCGGGCCACTCGGCAAACTGGCGCAATTGTGCAATCTCGCGCGCCAATTCCGGGCTCAGCCATTCATCGGCATCGAGGTTCAATATCCAGTCATTCAGCGCCAGTTCTTCCGCCATGCGCTTTTGCTGGCCATAGCCTTGCCACTTGTTGAAGACAACGCGCGCCCCCAGCGAGGTGGCGAGCGACTGCGTGCCGTCGGTCGAGCCCGAATCCACAACCAATATTTCATCGACCAGCCCCTGCACCGACGCGATGGTGCGACCAAGCCGCTCGACCTCGTTCAAGGTAATGATGGTGCAGGTGATCGATTGCGTCATCGAGGCGGCCGCCTAAACGGCTTTAATCGGCGGGTTGAGGCGAATGTGCAATTCGCGCAATTGCTTGGGGGTTGCCTCGGCAGGTGCGCCCATCAACAAATCCTCAGCCCGCTGGTTCATCGGAAACAGCACGATTTCACGCAGGTTCTCTTCGCCCGCCAGCAACATCACGATGCGGTCCACGCCAGGCGCAATGCCACCGTGCGGCGGCGCGCCATATTGGAAGGCCCGATACATGCCGCCAAATTTTTCCTCCAGCACTTCCTCGCCATAACCGGCAATCGCAAACGCCTTGCGCATCACATCCGGTCGATGGTTGCGGATCGCGCCCGAGGAAAGCTCGACGCCATTACAAACGATGTCATATTGATAGGCCAGAATATCCAACGGGTCCTTGGTTTCCAATGCTTCGAGGCCGCCCTGGGGCATGGAAAACGGATTGTGCGAGAAATCGATTTTCTTGTCTTCCTCATTATATTCGTACATCGGAAAATCGACGATCCAGCACAGCTTGAAAACGTCCTTTTCGCAAAGATCGAGATCATTGCCGATCTTGATGCGCGCACCGCCGGCGAGCCGCGCGGCTTTGGCCGGTTGGTCGCAGGCAAAGAACACAGCATCCCCCGCCTTGACCCCCGCCTTGCTGGCAATCGCCGCCTGCACATCGGCGGGAATGAATTTGGCAATCGGCCCCTTGCCGGTCAAAACGCCGCCTTCATCCTCGAATATCACATAGCCAAGGCCCGGCGCGCCTTCCGAGCGTGCCCAATCATTCAGCTTGTCAAAGAACGAGCGCGGTTGCCCGGCAGCGCCGGGCGCGGGAATGGCGCGTACCACGCCCCCGGCCGCAATCACATTCTTGAACGCCTTGAAGCTGACGCTGTCTTGCGCAAATTCTGCGCTAACATCGCAAATCTGCAAGGGATTGCGCAGATCGGGCTTGTCGACGCCATATTTCAGCATCGCGTCCTTATAGGCGATCATCGGGAATTTCTGCGTCACCGGTCGGCCGCTGCCAAAGGTTTCAAACACCCCGCGCAGCACCGGCTCAACCGCACCGAACACGTCTTCCTGCGTCACAAAGCTCATTTCAATATCGAGCTGGTAGAATTCGCCCGGCGAGCGGTCGGCGCGCGCATCCTCGTCGCGAAAGCAGGGCGCAATCTGGAAATAGCGGTCAAAGCCCGCCACCATGATCAATTGCTTGAACTGCTGCGGCGCTTGCGGCAAAGCATAGAACTTGCCCGGATGCACACGCGAGGGCACCAGATAATCGCGCGCACCTTCCGGCGATGATGCCGTGAGGATCGGCGTCTGGAATTCGAAGAAGCCCTGCGCCTTCATCCGCGCCCGCAAATCATCAATCACCTGCCCGCGCAGCATGATGTTCTTGTGCAGCCGCTCGCGCCGCAAATCGAGAAAGCGGTATTTCAGGCGGGTTTCTTCGGGGTAATCCACATTGCCAAACACCGGCAGCGGCAATTCCATCGCCGGGCCAAGCACTTCGAGCGAAGTGACATAAAGTTCGACCTTGCCGGTCGGAATGTCGTTATTCTCTGTGCCGGTGGGGCGAATGCGCGCCTTGCCTTCCAGCATCACCACCCATTCGGAGCGCAAGCTTGAAGCCTCGGTAAATGCGGGCGATTCCGGATCAACCACGCATTGGGTAAGGCCATAATGATCACGCAGATCAATGAACAGCACGCCGCCAAGATCGCGGATGCGGTGGCACCAGCCGGAGAGCCGCACAATTTGGCCAGCATCCGCCTCGCGCAGGGCGCCGCAAGTGTGAGAGCGATAAATGTGCGGTTTGGATTCGGTCATTTTTGATCACATGGCTGGTTGGAATAATGGAAATGTTTCCGCATGAAGGGCCCGCCAAGTCAAGCAGGCCGATCCGAATTTAATGTGCACCCTGCGCCGCTGCCTTGCGTTTTGTCAGATAAAGTGAAAATCTGATCCCTCTGCCCATAAAAATGCAATTCAAGCATTACCCCAGGGAGGATTTTATGTCGCAAGCGACCATGGTTGCCAAGGTTCACCCCATCAGCAGCGCACGCTTGATTGCGGCATGCACCATTGGCAATGGCCTTGAGTTTTACGATTTCATCGTCTTCAGCTATTTCGCCACGGTCATCGGCAAGGAATTTTTCCCAACCCACACACCAGCCACTCAATTACTGCTGGCACTCGCCCTTTACGGCACCGGCTTTTTCATGCGCCCTATCGGCGGAATCGTGCTGGGCGGCTTTGCCGACGCCAGAGGCCGCAAAAAGGCAACGATCCTGACCCTCATGATGATGGCAGCTGGCACGTTCATCGTTGGCATTGCGCCCAATTACGCAACCGCTGGCACGCTGGGCAGTCTGGTTCTGGTATTTGGCCGCCTGCTTCAGGGCTTTTCGGCTGGCGGCGAAGTTGGCGCTTCAACCACACTTCTGTCGGAAGCCGCCACGCCGGCCAACCGCGGCTTTTTTGGCAGTTGGCAATTGGCGAGCCAGGGCCTTGCGGGTCTGGTGGTCGCCATGGCCGCCATCATCGTCAACAAATCCATGTCGCCCGAGGCGGTGCAAAGCTGGGGCTGGCGGATTCCCTTCATCCTCGGCGTTCTCATCGTGCCGATCGGCCTTTGGCTGCGCTCGGCACTGGAAGAGACCCACGCCAATATCGATGATCCACGCGCGCGCAACATCATCGTCTGGCGTGAAGTGTTCCGCGCGCATTGGCGGCAACTCATCAAGGGCGTTTGTCTGGTCATCGGTGGCACAGCGGCCACCAATGTCATTTTGCTCTACATGCCGACTTATGCGGTAACAACCCTGCATATTTCCAGTCAAGGCGGGCTGATGGCGGGACTGGCGGCGGGGCTGGCAACGCTGGTGGCCTCACCCATAGGCGGTTATCTCTCTGACCGGTTTGGTCGCAAAACCATCATTGTCAGTGTGGCGATCATCATGCTGGCCTTGCTCTATCCCAGCTTCGCCTACCTCAATGCCCACCCCAGCATTGCCAATCTGGTGATGATCGTGGGCGGATTGGCCATTTTCAATGCTTTTGCCGGTGCTGCCGGTATTGTCATGCTCACTGAATTATTTCCAAGCACCGTTCGCGCCACCGGCATGGCACTGGTTTACGCGCTCGGCGTCACGGTTTTTGGTGGCTTCGGGCCGTTCATAGTGGCATGGCTGATCCACGCAACCGGCAGCCCGATTGCACCCGCCTATTATGTCATGGCCTGCATGGTGGTCACGATGATCGCGCTCTATTTCGTGCCCGAAACCAAAGGCACGATCTTAAGCTGATACCGCATCTGGCTGATCCGGCCGGCCGCGCAAGGCCAACCGGGGAAGCTTGGCGCGAGAGCGAAGATAATTTTCCAGCTTTAACGGGGTCATCTGTCATGACCCCGTCACAACGGATCGGTTTTCTCCAATCAAATTTGGTAATCCGCCTCGACGGAAATAAAGGAGTATAATTATGCGATTGAAAGCCCACCTCGCGACCGGCGTCTGCGCACTGGCGCTGGCCTTGGCCGCGTCTGCAACTGGCGACTTCGCCGCCAAGGCCGAGACAGCGCTCGACTATCACGCCGTTGCGCCGGGCAAGGATATCGCGCCCTTTTCGGTCCCGGCTGCCAAGGAGCCGCACCTGAACCAGCAACAATTGGTCGCTGCCCTGCGCAAGAAGGTGAAATATGTTTTCGTGATTTATCAGGAAAACCGCTCATTCGATTCATATTTCGCGACTTTTCCCGGCGTGAACGGCATTTACTCGCGCCCGGCAGACGAGACCCCCGGCTTCAATCAGCCGATCATGAATGTCGATGGCAGCATGGGTGTTGTGCATCCATTCCGCATCGGCCCCGCCGAATTTGCCGCCGACACCGACGACATCGACCATTCGCACACGCTGACCGTCGCCAAAATGAACACCAAGTCAGGCGTGCCTGCCATGGACCATTTCTCGCTGGTGGAAGAGACCAAATATTCGCCCAAGGGCAACCCGTCGCTGATGGCCAAGCAGTTTGGCGAACTGGCCATGGCGCATGAAGATTGCGACACGGTTCCGCTGCTCTGGCGCTTTGCCGACCGCTTTGCCCTGTTCGACAATGTCTTTGAACAGATGACCGGCCCCTCGACCCCCGGCAACCTGTCGATCATCGCGGCCCAGACCGGCGCTTCGCAATGGGCGCAGCACCCCGACCAGGCGACCAAAGGCAATGGTGAACACGGCATGGGCGTTCCGGTCGTCAATGACGCCGACCCCTATTGGGGCTCGCAACTCGACAAATCAGCTGAGAAAATGCCCGTCAATCCCGGTGATTTCAAAGGCACGCCCGCCAAAGAATATGACACCCAGGAAAACCTGACTTTCCCCACCATTCAGCTCAGCCTGAAAGGCAAGACCCTGCCAAAGGTCACGGATGAAGACACGGACAAGAAGGGGGATCTCGACGATATTTCCGAAGACATCCCCTTCATCGCCAAAGCTGGCCATGCGCCGGTGGCCTTTGGTTGGTATGAGGAAGGTTATGACCACGAATCGACCGACAAGGGCCCGATTGACGCCACCGGCCACCACGCATCCTACATTGCCCACCACAACGGCCCGCAATATTTTGGCTATGTCGCCAACAACAAATCCATGAAAAAGGAACTGCACGGCCTAGGCGACTTTTTCGCCGATGTTGGCAATAAAGCACTGCCCAACGACGGAGGGGTCTTCTTCGTCAAGGGCGGCTATCAAAACACCCTTGGCCTGAAGCCAGCCGACCCGGACCCGAAAGTCCAGAAAAATTTCATCGGCGATGATGACCACCCCGCCTATTCGGATGCGCGGATCAGCGAAATCATGGTCGCTTCTGCCGTCAACAAGATCGCAGCCAGCCCCTACTGGAAAGACAGCGCCATCATCATCACCTGGGACGACTCGGAAGGTGATTATGACCATGTGCGCCCCAACGTGCGCGGTCGCGGGCCGGATGGCTCGATTATCACCAATGGCCCGCGCGTGCCGCTGATGGTTATCTCGCCATTCTCGCGGACACATCAGGTCGTCCACGCGCACGGCAGCCAGTCGTCGGTTGTCAAATTCATCGACACCGTGTTCGATTTGCCAGCCCTTGCCAAACTGCCCGCCGAATTGAAAGCGCGTGAACTGGGCAAGCGCGAATTTGGCCTTGCCAATATGGGGCCCGATGATGCAATCACCCCTGACGTCAGCGATCTGACTTCGGCGTTCGATCCGGCACGGTTGACCGGTGCAGCAGCCCCCCTGCCCGCCAGCTACGCACAAACACCCAGCGCCATGCTGACGACCGCAATCGACGAAAACGTCGCCAGTTGCAAAACCATCGGCATCGTGCCGGTGGACAAGGTGCTAAATATCACCAATGAAATCCCGGCGGATTTCAATCCGCGTCCGAAAACCAACCCGACCCCGGTCGAACCGGCCGCCAAATAGGCGGCCGCTTCGGCCTCAAAAAATCCGCGTGAACCCAGCTTCACCCGCCGCCCAATCAGCGGGGGGTGAATTGGTTTAGACCGCGTAAGTTCTTGAAAAGGCTTACCAGGCCGCTTCGTAAACGGCCATCGCGTCGGCCTCGCCGAGTGGGCGCGGGTTGTTAACCAGAAGCCGCGTCTGGTTCATCGCATCGCGGGCCATCATTTCCAGCGCTGACTGGGGAATGCCAACGTCCCGCAACCTTTGCGGCAGGCCGCAACGCTGCGACAAGGCGGCAATTTCATCGATGAAAGCCCCGGCCCGCGCCTGCGAACCCAGACTCTCCAACTGCGGAAACAAATCAACCGCAATTTCAGCATAGACGGCACTGGCAACCGGTGCATTGAACGCCAAAACATGCGGTAGTACCAAGGCGTTGGACAGACCATGCGGCACATGAAAATGCCCACCGATCGGATAGGCCAGCGCATGCACCGCTGCCACCGGTGAATTGGCGAAGGCCTGCCCGGCCAGCATGGAACCCAGCAGCATGTTTCCACGTGCGGCGCGATCATGGCCATGGTGCACCGCCCGCTCCAGCGAGCGGCCCATCAATTGCAAGGCCTGGCGCGCCAGCATCCGCGACAGCGGATTATTATTGGCATTGACTGAACTATAGGCCTCGATGGCATGCACCATCGCATCAATGCCGGTGGCTGCGGTAATTGCCGGCGGCAGCGCCAGTGTCAACTCCGGATCAAGCAATGCAATATCTGGAATGAGCCAAGGCGATACCACACCCATTTTTTCCGAGGAGCCTGTGGTTACAATCGCAATCGGCGTCACTTCCGAGCCGGTTCCGGCGGTCGTCGGCACCAGCATCAGCGGCAGCCGTGGCCCCTTTGCCTTGGCGACACCGTAAACCTCCGGTAGCGTTTCGCCCGATCGCGCCAGCAGCGCCACCAGTTTGGCAACGTCGAGCGACGACCCACCGCCCATGCCAACAATGCCATCGACACCCATCTCCACCGCCAGGGCACAGGCGCTTTTCACCACATCTTCCGGCGGATCGGCGATCACACCATCAAAAACCGTCACCGCGATCCCGGCTTCTTTCAAGCTGGCCAGCGCCGTAACCAGCAATCCGTTCTGCATGATTCCCGGATCTGTGACGATCATGATCTTCAGGCCCATGCGCTCTGCGGCCAGCGCGCCCAGACGCGACACCGCGCCTTCCCCAAATACAACACTCGCGGATGTATTGAAGGTGAAAGGCGCGATCATGCCACCGCCCCACCTTTGGCAGGCCGGATATCGCCCTCCAAGAGATGCGCCGCAGCCAGCAGCGCACTATCCTGCCCCGGCATGCCGCAAAGCAGAAAGCCCGCCGGCATGTCATGCGCGGCCAAGCCCATTGGAATCGACAGGCCCGGCCAATCCAGCATATTGCCAATACGCGCATTTCTGCCGGTTTTCATGTTGATGTCAGCAAAATAATCGTCATCGGCTTCGAGCGCGGCGATCGGCGGTGCAACAAACGGCGTTGCGGGCATGGCGAGCAGGCTGTGTGCGCCAAATTGCTCGGTGCATGCGCGGGACAATGCTTCGCGTCCGGCCTGAACGGCACAATAGTCGACCGCCAGCATGGTTTTGACCGACAATATGCGCTTGGCTACCCGCCGGTCGATGGCCCCCGGCGCCGAAGCCTCCAGCCGCTGCTTGTGGTAGGCATAGGCTTCGGCATTGCTGATCTGGCCATGCTTGGCCACCAGCGCGTTCAATTCGTCCAATTGCGGTATGTGTCGGCGTTCGATCCGCGCCCCACGGGCCGCAAGGCGGGCCAGAGCTTCATCGAAGCGGGCCATGATCGCCGGTTCCACCCCGTCCAGCACCACATTGGTTGGCACGATGATCCGCAACTCGGGCATAGCAACGGCGCTCGGAAAATCGTAATAATCCCCCACCATCAGCGCGTTCACCACCTCGATATCAGCCAGTGTGCGCGCAAATATCCCCAAAGTGTCGAGGCTGGGCGCGAGCGGGAAGATGCCGTCCATATCAAAGCTGCCGAAAGAGGGCTTGTAGCCCAAAATGCCGTTGAAAGCCGCCGGCACCCGAATGGAGCCGCCCGTATCCGAGCCAATGGCCACCGGCACCAGGCCCAGCGCCACTGCCACCGCTGACCCCGATGACGATCCACCCGGCGCGCGCGGCTCATCCTTCGCGCACGGATTGTGCGGCGTACCAAAATGCGGGTTGAGACCCAAAGCGGAAAACGCAAATTCGGTCATGTTGAGATGGCCGATGGTCACCATGCCAGCGCGGCGCAGGCTCTCGACAATTCCGGCATCGCGATCCGCCCGCACGCCCTCGGCGAGTATCACTTTCGAGGCAGCACTGGTGATCTCCCCTTTCAGGTCAATCAGCGCCTTGTAGGCGATGGGCACACCTTCGAGCGCGCTGCGCGGCCGCCCCTCGGACAATAATTGATCGCTCTCGCGCGCTTCCGCCAGCGCCCGCGCCCGCGTCAACTGGATGAACACGGCCTGATCGCTGGCCGCATCAATTGCTGCAAACACCGATTCGACAATCTGCGTCGATGTTACCTCACCCCGCGCCAGCAACATGCCCATTTGCAGGGCCGAAGTCCGGGTCAAATCGATATATTCATGGGTTCTGGACATGTGGGGACTTTCTGTTCACGACTTGATGCGCACATAAGTGCCGGGAGCATCGCAAATCGGCTTCACCTTGCCGCCGCCGACGGGACGGGCTGCGACTTCCGCAGGCGCTTGCTGACGCAGCCAGTCGATCCAGTCAAGCCACCAGCTTCCCTTGTGTTCGACTGCTTTCTCCAGCCAGCCCGCGAAGGCACCAGAGGGTGCATCCCCCAGCCAATATTGATATTTCTGAAACTTGGGCGGGTTGACGACCCCGGCGATATGCCCGGAACCCGCCAGCACATAGCGCATCGGGCCGCCGAAGAACTGCGCGCCGCGAAACACCGAGGCAGCCGGCGCAATATGGTCCTCCCGCGCCGCCAGATTGTAAACCGGCGTCATCACCTTTTTCAGATTGAGCTTGACCCCATCCACCACCATGCGGCCTCTGGAGAGATTGTTCTCCAAATAGCAATTTCGTAAATAAAACGAATGATTGGCGGCCGTCATTCGAGTGGAATCTGAGTTCCACGTCAGCAGGTCAAACGGCTTGGGCGCCTGTCCCTTGAGGTAATTGTTGACGACATAGCTCCAGATCAGGTCATTCGGGCGCAGCATGTTGAAGGCATTGGCCATTTTGGAGCCATCCAGATAGCCTTTCTTTGCCATTTCCGCTTCGGTTTCAGCGATCTGCGCTTCGTCGGAAAATACTTTGAGATCGCCCGGATCGGTGAAATCCACTTGCGTGGTCAGAAAAGTGGCGCTCGCAAGCGGGCCGGGCTTTGTCTGCGCGGCCTGCCATGCCAAGGCCACCGCCAGCAAGGTGCCACCGACGCAATAGCCAATGGCATTGACATCGGGCTCCCCGGTGGCCTCCTCAATCACCTTGCAGGCCGCAAAAATGCCCTCATGCATGTAATGCGAAAAGCTCTTGGCAGCATGGCGCGAATCCGGATTGACCCAGGAAATGACAAACACGGTGATACCCTGCGACACCGCCCAGCGTATGAAGCTTTTTTCAGCATTGAGATCCAGAATGTAAAATTTGTTGATCCAGGGCGGCACGATCAGCAACGGCCGCTTGAGCACCTTTTCCGTGCTCGGCTCATATTGCAAAAGCTCGATCAAATCGTTGCGGAAAACCACCTTGCCTGGCGTGGTGGCCAGATTGACGCCCAATTCGAATGCGGTGTTATCGCTCTGGCGCAATTTCACTTCGCCCTCGCCCGCCTCAACATCCTGCGCCAGCATATTCATGCCCCGGATCAGGTTTTCGCCGTTTTCCGCCAGCGTCTGCTCCAGCAGCACAGGATTGGTGGCCACGAAATTGGATGGCGACACGGCACCCGCGATCTGGCGCACGAAAAACTGGGCCTTGTCACGTGTCGCATTATCAACATCGGCCTCGCGCACCATCTCCTGCGCCCAGCGGGTGGTGATCATGTAGGCTTGCGCAACAAAATCATAAATCGGGCTTTCCCGCCATTTGGGATCGGCAAAGCGCTTGTCCGCCGCCTCTGTCGCGGCCACCGGTTGCACTTCCTCGCCGGACATCCGCCGCAAGGTGTTCGACCATAATTGCAGAAAATCCGAAGCAAGGCGCGTTTGCGCCTCGGCGGTGCGGGCGGGGTCGGCCATCCAATATTCAGCCACATGACCCAATGTGCGCACGGCATCGGCCGCCGAGTCCGCGACGCCGCCATTCACGCCTTTGTTTTCTATCGGCCGCAGATAGGCCGCCGCCACCTTGCTGCCGCTGTCAATGTAGCGCGCCACATTGCGGGAAAGCATATCAAAATCCAGCCCGGGACTTTCTTCGACCGGCGTCACTTGAGGCGAGGGTATCACAACGGGCTTCGCGTGCGGCGCAATATCGGGCTTTGTCGCCGGTTCGCTCGCCTTCAAGGCGGCTTGTGAACCATTCTTCTGGCTTTTGGCGCGGCTCCGGGGTGCTTTTGCTGCACCTTTGGCTTTGGAAACCGGAGCCATTTGAGGGCCAGTTTTCGCTGCATCAACAAATTTCATGACGTTTCCTCGAAATTGTCCGTCCAGCTTTGGCACAAATAAGCTATTGCCAGATCAAATGCGGTCTCGACGCCGCCTTTGCAACATAATATGGCTGTAGAAAGATTGCTTCAAATAAAAAGTCTACTTTCACATGCCTAGACGCTTTTTGTAAAATTCGTAAGAACCTTGTCGGAAAGTTGGAATTCGGATGCCTGCCCCTCTTGCCCACCATCATGCCATGTCCAGCACATTGCGTTTAGCGCAAATGGCGGCGGGCGTGGTTGTTTTGTTCAGCCTTTTTGGCTGCGCCACCAGCGATCAGACGGCCAATGCCGACAGTCCGCTGAAATCGACCTTGAAGAACTTCAATTTTGCCACCGATGAGCCAACCCCGGCGCCTTTCGTGACAAGCGCGCGTCCCCAGCAACCGGCGGATTACATTCCGCTGCAGGACCTGCCGCCCGAGCCGCATTCGACGCTGCTGACGCAAGATCAGGTGGCCGCGCAAACCAGCCAACTCGACGCCACCCGCAAGGCCGAAGTCGGGAAAAAGAAGCCCAAAAAGCCAATTCCACCGCAATAACCGGGATTTTGCCCGAGATTTGCACCAACCTGCATCTTAACTGGACGTTGGGATGTCGTAGGTTTAAGTTAATACCTGATTTGGAGATGACGAAATGAACGAGTTCCACCGTGTGCGCCGCCTACCCCCTTATGTTTTCGAGCAGGTCAACCGCTTGAAAGCCAAGGCGCGCGCCGCGGGTGCCGATATCGTTGATCTTGGCATGGGCAATCCGGATTTGCCAGCACCGCGCCACGTGATCGAGAAGATGATGGAAACCGTCGGCAAACCCCGCACGGATCGCTATTCGGCCTCCAAGGGCATTCCCGGCCTGCGCCGCGCGCAAGCCAATTATTATGCCCGCCGCTTTGGCGTCAAACTGAACCCCGACACGCAGGTTGTCGCCACGCTTGGCTCCAAGGAGGGCTTTGCCAATATGGCGCAAGCCATCACCGGCCCCGGTGATGTCGTCATCGTGCCCAATCCCTCCTACCCCATTCACGCCTTTGGCTTCCTTATGGCGGGTGGTGTAATCCGCTCGGTTCCGGCCGAGCCCAATGCCCAGTTCTTTCATGCGCTGGAGCGCGCGGTGCTGCATTCCATTCCCAAGCCGATCGCGGTGGTGGTGTGCTATCCCTCGAACCCGACCGCGCAGGTCGCCAGCCTGGATTTCTACAAGGATCTGGTTGCCTTTGCTAAAAAGCATGAGATTTTCATCCTGTCGGATCTGGCCTATTCGGAAGTTTACTTTGATGGCAATCCGCCGCCTTCGGTTTTACAGGCCCCGGGTGCGATGGACGTGACCGCCGAATTTACCTCCATGTCCAAGACCTTCTCCATGGCTGGTTGGCGCATGGGCTTTGCTGTGGGCAACGAGCGTTTGCTGGCAGCGCTCACGCGCGTCAAAAGCTACCTCGATTATGGCGCTTTCACACCCATTCAGGTCGCCGCAACCGCCGCGCTCAATGGCCCGGAAGATTGCATCAATGAGATGCGTTCAATTTACAAGACCCGCCGCGACGTCATGGTGGAAAGCTTTGCACAGGCCGGTTGGGTCATACCTGCGCCGGTCGCCTCCATGTTCGCATGGGTGCCTATTCCGGAAAAATTCCGCCATCTCGGCTCACTGGAATTTTCCAAGCTGCTGATCGAAAAAGCCGACGTGGCCGTGGCACCCGGCATTGGCTTTGGCGAACATGGCGACGATTTCGTTCGTCTCGCACTTGTGGAAAACGAGCAGCGCATCCGCCAGGCCGCACGCGGCATCCGCCGCTTTTTCGACAATGCGGACGGCCAGTTGCACAACATTGTGCAGTTGAAGGCCAAAGGCTGAGTGCAGAGCGCGGTTGTGTAGGCCGAGCAATGCTGCCACATTCGGGCAATCTCCTTCGATGGGTTGACCCGTATATGGTTTGCAATGCGCCCGGCACTTCTTGATCCCCTGTTTGCAGATGCCTCGCGCCTTCAGGGCATTGGGCCCAAAATGGCTTTGGCGCTGGACCGCCTGCTGGCAGCGCCACCGGCCAAAGCCCGCATAATCGACGTGCTCTTGCATGTGCCCGCTGGCCTGACCGATCGCCGGTCTCGCCCAAAGATCGTGGATGCCGTCGCTGGCACCGTCGTGACATTGCATGTGCAAATCGTGGAATTGCAACCACCCCCGCCGCGCTCGCGTGCGCCCTACAAGGTGCTGGTCGAAGACGAAACCGGGGATTGCCTGCTCGTATTTTTTCTCGCCAATCACGATTGGATCGAGCGAATGCTGCCGGTCGGCGAAAAGCGCTACGTCTCGGGCAAACTGGAATTATGGGACGGCCACCGCCAGATCGTTCACCCGGACAAAGTGCTGGATGAGGCCGCCTTTGCCAAAATGCCGCTGCTGGAGCCGGTCTATGGCCTGACCGAAGGCTTACCCGCGCGCATCATGCTTCAGGCAACCACCGGCGCTCTGGCGCGGCTGCCCGGGCAGATACCGGAATGGCTCGACAGTGCCTTTTTGCGCCAGCGCAAATGGCCCGATTTCAACACTGCCCTTGAGGCCGTGCACCGACCGCAAGACCCCGGCGATATCGCGCTGGAAGGGGTCGGGCGCACCCGCCTCGCCTATGACGAACTGCTTAGCCAGCAACTCGCCCTGCTCATGGTGCGTGCCCACCGGCGCAAGCCCGCAGGCCATGCCCTGAAAAGCGCCGGGCGTCTGGCGGACCAAATCATCAAGGCACTCGCCTATCGACCCACCAACGCGCAGACCCGCGCGCTTTCCGAAATCATCGGCGATATGGCCAGCGATCACCGCATGTTGCGCCTGCTTCAGGGCGATGTTGGCTCGGGCAAGACCCTGGTCGCGCTGCTGGCCATGGCGCATGCGGTGGAAGGCGGACGGCAGGCGGCGATGATGGCCCCGACCGAAATCCTCGCCCGCCAACATTACGCCCGCCTCCTCGACCTTTGCACGTCTGTGGGGATTCGCCTTGCCTGCATGACCGGGCGCGACAAACCGGCCGAGCGCCAGCGCACGCTGGAGCAACTGGCCGCCGGCCAGATCGACATATTGCTTGGCACCCATGCCCTGTTTCAAGAATCGGTGGCTTTTGCCAATCTTGGCCTTGTGATCGTCGATGAACAGCATCGTTTTGGCGTGCAGCAGCGTCTGGCGCTGGGTGCCAAGGGCGATGCCGTGGACGTGCTGGTAATGACAGCCACCCCAATCCCGCGCTCATTGGTGCTGACCCATTTCGGCGACATGGAAGTCTCCGTGCTGGATGAGAAGCCGCCAGGGCGCAGCCCCATCGTCACCCGCACCATCCCGTCCGAGCGCATAGGCGACGTGGTCGCCGGTCTTGGCCGTGCCCTGCAAACAGGGCAGCGCGCCTATTGGATATGCCCGCTTGTTGACGAGAACGAAGACCTGGACCTCGCCGCTGCCACCGCCCGCTTTGAGGATTTGAAGCAATATTATGGGGACAAAGTCGGGATCATTCACGGCCAGATGCATTCACGCGACAAGGAAGCCGCGATGGAAGCATTCTCCGCCGGTGTCACGCAAATTCTGGTGGCAACCATCGTCGTGGAAGTGGGCGTCGATGTGCCAGAGGCGTCGATCATGGTGATCGAGCACGCCGAGCGTTTTGGCCTCGCGCAGCTCCACCAGTTGCGCGGGCGGGTCGGGCGCGGTGCCGCCCAGTCTTCTTGCATATTGCTGTATCGCGGACCGCTGGGCGAGGCCGCGCGCCAGCGCCTTCAGATCATGCGCGACACGGAGGACGGCTTTGAAATTGCGGAAATGGATCTGCGCCTGCGCGGCGAGGGCGAGATTCTTGGCACGCGCCAATCCGGCCTGCCAGCCTATCGGCTCGCGGATCTGACCGTGCACGCGCCATTGCTGCCCATCGCCCGCGATGACGCCAAACTGGTTCTTGCGCGCGACGCCGATCTTGCCAGCGCCCGTGGCCAGGCGCTCCGTGCCCTGCTCTATCTTTTCGAACGCAACGAGGCCGTGCGCCTGTTGCGTGCCGGCTAGTGCATTCACCCGAGGTTCATTTCGCACTGCAGCTATGCATTATTTGTGATAATTCTCGAACAAACTGTATTATTGTTCCTAAAAATTCACAAAAAAGTCTGAATTATGAATGAAACCTTATCTAGCTGCGCGTTTTATGCATGGCAGACCCTTCGCCTTAACGCTTTTCTTTTGCACTGCACAATAATATATTCTGTTCATCGAATACGGACGTGGTTCGGTCATCCCGACTTTGAGCCACTTATTTAAGGAGAGTAAAATGAACATTCAATCGATTGCTACCAAGGTTCAGAAGTGGCGCCAGTATCGCACATCGGTGCGTGAGCTTTCCCGCCTCACCGACCGCGAACTTCACGATTTGGGCATTGGCCGCAGCGACATCGCTTTCGTTGCCAGGCAGAGCTCCAAGGCTTAATTAGCCCTCACGGATTGCGCGGCCCCATGCGGCCAGCGCGAAAAAACGCCCGCTGGGTTCCTCCCGCCAGCGGGCGTTTTTTATGTCTTGTGCACCAAGCCCCTTGACGCTTGGCCTTCTCTTGCACAAGAGATGTGGCATGAAACCAATCCACATCATCGGCGGCGGGCTTGCAGGTTCGGAAGCGGCCTGGCAAGTGGCCAATTTGGGCGTGCCCGCCATTTTGCATGAAATGCGACCCGTTCGGGGCACGCAAGCCCATAAAACCGACGCCCTCGCCGAGCTCGTATGCTCCAATTCCTTTCGCTCGGACGATGCCGCCACGAATGCCATTGGTGTGCTGCATCGCGAAATGCGGCAGATGGACTCGCTGATTCTGAAATCCGCAGATTCCCATCAGGTGCCAGCGGGTGGCGCACTGGCGGTAGACCGCGACGGATTCTCGCAAGCCGTAAGCGCAGCGATCGCCGCGCATCCGCTCATCACTCTGGTGCGCGATGAAGTCGCCGGTCTGCCCCCGGCCGATTGGGACAATGTCATCATTGCCACTGGCCCCTTGACGTCACCGAGCCTGGCAGAAGCCATTCATGCCCTCAGCGGCGAAGGCGCACTGGCCTTTTTTGATGCCATAGCCCCGATTGTCTATCGGGAAAGCATCAATATGGACAAGGCCTGGTTCCAATCACGTTATGACAAAGTGGGCCCCGGCGGCAACGGTGCCGATTACATCAACTGTCCGCTCGACAAGGCCCAATATGAAGCTTTTGTTGACGCGCTTCTGTCTGGCGAAACCACACCTTTCAAGGAATTCGAATCGACCCCCTATTTTGATGGCTGCCTGCCAGTCGAAATAATGGCATCGCGCGGTCGCGAAACCTTGCGCCACGGCCCCATGAAGCCCGTGGGTCTAACCAACCCCCACCAGCCCACGCAAAAGCCTTACGCCGTGGTGCAATTGCGCCAAGACAATGCCTTGGGCACGCTTTACAATATTGTCGGATTTCAGACCAAGCTGAAATATGGTGCACAAGGCGACGTGCTGCGCATGATTCCCGGGCTGGAAAACGCGGAATTCGCCCGCCTCGGCGGCCTGCATCGCAACACGTTTCTCAATTCGCCCCGGGTTCTTGATCCAACCCTGCGCCTCAAGGCCGACACACGTATGCGATTCGCTGGCCAGATCACCGGCTGCGAAGGTTATGTGGAAAGCGCCGCCGTCGGCCTCGTCATGGGCCGGATTGCGGCGCGCGAGCGCCTCGGTAAACCGGTCTCCATCCCGCCCGAAACAACCGCCATCGGCGCCTTGCTGAACCATATCACCGGCGGGCACATTGACACGATCGATGCCGGGCCAAGCTCCTTTCAGCCGATGAACGTCAATTTTGGCCTGTTTCCACCCATTGCCCAGACCGAGACGGCACCGGACGGCAAAAAACTGCGCGGCCCCGAAAAAGGCATTGCCCGCAAGCGCGCCTTGAGTGCCCGCGCCGAAATCGACCTGCAGAATTGGCTGGCAACCCAATAACCGGCGATTAAACTCAAGGCTGCCCGGCGTTCGGGCTTTCTTCCTTGACGTTCATCGAATGGCCCCGCCACACGAAATCGTCACCCATCCACGCCTGAAGCCATAGCAGCGGCAAAAACAGATCGCGCAGCACATAAGCGGGCAGGCTCATCGGCGAGAACTGCCAATTGGCCGCCTTCGCCAGCCGGGCTTCCAGCCCATACCAGATGGCAGCGACAATCAACGCGATAAGCCAGCCCGGTCGGCCGGAAAGCTCCGCAGCCATTCCCGCCGCCGCAATCGTCCATAAGGCGCTGGTCAACACCTCTGGTGCAAAAAACAGCGGGAAAGTCGCGCGTCGCAACCGCGCCCACCGCAATTGACGGCTCCACACTGCCGATAATTTGCGCGGCCCCAAAAGCTGCACGAACGGCCCTTCAACCAGATGAATCTTCAACCCCTGCGCATGCACCAGTTTGGAGGCGGCCGCATCTTCGGCGAGTTCCGACGCCAGCGCCCGCACGCCGCCGCCGCGCTCCAGAATGTCGCGTCGCCACAACATGGATTTGCCCTGCGCAAACCCCAAGCCTAGCCGCTCCGCAGTATATTGCCAGCGCGCCTCATAGGTGTTGAGGAATGCGCATTCGAGTTCCCCGGCAAAGTCGCTGGGCCGCGCCCCAATCGGGCAGGCGCAGACGAGGCCGGTATTGGTCGTCCAACGCGCCATCATGCGCTGGATATAATCCTCGGGCATCAGCACGTTCGAATCGGCCATGATGATCCAGTCAAATCGTGATTCATCCCAGCCACGCACCACATTGTTGAGCTTTGGATTGGCGCTGACCTTTTCGTCACCAATAATCAACCGCGCCGGAATTTGCGGGAAACTGGCCATCAGCCGATCAACAAGCCCAATCACCGGATCCTGCGCATCCGCCACGCAAAACACGATTTCATAATTGGGATAGTTGAGCATGAACGATGACAGCAAGGTCTCACGCTCGAAAGCCTCTACCCCGCACAGCGGCCGCACCAGACTGACCGGCGGCGAATCGGGGGCCGGTTGCGGCAAATCCGGAATATGGGTGCAACGTCGCCAGGCGAGCGCGGTGGAAACAACGTGGATGGACAAAGAGATTGCGGCATAACCGGCAAGGACTTCCATTAAATTCATAGCATTCCCTCATTCACCCCGGTAAGCACTTGCCATGCCCTTAACATTTTCACCAGATTAGGTCACAAGAAACTATGCGACCATCGCCAATTCCGGGAAAGCCATTGCTGTCATGAACCCAACAGTTTCCTCACCAAAGCCCACGACCGTAAGATTCGCGCCCTCACCAACGGGCCGCATCCACATTGGCAATGCGCGCACGGCACTTCTGA
The DNA here is from genome assembly GCA_019075865.1 of Hyphomicrobiales bacterium. Lineage (GTDB taxonomy): Bacteria > Pseudomonadota > Alphaproteobacteria > Rhizobiales > Beijerinckiaceae > REEB77. The sequence goes on along the minus strand of JAGXAN010000007.1, from coordinate 100,626 downwards.
ATTACTTATTTGCATGTCGATTCCATGGCAGCTTCATATTACGTTTCGACGACACCGACATCGAGCGTTCAAAAGAAGCATTTGCGCAGTCAATATCCGTTGATTTACAATGGCTTGGTATAAACCCAGACAAAGTTGTCCGCCAATCGGAACGCTTCGCCCTCTACGATGAAGCGGCCGATAACTTGCGTGCATCCGGTCGCCTTTACCCCTGCTTTGAAAGCGCCGATGAACTCGACCGCAAGCGCAAGCGCCAGCAGGCGCGCGGCCTGCCCCCGGTCTATGACCGCAGCGCCCTGAATCTCACAGAAACCGAGAAGGCTGCCCTGCTCGCGGAAGGCAAGAAGCCCCACTGGCGTTTCAAGCTAGATGATAAAACCGTTGAATGGCAGGATCTTATAAGAGGTTCCTGCCACGTCGAATTAGCTTCATTGTCCGATCCGGTGCTTATCCGCGCAGATGGCAGTTATCTTTATACCCTGCCCTCCGTGGTCGATGATATTGATCTGGCGATCTCGCATGTCATCCGCGGCGAAGATCACGTCACCAATGCCGCCGTCCAAATCCAGATTTTCGAAGCATTGGGCGGGCCCGGATGCGTGCCGCAGTTTGCGCATCACAACCTGTTGACAACCGCCAGCGGCGAGGGACTATCGAAGCGCTCGGGTGCCCTGTCGCTCACTGCCCTGCGCGAGGCTGGCATCGAGCCTCTGGCAATCGCCGCTCTGGCGGTATTGACCGGTTCCTCAGACGCGGTGCGACCGATAACTTCAATGCGCGAATTGCAGGATTTACTGGATTTATCGCATATTTCGCGCAATGCGGCACGATTTGACGAAGTGGAACTCGCGCATCTTTCCGCCCGCACACTGCACCAGTTACCCTATGCGGATGTCGCAGCGCGTTTGCACGAAATGGGCCTGGTCGAGGGCCCCTGCGACCTGCAGGCTTTCTGGCTGGCAGTTCGTTCCAATCTGAACATTCTCAATGACGCCAAAATCTGGTGGGCGGTTATCACCCAACCCATTCAGCCGTTGATCGAGGACCCCGATTATATAGCCGCCACCGTGCCGCTATTGCCGGCGGAACCCTGGAATCATGAAACCTGGGCACAGTGGACAAGTGCCATCAAGACCGCGACCGGGCGCAAGGGCCGGGCCCTGTTCCACCCATTGCGTCTCGCCCTCACCGGCCACGAGCATGGCCCGGAACTGGCAAGCCTGCTGCCCCTGATTGGCCGTGCTACTGCAATGGCTCGACTATCCGCACCCGCCGCTTGACGCCATTCGGGCCGCGAATCGTGTGATAGGTGCTGGCAGGTGCCGGTTTGGCAACCGGGGCGATGGACGCAACGCCCTCGCCCGGCTTCTCTTTTGGGTCGGCGGCCGGCAATCGTCCACCCGCCTTGTTATGCGGCAATTTTACCGGCACGGGCAAAGCCATCTGGTCAGACTGCTTCTTGGTAACAACAATATCGCCTTTATCCTGCTCACCAAGCACTTCCTCTGCATGGGCCAATGCCTGCACCCAGGTCTGATTGGCCGGCTTGCACGTGCAACTGGCATCCAGTGCCGTGCGATATTTGAATGCGCTGGCCAAATCCTTGTAGGATTCGCCGTCGGTGGATATCGCCGTGCCAATATCCGCCCCATTATGGTAGGTATAAAGCTTCACCTCGGCATTGGGGCAACGCGCCGTGCACAATTCCTGCAATGCTTCAAAATTGCGGGGACGCGCCGAGTAGGAAACCGGGAAAAAAGCGCCATCACAAGTGCGCACGCACACCGCCTTGGGGCCGCCCCGGGCCCCGCCGGAAGACGGCATCTCGATGATGTTGGAAGAATTATCATCACCATTGTCACGCGCGCGCCGTGGTTCGCCACCGTCACCTGGCTCCGCATCGCGCAGCAATTCCTGGCGGTTGTCATCGACTTGCGGGGGCTGGTTATATTCGGCCTGACGGCCACCAAACAGGGCATCAAACAGGTTGCGCTGCGGCGGGGGTGCGGCCCGCGCCGCCTGCCGGCTCTGGTTGCACTCATCATTATATTGGGCGCGAAGGCTCGCCAATTGCGCTTGACCATTCTGCGCGCTACCGGCGGCGGACTGCAATTGTGCGACGCGCGCCCGGAGTTGGCCAATCTGCGCTTCAACCCGCCCGCATTGACGCGGTGGGTCCTTGCCAAAAAACAGGAATTTGCGGTTGTTGCAGCCCATGGATTCGGCGCTATTTTCCAGCCTCGCCAATTGGCTGGCTGCGCCACGCACTGCGGCAAGACTGCCACCGTTGCCGCGACGGGCCAGCGCATGAATCTGCGCGCGCAAGCCAAGGCACTGACGACTGAGCGCTTGCGCACTGCCGCCAAAACCGAGGCTGGACGCTAATGCAATGCCCAAAATCCAAAGGCGTAAATGCCGGTTCAAATTTTCTGCCCAAAAGTTTCAAAAGTGCAATCGATTCTTCCCCATCGGGCAAGAATTGCCTAAACTCGAATAATTGCTTTCCACGCAAAGCAAATCATAAAGCCAAGTCGGTGTTTGGCGGATATTTCCGTCCAAATCAAGGCAACTACACCAAGGCAGATTACTTCCAGCTGAAGCTCAGGCCTTGCAACGCACAATCACCGAATCGGACGGTTTGGCACTGGCATCGGTGGCATTCACCTTGGTCATTTCGGGCAACGCGCCTGTAACGTCGCTGCTGCTTCCAATGAAAACCGACGGCCCATTGCCATGCGATTTGCACCACATATCCGCAACCATCTGGCCGCAACTGGTGCCCCCGGTCAGGCAATCACTCAAACCATAGCCGTCATCGCGCGGCAGCACATAGGAAACGAAAGTCTGGCGATGGTCTTTGACCGGCGCCGCCTGCGGCTTCGTCACTGGCGTATTGGCGGCCATTGCCAGACCCGCAAAGCCAAGGAGCGTAACAGGCACATAGAAAAACCGGCGTACGGACGCACGAATATGACGCATAAATAAAGTCCCAAATCGAAATGTTCAGCCAATCAGATTTCTGATAAAGCCATAAAATTGTGATGAATAAATTAACTGCCTGGCAAGGCAAATTCGAAAAAACGAATTTCAATTGCCGCGTCGCATTGGAATTGACATTTGCCTCAGCTTTGGGCCATGGTCAACCATGAAATTTGGAACCAAGCCAAGCTTTTCACCGATTATTAGCTGCTAGCTTTCTTGCTGGCGGGTGCCCTCCTCTGTTTTTAACCAACACGAGATTGCAACCTTAAGGCCAGCGTGCCACGAGGTTTGTTATGAAGTTGCACCTTTACAATACTTTGGCCCGCAGCAAGGTTGATTTTCAACCCATCGACCCTCAGGCGGTGCGCATGTATGTCTGCGGCCCCACGGTCTATGACGCTGCCCATATTGGCAATGCCCGCCCGATCCTTGTTTTTGACCTCGTCTATCGCGTGCTGCGCCATGTTTACGGGGCCGGGCATGTCAAATATGTGCGCAACATCACCGACGTCGACGATAAAATCAACGCCCGCGCCAATGAGCGTGGCATATCGATTCGCGAACTCACCGAGGCAACAGCGGCAGCCTTTCGGGCCGACGTCGCCGCGCTTGGCTGCCTGCCGCCCGATGTCGAGCCGCGCGCAACCGATCATATCGCCGAGATGCAGGAAATCATTCACCGGCTCATCATCAGCGGTCATGCCTATGCGGCTGAAGGGCATGTGTTATTCTCGGTTCCCTCCATGCCAGATTACGGCCAGCTATCGCGCCGCCCGCTGGATGAACTGATCGCCGGTGCGCGCGTCGATGTCGCCCCTTACAAGCGCGGCGACATGGATTTTGTGCTTTGGAAGCCATCCAGCGCCAACGAGCCTGGCTGGGAAAGCCCATGGGGTTTTGGACGCCCCGGTTGGCACATAGAATGCTCGGCCATGAGCGCCCGCCATCTGGGCGAAACATTCGACATTCATGGCGGCGGCATCGACCTCATCTTTCCGCACCATGAAAACGAAATCGCGCAATCGCGCTGCGCTTTTGGTCATGACGTGATGGCCAACGTCTGGATGCACAACGGCTTTTTACAGGTCGAAGGGCGCAAGATGTCGAAAAGCGAGGGCAATTTCATTACGATCCGCGATGTCCTCAACGATTGGCCGGGCGATGTCGTGCGTTTGAACATGATGAAAACCCATTATCGCCAGCCGATCGACTGGACGATGGCTGGACTAAAGGAAAGTGAAGCCATTCTCGCCGCCTGGCGTAACAAAAGTGCCGGTGCTGCGCCAAGTATGATCGCGCCAACCGTGCTCGATGCCCTGTATGATGATCTCAACACGCCGCGCGCCATCACCCAAATGCACCAATTGGACGATGCCGGCATCCTTTCGGCGACCATGGGGTTCATGGGCATGGCAGCCACGGTTGAACCGCAACCGGCCGGCCTGCCCGACACGGAGATTTTACTACGCATTGCGCAGCGGCTGGCGGTGAGGCAAGCGCGCAACTGGGCCGAATCCGATCGCATTCGTGATGAGTTGCTCGCCGAAGGCGTGGTGCTCAAGGACAACAAAGACGGCACAACTTCCTGGACCTACAAATCATGACCAAGACCCGTATCCATCTGTTTGACACCACCCTTCGCGATGGCGCGCAGACCACCGGCGTCGATTTCTCCCTGGAGGACAAGCGCCAGATCGCCGCCATGCTGGACGGGCTCGGTCTCGACTATGTGGAAGGCGGTTATCCGGGTGCCAACCTCACCGACACCGAGTTTTTCAATAAAAACCCGCTCAAACACGCCAAATTCACCGCTTTTGGCATGACCAAGCGCGCCGGAAGATCCGCCCAGAACGACCCCGGTGTGACCGCCCTGCTCGCCGCCGATGCCGATGCCATCACATTTGTCGCCAAGGCATGGGATTACCACGTCCACGTCGCCCTCGGCTGCACGCTGGAAGAAAATCTCGAGGGCATTGACGCTTCCGTGCGCGCCGCGCTGGCGCAAGGGCGCGAGGTCGTGCTCGATTGCGAGCATTTTTTCGACGGCTACAAGGCCAATCGCGACTATGCGCTGGCTTGCGCTACCTCAGCCTTCAAGGCGGGCGCACGCTGGATTGTACTTTGCGATACCAATGGCGGCACCCTGCCCCATGAAATCAGCGCCATTGTCCGCGATGTGGCCAAGACCGTGCCCGGCAGCCAGCTTGGCATTCACGCCCACAACGACACCGAAAATGCTGTTGCCAATTCGCTGGCCGCCATTGAAGCGGGTGCCTGCCAAATTCAGGGCACGCTGAACGGCCTCGGCGAGCGCTGCGGCAATGCCAATCTTACCTCCCTCATTCCAAGCCTTTTGCTCAAGAGCGAGCTTTCAAGCCGTTTCGAGATCGGCGTCAGCCTGACGCAATTGAAATCACTGACCAAGCTCAGCCATACATTGGATGAATTGCTCAACCGTGCCCCCAACCGCCATGCCCCCTATGTCGGGGCCAGCGCCTTTGCCACCAAGGCAGGCATTCACGCCTCTGCGGTGATGAAGGAGCCGGCAACTTACGAGCATGTGGAGCCATCATCCGTTGGTAACCTGCGCCGCGTGCTGGTTTCGGATCAGGCAGGCAAATCCAATATTCTCAGCGAGCTGGAGCGATTGGGCCTTGTGGTTCACAAGGATGACCCACGCATTTCCCGCCTGCTGGACGAGGTCAAGGAGCAAGAAGCGCAAGGTTACGCCTATGAGGGCGCGGATGCCTCATTCTTCATGCTGGCCAAACGCATTTTGGGTGAAGTGCCCCATTATTTCGATGTCGAGCGCTACCGCGTCAATGTCGAGCGCCGCCACGATGCCGAGGGTAAAATTGTCAATGTTTCGGAGGCGGTCGTCAAACTCAAGGTCAATGGCGAAAATCTGATTTCCGCCGCCGAGGGCAATGGCCCGATCAATGCGCTGGATCTGGCGCTGCGCAAAGATCTTGGCAAATATCAGCAATTTATCGAGACGGTTGAACTTCTCGACTATCGCGTCCGCGTGTTTCAGGGAGGCACTGACGCGGTTACCCGCGTGCTGATTGAATTTGGCGATGGTGCCGGGGAGCGCTGGTCAACCGTTGGCGTTTCCGCCAACATCGTCGATGCCTCGTTTCAGGCCTTGATCGATTCGATCAATTACCGCTTGCTCAGGTTGGGTGCGCAATAGGCGCGCCCTTTCCGGCGACTTTGCCCGCTACCACCGAATCAGCGCGCTGCCCCAGGTGAAGCCGCCGCCCATGGCCTCAATCATCACCAATTGGCCTTTTTGAATACGCCCATCCGCGACCGCAACACAAAGCGCCAACGGGATCGAGGCCGCCGAGGTATTACCATGCCGGTCAACCGTGGTGACCACCTTCTCCGGCGCAATTCCCAGCTTCTCGGCCGACGAATCAATAATGCGACGATTGGCCTGGTGCGGGACGAACCAGTCCAGCGTTTGCGCGCTGGTACCTGTTGCCTTGAAAGCATCCAGCATGACATCCGTGACCATGCCTACCGCATGGCGATACACTTCCTTGCCGATCATTCGCAAATGCCCGGTAGTCTGCGTGGTCGAGGGGCCGCCATCGACGTAGAGCTTGGCACGGTGCCGTCCATCCGAGCGCAGATGCGAGGTGAGCACGCCACGATCCTGGGCTGTGCCCTCGCCTTCCTGCGCTTCCAGCACCATCGCCCCCGCGCCATCGCCAAACAGCACGCAGGTCGTGCGGTCTTCCCAGTCCAGCAGCCGCGAAAACGTCTCCGCGCCAATCACCAGCGCCCGCTTGTGCGACCCCGAAATCAGAAACTTGTCAGCGGTTGCAACCGCAAACACAAAGCCCGAGCACACGGCTTGCAAATCAAAGGCGACGCCGGTCTGCAAGCCAAGGCCCGCCTGAATTTGTGTCGCGACGGCGGGGAAAGTGTAATCGGGCGTCGAAGTCGCCACGATAATCAAATCAATATCGCTGGCCGCAACTCCGGCATTTTCAAGCGCAGCCTTGGCGGCATTCAACCCCAGCATGGAGGTCGTCTCGCCTTCTGCCGCAATATAGCGCTGGGTGATGCCGGTGCGCTGCACGATCCAGTCATCGGACGTGTCGACCATCTTTTCCATATCGGCATTGCTGACGCAGCGCGAGGGCAGATAGCACCCCACGCCAAGAACCACGGAGCGCAAAGTCTTTTGAGCGGTTGTCACGGGGTTAGCCTGTTCTGAAGGAGAAACATTGTCAGGAAATTGTTCCGGCATCGGGCACAGCGGGTGTCGCCAATTCAGCCAGATGCTGTTCCATGGATTGCGCCAATTGATCGCGGATCTTGGCCAGAAATCCATTGTTGGCCAAGGCAAAGCCCGCGTCAATGGCACCAGCATAGCCAAAGGCGTCGGTGCCGCCATGGCTTTTCAGCACGATGCCATCGAGCCCGAGAAACACACCGCCATTGGAGCGGCGCGGGTCCATCTTCGTGCGCAACGCAGCAAAGGCCTTGCGTGCAAATAGATAGCCGATGCGCGACATCCAGTCGCCGGCCATGGCTTCACGCAGGTAATGCGCAATCTGACGCGCGGTGCCTTCGGCCGTCTTCAGGGCGATATTCCCGGTAAAGCCTTCCGTGACCACAACGTCCACTGTGCCCTTGCCAATATCATCGCCCTCAACAAAACCTCGATAATCGAGGCCCGGCAAATTGGCATCCTGCAAAATCCGCGAGGCCGCCTTGACCTCTTCAAGACCCTTGATCTCCTCGACACCGACATTCAACAGGCCAACCTTGGGGCGCGGCAGATTGAGCACGATATTGGCCATGGCCGCACCCATAATCGCCATGCTGACCAGATGCTGGGCATCCGCTCCAATCGAAGCGCCGACATCGAGCACAATCGATTCGCCGCGCAATGTTGGCCATACGGCCGCAATCGCCGGCCGCTCGACATGCGGCAATGTGCGCAGGCATATCTTCGACATTGCCATCAGCGCACCGGTATTACCGGCAGAAATGGCAATATCCGCCTCACCTTTTTTCACCGCTTCAATCGCCAGCCACATGGAGGAGGTGCGCCGTCCCATGCGCAGGGCCTGGCTCGGCTTGTCGTCCATTTTGACCGCAACTTCCGTATGGACGATGCGCGACACCTGTTTGAGCGCGGCATTGCCATCCAGCAAAGGCGCAATCTTGGCCTGATCGCCACAAAAAATGAATTGGCACGTGGGATGGCGCTGCAATGCCAAGGCTGCGCCTGCAACAACTACGGGCGGGCCGTTATCCCCGCCCATGGCGTCCAGTGCAATGCGCACAGTTTCAGTCATATCGTGAATGGCCCCTACGAGCTTTATTGTTACGTTTGGCCGCACCATAGCCACTTGGCTTGGCAAGGCAAGGCCTCAGGCCTGCGGCAAAGCGCATTCCGGCACTTGTGTGCCTATTTCTGCTTGTCGCCTTGCGACAATTTATCCCTCAATCCGGCGAAGGGTGAACGTTCCTCGTTCAAGGGTGCGGGGCTGCTGACGAATTCAGCGCCGGGTTTGCGCGGATAGGGATCCAGCCCCAGTGCCAAAAATTCCGCCGCCAGTTTACCCAGATCAATCCGGCCATCAATGATCGGATCGGGTGGATCGCTCTCCGGCTCTTCGGAGAAGGCCTCACTTATTTCAAATTTGTGCTCGCGGCTGGGTGCCTCGAACCTGACCTCGAATTCTTCGCGCAGCGGCACTGTAAACGGCTCAAGCGTCAGCACGCAGTTTTGGGTCACCTGCGCCCGCACATTGCCCGAGACCACCAATTGTTTGCGACTGCGCCGCTGGATTCGAAAATCCGCTTCGACATCGGAAAGCGCGACCAATTGATCGGCTTTGGCCAGCGCCTCGCATTCCTCTCGGGTCGCGGTAATGGCAATTTCATGGCCCGTATCGCGCAATTCGCTCACGCTGAACACACGCGAAAACGGCGGTCTTTCAGTGGATGGGTTCATCATTCTCTCGCCTCCAAGAGCCAAATTATAGCGCGGGCACAATGACCTGGGCCGCGTCCGGAAACGGAACCGCAGAGGTAAGAATAACGGCCAATGGCACATTTTTCAAACCCGCCTGAACTTGCAATACATATTGGGCGAGCCGGGCGCTGTCACCCTCCCCCGCCAGCGCATTGCGCGACAAGGTTGTTTGCAGGGCCATCAGGTCATCCTTGGACAAGGCCGCGTCCAGCGCCCGCGTGCGGCCCAGAAACGCCTCCGCCAGTTGTTTCATTTTCTTGCCGACCGAAACGTCACTGACGCCAATTTCACGCAAAGCCGTATCGAAGCTTTCAAAAACAGCATCGATCAAATCCTGCGCCACATCTTTTCCTGGCGCGGGCAAGGATTGCAAATGCTTGAGCAGCAGCCCGGAATGGATGGCAACCATTTCAAAGCGGCCTTCAAAACTGTCGGCCACACCATACTCCAGATAGAATGCCTTTTGACGCGATGCCGCGACGACATCCCCGTGCAACCGGACGATCAACGCGCGGTTACGTGATTTTCGAAAAAACCGTTGGAGCATCTTTGAAATTTCCCAGACTTTTGCTTTTTGTACTGCCTTGCTTTCCCCGCTTTGCAGGATTAGGCAAGATCGGGCAAGCTGAATTCGTAGCATCGGGCTTCATTCCCGTATATATGGCTCAACGGCGTCAAGACGAGAAGGTGATATATGTCAGAGATGGAAATTTCGAAGCGTGGTGGCAATTTGGCTGGCTCGCACCTCAAGAGCCTGATCGGCGCGGGTGCGCTGGCCCTCGCCTTGGCGGGTTGCTCCAGCATGAATAACACAATCCACCATGGCTATATCGCCGATCCCCAAGCCTTGGCGCAGGTGCATGAGGGCGAACCGGCTGAACAGGTTCTGGCGCTTCTGGGCGATCCGACCACAACTTCCACCGTTGGCGGCAGCGCCTGGTATTACATCAGCCAGAAATCCGAACAGCCCGTGGCCTTCATGAAGCCGAAAATTACCGACCAGCACGTTTACGCGGTCTATTTCGATGACAAGAAAAAAGTGACGCGCATCGCCAATTACGGGATGAAGGACGGCAAAGTCTTCGACTTCATTTCCCGCACCACACCAACGACCGGCAGCGAACCCAATTTCGTTGGCAACATGATTGGCAACCTGCTGCGGTTCTAGGCCAAGCGGCAATCGCCAACACCTTCCAAAGCGCTTCATTAAAAAAGCCCCCTTCGCGAGAAGGGGGCTTTATTGTTTGCGCAGTCTGGCCGGCTTACGCCCGGCGCGAATTAGCGCGCCAGGATCGCCAGCAATAGCAGAGCCACGATATTGGTGATCTTGATCGCCGGGTTAATGGCCGGGCCAGCGGTGTCCTTGTAGGGGTCGCCGACCGTGTCGCCGGTGACCGACGCCTTATGGGCATCCGAGCCCTTGAGGTGGCGAACGCCGTCCTTGTCCACAAAGCCATCTTCAAAGCTCTTTTTGGCATTATCCCAGGCACCGCCGCCCGAGGTCATCGAAATGGCCACGAACAAGCCATTGACGATCACGCCCAGCAAGGAAGCTCCGAGCGCGGCAAAAGCATTGGCCTTGGAACCAGAAATTGTCAGCACGCCAAAATACACCACCACCGGTGCCAACACCGGCAACAGCGACGGCACAACCATTTCCTTGATCGCAGCTTTGGTCAGAAGGTCGACGGCGGCGGCATAATCGGGCCGATCCGTTCCCTGCATGATGCCCGGCTTTTCACGGAACTGGCGGCGCACCTCTTCAACGATCGCGCCAGCGGCCCGTCCAACCGCCGTCATCGCAATACCCGCGAACAGGTAAGGAATGAGACCGCCGAAAATCAAACCGGCGACCACGTAAGGATTGGACAAATCAAACGAGATCGCACCAACACCCTTGAAATAGGTGAACTTGTCCGGATTGGAGGCAAAATAGCTCAAATCATTCGAATAAGCGGCAAACAGCACCAAAGCGCCAAGGCCCGCCGAGCCGATGGCATAGCCCTTGGTGACAGCTTTGGTGGTATTGCCAACCGCATCGAGCGCGTCGGTGGACTGGCGCACTTCCTTGGGCAATCCCGCCATTTCGGCAATGCCGCCGGCATTGTCAGTGACGGGTCCAAAAGCATCGAGCGCCACGATCATGCCGGCGATGCCGAGCATGGTGGTGACGGCAATGGCCGTGCCATAAAGCCCCGCAAGCTGATAGGTCGCCAGAATACCGGCAATGATTACCAGCGCCGGCATGGCCGTCGATTCCAACGAGACCGCGAGGCCCTGAATGACATTCGTGCCATGTCCCGTTACCGAAGCTTGCGCAATCGATACCACCGGGCGCTTGCCGGTGCCGGTGTAATATTCGGTGATCCAGACGATCAAGCCGGTCACAATCAGGCCAACCAACCCGCAATAGAACAGGTGCTCGCCGGTAATCGACAAAGGCTCGGTGCGGCCCGTGACGGCCAGCTTGCCAATTTCGCCCCAGCCAATCATCGTCTGCGTTGCCAGCGCCAATCCGGCGACCGAGAACAGCGTGGTCGCCCAGAGGCCCTTATACAGCGCCCCCATGATCGAGCCATTGGCACCCAGTTTCACAAAATACGTGCCGATGATCGAGGTGACGATACAAGCCGAGCAGATCGCCAGCGGGTATAGCATCACATGGGCAAGAATGGGGGAATTGCCAAAGAAAATGGCACTGAGCACCATGGTGGCAACCACGGTCACCGCATAGGTCTCAAACAAATCCGCCGCCATGCCCGCGCAGTCGCCGACATTGTCACCAACATTGTCCGCAATCGTGGCAGGGTTGCGCGGATCATCTTCGGGAATGCCAGCTTCAACCTTGCCGACAAGATCGCCGCCGACGTCTGCACCCTTGGTGAAAATACCGCCGCCGAGACGCGCGAAAATCGAAATCAGCGAGGCACCAAACCCGAGCGCGACCAAAGCATCGACAACGATGCGGTCATTGGGGGCAAGGCCCATCGGCCCGGTGAGCACGTAATAGGTGATGGTGACGCCAAGAAGCGCGAGACCCGCCACCAGCATACCCGTCACAGCACCCGATTTGAATGCCAGATCAAGGCCCCCAGCCAGAGACTTGGAAGCCGCCTGCGCCGTGCGCACATTGGCACGAACCGAGACGTTCATGCCGATGAAACCGGCCGCCCCCGACAATACCGCGCCAACCACGAAACCGCTGGCCACCGGCCAGCCCAGCAACCAGGCCAGCAGAGCAAAAATCACGATGCCGACCGCAAAAATGGTCATGTATTGCCGCTTGAGATAGGCCTGCGCACCTTCAGCAATGGCGGTGGCAATTTCCTGCATCCGCTGTGTGCCAGCATCGGCTGCATTGAGTTGCATGACCGTCACCACGCCATAGACCAGCGACATCAAGCCGCCCAAAATAATCAACCAAATCGGATTCATGAATTTTGCCTCTCCCAAATGCTTGCTTAAGTGCCAGCTTCCGTTGCCCTGTGCCGCGCGTATTTCCGCACGTTTTTTTGCGCATTTCTTATATTTTGCATGCGCATTCGCATGGAAACCGTTGTCTCGATTCCCGAATTGTTAAACACTCTTGCCAGAAACCAGCGCAATCTGCAACGCTCCCAGCGGTGCAGCATGGCGATTCAGAATTCCAGCCAGCTAGGCAATTAGACTAGCGTTGCACGCCCGATTTTCGGCCGTTTGAATTTGCGGCCAACTTGGGCTTATCCCTGAAGCTTTATGGCTCATGCCCCTCTGGGATAATTCGGACTTTCGCGGGTGATGGTCACGTCATGGGCGTGACTTTCACGCAGGCCCGCCGATGAAATGCGCACAAATTGCGCGCGATTCTGGAACTCGCGGATATCGGGCGCGCCGACATAACCCATCGCCGCCCGCAATCCGCCGCCCAACTGGTGCAGAATAGAGCTTGCGGGCCCGCGATACGGCACTTGCCCCTCAATGCCTTCCGGCACCAGCTTCAACGTGTCCTTGATGTCCTGCTGAAAATAGCGGTCGGCAGAGCCCCGCGCCATGGCCCCGACCGATCCCATCCCGCGATAGGATTTGAACGAGCGGCCCTGATAAAGGTAAACCTCGCCCGGGCTTTCATCCGTGCCCGCCAGCAGCGAGCCAATCATCACCGATTCCGCGCCTGCCGCAATCGCCTTGGCAAAATCACCAGAATATTTGATGCCGCCATCGGCGATGACCGGCACACCGGCTGCCTGCGCCGCCTCGCATGCATCCATGATCGCGGTAAGCTGCGGCACACCAACACCCGCGACAATGCGCGTCGTGCAGATCGAGCCGGGGCCAATCCCGACTTTGATGGCGTCCGCCCCCGCATCGATCAGCGCCTGCGCCCCATCACGGGTGGCGACATTGCCGGCAACCACCGACACATTATTCGATATCCGCTTGATCCGGGCAACCTGATCGAGCACGGCCTGTGAATGGCCGTGGGCGGTATCAATGACGACACAATCCACCCCGGCATCCATCAGCATTTGCGCCCGGTCAAAGCCTTTGTCGCCCACGGTTGATGCCGCTGCCACCCGCAACCGCCCGCTTTCATCCTTGCAAGCGGAGGGATACAGCGTCGCCTTTTCAATATCCTTCACCGTAATCAAGCCAACGCAGCGGAAATCATCATCCACCACCAGCAGTTTCTCGATGCGATGCTGATGCAGCAGGCGGCGTGCCTCCTCCTTGGTGACGCCCTCACGCACGGTAATCAACTTCTGGGTCATCAATTGCGAAACGGCAATGTCGTCATTTTCGGCAAAGCGCACGTCGCGATTGGTCAAAATACCGGCCAGTCGCTTGGGCAAGCCCGCCGCGCCGCGCTCCACAACCGGGATTCCGGAAATCGAATGATGTCGCATCAGAGCCAGCGCTTCTTTCAGCGTCGAATCCGGAAAAATGGTGATTGGATCCACCACCATCCCACTCTCGTAGCGCTTGACCTTGCGCACTTCCTCGGCTTGGGCTTCGGGCTCCAGATTTCGGTGAATGACGCCAATGCCGCCGGCCTGCGCCATGGCAACCGCCAACCGCGCCTCGGTCACGGTATCCATGGCCGCCGAAACCAGCGGCAGATTGAGCTGAATGGTTCGCGAGAACCGCGTGCCCAGGCTCACCTCGCCCGGCATGAACCGTGAATGCCCCGGTTGCAACAGCACGTCATCGAAGGTAAGGGCTTCGCGCAATTGCGGATATAGAATGGGATTCATGGCCAACTCCGGAAAATTTGATGAAACTTGGCGCTGCCGCCGTTGCTGAGGTTGGCGCATGGCGATAGCATGGAAGCACCGCCTCGCATAGGGCTGGCGTGCGGCAGCCTGCTTTTTTTACATCAAGGCCACGCCGGGAAAGCGCCGCTCAAGCCGCTCCCGCATCTGGGGAAGAACACGGACGCGCAAATCAATGTCGCCCTTGCCATCCTCCTGCCGCGCCAGTATCTCGGTGTTTTCATAGAGCCAGCTCAACCCCTGCCCGTCACTGGCATCCAGCTTCAGATGCATTTCGACCCGGCCTTTGGCAAGGCGCGCCTCGATCGCCGCCAAAAGCTCCGGCAGCCCCTCGCCGGTCAGGGCTGAAATCAAAATAGGCTGCATATCCGCGGGCTTCACCCCGGTCGCGGCATGGCTGGCGCTCTCAACCGCAGCCGTGCGTGCATGCGGCGCCAATAGATCGGCCTTGTTCCACACTTCGATGCGGCGAATGTCGCTGGCCGAATCAATCCCCAATTGCTGCAATATCTCGGTGACATCGGCGCTTTGGGCGTCGCTGTCCGCATGTGAAATATCGCGTACATGCACGATGACATCCGCCTCCAGCACCTCCTCCAGCGTCGCACGGAAAGCTGAAATCAGCAGCGTTGGCAAATCAGAGATGAAGCCGACGGTGTCGGACAATATCACCTTGCCGCCGTGCGGCAGGCGCAGGGCCCGCAAAGTCGGATCGAGCGTGGCAAACAGCAAATCCTTGGCAAAGACATCGGACTGCGTCAGCGCATTGAACAATGTCGATTTGCCGGCATTGGTATATCCCACCAGCGCCACCACCGGGTAAGGCACATCCCGCCGCGCCTTTCGGTGCAGGGCGCGCGTGCGCTTCACCCCAGCGAGGTCCCGCTCAATGCGCGCCATGCGCTCTTCAATCAAGCGGCGGTCGGTCTCAATCTGGGTTTCACCCGGGCCACCCAAAAAGCCAAAGCCGCCACGTTGGCGTTCCAAATGGGTCCAGGAGCGCACCAACCGCGATTTCTGGTAGGCAAGATGCGCCAGTTCCACCTGCAACGCACCTTCGCGGGTGCGGGCGCGCTGCCCGAAAATTTCGAGAATCAATCCGGTTCGGTCAATGACTTTGGCACCCAGCGCCTTTTCAAGATTGCGCTGCTGCACCGGCGAGAGCGCGCAATCCATCACGACCAGCGCGATTTCCTCAGCCTCCACCCGCTCCGCAATTTCAGCGACCTTGCCGCTGCCCATGTAAGTGGCAGGCGTCAGCGCCGAAAGCGTCGCAATAAACGCATCCACCACTTCCAGCTGAATGGCGCGGGTCAGGCTCGCCGCCTCCAGGAGCCGATCCTGCGGATCCCTTGGCGGACTGGCCTTCGCGCTGGCGCGCTGCGCATGCTTGTTCAGATAAGGCCCAACGACAAGCGTTCGCGTCGCTTGCGCAATTTTGCGTGCCTGATGAAGGTCGAACGAATCATCATCTCCCCCTGCCCCCCGGGTTCCGGAGGTTTTCAGGGGCTTCTGGTTTGAACTATCGGTCAGATCTTTCGCCTTCTTCACCCGGCTCGAACATTTGGATGGGGTGTCCGGGCATTATCGTTGATATGGCGTGCTTGTACACCATTTGCGAGAGGCCGTCGCGACGCAGCAGCAGACAAAAATTGTCAAACCACGTAACAACACCCTGAAGTTTAACGCCATTTACCAGAAAGATTGTCAGCGGCACCTTGTTCTTGCGGACGTGATTGAGAAACACATCCTGCAAATTCTGGTTCTTCTCGGTCACCATTTTCTTTCCATTTCATTTTCTGCGACGATTTGGCCTCGAAAGCTTCTCGTCTTATTGCGACAGACTGGATGCTTGCACCCCAAAGCACCAGAATTCGAAGACTTAACTCTAAAGTCAAAAGCAAATTTGCTGCAATGCAATATAAGCAGGTCTGACTCCGCAAAATTGCAAAGCTGAAAGGTGCACGCGCCTTCGTTCAATCAATCTCCAGCGATTTCAGCTTTCGGTGCAACGCAGAGCGCTCCATGCCGATGAATTCGGCGGTTCGGGAAATATTGCCTCCGAACCGGTTGATTTGCGCCACCAGATATTCACGCTCGAAAATTTCGCGGGCATCGCGCAGTGGCAGGCTCATCAGTTTCTCACCGCCTGCCGCGCCCGGCGTGCTGGGCACCAGCGCCCCGATCTCCTTGGGCAGCATTTCTGCGCTGACCTCGGTATCGGGCGAACCGGATGCCAGGATCATCAATCGTTCCACATTGTTACGCAATTGCCGGATATTGCCCGGCCAGTCATGGGATTGCAGCACCGCCAGCGCGTCATCCCCAATTTTGCGTCGTGGCAAGCCATGGATGGAAGCCAGTTGATCCATGAAATAATCGAGCAATTCGGGAATATCCTCGCGCCGCTCCGCCAGCGTTGGCACCCGCAAAGGCACCACGGACAGGCGGTGGAACAGATCCTCACGAAAAGTCCCCTCCTCCATCGCGCTGGTCAGATCGCGGCTGGTTGAAGATATGATCCGCACATCGACATGCACACGCGTTGAACCGCCGACCCGCTGGAAATTCTGCTCCACCAGCACGCGCAGTATTTTGCCCTGCGTTTCGCGCGGCATATCGGCAACTTCGTCGATATAAAGCGTGCCACCATGCGCCTCTTCCAGCGCGCCGACCTTTCGGACGATCCGATCCGCGCCCTCGACACCAAAAAGCTCCGCCTCCATCACATCCGGGCCGATGGTCGCGGCGTTGATCACGATGAACGGGCCGGATGCGCGGTTGGAATTGGCATGGATGGCGCGGGCCGCCAATTCCTTGCCGCTGCCCGAAGCACCCGTAATCAATATGCGCGAGTTGGCTGGCCCGATCCGCTCGATGGTCTGGCGCAACTGATGCACAGCCAGGGATTTGCCCACCATACGGTCACTGGCACCCGAACGCGCCCGCAAATCACTGACTTCGCGCTTGAGGCGTGAGGCTTCCAGCGCCCGCTCGGCCACCAGCAGCAACCGATCCGCCTTGAACGGCTTTTCAATGAAGTCATAGGCCCCCAGCTTGATCGCCGAAACCGCCGTTTCGATATTGCCATGCCCGGAAATCATCACCACCGGCAAACCGGGGTTCTGTTCCTTGATCATCCCGAGAATCTGCATGCCATCCAGTTTGGAGCCCTGCAACCAGATATCGAGAAAAACCAGTTGCGGCCGCCTCGCCGCAATCGCCGCCAGCGCTTCGTCCGAATTGCGCGCCATGCGGGTGCCATGCCCCTCGTCCGACAAGATACCGGCAACGATTTCGCGAATGTCGGCTTCGTCATCAATGATCAGAATGTCACTTGCCATGGGAATTCACATTTGCGGGTTGAGAAGGGAAGATAATTTTGGCTCGGCAGCCGTGGCTTCGTTCTTGGGTGGCGGATGGGCCGTCTCATCAACGATCGCCGGAAAATACATGGCGACCCGCGCGCCCCGGCCGTGCGGCGCATCCAGCAACTGAATGCCGCCGCCATGGTCTTCAAGAATTTTGGCGACGATCGGCAAGCCAAGCCCGGTGCCCTCGGCGCGGGTCGTGACATAGGGCTCCAGCAGGCTTTGCCGATTTTCGCTGGGAAAACCGACACCATTGTCGATGACGTCAATCCACACGTAATTGGCATCGGTTTTGGTCAGCGAAATCAAGATTTTCGGGGCTTTGGTCAAAGTCCCGGCTTCGCGCGCGCTGGCCAGCCCTTCGGTGGCATTCTTGACGATATTGGTCAGCGCCTGCGAGATCAGGTGGCGGTCAAACCGGCCGATGATCGGCTCTTGCGGAATATTCGTCTCGATATCGATATCCGGATGGCCATTGCGCATCAGAAACGCTGCCTGCGCCACGGTTGAATTGACCTCGCCCACTTCAAGCCGGGGCTTGGGCATGCGCGCAAAGGATGAAAACTCATCTACCATGCGCTTGATGTCTTCCACCTGACGGATGATCGTATCGGTGCACTGGTCGAAAATCTCCCGATCTTCAACAATCACGCGCCCGTATTTACGTTTCAGGCGATCCGCCGAAAGTTGGATCGGGGTTAGCGGATTCTTGATTTCATGGGCAATGCGCCGCGCCACATCCGCCCAGGCGGCGGTGCGTTGGGCGCTGGCCAAGTCGGTGATGTCATCCAGCGTGATCACGAGCCGCCGCTCGACCTGGCCACCGCCGGTCACGCGCACATTGAACACCCGCTCGCGCCCCTGCCGCGACAGCATCATTTGCCCCTGCACCAGCCGGGTGGAACTGGTGCGCGCCTCCTCCATGATTGCGGCCAGTTCGGGCAATATAGATTCGGCGTTTTGTCCAATCACCTTTTGGCTTTCGAGGCCCAGCAGGTTCAATGCGGACGGGTTAAGCACATTGATGCGGCCCTGCTCGTCCACCCCGATCACCGCCACCGGCACCCCGGAGAGCACCGCCTCGGTAAACGCATGGCGCTCTTCCAATATCTGGCTCGCCGACATCAAGCCATTTTGCTGCAGGCGCAATTCCGACGTCATCTTGTTAAAGGTCTCGCCCAGATGGGCGAGATCACCCTCCGACCGGATGATCGGCACCCGCACGTAAAGATTGCCCGACGCCACTTGATCGGTTGCCGCAATCAGCCGCCGGATCGGATTGACCAGACGATTGGCAAATGCCAACCCGATCCAGATGGAAGACAGCATCATCAGCAGCGCCAGCAAGGCGTAGAAAATGGCAAAGGCGATCTGCAAATTGCCACGGCTGGCCATAATGTATTGAAAGCCGCGCTCTAGCTGGTTGGCTTCCATCGGAAATTGCGCGGTTAGCGGGTCAACCGGGCGTGCCGCATATAAAAACACGTCGGGAAAGGACGTGAGGCTGGCCAACGCCACAAAGGTTCGCCCACCGTCCAGCAGCAGGCAGGCCTGATCATTTTTCAGCGCATCGGCAAAATCACTCTTTTGCGGGGTGACCGCCGGTGGCGCGCCAGGCTGGTCGCCGCGATCAATGATTTCGCCGTTGCTTTTCATCATCACGGCGGTCTTGAACCCCAGAAATGTAGCACGCGAGGCAAAATATTTGCGAAACAACTCGGGGTCCTTGTCGTAGATCACTTTGCCATGATCCAGATCAATCGCGGTAAGCCGGGTCTCACCCAAAAGCCGGCTGCATTCGGCCTCGCGAAACAGTCGCGCAGCCTGCACTGTATCCAGAATCATGCCCTGCACATCCTGCATGTAGCCAGGGTTGAGACTGCGCTGCACCGTTACCAGGCCAACCACCGCCATGAGAACCGCCGGTGCCGCAGCAATGATCGAAAACAAGGTCACGATTCGCAGATGAAGGCCCGACCCTGCCGCATGACCACGCCATTGCCAATAAAGATGCACGGCCTCCCAAATCACCATGGCAAGCAGGGTGAAAATGATCAGCACGTTCACAACCAGCAGAATCTGAACCACCCGCGCGTCGGGAATGATCGGGGTCAGCCGATTGAAAATCAGAAACGTGCCCACGGCCAGAACAAGGGCCGCGACAATGGCAACAATACCCAGGCGCGATGCCCGGCGGGGTTGACCGGAATAGGCCGCTCCAGCGGGTGCCCGCAATGGAACGCTCCCAGCGCTGGGCGCAGCCGATGGTTCAAATGATTTGTCGTTCATTGTGCCTGATGACTAACTGCCGCAGACTTGGCAGCACCTACCCTATACGAAATGCCCTCCGCCCGTTTGCCTTCGCAATGCGAAAACCTGGCGACGACTTCGTTGTATTATTATCACTGTGTTGCACAATTGCGACATTTTTGCGAGCAATGCAAGCCGCAAATTAGGCGTCAAACGCATAGATGCGAATTATTTGGGCAGGCGCATCGGCGAAATATCGAGGTCGCGCACCTTTTTGCGCAGAGTGTTTCGATTGAGGCCAAGCAATTCCGAGGCGCGGATCTGGTTGCCACGTGTCGCGCCCAATGCGGCCGCAATCAATGGCCCCTCGATTTCACGCAAAATGCGATGATAGAGACCGGGCGGTGGCAATTCCCCATCCGGGGTGCGGAATATTTCGGCCAAATGCCGCTCCAGCGCCAGGGACAGGCTGGCATCGGAATCGTGTGGCGCGGCCTTGCCGGCTTCGCCCCCGGCAGCGATCACGCCGCCGCCATTGTCCATCCCGATTTCGGCCTCGACCAGTTCCACGCCCACCACATCCTGCGGATAAAGCGCTGCCAATCGCCGGGTCAGATTTTCCAATTCACGGATATTGCCCGGCCAACGGTAGCGCTTCAGACGCTCGGCCGCCGGCCCATCCAGTCGCTTCAGCGGCAATCCTTCAGCCGCGGCCAATTTGAAGAAATGTCGGGCGAGGTCGGGTATATCATCGGTTCGCTCACGCAAAGGCGGCAGACGCAACGGCACCACATTCAGGCGGAAAAACAAATCTTCACGAAACAGCCCCTTTTGGATCAGCCGACGCAATTCCTTGTTGGAAGCGGCCACGATCCGCACATTGGTCTTGATCGCCGTGCGCCCGCCAACCGTGGTATATTCACCCTGCTGCAACACCCGCAGCAAACGCGTTTGCGCCTCCATCGGCATATCGCCGATTTCGTCCAGAAAAAGCGTCCCGCCTTCGGCTTGTTCAAATCGCCCGATGGCCCGGCTGTTGGCCCCGGTGAAGGCCCCTTTTTCATGCCCGAACAATTCGCTCTCGATCAGGTCACGCGGAATGGCCGCCATATTGATGGCAACAAACGGCCCCGATTTGCGCTTGCCGTAATCATGCAGCGCCCGCGCCACCAATTCCTTGCCCGTCCCTGATTCCCCGGTGATCATAACGGTCAGATCGGTCTGCATCAGCCGCGCCAGCGCGCGATATATCTCCTGCATGGCGGGGGAACGGCCCACGAGCGGCACGCCTTCCAGATCCGGCGGCTTGTCGCCATCGGGTGCATGGCGTGGCTCGCTCATCGCGCGACCGACGATCGCCACCAGTTCCTTCAGGTCAAACGGCTTGGGCAGATAATCATAGGCCCCGCGCTCGGACGCCTTGATCGCGGTCATGAACGTATTTTGCGCGCTCATCACAATGATCGGCAGTTCAGGGCGCAGTTTCTTGATGCGCGGCAGAACGTCAAAGGCGTTCTCGTCCGGCATCACCACATCGGTGATGACCAGATCGCCATCACCGGCCTGCACCCAGCGCCACAGCCCCGCAGCGTTGGCGCTGGCCCGCACTTGATAACCTGCACGCGTCAGAGCCTGCGTCAGGATCATCCGGATCGAGGCATCGTCATCGGCAACCAGAATCATGCCGCCACTCATTGGATGGTTTCCTTCATCAACTCACGTCGGGTCACACGGAAAATACCGGCAATAGAACCCGGAACAAGGTTCGTCTCGGCAAAGATTCGCATTCAACAATTCCTCCGTGATCACCAACTATCTTGGCAACCAATGCAAGACCAAGGCCAGTTCCGGATGCTTTCGTCGTGACGAAGGGGTCAAACAACATTTCGATGATTTCCGGTGGAACCCCCGGGCCATTGTCACGAATGCAAATTTCGAGCGGCAGGCTTGTCAAGGTATGCGTGCCGGGCGTGCGCATCTTGACACCGGGTCGATAGGCGGTGGTGATTTCAATTTCACCATCAATCATGTCCTCGCCAATGGCCTCAGCGGCGTTTTTCAACAGATTCAAAAACACCTGCACAAGCAGGTCGTAATTGCCGTTGACCGGCGGCAACGACGGATCATAAGTCTCTTGCAGACGCACATGGCGGGCAAAACCGGCCTTGGCGCTGCACTTTACCTTGTCCAATACGGCGTGGATGTTGACACTGGCTCGCTCCATGGGCCGCTCGTCTGAAAACGCCTCCATCCGATCCACGAGGCGCACGATCCGGTCAGTTTCCTCACATATCAGGCGTGTCAGCGCCCTGTCCTCATCACCCAGCCCCCCTTCCAGCAATTGCGCCGCTCCCCGGATACCCGACAGCGGATTCTTGATTTCATGGGCCAGCATCGAAGCCAGGGCCGAAACCGAGCGCGCCGCACCGCGATGCGTCAATTGCCGATCCATCTTGTCAGCAATGGTGCGCTCCTGCAGCATGATGACGACCCGGTTTTCGGCATCCAGCAGCGGCACCACCTGAATATCGACGATCCGCTCGGCCCCGATTCGCGGCGTGCCCAAATCCACCCGATATTCATTGATGGCGCTGCCTCGCATGCGCGATTCCTCAACCAGATGCAGCAGCGGCGAGGCAAAGGGAAGCAAATCCGCCAGCTTCTGACGCCGCAGATTACTGCGCGACATCGCAAAGAAATGCTCTGCTGCCGGATTGGCATCCGCGATCATGCCCGTATGGTTGATGGTCAGCATCGGGTTCGGCATCGCCACGATGATCCGCGTGGCGAGATGCAAATGCGGGTTTTCTTCAGGCAAATTCAACCTCATGTTCATGGGTATGCACAGGCTCCATGCCAAAAATCTCGCGCAAGCCGGCAATGGCCCGCGAAACATCCTCCGTCGTCACCAGAGCGAGGCGCAACGCTTCCGGCGCACCGGCCATTGAGGCATAAGCATTCAAATGTTTGCGGGCATGGCGCAGCCCCGCCAAAGCGCCAAAATCACTGCAAAGACCTTGCAAATGCTCGATTGCAGCGGCCATTCGGGTCGGTCGCGATGGTATTTGTACAGGCTCTGCCCGCGCCAGCGCCCGCGACAAACCTCCCACCAGCCACGGCTGGCCCAGCGCCGCCCGCCCGACCATGATCGCATCCGCCCCGGACTGGCGCAACATGGCGTGGCAATCATCGAGCGAGCGGCAATCACCATTGGCAACCACCGGTATCCGCACGGCGTCGCGTACGGCACGGATGGCCGTCCAATCCGCCGAGCCTTTGTAAAACTGCTGGCGGGTGCGTCCGTGCACGCTCACCATGGCAACACCCAGATCTTCAGCGATATGGGCAAGCTCTGCCGCATTCAGGCTGTCGTGGTCCCAACCCAGCCGCATCTTGACCGATACTGGCACGCGAACCGCCTGCACCGTCGCCTCGATCAGTGCCCGCGCCACGCCAAGATCGCGCATCAGCGCCGATCCGGCATAGCCGCCGGTCACACGTTTGGCCGGACAGCCCATGTTAATATCAATCAACGCCGCCCCGGATTGTTCAGCAAGGCGCGCGGCCTGCCCCATCCAATGCGGCGAGCATCCGGCCAATTGCACCACATGCGGCGCCACGCCCTGCCCCTGCGCCCGCAAAACCGCCTCACGCTCCCCTTGCGCGTAATCGTCACAGGCAACCATTTCGGAGACGACCATGGCCGCCCCGAACCGGCGCGCAATCCGCCGAAAGGTCACATCCGTGATGCCCGACATCGGGGCTAGAAACACCCGGCCGACAATCGGCAGCGATCCAACATGCAGCACTTGCCCGAAATCGGGCAAATCGCCTATTTTTTGTGCAATATCCAACATGCATTTAGAATAGCCATTTTTTGCGCATTCGTAAATCCAGCCGTCGGATTTGACGCGCGCGCCAAACTGGGGTGAAACAGGGCATGACTGCAATTGCTTCCCTATCCCCTGCTTCCTCCCACCCCGCCCCCAAAGTCGCGGTGCTGGTTGTTGCCGCCGGGCGCGGCACCCGCTTTGGCTCGCATGTCCCCAAGCAATTCCACAACTTGGGCGCAAAAAGCATCTTGCAGGCGACGTTGCTGGCCTGCACTGGGGGCTTGCCGCAAGCGCGGATCGCCTGCGTCATCCACGCCGACGATAAAGCCCAATACCACGCCGACACGGCAGCCCTTGGCCTGCGCCTTTTGCCCCCCGTGATCGGCGGCGCGACCCGTCAAGCTTCCGTGCTCGCCGGCTTGCAAGCCTTGCAGGACGATCCCCCTGACATTGTGCTGATCCACGACGGCGTTCGACCGTTTGTATCCGCCAAGCTGCTGGCAGCGGCGGTAGAAGCCGCGCAAACCTTCGGGGCGGCCATTCCGGGGCTCAGCATCACCGATACCATCCAGAAAACGGACGCCCTTCAGCAGATTGTTGAAACGCTGGAGCGCGACCATCTCTATTCGGTGCAAACCCCTCAGGCGTTCCGTTACCATTTGATTCTCGAGGCCCATCTGGCAGCGCGCGCCGCTGGTCGCATAACGCTCACCGACGATGCTTCCGTCGCCAGCTTCGCCGGGCATAAAGTCACGATATTTCAGGGCGAGGCGCAAAACAGGAAAATTACCATGCAGGAAGATTTGGCGCGGGCCAATGCAGATCTGTTGGCGGACCTGCCAGATATTCGCACCGGGCAAGGCTTTGACGTGCACGCATTTGGGCCAGGCAATCAGGTCTGGCTGGGCGGTGTCAGCATTCCCCATGCCCAGGGCCTCATTGGCCATTCAGACGCCGATGTGCTGCTGCACGCCATCACTGACGCCATTCTGGGTGCGCTGGCGGATGGCGATATTGGGGCCCACTTCCCGCCCTCCGATCCGAAATGGCGGGGGGCTGCCTCATCGCTGTTTCTGGAGGACGCGATGCAACGTGTCGCGGCGCGGCGCGGCCGCGTCGTTCATATTGATGCCACCCTGATTTGCGAACATCCCAAAGTTGGCCCGCATCGCGAGGCGATCCGTCAATCGATTGCGGCCATTACCGGCCTCAATCTGGATCGTGTCGCGGTCAAGGCCACGACCTCCGAGCGGCTGGGTTTCACCGGTCGTGGTGAGGGCATTGCGGCCATGGCGCTGGTCACCCTGCGCTTGCCCGCCTGAGGAGGTATCATGTTTTCATCCGAACTCGATACGGCAGCCCAAGAACTCATCTTGCGCTGCATGGCGCAAGGCAAGAAGATCGTTGTAGCGGAATCCTGCACGGGTGGACTGCTCAGCGGATTGCTGACTTCCATTGCCGGCTCGTCCAAAGTGCTGGAGCGTGGCTTTGTTACTTATTCCAATGAAGCCAAAGTCGAATTGCTCGGCGTTGACCCGGACCTGATCCTCGCCCACGGCGCCGTTAGCGCCAATGTGGCAGCCGCCATGGCGCAAGGCGCATTGCACCATTCGCACGCCGACATTGGCCTTGCCATCACCGGCATTGCCGGCCCCGGCGGCGGCACCGCCGACAAACCGGTTGGGCTCGTATATTTTGGCATTGCCACGCGCAATGCGCCGGTTGGCGTCCAAAAGCACCGGTTCGGCGAGGTTGGACGCGCGCAAGTGCGCGAAGCTGCCATCACCACGGCCCTACAGATACTGGCCGCCCTTTAGGGCGCAGGCCATAACAAAAAGGGCGACCCGAAGGCCGCCCTTTGAAACTCTTGTCTGGATGCCAGAATCAAGCTGCGGCTTCTTCAACCACGCCCGAATCCTTGCCGCGTGCCTCAACATCGCGATCCACAAACTCGATCACCGCCATGGCAGCATTGTCACCCTTGCGGAAGCCTGCCTTCAGAACGCGGCAATACCCGCCATTGCGCTCTTTGTAGCGCGGGCCGAGCACGTCGAACAATTTCTTGACGAGCAACACGTCCTTGATCTGGGCGATGGCTTGACGGCGGGCATGCAGATCGCCGCGCTTGCCGAGCGTTACCAGCTTTTCCACGACCGGACGCAAATCCTTGGCCTTGGGCAAAGTGGTGACAATCTGCTCATGCTTGATGAGCGCTTGCGACATATTGGCAAACATCGCCTTGCGATGTTCAGCCGTCCGATTAAAGCGGCGCTTTGCGCGACCGTGATACATGGCGATACTCCTTGATTATGCAGCCGCCGTGCCACGGTACGGCTGCGTCTATACGACGCCTAGAAGTGTTCTTCGAAGCGCTTGGCCAATTCGTCGACATTCTCAGGCGGCCAACCCGTGACGTCCATTCCCAGGTGCAGACCCATCTGGGCCAACACTTCCTTGATTTCATTGAGCGACTTGCGGCCGAAATTCGGCGTGCGCAGCATTTCGCCTTCCGACTTCTGAATGAGATCGCCAATATACACGATATTGTCGTTCTTCAGGCAGTTGGCAGAGCGCACCGAAAGCTCCAGCTCGTCGACCTTTTTCAACAATGCCGGGTTGATGAACGGCAGCGTTGGCAGGGTCGGTGCCGCTTCTTCGCGGCGCGGTTCGTCGAAATTGACGAACACGTTCAACTGGTCCTGCATGATGCGCGCGGCATAGGCAATCGCATCTTCCGGCGACAATGCGCCGTTGGTTTCAACCGTCATGGTCAGCTTGTCATAATCAAGCACCTGACCTTCGCGGGTGTTTTCCACACGGTAGCTCACCTTGCGAACCGGCGAATAAAGCGCGTCAACCGGAATTAAGCCAATCGGTGCGTCTTCGGCGCGGTTGCGATCAGCCGGCACGTAACCTTTTCCGGTGTTGACGGTGAATTCCATACGGATTTCCGCGCCTTCGTCGAGGGTGCAAATCACCAGCTTCGGGTTGAGGATGACCACATCGCCCGTAACCGCAATATCGCCAGCATAAACAACGCCGGGGCCGGACTTCTTGATGACCATGCGCTTCGGGCCTTCGCCCTGCATTTTCACGGCAATGTCCTTGATATTCATGACAATATCGGTCAGATCCTCGCGCACGCCCGGGATCGAAGAGAACTCATGCAGCACGCCGTCAATCTGCACGGCAGTGATGGCCGCCCCTTGCAGCGAGGACAGCAGGATACGACGCAGCGAATTGCCAAGGGTCACGCCAAAACCGCGCTCCAAAGGTTCCGCTACAGCCGTTGCTATGCGCTTGGGATCATCCCCAACAGCAATCTGCAACTTGTTTGGTTTAATCAGTTCTTGCCAGTTCTTCTGAATCACGACGGCACCTTTCTGATGCGGGCAACGCGGCCGATATGGCCGCGCCCCAGTCGGAAAATCGGGATGGATATACTAAACGCGCCGACGCTTGCGCGGGCGGCAACCATTGTGCGGGATCGGCGTGACATCGCGGATCGAGCTAACGGTAAACCCGGCGGCCTGCAGGGCGCGGAGCGCTGATTCACGGCCCGAACCTGGTCCGCACACTTCCACTTCCAAAGAGCGCATACCATGCTCCGAAGCCTTGCGGGCAGCGTCTTCGGCTGCCATCTGCGCGGCATAGGGGGTCGACTTGCGCGAGCCCTTGAAACCCATGGTTCCAGCCGAGGACCAGGAAATCGTGTTCCCCTGCGCATCGGTAATCGTGATCATGGTGTTGTTGAACGTCGAGTTTACATGGGCAACGCCCGAAACGATGTTCTTGCGCTCACGACGGCGAACGCGGCCTGCTTCTTTTGCCATTTATGCAACATTCCTTCAAACGCGCCCGTAATGCCAGGCGCTAGGGCTACGCACGCAAACCATTTTGCGCGCGAAATGAAATTACTTCTTCTTGCCGGCAATCGCCTTGGACTTGCCCTTGCGGGTGCGCGCATTGGTATGGGTGCGCTGGCCGCGAACCGGCAACTGACGACGATGACGCAGGCCGCGATAGCAACCCAGATCCATCAGTCGCTTGATGTTAATGGCAACTTCGCGGCGCAAATCGCCTTCCACCATGTAATCACGGTCGATGGTCTCGCGAATCTGAAGCACTTCGGCGTCGGTCAATTGCGCAACGCGGCGGTCAGCCGGGATCTTGACCTTCTCGCAAATCTCTTCGGCCTTTTTCGGGCCAATGCCGTGGATATATTGCAAGGCAATAACCACGCGCTTGCCTGTCGGAATATTTACGCCTGCTATACGTGCCATTCTACTTCTCCATTTGCCCTGAGGCAGTTGATTGCGCCCTAAGGCATTGATTGCGGGCAAAGCCCTTGCATTCACGTCCGGTGGAGACCGGCCCTTGTGAACGCAAATTCACACACTGCCCAAAGGGCAGCGATCTGTCGCTATGAACGGATACTCTGTCGCTAGACGCAAAATAGCCATTCGTCAAGCACCAAAAAGCAGCCTGCCAAATTATTACGCGGCCAATACGCCGTCGATGGCTGCCGTCACTGCCTCAGGTGACATCATGCCGTTCACCTGCTTGAGCACACCACGCTTGGCATAATAATCCGAAACCGGTGCCGTCTGCACGCGATACGCATCCAACCGGATTTTGAACGATTCCGCATTGTCGTCGGCGCGAACCTGGCCGCCAGCGGCCAGGGTTTCTTCCACACGCTTCTCAATGCGTGAAAGCAGCGCCTTTTCATCCACCTTCAACTCGATGATTGCATCCAGTTGCAATTTCTTGTTTGCCAACATGGCGTCGAGTGCCTCGGCCTGCGCCACAGTGCGCGGAAAACCATCCAGGATGAAGCCGCGCTTGGCATCTTCTGCATCAATCCGCTCACCCACTATACCGACCACGATTTCATCCGAAACCAGGGCACCTGCGTCCATGACAGCCTTGGCCTGCAGGCCAATGGCAGTGCGCGCCTGCACCGCCGCGCGCAGCATGTCACCAGTGGAAAGCTGCGGAATTTGATATTTGTCCATTATACGCTTTGATTGGGTCCCTTTGCCCGCCCCCGGCGGTCCCAACAAAATCAGTCTCATTTCTTCCGCCCCTTTAATTTTGCTTTTTTGATCAGGCCTTCATATTGCTGGGCCTGCAGATGTCCGTGGATTTGCGCGACAGTATCCATGGTCACGCTCACAACAATCAACAAGGATGTCCCGCCAAAGTAGAACGGCAGATTCAATTTGGATATCAGCAATTGTGGCAATAGACATATGATGGACAGGTAGATGGCCCCCAGCACGGTGATGCGGGTCAAAACCTTGTCGATCAATTGCGCGGTGCGCTCGCCAGGACGAACCCCTGGAATGAAGCCGCCGTGCTTTTTCAGGTTGTCGGCGGTCTCAACCGGGTTGAACACCTGCGCCGTATAATAAAAGGCAAAAAACACGATCAGCAACACATAGAGCGTGAGATAGACAAAACTGCCCTGCCCCATATAGGCATTGATGGTGCCCAGAATGCCGGTGGTGCCGCCGCCACTGACAAACCGCGCAATGGTGGTAGGTAGCAGCAACAAAGACGAAGCGAAGATAGGCGGAATGACACCCGATGTATTCAGCTTCAGCGGCAGAAACGAGGTTTGTTGCTCCGAAACCCGATTTCCCACCTGACGCTTGGGATAGGTGATGAGCAAGCGCCGCTGCGCCCGCTCGACAAACACGATAAACGCCACCACAGCCATGACCATCACCGGAATGATAAATACCACAGCCGGCGACAGGGAAAAGGAACTCGCCCCTCGCAGCGTATTGACGATCGCACCCGGAATGCCGGAGATGATACCGGCAAAGATGATCAGGGACGAACCATTGCCTATGCCGCGTGCGGTGATCTGTTCACCCAACCACATCAGGAACACCGTACCGCCCACAAGCGTCAGCACCGCCGAAACGATGAATGCCATGCCAGGGTTGATCACGAAATGGTCGCTGCTCGCCTGTAAGCCGGCGGCAATGCCATAGGCCTGGCCCGCCCCCAGCAAAACTGTGAGATAGCGGGTATATTGATTGATCAGTTTGCGACCGCTGTCGCCTTCCTTCTTCAGTGCTTCCAGCGCCGGAAACAGCGGCGTCACCAACTGCACGATGATCGACGCCGAAATATAGGGGACGATGCCCAGCATGAAGATGGAACTGCGCTGAACAGCGCCGCCCGAAAATGAATTGAATAATTCAAGCATGCCCTGACTGTTGCCAAGAAACTTCTGCTCAAACAGGGACGGGTCAATGCCCGGAAGTGGCACATAGGTGCCAAGACGAAAGATAAACAGGGCGCCGAGTGTAAACCAAATCCGCTTTTTCAGCTCCGTCGCCTTGCTGAAATTTGCAAAATTGATATTCGCCGCCAATTGTTCCGCTGCTGATGCCATCGACGCGCTCCGGGGGCCATTTCTGGCTTGAGTTTAAGAGAATAGGTTCACAAGAAAACGGGGCGAAAAGGCCAACAACCCATTCGCCCCGCTAATATAGCCATCCATGCCAAATTTACACCGGCAAAGGCTTACGCCTGCGCAGCTTCTGGTGCCACGACCAGCATTTTGACAGTGCCGCCAGCCTTTTCGATGGCAGCCACGGCGCTTTTCGACGCGGAAGCCACTTCAAATGCCAGTTTCGTCTTGATTTCGCCAACGCCCAAAATCTTGACGCCGTCGCGCTTCTTCGAGCAAACGCCCGCCTTGATCAGCACGTCGATATCAACCTTTTGTCCAGCCACCAGCTTGCCCGCTTCAACCGCCTCTTCAATGCGGCCAATATTGACCTCATTGTAATGGGTTGCAAAGGGGTTCCAGAAGCCGCGCTTGGGCAGACGACGATGCAATGGCATCTGGCCGCCTTCAAAACCCTTTACGCGCACGCCGGTGCGCGCCTTTTGTCCCTTGACGCCGCGTCCACCGGTCTTGCCCTTGCCAGAACCGATACCGCGACCGACGCGCATGCGCGACCTGGAGGAACCTTCGTTATCACTAATGCCATTGAGTTTCATGATTGCTCTCCCCTCACTGGCCGTCAACGACACGGATGAGATGCGCCACTTTGGCAATCATCCCACGCACAGCCGATGTATCCTCCAGTGTGGATAACCGTCCGCGCTTGTTCAAACCAAGGCCGATGAGCGTCGCGCGCTGCGAATGCTCACGCCCGATCGGGCTGCGCAATTGTTCGACCGTTACGGTCTTTTTGTCTGCTTTTGTCATGTCTGCCACCCTCAAGAATCTGAGGCTTCTGCATCCACACCCTGACGGCGTGACTGAAGAACCGAAACTTTGAGATTGCGTCGAGCCGCGACCGAACGCGGTGAATCTTCGCGCTTCAAACCGTCAAAGGTTGCCCGCACCATGTTATATGGATTGGAAGAACCCTGCGATTTGGCAACCACGTCATGGACGCCGAGCGTCTCAAACACGGCGCGCATCGGGCCACCAGCGATGATGCCGGTACCGGCCGGAGCCGCCCGCATCACCACGCGACCAGCACCATGGCGGCCATTCACGTCATGATGCAGCGTGCGGCCTTCGCGCAACGGCACCCGGATCAAGCCGCGCTTTGCGGCCTCGGTTGCCTTGCGGATCGCCTCCGGCACTTCGCGTGCCTTGCCGTGACCAAAGCCAACGCGGCCCTTTTGGTCACCCACAACCACGAGCGCCGCAAAGCCAAAGCGCTTACCGCCCTTGACCACCTTGGCGACGCGGTTGATGTGAACCAAACGGTCCACGAATTCACTGTCTTTTTCTTCACGCTGGCGATCACCGCCGCGCTGACCTTCTCTTGCCATAATACCTATCCGTCACTTGCGCGAGGGCACAATGCCCCCGCTCGCTGGGAATTATTAGAAGCTCAGGCCACCCTCGCGGGCACCCTCTGCCAATGCCTTGACGCGGCCGTGATACATATAACCACCGCGATCGAACACCACTTCGCTGATGCCGGCGGCGATTGCCCGCGCCGCAATCAACTTGCCAATCTCATGCGCCGCGGCAACCGAAGCGCCGGTCTTCATCGATTCACGATTGGGCTTCTCGATCGAAGATGCTGCACAAAGGGTCTCACCCTTGCCGTCATCAATGATCTGCGCATAAATCTGCTTCGAGGAGCGAAACACCGACAGACGCAAACGTCCATAAGCATGCGCCCGGACGGAGCGGCGAATGCGAGCCTTACGGCGCTCGCCAACCTTCAAATTCTTGGCCATGCTCGCAATCCTTACTTCTTCTTGCCTTCCTTGCGGAAGATGAATTCGCCTGCGTACTTCACGCCCTTGCCCTTATAGGGTTCAGGTCCGCGGAACGCACGAATTTCGGCGGCAACCTGACCGACCTCGCGTTTGTCAATTCCGCTAATCGTCAATTCGGTTGGCTTGGCCGCAACAATCGAAATTCCCTTCGGAATTGCGAAAATAACGTCATGGCTGAAACCCAACGACAGGTTGAGATTGCTCCCAGCCACAGCCGCCCTGTAACCGACACCGGTGATTTCCAGCTTCTTTTCGAAGCCCTGGGTCACCCCGACCACCAGATTGTTCACCCGCGCCCGGGTGGTTCCCCACATGGCGCGCGAACGCTTGGTTTGCGAGCGGGGTGCAACGATGATCGCCCCCGCTTCATGCTTGACGTCCACCTCTTCAGGCGCCGTAAACTTCAATTCACCCTTGGCGCCTTTAACGGCGATATTCTGACCCTGAACCGTGGCGGTTACACCAGCCGGGATGGTCACGGGCTTTTTGCCAATACGAGACATGTTATCTTTCCCAACTTTGCCGGATCAGAAGACCTTGCACAAAACTTCGCCGCCGACATTCTGTTCGCGGGCGGTATGATCCGCCATCACGCCCTTGGATGTCGAAATGATGGTCATGCCAAGCCCGTTATTGATACGCGGCAGCGCATCGACAGCGGCATAAACCCGCCGGCCTGGCTTCGACACGCGCTCAACCTCACGGATGACCGGCTGATTGTCGAAATACTTCAGTTCGATTTCGAATTCCGTGCGTCCGTTGCCGTATTCGGTCGAAGAATATCCGCGGATAAACCCTTCCTCTTTCAGCACATCCAGCACATGCGCCCGAAGACGCGAACCTGGAGTCTGCACTTTGCCTTTACGGCGCATGCCAGCGTTACGGATACGGGTGAGCATATCGCCCAATGGATCGTTCATGGCCCTGCCCTCCTTACCAGCTTGACTTGACGAGGCCAGGGATCAAACCCTTGAGGCCCAGATCACGCACCGCAATACGTGACATTTTCATCTTGCCGTAATAGCCGCGAGGCCGACCCGACACTTCGCAACGGTTGCGAACCCGCTCCTTGGCGGAATTGCGTGGCAATTCTGCCAGCTTCAACCGAGCCGCAAACTGCTCTTCAGCCGGCAGGCTCATATCATTTGCGATTGCCTTCAACCGCGCACGACGACCAGCAAACTGCTTTGCCAGTCTTTCACGCCGTGCGTTATTTTCCAATGCACTCTTCTTAGCCATATAACACCTCTGGTTTCCGCGTTTGGTCCGCTAGGATCACTGCCGGAACGGGAAGTTAAACGCCCGCAACAGCGCGCGCGCTTCATCATCAGTCTTCGCCGTGGTGCAGACGATAATGTCAAGCCCCAACTGCGATTCAACCTTGTCGTAATCAATTTCAGGGAACACCAGGTGCTCCTTGATGCCGAGCGCAAAATTGCCGCGCCCGTCAAAGCTCTTCGGGTTCAACCCGCGAAAATCGCGGATACGTGGCAGCGCCACATTCACCAGTCGATCCAGAAATTCATACATGCGCGTCTTGCGCAAGGTGACCTTTACGCCAATTGGCATATTTTCGCGCACTTTGAAAGTGGCAATTGCCTTGCGGGCATGCGTGATAACCGGCTTCTGGCCAGCAATCAGCGCCATATCGGTCGCAGCGGTCGTTACCTTCTTGGTATCGGTAACCGCATCGCCAACGCCCATGTTGAGCACGATCTTGTCGATCTTTGGCACCTCGAACGGGCTTTTATAGCCAAATTCTTCGATCATCTTGGCGCGAATCTGCTCGTCATAGAGCTTGCGAAGGCGCGGCTGATAATCCTTTGGCACGGCCATGTCTTCAGCCGAAGCCGTAGCAGACAGTACGACAGTACCACGCTTTACCTTTTCGCCACCTGCGTTAGGGGCCTTGGCTGCACCGTCCTTCGCCGGTGCTTTGCCGCCTTTTTGTGGCTCAGCCATCGATCAAATCTCCAGAACTCTTGGCAAAACGCACCTTGCGGCCATCGTCCAGCACCTTAAAACCAACGCGCGTCGCCTTACCGGTCTTCGGATCAGCGATAGCGATATTCGACAAATGAATGGTCGCCTCTTTCGAGATGATGCCACCCTGGGTCTGGGCGGTCTGGCGGGTATGGCGCTTCACCATGTTCACGCCTTCAACAACGGCCAGGTCATCCTTGGGCATCATCAGCTTTACGGTGCCGGTCTTGCCTTTATCGCGCCCGGCGATGACAACGACTTTGTCACCCTTCTTGATACGAGCAGCCATTACAGCACCTCCGGAGCCAGTGAGATAATCTTCATGTGATTGCGGGCACGCAATTCACGTGGAACCGGCCCGAAAATACGGGTGCCGACTGGTTCGGACTGCGCATTGATCAACACGGCCGCGTTATTGTCGAAACGAATGACCGTTCCGTCCGCCCGCTTGATGTCCTTGGCCGTGCGAACCACGACCGCCTTCATCACATCGCCCTTCTTGACGCGACCGCGCGGAATAGCTTCCTTGATCGACACTACGATAATGTCGCCAACGCCAGCATATTTGCGCTTGGAGCCGCCAAGCACCTTGATGCACATCACCCGACGCGCGCCGGAATTATCCGCCACATCGAGGTTGCTTTGCATTTGTATCATGACCCAAACCCTTTCTTTTCAGGGCGGTTTCCGCAAGGCACAAACCTATTGGACTACGCCTGAAGGATGCTTCAAACATCCCCTACCCGTCTTTAAGCCTTGGCTTCCGCCGGCAGCACAACCCAACGCTTCAACTTCGAAATAGGCTTGGTCTCCTCGATGGACACCATGTCACCTACCTTAAACGCGCGCGCTTCGTCATGCGCGTGATAATTCTTCGACCGACGCACGGTCTTCTTGAGCAGCGGATGGGAGAAGCGGCGCTCCACCTTCACCACAACGGTCTTTTCCTGCTTGTCGCTAACCACGACACCTTGGAGAATTCGCTTCGGCATATTCGTTAACCCTGCTTCTTGTCGGTGCCGCGCTTTTGCGCCGCTATGGTCTTAACCCTGGCAATATCGCGGCGCACGATGCGCACACGCGACGTATTCTCGAGCTGGCCGGTGGCCCGCTGAAAGCGCAGATTGAACTGCTCCTTCTTCAACTTCAAAACTTCGTCACCCAGTTGATCTTCGCTCATTACTTTCAGATCAGAGAGCCTTTGTCCGTTTTTCATATTACTCTCCTATTCTGCAATGCGCTGAATGAAACGGGTCTTGATCGGCAACTTCGCCGCCGCCAGGATCAGTGCCTCGCGGGCAATGGTCACCGGCACGCCGTCGATTTCAAACATGATACGGCCAGGGGCGACACGCGCTGCCCAATACTCGGGTGCACCCTTGCCCTTACCCATACGAACTTCGGTCGGCTTTTTCGAGACCGGCACATCCGGAAACACCCGTATCCATACACGACCGGCGCGCTTCATGTGGCGCGTCAAGGCACGACGGGCCGCTTCAATCTGGCGGGCGGTGACACGATCCGGCTCCATAGCCTTCAGGCCATATTGCCCATAATTCAATTCAAATCCAGCTTTTGACGCGCCGCGGATCCGGCCTTTGAAGGCCTTCCGAAACTTTGTGCGCTTGGGTGACATCATGGGACTAGTCTCTCATATTCTCTAAAAATCAAGCAGCGTCGCGCTCGCGACGTGGACGCCGCTCGCCATCACGTTCCCGACGTTCGGAACGCTCGCCACCACCCGCATTGCCAAATTCATTGGCCCGACGCTCATGGGCGGAAGGATCGTGCTCCAACACTTCGCCCTTGAAAATCCAAACCTTGATACCGCAAGTGCCATAGGCTGTATGCGCCGTTGCCACACCGTAATCAATATCGGCGCGCAACGTGTGCAATGGCACCCGCCCTTCGCGATACCATTCGAGACGGGCGATTTCCGCGCCGCCAAGACGACCCGAGCAATTAATACGAATGCCCTCGGCGCCAAGGCGAATGGCCGACTGCACGGCCCGCTTCATCGCACGGCGGAAAGCCACACGGCGCTCGAGCTGCTGGCCAATGGAATCGGCCACCAGCATGGCGTCGATTTCCGGCTTGCGCACTTCAACGATGTTGATCACGACTTCCGAAGTGGTAAGCGCTGCAACAAGCTTGCGGATTTTATCGATATCCGCGCCCTTCTTGCCGATCACCACACCCGGACGGGCCGAGTGAATGGTCACGCGGCACTTCTTGTGTGGCCGCTCGATGATGATCTTCGAAATGGCGGCCTGCTTCAGGTCCTTCATCAGGACTTCGCGGATGCGCATGTCTTCGTGCAGCAATTTGCCATATTCGCCCTTGTTGGCGAACCAACGAGAATCCCATGTGCGGTTCACACCGAGACGAAAGCCAATTGGATTGATTTTCTGACCCATAATCTGGCCCCTATGCCTTCGCTGCGGCGGGGGCCGCAGGCTGCTCACGCACAACAATGGTAATATTTGCGAATGGTTTCTCGATCCGGCTCGAACGGCCGCGCGCCCGTGGCGAGAACCGCTTCAAGACCAGGGCCTTGCCAACATGGGCTTCGGCCACGATCAAGTCATCCACATCAAGCGAATGATTGTTTTCGGCATTGGCAATCGCGCTTTCCAGGCCCTTCTTGACTTCGACAGCGATGCGCTTGCGCGAAAACTGCAGATCGGCCAGAGCCTTTTCAACCTTCTTGCCACGAATGAGCTGCGCCAGCAAATTCAGCTTCTGCGGGCTGATGCGCAACATGCGCACCACGCATTTGGCTTCATTGTCCTTGAGCGCGCGAGGTGTTTTTTCTTTCGACATAATACTCAGGCCCTCTTGGCTTTTTTGTCGGCCGCGTGACCATGGAAGGTCCGGGTCGGCGAGAATTCACCGAGCTTTTGGCCGATCATCTCTTCCGTGACAGTCACGGGCAGATGCTTGTGGCCGTTATGCACGCCGAAGGTTAAGCCAACAAACTGCGGCAAAATCGTCGAGCGGCGGCTCCACGTCTTAATCACTTCATTACGACCGGATGCGCGCGACACTTCTGCTTTTTTGAGCAGGTAGCCGTCAACAAACGGACCCTTCCAGACCGAGCGAGACATGGATCAGCCCTTCTTCTTGGCTTTGTGACGCGAGGTCACGATGAACTTGGTAGTCGATTTATTCGACCGCGTCTTTTTGCCCTTGGTTGGCTTGCCCCAAGGCGAAACAGGATGACGGCCACCGGAGGTGCGACCTTCACCACCACCGTGCGGATGGTCAACAGGGTTCATGGTGACACCGCGATTGTGCGGACGGTGACCCATCCAGCGATTGCGGCCCGCCTTACCCATGGAAGCATTCATGTGGTCCGGGTTCGATACAGCACCGACCGTGCCAAAGCACTGGCCGTGGATCAAACGCTGTTCACCCGACTTCAGGCGAACAATCACATAGCCCGCGTCACGGCCAACGATCTGAGCATAAGTCCCGGCCGAGCGGGCAATGGTGCCGCCTTTGCCGATCTTCATCTCGATATTGTGCACGATCGTGCCAACCGGCATGTTTGCAAGTGGCATGGCATTGCCTGGCTTCACGTCGACCTGATTGCCAGCAACCACATCGTCACCCACGCTCAAACGCTGGGGCGCAATGATGTAGTTCTGTTCGCCATCGGCATATTGGATCAGCGCGATGAACGAAGTGCGGTTCGGATCATATTCGATACGTTCCACCTTGCCGCTCACGTCGAGCTTGCGACGCTTGAAGTCAATGATGCGATAGGCCTGCTTGTGACCGCCGCCACGGAAACGCACGGTAATGCGCCCGGTGTTATTGCGACCGCCCTTCTCGGACTTGCCTTCCGTCAATTTCTTGACCGGCCCGCCCTTGTACAATTCGCTTCTGTCAACGATCACTAACTGGCGAAGGCCTGGCGTGATCGGCTTGAATGATTTTAATGCCATCTCACACCTTCCTCAAAGACCGGTTGTCACGTCGATCGAATGGCCCTTTTCAAGGGTCACAACCGCACGCTTGGTATCGGATTGCTGCCCGCGAAAACCACGGAACACCTTCCGCTTGCCTTCACGAACCAGCGTGTTCACGCCGGTAACCTTCACATCGAACAGACGCTCGACAGCCGCCTTGATTTCCACCTTGGTGGCATTCATGCGAACCTTGAAAACCACTTTAT
Organism: Hyphomicrobiales bacterium; assembly: GCA_019075865.1. GTDB lineage: Bacteria > Pseudomonadota > Alphaproteobacteria > Rhizobiales > Beijerinckiaceae > REEB77. The sequence continues at coordinate 62,503 of JAGXAN010000007.1, read as the reverse complement.
TGGCTTCCGACTGCATCGTCGCTTTTTCGGTAATCACCGGGGCGACAATCACGTCATAATGGCGCGGGTCTTGGATCATTGAAACCGCGCCTCCAGCGCTGCAACCGCCGCACGCGTCAGCACAAGCTTCTCGCGGCGCAAAATGTCATAAACGTTGATGCCCTGCACCGGCAAAACATCGATCATCGGAATGTTGCTCGCCGCCATCTGCAGGTTGGCATCCACTGCCGCCCCATCGATGATCAGCGCGTTGACCAGCCCGGCCTTGGCAAAATGCCCCAGCAAAGCCTGAGTCTTCGGCGTTTCCACCGCACCATTTTCCCAAATCACAATGCCGCCATCACGCGCCTTGGCAGACAAGGCATGACGCAAAGCCAGCGCACGCACCTTCTTGGGCAGATCATGCGAATGATCGCGCACCACCGGCCCGAAAGCGCGGCCACCACCACGAAACTGCGGCACACGTGCCGAGCCGTGACGGGCAGAACCCGTGCCCTTCTGCTTGAACATTTTCTTGCCCGTGCGCCAAATTTCGGCGCGGCCCTTGGTCTTGTGCGTACCAGCACGGCGCTTGGCCAACTGATAGCGAATCATGCGGGCGATCAGGTCTTGACGCGGCTCCAGACCAAAAATGGCATCGGACAAATCGACCGAACCGTTGGCGGTGCCGTCCAGCGAGGTTACATCCAGTTTCATCGCTCTCAGCCTTCCTGCTTCTGGGTTTCGGTCGCGGCTGCCATGCGGAACTTGCCAGGCTGGGGAGCCTCTTTTGGCAAAGCCTTTTTCACGGCATCACGTACATAAATCCAGCCACCGGCAGTGCCAGGCACCGAACCTTCGACGAGGATCAACCCACGTTCCACATCGGTCTGAACCACCTTGAGGTTGAGGGTCGTAACCCGATCCACACCCATATGGCCAGCCATCTTCTTGTTCTTGAAGGTCTTGCCGGGATCCTGACGACCACCGGTGGAACCATGCGAGCGATGCGAAACCGACACGCCGTGCGATGCACGCAGACCGCCGAAGTTCCAGCGCTTCATCGGGCCCGCAAAGCCCTTGCCGGTTGAGGTGCCGGCAACGTCGACGAACTGGCCGGCGACAAAGTGATCGGCCGTGATTTCAGCGCCAACCGGCAGCATCTTGCTTTCCGGTACGCGAAACTCAGCCAGTTTCATCTTTGGTTCGACATTCGCCTTGGCAAAGCGCTCGCGCTCAGCTTTCGGAACATTCTTGACCTTCGCATGGCCAATTCCCAGCTGCATGGCGGTATAGCCATTCACTGCTTCGGTTTTGTGCGCGACGACTTGGCAGCCATCCAGCTTCAAAACCGTAACCGGAACATGCTCCCCTGCATCCGTAAAGATGCGGGTCATGCCCAGCTTCTGTGCGATAACACCTGACCGCATTTTGCTCATCCCTCAAAGGCGCATTCTTTCCGAAGAGGCGCCCGGTTAATTCAAATTAGAGTTTAATCTCGACGTCGACACCAGCTGCCAGATCGAGCTTCATCAAAGCGTCAACTGTTTGTGGTGTTGGTTCCACAATGTCCAGAACACGCTTGTGCGTCCGAATCTCAAATTGCTCACGCGACTTCTTATCCACATGGGGTGAACGGTTGACCGTGAACTTCTCGATCTTCGTCGGCAAGGGAATGGGCCCGCGCACCTGGGCGCCCGTGCGCTTGGCGGTGGAGACAATTTCCTTGGTCGAGCTATCGAGAATTCGATGATCGAACGCCTTCAGACGTATGCGGATATTTTGACCGGTCATAATTACATCCCTTTAGCAGCGACGCGCACGCTGCGCGCCGCCGAAAGATTAGAAAATCCGCTTACTCAATGATCGAGGCAACAACGCCCGAACCGACCGTGCGGCCACCCTCGCGGATAGCAAAACGCAGCTTCTCTTCCATCGCGATGGGCGAGATCAACGTCACTTCGATCGACACATTGTCGCCAGGCATCACCATTTCGGTGCCAGCCGGCAATGACACGATACCGGTCACGTCGGTGGTGCGGAAGTAGAACTGCGGACGATAGTTCGCAAAGAACGGGGTATGGCGGCCGCCTTCGTCCTTGGTGAGGATATAAGCCTCAGCCTTGAACTTGGTGTGTGGCTTGACCGAACCGGGCTTGCACAGCACTTGGCCGCGCTCGACGTCTTCACGCTTGGTACCACGCAACAGGCAGCCCACGTTGTCGCCAGCCTGCCCCGAGTCGAGCAGCTTGCGGAACATTTCGACGCCGGTAACGGTGGTCTTCACGGTTGGCTTCAAACCAACGATTTCGATTTCTTCGCCAACCTTGACGATACCGCGCTCGACGCGGCCGGTGACGACGGTGCCGCGACCCGAGATCGAGAACACGTCTTCCACTGGCATCAGGAAGGGCAGATCCACCGGACGCTCCGGCTGCGGGATCGATTCATCGACCGTCTGCATCAGCTTCAGGATGGCGTCATGGCCGATTTCCGGGGTCACGCCGTCAAGCGCAGCCTTGGCCGAACCCTTGGTGATCGGAATATCGTCGCCGGGGAAATCATACTTGGAAAGCAACTCGCGCACTTCCATTTCCACGAGCTCGATCAGCTCCGGATCATCCACAAGGTCAACCTTGTTCATGAACACGACAAGCGCCGGAACACCGACCTGACGGGCCAGCAGGATGTGCTCGCGGGTCTGCGGCATCGGGCCGTCAGCAGCCGAAACGACCAGAATGGCACCATCCATCTGCGCCGCACCGGTGATCATGTTCTTCACATAATCGGCGTGGCCGGGGCAATCGACGTGTGCATAATGGCGCTTGGAAGTCTCATATTCGACGTGTGCGGTCGAAATGGTGATGCCGCGTGCCTTCTCTTCCGGTGCCTTGTCGATCTGGTCGTAGGCCGTGAAAGTTGCGCCGCCCGTCTCAGCCAATACCTTGGTGATCGCCGCCGTCAAAGACGTCTTGCCGTGATCAACGTGGCCAATGGTGCCAATGTTGCAATGCGGTTTGTTACGCTGGAATTTTTCCTTGGCCATAGTCGGCTCCTTCAGACATTTCCGTGTGGGTTGTAAAAAATGGTTTGGACTTAAGCGTACTTGGCCACGACCTTATCGGCCTCGGCTTTTGGCACCTGCTCATAATGGTCAAACTGCATGGTAAAGTTGGCACGTCCCTGCGAGAAAGACCGCAGCGTATTGACGTAGCCGAACATGTTGGCGAGCGGGACCATCGCATTGATGACCGACGCATTGCCGCGCATGTCCTGACCCAGGATCTGCCCGCGACGACCATTCAGATCGCCAATGACAGAACCGGTATAATCTTCAGGTGTTACCACCTCAACCTTCATGATCGGCTCAAGCAGAACCGAACCACCCTTTTGCAAGGCTTCCTTGAAAGCCATGCGCGAGGCAATTTCGAACGCCAGCACCGAGGAGTCGACGTCGTGATAGGCGCCGTCAATCAGCGTTGCCTTGACGTCAACAACCGGGAAGCCGATCAGAATGCCGGAACCCATCACCGAGTTAATGCCCTTTTCAACACCGGGAATAAACTCTTTCGGCACCGCACCACCCACAATCTTGGAGGTGAAGCTGTTGCCCTCGCCCGGCGCAGCCGGCTCGAACATGATGATAACCTTGGCGAACTGGCCGGTACCACCGGTCTGCTTCTTGTGGGTATAGTTGATTTCGACGGGCTTGGTCAGCTTTTCACGATAAGCAACCTGCGGCGCACCGATATTGGCGTCGACCTTGTAGGTACGGCGCAAAATATCAACCTTGATGTCGAGATGAAGCTCGCCCATGCCCTTCAGGATGGTCTGCCCCGATTCCACATCGGTGGAAACCCGGAAGGACGGATCCTCTGCCGCCAGCTTCTGCAGGGCAACGCCGAGCTTCTCCTGGTCAGCCTTTGTCTTGGGTTCGATTGCGATTTCGATGACCGGCTCAGGAAATTCCATACGCTCGAGCACAACCGGCTTGAGCAGATCGCACAGCGTATCGCCGGTGCGGGTATCCTTGAGGCCTGCCAGCGCGACGATGTCGCCCGAATAGGCTTCCTTGATGTCTTCGCGGTTATTGGCATGCATCAGCAACATACGACCAACGCGCTCTTTCTTTTCCTTGGTGGAATTGAGCACGGTCGTGTTGGTCTCGATCTTGCCCGAATAAACGCGGCAGAACGTGATGGTGCCGACGAACGGATCGTCCATAATCTTGAATGCCAGCATCGAAAACGGCTGGTCATCGCCCGGGTTACGCACGGTTTCAGCGCCCGTATCCAGATCCTCACCCTTGATCGCCCCGCGATCCAATGGGCAAGGCAGATACTCAACCACAGCATCAAGAAGCGTCTGCACACCCTTGTTCTTGAAAGCAGAACCGCAAAGAACCGGAACGAACGCAACCTTGCGAACCGCCGTGCGGATCAAACGATGCAGGGTCTTCTCATCCGGCTCCACGCCATCGAGATAAGCCGACATCACTTCGTCGTCGAGTTCAACAGCCGCTTCGATCATCTTGATGCGATATTCCTTGGCCTTCTCCAGAAGGTCAGCCGGAATTTCTTCATCGTGGAAATTGGCACCGAGTGCCTCGTTTTCCCAAACGACAGCCTTCATGCGGACGAGATCGATAATGCCCTTGAAGCCAGCTTCAGCGCCGATCGGCAACTGAATGCAAACCGGATTGCCAGCCACGCGAACGCGAATGTCTTCGACGCACATGTAGAAGTCGGCGCCGGTCTTATCCATCTTGTTGATGAAGACGATGCGCGGCACATTATATTTGTCGGCCTGACGCCAGACAGTTTCAGTCTGGGGCTCAACGCCCTGGTTGCCGTCGAGCACGCAAACCGCGCCGTCCAGCACGCGCAAGGAACGCTCCACTTCGATGGTGAAATCGACGTGGCCGGGGGTGTCAATGATGTTCAGGCGCTTGCCGTTCCAGAAAGTGGTCGTGGCAGCCGAAGTGATCGTGATGCCGCGCTCCTGCTCCTGCTCCATGAAATCCATGGTTGCAGCGCCATCATGCACTTCACCGATTTTGTGTGACTTGCCGGAATAATACAGAATGCGCTCGGTCGTTGTGGTTTTACCCGCATCGATATGCGCCATAATGCCGAAATTTCGGTAGTCTTCAATTGCGTGCGTACGGGCCATGGGAAAAAGTCCTTGTGCAGCAGTTACCAGCGATAATGCGCGAACGCGCGATTGGCTTCCGCCATCCGGTGCGTGTCTTCGCGCTTCTTCACCGCATTGCCGCGATTGTTGGAAGCATCGATCAACTCGCCGGAAAGGCGGTCGACCATGGTCTTGTCGTTGCGGCCGCGTGCCGCAATAATGATCCAGCGGATCGCCAAAGCCTGGCGGCGCTCGGTCCGAACTTCAACCGGCACCTGATAGGTCGCACCACCAACGCGGCGCGAACGCACTTCAATGGCTGGCGCGACATTTTCCAGAGCCGATTTGAAAACCGTCAAAGGATCGGATTTCAGTTTGGCCTGAATGCTGTCGAATGCACCATAAACAATGCCTTCTGCAGTCGATTTCTTGCCATCATACATGATGGAATTCATGAACTTGGTGATGACGATATCACCGAACTTGGCGTCCGGGATGATCTCACGCTTTTCTGCGCTGTGACGACGAGACATGCTGAATTTCCTTACTTCGGACGCTTCGCGCCATATTTCGACCGGCGCTGCTTACGGTCCTTGACGCCCTGGGTATCCAGAACGCCGCGCAAAATATGATAACGCACGCCGGGCAAATCCTTGACGCGGCCACCGCGGATCATCACCACCGAATGCTCCTGAAGGTTGTGCCCTTCACCAGGAATATAACCGATGACCTCGAAGCCGTTCGTAAGGCGCACCTTGGCGACCTTGCGCAAAGCCGAGTTCGGCTTCTTTGGCGTCGTTGTATAAACGCGCGTGCAAACGCCACGCTTCTGCGGGCAGGCGCCCAGATGGCGCGCTTTTTCCCGATAGATGCTCGCCACACGCGGCTTGCGGATCAATTGACTAATCGTTGGCATTCATCGCCCTTCCGGAAGCGAAAGTGAAAACTTGAACTTGCATCCTGCTTTCGCAAAAACGCAAACACAACTGCACCTCTAGCCAAATGGCAGGAGGCGCGTAAACGCAGAGGACCACCGTAGCTTTCGCTGTAGCGTTCGTGCTTTCAGTCTGGCAAGCCAGAAATCAACAGCTCTATCGTAGAACCAAATGCGTTTAGTGAACATGGGTTTAGGGCGAGTCGCCCCAAACAAGTATCACTACAGCCACTTGAAACTCCGCGGAAACTATAACGCTCTCCGCTTCGCGTCAACCCCTGAAATGTCGCAAAATACGTTGATATGACTCAATTATTGCAATTTGGACGCCGCAGGGCCGCGGCAAATTGGGTGTGTCCGCACACTGGCGCCGTATCGCCCGAAAATCCGGGAATCAGGCCCGCGTTGCAGAATCGCCCAAGGGAATCATCAAAACCAGCGCCTTCAGTAGCTGGCAGCCATCTCGCGCATTGGCGGTAACGGGCAAGGCCTGCAAACGAATCCCGCCATGCGCGCCATGGATCATCATCTCCCCTGCCCGCGGCGTCTCCCCCAACGCCGCGCCGATCATGGCCAGCAACGCCCGGTTTTCAGAATCATCTTTCAGCATCAGATGGGCATGGACCATGGAAATATCGCGCCCGACGAGCCTTTTGGCCCCTGCATTTAGATGCAGCACCATACCGGCGGCATCGATCAGCGCGGCACTCATCCCGAGCAGGTCAAGCACGTCCGCCATACCACGCGCATGGGCACCAGCCAGCATTGGCCGCAATTGGGCCCCCACATCCTGCCCTGCCCCCTCAGGCGGGCCTTTCTCATGCGAGACATCCGGTGCCATCGTGAAGGATATAGTCATGGTCTGTTTCCCGCCCAAAGATACATGGCTTCATCTTCGCCGAGGGAAACTAAAGGCGGTATCGCCAAACTGGCTCTGGTGCCCGAGAATCAGGATTTTTCCTTCGACATGCTTAATTTCCCATTCAATTGCGAAGTCGCCAAGGAGAACGCGTGTCAATATTTTGTTAAGATCAGGGCTTGGGCGAGGCCACCGCCCATAAAAATGCGCCCGGCAATCAACCGGGCGCACTGAATTTTCGAATCGCAACTTTCAACCAGCCCGCTTCAAAACCCGAAGCGGTGCCGCATCGCTCAGGAAACGGCCTCGCTTTGCGCGGGCGGCAATTGCGCAACTGGAGCGCGCGATGCCTCTTCCTTCTGGGCGATAATCATCTCGTCGCGCATCGTTGCCACACGGCGCAATTTGGCCATGGCAGCGCCGGTGCCAGCAGGGATCAACCGGCCAACGATGACGTTTTCCTTCAGTCCGAGCAGCGTATCGACTTTGCCGTTGACGGCGGCTTCGGTCAAAACGCGCGTGGTTTCCTGGAAGGAAGCCGCCGAGATGAACGAACGGGTCTGCAACGATGCCTTGGTGATGCCCAGCAGCACCGGGGTGCCGGAAGCTGGACGCTTGCCTTCGGCCAGCGCCTTTTCATTGGCTTCTTCAAGCTCAACGATATCCACCTGCTCATCCTTGAGGAAGCCGGTTTCACCCGGATCCACAATATCGACCTTCTGCAGCATCTGGCGAACGATCACCTCGATGTGCTTGTCGTTGATATTGACGCCCTGCATACGATAGACCTGCTGGATCTCGTTGACGAGATAAGCAGCCAGTTCCTCGACGCCCTTAACCGCCAGAATGTCATGCGGTGCCGGGTTGCCTTCAACGATATAATCGCCCTTTTCGACAACGTCCCCATCGAGCAGATGGATATGCTTGCCCTTGGGAATCAAATATTCCACCGTCTCGGCCGTATCGTCGGTCGGGATAATCGAAAGCTTCTGCTTGTTCTTGTAGTCTTTCAAGAACTTCACGGTGCCCGAAATTTCTGCGATGATCGCGTGATCCTTCGGACGGCGGGCTTCGAACAATTCCGCGACGCGCGGCAGACCACCGGTGATGTCGCGGGTTTTGGCCGATTCCATCGAGATACGGGCAACCGCATCGCCCGCCTGCACATGCGCGCCGACGTCAAAGCTGAGAATCGAGTCCACGGGCAACAAATAGCGCGCTTCGCCACCACGCGGCAGTTTCAGCACCTTGTTGTCCTTGCCACGGATGACAATCGCCGGCTTCAGGGTCGCCGAACGCTGGTTCATGCGCCAATCAACGACGACACGACGGGCAATGCCGGTCTTTTCGTCAATCGATTCAGACATTGAAGCGCCTTCAAGCAGATCTTCAAAACCAACCGTGCCTTCCACTTCCGTCATGATCGGCCGGGTATAGGCGTCCCATTCGGCAAGGCGCTGGCCGCGTTTCACCATGTCGCCGTCATCGAATTTCAGGCGCGAACCGTATTGCACACGATGCACGGCACGCTCTGCCCCATCCGAACCTGAAATGACGATCGCGACATTGCGCGACATCACCATCAGATCGCCATCACTGTTGCGGGCAACATGACGGTTGCGGATAGAGACCTTGCCATCAAAATTGCTTTCGATGAAGCTCGAGTCGGTGATCTGCGCCACACCACCGATGTGGAACGTGCGCATGGTGAGCTGGGTACCCGGTTCACCGATCGATTGCGCTGCGATAACACCCACCGCCTCACCCATATTGACCGGGGTGCCGCGTGCCAGATCGCGCCCATAGCACTTGCCGCAAACGCCATTCTCGGCCTCGCAGGTCAGCACGGAACGAATCTGAACTTCCTGGATACCAGCCGCAGTGATGCGGTCGATATGCCATTCCTGGATCATCTCGCCAGCAGCGACGATAACCGAGCCATCCAATGCCTTCAGATCATCCGACGAGGTGCGACCGAGGATGCGGATAGCCAATGGTGCAACCACCTGCCCCGCGTCTATGATGGCGCGCATCTTGATCCCGCCCTGCGAGCCGCAGTCCGGGATGGTGATGATCGAGTCCTGCGCCACGTCAACGAGACGACGGGTCAGGTACCCCGAGTTGGCGGTTTTCAACGCGGTATCGGCAAGACCCTTGCGGGCGCCATGGGTCGAGTTGAAATATTCAAGAACCGACAACCCCTCCTTAAAGTTGGAGATGATCGGCGTCTCGATGATTTCACCCGAAGGCTTGGTCATCAGACCGCGCATGGCCGCCAGCTGCTTCATCTGGGTGGCCGAACCACGGGCACCCGAATGCGCCATCATATAGATGGAGTTGATCGGCAGATCGCGGCCGTTCTTGTCTTTCTTGGTGGTGGAAATCGCCACCATCATCTGCTCGGCAAGCTTGTCATTGCACTTGCCCCAGGCATCCACCACCTTGTTGTACTTTTCGCCCTGGGTGATGAGGCCGTCATTATATTGCTGCTCATATTCCTTGGCGAGCACGCGCGTTGCCTCGACAATCGCCGGCTTGGTCGTTGGCACAACCATGTCGTCCTTGCCGAACGAAATGCCGGCCTTGAACGCTTCACGGAACCCGAGCGCCATGATGCGATCGCAGAAAATCACCGTCTCTTTCTGCCCGCAATTGCGGTAGACGGTGTCAATCATGGCCGAAATTTCTTTCTTCGTCATCAGCTTGTTGGCGACGTCGAAAGGCACTTTGTTGTGATGGGGCAGCAATTCACCAAGAATCATGCGACCGGGGGTCGTATCAAAAATCTTGGCGAGGCGCTCGCCCTTCTCGTTGAAGGTCCAGCAGCGACCCTTGACCCTGGAGTGCAAAGTCACCGCCTTGGCGTGCAGGGCGTGTTCAATTTCACCCATGTCGGAGAACAACATGCCCTGTCCCGGCTCACCGTCGCGCATCAGCGACAGGTAATAGAGACCCAGCACGATGTCCTGGCTTGGCACGATGATCGGCATGCCATTGGCCGGATGCAGAATGTTGTTGGTCGACATCATCAGAACGCGCGCTTCAAGCTGCGCTTCCAGTGACAGCGGCACGTGAACAGCCATCTGATCGCCGTCGAAATCCGCGTTGAAAGCGGCGCAAACCAGCGGATGCAACTGAATGGCCTTGCCTTCGATCAGCTTGGGCTCGAACGCCTGGATGCCCAGACGATGCAGCGTCGGAGCGCGGTTGAGCATGATCGGGTGTTCGCGGATAACCTCGTCGAGGATATCCCACACTTCGGGGCGCTCTTTTTCGACCAGTTTGCGGGCCTGCTTGACCGTGGTTGACAGACCCTTGGCGTCAAGCCGCGCGTAAATGAAGGGCTTGAACAGTTCCAGCGCCATTTTCTTGGGCAGGCCGCACTGATGCAGGCGCAATTCCGGCCCCACCACGATCACGGAACGACCCGAGTAATCGACGCGCTTTCCAAGCAGGTTCTGGCGGAAGCGCCCCTGCTTGCCTTTCAGCATGTCGGCAAGCGACTTCAACGGGCGCTTGTTGGCACCCGTGATGACGCGGCCACGACGGCCGTTGTCGAACAGCGCATCGACGGATTCTTGCAACATGCGCTTTTCGTTACGGATGATAATGTCCGGCGCGCGCAATTCCATCAACCGCTTCAGGCGGTTGTTGCGGTTGATCACGCGGCGGTAAAGGTCGTTGAGATCAGATGTCGCAAAGCGGCCGCCATCCAGTGGCACCAGCGGGCGCAGATCGGGCGGGATCACCGGCACTTCGGTCAAAATCATCCATTCCGGCTTGTTGCCGGAGTGAATGAAGGCCTCGATGATCTTCAACCGTTTGGCGAGCTTCTTGGGCTTAAGCTCCGTCTTTGACTCAGCAATTTCCACCAACAACTGCTCGGCGATCTTTTTCAGATCCAGCGCGCGCAGAATTTCTCGAATGGCTTCTGCACCAATCATGGCGGTGAAGCTATCCTGACCATACTCGTCCTGCGCCTTGAGGTAATCTTCCTCTGAAAGCGTTTGACGATCCTTCAACGGGGTCAGGCCCGGATCAATGACGATATAGGATTCAAAATACAGGATCCGCTCAAGCTCCTTCAACTGCATGTCGAGCAGCAGGCCGATGCGCGAAGGCAAGGACTTGAGGAACCAGATATGGGCAACCGGCGCGGCCAGGGAAATATGGCCCATGCGCTCACGGCGAACACGCGACAACGTCACTTCAACGCCGCACTTTTCGCAGATGACGCCCTTGTACTTCATGCGCTTGTACTTGCCGCACAGGCACTCGTAATCCTTGATCGGCCCGAAGATGCGGGCGCAGAACAAACCGTCACGCTCCGGCTTGAAGGTGCGGTAATTGATGGTTTCCGGCTTTTTGATCTCACCCATGGACCAGGAGAGGATTTTCTCCGGGCTGGCGATCGCGATCTGAATCTGATCGAACGCCTGGGGTTGAACTGCCGTGCTGAAGAGATTCATGACCTCTTGATTCATTGGATTGCTCCTGATGTTCTGGCATATTTGCGAATGAGCACGCGAAACGCCGAAAAATGTTACCAAACTGGCGGAGCGCAGATGGCTCCGCCATTTTTAACGAGTTACTCAGCCGCCTCAGCGGGTGGCACATCCAAAATTTTGGACTGCGAAAGTTCCACATTCAGGCCCAATGAGCGCATTTCCTTGATCAACACGTTGAAGCTCTCGGGGATACCGGACTCAAACTTATCGTCACCGCGCACGATGGTTTCATAAACCTTGGTGCGGCCGGCGACGTCGTCCGATTTCACCGTCAGCATTTCCTGCAACGTATAGGCGGCGCCATAGGCTTCGAGCGCCCAGACTTCCATCTCACCAAAGCGCTGGCCACCAAACTGCGCCTTGCCACCCAGCGGCTGCTGCGTAACGAGACTGTAGGGGCCGATCGAACGGGCATGGATCTTGTCGTCCACAAGGTGATGCAGCTTGAGCATATAAATATAGCCAACCGTCACTTCGCGATCGAACTGATCGCCCGTGCGCCCGTCAAACAGCACCGATTGACCGGAACTGGCCAGACCCGCCTGCGCGAGCATGTTCACAATATCCGGCTCGCGGGCGCCATTGAACACGGGTGTTGCAATCGGCACGCCGCGACGCAGGTTTTCACCCAGTTCGGCAATCGATTCATCGTCAAGCGTGTGCAGCACATGATCCTTGCCGTAAATCTCACCCAGCTTGTCGCGCAACGGCTTGGCGTTTTGCGATTTCAGATAGGCATTGACCGCTTCACCGACCTGCTTGCCAAGTCCGGCGCAAGCCCAACCCAGATGCGTTTCGAGAATCTGGCCCACATTCATGCGGCTCGGCACACCCAGCGGGTTGAGCACGATATCCACCGGCGTTCCATCTGCCAGAAACGGCATGTCTTCCTGCGGCACAATCTTCGAGACCACACCCTTGTTGCCATGGCGTCCGGCCATTTTGTCGCCAGGCTGAATCTTGCGCTTGGTTGCAACGAAGACTTTGACCATCTTCATCACGCCCGGCGGCAATTCATCACCGCGCTGCAACTTTTCCACCTTGTCGAGGAACAAGGTCTCAAGCCGCTTCTTGGCGTCGTCATATTGCTTGCGCATGGCTTCAATTTCAGCCATCTGGCCTTCATTTTGCAACGCAAACATCCACCATTGCGAGCGCGGATAGCCATCGAGGATCGCGCGCGTCAGCACCTGATCCTTCTTGAAGCTCTTGGGGCCCGAGACCGCAGCCTTGCCATCCAGCACAATCGCCAGACGCGCATAGACGTTGCGATCCAAAATCGCGAGTTCGTCATCACGATCCTTGGCCAGACGCTCGATCTCTTCGCGCTCAATCGCCTGGGCGCGCTCGTCCTTGTCGACACCATGCCGGTTGAACACACGCACTTCCACCACCGTGCCTTGCACGCCGGGCGGCACCCGCAACGACGTATCGCGCACATCCGAAGCCTTCTCGCCGAAAATGGCGCGAAGCAGCTTTTCTTCCGGCGTCATCGGGCTTTCACCCTTGGGCGTGATCTTGCCGCACAAAATGTCACCCGCCTGCACTTCGGCACCCAGATAGACAATGCCGGCTTCGTCGAGATTCTTCAGCGCTTCTTCCGAAACATTGGGAATGTCGCGCGTGATTTCTTCCGGGCCAAGCTTGGTGTCACGCGCCATCACTTCGAATTCTTCGATGTGAATGGAGGTAAACACGTCTTCCTTGACGATCTTTTCGTTCAGAAGGATCGAATCTTCAAAGTTGTAGCCATTCCAGGGCATGAACGCGACAAGCACGTTGCGACCCAGCGCCAGATCGCCCATGTCGGTCGAGGGACCATCGGCGATAATGTCACCCTTGCGCACCTGATCACCCACGCGCACCAGAGGCTTCTGGTTGATGCAGGTCGACTGGTTGGAACGCTGGAACTTCATCAGGCGATAGATGTCGACACCCGGTTTGGCCGGGTCCGGCTCTTCCGTCGCACGGATGACGATACGGGTCGCATCGATCTGGTCGACCACACCGGTGCGGCGGGCAGCAATAGCGGCCCCCGAATCGCGGGCCACGACAGCTTCCATGCCCGTGCCAACCAATGGCGCATCGGCTTTCACCAATGGCACGGCCTGGCGCTGCATGTTCGAGCCCATCAAGGCGCGGTTGGCGTCGTCGTTTTCCAGAAACGGAATCAGTGCGGCAGCAACCGAAACCAGCTGCTTTGGACTGACGTCCATGAAGTCCACCTTCTCGCGCGGCACCATGATCACGTCGCCGGCATGGCGAACGATCACCAACTCGTCCGTGAGTTGCTTATCACCGTTCTGGGCCACGTTTGCCTGTGCCACAAAGCATTTGGCTTCTTCCATTGCCGACAGATAGACCACTTCTTCGGTGATCTGGCAGTCGCGAATACGCCGGTAAGGCGCTTCGATGAAGCCATATTTGTTGACGCGGGCAAATGTTGCGAGCGAGTTGATGAGGCCGATATTCGGGCCTTCGGGCGTCTCGATCGGGCAGATGCGGCCGTAATGGGTTGGATGCACGTCGCGCACTTCAAAGCCGGCGCGCTCGCGGGTCAAACCACCCGGTCCAAGCGCCGAGAGACGACGCTTGTGCGTAATTTCCGACAAAGGATTGGTCTGATCCATGAACTGCGAAAGCTGCGACGAACCAAAGAACTCGCGAACCGCAGCAGCAGCTGGCTTGGCATTGATCAAATCCTGCGGCATCACGGTGTTAATATCCACCGATGACATACGCTCCTTGATCGCCCGTTCCATGCGCAACAGGCCGAGGCGATATTGATTTTCCATCAATTCACCCACCGAGCGCACGCGGCGATTGCCGAGATTGTCGATATCGTCGATCTGGCCGCGGCCATCACGCAAATCAACCAACGCCTTGATAACGGCCAGAATGTCTTCCTTGCGCAGCACGCGCACGGTATCTTCCGCATTCAGGTCCATGCGCAGGTTCATCTTCACGCGGCCAACAGCCGAGAGATCGTAGCGCTCTGAGTCGAAAAACAACGAATGGAACATCGCCTGCGCGCTGTCGATCGTCGGTGGCTCGCCGGGGCGCATCACGCGGTAAATGTCGAACAGTGCCTCATCACGATTTGAATTCTTGTCGATATTCAGCGTGTTGCGGATATAGGGACCGATATTGATATGGTCGATATCGAGCAAGGGCAACTCCGTGAAGCCCTTCTCCAGCAGCACGGCCAGATTTTTGGCCGAGATTTCATCGCCCGCTTCCGCGTAAATTTCGCCAGTCGTCGGGTTGAACAGATCTTCGGCAATATACTGGCCGTAAAGGTCATCGTCCTGCACCAGCAAGGCCTTGACGCCGCGCTCTGCCAGAGCCCGCGCCGAGCGCAGGTTCATCTTCTTGCCGGACTCGATCACCACTTCGCCACTGTCGGCGTCGATCAGATCGACCGTCGGCTTGACACCCTTCATCCGCTCGACATCGAACGGCTGACGCCAGCCACCCTTGGTCTGCGAATAGACAACCTTGTTGTAAAACAGCGAGAGAATTTCTTCGCCATCCAGACCCAGCGCATACATCAGCGTCGTCACCGGCAATTTGCGGCGGCGATCGATGCGCGCATAGACAATATCCTTGGCATCAAATTCAATATCGAGCCAGGAGCCGCGATAGGGAATGATACGCGCGGCAAACAAAAGCTTGCCCGAGGAATGGCTCTTGCCCTTGTCGTGATCAAAAAACACGCCCGGCGAGCGGTGCATCTGCGAGACGATGACGCGCTCGGTGCCATTGACAACAAAGGTGCCGTTCGAGGTCATGAAGGGCATATCGCCCATATAGACGTCCTGCTCCTTGATGTCCTTGACCGACTTGGCCTGGGTATCGGGATCGATATCAAATACGATCAGGCGCAGCGTCACTTTCAGGGGGGCAGCATAGGTCATGCCGCGCTGGCGGCACTCGTCCACGTCAAATTTTGGCTGTTCGAACTCGTAGCCCACGAATTCCAGCATCGAGGTCTGGGCGAAATCTGAAATCGGAAACACCGATTTGAAAACCGATTGCAGCCCCTCATCGAGGCGTCCGCCCGCCGGTTCCTTCACCATCAAAAATTGGTCATAAGATGCCTTTTGCACCTCGATCAGATTCGGCATTTCAGCAACTTCGGCCATCGAGCCGAAAAATTTGCGAACACGCTTCACTCCGGTGAAAGTCTGGGCCATTTCGATCCTCGCACCTATTTCTGGCGGGCCAAACACTGGCCTCACGCCGTCCGTCCACAATGAGTTGCGACGGCTGAAGCCAATACGGCTCCGTTTCCAACTCAGGCAACCGGCACATTCATTGCGCCAAGTCTCCTGAAACGACTGAACGGCCCCGGTGAACTTCACCGGGACCGCAAAAACGCGACGCTGTTAATCCAGCGAGGGCACGCTTACTTAAGCTCGACCTTGGCGCCGACCTTCTCAAGCGCTGCCTTGAACTTGGCAGCATCTTCCTTGCTTACGCCTTCTTTGACTGGCTTGGGAGCCGCCTCAACGAGGTCCTTGGCTTCCTTGAGGCCAAGACCGGTGATGGCGCGCACTTCCTTGATCACTTCGATCTTCTTGTCGCCGGCAGCAGCCAGAACAACGGTGAATTCGGTCTGCTCTTCAGCAGCGGCAGCCGGAGCCGCAGCGCCAGCACCCGGAGCTGCAGCAACCGCTACAGCCGCAGCAGCCGATACGCCCCACTTGGCTTCCAAAATCTTGGCGAGCTCAGCAGCTTCCAATACCGTGAGCGCCGACAATTCGTCAGCAATTTTTTCAAGGTTCGACATGTTTTCAGTCCTTTAGGTTTGATCTGGTTTGTTTGAAAGTGAAAATTTCGACTCAGCCGTTCAGGCTGCATCCTTGCTGGCATAAGCACCAAACACGCGCGCCAGCTTTGCAGCGGGAGCGGTCGTGAGCTGCGCAATCTTGGTTGCGGGCGCGACAAGCAGACCCAGCAATTTAGCGCGCAATTCATCAAGCGAAGGCATGGTCGCAAGCGACTTCACACCATCGACGTTCAAGGCTGTTGTGCCCATGGCGCCACCCAGAATAACGAATTTCTCGAAATCCTTGGCAAAAGCCACAGCCACTTTCGGTGCCGCCACCGGATCGTCCGAATAGGCGATCAGGGTAGGTCCCTTCATCAGGGAACTGATTGACGATACCGGTGTGCCATCCAGAGCAATCTTGGCGAGACGATTTTTAGCGACCTGCACTTTGGCCCCGGCCAGCTTCATCTGCTTGCGCAAATTCTGCATCTGGGACACCGTGAGGCCGGAATAGCCGGCCACGACCACAACCGCCGTCTTCGCAAAGACGCCGTTGAGCTCGGCCACCATTTCTTTCTTTTCGGCTCTATCCACTTGAGCACTCTTCAAAAAGGCGGAAAATCCGCCGGTTGCACGTGCCGCAAGCCCGAAAGCCCGCGACGATGAGCGCCTGTCCCCGCAAAGAAAAACCTTAGCGGACAGAGGGTTGGAACCAGATCTTAAACCTGTTTGCACAGGCTATAAACACGGCTTCACCCGTCTATGCTGGCCGCCTGGTCTTTGCTTGCGCTCGAACCCGTCTGGCGATTAAGGCCCCTGTTTTGCAACAGGTGCCGCCGGCAGTCTCGGACAGGACAGGATCGATTGCGAAAAGGTTGCCCTCTTGTTCATCGACCCATCCACCACAATAAGCCCCGTGACCAAGAGATCAGGGGCCTACCATGGAAAGGAAAATTGATAGGGGTCGCGATTTGCGGACAACCCCAAATCATTAGATAGTCCCGCAGGCTCGTTTTGCCAAGCGAAAAATGCACGCTGTCACAAAACAATCCTCACCGGAAGCTTTTGGCTTTGGTTACGCCGTAACGCTTGATGGATCAATCTTGACGCCCGGCCCCATGGTCGAGGAAAGCGCGATCCGCTCGATATAGGTGCCCTTGGCCCCGGCTGGCTTGGCCTTGGCAACGGCATCGATAAACGCCTTGATGTTGTCGACAAGCTGACCTTCACCAAAGGAGGCTTTGCCAACCGAGCCCTGCACGATACCGGCTTTTTCGACGCGGAACTCAACCGAACCACCCTTGGAGGCAGCCACAGCCGATTTCACATCCATCGTCACCGTGCCAACCTTCGGGTTGGGCATCATGCCGCGCGGGCCGAGCACCTTGCCGAGGCGTCCCACCAGCGGCATCATGTCGGGCGTTGCAATACAACGATCGAAATCGATCGTGCCACCCTGCACGATGGTGACCAGTTCTTCCGCGCCGACAATGTCAGCACCCGCAGCCCGGGCTTCATCCGCCTTCGCACCACGCGCAAACACCGCCACCCGCAGAACGCGGCCGGTGCCGTTGGGCAGGCTGACCACGCCGCGCACCATCTGGTCCGCATGCTTGGGGTCAACGCCAAGGTTCATGGCGATTTCAACGGTTTCATCGAATTTAACCGACGACTTTTCCTTCACCATCTTCACCGCATCATCCAATGCGTAAAGCTTGGTGCGCTCGATGCCCTTGCGGGCCTTGTCCATGCGCTTGCTCATGCTATCACCTCAAGTCCCATGGAACGGGCGGAGCCCGCGATCATCGAAGCCGCGGCTTCGACCGTGCTGCAATTCAGGTCGGGCATCTTCTTGGCGGCGATCTCGTCAATCTGTGCCTTGGTGATCTTGCCAACGAACCCGCGACCCGTGGTCTTGGAGCCAGCCTTGATACCCGTGGCCTTCATCAGGAAGAACGACACCGGCGGCAGTTTCATTTCAAACGTGAAGGAACGATCTGCAAAAGCGGTGATGACAACCGGAATCGGCGTCCCCTTTTCCATCTGCGCCGTACGCGCATTGAATGCCTTGCAGAATTCCATGATGTTCAGGCCGCGTTGGCCGAGTGCAGGGCCGATCGGGGGTGACGGCTTCGCTTCCCCGGCGGGCACCTGAAGCTTCACATAACCTGTGATCTTCTTTGCCATTTGATTTCATCCAATATTTGCGGGCCCCTGCCCTTTTGGTCAGAAGCCATCGCCATTGATGTTCGTGGTCCAACAGGGACTCCCTTTGGCGAAGGGCCTGTCTCCCACGGCTAAACCCCATTTCTGGAGAGTGTGCTTCCTATCCCAGTTCATTCCGCTTGAAAAGAGCCAATGTCGTAAAGAAATTGGATTGCCTAAAATAAATCGCGACAATTTGGCAACACTGGTTCGAAATGCACGAATTATTAACCATGACACCTTGAGATACTCGTGAAATTTACGCACACCTGAAGCCCATTCAATTCGGAAGCAACCTATGCATCGACGCTTATTTCTACTCAGTGGCGCAGCCGCACTCGGTGGATGTGCAACATCCAACACCACCCAGCCCAGCCTTGTGTCCAATTTATTGAAGCCTGCGCTGCATACACCCGCTCCAGCGCAGCTTGCTGCCAACGGTCCGGTGCAGGAGGGTGTGCGCGACATGCGTCCGGGCAATCTCCTGGCCGGCGACATCCCGGCGATCGGCCCATTCGACAAGGCGGTCTATGCCGGCATGCCGCACGACATCCACCCGATTCCGCCGCTGGATTTCAAGCGCGTCAACAAGGCGTTCCTGCGCTCGGTTGTGCTCTATCCGACCAAGGAAGTTGCGGGCACCATCGTCATCAGCCCCAAAACACACTTTCTCTATCTGATCCTCGGGGATGGCCGCGCCATTCGCTATGGCGTCGGCGTCGGCCGAGCCGGCTTTGCCTGGAGCGGCACCGCAAACGTTCACTTCAAGCGCGAATGGCCCAAATGGTTCCCGCCGCCGGAAATGATCGCCCGCGATTCGCGTCTGCGCCAGTTCAAAACGCAAAAGTTTATGCCAGGCGGCATTAACAACCCGCTCGGGGCCCGCGCCCATTATCTCTGGCAGGGCGACAAGGACACTTATTACCGCGTGCACGGCACCAACGAACCCGAATCAATCGGACTTTCCATGTCTTCGGGCTGCATTCGCATGCACAATCTGGACGTGGTGGATCTTTACAGCCGCACTTCCCTGGGCTGCAAGGTCATCGTCGAAGCCTAGTTTTTCACGCATAAAAAAGGCGGGCCTGGATTTATCCATGGCCCGCTTTTTTGCGGCCCGATCAAGGGCCGCTGATTCTGGATCGACCTGGTGGTTAGGCCACTTTTTCGATTTGCGCATATTCCAGTTCAACCGGCGTTGCCCGGCCAAAGATCGAAACCGCGACTTTCACGCGCGAGCGGCTCTCGTCGACTTCCTCGACAATGCCATTGAATGAGGCAAACGGCCCATCGGCAACCCGCACCGTCTCACCCACTTCAAAGCGGATGGCATGGGTGGGATGATCGACACGGTCAGCCACCTGCCCCTTGATGCGCTCGGCTTCAATATCGGGAATCGGCATTGGCTTCTTGTCGGAGCCCAGGAACCCGGTCACTTTCGGCGAATTCTTGATCAGGTGATAGACATCGTCGGTCAGGTCGCACTTGACCAGCACATAACCGGGAAAGAATTTACGCTCGGAGTTGATCTTGCGACCGCGCCGCACTTCGACAAAATTTTCAGTCGGGACGAGAATTTCTTCAAACTTCGCGCCCAGACCGCGTTGTTCTGCCTGTTCACGAATCGATTCGGCGACTTTCTTTTCGAAATTCGAATAAGCGTGAACGATATACCAGCGCATTGCCATATTTTTTGATCCCGATGAATTCTGAATTGGCTAGTGCCCAAAACTGAGAATGAAGCTGATTACCAGACGGATGCTTTCATCCGCCAAAACGAAAAACAGGCTGGCCGCAGCCGCCATGGCGATAACGATCAACGATGTCACGACGGTTTCGCGGCGCGTCGGCCACACCACTTTGGCCGCTTCCGCACGCACGTTCTGAATGAATTCGAATGCACTGGCCATGACAGATCCCGACAACTTGAAAAAATCGTGGCGCGAAACCGGAGAGGTTGCGCGCCATGACATTCCTATAAACCGCGCCGAATGGAAATCCAAGAAAAATATTCACCCGGCGCGACGAACCACTGCAATTCAGGGGCAAGGGTTCATGTGCAACTGGTGAATGGCGTCGATTCGCGCTTCCAATTCCGGGCTGATCTTCAAATCATGCGAGCCAATGGCAATTTTCAATTGATCCATGCTGGTTGCACCAATGATATTGGCCGTCACGAATGGCCGCAAATTGACAAAGGCCAGCGCCATTTGCGCCGGATCCATGCCAAACTCGCGCGCCAGCGCGACATAGGCCCGGATCGCCACGTCAGATCCGGGCGTCTCATAACGCTGGCCGCGATTGAACAAGGTGGTGCGGGCACCGGCGGGGCGGGCGCCATCCAGATATTTGCCGGTCAAATAGCCCTGCGCGAGCGGCGAATAGGCCAGCAGTCCAACATGCTCCCGCATGGCCACTTCCGCCAGACCGATCTCAAATGTCCGGTTGAGGAAATTATAGGCGTTCTGGATGGAGGCAACGCGCACTTGCGACCGCGCTTCGGCCGCCGTCACAAACCGCATGGTGCCCCAGGCCGTTTCATTGGAAAGGCCGACCTGCCGCACTTTTCCCGCTTTCACAAACCCGTTGAGCACATCAAGGATTTCCTCGATCGGGTTTTCCTCCGATTTGGGCGGCACTTTATAAACGGTGGGATTGGAACCCCAGGCCGTGACTGCGCGATCCGGCGCGTGCAACTGGTAAAGGTCCAGATAATCGGTTTGCAGGCGCTTCAGGGATTTCTCCAGCGCCTCGGTCATCTGCTTGCGGCTCAGTTGCGCACTGGCCCCGTCATCCCGCAGCCAGTTGAACGCCGAACGTCCGGCGACCTTGCTGGCGAGCACTACCTTGTCGCGGTTCTTGCGCGCTTTGAACCACTTGCCAATGATGGTCTCAGTCGACCCTTGTGTTTCGGCTTTCGGGGGAATGGAATAAATTTCAGCCGTATCGAAGAAATTGACGCCATGGGCCAAGGCGTAATCCATTTGCTCGTGGCCTTCGGCCTCCGTGTTTTGCTGGCCCCATGTCATCGTGCCAAGGCAGATGACAGACACATTTGGGCCATCGCGACCCAGTTTGCGCATTTCCATGATAGTCTCCGGTAGCATTCAAAAAGGTCACTGTTGCGCGAAGCGCAGGTGCCAATCGATTGGGTGGGAATGAGTAGAGAATATTTAGCATTGCCAGCGGAAGCCGGCAAGCGGTCGCGCGCAACTCAATCGTGCAATCAAGCGCCGATTGCGCATCTCGCCTTCACGCAACCGTCACATTTAGTCACGAAAGAATAAGAAAATTGACTTGCAGATGCACCGGCTGTTACGACCGCAACAACCGATGCAAAACATGTGAAAATCCCATTTTTCAGGTAATGACCGAATGTCTGATAACCGCATTTCACCTGCGGCGCTGGGTAGAGCGCTTGTGCCCAATATCTGGGACATGTTTGCGCTTGTCTTCATTATTCTGGCCTTGGTACTGATCGTTTGGGGCGCGCAACAGACCAATGCGCCCATTTCGGCGCTCGACATTCGCCCGCTTTCGCTCAACCCCTCGCATTTGCCCGAATATGCGCTGCGCACCACATTACGGATGTTGCTGGCGATCATTTTTTCGCTGATCTTTACTTTCGTTTATTCCGCGCTTGCCGCCAAAAGTCGGCGAGCCGAAATCGTATTGATTCCGCTGCTCGACATTCTGCAATCCATGCCAATTCTGGGATTTTTGACCTTCACCGTTATTTTCTTCCTCAACCTGTTCCCCGGCAATGTGATGGGAGCCGAGCTTGCCTCGGTATTTGCGATTTTCACCAGCCAGGCCTGGAACATGACGTTCAGCATGTACCAGGCCCTCAAAACCATTCCCAAGGATCTCGACGAAGCTTCTCAAAGCTTTCACCTGACGCCATGGCAGCGCTTCTGGCGACTGGAAGTGCCCTATGCGACGCCCGGACTGGTCTGGAACACCATGATGTCGATGTCCGGGGGCTGGTTCTTCGTTGTCGCGTCCGAAGCCATCACCGTCGGCAACACCACAATCACCCTGCCCGGCATTGGATCCTATGTGGCCTTGGCCATTGAAAAGCAAAATCTGGTGGCGGTTGGTTATGCCATTGTCACCATGCTGATCGTGATCATTGCCTATGACCAGTTTTTGTTTCGCCCGATTGTCGCCTGGGCAGATAAATTCCGGTTCGAGCAAACTTCATCCGAAGAAGCGCCGACAAGCTGGATGCTGAACCTGTTTCGCCGCACGCGGGCCTTGCGCGCTTTCACGGTGCCGTTTTCCAGCCTCGCCCGAAAGGTGTCACTGATGCCGGTGCGCTGGCCCAGCCTTCCGCAAATCCGCCTGCCGCTTGCCATATCCAGCGGCTCGATCGACTGGGTGTTCTTTGGCGTGATCGGGCTGGCCACATTATTTGGTGGCTGGAGCATATATGCCTATCTGTCGGCGGCATTAAAATGGAGCGACGTGTGGACCGCGACGTTTGACGGCTTTGTCACCCTCGCCCGCGTCGTGGTGCTGATGATCCTGGCCAGCTTGATCTGGGTGCCGGTGGGCGTCTGGATCGGGCTTCGCCCGAAACTGGCGGAAAAAATCCAGCCACTGGCGCAATTTCTGGCCGCGTTTCCCGCCAATGTCGCCTTCCCGGCCTTTGTGGTCGTGATTGTGCATTTCCAGTTGAATGCCGATATATGGCTGAGTCCATTGATGATATTTGGCACGCAATGGTATATTTTGTTCAATGTTATTGCCGGTGCCAGCGCGTTTCCCAATGATTTGAAAGAGGCCGCGGCAAGCTTTCATTACACCGGTTGGCGCTGGTGGGCGAAGGTCATTCTCCCCGGCATTTTCCCCTATTACATCACCGGGGCAATCACCGCGTCCGGCGGCTCCTGGAATGCTGCTATTGTGGCCGAAGTTGCCAGTTGGGGTAAAACGCAGCTTACCGCGGTCGGGCTTGGCTCCTATATCGCCAATGCCACCACAGCGGGCGATTTTCCGCGTGTGGTGCTGGGAATGACAATCATGGGCCTGATGGTGACCCTGTTTAACCGCCTGCTTTGGCGCAATCTATATGCCTATTCCGAGCGCCGGTTGCGATTGGACTGACGGGCCAAAATTCGAGAAGGAAATCCGCATGCTTGAGCGTTCCCCGCAGCCGAAGCTGATCGAACTGAACAAAGTTTCCCGTGCCTTCCCCAAGGCGAGCGGCTCGCAATTTCAGGTCTTGCAGGATGTCGACCTCACCATTCGGGCGGGCGAGATCGTTGGCCTGTTGGGGCGCTCGGGTTCGGGCAAATCAACCCTGCTGCGCATTATCGCCGGCCTGGTGAAACCCTCCTCGGGGAGCGCCGTCTGCCGCGGCGAACCCATCACGGCACCGCCGCGCGGCATTGCCATGGTGTTTCAGTCTTTTGCGCTTTTCCCCTGGCTGACGGTGCAACAAAACGTCGAACTGGGGCTGGAAGCGCTGGGCGTCGAAGCCTCGGTGCGCCGTGCCCGCGCCCTGGCGGCCATCGATCTCATCGGCCTCGACGGCTTTGAAAACGCCTATCCCAAGGAACTTTCGGGCGGCATGCGCCAGCGCGTTGGCTTTGCCCGCGCGCTCGTCGTCGATCCTGACCTCCTGTTGATGGACGAACCATTCTCCGCGCTCGACGTGCTCACCGCCGAAACCCTGCGCACCGATTTCATTGACCTGTGGATCGAAGGCCGGTTGCCGATCAAGTCCGTGCTTATGGTGACCCATAACATCGAAGAAGCGGTGCTGATGTGCGACCGAATTCTGGTGTTCACATCCAATCCTGGACGTGTCGCCACGGATCTGAAAGTCGATCTCCCGCATCCCCGCGACCGTCTCGATCCCAGCTTCCGCCAGATCGTTGAAACCATCTATGCGAGGATGACACAGCGCAGCGAACCCAAGGCACCCAGCCTTGATGGCATTCCAGGCACCGGCGTTGGCATGATGCTCAATCAGGTTTCCACCAACGTGATGGCCGGCCTGATCGAGGAACTCGCCGATGCCCCCTATCATGGCCGCGCCGATTTGCCAGTGCTGGCTGGAACGCTGCAAATGGAAGCCGACGAATTGTTCCATATCGGTGAGGCATTGCAATTGCTGCGCCTCGCCCATTTGAGCGAAGGCGACCTCATGCTCACCGACTCGGGCAAGCGCTTTGCCACTTTGGATACGGACGGACGCAAGAAATTATTCGCCGATTTGCTGGTCAATTACGTGCCCATCGTCGGGCTCATCCGCCGCGTGCTGGAAGAGCGCGCGACCCACGCCGCCCCGGCTGCCCGTTTTCGCAACGAACTTGAAGACTATATGTCCGAATCCAACGCCGACGAAACTCTGAAAACCATCGTCGCATGGGCCCGCTACGCCGAATTATTCGCCTATGACGAACAATCCGAGCAATTCAGTCTCGAAAACCCGCACTGACGGCTCAAGCGCGAGGCTTGTGAGCGGCACGCGGAGGGCGTCGCCGCAACTCTCTGTGCATAAAATTTGGGCAAATGCGCCGTGTTGCTTGCGATGCAGGCAGCTTGGTGGTCATATTGGCCAGCAAATTCAGTAATTTTGCGGCATCGGTTCTGGCATGAACGTTGCAACCTTCCATGCGTTACAATTGATGAGGAATGTCCAATGAATAGAAAGACTTTTTGTGCCGGATTGGTGGCGACCCTCCTTATGGCGGTTCCAGTCATGTCATCCAGCCAAGCTTTGGCCGACACTTTGGGCGATATTGCAGCACGCGGCACCCTCCGCGTTGCCGTCCCGCAGGATTTTCCGCCCTTTGGCAGTGTTGGAACCGATATGGCGCCGCAAGGCTATGACATTGATATGGCCAAACTGATTGCTGGCAAACTGGGGGTGAAAGCGGAACTGGTTCCCGTGACCAGCGCCAATCGCATCCCATATCTCCAGACCAACAAAGTTGATCTGGTGATTTCCAGCCTTGGCAAAAGTGCCGAGCGCGAAGCAGCCATTGATTTTAGCACCGCTTATGCGCCGTTCTTCAGTGGCGTATTCGCGCCGCCCGGCATCACCGCCAGCAAGGCAACCGACCTCACCGGCAAAACCATCGGCGTCACACGCGGTGCTATTGAGGATCTCCAGCTGACCAAGATTGCCCCGTCCAGCACAGTCATCAAACGCTTTGAGGACAATAACGGCACCATTTCGGCCTTTCTGTCCGGACAAGTCGAGATTATCGCAACGGGCAATGTGGTTGCGGCCGCAATCCTGGCCAAAAATCCACCCAAGCGGCCTGAACTCAAATTCCTGATTCAGAATTCGCCCTGCTATGTGGGCTTCAACAAGAACGAAGCGGCATTGAAAGCCAAGATCGACGGAATCATTGCTGAAGCCAAAAAAGATGGCTCCCTGAACGCCATTTCGCAAAAATGGCTCCACGCCGACCTTCCTGCCGACCTTTAACGGCATGGCCGCCGGATCGCAAAACGCGGTCCGGCTTCGCCCACAGCATCGGGAACCTTGAGTGAGCTATCATTTCAATTTTGGTTGGCTGCTGGTCTATTATCCGGAGCTGCTGAAAGGCACCTGGGTCACCATACAGCTGATTTTGATCGGGGCGGTTTTTGGCGTGAGCCTCGGCGTTTTTTGCGCGTGGGTGCGGGCATTGGGACCGGCTTGGCTGAAACCCATTGTTTCAGTTTACGTCGAACTCATTCGCAACACGCCTTTCCTGATCCAGTTGTTTTTCATCTTTTTTGGCCTGCCCTCACTGGGGCTGCAAATGGGGGAAACCTCAGCCGCCAATCTGGCGATGATCATCAACCTCGGCGCATACAGCTGCGAAATTATCCGCGCCGGCATCGAGGCGACACCGCGCGGCCAGTTTGAAGCGGGGGCAAGCCTCGCCATGACGCGGTTTGAAACCTTCCGTTATGTCGTGCTGCTGCCAGCGCTCAAACGGATTTGGCCAGCCCTCTCCTCCCAGATCGTCATCGTGATGCTTGGCTCCTCCGTGGTCTCGCAAATTGCCGTGGAAGACCTGACCTTCGCCGCCAATTTCATCCAGTCACGCTCGTTTCGCGCTTTCGAGGCCTATTTTGTCTCGACCTTTATTTACCTGACCCTGGCGATCCTGTTACGGCTGCTTCTCAAATTTATCGGCGGACGACTTTTCCAGAGAAAGGCGGCGCGATGACGCAATTCACCCTATGGGACATTTTTCGTAATCTGCTGTTGGCGACGCGCTGGACGATTTTGCTTTCCCTCGTGTCATTTCTGGGTGGCGGTATTTTGGGCCTGATATTGCTGTTCATGCGCATCGGCCATAACCGCGCCGCGCAGTTTTTTTCAAAAATCTATGTCGAGATTTTTCAAGGAACACCGCTGCTCATGCAGTTGTTTCTGGCGTTTTTTGGATTGGGACTGTTTGGCATCAATGTGCCCGCCTGGCTTGCGGCGGGTGTGGCGCTCATAGCGTGGACGGCGGCGTTTCTCGTGGAGATATGGCGCGGCTGCGTGGAATCCGTCGCATCCGGCCAATGGGAGGCCGCCGCCAGTCTCGGCATGGGTTACCTCCAGCAGATGCGCTATGTCATTTTGCCCCAAGCGCTGAAAATCGCTGTCGCGCCAACGGTCGGGTTTTCCGTGCAAGTCATCAAAGGCACGGCGCTCACATCTATCATCGGCTTTGTCGAATTATCGAAGGCGGGCAGCGTGGTGACCAACGCAACCTTCCAGCCCTTCACCGTTTATGGCCTGGTCGCCCTCCTGTATTTCGCGCTCTGCTGGCCTTTGTCGAAATCCAGCCAAATTCTGGAAAGAAAGCTCAATGTCGCTCATCGAAATCACTGAGGTTCGCAAAAGCTTTGGCCCCAACGAAGTGCTAAAGGGCATAAACCTCGATATTGAACCGGGCGAGGTCATTGCCATCATTGGCAAGAGCGGTTCGGGAAAATCGACGCTGCTGCGTTGCATCAACGGCTTGGAATCGATCAATTCCGGCTCCATCTCGGTCGCAGGCGCGCAATTATTGCCCGACGAATTGCATCTGAAAGCACTTCGCCTGAAAGTCGGCATGATTTTTCAGCAATTCAATCTGTTTCCGCACCTCACGGCAGGCGGCAATGTCATTCTCTCGCAAGCCGTGGTGAAAAAGACCCCCAAACCAGAAGCAGAGGCAATAGCCCGCCAAATGCTGGACAGGGTGGGACTCGCGGCCAAATTTGATGCCTATCCAGATGAATTATCGGGTGGACAACAGCAGCGGGTCGCCATAGCCCGGGCGCTGGCGATGCGGCCCATCGCCTTGCTCTGCGATGAAATCACCTCCGCCCTCGATCCGGAACTGGTGGGCGAAGTTTTGGCCGTCGTGCGTTCGCTGGCTGCCGAAGGCATGACGCTTCTGATGGTGACGCATGAAATGAAATTTGCCCGTGACGTGTGCTCACGGGTGGTGTTCATGCATCATGGCAAGGTTCATGAAATAGGTCGTCCTGAAGCGGTTTTCGCAAATCCGCAAACGCCGGAGCTGAAACAGTTTCTGGGCATGCTCTAAGCCCGATTCGCACTGCAACGCGCAGCGATCTGGACCGAGGGCCCGGATAGGTGCATGGTGACCTCCAGCGCGAGTGAGCCGTCCATGAATCAGCCGTCCACATCTGCACCGCCCCCACCAAGCCCCTCAACCCAAGACACCGGACTAAGCAGCACCGAGGCCAGCGCACGCTTGGCGCAGGCGGGTGCCAATGCCATGCCCGACACCGACCGCAGCCCGTGGTTAAGCGCCTTCAAAAAACTATCAGCACCCGTGCCCTGGATGCTTGAAGCAGCCATTGTCCTCGAACTCGTGCTTGGCAAGCAACTGGAAGCGGCCATCATATTCGCGCTGCTGATGTTCAATGCGATCCTCGGCCTCGTTCAGGAGACCCGCGCAACGGCGACCCTCAAAGCGTTGAAATCACAATTGGCCCTGAACGCGACCGCCAAACGGGACGGCGCCTGGAAGACCATTCCGGCGGCGGATTTGGTGGTTGGCGATATCGTCAAAATATCGCTGGGCGGCATCGTGCCAGCCGATGTTAGCCTGATCGGCGGCGAAGTGCTGCTCGACCAATCCATGCTAACCGGCGAATCCATGCCGATTGAAGCCGGGCCGGGCAAAGAGACTTTCGCCGGGGCACTGATCCGGCGCGGCGAGGCCGTGGCGCGGGTCACTGCCACTAGCGTTCGCACCAAGTTTGGCCGCACTGCGGAACTGGTTCGCATTGCCCATACCGCAAGCGCCCAGCAAAAGGCGGTCATGGGCGTCGTTCGCAATCTGGCGATCTTCAACGGCGGCATTGTTGTCTTGTTGGTGGCCTATGCCCTGTTTCTGCATTTGCCCTGGAACGAAATTCTGCCCCTCGTGCTGACGGCGATGCTGGCCTCGATTCCGGTGGCCCTGCCCGCCACATTCACGCTGGCGTCGGCCTTGGGCGCGCGGGCGCTGGCCCGTGAAGGCGTGCTTCCGACCCGCCTGTCGGCTGTGGATGAAGCCGCCACCATGGACCTTTTGTGTTCGGACAAGACCGGCACCCTAACCCGCAACGCGCTCACCGTCGCGCAGGTGCAGGCAATGGACGGCCATTCGCAGGGCGAAGTGCTGGCTTTGGCATGCCTCGCCTCGTCCGAGGGCGGTCAGGACCCGGTCGACACCGCCATCCGCTCGGCGGCCAAGGGCCATTCCCCCGGGCATCCACTGCGCATCCAAACCTTCACGCCGTTTGATCCGGCAAGCAAAATGGCGCAAGCCATGACGCAGGATGAAAAAGGCACCCCCTTCAACATCGTCAAAGGGGCCTTTGCCACAGTCGCCAAAATTGCGTCACCATCGCAAACGGCAATCGCCGCAGCCCAGGCGCTGGAGGGACAGGGTTTCCGCGTGCTGGCCGTCGCTGGCGGCCCCCCCGATGCCCTCAAACTGATCGGCATGATTGCCCTCAGCGACCCGCCGCGCGACGATTCCGCGCCCCTGATCGCACAATTGCACGGCATGGGAGTGCGGGTGGTGATGGTAACAGGGGACGCGCCCGCGACCGCTGCCATTGTCGCGCACGCGGTGGGGCTGGATGGCCCGATCTGTCCACCCGGCCCGATTGCCGCCAATCTCCGGGCCAGAACCTATGCGGTTTTTGCCGGTGTGCTGCCAGAGGACAAATTCAATCTGGTCAAGGACTTCCAAAGCATCGGCCATACGGTCGGCATGTGCGGCGATGGTGCCAACGATGCCCCCGCGCTGCGCCAGGCGCAAATCGGCATAGCCGTGGCCAGTGCTACCGATGTCGCCAAATCCGCCGCTGGCATGGTGCTCACCAAACCCGGACTGTTCGGCATAGTCGCCGCCGTCAAGGAAGGCCGCATCATCTTCCAGCGCATCCTCACCTACACGCTCAATTCCATCGTCAAGAAGATCGTCACCGTGCTGTTTTTAGGGGCTGGCCTCGTCATGACCGGACACGCGATCCTGACCCCCCTGCTGATGGTAATTCTGATGGTTGCCGGGGATTTTCTGGCCATGTCACTGACCGCCGATAACGTCGCCATCTCGCCCAAGCCCAACGTCTGGCGGATTAACAATATGACCCGCGCTGGCATATTTCTCGGGCTTTGCCAGTTTGTCTTTTGCATCGCTGTGCTGGCGCTGGGAATCTTTTGGCTACATCTGCCCGCGAAAACGCAGCAGACGCTGGCCTTTGTCACTTTGGTTTTCAGTAGTCAGGCCATGATCTATGCCCTGCGCGAGCGCCGCCATATGTGGCGCTCGCGGCCAAGCACGTGGCTGGTTATTTCCTCGCTGATTGACGTCCTGATTGCCATGACACTGGCAATGACCGGCCTTGCCATGACGGCCCTGCCGCTGCCGATCATCGCCGGCCTCCTCGGGGCTTCGGTGATATTTGCTTTTGTGCTGGATCTGGTCAAAATTCCCGTGTTTGCACGGCTGGAACTTGTCTGATGGCAGCACCTTCTTTTGCGAAAGGCCGCAACGATGGACATTAAAATCAAAGACTTTCGAGTGGCCGAGGAATCCCGCGTCGACCTTGACCAATGGCCCACGATCATCGACCCGATTTACACGCAAAAACGCGATTACAAGCATATTCTGGCAGATCATGTCGCCCGCCTCAGCGATCAGCAAGAGCGGCTCTATGCCGCCAACAGCCACGCCATTTTACTGATTTTTCAGGCCATGGATGCAGCCGGCAAGGACGGTGCCATTCGACACGTCATGTCTGGGGTCAATCCGCAGGGCTGCGAGGTATTCAGCTTCAAACATCCCAGCGCCAACGAACTGGAGCATGATTTTTTATGGCGCACCACCCGAAATTTGCCCGCGCGCGGCCGTATCGGCATTTTCAACCGCTCTTATTATGAGGAAGTCCTGATCGCACGCGTCCACCCCGAAATACTGGCCAATGAAAGCCTGCCCGACAAACCTTCCGACGAAACGAAAATCTGGAAACACCGCTATCGCTCGATCAATGCCCTTGAGCGCCATTTGCATGAGAACGGCACGCGAATCGTCAAAATTTTCCTGCATATTTCCAAGGAAGAACAGAGGCGACGGTTTATCGAACGTATCGACGCACCCGACAAGAACTGGAAATTCAGCGCCGCCGATCTCACCGAGCGAGGCTTTTGGGACCAATATATGTCCGTCTATGGCAAATGCCTGTCCGCCACCAGCACACGGCACGCACCCTGGTATATTGTTCCGGCAGACGACAAACTGAATGCGCGGCTGATTGTCTCGCAAATCTTGTTGAAACAAATGGAAAGCCTGCACATGGAATTTCCGCAAGTGAGCGCCGAGCGCCGCACCGAATTGCTGGCCATCCGCAAACAGTTGGAGGATTGACAAGCCTTACCGGCCAATGGTCGCAAACATGCCTATGGCCGCAGCCAACATGACGGCGGTCGCCAGCCAACCACCCAGCTTGAGCATGGGCGGCAATACGAAAATGCCCATCGTATCCTTGCGACTGGTCACCAGCATCATGAATACCATAATTGGCACTGCGACCACCCCATTGACCACCGCGCTCCAGAACAGCGCCTTGACCGGATCAAGCGAGCTGTAATTCAGGATGAGTCCAACCCCGGTCGAGGCCGCGATCACCGCGTAA
This sequence comes from Hyphomicrobiales bacterium, assembly GCA_019075865.1. GTDB lineage: Bacteria > Pseudomonadota > Alphaproteobacteria > Rhizobiales > Beijerinckiaceae > REEB77. Next base: position 30,962 of record JAGXAN010000007.1, on the reverse strand, counting down.
AACCCCTTGGCATGGGCAAATTTGCGCGCCAGCCCGACATGCCAGCCTAGCGTCTCACCCACCGCATAGGCCGCTGAGCCCGCCAGCACCGGCAACGCCAAAAGCCCGGTTCCAATGATCCCCAAAGCAAAAACCAAAAACACGAATCGACCGGCAATGGGGCGCAGCGCTTCGGCAGCCTGCGCCGAAGTCTGGATGTCCCGAATGCCATGAGAATGCAGGGTTGCAGCGGTCGTGATCACGATGAATATCGCAACTGCGTTGGAAAACGCCATACCCAGATAGGTGTCTATGCGGATGCGGGCAAATTCACTGCGGGCCTGCTCAGGGGCCCGCGCCAGTGGCTTTGCCCCGGGGCGCTGGATCGTATCCTCGACCTCTTCACCCGCCTGCCAAAAAAACAAATAGGGACTGATGGTCGTGCCCAGCACGGCCACAACCACCGTAAGATAGTCTGCATCCAGCGAAAACTTGGGCACCAGCACAGCATGGGCCACCTGCCCCCATGGCACATTCACCGAAAACGCCACCGCCACATAGGCGAGCAAGGATGCGGTCAACCATTTCAGAACCCCAACATAGCGTGAATATCGCACAAAGATTTCAAGCAATACCGAAGCGACCGCAAACATCACCAGATAGGCCAGAGTCGGGCCACCCATCACCAATTGCAAGGCTGCCGTCATGGCACCCAGATCGGCACCAATGTTGATGGTATTGGCAACCACCAGCAAAATCACCAGCCCATAGAGCACGGATGGCGGATAATGGCGCTTGATAACGCCGGCAATACCCCGGCCCGTCACCCGCCCGATCCGGGCCGATATTTCCTGAATGACGCACATCAGCGGCCAACTGAAAACAAGCGTCCAGATCAGTTGAAACCCAAACTGTGCCCCGGCCTGCGAATAGGTTGCAATGCCGCTGGGATCATCGTCCGACGCCCCCGTGATCAGGCCCGGCCCCAGAACCTGGACCAGTCCGCGCCAGCGCGACTTTCCGCCACGCGGGTCTTGATCCTGCGCAATTTCGCTGATTGGACTCTGGGGCGGATCGCGGGTGATGGCGGCAAGACTCCTGTCGACCTGACCATCCCACAATTTGGATGAAGCCTCAATGACACCGCTACGCACAGCAATGATCATACATGGACACTATGCCCGCAACGCGCGTCTGGCAGAAAGGTTCCCAGCGGTCATAAACCTGCCCCATCAGTGCAAGCTTGCGGCGCGTCTGCGACGGCGTAAGACGGGAAATCACTTCAATGTCTGGTGCCGGCTGCAGGGGTCGAACCCGCGACCTACTGATTACAAATCAGTTGCTCTACCAACTGAGCTAAGCCGGCTCACCAAATATGCCTTGCCCATAGCAGTCACCGGCGCGCAACGCAATCGAAACGATGCGGCCCGCCCGCCTCTAGTCGGGCTCGATATCAGTTATAGGGGTTGTTATCATAAATGTCGCGATCCTTGGTTTCCGGCACAAACAGCAAGCCAATCACAAAAGTCGACCCGGCAATGATGACGGGATACCAAAGACCACGGAAAATATCACCCGAGGCCGCCACCAGCGCCACAGCTGCCGCCGGCAACAAGCCACCAAACACGCCATTACCGATGTTATAAGGCAGGGACATGCCCGAATAGCGGATGCGGGTTGGAAAAAACTCCACCAATGTTGCTCCGATCGGTCCGTAAACCATGGTTGCGAGCAACACCAGCGCAAACACCAGCAGGATCAGTTCCACCGCCTGCGGGTTGAAATCGACAAGACTGGCCATTTTGACGATACCCGCATCATTATTGGCGGGGAACCCGGCCTTCCGCAATGCGCCCGCCACCGATTGCTGGAACGCCGCCGGCACGGTTTTCTGCGCAGCAGCATCCAGTTTGCTTGCATCATAGGCATTGATCCTGGTGGCGCCGATGGTCAGATTTGCCGGGCTGCCCGGCGTGCCAGCCACCAAATCATAGGGCGCACCCGCCAAGCCCAATTCACGCCGTGCAATATCGCACGAATGAGTGAAAACCTTGGTGCCAACCGGATCGAACAGCGAAGTGCAATCAGCAGTATCCGCCGTCACCGTATAATGCTGGCCCGCAACCGCCTTGGCCAAAGCCGGGTTGGCGACCTTCGCGATCATCCCGAATACGGGAAAATACAGCAAGGCCGCCAAAAGGCAGCCGGTCAGAATAATCGGCTTGCGGCCAATCTTGTCAGAGAGCCAACCGAACACCACAAAGAATGGTGCCGCCGCCACCAAGGCCCAAGCCATGATATTCACAGCCGTGAGGTAGGAAACATGCAGCGAAATCTGCATGAAGGCATAAATGTAGAACTGGCTGGCATACCATACGACCCCCTGCCCTGCCGTCAGGCCAAACAAGGCGATCAGTCCGATTTTCAGGTTCGGCCAATTGCCAAAGGCATCGCGTATGGGCGAACTCGACCCCTCCCCATCGGCTTTCATCTGCAAGAAAGCTGGCGATTCATTGAGCTGGAAACGGATCCAGAGCGAAATCACCAGCAAAATGATCGACAAAAGAAAAGTGATGCGCCACATGCCACCGGCACCAAATGCGGCCTCGCCCACCAGGTCCCGCGTGACGACGATAACGATCAGCGTCAAAAACAGGCCCGCCGTAGCGGTCAGTTGAATCCACGAGGTGTAAAAGCCGCGACGCCCGGCCGGTGCGTGCTCGGCGACATAGGTGGCAGCCCCGCCATATTCACCCCCCACCGCCAGCCCCTGCAACATGCGCAGCACCAGCAGCAGGATCGGCGCAGCAATGCCGATCGAATTGGAACCTGGCAGCAACCCGACCAGAAAGGTCGAAAGACCCATCATGCCAATGGTAACCAGAAAGGTATATTTGCGTCCGACCAGATCGCCGATCCGGCCAAATACGATAGCCCCGAACGGACGCACGATATAACCGGCCGCAAAAACCAGCAAAGCAAAGATATTGCGCGCCGTTGGCGGCGATGAAGCAAAAAATTCGTTCGCGATGAACGGATAAAGCAGCGCGAACACAAAGAAATCATACCACTCGAACACGGTCCCCAGCGAGGACGCAAAGATCACTTTGCGCTCGTGCGCGCTCATGGTGCGCAGCCGATCATTATATTGTGAAATTGGTGGCACAATCTGAACCATTTTCCCCCCAAAGGAAATCGGCGCTCCATGACAGTGCTTCTGATGGGCACTTGCGACACATGGATGCGCTTTTGTTTCGCCGGTTATCGGATGCAACGCACCGTCCCACCCGGCATGGCCATTGACTAGCACAAATTTGGCCAGAATGGGACATCCCCATGCAAATAGGGATGAATCGGGTGCCGAAGCTTTCAATACCGCCGCTTCAGGCGACGCGCTTCACGCGCCAGGGCGCAACCGCGCATGGGTCAACGCCAGCGCGATCGCGCAAGCGTTGGACACATTGAGGCTCTTGACGGCCCCCGGCAGATCGAGTTTGGCAATCACGTCGCACCGCTCGCGCGTCAGGCGACGCAAACCGCGCCCCTCGGCCCCCAGCACCAGCGCCACCGGCGCGTGCAGCGCCACACTCTCCAGCGCCACCGCCCCCTCCGAATCAAGCCCGATGCGCAGATAACCCATCTCGCCCAGTTCGGTCAGCGCGCGCGCCAGATTGGTGGCCTCGGCGATCGGCACATGCTCAAGTCCGCCCGAGGCGGCTTTTGCCAGAACCCCCGAAAAATCAGGCGCGTGTCGCTCGGTCGTGACAATCGCATCCAGCGCAAAGGCCGCTGCGCTGCGCAAAATCGCGCCCACATTATGCGGGTCGGTAATCTGATCCAGCACCAGAATCATGCCGCTGCGCATTTCAATTTCGGAAATGTCCAGCACCGGCAATGGCCGTGCTTCCAGCAGCACCCCCTGGTGCACGGCATCCGCACTCAAGCTGGCCGCAATATCCTCGATGGCCACTTGTTGCACCACCACCTTGGCCTGCGCGATTTCAGCCTGCAACTTTTCCAGCCCAAGCGCCGTGCCATGCAGGCGCAGCAGTTTGCGACGCGGATTGGTCAAGGCGGCGCGCACGGCGTGCAGGCCGTAAATCAGCGCCAGTTCGGGGGTCGCCCGGGCCAATCGCTGCCCTTGGCCACGCCCGGCACCGGGACGAACCTGAAATGGCCGCGCCGGACGCGACGCACCCTCGCGCGCCGCAGGGCCCGCTGGCCCCTCCCCTTCGCGCGGGCCCGCCCGTCGGCCGGGGCCCTTGCCCGCAGCCTTGCCCGCACCCTTGCTTGCGCCGTGGCTTCCGGATTTGCCGCCGGGCTTGCCACCCTGTCGAATCGTCTGCTTTGCCATTCTGAAATCCAACCCGCCCGAAGCCGATAAAAGGTGCACGATCCCTCTTTGCACACAAGCCCGCTGGCGAGGCAAGTGCATCTGCCATTCCCCCGCATGGATTTTGGGTTGACATACGTTGCCCGCTTGCCCATAGAAACAACATGAGCAGCCCCGCGATGAGCGGGGTTTTTCATCCCTTCCGGCACAAGCGCATCCACGCTTGCCAACTGGACGGAGGAGTGTCCCGAGTGGCAAAGGGGGCGGACTGTAAATCCGCTGGCTACGCCTTCGTAGGTTCGAGTCCTACCTCCTCCACCAGTTGCCGCCGCAAGAGCAGGTTGAAAAGGCCAATCCGGCCGATATACTGGCCCCAATCTGCCGGCCCAATCCGGTCCTGGTTTGGTGGCCGACATGCGGGTGTAGCTCAATGGTAGAGCAATAGCCTTCCAAGCTAATGACGAGGGTTCGATTCCCTTCACCCGCTCCAAAATTGCCTTAAGTGCCTGAAAATGCTATACTTAAGTCGAAAGTAACGACCGGGATGGCCTTTTGGTTATAATTCCGGTTATAATTCCGGTCATAACTCGGTGCCGCTCCATGCCCCGTCCCACGTCATCTGGACTACCTTATCTCATACGCCGCAAGGATACGGGGAAGTTCGCCTATTCGCGTACGATTGATGCCAATTTGGCATCCAAAATGACGGGTATGGTTGTTCTGGCCTGGTCGATCTCGCATCATATTCTTTCCGGAAAGCCGAATGTGTGATTCAGCATCGAAGCGGAACCCCACGCATACCTGCACCAACCTATTGATCCATTGAGTGAATTCGGAAGAAAACTGGTCTACCAATCAGCGCCGATCGGAACCCCACAAATTGCGCACATGCAGCTGATTCCACAACACCTTAGCTGGGTTTCGAGACGGGGACCCAATTTGATGCTGATTCATGCGCCAGCATTGACTCCAACATCAAATCGTTTTTTTTGGACACAGACGTGCGGGATCATGGGAGAGAGTGATGCGCTATCACGTGTGGTTTATCGCTGTTGGGTTGCTCTGCCTGCTGGCTGGCATAAGCGTGGGCTTTTGGTTCATGACCCCTATGGGTGGTAACTTGGCGTTGCTGCCCACGCACGTCCATCTCAATTTGTTTGGCTGGGTGACGCTCACACTATATGGCCTTATCCACAATGCCTTTCCCGAACTGGGGCAACACCGTCTCGCGCGGGCCCAATTTTGGTTCGCGGTCGTCGGCGGAATTGCCTTACCCATAGGTTTCGGGCTTCCGCGCGCGAGTGCGGCTCATATCCCGCTGATCGGCGGCGGCGCACTCAGTGGCGCCATCGCGGCGATATGTTTTGCGATCATGTTTGGTCGTACCGTTGTATTCCAGAGGATTGCAAATCCGGCTTCCACACACGCCGGGCAGCGCGGGATGAGGTGATCGATGGGTTAAGCGCCTGCGACCCTCGGCGAATGCTTTCGACACTGGGCTATATCAGCCCAATGTCACTCGGAAAAAATAGCCAGCCGCGCGTTTACCCAAAACCTGTCGCATACGCTTGTCAGCCCGCAAGTTTCGCCCAACGTCCCAGGCCCTGGCCATCGCGCACACTGGCAATGTTTCGGGCCAGCCATGCGTCGGCCCCCAACGCGCGCCCCGCTGCATCCAGAATAAACATTAAAAGCAATAGCGCCAAAAACATATAGCTCCACGACCATTCAGCCGGGTCATTGCCGCGATTTTGATAAATCCCCAGCCAGAGGTTGAGGGTAAAGCCGATGGCGACGAGGCTGGCCAGACGCACAAACAGCCCCAGGATAAGCGCGGCGGCAAAACCCAATTCGGCCAGGAATATAATCGGGTTCAACAATTCAAAATTCGGCAATAATACGTGGGCTACCAGATCGCGGTGCCACGCAAAGGCGGCGCGCCCAGCCATTTGCTGCATCCAATAATAGAGGCCATTGTCATGCGAAAATGGCAGTTTCCACAACATGCCTTCAAACCACATGCAGCCAATCAAAATTCTCACCAAGGCAAGGGCGAGGTTACGTGGCGTGCGCTGGCTGGCATCCTCTCGCCAATTGACGATTGCAAGCGCCAGACTGCCGAAGATCAGCGCATAAAAGATCGCTAAAATAAGATATTTCCATCCCCCCAAGGCGTTATAATCACCGGTATTGGCGGTCAGAAATTTTAAGGCATCAGAAAACGGGTTCATTGGCAGGCTCCCTATTGAGTGTTTGGTTACTTATGTCAGGGGTTGGCATCGCCCCTTCAAAAATGTGGATCGGCGCCAGAGTGTCGCTCAGCGCATCAATATGTCCGATCATGGCAGCATGGGGATAGCCCCCCTCTTGCAACGCGCGAATGCAATCTTTGGCTCGCGCGCTGGGCAGGCTAACCAGCAAGCCACCAGCCGTCTGTGGATCAAATAATATCGGATATAGCGCCATTTGGGCCGCGCTCTCCAAATCATGAATGGCACGGCGCAGCCGCACATTTTCAGGTTGCAGGGACGAGAAAATCCCCGCCGCCAAAGTCTCCCTGGCTCCCTCCAACAGGGGCAGGCTGGCCAAATACAGCGTCGCATCGACGCCGCTGGCCTTCGTCATTTCTACCAAATGCCCAAGCAAGCCAAAGCCGGTGACGTCTGTGGCGGCGGTGGCACCGTGGGCGGCAATGATTTTGGCAGCCATCGCATTGGACTGGATCATGTGCTCAATCGCGCCAAACGTCCATCTGGCTTTGGCCTTGCCGCGCATATCGGCGGCCAGCAAGGTGCCCGTGCCGATCGGTTTGGTCAATATAAGGCTGTTGCCCGCCTGCATTCCGCCCTTGCGCAAGGCCAAATTGCGGGAGACAAGCCCGTTGATCGCAAAACCCAACGAAAGCTCGGCACCTTCACTGGTATGGCCACCCGCCAAGGCGCAACCTGCGGCGGAAAGCACTTCATTGGCCCCGGCCATCATCGCCGAGAGGTCGGCTTCAACCTGGCGTTCGAGCCCATAGGGGATCGTGGCAATCGCCAATGCCGTTTGTGGCTCCGCCCCCATGGCAAAAATGTCACCCAAGGCATGGTTGGCAGCAATTTTGCCAAATAAATACGGATCATCGATGATGGCCCGGAAATAATCGACGCTGTGGACGGATAATTTGGGGCCGCCGCTGTCCACAATAGCCGCATCATCGGGCGCATTCAGGCCGATAATGACGTCGCTGCGCGCCAAGGGTATGATAGACCCCAAAGCGCGTGATAGCACATTGGCACCCACTTTCGCGCCGCAGCCACCACAGCGCATGGCAAGCGCTGAAATGGCAGCCACCGCTTGCTTGTCGGCCAGTGGCGAGGCTTTTGCCGCAGCGGCAAGGTGCATTTCCGGCAATATCTGGAATTTCCTCATAAATTTGCGGTCAATCGCGTCTTTCCACCGCCAAACCCAGTCCCCGGAAAAAACCAACCCATTGCGGGTGCCATAGGCGCGCCCCTCGGAAGTGGAAACCAGATACATGGCGCGCGCTTGCGGCTTAAAGGCGCGAAGCTTTGCGCCCGTCAGCAGCGCGCGGATGTTTCGGGCCAGAACCGGCCCCGCACGCACGGCGTAAACCCCGGATTTGGGCAGCGCGCGCGGCGTGAAATCGGCGGTATCACCAACCGCAAACACATGGCTTTGTCCCAAGGCCCGCAAATCTGCGCCCACTTGAATAAATCCGCGCGCATCCAGCGCCAGACCGGTCGCCGGAAGCCATTCGGCCGCTGCGGCCTCGGTCGTCCACAGCACATGATCGGCGCGGATCGGCGAGCCTTGGTTGACATGAAGCCAACCAGGCTCAAGCGAAATCGCACGGGTTTTGGTGCGGATCTGAATGCCGCGCGCGCCAAGTTCACGCTCAAATGCGGCCTGAAAAGCCGCAGGCATTTGCGTCAATATGTTTTCACCGCCCGTAATCAGGCAAAAATGAAGACCCGCCGTGTCATATCCTGCATTTTTAACATCCGCGCGCAGGCGGTGTGCCACGGCCAAAATCAGCTCGACGCCCGCCGCGCCAGCCCCCACCAACGCAATATGGGCGCGTCCGCCGTTTGCCAATACTTGCGTGCGCATCGCTTCAAAGCGCGGCAAAAACCGATCAATCGGCTTCACCGCAATGGCGTGTTGCGCGGCTCCCGGCACCCCCAAAGTATTGGGGCGCGAGCCAATATCAATCGACAGCACGTCATAGCGCACGGGCGGACGATTTTGGCAGATGACGTATTGATTTGCCAAATCCAAACCTGTCGCCTCGTCTTTATATAACCTCGCCCTGGCAAAACGGGCCAGCGGGCCCGTATCGATATGGGCTTCATCAAAGCTGTAGTCGCCAGCAATCAGGCCTGGCAACATGCCAGAATAGGGCGTTTCCACCTCGCGCGTTATCAGCGTGATGCGGGTGCCAGCAAGCGGCTTCATCCCAAACATGCGCAATACCGCAATATGCGCGTGACCTGCGCCAAGGAGCACGATGTCCTTAAGGATCGGGTCTTTTACGCCTTCCATGAAAATTGTGCCTTTTCCAAATGAGGGGCGATGCGTTCTTGGGATAGTCGGCGGGGAAAATCTTGAATTCGCAATTGGGCCCGTAGCCAGCGAGAACCAAAATCCACAGTCATGGAAAGCGCAGCTGTGGCCAGCAACAGCACAAAGGCGACATCCAGTTTTAGATCGGAAATCGCCGCATCCACGTAATAACCCAGCGTCGTGACGCCAAGTATTCCAAATATGGCACTTTCGCGCAAAATAATTTCCCACCGATACAGGATATAAGCGAGAAACTGACCGTAGAGTCTTGGCAGCACCTCATAGAAATAGAGGTCCAAACGGCGCGAAGGTGCATCTTGGCGAAACACCAGTGCATCTGCTTGGCGGCCCATCAAATAACCAACCACTGCACCATTATGCAAGGTGAGCGCGAGTATGGCTGGCAACATTGAGGGGCCAAAAACCATCAAAAGCACATAGGCCAGCATATATTCGGGCGTCGAACGCGCGACAACCAGAAGCGCTCGGCCCAATGGGCGACCCAAAGGCCCCGCAAACCGGAGGCAGACCCAGGGAAACAGCACCAAAGACATCAATGCCATAGCCACCAGGGCTATTTGCGACAAAACCAATGTGTGAATCAGGCCAGGCAAAATCTGCCCCTTGCCAATGCGCCACAGCCAACCCGCTGTATCCATCCATGGCGATAGGCTCGACAGGTTACCATGACGAAGCGGTGCCGGAACAATATCATGCCCGAAAAACCGAGCGAGATTGGCCATTGCCGAGCCGCCATTGAGGCCCGCTGGCAAGGAAAAAAAGCTACCAACAAGCAAAAATGGCACCGTGAGCGGCCGCGCCCATAACCGCCGCGTCGCTATCAGGGCATAGAAGCTCATCAGCAAAGCACCAGCTTGGGCATAATCCCCCTGCTTGAAATAGCTGTCCAAATCGAACCCAATGGTTGGCAGTCCGATGAACCCCAAAACCAATGTCGAGCGTAGTCCGCATTCCAGCCGATACAATGTGTAATCAGCAAACGGTTTTGCCAATACAGGCAGGCGTGCATAAAAATATGCGGAAAGCGTCGAAGTGCCAGAAGGCAATACACGCAAAGCGCTCAGATCCGCCTCTTCGTTCAATTCAGCAAATACTTTGCCAAATACGCCCGCATACGGCAGTGCGATCGCCAAAACCCCGGTCAGCGGCGACAAGCCCGTTATTTGCATCAGCAACAGAGCCCAGAATAACTCATGAATCGAGCGCAAAAAGGCGCATGTGATCCGCACGATGCGTGACCTTGCAAATACAATGGAAAATAAAAATCCGACGCTGCCACCCAGCCCCACCCCCAGAACCGCAAAAGCCACGGTGCGGATCAGGGCGCTGACGCTAATGGCTAAAAAATCCGGTCGCAAAAAGCCAGATAAAAGCCGCCGCAATTCGTCGCCAGGATGCTGGACGCTGATCTGCATATCGGCCAACATCAGCCCTGCAAAGGCGAGGGCAACCAGACCCAGGCTAACCCGCAGATAGCTGAGGCGCGGCGCTGGTAAGCCCCATATCTTCATGCAGACGTCTCATAAAGCGGGGCTAAATCGTGCCATTGCAGTGTGTTGGCGGGGGCGTCCAGCCAAACCATTCCTTTGTCGAGGGCGATAATTCGTGTGGCATGGGCCAAAGCCAACCGCACATCATGCAAAGCAATCACCAGAGTGTCACAACTCTGGCGCAGAGCGGTCAGTAATCGGTCGCCCTGGCTTTGGTCAAGCGCCGAAATAGGCTCATCAGCAACCAGGATTGGCCGCTGGCTGTAGAGCGCGCGCGCCACCGACACACGTTGCTGCTGGCCGCCAGACAAAGCGCCCGTCGGCGTAAACAGAAACTCTGAAAGCCCCACTAGGCTTAAAATCGCCTCAACCTCGGCTTTTTGAACCGCGTTGGGCACGATCAACGTCCTCAAGTTACGCCAAGTCGAATGGCGATCCAACTGCCCCATATAGACATTGTGAAATACGCTGAGCGTGCGAACCAGCGCGTGCGCTTGCGGAACCAATGCGGCTTGCGGCGCGCATTTGGCATAAATCAAATTCAGCAGAGTTGATTTTCCGGCCCCGGAGCGCCCCAAAATGGCAACACGCTCTCCGCTTTCGATGGTAAACGCCAAATTCTCCAAGATCAGCTTTTCCCCATAGCCGACCTTGGGTTCATGAACCGCAATCGCCATGTGAGCTCTCGCGGTCTCGTGAACCTTAGCCGTCATGGGAGCCGCATTCGCTTTTGCCATTAGGCTATTCCAATAATCCCGCGGCTTTCGCGACAGCCTCTACCGGGGCATATTGCGCATTGGTGGCGGGTATAAATTTGGAGCGACCAAAGCGACCCAGAATGTCCTTGTCGGTGATCGCAAGCAGGGTTTGCGTGAGTTTTGTCGTGAAACCTGCCCCAAATGTCGCGTCCGCATCGCCGCGCACCGTCCACTGATAATCTGGAAATGGCGGGGTTTCCCAAATCACCGAAACCTTTTTATCGTCGACTTTGCCAGCTTTGCGGTCGAGATCCCAAACCGAATAATCCACAAAGCCCAATTGATAAGCCCCCGATTGCACAGCTTGAATGGTTTGGGAATGATCGCCGGTGAACCCGACGCGGCTGAACACCTTATCCGGTGCCCTGTCGCCAAACGCCTTGCGTAAATAATATTCGGGCATAACACTGCCGGAAGTGGATGTGCGCGCACCAAATGCCAGCGTTTTACCGGCGATTGATGTCGGAATATCGGCTGCAGGCTTGAGCCCGGTGCTGGCATTGGCAATCAAATAGCTTTTGAAATGGTCGTCCTCCGCGCCTTGGGCAATCGCCATGGAGCCAGGCACGCGCGCACGCGCTTGCACGCCGGTGACGCCGCCAAACCATGCCAATTGCACTTGCCCGTTTACAAAAGCCGTGACAGCGGCGGGGTAGCTTTTTACCGGCACGTATTTGACGGCAATACCCAGCTTCTCATGAAGGTAATCCGCGACCTTGGAAAAGCGTTCATTGAGGCGGGTCTCATCCTGGTCAGGTATGGCAGTAAAAACAAACACAGGCGCCTGCGCTGCAAAAGCTGGTGCCTGCAACAGGCTCGCCATAATGGCGAGCGCTCCAATCACTTTACCCATTGACTTCCCCCGATCCTTGATTTGCACGAATAAACCATACCCAGAAATAGAAATAAGGCACTTCACCATTGCGTGAACAGCAGTCTAACAGGCGGTGGCAAGCCCGACATGAGCCACAGCCCTTAGCGCTATTGGGCCAGTCCCATAGTCTTGACGCAGGTCTGCGACAAAGGCTTCGATGACCGCCGACTTATCCTGCTCCAGTCCTGAAATCGTCGCCGCAAGCCCGGGCGCGAAGGCCAATCTCTGGCCCAGCCAATCGGCGTCCTTTGCCTCCAGACAAGCCTCCACGACCTCGATAGATTCAACTTTGAATTGCGCGCTCTCAATCAGGGCACGGAAGTTGGCTGCCTCAACGTAGCGCAATTGGGCGGGGCCGGTCTGGTTTGGCGCCTGCGACAAAGGCTGTGGGCGCACCTTGTCAATCGCCGCGCGCAAACGCGCCGCCAGCTCATAGCGATGGGGCTGCGTCCACGTGACCAAGGCAACCTTTGAGCCAAGTTTGAGCACGCGGCGCATTTCAGCCATGCCGCGCTCGGCATTGGGCATAAGCACGATCCCTAAAACCGATAGGCCAAGGTCAAATGTCGCATCAGGAAACGCCAATTGCGCCGCGTCCGCCGGCCAAGCCTCGAGGTTCGACAATCCATTTTCGCGCGTCCGCTGGTTTATCCGCAAGACCATGCCCTTGGCGGCATCGATGGCGGTGACCTTGGCACATTCGCGGGCGGCAAGGATCGCAGCGCCGCCCGCGCCCGCACCCACATCAATGAGAGATTTCCCGTGCAAAGGCGCTAATCTTGCCAATGCCGCCGCTGCAAATTGCAGGGTCAGCGGCTCAAAGGTTTCTTCATACACGCGAACGTGATTGTCCCACGCCACTGGGTTCTGGTCTGGTTGAAGTAGAGGCGATACGCTCATATAACGAGTGTAGCCCAAGGGTATTTGCGTTGACGAGCCCCAAATAGCGCGATTGGATCACAAAATGAATATCGAAGTTGCAAAGCCACAGGCCATCACCCACCGATTTTCACTGGGGCTGGGTCTGACCAACGAGTGTAATTTGGCCTGCTCGTTTTGCTATCGCGACGCCAGCCGCACGGATCGGTTGGTGATTGAGCAAGTGCAGGCATTGCTCGGCGCGCTGCCGGTGCGCTCGGTCAATCTTGGCACCGGCGAAAACGGCATGCACCCGCAATTCAAGGAAATTTTGGCCTACCTGCGCCGCCAACCCATAAAATTGACGATTACCTCCAACGGCCACTCCATCGCCATTTTGGAGGACGAGGATGTGCAAGGCTTTGCCGATGTCGAATTTTCACTGGATTACCCTAACCGCGAGGAGCAGGACGCCCAACGCGGCGCTGGCAATTGGGATCTGGTGCAACAACAGGCCGCGCGGTGTCGTGCGCTTGGGGTCAGCGTCACCATTATCGCGGTGATGATGAAGACCAATTATGATCGCCTCGCCCAAATAGCCGAAGTTGCCGCCACTTTTGACGCGCCATTGCGGGTGAACGTCTATCAAGCGGTACGCACGGACACATTTGCGCTCACCTATGCCGAATATTGGACGGGGTTTGAGAAATTGTTAGCCGCGACCGACGTGATTGCGATTGGGGAACCATTGGTGCGGGCGATGGCTGGTCTTGCGCCACGGCTCGGTGGCTGCGGCGTTGCCACTGTGCGGGTCACGCCCCGGGCAACGGTGCAACCTTGCGTCTATTGGCCCGGCAAGGGGGCGGATATGGCCGATTTATTGACAGCCGGCGAAGCCATTGTTGAAACAGAGCCGTTTGTGGCCGCGCGTTCCATTCCGCAAGCCTGCCTCAGTTGCGATTATTTGGCGTCCTGTCGCGGGGGTTGCGCCGGGCGACGGCGTTTGTTGGGGACATTGCCCGACCCCGACCCCTATTGCCCGATTCTGCGCGGAGAGAAAAAGCCAATAAGCATTCGTATGGCAGCGAGCCGCGATTTGCCCAAGCTCGATAGCGCCTGCACAACCATTGTCATGGCGCGCCGCTAATAGCGCATCCCATTCGATCGCGTTTCAATGCCAGCGCTAGCGTGTAGCTTTCTTGCGCAAACGCCAGGAACTCGACCGTAAGACCCAAGCCAGTTTTAGGAAAGTGATGACGATAGTCACTGCGGCTTTTAACCCCGCCTTAAAATTCCCCGATACTTTGGATAAGCCGCCGCGCCTTTTACGGCAGCCGACAGCGACTTCCGTGATATTTAGGTTCAAAGCGGCGACCTGCATTTGCATTTCAAGGTTCCAACCGAAGGTCATATCTTGCATCGAGAGTTGGGCTAAAGTGGCACGTGAAAGCGCCCTGAATGGCGACATATCGGTGAAGCGAACGCCATAAAGCCCGCGCATGAGCCAGCCGGCGAGGCGACCTGCCACAATTTGCTGCACATTCAGGCTGCCCGCCTCTCGCGCGCCGAACATCCGTGATCCCATCACAAAATCGGCTTGCCCATTAAGCAAAGGCCCCAGAATTTCGGGTATGTATTCAGGATTATCCGAGCCATCGCCATCGAGAAACAAGAAATAGTCGGCCTCGCTGGCCGCCGCCGCAATGCCGCTGGCACAAGCACGGCCATATCCCTTCACCGGTTGCGTCACAACAATGGCGCCGGCGGATTTTGCCCGCGCGACTGTTGCATCGCGTGACCCGCCATCAACCACGATAATGTTGGTCAGCCCTTGCGCTATAATTTCCGCAAGCAGTGGCGAAATGGCCTCTTCTTCATCCAAACAGGGAATAATTACCGCAATATTGACATCAAAAGCCACGCTCACAGGCTCCATCGCAGGCCACAACTGCCACAAGCTTGTGGTGGATGATCTGACAGCAGCGCTTCGCGAAAATTTTGATAGGGCACGCCGTTCCAAATCTCGCGCAAGGTGTTTTGCGTGGCATCGCCCAGCGTATAATGCTCATAACCGCGCTGCGAGAACGGCGCAATGCAACACGGCAAGGCACGGCCATTGGCGGTAATATACATAACCGTCCAGGGTCTGCGACACAGCGACCACGGGCTTGAATTATTCTCGCGAACGAGGCTTTCGCCCGGCTCGCTGGCGGCACCAGAGGCGGAAAAAATCATACCAAAGCTTTTGGCAAGCGCCTCAGCCTCGCTGAGATAATGGGCTTCCTCGGCCTGCATCGCGTCAAACAATCCTTGGTCAGGGCGCGCCATGCCAATGGCGTCTTGGTCAAAAAACACCATGCGTTGCAAATAGACTTCCCTGACGCCGATATCATTGGCAACCCGCACAAAATCCGGCAATTCCGGCAACGTCTCGCGAAGCCCGGTCAGCCATGCCGATACGCGCGGTAGCTCATGGCCCTCGCGCTCCTGCAATTCACGAAAGCGGCGCACGTTTTTCAAAATGCGATTGAAATAATCCTTGCCGCGAATGGCCAAATAGGATTTGGCGTTGGAGGCATCCAACGACACCCTTAATTCGTCGAGGCCAGCCTCGATAAGAGCGCGTCCGCTTTTATCATTGAGCACCGTTCCATTCGTGTTGAACAACACATAAGTTCCACGATCTTTGAGGGCTTTGACCATGCGCGGCAGGTTTTTCACCAGCATCGGCTCGCCAACCCCATGCAATACGGCCCGGCTTAAATCCGGCACCTGATCGATAATGGAGGAGAATAATTCCCACGACATATCGGCGGGGGGCTCAAGCTCCTCATAAGTGCGCGGACATGTTGTGCATAGCAGATTACATCGATTGGTGGTCTCCAAATACAGGCACACCGGCGCTCGTTGGGGGATGGCGGCGGCGGCAGGTTCGGCGGCTTCGTGATAGCGGCGTGGGTTAATGGCGATCATGAAAAAACCTTTGTAAATTGTCGGTTGCCGATGAAATCAACGAAGGCGCAGAGGGTGATAACGGCCAAAGAAGCGCCCCACCGGATATTAAAATCGAGAGCGTCGGGGTTGAATGTGTAGAGCCAGAAGCCGCTGGTCAACATGGCAAAAGCGCTCCAGGAGCCTTGAAGTGCCACAAATGGCGCGGCTAGCAAAAAATACCACGGGTAGACCGGTGTCAAAAGCCACAAGAACGTGATTGTCAACCATTGCGCGTGAAACAGGCGCATTGCGAGGCTTCGGTTGGGCGCAAAGGCTGGAAAAATGGCCAGCCAAAGCAGGATTGCACCACCCGCCCCGAGGTATAACCACAGCACACCGGGCGATGCCCCCATGCGGCGGGCCAGACCCACCAAGAAAAAGCCATAGCCGCTATCAAGTCCTTGCTCGTGCAGATAGGTGCTCAAAAAGCCCAAAACGCCGCTGCCGGCCGAAACAAATGGCAAATACCATAAGGCCGCAAAGGCCAGCACAAAGAGCGGGAGCTTGATATCCCATGGCTTCCAGAGCGTTGCCAGCCATAGCGCGCCCCAAGGCTTGGAGAGCGCCGCAAGCGCCATCAACGCGCCGGATAGATAGGGGCGAAAAACCTTTGCGCTCAGCGCAAAAGCCACCAGCAACAGACCCATCATAATGGCGTCGACATGGCCACCATTGGCGATCTCCCAGACCGGGGCCGGATGCCATAGATAGGCGGTGATGAGAAGCGGGCTTTTCCCCAATTGCTTCAACATCACCCAAAGGGCGGCAATGCCGATTGCCTCAAAGCCCACCATGGCCAGCTTGAATGCCATCAAGCTATCCGAAATGCGCGAAATGAGCGCAAATATCGCCTCTGCTACGGGCGGATAAATGGTGACGGCATAATCGCGTTTATCAATATGCGGGTAAATCAATCCATCGCGCAGAAAAGCAAGGCTCGGGTCAGCGGGCACGTGCAAATAGGGATTAAAGCCATGATTGATCAGTCGGCCATCCCAGATATAGCGATATATATCATCCGAAAGCAGCGGCGGCGACCAAATGGCAATTAGGCGAAATGCCACCGCAGCGACGAAAATAATGCCAACGGTGGTGGCTCGCGGCTGAACTTTGGCCATCTGCGTTGCCGCCAGCGCTATGCCAGCTTGTAGCAAGGTCAGCGCGATGAATAAATTGTCACTGGTCTGATGCGCGCCAATTTCCCAAAAATATGCCGCGCCATCAAGGAGCGCGAGGCCGATGAGCCCCGCGACGCGATAGGCATTATTTTCGATCATCGGACACCATCTGCCTGCAATGTTTGGAGGCCAGGGTTCAAGCTCTGCAACAGCGCGCGGGTCGCTTGAGCAGGGCTGCCGATGCGATCTAAAAATGGTAGTTTTTCACCAAGAATCTCCTTGCGCAGCCAGTCCAGGCTTTGCGCCTCGTCCACGTCATACCAAGGCGCAAGACGGACGACGGGAAGCTGGTGAAGGTTCGCGCGCTGGATCGATTGCGCCAATACTTGCGGCGTGCTCCATGCAATTTCTTCAAACAAATAAAGGTGCGCGCGCTTCAGGCCGATTAGATAATAGCCGCCATCCAAAGCGGGGCCGAAAACAACGCGCTCGCCGGGTTGCCGCAGTGCCAAAATAGCTTCGGTCATAAGCGAGGCTGGTAAAGTCGGGCTATCGCCATTGACCAACAACACGCAATCATGCCCGGCATCCAACAAATCTTGCGTGCTGCGTGCCAACACAGTCCCAAGTCCCGCATGCTGCTGGCATAAAGCACCAAACGAAGTTGGCATAAAAGCCCGCAATTCGGCTTCCGCCTCAGCAGGCGCAAACACCATATAACCCTTGGCGTGAATATCCGTTGCGACCGCCTCAATGCTCGCCGCCAAATCGATCAAAAAGCAACGCGACAATTGCGCAGCAAATTCCGGCCCAAGCGCTGGAATCAGCCGTGTTTTGCTCGCCCCGACGCGCGGAGCCTTGCATATAACCCCAATGGCAGCTTCAGGCTCAGGCATAATCGCATTCCGGCTTTATCCATTACTCCCTCGCATTGATGCCAGGAGTTTTTCAAATCAATTTAATGTGTGCGGCAAAAATGGGGGAATGAAAAGGAATGAGGCATCTATTTTGACGCTTGTCAGCCATTGTGCAATTTATGTGGTTCCATCATTCTTGCGGCTGCCGGTCCTGGAGCCGCGCATCCTGGGGAAGCCGCATCATGATTTGCCGTTCTGCCGCCCTTTTCCTCGCCCTGATCGCTCTCAAGCCGGTTGCCGGAGCCGCGGACGTCCACATCATCATGGCCCACGACAGCTTTCTTCCTGCCACCCTCAACGTGCATGTCGGGGACACGGTCGTCTGGCTGAACAAGGATTTGATGGACCACACCGTGACCTCTGAGGACGGAACCGTAGAATCAGGCGGAATTTCGCCGGGCAAAACTTTCAGCTACACGTTCAAAAAGCCGGGCGATTTTGGCTATGACTGCTCTTTGCATGCCAATATGCACGGCGATATCAAAGCGGTGCCATAACCCTGAACGCCGATAGCGGCCTCAACCTGCGCTCCTCAAAAAGCCGCATTCCTGCAGCATCAAACCATTGCAACAGGAGTTCGACATCATGCAGTCCAAAGCGATATTTACCGCCGTAAGTCTCACCGTTTTGACCCTTGCTACCGGCCAGGCATTTGCAAAAACCCTCAAATTTCAAGCAACGCTTGCTGGCAGCAGCGAAGTCCCCGCCACCACCTCAACCGCCACCGGCTCGGTGGACGCGACCTATGACACCAAAACCAGCACCCTGTCCTGGACTGGCACCTATAGCGGCCTCACCGGCCCTGAAGTTGCCGCCCATTTCCACGGCCCTGCTGCCGTTGGCAAAAATGCTGGCGTGATGGTGCCGATTGATGCCGCGACCAGTCCGTTCAAGGGCTCGGCCGTATTGAAGAAAGCGCAGGTCTCGGCGCTTGAGCATGGCATGCTTTATGTCAACATTCACACCGCCACCAATAAGGCCGGCGAAATTCGCGGTCAGGTCACCGCCGTAAAATAGAATTAATTTCGCGCGCCGGTGCATCCATTCAGAGCGGGCGCCAGTGCACGCCTGCGCCCGCGATGGTGATGCCTTCAAAATGCACCGGCGCAGCATTGTAATTAAACAAAAACCGATGGGTCGCGCTATCGCGTCGGCGCAGGCCATAGGGCATTTCGGTGACCGGGATACCCAATTGACTGCAGTGCGCCCGCAACACTTGCGCGAGCGCGACCGGATCAAGCCAACCACCGATATAACTGAGCCCGCCCGAGCGCATAATGACGGGCGCGCCGCTTGCACTGCTCAGCACGACATCGGCTGTGCCCTCCAGCACCTCGTGCCAATGGATGATCGCCCCGCCCCCCACCAATGGCACTTGCGCATCGGGAGGCAGGCTCTCGACCCTGGCAACCGTGCAATCAAGCCCGGGAAGGTTGGGCGGCAAGGGCACCGGAATCGCAAAATCGGCGGTTTTGGCATTGGTTCGCGGACCGAAAAGGGCCTGCCCGCCAAAGGCGGCCAAAGCGGCCGCAAGCGGCCCGGAAAGTGTGGCAAGTCCCGGGATCAGCACCAGCTTCCAAGGACTGAGGTCGGCAGTGTCGGGCGCAATGATGTCAATGTTGAGCCCCAGCCCGCGCAACCCCCGATACACCGAGGTGACCAGACGGAAATAGTCAAAATCCCTGCCCTGCGGTTGCGTTTTCCAGGCCCAGGCGCTGGCATAGTCAAACACCAGCGCAACCTCGGCCTTGCCGGTGGCCGCGTCAGGCATCCCGGTAAGTTCTCGAGCCACCTGTGCCGCTTCCGCCAGCGCGGGCGCGGCCACGCTATCTGGACGCAAAAGCCCCGCGTGCATTTGCTCCTGCGCGAAGGGTGCCTGCCGCCACCGGAAATAGCTCACGGTTTCCGCCCCATGCGCGAATGCTTCCCAGGCCCAAAGCCGGGCCATGCCGGGCAATGGGTCCGGGTTATAGGGTGCCCAGTTCACCGGGCCCGGCTGCTGCTCCATGATCCACCAGCGCCCCCGCCCCACAGCCCGATAAAGGTCGTGATGAAAAGCCTGATTGTCAGGATCGCCCTGCCGCATGAAATGCAATTTATGCTCGGGCGTGACCTCGATGCGATCCGACAGAAACCCCAATGGGTAGCTGTCCCAACTGGCGATATCGAGATCTTTGCCAACGGCGAAATGATCAAAATCCGTCACCCGCCCCATATAATTATGCGCGATCGGCGCGGCCGAGAATTTCCGGATGATCTCTGTCTGGATGCGGTTGAAGGCGACAACCTCGTCGGACGCAAACCGCCTGAAGTCCATGACATGCGAGGGGTTGGGTTCGGTCACGGTCAGGTTCGGCAGGCCGACCTCGTCAAAACTTTCATATTCCATCGACCAGAACACATTACCCCACGCCTGATTGAGCAATTGCGGTGAGGGATATTTTTTCGCCAGCCAGTCACGAAAAGCGGCAAGAGCCGGCGGGGAATAACTGAGCGTCGTATCGTGGCATCCATATTCATTGTCCGTCTGCCACGCCGCAACGAAACGGTTCGCGCCATAGCGTTCAGCCAGTAGGCCGACAATGCGCGCGCATTCGGCGCGATACCCGCGGTGACTGAAACAATAATGCCGACGCGACCCAAAGCCTCGCACCCGCCCGTCCTTATCCAGCGCGAGCATATCGGGATATTTCTCCACGACCCAGCGTGGCGGGGTCGCGGTCGGGGTGCCCAGAACCACCTTCAGCCCATGGGCACCCAGCGTATCAATGGCGCGGTCGAGCCAGCCAAAGTCGGTCTGCCCGGGCTTTGGCTCCATCCGGCTCCAGGCAAATTCACCGATACGAACCCACGTCAGCCCGGTTTCGGCCATACGGGCTGCGTCCTGCGCCCACTGCGCCTCTGGCCAATGCTCGGGGTAATAGCAAACACCAAGCGTGCGCTTCACGGGGGTGGATTCAGGCATCTGGTCACCTATTTTCGGCGTTTTGAAAAATAAGAAAACGCAAGTGGAGAAAGAGGTTGGCAGCCAAAGTTAACCCATGGCGGCATCGAAGGCTGCGACAATGTCTTGAGCGCGGGCTTTGGTTTCTGCGACGGTGCGGGCCGGTTTGTACAGGGCGGTGCCAATGCCAAAACCATTGGCACCAGCGGCGATCCATGCAGCGAAATTGTCCGGGCCGGCGCCGCCAACTGCGTAAATCTGGGTCGCCGGTGGCAGCACCGCTCGAATGGCCTTCAGCCCCTCGGTGCCCAGCAGGAACGAGGGGAAAATCTTCAACCCGTCCGCCCCGGCCTTCAGCGCAGCAAAACATTCGGTCGGGGTCAGCACACCGGGCCAGCTTTGCAGGCCAAGGCGCTTGCTGGCCACGATCACCTCGGCATCCGCATTGGGCGAGACGATCAAGCGTCCGCCGGCACGGGCAACCTCATCCACCTGCAAAGCCGACAGCACCGTGCCCGCGCCAATCAGCGCCTGCGCGCCGAAAGCCGCCGCGATGCGGGCGATGCTTTCATAGGGCTCCGGCGAGTTGAGCGGCACCTCGATCGCGGTAATGCCCGCCTCAATCAGTCCTCCGGCGATCGGAACGGCCTCGTCGGGCGTAATGCCGCGAAGAATGGCAATCAGGTTGCGGGGCATCAGTTGGGCTCCTTCAGTTTGGCAAAGATCCACCGTCCAAGGATAACGCCGTCCGTGTCGCGCTTTCCATTCCCGTTGGACGGGCGATAATCGGGCTTCATTGCAATTTTCGATTCTTCTGCATGAGGGTTTTGGTCAAGAAAACGTCGTCACCTGTTTGGATGAAGGCGTTCCCCATCGATCACCCACATGGTTGCGGGATAGCCCCATGGCAGGGTCAGGCCATGGTGCATCAAATATTGGCCCGATAGCATCAGCGCGCCGGATTTAAGCGCGGGCAAACCACGGCTTCGGGTGGGAATGTCCTCGCGATTGTGCAGCGTCAAACGGTAACGCGCGTCAGGATCAAGCCCGGCAAGGCGCAAGGGACGCGGCAGAATTTGCGCCGAAGTCGCGGCAATTCCCGCAAAAACCGTGAAACGGGTGCCATCGCGGGCCAATTGCATCTCTGCCGTGAGGCTGGGGTCGGCGCTGTCAAGTCGCAGTATATCGGCAAACATCCGCCATGCCCGCCCCGCTTTCCACCATGCGGTAATGGCGGTCAGTGTCTTTTCCTCCTGCGCCGTCAGCGCGCGCAAATCCATCTCGAACCCCATGTGACGCTGCGCCGCGACATAAGCGCGGAACGCCATCGGCAAATCACGCCCCGAAGTATGGCAATGGCGCGGCCCAACATGGCTGCCTGTTACGCTGGCTGGCAGGAACAGCGCTGTATCATGCTGGATACGCAGTCGCTCCAGCGCGTCATTGCTGTCGGAGAGCCAAACGCGATGCGTGCGCGCCAAAATGCCCGCGTCGATGCGCCCGCCGCCCGAGGCGCAGGTCTCGATTTCAACCATAGGATGCGCCGCGCGCAAACGGTCCAGCAGTTCATAAACGCCCGTGGTCTGCGCCGCATCCACCACAGGCAGCAAACGGTTGTGATCCCATTTGATATAGTCAATCGGGTATTCGCCAAGGATCGCGTCGATCTGTTGAAAAAGATATTCGCGCACCGCCGCAAGACTGAGATCCAGCACCATCTGGTGACGGCCCAGCGTCTGGTCCGCCGCCCCCAGTGCCCATTCGGGATGCGCGCGATACAGGTCGCTGTCCGGGTTCACCATTTCCGGTTCGAACCAAAGACCAAAAGTCATGCCGACCTTGTGGACATGCGCAATCAAAGGATGCAAGCCGTCGGGCCATTTCTTGCGGTCCACCACCCAGTCGCCAAGGCTGCTGGTGTCATTGTCACGATGACCAAACCAGCCATCGTCCAAGACAAAGCGCTCGGCACCAATGGCAGCGGCCCGGTCTGCGATAGCAGCGAGATCGGCAAGCTTGTGATCAAAATAGACCGCCTCCCAGCAATTATAATGCACCGGCCGTGGGCGCGTGGGGTCGGGAAACTGTACGATCCGGTCCAGGATCAGCCGCTGGTTTGCACGGGCGATCCCGTTAAGTCCGGTAGCCGAATAGGCCGCATAAAGCACCGCGGTCTCAAAACTTCGCGCGGGCCTGGTTTCTGCGCCGGTGGCGTGGCCAAATTGCACCTGTCGTCGGCCATCCGGCAATTCCTCTGCGATCATGCGGTGCCCGCCGGACCAGCCATATTGCAGGCCAAATGCCTCGCCATTCGTGTTGCTGGCCGCATCAATGGGCAGGATCAGATAGGGCGGGTGTTCGTGGCCGGACCGCCCGGTTCGCGCCTCACGCATGCGAATGCCCGCTGCCCATGGCGTGCGAACCAGTTGAAACTCTCCAATCCAGCGACCAGCAACGTCGATCATCTCGCTGGCCTGTTGGGGTGCGGGCAAAACCGGGGCGGCCAGCCAATGCACCCGGATCGGGCGGTCAGAAGTCAACGTGCTGCGCAGCCCGATCATGCCTGTATCGCCCTCCACCGAAATCCGGTGGATCAATTTCAGCGCACCCGCGGTCGAGGTCAGGAAAAGGCCCTGCCCGGTGACTTCCGCGCTGGCAAACCGAAAACGCGGGTGCAACGGCGTGCCGTCCGCCTCCGCCATCACCAATCCGGGTTGGCCGGGAAAGGCCTCGGATGATTGCGGACAAAGCGATAGCTCAGGGCTGGCATCCAGCATACCACCGGTCAGATCCGCCACACACGCTGCAGCAATCTGGGCCAAATCCTCACCCTCGGGCAAACGCGCCCCCCAATAGGCAACCGCCGGTATGCCCCCATGAGAAACCATCACCAGCGACTGCGCCCCGGCATCCACCCGCCATGTCGGCATCACTTGACCGCTCCCAATGTCAGACCCGCGATAAAATGGCGCTGCATCGCAAAGAACATCAGCACTGGTGGCATGGCAGCGACGATGGACCCTGCCGACACCAATTGCCAAGCCGCGACCCATTGGCCGTTCAGCGTGTAAAGCCCCGCCGTCACGGGTTGCGTGTTGGGGCCGGTCGTCAGCACGGTCGCCCAAAAATAGTCATTCCAGATGAAGGTGAACACCAGCACCGAAAGCGCCGCAATGGCCGGACGCATCAAGGGAAGAACGACATGCCAGAAAATCTGGATCTCCGTCACGCCTTCCACCCGCGCCGCCTCGATCAATTCGGGAGGCAGGGACTTGATGAAATTGCGCATGAAGAGCGTGCAGAAGCCGGTCTGGAACGAAATGTGAAACAGGGCGAGCCCGGTGATGGTGTTATACAGCCCCAATTTCAGCGTCAGATCGCGCACCGGCACCATCAAAATCTGAAACGGCACAAAATTGCCCGCAACGAAGATAAAAAAGATCAGCAGGTTGAAGCGGAAATTGTAAACCGCCAGTGCAAAGCCAATCATGCAGGACAAGGCCACCGCGCCAATCACCGTCGGGATCGTAACCTTGAAACTGTTGAGGATGTAATGGGCTATGGGCGAGTTGCGGAAAACATCGGCGTAATTGCCAAAGGCCAGATGGCTCGGCCAACCAAAATAATTGCCCTGCGCCAGATCAGCGGCCGGTTTCAGCGAGGTCACGGCCACACCAAGAAACGGCAAAAGCCATAGCACCAAAACAACCGGCAGCGCTAATTTGTAGGAAAAGCGCGCGATGGGAGACACTTGGGCAATCGGTCTGGGAAACATCTCAGCGCTCCGTTTCGTCGCGGTACATCTTCCAGATGAAACCGGAGATGAAAAGCATCATGATCAGGAACAGAACCACCGCGATCGCCGCGCCATAACCCATGCGGTAGCCATATTCGCTCAGCGCCGTTTCGTACATGTAATAGGAAAGCACCCGCGTGGAGCCATAGGGCCCGCCCTGCGTCATGATCGAAACGAGATCGAACGAGCGCAGCGCGCCGATCACCGTTACGACAGCGGCAATGAAGGTTGCCGGGCGCAATTGCGGGATGATGACATACCACAACATCTTCCAACCCTTGGCCCCATCGAGGCGCGCCGCCTCTATCTGGTCAGGCGACACATTGTTGAGGCCCGTCAAATACAAGATCATGCAATAGGCGATCTGTGGCCAAAGTCCTGCGGCGATGATGCCATAAGTGGCAAACCTTTCGTCCGCCAGAATGGCGATGCCAGTGCCCGACAGCATCTGGGTGAGTTTGTAGAACAACCCAAATCCCGGCGCGTAAAACCACGAGAACATCAGGCCGACGACGACCTGCGAAATCACGAATGGAAAGAAAAACAGGGACTTGTAAACGCGGATGCCGCGCACGGTCTGATTCAGGAAAATCGCCATGAAAAGACCCGCCGGAACTGCCAGCAGATAGAGCAACAACCAGATAAAATTATTCTTCAGCGAGACAACAAACGCCGGGTCCCCCCAAAGCTCGGCATAATTGCTCAATCCGATCCACACCTTTGGCCCCATCCCATCCCATTTGTAAAATGAGATCGTCACAGAACGGAAAATCGGGATCACCACATAGATCACGAACATGAACGCGCCGGGCGCGATGAAAAGCCAAGGCGCCAGCGCCCGTTGGTTTCGACGCCAATAACTGCGGCGAATTTCGCCAGTGGCGGCCATGCACATATACTCCGGGTCAGTCAGGCAAGAACCCCTTCCCGCTCTTGAAACGGAAAGGGGCATTCAGATCAACCGATCATTTGTAGACGCGCTTGCGTACATCCTCGAGGTGGGCAAGGATCGTGTCGACACGCTCCGGATGCGCCATAAACTCCTGGAAGCCGTCCATGCCCGATTTCGCCATTTCTGCTGGCGCGTCACGGTCAAAGAATTGCGCGAGACCGGCCGCATTCGAGAGCATCGTGAAGCCCGCTTGCAGGAACGGGTCGTCGCCCACCTTCGACTGATTGTTGACGGGCAACTGACCCAGCGCAACATTCAGCTTGGTCTGCGTATCCGCCTGCGCCACGAAGGCGAGGAACCGCTTGGCGTCAACCTTGTTCTTGGCACCCACCGGAATATGGATCGTGTCGGTCGGCGCGTCTTCCGCCATCGGCAAGCCAGCCGTAATCGCCGGGAATTGGAAGAAGCCGAGTGTCTTGTCCGTCATGCCGCCCGCCTTCAGCGGTGCCACCGCAAAATTGCCGATCAGGTAAGTCGCAGCCTTCCCCTGCTCCAGCAATGGCAGGGCATCCTGCCAGTCGATGCCTGCCGCATTGGCGGTGACATAGCCGGGCTTGACCAGTTTGGCCCATTCCGCAAACACCGCTTTCACGCGCGGATCGGTCCAGGCAACCTTGCCGGCGGTCAGATCCATGTGAAACTGATAACCGTTTACCCGAAGGTCCATGTAATCGAACCAGCCACCTGCGGGCCAACCGGCCTTGGTGCCGGTGGTGGTGCAATCCACCCCGCCCGCTTTGAACTTGGCGCAATCGGCCAGAAATGCATCAAAGGTCTTGGGAACATCGACGCCAAATTTCTTGAACACGTCTTTGTTATAGTACACGCCCCATTGATAGTAAGTGTAGGGAATGCCCCATTGTTTTCCATCAATCGTCATTGAGGGCAGCGCCGATTTCAGCGTGCTTTTCAGGCCATTCTTTTCCCATACATCCGACACATCGGCGAATTGGCCAGCCTTCACAAAGGGGGCCATGCGATTGCCGGCATACCAGTTTGCCACATCCGGCGCGTCCGCCGTCAGGAAGTTGCGGATCGCGGTCTTGTAGCCTTCATGATCGAAGAACGTCGGCGTGACCTTCACATCCGGGTTCGCTTTTTCAAAATCGGCGATCAGCGCCTGAAACGCCGCCTTGGGCGCAGGATCCGAAGTATCGGTAAAAATCTTGATTTCGCCAGCGTGGGCTTGCGCGCCGATGACGGTTGCTGCGGCAAGCAACGCCCATGTTCCGCGTGAAAATTGGACCATAATTTCCTCCCTTTTTGGTTCCAATATATGAAACTCAGTTTTACTTATTGAAAAATATGCGTCGCTTCGGCTAAGCTGTCAACCATCAGCGAACGGGTTACGACGATTGAAACGAAACTGGATGTCATGGACAAACTTGCAACGACATTGACCGCATCGGACGGAACCGTCGGCAAAGCCCTGGATGTGTTGGACATGGTCGCTGAACGTGGCCAACCGGTCCGCTTCAAAGAGCTTCTGGCCGGGGGGCGATTTCCAAAGGCAACCCTGTATCGCTTGCTGCAGACGCTGACCAATCAGGGCATGTTGGCTTACGACGCGGAGCGGCAGAGCTACGCCCCGGGCATGCGCTTGGTGCGGCTTGCCCATTCGGCATGGCAGCAAAGCTCGCTTGCCCCGCTGGCACGGCCCCATATCGATGCCCTGGCCAGCAAGATCGGCGAAACCGTCCATCTTGCCCAACTCGACACCGGGCACGTGCTTTACGTCGACAAACGCAATGCGCGCCGGCCTGTTGATATGTACAGCCAAGCTGGCAAAGTTGGGCCAGCCTATTGCACGGGCGTTGGCAAGGCGATGCTGGCCTATCTGGACGACGCAGACCTTGCCCGCGCCATCACCCGCCAATCCTTTTACCGATTCACCCATCACACGCTTACCACACCAAAGGAATTGACCACCGAATTGCAGGCCATTCGCGCGCGCGGCTATGCCTTTGACAACGAAGAGCACGAACCGGGGATCATTTGCATCGCCTTTCCAATTCTGACGCGGGCCAAGCGCGTGATCGGCGCGATTTCGGTCACCTCCATCACCATGCGCACGACGCTCGCGGCTTTGGAGGCACTGGCACCCGTAATTGCACAAACCGCGGCATTGATCGCGGCAGAAGCGGAAAGCTGGCGCTTTCCCGAACAAGAGAGCAAGGGGGAGAAGTAATGTCGGGTGTCAATCTCAGGAATGTCGTGAAAAAATACGGCCAGGCGCAGGTTATCCACGGCGTTGATCTTACCGTGACCGATGGCGAATTCGTGGTCTTCGTCGGTCCCTCCGGTTGTGGCAAGTCCACGCTTTTGCGCATGATCGCCGGTCTGGAGGAAACCACCGCCGGCCGGATCGAAATCGGCAGCCGCGACGTGACCAAGGTCGACCCCTCCGAGCGCGGCATCGCCATGGTGTTCCAGACCTATGCGCTTTACCCGCACATGACGGTTGAGGAAAACATGGGCTTCGGGCTCAAGATGAACGGCGTGGCCAAAGCGGAAATCTCGCAAAAGGTTAGCAATGCCGCCAGTATCCTGCGGCTCGAAGACTATCTGAAGCGCAAACCAAAGGCGCTTTCGGGCGGGCAGCGCCAACGCGTCGCCATCGGGCGTGCGATCGTGCGCGGGCCGGAAGTATTCCTGTTTGACGAACCCCTGTCGAACCTCGACGCCGAACTTCGGGTTGAAATGCGTGTGGAAATCGCCCGCCTGCACAAAGAACTTGGCGTGACGATGATTTATGTCACGCACGACCAGGTCGAGGCGATGACCCTCGCCGACAAAATTGTGGTGCTGCGCGCCGGCCTGATCGAGCAGGTTGGCGCACCGCTCGACCTTTACCGCGACCCCGACAACAAATTCGTGGCGGGCTTCATCGGCTCGCCCGCAATGAACTTCCTCGCGGCCAGCGTGCACGACGGCACCGTGCTTGTGCCCGGCCTTGGCCATGCCAAGGTCTCGCTGCCAGTCAACCTGCCCCCGAATGGCTCCCCCGTCACGCTGGGCCTGCGCCCGCAGCACCTCACGCTCGATCACGCCGGCAGCACCCACCGCGTCGAGTTGACCGAGGCGCTGGGCGGAACATCTTACGTCTATCTGACCGGACCCTCCGGCGAGCGGATGACGGTCGAAGCCCACGAAGACATCAAAATCGCGACCGGCACCAAGGTCGGCGTCACCTTCCCCGTCGAAGCGGCAATCCTGTTTGACACAAAAACAGAAATACGCCTCCGCTGAGGGCGAAAAGCCGGCAGAAGTTCAAAGGTCATGGGCAGTTCGAGATGAATGCGTGCCGGAGCGCGAGGGGGCACGAGATACAAACCGCTTAGGGCCTATTCTTGCTGAAAACAGTCAAAGCTGGAAAGTAGATTGAGGCAAGAAGGAGGGCTATTTTGATCAGGTTGCAAACCGCTTTGCGGCTTCGAGCAATTCGGTTGGAAACATTGCGACTATTGTAGAGTTATGCTCAACGCCAATTTCACTGAGTGTTTGCAGACGGCGCAATTCCAGTGCGCCAGGCACTTCCCCAATGATGCGCGCAGCATCGGCAAGGGTCTGCGATGCTTCCTTCTCGCCTTCCGCTTTGATGATCCGCGCTCGCTTCTCACGTATTGCTTCCGCCTCGCGAGCGATGGCGCGTTGCATCTGCTCGGGGATATCGAGGTCCTTGATCTCGACAGAGTCAACCGCCACGCCCCATTTCGCGCAGGTTTTGATAAGCAGTTCGAGGAGCCGCTTGTTGATTGTCGTCCGGTCCTTGAGGATTTGGTCAAGATCGCTTTGCCCAATCGCATCACGCAAACTCGTTTCGGCGGCTTGAATGACGGCACCCTGCCAATTGATGACGGAGGTGATAACCTCCACCGGATTCATGGCACGAAACCAGAGTACGGCATTAACCCGAACAGCTACACCATCCCGTGTTACCGATTCCTGAGTATCAAGCGCTTCAGTTATGGTGCGCATGTCAACCTTGGTAACACGCTCGATCATAGGAATGCACCAAAACAGGCCAGGGCCTTTGGTGATTTTAACCCGGCCAAGTCGAAAAAGAACGCCGCGTTGATATTCCTGATTTATGCCAAATGACCGGGCGGCCAGAATCAAGAGTAACAGCAGGAGTAGTAGCAACGCAACGCCAAGCCCTGAAAACGTTTCAAACATATCTCAATCCCCAAAAGCTCAAAAGCGCCCACACCGCACAATAAAATCAGAGCAGTGCGTGAAAACACAATTTACCATGGCAAATATAAAACCAAAATGGTACGTTTGCACGCATAAGTAGCCTTCTTGAACACACCAGTTTCAAATTATTTGACGGCCGCTCATCCCACCCCACCCCTCCGCGTCATTGCGAGCGGAGCGAAGCAAGCCAGTGCTTGCCCATAGCGCGCACCCTTCCCGCATCCTCTGGGTTGCTTCGGCGCTAAGCGCCTCGCAATGACGGGTGGGGCTCGTCATTGCGAGCGTAGCGAAGCAAGCCAGTGCCCGCCCATAACACGCACCCTTCCCGCATCCTCTGGTTTGCTTCGGCGCTATGCGCCTCGCAATGACGGGTGGGGGCTCGTCATTGCGAGCGCAGCGAAGCAAGCCAGTGCTTGCCCATAACGCGCGCCCTTCCCGAAACCACTGGGTTGCTTCGGCGCTATGCGCCTCGCAATGACGGATGGGTCTCGTCATTGCGAGCGCAGCGAAGCAAACCAGTGCTTGCCCATAACGCGCACCCTTCCCGAAACCACTGGGTTGCTTCGGCGCTATGCGCCTCGCAATGACGGGTGGGGCTCGTCATTGCGAGCGCAGCGAAGCAAACCAGTGCTTGCCCATTGCGCGCGCCCTTCCCGCATCCTCTGGTTTGCTTCGGCGCTATGCGCCTCGCAATGACGGATGGGTCTCGTCATTGCGAGCGCAGCGAAGCAAACCAGTGCTTGCCCATTGCGTGCACCCTTCCCGCATCCTCTGGTTTGCTTCGGCGCTATGCGCCTCGCAATGACGGGGGGCATCGTCATTGCGAGCGTAGCGAAGCAAACCAGTGCTTGCCCATTGCGCGCGCCCTTCCCGCATCCTCTGGTTTGCTTCGGCGCTATGCGCCTCGCAATGACGGGTGGGGTCTCGTCATTGCGAGCGCAGCGAAGCAAACCAGTGCTTGCCCATTGCGCGCGCCCTTCCCGCATCCTCTGGTTTGCTTCGGCGCTATGCGCTGTCAATCAGCAAGCAATTGGGACCCCCAATAAGCATCGAAAAAGGACCCCTCTTTTTGGTCGTGAGGCAGCAGCGGTAGGGCTTACCCCGTCGAAGCTGGTCGGGGTTGCGCAGACGGGGTAAGCGCGGGTTAGGCTTGGCTGGATTT
>JAGXAN010000006.1 GCA_019075865.1 Hyphomicrobiales bacterium | reverse complement strand
CGCGGGGAGGGCAAGGCTTTGTCCAGCATGGCCTTCAACATGCTGCTTCGCCGGATGCAATGCGAGGTGACGGCGCACGGGTTCCGGTCCAGCTTTTCCGACTGGGCCAGCGAAGTGTCCAGCTTTTCAGGCGAAACGCGCGAAGCCTGTCTTGCCCATACCATCGCCAACAAAGCGGAAGCGGCTTACCGGCGCGGCGATCAACTGGAAAAGCGGCGCTTGATGCTGGAAGCATGGGCTTCATGGTGCGAGCCAAAAGCGGCGGGCGGCAATGTTGTGATGATGCGGAAGGGTTAGGGGCCGATCAGGGCGGCCAGTCTTGATTTATCGTGATACATAGCGCATATTGCTTTTGTGATCTTAGGCTTTGCAGACAACGAGACGGCCATGCTTTTCAGCAAGGGAATTTGTCCGTCACGCTGGCAAGCGGTTGAACGTGTCGCCATGCGCAAACTAATGATGCTGGACGCGGCCATTTCACTTTCGGATTTACGCGCTCCGCCGGGCAATCGTCTGGAGGTTTTGCAAGGGGATCGAAAAGGCCAATGCAGCATTCGCATCAATGACCGTTGGCGCGTGTGTTTCGTTTGGGTCGGCATTGGTCCGGATCATGTTGAAATTGTTGACTATCATTGAAAGGGACCGTCATGGCACGCATTCTGGTTCACCCGGGTGAAATCTTGCAGGCTGAATTTCTGGAGCCGTTGGGCATGTCTGCCAGCGCGCTGGGCCGTGCATTGGGCGTGCCGGGCAACCGGATAAGCGACATTGTGCGCCAAAGGCGGGATATTTCAGCCGACACGGCCATTCGTCTGGGCCGCTATTTTGGCACGGATGCGCGGTTCTGGCTTAACCTTCAGGCGGCGTATGATCTGGCAAAAGCCGAAAGCACGCATGATTATTCTGGGCTGGCCAAACATGCAGCTTGAATGAGGGCGCGGCGCGGGGCTAAGCGCGCTTTGCAATTTGGCGTCACCTCCGATAGCTTGGGGCCATTGGGGTGGAATTGCTAAAAATGTCGTCCGGAGCCGATCATTCATTGCCAGAATTGCAAGCCTTCCTTCGCCGCTGGACGGATGGCGACGGCGGGCAGGAGCGCGCCAATTATGCGCTGTTCCTGTCGGAACTGAGCGATATTTTGCAGGTGCCGCGTCCTGAGCAAGCGTCTTCAGACGTTGCCTCAAATGCCTATACATTTGAGCGCGCGGTTACCTTCCGCGAGCCCGATGGCTCGACTTCAACGGGGCGAATTGACCTCTACAAGCGCGGCTGCTTCGTGCTGGAGGCCAAGCAAAGCCGTCGGCCCGGCGGGGCCAAAGCCGTGCCAGAACAATTTTCGCTGTTGCCCACGCCAGAGCCTGCCCCAAAGGCACGCGGCAAGCGTGAGGCGGCGCGGGGCTGGGATGTGCTGATGATGGGGGCACGCCAGCAAGCGGAGGATTATGCCCGCGCCTTGCCCGTCAGTGAAGGCTGGCCGCCGTTTCTCATAGTCTGCGACATTGGCCATTGCTTTGAGATTTACGCGGATTTTTCGGGGCAGGGCAAAAACTACGCGCAATTTCCCGATCGGCAGGGCTTTCGTATTTATATGGAGGATTTGGCCAATGAGACCATTCGCGAGCGTCTGCGGTTGATCTGGCTGGACCCGCACAAACTGGACCCCGCCAAAATATCCGCCCGTGTCACCCGCGAGATTGCGGCAAGGCTCGCCAAAATCTCCAAGCACCTCGAGGAAGCTACGGATGCGCAGGGGCACAGGTTGCATGACCCTGAAGCGGTGGCGCTATTTCTGATGCGCTGCCTGTTCACGATGTTTGCCGAAGATGTGGAATTGCTGCCCAAGGACAGTTTTCGGGATTTGCTGGCACGCTGCATCGCCAAGCCGGAGATGTTCCAGCGTCAGGTCACGCAATTGTGGGAGGCGATGGACGAAGGCGGATTTTCCTTCGCGCTCGAGCGTAACGTCAAAAAATTCAATGGTTATCTGTTCAAGAATCGCACGGCATTTGCTTTGCCACCCGAGGAGATTGGCGAGCTTTATGAGGCGGCGCGCGCCAATTGGCGGCTGGTGGAACCGGCGATTTTTGGCACGCTGCTGGAGCAGGCGCTTAACCCCGCTGAGCGGCGCAAGTTGGGGGCGCATTATACGCCGCGCGCCTATGTCGAACGGTTGGTGATTGCCACGGTGATGGAGCCGCTAAAGGCGCAATGGGCGAATGTGCAGGCCGCCGCCGAAACAAGGCGCAATGAAGGCGACGTGAAGGGCGCGCGGGCACTGATTGCCGCGTTTCAAGACCAATTGTGCGAGACCAAAATTCTCGACCCCGCCTGCGGAACGGGCAATTTTCTTTACGTTGCGCTGGAATTGATGAAGCGGCTGGAGGGCGAGGTGCTGGAGGCCATGGCCTCGCTGGAGGTTCAGGGGGCCATCGCGCTCAAAACCATCGATCCGCATCAATTCCTTGGGCTGGAGGTCAACCCGCGCGCGGCAGCGATTGCGGAACTGGTGATCTGGATCGGCTTTCTGCAATGGCATTTCCGCACGCGCGGCGCACCGCCGGACGAGCCGATTTTGAAGGATTTCAAGGCCGTCAAGGTGGCTGATGCGGTGCTGGCGTGGAGCGCGCGCGAACTGGCACGAGGCGACAATGGCCGCCCGCTGGAGCGCACCGACGCGGAAGGCGGGCGGGTGGAAGTTTATGCCTACAAAAACCCGAAGCGCCCGGAATGGCCGATGGCGGATTATATCGTTGGCAACCCGCCGTTTATCGGCGGCAAGGATTTGCGCAGCCGTCTTGGCGAAGGCTATGCGCAGGCGCTTTGGGCCGCGCATCCGCACATGAACGAGAGCGCTGATTTCGTGATGTATTGGTGGGATCGCGCGGCGGAACTTCTCACCCTCAAAGGCACGGCGCTGAAGCGCTTTGGCTTTGTCACGACCAATTCCTTGACGCAAGTTTTCCAGCGCAAAGTGATTGAGCGTTACCTCGACAAATCCACCCCGTCATTGCGAGGAGCGCTGGCGACGAAGCAACCCAGTGCTGACGGGGAGGGGGAGGCTTTGCAAGCATCCACTGGTTTGCTTCGCTACGCTCGCAATGACGCCGCCCCCGTCATTGCGAGGCGCGCTGGCGACGAAGCAAGCCAGAGCGTGCGGGAAGGGGGGGCCTCACAAGCACCCACTGGTTTGCTTCGCTCCGCTCGCAATGACGCCGCCCCCGTCATTGCGAGGAGCGCTGGCGACGAAGCAAGCCAGAGCGTGCGGGAAGCGGGGGCCTCACAAGCACCCACTGGTTTGCTTCGCTCCGCTCGCAATGACGCAGCCCCGTCATTGCGAGAAGCACTTACGACGAAGCAAGCCAGTGCTGACGGGGAGGGGGAGGCTTTGCAAGCACCCACTGGTTTGCTTCGCTCCGCTCGCAATGACGCCGCCCCCGTCATTGCGAGGAGCGCTGGCGACGAAGCAAGCCAGAGCGTGCGGGAAGCGGGGGCCGCACAAGCACCCACTGGTTTGCTTCGCTCCGCTCGCAATGACGGGGTTAAAAATGGCGGGGCCAAGGGCAAGCCGACGATCTCGCTGCAGATGGCGATTGCCGATCATCCTTGGACGAAAGCCACCAAAGACGCCGCCGCCGTGCGCATTGCCATGACGGTTGCAGCGCTTGGCGCGCATGAGGGCCGCTTGCTGGAGGTGACGCGCGAGGCTGATCTCGACACCGACGAACCAATTGTTGACCTGCGCGAAACCATCGGGCGCATCAACAGCGATTTGACGGTGGGGGCGGATGTTTCGCAATGTAGGCCGCTGCAAGCCAATGATGGGCTTTCGTCCCGAGGCATGATGCTATTCGGCGCTGGTTTCATAGTTACTCCGCAAGAAGCGGCCCATCTTGGCCTTGGGCGTCGCGATGGCTTGGAGCGTCATATTCGCAACTACCGCAACGGTCGTGATCTAGTTGGGGTGTCGCGTGGCCTCATGGTCATCGATCTTTTTGGACTTGGTGCGGATGACGTGCGCAAGACCTATCCCGAGGTCTATCAACACATTGCGGCGACAGTTAAGCCTGAGCGTGATCTGAACCGCGATAAGGATATTAAGGCGCGGTGGTGGCTGTTTGGGCGAACACGTGACGAAATCCGCCCCGCCCTTGCCAACCTTCCACGCTATATTGCGACCGTCGAAACGGCCAAGCACCGGATTTTCCAGTTTCTCGACGCCAGCATTTTGCCGGATAACAGGCTTGTTTGCATGGCACTGGATGATGGCTATGCGCTAGGCGTGTTGTCGTCCCGGATTCATGTTGTTTGGACACTGCAAACAGGCGGGACGTTAGAAGACCGGCCCATTTATACAAAATCACAATGCTTCGATCCCTTCCCTTTCCCCGCCCCCTCCGAAACCCTCAAAACCCAAATCCGTGCGGCTGCGGAGGAGTTGGACGGGTTGCGCAAGCAATGCCAAGTTGCGCATCCTGGCTTAACCCTCACGCAAATCTACAATGTGCTGGAGAAGTTGCGGGCGGGGCAGGCATTGAGCGAAGCCGACGAAGCCATCAAGACCCATGGCCTTGTGCTGATCATCAAGGAATTGCACGATAAAATCGACGCGCTGGTGGCACAGGCTTACGGCTGGCCAGCAACGCTTGCCGATGAAGACATTTTGGCGCGGCTTGTGCAGCTCAATGCGGCCCGCACGCTGGAGGAGCAGCGCGGCCTTATCCGCTGGCTGCGACCCGATTATCAGCGCCCGCGCGCCGGAATCATGGATGCGCAGGCGGCAGCCGAAGCGGGCGCGCAATTGTCCGTGGCCTTGCCGATGGATATCAAGACGCAAAAGCCGCTGTTTCCCGCCAGCGATCTGGAACGCACCGCCGCTGTCTTTGCCTCGCTGATGGGTGCCAGCACGCCGCTGGATGCGGCAACGCTGGCCAGAAGCTTCCGGCAGGGCGCAAAAGCGGAGCCTGCCATAGAAAGCATTCTGGCCTCGCTCAGCCGTCTTGGCCATGCCCATACCAGCGACAACAAAAGCTTCCGCCTCCGCCGCACCTGATAAATGGCGGGGGATAGCCAAAAAACGGCGGGTCCTTCCTGAGACATGACAGCCCAAGGGTAACGCCGCACCGCGTTTTGCCTGTAGGTGCGGGAATTTTGGAATTTTGCCTGACAGGCAAACGCGCGGCATAGCAGGTGGGTGATGTGATGAATGATGTTAAGCAAACCGGCGATTGTGAATAACATTGGGATGAAGAACAAACAATGATTCATAACATACCGAAACACGCTAAAAGGGACTTGCGCGGCTAGGACGGCCATCCGAAAGGCGTCATGCACAACGCTTGCCGCGCGCTTCCTTTTGTGTGGGTGAGGCAAGTCAATGAATGGTGATGACCGGGAAGCGGATATTCGAAAGACTGTCGCATACACCATTGAGGCTATGAGGGCGCACCCGCATATTCTGTCCGTAGTCGAGAAAATGCAGTCTATTCAAACCTATCGCAAGTCTCTGACTGCAATCGGCGGGCTTGTTCGGGATAAGCTGGATCGGTATGCCTGCGAAAACACGAAGCATTTTAATTCGCCCGAAACGATAATTGCCAATATGAGCAATGACTTCACCGAACGCTTGCGGCGCGTCCAAGCGCTTTTGCCTGAAGGCTCCGAGGCTGAGATTGCCGGATTGGTTTTCGCCGCCCTGTTGATAGGCCCCTACATCAAAACACCCCTAGAGGTTCAAGCCAACAGCGAGCAACGGCGGCGCGATGAGACGGGTTTTGAGTTGCGCCGCAAGAAAGAACGTCAAACTAGACTTACGCATGTCGGATTAAGCGGTGCTATTCGACTGGTCGTGCCAGCCGAATTGATGAGGACGACTGATATATGTGCCAAGCAATACGAAACGGAAATTTGCAAAGCCGCTGGCGTTGCTGTGGGAACTCGGGGTTTTAGCGTTGCCAGCATAAAGCGCGCTATGACGAAAATGATTAACGGCCGCAAATAAATCGTGGTTCATTCTCGCCAGAATGAACCTGTTATTCTGTTGTGCGAAGGCGCTTTGGGGTTCATTTGGTTATCCGGTCAATAACACCGGAGCCGAATCATGAATATCTTGGACAAATCCGACGCAATCGCGCTCAACACCACACAAGCGATGGCGGCGCTCAATATCGGCAAGACGACGCTCTTCAAAATGATTGAACGGGGCGACATTGCCACAATCCGCATGGGCCGGAAGTTGCTCATTCACAAGGATGAGATTGCGCGGATTATTGCCGCAAGCACTTCTCGCAAGGTCGCTTAACCTTGCCGCAAAGCAAAACCCGCCTTCACGGGTCAAGTGAGGCGGGTTCCGATAATTCCTACAGCGAATTGCAGCTTATGGATTATCAAAAACCATCATTTGACGCAAGCGAATATGCGACGCTTTGGATAGCCAAAAGGTTTCGCCTGCCCATGCCGGCCGCGCGTTTGATTGCGGCGCTGGCCAGTTTGGGGGGCTGCGCATGACAGCAACCATAATCCAAAGCCACGACGCCAGTGCTAGCCCTAGCGCAGAAGCGCAGCGCCAGGCAGAAGCTTGGTTACTTTACGACGCCACCGGCGAATTCGGAGCCTTGGTTGCCAGCCTTGGAACCTCAATTGCCGAAGCGTCATATCGTGGACACGGGCAATTGATTTACATGCACGTGAGAGAGCTTCGCGCGGTCGTTGTCGAGTTAATTCCACTGGCTAAACGGCTGGGAGGGATCGCGCTATGAGACATGACCATCAAAACGACGCTGCTGCCTGTAGCGATTATGTGCCGTTGCCACCCTACGACGAAGCGCCACCCATTGGCCAGAAGGTGCCGGGCGGGCCTAAATTCACATTGAAACCGCATCAAGAAATTCAGGTGCAATCGGGTGAAAGTTGGTTGCTTGACCGGATATTCCCGCCTGAAGGCGTTGGTGTCCTGTTTGGCAAGAGCGGCGCTTTCAAAAGCTTCATTGCAGCTGATTTGGCGCTTGCTATCGCCACCGGGCGCGAATGGGGAGGTCGTGAAACCGTCAAAGGCGGTGCCATCTACATCGCCAGTGAAGGGGCGGCAGGGCTTCACAAGCGCAAAGTCGGCTGGGAATTGCACAACGGCGCATTGCCAGCTGAGGCTGGCTTTTGGCTGATTGAAACCGCTCCGAACATGGGAAGTGCCAGCGGCGATCTGGACGCGCTTAAACAGGCCATAAACGGCGCGGGTGTAAACCCGTCGCTGGTTGTGATTGATACGCTGTCAGCAAGCCTTGGCGCGGGTGATGAAAATGGAAGCGGTATGCAAACCTTCGTTCAAAATGCCCATGCGCTGGCAAGGCTATTAAATTGCTTTGTGCTGGTCGTTCACCATGTCGGACATTCCGAGGAAGGTCGAATGCGCGGGCATAGCAGCTTGCACGCTGGCGTTGACGTTGCCTTGCTATGTGAGAGGCAGGCGGGCCTAGAAGCGCTTGTGAGCCTTGCCAAAGCCAAGGATGAGTCGGACGATCTGGCCTTCACAATCAATTTGTTGCGAATGGTGGTGGCGACGGATGCGCGGGGCCGGGACGTTGCAACCCTGGTTGTGTCGGATGCTGTCGAAACGAACGCCAAGCCGAAGGCCAAAATTAAGACGGTGCCACCCTCACAACGCTTGTTGCGCGATTGCATCGAAGCGGCGCTGGTTGATGCTGGGGAGGCCGTGCGACCTTATGCTGACGGGCCGGAAGTCAAAGCCGTTTGCGATAGCATCGTTCGAGCAAGGTATTACGCCAAGATTGCAGAACAGGCTGTCGAAGGTGATGACGCAACCAAGCTTGCCGAACGCAAACGAAAAAACTTCAACAATGCCGTCGCCTCACTTTTGAAATCCCAAGTCGTCTTAGCTTTTGGTCAAGCTGGCAGGAGGCTGCTTTGGCTGAAGTGAGCATCGGGAATGCGGGAACAACCGGGAAGCCCCTAAAGGGGGACTTCCCGTTCCTTCCCGCTTTATTGCCCTATTTTGCCGGAAACCGGGAAGCGGGAACATTTGGCAAAATTCCCGTTCCTTCCCGCCTTCCCGCTCGAGTAGGTGCCATTGGTTCGGTAACGAGGCAGTGCGGGGGCCATCCAAAATTGGGCAGATAGCGATTACAACAAAAGAGGTTCAACCATGAAAGCCATAACCATCGCCAAGCCCAAAATGGGCAGGCCGTCCAAATACCAAGAGGCCTATTGCGAGGCCATTGTGGCGTTCATGCGCCAAGGCTATTCGGCAACGGCCTTTGCAGGATCGATAGGCGTTGGACGGGAAACAATCTCGCAATGGGCAATTGCGCACCCTGACTTTCAGGTAGCCTTACACGCGGGAAAGGCCGCTTGCCTGTATTATTGGGAAGGCTTGGCGATAAAGGCCGGGGCTTCATCACGCGACGGCGGCGCGCCTGCCATCATTGCCTTCGCCCTTCGCAACATGGGGCCGTATGATTGGACCGATAAGCACGCCATAGAGCTATCAGGCAAGGACGGCGGGCCTATCTCAAATGTCATGACAATCGAGTTCGTGGATGCGCCGAATAGAAGCTAAGGCCTTCCCGAAAACCGGCCCGCAAATGCGTTTCAGTTCGCCACAATGCGCGCCAAGCCAAATCCAAAAGGGGGGCTAAAAGGGGGGCTGGGCAAAAGACTAAAAAAATAGTCCATAAATATCAATGGCTTGCAAGAATGCTTGGCGGAGAGGGGGAGATTCGAACTCCCGATAGGCTTGCACCTATGCCGCATTTCGAGTGCGGTGCATTCGACCACTCTGCCACCTCTCCAGCGCATGCCGATTAGCACGGGCGCGGCGGGTGCACAAGCTTGGCGGCGTGCAAAAATTTTGGCTCAGGGTTTTGGCGGGGCATTGGTGGGGGAGGCGGGCTGCATTAGCGCCGGAAATTGCTGGCCCAGCCATTGCCGTGACGGCCCATAGGCGGCGAATGCGCCCCACAGCAACAGGGCCGTGAGGGTGAACACGCCCAAAAACTCGATGATGAATTGCAACAGCCGCACCGGCCAGATTGGCCTGCGCGGTTTTATCGGCAGGGGCTGCGCAGGGGCCGAAGTCGGGGGCGGGGCGGGAACCGGCTCGGGGGCGAGCGTAGGTGCACGCAGGCGGCGGGCGGCTTGCTCGATGGTCTGGTCGCTGGCGAGGGCGGCCTCGCGCTCCACCATCCGGCGGGCGATATAGTCGCGGGCGGCAGGGATGATGGCGTCCATCTTGTCCGATTCGGCGACGATGATGCGGCCATAGCGGGTGTCCTGCACGAATCGGTAGGTGCGGATGTCGCGCGCCATCTCGATGAAGCCGATCATGTCGATAAACAGGCGCGGATGATCGCCGCTGGCGAGCGCGCAATCAAAAATATCTATGCCCTTCGGCACTTGCGCGAGCAGCGGAGCCAAGGCTTCCTGCAGCATTTCGAGACGGGCGATTTCGGCACCGCGCAATTCGGAAATCACCTGCGAGCGCTCGGCATTTTCGATTCTGGCAAGATGCAGCGCGGTAGCCAGATCGTGCCTCGCCTTGGGGGCGGGTTGTGCGGGGTCATGGGAAGCTGTCGCATCTATTGGCACAATTGTCGGTCTCACAGGCGGCGGCCCCACATGATTGGACGCGTGTTCTGGGCCAGGAAACGGGCTAATTTGTGAATCCACGGCGTTTTGGGTGGTGGTACTGGCCTTGGCACTCATTTTACAGGCTCCCGGAATGGTGGCAGATTATACAAACGCGCCGAAATTGGCGAATCCTGACGCCGGGCCGGTATTGGCAATTGACTTTCGCGCATGGATGACTTTATAGCAGGGCAGCGATTTCGGCAGGTGTCGGCGTCGAATAATGTTTTGTATCTGGCGCTTTAATCGGGTGCCTTCGGATGCAGGCAGGTTCGGCGCAAGGCGATGCCAACGTGCGGAATTGAACTTAATCAGGATGGGGCCGCTTTTGGCCCTTTTTGCAAAATTGCACCTCAATCAGAGGCCGCAGCTAATTCGGAGTGGTTTGTCGTGAAGCGGACTTTTCAACCCAGCAAAATCGTGCGCAAGCGCCGCCATGGCTTTCGGGCCCGTATGGAGACGGTGGGCGGCCGCAAGGTGATTGCAGCTCGCCGGGCTCGCGGCCGCAAGCGTCTGTCGGCGTAAGCTGACGTTTTCGCGCAAGCGAAATACAGGCGTCTGGACAGGTTTTTTATCGCGCCACGCAGCAGCAGCGGCTGCTTGAGGGAGCCAAGCCTTGAAGGGTGACACAGCGGCTTTGTCTGTGCATAACCGGAAATGCGCAGAGCCTTGGCCGTGCGGCATGCCGGCACGCCTGAAGCAGCGTGCGGATTTTCTCGCCGTCGGCAAGGGCGCGCGGGTGCATTGCGCCCCGTTCAGCCTGCAAAGCCGCGAGCGCTCAGCCGAGGTGGCAGGGTCCTTGGCCGATGTTCCCAGAATTGGGTTCACGATTACCAAGAAAGTCGGCGGTGCCGTGGTGCGTAACCGGGTGCGGCGGCGATTGAAAGAAGCGGTGCGGGTTGCGCCA
Organism: Hyphomicrobiales bacterium; assembly: GCA_019075865.1. Taxonomy (GTDB): domain Bacteria; phylum Pseudomonadota; class Alphaproteobacteria; order Rhizobiales; family Beijerinckiaceae; genus REEB77. The sequence continues at coordinate 302,400 of JAGXAN010000006.1, read as the reverse complement.
GAGCTTCCCTTTGTCGCGCAGAGCGACTATGTGATTGTGGGACGCATCGAGAGTTTGAAGCTCAGTATCGTCCAGTTGCAGCAGGAGTTGGCAAAGGCCCTGCGCAAAACAGGGCGTGCATCGCGCTCCAGCCAGACAGTCAATGCCAGCCAGACGGCAAATCATGGCCTGCCATCAGCGCCCAATGCGGTGAATGACGGGTCCAAGCATCCGAAGCGGATTGAGAACCAATGAAAAGCGACAATAAAAACCTGATTACGGCAATGGTCCTTTCCGCGCTGGTGATGTTTGGCTGGCAATATTTCTATGCAGGCCCGCAAATGGAAAAAGCCCGGTTGGCGCAAGTCGCCGCCCATGCCTTGCAGGCCAAAGGCGTAGTAGCGCCCGATGGCAAGCCGGTATTGGCCGATGGCACCGGTGGGGCCGTGACCATGACCCGCGAACAGGCATTGGCCGCAAGCCAGCGCGTGACGATCGACACGCCCAAGGTTTCCGGCTCGATCAACCTGAAGGGTGCGCGCCTCGATGACGTGGTGCTGCGCGCCTATAAGGAGACGATTGCCCCCGACAGCCCAAAGGTCGTGCTGTTCTCGCCCGAAGGTGCGCCGTCGGCTTATTTTTCGGATGTCGATTACGTGCCGCAAGCCGGCGAGAAGATCGCGCTGCCTGGCCCCGACTCGGTATGGAAGAGCGATGCCACGACACTCACCGTGCAAAAACCGGTGACGTTGAGCTTCGACAATGGCCAGGGGCTGATTTTTCATCGTGAAATCAGCATCGACGATAATTATATGTTCACCATCAAGGACAGCGTCGAAAACAAAGGCAGCCAGGCCGCGCTGTTTTTTCCGCATGCCTCGCTGACGCGGGTGGGAACCCCGAAGGTCGACGGCTATTCGGTGTTGTTTGAAGGTATGCTTGGCAAGATTGGCGACAATAGCCTGCAACAACTCACCTATGCGGCAATCGACAAACCCAAGGCCTCGCCGCAGACGGCCAAGGGCGATGGCGGATGGCTCGGCTTTACCGACAAATATTGGGCGAGCGCGCTGATCGCGGGTCAAGGTTCGGAAGTCACCGGCGTATTTCAGTCGATTGGCACCGATGCCAAAACCTACAAGGCTGAAGAGCTGAGCAAGCTGGTGACGCTGGCACCCGGGGCGACCGAGAACTCGCAGGTGCGGCTGTTTGCGGGTGCCAAGGTCTCGAACCTGTTCACAGAGTATGAAAAGAAATACAATATCCAGAACTTCCGGTTGATGATCGATTGGGGCTGGTTCTGGTTCATCACGCAGCCGATGTTCATCTTGCTGGATTTCCTGAGCAAACTGACCGGCAGCTTCGCGATCGCGATTTTGCTGACGACGGTGATCCTGAAGGCGGTGTTCTTCCCGCTCGCCAACAAATCCTTCCACTCCATGGCCAAGATGAAGGCCATTGCGCCGCAGCTTGCCGCGATCAAGGAGCGCTTTCCGGGCGATACCCAGAAGCAGCAGCAGGAAACCATGGAGATCTACAAGCGCGAGAAGATCAATCCGGTGGCCGGGTGCTTGCCCATGCTGATCCAGATTCCGGTGTTCTTCTCGCTTTACAAGGTGTTGTTCATCACCATTGAAATGCGGCAGGCACCGTTTGTGGGCTGGATCAAGGACCTTTCGGTGCCCGATCCGACCAATCTGTTCAACCTGTTTGGCCTGTTGCCGTTTGACCCGACACATCTGCCATTGGTCGGGGGCTTCCTGCACCTTGGCATTTGGCCGGCGTTGATGGGCTTTACCATGTTCCTGCAGATGAAGATGAACCCGGAGCCGACCGACCCGGTGCAAAAGCAGATGTTCACCTACATGCCGCTGATCTTTACCTTCAGCTTTGCAACCTTCCCGGCCGGGCTTGTGATTTATTACGCCTGGAACAATACGCTGACGCTGATGCAGCAAAGCTACATCATGCGTAGTGCCGGTGTGAAACTGCATTTGTGGGATAATCTGACGGGCATTTTCCGCAAGAAGGAAAATGCGTGAGCGAGCCGCCGGACTGGCACACGGCGCTACAGCCATTTTTCGAGCCAGGGCGCAAGCTGTTTGCGCTCCCCTGCGATTTCATCTGGGCGGCTGCCAAGATTGATGGCCTACCGCCGATGGGGCCTCCCGAAATCGCCTTTGCCGGACGCTCGAATGTCGGCAAATCCTCGCTGCTGAACGCGCTCACCAATCGCAAGACGCTGGCGCGCACCTCCAACACGCCGGGGCGCACGCAGCAACTCAACTTTTTTGCGCTGGGCGAGGAGCCGGTGCAATTGCGGCTGGTGGACATGCCCGGCTATGGCTATGCGAAAGTGTCGCAAAGCAAGGTCGATGAATGGACCCGGCTGATGCAGGCATTCCTGCGCGGGCGGGCCAATCTGGCGCGGGTGTTTGTGCTGGTGGACGGCCGGCACGGATTGAAAGCCGTCGATCACGAAATGATGGGCGACCTCGATGCGGCGGCCATGCCCTATCAGGTCGTGCTGACCAAACGCGATGAAGTGCGCGCGGCTGATGTCAACAAAATGCTGGAGGGCGTTGGCGAGGGCCTGCGCAAACACAGTGCCGCCAACCCGAACGTGCTGTTTACGTCTTCAGCCAGTTTCGAGGGTATAGATATGCTGCGCGCCGCTGTCGCCCAATTGTTGAGCGAGCGCGGTTTCCGCTAGGGCGGGCTTAAAGCCTCAGTTGTGGGCGGCCAGTTTGGTTTCCAGTTCGGCAATGCGCGCTTCGAGACGGGCGTTTTGCTGACGCACCATCACGGCCATGTCGCGGACTGCTTCAAATTCCTCGCGGGTGACGACATCCATGGTCGACAGCAGGCGTTCGACCTGGGTCTTCACCAACGTCTCGGCCTCGCGGCGCACACCGGAGGCAACGCCGGCCGCATCGGTGAATAATTTCGATACATCGTCAAAAATACGTCCGCGCGGCTGTTGCATAATATGGCTCCTTAAAACCCACCCTTAAATGGGGCCAATGACAAAAAATCGCAAGGGCGCGCCAGCGGGCTGTGCAAAGAAAACACATTGGCGTGCTGATTGGCCAATCGGCATGGTGTTTGGTTCGGCGGCTTGCTTGACGGCCCACGCGCCAAGCCGCATCAAGAGGGCACATACAACAAGGGATTCGCCTTACATGGTATTTGCGGAAATCGCCTATCCTCGTTTTGATCCTGTAGCCGTCCATATTGGCCCGTTGCCCATCCGCTGGTATGCGCTCGCTTATATTGTCGGCTTGCTGCTCGGCTGGGCTTATGCACGCTGGCTGGTGCGGCAGGACCGGCTTTGGGGCGCGGTGGCACGGCCAAGCGTGCTCAGCCTGGATGATCTTCTGGTTTATGCCGCGATAGGTGTCGTGCTGGGCGGGCGTATCGGCTACATTCTATTTTACAATCTTGATTTTTATCTCGAACACCCGCTGGACATGCTCAAACTCTGGCAGGGTGGCATGGCGTTTCATGGCGCGGCGCTCGGGGCGACGCTTGGCATTATTTTCTTTGCCAGGCGCTATAAAATTGGTGCGTGGCAGGTTGCCGATATTTGCGCGGCGGCGGTGCCTATCGGATTGTTTCTGGGCCGCATTGCCAATTTCATCCGGCCTGAGCTTTGGGGCCGGCCCACCGACGTGCCGTGGGCGATTGTGTTTCCCGGTGCCGGGCCGTTTCCGCGCCATCCAAGCCAGCTTTATGAAGCGGGGCTTGAGGGCTTGGTGCTGTTTATTGTGCTCAGCCTTGCCATTCGTGCCGGGGCCCTGCGCCGGCCGGGGCTGGTGACGGGCCTGTTTGGTATTGGCTATGGGGCGGCCCGTATATTCTCGGAATTTTTTCGCGAACCGGACCCGCAACTGGGCTTTTTGTTTGGTGGTGCCACCATGGGGATGCTGCTGTCGGTGCCTTTGATCTTGATTGGCCTGACCATTATTTTTCAGGCTTTGCGGAAAAAGGCGGCGCAATGAATGCATTGGAAGTGCAATTGCGGGCGATGATCGCCGAGGAAGGGCCGATGAGCGTCGAGCGCTACATGGGTCTTGCCCTGGCCCATCCCCAGTTTGGCTATTACATGAGCCAGAACGCGATTGGGGCGGCCGGCGATTTTATCACCGCCCCTGAAATCAGCCAGATGTTTGGCGAATTGATTGGCCTCTGGGCGGCGCAGACCTGGCACTTGCTGGGCGAACCACAGCCGCTTCGCCTGGTTGAGTTGGGGCCCGGCAAGGGCACGATGATGTCGGATGTATTGCGCAGTGCCCGAATATCGCAGCAGTTTTTCTCCAGCCTTGACGTGCATCTGGTGGAAACCAGCCCACGCCTGATGCAGGCGCAGCAAGCCACGCTTGCGGGCAGCGCCCTGCCGGTCCAATGGCACAGGAGCGTCACTGATGTGCCGCCAGGGCCGATGATCGTGCTGGCCAATGAGTTTTTTGATGCTTTGCCCGTGCGCCATTATGTGCGGCGGGACGGGGCCTGGCGCGAATGCTGCGTCATGGTGGGGGAGGATGACCGCTTGATCTTCGCGGTTGCGCCAACGGTCGAGGCCGCCATCACCAATATGGCCAGCGAGGGTGAGATGCTGGAAATTGGCGCGGCTGGCTACCAGTTTATGAGCGCGCTGGCGGCCCGCCTCGCCGCGCAGGGCGGCGCGGCCCTGATCATTGATTATGGCCATACCGTCACCGGCTTTGGCGAGACCTTGCAGGCGCTAAAGGGGCATCAATATGTGAATCCGCTGGCCGATCCGGGGGAGTGCGATTTGACCACGCATGTTGATTTTGCGGCGCTGGCGCGGGCGGCGCGCGCGCAGGGGCTGATCGTGCACGGGCCGGTGACGCAAGGCGCATTCTTGCGCGAAATTGGCATTGAAAGCCGGGCGCAGGCCTTGGCAAAACGCGCCAATGAACGGCAACAGGGGCAATTGTCGGCGGCCTTGGCACGGTTGACGGAAGGTGGCAAAGGCATGGGCGAATTGTTCAAGGTGATGGCGGTTGCGGTGCCAGGTGTCGCGGCGCTGCCCGGTTTCTCGAATGGAGCTTTGTCATGAGCGTGGAATTACCGATGATTACCGCAGAGCCGTTGAATTTTCCGGGCATTCGCCACGGTTTTTTCACGCGGCAGGGCGGCGTGTCGGGCGGGGTCTATGCCAGTTTGAATGGCGGCGTCGGCTCGCGCGATGAGCCGGGTGCGGTGCAGGAAAACCGGCGGCGCATGGCCGCCCGGTTGGGTGTTGGGGCCGAGCGCTTTCTTGTGCCCTACCTCCACCACTCGGCCGAGGCGCAGATTGTCGCCAAGCCCTGGGCGGAGGATGCCCGGCCGCGTTGCGATGCTCTGGTGACAATGACGCCCGGCCTCGCGCTCGGCGTCACCGGTGCTGATTGCGGCATGCTGCTGTTTGCAGATGCGCAGGCGCGGGTGATCGGTGCCGCGCATTCGGGCTGGAAAGGCGCGCTTTACGGGGTGCTGGAGGCGACATTGAGCGCCATGGAGCAATGCGGGGCGCGGCGCAGCCGCATTCATGTTGTACTTGGGCCGATGATCGGGGCAACGAGTTACGAAGTTGGGCCTGAATTCATGGCACGCTTTGTCGAAGCCGAAGCTGGCCATGCACGCTTTTTTGCGCCATCGGGCAAGGAAGGCCACAGCCATTTTGATTTGCCGGGCTTCATCGGGGCGCGGCTGGCAAAGGCGCGCGTGGGGCATTTTACCGATTTGGCGCTGGATACCTATAGCCATGCGGACCGTTTCTATTCCTACCGGCGCATGACACATCGCGGCGAGGGCGATTACGGGCGGTTGGTAAGCGCGATTGCGCTGGCCGAATAGGCTGGTGCCGCGATTGGGTGGGCCTTCATCGCTGGCTTTACCCACAAATTGCGTGCGGGTGGTTCCAAGCCCTTCCCTTGTCGGGGCAATTCCGCTAAACCTGAACTAAATCCTGATCGGCTGGCGATGACGGCGCTTGGGATTTTCCTCGAAACAAAACATATTTGAGCGCGTCCCTGAGCGCGCTTGTGCAGGATGACATATGCCCAGACGTTCCGACATTGGTACTATTCTCATTATCGGCGCTGGCCCGATTATCATTGGTCAGGCATGTGAGTTTGACTATTCCGGCACGCAGGCCTGCAAGGCATTGCGTGAGGAGGGCTATCGCATCGTGCTGGTCAATTCCAATCCGGCGACGATCATGACCGATCCGGATATGGCGGACCGCACCTATGTCGAGCCGATCACCCCCGAGATGGTGGCCAAGATCATCGCAAAGGAACGCTATGCCGCGCCCGGCGGCTTTGCGCTGCTGCCAACCATGGGCGGGCAAACCGCGCTCAATTGCGCGTTGTCTTTGAAAAAAATGGGCATTTTGGAAAAATTCGATGTCGAAATGATTGGTGCTTCGGCCGAGGCGATCGACAAAGCCGAGGACCGCGAATTGTTCCGCGATGCCATGACCAAGATTGGCCTTTCAACGCCGCGCTCGCACCAGATCAAGTCGCTGGCGGAAGCCTTGGGCGTGCTCGACGACATCGGCCTGCCGGCGATCATCCGTCCCTCCTTCACCATGGGTGGCACGGGCGGCGGCATTGCCTATAACAAGGCCGAATATATCGACATTATCGAGCGCGGCATTGACGCCTCGCCAACCAGTGAAGTGCTGGTCGAGGAGAGTGTGCTGGGCTGGAAAGAATATGAAATGGAGGTGGTGCGCGACAAGAACGACAATTGCATCATCGTCTGTTCGATTGAAAACATTGACCCGATGGGGGTTCATACCGGCGATTCGATTACCATTGCACCGGCGCTCACCTTGACCGACAAGGAATATCAGATCATGCGCGACGCCTCGCTGGCGGTTTTGCGGGAGATCGGCGTCGAAACCGGCGGCTCGAACGTGCAATTTGCGGTCAACCCTGAAAACGGCAAGATGATCGTGATTGAGATGAATCCGCGGGTGTCGCGCTCGTCGGCGCTGGCGTCGAAAGCCACCGGGTTCCCGATTGCCAAGGTCGCCGCCAAGCTCGCGGTGGGCTATACGCTCGATGAAATCGCCAATGACATTACCGGCGGGGCGACGCCGGCCTCTTTTGAGCCGACCATTGACTATATCGTCACCAAAATCCCGCGCTTTGCATTCGAGAAATTCCCCGGAGCCGAGCCGCTTCTGACGACGGCGATGAAATCGGTGGGCGAGTCGATGGCGATTGGCCGCACTTTCGCTGAGTCCTTGCAAAAAGCGCTGCGTTCACTGGAGACCGGGCTTTCGGGGCTGGACGAAATCGAAATCGAAGGGCTGGGCCTGGGCGATGACAAAAACGCCATTCGCGCCGCACTGGGTCGGCCAACGCCGGACCGCCTGCTGGTGGTGGCGCAGGCTTTGCGCCTCGACATGACCGAAAACGAAATCTACGACGCTTGCCGCATAGACCGCTGGTTTATTCAGCGCTTGCAGGAAATTGTCGATCTGGAGCGTCAGGTGCGCAAGCTTGGCCTGCCCAAGGACGCGGAAAACTTCCGGGTTCTGAAGGCCGCCGGTTTCTCCGACCTGCGGTTGGCCGGGCTTGTGAATATGACGGAGAACGAGGTAGAAGCCGCGCGGCTGGCGCTGGACGTGGTGCCGGTGTTCAAGCGTATTGATACCTGCGCCGCCGAATTTGCGTCCCCTACCGCCTATATGTATTCAACCTACGCGCCGCCCTTTAATGGCTTGCCAGCGTGCGAGTCGCGCCCGACCGGCGCGCAGAAGATTGTCATTCTTGGCGGTGGCCCCAACCGTATCGGGCAGGGCATTGAATTTGATTATTGCTGCTGCCACGCCTGCTTTGCGCTCAGCGATGCTGGCTATGAAACGATCATGGTCAATTGCAATCCGGAAACGGTTTCGACGGATTACGATACGTCGGACCGTCTGTATTTCGAGCCGCTGACGGGCGAGGATGTGCTGGCTATCCTGCGCAAAGAGCAGGAAAACGGAACCCTGAAGGGTGTGATTGTCCAGTTTGGCGGCCAGACCCCGCTGAAACTGGCGCATCGTCTGGAGCAGGCCGGCATTCCCATTCTGGGGACATCGGTGGATTCGATTGATCTGGCCGAAGACCGCGACCGCTTCAAGCGCCTGCTCGACAAGCTCAACCTGAAGCAACCCAAAAATGCCATTGCCTGGTCGGTGGAGCAAGCGCGCACCATCTGCAACGAACTGGGATTGCCGCTGGTGGTGCGCCCGTCCTATGTGCTGGGTGGCCGGGCAATGGCGATTTTGCACGATATGGCGGCGTTTGACGATTATCTCCTTGGCACATTGCCAAGCCTTGTGCCCTCCGACATCAAGGCGCGCTATCCCAACGACAAGACCGGGCAGATCAATACGGTTCTGGGCAAGAACCCGTTGCTGTTTGACCGCTATCTGTCCGATGCCACCGAAGTCGACGTGGACTGCTTGTGCGATGGCAAGGATGTTTTCATCGCGGGCATTATGGAGCATATTGAGGAAGCGGGTATCCATTCGGGGGACAGTGCCTGTTCGCTGCCGCCGCGCTCGCTCTCCCCGGGAATGCTGGTGCGACTGGAAGAGCAGACCCGCAAAATGGCCCTGGGGCTGAATGTCATCGGACTGATGAATGTCCAGTTTGCCTTGAAGGGCGACGAGATTTTCGTGCTGGAGGTGAACCCGCGCGCCTCGCGCACGGTGCCATTTGTTGCCAAAGTCATCGGCCAGCCCATCGCCAAGATCGCAGCGCGTTTGATGGCGGGTGAGGCGCTTGCCTCAATGCAGCTCAAACCCGCCCGTCCAAACCATGTTGGCGTGAAGGAATCCGTGTTCCCATTCGCGCGTTTCCCCGGTGTTGACACTGTACTCGGCCCGGAAATGCGCTCGACCGGCGAGGTGATGGGGCTTGACCGCTCGTTTGACATCGCCTTTGCCAAGAGCCAATTGGGGGCAGGGGCGAGCGTTCCCAAAGAAGGCACCGTGTTTGTCTCGATGCGCGATGGCGACAAGGACCGGATCCTGACCACCATCATGGCGTTGTCCGCCAAGGGCTTCAAAATCAAGGCGACCGGCGGCACGTTGCGCTTTCTTACCCAGCATGGGGTGCTGGCGCAAAAAATAAACAAAGTCTCCGAGGGCCGCCCGCACGTGGTCGATGCCATCAAAAATGGTGAGATTCAGTTGGTTTTCAACACCACCGAGGGTGCGCAGGCGCTTGCAGACAGTCGCTCCCTGCGACGAGCCGCGCTGTTGCACAAAGTGCCTTATTATACCACATTGGCAGGGTCGATTGCGGCAGCACAGGGCGTACAGGCCTATTTAGCCGGCGATATGGAAGTGCGTGCCCTGCAAGATTATTTTGCCTGAAACCCGGTTCGCCATTGATAACTCAGTCGTGGCGGCAACAAAAACAGCCTGACATTGGTCAGTCACAAGGATGGAAGTAGAGCGATGGAAAGATTTCCCATGACGGTGGCTGGCTATGCCGCCTTGCAAGAGGAACTGAAGGAGCGCCAGCAGACCGAGCGGCCCCGCATCATTCAGGCGATTGCGGAAGCACGGGCCCATGGTGACTTGTCGGAAAATGCCGAATACCATTCCGCCAAAGAGGCGCAATCATATAATGAGGGCCGAATTCTCGAACTCGAAGACAAAATGTCCCGGGCCGAAGTGATCGACCCTTCCAAGCTCTCGGGCAACACCATTAAATTTGGGGCGACCGTGACCCTGATCGACGAGGACACCGAGCAGGAAAAGTCCTATCAGATCGTGGGTGAAACCGAAGCTGATATCAAGCATGGGCGGGTATCCATCACCTCGCCAACGGCGCGCGCGCTGATTGGCAAGAAGGTGGGAGACAGTGTGGAAGTGCGCACGCCGGGCGGCGGCAAAAGCTACGAAGTCGTCAAGATCGCCTTTTTGTGAGGCCGAATGAATTTGGATTATCGGCTTGTGATATATGATGAAACAAGATGATCTGGCCCAAGCTCGCGGGCGCGAATTGCATTTGCCGGGCAGTCCCCGCGCGTGGGTGATCACCGACGGCAAGATCGGCGATGAAGTGCAGTGCTTTGGCATTGCCAAGGCGCTGGGCTTGCAGGCTGAACGCCATCTGGTGCGCCCGCGCGGCCTGTGGGCGGCGCTTTCGCCCTGGGGGCCCATTGACCCGCAAGAGGCCCCGCATCGCGCCGGCAGCCCGATTGCGGCGCCCTGGCCTGATATTGCGATTGCCGCGGGCCGCCGCACCGTACCGTATCTGCGTCAGGTGCGGCGCGCGTCCGGCGGGCGCACGTTTACGGTGTTCATGAAGGACCCCTACACCGGCACCAAGACCGCCGATGTATTGTGTCTGCCGATGCACGACAAGTTGCGGGGCGACAATGTGGTGACGTCAATGACCTCGCCCCATGGGTTGACGCCTGAGGTATTCGCGCAAGCGAGGGCCGAACCAGATCCGAGGCTGGAATTTTTGCCGCAACCACGGTTGGCAATGATCCTGGGCGGTGTCAGTGGCCATTACAGCTTTACGTCGACGGACGCGTTGCGACTGGCGGAGATCGCCGTGCGCCATGCCAGTGGCGGCTATGGCTTGATGGTGACGCCATCGCGCCGCACCCCGCCGGAATTGCTGGAGACGATCCGGCAGGCGCTGGAATCAGAAGGCCTGTTGAACAGCCGGGCGTTCGTATGGGACCGGCACGGCATCAATCCCTATGTCTCCATTCTGGCGCATGCTGCCGCGATCATCGTCACCGGCGATAGTGTCAATATGGTGGGCGAGGCGACCGCTACCGGAGTGCCGGTGCATGTCTATATTCCTTCCGGCCACGGTCACCGGAAAATGACGCAGTTCATTGACCGGTTGGTGGAAGTGGGTGCCGTGCGGCGCTATGCCGGGCATGTCGAGCAATTCTCTTATGAAAGCGTTGATTCAACGCCGCATTTTGCGCGCGAGGTTGCCCGGCGCTACCTCGCCTTCCGCGCTAAATTGTAAGGGTGTGGCTGCGGGTCAGCTGACGCCGTTCGCCTTGTACCAGGCCTGCAGGCGCTTCCAGGCATCAGCGGCATCGGCCTTGTTGTAGCTGGAGCGATAATCGGCGAAAAAGGCGTGGCCGGTGTCCGGGTAAACATGGATTTTGGAGCCGCTCTTGCCCTTGTCCAGTTTGGCGCGCAACGCCTCTACTTTGGATTGCGGAATGCCTTGGTCCAGCGCGCCATAAAGGCCCAGAACCGGGGTGGTGATTTTTTGGGCGCCATCAATCACCTGATTGGGCTCCAGTGGATCGGGGCCATCCCCCAATGGGCCATACATGGCAACGGCGGCTTTCACGGCCGGATTGTGCTCGGTGTAGAGCCAGGTCTGCCGCCCGCCCCAGCAAAAGCCGACCATACCGAGGCGCGCGGTATCTGCTTTTGGCTGGGTTTTGGCAAAGGCAAGAGTGGCATCCAGGTCACCCGCGACCTCCGCATCCGGTGTCTTTGAGACGACATCCTCGATCAGGCTGGCAATGTCCTTGTATTTGGAAGGATCGCCTTGCCGGGCGAACAACTCTGGCGCAATGGCATAATAGCCAAGTTTGGCGAGCCTTCGGCAGATATCCTTGATGTGCTCGTGCACGCCAAAAATTTCATGCACCACGATCACGGTGGCAAAAGGGCCACCTTGGGCTGGCATTGCGGTATAGGCCGGGATGGTGCCGCCGTCGACCGGGACCTTGACCTCCGCGACGCTCAGGCCTTCCGCCGAAGTGATGATCGCCTGCGCCATCACAGGCTCGGCAGCTGCCGCAAACCCGGCGGCCAGACCTGTCATCATGAAAGTGCGACGGCCCAACGGCTGCTTGATGACAGAAAGGCTTTTGAGCAAGGTGTCGGACATGATCGCACTCCAGATTGGTAGCGCAATCCATTGCAGCGCCGAAGTCTCATCAATCGCAAATTTTATGGCAAATTTCGGGCGCTCGTTCAGGCATGAACGGTCGTATCTGGATAGCTCAATTGCTCGCGGGCTTTCCAGTCCGTGGTGACATAATTCAGGATCACCGATTTACGCACGCCGCGGATCGGGCGCTTTTCAAAGCCGTGCCAGGTATTGTCGCCGGGCACGAAAATCATGGCGCTGTTGGGCAAAAAGGGCGAGCGGCCAAAATGCTTGTCGCGCGCTGCATAAATGTCGGTGCCAAGTTCCTCATGGCCTTCGGACAGATAGATCAGGCAGGTGAATTTCTTGACGCCAAGATCGGTGTGCGGCTCCAGCCAGAAGCCATCAATATCCTGCGCATATTCGAGGCGCAGATAGGTGCCTTCCAGATCGGCACCGAAAACCTTTTCCAGTTTGCCGATCACCTGCGGCGATTGCAGCGCTTGCGCCACCTGCCGCATGACCGGAAATTTCTCCATCTGGGCGGCGTCGAAATAAGAGCGGGTGTCATTGTGCAATTCGCGCTTGCCCGAAACACCATCGAGCGAAGGGGTTTTGAAGGGAAGATTGTTTAGCTCGCGGGCGACGTCTGCGGGTAACGTGCCGGTCAGCAGATAATGCGTATAGGGCTGCGAGAATTTGGCTGCCCTTTCGACGCTGTCGCAGAAGGTATTGGCAATGATTGCAGCACTGGTCGTCATTTTCTCGTCCTCGCGATGATGCCATGTTCCTATCCTTCCTTGGGCTGGGCTGCAAGGCCCACGGCATTACCAGCCCGCAGCACCGCCATCGGTCCCGCCATCTGCCCTTGGGTCATGCCCGGCTTCGACGCGACTGCCACCATTCCAGCGCAATGCACCTGCATGGCCAAACACATCGTCATAGGCCCGGTCGACTATTTCCACTTCATGTCCGGCACGCTCCAGCGCGCGGGTTACGTCGGGATCGAAGCGATTTTCCATCCGCAGGGTTGGCCGGGTGGATCCCCAGGTCGTGCCCCAGAGAAAGCGCGGCCCGTCCAGCGCCTCTGCGATGCCTTTGCCGGCCTCGATGCGGGTGAGAACCTGCGCCTGAAACTGTGGTTGGCCGTCGGCCCCCATCGAGCCATAGGCCAGCACCGAGCCGTCGTCGTAAACCGCAATCGGCGGGTTGAGGGTATGAAACGGCCGGCGACCGGGGGTCAACGGATTAAGGGCCGAGGGGTCAAGGGAAAAAGATGCGCCCCGGTTCTGCATCAAAATCCCGGTTTTTGGCAGCACGCAGCCCGAGCCATATTCCCAGTAAATCGACTGGATGTAGGAGACGGCAAAACCTTTGTTGTCCATTGCGCCCATCCAGACCGTATCGCCATTGTTGGCGGGCAACGGGAAGGGGGCGGCGCGATCCATGCTGATTTGCGCGGCCATCGCATCCAGAATCTCCGGCTTGAGATAATGCGCCGGGTCTTGGGTGAGGTGGTCGTGATCGGTGCAGACCTTGTTGCGTATGGTCATGGCGTGCTTGTTGGCCTCGATCATGGCATGTATGTGGGCAAAGCTGCCCATTTGGCCCATGTTCAACCGCTCCAGCAGCCCGACAATGATCAGCGATGCCAGGCCCTGTGTCGGGGGCGGGGCATTGTAAAACCGTCGCCCGCGCAGGGCCAGTTCCAGGGGCTGGCGCAATCTTGCGTGGAAAGCCGCGAGATCGGCGCGTGTCACAGGCGCGGAAATGGCCTGCAAATCAGAGGCAATCTCGCGGGCAATGTCGCCGCGATAGAAATCATCGAGGCCGGCATTCCTGAGTTGATCCAGCGTGTCCGCCAGTTTGGGCATGTGGCGCAGGCTACCCGCAGCCGGAACCTTGCCATCAACCAGAAAAGTCTGCGCGAAGCCGGGCGCGGCGTGCAGGGCCTCAGCTTCCTTGACATGCATACGGCTTTCGGCTGCCGATTGCGGATAGCCGTTGCGGGCCAGGCTGATGGCGTCGTGCAACAACACATCGAGGGGCAGGCGACCGCCGAGTGCCCTGGCACCCTCCAGCGCTCTTTGCCAGCCGCCGATGGCTCCGGGCACGGTGAGAGCCGCCATGGGGCCACGCACCGGCACCCGGTCAAAACCGGCCCTTTGATAGGCGGCGCGGGTTGCAAGGCTGCCAACGGGGCCGCAGGCCTCGATATAATGGATTTTCCCTGAAGGCTCGCGCACCAGCCAAAAGCCGTCGCCGCCTATGGAATTCATATGCGGATATACTACGGCAAGCGTGGCCGCGGTGGCGACGACGGCCTCAACCACATTGCCGCCCTCGCGCAATATGGCCGCACCGCTGGCGCTGGCAAGATGATGAGGGCTGGCGACTGCCGCCTTTCCGAAAATTCTGGTTTCGGTCATAAATTACCCCCTATGGCACCGGATATTGGCACCTGTTGCACCACCCGCGCATATGCTTTATTGGTGCGAAAATTCATTGTCGCAAGAGAGAATTTCCTTTGGCCAATCCCAAACCCATCAATTGGACGAATGCTGTAACATTGATCGCCGTTGCAATTTTGGTGGGCACCGAATTTATTGGCACGGCTTGGGCTGCGGGTTGGGCAATTGGCGGATATTATCAATTGGGCCCGACCATTAGCCATGTCGTTGAGATTGCGGGCGCTTTGATTGGTGCTGCACTGCTTTTCTATTTCATGCGTGTGGCCATTCGCGCCGAACCGTTTCGCGGCTGATATCATTTCCCAGGGTTGACCATGTCCAATAGTCATAGCCGTCGCTCGTTTATTCAAGGCGGCGCGACTGCCGCGCTATTGTTGGCCGCGCGCGGCAAGGCGCTGGCCAAACAGGGCCTGCAATTGAGCGCCGCCCAGAAGTTCAGCTTCGCAACCCTCAAGGCCGAGGCGCGAAAGTTGGCGCAAAAGCCCCATCAGGCTGCGCCGCCACGCGCCAATGCCATACTCGATAAAATTGATTACGATGCCTGGGGCAAAATCACGTTCAACACCGATGCCGCGCCTTATTCGTCTGAGGATGGCCAGTTCCCGGTTACGTTCTTTCATCTGGGCATGTATTTCAAAAAGCCGGTGGCCATGTATCTGGTGGATGGTGGCAGCGCCCGGGCGGTGATTTACAGCCCTGACCTGTTCCACATGCCGGCTGATTCGGTGGCGCATCAATTGCCGCAAGGCGCGGGCTTTGCCGGTTTTCGCCTGCAGGAAAAGCGCGGCGGCAGTTACGATTGGCGCCAAAACGACTGGGTGGCTTTTCTGGGCGCTGCCTATTTTCGGGCGATTGGCGAGTTGCACCAATATGGCCTGTCGGCGCGCGGTGTCGCGGTGGATGTGGCGGTTGCCGGGCAGCCGGAAGAATTTCCAGATTTTACCCGGTTCTATATCGAGGAGACGGCCAATAGTCCCAGTGTAACCGTTTATGCGCTGCTGGAAGGGCCTTCGATTGTCGGTGCCTACCAGTTCACGCTGACGCGCGGGGCGGGCGTGGTGATGGACATTGATCACGAGTTGCACTTGCGCGCGGATGTTTCCCGATTGGGATTGGCCCCGCTGACGTCGATGTATTGGTTTTCTGAAACCGCCAAGCCCAAGGCCGCGGATTGGCGACCGGAGGTTCATGATTCGGATGGTCTTGCCTTGTGGACTGGCGCAGGCGAGCGCATCTGGCGACCCCTCAACAACCCGCCGCAAACCACGGTTTCGGCTTTTGCCGATAACAGGCCGCGCGGATTTGGCTTGCTGCAGCGCGACCGCAATTTCGACCATTACCTGGACGGTGTGCATTATGAACTTCGCCCAAGCCTGTGGGTGGAGCCCAAGGGCGACTGGGGCAAGGGCGCGGTGCAATTGGTGGAAATTCCCACCGATGATGAAATCCATGACAATATCGTGGCCCATTGGGTGGCGGATGAACCGGCGCGCAAGGGCGACGTGATCGCGCGGGCCTACCGGTTGCACTGGCTGGCGGGTGAGCCCTATCCCTCGCCGCTGGCGACATGCGTGGCGACGCGGCTTGGCAATGGCGGCGTGCCGGGGCAACCCCGGCCCAAGGGCGTGCGCAAGTTTCTGATCGAGTTTCAGGGCGGGCCGCTCGAACATCTGGCGTTTGGTGAAAAGCCGGAGGCGATATTGTCGGCCTCGCGCGGCGCATTCTCTTACGTCTTCACCGAGGCGGTGCCCGATGGCGTTGCCGGGCATTGGCGCGCCCAGTTTGACCTGACGGTGGAAGCTGGCGCGCCCGTGGAAATGCGCTGCTATTTGCGGCTTGCGGACAAGGTTCTGAGCGAGACCTGGGCGTTTCAATATCACGTGTTCTGATACGGATTGCGGCATTGACAGCGATAAGGGCCGTGCGCAAAGGTCTGCGCTTTCCAATGACCGGATGAGCCCTTCATGACCAAGACAAACCCTGGCCGCTATCTTGAGGATTTCCAGATTGGGCAAACGATCACCCATGCCACAGCGCGCACGGTGACGTTGGGCGATGTTGCGGTCTATTCCGCGATTTTTGGACCGCGCTTTGCCGTGCAATCGGGCGATAGCTTTGCGCAGGCGCTGGGCTATGCGCGCAGCCCGATTGATGACCTGCTGGTCTTTCACATCGTGTTTGGCAAGACGGTGCCGGATATTTCCATCAATGCGGTTGCAAACCTTGGCTATGCGGATTGCCGGTTTCTGGCGGCGGTCTATCCGGGGGATACTTTGCACGCCACGTCAACCGTGCTGGGCATCAAGGAAAATTCCAGCAAACAGACTGGTGTGGTCTATGTGCGCTCAACCGGGTTGAACCAGCGCGGTGAAACCGTGCTGGAATATGTGCGCTGGGTGATGGTGCGCAAGCGTGATGTGACCGCAACCATTGCCGCCAACCATGTGCCAGCATTGCCCGATGCCGTAAGTGCCACGCAGATTGGCGGTGCTTGTCCGCCGCTGGATGTCGCCAAATATGATTTCACCCTCGCCGGTGCCAACTGGCGCTGGGGCGATTACAAGGCTGGCGAGCGCATCGACCATGTTGATGGCGCGACGGTCGAGGAAGCCGAACACCAGATGGCAACACGGCTCTACCAAAACAACGCCAAGGTTCATTTCAACCAGTTCAGTGAAGGGCAGGGCCGGTTTGGCCGCCGTCTCGTCTATGGCGGGCATGTGATTTCGGTGGCGCGCGCGCTCAGTTTCAACGGTCTTGAAAACGCATTCCACATCGCGGCAATCAATGGTGGACGCCATATCAGCCCGCTTTTTGCGGGTGACACCCTGTTTGCATGGAGCGAAATTCTGGCGCTGGAGGCGCTGCCGGGCCGCAAGGATGTCGGGGCGATGCGATTGCGCACGATCGCCGCCAAAGACCGTCCCTGCGCCGACTTTCCCGACAGTGGTGGCAGCGGCGTCGTGCTCGAACTCGATTATTGGGTGCTATTGCCTATCTGAGGCGCTGCGAGAAGCTGAAAATGCGATGGGCCGCCATCACACCGCTGCCGGCACCATTGGCCAGCTTGCCACGCCGGCCAATATGACGGCCAGGAATGACATGGGTGCCATTGATGATCTTGATCAGTTGCACCGGCACTTTGCAGGATTTGTAGGTCTCGAAGGAGGCCCGCAATTTGGATTTGCCAATCGGCCCCAGACGCGCGACCATTGGCCCTGTGCAGCCATTGGCGGCGGCGAAGGGCGCCAGGGTCTCCTCGGTGGACAAAACGCTGCCGACATAATCCAGCTTTTTGGTCGGGCCGCCCTTGTAGGGCACTTCAGCGTCATTGGTCGCGTTGACCAGCATCAACGGAATGGAATGCTTGGGTTTGCAGGTGGCGCCCGCCGCAGTTGGCAGGTTGGCCAGCACCGCAGCCGCACCGACGTAAGATTGCGGATATTGGCAGGCCAGGCGCAAAGCCAACATGCCGCCGGTGGAAACGCCGGCGATGAAAATATGATTGGGCTTGGCCGTGCCGTTGCGAATCAGGCGCTCGGTGAGATCGTGCACGAATTCGACATCTGTATCATTGGTCAGGGACCATTTGCCGCGAATGGCCTGCGGATAGACCAGTGTGACGCCGGAGTCGCCGACATAACGGTCGATATCAAGGCTGTGGTGCACTTTACCCACATTGCCAGCATTGCCGTGCAAGACAATGATCACCGAGCGGCGTTGGCGCTTGAGTGGGTCGCGCTTGTAAATGGTGGCGGTGCGATCTGCATTTTCAATGCGCATGTGCAGCGTGGCTTTGGCCGCTTGCGCCAGGGGTGCGGGCAATACAACCAAAAACGTGCTGGCAACCAGCAGCAGTTGGGTGAGCGGTCGCCGTAACAGGGTAAAATGAGCCATCAAATTCCCCCAAAAGTCCATAAAACAGTGGCCAAGATTAAATGCATCCAGAAAAAGCGTCACAATATGCTTAAACGTATCAATTAAGGCTTTCCAGTGGCAAGCAAAACTTGAATTGAACCAAGAATTTTGATGTATCAGACCGAAATTGTCAGTCAAACAGACTGGATACGCTTTCCTCTTTGGCAATACGCGCCATGGCTTCACCTATGAGCGGGGCAATGGATACCACGCGGATATTGCGCGCCACACGGACAGCCTCGGTTGCCAAAATACTATCGGTAACAACCAGTTCCTTAAGGCGGGATGAACTGATTCGGGCCACGGCCCCGCCCGATAATACCCCATGGGTAATGTAAGCCGAAACCTCTTTTGCGCCCGCCTGCAACAAGGCATCGGCGGCATTGCACAAGGTGCCACCCGAATCGACAATATCATCGACCAGAATGCAGGTTTTGCCGGTGACATCGCCGATAATGTTCATGACTTCTGATTCGCCGGCACGCTCGCGGCGCTTGTCGACAATGGCCAAAGGTGCGTCGATGCGTTTGGCAAGGGCTCTTGCGCGGACAACGCCGCCGACGTCAGGCGAAACCACCATGATGTTTCTCAGATCGTGCCGCTCCTTGATATCGCGGACCATGTAGGTCGCGGAGAACAGGTTGTCGGTCGGTATGTCGAAAAAGCCCTGAATCTGGCCAGCATGCAAGTCCACGGTCAGGACACGGTCCACACCGGCGCGGGTGATGAGATTGGCGACGAGCTTGGCTGAAATGGGGGTGCGGGGCCCAGGCTTGCGATCTTGCCGGGCATAACCGAAATAGGGGATGACGGCGGTGATGCGGCGGGCCGAGGCGCGTCGGAGCGCGTCGGTCATGATCAGCAGTTCCATCAGGTGATCGTTGGTGGGAAACGAGGTTGATTGCAGGATGAAAGTGTCGCGCCCGCGCACATTCTCCAAAATCTCGACGAAAACTTCCATATCCGCAAAGCGGCGCACGTGGCATTTGGTGAGGGGTTCGCCCAGGTAGGCGGCGACGGCTTCTGCCAATGCGCGATTGGAATTTCCCGCCAGAATGTTAATCAAGCCACCCATAACAACATCCTTCATCGGGAATAAATCCCCGCGCTAGTACCACCCGTTCATTTCAGAACCGTGGCTTAGCAGCGTCGGGTGCAATGCACAATATGACATGGATTTAACAATGAAGTCTGCGGGCGCTTTTTTTCGCCGCAAAAGCGAAAAACATGTGCAATGTTCGCGGCCCATGCCCGATTACGGGGTTGGAGCGGAGTTAGCGCTGGCAAGGGCCAATCGTGAGGCAGGAGCGGAAGCTGCAGGGGGCGTGTCCGTGGCCTTTGCCATTGGCAATTGCGGCGCGGGTTCGCTGGAGGCGGGCGGGGTTTGGGCCGGTGTATCGGGTTTTTCCGAAACCGATTTGCTTAAATAGGCAGCGAGGCGATTGGCGCTTTGATCGGCGAGGGAGCGTAAATTGTCGGCATCTGCTGCCGCCCAGGCATCGGTGGAAGCCGAGGCAACCGTTATGTCGCTGCTGATTCGGGTGACGTATTTTTTGTTCAGGTCAAAAACATCCCATACTGCGCTGATCTGCGTGCCGAGCGAGG
This sequence comes from Hyphomicrobiales bacterium, assembly GCA_019075865.1. Lineage (GTDB taxonomy): Bacteria > Pseudomonadota > Alphaproteobacteria > Rhizobiales > Beijerinckiaceae > REEB77. The sequence continues at coordinate 282,545 of JAGXAN010000006.1, read as the reverse complement.
TTTTGTCGGCGGCTATATAGCCTTTGGTGAAATATTGCGCCGAATCGGTCGTTGCCAGCTTGATTTCATGGCGGTTGGCCGAGTCGCCAAACAGGGAGGAGAAACGGCTCTGCACCGAATCCGGCGCGCCGGAGAGGCTGACCAGGCTAATGCTGGCACCGTGAGCGTCGGCGGTCGCTTCCGGGGCGCTGGACTGGCGATCGGCCATACCAATGCCGGTTTCGGCGCATCCGGAAACGGCGATGACCAGAAGCAGGGCGGCGCAGCCACGGGTGCAGGCTGCCATTTTTTTCTTCCGCATCTTGGATGGTTTCCTGTGCAATTGAATTTTGTGAATTTCAGGCTCGCCATCCGGCTTGCCGGTTGGCGGTATTATCGTTGGGTCGAGCGCGCAGGCTTGAGGGTAGCTTGCGGCCCGGGGCGTTGTTCCAATAGTTAACGAAAATTCCCGCGCCGGTCTATACCTTTGAAAAATATCTTAATTTGGCTCCCAAATTCGGCTAAAAGCTGCAAATAGGGTGATTGTAAGCTCGTGCCCCACTTGCCGTTCGGCGCAAGTTGCGCAAGATAGCGCCAAATTCTGGCTCTGGGCGCGTTGCAATCGCGGCTTTGAAACGGGTGATATCCATCCTTTGGGAGATAGTTTGATGTCTTTGCGTAAATCCATTCGCCCATTGGCGCTTAGTGCGGGTCTTGCCTTGCTGTTGCCTTTGGCCAGCATTACCGCCAGTTCGGCCGCTGTATTGGCGACCGTCAATGGCACGGATATCACGGACGCCGATGTGGCTGCTGCGCTGACCGAAATGGGCGGTAGTCTGCCTGCACAATTGCAGGGCAAGGCCCGCGATTCCTATGCGCTGGATTATCTGATCGATTTGCAACTGGTCGTGGAGAAGGCCAAGGCCGACAAGCTCGACCAATCTCCGAAGTTTCTGGAGCAGATGGCTTTGCTCAAGCAGAAAGCGTTGATGGAAGCTGAATTGTCGACTGTTGCCAAAGCGGCGCTGACGCCTGACGCTGTGCAAAAGACCTATGAAGAGGCCAAGGCAAAGCAAAAGCCGGTGGAAGAATACCACGCCCGCCACATTCTGGTGCCCACCGAAGCCGAAGCCAACGCCGTGGAAGCACGACTGAAAAAAGGCGATGATTTTGTGAAGGTTGCCGAGGAAGTCTCCAAGGACCCGGGCTCGCCCGGCGGTGATCTTGGCTGGTTCACACCCGAAAAAATGGTGCCCGAATTTTCGGCGGAAGTCGAGAAGATGAAGGTTGGCGATATTTCGCCGCCGATCAAGTCAAAGTTTGGCTGGCACGTGATCGATTTGCTCGGCAAGCGCGACAAGGCGTTCCCGTCGCTGGATGCCGTCAAGCCGCAAGTGACCAATTACGTGCTGCAAAAGGCCCAGACTGAATTCATTCTGGGTTTGCGCAAAGCCGCCAAAATCACGCGGGCCGTGCCAGCTGTTGATCCGGCAGCGCCTGCGGCTGACGCTGCACCCGCAGCCGCAGAAGCGCCCAAGAAGTAATTCAGGACGCGCGCACGGCCTCCGCCGCTTTACCGAGCATTTCGCTCATATGGTCAAAGCTGGCTGTGAATGTGCCAACCCCTGCGGTAGCCGAGCGCAATTCGACAATGAGGCCGGACATTTCGGCCTCCGGGATCAGCGCCTGCAAAACATCCCAGCCCTCCCAGCCCGGCTTGCCGTCGAAGCCGAGGATTTGGCCCCGCCGTGTCGAGATCATGGCTGTGGCTTTGGACAGGGCTTCACTGGGTACGATGATGCTGACCGCCATGATCGGTTCCAGCAGAATCGGCGTGGCTTTGGGCAAGGCCTCCCGCACCGCGAGCTTGGCGGCAGCGCGGAAGGCCATGTCGGAGCTGTCGACGCTGTGGTAGGAGCCATCGGTGAGGGTTACCGCTATATCGACCACCGGAAACCCGAGTGGGCCGCGGGCCAGCGCATCCTGTGCGCCAATCTCGACACTGGAGAAATATTGCGTTGGCACGGTGCCGCCATGCACGCTTTCGGAGAAGGCAAAGCCGGTGCCGCGCTCCGTGGGGGTGATGGTGAGCGCCACGTCGCCAAACTGGCCGTGACCGCCCGACTGCTTCTTGTGGCGACCCCGGATGTTGACCGGGTGGCGGATTGTTTCCCGATAACGCACCTGCAGGGGGTGGGTATCTACCTCGACGCCATAGCGCCCGGAAAGCTTTTCCAGTGCGACACGCAGATGCATATCGCCCTGACCATGCAACCGCATTTCGCCATTGGCCGTGTCATGGGTGAAAATCAGAGACCCGTCTTCCTCACATAATTTGGCGAGGGCTCCGGTAAGGCGCACTTCGTCTTTGCGGTCTTTGACGGCCAGCGCGAAGGCCTGCACGGGGGTGAGCCTTTCAGGCAGGGGCACCACTTGCGTGGCGGCGGATTTGTTGTCGCTGAAGCTTTCGCCGGTTGCGATATGGTCGAGGCGGCCAAAGGCGGCGGTATCGCCTTCGCCGATGGCCGCCAGTTTGGTGGCGGCGGCGCCCATCAATCTGGAAATGCCGCTGATGCGATCTTCCTCCTTTCGGATCGAATAAATGGTGCCGCCATCGGCGAAGCGACCGCGCAGCACCCGCGCCAGCGTTAACTTACCGCCATGAGCGGTGTGGATGGTGCGAATGGCATGGGCGAGGGGTGGCCCTTCATTGGCGACGCCAAGGCGCGCCCGCGTTGCTTCAATTCCCCGGGTTTCGTGCCGCAAAGCCTTCCACAATCGCGTGACGCCATTGCCACGATCGGCGGAGCCAATCAGCAGCGGCACGGCAAGCTCTTCCTGCAAGTCCTTGGCGAGATTATCAAAAATCTGGTCGCGGGGCGGTTCGATGTCGTTGATGAGTTCTTCCATCAACGTGTCATCGTAATCGGCGAGCCGTTCCAGCATCGAATAGCGGGCGTCGCGCTCGCGCGGCAGATCACCGGCGGCCACATCAACGACAGTGGAGGGGGCGTGCTCGCGATAGACAAAGGCGCGCTCGAGCGCCAGATCGATAAAGCCGGTGGCTATGCCATTTTGCCAAATCGGTATCTGGCGCAAAAGCAGCGGCGCGCGCGAGGCCGGCTGAAGCATGGCCAAAGTCTCGCGCACCCGCATCATCGCCCCGTCGATCTTGTTCAGAAACAGGAAACGGGGGATTTTATGATCTTCGAGGAAGCGCAAAATCAGTTGCAGCGCTGGAATTTTGCGGGGATCGGCCTCGCAAACCACGATGGCTGCGTCGCAAATTGCGAGACAATTCTGGCTTTCCTGCGCAAATTCAATCGAGCCGGGGCAATCGATGAACGTGTAGCGCTCGCCCAAATAATCGGCGGTGGCGATGTTGGCTTCCACGCTCATGGCATGGGCGCGTGCTTCGGGGATGGCATCGCCCAGACTCGAGCCATCACGGACATTGCCTTGCCGTGCAAGGCCGCCCGCCCGGGTGACCAGACTTTCCAGTAATGTGGTCTTGCCGCTCTGAAACGGGCCGACTATGGCAATGAGGCGTGGGCCATTGGCACCGGCATTGGAATGAAGCGTTGCGACCATATCGAAGGCTCCCTATTTGCTTGGCGGCAATAGGAGGCATTGTCCGCCAACCTGATGAAGGTTAATCCGGAATTACAAAGGCGCAAGTGGCAGGTGCCCCAAGGGGCGATATTTTTACGCGAACAGGCGCGCGATTATCGCATGATGCCGGTGTGTCCGAGCGAATAACGCCCCGGTTGCGGCCATATTGTCAGGCCATGCGGCATTTTTCCAACCGGAATGCTGGTAATGTGGCCAGTGGTGGTATCGATGTCATAAACCACGTCGTCAAAGCGGCCGGAAATCCACAAATGCTTGCCATCGGCGCTGACATTGCCCATGTCGGGGCTGCCGCCGCCGGGAATTGGCCAAGTGGCAACCAGTTTGCGCAAAGCGAAATTGATCACCGAGATACTGCCATCGCCATGTGGCGGGCCATCGACCAGATGTGAGCCACGATTGGTGACATAAAGCTCGGTACCATCGCGACTTGGATAAAGGCCGTGGGTGGCGACGCCGGTGGGAATAAAACCGACCTGTTTGAAGCTTTCGCCATCAATCAGGGTGACGCCGTCGGACATCATGTCTGCAACATAAAAGGTCTTGCCATCGGGAGCCAAGCGGATGTCCTGCGGCATGCCTTTGCTATTCAGCGCGCATAGCGGGGTGCGAATCACCTTGTTGGCCGTGAGATGGACAAAGCCCTCGGGGGCTGGATGGTTGAGGGTCAAAAATCCGAGCACCTTGTCATTGACCATGTCGATTTTCACGAGCTGGCCCGAGAATTCGCAGGTGAAAATCGCATAAGTCCCGTCCGCCGAGAAATCGGCGTGGTTGATGCCCTTGCAGGCAGGCACGCGAATGCTCTTCTGGAATTTCAAAGTGTGCGGATCGCGGAAATCCAGACGGTTGGAGTTTTCGACGACGATGATCGCTGACGTGCCATCCGGGGTGAAATAGAGGTTGTAGACATCCGGCATTTCCGTGGTTTTTACCGGGTGGCCAGTGGTTGGATCAATCGCGATCATCCCGCCCAATTTATAACGCGAATGCTGGCTGGCCGTGATCCAGAGGGTTTTGAGATCATAGGAAGGCACAACGTGCTGCAAATCACGACCCAGCGGGAATTTGTCGATAACTTTGTCGGTGGCCGGGTCAATCACCCACAGATCATGCGAATGCAGATGGGGCACATATACGCGCGGCAACGCATTGGCGACGGCTGGCGACAGATCGGTGGGTTTGGTTTCCGAATAGATGTTGGCAGGATTAACGACTGGTGGCATGCCCGGCACGGTCGTGATGGGCTGCACTTTGGGGGAGGCCGGAGCCTCTGGCGCGGGCATGGCTGGCGCGGTTGCTTCCGGGGCGGGAATAACCGGGATAATGGGGGCTGGAACAGCCGGGAGGGGCGCAATGGCCGGGGCAACCGGGGTCACGGCGGCCTCGACGGGCGCGCCAACAGCGGGTGCCAAAACAGCAGCGGGTGGCGCGGGGTCTGGCGCTGCGGGGGCTGGCGCTGCGGGTTTGGGTGCCGGCTGCAATTGGTCCTGCGCCGATTTAATGGCCGAAATTACCTCCGCTTTTTGAGCGGCGGTGGCCGGTTGGGGTGCCGGGGTGGCTATGACTGGAGCTGGCGCGGACTGCGCCAAAGCCCAGGGACTGCCAAGCGCCAAGCCCGCAGCCAAGCCGATAGAAAGGCCGATCGTTGCGGAGCGCGGTAATAATCGAGGGAAGCGGGGCAATGCTGTAATAGCCATGTTAAATTCCGGTAGCTCTGCAATACAGATTATTTGCAAATATGGTAGTGGCCTGCGCTATTGCGCCGCATTTTTGACCGCCGTGCGAATGGCATTCGTGGTTGCCTCGACGATTTCGTCAATTCCCAATTGCCCCAGTTCGGCGCTGGCGCGTCGTGGATCGCCATTGATGCCCTCGGCCGGCGTTGGCAGGCCACTGTCCTTGAGTTGTGCCATGCGCACGGCACCGGGGTCGATCGCCAACAGCAATGCGGTGTCGCTGGCGCCGCCATGCGTGCCTATCTGCGCGCGCGTCACGCCATGCGCCAGCAGGGTTTGGGCGAAAGCGCCGTCCACCGTGCCATAATATTGGGGAATGTAGAGCGCGAGCGGGTGGCCCGGCGCTTGGGCCCATTTCCGGTTGAGTTTGGCGACGACCTCGCGCAAATCCGCCTGATAGCCGCCGTGATCGCCCAAAAATACGATATGTTTGAAGCCATGGGCGGCAAAGCTCAGGGCTGCGCCTTGCAAAAGCGCGGCAAAGGCACTGCGCGGGATCGATATGGTGCCATCATAACGCATGTGGGCGGTGGGCGGCGAAATGTTGCCCTCCGGCACATAGGCGAGCACCGGGGCCACCAGTGCATCGCCCAACTTTTTGGCAATCGCCGTAGCCAGCGCCTTGACGCGGATATTGTGCTTGCCGGTGACGACATAGGGGCCGGTCTGCTCGGTTCCGCCGATCGGGATGAGGACCGTGGTGTGGCCAGCGGCGACAAAATCGTGAATTTCGGTCGAGGTGTTTTCTTCAAACATCACGGAATGCAGTGGGGCGGCCATGGTCGATGTGCTGCACATCAGCAGGCCAGCGGCAAGAGACATGCGAAGCTTCGAGATTTTCACTTGATCGGACCCCTTCCCAGTTTGTTGCGCCCGGTGCCAAGGCTCATTCGCAGTTTGGGCGCGGCTTGTAAACCTTTTTGCGGAATGCTGGCAGGGCTAATGATGCGGGTGGAGTGGGCAAATGTTGCAGCGTTTCTGGCGCTTGTTGTGGTTGATTAACGGCTTGGCATTTGGCCTTGTGCTGGCAGGGGCCGGGGCGCAAGCGGCCTCGCTGCCAGCGCTGCATCTTGGCATCGCGGGTGCGCCGCAAGTGATGTTCACGCCCAAGCGCGACGCCTGTGATGGCAATGACGTGCCCGACGCGCCGGTGCGGGCTTACCGCGATGCGCAAGGCAATGTGGTGATGTTTGGCCTGCATTACGTCAACCGTGCCTGGCGCGGGCCGGATCTGGATCACTTGAAGCTGGATTGCCACGTGGTGCTGGCGTCAAAGTTCAATCCCGATCCAGCCGCTTTTGACGATTATTCATGGATTACCGCCCTGTGGACGCGCGATGGCCGCAATGTCGACGCGCTGGTGCATGAGGAATATCACGCCAACGAATATAAAGGCGCCTGCGCCTTCAGCGACTATCTCAAGTGCTGGTACAACACGATTTTGGAAGTGCATTCGGGCGATGATGCGGGGCTTTTCTCGCGGGCGGCGAGGCCGGTGGTGGCTGCCGCGCCGTTTGGTTCCAATATCGGGCAGGGGCGTCATCGCGGTTTTTTCAATCCGTCCAATATATTTGTCGATCGTGGCTTTGGCTATTTCTTTGCCAGCACGACGGGATGGGATGGGCAAAAAGGGGGCGTGTGCCTGTTTCGCAGCGCGACGCCGGGCGACCCGCAAAGCTGGCGCGCTTATGACGGGGCGCATTTTGCCACCCGCTTTGTCGACCCCTACCACTTGGGGGCATCCTTGGCCGAGCATTGCGCAATTGTCGCCCCCTTTCCGGCACCGGTCGGGGCGGTGGTGCGACAGCGGGGCAGCGGCCTGTGGCTAGCGGTGTTCATGGCAGCGGCAGATCGCGATCATTTCCCGGTTTCCGGGTTTTATTTTGCGACCGCAAAAAATCTGCTGGACTGGAGCCTGCCGCATCTCCTCATTGCCAATTCGATCATTTATGACGATCCCTGTCACGCAGGTGATGCAATGCTTGCTTATCCGTCGCTGCTTGCATCAAATGCTGGCACGCGGCTGTTTTTCGACTTTGACCGGACGCTATGGTTATATTACGCGCGTCTTGGGGTTGAGGGTTGCAATATCACCGGCGCGCGCGATCTGATGCGGGTGCCAATCCAAGTTGAGCGGCGCAAGGATTGAACGACATTAAAACGAGGAATGGGACAGAATGGGTAAAATGATCGAGCTTTCTGCGGCGGACGGCGTGCAGATATCAGCCTATGTTGCAGAGCCTGCCGGCAAGCCCAAAGGGGCGATTGTCGTCATTCAGGAGATTTTCGGGGTAAACGGCCATATTCGGTCGGTGGCAGACCGCTATGCCGGCGAGGGTTATCTGGCGATTGCGCCCGCCCTGTTTGACCGGGCGAAAAAGGATGTGCAACTCGATTATTCGCCAGAAAGCATGGTCGCAGGTCGTGGCTTTTTGACCAGCATCGAGCCGGCCAAGACCATGTTGGACATTGAAGCGGCAATAAAATTTGGCGCGGCAGTAGGGCCTGTTGGCGTGGTTGGCTATTGCTGGGGCGGGTCTTTGGCCTTTGCCGCAGCGGTGCATTTGCCCGGTGTTGCAGCGGCGGTCGGCTATTACGGCAGTGGCATTGCAGCCAGGGCCAGCGAGCAGCCAAAAGCGCCAGTCATGCTGCATTTTGGCGAAAAGGATGCACATATTCCGCTCAGCGATGTCGAAAAAATCCGGGCGGCGCATCCTGAAATGCCGATCTTTACCTATGATGCTGGTCACGGTTTCAATTGTGAAGCGCGTAGCGCCTATGACAAGCCGAGTGCGGATCTGGCGCTCAGCCGCACTCTGGCACATTTGGCCAAATTTATGGTGTGAATGCGCGTGCGGCGCATTTTCTATTGGTTGAGAGCTGCTTCAATGCGCCGGTCTGGCACCAGCCAGATCAGCGCGACCAGCGCATAAAGGGCAAGGCTGACGAGCGCGCTATATGGGGCGGCAGCAATGCCGGCAATATAGATCAGTGGCGACAGCATGCCCTTGTAATCGCGCCCCAGCGCTTTTTGCAGATCCGTGTTGCGGCCGGGCTCGGCGATCAGCGTTTGGGTGAGGATGAAATAGGCGATTGCCGCCATCAGCAGCAAAAAGCCGTAAGCGGCAACCGGCAGCGGCGCAAAATCAGTCTCGGACATCCAGCCCGTGCCCAGCGGCACCAGCGACAACCAGAACAACAGGTGCAGGTTGGCCCAAAGGGTCGCGCCAGTGACCCGCTTCACCGCCTGAAAGAAGTGGTGGTGGTTGTTCCAGTAAATGCCAATATAAACAAAGCTCAGAACATAATCGCCGATCTTGGGCGCAAGCCCCAAAAGCGCCGCCCAATCGCTGGTATGGGGCACTTTCAGTTCGAGCACCATGATGGTGATGATGATGGCCAGAACTCCATCGCTGAAGGCTTCAAGACGACCCGGCTCCATGTCATATCCCCCAGATTCAGGCTATTTCAGCAACCATTCATGCGCTGGATCGTTGTAAAAGCGCCAAATGCGGCGCGGCCCGGCCATGACATTGAGATAATATAAATTATAACCGTGGCTGGCCCCAACCGGATGATAACCGCGCGGCACCAGCACCACGTCGCGGTCCTGAATGCACATGGTTTCATCCAGCGAGCGGTCATCGGTGTAAACGCGCTGCACGGCAAAGCCCTGCGGCGGGTCGACGCGATGGTAATAGGTCTCCTCCAGGGCGCTTTCGGCGGGCAGGGCATCGCGGTCGTGTTTGTGGGGCGGATAGCTGGACCAGTGACCGCCAGGGGTGATGACCTCGACCACCAACAGGCTTTCGGCCGGGTGATCCTCGGGCAGAATGTTGCGCACGTGGCGGGTGTTGCTGCCGCTGCCGCGCACGATCTCGCCGGTTTCATCCGGGGTGATGATACGTGGTGGCAGACCGGATTTGCCTTGCGCGGGCGATGAGCATAATGCCAGTTCGCAATCGGTTTCCATGACCAGCGTAAATTTTGTATGGGCGGGGACATAGGCCGACCATGGCAGGCCGTCAAATGGGGAATTACGGCCACCGATAATGCCATAATCCTTGCCGGCCACATCGACCCGCACTTTGCCCGACAGCAGAACAGCGCAATATTCGCGCGCGCCGGTTTCCATCGTCAGGCTATCGCCCTTGGCCAGAATGCGGACTTCGAACCCGACATAGGTCCAGCCCGCATTTTGCGGCGTCACTTCGTGAATTTGGCCGCTGGTGCCTTTGGGGCGACGTAACAGGGTCTTGGACATGGCTTGCTAACTCCTGCAATTTCTCAGTTCAGAAGCCCGGCCGGTTGGAGCACGGCACGCAAATGCGCCATGCCTTTTTTGGCATAGGCGAGCGCCGGGGCTTTCTTGGGGTCTTGTTCGGCTTCCACCACTACCCAGCCATCATAGCCCTTTAATTCGGCAAATACGCTGGCAAAATCGACCATGCCGTCGCCGGGGACGGTATATATGCCCAATTCGTCGCCTTGACCCAGCACTGAATCCAGAAAGCTCCAGTCGCCGGCCTGCGATTTGGCGCGGATATGGGCGCGCACATCCTTGCAATGCACGTGCGAAATGCGATTGCGATAGGTGCGGGCGAGTTCGGCCGGGTCGCAGCCGCCCCAGGTGGCGTGGCCGGTGTCGAGCAGCAAATGCACCGAGGGGCCAGTATTGGCCATGAAGTTTTCGATATCCTCGCGGCTGTAGATGATGGTGCCCATGTGATGGTGATAGACCAATTGCAGGCCAGCGGCGCGCACCGCATCGGCGACCTGCGTCATTTTCTGCCCGTAGGCCGCCCATTCATGGCTTTGGAGGCGCCGGGTTCTGGACAGCGGAATATCGCGCGCGCCGTGAATGGCGTTGGATGTCTCGGCGATAATGAACACTTTCACACCCACCGCCTTCATCAGCGCCAGATGGGTTTGCATGGCCTCGATTTCCGCCGTCGCGCTGCGGGTGAGGAGTTCGCAGGAATACCAATTGCCAATAACGCTCATGCCATTGGGCTTGAGCACGTCGAGCAATGCCTGTGGCTGGCGGGGAAATTTGTGACCCAGTTCCATGCCGGCAAAGCCGACTTCATGGGCTTCCTTCAGGCAGGTTTCCAGCGAAGTGTCGCCGCCTATTTCCTGGAGATCGTCATTGGACCAGCCAATGGGATTGGCACCGATACGAACCGACATGGCAATTTCCTGTAATCATGAGTTCAAAAAAGGTTGATTTGCGCTTCAAGTCGAGGGAAGCGCAGCTCTCTCGGCCAGTTTGGCCTCGTAGTCTTTGCGGGCGGCCTTGACCGCGTCGCGGGTCGAAACCTCGGGAACGGCGACATCCCACCAAAAGCCGCCTGCGTCGGTGGATTTGGCGGCATCCGTATCCATGACGATGACGCTGGTGCGCGGTGCCTTGCGCGCTTCATCGATGGCGGCTTCAAGCTCGGCGAGCGTGTCCACCTTGACGGCAATGGCACCGAGGCTGCGGGCGTGGGCAACAAAGTCAACCGCGGGCAGCACTTCGTGCCGGGAATCGACCAGCAGGTTGTTGAAGGGGGCACCGCCGGTGGCGGCCTGCAGGCGGTTGATGCAGCCAAAGCCACCATTGTCATTGAGCAGGATGATCAGTTTGCGATCCATCATCACCGAAGTGGCGATTTCGGAATTCATCATCAGATAGGAGCCATCGCCGATCAGAACGAATACATCGCGATGCGGATTGGCCATTTTCACGCCCAAACCGCCAGCGATTTCGTAGCCCATGGTCGAATAACCATATTCCATATGGTAGCCCATGGGTGCGCCCGCCTGCCACAATTTATGCATTTCGCCCGGCAAGCCACCCGCGGCGCTCACCACAATGTCGCTGGGCCGGGATTTGCGCATCAGCGCGCCGAGCACCTGTGCGTCGCTGGGCAGGGCCTGGTTGCCCGCATTGGTGTAGCTTGCCGCGCATTCCAGCCACGCCTGTTTTTGTGCTTTGGCACTTGAAGTCCAGGTTTGGGGGGCTTGATAGGTGCCCAAAGCGGCATCGAGAGCCGCAAGACCGGCTTTGGCATCGGCAATGAGCGGCAGGGCACCATGCTTGATGCTGTCATAGGCCTGCACATTCAGGGCAATGATATTGCGGTCGGGGTTTTTGAATACGGCCCATGAACCGGTGGTGAAATCAGCCAGACGGGTGCCGACGGCCAGTACCAGATCGGCCGCTTCGGCCATCGTATTGGCGGCACCGGTGCCGGTGACACCCACAGCGCCCATGTTCATGGAATGGTCGGTGGGTAGCGCCGATTTTCCGGCTTGGGTTTCCATGGCCGGGATGCCGCGCCTTTGCGCAAAATCGGCAAGCTGCGCTTCTGCCTGAGAATAAAGCACGCCGCCGCCAATGACGATGATCGGCTTTTTCGCCTTGGCCAACAGCGCTGCGGCTTGGGCGAGGCTTTCGGCTTCGGGTGGCATGCGCATGATGCGATGCAGGCGCGGCGCGAAGAACGGTTCGGGATAATCATAGGCCTCGGACTGCGTGTCCTGGCAGAAAGCCAGCGTCACCGGGCCGCAATTGGCGGGATCGGTCAGCACATTCATGGCGCGCGGCAGCGCGGTCAGTAAATGTTCGGGACGCGAGATGCGATCAAAATAGCGCGAAACCGGACGCAGGCAATCGTTGGCCGAAATCGTGCCATCGCCAAAGTCCTCAACCTGCTGCAAAACCGGGTCCGGGGCGCGATTGGCAAACACATCGCCCGGAATCAGCAAAAGCGGCAGGCGGTTGACATGGGCCACGGCGGCCGCGGTTACCAGATTGGTGGCGCCGGGGCCGATCGAGGTGGTGACGGCCATCATGCGCTGGCGGCGCATGGCCTTGGCATAGGCCGTGGCGCTATGGGCCATGGCTTGCTCGTTGTGGGCGCGAAAGGTGGGCAGGGTATCGCCCGCCGCATGGAGCGCCTCGCCAATGCCAGCGACATTGCCATGCCCGAATATGGCCCATACGCCGGCAAAAAGTGGCAGCTTTTCACCGTCAATTTCAATGAATTGGGCCGCAAGATAGCGCACCAGGGCTTGCGCTGCGGTCAGGCGAATCATTTTCATCAAAGGGCCTTTTCTTGGCTCGGCGTGCGAGCGCCATTCCAGATATTCACGAGGCGGGCAAAAGCGTCGCTCATTTGGCGACGGGCTTCATCATCGGTGATTTCGCCTTTGAGCCAGGCTTGCGCCGGTTTGCCAAATATGGTGCGGCCAACGGCAAAGCCCTTCACCCAAGGGCAGGTCGCGGCCACGGCAAAGCCTTGGGCGAGTTGGGCTTCCGGGGCATCAAGGCCAAGCAGCATGATGCCGCGGCAATTGGGGTCGTTGGTGCTGATTTCATGGGCGATATTGGCCCAGGCGGCGGGGCTTGGCTGCGTTTCCAGCTTCCACCAGTCTGGGCGAATATCGAGGGCATATAGTCCGCGTAAAACCCGCGCCAGCGTATGGTCGTCGACCGGGCCGTTCTTGCTGGAGATAATCTCCAGCAGCCATTCATGGCCGAGTTTGCCCGCTGTATCCTTGAGGCGAAGCAACTGGCGCTCCTGCGATGCACGCATCTCTGCGGGATCATCGGGATGATAGAAGCAAAGGGCCTTGATGACGTGGGCCTGCGGCCAATCCATAACAAAGGCGGCCAGCGAACCGTTGCCTTCAAAATCGAGGGGGCGGGAGCCCGGACGCTCCACCGGCCGCGCGATCCACAGCTTTTCACCCGCTGCCCGGAAAAGCGCCTCCCGGCCCAATCGCCCGTCGAGCAACATGCCAAAACCTTCCCGGCCATTGGCAACGCTTAGCGCGGCTTCAAGCGCCAGAACCTTGAAATCATTGATCTTCGCGCGCGGGGCACCGGCAGCGTCGGCCATTTCTTCCAGTTGGGCGCGGTGGTCAATGGCCAGTGCCATGATCCCGGAGGCGGCGTGATTGGGGAAAAGACGATCCTTGGTTGTAACCCAATGCAGATGATTGAGCGCGCCATCCTCACGCAATGCGCGAACTTTGACCCCGCTCTTGAGAAAGTGATTCAACTCGGTGAAGGTCGGGTATTCCACCGAGCAAAGCAGCCGCGACACGGCAAAAGCGCCGCCTGCATTGGCGTAGGCGCAGCAGGTCTCAATGGGTTCGTCGCGCAGATAGCCGCGCAGGAAACCGGCCATGAAGGCATCGCCCGCTCCCAGGACATTGAACACTTCCACCGGAAAGCCAGGGCCTCGGATGCCTTCGTCCAGCGAAGCGGGAATGGCACCGGGAAACACCGAGCAGCCCATGGGCCCGCGTTTGAGCACCAGAAGCGCCTTGGTGTGCGCCCGCACATTGACCAAAGCCTGCAACGGGTCATCCGCGTCACCGGCGATCATCATTTCTTCTTCAGTGCCGACAATCAGGTCGCATTGGGGCAGAACCGGGCGCAGAAGCGCGCTGACCTCCCCCGATTTTACATAACGGGATTCGCCGGCCCCATGCCCGGCAAGACCCCATAGATTGGGGCGATAATCAATATCAAAGCAGATTTTGCGGCCATGCTTCCTGGCGTATTCCATTGCGCGCATCTGGGCGGCGGAGGGGCCGGGTTTGGCAAAGTGGGTGCCGGTGACGACAATGGCACCCGCGCTGGCGATGTAGGCTTCGTCAATATCGCTCACGTCGAGGGCCGCATCGGCGCAATTGTCGCGATAAAAGATCAGCGGAAAGGTTTTGTCATCGCGCACACCGAGCAGGACGAGTGCGGTCAGTCGGGCGGGGTCGGTGTGAACGCCGGCCACATCGACGCCCTCGCGCTGCAATTGCTCGCGGATGAAGCGGCCCATATGCTCATCCCCGACGCGGGTTATGAGCCCCGAGCGCAGGCCCAACCGTGCCGCGCCAATGGCTATATTGGCAGGGCAGCCGCCAACGGCTTTGGAAAAGCTGGCCATATCTTCCAGGCGACCACCAATTTGCTGGCCATACAGGTCCACAGAGGCGCGGCCTATGGTGATAACGTCGAGCGTCGGCTTCATGGGGTCCAGTCTGACAAATTGATCAAGCGGCGCCATAAAAGGGCATTTTCCGACTTGCGTCAATTCAGATTTACGGGTCTTTATGGATCGAAAACACATCAAATTTCAATGGAGAATGCTGTGGTTTTAAGTAATGGGCACATGGGTGCTGGCTGTTTTGGCAAGAGGTTTGGCAAGAGGCTCGCCGATCATGCTTCTCACCCCACAGGGGCGCGGGTTGCGAGCCAGACCTGCCAGGACAAAGGTGACAGCCGATGAGCGGAACTTCGATGATGTTGCGGGATCGACTGATCGTTGGGCTTGATGTGCCTGATGTTGCGCAAGCGGTGGCAATGGTGGCGCGCCTTGGCGATACCGTCGGATTTTACAAGATTGGCATGGAGTTGGTCTATGGCGGTGGCCTGCCGCTGGTCGAGCGGCTGGTTGGGGAGGGCAAGAAGGTCTTTGTCGATCTCAAGTTGCACGATATTCCCAATACGGTTGAAAAAGCCACAGCCCAGATTGCGAAATTGGGGGCCACATTCCTGACTGTGCACGGGTTCAGGCCAACCATGCGTGCCGCCAAAGCGGGGGCGGCGGGAAGCGGGTTGAAGCTGCTGGCAGTCACTGTGCTGACATCCTTTGACGACGCTGACCTGCAAAGTGAGGGCTATCGCGCCAACGTCCCGGAACTGGTCGCGTTGCGGGCGCTGGCGGCCCGCGAGATTGGTATTGACGGCATCATTCTGTCGCCCAACGAAGTGGCAGCCATGCGGGCCAGGCTTGGCGCGGATATGATATTGGTAACGCCGGGCATTCGTCCGGCAGGCGCTGCGCTGGGTGACCAGAAACGGGTGATGACGCCATCTGAAGCGCTGCGGGCGGGGGCTGACCATCTGGTGGTGGCCCGCCCGATTGTGGCCGCGCCAAACCCGCGCGCCGCAGCCTTGCAGATTCTGGAGGAAATGGCGCAGGCTTGAAGGGGGCATAAAAACAAAAAACGCCGAGCGTACATCCGGCTCGGCGTCTTACTCGTTGCATCAAACGCTGCAACAAGGTTGAACTCTTATACAATGCATATGGTTACAATTTTATGACTTGAACAAGAGAAGGAAATAAAATGGCAAAAGGTTATATCGTGGCGAGCATCGATGTGCGCGATGCGACGGAATATCAGAAATATGTTGCAGCTTCGAGTGCTGCCATGGCGAAATATGGCGTCAAGCCAATCGTGCGGGGTGGCCGCTGCGAAGTGAAGGAAGGTTCGTTCAATCCGCGCAACGTGATTCTGGAATTTGAAAGCTTTGAGGCCGCGCAAAAATATTATCATTCGCCGGAATATCAGGCTGCCATTCCGCTGCGCCTTGGTGTCAGTAGCGCCAATCTGATGCTGATCGAGGGTGCTTAAAATTTGAGCTAGACTTTAGTCGCGTTTATGGTTCCTATGCCAAGGAATGAACGGGAACCTGTTGCACGTGAACATTATCGACACTGCCAATAAAGATGCGCCGCTGCGGGACGATATTCGCCTGTTGGGGCGTATTCTGGGTGATACGATCCGCGAGCAGGAGGGGGAGGGCGTGTTCGACATTGTCGAACGCATCCGCCAGATTTCCATTCGTTTTCATCGCGATGAGGAAGCGGGCGCGCGGGCTGAACTTGAGGTTCTGGTCGCCAATCTGCCTGCGACCGAAACCACGGAAATCGTGCGCGCTTTCAGCTATTTTTCGCATTTGGCCAATATAGCCGAGGACCAGCACCATATTCGGCGCACCCGCGCGCATGCGATTTCGGGTTCCGCACCGCGCAAGGGCACGATAGCCAACAGCCTCGCCCACGCGATGGCCGCAAATGTGCCGCTGGCCGATATTCGTGGATTTTTTGACAAGGCGCAGGTCAGCCCGGTGCTCACCGCCCACCCGACCGAAGTGCGTCGCAAAAGCACCATCGACCGAGAAATGGCGATTGCTGATCTTTTGGCGCGCCGTGATGGCGGGCCACTGACGCCCGAAGAATGGCAGACCATTCAGGAGGCACTGCGCCGCGAGGTGCTGACGCTCTGGCAGACCAGCCTGTTGCGCTTTACCAAGCTGAGCGTGCTGGATGAAGTGGCCAATGGTCTTGCCTATTACGACTATACATTCTTGCGCGAATTGCCGGCGGTCTATGCCGGCATTGAAGATCAGATGGAAGCCATTTCCCCTGAATTGCTGAAGCAGGAAGTGCCGGCGTTTCTGATTATGGGAAGCTGGATCGGCGGCGATCGTGACGGCAATCCGTTTGTCACCGCCAATGTGCTGAAAAACGCATTGAAGATGCAGTCCAGCCGGATATTTGCCTATTATTTGGATGAATTGCATCAGCTCGGCAGCGAATTGTCGATGGGCACGAGGGTGATTTCCGTAACCCCGGAACTCGAGCAATTGGCGCAGGTATCACCCGACAAATCACCACACCGTGCCGATGAACCGTATCGGCGTGCGGTGTCGGGGCTTTATGCGCGCCTCGTCGAAAGCGCGCGTCAGCGCGAGGCGATCGGGATTTTGCAGCACAATCCGGCCGGGCCGGGTGAGGCTTATGCCAGCGCCGCTGAATTTCGTGCCGATCTCGACATACTCGACCAGTCCCTGCGGGCGCATGGCGGCCGCCTTTTGGCGCGTGGCCGGTTGCGCGGATTGCGGCGGGCGGTGGATGTGTTCGGCTTTCATCTGGCCCGGCTCGACCTTCGGCAGAATTCCGATGTACACGAGCGTGTGGTGGCAGCGCTGCTATCGGCAGTGCATGCGGGCAGCGATTATCTGGGCCTTGACGAAGCGGGCCGCGTCGAGGCGCTGGCAGCCGAGCTTTCCATCGCGCGGCCGCTCTTGTCCCCCTATATTGACTATGACGAGCTGACGCGCGGCGAAATCGAGATTTTCAAGGAGGCGGCCCGCAGTCATGCACTTTATGGGCCCGATTGCATCCGCAATTGCATCATTTCCAAAGCTGCCAGCCTTTCGGATATTCTGGAGGCCGCTTTATTGTTGAAGGAAGCCGGGTTGATCCGGCTTGGCTCAGCCAGCGTCAATGTGGTGCCGCTGTTTGAGACCATCGACGATTTGCGACGCGCCGCCCAGATCATGGACCAGGCTTTCAACTGCGCGCCCTACCGGGCCATTGTTGCGGCCAATGGCAATCTTCAGGAGATTATGCTCGGCTATTCCGACAGCAACAAGGATGGCGGTTTCGTCACTTCGGGCTGGGAACTCTACAAGGCCGAAATCGAACTGGTTGAAGTGTTCCGCAAGCATGGCATCGGGCTGCGGCTGTTTCATGGGCGGGGTGGCTCGGTCGGGCGCGGCGGCGGGCCGAGCTATGAGGCGATTTTGGCGCAACCGGGCGGGGCCGTGCAGGGGCAAATCCGCATCACCGAACAGGGCGAGATCATTTCCAGCAAATACCTCAACAGCGAGGTTGGACGGCGCAATCTTGAGGTGCTGGCGGCAGCCACGCTGGAGGCAAGTTTGCTCAACCCGCAGACTGCGGCGCCCAACCCGGCCTATCTGGCAGCGATGGAGGAAATCTCCGGCTATGCTTTTGCGGCCTATCGCGGCCTTGTGTATGAAACCCCGGGGTTTGAGGATTATTTCTGGGCCTCGACGGTAATCAGCGAGATTGCGACGCTGAACATCGGCAGTCGGCCTGCGTCACGCAAGAAGACGCGCTCGATCGAGGATTTGCGGGCCATTCCGTGGGTGTTCAGTTGGGCGCAATGTCGGCTGATGCTGCCCGGCTGGTATGGTTTTGGCAGCGCAATCAAGCAATTCAAGGCGGCACATCCAGATACCGCCGACGCGACTTTGGCCGATATGGAAAAAAATTGGCCGTTTTTTCAGACGCTTTTGTCGAACATGGACATGGTGCTCGCCAAAAGCTCGATCGCCATTGCCTCGCGTTATTCGGAATTGGTGGCGGACCCGGAATTGCGGGCGCGCATTTTTGGCCGGGTGCGGGCGGAGTGGCAGGATTCGATTGCCGCTCTCAACCAGATTTTGCAGCAAGACCAGCTTTTGCAACATAATCCACTGCTGGCCCGCTCCATTCGCAACCGGTTTCCCTACCTTGACCCGCTCAATCATGTGCAGATTGAACTGATGCGAAAACTGCG
Source organism: Hyphomicrobiales bacterium (assembly GCA_019075865.1). Classification (GTDB taxonomy): domain Bacteria; phylum Pseudomonadota; class Alphaproteobacteria; order Rhizobiales; family Beijerinckiaceae; genus REEB77. The sequence continues at coordinate 264,048 of JAGXAN010000006.1, read as the reverse complement.
GGCCAATCAGGGGGACGACAAAGCCTTGCGCACAATTCAAATAACCATCAACGGCATATCTGCGGGCTTGCGCAATAGCGGATGAGGCGCTAGGAATTGTCAAACAATACAATGTTTGGGAGTTCTTCCATGCTTGAAAATGCTGATATTGCCACCTATCCGAGCTTGCGCGGGAAATCCGTGCTGATTACGGGCGGAGGCAGCGGCATTGGCGCGGCACTCACCCAACGATTTGCGGAGCAGGGCTGCAAAGTCGGGTTTCTTGACATTGCCGAGGCACCTTCGCGGGCTCTGGTCAAGGAATTGCACGAGGCCGGGGTTGAGGTGCAATATGTGCCGTGTGATCTGCGCGATGTTGCCGCCCTGCGGGTCGCGATTGCGCAAATAAGGGAGATAAATGGCCCGATTACCATTCTGGTCAACAATGCCGCCCATGACGAGCGCCATCCGACGGCGACGGTCACGCCGGAATATTTCGATGACCGGATTGCGGTGAACATTCGCCATCAATTTTTCTGCGCGCAGGCGGTTTTGCCCGACATGCAAGCCGCTGGCGGTGGTTCGATCATCAATTTCGGTTCGGTGTCGTGGATGATCGGGCAGGGCGGCATGGCCGTCTATACCGCGTCCAAATCGGCAGTGCTCGGACTGACGCGCTCGCTGGCGCGCGATTATGGCCCGGACAATATCCGCGTCAACGCCATTGCCCCGGGCTGGATCATCACCGAGCGGCAATTGTCGCTGTGGCTGAACAAGGAGAGCGAAGCCGAATTGATGCAGCGGCAATGCCTCAAGCGGCGCTTGCAGCCCGACGAAATCGCCCGCGCCACGCTGTTCTTTGCCTCTGATGAAGCCAGCGCCTGCACGAATCAGCAATATGTGATCGATGGCGGCTGGGTGTGAGCGCTTCCTTCATTGCCGTTGACTGGGGCACAACGCGGGCCCGCGCCTATCTGATGAAGGCGGGGACGTTGCAGGCGCAAACCGGCAGCGACATGGGCGTGCAATCCGTGCCGCCAGACGGTTTCCCGCAGGCTTTGCGCCAGCTGTGCGGCGATTGGCTGCGCGAATATCCGGGCATCCCGGTGGCGTTGGCCGGAATGGTCGGCTCACGCAATGGTTGGGTGGAAGCGCCCTATATGCCGGTGCCCTGCGGATTGGGGGAAGTCGCGCGGCATGGCGTGCGGTTTACGCTGGACGGACATGCGATCCTGCTGGTGCCGGGCGTTGATATGCGCCGAGACGATGGCTTTTATGATGTGATGCGCGGCGAGGAGACGCTGGCTTTTGGGGCGGGGCTGGATTCGGGCCTGTTTTGCCTGCCGGGCACCCATAGCAAGTGGATTGTGATGCGCGATGGAAAGATCACGGATTTTGCCACTTTCATCACCGGCGAGCTTTATGCGGCCATGCGCGAATCTTTCATCGGGAAACTGGCACGCGAACCGGCGCGGACGCAGCCCGGGGGGCAGCTTGGGCAAGGCGCTGCAGCGCGCGCTGGTGGCCTGGCGCGAGCGTTGTTTCAGGCGCGGGCGCGGGTGCTGGCCGGGGATATGGATGGCGACGGGGTGCAGCCCTTTCTGTCGGCATTGCTGATTGCCGATGAGATTGCGCAGGCACGCCAGATGTTTGCCGTGGCGGGGACGGTGCATCTGATTGCCAGCCAGCCCTTGGCGGATATCTATGCCGACGCCTTTGCGGTGCATGGCATACCCTGTGCCCTGATTGCCCCGGAACCGGCGTTTCTTGGTGGCACCTTGCGCATAATTGCCGCAAGTGGCGCGCTGTAGGGCGCAGACTGGCATTTGGGGGAATGTTTGTGTTACCCTGTAGCGGTGCGCCCGCGATCGTGCCTGCGGGATATGCCTCAGGGAGTCTCATGGCCCGCGATATGACGGATAATGATCGCAGGCGGTTGAATGCGGCGGCGGGGTTTGCGCTTATCTCCGCGCTGCTGCTTGTCTATCTCGCCATTCGCTACGTGCCCCGCACCATTGCCGCGATGTCGCATGTCAGCGTCGCTGTCACCGCCGACAGCTCGGATGCGAAATTGCTGACGCAAATCAGCAAATCGCTTAAAATTCGCCATTCAAGCCTGAAGCTGATCCTGATGCCGGTGTCCAGCCCGGCTGCCGCAGCGGCGGCCATGCAACAGGGCCGGGCGGAACTGGCGGTGGTGCGCACGGATGGCGAATTGCCCAAGAATGGTGACGCGGTGCTGGTGATGCATCACGACGCCTTGTTGTTGCTGGTTCCGCAAAAAGGCAAGGTCAAGGAGATGGGTGATTTGGCCAACAAGACCATTGGCCTTGTGCAGGATAGCCCGGAGAATCGGATGCTTTTGGATGCGCTGCTGACGCAATTTGGCTTGCAGGCGTCCAACGTGAAGAAGGTGCCGGTGCGGCCGCTGGAAATTGTCTCGGCGTTCAACAAAAAGCAGATCGATGCCGTCGCCAATTTTGGGCCGCTACGTGACAGCAACACGGACAGCGTGGTTGCCGCCGTCACTTCGGCTTCGGGAAATGCCGTGCGGATCGTGCCAGTGCCGGGGGCCGAAGGCATTGCCGACCACCACCTGATTTTCCGCAAGGTTGATATAGCCCAAAGCTATTTTGCCGGCGCGCCGCCCCAACCCGAAGATGATGATTTCGCCGTTCTGGGCACGGATTACCTGCTAATGGCCCAGCATGACATGTCGGAGGCGCGAGTTTCGGAATTGACGCAGGCAATTTTCACGCTGCGTGGGCAATTGGTGGCGGCGGGTTACCGTCACGCTGCTGAAATCGACAAAATGGACACGGACAAAGGCACGATCCCGGCGGTGCACGCGGGTGCCATCGACTATTATAGCGACAGCCAAAAGTCGTTTATGGATCGCTATGGCGATGAGATTTATCTGATCGGTATCATCATTTCCATTTTGGGTTCGGCGACCGCTGGATTGCTGAGCCTGGTTCAGGGACGCCGTCGGCGATCAGCCATGGACAATCTTGATGATCTGGTGCGGGCCAAGGCCAGGGTGGCGCAAGCCCAGTCGCCCGAGGAATTGCGCAGCCTTTCTGATGAGATCGAGAATTACGCCACGCAGACGCTTTTGCACGCGCGCGACAATAACTTTGACCCCAACGGGCTGGCCGCGGTGCGGCTGGCGATAGATGAAGCCCGAAAATCGGTGTTCGACCGCGCCCAAAGTTGGAAGTCCGAAACCGCGCCGGACGCCGTCGACGCCCTTCATGCATCCCGGTCTGGATAAATCCTGACAAGATGCCGTGCCGATGGCCTCAGGCGGTGACGCCGGCCACCTTGTTGCCCGGAGCCTGCAGTTTCGACTTGGGGCTGATCATCAGGCAAACGCCGGTGGCAAGCAGGCACAACGCACCGGCAACGAAGAAAGCCGGAACATAGGTCGAGAGTTCGGTGCGCGACAGACCGGCCCCGTAAGCGGCGGTGGCGGCTCCCATTTGATGGGCGGCAAACACCCAGCCAAAAACGATGCTGGCTTTCTCGCGCCCAAAAGATGCAGCCGCCAGCTTGACGGTTGGGGGCACCGTTGCCACCCAGTCAAGGCCGTAAAACGCGGCAAAAATGGTCAATCCGGTAATGCTGAAATGGGCATAGGGAATGTAGAGCAGCGCCAGGCCGCGCAGCCCGTAATACCAGGCAAGCAGATAGCGGTTATCCACGCGATCCGACAGCCAACCCGAGGCAATGGTGCCAATGAAATCAAATCCGCCCATCATGGCCAGCACGATGCCTGCATCGACCGCGGCCATGCCGTAATCACCGCAAAACGGGATGAAATGCTGTTGGATCAAGCCGTTGGTGGACAGGCCACAGATAAAGAACGTGCCGGCCAATGCCCAAAACACCGGCAGGCGCGCGGCTTCAGCCAATACGGTCAAAGCCCGCGTAAAAGCGTTGGCAATGGGCGGCGGTGCCGGCAAAATCTGGGTCTCGCCATAGGGCGGAAGGCCAACATCGGCCGGGCGATCCCGCATGAAGGCGATAACCAGAATGGCGACCAGCCCCAACCCGAACAGCGAGGGCACCAATGCCATCCGCCAGCCATAATTATCCACGAGCCACGCGGCCAGCGGCAGAAACGCCAATTGTCCAGTCGCGGAACTCGCGGTCAAAAAGCCGACCACCAAGCCGCGGTTTTTGGTGAACCAGCGGCCCGAAACCAGCGCACCCAGCACCAGCGCCGTAAGCCCGGTGCCCACGCCGACAATAATGCCCCACAGCACGACCAACTGCCAATATTGGGTCATGTGACGGGCGGCGAGCAAAGCCCCGCCAATCAGGCAGACCGCAACCAAAATGGTATTGCGCACGCCATAGCGATCCATGATCGCCGCCGAGAAAGGCGCGATGAGGCCAAACAGCACCAGGCGAATGGCCAGTGCCCGTGAGATATCTTCCACCGTCCAGCCGTATTCGCTGCCAAGCGGCTTGATCAGGGCGCCGGGTAGCCCCATCGCACCCGCCGTCGTGAGCAGCGTGCAAAAGGTGATGAAAACAATGACCCAGCCATAGTGCAGGCCGCGGCGGTTCATCCATTGTGCAAGGGAAGCAGCAAACATTTATTTCTCCAAGGGCGGATGCACCTGCCGGGGCAGTCGCCAGATTTAGGGCCAATGGCGTTGCCGCGCAATAGTGATATTCAAAAGGCAGTTATGCACAAACACGGGTGGCCGGTGCCATTTCGCCCCTCTATCGCCGTTATGATTATTGTATTACAATTTAAAATGCGCTTATATTGCCGCCAGTGGTGCTTTTTGGCAGTGTTTCTCGCCCGTTAGGAAGCGGTGCCACATAAAGATTGCTTTTGAAAAAGCTTGAATGAGGGAGTGACGTAATGACAAAAATGGAAATTTCACGCCGCCAATTGGTGGGCGGCGCAGCGGGTATGGCTGTGCTTTCTTCCAGCGCGGCCAAAGCCGCATTGGCTTTGCCAAAGGCACCGGTTGCGCTGAACATCGTTGATGTTGCAGGTAATCTGGCGCTGACCAAGCCGGCGTTTGAGGCCTATCGCATGGCCAATCCGCATTTGGTTTCGGCGATCAATTACACGCAGGCTCCCGCCCCCGAATTGCCCGGCAAGATCAAGGCCGAGCAGGATGCCAAGAAGGTCGATATTGACCTGGTGCTGACCGGCACGGACGCGCTGGCAGCGGGCATTGAACAGAATCTCTACATCGACCTCATGGGCGAATATGCGGCTGATTTGCCCAAGCTCGACGGCTTGCTCAACAAGGGCGGCGCGATGATGCAGACCATGGCGCAGGGCAAGGGCCTTGTGGTGGCCTATTATCCCTCCGGCCCGCTGCTCGAATATATGCCCGATGCGGTGAAAAACCCGCCGACCTCGCCAGCCGAGCTTCTGGCATGGGCCAAGGCCAATCCCAACCGCTTCATTTACGGCAACCCTGCCAATTCCGGCCCCGGCCGCACCTTCATCATGGGGTTGCCCTATCTGTTGGGCGACAAAGACCCCAAGGATCCGATCAAGGGTTGGGACAAGACCTGGGCCTATCTTGCCGAACTTGGCAAATACATTGAATATTACCCGGCAGGCACTGGCCCGACCATGAAGGAACTGGGCGAGGGAACCCGTGACATGATTATCTCCACCACCGGTTGGGATATCAACCCGCGCGTGCTCGGCGTCGTGCCAAAGGAAGCCAAGATCAGCGCATTCAAGGGCTTCCACTGGGTCATCGATGGTCAATTCATGTGCATCCCGAAGGGGATTTCAGCCGACAAAATCGCGGTGCTCATTCATTTGATGAATTATATGATGACCAAGCCGGCGCAGGCCGTGACGTATGATCAGGGCTATTTCTATCCAGGTCCCGCGATCAAGGGCGTGCCAATCTCCATGGCACCTGCCGCCAGCCAAAAGGCCATCGCAGATTTTGGCCGTCCGGAATATGACAAGATGATCGAGGATCATCCGATGGAATTGCCGCTGGATGCCAAGCCGATGGTTGCGGCATTTGCCAAGTGGGACCAGGAAATCGGTTCGAAGAAGAAGAAGTAAGTGGCGGGACGCAGGCGCTTATGCCTTTGGCCTTTGGCCTGCGTCCGTTAGCCAGCAATACTTCGCCGGTTGTCAAAGCCGCGTTTCTGCCTTCACGATGTATTTTGCAGCGCTCCGTTCGATTTGCGGACGGGGCGCGTCATTCACGCCAGTTTCGGGTATCCCATGAACGCCAATGCTTCCTTCAAAACCTTGCGGCTCGACCAGGTGGGTCGTGATTTTGGTGCCATGCACGCGTTGCGCGACCTTTCCTTTGAAATCGCGCGCGGTGAATTTGTGGCGTTGCTTGGCCCCTCGGGCTGTGGCAAGTCAACGGCGCTAAATTGCATTGCCGGATTGCTGCCAACCTCGCATGGCTCGATCTGGCTGGATGACCGGCGCATCGACACTTTGGCCAGTGAAGATCGCGGCTTTGGCATGGTGTTTCAAAATTACGCGCTATTTCCACACATGAGCGTGCGTGACAATGTTGGCTTCGGGCTGCGCATGCGCCGGGTGCCGGCAACGCAAGCCGCGCCCCGCATCGAGCGGGCGATTGCGACCGTGCAACTGGAGGCGCAGGCGCATAAATTGCCGGGGCAATTGTCGGGCGGGCAGCAGCAGCGCGTGGCCATCGCCCGCGCCATTGCCATTGATCCGCCGCTGGTGCTGATGGACGAGCCTTTGTCCAACCTCGATGCCAAATTGCGGCTGGAAATGCGGGCGGAAATCCGCCGCATCCACCAGGGGCTTGGCTGCATTACAATTTATGTCACGCATGATCAGGATGAGGCCCTGTCGCTGGCCGATCGCATCGTGGTGCTGCGCGATGGTGCTGTGCGCCAGATCGGCACGCCGCAGGAGCTTTATGCCAAGCCCGCGCATCTCGATATTGCTGATTTCATGGGCTTTCGCAATCAGCTGCGCGGGACGCTGGTGCAGCAGAACGCGTTTCCGGCCAATGTCTCGGTTGGCCTGCAATTTGGGGATTCGACCTTGTTCGGTTTCACGCGCGAAACGGTTTCGGGCGGGCAGGCCGTGGCGGCGATCCGGCCCGAGGACATGCAGATTGTGGGGGCAGGCGAAGCGGGGGTCGATGCCATCGTTGACGCCATCGAATATCGCGGCCGCAGCTTTTTCGCCAGCGCTCACATGAAGGACGGTCAGAAGCTGTATTTTGCGTCAGCGGATCGTTTGGAGTTGGGCTCTGTGGTGCGCCTTGGGGCGTCCCCGCAGCACGTGCTTGTTTATTCGGGGGCATAGATCATGTCAGACGCGCCCGCGCTGCGAACACGCCTGGCTGCCAGAGGTTTCGACGGGATAACGCTGCTGGTGTTGCCCGCCGCCCTGCTGATCGCCGGCCTGTTCATCTATCCCTTCGCCTATGGTCTTTATTTGTCGTTCCGGCCCAAGGATGGCTCGGTTTTCGGCAATTACCTGAAATTCATCGCCGATCCCTACCTTTATGAAACCATTGGCCGCACCCTGTGGCTGGCTTTACCGGTTACCTTGCTCAACCTGTTTTTTGCGGTGCCGGTGGCGTTTCGGGTGCGCCTGATGCACCGCCAGCGCCTGTTGACCACCATTTTGGTGCTGCCGATTACGCTTGGCACCGTGCTGGTGGCGGAAGGCATGCTGAATTATTTCGGCCCGCAGGGCTGGTTCATGCGTTCGCTGCATCTTATTGGGCTCGCCAATTTTGGCTCGTTCCGGCTGGTGCATAATTATTGGGGCGTGTTCATCTCGCTGATCATCACCGGGTTTCCCTTCACGTTTCTGCTCACCCTGTCTTATGTGACCGGCATTGATCCGGCGCTGGAGCAGGCGGCGGCGACTTTGGGCGCACGCGCGATGGAGCGTTTCCGGGCCGTGTTTCTGCCGCTGCTGGCACCGGGGATGGCGATCACCTTCTGCCTGTCCTTCGTGCAGGCCTATGCGGTGTTTCCGTCGGCGGTTCTGCTTGGGCAGGCTTCGGGCGAAACCAGGGTTATATCCATTGCTGCCTATCAGGCAGCGTTCGAGCAATATGATTATTCAATGGCTTCCGCGATCGCGATGATCATGGCGGCGGTGCAATTGGTGATCGTCACGGCAGTTTTGGCTTTGCGGGCTTTGGCCTATCGCGGGCCAGCAGGTGGGGGCAAGGGCTGACATGTCGGATTATTCGGTTCCTGCCCTCAAGCCCATTTCAAAATTGCGCGCCGCCGGATCCAAGCTCTGGATTTTCAGCGTTTGGGCGTTGACGCTGTTTTTTGTGGTCAATCTGATTGGCATAATTGCGGCGGTGATTACCTCCTCGTTTGGAACGCGCTGGCTGCGCGCCTGGTTTCCGGCCGGCTTCACCCCCCACTGGTACATATCGGCGTGGGACGAATTCCAGCTTGGCAATATTCTCGCGACCACGTTTGAAGTGGTCGGGGCGGTGGTGTTTTTATGCGCGCTGATCGGCGTGCCGGCGGCCTATGCCATGGCGCGGCGCGACTTTGCCGGCAAGCGTGCCTTCATGCTGCTGTTTTTGCTGCCGCTGCTGGTGCCTTCGGTTACTTTTGGTATTCCGCTGGCGACCGTGCTTTACAAGTTTGGTCTGGGCGGCACCATCTGGGGCGTGATTGCGGCCAATCTGGTGCCGACGGTGCCATTTGTCATTCTCATCATGATTCCTTTCATCGAGCAGATTGACCCGCGCATGGAAGCGGCGGCGCGGGTGTTTGGCGCGGGCACGGTGCGCATGTTTTTGCATGTGATGCTGCCGCTGCTGGCACCGGGCATTCTGGCCGCCTTGCTGCTGGTGCTGGTGCGCACGCTGGGCATGTTCGAACTGAGCTTTCTGACGGCCGGGCCCACCAGCCAGACGTTGGTGGTGGCCCTGTATTACGGGGTGTTTGCGGCGGGCGTTCGGCCCGTGCAATCCATTGACGCCATGGCGGTCATCTATATGGTTACCTCGCTGGTCTGGTTGTTGGTCGCGTTGCAATTTGTCAATCCGACGCAGATTGTCGCCCGCTCGAAACGCTCGGCGGGCCCGTAATCCGACCGGCGCCGACGCAAAGAAGTGCCGGAGCAAACGATAGGGCAGGGAGTGGCCGATGGAACCGATTTTGCTGGTGGCGCAGGATGGCCCCGTAACCACGTTGACGCTCAACCGGCCGGAGCGGCTGAACGCCTTTACGCAGGATCTGCACCGCGACTTGCGCGCAGCCCTGGCAGAGGCTGCTGCCAATAATCAATGCCGGGTGGTGCTGATCACCGGGGCCGGGCGTGGCTTTTGCGCCGGGCAGGACCTCGCCGACCGCGCGGTGATCCCCGCAGGTGAAAGCCAGCGCCGCGATCTGGGTGCGAGTTTGGAGAGTTTCTATAATCCGCTGGTGCGGGCAATGCGCAATCTGCCCAAGCCGATTGTTGTGGCGGTAAATGGTGTCGCCGCCGGCGCGGGGGCCAATTTTGCGCTGCACGGTGATATTGTGCTTGCGGCCAAATCGGCCAAATTCATTCAGGCCTTCATCAAGATTGGTCTGATGCCCGATGCTGGCGGCACGTGGTCCTTGACGCATCTGCTGGGCGAGGCGCGTGCCAAAGCGCTGGCGATGACGGGTGAGCCTTTGAGCGCCACGCAAGCGGCCGATTGGGGGCTGATCTGGCGGGTGGTGGAAGATGAGGCGCTGATGGTGGAAGCACACACTCTGGCGCGAACGCTGGCCGCCCAGCCGTCTGGCGCGCTCGCTGCCATCAAAAGCGCCATCCATGCCGCCAGCGTCAACAGTCTTGATGCGCAACTCAATGTGGAGCGCGACGGCCAGCGCGAGATTGGCAAAAGCGATGATTATTTGGAAGGGGTTGCCGCCTTTCTGGAAAAGCGCGCCCCGAAGTTTGGGTAGGGCCCCGCCCTGTCTGGCCATGCCGCTTGGGGGCTAGCGCCCCGCTCCCTTGGCCATCTGCCCAGTTGTGCACAGCCGTTCTTGCCATGCGACAATTTATCACTGTAATTTGCCACTCGGCATGGCTTGCACCGCTTCGCCGACCGGCCGCTGGCGACCGGGATAAAAAGGGCAATCGGGAGAGAAAAATGGATTCAATTGAACAGCGCACCATCTCAAAGGTGACGTGGCGGCTCGTACCGTTTTTGATGTTTTGCTACTTCATCGCCTTTCTTGACCGGGTAAACAACGGCTTTGCCGGTGGGCCCATGTCGAAGGATCTGGGCCTCAGCGCTTCGCAATTTGGCTTTGCCGCTGGCATATTCTTCATTGCCTATTTCTTTTTCGAGGTGCCGAGCAATCTGGCGCTGGACAAGTTCGGCGCGCGGCGGTGGATTGCGCGCATCATGTTCACCTGGGGGCTGGTCTCGGTGGCGCAGGGTTTTGTCACTGGGATTGGTTCATTCACGGCGGTGCGCCTGCTGCTGGGCGTGGCAGAAGCCGGGTTTTTCCCCGGTATCATCTTCTTTCTCACGCTTTGGTTTCCCTCGGTTTACCGGGCGCGGATCGTCGGGCTGTTCATGTTCGCCATCCCGATCTCGACGGTGATTGGTTCGCCGATCTCGGGCATCATCCTGGATCACCTGAACGGTGTGATGGGGCTGCATGGCTGGCAATGGATGTTCATTGTCGAGGCGATTCCGGCGCTTATTATGGCCTTTGTCGTCTGGTTCTATCTCACTGACCGGCCATCTGACGCGAACTGGCTGGCCGATGACGAGAAGAAATGGCTGCAGGGGCGGCTTGATTCAGAGCGGGCCCTGCGCGAAAGCAAAGTGAAGTTGAGATGGACGCAGGTGCTGGCCAATCCGCGCGTCTGGGCGCTCGGCATTGTCTATTATGGCATAACCGGGCCGCAATATGGGCTGAGCTTCTTTCTGCCGCAGATCATCAAGGGCTTTGGCGGGTTGAGCAATACGCAGGTGGGCCTCATCAACGCTTTTCCCTTCGCGGTGGGGGCGGTGACGATGATCCTCTGGAGCCGGATGTCGGATGCGGCGCATGAGCGTAAAATCCACTTCATCATTCCGGCGCTGGCGATCACGGTGGGGTTGGTCGGGGCGGCGCTGTTTTCCAGCCCGACCCTGCAAATCCTGTCGATTGCGGTGGCCTCTTTCGGCTTCTTTGCCTCGCTGCCGGTGTTCTGGACGCTGCCAACTGCCTATCTTTCGGGGACGGCGGCGGCGGCCGGTATTGCGGCGGTGAATTCGATTGGCAATCTGGGCGGCTATATCGGCCCGCAGGTATTCGGCCTGCTGAAGGATTATACGGGCAGCGCGTTCGCCGGTTATATGTTCCTTGCCTCGCTCGGGCTGCTGGCGGCGGTGATCGTGCTGATCATCGGGCATGATCCGGCGATGGAAAAAGCCGGCGCAGCGCCCGCCGAATAAGCCGCGAGGGCCCTCTTTTCGTGTATTGGGGCAGGGTAAGGTATGCGCTTTTTTAAGCCCCCGATGGCGCAGCGGTAACGGCTTCGCGCTAGAATACTCAGTGTCGCGGGTGAACTGCGGCGCCTGCTTCTTCAGCATTTTTGAGGGGGCGGCGGAGATTTAGGCGCAGGTTATTGCACGGCGGTTTTTGGAGGGGGCTGGAAGAGGTTCAGGCCAATGGTTCCGATGGCTCAAATTCGATATTAAATCTCTTTATGCGATGAGCGTTCAGCTGACTCTCGTTACCAATTTTTTTAAGAGCTGCTTGAGCGGCGTCTGTTATTTTTCTTTGACGCTCGGTCGCATTGCTTATTTGTCTGAAGAATAGGCTGCCTCTTATAATTATAGATAGGTCATCTCCTTTTTTATTTTTGAAAATGGCCACCAAATCGTCTACCGATAAATTTGCAAGACTCTCTTCGTCTTCTGGCGACCCACCCTTCGTATTATATATATTCGTCGCGGCCTCAATTGGAGTTGGCAGAAACTTTTTCACATCAGCGAGCCTTTTTGCAAATTCTGAAATGACATCAGGATCAGGGACATGCGAACCAAATGGATCACTTGATAAATCAAAATTATATTTATCGTCCCTTGAATCAATGAAGCTTTTTAAAAGATCAGAACTATATTTAGGAAAGCCAATGTCCTTTAAAAAGCTGACCGCGTGACTAAGATTCTGTGCCGAAAGATATGTAATGTTTTCAACATATCGCTTATAAATCTCTAGCGCAACATCGCCAGCATTGTCGTCAAATGAGTCGTCGAATGGATCCCATGCCGCCAAAAAGGCAGCATTAGCTCGAGCCTTTTGAGCATCCATAAGGTACTTATTTGCTCCTGATAATATGTCGGCATCATTGAAATACCCTTGCTCAACACCCTTGGCTAATATCTTGCCAAAGTCATCGAAATAATCAAAATTATAACGGGTCAAAACCGAATCCCAACCGAACTCTTCGGTGGTCGGTTGTGCTTTGTCATTTGCAAAAAAGTGCAAATAGTTTCTATTTGAAATGAACTCAAAATCCGGCGCACCCTCACCTTTAGGAGTAATTATCGACCACGCGATAACGACCAGCGAACGTATGACTCTTTGAACAATCTCTTGATCAACATCCTTGAGCAGTTCAATAATTCGAATCGCAAAAAAACCAATTTTATGCATAACGCGTATATTAGTGATCCCCAGTTGCTCGCAAGCTTGGCGCAGATTGTTGCTGAGCTGATCATTTTCTTTTGGAAAGGCTATCGCGGCGGATTCAACTGGCGTTGGCTCAAACTGCAATGAGAAGTCGATGACCTTCTCTGAATAGAGGTTGAATTTGCCCAATTCTTCGGGTTTAAGCGAGTCTTCATTCAAAATGAGAACGACTTTGCATTGCCGCGCGTCGCGCAATTGCGCGATTGTGCCCATGATTTCATTGACGGTGACGTTCGCCCCTTTACGCTCAAAATCGTCAATACAGATAACCGTGTCCGATACCGAATTGGCGAGCACGGCCCGAGCGACGCCACCTAAACCCGAAATGTAAGGGACGGCAGCGTGATCCGTAATAACCCGACCTACTTGTTTCATCTTCTTAAATAAGAAATTTAACTTTTTATCTTGACGGTAGTCGGTATTGACGTAAACATTTTGCATGATATCAGATGAATTGTCTATTCCGAACAATGACACATAGGCGTATGTCTTAAGGGCCATTGTTTTATCTGCCTTAGCCGTTTTTACAGCATCATCCCAAGCATGAGTCTTTCCCGTGCCCCATTTTCCCTTGATGCAAAGCACCTCAGGTGTGGGGTCGGCGAGGAATCTCAGCATCGCCTGTTTGACCAATTCAACAGACACGTCATCTCCCATTATCCATAGTGCCGACTTTGAAACTATTATTTGAGAAGATTTATAGTTGATGGCAACATCACGCAAGTTGTATATTTTATTGTGAACTGTGATTGATGCTTGCTTCTAGTGCTACGTAATTTTAGGCGGCGTCCGGATGTGAGCGTCACGGACCTCGGCGCTCGCTGCCTTTCTTATTTAGCGGATACATTATCCCGCAACCACGGCACCAAATGCTCGAAATCGAAATTGCGCGCTTCGTAGAGGCCGATGATGAACGCGTGGGTTGGGTCGGCTTGCGATGTGATGCGGGTGCCATTGATGGCGAGGAAGGTGTAGGTGACGGCGAAGGCCGTGCGCTTGTTGCCATCCAGGAACGGATGGTTCTGCGCCAGACTTTCCCATAGCGCCGCTGCTTCTTCGATCAGGTCGGCGTAATAGCCTGTTTGCGGGCGATACAATGCCGCTTGGAGCAACCCGTGATCGCGCACCCCAGCGGAACCCCCGTAACGCGTGACCTGATCCTCATGAATGGCGAGAACCTCGACAATTGTGAGGTAATCCGTCATTCAGCCAGTTTTTTGTAGAGCGGCCCGAATGTCTCGTGGCTGGCCTGATAGGCGGCCATGACATGGGCGCGGGGCCTGGTTTGTTTGCGCTTCTCGATCAGGTCTGCCAATGCCTCGTCAATCAGCGCCTGAAGCTGGCGACCCTCGCTTTGCGCAAGGCTGCGCACCGTGGACAGAATCTTTGAATTCACCTGAGTCGCGAATTTCTCGCGGGCTGTTGTTGCCATGATTTGCCTCATTCACTGACGACTGAAATTATCATGATGCATCATGAAACGTCAAGAAATCGGAAGGTGATGACTTCGTAAAAGCGGGTGTTTCGGGAGACCCATGCGTCAGTGGGCTATAGGGTGCGACTGATAGCCATGCGGATGAAACGTGGGAGGGTTAAAATCGAGATATTTCTGTTCGAAGATGGCAAATCAACAAATTATTGTCGTTATCCCTGATTAATGCTATCATCTTAAGCAGGTAAACAGGAGTTACGCGCGTGCTGCATCGCTTGGAAATTGAGAATTTTCATTCAATCCGTGAGCGTCAAGTGATTGACCTCGTCGCGCGCGGTAATGCCAGCAACGAAGATGGCCGCCTCGCCCCGCTGTGGCCGGGGTCAAAGGAACTGGCACCGAAAGTCGTGGCAGTTTTTGGAGCGAATGCGGCTGGCAAGACTAATGTTCTATTGGCTTTGAAGTTTCTAGTGAATTTTGTTCAAACCCCGCATCCGAAGGCCGCGAATTGGCATCTGCGCTTCCTAAACGATGAAGCGCATCGCTCGTCATCCTATTTTTGCGTCCACTTCTCTGGGCCAGAGGATCTGACACGAACCGCCGACGCAGATACACAGCAGTGTCGCTATGAATATGAGCTAACACTCGGACATTCAGACGAGTTTGGTCAAATCGTTGAAAGTGAGCGCCTTTCATTCTGGCCACAACATGCTAAGCGACAGGTACGTATATTTGAGCGAAACAACGAGGGGGGTGTCAAATTCCATAAAGACTTAGTAATTGGTCGTGATTACCTAAGTCTTTTGAAACTAGGCCTACCAAGAAATGCCAGCGTTATTGCGGTTTTAGGAAGTGTCGGTCACGTAGCTTTACAATTTTTTATATCTCAAGCTAATCTTATTTTGACATATATTGCACTCGAAAACGACACCCCAATTTCTAGCGAAGTCGTAGATTTTTATCTTAAAAATCCAAGTGTTTTGGTACAACTTAATAAAGACATCGACGCTCTTGGTCTTGGCATCCACAAAATAGAAATAACTACATCGCAAGATCGAACATTTATGATGTTTCATCATGAAGGTCTCATCCAGCCAATAATATCTCAATTTGAGAGTAACGGAACGCGTCAAGCCGTAAAATTATTTCCCTATATAGGTGTCGTGCTTTCGCGTGGCGGCATCGCGGTGATTGACGAACTCGACCAAGCCCTCCATCCATTTGTATTAAGCGAAGTCGTGCGCTGGTTCCATGATCCGATACGCAATCCGCATAATGCCCAACTTTGGATGACCTGTCAGAACGCATCATTGTTGCATGAACTCGACAAGGAAGAAGTGCTGTTTTGCGAAAAAGACAGTAAAGGGCAGACCTCTGTCTATAGCCTCGCTGACGTAAAGGGGGCGCGGCGGGGTGAGGATTTTTACAAAAAATACCTTGGCGGTGTCTACGGCGCTGTGCCGCAAATCGGATGAGTCAGCGTCGCCCGCACATAGCCCCAAGACGTAGGGTGTTCATTGGTTGCGAGGGTGAGAGCGAGCGTGGGTATGCTGGATTTTTGCAAAGGCTTGCAGAGGAATTGGGCCTTGCGATATTCATTGATGCTGTCGTTCTGCAACCGGGCGGCGGCAATCCGTTGCAGATTGTCAGTAAAGCGATTGCCGAACACAAGGCCCGAGCTTCAAGTAAGGGAGCTTATTTTACCCGTGCGATTTTTCTCGACACTGACAAAGTGGGTGAAGTCGAAGGTGGTAAAAAGACTGTTGAGGCGGCGGCGGGTAAAGCTGGTATTATCCTCGTCTGGCAGGACCCATGCCACGAAGCTTTTCTGCTGCGCCATTTTGACGGCGCCCAAACTCATAAGCCCAATACATCGCAGGAAGCTCTAAGGCGTCTAACAACGGCGTGGCCCAAATATGAAAAAGGCAGTTCAGCTTTTGCCATCTCGCAGTGTCTTGACTATGCTGCCGTGCAACGCGCAATGACGGTTGAGCCTGATCTTGCAGCATTTCTGAAGAAACTTGGCTTTTAGCGCTTCATAACCCAAGCCTGCAGGAATTGGATTTCAGGCATCAGTGCCACCCAACCGCCTGTCATTCTGCGCTTCCCACCACAACCCAGCTCCTGCGGAAGCCACTGGGTTGCTTCGTCGCAAACGCGGCTCGCAATGACGGGTGGGCGGCAGCCTTGGCCGCCGCCCGTTGTCATATTTCTTAGTTCTTTGCCTTATCCACCAACTTGTTCGCCCCAATCCAGGGCATCATGGCGCGCAGGGTGGAGCCTACTTGCTCGATCTGGTGGCTGGCGGCTTTGGCGCGGGTGGCTTTGAAGCTGGTCTGGTTGACCTTGTTTTCCAGCATCCAGTCGCGGGTGAATTTGCCCGATTGAATGTCGTTCAACACCCGCTTCATCTCAGCTTTGGTCTCAGAGGTGATGATGCGCGGGCCGGTGACATATTCGCCATATTCGGCGGTGTTGGAGATGGAGTAATTCATGTTGGCAATGCCGCCCTCATAAATCAGATCGACGATGAGCTTCACTTCGTGCAGGCACTCGAAATAGGCCATTTCGGGGGCGTAACCGGCTTCCACCAGCGTCTCGAAGCCGGCGCGGATCAATTCGACCAAGCCGCCGCAAAGCACGACCTGCTCACCGAACAGATCGGTTTCGCATTCTTCCTTGAAGCTGGTTTCAATGATGCCGGCGCGGCCGCCACCGATGGCGGAGGCATAGGAGAGGCCAAGGTCATGGGCATTGCCGGTGGCGTCCTGGGCAATGGCGACGAGGCAGGGCACGCCGCCGCCGCGCTTGTATTCGGAGCGCACGGTGTGGCCGGGGCCCTTGGGGGCGACCATCAGCACATCGAGATCGGCGCGCGGCTCGATCAGGTTGAAATGCACGTTGAGGCCGTGCGCAAACATCAGGGCCGCGCCCTTTTTCATGTTGGGGGCAAGTTCGTCGCGGTAAATGTCGGCCTGCAACTCGTCCGGGGTGAGCATCATCACCACATCGGCCCATTTGGCGGCTTCGGTGGGGGTCATCACCTTCAGGCCCTCGGCCTTGGCCTTGGCAGCGGTGGCAGAGCCTTCGCGAAGCGCGACCACAACGTCCTTGACGCCCGAATCGCGCATGTTCAGCACATGGGCATGGCCCTGGCTGCCGTAGCCAATGACGGCGACCTTTTTGCCCTTGATAAGGCCGATATCTGCATCCCGATCATAATAAACGCGCATGTTGATTTCCTTAAGAGGTGAAATTTGCCTGAAGACGAGGAAAATTCAGTGAGGTTTCGTGGCGAAAATGACGCGCCCCGTCAAGGGGGCGGGGCGTTGTTGGCCATAATTTCTTGAATCAGCAGCGTCGAGTTGTCGCTTTATTTGAGTTTTGCGTGGCGCAAGATTGTGGTAAATGGCTTCCAAGACCATACCAATCGTGGCTGAAGGAGCCAATCATGACAGGCCTGCTGCGAAAGATTGCGACACTTTTGGGTATTCAAGGAGATAGAGCGGCAATGACGAATACGGTTATTGAAGATGTGGATCTGAAAACATTGAAGGCGGGGCTCGCCAATGGATCGATCGTGTTGATCGACGTTCGCGAAGCCAATGAATGGGATTCTGGCCACATTCGTGGTGCCAAGCACAATGCATTGTCGCGTTTTGACGTCGGTGCCATTCCGGTTGTTTCGGGCAAAAAGATCGTGCTGCATTGCCGCTCTGGCAAGCGCTCGGCTTCGGCACTGGCGGCGGCACAGGCTGCTGGCCGGCAGGATGTATGCGCCCACTTTGGCGGCGGCATGCTGGCTTGGCAGGCGGCTGGCGAACCGCTCGAGCGTTGAGGCCGGGCCTTTTGGCCGGCGCGCGCAAAGCCAACTCTCAGGGACGGGTTCGGTTAATCCAGGGTTCAGTTTGACCTCGCTAGATTGGATTAACTGAAGGAATGGTCACGCGATCGTGTGTTGACCTCATTCCCGATCAGTTCACAAAAGGGGTGCTGCAATCGTGTGGCACCATATTTTCCTGAGAGGGAGCCTTTAATGAAAAAGATTCTTATTGCGGCAGTCGCAGCACCTGCGTTTGTTTTTGCTGCAGCTTCAGCCGATGCGCAGGACATGCACCACGAAATGCATCATCGCATGCATCACGAAATGCACCATGATCGCATGATGCGTCATCACATGCGCCACGAAATGCATCATGACCGTATGATGCGTCATCACATGCGCCACGAGATGCGTCATGATCGTATGATGCATCGTCACATGATGCATCACAAGATGCATGATCACATGAAGTGATACGCGCGGCTGGTCCCATTGGGCCGGCCATTTTTGTGCCGCTCGCTGCCAATGGCTGCGGGCGGCTTTTTTGTGTCGGGCAGCCCGCTTACTCATGCAAGTGGCGCATGGGTGATGGCGACAGGCCATCAGTCCTGAGGGGCTGGTCGTCTATCCATTGCGACCCATATTTGCTAAACACATAACTCGTCTCAGCGCTTTGATTTTGTGCCGGGTTTTTTTACATCGTTCGAAAGGGTGCTTCATGAAGCCGGTGAAATTTGGGATCGGACAAGCGGTGCGGCGTGTGGAAGACCAGCGGCTGGTTTCCGGGCATGGGCATTATACGGCCGATGACATCCCCGAGGGCGCGTTGCGGGCGGTGTTTTTGCGCAGCAGCTATGCCAATGCAAAATTCACCATTCGGGATTTGCAGGCAGCCAAAGCCATGCCCGGGGTGAAGGCGGTCTATACGGCTGAAGATTTCAAAGAATTTGCCGATCTGCCATGCCTGGCGCCGATGCAAAATACGGATGGCACCAAAATGTCCTTGCCACCCTATCCGCTGCTGGCGCGCGGCGAAGTGCGCCACGTTGGCGATGCGATTGCGCTGGTTGTGGCTGAGACCGCGGAGCAGGCGCGCCTGGCTGTCGAGGCGATCGAGATCGACTATCAGGGCGGGGCGGTGGTCGTTGACATGAAAAAAGCGATTGCCGCCGGTGCGCCGCTGGTGTGGCCGCAATTTGACAGCAATGTCGCCGTCGATACGTCCATGGGCGACAAGAGCGCCGTCGAGGCGATTTTTGCAAAAGCCGAGCATGTGGTGGAACTGGAGGTGGTCAATAACCGCCTGGTTTCCAATTATATGGAACCGCGTGCCGCCATCGCTTCCTTCGATGCGGCAACCAAGCGTTATACGTTCACGCTCGGCACGCAAGGCGTCCATAACCAGCGCGGCCTGATCGCTACGGTGATGAAAATCGACCCGAAAGACCTGCATGTGATCACGCGGGACGTTGGTGGCGGATTTGGCACCAAGGGCTTTGTGTTCCGCGAATATCCGCTGTTGCTCAGCGCGGCCAAGCGGTTGGGCCAGACAATTGCCTGGGTCAGCGACCGCACCGAACATTTCATGGCAGACGCGCAAGGTCGCGACAATGTGACCGTGGCCGCCATGGCTTTGGACAGGAGTGGCCGGTTCCTGGCGATGAAGGTGGATATTCTGGGGAATATGGGCGCCTATCTGTCGCAATTTGCGCCTTATATTCCGTGGCTTGGCGCGACCATGGCGACGGGCGTCTATGACATACCTGCCCTCCATGCGCGGATGCGGGCGGTGTTTACGCATACCGTGCCGGTGGATGCCTATCGGGGTGCCGGGCGGCCAGAGGCGGCCTATGTGCTGGAGCGTCTTGTGGATTTATGCGCATCGCGGCTGAAAATGCCGCGCGAGGAAATTCGTGCCCGCAATTTCATCAAGCCCAGCCAGATGCCTTTCAAGACCAGCACCGGGCGCACCTATGATGTGGGTGAGTTTGAAGCGATCATGCGCCATTCGCTTTCCAAGGCTGATTATGCGGGCTTTGCCACGCGTCGGGACGAGGCCAAGTCAAAGGGTATGCTGCGCGGAATCGGCTTTTCCAGCTATATCGAATGCACCGCCTGGGGATCCAACGAGGAAGGCTCGGTGCGGCTGGAAGATGATGGCACCTTCACGGTGCTGATTGGCACGCAATCCAATGGGCAGGGCCATGAGACGGCCTATGCGCAGGTTGTGGCCCAGCACCTTGATGTGTCCGTGGACCAGGTGCGGGTGGTGCAGGGGGACAGCGATCGCGTGTTGACCGGCAATGGCACGGGCGGTTCGCGCTCGATTCCGGTCGGCGCGGTAATGGTGGATCGGGCTTCCACCAAACTGGTGCAGAAGCTGAAAGAACTGGCGTCCGATAAACTGGAAGCGGCGGTTGCCGATCTCGAGATCGTCGACGGGCATGTGCGCATCGCCGGCACGGACCGTGCCATGAGCTATGGTGAAATCGCCAAATTGCCGGCGGCAACGCCAGACAAGCGCATAGCCATGGATGAATTCATGCCGCCCGAGGCGACTTATCCCAATGGCACCCATGTCGCGGAAGTGGAAGTGGATCCGCAGACCGGCGTGGCGCAAGTGGTTTCCTACAGCATTTGCGATGATTTTGGCATGACGCTCAACCCGCTTCTGTTGGCGGGGCAGGTGCATGGCGGCGTCGCGCAGGGCATTGGCCAGGCGCTGCTGGAGCGCACGGTTTACAGCGACGATGGGCAATTGCTGACCGCCAGTTTCATGGATTACAGCATGCCGCGTGCCATCGACATTCCCTCGTTCCGCTTCGAAACGCGGAACGTGCCGTCCACCACCAATCCATTGGGCTTGAAGGGCGCAGGCGAAGCTGGGTCCATTGCATCGTGCCCGGCGGTGATGAATGCACTGGTCGATGCCTTGCGGGAGTTTGGTGTCGAGCACATCGACATGCCGGCGACACCGCCCAAGGTGTTTGCCGCCATTCATGCCAAGCAAGCCTGACATGTGAAAGCCATGGGAGCCGCAATGTGTTGCGGCTTCCCTTTACAAGGCCGGGTCAGTTCATGTCGACGGCGGGCGGGGTCTGGGCTGGCACCAAAGGCAGTTTGGCCTTTGACCAGCCATCCGTGCCACTGGGATACCAATAGACCTGTTTGTAACCCCAGCGGGCGGCGCGCACGCCAGCGTTCCAGGCCATCCAGCATTTGGAATGGCAATAAAAAATCACCGGTTTGCCCGGCGGCGGGCCAGCCAGTTTTTCGAGATTGGTCTTGAAATAGCGCTTCAGGTAGGAGTCCATCGTCCCGGAGCCGACATCGGGCAACCAGGTCGTTCCAGCGATTTCCGTGCGCGGTGGCAATGTTGGCCAGGTGCCATCCAGCGGATCATGGCCATCGCCTTTTGAAGCCAGAACATCAATCAAAACCGCGCCTTTGTCGACCAATTCCTTGGCTTGCGGCGTGTGTATCAAGGTGGCACCGGGTATGACGTTGGGCGTATCCCCATCGTAATAACCAATGCGATAGCCCGTCTTTGGATCTGTGCCGGGAATGACTTCGCCCGCCTGCGCGCTCTGCATGAGGGGCAGGGCCATTGCAAGGCAAAGGGTGAAATTTCGATACATTCTCAAACCTCCCGGACAAGTATTTTCACGGTTCTTATGCGCACCATGAATTGAAAGCAATTGTTGCAAACTGCGGCAATTTGGTGGTGCGGGCGGTGTGATGGCCCATCCATTCGCCATGCAAGCTAGATGACTTGAATTTTGCGGTCAAATGAAGGATTCTCCAAGGGCGATTCCTCTTGAGCATTGGCTATCATGTCGCTGACACCACCAACCAATCTGGGCGAAGACGATTATGAAGCCATCGAAGGCGCGGTGATGGAAACCGTGCGCGGGCGGTGGTTTCTTCTGGAATTTGCCCGGCGTCAACGCGCGTCACAAATGGATGAAATGCTGGCGATATTGCGCCGGATGGAGCGTCAGTCTGCGCCGTTTCATGCCGAGTTGGCGCCAGCGCCGGAGCCGATCCAGCGGGAAGTTGGGGCGCAACGCATCAACATTCAAGCGCCATCACCCCTGCATGATTTTCAGGGGAATGGCGCCCGGGGGCCTGTCGAGCGTTTCGTGCGCCCCGCCAGTGCGCTGGAGGCGCTAGATGCGCTGCCCGTGATGGAGAAGATCGCGTTCTTTGCTTGATTTGGGCGCACTGCGGGCTTGGCTGATGCTTTCCAGAAATTCGCGGGCGCTGGCAGCCCAGGTGAATTTGCGGGCATAGGCCAGGGCGGCCTCGCGTGGGATCTCCAGTGCCATCATGCAGGCTTTTTGCAAATCCTCATCCATGACGCCGGCATCGCTGGTGCCCAGCACGTCCAGCGGCCCGGCGACGGGGAAAGCCGCGACCGGCAGCCCGCAAGCCATGGCTTCCAGCAAGACCATGCCAAAAGTATCGGTGCGGCTTGGGAAAACGAAGACATCGGCGCTGGCGTAAAGTGCGGCGAGATTTTTGGACGACTGAAGCCCGCAGAAATGAGCCTCCGGGTAGCGCTGCTGCAATTGCACGCGGGCGGGGCCGTCCCCGACGATCACCTTGGAACCGGGCAGTTTCAGGCTGAGGAAGGCGTCGAGATTTTTTTCGACGGCGACGCGTCCGGCACAGAGAAAAATCGGGCGCGGCAGGTCCAGCACTGGCGCCAGATCGGGCCGGAAAATGGTGTGATCCACGCCGCGCGACCAGCGCAGCAGCCGCAAAAATCCGCGCCCGTCCAGTTCACGCATCAGGGTGGGGGTGGCAACCAGAATGCCAAGGCCGGCATTGTGGAAGCGGCGCAGCCAGGCATAAGACCAGGGCAGCGGCAGCGGCACCCGCGCCGCGATATATTCGGGATAACGGGTGTGATAGCTCGTGGTGAACTTGCGCCCGGTCTGGAGGCAGGCGCGGCGGGCGGCGAGGCCGATCGGGCCTTCAGTGGCGATATGCACATGGTCGGGTTGGGCGGTATCGAGGCGCTTGCGGGCCATGCGGGAGGTGATCAGCGACAGCGGAATTTCCGGGTAACTTGGCAAAGGCAGCGTGTTGAAGCCCTGGGGGGTGAGAAAATCAACCCGCGCGCCGAAGCTGCGCGCAGCATTGGCGGTGGCTTCCAGTGAGCGCACGACACCGTTGACTTGCGGGTGCCACGCATCTGTCGCGATCAAAACATGCATCAGGCCGCTACTTCCAATGTACTGGTCGATTCTTCCGATGCCATTGTCAGGCCTTTGATGGCTTGCCAACGTAATATTTCCAGCCTGCCATCGAAATGCTCGGCAATGGCGGTGCAGGATTCAACAAAGTCGCCGGTATTGATATATACCGCTTTCCCCATCGGTTGTATGGCCGCGTGGTGGATATGGCCGCAAATAACACCATCGATGCCCTGGCGGATCGCTTCTTCCGAAAGCGCACGCTCGAAGGCACCAATGAAGTTCACCGCTTTTTTCACCCGCAGTTTCGCCCATGCTGAAAACGACCAATAGGGTAGTCCAAATCCGCGACGAATGCGATTAAACCATGTGTTGCACACCAAGGCGGTTTCATAGGCCCAATCGCCCAGATAGGCTAGCCAGCGGGCATTGTGCACGACAATGTCAAATTGATCGCCATGCATCACCAAAAATTGGCGGCCATCGGCCATTTTGTGGATGACGCGATCGAGAACTTCGACGCCGCCAAAATGCAGGCCAAGATAATCACGCATGAATTCGTCGTGATTGCCGGGCAGATAAATCATCTTGGTGCCTTTTCGCACCTGACGCAGCAATTTCTGGACAACGTCATTATGAGACTGCGGCCAGTACCAGCCGGATTTCAGACGCCAGCCGTCGATGATGTCGCCGACCAGATACATGCATTCGGCTTCATTGTGACGCAAAAAATCGAGCAGTAAATCGGCTTTCGCTCCCTTGGAGCCCAAATGCACATCGGAGAGGAAGATGGTGCGATAACGGGTGACTTCATTTGGCTTGGACACGTGGCTTTCCCGCGCTTGGATGGCAGTTGCGAAAGACCAGATACGATTCCTGTTGCGTTGCTGTGACAGCGTGGCAGCATTGCACCAACAAGAGGTTGGGGCATTGCAATCGTCGCGGTTTATCCACAAGAGTATGTTTCCCGGCAATGGATCGCGGTTGATTTTTGATGCCTTCATTGTCCCCATTTTTTGAGTTTGCTGCCGCTGATGACCCGTGGAATAATTCTGAAAATTACCGCTACCCTGATTTTCACTTTGATGGCGGTGCTGATCAAATTGACCGGCGGGCGGTTCGAATTGGGTGAGATCGCATTTTTTCGCGCATTCTTTGCCCTGGCTGTCATCGCCATTTGGGTTTTCTGGCAGGGCAATGCCCGGCAGACCTTGAAGACGCAGCGGGTGCCGGGGCACATACTTCGCGGCTCGATCGGCTCACTGGGCATGTATTGCAATTTTGCAGCGCTTGGCCTGCTGCCGCTGCCAACGGCCACAGCCATCAGTTTTGCCGCGCCGCTGATAACCGTGGCACTGGCGGCGCTGGTTTTGAAAGAGCGCGTGCACCTTTACCGCTGGAGCGCGGTGGCAGTGGGGTTTGTTGGCGTGCTGATCATGGTGGGCTCCAGCGCGTTTGACGGCGGACGAACGCTTTCCGGGCCGATTATCGGTCTGCTCGGGGCGTTTTTTACGGCCTCGGCGGTCATCCAGACGCGGCGGTTGACGAGCACCGATGGCACGTCAACGGTTGTGTTTTATTTCATGCTGTCGCTCACCTGCGTTTCCACGTTGATGCTCATCGTGGCAGCGCATTGGCCGCCGGGTCTGGTTGGCGCAAAGTTCATGGAACAGCAGCGCTTTCTGCTGCCTGATTGGCGGGATGGCCTGCTCCTTGCCGGCATTGGCATTTGCGGGGGGCTGGGGCAGATTTTCATGACCGAGAGTTACCAGCATGCCGATGCCTCGATAATTGCCAGTTTCGATTATTCGTCGATGGTCTGGGCGCTGGTGCTTGGCTATGGCATTTTTGATGAAATAGCCTCGTTTTACGTGCTGCTCGGCGCGTTGATCGTGGTTTGCGCCGGTGTGTTCGTGATCTGGCGCGAGCGGAAGCTCGGACTATCAGGTGCACAATCCAGCAAAGTGGTGTAGGGATTGCGCTGCGTTCGTTTCGACGAACGAAATTGATCCATTTTTGCGCTAACTTCAACTGGAATAAGAAACATGGGTGTCGAAGGACGAGACCGGGCCAAGGTGCTGGAAGCGGGTGCTGTGGCACTTTCCGGGCAATTGGGGCGCACCATCTTGCATTTGCGCAAGTCTCATGCCTTGTCGCTGGCCGAGCTTTCCGAACAATCGGGCGTGGCCAAGTCGATCATCAGCCAGATCGAGCGCAATGAGACCAATCCGACGCTGGCAACGATCTGGCGGCTGGCGCAGGCGCTGGATGTTTCCATTGAGCGCGTGTTGCAATCGACCGAGGATGAACCGTTTGTCGAGCATTCCAGCAAGGGCGACACGCCCATACTGGTTTCAGACGACGGCAAGTGTCACCTTGCCATTACCGGTTGGATCAAAACCGTTGAATGGCTGCAATGGTATGACTTTACGGCGGAGCCGGGCGGCGTGCTGGATTCCACGGCGCATCAGCGCGGCTCGGTCGAGTGCCTGTCGGTGCTGACGGGCGAACTGGAAGTCGAGGTCGCAGGCGTCATTGCCGTTTGTCGTGCCGGCGAGACATTGCGCTATCGCTGCGACCGTCCGCACACCATACGCAATCACGGGCCGGTCAATGCCCATGCGACCATGGTGTGCATCCTGCGGGCTGCGGTAATGGAATAGGCTACGCCTTGATGCGCGCTGCACTAGCCCCAAAGTGCGGCTTGCGGCGGGTGAATGATGGATCCTTCAAAGTGTAGGCCCGGGTCGCGGTCCTTGGCCAATAGCAGCGGGCCATCCAGATCGACGAAGCGCGCCTGCGGGGTGAGCAGCATGGCCGGTGCCATGCCCAGCGAAGTGCCGACCATGCAGCCGATGAACAGCCCGAAATCCAATTTGGTAGCCGCTTGCGCCAATGCCAAAGCCTCGGTGAGGCCGCCGGTCTTGTCCAGCTTGATGTTGATGCAGTCGTAACGGTCCTTGAGCCTGGCGAGGCCATTGCGGTCGTGGACGCTTTCATCGGCGCAAACCGGAATAGGGCGTGCGATCCGTGCCAGGGCACTGTCCTGGCCAGCGGGCAGCGGCTGCTCGATCAGGGCGACACCTGCCGCTTCGCAGGCGGCAAAATTGCGCGCCAGATCCGCTTCCTGCCAGGATTCATTGGCGTCAATCAGTAAGACGGCGTCGGGGGCATTGGCACGCACCGCCATGATGCGCGCGACATCCTCCGGCCCGCCACCAAGTTTGACCTTCAGCACGGGCCTCTCGCAAGCTTGCGCGGCGGCTTGACCCATGGCCTCCGGGGCGCCGAGCGACAAAGTGAAAGCGGTGACACACGGGGCAATACGATGCAGGCCAGCCAATTCCATCGCGGCAATGCCGAGGCGTTTGCTGTCGTAATCCCATAAGGCGCAATCAATGGCGTTGCGGGCCGCACCGGCTGGCATCTGCGATTGCAGACCCGCCCGGTCAATGCGGGAGGCGATCAGCGGCCGGATGGCTTCCAGCGCGGCCGTCACGCTCTCAACGCTTTCACCATAACGCGGGTAGGGCACACATTCGCCTTGCCCGAAATGTGTGCCATCGCCGATTTTGACCCGAACCACATGGGCGTGCGTGCGGGCACCGCGCGAGATGACAAACGGCACTTTCAGAGCGAACGCTTCAACGGCGATTTCAAATTGCAAGTTGGCCCCTTTGGTCACGGATGGGAAACGCGATTTTGTCGAAAATTGGCTAACGAAACCTTTGCTTTAAGGCAATGTAAGGAGTTTGTGCCATAAAGTCTTCCTCAAGCTTTGCGTTTTGGGAGTGGGTGGATGCGTAATCTGTGGATCGGCAAACGTCAGGGCAATCGTTCGCCGACGTCTCTCAAAGCCACGATCTTTATCGAGGAAGGCTCGCCGCTTTCGGAAATCATCATAGTTGACCTCAGCCCGACCGGGGCCCGCGCGACGATTAAATCCGACGAGCCGCTACCGGACATGTTCCAGATCAACATTCCATCGCGAGATGAAACGCGTTACGTGAAGTTGCGCTGGCAAAAAGACAGGCAGATCGGCCTTGAGTTTATCCGCAATACCGAGGTCATGCTCTATCAGTCGCTGAATACGCTGACCCGACGGTTGAACCTCCTCGAACTCAATCTCGCCAAGCGCATGAATCTGAGTGAAGGCGAGGTATTTTACACGGACACGGAAGTGGATGACGTTCTGATTGGCCAAAAGCAATTGGTGCCGCTCACCATTATCAATACCGGTGATAATGCCAAGGGTGTCGAATCCGTGACCGAGCGTGTGGCGCGCCTCGAGGAAGAAATGGCGAAAGCCCTGGAATTGCTGCACGCGGAAGTGGCCGAGCGCATGACAGCCAATCTGGCCGAACGCTTCAGTGCCTTCGAGGCCAAGAGCGCCGAAATTGTCGACACGTTACGCAAACTGGTTCCGCTCATTACCCGCCGAGCCGCTTAGCCGCCCGGTTGACCGCGCTTAACCGCATATCGACATTGCTTGCAATCTTCCTTAAAGGGTAGGGGTGAAGCGAGCGAGATTGTATCGGTAATGGCGGCTGCGATTTCGAATCAGGAATTGGCGGAAACGGAGCGCGGATTGCCTTCGTTTGGCATCCATCCGGCCCGCAAAGGCTTCATAGTCGCGATCAGCGGCGACTGGGTCATCACCAATGCGCATGTGGCGGAGAGTTCCGTTGCAGCCATCCTGCAAGCGGTTGCCAATGCAGAGAAAATTGTTTTCGATCTAGCTGGCCTGTCGCGCATGGATACATCCGGTGCCTGGCTGCTGAACCGCCTCCAGAACGACACCAAGGGCCGACTTGTCGGTGCCAGTCCCGATCAGGCGATTTTGTTGAAAGAGGCGCAATATCGCGAATTTCCAGAATCTGGCGTGCATCCTCCCAATATAGGGGTGCAATTTCTGGTCGATATTGGCGAATCGGTGGCGCATGCCTTCTCGGATTTTCGCGAAGGGCTTGAGTTTTTGGGGCGAATTGTCGCCTCGTTTTATCTGCTGGTTTTTTCGCCGCGCCGGTTTCGAATCACCTCTATGGTGTTTCACATCGAAAGCTTTGCCTTCCGCTCGGTGCCGATCATTGCCTTGATCAATTTTCTGGTCGGCTGCATCGTCGCGCAACAGGGCATTTTTCAGTTGCGGCGCTTTGGCGCGTCAGCCTTTGCGGTCGACCTGATTGGCATTCTGGTGCTGCGCGAATTGGCGGTGCTGCTGACGGCCATTATGGTGGCCGGGCGCTCCGGTTCGGCGATTACGGCCGAAATTGGCTCGATGAAGATGCGTGAGGAAATTGACGCCATGCAGGTGATGGGTCTGGACCCGGTCGAGGTGTTGGTGGTGCCGCGGGTGCTGGCGTTGATGATCAGCGTGCCACTCTTGACCTTCATCGCCGATATGGCAGCGATTTTTGGCGGTTTGCTCGTCGCGTGGCAATATGCCGGAATCAGCCCGGAGGTCTATCTGGGGCGATTGAAGGAAGCCATATCCTTCAACACGCTAGCGGTGGGTTTGATCAAGGCACCCTTCATGGCGTTGATCATCGGCCTGATTGCCACGATCGACGGCCTCGCCGTAATGGGTTCTGCCGAATCTTTGGGCCGACAGGTAACGTCATCCGTGGTCAAATCGATCTTCATGGTGATTGTGCTGGATGGCTTGTTCGCTATTTTCTTCGCATCCATTTATTATTGAGGCTCTCCATTGACGCTGCTGGCTTCGCATACGCCGACAGAACCGGAACTGGCCGTGCGCGTGCGGGGACTGGTGGTCGGGTTTGGCTCGAAAATCATCATGAACGGGCTTGATCTCGATGTCCGGCGAGGCGAAGTGCTCGGGTTTGTCGGCGGGTCGGGCACCGGCAAATCGGTGTTGACGCGCACAATCCTGGGGTTGATCCACAAGCGCGCCGGGTCGATCGAAGTGTTTGGCCAGGATTTTGATGGCATGGCACCGGCGCAGCATCGGGCGCTGGAGCGGCGCTGGGGCGTGCTGTTTCAGCATGGCGCGCTGTTTTCCGGGTTGACGGTCAAGCAAAACGTGCAGGTGCCAATGCGCGAATATTTGGGTATATCGCAGCGCCTCATGGATGAACTGGCCATGCTGAAAATCGAAATGGTGGGGCTCAGCCCGGACGCGGCTGATAAATTTCCTTCGGAATTATCCGGCGGCATGATAAAAAGAGCGGCTCTGGCGCGCGCCTTGGCACTTGATCCAGAGATGGTTTTTCTCGACGAGCCGACTTCCGGGCTGGACCCAATTGGTGCCAGCGAGTTTGATGATTTGATTGCGACATTGCAAAAAACGCTGGGACTTACGGTTTTTATGGTCACGCATGATCTTGATTCGCTTTACTCCATTTGCGACCGCGTGGCGGCGTTGGCTGACGGCAAAGTGATTGCTGTCGGGCCCATCGCCACGCTCGAAGCGTCGGAGCATCCATGGCTGCGCGCTTATTTCCATGGCAAACGCGGACGCCTGGCGGCTGCCAATATCAACGTGGGGCATGGCTGATCATGGAAACCCGCGCGAATTACATGTTGATTGGTGCCTTTACCGTGGCGGTTGTCGCCTCGATCTTTCTGTTTGTTTTCTGGTTTTCCGGCACCAACCAGCAACAGGGCAGCAAGGCTTACCGCATTATCTTCACGGGGTCAGTCGCGGGTTTGACGCGCGGTGGCCAGGTTTTGTTCAATGGTCTTCGCGTGGGCGAAGTCACCAGCATCGGCTTGATGGCTGAAGACCCCAGCCGCGTGCAGGCGATTGTGACTTTAGACCCCCGCACGCCGGTGAAAACCGATACACATGCCCAATTGGAATCGACGGTTCTGACTGGCACTTCTTCCATTGCCCTCACGGGCGGCGGTGCCCACACGCCACCGCTGGTGTCCACAAAGCCGGGCGAGTTGCCGGTGATCTATGCGGATCGCTCCGAAATTCAAAACCTGCTGGCCATTGTGCAGACGCTGTCGACGAAACTCGATTCGATTTTGGGGAAAGTGGACGGTCTGCTTGGCGAAAATGGCGGTACCGTGCAGGCAACCTTGAACAATTTGCAGGTATTTACCAAAATGCTGGCGGATAATTCAGCCGGGGTTGGCACATTCCTGCAAAGTGCTGGTGATCTGGGTAAAAGCCTGCAGCCTTTGGGGCCGAAAATTACAAGCCTGACCAGCGATCTTGATGCGGTGGTCAAAGCGGCAGACCCGGCCAAAGTCAGCACGATTGTTGCCAATGTTCAGGACCTGTCGAAAAAGCTCAACGATACGGCGGAAAAGCTGGATACCCTGATTGCCTCGGCGCAGGGCATTATTGGCAGTGGATCGTCGAAAGGCGCGGTCAACAACATCTCCGATGCCGCGCTGGCCATCAAAAAGCTGGCCGCCAACCTGGATGTGCGCACCCGCGATATTGCCACCGGCCTCAACCGCTTTTCCAACGAAGGTTTGCGGCAATATCAGGGTCTAGCGGTGGACGGACGCCGGACATTGGATGAGTTGAACCGCACCGTGCAATCCTTGCAGAAGAACCCGAATCAATTGATTTTCGGCGCCAAACCCAGCATCCCCGAGTATCCCGCGCGATAGCGCGTGCACAAGTGCTGTGCAGGCACGGCTTGCTTCGCAGCGAAACTGTCTGTTAAGTGATTTTCAGTTGGCGAAATTGATTTGGGAATCAGAATCTTGGGCGCGCGGGTATCAAGCTTTTCATGGTTTCCGGGGCGCAGGCATGCGTTTGCCTGCCTGTTTCTGGGGTTGGTAAGCCTTGATTTGAGCGGGTGCGCCAGTGCTCCACCGCCGGCAACCTTCGACCTGACAGCGGCAAAGGTGCACCTGAAAGCCTCCAGCCGTCAGGTGTATTCGATTGCCGAACCGACCGCGATCCTTCCCTATGACAGCGACCGTGTCGTGGTGCGCACGGGGCCGGAACAAGTTGCCTATCTGACGGGCGCGCAATGGGTGGACAAGTTGCCCTTGGTGCTGCAACGGCGGCTGATTGCCTCGTTTGACGACGCCAATCTGGCGCGCAACGTCGGTGGCGAAAAGCAGGTGGCCGGGCAGAGCGTCGCCATCGACATTCGCCGTTTCGAGATCAACGCATTGACGGCAACAGCCGATGTCGAATTATCCGTAAAGGTCATGGATGCGCTCAGTGGGCGCATTCTGGCAACCAAAGTCGTCAGCGTCCACATGCCTGCTCCCGTGAAAGGGGCCAGTGCCATGGTTGCCGCGCTCAATGACGCCAGCGTTGCCGCCTTGAGCGAGGTGGTTACCTTCGTGGCTGCACACTAAGGCGCGCTGCGCCCGCCCATGCGGTGCAGGCTGGGGTGCCGATTGACGTCCTTGTAGAGCAGATAGCGGAATTTCCCCGGGCCGCCGGCGTAGCAGGCCTGCGGGCAAAAGGCGCGCAACCACATGTAATCACCCGCCTCGACCTCCACCCAATCGCGGTTGAGTTTGTAAACGGCTTTGCCTTCGAGCACGTAAAGGCCGTGTTCCATCACATGGGTTTCGAGGAAGGGGATGATCGCGCCCGGCTCGAAAGTGACAATGTTAACGTGCATGTCATGGCGAATGTCGCTGGGGTCGGTAAAGCGCGTGGTCGCCCATTTGCCATCTGTGCCCGGCATGGCATTGGGCGCGACGTCAGATTCGTGGGTGACGAAAGAATCGGGTGCGGCAATATCTGCCACCGTCTCATAGTCCTTGCGGATCCAGTGAAATTTCATGGCGACCGAGCCGAAATTGTGCCAGCTCCAGGGTGTTCCCGCCGCAATATAAGCGTAGCTGCCTGCCCGCAGCCGGTGGGTGACGCCATCCAATTCCAGCGACGCCTCGCCCTCAACGACAAAGACCACGCCCTCCGCCCCGGCATCGGGTTCGGGCCGGGTGCTGCCCCCGCCGGGGGCCACTTCCATGATGTAATGCGAGAAAGTCTCGGCAAAGCCGGACATGGGTCGGGCGATGATCCATGCCCTTGTGCCCTGCCAATGCGGCAGATAGCTGGTGACAATGTCCCGCATCACCCCACGCGGAATCACGGCATAAGCCTCGGTAAACACGGCGCGGCCGGTCAACAGGTCGGTTTGCGGCGGGTGGCCGCCAAGGCCGGTGTAATAAGGGGGGGTGGTCATATTATCTCCTGAAAAGGCGGGAGCCCGCTTAGGGCTCCAGCGCAAACTGCTGCTCTGCGTTAAGCGCAAATTCTTCGAGATTATGGCCGGGCCCGGCGCGATCCACAACCAGAAACCGGCAGGTCTGGCCAAGCACCAATAGCGGATGATGCCAGACATTGCGGCTATAGTTGACACCCTGAATGCCTGTGGCGCGAAAGGCACGATAGCTTGCCCGATCACGCGGGTCCCCGCACACCAGCACCAGCCAATCGAGATTCTGGATGGGCATGAACAATTGGCTGCCGAGCGGGTGGCGCTCCATCAATTGGATGGCGATGGGCTCCGGGCGTGGGCGGGCGGTAAACAGGCTGACATTGACGTGACCACCGGCCTGCGAAACATCGATATTGGCGAGCCCGTTATAGCGTTCGGCGAAGCCTTGGTTGATGGCGACCGGATCAGCGCCGTCGCTTTGCACGACCTCGCCAAACGGGGCAAAGGCGGTCGGGGTCAAGGGTTCGAGTGTCAGGTTCATGGTGGAATGTTTACTCTACGTGGGTTGCATGCTTAAGCCAGACCGCCAGTTGCTGGCGATCCTGCGGCTCAATTTCGGTAATGTTGTTGGGCGGCATGGCGTGGGTGAGCACGGCCTGCATCTCAATTTGCGCGGCGTGGGCGGCTATGCGCTCGGGCGTGTCGAGCAGGACACCTTTGGGCGCGATCTGGATGCCCTCCCAGGCCGGGTCGGAGGAATGGCACATGGCACAGCGGCCCGTGATGATGTCCACGACGTTTTGGGGCGGCAATTGCGCCTTTGCCACGATCGCGTTGGGGATGACGCGCGGTGCAAGGCCCAACTGGAGGCGTCCGCCCGGCGACGCGGTCATGGCGACATAAAACGCAGTCCACATGGCCAAAGCGGCAACGCCCCAGGCCCACCAGGGCGATTTTCCATGATGGGCGTGCCGGACGTTGTAGAAGTGGCGAATGACTGCGCCCGCGATGATGACGAGGCAGACAATGGCCGGGATAACTGCCGCATTCGACCAGAACACCGGATAATGCGACGACAGCATCATGAACAGCACGGGCAGGGTGATGTAATTATTGTGCGAGGAGCGCTGCTTGGCCTGTTTGGCGTATTTGGGTTCCGGCTTTTCACCCCGCTCCAGCGCGGCGATGGTTTTGCGCTGGTTGGGCATGATTACCATGAACACATTGGCGGTCATCATCGTCGCCATCAGGGCACCGGTATGGATCATCGCGCCGCGCCCGGAGAATACGCGCGTGAAGAAATAGGACATCAGGACAACAAAGCCAAAGCCAACCAGCGCCAGCAGATTGTCATTCTTGCCCAGCGGCGATTTGCACAATTGGTCATATACGAGCCAGCCCAGCGCCAGCGCCGCAATGCCAATGGCGGCGGCTTGCAAGGGCTCCAGCGCCAGCACGTTCGGATCAATGAGAAACAGGGACGCCTGCGCGTAATAGACCCAAACCAGCAGGAAAAACCCGGAAATCCAGGTCCAGTAGGATTGCCATTTGTGCCAGGTTATTTCCTCTGGCAATGAACCGGGCGCGACAAAATATTTGCGCATCTGGTAGAAGCCGCCGCCATGCACCTGCCAGGCTTCACCGCCCTGTCCGGCGGGAATGTCGCCGATCTGGCGGATCGAAGCGTCCAGATGCATGAAAAAGAAGGATGAGCCTATCCAGGCAATTGCCGTTGTTACATGCAGCCAGCGCAGCAACATGCTTCCAAAATCCATGACATAGGCTTGCATCGCGATCTCCCAATTGGGTCAGTATGCCATCAAAGGGCGATTACCAAACTTTTCTAATGATAGTTTTTGTGAATATCTTCAAATTTTTGCATCGAGGCGGCATGAATGGCGCTTTGATGCTAGGATTGTGGGATTCGGGGAGATTTTGGCAATGGGCAGGCTGTCAACACATGTTCTGGACACGGCACGCGGCAAGCCGGCGGGCGGGGTGCGGCTGACGCTCGACAAGATCGAGGATGGCCGCATGATGCGGATTGCCGAAAGTGTCACCAATGATGATGGCCGCACGGATGCCCCATTGCTGGAAGGCGCTGCGTTTGGCGTTGGCACCTATCAGCTGACCTTTGGCGTGCGCGCCTATTTTGAAGGCCAAAGCGGGCCGGGAGCCTCGCCGTTTCTGGATGAAGTGCCCATTCGCTTCACCATCGATGATGGCAATGGCCATTACCACGTGCCTTTGCTGGTAACGCCGTGGAGTTTTTCAACCTATCGCGGTTCGTGAGGCTGAAATGAATTATCCGAATGATTTCCTGGATTACCCGCGGGACATGGTTGGTTATGGCGAGCACCCGCCGCAAGCCAACTGGCCAGGCCGTGCCCGAATCGCCCTGCAATTCGTGATCAATTACGAGGAGGGCGGCGAAAACAACATTTTGCATGGCGACGCGGCTTCGGAAGCTTTCCTCTCGGAAATTGTGGGAGCTGCGCCCTGGCCCGGCCAGCGGCACATGAACATGGAATCAATTTACGAGTATGGCGCGCGCGCCGGGTTCTGGCGGTTGCACCGGATGTTCACGCAAAGGCATTTGCCGGTAACCGTCTTTGGCGTGGCGACCGCGATGGCGCGCCAACCGCAGGTGGTGCAGGCGATGATGGCGGCGGGGTGGGAAATTGCCACGCATGGCCTGAAATGGATCGACTACCGGCAGATTCCAGCTGAGGTCGAGGCGGCTGATATTGCGACCGCGATCGCCCTGCAAACGCAAATGACCGGTGCCCGGCCTTTGGGCATTTATCAGGGGCGGTCTTCGGAAAATACCGTGCCACTCTCGCAGCAGGAGGGCGGCTTTCTCTATTCGGCCGACTGTTATGCCGATGATCTGCCCTATTGGGTGGAAGGGGCCAATGGCCGCGGCGGTAGCGGGCCTTTTCTGATGGTGCCCTATACGCTCGATACCAATGACATGCGCTTTGCCGTGGCGCAGGGTTTCAATTCGGGGGATCAGTTTTTCACCTATCTGAAGGATAGTTTCGACACGCTTTATGCCGAAGGTGACAGTGCCCCGAAAATGCTGTCCATCGGGCTGCATTGCCGCCTTGTCGGCCGGCCGGGCCGGGCGGCGGCACTGGCGCGGTTTCTCGACTATGTGGCCGCCCATGAGCGGGTGTGGGTGGCAACGCGTCAGGCGATTGCCGAGCATTGGCTGATGACGCAGCCCCCGCCGGGTGGCTGGCAGCCCTCACGTTTGTCGCAGCCGCTGTTTGTGGCCCGTTTTGGCGGCGTGTTTGAACATTCGCCATGGGTCGCGCAAGCCGCCTTTGCCCAGGGGCTGGGCCCGGCGGCGGACAGTGTGGAAGGGTTGCATCGGGCCATGGTTGCGGCAATGCGGGCTGGCACGCCGGCCCAGAAGCGCGATCTCATACTCCAGCATCCAGACCTTGCTGGCAAACTGGCAGCGGCGCGCATGCTCACCCTTGATTCAGCCGCCGAGCAGGCATCGGCCGGGCTGGATCAACTCAGCCAGACCGAAGCAACGCAATTCACGCAGTTAAACGATACATACCGGGCGAGATTTGGGTTTCCCTATATTCTGGCAGTGAAAGGGCGAAGCAAAGGGGAGATCATGGCTGATTTCGCCGAGCGCCTGCAAAATTCGCCGCAAGCCGAATTCAAGACGGCGCTCACCCAGATCGAGCGCATCGCCTTTTTGCGCCTGAATGACATGGAAGGTTTTGGCAAAGCCGGATGAGCGGTGATCGCGGTGCCCAATGGGCACCGCTGCCGGTCGTGGGTGCGGGATGGCCGCCTAGCCGAGGCGGCCGGAAGCCTGCGCCAGCAGCGTATAAATCTTGCCGGTATCGGAGATCAGATAATCCCGCGTCCGGGTGCCGGTGCGGTCATCGCGGTTGATGTCGCCCAATATGCGTTCAAACTCCTGGATGTAACGGTCAACCGTGGCGCGGAAGGCATTGTCTCCGGCATAGCGGCGGCGAATTTCATCAAACGTCTGCTGCCCCTGCTTTGTGTACAGGTTGCGGCTGAAGGCGGGCTTTTCACCCCGGCGATAGCGATCCCACCCGTCAGCCAAAGCCGCTGGGTCAACCATTTTGACGATTTCTACCGAGAGATTTTCAAGCGGCTGCGATTGCTGGGCCGGCTTGGCGGTTGGCAATGGGCCGCGCGTGGCGAGGGTTGGGCGCAGGCCCACCTCCCGTGCTTCGGCGCTGGCCTTTTCATTGGCCTTGGCATCCGTGGAGGCGCGCGCCAGCAGGTCGGATATCCAGCCCGAGCCGCGCTCATTGCTGGCGGGTGCCGGGGCTGGCTTTGCGGTGACCGCTGCCGAAAAGACGAAGGGCGGTTCCATGGTGCGCGGGGCTTCGGTGCGCGGCGCCTCGCTCGCCGCCGAGCGGGCAGGGGCGCTCACGCGGGCCGGTGGTGCGGCCATCATTTGAGCTGGCAGTTCCGGGGTGGCCAAATCATGGGCCCGACCGGATTTGACGACAATGTCGGTTAATTCGTTCAGGGCCTTGATTTGCTCGGCAACGACGCGGCGCATGGCGCTGGCTTGCTCGGCCGTATTGGCCGGAATTTCGCCGATGCCACGGGCGAGTTCACCGCGGGTCAATTCCAGCTCCTGCTGTATCTGGCCCGACATGCCGTGCATTTCGGCAACCGTGGTCTTGAAACGCTCCAGCGAGGAGGTGAGCACATCGCCAATTTCTGCTTTGGCCTGCTCGGCAGCGGCACGCATCTGCGCCGCAAATTTCAGGCGTTCGGCCTCGTTGGCGCTGCGCACATCTGCATATTGCGCGCCAATGACGCCAGCGGTTTCCTGCGTGGATTGCGTCAGGAAATTGCCAATGTCGCGGGCGCGGGCTTCGGCCGACAGGAAAGCCTCATCGACCAATTGCCCGAAGGAACGGGTCATGGATTCAAAGTCGGCGGTCTTGGCGTTGACATTGGCCAGCAATGCTTCCAGCGAGTTGCGGCGCGCTTCCAGAGTTGCGTCGACGCCGCTCTGAATTTGGGCAAGGGCGACCGCGCTGTTGTTGAGCGCCTTGGCATGGCCGTCTATGCGGCTGGCGAGGGCGTGGCCATCCTGCAAGGTGGTGGTTGCGGTCTGGTTGAGCGCCGAAACCTGGTTGGATACCGCCCCCAGCGCCTGGCTGAAATCCTTCATGCGGCCGGTCAGCGCCCCCTCAATCGAAGACAGGTTGTAACCGGCATTGGAAACCAGCGTGCCGAGCGAATTGTTGGTGGCTTCCAACCGGTCAATGACTTCCGCCAATTCACCCTTCAACTGATCGGAGAGATTGGCGAGCGAGAGCACCGATTGATTGGCGCCGCCGTCCATGGCCTCCCGCAGCGCGTGGGTCGAGCGGTCGATGGCTCCGGTCAATTCAACCTGCTTCTGGCCAAGTTGCTGGATGATCGAGGTGCCACGGTTGTCAATGGCATGCGATACCATTTCACCGACGCTGGCGAGTTCGCGGGCAATGTCATTGCCGCGCTCGGAGAGCAGCGTAACCAGCGTGTCGCCACGCGTGTCGAACAGGTGTTGCAGGTCCTGGCTGCGGCTGGCGAGCGTGTCGTTCAGTTCGCGGCCGCGTTCGCCCAGCGCCGAATGAATGGTGCCAAGACGGGTGGTGAGGGTTGCGTCAATCTCGTTGAGGCGGGCGACCAGCGTCGCGCCCAAATCGCGGGCACGGGTGCTGAGCGTTGTGTCCAAGGTGCGGGTCGCCGTGTCGAGAATGGCTTGCGACTGTTCGGCAGAGGCGAGCAGGGTTTCCTGCAAGTCCTGCGTCTGCTTTTGCAGATTCTGGCGAAAGGCACCCGAATGATGGACGAAATTCTCGTTGAGGCGGTCGGTTTCCGCTGCGATGGCAAGGGTTGCGGCATCAATGGCGGCGGCCGCCGAGCTGTTTTGCGCGCCCGACAAAGCTTCATGCAGCTTGTTGCTGTTTTCATCCAGCGTCGATTGCAGGCGGGCGGCGTGATCGCCAAGCAGCGCGTTGAACTCGCTGGATTTTTCAGCCAGCGTCTTCGAGGTGTCGCCGAGCAGGCTTTCGGTAGCCTGGGTGTGGGCCTGCAGGTTCTGCGCAACTTCCAGCGTGTGCGATTGCAGATTTTGGGCCATGTTCTGCTTGTGCTGGTCCATTTGTGTTTTGAACTGGTCGGCATGGCTGGTGAACAATTGGCTGATCTCGCCTGAGCGCTCGCTCAAGGCGCCGGAAAGCGCATTGCCGCTATTGTCGATGGTGGCGGATACCTGATCGAGGCGGCCCACGACTTTTTCCTCAAACTGGCTGATGCGATTGTCGAGGGTGGTGGCGATTTCGGTGGCGCGGCCGCCGAGAGTGGAGTTGATTTCCTCGGCCTTCGACGACAGGGTGCGCGACAATTCATCCGATCGGGAGAGCAAAATCTGGTCGATTTCGGCTGCCTTGGTGTCGAGGGCCTGCGTGACTTCACGGCCCCCTTCACCCAGCACGCGCGCCACTTCGAGCGCGCGATGGGCGAGAACTTCGTTCAAGGCGCGGGTGCGGGTTTCGAGGCCGGTATCCACGCGGGAAATCAAGGCGTCGAAGGATGCGGCGATTTCGCCGGTTTTCTGGGTCGAGCGGGTTTCGAAGGCCGATACGTGCTGGTCGAGGTCGTGGGCGGTCACGCGCGCACGCTCTGCCAGTTTGGCATCCATGGCATCGCTACGCTCGGTGATCACCGATTCCAGCTTGTGGAGGCGCTCATCAATGGCCTGGGTCAAACGGTCGGTCTGGGCGTCGATGCGTCCTTCGACGCCAAGGCCCTCGGCCCCAAGCGTCTCCTCGAAGGCGTTGAGGCGTTCGGCCAATACCTGGTTAATGCGGTCGCCATGGGTGCCGATAGCGGTTACCGCTTCGGTGGCTGTGCGGGCGAAATGGCTGGTCAGATATTGCGTCTGGCTCTGTATGGCCTCGCGTGAATTGTCGCTGATCGAGGTAAAGCGGTTGTGGAAAGCCTCGTGCTGGGTTTCAAGTTCGGATAAATGTGCCTGACGGGCGGCGTCCATCCGCTCGCCCAGTTCCTGCGTGGCGTGGCCGAGGCTGGAAACCGCCTGATCCGCCTTACTGGTGAAATGCATGTGCAGCGTGTCGGCCTGTTCGGAAATCGCCGCAACCGCCAGGGCGGAAGTGCTGGCGAAATTGTCGGTCAGGGTCGCCGAATGGGCGGCTAACTGCCCGGAGATGTTGGCCTGATGCGCGCTCAACTGGGTCGCAAGCTGATCGCCGGCGGCCAAGGCATGCGCGGTGGAATGGGTCAGGTTTTCGGTGATGTTGGCGGCATGGGCCGAGAGCTTTTCGGCGACATCAGCCTGATGGGCGCTCAACTGGGTCGCAAGCTGATCGCCGGCGGCCAAGGCATGTGCCGTGGAATGGGTCAGGTTTTCGGTGATGTTGGCGGCATGGGCCGAGAGCTTGTCAGCGACATCAGCCTGATGGGCGCTCAATTGTGCGGTGATCTGGTCGCTGGCATCGCCAAAAATGTTCTGCGCGTGGGTGGTGCGCTCGGCGATAATGGCGGCCAGATTTTCGCCGGTCGTTGCCAGGCTCTCGTCGAGTGCGCGGCCATGCACCATGATGGTTTCATGCAGGCGGGTCTGGCCATCGTTGAGGCGATCTACCAGATGGTCGGAATGTTCACCAATGGTCGAGGAAATGTTGTCGCCTACCTCTTGGAGGCGGGTGGCGAACAAGTTGTGCTGCGTGTCGATGCGCGTGGTCAGGGTGTCGGAAATGTCGGCAAGGCGCGCGTTGGCTGCGTTGCTATGCTCGTTCAGTATATTGGCGAGGTTGGCGCTGGTCTCGCTGAGATTGTCTGCGAGAGTCTTGCCGTGCACGTGCACGGTTTCGTGCATGCGGTCGCCGGTTTCGGCGAGGCGGGCGACAAGGCCGTCACCGCTGGCCGAAATGGTGGAGGCAATGCGCTCGCTGGTCTGGTCGAGGCGGTCAACGACTTCATTGCCGCGCAGGCTTAAATCAACGATCAGTGCCTTGCCGGTATTGTTGAGACGGTCATCGATTTCATTGACACGTTCGGCCAGAGCCGAAGCCACCTGCTGCGAGGCGAGTGTCAGGTGCGAGTCAACTTCCTGCCCGGTTTGCGCCAGGCGGCCGACAATGTCGTCGCCGCGCGAGGATATTTGCTGGACAACCTTGTCGCCGGTGCTGGCAAGCGCGAGCGAGATTTCCTCACCTTTGGCACCGAGGGAATGGGTGACACGGTTGCCTGCGGTCTCGACATCGGTGGCGATGCGGCCGGAGGCGGCGGCCAGATCCTGCGACAGCGAGGCCTGCGCGCCATTGATGGCGGTGCGCACCTGCTCGGAATTGGTGATGATGGCCTCGCGCTCATGCGAAAGCATGTCAATCAGCGAGCGGATGCGGCGCTCGTTGTCGCTGTAGGAACGCTCGAGATTGGAAACTTCGGCATGCACCAGGGTTTCCAACTCGCTGGCGCGGGCGAGGGCGCGTTCGATGCCATCGCCCATGGAGGCGACTTCGCGACGAATGGTCTGGCTGAGGGTGACAACCTGCTGCGAGGCGATTGTTTCGGGCTCGGCAAGGCGCATGGCCACTTCGGTCATCGAGCGTGCGGTCAGGCGCATTTCCTGCGTGCGGCGCAGAAGCGTGGCGGAAACGAAGAAAAACAGGATTGGCCCGAGCAACGTCGCCAGCAAAAGCGCGGTTTGCGGGCTGGAGACCGATTGCAGCACCTGCCATTTGGTGCTGGCGTAATAGCCGATGGCCCCGGCCCAAACCAGCGAGGCAGCCAGCGCCAACCATAGCGGGGCACGGCTGGTGCGCACATTCATCGCGCGCAAGATTTGGCCAACGCTCTGGCGGTCGTCATTGGCGGGCGGCGTGGTGGGGGCGACGGTGCGCGGGGCGGCGGCCGGTTGCGGGGCGCTCGCGCGCGTGCCGGGCTGACCATCCGCTTCGAGCACGGGCTGGAAGGCCGGGCGCGGTTTGGCAGCCTCTGCGCTCGCCGGTTCGAGCCTTGTTGTCGACATGGGCCGCTCCTTGGCGGGGAAAGGGGCATGTTCGTCCACAGCGGGGAGGCGGACGGGGGCGGGCTCGGTGGAAGCGGAATCGGCTGGCGCAGCGGCTGCCTCGGCTTCTTTCCCCAGATTCAAAGCCGTTTCAATCGCTGACATGGCAGCGGCCGTCGGGTCGATGGATCTATTTTGCTGGACCATTTTACGCCTCAATGAACAGAAGTGCCTTCGCGGCCCTTCAAAAAAACTACAAGTCACACGATTGCTCGTGCCTAAAACCGCGTCACGCCAATAAACCACTTGGCCAGAGACCTCGCCCTGGCACTTTATTAACGGATTTTTACCATACATCTTAACGCGGCGAATGAAAACCAGCCTCGGCCAAAGATCGAAAACGTCGTTAACAGTGTGAAATTCGTAATTATTTCAGTGATATAAACTGTGTTGAGCGCTATAAAGGGGCGGATTCCATGTGGCCCGGATCGCGGGCCTTGGCTGTTGTCAAGATTTTGGCGACTTTTGAGGCATAAAGATGAGAGCCGAGTTGCTGGACGCTTTTTTGAATGGAATCTCATCATGGATAGAATTGCACAAAAGGAAGAGTCTTTTTCTACCCTTTCGCAGCCATTTGCCCGCGCGCTCAATCTGGTGCATCTGGCACGGCAAAGCGCCGGAGATGTCGCTTTGGAGCGGGAATTGCTGGCTTTATTCGGCCAGCAATCGCGCGTCATATTGGCGCAGATATCAACCGGTTCAGTGGCACACAACGCATCGCATTGTGCGGAGTTGGTCCACCGTCTGCGCGGGTCTGCGCTGGCCGTGGGCGCCGAGGGCGTTGCCGAGGCCGCAGAGGCCTGCGAAGCGCATCTGAATGCTGCAAAATCTGCCGATGCCAACGCGCCATGCTTTGCAGCTTTGGGCGAAGCGGTGGCGCGTGCCGATGAAGTCATTGACGCCTTGCTGGCGGCTTGAAACCGTTCGGATTTTGAATATCCGCGCTGCCTATTTGTCTGTGATCAAGTAATTTTGATGCGGATTTGCAAACCGGTGTCTCGCCAAACCGGCAGGAATTGGGTAAACGCGCCTAGCATAGTGCTTTATTCAATCTGAGAAGGCGAAACATCTGATGGTTCAAATCACCTATACCGATGCCAAGGGCACCGCGCGCACGGTCAATGGCGAGGTCGGTTCCACCGTCATGGAAACGGCGATCAAGAATTCCATTCCCGGCATTGATGCAGAATGCGGCGGGGCCTGCTCCTGCGCAACCTGTCACGTTTATGTGGATGAAGCTTTTCTGCCGCTGGTGGGTGCGCCCGAGCAGGCAGAGGAAGATATGCTGGATTTCGCCTTTGATGTGCGAAAGAACTCACGTTTATCCTGCCAGATCAAAGTGACCGAGGCGCTGGAAGGCCTGCGGGTGACGACGCCAACCAAGCAGGGGTAGGGATTATTTAACACAAAAATTTTGTTAAATTATTTATATCCTAATTTTTTTTGTTGATTTTAGACGCAAAGTCTCTATGCCAGCAAGGCAATGGGCCGCGCTGTGTGGCTCTTGGTGATTGGCTGGAACAATCGGGAAACAGGAAAAATGACGCAGGGACAAATTGAGGAAGTGATTCATACCGACGCCCTGATTGTCGGTGCGGGCCCGGTCGGGCTGTTTGCGGTGTTTGAACTGGGGCTGCTCGACATTCGGGCGCATCTGGTGGACATTTTGCCAAAAATTGGCGGCCAATGCTCTGAATTATATCCCGAAAAGCCGATTTACGATATTCCTGGCTTTCCATTGATTACCGGTCAGGGGCTGGTCGATAATCTGATGAAACAGATTGAGCCATTTCACCCGCAGTTTCACCTTGGCGAAATGGTGGTGGAACTGGAGACGCTCGGCACGCCCGATGCGCCGCTGTTTCGCGTGCGCACTGATGCCGGCAAGGTATTTGAGGCGAAGGCGGTGCTGATAGCTGCCGGCGGCGGATCTTTCCAGCCCAAAAAGCCGCCGATCGCCGGCATCGACACTTACGAGGGCGCATCGGTGTTTTACGCCGTGCGGAAAATGGAAGCCATGCGCGGCAAACGAATCATGATCGTTGGCGGTGGCGATTCGGCGCTCGACTGGACTTTGAACCTGAAACCGCTGGCCGAGCGCATCACGCTTGTCCACCGCCGCGATGCATTCCGCGCCGCGCCTCATTCGGTCAACGCGATGCGCGAATGGGTCGCTGACAAGCAGATGGATTTGCTCATCGGGCAAGTTACGGAACTCAAGGGCGAGAATGGCATTTTGAGTGCCGCTGTGGTCAAGGGTGAGGATGGCAGCCTGCATGAGGTCGCCTGCGACGCGCTCATGCCATTTTTTGGGCTGACCATGAAACTTGGGCCGATTGCCGATTGGGGCCTTGGCCTGCATGAAAATCTGGTGCCGGCCGATACGGCCAAATTCGAGACCAATGTGCCGGGGATTTTCGCCATTGGCGACATCAATACCTATCCGGGCAAGCTGAAACTGATCCTTTCGGGATTCCATGAGGCCGCTCTGGCTGCGCAAAAAGTGCACCGATACGTTTATCCCGACAAAAAACTGTCATTCCAATATACGACCAGTTCCACCAGCTTGCAAAAAAAGCTTGGCGTCAGCTAAAGCAAAGGGGTTTGGGGAAGGATAAAGCCATGTTGCGCCTGATGCTGTTACGCCACGCCAAAGCGGTTGCTGATCAGGGCAATGGCGATCACGCAAGGGCATTGAGCCCGCGCGGGTCTGCGGATGCGGCAGCGCTTGGCAAGGCGTTGGGCCTTGAATATCTGGTGCCAGAACTCGTTCTGGTTTCCAGCGCCACCCGCACCAGCATGAGCGCCGCGCAATTGTTGGCGCAATGGCCGCAGGCGGTAGCCGTGAAGGTGACGGACAACCTCTATAATGCCAGCGATGAGGCTGTGCTGGCGCAGGTGCGCGGTGTCGATGCCCATGTGCGCACCCTGATGGTGGTGGGCCACAACCCCGCCATTGCCGAACTGGCGCTCAAACTCACCGGATATGGCGACCGTTACGCGGCGGTGCGGATGTCGCAGCGGTTTCCACCCTGCGCCATGGCCGTGCTGGATTTTGATACGGACCAGTGGCAAGAGGTCGCCTTTGGCAAAGGCCGGCTGGAACGCTTCGTGATCCCGGGCGACGCGGCGGGTGGGGCCTGATCATGTTGGCCGAACTCGCGGCTTTGACCTTGACCTGGACAGCGCCGGCGAGCGTCGCCCAACCCCGTGTTTTGCCCAGTTTCAATGCGCAGGCGCGCGGCGTCGGCGGGTGGGAGGGCCAATCGCTGGCCAATTTGCAAGTGAAGGCATCGCTCGCGCAAAAGCTGATGGATATGGCGCAGGGCGATGCGGTCGCGCCCAATGTGCCGCGCTGCATCAAGCTCAACAATTTCTGGTGCATCAAGGGCAAGGGCTGGGCCGGGCAAGTCGCCTCCG
This sequence comes from Hyphomicrobiales bacterium, assembly GCA_019075865.1. GTDB lineage: Bacteria > Pseudomonadota > Alphaproteobacteria > Rhizobiales > Beijerinckiaceae > REEB77. Next base: position 219,329 of record JAGXAN010000006.1, on the reverse strand, counting down.
ATGATGAAGGCCATGCTGCCTTTTCAACGGCTTTGGGTGGCACGGCAGCGGCGGCGCGACTGATCCGCCGCTATTATGTCGAGTTCAATCGCCATTCGGCGATGGCGATCGTCTCGCATTGGGCACCGGCGCAATGCTTTGCCGGGGTTGGCGGGGTGGTTTCCCGCCAGGATGCGCCGTTTGGCATAGGCCGAACCGTGCGGGCGCGCTGGCTGGCCAAGCATCGCGGTATGGTAATGGCGCATATGGCCCATGTGCCGCATGGGCAAGCCCATCCCAGTTATTGCGTGTCCGGCGTCGTGCGGGTGGAGAATTATGCCAATGCGGCCGCACGCGGTATCACTACGGATAACAATGCGGATCTTCACCTGTTTACCCCTGAGGGTATCCCAACCGCCAATTTGGCGCGGCTGATGGAAAACATGGCGGCGGTGGAAATCGGCCCGCTGCGGGTTACCCCCGATATAGTCGCCGCTGCCGTGGCGCAGATACAGGCGACGCCCTGAATTTAATCAATGGATCAGCCATTTGATGACGATGGGTGCAATGATCGAGGTGAGCAGGGCGTTGAGGCCGATGGCCACACCCGCAAAGGTTCCGGCCACCGGATTGACCTGAAACGCCCGGGCCGTGCCAATACCATGCGCTGCCAGCCCTGCCGCAAAGCCACGGGCGCGATAGTCGCGAATACGCAGGAAGTCCATCAGCGGCGTCACCAGAATGGCGCCCAGAATACCGGTTGAAATCACCATGACCGCCGTCAGGGCCGGGTCCCCGCCCATGGATTGCGAAATTGCCATGGCGACGCCTGCGGTAACTGATTTGGGTGCCAACGAAATCAGCACGGCTTTTGGCGTGCCGAGCCATTTGGCGACGAGAATGGCGGAAACGCAGGCGATGATCGATCCGGCAAACAGCGCCGCCAGCATCGGCGGCAAGGCCCGTGCCACAATAGCCCTATTTTCATAAAGCGGCACGGCCAGGGCCACGGTTGCCGGGCCCAGCAGAAAATGAATGAATTGGGCCCCATCGAAATAGACGCTGTAGGCGGTGTGCGTCCAGGCGAGTATCGCGCCGATGATCCACATGGAATGCAGCACCGGATTGGCGAGCGGGTGGCGATGCAGGCGTTGCGAGGCAGAATCGACGAGGGCATAGACGATCAAGGTCAGGGTCAGCCAGAGCAGCGGTGTGCGTGAGAGGTAAACCCAGAGGGCGAAATCAGCCGGGTTCATGGCGTCTCTCCCATAAGCCGCGATACGAGGCGAAAGGCCATCACTGCCACCAGCAGCGCCAGCAAAGTCGACACCAGCAGGGCGACTGCGAGGGCGATGCCATATTTTTCAAAAACATCGAGGCTGCCCACTATGCCCACGCCAGCGGGCACGAACAGCAATGACAGATGCGAGAGCAGGTTGCGCCCGGTGGTTTCAACGTCGTGGCCAAGGGTGAAATTCGGGCGCGCCCGACGGATTGCATCGCGCAGCATCAGTGCAGCAAACATGAATGCCATGCCCAGCACCGGGCCGGGCACCGGCAAGGCCAGGGCCTTGGCCGAAATCTCCCCCAGCAATTGGCAGGTGAGGAGGATGGCGAAATTTACAAGCATGGGGATGATCCAGTGTCGGGCAAAGGGAGAAAGGCCGGTTTCGATTGTGGAAGAAATTGACTGAAATAACCAGAGCTTGCAGTGGCCCGGCGCGCGGGCTTGTTAAAAACCCCCATAAGATTTGCCCCTAGCCCGTCTCCCGCGCCCATAGGCAAACGCCCATGCAGTCGCTACATTGGTGTTTTAAGAACTTTTGGGAATTTTGCCCGTTAGGAACAGGCCGCTTGTCTTTTTTTGATTCCATTGCCCTTGAAGCGCAGATCACTGCCCGCAGCTTGGTGGATTTCGTTTCCGGAACCGGGTTGCGGCTTGGGGTGACCGGCTTGTCGCGGGCTGGCAAGACGGTTTTCATTACCGGATTGGTGCAAAGCCTGATGCGCGAGGCGCGCTTGCCGGTGTTTCGTGTGGCGGCCGAACAGCGGCTGCTGGCGGCGCGGTTGGAGCCGCAACCCGATGACGGCGTGCCGCGCTTTGCCTATGAGGAACATCTGGCGGCGATGGAAGGCGAGGGGCGGCATTGGCCGCAATCGACCCGCCGCATCTCGCAATTGCGGCTGACGCTGGAATATGAAAGCCGGCGAAGCTGGCGCAGTGGCCGCTCGCATTTTACCATCGATATTGTGGATTACCCCGGCGAATGGCTGCTCGATTTGCCCTTGCTGGCCAAGGATTACGCAACCTGGTCGCGTGAAACGCTCACTGCCGCCAAAGCCCCGGTGCGGGCGGCATTGGCTGGCGACTGGCTGGCGGCGACCCATGCGCAAAATCCGGCGAGCGAAGCCGATGAGGAGGTGGCGCGGCGCTTGGCCGGGCTGTTTACCGATTATTTGCGCGCTGCGCGCTCCGACCAATATGCCCTGTCGACATTGCCACCGGGGCGGTTTTTGCTGCCCGGAGATATGGAAGGCTCGCCAGCCCTGACCTTCGCGCCGTTGGAAGTGGGGGAGGGCGAACCGGTGGCCCAATCCCTGCATGCAATGATGGTGCGCCGCTACGAGGCCTATAAAAGCCTGGTGGTGCGCCCGTTTTTTCGCGATCATTTTGCACGACTGGATCGGCAGATCGTGTTGGTGGACGCCTTGAGTGCCCTGAATTCCGGGCCGGCGGCAGTGCGCGATCTTGAGACTGCGATGGTGGACATTCTGGCGGCGTTTCGCGCTGGTCGTGGCGGCTTGCTCGCGACATTGGTGCGTCCCAAAATTGATCGTATCCTGTTTGCGGCGACTAAAGCCGATCACCTGCACCATCTCAGCCATGACCGGCTGGAGGCGATCTTGCGGATGCTGGCGGGGCGCGCCATTGCACGGGTGGAGGGGCTGGGCGCGGGCGTTGATGTCATAGCGCTGGCCGCCGTGCGGGCCACGCGGGAGGCTGCGGTGCGGCAATCGGGGGGTGGCAGTCTCGATGCCATCATCGGCACGCCCATAAAGGGCGAGGCGATTGATGGCGAGATTTTCGATGGCATCAGTGAAGCGGCGATTTTTCCCGGTGAATTGCCCGCCGATCCGTCGCAGGTGTTTCGGGGCGACGGGTTGGCCGTCGGTGAGGCGGAAAATGATCTGCGCTTCGTGCGTTTTCGTCCGCCACCCACTTTGCTGGGGCCGGACGGGCGCAAGCTGGCTTTGCCGCATATCCGGCTGGATCGCGCCTGCGAATTTCTGTTTGGGGATAAACTGCAATGAATGACAGCGTGTCGCCGCCGCGCCCGCGTGCGTTTCGTCTGGACAAGGCCAGCGAGGCGGGTGCGCCCGCCCGTGTCGCGGATGTGGAGGAGCAGCCCGATGCCTTTGCCCCAAGCCCATTGGATGAGAGCGAAGCCAATATAGAACTGGCGATGGCCAAGGGGTTTGGCCGCGGCATTTTCGGCGGGCGATTTACCTGGGGAAGTCTGCTTTGGACAGGGTTGAGCGGGCTGTTTTCGCTCGCCGTGGGTTTGTGGGTCACGCATCTGGTCGAGGGGCTGTTTGCCGCCTCGTCGTGGGTTGGCTGGCTGGCGCTGGGGCTGGCGAGCGTGACGGGGCTTGCGGCCATCGTGCTGTTGGGGCGCGAGATCCACTCGATCGGACGACAAACGAAGATCGCGCATTTGCATGCGCGCCTCGCCGCGGCGCGTGCCAATGATGATACAGGTGCAGCGCGAACTGAAATGCGCGAATTGCTGAAGCTCTATGGTGGCCGCGCGGGTATGGCCAAAGCGCGGGCGCAGATTGGCGGTTTCGCCGATGAGATCATCGACGGGCGCGACCTGATCGATCTGGCCGAACGCCATCTGATGTTTGATCTGGATGCGCAGGCCAAAAATGCGGTGGCGCTGGCGGCGCGGCGGGTGAGCATGGTTACCGCACTCAGCCCGCGTGCGGTGCTCGACGTTGTATTTGCCGCCGGGCAGATGATCTGGCTGTTGCGCAAAATAGCGGAAATCTATGGCGGACGGCCGGGGCTTCTCGGCTTTTTCCGGTTGCTGCGCGCGGTGTCGGCGCATCTGGTCATCACCGGCGGAATGGCGCTTGGAGACACTGTGGTGCAGCAATTGGTCGGGCATGGCATTGCTGCCAAATTATCAGCCAAGCTCGGCGAGGGCATGTTGAATGGCCTGCTCACGGCGCGGGTTGGCCTTGCCGCCATGATGGTATGCCGGCCGATGCCGTTTGCGGTTGCGCCCGCACCCAGCCTCAAAGATGTGGTGCCGGACTTATTTGCAGGCAAATTGAAGGCGAAGGGCGAAAGCTAGACAGTTTCGCCCCTTGCTTGCGGTTAGTTGATGAGACCGGCGTGCCGCATGGCGGCATCGACAGCGTCTCTGGCCGGTTGCGTTGCAGCAACCATCGGCAGGCGCAATTCGTTCTGCATCTTGCCAAGCTTGTTGAGTGCATATTTGGGCCCGGCGGGATTGGGCTCCACGAACAGGGCGGCGTGCAGGGGTGCCAACCCATCCAGCATGGTCAGGGCCTTGCCAAAATCACCCGCCAGCGCGGCGCTCATCATGTCCGAGCACAGGCGGGGGGCGACGTTGGATGTCACCGAAATGCAGCCGCGCGAGCCATGTGCAATATTGGCAAGCGCGGTCATGTCCTCGCCTGAAAGCTGGATGAAATCCGGCCCCATCGCCATGCGTTGCAGGGCGACGCGCGCGACATTTCCGGTGGCATCCTTGACACCTGCAATGTTCTTTAGCTCGAACAGCCGGGTCATCGTCTCCACCGACATATCCACCACCGAGCGCGGCGGGATATTGTAGATGATGATCGGAATGCCAATGGCATCATTGACCGCCTTGAAGTGCTGGTACAGCCCCTCCTGGCTTGGCTTGTTGTAATAGGGGGTCACCACCAATACGCCATCGGCCCCGGCCTTTTCGGCATGGCGCGCGAGAGCTATGGCCTCAACGGTGTTGTTGGACCCGGCACCGGCAATCACCGGAACACGACCATTGGCGGCCTTGATGCAGAGTTCCACGACATGGTGATGCTCGGCATGGGACAAAGCCGGGCTCTCGCCCGTGGTGCCGACCGGCACAAGGCCATGCGTGCCCTGTTTGATCTGCCAATCCACAAATTGCTCGAACGCGTCACCATCGACCTTGCCCGCCTTGAATGGCGTGACCAATGCCGTGATTGAGCCCTTGAATGCGGATGAACCAAAAACTGCCATGTCGATAACCTTTGCACAATTCCAACCTATACCACCCCTTCCATAACCGGTTTGCGCCGTTCAGCAAAGTGACATGTTGGTTAACTGTTACTTAGTACGGCTCAGTCATCATGGTTTTTGGTCAAACAAGGTCTCAATCGGCGGGCGATGCAAAAGTCCAGTGGAATTTGTTACCCTTTGGCGGCTTTGGCGGCCGTGTTCCTGGTTCCGGTCGGTGCGCGCGCGCAGGCTCCGGCCCCGGCTCTGTCCAGGCCGGGCCCAGCTGTGGCGGTTTCAAGCGGGGCGGCACGTCCGCCTGACGTCACGACGGTTGCGGTGCCCATTTCCAACTTTCAAGCAGCGCTGGACGCCTATAAGCGCGGGGACAGCAAGGACGGCGATGCATACGCGGCTTTGTTGGCGCCCGGCCCGGCGCAGGTGGCCGCGCGCTGGATGGGGCTGAAAAGCGCCGAACATGATGCGCCCTTGGCACCGATGCAGGCCTTTTTGCACTCGTACCCGCACTGGCCGGCCGCCGACTGGCTGCGCGCGCGCATTGAGACAATCTTGTTCCGCACCAAGGCTCCATCCGACCAGATCGAGGCCTATTTTGCGCAATTTCCGCCCATTTGTGTGGTGGGAAAGCTGGCGCTGGCGCGAGCCAAGATCAGCGAAGGCCAAAGCGCGTTGGCGCAGGCGCTGGTGGGGCAGGTGTGGCGCGAAGCGGCGCTCAATCCGTCGTTGGAGGCACAAATTCACGATGAGTTCGGCGCATTCTTGACGATCAAGGATGATGAAGAGCGCGCCATGCGGATGTTTTACCGCCACAATTATGCGGCGAGTTTGCGGGCCGCCAACCATGTCGATGCCGCCCATGTGGCATGGGTGCAGGCGGCTTTCGCGCTGGAGCATAATTTGAATGCCAATGCGATGCTGGCCAAAGTGCCTCCCGCTCTGGCCAAAAGTCCGATGCTGCAATATGCAAAAATCGAGAAATTGCAGCGTTTGCCGCAGGCCATGCCAGCCGCGCAGGCGATGATGGCGGCACCGCGCCAATTGTCCAGCCTGCTGAATGGCAATGCCTGGTGGCATCGCCGCCGCGAGATTGCCCGCGCCCTTCTGGATCAGCATCATTACCTTGAGGCCTATCGCCTCTGCTCGGATCATTCGGCAGAAGGGGTGGTTGACCGGATCGATGCGGAATTTCATGCTGGCTGGATCGCGCTGGAATTTCTGCATGATAATGCGCGGGCCGAGCGGCATTTCCGGGCTCTGGTCGGTTTGGCGGTCACGCCGATGTCGCAGGCGCGCGGCTATTATTGGTTGGCGCGCAGCCTGCGGGACAAGGGTGACATGGCCGATGCGCGCGACGCTTTTGCCAAAGCCGCGCAGTTCAGAACATTCTATTACGGGCAATTGGCGGCGCGCGAATTGAACCGGAATGCGGGCAGTTCGGGTGCTTCCGTCAGCGCGCTGGCTGAAAATGTGCCCAATCAGTTGGATGCCGCGCCGGTGCCAGATCTGGCGCTGCAGGTAGCGGATAAATTGCAAAGCGCTGGCCTTCGCGGCTTGAGCGAAGAATTGTGGCTGGGTTACGCCCGCCAGACGACCAGCCGCGACCAGGTTTCAGCCTTGGCCCAATCAGTGCTGGCGATCCGTGATCCGGGCTTGACCCTGGCCATCGGCAAGATCGTTTCGGAGCGCGGTTTTGGCCGGCGTGACCTGTCGTTTCCGACCTTTGGTCTGCCTGCCTTTCGCCCGCTGGCCGATACGGTGCGCCAGAGCCTGTTATACGCCATCGTGCGGCAGGAGAGTGCTTTTCGCGCGGTGGCGCTGTCGCGGGCCGGGGCGCAGGGGATGATGCAATTGATGGTGCCGACGGCGCGGCGGACGGCACAAATGGAGAAAGTGCCTTTCGATCTGGCGCGCCTTAGCACGGACCCCGCCTACAATGTGCAATTGGGCGCGGCGTTTTTGGGACTGCTGCTGAAAGAGCAGCGTGGCTCGATGTTATTGACCTTTGCCGCCTATAATGCCGGTGGTGGACGGGTGCGACAATGGATGGCAGCACATGGCGACCCCCGTCAGGCGGGCGTCAACAAGGTGGACTGGGTTGAATCCATTCCCATCGACGAAACCCGCAATTACGTGCAGCGCGTTCTTGAAAATCTCAATGTTTACGAACAGGCTTTTCGTCCGGCTATGCCAGAGCCGAACCATGGTGCCGGCCAGATAGTTGCCGGCAATTCATAGGCTTTGCATTATGGCGTGATGATGCCGCATGGCGTCAGGTTGGCTTTGACGTTGATGGCGAAAATCACTAAGAAAAGAATCGCTTGCAACCAACTATTGCACCTATTGACGACCATTAGGACAACCTTTCAACCTGCAGGCATGGAGTGATCAATTATGGAAGAACTGGTTCAACGCGTCGCCAATGCCGCAGGCATCCAGCCGGCCATGGCGCAATCGGCCATCGGCATGATCTTGAATTTTTTGCAAAAAGAAGCCCCGGCTGGCCCCGTTGGCCAGTTGATGCAAATGCTGCCCGGCGCCAATGAAGCCGCTGCTTCAGCTTCCGCAGCCCCGGCTGCCGGTGGCGGTGGTTTGCTCGGCGCACTGGGTGGCATGCTCGGCGGCGGCGCTGGCGGCGTCATGGGCCTTGCTGGACAATTGTCGTCGGCAGGTCTTGGCATGGGTCAGATGCAGAGCGTGGGCAAGGAATTGTTCGCCGCGGCGCAGGAACATGCCGGCCCGGAAGTGATCGGCCAGATCACGAAAGCCGTGCCCGGCCTGTCGCAGTTCGTCTGATAACCGCGCGCCCCTACAACCATTGTTGACTGGCGATAGTGCGGGTTGCCGTGTTTATTGCAATGCAACAGATTGATTGAGGGGCTGTCGCCATGGACAATAACAATGCGAGCCGGGGAAACGTCGACGGACTGCCGTCCCTCGATGAATTTCCGGCCGTAAGTCTGGCAGATTGGGAAAAGATGGCGAGCGCGGCGCTGAAGGGTGCCAGCTTGGCGCGACTTGCTGCCAAAACGCGCGACGGATTTACCATTGAGCCGCTCTACGCAAGCGCGCCCTCGGCACTGCCGATTGCCAGAGCCCACGCGCCCTGGCAGATCAGCCAACGGATCGACCATCCTGATATCGAGACCGCTCATGGGCAGGCCCTGACAGACCTTGAAAACGGGGCCAATGGCCTGCATCTGGTTTTGCCCAACAGCCAGAGCGCGCATGGCTTTGGCGTGCCATTAAACAGCCCGGCTGATTATGCGCATGTTCTCGATGGCGTTGAACTGGATCTGATCGAACTGCGTGTCGATCCGGCCGGGTCGGGGCTGGCCGAAGCCAAGGCCCTGCAAGCTGCCGTGCGCAGCACGAGGCGCATTCCAAGCGCCATGCGCATTGCGTTTGGGTGTGATCCAATCGGGGCGATGGCGCGGGGGGTGGCCGAATTCTCCGACATGGACGCGTTAACGGCGCTGGCAGGGCAGGTGCATGGCCAATGGGGCCAAAGCCGCACGTTCAGCGCCGATGGGCGTGTCGCCCATTCCGCCGGTGCGAGCGAGGCGCAGGAACTGGGATATGTGCTGGCGGCTGGCGTGCATTACCTGCGGGCGATGGTTGGCGCAGGGGTGCCGATGGAAGCCGCGCGCGGGCAGATCAGCTTTCATCTGGCGGCGGATGCCGATCAATTCCTCACCATAGCCAAATTCCGTGCCCTGCGAATTTTATGGGCACGGGTGGAGGAGGCTTGCGGGCTGATCGCGGCTCCCATTCAGGTTTTTGCGCAATCGGCCTGGCGGATGATGACGCGCACCGACCCTTGGGTGAATATCCTGCGGGCCAATCTCGGCGCTTTCGGGGCGGTGATGGGTGGCGCGGATGTCGTGAGCCTGTTGCCGTTCACGCTAGCGCTGGGGCTGCCGGATGCGCTGGCGCGGCGAATTGCCCGCAATGCGCAATTGGTGTTGCAGGCGGAGGCGCATCTCGCGGTGGTGGCGGACCCCACGCTCGGCAGCGGCGCATTCGAGGCGCTCACCTCCGAAATGTGCACCGCCGGATGGCATGAATTCCAGCAGCTTGAAGCGCAAAAGGGCATTGTCGAGGCACTCAGGAGCGGGGATTTTGCCCAAAATATTGCCGCCGTTGCGCATAGCCGCGCCCAGGCCATTGCGACCCGGCGTGAGCCACTGACCGGCACCAGTGAATTTGCCTTTATTGGCCAGCCGGAAGTCGCGGTTTTGCGCGCGTCGCCCTTGCCCATCGGCATGCACTCCACGGCCAGTGCGCATCTTGCGGCGCATCGCCTGTCCGAGCCGTTTGAAGCCCTGCGGCTGCGGGCGGACGCGATGCAGCCTCCGCCCAAAGTGTTTCTCGTCAATATTGGCAGTCTGGCCGAATATGGGGCCCGCAATGCCTTCGCCAAGCCGTTTTTTGCGGCGGGCGGCATTGGTTTTGTTGAGGCACCGGAACTGGCATCGCCGGTCAATACGGATGGCCTTAACGATTTGGCCAAGGCTGCCGCTGCTTCGGGCGCGGCGCTTGCCTGCATCTGCGGCCTTGATGGCGCCTATACCCATGATGTTGAACCTATCGCAAAGACTTTGCGCGGCGCAGGTTTGAGCGTGTTTCTGGCAGGACGCGGCGGTGCCCATGAGGCCGCGTGGCGTGAGGCCGGTATCCGCGAATTTATTCATGTTGGCAGCAATCTTTTGGAAATTGCCGAAATGGCTCTCGATATTTGCACCCCTGGGAGGCCGTCATGACCCCGTCCTTGATTCCCAATTTTGCCGGCATGGCCTGGCAGCCACCGCAGGCACCCAAATCCGAGGCCGCCAAGCCGGTGTGGACCACGCCTGAGGGGATTGTGGTGCAATCCCATTACGGGCCGCAGACGCGCCTGAACCTTCCCTACATCGACATACCGCCGGGTGCCGCGCCCTATCTGCGCGGGCCCTATCCGACCATGTATGTCAATCAGCCATGGACGGTTCGTCAATATGCGGGGTTTTCCACCGCCGAAGATTCCAACGCGTTCTATCGGCGCAATCTGGCGGCCGGGCAAAAGGGCCTGTCGGTCGCCTTCGATCTGGCAACGCACCGCGGCTATGATTCCGATCATCCGCGCGTGGCCGGTGATGTTGGCATGGCCGGCGTGGCGATTGATTCCATTTATGACATGCGCACGCTGTTTTCCGGCATTCCGCTGGATCAGATGAGCGTTTCCATGACCATGAACGGCGCGGTTCTGCCCATTCTGGCGCTGTTCATCGTCGCAGCCGAAGAGCAGGGCGTGCCGGCGGCCAAGCTCTCGGGAACCATTCAAAATGACATTTTGAAAGAGTTCATGGTTCGCAACACCTATATTTATCCGCCGCACCATTCGATGCGGATCATTTCAGATATTTTCTCGTTTACTTCGAAGCACATGCCGAAGTTCAACTCGATATCGATCTCGGGTTATCACATGCAGGAAGCTGGAGCGACGCAGGATCTGGAACTGGCCTATACGCTCGCCGACGGGGTTGAATATATCCGCGCCGGACTGGCCGCGGGCCTGACCATTGACCAGTTTGCACCGCGCCTGTCGTTTTTCTGGGCGATAGGCATGAATTACTTCATGGAAGTTGCCAAAATGCGGGCGGCGCGCATCCTGTGGGCGAAGCTGGTGAAAGGTTTCAACCCCGCTTCGGAAAAAAGCCTGCCGCTGCGCACGCATAGCCAGACTTCCGGTTGGTCGCTGACCGCACAGGATGTCTTCAACAATATCACCCGCACGCAAATCGAGGCGATGGCGGCAACGGCTGGGCATACCCAATCATTGCATACCAATGCGCTGGATGAGGCGCTGGCGTTGCCGACTGATTTTTCGGCGCGAATTGCCCGCAATACCCAATTGGTGTTGCAACAGGAGAGTGGCAATAACCGGATCATCGACCCTTGGGGTGGCTCCTATTATGTCGAGCGGTTGACCGCTGAATTGGCGGCCAAGGCCTGGGGGCATATCGAGGAAGTGGAAGCCATGGGCGGCATGGCCAAGGCGATCGAGGCGGGTATGCCCAAGTTGCGGATCGAGGCTGCCGCCAGCAAGACGCAGGCACGCATTGATGCGGGCACGCAGGCGGTGATTGGCGTCAATATATTCCGCAGCCAGGATGAAGCCGCAATTGACGTGCTGCGCGTGGAAAATGCCAGCGTCCGCGCCCAGCAGATCGAAAAGTTGAAGCGCCTGAAGGCGGAGCGCGATCCGGCTCGGGTGGAGCAGGCGTTGCAGGCTTTGCAGGCGGGTGCGCGCGGGCGCGGCAATCTGCTGGCGCTGGCGATTGATGCGGCGCGGGCCATGGCCACCGTTGGTGAAATTTCGCTGGCGCTGGAGCAGGTTTTCAACCGCCATGTCGGGGTGATCCAGTCAACGCGCGGGGTCTATCTGCGCGAGGCGGGTGAGAATGTGGCAGCCATCCACCGCGTGCAGGGTCTGACCAAGGCATTTAAGGAAAACACCGGGCGCGCACCGGCGATTCTGGTGGCCAAGGTTGGGCAGGATGGCCATGATCGCGGCCAAAAGGTGATTGCATCAGCGTTTGACGATCTCGGGTTTGATGTGGAAATCGGCCCCCTGTTTGCCACCCCCGATGAAGCGGCCGCGCAAGCGGTGGCCAAGGGCGTGCATGTGGTGGGCATATCCTCGCTGGCGGCAGGGCATCTGACGCTGGTGCCGGCCCTGCGTGACGCGCTCGCGGCGCAGGGCCGTACCGATATTATGATTGTCGTTGGCGGGGTTATCCCGCCCGGGGATTTCGCGGCGGTGCGCGAGGCCGGGGCATTTGCGATTTTTCCGCCCGGAACCGTGGTGACGGAAGCGGCGGAAACGGTATTGCAGGGGCTTAACGAGCAATTTGGCTTTGCGCAGCGTGCCCCGACCTAACCTGCTTGCCACCCCTGGCGTTTGCACCTAGAAGGGCGTTAGATTCTGGTGCGGCGGAAGGTTCCGTTGTTAACTTAACGCAATCGAAACATTGGCCTGATGCCCGCATTTAACGCGATTTTTTTCCTGAAGCTCGCCGAGATTGTGTGGGTGGATGTGCTGCTTTCGGGCGATAATGCGCTCGTCATTGCGATGGCTTGCCGTGGCTTGCCGGAGCGTCAGCGGCGGGCCGGATTGCTGCTCGGTGGGGCGGCTGCCATTGGATTGCGGCTGATATTCGCGCTGCTTCTGGTGCAGGTTCTCGAATTACCTTATCTGAAGCTGGTGGGCGGCCTCGCGCTTTTGTGGATTGCGATCAAGCTGGCGACGGACGAGAGCGAGCATGGCGATGTCCATCCCGTCGTATCGCTCTGGACGGTGGTGCGGCTCATTGCCGTTGCCGATGCCGCCATGTCGTTTGACAATGTGCTTTCGATCGTGGCCATCGCCGATGAAAATATCTGGCTGATTGTGCTGGGGCTTCTGGCTTCCATTCCACTGATCGTTTCCGGGTCGGCGCTGCTGCTGCGGCTGATTGACCGATTTCCGGTGCTGATCTGGGCGGGAAGTGCACTTTTGGGCTATGTCGCGGTGGGGATACTTCTGGGCGATACCGTCGTGCTGCACTTGCTGGCACCGTGGTCCAGCGTTGCCCATGGTTGGTTGGACACCGGCTTGAGCGTGGCGGGATCGGTTTTTTGCGTATTGGCGGCCTGGATTATCGTGCGCCGGCGCATAAGCTAGGCTTAGGCCGGCCCGCGAAAATGCTGAACCGAGTCTGTGGGAAAATCGTAGAGTGCACCCGTCTGGGTCCAGCCTGGGCTGCATAAATCGGCGATTTTGGGCGCGAGTTCTTCCGGGCTGCGCAGCGTCATCGGGTCTTCTCCGGGCATGGCACTGGCGCGCATGTCGGTGCGCAGCGGGCCGGGATTGACCATCATCACTTTCATGCTGGTAGTGACGGTTTCGGCGGCATAGGTGCGACCGAGCGCATCCAGCGCCGCTTTGGAGACCGCATAAGCCCCCCAATAGGCGCGCAGGTCGGCGCGGTTGCCAGCACCGCTGGACAAGAGCACAACCCGCCCGGCAGGGCTGGCCCGTAGCAAGGGATCCATCGAGCGGATCAGCCGCCAGTTCGCGGTGACATTGACCGCCATGACCTGCTCCCAATCGCCCGGTGAAATGTGACCGAGCGGGGTCAGTGCGCCCAAAAGCCCGGCATTGCCAACCAGAATGTCGAGATGCTTCCAGCGCTGGAATATGCTGGCACCCAACCGGTCGAGGGCGACAAAGTCCTTGAGATCGCAAGGCACCAGCGTTGCTTGTCCGCCCAGCGCGCGAATCTCGTCATCCAGTTCTTCCAGGGCACCTTCGGTTCGCGCCAAAGCAATCACATGGGCGCCGCGCCGTGCGAGTTCGAGCGCCGTGGCCCGGCCAATGCCGCGCGATGCCCCCGTCACCAATGCGACGCGATTGGCCAATTCCTTGTTTTGCATGATGGAGCGCCCGTTATTTTAGCTGGCTTCGGCCAGAAGCGAGAATTGCTGTTTGGCAGATTCGCCCATGACGTCAGTAAGAAGGGTTGGATAATCGCCAGTGAAGCAGTGATCGGTGAATTGCGGTTGGGCGTCATTGCGCCCATCCTCACCCATGGCCCGGTAAATGCCGTCCACCGAGAGGAAAGCCAGCGAATCGCACCCGATGAAGGCGCGCATTTCCTCCAGCGTATGCGTGGCTGCCAGCAATTTATCGCGGGTAGGCGTGTCGATGCCATAATAATCGGGGAAGCGAATCGGTGGGCAGGAAATGCGGAAATGCACTTCGCTGGCACCCGCCTCGCGCATCATCTGCACGATTTTGACCGAAGTGGTGCCACGAACGATCGAATCATCGATCAATACGATGCGCTTGCCGGCCACCACGGCGCGATTGGCGCTGTGCTTCATGCGCACGCCCAGTTCGCGGATGCTTTGGCTGGGTTGAATGAAGGTGCGCCCGACATAATGATTGCGGATAATGCCAAGCTCAAAGGGGATATTGGCTTCGCGTGAATAGCCAAGCGCGGAAGGCACGCCAGAATCGGGCACCGGAATGACGACATCGGCCTCAACCGGCGCTTCTTTGGCCAATTGCTCGCCCATGCGTTTGCGCACGTCATAAACCGAGCGGCCATGCACGACCGAATCGGGGCGTGAAAAATAGACATATTCGAAAATGCACGGCCGCTGCGGGCGCTTCAGGAACGGGCGCAGGCTTTGCACGCCTTCTTCCGAAATCACCACGACTTCGCCGTTCTCGATATCGCGAACAAATTGCGCGCCAATGATGTCAAGCGCGCAGGTTTCTGAGGCCAGAATGTATTTGCCGTTGAGTTCGCCCAGAACCAGCGGGCGGATGCCGAGCGGGTCGCGTGCACCAATCAGCTTCTTGTTGGTGAGGCTGACGAGCGCGTATGCGCCTTCAATCTGGCGCAATGATTCGATGAAACGGTCAACCACGCGGTGTTTGCGGCTGCGCGCCACCAGATGCAGAATCACTTCCGTATCCGAAGTGGACTGGCAGATAGCGCCATCGCGAACGAGTTCGCGACGCAGGGTGAGGCCATTGGTGAGGTTGCCGTTGTGGGCGACTGCTAGGCCGCCGCCGTCCAACTCGGCAAACAGCGGTTGCACATTGCGCAGGATGGTCTCGCCGGTGGTTGAATAGCGCACGTGGCCGATGGCAGCGCTGCCCGGCAGGCGGGCAATGGTCGAGGCTTTCGAGAAATGATCGCCAACGAGGCCAAGGCGACGCTCGGAATTGAACCTGCGACCGTCGAAGGCGACGATACCAGCGGCCTCCTGGCCGCGATGCTGCAGCGCGTGCAGGCCGAGGGCGGTAATCGCGGCGGCGTCGGGATGCCCAAAAATGCCAAATACGCCACATTCTTCGCGCAGTCGGTCTTCTTCGGGGTCAAAATAGGCTTCGGCAAGAGGAGTCGTATCGTGATGGCTCATGATCTTTTAACTCCATTACTTTGCCAGAATCGCGTCAGTACGTCTTTAATTGGGTATTGAAAGCTTTTTGGGTAGAGGTGTCAGTTTTTGTCGGTCGGCGGCGGATTGGGTGCAGGCGGATTGGTGGTTGGCGTTGTGGTGGCCGGCGGGCTGATCGTATCCAGCGGCACACCCAAGTCCTTGGCGGCCTTGGAATGATCCAGCATCTTGTAAAGGGATGAAGCCGCATCACCCGGCAACATATCCTCCAACTGGGTGCCGAGGCCCTCCAGCAAAGGCTTGGCCTTGGCGTCTGCCGCCCAGCTTGGCAAAGTTTTGTCCTGCATCAGGAAAGTGAAGAACACAAAGGCGACGACACAGAGCAGCAGGCCGCGCGCGGCACCAAACACGAAGCCCAAAGAGCGATCCAGCGCGCCGATCTTGGAATCCAGAATGGCGTCCGAAATCCGCACGGTCAGCAAGGATACGAGGATCAGGGTGACGAGGAAGACGATTGCCACGGCTCCAGCGATTGCAAAAACCGGCTTGTGGACGTAGGGCGTCAGAATCGGCACAAGGCGGGGGTAAAACATATAGGCTGCCATCGCGGCTACACCCCATGAGGCGATTGCCAGCACTTCACGCGTGAACCCGCGCACCATGGACAAAAGTGCGGAAACCAACACAACAACAATGAGGCCAAGATCTAAATAGGATGGCATGCGCGCGCCTTCTTGCGAATAAATTATCACCCAAAATTGGCAATTGCACGTCCTTATATCGAAATGTCACGCTTGCGTCACCCCGTTGAAATCATTTGTTGCCGGCAATTGTTGCTTTTTGCACGGCTCGTCGCTGGCGCTTGGCGCGACGCACCCGAAATGCCAGGTCTTTACACGGCAACATTCGTGTGGCCAGCGGCTCAAACATTGGCCCGCACCTGCCTCTTTTTGCGCTTTGTCCCGCGCTTTGCGCTATGACACGGGCCAGCTACGACGATATTCGCGAATGAGGCCGCATCTTTCAAAAATCTTATATCAATAATCCAAATGGGCACGCGCGCCGTTGCTGGCGCGCGCGGTGGCGGGGGGCTCGCCGGGTTTGCGTTTGGCTGCCGCAGCACGGGCGGCGATGTCGCCAACCAGCGCGCCGATATGGCTGCACGACTGAAGTTCCAGCGCGAAATTTTCCTTTTTGTCGCCGCCGCCAGGGCCGACCGCATGTGAAAAGCCGAGCTTGGCGGCTTCCTTGCGCCGCAGCGCCGCATGTACCACCGGGCGCACGGCACCCGAGAGGCCAATCTCGCCAAAATAGACATTCTGGGCGGGCAGCACCGCGCCGGTCAGCGAGGAAATCAGCGCCGCAGCGGCGGCCAGATCGGCGGCGGGTTCACTGATTCGCAATCCGCCGGCAACATTGAGATAAATATCATGCTGGCCCAGTTTCAGCCCGGCATGGGCTTCCAGCACGGCGATCACCATCGACAGACGGGCCGGGTCCCAGCCGACCACGGCGCGGCGCGGCGTGCCAAGGCTTGAGGGGGCGACCAGCGCCTGAATTTCCACCAACACCGGCCGCGTGCCCTCCATGCCGGCCAAAACGGCGGTGCCCGCCGATTGGGCTTCGCGGCCGGCCAAAAACATGGCGGATGGGTTGCTGACTTCGGCGAGGCCCAGTCCGGTCATTTCAAACACGCCGATTTCGTCGGTCGGGCCGAAGCGGTTTTTCATGGCGCGCAAAATGCGGAAATGGTGACCGCCCTCGCCCTCAAAGGAAAGCACCGCATCGACCATGTGTTCGACGACGCGCGGGCCGGCGATCTGACCGTCCTTGGTGACGTGGCCGACCAGAATGACGCAAGCGCCGGTGGTCTTGGCAAAGCGGATCAGGGCTTGCGCCGACCCACGCACCTGCGTGACCGTGCCGGGGGTGGAATCTTGCATCGAACTCCACATAGTCTGAATGGAATCGATGACGATCAGCGCCGGCTTGGGGCCTTTGGACAGGGTGGCAACAATGTCCTCGACATTGGTTTCGGCTGCCAGTTCGACATTGGCATTGCTGAGGCCCAGTCGCTGTGCCCGCATCCGCACTTGCGCCACCGCCTCCTCGCCCGAGACATAAACCACGCGCTCGCCCTTGCGGGCGAGGGCGGCGCTGGCTTGAATGAGCAGGGTCGATTTGCCAATGCCGGGTTCGCCCCCGATCAGCAGCACCGACCCGGCGACAAAACCGCCGCCGGTGACGCGGTCCAGTTCCGCGATGCCGCAGATGATGCGCGGAGCCGGGCGATCTTCGCCATCCAGGCCCTCAAGCGCAAAAATCTTGCCCTTTTTGGCCAAACCGGCGGCTTGCGCGCCAATGCCGGAGGTGGCGCCTTCCTCGACAATCGAATTCCAGGCTTCGCAGGCCTCGCATTTACCCTGCCAGCGATTGCTGAGTGCGCCGCAACTCTGGCAGATGAATATCGAACGTTTTGCCACCTTGAATCCCCAGCTTGTCTGATGGGTCGCAAGTGTAGGGACAAAGCGGTCGCAAGGCAAGAACAAAAATAGAACTAATGCACAGGCGCTGGCGTATAATGGCGGGTGAAACGGGCCCCGAGCGAAGTGAGTATCTGGTAGCCGATGGTGCCGGAGCGCTCGGCCAGATCATCAATTGTGATGTGCCGCCCGAGAATTTGCGCGCGAGAGCCAAGCTCGATGGCGGCGGGGTCGACTGCCGTGATGTCAAGCACGGTCAGGTCCATCGACGTGCGCCCGACAAAGGGGCAGAGCACGCCGGCAATGAGCGCCTGGGCACGATGGTCGGGGGCGGTATCGACATGGCCGGCAATGCGCGGGAAGCCGTCGGCATAGCCAAGTGACAGGGTTGCCAGGCGGGTACGACGCTGCGCCGTCCACTGGCCGTTATAGCCTACGCGCGCCCCCGCCTCGATGGTGCGGATTTGCAGAACCGGCACATCCAGTTGCACGACGGGTTGCATCGGGTTGGATGATCCGGGCAGCGGATTGCCGCCATAAAGGGCGTAGCCTGGCCGCACCATGTCAAAATGCGGGTTAGCTGGCAGGAATATGCCGGAAGAATTGGCAAGGCTGGCGGTCACGCCGGGAAAGCGGGTGACGATTTCAGTAAATGCTGCAATCTGCGACTGGTTGTCGGCATCCTCGGGGCATTCGGCCGACACGAAATGGCTCATGACCAGGTCAAATGGCACGCCGTCGAGATTGATCTCGTCGGATTTGTCAAAGCCAAGGCGATTCATGCCCGTATTGAAATGCAAGGCTGCGGCGGGCGGATTGTGGGTGGTGGCGGTAATGGTTCGCCAAAATTGCAGTTCGGCGACACTGTTGAGCACCGGTTGCAGGCCAAAGCGCAGATAGAGTTCGGCCATGGGCGCGCTCAGCGGGCCGCCGTTGAGAATGTATATCCGCCCATTGTGCCCCGCCGCCCGCAAAGCGGTTCGCGCCTTCACGCCTTCGCTGCAATGCGCCACGAAAAATGTGGTGCAGCCGGCCTTGGCAAGCGCGCCCACGGCCGGTTCAAGGCCAATACCATAGGCGTCGGCCTTGACGGCTGCCGCGCATTGCGCCGGGCCGGCCTTGGCTGCCAGCAAGCGCCAATTGGCACTGAGCGCGGCAAGGTCAATGGTGAGGGTGGGGCTGTCCAGTCGCTCGTTCAAGGGCTTGGTCTTTCCATGCAGTGCACGGCCCAAGGCGGCGCACGTGATTGGCGAATCTCTTGGCGCAAGGCTAACCCAATTTAGCTAAGGCGGCTATTCAAACCCAAAATGGGGTCAGGGCGTTGCCGCTAATTTTTTGATCGCCGCCTGCAGGCCGGGGTAGAGACCCACCGCAAAATTGAAGCATTTGGCGCGATCATAGCCGCGGCAGTTGGCTTTGCCGGCGGAGGCCAATCCCAAGGCCGTCCAGCCCTTGGCCGACTTGCGCAATATCGGGCTGCCGGAAGCGCCGCCGCTCATGGCGCAATCCAGCTTGAGGCCGCCTGCCGGGGCATCCTTGAAGCTTTCCACATCACGGATGGCGCATTGGCTGACCAAGCGCTCGTTCCAATCCTCTTTGGGAAAATTCGCCTGTCGGGTGGTGACGTCCAGAATTTTTTCACCGGCCTTGGCCGGGAGCTCGGGCAAACGATAGGGGGTGATGCCGTCAATCGGCTTTTGCAGCTTCATGATCGCCCAATCCGTGTTATCGAAGAATGTGCCCGTGGCAAGATCGGGGTAGGTGATGGATTTGACATCGACCATATGCCAGACCGATGTTTTGCCGTCGCTGGTTTCAAACGCGCATCGGTTGATGGCCCCGTGGCTGATATATCGGCCGGGCATGCGCGAAAACAGCACATGCCGCGCCGTGATCACGATGTCGTTTTGATAAACAAGGAAAGCGCTAGAGGCGTCAAACGGGCACTCAATACGGCCAGTGGCGGCAAATTCCTGCCGTGCTTGGGTGAGGCTTAGGTGGTTGGCTTTGGCGTAATCAGCGATCGACTCGCGCGTTTCACCCTCGATCTGGCCGGGGCGCGGCGTCGAAAATGTCAGCGCCATGGCGACCGAGCCGAAGGCCAGCAGGCCCGCGACCAAAAGGTAGAACCGGCTGCCGGTGCCCAAAAGCAGCCATCGAAGTTTGAATGCCACGGCCAAATTCCGCATGTTGCTTCATGGTGCCAGATTTAGCGCCCTTGGCCTAGGCTCGTGCCCCTCCCGAAAACGGGAAGGGCGGAAGGCATGGAAACACGCGCAAGTCTTCCATCAAGGCTTGCCGCACGATGGGTGAGCGGGCTCGCGCCCGCCCCCCGGCTTTATTTGCCAGCCTTGGCATAGAGTTCAGCCACATATTCCCAGTTGACCAGCGAATCAACGAAGGCCTTCATATAATCGGGGCGGCGGTTGCGGTAGTCGATGTAATAGGAATGTTCCCACACGTCGCAGCCCAGAATGGGGGTCGCGCCATGGACCAGCGGGCTTTCGCCATTGGCGGTCTTCATGACCACGATCTTGCCAGCCTTGACCGCAAGCCAGGCCCAGCCGGAGCCGAACTGGGTTACGCCCGCCTGCATGAAGTCCGTCTTCATCTGATCCACAGAACCGAGGTCGGCGATGATCGCCTTTTCAAGTGCACCGGGGATCGCGCCGCCGCCATTGGGCTTCATCCAATGCCAGAAATGCAGATGGTTGTAATGCTGGCCGGCATTGTTGAACAGACCGGCGTTCTTGCCAAAAGAACCGGTAACGATTTCTTCCAGCGATTTGCCCTCGAATTCGGTGCCCTTGAGCAGGTTGTTGCCATTGGTCACATAGGCCTGATGGTGCTTGTCGTGGTGGAACTCGAGCGTCTCTTTCGACATATAAGGGCCGAGCGCGTCATAGGCGTAGGGGAGGGCGGGGAGGGTGAAGGTCATGAAAGGCTCCATTGCGGTTAGTGAGTGCGGGGCAAGCGCGCACTGAACGCTTGAACGGCAAGCATCGTTCCTTAGTTAGGCGCAACCGTCTACTTCGGCAACTGGGGAACAGGCTGCCAAAGCAAGATTACGGAAATTCGACAAAATTTTGCAAATGGTAGTTTTCATGTT
The DNA here is from genome assembly GCA_019075865.1 of Hyphomicrobiales bacterium. Classification (GTDB taxonomy): domain Bacteria; phylum Pseudomonadota; class Alphaproteobacteria; order Rhizobiales; family Beijerinckiaceae; genus REEB77. Next base: position 198,547 of record JAGXAN010000006.1, on the reverse strand, counting down.
CTAATTTTTATCAAGTTTTTTGGTTTGTTTGGATATTTGCCAGCGAAATCGGGTTTATGACATGAACAATATAATAACCAAGATTGCCATTGCCTTGGGTCTTGTGCTGATCCTCGCGGGAAGCTTTTTATTTTACAACGGGTTCGGAATTATTGAAGCGCAACGCGGCTGGGCGGAAGTTATTTCCGGCGCTTCGTTGATTGCCGGTGGTTCGGTGGTTTTGGCGCTGGCTTTCGTGCTGGCGCGGCTTGATTCGCTGGCACTCGGCGTGCGTTTTCCCGAATCAATGCCCGTTGCGGATGCGCGGGCACCCTTGTCCGCCGTCCACGCGGATGCGCCGTCTGCGGGGCTGGATCACCCGGCGATGCCATTTCCAGTTGCCAACGCCCCCTTGGACGCCCCCTCGCATGAGGCGATGGCACCCCCCGGAAAACTCGAGAGCGAGCCTGTCGGGGCTTCTGCCCATTTGGGCATGGCACCGGTTGCCGCAGCGGTGGGCCTTGGCGGGGCGGCGATGATGTTTGCCCAAAAGGCGGCAGATGTAGTGCATATGCCGCCCGTGCATAATCTCGAAGTGCCCACATTGACTGACCATGAAGGGCACGAATCGCCCGCAGATTTGGCGCACGAGACAGGTGAAGCCGAGGCCGGGTTGGGGCAAGACCTGGACGAGGACGAGGATGGCCCCGAATCTGCGCCGCCTGAACCGGTGGCGGAGGCTGAACCCGCCGCGTCGGCACCGGCCTGGCACTTGCCCTTGACCCATGATACCGCGACGCCGCCCAAACTCGATATTGGCGATGACTGGTTTGATGAAGCACTGTCGGGCAAGTCTGGCATGACGCCCCCGACCCTTTTGCCACAGATCGCACCGGTTGCCCCGCCCGAGGCGACCGCTCATCACGAGGTCGCGGATCACGCGGTTGCTAGCCATGAAGTTGCAAATCACAATGTTGCAAGCCATGCGCCAGCAAGTGATGCAGGTACACCGGCGCATGAACCGCAAGCCTATGGCGCGGCGGAAGGTGGTTCACCCGCACATTCAGAGGCACCTGCAGAGGCACCTGCCGCCGCAGGAACCCAGCCGGTCGTGGCGCGCTACAGCGCTGGCGGCATTGATTATGTGCTCTATCAGGACGGCTCAATCGATTCCGATGATGGCGTGGACATCCTGCATTTTGCTTCGATGGAGCATTTGAAGGAATATATGGAAACCCAGTCGCGCCCTTGAGCGGCGCGGCTTGCCGGGTTTACGCTTGCGCGCTCTCCAGCAGCATGTGGGCGAATACTTCGCGATGCTCGCGCAGCGTAACCGGCATGGTTTCATCGAGCGGTTGCTCCACCAATTGCGCGGTGTCCGAATATATCCAGCGACGATCCTTGATCTTTTGCGAGAGGCTGTCGATCTGCGCCTGTGGCCAGTCGGCAATTTCCTCGTGGGCATAGGAGCTGAGTTTCAGCCGGATTTTCTCGGCCCCGCCCATATAGGTGAAGTGCCAGGCCCCGGCGTGGCAGATGATCGACTGCAGCGGGGCGAGCGTTGCAACAAATAATTGGGCGCGCACATGCCAGGGGGCCAGTGCCCCCAATTGCTTGGCGTGACGTGAAATCGGCTGGTGACGGCGCAGCCAGCGCGGATTGCGTAAATATCGCCTCTGGATCAGGCGCGGCGCGGAAGGCAGCATGAAATAACGCGGCTCGCAATGCAGGTTGAGATAATAGAAATAGCCCTCGCTTTCAAATGTCGTGATGGCTTTGGCCGATCGCGGATCCGCAAGGGCAGCGCGCAATTTGTCGGGTCGCGGGATTTCATCGACATCCGACAGGATCACAAAGTCATCGGGCCGGGCCTGCTCCAGCCCGCGCATGATGGCGTCGCGCTGGTGGTGCTCACGCGCGCGCGATGTGGTCGCGGCAGCGGGGAAACTATCGACCACGATATGCGTGATCTTATGGATCCAGGGGCTGAATCTTTCGATGTTTTCCTTGAAATGCAAAGGTTTGACGGTGCCGGTGAAGGTCAGGGTTGATTCCACGAGCACAAACTGGTCGACGCAGGCGTCCAGCTCGCGCAGTCGCAATTCCAAGAGGTCGAGTTCGTTGAAGAAAGTGAAGCAATCGTAGGTTTTGCGCATCATTTTTCCGGTTGTGTCGCCCATTGCGGCAAATTTACCCGCGAAATGGCGAAAGCGTAATCTTGCGCCACCTCATTGAGGTGGTCAAACCGGCCGGAAGCGCCGCCATGGCCTGAATCCATGTTGGTTTTGAGAAAAACCGGGCCGCCGCCGGTGATGTGGGCCTGAAGGCGTGCGACCCATTTGGCCGGCTCCCAATATGTCACGCGCGGGTCGGTGAGCCCGCCCTTGGCAAAGATCGCCGGGTAGGCCTGATGGGTGACATTGTCATAGGGCGAATAGGCGGCGATCGCGGCAAAAGCCTCGGCGCTCTCGATGGGATTGCCCCATTCCTGCCATTCTGGCGGTGTGAGCGGCAATTGCGCGTCGAGCATGGTGTTGAGCACATCGACAAAGGGCACGTCCGCGATAATGCCGGCAAACAATTGCGGCGCGAGATTGGCAATGGCTCCCATCAGCATGCCGCCGGCGCTGCCGCCATGGGCGACCAGTGTGCCCGCATCACAATAGCCCGTAGCGATGAGATGCTGGGCGCAGGTGATGAAATCATGAAAGCTGTTCGGCTTTTTAAGGAGCTTGCCGTCCTCGTACCAGGCAAAGCCCTTGTCGGTGCCGCCGCGAATATGGGCGATGGCGTAAACAAAACCGCGATCCACCAAGGACAGGCGGTTGGCACTGAAATTGGCGGGAATGGCGTATCCATAGGCACCATAGCCATAAAGCAAAACCGGGGCCTTGGTGCCCTTGGGCATATCGGCCCGCATCAGAAGGGAAATCGGAATGAGGGCACCATCGCGCGCGGTCGCAAATATGCGGCGGGTGACGTAACGGGCGGGATTATGGCCCGAAGGCAGCGTCTGCTGCTTGACCAGAACGCGGCTGCGCGATGCCATGTCATAATCATAGGTTTGGCGCGGCGTCGTCATCGAGGAATAGGTGAAGCGCAGCATGGGTGTATCAAATTCAAAGCCTGATTCCATGCTCAAGGCATAGGCCTCTTCATTGAACTCAATCGCATGGCTTTGGCTGCTGGTGTTATCGAAAACAACGATGCGCGGCAGGCCGTTTTCTCGCTCCATATGCACCCGGAAATTGGCAAAGCAGGTGCAGGACAAGATCATGCGGCCCGCGACATGCGGGACAACATCGACCCAATTGGCGCGTTCTGGCGCATGGATCGGGGCGGCCACCAGCTTGAAATCCTTGGCGCCATCGACATTGGTGCGCAGATAAAAATGGCCGCCGCAATGCTCCACATCATATTGAACGCCGGGCTGGCGCGCCTCGATCAGCCGGGGGCTGGCGGCGTGGTCGCTCAGGTCCAGCACGCGGCATTCGGAAGAATCATGGTCATGCGAGCGGATGACGGCATATTGGCCGGAATGGCAGAGATGCACATGCGCGAACAGGGCAGGATTATTTTCCTCGAAAATCAATTCGTCCAAGCGCATTGCCGTGCCGATGCGGTGCCGCATGATCCTGGCGGGGCGGTGATTTGCGTCAACGGCCACGTAATAAAACGCGCTTGAATCGCGGGTCCAGACCGCCGAGCCATCGGTGCGGGGGATGCGATCCCGCAAATTGGCGGCGCGCGTCATGTCCTGAACGCGCAGGGTGTAGAGTTCGGAGCCCTTGTCATCGCTGGACCAGGCCAGCAGGCGATGATCGGGCGAGTGCATGGCATCGCCGAGTTCAAAAAAACTCTTGCCCTTGGCCAGCGCATCGCCATCGAGTAAAATGGTCTCGGGGCCACCGCCGCGCGGGCGACGGCACAGCAACTCGTGTTGGCCTCCCTGACGGGTTCGCTCGAAATAATCAAACGCGCCATCCGGGGTGGGCGGCTCGGAATCCTCTTCCAGAATGCGTGCACGCATTTCCTTCAAAAGAATCTCGCGCATAGATTGTGTATCGGCAAGTATATCGTCGGCAAATTTGTTCTGCGCGTCGAGCACTGCCCGGATCGATGCGGGCAAAGCTTGTGGCTTCGCCAGCACCTCTTGCCAATTGTCGGCGCGCAACCAGGCATACTCGTCGTCAAGGCGCGTGCCATGGACGATGCGCGAATTGGGCTTGGCTGGAACCGGCGGGTAATTGCGGGGATTGGATTGTGTCATCCCCCGTTATTATTCGCCTTTGGGCACAAAGTGAAGGGCCTGACCATTCATGCAATAGCGCTGACCGGTTGGAGCCGGGCCATCGTTGAACACGTGGCCCAGATGCGCGTCGCAGTTGGCACAACGAATCTCCGTGCGCTTGGAGAACCAGGATCGATCTTCATGGCTTTCCACTGCGGCATCATCCACCGGAGCGAAAAAGCTTGGCCAACCGGTGCCCGAATCAAATTTGGTTGACGAATCAAACAATTGCGCGTCGCAGCAGACGCAGGTATATCGGCCGTCCGCTTTCTGGTCCCAATTTGGCCCAGTAAAAGCGCGCTCTGTGCCGTGCTTGCGGGTAACCTGAAATTGCTCCGCAGTCAGTTGCTCACGCCATTCCTTTTCCGACTTGACGATTTTGTCTTGCTTGGTTTCCATTTTTTTGAAACTCCAATCCTGTCCGAAAGCCATTATAGAGGGGCGGATGGGGGTCTCAAATGAATTTTATGTGAATAAGGGTGAATGCTGCCTTAAGCCCATTAAGCAGCTTGTTACAGAAAGCCGCAAAATCAAGCTGATATGGGCAAAAAGCGCGTATTTAATCGATTACAATTGCATTACAAATGCGGGTTTGACGCGGTCGGTTCGCACGGCAAACTGGATACAGGGCGTGAACGCATCGGAAATAAAGCGGCAGTGAACTATTCCAAAATTGTATTGCGCACTCTTGAATGCTTGCAATGCTTGCCATATTTGTTTCATTGAGTTAAAAGCGGCTAAAGTTTACGTTTTTCAGTCTTGGCCTTTTTGGTTCAACTTGTGACTTTTAAACATGAGCTGCATTGCTAAAATTCCATAACAGGCGAAAGCCGAACGAGCTGTAGAGGATCCCAAGATGACTGAACAACATGGCGCGGTAAATTTTATTGAATTGGCAGCGGATGTGGTGTCTGCTTACGTCAGCAATAATTCTGTGCCGATGAGTGATCTTCCAAGCCTTCTGGAAGATATACACGCGGCATTTGCGAGACTTGCGGTTGGTGCGCCGGTGCCGGTAGCAGTCGAGCCGCAGAAACCTGCAGTAATGCCCAAAAAATCCATCTCCAATGATTACCTGATCTGTCTTGAAGATGGCAAGAAATTCAAGTCGTTGAAGCGGCACTTGCGCACCCATTACAATCTTTCGCCTGAGGAATACCGTGAAAAGTGGAACCTCGGCGCAGATTATCCGATGGTGGCTCCCAATTATGCCAAGGCTCGCTCGCAGCTTGCGAAGGAGATGGGTCTGGGTCAACAGCGCCGCCGGAAGGCACGCTAAGGCCGTTTTTGCAATCCTGAACGGGTTGCTCGTTGCGAATTTGCACAGTATTTAGGCGTTGGTTCTTTCATGAACCAACGCCTTTTGCTTGTTGGGCGGAGACTGATTCTGCCCGTAGCGCCTGTAACAGGCTGATGTGCCGGTTAAGGTCATAGGACCAGTGCCCAGCGCGAGCGCGGACTTTGCGCAGTTCATTTTGTAAATCCCGCACAATCTGGTCGTTTGAAGCCGCGAGGGTGCTCGCGGGCAGCAGGCGTGGCAGGATACGCGCCCGCCGGTAATGCGCGGCCCCCAATTCGACAATGGCTTGAGCGGTGGCGGCGGATTTGGCCGATGCTGGCTTGGCGCTGGCCGATGCTGGCTTGGCGCTGGCATGGTGCTCTGACATCCTTTGGAACCTCCATTTTGGCGCCTCGCCCAAAAGCCATGAATGGCCGCGCAGGCCGTCGGCTTTCTTGTAACTGGCCGAATGATTAAAGGATAAAAATCTTATTGTAAAGAGAAAAAATTCCTATATATAATCAAAATACCGCAACATCGCAGGTTTGCCTGGCTGGGTTTCGGTAAATGTGCCGGCATCTGGCGCGCCCTGATTGGTGGAGGAATGGCGATGAAGAATTCAGGATTTGCTCAAAAGACAGCCGGTAAAATCAAGGCTGGGTACGCCACCACGCCGGATATCGCGCTACCGTCTCCACGCGCTTTGGCCCGTCTTTTGCGGGCTTTGGTGCCACCGGGGGCCTATGCCTGCGCCGATCTGTTGGCACCTGCGACCCATGTGCGGGTGGTTGCGCCCGGCCTGCCGGGGACGCCGGAGGACACGGGCCCTGTCGCCGGTCGCCTTTTCCCAGCCAGTTCGGCCCAGATTAGTCTGGGCGGCATCCGGGTTGAACGGAGTTTGGCCGAGGCCTGCGTTTCCCTGGGGCTGGTAGTCTGGCAGCGGGGCGGGGCCTCGCGCGTGCGCCGGCTTTATATCGATGCGGCCGGGCATGGCTATCTGGCGCGGTTGGATGCGGGCGCGGGCGAGGATGCGTTTCGCGCCCAACATCTGCCATTGGTGCGGCGGGTGCTGGCGTTTGAGCCGGGCGCCGGTGCGGTGCAGATAAATGCTGCCGAAAGCCCGCTGGCCTGGTTGGCGCGGCGCAAGGATCGCGATGGCAATGCGTTCATCAGCGCGGTGCAACTGGCATCCGGGGAGCGGCTGCGCGCTGAATTGACCCGCGCCTGCCTGTTGCCGCAAGTGACGGCGCGATGGGGCGGGGTGACGGGTGGCAGTGGCGGGGCTGTGCCCTTTGCTGAGAATGTGGCGGCGGCGCGCCAGCGGGTGCGGGCGGCTTTGCGCGCCTGCGGGCCGGAAATGGCCGGGCTTTTGATGGATGTCTGCGGGTTTTTGAAAGGTTTGGAACAAATCGAGCAGGAGCGCGGCTGGGCGCGCCGATCCGCCAAATTCGTGCTCAGCTCGGCGCTGGATCAATTGTGCCGGCATTACGGCATGGAAGCCAGCGCCACGGGGCGCGCCAGTCACAGCAAAATCCGCAATTGGGGCACGCCCGATTATCGCCCGAGACTATGAGCGAAGGCTTTGTGCAGGGCGTCATCATCTTGCATCGGGGGGCGGGTCGCTGGGTAAATCTGGTTTTTCGGATTTTTGTTTGAAGGCTTCGGCATCGCCAAATTCAACAAAATTGCGGTATTGCGAATGCATATACTGCATCCGCCGGGCGTGTTTGATCGGGCACCAATAGAGCTCCGTGCGCGCTGCGATTTCGCCTGCATAGCCAAGAATGCCGTTGCCATAGGCACAATAGCCGCAATTGATTTTTTCCAGTGCATTCAGATAGGCGAGGTGGCTGCGGTCAAAATTGAGGTAATCTTGCCGGCGGACTTTGGCAATTCCATAAACCGGGAAACAGACCGCCTGATAAATGGTCACAAATATATCCAGTAAAACCAACGGCAGGGTGAGGCCGTAAATCAGCGGCGCAGTCAGGATTGTGAGCAGGCCGGCGGCACGCAAGTAGGGCCATAGTTTGATCTGCATCGCCTTGTGTTGGCGCAGCATCTCGGCTTCAAAAATGATCTTGCCATTCTCAATGCCAAATTTGAGGTTTGCCTGCTCTAGGGCGAGTTGTGCCGCCAGTTCAGCCTCAAGTGTCCGAATCTTGTCCAATATCTGGCTGGTGGTGGTCAAATTGAAACTCGCTTGTCGGGAGGGGAAAATACGCAACCGTCTCGCGCGCGCCTTTTTTAAGCGCTGCGGCACAACCCAGCCTTGGCCGTGCACCTATTGATGCGTCATGGTAGGCTGGCCCGGTTCCTGTTTGCAAGAAAGTTTACATTTGCAAGAAAGTTTATGCTTGCAAGAAAGCCTATGCTTGCAAGACATATGTGCCCGGGGCCTCACCCAAAATCTGGCAGGGGGGGTGCTTTGTGCCCATGGCGGGCGGGGACACAAGCGCGGGGCTGGAAAGGCGCTGTAGCCATTGCTGCCAAGAGATCCACCATGATCCCTCCTGCGCCGCCGCTTGCCCGGACCATTCGTCAGCATCGAGGATGGGTTCCTTTGCGGCCCTTTGCATGATCTTGAAGTGACGCCCCGCATGGCCGGGCTCGCTGACAATGCCAGCATTGTGGCCACCGCTGGTCAAGACAAAGGTGACATCCGTATCGGTCAGGTGGTGGATTTTATACACTGATTTCCAGGGGGCGACGTGGTCGCGGTCGGTTCCAACCGCAAAAATCGGCAGATGGAGGTTTTGCAGCGAAATCGGGCGGCCATCGGCCATATAGCGGCCCGACGCCAGATCATTGTTCAAAAACAGTTTGCGCAGATAATCCGAATGCATCTGGTAGGGCAGGCGGGTGGCATCGGCATTCCAAGCCATCAGGTCGTTCATCGGTTCGCGATCGCCCATCATGTATTCATGGATGATGCGCGACCAAACGAGGTCATTGGAGCGGAGCATCTGGAAGGCACCGGCCATCTGCGAGGCGTCCAGCGTGCCGCGCTCCCACATCATGCTTTCCAGATAGCTCACCTGACCTTCATCGATGAACAATTGCAACTCACCCGGTTCGGTAAAGTCGGTCTGGGCGGCAAACAGTGAAACGGATGCGAGGCGATTGTCCGAAACCTCCGCCATTGCCGCTGCTGCAATGGCAAGCAAAGTGCCGCCAAGGCAATACCCGGCAGCGTGAACAGGGCGCTTGGGCACAATGGCGTTGATGGCATCCAGAGCGGCCATCACCCCCAGATTGCGGTAATCTTCCAGCGACACATTGCGATCTTGCGCTGTGACATTGCGCCAGGAAATGCAAAAAACGGTATGGCCACGCGCGACCAGAAACCGCACCAGCGAATTATGCGGGGATAGATCGAGGATGTAATATTTCATGATCCAGGCCGGCACGATCAGCACGGGTTCGGCAAAGACCTTGTCCCCCATGGGCGTGTATTGCATGAGTTCGATCAGGTGATTGCGAAATATCACCTTGCCAGGTGTGGCCGCGACGTCCTTGCCAACGACAAAATCTTCGGTGCCCACCGGCTTTTGCCGGGTTGCTTCGCGGTACCAGTCGGCCCACCAATTCGCTGCGCCTTGCACGATATTTTCGCCACCGGAGCGGATGGTCTTTTGCAACACTTCCGGGTTCATCCACGGCATATTGGATGGCGAGACCACATCCAGCCATTGCCGGACCGCGAAAGACACCATGTCCTCATGATGTTTGCTGACACCCGGCACGCCATGGGTGGCATTGTGCCACCATTGCTGGTTGAGCAAAAACGCCTGCGACCACAGCCGATAGGGCAATTGCTGCCAAGCCGGATCCTTGAAGCGGTCGTCGCCGGGAAGGGCCTCGATGCAACCGGGAGCGGTTGGGTCCTGGACTGAATTGAGCACGTGCTTGCCAAAGCGCGAACCTTTTTGCAGCGCTTTTACCACGAGCTCAGTCTGCTTTCCCGGTGAGCCGGCCAGATGCGCGGCCCAATCGGCAAAAGCCAGACCGGCCGAGGCCGGTGACAGCCCTGCGGTCAGTTGTGCCAGCGCGGCTTTGGTTGTCCTGTCCATGGCGCGAAACTCGGCCAGAGTTTCCGCGCCGCCAGCGTCCGGTGGCGGACATGGCAGGGCCTTGGGGCCTGTATTGCTCAATTGAATGATTTGCGCGCTCTCGGTGCGCGGTCGATTTTTGCTGTTCACAGGAGTGCCTCCAATCGAACAATGCCCGGATTTTAGGCCCAATTTTCAATCCAGACAATCATTGTCGCAAAAGCCAGCCGTTGCAGATTGCCGCAGGCAGCGGAATCAGCGGCGGATGCGGCGCATGATTTTGCGCAAATGGCCACGCAGTTCCTTGCCCGACGGGGTTTGCCGGGCCGCAGGATCACCGCCTCGGGTGGCGTGGTATAGGTGGAGCAACAAATATTGATCAAGCCATGGCCGGGTGCGAGGATCTCGCGAAACGACGGTTGGTTCTCGAAGCGCGACAAAGTTGGCTGCGAGCAAAGCTTGTAGCCGCCATCAGGCAGTTGCCCGCAGGCCAGTTTGAAAGCCGGATCTTCGCGGAGGTCATTAAGATCATCGCAATCCTCATAGCCGCAGCAGATGGCGAAGATGCGGGCGCGGATCAGGCTGGCCATGCTGTGGATGGTGCGGGCGGGATTGCGCGGATCGGCGATGGGCGCGGCGAGCCTGTCAGCAAGGCCCAGCCGCCGCTCCGCCGCCGCAAGCAGCATCACCCCGCCGTCAGAAGAAATCCGCCCGCCATCAAAGGCTGCGGTCACTTTTTCGCGGGAAACGGCTGGAAAACCAAAGCCTGGAGCGCTAACATGGGTCATGGCGGGTGTGGCCGTTTGGTTGGTTTGTGAATGGCAGGCATAAGCAAACAATCTATACACGAAATCAATACGTTAAGCGACATCCGTAAGCCAGATTTAATAGTCTTAGGAATAAGATGGGTTAAAGGTGTGTAATGAAATCTAAAACGCGCGCCGTAGACATCGCGATATGTGACGCCACTTTTATTTCACGACACCCGGAGCTTTATCATTATACCACGCGCGCAGGCCTTGAAGGAATAATGAAGACCCGAACAATTTGGGCGGGACACTACCAGAGCCTAAATGATTCCTCAGAGGTCCAACATTTTCGAGAGAGGTTTTCCTCCGCGCTCGCCCTAAAATTTGACGCAGTTATTCAGCGGCAACAACTAAGCGTTGACCAGCGTCGATTCTACGCCAAGGAAGGCGGCCCCGAAAAACTAGCTCGTGATTTCGTGGACAGTCTCTACGACTCCACTTTTGAGCATAAGGAGAACTATGGCCGCGTGGAGCCGTTTATTTCGTCTTTTTGCACCCATGCCGCTGACCGCATTTATGAGCAGACGAACGGCCTCTTAAGCCAGTGGCGAAGTTACACCGGCGGCAATGGCTATTGCGTGGTGTTTGATACATCTGCTTTATGCCAGTTGCTTGCAGAGGAATTTGACCGGCTTTATTGGCTTCACCTGAGTATAGCCGCCGTGACCTACGATGTTGATGGCGTGGCCGTTGACCGGGAGTTTCCAACGCTTTTCGAGGCTTGCGAAAGAAACTTGCAAGCCTTCTTTGACGAAAACGCGGAACCGGAATTGAATACGGCAGCGGACTTTTGGGAAGGGGCCTCGCGGTTCAAGCATCGCGGATTCTATGAGGAGCGCGAGGTTCGCATCGTGGCCATACCCGGCACGGCAAAGCTTGCCGAATACACCAAAGAAGAACATCCCGAGTTTCAAGTCCAACCGCTGCCGGACATCCGACAGCGGCCCGCAAACGGCCCGCTGCGCATCGCGCTGTTCGAAGGGCGAAACGTGAAGCTGCCGATTACCCGCGTGATCGTAGGGCCTTCCCGTAACCACGACGAACAGGCGGAGAAAGTCAAAATCGCTCGGGATTTGCTCGGGCAGGCAATCCCGGTTACTTGCTCCGAAACGCCGTGGATTCCGCCCGTCGGGGCAGTTCCAAAGGGGCGCGCTTGATCGAGATGGCTTCGGACGTTTCGACGGCCTTGACTGTATGTTTCATTTGGAAACTTACCCATCTCATTCATCGGGCCGATTTTCAACAGCCGTTCGCGGATCGTCTTGAACTCGGCTTTAGCCAGGGCTTGCGCCTTGGGAATGGCATCGCGCAACCGCAGCATCAGCCAGTAAGCGGCGGTGTGCAGGATCAGGCGCTTTCGGTTGGCCAGTGGCGAACCGCATGACGCGCGGTCGGATTTGAACTGGCCTTTGTGCAGTTTGATCAGGCTTTCGTTTGTTGCCGCGCGCGCAATGCATCTGATCAAAGATATGCTCAGGCGAACCAGCGGCGATGTTGGTGACCACAAAGCGGATGTCCTCGGCCGCGACGTCGACGAGGCCTGACAAAATGCTGTTGCCGGACAGCCCAAAGACAAAAACGATGCCTTTGTCCTCGCACCATTGCATCGCCTCGAGGCGGTCATAAATGGCTATCGCCCCGGATGGTCAGCCGGGTTTGGGGCCAGTGACGGCGGATGCGGTGCATACGCAAAAAAAGCGGCGTTTCGCTGGTTTTGCGAAACGCCGCTGCATTTGGAGCGATAGGAGCCTGGTCGAGCCTAGAAATCGACTTTGGCGGATACGTAGAAGGTGCGCGAGGGCAGGAAGTTATACACAAGGCCCGCCGTTGTCGGGTCATTGGTGGCCGGTGTGCCCGAAATGTCGGTAATGGCGCGCGAATTGAATAGGTTATTCACGCCGGTTTTGATTTCGAACTTCTTGAGTGCCCCGAACTTCTTGTCCAGATCGGCCCGGTAGCCAAGCACGGCGTCGGTGGTCGAGTAGGATTTAACCTTGTTGACCGTGAAACCGGCAACCTGATCGCTGCCCTGCGTGCCATAAGAGCTGCCGACCACCTTGGCCAAGAGCGAACCGAATACGTGGCCGTCATCGTAAATGACGCCGCCGGCGGCGGTTAGGCTGGGCGCACCGCCAATGGCCAGGCCGCCATTGACGCCACCGGTATATTTGGCGGAACCGAAGCTGCCGCTGCCATAAAGCGACAAGCCTTTGTACAGCGAATAGGACAATTCGCCCTCAACGCCCTGATAGGTCGCGTTGCCGCCATCCTTGAAATAGACCGTGCCGGTGGGATCTGTGTAGGTCGAGGAGAAATGCGCCGCCTTGATCAGATAAGCATCGACATCGGCGGTTATTTTCCCGGACTTATACGCCGCACCAATTTGGAAATTGTCGGTTGTTTGCGGCTTGATGGTGTTTTCGGAAGGGTTGAAGACGTAGTAAGCGGCGACCAATGGTGCCAGCATACCGCGCGAGGCTTGCGCATAGACCGTGGTCTGCTCGTTGATTTTGTAGCGCACCGTCAGGAAAGGCAGGCTGCCATAGTAGGTATGGGTGTAATACAGCGGCGCGAGGGTTTTCTGGTTGACGGCAGCGTCATGCGTGCGCCGGAAAGCCTCGAATTTGAAGCCTGGCGTGATGGAAAGCTGGTCTGTGGGCTTCCACTCATATTCGACAAAGGGTTGAAAATTGTCGATATGCGAGTTCAGTTGCAGCTTGTTGGCAACATTGGCCGGGTTGCCAAGCTGCGTGTATGTCAGGCCCTTGGTATAATCGATGTAGGGCTGGAAGCGGAAATTATCGACATGCTCAAGCCATAGGCCGGTGCGCAATTGGCCGGAAGCCCAGCCTGCGTTGACATCGCGTTTCAGCTTTATGATATCGCCAAAGGCACGATAATTATTGAGTTGCAAATGACCGCTGACATCGGTCGGGCCGACACCGATCACAGGAACCGTGATTTTGGTGCCGTTCAGTTGGGGAATTTTAACCTTCGACAGGGTCGCTGGACCTTCGACCGTTTGATCGAGGCCGTTATTCTGGTCCCTCGGGTAGTTGTAAGCATAGGTATAAAGGGTGTTGTCAATGGCAAAGCCAAGCGCGTGGCCCTTGAGCTTCAGATATTCCATATCCGTCTGCTTGGCCGAATTATTATATCCGGTATAGGTGTTCAACGCGGGGTTATTGCCAAGCCCGGCATAGCTTTTGCCAAACTGCTGCCATTGCGCGTAAGTGATGCCGTTGGTGTTGTTGTAGCGCTCCTGGCCGAAGGTCGCGAATGCGGTCAGATCGAAGTCGCCGAGCGGTTGCTCATATTTCAGCAGGCCGAAGTCACCCTGCGTCTTGCCGTCGATCAGCACGCCATCGGAATTCTGGTGGCTGAATTGCGCCAGCAGGCGGCCGCCCCAGGGCAAAATGCCGGACTGGATGGAGCCGCTGGTGCTGAAAGTGTTGAAATTGCCGTAGGAGGTCTGGATGTTACCACCCATCTTGTCGGTTAATTCATGCGACATCAGCGACAGGGTGCCGCCAAAGGTGGCATAGCCGACCTGCGACGCCGCGCCGGGTGAGCGGTCAACCACTTCGCTGCCAATGAACGGCGAGGGGAAATAGGCTTTCGAATGGTGGCTCGGATCATTGGCATCACCGAAAGGAATGCCATCATAGGTGATGTTGAACTGACCATCGGCAAAGCCGCGCCATCCGCTGGTTGCGTCGCCGGTGCCGGTGGGGTTGCTGACGTAAAAGCCCGGCGAGAATTTGGCCGCTTCATTATAGTCGCCGCTGGGGTTGGCGATGTCCTGGATGACTTTGTCGCTGATGATGGAGCCAGGTTCGGCCGCCTGGAGATTGGCTTGGGCCGGGGCCAGTGCCGGCGCGCTGCCTGCGGGCGCGTTGCTGCCAACGGTGCCGGCGTCCGAGATTTGGTTCTTGTCATGCGAGTTGGCGGGTTGGGCGCCCTGCGCGTTCACATCGACCCCGCCGATGTCCACATTTTGAGCCATTGCACTTGAAGAAGAAAGTGAAACGGAAATGGCAATCGTGGCAACCGAACATAAAAGAACGCCGACCGCTCGAGTGCGGCCGAACCTGGTATTAATCAACATTTTAGCCCCCGGATTTGCAATAAATTGCGATGTGCAATTCTGATTACATTGGAGGGCAATTTATGGTTGCAGGACGACGGATTTATAACATTTTGTTAACAAAGTGGTTTAAATGTGGTTAGATCTTGTTTGTTGCCAAAATAACACATTTTATGATCCGCCACCTTTCGAACGCAGCGACTGCAACTGTTCAGTGCAGCGAATAATGGATGGAAGTGCTGCCGTGAAACGCGCCACTGGGCGGGGGTGGCGCATGCACGGACAGGACAGTCCTGCGCGCCGCCGAATCCAAAACAGAGGAACCGGACGAACTGGTTACCGATGCGCCGGTTATTCTGCCCGAAGCACCGACCGAAAAGCTTATGCCGACCGAACCAGTGTCACCACGGGCGCGGGCTTGTTCGGGATAGAATTTATGGGCTTGAATGAGCATCAATATCCTTCGGCCATAGGTTGCCGGTGACATGCCGTTGACGGCGGCAACCGCATGGCGCGCGCCTTGGCGGCGGGCCTGGGCCGCAGCGCTGGCCCGCGCCGCCGAGCGCGCCCTGGCCATTTGCACGTCGTGAAGGTGGCGCGCCAATGCGCGTTTGCGCGCCAGCTTTTCACGCAGCAATTTTTGATGTTGCTGTTCTTGCCTAACTTTTTCTTCCCTGACTTTTTCCTCGTGGCGAATTTGCTGCAATTTTTGCTGGTGCAGTTTTTGCTGCTCCATCTCTATCTTTTTCAGATCGGGCATTGGTGGCGGCGGCGGCAGCAGCACCGGGTCGGGGGCTTGCTGCACGGGCAGTGGCACGCTGACAGGGGGCGGCGGCGGCGCAGCAACGGGTGTCACGGGCGTCGGTGTCTGGATTGGCGGCGGCGGCGGCGGGGTAACCGCAGCGGGCGGGGGTGGCGGCGCGGCGGCCTGAACCGGTTCGGGTGGCTTGAAAGCGGGCAATGGCACGGCTTTGGCGGGCGCGGCGGCGATATTTTCGCCTTCCGCCACCATCACCACTTCCACCGCACCGAGCGGGGTGACGACAACCGCTGGCGGCGCGGCCAATTTCAGAAACAAGCCCACATGCAAGGCCAAAATCAGGCTGATCGCCAGTGGCCGCAACCAGCCGGGCTTCAGATCGGCGCTGCCGGGTTTCGCAAAGTCTTGCGAAAGATGGAACGTGGCGGCGCTCACGGCTGGGCCGCCGCATTGGCCGGAGTGGCGGTTGGCGTCGACGTTTCGGCTGTTTGAGGTGCAGGCGCTGCGGCAATGGCAGGCGCTGCGGCAATGGCGGTTGCTGCATCCGGGGTTGCAGGCGGCGGCGCGAGCACCTCAGCGGGTGGAACCACAGCCGCAGACATTGAATGCGCGTCCGATAACAAGCCGACATGGGTGAGCCCGTTGCGCGCCAAAAGATCAACTACCGACATGATGTCACCGTAATTGGCTTCCTTGTCGCCGCGAATGTGGATGGTTTGGCCGGTGTCACCATCCAGCTTTTCCTCTACAGCGCCAATCAGGTTGTCCAGTGTCATGACATTATCGCCAAGCGAGATGGTGTGGTCCTTGGTAATGGTAATCACCACGGGCGCTTTGGGGTTCATCGGCTGTGCGGCTTTGGATTGCGGCAGGTTGACCTTCAAGCCAGCGGTGAGCATGGGCGCCGTAATCATGAAAATAATCAGCAGCACCAGCATGACGTCCACCATCGGCGTGACGTTGATTTCTGAAATCGGCGCATAAAGCCCATCGTTGCGCTTGGACAACATGGCCATTATGCGGCTCCTTTGAAAGCGGCGCTGGGGCGGGGGGCACGAATGGCTTCAACCGCTTGCTCCTCGATCAAGTTGGAGAGCTTCTGCGCCGACTGGCCCAGCGAGGCCGATATGCGGTTATAGCCAATGGTCGCCGGAATGGCGGCGGCCAGCCCGTAGGCGGTTGCTGCCAGCGCCTCGGCAATGCCGGGTGCAACGACGGCAAGGCTGGTGTCCTTGGTATGGGCAATGCCCACAAAGCTGGTCATAATGCCCCAAACCGTGCCAAAAAGTCCGATAAAGGGTGCGACCGAGGCAATGACTGCCAGATTGGGCATGCCGCCCTCTGCTTTATGCAGCAAGTCTCTTCCCGCCCGCGAAATTGCCTCCTGCACCCGGATGCGCCGGTCACCGACGCTTTCACCCGGCAGATCCAGGCTGGCGGCCATCCGGCCAGATTCAAGCAGCGGTGCCGTGGCTTTCACGGGCTCACCCTTGCGCGTGCGGGCAATGACCGATGCCAATTTGATGACCGAGAATATCCCCTCCAGGATCAGGAGCCAGCACCATACCGACATGACCAGCAGCAGCACCATGACGGCCTTGCCAACCGGTCCTGCCTGCAAAAAGAGACCCAAAGGCGACAGCGAAATCGATTCCATTTACCCAATCCAGACGCTTAAAAATAAAAAACAGCCGTTGAGGCTGCGCCGCGATACCTAAAGACCGAAGTTTGTGACATTGATCTTACAACCTTCAGGCGAGCAGCGAATTAGCTGTGCCCTGTTGAAAGTCTGCGCTTTGGCCAAATGGCACCGGGCCAATGGTGAAAGCGCCTTTATATGCCTGACATTATTGCGTGCGAATTGGGTGCAATCGCCGGTGCCCGCAATTGTTGCGGGTTCTTGAGCGTAAAGACGCATTGTCAGGAGCGGGAAATGAAGTTCAAATATGTGGCCGGTTTTGCTTTCCTGCTTGCCGTTGGTGTTGCCCATGCCGAGCATCAGGAGGGGATTTTTGTGACCCCGGCGCAATCGCACGGCGAATTGCTGCTCCTTGATCCACCTTCATCCGATTCCGAGGTTACCAAGGCGGAGTTGGCAATGTTGCACCATATCGAGGATACGCGCACCGAAGAGGAAGTGGGCCAGGCCAAATCTGACAGCCATAACGAGAGCATGTTTCTCTACGCCACCTTGTTTGGCGATAAATTCAACGCCCGCAAATTGCCATTGACCGCGATCCTGTCGCAGGAAATCGCCAATGATGAGGGCGCCAATGTCGATGTGCTCAAACCCTATTGGCACCGACCGCGCCCCTATCTGCTGGATACGACATTGAAGCCGGCCTGCAGCGGCCATTCCAGGAGTGGCTCCTATCCCAGCGGGCATACGACGGTTGGTTTTCTGGAAGGGCTGGCGCTGATTGAAATGGTGCCGGAGAAGCGTGACCTGATCCTGCAGCGCGCCGAGAATTTTGCGCATAATCGGCTGATTTGCGGTGTGCATTATCCAAGTGACCTCGCCGCAGGCGAGCGCTTCGCCTATGCTATTCATGCACTGATGACGGTCAATCCGCGGTTTCAACATGATCTTGCAGCAGCCACACGCGAAGTCCGGGCGGCACTCGATTTGCCGGCGCTGAAGCCAGCGGGTGTGGCTGCGGCAGTGGATACGGCTGACAAGTAGGCCGGTGGTTTCAGGAGGCTTGCGCGGCCATGGCGGCGCGGGCCTCGGATTTGATGCGTTCGACCATGGAGCGCACGCCATTGGTGCGCTGCGGGGTCAAATGCGCGGCAAGGCCGAGGGTTGCGAATAATTCATTGGCATCGAGATCCAGAATTTCCGGCGCACTGTGCCCGGAATACATGGCCAGAATCAGCGCCACCAGGCCCTTGACGATATGGGCATCGCTATCCCCGGTGAAGGTCAAAACCGGGGCCTGACCCTGGGGTCGGGCAATTTGCGTCAAAAGCCAGACCTGGCTGGCACAGCCGCGCACTTTGTTTTGGTCATTGCAGGCTTCGGCGGGCATGGACGGCAGGGCTTTGCCAAGCTCGATGATATAGCGGTAGCGATCTTCCCAATCGTCAAGATAGGCAAAATTATCAATGATTTCGGTCAAATTAGCAGTTTGATTCATGTCGTTCACATCCAGCCTGCGCCTGCCCGTATATGGGCTGAATGGGCGCGTTTGCCAATTAAAATGCGCAATTTCACATCGGTAAGCGGGCCTGCGTCGAAAATTCCAGCGACGTTGGCAATGATTTCGAAACCATAACGCCAACATCTTGGTATTTGCACGCCTGATTGGGGTTTGCATGGCCCGAAGGTGGCCGCTGCTCAGACTTCGTTAAAGCCAGTTCGCCATTGTGGAGATCAAAGGCCGCGTTGATCCGTTTGAGTGGGTGTATTTGTGTCGTTCAGTGACTTTGCCTTCATGCGCAGGGGATTGCCTGAAAACCTTTCAGGCCAGGCCGAAGCCAAATCCGGCTTGTCGCGCCTGGCTGCGGTCATTGGCTGGCACATTGGTGCGCTGGTGCATCCGGACGCGCAGGGCCAACCCGCCGCCTTGCTGCAACACAAGATATTCATCACTTCGCGCCTGATGATGGCACTGGCGGCGTTGTTGCTGCTGCCGGCATTTCTGGCCTTTCACGAAGTTTCGACGCCCTGGCAGATCGCCGCCTTTTCATGGGCGAGCCTGCCGCTTCTGGCGGTGTTCCTGCTATCGCGCACGGGCCGACTTTTTGCAGCGCAATTGCTTTGCGCGCTCTGTCTTGGGCTGATGGCCGTGGTTTTCGTGCAAAGCGGGCGTCCGGGCGCGGCCGTGTCCACTTTGTTGCTGGTGCCGGTGGAAATCGCGTTTTCGGCCGATCTGGTATCCATCGTCGCGGCCACCGCTTTCATGGTGATCTGCGCGGTGTTGATCCTTTTGGCGCAGCAGCATGGGCTGCTGGCGCGTCAGCCCGGCGAAAACGCGATCATTGCGGCGGCGGTGCTGGTGCCAGGGGCTATTTATGCGGTTTCGCTTGGCTATCTGTTTTATGCAATGTTGCAGATCAGCCACCGCGCGACGCTGGAAGGTGCCAGCCGTTTCGAGAGCCTGTCGGAAGCCGTAGGTGATCTGGTATTGCGCCACAGTGCCGATGGTGCCGTGGTATCATCCAGCGCGGCCAGTGTCAGCCTGTTCAATATCGAAGCAGGCGAATTGGAGGGTCGCGGGTTTTTCGACCGTCTCAATGTCGCCGACCGGCCCGCCTATCTCAAGGCGATCACGCAGGCTTTGGCCAGCGATGAAACGGTGAGCACGCAATTGCGCCTGCGCACCGGACGGATGGAAGCCATGGAAAGCGCGCAATATTCGCGGCGGCTGCGCTTTGACAGCGAGGCGAGCATCGCCAACCGCACCGAATCCGCGCCAGTTTTTGTCGATGTAGAATTGCGCGCGCGCCGGTTGCTGCATTTCAAGAGCGATGGCGTGACCCCGGCCTCCTCGATCATGTCCATCGTGCGCGATGTCAGCGCTGCGCGCCGCCACGAGGCGGAATTGCAGGCGGCCCGCGTCCATGCGGAGCAGGTGAATTTGTGGAAAGACCGGCTCCTCGCCAATGTCAGCCATGAATTGCGCACGCCGCTCAATGCCATTATCGGGTTTGCGGACATGCTCAGTGATGAAACGCTGGCACCCAAAAGCCATGCCAAGCGCAGCGAATATGCGGGTATCATTGCAACATCCGGGCATCATCTTCTGGCGGTGGTCAATTCGATCCTCGACGTATCGAAGATCGAGGCGGGCAGTTTTCAGCTCAATCCGGAGTCGTTTGAACTGGCCGAACTGCTCGATTCCTGCACCCATATGTTCAGCCTGAAGGCGCGGGAAGCGCAAGTGTTGCTGGTGCGGGATTTTGCGGCGACCAGCCATGACGAGATTGTCGCTGACAAGCGCGCCTGCAAACAGATCATCATCAATTTGTTGTCCAATGCCGTGAAATTCACGCCGGCCAAAGGCACCATCACCCTCAGCATGCAACCGCTTGGCAATTCGCTGTGCATCCGCGTCAGCGATACCGGCATTGGCATGAACGGCGATGATCTGGCCCGCATCGGCGAGCCTTTCTTTCAGGCTGCCGCCAATTATGACCGTGCGTTTGAAGGCACGGGGCTCGGCCTGTCACTCGTGCGCGGACTGGTGGGCCTGCATGGCGGTGATATTCGCATCGAAAGCGAGTTGGGGCGCGGCACCAAAGTTACGGTGCGTTTGCCGCTCGACTGCCGCTACACCGACAAGACACCCAATGCCGCACCTGCCATTCTCACCGGCGCATTGCCCGTCAGTGATGTTGTGGATGCGGCTACATTTCAATTAGCAAGGATGATGAAAAGTGCCTGAAGCTCTCGCCCGCTCTGATTTCGATTTCATTGTCCGCGAACGCGCGGAAGACCGTCGCCCACGCAAGAACCGCGACAGCAAAAGGCCGCGCACGCCCGCGGCGCAACCAGCTGGTTTCGCGCGCAGCCTGCTCGAACAACACGTGCTGTCACGCCCCGGACGGGCGATCGCTTATGGCTTGATGGGCGCCATGACTTTGGGAATCCTCGTCAATGCGCTGGCCCTGCAAAAGGGTCATCGCGCCGAAATCCTGTTGCCGCTGTTTTCCAGCACGGCCCCGGTTGCGCCGCATGAAAGCGCTGACCGCGTGGTGGAGGATGGCGCGCGGGTAAATGCGATTGCCCATAGCGAGGCGCGCGCCAACTCTTTGCCCGAACTCGTGCCGCTGCCGCCGCAAACGCTGCCCGCATCGCCTCATTACAATACGCGCTCTGCCAATGTGGCCGCGTCCGCCCCGGCTAAAGCCAGGCCATTGCGGGGCCCGGTGGATGCGATCGCGGCGCTGTTGCAGCCGGACGCGGCCGCCAATTCCGCCCCCGCCGTCCAGAAGGCCGATGCCAATGTTGCCTTTGTGCAGCGGGCGTTGGCCAAACTTGGCTATCCCGTGCAAGCCGATGGTATTTTTGGGCGCAGCACGCGTCTGGCCATCGCCCGGTTTCAGCACAGTGAAAAGCTGGCGCAAACTGGTGACATCAGCCTGAAACTGCGGGAGCGGCTGGCGGCTCGCACCGGCCTGCGCGCCCCGTAGCGTCGGGTGCGGCTGCGATCCGACTTTTTCGTCTCGGCCCTGTTGCGACGCTGCGCGCTGGAAGGGCTTGACGCCGTGCTGATACGGCGCGGCGCGGCGGAAGCTGGCGCGATATTCGTGCAGGTGGATGACCTGGCCGGCCATTTCCGGATTTACGGCCCGGCACCGCAAAGCGAAGCGGTGGCGGCGGGCCTTGGCCGTGCCTTCGCACTGGTGCATAAAGCGTCCAGCCTGAACCAGGAAGAAGCGGCCACCTATATGGCCAAGCAGTGCCAGTTCGACGCGGATCTATGGCTGGTGGCGATTGAGGATCGCAGCGGCGACAAGCATGAGGCGTTGCTGAAGGGCGATTGACCCAGCTTGTCAGGCGGTGTCGTTTATGCGTTCCCAGCCGTCCAGCCCCAGTCGCTCCTGCGGCAGAAAGCGCGCTTTATAATCCATCTTGCGGGAACCTTGCACCCAATAGCCAAGGTAGAGGTGCGGCAATTCAAGGGTTCTGGCCTGCGCTATATGATCGAGTATCATGTAGGTGCCAACCGACCGCTCTTCTTCATCCGGGTCATAGAACGAATACACCATGGAAAGGCCGGTGCTTAAAAGGTCGGTCAAGCAGGCGGCGACCAGCCGACCGCGATGGCCGGAGCCTTCCGGGGCCGCCAACCGGTATTCGACAAGGTTGGAATGAACGTGGCTGTCTTCGATCATCATGGCAAAATCGACCGAACTCATGTCCGCCATGCCGCCGTCATTGTGGCGGGCGTCGAGATAGCGGCGAAAAAGCTGGTAATGTTCGGTCGTGGCGCGATTGGGGGTTGTGGTGGCGATCAGATCGCGATTGCGCAGGCGGATGCGACGAAAACTCTGGCTGGGGGTGAATTCCTGCACACATATCCGCACGGAGACGCAGGCACTGCAATGCTCGCAGGCAGGGCGATAAGCAATGGTCTGCGAGCGGCGAAAACCCGATTGTGTCAATGTGTCATTCAGGGCCGGCGCGCGTCTTCCCACCAAATGGGTAAAAACCTTGCGCTCCTCTCGACCCGGCAGGTAAGGGCAGGGGGCGCGGGAGGTGAGATAAAACTGCGGCGCGTCGCGCGGCTCTCTCGTCAATGCAATGGGCTCCAATGCTGATGGCTTGATTCTACCATCATTGCTTTGGCGCGCAAGGGGCGCGCGCGCATCCTTGCGTTTATCCAAGGCAAATTTGCACGATTAAAGCGTGCGGCGCGTGATTACGACATCGGCGAACATGTCATGCAGGCAGCGCTTGTCATCCGACAACAGCGAGACCAGAAAAACCGGTGGAAACATCCAGCTTACATAGAACAACACGGCATGGACACCGGCGGTGACGAAGCTGACCCTGGTGCCATCCGTCATGCCCATCTCAAGATCCATCAGCCACATGCCCCAAGTGCCCATGGTTCGGCCAGATACCAGCAAGCCATTGTAAAAGAAGGCAAAGATAGGGAAGAGCGTTGGCAGGATAAACAGCGACATGCCCAGCGTGGGCAGCGCAAAGATAATGCCAAAGGCAAGCACAATGGTTCCAACGATCGCAAAATCAATGGCGACACCAATGAGGCGGCGTGTGCGAACACCGCTGAACGCCGCTGCCGGCAAAGAGCCGGAATTGCGGGAAACCCCATTGTAGAGGGGGGCGGGGGTCGGGCTGACGCCCGGAATCTGCTGTATACCTGACATGCTCGGGCTCCCAATGAACGGCCAAGGGAGTAGATGGGGGCCCGGTTGACGCGGCGCAAGTGGCGCAGGCAAGTGGCGCAGACGAGTGGCGCAGACAAGTGGCGTGCGGCGCGCGGGCGGCAGGCACCGGCAAGCTCATACCCGGCGCGGCGTCAGGTCGCCGAAACCAAACAGCCCACCGGGGCGGAATACCAGAATGGCGATGAGAATGCCAAAAATGACGACATCGCGATAGGCAAGCGGAAAATAGGCAGACCACATCGTCTCGATGATGCCAATGGCAATGCCACCGATAAATGCACCGGGGATCGAGCCAATGCCGCCCAGAATGGCAGCCACCAGGGCACGGATGCCAAGTGTTAGCGAGGCGGTGTAATCAAGATTGCCATAGTAAAGCGTGATGATGCTGCCCGATATGCCGGCAAAAGCACTGGCCAAGGCAAAGGTCTGCGCAAAAATCCCCCAGGCCGATACGCCAAACAAGGCCGCTGCCAAGGGATCATCCGAATAGGCCCGCCAACTTCGGCCAAAGGACGTGCGGGCGATGATCCATAATAATATGCAGGCCGAGACGATCGCAAGCCCGCCAACCAGCAGCGAAATGAGGGTGATGGTTACCGAAAAGCCGACGGCTTGGGCAACGATGACCGGCGTATTGAAAAAACCGGCAAGCCAGGTGGAGCCGGAGCCTTGCGAAAGCCGCATGAATTCGCTCATGAAAATGGCAAGACCAATGGTCGCGACAAGCCCTTGCTGGCCGGTTGCCGATGATAAAGGCTTGAAAACCCACTCGCCTGTGGTCGTGCCAAATATCAGCGCGACCAATGTCGACAGGCCGATGGCAAAGATAATAATCAGCATGGGTGGCGCGTGCCCTGTCAGGATCACGGCGAACAGCGCCGCATACCCACCCAGAATCGCAAATTGTCCAAAGGCGAAATTGATGCGCCCGACCAGCCCATAGACAAGCGAATAGGCTGCGGCGAGCAGGCCATAAATGGCACTCAAGGGCAGGGCGTTCAGCCATTGTTGCAGAAAATAAGCCAAAGGCAGGGACACATGCGGAACCTGCCCCCATTGGGTTGCAGCGCCCGGATCGGCGGCTTCCGCATCCGGTGTTTCCAGCCAGAAGCGCTTGAGGAAGAAAAGCTGCGAATCCAGCAATGCTACCTCGTCTTGCGTGACGCTGGTGAGATCAAGGGTGCTGCTTTCGCTTTGCGAATGAGCAAAACGGCAATGCAGCGTGTGCTGGCGGCGCAATTGCCCCGGGCCTTGCGCGAAATAACGCAAGCGAACCCCGCGCCGGTCTGCGTCGCCATAGGTGCGGATGGTGTCGAATGTGGTGCTATCCTGGCTCAGGGCGGGCAGCAATTCGCGGCATTGGCGCGACTGGGCGCTGTCGATATCCTGCCCGCAGGCCGACAGCAAAAGACAGGCAAGGAGCACGGTAAGGCGAAGCATGGCCTATGAGGCTAAGCGCTTAAACGATGAAGGTAAAGCACGGGGCGCGAAGACGCCGGGCCGATCAAGATGGTTGGCTCACGACTTCGATTTGAGCTTTTCGGCAACGCGAACCGCGAAATAGGTCAAAACGCCATCGGCACCGGCGCGCTTGAAGGCCTGAAGGCTCTCGACCATGGCCTTGTCGCCGTCGATCCAGCCATTGTTGGCGGCTGCCATGATCATCGCATATTCGCCCGACACCTGATAGGCGAAGGTGGGGACACCGAATGTTTCGCTGACGCGCTGGACGATATCCAGATAAGGCATGCCTGGCTTGATCATGACCATATCGGCACCCTCCTCGATATCGAGCGCGACTTCGCGGATGGCTTCATCCGTGTTGCAGGGGTCCATCTGGTAAGTGCGCTTGTCACCGACCAGAGTGGCATTGGTGCCGATGGCATCGCGGAACGGGCCATAAAATGCGCTGGCGTATTTGGCTGCGTAACTCATGATCTGGACATGCTCGAAACCATTGGCATCGAGACCCGCGCGAATGGCGGAAATGCGGCCGTCCATCATGTCCGAGGGGGCAATGATATCGGCCCCGGCACGTGCCTGATTGAGTGCCTGCCTGACCAAAATGTCGACGGTCTCGTCATTGAGGATTTCCTCGCCGCGCATTACCCCGTCGTGGCCGTGGCTGGTGTAGGGATCGAGTGCGACATCGGTGATGACGCCAATGCCTGTCACCTGATCCTTGATGGCGCGGCAGGCGCGGCATACCAAATTGTCGGGGTTCAGCGCCTCGCTGCCCTCGGCATCGCGAAGGCCAGGGTCTGTATTGGGGAATAGCGCTATGGCCGGAATGCCAAGCGAGGCGGCATGGCGACAGGCCGTGACGGCGCTATCAATGCTGTAGCGAAAAACGCCGGGCATGGAGGGCACCGGTTCGGTCTTGCCTTCGCCTTCGATGAGGAAAATCGGCCAGATCAAATCATCAATGCTTAACTGGTTTTCGCGCACAAGACGCCGCGACCAATCGGTGCGGCGATTGCGTCGGGGGCGATGGACCAGCAAGAGCTTTTCAGGTGATTTGGTCATGGCCGTGTCCGCTCCGGGTGTTGTGCGTCGAGTGAATTTGCAATCTGATATAGCACCTTGACGAATGGCGCGAAACCGGTGCGGCGTGCAAAATCCAATTCGTCGCCAGCGTTGACGCAGGTGAATGGCTACGGCATGTAATCGTCAGGGAGCGTGGAGCGGATGAGCGAATTGTCGAAATCGGATGATGTGAGTTGCCAGCGCCAGGGGGCGTGCGGCCTTATTACCCTCAACCGCCAGTCGGCCCTGAATGCTTTGACATTGCCAATGGTCCGCGAAATCGCGCGGGCTCTGGAGATATGGCAAAGCGATGACCGTGTGACCCGTGTGGTTATCCAGAGTTCCGGCGGCAAGGCATTTTCAGCCGGTGGTGATATACGGTTGCTTTATGAGGAAGGGCGCGCGGGCCGCCACGACGGGCAAATGCAGTTTTGGGGCGAAGAATATGCGCTGAACCTGACCATTCGAAATTACCCCAAACCCTATGTAGCGCTCGTCGATGGCATCGTCATGGGCGGCGGCGTTGGTGTCAGCCTGCATGGCTCACATGTGGTGGCGGGTGACCATTTCTCGTTTGCCATGCCTGAGGTTGGCATAGGTTTCTTCCCCGATGTCGGCGCGACATGGTTTTTGCCACGCTTGCGCGGCGCAGCTGGCATGCGGCTGGCCTTGACCGGCGGGCGGGTGAAAGCCGACGAGGCGGTGCTTCTGGGCCTTGCCCATTCGCGCGTGACCAGCGCCCAACTTTCGGCATTGCTCGCGGATTTGGTCGCGGGGCAGGCGGTTGACACCGCCATTGCGCAATATCAGTCCATTCCAATGGAGACGATGCCGGATGCGGCTGAGGTCGCTTTTGGCGCGCCAACCCTTGCAGATATTGTGGCAAGCCTGACGCAAATGGCGGGGCAGGGAAACGCCGCTGCGGCGGGCAACCTGAAGCTGCTGCATCAGAAATCCCCCACCAGCCTTGTGGTTGCCGAGCATCAAATGCGCATCGGGGGCGGGCTCAGCATGGCGCAGGCGATGCAGATTGAATGGAACATCGTGTCCCATATCTGCCGCGAACATGATTTTTATGAGGGCGTGCGGGCGCTCACCATCGACAAAGACCAAAACCCCAAATGGCAGCCGGCGCGGATTGAAGATGTCGATCGCGCTTATGTGCTATCCTGGTTCGAAGCGGCATATGGTGGTCAGGTTTGGCTTCAGGGCGGGAAAGCGAGCGTTTCGTGAATCAGAATAAGCCAACGGGCACAATGCTGGAGCCGACGCGGGCGACGCCGCCGATATTATTGGGGGAAAGCAAGGTCGGGGCCCCCGGTTCGGCGCGCTGGCGCTCGCTGCTGGCGTTTTTCATGCGCACCGTTAGCGTGCTCTGGATGCTGCATGGTCTGTTGCTTTGGCGGTATATGATTGTGCCCAACCCTTCACCGCTCACCGAACTCTCGCCGATGACAGGCGGCGTCGTGGTCGCCATCGCCGTACTCGATTTTGTCGCAGCAACCGGTCTGTGGCTGGTGACGCCATGGGGCGGCATCTTATGGGTGATCACATGCCTCGCGCAATTTACCAGCGCGATTGGTGGCAATGCGCCAGTGCTTGGCGGAAAGTTGCAGGTGGCGCTATGCGTGGTGCTACTGGCGGGCTATCTGGCGCTTACCTACCTTGCCGGTGCCGAGCAATCGCGCGAGGGGCCGTGAGCGCCTGAGCCAACAAGGTTAAGAGAGATTCATCGTAAAAGATTGATTTATTTCACGTTTGATTCACTCAAATTTGTAAATACGTGATTCATCTTGTTATTTAAGCGCAGATTCACGGGATGGCGCTATAGTCATTATATCAAAGGGCGGAACAAGTGCCTCACCCTTTAGCCAGATATACATGCAAACGACAAGGTGTACCATGAACAATGCTGTAAAGATCGAAGCTTCCACGGATCGTATGGAACGTATTAGTGAAGTGCGTCCGGTATATCATGAAGCGCTGACTCTGGTAGAGCGGTTGCATCGCCGCCTGCTCGACGTGATCAAGGACGAGTTTGACCGTCGCAACCGCGCCGATGTCAATTCGGTGCAGGCGCTCCTGCTCTATAACATCGGTGACAGCGAACTAACGGCCGGCGAATTGCGCACCCGCGGTTACTATCTGGGCTCCAACGTCTCCTACAACGTCAAGAAGTTGGTGGAAATGGGTTATCTGCACCACGCCCGCTCGCGGGTTGACCGGCGCTCGGTGCGCATCAGCCTCACCCCCAAGGGCAAGGATGTGAAGGAAATCGTCGCGGGCCTTTATGAAAAGCACGTGCGCACGGTCGAGCAGATCGGTGGCATCAGCCATGAGGAATTTTCCAAACTCAATACCGCTTTGAGCCGCCTTGAGCGCTTCTGGACCGATCAGATCCGCTTTCGCCTGTAAGGCCATCGGCCGATCCGGTCTCATCTGTTACCTGTTGCAAAAAGGGCACGCACGCGTGTCCTTTTTTGTTTTTGGCCGTTCTGCAGAAAATTAGGGGTTTGCAACGGCCATTTCACCAAGCAAGACACATTATTGCCAGCTTGTTTGTGTTTTCTAAACTATCAGTTGCGATTGAAATTGGCGTGGCTCCGTTCGGGAACTGACTTCACGCGATCTATACAGGACACTTGGATATGGTTGACGAAACTTTCGGATTTTCTCGGCGCGGTTTGATGCGCGGCATGGGGACGGTGGCGCTTGGCGCGTTCGGATTTGGCGTTCATGCCAGAGCCGTGGCCGGTGCGCCGGGCAAAATGGGGGCGCTTGTCGGCGATCAGGCCGAATGGGCCCAGCAATATGATTCGGTGCCGAAACTCGCCATTCAGCGCTCGACCGTGCCGTTGCTGTCGCAGGCGACCATTGATGCAACGCAGAATGCCATTGCCAATTATCAGGACATTCAGGCCAAGGGCGGCTGGCAGAAGCTGAGCCTGCACCGTCAGTTGAGCCTTGGCTCGCGCGGCGAGGATGTGGTGGCACTTCGTCGCCGCCTGATGGTGACGGGTGATCTTGACCGTGTGGCGGGGCTGTCGCCGGTTTTCGATTCCTTTGTCAATGCGGGCGTTCGCCGCTTCCAGGCGCGCAGCGGTCTGGCCACCACCGGGATCGTGGGGCACGATACTCTGGCGACGCTGAATGTGCCGGTTGAATTGCGCATTCAGCAATTGACGCTGAATCTGGTGCGCCTGCGCGCATTCGCGGGAAATCTTGGTGATCGCTATGTGATGGCCAACATTCCTGCCGCGCAGATTGAGACCGTGGAGAATGGCGTGGTCATCACGCATCACAAGGCTGGCGTCGGGCGTGCCAACCGGCCCTCGCCGATCATGCAGGTGAAGGCCACCCAGATCAATTTCAATCCGTTCTGGACGGTGCCCGCCTCAATCGTGCGCAAGGATCTCATTCCGATGATGCAGAAAGAGTCGGATTACCTGTCGCGCAACCATATCCGCATTTTTGACAAGGCCGGGCAGGAAGTGCCGTCCAGCCAGATCAACTGGGCCTCCTATGACGCCACCAAATACCGGTTCCGTCAGGACCCGGGCGATGGCGTCAATGCTTTGGGCGTGGTGCGCATCAACATTCCCAATCCTTACGGCGTCTATATGCATGACACCGACGAGAAGGGCGTGTTTGGCGATGATTACCGCTATGTGTCGTCCGGGTGCATCCGCTTGCAGGACGTGCGCGATTATGTGGCCTGGCTTTTGGAAAAGAACCCGGGCTGGGATCGGGCGCGCATCGATGACACGATCAATTCAGGCCAGCATATCAATGTCGACATCACGCCGCCGGTGCCGGTCTATTGGGAATATATCACGGCTTGGGGCTCGCCCGACGGCGTGGTGCAGTTCCGGCAGGATATTTACAAGCGTGACGGCCTGAACGTCGATGAGACCATGAGCCCGTCCGATCTCGCCAAGGAAGAAATGCAGTTGCAGAAGCAGCAAGTGGTGAATGCGGTGCAGCAGCAATAGGCGCAAGATACAACGCCAGCCCCTCGGACAGGTTCCGGGGGGGAGATAAATCCGAAAACCGCACATTTTTTGCATGGCAGCTATCTGCCCATGAATCTTGTGCGTTTTCCAAATCTCTTTATTCAAGTTAGCTTGTAACTGGCATGCGCCGTGGCTTTGCGCCGGTTGGGTCGGGGAGATTTGCCGTGAACATGAATGTTGTTGTCCCGCCGGAAGTGGCGACACCCGTCCGGTCGAAGTTCATGTCCGGAAAGCCCGTTGCGACCATTTTGGCGGCGGTTTGCGTCTCGCATTTGCTGAATGATCTTTTGCAATCGCTGCTACCGGCAATCTACCCGTTGCTGAAAACTGAATTCTCGCTGTCCTTTGCCGAAGTTGGCTTGATCACGTTTGTGTTTCAGTTGACGGGCTCGGTTCTGCAACCGCTGGTCGGCGCTTATACCGACAAGCATCCCGCGCCCTATTCGGCGGCGTTTGGCATGATTTCCAGCCTGTCCGGCCTGGTGCTGTTGTCGGTGGCAGGGAATTTGCCGACGCTGCTGCTGGCGGCGGCTATGGTCGGGGTTGGATCGGCAGTGTTTCACCCCGAATCCTCGCGCATCGCGCGCGCCGCAGCGGGGGGTCGCTTTGGCTTGGCGCAATCCGTGTTTCAGACCGGCGGCAACCTTGGCACGGCCATAGGGCCATTGATGGCGGCGTTGATCGTTGTGCCGAACGGACGCCATAGCGTGGCGTTTTTCGTGCTGGTGCCGCTTACCGCCATGGTTATCCTGTTCCGGGTCGGGCGCTGGTATCGTGACAAACTGGCCCATGACGGATCACGCCCGCGCGCCAAGGTGGTGGTGGAGCAAAAGCTGCCAAAGGGCAGGGTGGTCAGCGCGCTCGCGATTTTGATCGCACTGATGTTCTCCAAGTTTTTCTACACCGCTTCGATGAGCACCTTTTACATCTTCTTCCTCATTCACAAGTTCGGCTTGCCAGTGCGTGAGGCGCAATTCGCGCTGTTTGGCTATCTGGCGGCCTTTGCGGCGGGCACCCTGTTGGGTGGGCCGATTGGCGACCGGATTGGCCGGTTGCCGGTGATTTGGGTGTCGATTCTGGGCGCATTGCCGCTTACCCTGGTGATGCCGCATGTCAGTCTGCCGTGGACGATTGCGCTGAGCATGGGCATTGGCTTCATCCTGTCGTCGGCTTTTTCGACCATTCTGGTCTATGCCCAGGAATTGGTGCCGGGCCGGGTGGGGATGATTTCCGGCATGTTCTTTGGCCTGGCCTTTGGCATGGGCGGTTTGGGTGCGGGTTTGCTGGGCCTTTTGGCCGATGCCAAGGGCGTCGAATATGTCTTCTGGGTATGCTCGTTCCTGCCGGCCATTGGCCTGTTGATCTGGTTCCTGCCCGATACGCGCAAGCCGGCGTGAACCGGCGTTGCCGGGCAAGAGTCGCAAAATTTCATAAAATTGTTTTCGCAGTCCGTTTGCCTATGTTAAAGGGCTGACTTCAATCGCTTGCCCGAAGGTGAAGAATGAACAAGCCAGCCGCCTACGCCTCGTCGCGCTCCAACAGCTTCTTTGCCGCCTCGCTGGCAGAAGCCGATCCGGAAATTGCCCGTTCGATCGAACTGGAACTGGGTCGCCAACGCGACGAGATCGAGTTGATTGCCTCGGAAAACATTGTTTCGCGCGCGGTGCTTGAGGCGCAAGGCTCGGTGATGACCAATAAATACGCCGAGGGTTATCCGGGCCGTCGCTATTACGGCGGGTGCCAGTTTGTCGATATTGCCGAGAAGCTGGCGATCGAGCGGGCCACCCGGCTGTTTGACTGCGGCTTTGCCAATGTGCAGCCCAATTCCGGTTCGCAGGCCAATCAGGGTGTGTTTCTCGCGCTTTTGCAGCCGGGCGATACATTTATGGGTCTCGATCTGGCTGCCGGGGGACATCTCACGCATGGGGCCACGGCCAACATGTCGGGCAAATGGTTCCGTCCGGTCAGCTATGGCGTTTGCGTTGTCGATCAGATGATCGACATGGAGGCGGTCGAGCGACTGGCGCAGGAGCACAAGCCCAAATTGATCATTGCCGGCGGCTCGGCCTATTCGCGCCATTGGGACTTTGCCAAATTCCGCGAAATCGCCGATTCGATTGGCGCTTATTTCATGGTGGACATGGCGCATTTTGCCGGGTTGGTGGCGGGCGGTGCGCATCCCTCGCCGTTCCCGCATGCGCATGTGGTGACCACGACAACCCACAAGACATTGCGCGGCCCACGCGGCGGCATGATCCTGACCAATGACGAGGCCATCGCCAAAAAAATCAATTCGGCGATATTCCCCGGCTTGCAGGGCGGGCCTTTGATGCATGTGATCGCCGCCAAGGCCGTGGCTTTCGCCGAGGCTTTGCGGCCCGATTTCAAGCTTTATGCGCATCAGGTCGTGCAAAACGCGCATGCATTGGCGCAAACGCTGAAAGCTGGCGGGCTCGATATTGTCTCGGGTGGAACCGACAATCATCTGATGCTGGTCGATCTGCGTCCCAAGAAAATCAGTGGCAAGGCGGCGGAAGCGGCACTCGGGCGCGCCAATATCACCTGCAACAAGAATGGTGTGCCGTTTGATCCGGAAAAGCCGACCATCACTTCCGGCATCCGGCTCGGAACGCCGGCCGCCACCTCGCGCGGGTTTGGCGTCGCCGAATTCAAGCAGGTGGGCGACCTGATCAATGAGACGCTTGACGGTCTTGCCCAGAATGGCGAGGCGGGCAATGGCGCTGTGGAAGCGGCGGTCAAAGCCAAGGCACGCGCGCTGACGGCGCGCTTCCCGATTTACGAATAGGGCCGGCCGATGCGCTGCCCCTATTGCGCCTCCAATGATACGCAAGTGAAAGATTCGCGGCCGACCGATGATTCGGCCGCGATTCGGCGGCGGCGCATCTGCCCCGACTGCGGCGGACGCTTCACCACTTTCGAGCGGGTGCAGTTGCGTGAGTTGACAGTGGTGAAAAAGTCGGGTCGGCGGGTGCCATTTGACCGCGACAAGCTGATGCGCTCGCTGGAGATTTCGCTGCGCAAACGTCCGGTCGAACCTGAGCGGGTGGAGCGCATGGTCAATGGTATCGTGCGCCAGCTTGAAAGTGGTGGCGACAGCGATGTGCGCAGCGAACGGATTGGCGAACTGGTGATGGAAGGCCTGAAAGCGCTGGATGGCGTGGCCTATGTGCGTTTTGCTTCCGTTTATAAAAACTTCAAAGATGCCAATGACTTCGGCGTTATCCTTGATGAATTGGACGATAATTGTGCGCCAGCGGAAGCCGCGCCGCCCATCCTTGGCAAACCAACTGTGCCCGTTTGAGCATGGCCCCGACCCCGTCTGAAAATTCAAAGTCACTGGTTTTGGACCAGGAGGCAATTGATCTCGATTTCATGGCCCGTGCGCTGGAATTTGGGCGGCGCGGCTTGGGCGCGAGCGCGCCCAATCCGTCGGTTGGCGCATTGGTGGTGCGCGATGATGTGATTGTGGGGCGCGGCGTGACGGCACCGGGCGGGCGCCCGCACGGCGAGACGCAAGCCTTGCAAAATGCCGGAGCGGCGGCCCGTGGCGCTACGCTTTATGTAACGCTGGAGCCATGCAGCCATCACGGCCACACCGCGCCCTGCGTCGATGCGATCATTGCGGCAGGTGTATCGCGGGTTGTCTGCGCGATGCAGGACCCGGACCCGCGTGTGGCCGGAAACGGTTTCGCACGCTTGCGGGCGGCAGGCATCCTTGTGGATGTGGGCATTATGGGGGCCGCGGCGCGCCGGGCGCATCTGGGCCATATCCTGCGGGTGACGCAGGCGCGACCGATGGTAACGCTCAAGCTGGCGCAAACGCAGGATGGTTTTGCCGGAATCTCAAACGAGCGGCTGCATGTCACCGGCAAGATTGCCAATGATTTCACCCAGATGCAGCGCGCGCAGCATGATGCGGTGATGGTGGGAATTGGCACCGTTCTGGCCGATGACCCAATGTTGAATGTGCGGCTGCCGGGCATGGCGGCGCGCCGTCCGGTGCGTGTCGTGCTGGATACGCATTTGCGGTTGCCGCTCCATTCGCATCTGGCCGACACGGCGGCTGATATTCCGAGCTTGCTGATTTGTGGCGGCCAGGCGAATGCGTCGGCGGGCGAGGCACTAAAAGCCAAGGGTTTTGAGTTGCTGCGCGCCAAAACCGATGAAGCGGGCGGCATCGACCTCGATTTTGCGATGCAGGGTCTGGCGCGTCGTGGCATATCGCGGGTGCTTTGCGAGGGGGGGCCGCTGTTGGCGACCAATCTCTTGGCGGCCAGTCTGGTCGATCAATGCCTGATGCTCACCGGCCCGGCCAAACTGAATGCCAAAGATGGCATTCTGGCATTGGCACCGCAGGCACGGCAAAGGCTGGAACGCGAGTTTACCAAATTGCGCACGCTGCAGTTTGGGGATGACCGTTGCGATTTTTATGTGAGGCAGGGGAGCTGATGTTTACCGGATTGGTAAGTGATGTGGGTGAAGTTCTGGACGTGACAGCGCTCAACAATGTTACGCGGCTGAGGATTGCTTGTGCCTACGCACCAGAATCCATCGCGCTGGGTGCTTCCATAGCTTGCGCCGGAACCTGCCTGACTGCGATTGGTGCGGGCACCAGCGCCGGGCGGAACTGGTTCGATGTGGAGGCGGGTGCTGAAACGCTGCGCCTGACAACCCTGAAAGATTGGCGTGCAGGCACCAGGATTAACCTCGAACGCTCGTTAAAAGTGGGCGATGAAATGGGGGGGCATATGGTGTCGGGGCATGTCGATGGCATCGCGCAATTGGTGACGCGCCGGGACTTTGACGGGCTGGCGCAGTTCGATTTTGATGCCCCGGCAGAGCTGGCGCGTTTCATCGCCAAAAAGGGTTCCGTGTGCCTTGATGGCACGTCGCTCACGGTGAATGAGGTGGCTGGTCGGCGGTTTTCGGTGTTGCTGATTCCGCACACGCTGGCGGTAACGACATGGGGGCAGCGGCGCGCTGGTGACCCGGTCAACCTCGAAATTGACCTGATGGCGCGTTATGCGGCACGGCTTGGCGAGATTCAGGGTTAACGCAGCCATAATTGCAGCGCCTGTTAATTTTGTGGAAATAATGAGTCTTGATAATGCGTTATCCAACGTTGTTATCGGAGAGTATCATGTTCCTGCATCCTTTGAAGTCTTCGCTTGCCGCATTGATGATCGGCGGAGCGATCTTGATGGCGGGTTCGACTGTTACGCAGGCTCAGGCGGGCGAACGTGGCGAACGCGATAAGGCGACCTTGCTAGGCGCTGCCGCCGGCCTCCTCGGCGGGGCTATGATTGGCGGCGCGATCGCACATGCCAATGACGGTTATGCACCGCCGCCGCCCGTTTATGACGCGCCACGTCCGGTCTATGTAGAGCCGCGCCCGGTGCGCATGGCACCCGATCCTTATTTTGACCAACTCGGGCATCTCAAGCGCGAATGCGATGATGGCGATACGCGCGACTGCATCCGCTTTGGCATTTTGATCGGCGAGCACAAGGAGCGTGAGGCGCAATGGCGTCGCCGCAACCCAGACATGTTTGCCTGGGAGCACGATTGAGCCTTGGCCGTATTGGCCCCGGCCGCAGCGTGCGGGAGCGGGCCCAAAATTGCGATGCCGGCCCTCAAGGCCGGCATTTTTGTGCGCAAGGGACGCTGGCCGGGGAGGGTTGGGCTGCGTCATCATGCGGATAATGCTTGCCCATCCGGGAATTGCCGTATAACGAACACTCTACTTCAACAAACATGACTGGGGATTATGATGGCGGAAGCCAGCCGAGGGGCGACGGTGCCTGTTCACGCGGCCAATGCGCATTTCCTGATTGTCGAGGCGCGATTTTATGACGCGATCGGCGCCATGCAATTGGCCGGCGCCAGCGCCGCGCTGAAGGCTGCGGGTGCCAGTTTTGATGTGATCAGCGTGCCCGGTGCGCTCGAAATTCCGACAGCCATGGCGATGGCGGGTGCCAAGCGCCACTATGACGGCTATGTGGCACTTGGCTGCATCATCCGCGGCGAGACCTATCATTTCGAGATTGTCGCCAATGAAAGTGCCCGCGCGCTCATGGATCTGGCGGTGCGCCAGCAGCTTGCTTTGGGCAATGGCATATTGACGGTCGAGAATGAGGCACAGGCGATTGTGCGTGCCGATCCGGCCCAGTTCGACAAGGGTGGTGATGCGGCGCGCGCGGCACTGGCCTTGTTTGATGTCCAGCGGCGGAGTTTATAATGTCGCGCGCTGAACACCGCTCCGCCGCACGGCTGGCCGCTTGCCAGGCGCTTTACCAAATGGATGTCACCGGCAAGGGCCTTAACGAGATATTCGCTGAATTTGAAACCTACTGGATCGGGCAGGAAGTGGAGGGCGATCAATACAAGCCCGCCGAAATCGCATTCTTTCGCGATATTGTGATGGGCGTTTTGAAGGATCAGGAACCGCTGGACCGCTTGGTGAATGATAATTTGCAGCCCGGCTGGCCCCTGAAACGTATCGAAGCCTTGATGCGGGCGATATTGCGCGCAGGCACCTATGAGCTTTTCAAGCGCAAGGATATTCCGGCGCGGGTTGTCATTGCCGAATATGTTGATGTTGCCGGTGGCTTTTTCGCGCATGAGGAATCAGGCATGATCAATGCCGTGCTGGACACGCTGGCACGGGCCATGCGGGCGGATGAATTCAACCGGGGTGCCTAGCCGGTCGGGAGTGCCAGATGCGCATGCGGGAAGATGAGATCATCGCGCGCTATTTTGCGCCCCTTGCGGGCGCTGGCGGGCTGGGCCTGAAAGATGATGCGGCGCTGGTGCGCCTGCCCGACGGGTTTGATCTGGTCATCACCAATGACGCCTTGGTGGCAGATGTGCATTTTTTTGCCGCCGATCCGCCTTTTGAAATCGCGCGCAAGGCGCTACGGGTCAATCTCTCCGATCTGGCGGCCAAAGGCGCGGTGCCTGTGGGATTTCTGCTGGCATTGATGCTGCCCAAAGGCTGGCAGGCGCAGTTTCCGGAAGACTGGCTCGCGCAATTTGCGCAGGGACTTGGTGCCGATTCTGCCGAATTTGGCATTGCGCTGCTGGGCGGGGATACGGTGGAGACAAGCGGCCCGTTGAGCCTGTCGATCACCGCATTGGGGCAGGTGCCTGCGGGTAAAATGGTGCCGCGCACCGGGGTGCGGGCTGGCGACGGGCTTTATGTGAGCGGGACGATTGGCGATGCCGCGCTGGGGCTGGCGATTCGGCTTGGAAGGTTGGGCGGGCCATTGCCGCCCGAACACAGCCAGTTTTTGACGCAGCGCTATCTGGTGCCGCAGCCCCGGATGGGCCTGGCCGGGCCATTGCAGGCCTTTGCGCGCGGGGCGATGGATGTTTCGGATGGATTTGTTGGGGACCTTGCCAAAATGCTGCGGGCCTCAAATGTGGGCGGCAGGCTGGATCTCTCGGCGGTACCGATCAGCGAGGCGGCGCGTGCGGCCATGGTCCTGCAACCCGATCTGTGGCAAAGCGCGTTGACCGGCGGCGATGATTATGAGGTTTTATGCGCCATCGAGCCGCAAAAGATGGCAGATTTTGAAAAGGCGGCGGCGGATGCAGGGGTGAAAGTTGCCCGCATTGGCGTGGCGACTGCGGACCCGCAAGTGATCTGGCAAAATGCTGACGGCAGTCTCCAGACCTTCAGCCAGGATCGCTACCAGCATTTTTGAACGATGTCTGGACATTGGCGTCGCGCAACAATTGATCGCCTGCGCGCATCGACGCGTCTTGCAAAATATGCGATAGTTCTGGTTTGCTCCTGATTCAGACCGCGCCCGGCA
This sequence comes from Hyphomicrobiales bacterium, assembly GCA_019075865.1. Classification (GTDB taxonomy): domain Bacteria; phylum Pseudomonadota; class Alphaproteobacteria; order Rhizobiales; family Beijerinckiaceae; genus REEB77. The sequence goes on along the minus strand of JAGXAN010000006.1, from coordinate 161,053 downwards.
TGTTGGGCCATTACTTTGCCAGAGATTAAAATGACCACCACCGCTGCCAGCGTGAATGAGGATCATCGTGCCCGTGCCAATGTCTGGCGGTTGGCGGCGGCAATGGCTCTGGCCGGGGCCAATTCGACGGTTATTTTTGCCACCGGTGCCATTATCGGCGTGCAACTGGCACCCGTGCGCGGCCTCGCGACGCTGCCAATCTCCTGCTATGTCGTTGGCATGGCCATCTCGACACTGCCCGCCGGGGTGATTGCGCGCCGCTTTGGCCGACGCCCGGTATTCATGATTGGCACCAGCGCCGGTGTGCTATGCGGGATATTGGCCGCCTATGCGGTTATCCATCAGATATTCTGGCTGTTTTGCATGGCCACGTTTTTTGGCGGCATTTATGGCGCGGTGGTTCAAAGTTACCGGTTTGCGGCGGCCGATGGCGTTGCCCATTCGCTGCGGGCGCGGGCGATTTCCCTGGTGATGGCGGGGGGTGTCATTCACGGACTGCTCGGGCCGGAACTGGTGACACTGACCATGAATCTTTGGCGCCCCTATCTGTTCGCGGCGAGTTTTGTGGTGCAGGCCGTTGTGGCACTGATTGCGCTCGCGGTGGTGTCGACGATTGACATTCCCAAGCCCCCCGCATCGCATACCGATGGGGCGCGGCCGTTGTTTGAGATCGTGCGCCAACTTAACTTCATCGTCGCGGCGCTTTGTGGCGTCGTGTCCTATGCCTTGATGAATCTGGTGATGACTTCCGCGCCGCTCGCCATGAAAATGTGTGGTTTTGCGCCGCAGGACTCCAATTTTGTCATTCAATGGCATGTGGTTGCGATGTATCTGCCAAGTTTCCTCACGGGTGCGATCATCAGCCGGTTTGGTGCGCGCAAGGTGGTGGGGGCGGGCTTGCTGATGATTGCGAGTGCGGCGGTTCTGGGCCTCAGCGGCATTACCCTCACCCATTTCGTGCTCGGGTTGACCTTGCTCGGGCTTGGCTGGAATTTTGGCTTTATCGGGGCTTCGGCCATGGTGGTGGAAACCCATACCGCCGCCGAGCGGGCCAAAGTGCAGGCGTTCAACGACTTTTTGATCTTCAGCACCATGGCGATCGGATCTTTCTCATCGGGTCAATTGCTGGCATTCTTTGGCTGGGCCAGTGTCAATTGGGTGGTGTTTCCGCCGGTCTTGGTGGCGCTTCTGCTGTTGCTGTTCAACCGGTTGCGGCGGCGTCATCTGGCGGCTGCTTGATTGCGCAAATGGCCGCTTACAAAGCATGGCTTCCGTTTGGGCCAAAAAATAACTATGCTGCAACGCACGCCGCAATTGAATTCCGAGGCGTCCAAGGAAACCTATTTTGACAAATGAAACAACAACGACCTGTGGATTCGTGGCTCTGATCGGTTCACCGAATGCAGGTAAATCCACATTGCTCAACCAATTGGTCGGAGCCAAGGTTTCCATTGTCTCGCGCAAAGTGCAGACGACCCGCACGCAGGTGCGCGGGATAGCGCTTTCCGGGGTCTCGCAGGTGATCTTTGTCGATACGCCGGGCATATTTGCACCCAAGCGGCGTTTGGACCGGGCCATGGTGACCTCGGCCTGGGGCGGAGCGGGCGATGCCGATGTCATTGCTTTGCTGATTGATGCCAAAAAGGGCATTGGCGAAGAGGAAGCGGCGATTTTGCAGGCGCTGCTGCCGCTCAAGGCGCCCAAAGTGCTGATCCTCAACAAAATTGATACGCTGGAGGCCTCGGAGCTTTTGAAACTCGCCGGGGATATCAACCAGATGTGCCCGTTTGTCGATACGTTTATGGTTTCGGCCCTTCGGGGACATGGCGTGCCCAAATTGCTGGAGAAACTGGGGCTGATGATGAAGCCCGGCCCGTGGCTTTATGACGAGGACCAGGTGTCGGATGCGCCATTGCGCACGCTGGCGGCCGAAATTACCCGCGAAAAGATATTTGAGCGCCTGCACGATGAATTGCCCTACCAGACGCATGTTGAAACCGACATCTGGAAGGTGCTGAAGGATGGCTCGGCGCGGATCGAGCAGACTATTTTCGTGATGCGTGAGGGCCACAAGAAAATTGTGATCGGTGAGGGTGGGCAGACGCTCAAATCCATCGGTTCGGCGGCGCGCAAGGATATTGCCGAGGCCGCAGAGACCAAGGTGCACCTGTTTTTGTTCGTGAAGGTTCGGGAAAACTGGGCGGATGACCCGGAGCGCTATCGCGCCATGGGGCTTGAATTCCCGCGCGGCTGAGCCAGGCTGGAGAGCGTTGCCGATGGGCTGATCCACGCCTTGCGAGGCAAGATGGAATGGTGAGGCAGAATGGATTGGCAAGATGAAGGACTGGTGATAGGCGTGCGGCGGCACGGCGAAAGCTCGGTCATTCTGGAACTGATGACCGCGCTGCACGGACGCCATCTTGGCATGGTGCGCGGCGGTCGCTCCAAAAGGATGCAACCGGTGTTGCAACCGGGCAATTGCGTCGCCGCCAATTGGCGCGCCCGTATTGACGAACATTTGGGGGTGCTGAACGTGGAGGCGCTGCGGGCGCGGGCCGGGGCCATCATGGAGCGCGAGGCGGCCCTGCATGGTATAGCCTTGCTCGGAATTCTGCTTCGTTTGCTGCCCGAGCGCGAGCCATACCCTGAACTGCATGCGCTGGCGCTGGCCATTTGCGATCAATTGAATGAAGCCGGGGCAGGGGCTGCCAGCATGGCAAGGTTTGAGCTGGATTTGCTGACGGAACTGGGTTTTGGGCTCGATCTGGAACAATGCGCCGTGCATGGCGAGAGCGGCAGGCTGGCCTATGTGTCACCGCGCACCGGCCGCGCTGTCTGCGCTTCGGCGGGGCTGGCCTATGCCAATCGCCTGTTGCCGCTGCCAGCTTTTTTGCACGGCAATGGCTATGAGACGTCCAATGAAATAAGCCAATCGCAATTGCTGGCAGCGTTTCGGATGACTGGATATTTTCTCCATCGGCATGTATTCGAGCCGCGCGGCATGATGGTTCCGCCCGTGCGCGAAAATTACGTTCGGCTGGCTTTGGCCTCCAGCCAAATTGAAACCCGCGATTAACAATAATTTGAAACTGCGCAAAAGATTTGGCGTTTCAAACATTGTGTTATGGGTTGATAAACCTTGAATTGCTCTACTCAACTCACCTTCAACGATCCGTCATTCGGACACATGGGGGTCCACATTGCCGTATTCGTAGTATTCAGGTTCATTTTATGAATTGGGTTGAGCCAAATTTCCTGAAAAACGCTCTGGCTTCCGTACGCAGGCGCGGCATGGATTTTGCGCGGGCAGAAGATGGCAATTTTGCGATGCTTTTTGCCTTTTGCTCCATCGCCCTGATGGGTTTTGTGGGCGCGGCAATCGACTATTCATCGATGACAGCCGCCAAAAGCTCCTTGCAATCTGCGGCGGATTCGGCGGCGCTTGCGGCGGTTTCGCATGGGGCGATTATCCCCAATGCAACTGCAGCGGACCAGATCACCAACTCTACATTGGTGGCCAATCGGGTATTCAATTCGGGGCGGATCACCAACGGGGCGGTTGTTTCCACTCTGAATGTCAATGTCACTGGCAGCCCCGGCAGCTATACGGCGACCGTAGCCTATAAGGCCAATTACAATCTGGTGTTCGGGGCATTTGTCGGGCTATCCTCCATAGCCATAACCGGATCGGCTACAGCGAGTTCCGGCCAGACATCCACCTCGGTTCCCAAATATGTCGATATTTATATCCTCGCCGATGCTTCCGGCTCCATGGGGATAGGAGCGACGCAAGGCGATATTGATGCCATGAACGCCGGCATTGGCTGCTCGCTGGGGTGCCATGCCACGGGAACCGATGCCACAGCACGCACGCTTACCAACGCCATCTCTGGAAAGCCGGTGCAATTGCGCTTCGACGTGCTGAAAAATTCGATCGTCAATATCGTCAATCAGGCCGCGGCCATCAACGCCACCACGCCTTATATCCGCATCGGCATTTACAGCTTTGCCACCAATTTCTCCACGGTTATTGATTTAACTGCGGATATGAATGCGGTGATTGCTGCCGCCAATGCCATGACATTGCAAGGCTATGATGCGGGCACCAATGCGGCGACGGCATTATCCGCCCTGCAGGGTAAGGTGGCGACCATAGGGGACGGCAGTTCAGCGTCGCAGCCGCTGCCTTTTGCCATTCTGGCGACCGATGCCGTTAGCAATACCACGGATAACCAATCGTCCTCGACATGGGTCATGAGCCCGACCTTGCCGAATTTTTTACCCTCCGCCGTGCCTGATCCGGTCAATAATGGCGTGATGGAACTGGAAGGCGTGGACCCGAACTGGTGCGCGTCGCTGAAATCGGCCGGTGTGCGCATGATGACGCTGGAGACGCAATATCTGATCGCACCGGTGGATTTGGCCTCCAATAATCTGCGTTACAATTACATCAACCAGAACCTGCTTTCCCAGACCAGCACCAACATGCAGGCTTGCGCAAGCGATCCTTCCATGGCGATGAGTGCCATGGCGCCCAATGCCATTCAAAATGCCATGTCGATGCTGTTTGCCAAAGCTACCGCGATGAGCCCGCACCTGACGCAATAAAGGCGTGGATACGGCGGGCTTAGAGCTTGCCTGTTGGGCACAGGTTTAGTAGCCCCTAGGCATGGCAGATGTTCCCAATCCCCCGGCACCGATTGCGCCAACCGATGTCAACCTGCGGGATGCGCTGGAAGAGCGCTATCTGGCCTATGCCTTGTCGACCATTATGGGGCGGGCGCTTCCCGATGCCCGTGACGGACTGAAGCCGGTGCACCGGCGCATTTTATATTCCATGCACATATTGCGGCTGGATCCGGCGGCTGCGTTCAAGAAATGCGCGAAGATCGTCGGCGATGTCATGGGTGATTTTCACCCGCATGGCGATCAGGCGATCTATGAGGCGCTGGTGCGGCTGGCGCAGGATTTTTCGTCGCGTTATCCGTTGATCGACGGGCAGGGCAATTTTGGCAATATCGACGGCGATTCGGCGGCTGCCTATCGCTATACCGAGGCACGGTTGACGCAAGTGGCGCAATTCCTGATGGAGGGAATTGACGAGGATGCGATTGATTTTCGTGACAATTATTCGGCGGAGAAGCAGGAGCCTGTGGTTCTGCCCGCGGCCTTCCCGAATTTGCTGGCCAATGGCGCGCAGGGCATTGCGGTTGGTATGGCAACCTCGATTCCGCCCCATAATGTGGCCGAGCTTTGTGATGCCGCGCTTTATCTGATCGGCCACAGGGATGCGACCAGCGACCAATTGCTGGAGTTTGTGCCGGGGCCGGATTTCCCTACGGGCGGCATTATCGTCGAGACACGCGCCTCGATTGCGCAATCCTACAAGACCGGGCGCGGCTCGTTTCGCTTGCGGGCACGTTGGCACAAGGAAGAGACCGGACGCGGCACCTGGGTCGCGGTGATTACCGAAATCCCATATATGGTGCAAAAAGCCCGGCTGATGGAGAAACTGGGTGATCTCGTCAATGAACGCAAATTGCCGCTGGTGGGCGATATCCGCGACGAATCGGCCGAAGATGTGCGGCTGGTTATCGAGCCGCGCGTGCGCACCATTGATCCTTTGGTGATGATGGAGGGGCTGTTTCGGGTCAGCGAGCTTGAGACACGTTTTGCCATGAACCTGAATGTGCTGGTGGACGGCGTGGTGCCGCGCGTGGTCTCGCTGGTCGAAGCCTTGCAGCAATGGCTCGACCATCGCCGGACGGTGCTGCTGCGCCGCTCGAAATTCCGGCTGGGGCAAATCGCGCACCGACTCGAACTGCTGGCTGGCATGCTGGCGATTTTTCTCAATCTGGATGAAGTCATCCGCATCATCCGCGAGGAAGATGAGCCCAAGGAAATGTTGATCCAGACCTTTTCGCTCAGCGAAGTGCAGGTCAATTATGTGCTCGACACGCGTTTGCGCGCCTTGCGGCGGCTGGAAGAAATGCAGTTGCGAACCGAGAACGATGCGCTTTTGAAAGAGCAGAAGGCGATTGATGCGCTGATTGCCGACCCCGCGATTCAGTGGAAAGTGATCGGCGCCGATATTCGCGACATTCGCAAGAAATATGGCCTCGATACCAAAATCGGCAAAAGGCGCACGACGTTTGAGGATACGCCGGTGACGGCAGCCGATGACCTGGCCGAGGCTATGATCGAGCGTGAGCCGGTGACCATTGTCGTCACCCAGAAGGGCTGGATCCGCGCGCTGAAAGGCCATGTCGCGGATGCCGGCAGTATGGCGTTCAAGGGCGACGACGCGCTCAAGCTTTCATTCTTTACCGATACGGCCAGCAAATTGCTGGTGCTGGCGACCAATGGCAAGGCTTTCACGCTGGAAGCAGCCAAAGTGCCCGGCGGGCGCGGCTATGGCGAACCGATCCGCCTGATGGCGGATATTGATGAGGGTGAAGATGTTTTCGCCTTGATCCCCTATGTGCCAAACACAAAAATGCTGGTGGCGGGTAGCGATGGCCGGGGCTTCATCGTATCGCAGGATGATATGGTGGGCGGCACGCGCAAGGGTAAAGCGCTTCTGGTGGTGGACGAAAATGCCACAGCGGCGGTGTTGACCCCGGCCGATGGCGATCATGTTGCCGTCATTGGCGAAAACCGTAAATTGCTGGTGTTCCCGATCAGTCAATTGGCGGCGATGGTGCGCGGCAAGGGTGTTCGGCTGCAAAAATACAAGGATGGCGGCGTTTCCGATGCCAAGGCGTTCAATTTGGCCGATGGCTTGACCTGGCGCGACACATCGGGGCGAACCTGGACCGTAGCCGGGGCAGAACTGCGCGAATGGATTGGCAATCGCGGGGAAGCGGGCCGTTTGCCACCCAAGGGCTTCCCGAAAAACAACAAGTTCGGTTGATGGCCGAGGCCGGTCTTCCGCCTTGCGTGGAAGCCTGCGCCGATGGCGTGCTTCTGCATGTGCGGCTGACGCCACGTGGCGGACGCGATGCGGTGGAGGGCGTCGAGGCGCTTGCCAATGGCCGTGCGGTGCTGAAAGCGCGGGTGCGGGCAGTGCCCGAAGATGGCGCCGCCAACAAGGCGCTGCTGAAACTGCTGGCCAAATGGCTGGAGATTCCGGTGTCGCGGATCGAGCTTGCCCATGGCGCGACCGCGCGGGTCAAATCCTTCCGGATCCGTGGCCTGTCGATGCAAGAAATGACCGCGCGCCTGCTGGCATTAGCCTAGCGGCAGGCTTATTCCTCGAAGCGTTCAGCCATGCCGACTATGCCGCGCGGTGCCGGGACAATGATCGCCTCGCGCTTTTCCTGGCCATTGTCGCGAAACTTGTTGACGATCGGGTAGCGCCGGTCGCGGCCAAAGCCCCTGAGCGTGACCTTTACGCCCGGTGCCGATTGGCGGCGCTTGTATTCGGCCAGATAGAGCAGGCGCTCGATCTTGCGCACCACCTCCAGATCATGGCCGCGCGCGACAATGTCGCTGACGCGCATTTCGTTTTCCACGAGGCAGGTGAGAATATCATCCAGCACCGGGTAGGGCGGCAGGCTGTCCTCGTCCTTCTGGTTCTCGCGCAATTCGGCGCTGGGGGGTTTGGTGATGATGTTCTGCGGGATGACTTCGCCATCCGGCCCCAGTGACCCTTGCGGCTTCCATTGATTGCGCAGGGCGCACATGGCGAAAACCTCCATTTTATAGAGGTCTTTGATCGGGTTGAAGCCGCCGTTCATGTCGCCGTAGAGCGTTGCATAGCCAACCGACATTTCGGATTTGTTGCCGGTGGTGACGACCATGGCACCGAATTTGTTGGAGATGGACATCAACAGGGTGCCGCGCGCACGGCTCTGGATGTTTTCCTCGGTTATATTGCGGGGCTGGCCGGCGAACAAAGGTTGCAGCACCGTCTCCAGGCCCGCCACCGCTGGCGCTATGGCCAGAATATCATAGCGCACGCCAAGCGCGCGGGCGCAGGCTTGCGCGTCATCCAGCGAATCCTGCGATGTGAAGTGATAGGGCAGCATGATGCAATGCACCCGCTCCGGCCCCAGCGCATCGACGGCCATGGCGGCGCAAAGCGCCGAGTCAATGCCGCCCGAAAGGCCCATCACAACGCCCGGAAAGCCGTTTTTGGATACATAATCGCGCAGGCCCAGCACGCAGGCCGAATAGTCCGCCTCAATGTCTTCGGGCACCAACACACGAGTCGCGGGCTCGCAAAACCAGCCTTTGGGGCCGCGTTGCCAGACCGACTTTTCCACCGATTCGCAAAAGGCCGGCATTTGCAGCGCCAATGCGCCATCGGCTTGCAAGGCAAAGGAAGCGCCGTCAAACACCAGTTCGTCCTGACCGCCAATCTGGTTAAGATAGATGAGCGGCAGCCCACTTTCCTTGACGCGTGCGACCGCGATATTGAGTCTCGTATTGGCCTTGTCGTGATGATAGGGCGAGCCGTTGGGCACCAGCAGGATTTCGCCGCCGGTTTCGCTTATGCATTCCACCGGGTCGGGCCCCCAGATGTCCTCGCAGATTGGCACGCCGATGCGCACGCCGCGAAAGACCATGGGGCCCGGCAATGGCCCGGCTGCAAACACCCGCTTTTCATCAAATACGCCATAATTGGGCAAATCGACCTTGAAACGCAGGGCGTCGATGCGGCCGCCATCGAGCAGCGCCATGGCGTTGTAAAGGCGGCCATCTTCCACCCAGGGCACACCGATCAGCATGGCCGGGCCATTGTCGGCGGTTTCTTGCGCCAGCGCTTCGCAGGCGATACGGCAAGCCTCCTGAAAGGCTGGCTTGAGTACGAGATCTTCCGGTGGGTAGCCGGATATGAACAATTCGGAAAACAGCACCAGATCAGCCCCAAAGGCCGCCGCTTTCACACGGGCGGCCCGGGCTTTGGCGACATTGCCTGAAATATCGCCCAGGGTGCAGTTTAACTGGGCGAGGGCGATGGTCAGGCGATTGGCGGGGGGCGCGGCTTTATGCATATATCCGCTTTAACCTGCCGCGCGCTTTGGGGCAATATGCTGCGCGTGTTGGGGGTGGCTTGTGGCTTTACGCTTGGCATGGAATGGCATAGAGCCAGAGCCTGCGCATGAGCGCAAAACAGGGGAAGCGTGTTTTGACGCAGATTACGATTTTTGGTGGCAAAGGGTTTGTCGGGGGGCGTCTGGTTGCCCATTACCAGCGTTTGGGGCGCGATGTGCGGGTTATCACCCGCGACAATTGGCCAAAGGACGGCGAAGCTTTGGGCGAGGTGATTTATGCCATCGGCATGACGGCATCTTTCCGGCGATACCCGTTGCAGACGGCGCAAACGCAAGTGGTGCACCTGCACGAGGTGCTGTCGCGATATACGTATGCGTCGTTGCTTTACCTGTCTTCGACAAGGGTCTATCGCGACGCTCCGTCCACCCGCGAGGACACGGCCTTGCTGCTGCGTCCGACGCGGCCCGATGACGTCTATAATGCAACCAAGCTGGCGGGTGAGGCGCTGTGTGCGGCTTTGGACAACCCCAAGGTGCGGGTAGCGCGGCTTGCCAATGTCTATGGTGCCAGTGATCACTCCGAGCTTTTTCTCACCGATGTGATGCGCGAGGCCGCCAGCACTGGCAAAGTGCTATTGCGCAGTGCCCCGCAAAGCGCGAAAGACTATATCCATGTCGATGATGCAGTGGCGCTGCTGGCCGCGATCAGCGAAGGCGGCGCGCATGGCTTTTACAATGTCGCATCCGGCATCAATGCCACCAATGGCGAATTGGCGGAAATTTTGCGCGGGCTTGGCGTTGATGTGCGGTTTTTGCCCGATGCGCCCGACATTTCTTTCCCTTTGATCGATACCAGCCGTGCCCGCGGCGAATTTTCCATCGTGCCAAAGAGCTTGCCAATGGCTTTGCCGCATGTTTACAGAGATATACAAAAGGAGCTTGAAGCATGAAGGTGATTTACGACGAAACCGCCGCAACGGTTACGCAGGAAAAAGACGGCACAAGCGTCACGCATCCGCTGGAATCGGCCGAAGGGTTCGAGATCATGTCGCGGGCCTGGCTGCGCGCTTCGTGGGATGTAAAATATATTTATGCCTTTTCCTGGTTTGGTCGCCCGATCATCCAATTGCCGGAAGACATGATCCGCATTCAGGAAGTGCTGTGGCGCGACAAGGTGGATGTTATCATCGAAACCGGCGTCGCCCATGGCGGCAGCCTGGTTTTCTATGCCTCGATTTTCAAGGCCATGGGCAAGGGCCGGGTGATTGGCATCGAGCTTGATCTGCGTGCGCACAACCGCGCCGCAATTGACGCGCATCCGTTGCGCGATCTGATCACGCTGGTCGATGGTTCGTCCATTGCCCCCGAAACGGTGGAGCATGTGCGCTCCTTGCTGAAGCCGGGCGAGCGGGTGATGGTGATGCTGGATTCCAACCATACCAAGCCGCATGTGCTGGCCGAGCTTCGTGCCTATGGCACTATGGTAACGCCAGGCTGCTACATTGTGGCGGCGGACGGTATTATGGAAATCGTTGCTGGCGGGCCGCGCACCAAGCCGGATTGGACCACCAGCAATCCAAAGCAGGCGGCATTGACTTTCGTGGCCGAAAACCCGGATTTCATCATTGAGGAACCGGTCTGGGATTTCAACGAAGGTGCAGTGCGCGAGCGCGTCACTTATTGGCCGAGCGCCTTTGTGAAGCGGGTGCGCTAGACAAATGTGCGGTGATGGCCTGGCTGTCACCGCTTTCATTCAACCGCGATGGGATGTGTAATGTCCGCATTGAGCCGATTTTTGCGGCAAAAGGGAATTCTGCCCCAGAAAAACCGCGGGCAGCCCAAGTTCGACTATATTGGCGATGGCGTCGGGGTATTGGGGAAATCGCTGGATTTTCTCAAGGATCCCAAATTTGTGGCGGCATGGGAGTTTACCTCCAGGGGCAATGATGGCTCCTGGCCGGGGGGCACCCCCGATGTGCGCTGGCGGGCGCATATGGCGTGCTGGGCAGCCTCGCACGGGTTGAATCTGGAGGGTGATTTTGTCGAATGCGGCGTGAATACCGGCCTGTTTTCGATGACGATCTGCCATTATCTCGATTTCAATAAAATCGACAAAAATCTCTATCTGTTCGATACTTATGCGGGAATTCCGTTGCAAGACCTGAGCGGTTCCGAATTGGAGCACGCGCAGGAGATCAACAGCCACTATTTTGATTGTTTCGCGATCGCGACCGAGAATTTCAAGCCCTACCCAAATGCCAAGCTGGTCAAGGGCATGTTGCCGCAATCCTTGGCGGATGCGCCCTTGGGCAAGATCGCTTATCTGTCGGTGGATTTGAATAATTCGGTGGCGGAAAAAGGTGTGATTGAGGCGCTGTGGCCGCGGCTGACGCCATCCGCGATTGTGCTGATCGATGATTATGCCTTTGCCGGACTTGGGCCGCAAAAGGCCATGTGGGATGCTTTCGCGCGCAGCCAGAACCGTATGGTTGCCACCTTGCCGACCGGGCAGGGATTGCTGATTCGCTGACGGGATTGGGATTGCGATCATGACCCGTCCCCTGATTTCAATTGTCATACCGACGCGTGACCGCCCGGACACGCTGCGGCTGTGTCTGGCGGCGTTGCGCTTGCAGGCGTGCGAAGATGTTGAAATTTTGGTGCAGGACAATGCCAGTGCGCCCGATACCCGTCAGATCATCGAGGAAGCGGCGAGGCTTGATCCCCGGATTGTTTATAAGCGCTCGGATGCAAGGCTCAGCCAGCGGGCGAATTTTGAGGCGGGACTGGCGGCGGCGAGCGGTGATTATCTGGGTATCATTGGCGATGATGACGGCTTCTGTCTGGGGCGTTTTGCATGGCTCAGCACTTTGCTGCGGGCGCAAAAGCCGGATGCGGTGCGCTGGCCCGCGCTAACCTATATCTGGCCCAATCTCAGCGCCAAAAATGTCGGCTTTTTTCAATTGAGCTACCGCAAGATGCACGGCGGCTGGGCGCGCAAGGCCACGAAAGACTTGGCGCGCAAGATCGTCAAAGCCAAAATGCCGGGTTCGTGGGAGTCCATTCTGGTCTATCACGGGCTGATATCGCGCACGCTTTATGAAGTCATGCGCGCGCGATCGGGGGGAACATTCTTCAAATATCACATTCCTGATGTTTACGTGCACAATGTGTTGCCTTTCATCTCCGATGCGCGTTTGAGCGGCACTTACATTGAGGTGACCCACCCCGTCGCCATTTACGGACTTTCGGGCAGTTCCTCCGGGTCGTCGTGGTACGCCGAAAAGAAATCGCAAGCGGGGGACAATACGCCGGGGGAAAAGTGGCTGAAGGAAGCGATGACGGATGCTGAATGCACCGTTCCACACCAAAAGGCCATTCGTACGCTCAAATATCACGATTATGTCTCACTGATGCTGGCGCATAGCCAAGGCTTGCTGAATGGTGCGACCCCCGATTTTGATCGATGGACGGATGCCATGATCAAGGAAGTGCGCAAGAATCCCGGGCAGCTGGAGGCATTTGTCAGCGCCCGGCCGATGTTTGATTTTGATGCGGCGGTGTTTGCCAAAATCCGGGGCCATTTCAAAGATGCGCCGGCCTATACCCCGCCAGCGCCCGGTGCCAATGCCAATCTCCACACTTTTTCGGATGACTGGAAAGCGCAATCCAAAACCGCTGCAATTTTGCCACTAAAGGCCGCCGACGGCCAACAAGGCGATGACATTCTGGGCGCAACACACGTGCTGGCTGGCTTTCTCGATGACGAGTTCGGGTTGCAAAAATCAAATTTGTGGCACCGGATTCGAGCGCTTGCACATCGCAAGCGGGTTCGCCAAAAGGTGCAGGACTTTTACAGGGCCACGCGCGGCAAAGCCTGAAAAATCTGGCTTTAAGCTTCGGGTTTGGGCGCACCGCGCCGCCCCAGATGGCGCAGGGGATTGCCCACGACGCGCATCAATTCCGGGATTTCACCCTGAATGACGCAGCCCGCGCCAATCACCGCGCCGCGCCGTATGTGCGTGCCGTCGAGCAGCACGCTATTGGCCCCAATCCAGACGTCGTCTTCAATGATGATGCCGCCGCGACTGGGCATGAATCTTTGCAGGCGGATCGGCGTGTCGGGATCACGGATCGCGTGGTTGGTGGCCGCCAGCGTGCAATTGGCGGCGATCAAGACATTGGCACCAAGATGCACGCCATGGCCGGAGTAAATGGTGGTGCCGGAATTGAGATAGCACCAGGGGCCGATGACCACATCGCCACTGCCCCCGGCAAATTTGATTTTGACAAAACTGTCAATGAAAACATGGTCCCCAATTTCGAGACGGCTACCCCGGCTGCTGTCTTCAAGGTCAGCCAGCTTCGAGATATGGGCGGTTGGGTCGATGATCTGAACCATGCTTTGCAATGTCTTTGAGGGTTTGGGGCGGGCTGCGCCGGTGGCGGCGCGCCCCGAACGCCGCTATTGCAGCCATTTGCCATAGATCGTGGCAAATGTCCCGTCGTTTTGGTCGATGTGCAGCCATTGGTTGACATATTGGCGCAAAGGTTCGTCGCGCGGCAGCCAATAGGCTTTTTCGGCGAAATCGAACGGTTTGTCGGGATGTATGGCGCATAGGGTGCCCGCATGCAATTTCTGCTGGTAGCGGGTTTCGGAGGCATCGGTGATCATCAGATCGGCCTTGCCCGCCGCCAATTGGTCAAAAATGCTGAGATTGTCCTTGTTGAGGACGATTTCGGCGGCTTTGAGGTGGTCGTGGTCGAATTTTTCATTGGTGCCGCCGGGATTGACGATGACTTTCACGCCAGGCTTGTCAATCGCGGCCAGATCGGGAAATTTCTTCGCCTCGCCGCAAGGGGCAATGGCGGCCTTGCCTTCGCGAAGATAGGGCGTCGAGAAAAAGCCCTGCGCCTGGCGCGGCAAGGTAACGGAAATGCCGCCCATCGCGATGTCAAATTTGTTGGCCGCAAAATCCTTCATCAGATCGGCCCATTTGGTCTGGACGAAAACCAGCTTGACGCCGAGTTTGGCGGCCAGATCCTTGGCAAAGTCGATGTCAAAACCTTCATAATTGCCGGTCTTGGTATCGAGGAAGGTGAATGGTTTGTAGTCACCGGTGGTGCCGACACGTAGCACGTGGCTGTTGCGAATGCTGTCAAGGGTCGCGGTTTGTGCCTTGGCGGGTGCCACCAAAGGCAAAGCCAGGAGGCCAGCCAGCCCCGCAACCAGCGCGCGATGTATCGTTGAAATACGCATTATATTTCCTCCATAAAGCGTCAATTATGCGCAAATATCGGCTGATGGCCAGTGTCGAAGTGGAGTGGATGACAAAATATGCGGATAATTGCGTCTGAAGCGATTATTTACATGTGAACAATATGTGTTATTTTGCAGGCGGGGCGTGACGAGGTGCCAAGGGCATTCGGGGGGACAATATGAACAATTGGCAAAATATAATCTTGTTCGCCATCATATTCGGGTTTGGCCTGCTCGAATATGTCTCGGAGCGATACCAGAATTTTCATGCCACGCCCGATGACAGCAAGCTGGAATTGCTCACATTCATTGGCCTTTTGGCGCTCGCGCAGCCGGTGATTTTTGCGCTAATCGGGGCGCTGGGCCAGAAGATAGCGCCGCACTATCACAATGCCTGGGCGCATTGGCCGTTATGGGCCATGGTGGCGGCGCTGCTGGTGGGCGATGACATGATGCAATATTGGTGGCACCGGATTTCGCACAAGCCGTTCTTGTGGCCGCTGCACCGGGCGCATCATTCGGCCCATTATATGTCGATCCGCATAACCTACCGCAATAATCTGTTCTATTATGTGCTGATGCCGGGCATCTGGATTTCGGGTGTGCTGGTGTATCTGGGGCTGGGGCAGGTCTATCTGGTTTATGTGACGGTGAAGCTGGCGGTGATCATGGGTGCGCATTGTGCAGTGCCCTGGGATGCGCCGCTTTACAAAATCAAGGCGCTTCGTCCGGTGATGTGGGTGGTGGAGCGCACCATTTCGACGCCAGCCACCCATTGGGCGCATCACGCCCTTACCAATGAGGATGGCATCGGGTTTTATAAGGGAAACTTCGGTAATCTGTTGTTTTTCTGGGATGTGCTATTTGGCTCGGCTCATATCACGCGCCAGTATCCGCGCGAGGTTGGCCTGCGCGACGATCAATTGTTCGGCAAGGAGCGCTGGTATATTGAAATGCTGTTTCCGGTGTTCAAATCGCGGCGCGAATATTCCGCGCTCGGCAAGGAGCGGCGGATATATGACGATGCGGGCGACATAGTTGCTGCTGCGCCAGACGGCGTCGCGCCCTAGGCCCAGGCAGCCAGCCGCGATTGCGGGCGTTTACATGCCGGCGATATGGCCCTACAAGGCGGTGAACCTGTCGCTGGAGATAATGTTAGCATGCGTGCCGAGGCCCAATCCCTTGTCGATGAAATTCAGCAGTCCATGGGACTGCTGAGGAGGCATCTTTGACGTTGAGACGGCCACACGGCGGCTTGCCGAACTAAACGCGCGGGTTGAAGACCCCAGTTTGTGGAATGATGCGGAAGCGGCGCAGAAATTGATGCGCGAGCGCACCGATCTGGAAGATCGCATTGGATCGCTGACGCGGTTCGAGGCGGAGATGGATGACGCGACGACCCTGATTGAACTGGGCGAGGCGGAAGGCGATGCCGCGGCCGAAGCCGAGGGCGTTGCCGCTTTGAAGAATTTGCGGGCGCAGGCGGCGCAGCGCCAGATTGAGGCGCTATTGTCGGGCGAAGCCGACGCCAATGACACTTACATCGAAATTCATTCGGGGGCCGGCGGCACGGAAAGCCAGGACTGGGCCCGTATGTTGTTTCGCATGTATGCGCGCTGGGGTGAGCGGCGCAAATACAAGGTGGAAATCATCGAAGAGACCGCCGGTGAAGAGGCGGGCATCAAATCGGGCACGCTCTTGCTCAAGGGCCATAATGCGCATGGCTTTGCCAAGACCGAATCGGGGGTGCACCGGCTGGTGCGCATTTCTCCCTTTGATTCCAACGCGCGCCGCCATACCAGCTTTGCCTCGGTGTGGGTCTATCCGGTCATTGATGACAAGATCGATGTGGATGTGAACGAGGGCGATTGCCGTATCGACACTTATCGCGCCTCGGGGGCGGGTGGCCAGCACATTAACACCACCGATTCGGCGGTGCGTATCACCCATATTCCCACCGGAATTGTCGTCTCCTGCCAGGCCGAACGCTCGCAGCACAAAAACCGGGCCACGGCATGGAACATGCTGCGCGCCCGTCTTTACGAGGCGGAACTGGAAAAACGCGAGGCCAAGGCCAATGCGGAAGCGGCCAGCAAGAGCGAGATTGGTTGGGGCCACCAGATCCGCAGTTACGTGCTGCAACCCTATCAGATGGTCAAGGATCTGCGCTCGGGCAAAACCTCCGGAACGCCCGATGAAGTGCTGGATGGCGATCTGGACGGCTTCATTGAAGCCTCATTGGCGCATCGCATCAACGGCGGCGCCACGGCGGTTGTGGATGATGTGGATTAGGACGCTGGATTTTTTGTGGCGACAGAGGGCATGTTCAGGCGGTTGGGTGACTACCTGATCTTGAACATGTTTCGTACAGCCAGAATGAGCAAAAACAGCAAGATCGGCCCCGCTACCATTTGCGCGATGCTGAAGGCTTCTGCGGGAGAAGATAGGTGTGAGAGTTCCTTCTTGTCGATGAAGTCCTTGCCGATGGGCAAAAATGGAAACATGTTGCTCAGGGAGAACAATAGGGATGTTCCAAAATTCAGTCCCGCTTTGCAGAAAATTATGGTGCCCAACACCAGAATCGCGCCCATCCATGCCATGGGCTTGGCGATGCTGCTGCCGTAATCGCTCAGAAATTCGTATAAGATATCTAAGAATTTTACCAATAAATTCTGGGTCAGCACTCTGCGTGCGCGCAACTCTTTGCGAAGAAACATAAATTCATCATTGTTTCGCTTGAGCCGATCCATTTCTTTACGCAAATGTTCATAAGCGGAAACCTGCGATTGAGCGGATTGGATGTCCTCTGGCGGTGAGGGCCATTTGGTGCCGTAAAATTCAGTGGCTTCATGTAATGAGGCACCACGAAAATCTGGGACGAAATTGACAAAATTGGCGTTATCAAATTTTGTTTTATTAAACAATTTTGCATTGTTAAAAGTGCATATTTTTAAAAATTTTGATCTTTCAAATTCAATACAACCATATATTTCTGATTCATCTACGATTATATCATTTATTATTATTGAGTCAACTATAATAAAATTATTATCAATTTTTGTTTTATTTATAAAAATAGCACTATTTATTTCACTATTTTTTATTGTTATTCCTTCATTTAGTATTGAATTTTCAAATGAAATAATATAATTTAAATTTTTAAATAAAACTTTATCAAATAAAATATTACCATAAATTTTTGTATCACTTATATCAAATCCTATATAAAATTCACAATTTCTAAAAGATACATAGTTAAAATTAAAATTTTTTAGATGTATATGAGATTTGAAATTTAAATCCGCAAAAATCACAATATCAAAACTATCAGGAACTGTTCGATTTTGATCGTTAGTTCGAGTTTTAATTTGTTCAGTTAATGTCTGAAATTCTGACTCATGTTTATAATTCCAAACTGCTGGGCTTAGAATTTTTCCAGAGTCTTATTCCCGTTTTAATTTGCGATATTCTACAAATTTGTTCCACGCCGTCATGTTTTTTTCGGCCAATTCGTTGTCAATTTGCCCATTGGTGGGCTGTTCGCCATAGAGCGTTGCCAAGCAGTACCAAATATTGGTGTTGGCCGGTTGCTTGGGCGGAAGGATGGCGTTCATAATTTTTGATCCGCGAATGATGAGATTTTTTGCAAAATTCTTTGCTGCTGAAATGGCGTCTATATTCGTCTGATTGAATGGTAATCGCAACGGCCTCCCTGAATTAGAGGCGCAAGCGAAACCATCCATCTTAAGTTTTGATAGCCCCGCCAATTTGCAGAGTTTAACGGGAAAATAGCCCGCAGCAAGCGCAAATGCTGTTAATCATGGGGATGCAGCCGCTTCATAACCTTGACGAAGCACCGCGCCTTTCCGCCTCTAATGGGCAGCCTCAACCGCCCGCCAAATCCTAGCTATTGCTCGCCAATTGGCTGCCCGCGTCTAGGAAGCGCTCGGGGTTGACGGCTATGCCGTTCTGGCGGACTTCGTAATGCAGGTGCGGGCCGGTGGAGCGGCCGGTGCTGCCGCTCAGGCCAAGTTCCGAGCCTTTCTTGACGCGCTGGCCGACCTGCACTTCAATCTGCGACATATGCCCGTAACGGGTGTGCAGGCCGTTGCCGTGGTCTATCTCAACCATATTGCCATAGCCGCCATTATATTCAGCCACCACTACCTTGCCCGCGCCAGTGGCGTGGATGGGGGTGCCGAGCCTTTCGCGAAAATCAATGCCAGGATGCACCGAGATGCGGCCCAGAAACGGATCCACACGCGGGCCAAAGCCGGAGGTGATGGTGGGCTGATTGCGCAAAGGGCGGCCGAGCGGCAGAAATGGCATGAGCGCATGCAGGCGGGCGACTTCGACAATATCGCCCTGAATGCGCTGGGTTTCATGGGCGAAAGCGCCGCCGGAAATTGTGGTTTCCAGCGGGATGAACGGGCCGCCCATGCCGGACTGCTGCCACATGGGCTCCAGTTTCTCGCCCGACAGGCCGGCCAGTTGAATGATGTGGCGCAGGTGGCTGGCCTTTTGCCGGGCGGGAGCCTCCAGCAAGGCCAGCGTTTTCAACTGCTGAAATTCAACCTGCGCTTCATGGGCCGAAAGTGATTTAAGCTGGTCGCTGACCGGGCGGGAATTATCGGCAAAATCGGCGCTGTCATAATGGCCAAAGCCGAGCATGGCTTCGGGCCGGGGTTTGGCTTTGGCCGCGTCGGGGAAGGCGGGGGCGGGCTGCGACGGGGAAGGGTTGGACGACAGGAACGAACCGGATGACGCCCCCATGTGACGCCCGGTGCCGGTGATCGAGCCGGTGGTGTCGGGGGTCTCCACCAGATGCGCGAGTGCGCCAATGACGGAGGCGCGTTTCTCCAGCAAAATCTGGCGCTGGCTCAAATTCTGCAATCTGGCTTCGAATTGGCTCTGGTCCACGAGCTGGTGGCTGGTGACGGTCTCGATTTGGCTGCGCAGTTTGGCGAGCTTGTCCTCGTAGCTCAATTGCATCCGGGTGCGCTGGGCTATGATCCCGGACATGATCTGGTCGTGAAAGCCAAGGTAGAGCCCGGAGGCAACGCCCCATGCCGCCAGCAGCGGCACCAGGGCAAGCGCGCCGTGCAATTGCCAGGGCCGGAATGCCAGCGTTTTGGCGCGGTGGCCATGCGAAAGGGTCACAAAATAATGGGAGCGGGGCAGCTGTGGCTTTGGAAATCTTTCGCGCACAGTCATGACAATCAACCTTTGAAAACAGTAATTTCGTGCCTGTGAGGCGAGATACCAATTTTCAGAGTGTAGGCATTTTATGGTTAATCAAATGCAAACGCCGCCAGCCTGCTTCCTCTTGGCTGACGGCGTTTGGTTGTGCGCGCCTTTGGGCTAGAGCGCGCGAGCCGCGTCCAGCACGGCCTGCGCATGGCCCGGCACTTTCACTTTCTGCCATTTCTGGACGATTTTTCCCTGCGCGTTGATAAGGAATGTGGTGCGCTCAACGCCCATATATTTGCGGCCATACATGCTTTTTTCCGTCCAGACGCCGTAGGCTTCCAGCATGGCCTTGCTCTCGTCGGAGGCGAGTTCAAAATCAAGCGCGTGCTTCTTTTTGAATTTGTCGTGAGAGAGGGGAGAGTCGGGAGAAACACCCAGAATCTGCGTGTTGGCGGCGGCAAACGCGGGCCGCAATTGATTGAATTCAATCGCTTCCTGCGTGCAGCCCGACGTGTCGTCCTTGGGGTAAAAATAGAGGACGAGGTTTTTGCCGGCATATTTGGCCAGGGATTGCTGGCCCTGATTGCTGGCGGGCAGGGTGAATGCGGGCGCGTTGTCGCCGGCCTGCGGGCCTTGCGTTTGAGGTGAAACGGACATGGAACCTTCCTTTTGTCGCAATAATGACGGATTGTCGGAATTTAAGGTCCAAGATATGGATCAGTCGGGTGAGAATGGCTAGCCTTGATCGATTAAACGAATCGGGGCTGCTTGATTTTCAAGATTTTGATTGCGATGCGCATTGACCATTGAACCGAACACCGACAAACCGAAAATACCGCCAGCCGTAGCGGGTGCGGCTGACGTGCAGGGCGTTGCCGGGGCACCCAAGCCCGGCCGTTTGCGTGATTGCGTCGGCCAAGGTGGTCGCCGGAAGTCAAAATGGGTGTTGTGCATCAAACTGGTGGGGGGCAGTTTTGCGACCCTGGCGGTTTTGCTTCTGGCGATGGTCGTTGGGGTTTACGAATGGCTGAAGCATGGCCCGGTTGATCTGGCTTTTCTGGCGCCGCGCGTGGTCACGGCGCTGAACCAGCGTCTGGGGCCGGATTATCACGTCACCATAGGCAAAATCGGCGTGGCCAATTTGACCCGCGGCCTGCAGTTGCGGATCGACGGATTGCAGGTGCTGGATGCGCGCAATCAGGTCGTCCTGCAAAACGATTCCGCCCTAATGTCGGTGAGCCCGCTGGAATTGCTGGCCGGGCAGTTTGTGCCGGCCCGTCTCGATTTGCAAAATCTCACGCTGCATTTGAGCCTCCTTCCCGACGGCAGCGTGCAAGTAACCTCTAATGCTGTGGAGAGCGAGAAGACGCCCCCGCCAGAGCCGCAGATGCTGACCGGCGCATTGATGCAAGCGCGTTTCACCAACGCGCTTTCGGCGCTGATGCAGGCGACGCTTGATCCCGCCAGCCCGCTGCATGCGGTGAATAACATTCAGGTGCATAATGGCACCATATTGATGCAGGATATGGCGCTGGGGCGCCGGTTGCAGTTCAATCATGTGCAGATCGGGCTGGGCCAACAGGCTGATGGCATGGGTATGCAGATCGCCTCGGAACTGCCGGGCCACGATTGGGGTGTTGCCATTTCGGTGCGGCGGCACGCTTTGTCGGCGGACAGGGGGCAGGCATTGCAGCCCAATCTGCATCTGGCCATGACCGGCATTGATCTGGCTGCCCTGAAAAACTGGAGCGGCCAAGGCTTTGGCGGCGCGCGGCTGAGTGCCGAAGTGAGCGGCAACATTGACGCCAGCCTGGATGCCCAAAACCATTTGTCTGCGGCCAGTTTTGATTTTCTCAGCCAGCATGGGATGTTTGATGCGGGCAATCCGGAAGCGGAGCCGTTTTTATATGATTCCATTGTCGGCAAGGCGCATTACGACACGCAATCGGGCGCTATCGCGGTGGACAGCCTTACGCTTGAAACCGAGAAGACCCGAATTTTGGCAGCCGGGCGTATTGGCCCTCCGCAAACGGATCAACCCAATTGGTCGGTGGAGCTTCACACGCTGGCGGGCAGCCATATCGGCGTGGCGCGGCCCGGAGATCAGGAGATCGATTTGAGCGCGGCGCAAATCGATCTGACGCAGGACCTGGACAAGGGGCTGCTCACGATCAAGAATGTCAGCCTGAAAGGTCCGGCCATCGACGTGCAGGCCAACGGCTGGTTCCAGGGCGGCCCATCGCCACGCCTGGTGCTGACGGGCGAGGCGGGGGCGATGCCAGCGCGCAACATCGTGCGCCTGTGGCCGGGGTTCATCGCGCCGCCGGTGCGGGCGTGGTTCCGGCAGCGGCTGCTGAAAGGCAGCATTGATTCCCTGCACATGGCGCTGGATTTTGATGCGGCGGCGCTGGCTCTGATAAAAGATCAAAAACCGGCACCGGATGCGGCTTTGCATCTTGACGGCAAAGTGCACGACATCGCGCTGGATATCCTCCCCAATTTCCCGCCGGTTTCCAATATTGAAGCCACCGGGCATTTGACCGGACACACGGTGCATATCGACATAGCCGAGGGCGAGATTGCCGAAGACGCCAAGCATGTGATGACCATCAGCTCCGGAACCTATGTCATGCCGGATACTGGGCTCAAGCCCGCGCCAGCCATTGTCAATGCGCATATGTCCGGCTCGCTTGCCACCACGACATTTCTGCTGAATTCGGATGCCATGCGCCCGTTTGTGAAATTGCCGCTGGACCCGGCCAGTATCGAGGGCAAGATCGATGGCAAGCTTGTGCTGAACATGCTGGTTGGCGACCATGTTGCACCCAACCAGAACAAGGTGGCGATCGACGCCAAACTGACGGATTTTGCCGCGCATAACCTGATCGGCAAAGCCGGGTTTGACCATGCCACCCTGGCCGTGAAATCAGATGCCAAAGGCATAACCGCGAGCGGGATCGGGCAGATGTTTGCAACCGCTGCGAGCCTGAACATCAGCCAGCCGCCCAATAAGGCCGGCAAGGCGGTCATCGGTTTCACGTTGGACGATGCGGCCCGCAAGCGGCTGAACATGACATTCGCGCCAGTTACCGGGCCTATAGGGGTGAAAATCGAGGCGCCGCTGGTTGGCGACCACAAGCCGGCAGCCAAAGCGACAGTCAAAAAGCCAGCGCCTGAGGTGACCCCGGCGACGGTGACGCTGGATATGTCCAAGGCGCATATTGAAGACCCCGTGCCCGGGTTTAACAAAGTCGCCGGGCGGCCGGCGATGGCCAGCTTCAATGTCGAGCCGGGCGCAAAAGGCACACATCTCGATAATCTGGTTTTTGATGGTGGCGGCGTCAGTGCCAGGGGCACAGCGGAGTTGAACAGCGAAGGCAAAATCGTCTCGGCGGACCTCAAACAGGTGCAATTGTCCGCTACCGACAAAATCTCGGCCAAGATCAATACTTCCGGCAAATCCATGCAAGTTTCCGTCACCGGCAGCAATTTTGATGCGCGGGCGATGGTGCAGGCGATATTGCACCCCAAACCGAGCGCCAAGCAGGGGCCGCCCGCTTCCGATATCGATATCACCCTGCACGTCGCCAAAGTCACGGGCTTCAACGATGAAGCGCTGGGGCAGGTGCAATTGCGGATGTCACGCCATGGCGGGCTGATCCATGCCTTCGAAATACAGGCGCAGGGCAGTGGTGGCGCGCTTTCGGGAGCGATGCAGGCCGATGGCCAGATGGTTGTCCATGCCAAAGATGCGGGCGGCTTGCTGGCATTTCTCGATTTCTATCGCCACATGGATGGCGGAACGCTGGATCTCAGTCTGACGCAGACCCTGTCAACCACGAGCGGCCATCTGCAGATACATGATTTCATCCTTCAAAATGAGCCGATGTTGCGCCAGATTGTGGCGTCGCGCCGCGGGAACAACCCGAACGCGACATCGGTGAATGACCCGCAGTTGAACCTGAGCGATGCCCCATTTGAAAAGCTGCAGGCGCAATTCACCACCCATGCCGGACAGTTGAATCTGAAGGACGCCGTGATATTTGGCTCGCAACTTGGCATTTCAGTGAACGGCCGGTTTGTTTTTCCGCAAAACTACATGGATTTGCACGGAACCTTTGTGCCAGCCTATGGGCTGAACAACATCTTCGCGCGCATTCCGGTTTTTGGGGTTCTGCTCGGCGGCGAAAAGCACGAGGGGCTGTTTGCGGTGAATTTTCGGGTGAGCGGGCCGATCAGCGGGCCAACGCTCAGCTTCAACCCGATTTCAGCGATTGCCCCCGGCTTCTTGCGACAGATTTTCGGGGCTGGCGGCGTTCCACCCAACTTCCAGCCCCCCGGCGCGCAATGATCAGTCGGCGCAGCGTAGCAGCACGTGTTTCTTGCGGCCCAGCGACAGCTTGATGACGCCTTCGGGTAACAGGTCACGGGGGGTCAGCGCCGCGTTTTCGTCGCTTTGCACCGCGTCGTTGACCCGCAAGCCACCGCCCTTGATCTGGCGGCGCGCTTCGCTGGTCGAGGCGACCAGCCCGGCTTTGACAAAGGCGGCGAGAATGCCAAAACCTTCGCGGAGCTGGCTCGCGGGGATTTCCACCCGCGGCAAATCCTGCGCCAAAGTGCCGGCCTCAAAGGTCTGCTGAGCGGTGTTGGCGGCGGCTTGGGCGGCCTCGCGGCCATGGATCAATGCTGTGGCCTCGGTGGCCAGAATTTTCTTGGCTTCGTTGATTTCGGAGCCTCCCAGCGCGCCGAGGCGCGCGATTTCATCCAGCGGCAGCAAGGTGATCAGTTTCAGGAAGCGGACCACGTCCGCGTCCTCGGTGTTGCGCCAGAACTGCCAGTAATCATAGGCCGAGAGCATATCGGCGTTGAGCCAGACCGCGCCTTGCGCGGTTTTGCCCATTTTCGCGCCCGAAGCCGTGGTCAGCAGCGGCGTGGTCAGCGCATAGAGTTGGCCGGTGCCCAACCGGCGGCCCAAATCGACACCGGTGACGATATTGCCCCATTGGTCGGAGCCACCCATTTGCAGGGTGCAGCCATAGCGCTTGTTCAATTCGACAAAATCATAGGCCTGAAGGCACATGTAATTGAACTCGATGAAGGACAATTCCTGCTCGCGCTCCAGACGCAGTTTCACCGAATCCATCGACAGCATGCGATTGACCGAGAAATGCCGGCCGACATCGCGCAGAAAATCGATGTAATTGAGTTTGGCCAGCCATTCGGCATTGTCGGGCTGAATGGCGTCGTGGCGGCCATCACCAAATGTCAGAAACTGCGAAAACACCTTGCGGATTGAATTCTTGTTGGATTCGATCTGCTCCAGCGTCGCCAGCGGGCGGCTGGCGTCCTTGCCCGAAGGGTCGCCGACGCGGGTGGTGCCGCCACCCATCAGGGTGATGGGTTTGCCACCGGTTTTTTGCAGCCAGTGCAGCATCATGATCGAAATCAGATGGCCGACATGCAGCGAGGGGCCGGTGCAATCATATCCGACATAAGCGACCAGATCGCCAGAGGCGGCTTTGGCGTCCAGTCCGGCAAAATCCGAACATTGGTGAATGAAACCACGCTGCTCGAGCGTGTGCAGCAGGTCAGATTTGGGGGTAAATGCGGACATGAAAGAGCTCAGATCAGTTTTTTAAGATTTCCCAATCAATTCAACGCGCGTCGAAATGCGCTGGATCGGCGGATTGTTCAATTTGCGGTCGAGATAGGAACCCACCTCAGCGATCAACTCATCGACGCAATTTTCAAAAAAGTGATTGGCGCCAGGAATGACGGCGTGCTCGATGGTAATGCCCTTCTGGGTTTTCAGTTTCTCGATCAGGCCGGTCACTTCCTTCAGCGGGGCGACGCGATCCTTGTCGCCATGCACGAATAGGCCCGAGGAGGGGCAGGGGGCCAGAAACGAGAAATCAAACCGGTTGGCGGGGGGCGCAATCGAGACAAAACCTTCAATCTCCGGACGTCGCATCAGCAATTGCATGCCAATCCACGAGCCGAAGGAAACACCGGCCACCCAACAGGATTTGGCTTCCGGGTTCAGGCTTTGCGCCCAATCGAGCGCAGCGGCAGCATCGGACAATTCGCCCGAGCCATGGTCAAATGCGCCCTGGCTGCGGCCCACACCGCGAAAGTTGAAACGCAAAACCGAAAGCCCGCGCTCGGCAAAAGCATAATAAAGGTTATAAACAATCTGGTTGTTCATCGTTCCGCCAAATTGCGGATGGGGATGCAGGATGATTGCCAGCGGGGCGGAGCGCGTCTTGGATGGATGGAAACGACCTTCCAAGCGGCCAGCCGGCCCGGTAAAAATGACTTCAGGCATTGTCTCTCCAATTTCTGCACGCCCATCACAAAAGTGCTGGCGCAACTTGACGGGGCCATTGCGGAAGCCCACAATAGTGTTAGAATAATTCTAACAGAATGAGGGTCCCCGGACTTGGCAAAATTCGCTTGTGCCGTTCCTAGCACGGGGTATACCCCAAAAAGCAAGGAATTTAGCACCGGCTCCGTGAGGAAAACTTTGCCAGTGCCTGAAGTGACGGATTCCATACGATAAATTGGGCTGTGTCAGCCATTGATTGCGTAGGCTTACAAATGTCAGGTTCGCGGCATTATCTTGATTATAACGCCAGTGCACCGCTCCATCCCCGGGCGCGACACGCCATGCTTGCCGCCTTCGACGTAGGGGGTAACCCTTCTTCCGTGCACCGCGAAGGACGCGAGGCCCGCGCGATCATCGAGACGGCGCGCGCGGAAATTGCGGCGCTGGTCGGTTCCAGAGCAGCGGATGTCGTGTTCGTTTCGGGGGGCACGGAGGCGGCCAATCTGGCTCTTTCGCCGCGATTTCTGTCGACAGGCGGGCGCGATTTTGATGTGTTATTGATCGGGGCGGGTGAGCATCCTTGTGTGTTGACTGGCCACAGATTTCCGGCCGAATGCGTGCAGCATGTGGCGCTTGGTGCCGATGGCCAGTTGAACCTCGCGCATCTCGAAGATTTGCTTGGCGGACTGAACGGCGCGCGCGCGCTGCTTGCGCTGCAGATTGCCAATAATGAAACCGGGGTCGTGCAACCGGTTCAGGCGGCGGCAGCCTTGATGCGGGCGGCGGGTGGCACCACATTATGTGATGGTGTGCAGGGCCTTGGCAAAATGGCGCTGGATATTGAAGCGCTCGGGGTCGAGGCGATGTTTTTGTCGGCGCACAAGATCGGTGGCCCCAAGGGCGTCGGCGCTCTGGTGATGAAGCGCAATTTCGTGCCACAAATCGACCCTTTGTTGCGCGGTGGTGGTCAAGAGCGCGGCTTGCGGGCAGGCACGGAGAATGTCGCGGGCATTGCCGGGTTTGGCGCGGCTGCAAAAGTTGCTGGCGAGACATTGACGGGCGAAGCCCTGCGGCTCGCCGGACTGAGAGACCGGTTTGAGAGCGAGCTTGCGACAATCGCGCCGCAGGCGGTGATATTCGGCCAGTCGGCGACGCGGCTGCCCAATACCAGCGCCTTTGCGGTGCCCGGATTACCGGCGCAAACCGCTCTGATGGGGCTTGACCTTGCCGGGGTTGCCGTATCATCAGGTTCGGCGTGTTCTTCGGGCAAGGTGCGACGCTCGCATGTGCTGGAAGCGATGGGTGTTGCACCCGATCTGGCGGAGGGAGCGTTGCGGGTGAGTTTTGGTTGGGGTTCGGATTATGAGGACGTGCAAGCTTTGATTGGCGCTGCCGCACCACTTGTGGCAAAAGCTTCAGCGAAGCGGGCAGCGTAAAGTTTCAACCGGCGGTCCTTGAAACCGTTAGGCGAGGAGAGTGTTATGGCAGCGGTGCAAGAGACGGTCGAAAAGGTGCGAGCCATCGACGTCAGTGAATATAAATATGGGTTCACGACAGATCTCGAAATGGAAATGGCCCCGAGGGGCTTGAGTGAGGACATCGTCCGCTTCATTTCCGCCAAGAAGGGCGAGCCGGAATGGCTGCTGGCTTGGCGTCTGGATGCTTACCGGCGCTGGTTGACCATGGTGGAGCCGACTTGGGCGCGCGTCGAGCACGACAAAATCGACTACCAGAATCTCTATTATTATGCCGCGCCGAAATCGGCGATCGGCCCCAAGACTTTGGCGGAGGTCGATCCTGAAATCCTGCGCATGTATGACAAGCTCGGCATTCCCTTGCTGGAGCAGGAGATTCTGGCCGGCGTCCAGGAGCGCCGCGTTGCCGTGGATGCGGTGATCGACTCGGTTTCGGTTGTTACGACCTTCAAGGCGGAACTGGCCAAGGCCGGGGTGATTTTCTGCCCGATTTCGGAAGCGGTGCATTCGCATCCCGAACTGGTGAAGAAATATCTTGGCTCGGTGGTGCCGGTTACCGATAATTATTTTGCGACGCTGAATTCAGCGGTGTTTTCGGACGGCTCGTTCGTTTACATTCCGCCGGGCGTGCGCTGCCCGATGGAATTGTCCACCTATTTTCGCATCAACGAACAGAATACCGGCCAGTTCGAGCGCACGCTGATCATTGCCGACAAGGGCGCTTATGTCAGCTATCTGGAAGGCTGCACCGCGCCCAAGCGCGATGAAAACCAGTTGCATGCGGCGGTGGTCGAGTTGATTGCGCTCGATGATGCCGAAATCAAATATTCGACCGTGCAGAACTGGTATCCGGGCGATGCCAATGGCAAGGGCGGGATTTACAATTTTGTCACCAAGCGTGGCGATTGCCGTGGCGCGCGGGCGAAAATCTCGTGGACGCAGGTGGAAACGGGCTCGGCCATCACCTGGAAATATCCAAGCTGCATCCTGCGCGGCGATGATTCACGCGGCGAGTTTTATTCCATCGCCATTTCCAATGGCCGCCAACAGGTCGACAGCGGCACCAAAATGATCCATCTGGGCAAAAATACGACCAGTCGGATCATCTCGAAGGGCATTTCGGCCGGCCATTCGCAAAACACCTACCGCGGGCTGGTTTCGGCGCATCGCAAGGCGACGGGCGCGCGCAATTTCACCAATTGCGACAGTTTGCTGATTGGCGAGAATTGCGGTGCCCATACCGTGCCCTATCTGGAAGCAAAGAACGCATCCGCGCAATTTGAGCATGAAGCAACGACTTCCAAAATCTCGGAAGATCAATTGTTCTATTGCCAGCAGCGCGGCATTGGCGCGGAAGAAGCGACCGCGTTGATCGTCAACGGTTTCGTGCGCGATGTGCTCCAGCAATTGCCGATGGAATTTGCGGTGGAAGCGCAAAAGCTGATCGCGATTTCGCTCGAGGGGAGCGTGGGTTGATGGCCGGCCAGGCCTGCAATCTCGCCGGTGCCGCCTGTTGCTTCGATGGCGACAAATTCGCGGTCCATTCGCGGCCTGACTGGAATAACTCTGAATCTGGCGGCATGTGCCATTTCAGCCATACCAACAACAGCCTCGATTGTCTCGAAGGCGAAATGTGAGAATGAACCCATGCTAGAAATTCGCAATTTGCACGCCGAAATCGACGGCAAGAAAATCCTCAATGGCCTCAACCTGACGGTTCGGGCGGGCGAGGTGGCGGCGATTATGGGGCCGAACGGCTCGGGCAAATCGACCCTGTCCTATGTAATCGCGGGGCGGCCCGATTATGAAGTCACGGCGGGCGAGGTGCTGCTCAATGGCGTCAACCTGCTCGAAATGGCACCGGATGTGCGTGCGGCGGCTGGCCTGTTTCTGGCGTTCCAATATCCGCTGGAAATTCCCGGCGTTGCGACTATGACGTTTTTGAAAGCGGCGATGAATGCGCAGCGCAAGCAGCGCGGCGAGGCTGAACTGGCGACGCCTGACTTCATCAAGCTGGTGCGTGCGCAAGCCAAGGCCCTGAAGATCGACCCGGAGATGTTGAAGCGCCCGCTGAATGTCGGCTTTTCCGGCGGCGAGAAAAAGCGGATGGAAATCCTGCAAATGGCGCTGCTGGCACCCAAATTCGGCATTCTGGACGAAACGGATTCCGGGCTGGATATTGATGCGCTCAAGATTGTGGCCGAAGGCGTCAATGCGCTGCGCAGTCCGCAACGTGGGTTTTTGGTCATCACCCATTACCAGCGCCTTCTTGATTATATCAAGCCGGACACGGTGCTGGTGATGTCCAAGGGTGAAATCGTCAAATCCGGCGGGCCGGAACTGGCGCTGGAATTGGAAAAGAGTGGCTATAAAGACTATGTTGGTGAGGCGGCGTGAGGCCATGAACCTGATCTTATCACGTCCCAAGACCGAGGCCGAAGCCGGGCTTGCCGCGCAGTTTGAGGCGCTTGGCGGCCTGAATGCCGCGCGCCGGGCTGCATTTGCGCAATTTGCCGAAGCCGGACTGCCCAACAAGCGGGTTGAGGCCTGGCATTTTACCGATTTGCGCGGGGCCATGGACACGGCATTGCCGCTGGCGGGGGATGCGGCAGGGCCGGTTGGCAAGCCCGAGAGCCTGATGCCAGGGGCCTGCGTGATCGCCCTTGTCGATGGCCGTTACTCGCCGGCCCATTCGGATGATTTGCCAGCCCATGTTGCCCTGTGCACGGACACCGGGCCAATGGCCACCAAGGATTCGGTTCTGGCCTTGAACCATGCTTTTGCCGCACATCCGCTGCATCTGGAGATTGCCGCTGGCTGCGCGGTGGACCAGCCGATTCACATCGCGCATCTGATCAGCCAAGGGCAGCCCAAAGCTTTGTTTGCGCGGGTTGCCGTGACAGTTGGCGCTGGGGCGCAGGTGTGCCTTGTGGAAAGTGCCAGCGGCATGGCGGGCCCGCATCAAATCAACCTGGCGCTGGAACTGACGCTGGGCGCGGATGCCAAATGCAGCCATATCGCCGATTTTGCCGCCGCCAATAGCGTGCTGGTCAACAGCCTCAGCGCACGGCTTGGCGGGCAGGCTGATTTGCATTCTTTCGCCATGCTCAGCGGCGGGGCCTTGCTGCGCCGTCAAATGTTCGTGGCGCTGGAAGGCGAGGGTGGCAATGTCACGCTCAATGGCGTGCAATTGGGGCGCGGCGAAGAGCATATCGACACCAGCCTCGTGGTAGCGCATATGGCAGGCCACGGCGTCAGCCGCGAGACCTTCCGCACCATTCTCGATGGCGAAGCCACCGGCGTCTATCAGGGCAAGGTGGTGGTGCATCCCCATGCGCAAAAAACCGATGGCAAAATGATGAGCAAGGCGGTTTTGTTGTCCGATCATGCAGTGATGGACAACAAGCCGGAACTGGAGATCTTTGCCGACGACGTGGTTTGCGGGCATGGGGCGACAGTGGGCGCGCTGGATGAAGACCAGATTTTCTATTGCGCCGCGCGCGGCATTGCCAAGCCGGAGGCGGAAGGTTTGCTGTTGCAGGCGTTTGCCGATGAATTGATCGAAGCATTGCCGGATGCGGCGGCTATCCCACATATGAGCCAACGGGTTGCGGACTGGCTCCGCACCCGGAAGGATGTTGCCCAATGAATATGATGCCCAAGCCAGGTGCCTATGATGTCGAGGCAATCCGTGCGGATTTCCCGATATTGTCGCTGCGCCCCTATGACAAGCCACTCGTTTATCTTGATAATGCAGCTTCGGCGCAAAAGCCGAGGCAGGTTCTGGAGCGACTGACGCGCGCTTATGAAACCGAATATGCGAATGTTCACAGGGGTTTGCACTATTTAGCCAATGCAGCGACCGAGGGTTATGAGGTTGCGCGTGAGAAGGTGCGGGCCTTCTTGAATGCGCGCTCGGTGAATGAAATTGTCTTCACCTCTTCAGCGACGGCTGCGCTCAATCTGGTGGCTTCCTCGTTCGGGCTTGGCCATATTCAGGCTGGCGATGAAATCGTGCTTTCGGTGATGGAGCATCATTCCAATATCGTCCCATGGCATTTTCTGCGCGAGCGCAAAGGCGCGGTGCTGAAATGGGTGGGTGTTGATGACGAAGGCAATTTCTCGATGGAGGAATATCGCCGCGCGCTGTCGCCGCGCACCAAGATCGTCGCGGTGACACATATGTCGAATGTGCTTGGCACGGTGACGCCGGTGCGCGAAATCATTGATATCGCCCATGCGCAAGGGGTTCCGGTGTTGCTGGATGGCACGCAGGGGGCCGTGCATCTGGATTGCGATGTGCAGGCGCTGGATGCGGATTTTTACATATTCACCGGCCACAAGGTCTATGGGCCGACGGGCATTGGCGTTCTTTATGGCAAAAGCCAATGGCTCGACCGTCTGCCCCCCTTCATGGGCGGCGGTGAGATGATCGCCGAAGTGCGCACCGATAGCGTGACCTATAATGATCCGCCGCAGCGGTTCGAGGCGGGGACACCGCCGATCGTGCAGGCGATCGGGCTAGGTGCGGCGCTTGACTATATGGAGAGTATTGGCCGCGCCAACATCAATGCGCATGAGGCTAGTCTCTATGCCTATGCTGTCGAGCGACTGTCGCATATCAATAGTTTGCGCATTTTTGGCACCGCCAAAGGCAAGGGGCCGATCCTGTCTTTTGAGATGAAGGGCGTCCATGCCCATGATATAGCAACGGTCATTGACCGGTTTGGGGTGGCGGTGCGGGCCGGCACGCATTGCGCCCAGCCATTGCTGCAACGCTTTGGGGTAACTTCCACCTGCCGCGCATCTTTTGGCATGTATAATACGTTGGCGGAAGTCGATGCTTTGGCAGAGGCGCTGCTGCGCGCCCAGAAAATGTTTGCGTGAGGATAGGGTCGTGACCGAACAAGTGACAGCCGAATCTGAATTTCAGCCCAATCGCCCGGAAATGGCTCTGGATGATGGCATGCCCCCGGCCGAGCTCGACAAGCTCACCGAGGATATTATTGCGGCGCTCAAGACCGTTTATGACCCGGAAATTCCTTCCGACATTTACGAATTGGGCCTGATCTACAAGGTCGAAGTCGACAACAACAAGTTTGTGTCGATTGACATGACACTGACAGCCCCGGCTTGCCCGGTGGCAGGTGAAATGCCAGGTTGGGTCGAGTCGGCGGTTTCGGCTGTGCCGGGAATTTCAGGCGCCAAGGTGACCATGGTTTTTGATCCGCCCTGGGACCAGAGCCGCATGTCGGATGAGGCCCGCGTGGCGCTGGATATGTGGTGATGGCCCTGAAATTCCGTCATCTGGCCTGGCTGCTTCTGTTGCTGCCAGCTTGTGCCAATGCCGCCAGCTTAGGGGAATGCATGGGCTGGGCTGACCTTGCGCCCACGACCCGGATTTCGCTTATGTCTGTGCGCAAGGGCGGGCCGGTTCATTTCCTCAACAATGCTTCCGAGCAGAAGGGCTGCCCGGCTGCCGGGGCCAAGGCGTGCCAGCGCAAGGACTATCTGGTGAGCGGCGACCCGGTCTTGGTCAATGCCCGTGAAGGCGAGTTTTCCTGCGGCGAATATGTCAATGCCAAAGGCCTGGTGCGCGCGGGTTGGCTGCCCACGGCGGCGTTGGTGGCGGCTGCGGACGCTGGCTCAAAGGACTTTTCAGGGCAATGGCGCGGCAATGTCGAGCAGAAAATCACCATCAAAGTCGGCAAAGCGCCGGGCATGATGGTGTTGCATGGGGATGCCACCTTTGGTGCGCTCGACCCCGACAGGGTCAAGCGTGGCGGCGTCAATATAGGCTCGTTTGATGCGACAGCGCGATCGCAGGGCGACAGCCTGGCTTTCACCGCCGATGAGGGCTCCGGAACCTTGCCCTATGACAAGGGGGATGCGATGGCCTGCCGGATTCGGATGCGGCGGCTTGGGCCGTTCCTGCTGGTGGAAGACAACCGGAATTGCGGCGGCAACAATGTGAGTTTCACGGGGGATTATCGGCGCAAATAGGCCGGGGTATGGAATTTTAGCTTTTTTAGCCTATATTGAACATTTGCGGGATTACCGCAGAAACGGGAGCCAAATATGGCATTGCCACGCTTCAAAGTGATGTCTCTGACCGATGCCGCAGCGACGCGGGTGCGGGAGATAATGGCGACGTCGCCGACGCCGGTGGTCGGCTTGCGCGTTGGCGTCAAGAACGGCGGCTGCGCGGGCATGTCCTATACGATGGAAATGGCGCAGGGTGCGGCCCCGCATGACGAAATCGTCGATGACAAAGGCGTGCGCATCCTGATCGACCCCAAGGCGATCCTGTTTCTGCTGGGTACGGAAATGGACTTCCAGTCGGGCAAGATGTCATCCGGTTTTGTTTTCAACAATCCGAACCAGACCTCGGCCTGCGGTTGCGGCGAGAGTGTGGCCATCACTCCGGCGTCTCCCGAAGCCGTTGCCGCCAGCCATTAGGCCCATGGACGCGGAATCACTCAAGGAATTCTTCGCGCCCTTTGGGGCTGTAGAAGTAAAGCGGCTGTTCAGCGGCCATGGCATTTATGCCGACGGGCTGTGCTTTGCCGTTGAAATGCGTGGCGAAATCCGGCTGCGCGGCGATGCCTCGGTCGCCGCCCAATATGAGGCTGCGGGCGCGCGGCACTGGGTTTACGAGCGCGAGAATGGCCGCAAGGGTTCGATGCCTTACTGGACCTTGCCCGAGACTGCCCATGACGATTCGGATGAACTTGTTCAATGGTGCCGCATCGCATTGAGCGCCGCGCGGGCAGCCGCTGCAGAAAAATCAGGCACCCCGATTAAACGGCGAACAGTTTCGAATAAAAAATAGTTTGCCTGTGAACTATCATGCGATTGGTGCTTGACGTTCCCAAAAAAAATGCGCGTGATAGCGATCATGGCGGGTGGCCTTTTGGCTTGGCCTTCCAAGTTACGTCTTTTGTGCGTCCGAATTGGGGAAAGAACATGAAAAAAATAATTGCATCAGCAATCGCCTTGGCGACTGTTTCGGTAGCGGCATTGCCCGCGACCGCTGCGACGACTTTGGATACCGTGAAATCGCGCGGCGTTTTGGTCTGCGGCACCAATCCAGGGTTGGCCGGCTTTGCCATGCCCGACGATAAAGGCAATTACACGGGGCTTGACGTCGATGTCTGCCGGGCAATTGCATCGGCTATTTTCAATGATCCGACCAAGGTGAAATTCATCCCCCTGAACGCCAAAGACCGTTTCACGGCGTTGCAGTCGGGCGAAGTCGATGTGCTCGCACGCAACACCACCTGGACGCAGTCGCGCCAGTCCGAACTCGGCCTGATGTTCACCAACGTCAATTATTATGACGGCCAGGGCTTCATGGTTCGCAAAAAGCTCGGTGTCGCCTCTGCGTTGAAACTGGATGGCGCGTCGATCTGCGTGCAGCAGGGCACCACCACCGAGTTGAACCTCACCGACTTCTTCCGCAAGAATAACATCAAATACTCGCCGGTGACCTTCCAGGACGCTGACCAGACCGTGAAGGCCTATGATTCGGGCCGTTGCGATGCTTTCACCACCGACGCATCCGGCCTTGCTGCTGAGCGCGTGAAGCTGGTCAACCCCAGCGAGCATATCATTCTGCCCGAAATCATTTCGAAGGAGCCGCTTGGCCCAGCCGTGCGCAAGGGTGATGACCAGTGGTTTGATATTGTGCAATGGACCGGCTTTGCCATGCTTGATGCTGAGGAAGCGGGCGTGACCCAAGCCAATGTTGACGCCATGCTGAAGTCCGATGATCCAGGCATCAAGCGCCTGCTCGGCACCGAAGGCAAGTTTGGCCAGACCATGGGCCTTACCAATGACTGGGCCTATCGCATCATCAAGAACGTCGGCAATTATGGCGAATCGTTCGAGCGCAATGTCGGGGAGGGTTCGCCGCTGAAGCTCGCACGCGGCCTGAACCAGCTTTGGACCAAGGGCGGCATCCAATATGCACCGCCCGTACGCTAAAGAGTATTGAGTAAGGTTGGCGGGGGGCATCGTGAGCCAGGTTTCGAAATCCGGAAGTTCAGACGTTTCTCCCGCCAAGCCATCCTTGTGGTACAATCCCGAAATTCGCGGCTATGTCGCACAGGCGGTGGTTGCCATCGTTTTGGCCTATCTGTTTTATGAGGCCTTTCATAATGCGCGAGACAACATGCTCGCGCATCACATGCCGACGAATTTCAATTTCTGGAATAATATCGCCGGTTTCGATATCAGCCAAACGCTGATCTATTTCAACGCCTCGACCTCGACCTTCGGGCGTGCGTTTTTTGTCGGCCTGTTGAACACGCTGCTGGTGGCGGGCCTGGGCATTGTATTTGCAACCATTCTTGGCTTTATCGTTGGCATAGCGCGGCTTTCCAGCAATTGGGTGGTAGCCAAACTGGCGCTGGTTTACGTCGAATTGTTCCGTAATGTGCCGTTGCTGCTGCAATTGCTGTTCTGGTACAATGCGGTGCTGCGTCCGTTGCCGTCGCCCCGGCAGTCGCTGGCTTTGCCAGGCGGCGCATTTTTGAACAATCGCGGTCTGATTCTCCCCAATCCGATATTCTCGGCCAATGCCATATGGCTGTGGCTGGCGCTGGCCCTTGGCATAGCGGTGGCCTATTTTTACCGACGCTTCGCGCGGCGGCGTCAAGCGGTGACGGGTGAGCCGGGTCAGGTGCTTCTGGTTTCGATTGCGGCGCTGGTGGGTTTTCCGGTGCTCGGCTATTTCATACTGGGCGAGCCGATGCACCTGACTTTTCCGGTGCTGCGCGGCTTCAATTTTGTCGGCGGCTTGCAGGTTTACCCTGAATTCATTTCGCTGCTGCTCGGCCTGACCATTTACACCGCGACCTTTATCGCGGAAATCGTGCGCGGGGGCATTACGGCCGTATCCAAGGGCCAGCGTGAAGCGGCCTCGGCGCTGGGTTTTTCGCACAGCCAGTCGCTGCGGCTGATTGTGGTGCCACAGGCGATGCGGGTGATCATTCCGCCGCTCACCAACCAGTTCCTTAACCTGACCAAGAACTCGACTTTGGCGGTGGCGATTGCCTATCCCGAACTCGCGCAGGTGTTCATGGGAACCGTGCTCAACCAGACCGGGGCAGCGGTGCAGATCGTGTTTGTGACCATGGGCGTCTATCTGGCCATCTCGCTGATAACGGCCATGATCATGAATGTTTACAATAAACGCGTTGCGTTGGCGGAGAGATGAAATGACGCAAGCCGCATTTGTGCAACAGACGCTGCGCGAAGCGCAGCCGGCACCTCGCTCGGAAGTGGGTATTCTGGCGACACTTCGCAAAAACCTGTTTTCGACACCGCTATCGGGCGTGCTGACGCTGCTGGGTGCAGCTTTGGTGGTTTATATCGTGCCCGGAATGGTGCGCTTTCTTTTCACGGATGCGGTATGGTCGGCACCGGATGGGGCCAAATGCCGGGTGGAAGGGGCGGGGGCCTGCTGGGCGTTCATCGAGCGCAAATTGCCGTATCTGACCTATGGCTCCTATCCGGTCAGCCAGCGCTGGCGGGTGGATGTGGCGATTGTTATCGGCGCAGTCCTGATCCTCTGGCTGCTGCGCACCACAGCCCCGCGCCGAAATCTGGCGGCTGGGTTGTTCTTTTTGGTTTATCCGGTTCTTGGGTTCTTCCTGCTGCATGGCTTCCCCTTGATCGGGCTGCCGGTTGTCGATACGACCCGCTGGGGCGGGATATTCGTCACGCTGTTGATGGCGCTCGTGGGCATCGTGTTTTCGCTGCCGCTGGGCATTATTCTGGCTTTGGGACGCCGCTCCAAGCTGCCGGTGATCCGGTTCGTGTGCACGATTTTCATCGAGTTTGCGCGCGGCGTGCCATTCATCACCGTGCTTTTCATGGCCAATACCATGTTGCCGCTGTTCGTGCCCGACGCCTATGCGCCGGATCGGCTTTTGCGCCCGATGATCGGAACCGCGATCTTTGGCGCGGCCTATATGGCCGAGGTGGTGCGCGGCGGCTTGCAGGCGATGCCGCGCGGCCAATTTGAAGGCGCGATGGCGATGGGCCTGAATTATACGCAGATGATGCGTTTGATTGTGCTGCCGCAAGCATTGGTGCTGGTGATACCGGCGATCGTCAATTCGTTTATCAGCCAGTTCAAGGACACGACGCTTGTGTCCATTGTCGGGATATTCGATTTTCTCAACACGATTGACGCCGCGCGCATCGATCCTGTGTGGGATGGGCCGTATATTTCGACCACCGCCTACACTTTTGCCGCGCTGTTTTACTTCTCGTTCTGCTTCTCGATGTCGCGCTATTCGCAATGGATGGAGCGTCGGCTTGCCGCCGGCCGCAACCGATAATTTTTTGAGGGAATCATGGATATTGCTGCCTTAAAACCAACGCCCTTGAAAAACGATGTCGCGGTCGAGTTGACGTCGATGAACAAGTGGTATGGTGCCTTTCACGTCTTGAAGGACATCAACCTCACCGTGGGGCGAAGCGAGAAAATCGTGGTTTGCGGGCCTTCTGGCTCGGGTAAATCAACCATGATCCGCTGTATCAACCGGCTGGAGGAGCACCAGACCGGCAAAATTGTGGTGGATGGCATTGAACTGACCAATGACCTGAAGAAAATTGACGAAATCCGCCGCGATGTCGGCATGGTATTCCAGCATTTCAATCTTTTTCCGCATCTCACCATTTTGGAAAATTGCACGCTCGCGCCGATCTGGGTGCGCAAAATGCCCAAGAAAGATGCGGATGAGATCGCCATGCACTATCTCACGCGGGTCAAAATTCCGGAGCAGGCGAATAAATTTCCAGGACAATTATCGGGCGGGCAACAGCAGCGCGTGGCCATCGCCCGCGCACTTTGCATGCAACCCAAGATCATGCTGTTTGATGAGCCAACCTCGGCGCTCGACCCGGAAATGGTCAAGGAAGTGCTCGACACCATGATCGGGTTGGCCAAAGACGGCATGACCATGATCTGCGTGACGCATGAAATGAATTTTGCACGCCAGGTGGCGGATCGGGTGATTTTCATGGATGCCGGGCAGATTGTGGAAATGAACAAGCCGGAGCCATTTTTCGCCAATCCGCAGCATGAGCGCACCAAGCTTTTCCTGAGCCAGATATTGCATTGAGGCGAGGCGAATTTACCATGCGTGATGATTTGTCTGACAAAGTTTTGGATAAGTGCAAAAAAATCTGAATCGCATTTGACAAATTTGTCAGACCAAGCCAGTTTGCAGAGCCTTGTGCTATGAAACGGGACAAAAAGACACCTGCTCGAAATAGTGCGGGATTTGATTTCAGGGAGAAGTACGCATGAAAATGTTGAATTTATTTGGCGCAGCACTTGCGGCTGCGCTTTTGGGAGCGTCGCTGCCCGCGTCCGCTGCCGAAAAGGCGCTTGTGGGCATTTCTATGCCGACCAAATCATCCGCACGCTGGATTGATGACGGCAATAACATGGTCAAGCAGTTCCAGGCCAAGGGTTATGCCACCGATCTGGAATATGCCGAAGACGATATTCCGACCCAGCTTTCGCAGGTCGAGAACATGATCACCAAGGGCGCCAAGGTGCTGGTGATTGCGTCCATCGACGGCACGACCCTTACCCAGGCCCTGAAGCAGGCGCATGACGCCGGCATCAAGGTGATTGCCTATGACCGCCTGATCCGCAACTCGGCCGACGTTGATTATTACGCGACCTTCGACAATTTCAAGGTTGGCGTGCTCCAGGCCGGCACCATCGTCACCGCGCTGGGTCTCGACAAGGGCAAAGGCCCGTTCAACATTGAATTGTTCGGCGGTTCGCCCGACGATAACAATGCTTTCTTCTTCTACAACGGCGCCATGTCGGTGTTGAAGCCCTATATCGACAGCGGCAAACTGGTTGTGCAGAGCAAGCAGATGGGCATGGATAAGGTCGGCACGTTGCGCTGGGATGGTGCTGTGGCTCAGGCCCGTATGGACAACCTGCTGAGTGCTTACTATTCCGGCAAACACGTCGATGCCGTTCTCTCGCCCTATGACGGCTTGAGCATTGGCATTTTGTCGGCGCTCAAGGGCGTTGGCTACGGCAGCGGCACCAACAAACTGCCCTACGTCACCGGTCAGGATTGCGAAATCCCGTCGATCAAGTCGATTATTGCGCACGAGCAATCGTCTTCGATCTACAAGGACACCCGCGAATTGGCGAAGATCACCGTTGAAATGTCGGATGCGATGTTGAGCAACGGCAAGGTGCCGGTCAATGACACGACCAGCTACAATAATGGCGTGAAGAATGTGCCGTCCTATCTGCTCAACCCGGTTGCGGTAGATATTAACAACTGGAAGAAAGTTCTGGTTGACGGCGGCTATTACAAGCTCACACAGTTGCAGTAACAGGCTTGATGGCGGCGGCGGGGCATTTCGCCTCGCCGCTGTCATTTTCAGTCATATCTCTGGCATGTCTTGCGCGGAAATGGCCAATGTCAGCTCTTCTTGAAATGCGGAATATTTCCAAGACCTTCCCGGGCGTGAAGGCGTTGGAAAATGTCAATCTCGAAGTTCATAGTGGCGAGATCCATGCCATTGTCGGCGAAAATGGCGCTGGCAAATCCACGTTGATGAAAGTACTGAGCGGCGTGTACCCGAAGGGGGAATATGGCGGCCAGATTTTCTTCGACGGGCAGGAACGTGAATTTCGCAATATCCGGGACAGCGAGAAACTGGGGATCATCATCATCCACCAGGAACTGGCATTGGTGCCGCTGCTGTCCATCGCCGAAAATATGTTTCTGGGCAATGAGCCGGCCAAGGGCGGCGTCATTCACTGGCCCGAGACTTTTTCGCGCACCCGCGCCCTTTTGAAAAAGGTGGGCTTGAACGAAGCCCCGGCGACGTTGGTCACCAACATTGGTGTCGGCAAGCAGCAATTGGTGGAAATTGCCAAGGCGCTGGCCAAACAGGTGCGATTGCTGATTCTGGATGAGCCGACCGCAAGCTTGAATGAGAGCGACAGCGAGGCTTTGTTGAATCTGCTCCTCGAATTCAAGGCGCAGGGTATTACCAGCATCCTGATCTCGCATAAATTGAATGAAATATCGAAAGTGGCGGACCGGATCACGGTTCTGCGTGACGGCTCCACCGTGGAGACCATGGATTGTCACAAGGAAACGATCAGCGAAGATCGCATCATCAAGAATATGGTCGGCCGGGCTATGGAGGATCGTTATCCGGCGCGCGTGCCTAATATCGGCGAGGAAATCTTCAGCATTGAGGATTGGCAGGTCTTTCATGAATTCCATGCCGGCCGGCGCGTCATCAAAGGCGTCAATGTCAATGTCCGGCGGGG
This sequence comes from Hyphomicrobiales bacterium, assembly GCA_019075865.1. Classification (GTDB taxonomy): domain Bacteria; phylum Pseudomonadota; class Alphaproteobacteria; order Rhizobiales; family Beijerinckiaceae; genus REEB77. Next base: position 120,468 of record JAGXAN010000006.1, on the reverse strand, counting down.
CGAGATTGTCGGTATAGCCGGCTTGATGGGCTCGGGGCGGACAGAGTTGGCCATGAGTGTGTTTGGCCGGTCCTATGGGCGCAATATCAGCGGGCGGGTGAAGCTGGACGGTCGTGAAATTGATGTGAGCACGGTGGAAAAGGCGGTTAAAAACGGCCTTGCCTATGTCACGGAAGATCGCAAACATTATGGCCTGGTGCTGGACGATACGATCAAAAACAACATCACGCTCGCCAGCCTTGGCCAGATTTCTCGCCGTGGCGTGATTGATGAAGTGCGCGAGATCGGCGTAGCTAACGACTATCGCAAAAAGCTCAATATTCGCTCGCCCAACGTCTTCCAGAAGACGGTGAATCTGTCGGGGGGAAATCAGCAAAAAGTGGTTCTTAGCAAGTGGTTGTTCTCGAACCCTAAGATTTTGATTCTGGATGAGCCAACCCGCGGTATCGATGTGGGAGCCAAATATGAAATTTACACGATCATGAATTCGCTCGCCAATGAAGGGCGGGGGGTGCTAGTCATTTCGTCCGAAATGCCGGAATTGCTCGGCATCTGCGATCGGATCTATGTCATGAATGAGGGGGCGATTGTGGGCGAAATGCTGGCCAAGGACGGGTCTCAGGAAAATATCATGCGGGCAATCATGAGAGCGGGAGCAGCAGCATGACGGCGCAGGCGGAAATCAAGCCTGGCGAAAGCTCGGTTTCGACACTCGACTTTCTCAAATCCAATCTGCGCGAATATGGCATATTGCTGGCCCTGTTTGCGATCATGGCGTTTTTTCAGTTCACGACCCACGGCACCTTGCTGCGACCGCTGAATCTAACCAATCTGGTTCTGCAAAATTCCTACATCGTGATCATGGCGCTGGGCATGTTGCTGGTGATCGTGGCGGGCCACATCGATCTTTCGGTTGGCTCGATCGTTGGGTTCATCGGTGCCTTTGCTGCGGTGCTGATCGTGCACTGGCATGTCAATTTCGTGCTCACCTTCTTCATTTGTTTGGTGCTTGGCGCCACCATCGGTGCGGTGCAGGGCTCGCTGGTGGCCTTCTTCCGGATTCCGGCGTTTATCGTTACGCTTGGCGGCATGCTGGTGTTTCGCGGTCTGTCGCTGGCACTGCTGGACGGGCAATCCGTCGGGCCATTTCCGGCCGCATTTCAGAAGCTGAGTTCGGGGTTCATTCCTGACTTTTTCAACGGCAATGGCTTTCATATAACTTCAATGGTGCTGGGTGGGCTGGTGTCTCTGGGCTTGGTCTATTCGAGCTTTTCGGCACGGCGTGAGCACCAGAAATACGGCTTTGACACCGAGCCAACCATGGCATTTGCAACCAAGAACCTGCTGATCGTCGCCATGATCATGTATATGACCTATCTGCTCTCGACCTATCGCGGGTATCCCAATGTCCTGCTGATCATGACGGCGCTGATTTTGATCTATGCCTTCGTCACCACCAAAACGACGATTGGCCGACGCATTTATGCGCTGGGCGGCAATGCCAAGGCCGCCAAGCTGTCGGGCATCAAGACAGAGCGACTGACTTTTTACACCTTTGTCAACATGGGAGTGCTGGCGGCGCTGGCCGGGATGATCGTCGCAGCGCGACTGAATTCCTCGACGCCCAATGCCGGCACCTCCTTCGAGTTGGATGTCATCGCGGCCTGTTTCATCGGCGGGGCCTCGGCTTCGGGCGGCGTTGGCAAGATATTGGGCGCAGTGATCGGTGCTTTCGTGATGGGTGTCATGAACAATGGCATGTCGATCATGGGCCTTGGCATTGACTGGCAGATGGTCATCAAGGGGCTGGTGCTGCTGTCGGCGGTTTTCTTCGATGTCTACAACAAGAACAAGTCCTGAAGCCTTGGCTTAAAGCCAATGCGGCGCGCCGGTTCCGAGCGGACCGGCGGGTCTATCCCACGCCATCGGGGCACCGTCAATGATGGCGGGAGAGTGCAGGCGCTGCGCATTCCCCCAGAAAGTCCGCTCCACGGGCGCGGCTATGTCGTCGGGGTTGAGGGCAGCCATGGGCAAAGCATCGGTCTGCCTCGGGCATTGAATGAGAAACGCCGCCGTGCGTGCCAGCGACAAGCGGGCGCTATAAGCCCGATTCTCGTGAATGAGCGCGTGCATGCCGCGCACCACCGCCGCCGCCATCAGATAGCCTGTCCCGTGGTCCAACGCTTGCACCGGAAGCGGCTTGGGTTGTGACGCATGGGCTGCGAGCATGCCCGCATCGGCGATGCCCGTTGACATTTGCACCAGACTGTCGAACCCGCGCCGGTGTTGCCAGGGCCCGCTCCAACCATAGGCGTTGAGGGATACGTCAATCAATGCGGGGCGGATTTGACGTCGCCGGGCCTCGCCATAACCCAAATGCTCCAAAGCATCGGCGCGGTAGCCATGAACCAGCACGTCAGCACTCGCCAGCAAAGTCTCGAATGTCTGGCGGTCAGCACTTTTGGTGAGGTCAAGCCGGATACAGCGTTTGCCGGGTGTCACTTCGGGGATTACGGCCCCCTCGTCCCAGTGCGGCGGGTCGACCCGCAATACATCGGCACCATAGCCGGCCATCCAGCGTGTGGCTATGGGGCCGGCCAGCACGCGGGTGAGGTCGAGGACTTTCAAGCCTTCCAGTGGCCGCAACGGGGAGGGGCGCCATTGCGTTGTCGCACCCGTGTATGAGTGAAAGGCGATCAACGGCTGATTTTGGATCGCGATACCTTGCGGGTGTTTCGCCCAATCACTGAGCGAGCGCATGACCGCCGCGCAGCCGCCATTATCGACAATGGCCGCCTCCAAAGCGTGAATATCCCAAGACGCGACCGCGCGGGCGACATCTTCGCGCGTCGCCGGGCATTGTAACACGGCCAGCGCCGCCATGCGATGGTGGGGGGCGTTGGTGTGCAGGCGGATCCAGCCATTGCTGCCTTGATAATCTCCGGCGATGGGTTCCCATAAGCTTGGCAATTGCCAACCAATGGGTTGAATGGTCAAATTGAACCAAAGCGAAGCTAGGCGGCGATCCACGTTCACCTGCGGGGCGTGGCCGCCATTAGCCATCAACCGTGACAGGGAGAGCGCTGCTGCGCCAATGGTGGCGGTCGCAAAATCGCTGACTGGAAATATTGAAGGCAGGCTATCGGTGCCGGTCACGCTAAAGCGATGCAAGGCGTCGTCCGGCCATTGCAGGCAATGCGCGAAGCTTGCCAACATGGCGGCTGCTGGCACGTGATCGGCTTGAATTTGCGTCAATTGATCCTCAAAATTTGAGAAAGCACCGGGGTCCCTGCGCTGCGTCTTTGGCAAATTTTGCCAAGATTAAATCGTGTTTGGGTTCCAGAATCAATCGTGCAGGACCAAAAGCGCGCGATGGACTGGCGGTGACCGGCATTTGATGGCATGCAGGGGCCTACGAGCGCCATGCGCGCGCACCCCACGACAGGAACCGGGCATGTCTGAACCAACCACAAGCGAATACGGGGTTTATGGGGAGCCCGATCCTGAATTGGTCACCGTCAATCCATTGGCCGTGCAATTTTCGCCGCTGCATCCGGGTGGGCAAAGGCTGGAAGGGCAGGGCGAAGCGAGTTTGCGCGAAATGATTATCCATTGTCCGCCGGGCACGATCGAGCGCCGCGCTGCGCTGGCCATGAGCTTGCGTGCGCTTCAGGCCGGGGGGGAATTGCTGGCGCTGGCACCCAAATTGCTCGGAGGCAATCGCCTGCAGGACGAACTGGAGGCCTTTGGCTGCGCGGTGGAGGGACAGTCGCGCCGCCATCACAAGATCTGTCGGGTCATTCGTCCGGGTGTGCTTTCGGGGATAGACGCGGCCATACAGGCCGGGGCGATGGTGTTTCGCGAGAATGTGCAACTCTGGACGCAGCCTGGCGTGTTCAGTTGGGACAAAGTGGATCGCGGCAGCCAGATATTGGCCGCGAATTTGCCGCGTCTGGCTGGAACCGGGGCGGATTTTGGTTGCGGCATAGGGGTGCTGGAGCCGGCCATTCTGGCGCAGGATTCGGTTCGCCATGTCACCGGCTATGACATTGACCGGCGCGCGATTGATTGCGCGATCCGCAATGTCGTCGATCCGCGCGTGCGTTTTGAAAATGTCGATGTGCGCGTTGGCAAATCCTTGCAGGCAAATCTCGATTTCATCGTCACCAATCCGCCGTTTCATGAAACCGGCTTTGAAAAGCAGGGGTTGGGCAAGGCGTTTCTCGCCGCCGCCCATCGCCAGTTGCGCAAGGGCGGCACATTGTGCCTCGTTGCCAACCGGCACTTGCCATATGAGGCCATCATCAAGCCGCTGTTTCGCGAATTTGAAATCAGGGCGCAGCTTGAGGGCTTCAAAGTGCTGGAGGCGCGCAAATGAGCCAATTGCGACCGCCAGCCCTGAAACACTTGCGCCTTGACCGGTTGCTGGCCAATATGGGCTATGGGTCACGGCGCGAAGTTGAGGCGCTGGCACGGGCGGGAAAGATCGTGCTGGATGGCGAGGCGATCCATGAAGGCGACCAGCACATTTATTTGCGCGAAAACCTCAGCCAGCGGATGCTTGTGGATGGCGAGGCGCTGGACCCGCCGCCGGGCATGGCGCTGATGTTGCACAAGCCGCTGGGCGTTACCTGCTCGCACAAGGAGGCGGGGCCGCTCGTCTATGGCCTGCTGCCCGCAAGGTGGCGGCGGCGTGATCCCGCGATTTCAACGGTTGGGCGATTGGACAAGGAGACCTCGGGCCTGTTGCTGCTCACCGATGACGGGGCTTTGCTGCACCGGATCATATCGCCGCGCGCGCAGATTGCCAAACGCTATCTTGTGCATGTCGCCACGGCGCTGAAAGGGGATGAGGCCCAGCGCTTTGCCAAGGGCGATTTGATGCTGGAGGGCGAGGATACGCCATTGCTGCCGGCCGAATTTCAGCCATTGTCGGCAATGACCGGCTATTTGACGCTGCATGAAGGGCGATATCATCAGGTGCGCCGAATGTTTGCCGCAATTGGCAATCACGTTGAGGCGTTGCACCGTGACCGGATCGGCGGCCTCGATTTGCCGAACGAACTGGCGCCGGGGCAATATCAATTGCTGGACGCCAACACGCTCGCTTGCGTGTTTGACAGGGGTTGATGCCTGCGACTTAAACATACCATTGCTTTCATAGGCATCTTGGCTATAGTCCGGCCAAATTGAGCCTGGAAGGGCTCATCATTCTCATTGTTGGAACACCCATGAATTTCATTTCGCCCGCTTATGCCCAAGCTGCCGCCGCCGCACCCGGTGGACAAATGGATTTGATCACGTCCGTCGTGCCTTTGCTGGCGGTGGTGGTCATCATGTATTTTCTGGTGTTGCGGCCGCAGCAGCAGCGCGCCAAAGAATCGCAGAACATGCAGAAAAACGTGCGGCGCGGTGATGTGGTCACAACTTCGGGCGGATTGATCGGTAAAGTGACCAAGACGGTCGATGATAGCGAAGTGGAAGTGGAAATTGCCGCCAATACCCGCGTTCGCCTTTTGCGCAGCGGTATTGCTGACGTGCGCTCCAAGTCTGAGCCGGTGAAAGACTAAGTTAGATGTTACGATTCGCAAATTGGAAGATTGCCGCCATCCTGCTTTCGATCATTTTCGGGGCGCTTCTGGTCGTGCCAAGCCTGTTGCCGCCGGCCACCAGTGCGGCGCTGGCCTCGCATTTCCCCAGTTGGGCACCGGTGCGACCGGTGACGCTTGGCCTCGATTTGCAGGGCGGCTCGCATGTCTTGCTGAAAGTGGACAGCAAGGATGTCATCAAGACCCAGTTGACTAACCTGCGAGATGACGTGCGGCGCACGCTCAGCGAGGCGAAAATCCCGATTTCCGGCGGCATTGGCATTCTGCCCATGGGCGTGCAGGTGCATGTGCCCGACCCCGACGCGCACGCCCGGGCGGTGACGAAACTGGACGGGTTGACCGCGCCGCTGGGCACGGCCTTGCTGGGAAGCAGCGCCACCACTTATGCGCTCACCCAAGGGGACAATGGCCAGATTTTGCTGACGATGACGCAGGCGGGCCTGCAAAATTACGTTGAGCAGGCCATTGCCCGCTCGATTGAAGTGCTGCGCAAACGCATTGACGGCATTGGCACCAAGGAGGCGAGCATTCAGCGGGAGGGGCTGGACCGCATCGTCGTGGAAGTGCCGGGCCTGCAAGACCCGAACGAATTGAAAAAGCTGCTCGGCTCCACCGCCAAACTGGATTTTCGCATGGTGGCCGACCCCGGCACCGATCCGAGCGAATATGACTTGTTGAAGGACAAGGATTCGGGCCAGATGATCCCGGTTCTGAAACAGGTTATGGTGCGCGGCGAGGATTTGACGGATGCCCAGCAGGGATTTGACCAGAGCGGTCAGCCGGTGGTCAATTTCAAGTTCAACATTCGCGGCGGTCTGCGCTTTGGCGAGGCCACCAGCCAGAATATTGGCAAGCTGTTTGCGATCGTGCTCGACAAGGATGTGATCTCGGCCCCGCGCATCGATAGCGCGATTACCGGTGGCGGTGGCTATATATTCGGGCATTTCACGGTCGCTGGCGCCACGCAATTGGCGGTGTTGTTGCGCTCTGGCGCGCTGCCTGCGAAGCTCAGCATCGAGGAAGAGCGCACGGTTGGCCCAGGTCTTGGCCAGGATTCTATCAATGCCGGCAAAAAAGCCGCCTATCTGGGCACGGCGCTGGTTGTGGCGTTCATGCTGGTCAGTTACGGCCTGTTTGGTGTTTTTGCCAATATCGCGCTTGGGGTGCACGTCACGCTGATCTTCGCGTTGATGGTGCTGCTGGGCTCGACCCTGACTTTGCCCGGTATTGCCGGCATCGTGCTCACGATAGGTATGGCGGTGGATTCCAACGTGCTGATCTATGAGCGTATCCGCGAGGAGTTCAAAATGGGGCGCTCGATCATCTCGGCATTGGATGCCGGGTTCAATCGGGCTTTTGCCACCATCGTCGATTCCAACGCAACCATGCTGATTGCGGCGGTGATCTTGTTCCTGCTGGGTTCAGGCCCGGTCAAGGGCTTTGCCGTGACGCTGGCGCTTGGCATTTTGACCACCATTTTTACCGCTGTGACCATGACCCGTCTCATGATCGCCATGTGGTACCGCTTCCAGCGCCCGACGGCGCTGCCCATCTGATCGACCTTGGGTGAATGATTGTGAAACTTCTGCGAATTGTACCCGACGATACCAAATTCGGCTTTATGCGCTTCCGGCGCATCAGCTTTCCGTTTTCGGCGGTGCTGTCGGTGCTGTCTGTGGTGCTGTTCCTGACCATGGGAATGAATTTCGGCATTGATTTTCGCGGCGGCACCCTGGTGGAGTTGCATGCCAAATCGGGCGTTGCTGATCTGGCTAAGGTTCGACAGACCCTTGAAGGGATGAAACTCGGCGATGTGGAAGTGCAGGGCTTTGGCAATGCCGCCGATGCTTCGCTGCGCGTTGGGCTGCAGGAAGGTGGCGGCACTGCGCAGACCGCCGTGGTCGATAAGGTGAAGGCTGCGCTCGAAGGCCAATATACATTTCCACGCGTCGATGTGGTGGGGCCGCGCGTCTCTGCCGAACTCGTCCAGTCGGGAACCATCGGCATTGTCGTCTCGGTTGCCACGGTTCTGTTTTATCTTTGGTTTCGTTTCGAGTGGCAATTTGCCGTGGGCGCGGTGATCGCGACCTTGCACGATCTGGTGCTCACCATCGGGTTCTTTTCGCTCACGCGGCTTGAATTCGACATGACCTCGATCGCTGCTATCCTGACCATCGTTGGCTACTCGCTCAACGATACCGTGGTGGTGCTTGACCGTATTCGCGAAATGATGCGCAAATACAAAAAGATGTCGATTTCCGACATGCTGAATATTTCCATTAACACCACTTTGTCGCGAACCATCATGACATCGCTCGCGACATTTCTGGCGCTTGTGGCGCTGGTCGGGTTCGGTGGCCATGTCATCCGCTCGTTCTCGCTGGCCATGATGTTTGGTGTGGTCATTGGCACCTATTCCTCGATTTTCATCGCGGCACCGGTTCTGATTTATCTGGGCGTGCGCACGGAGGCTTTCTCGGGTGCCAAGAGCGAGCCAGAACCCGCCAAGCCCGCCAAAGCCGTGGCGTGAGCGATGGACAGGGCGGCGGGAGATGGATTTCTGCCGGGCCAACATGCCATTGACGCCTACGGGAATGGCGGTTTCCGATTTGGCGACATGTCGCACAAGGGCTCGATATTGGCGCTGCCAACCGGGGTGCATGAGATAGCGCAGGGCGGTCTCGATGCCATTGCCGAGGCGGTGTTGACCTTGCTGAAGACGCAGCCGCGTGGCTCGATTGAAATTTTGCTGATTGGGGCCGGAGCGCAGTTTGCGCCGCTGCCCAAGGCCTTCGCCTTTGCCTTGCAGGAGGCACGCATTTCGTTTGAAGTGATGGGGACCGGGGCGGCCGCGCGCACCTATAATATCCTGCTTGGCGAGCGTCGCCGGGTGGCGGCTGTGCTGATCGCGGTCGCCTGAAAATGGCCAGTCCCGACGCAGCCTATGGCCATTGTGAAGCCCTGCTGCGCGCGGAGGGGCAAACCCGCCCCCCTGTTCGGGCGCAATATCTGGCGAGCCTTTATGCCCCGCCCTCAGCGCGGCGCCATTTGCAGGCTTTGGCCGCATTCTGGCAGGAAATCGCGGGCATTTCTGCCAAAATATCGAATGTCATGGCCGGGGAAATCCGGTTGCAATATTGGCTGGAACTCCTGGCCAAAGGCGCAGACGCTGCCGGCAATCCGTTGGGTGAGGCGATTTTGGCGACAATCGCGCAAATGCATCTGCCGAAAAGTGCATTCACGGACATGATCGAGGCGCGTATTGGCGATTTATATGATGACCCGATGCCGGACCTGGCGGCGCTGGAGCATTATTGCGGGGCGATTTACGGGGCACAGGTGCGGCTCAACACGCTGATACTGGCGGGTGGCGGGCGCGATCCGGGCGGCGCGGCGGCATGCGGTCATGCAGGCATGGCTTTGGGTTTGACCGAGATTATCCAGCAGATGCCCGCCAATGCCGCGCTGAGCGCCAAAATGGCACCGGTTGCGGGCGATGATCCGGCCAAATTGCGGCGATTGGCACTTGAGCACCTTCACGCCGCGCTGGCCGCCAGCCGAGCCTTGCCAACGCCGCTTGCGGTAGCATTTTTGCCGCTGGCTCTGGTCGCGCCAAGGGTGACGCGACCTATAGGCGATATCTCACCGCTGCGCCAGCAATGGTGTATCTGGCGCGCCGCTGCCCGGCTCTAGGCGTTGGCCGCGATGAAGGCGGCTATGGCATTGTTGGCAGAGGCCGCGTTTTCGCGCGTGCCATTGGGCCCGCCAGCCTGTGCCAGGTTGCGCTTGCCACCGCCCCCTTTGCCGCCGAGCGCCTCAGCCCCAATGCGCACCATATCAACCGCATTGAATTTCTCGGCCATATCGGGGCTCAGCGCGATGATCAGGCCGGCTTTTTGGTCTTCACTCAAGGCGGTGATGGCAACGATGCCGCTGCCGATTTTATCAACAGCCGCCTCTGCCAGTGACTTCAGGTCCTTCATCTCAATGCCCTGAACCACTTTCTTGTAAAACTGCACGTTGCCGACCTGGCTGATCGGGTCTTCCGTCTCGTCATTTTGCGACATGGCGAGCTTTTTGCGCGTTTCGCTCAAGTCGCGGTCGAGTTTGCGGCGCTCTTCCATCAGGTTGGTGAGGCGCTCGGGCGCGTCCTCGGCCGAGGTGCGCAACAGGTTGGCCACCGCTCGCATCCGGCGCGCTTCGGCGTTCAGATGCTGACGGGCGGCATCGCCCGTCTTGGCCTCGATACGGCGCACGCCTGAGGCCACGGCACCCTCGGAGACGATGGTAATGAGGCCAATGTCGCCGGTGCGTGTGGCATGGGTGCCGCCGCATAATTCCACAGACCAAGCCGGACCATCCGGGTTTTCGCCCTCGCCCATGGCCACCACGCGCACTTCGTCGCCGTATTTCTCGCCAAACAAGGCGCGTGCGCCCGAAGCGATCGCCGCTTCCTGTCCCATGAGTTTGGTGACGATCGGGGCGTTTTGCAGCACGATGGCATTTGCCCTGGCCTCAGCGGCTTCGATTTCCTCGGCGGAAATGGGTTTGGGATGGGCAAAATCAAAGCGCAGGCGGTCGGGGGCAACCAGCGAACCCTTCTGGGCGACATGGTCGCCAAGCACCTGGCGCAGGGCCTCGTGCAACAGATGCGTGGCGGAGTGATTGGCGCAAATTTCCTTGCGACGCGCATGGTGAACGGTCAGAGCGACCACGTCGCCGACCTTCAATTGCCCGGATTCCAGCTTGATTTCATGCACGAAAAGATCGCCAAGCCGCTTTTGGGTGTTGGTGACTTTGCCAGCGAAGGACTTGCCGCTGAATGTGCCGGTATCACCGATCTGGCCGCCGGATTCGCCGTAAAACGGCGTCTGGTTGACTACCATATAGCCGGTTTGGCCCAGACGCAGCGCCTCAGCGGGTGCGCCGTCTACGACGATTGCCGTCACGATCGCGGAGGCTTCCTCGTTTTCGTAGCCGAGGAACTCGGTGGCGCCAACCTCTTCGCGCAGGCCGAACCACACGTTTTCGGTTGCGGTTTCGCCCGAACCGGCCCAGGCCTTGCGGGCATCGCTGCGCTGGCGGGCCATGGCGGCGTTGAAGCCCTCCAGATCGACCGAAATGCCACGTTGACGCAAGGCGTCCTGCGTCAAATCCAGCGGGAACCCATAGGTATCATAGAGCTTGAACGCGGTCTCGCCCGGCAGGCTTGCGCCGGTGATGAGGGTTTTGCTGGCATCATCCAGAAGGGTGAGGCCTCGGGCCAGTGTTGTGCGAAAACGCGTTTCTTCAAGCCGGAAAGTCTCGGTGATCAGCGCTTCGGCCCGCACCAATTCGGGGTAGGCCTCGCCCATTTCGCGTCGAAGTGCGGGCACCAATCGCCACATGATCGGGTCTTGCGCCCCCAATATCTGGGCGTGGCGCATGGCCCGGCGCATGATGCGGCGCAGCACATAACCCCGGCCCTCATTGGAGGGCAGAACGCCGTCGGCGACGAGGAACGAGCAGGCGCGCAAATGATCGGCAATGATGCGATGGCTGGCACTTTGCGGGCCATCGGGCGAAACGCCGGTGACTTCGGCAACGGCGCGGATCAGCGCGCGCATCAGGTCAATGTCATAATTGGATTGCACGCCCTGCAAAAGCGCGGCGATGCGCTCCAGACCCATGCCGGTGTCGATGGAAGGGTGGGGTAGGGCGTGGCGCACGCCGGGCTCGGTCTGTTCATATTGCATGAACACGAGATTCCAGAATTCAAGATAGCGGTCGCCATCTTCGTCGGGGCTGCCGGGCGGGCCGCCGGCCAGTTTGTCGCCCTGATCGTAGAAAATCTCGGAGCAGGGGCCGCAGGGGCCGGTGTCGCCCATCGACCAGAAATTATCGGCGGTCGGGATGCGAATGATGCGACTGTCGGGCAGACCGGCAATCTTGCGCCAGAGATTAAAGGCCTCGTCATCGTCATGATAAACGGTCACCAGCAGGCGATCTTTGGGCAGACCAAATTCCTGGGTGCTCAATTTCCAGGCGAGTTCAATGGCGTTTTCCTTGAAATAATCGCCAAATGAAAAATTGCCGAGCATTTCAAAGAAGGTGTGATGGCGTGCGGTATAGCCGACATTGTCGAGATCATTATGCTTGCCGCCGGCGCGCACCACTTTTTGCGCCGTGGTCGCGCGCACATAGGGGCGCTTTTCCTTGCCGGTGAACACGTCCTTGAACTGGACCATGCCGGCATTGGTGAACATCAATGTCGGATCATTGCGCGGAACCAGCGAGGAAGACGCAACCCTGGTGTGGCCGTTCTTTTCAAAAAACTGCAGGAATGTGGAACGGATCTCGTTGACAGTACTCATTTTTCGAAGAACTCGCATCTGGTAGATATAGGCTGTTACCTTTTTGACCATACCGCAGAGATCGCTGCAATATGGAAAAATATCCTAATCTTCTAACCAGATACGCTTGATCTGTCGAGGCTTTGCGCGCTCATTCTGGACCATCACCGTCATCGGCTTCCGGGGAGGCGTTTTCGAGGATACGCTCGGCGATCAGGCCGGAGTTTTCACGGATGGCTTTTTCGATCCGGTCGGCGATTTCGGGATTGTTCTTCAAGAACAGTTTGGCGTTTTCGCGGCCCTGACCGAGGCGGGTCGAATCGAACGAAAACCAGGCCCCGGACTTCTCCACCACGCCGGCCTTGACACCCAGATCGACCAATTCGCCGTTTTTGGAAATGCCTTCGCCGTACATGATGTCAAACTCTACCTGCTTGAAGGGTGGTGCCACCTTGTTCTTGACGACCTTGACACGGGTCTGGTTGCCGACCACTTCTTCCCGGTCCTTGATCGCGCCGATACGACGGATGTCGAGACGCACGGAAGCGTAGAATTTAAGCGCATTGCCACCGGTGGTGGTCTCGGGGGAGCCATACATGACGCCAATTTTCATGCGAATCTGGTTGATGAAAATGACCATGGTATTGGAGCGTGAAATGGAGCCGGTGAGTTTGCGCAGCGCCTGGCTCATCAGGCGGGCCTGCAAACCCGGCTGGACTTCGCCCATTTCGCCTTCGATTTCGGCGCGCGGGGTGAGCGCAGCCACCGAATCAATCACCAATACATCGACAGCGCCCGAGCGCACCAGGGTGTCGGTGATTTCCAGGGCCTGTTCGCCGGTGTCGGGTTGGGAAATCAGCAGGTCCTCAAGATTGACACCCAGTTTGCGGGCATAGATCGGGTCGAGGGCATGTTCGGCGTCGACGAAAGCGCAAATGCCGCCGCGCTTCTGCGCTTCTGCGATCACGTGCAAGGTGAGCGTGGTCTTGCCTGAAGATTCAGGGCCATAAATCTCAATGACGCGGCCGCGCGGCAGTCCGCCGACTCCCAATGCGATATCCAGTCCAAGCGAACCGGTTGGCACGGTCTCAATATCCACCGCCTTCTGGTTCTTGCCGAGGCGCATGATGGAGCCTTTGCCAAAGGCACGTTCGATCTGGGAGAGGGCGGCGTCGAGGGCTTTGGTCTTGTCCACGGAACTTCCTTCAACGAGGCGGAGATTGGGTTGGCTCATAACAGATCTTCCTTTTGCACGAGAGCAGCGGCAACTGCAACTTCGTTCAATGTATCAGTTTTGTTCTCATGCGCAAGTTCTTTTTTTGTTCACGTGCCGGGACGCTCGGGCGGGCTTGATTTTGGGCCGGATACCAGCGGGCCGGCTGCGTCGCCCGGCGCGGGCCGCCGCGCTTTCTCAGTCTTGCGACTGGATGTGGTGTTTGACGGTTTCCACCAATTGTTTCAAGGAGAAAGGCTTGGGCAGAAAGCCGAAAGCTTCGCCTTCGGGGAGGTTTTTGGCAAAGGCATCTTCGGCGTAACCGGAGACGAATATCACCTTGGCGGTGATGCCGCGTTTGCGCAATTCGCCGAGCATGGTGGGCCCGTCCATTTCCGGCATGACCACGTCGGAAACGATCAGGTCAATCTTCTCGCGGGTCTGGGCGACCACTTCGAGCGCGTCGGCGCCTGATTCGGCTTCAATCACGGTATAGCCGCGGGTTTTCAGGGCGCGGGCCCCAAAGGCGCGCACGGCCTCCTCATCCTCCACCAGCAGCACGGTGCCATGGCCGGTGAGATCAGCGGCGGCGGTGGCCTTGGCGGGCGCTTCCTTCTTGACCTCTACCTCGTTGGCGAGCGGGATGTGGCGCGGCAACAGCAGGCGAAACAGCGCCCCCTGGCCGGGTTCGCTGACGCAGAATACGTAGCCGCCGGTTTGCTTGATGATGCCATAAACCATGGAAAGGCCGAGGCCGGTGCCCTTGCCCACTTCCTTGGTGGTGAAGAAAGGCTCGAAAATCTTCTCGCGCACATCGGCGGGTATGCCGTGGCCATTGTCTTCAATTTCAATGGCGACATAATCGGCGGCAATCAGCGACTTTTCGCCAAAGCTGGCGCATTCGGAGGCCGGCACATTGCGGGTGCGCAGCGTGATGCGGCCATGCCCGGCCATGGCATCGCGGGCATTGACCACGAGATTGATGATCACTTGCTCGAACTGGTTGTGATCGGCGCGCACCAGCCAGAGGTCGCGGCCCTGATTGAACTGCAATTCAATCTTTTCACCCACCATGCGCGCCAGCATCACCCGCAAATCGGACAGGAGATCACCCAGTTGCAAGACCTCGGGGCGCAGGGTCTGGCGACGCGAGAATGCCAGTAACTGGCGCACCAGCCCGGCTGCGCGGTTGGCATTCTGCTTGATCTGCATAATGTCCTGGAAGGAGGGGTCCGTCGGGCGGTGCTGCGCCAGCAACAGATCCGAAAAACCAATGATGGCGGTGAGCACATTGTTGAAATCATGGGCGACGCCGCCGGCCAACTGGCCGATGGCCTGCATTTTCTGGCTTTGGGCGAAGCTTTCCTGCAAAGTGCGCTGCTCGGTGGTGTCCAGCGCGAAAAGAATGGCGGCTGCGCCATCATTGTCCTCTGCGGGGGAGAGAAACAGTCTGGCGGAGCGATTGCCTTCACCGGTCAAGGTCACATCAAGGGGCAGAATGTCACCCTTGTCGGCCAATGCCTCGGACAGGGCATGGGTGAATTTGGGCTGCTCGGCTTGCGGCAATGTAGCGTAAATGCTGCGAATGCCGCCGCCCAAGCCTGTATCGAGGGCGGCTGGCAATAATTTGGCGAAAGCTGAATTCGAACGGATGATTTCACCTTGCTTGCCAAGGGCGGCAATCGCCATGGGGGTGGAATTGAAGAAGCGGGCAAAGCGCACCTGCGCCGCGCGCAAATCCTCGCCCTTGTCTTCGCCCGAAGCGCGGTTGAGCACCAGCGTGCGCGAACTGCCAGCGTGGCGCGAGGCGTCAAAGGTTATGTTGTGCATCAGCCGAACCGGCAGGTTTTGGCCGTTGCGGCGTTTCAGATCCACGTCAAAGCTCTCGGTTTTCTCCTCGCCGGCATTGCCGGTAAGTGAGGCGAGCAATGCGCTGCCATTGCCGGCGATGAGATCGGACAGCCGCAATCCGCCCGAGCCAACCTGCGCCAAATCATAGTCCAGCCACTGCGCGAGCGTCGCGTTCATGTAATTGACGCCTTTGTCGGCGTCGGCGGAGAAGAAACCAGCCGGGGCATGATCCAGAAAATCAATGGCGTGCTGCAATTCCTGAAATACGCGCTCGTGATGCTCGCGCTCGCGGGTGATGTCGGCGACGCTCCAGAGGGTGGAAGCTTTTTTGGAACTGGCGGGGCTGGCGGGGTCCAGCGGCGCAACGCGGATGCGATACCAACCGATTCGCGCAGCATTTGAAAGGGCAGGGGTCAGGCGCACTTCCTCGCTGGCAATTTTGCCCTCGCGCGCCGCCTGGGCCAGACGATAAATCGCCTCCGACGTTTCCGGCGTGCTTGAAAAAAGCCGCTCGACAGTGCGGATGTCGGCAAGGCTGTGCGCGCCCGACCAGCGCATGTAGGTCTCATTGGCATAGGCGATGGTCGAATCACCCTTGGTGACCAGAAGTCCTTCGACAAAGCGGTCGGCAATCTGCCGGGTATAGTCAAAGCGCACGCTCTGCCCGGCCAGTTGCAGCACGCCGACGGCATAGAAAAACAGGCTGATGAAGCCAACGAAGGCAAGAAACAGCAGAAATATATCTATGAATGCAATAGATTGCGCATGGGGCAGCACGACGGCTGCGGTGATGGTGCCGATCAGGAGCAGCGACAGCACGAGCACGAGCCACATGGAGCCGCCGCGCTCGACACGGCGCAAGGATTTCGGGCTGCTCCTGTCAGTTTCCGTGGCCAAGTCGCTTGATTGGGATTTGGCGTTCGTGATTTCGGGATGGGCGACCTTCTGATCCACGTGCACCTCTGCAAAATGTTTATATAAAGTTGGCTCTCGTTGCCCGCCAATTACCCGAAAATTGGGTGATGTCGGCCGACCCTGTCATGACAAATGAAATAGCCGGCTGACAATGGCCCGGCCCTTAAAATGCAGCCTTCAGCCTATAACGCCAAAGTCGCTTCGGCGCATCGGTTATTTCGGATTTTCCGCAGTGTTAACCATTTGTTTACCCCTTGCTGCACTGGCGTCCGATTATGTGGTATGAAGGCCGACAATGCTAGTTTGGAAGAAACAAGAATGCAAAGTTCCCTATCTTCATTCATGAGCGACGGTCGCTTGTTTTCGGTTACCACTGTGGTCGCAGTTATTGCGGTTCTCGTCATTTTGGCGCTTTGGATTTGGCGCAGCTTCGTGCGGCGCGGCGTGCGTGTCCCCGGTTCAACCCGCACTCGTGGCCAACGGCTCGGGGTTGTGGATGCCTTTGATATCGACAATGAACGGCAATTGGTTCTGGTGCGCCGCGACAATGTCGAGCACCTGATCCTGATAGGTGGCCCGAATGATGTTCTGGTTGAATCGCAGATCGTGCGCGTGGAAAGCCGCCAGCGTAACGACAAGGAAATGCCAGCCGCGACAGGCCAAGAAACCAAGGCACCGGTGATGCCGGTCGCGGCCATGGTGCCGCAACCGGTGCGCGAACCGGAAGTGTCCAATAATCGCGTGCAGAGCCGCGTGCCCACCTTGCAATCGCTGCGTGAGGCAATTCCGCTGCCCTTTAGCCCGCCGCCGGTGCCGATGGCAGCCCCCAATGCTGCGCCGCCCCCTGCAGCCGCGCCGGTTCCTGCGCCGATACCCGCACCTGTCGCCGCGCCTTCGCTGGCGCCCAAACTGCCTGCCGCGCCAGTGCCAGCGCACGAGGTGGCGACGGTCGCCCAGAATGACGGTTTGTCCAATGCGCTGATGGAGGCGCTGGGCGGGGTGGTACCTGCGAATGAAAGTTCGGCGGCTCCGCCACCGGCTCGCCCGGAATTTGGTGCCGCGCCGGCACGCCGCCCCTCCGCTCCCTTGCCGCCGGTAATAGAACCCGCCAAACCAAGCGGTATGCGCTTCCAGCCGCTGGCACGAACCAATTTGCGGCCGCTGCAACCGGCAAAACCTGCGGTTGAGCCAGCGCCTGCCGCGCCAGAAACGGCACCTGAGACGGTTGCTATATCAGCGCCGGTTGAGCCAAAAGTGCCGGAGCTTGCGCCGCCGATGCCGCCAACTCCACCCGCCATCGTTCCGGCTGCGCCAAAACCCGCTGCAAGCGAGCCTGCGCCGCTTGATTCGCTGGAAGCTGAAATGGCGCGTCTGCTGGGACGCCCCATCTCGGACAAATGAGAATGCGCCGGGACAAGCCAGTGCTGCAGGCCCCGTCCTGCGGCGCGGCCTTTTCTGCCTGATTTCAGTGACCGGTTGGCTTTTTATTCGTCGCGATAGACGCGCTCGCGGCGCTCGTGGCTTTCTTGTGCTTCCAGCGACAGGGTCGCAATCGGGCGGGCGTCGAGACGTTTGATGCCAATGGGGTCGCCGGTGACTTCGCAATAGCCGTATGTGCCTTCGTCGATACGCGCGAGGGCAGCGTTGATCTTGGAAATCAGCTTGCGCTGACGGTCGCGGGCACGAAGTTCAACGGCGCGGTCCGATTCGGAAGAAGCACGATCCGCGATATCGGGATGGCTTTCACTCTCGTTTTGCAAAACAGCAAGCGTTTCGCGACTTTCCCTAGAGATTTCGTCGCGCCAGGTAATCAGCTTGCGGCGAAAATACTCGAGCTGCCGCTCGTTCATAAAGGGTTCGTCGTCAGAAGGCTGATAGACGTTTTCTGCTTGATCCGGACTTCCCATTGCAGCCTCTCCCTTACCACTTAGGCCGCCTTATAGCCGTTCATCGCATCACAAACAACAACTACCGTTAGGGAAAAAGGTGAGTTTTCCGCGCGACGGGGGATAATTGGTTGGATGCCAAACAGATCTGGCGGAAACCGTTCGGTTCCCGCCAGGAAAGGTCGTCGCTTCTGGTTGCGAATGGGCTTAGCCGCCCATCGCCAGACGCAGGTTGGCGTCGATTTTATCGAGGAAGCCGGTGGTGGACAGCCATTTCTGATCGGGGCCGACCAGCAATGCCAGATCTTTGGTCATAAAGCCCGATTCCACGGTTTCGACGCAAACGCGCTCAAGGGTCTTGGCGAATTTGCCGAGCTCGGCATTGTTGTCGAGTTTGGCGCGATGCTCGAGGCCGCGGGTCCAGGCAAAGATCGAGGCAATCGAATTGGTCGAGGTCTCCTTGCCTTTCTGATGCTCGCGGTAGTGGCGGGTAACTGTGCCATGGGCGGCTTCCGCCTCAACGGTCTGGCCATCGGGGGTGACCAAAACCGAGGTCATCAGGCCGAGCGAACCATAGCCCTGGGCCACGGTATCGGACTGAACGTCGCCGTCATAGTTCTTGCAGGCCCAGATATAACCACCCGACCATTTGAGCGCCGAGGCGACCATATCGTCGATCAGCCGATGCTCGTAGGTGATTCCCAGAGCCTGATATTTGCCCTTGAATTCCGCCTCGTAGATTTCTTCGAAAATGTCCTTGAAGCGGCCGTCATAGGCCTTCAAAATCGTGTTTTTGGTCGACAGATAGACCGGATATTTGCGGGCCAGACCGTAATTGAGCGAAGCGCGGGCAAAATCGCGAATCGAATCATCGAGATTGTACATGGACAGTGAAATGCCGGCGCTCGGGAACTTGAATACTTCGCGCTCGATCACCGTGCCGTCGTCGCCCTCAAACTTGATGGTCAGGCGGCCCTTGCCGGGCACCCTGAAGTCCGTGGCGCGATATTGATCGCCGTAGGCATGGCGGCCAACGATGATCGGCTGGGTCCAGCCGGGCACGAGCCTTGGCACGTTCTGGCAGATGATGGGTTCGCGGAAAATCACGCCGCCGAGGATGTTGCGAATCGTGCCGTTGGGCGATTTCCACATTTCCTTGAGGTTAAATTCCTTTACCCGCGCTTCGTCGGGGGTAATTGTCGCGCATTTCACGCCAACGCCGTATTTTTTGATCGCCTCGGCGCTTTCCACCGTGACCTTGTCGTTGGTCTCATCGCGGTGCTCGACCGAAAGATCGTAATATTTCAAATCGATATCGAGGTAGGGATGGATGAGTTTTTCGCGAATGTAATGCCAGATGATGCGAGTCATCTCGTCGCCGTCGAGTTCGACTACAGGGTTGGCAACTTTGATTTTCTGCATCGGATCTTTCCTCATGATTGGCTATAACAGCGGCTATAGCATTCAGTTATGCCTTGGTGAAGCACGGCTTTTGGCTGATTGCCGCTCTGCGAACAAAGCGGAGGATTGCATGTTGGGTAAGGTTGCATATAAAACATCGGTGCGTCTTGCGTCGCCATATTTCTGCGGGTTGGCGTGCAGTTTTACCGTTGAAGCACAATGGACGGGCACGTTTATTCAGCAAAATGCGCGCAATCAGCCGATATTTAGGAAAGCCATTGCAAAAATCTGCATGTGAAATTGCGTATCCGATCAAGGCCGCACGATAATGGTTGGCTCGGGGACGGACCACACCAAACCAAAACTGGAAGGCGGCCCGGTGGTCGTGCTGGTGCGGCCGCAATTGGCGGTCAATATTGGCATGTGCGCGCGCGCCATGGCGAATTTCGGGCTTTCGGACTTGCGTCTGGTCGCGCCGCGCGAGGGCTGGCCGCAGGCACGCGGTTTGCGCAAGGGGGCTTATGCGGCGGCGTCTGGCGCGTCCTATATTCTGGAGCGCGCGACGCTGCATGAGGATGTGCGATCGGCGATCGGCGATTTGCATTATGTCTTTGCCACCACGGCGCGCGAGCGTGGCCAGGGCAAGCCAATTCTGGCACCCGAAGAGGCGATGGCGGCAAGTTTTGCGCGCATCCGAACCGGCGAGAAGCATGGCATTATGTTTGGGCCAGAGCGGACGGGGCTTGAAAACGATGAAGTGACGCTCGCCGACGCCATTATCACCTTTCCGGTTAATCCCGCCTATGCGTCGCTCAATCTGGCGCAGGCGGTGCTGCTGACAGGTTATGAGTGGATGCGGGCCAGCCATGGCGTTGCTGCGCCTTTCCAGCCCATTGAGCGCTCGCCACCCGCCTTGCGCGAGAATGTCCTGTCGTTTTTCGACTATCTGGAAACCGAACTCGACAAAACCGGATTTTTTCGCCCGCCCGGCAAGCAACCGGTGATGCGGCGCAACATGCGCAATATCTTCCATCGTATCGGCTTGACCGAGCAGGATGTGCGCACGCTGCGCGGCGCGATCGTGCGGCTGGTGGAAGGG
This sequence comes from Hyphomicrobiales bacterium, assembly GCA_019075865.1. GTDB lineage: Bacteria > Pseudomonadota > Alphaproteobacteria > Rhizobiales > Beijerinckiaceae > REEB77. The sequence goes on along the minus strand of JAGXAN010000006.1, from coordinate 100,162 downwards.
CCAAGGCGCAAGGGGCTCCCGGAAACTGCGGAGGGTGAGGATGCGGGCACCTAAGGTTTTGAATTTTGATTCCGGCATGGGCGGCCTGACGGTTTTTGCGCAATTGCTGCGATTGCGGCCGGATGCAGAATTCATCTATTGTGCGGACGATGCCGGGTTTCCCTACGGGGCTTTGAGTCGTGATGCGCTGATTGCCAGGGTGGATCTGGTCATGGCCGTGCTGATGGCACAATTTGCGCCCGATGCCGTGGTGATTGCCTGCAACACGGCTTCGACGGCGGTGCTGCCGGGGCTGCGCGCGCAATATCCAAACGTGCCGTTCGTTGGCACGGTGCCGGCAATCAAGCCGGCGGCACAAGCCAGCCAGAGCCGCATGATTTCGGTTCTGGCGACCCCCGGAACGGTGGCGCGCGATTATACGGCGGCGCTGGTGCGCGATTTTAGCGACGGATGCGCGGTGCAATTGGTGGGGTCAACCCGGCTGGCAGCCATTGCGGAGGCCTATTTGCGCGGCGATGGGTGGGATGAAGCCGAGATCGCTGCCGAAATCGCGCCGGCCTTTGTCGAAAAGGACGGGTCACGCACCGACCAGATTGTCTTGGCCTGCACCCATTATCCACTGTTGATGGATGCCCTGCAGCGGCAGGCACCCTGGCCGGTGACGTGGATTGATCCAGCCCCCGCGATTGCGCGGCGCACCGATCATGTGCTTCGCGAACTTGGGTTCGCGCCGGGTGAAGCCATGCGCCGCCGCGAATGGCCCGCCCTGTTTACCAGCGGGGATGAGCCGGACGCGGCGCTGGAATTAGCGCTTCGCAATTTTCAATTGCGCGCGCTAGAATGGCGGATGCCACATCCGGCGAAAGAGCCGGGCTAAACCTTTGGAGACGGCCATGTTGGAAAATCAGCGAATCGTTCTTGCAAGCCGCCCAACCGGCGCGGCGGGGCCGGAGAATTTCCGGCTGGAGAATGTGACGCTTGGCGAACCGGGTGAGGGGCAAGTGCTGGTGCGCCACCATTATCTGTCGCTGGACCCTTACATGCGCGGCAGAATGAACGATTCGCGCTCCTATGCGGCGGCGCAAAAGCTGGATGATGTGATGATCGGCGGCACGGTGGGCGAAGTGATCGCCTCGCACAACCCGCGCTTTGCCAAGGGCGATTACGTGGTTGGCATGGGCGGTTGGCAGAATTTCGCGCTCAGCGATGGCAAGGATTTGCAGAAAATCAGCACCAGCGGTCTGCCAATTCAGGCCTATCTGGGCCCCGTGGGAATGCCGGGCGTGACCGCCTGGTATGGTTTGAACAAGATTATCGCTCCCAAGGCCGGGGAGACCGTGCTGGTTTCGGCGGCGACCGGCGCTGTCGGTTCCGTGGTGGGGCAATTGGCCAGACTTGCGGGCGCGCGGGCCGTGGGCATCGCTGGCGGGCCGGCAAAATGCCAATATGCGGTCTCGCAACTGGGGTATGATGCTTGCGTGGATCATCGTGCACCTGATTTTGCCGACGCCCTCAAGCGGGCGCTGCCCAGCGGTATTGATGGTCTGTTTGAAAATGTTGGCGGGCTCCCATTGCAACTGGCATTCCGTCGCCTCAATCCGTTTGCGCGCATTGCGGTATGCGGGTTGGTGGCATCGCGCTATGATGGAACGGCTTCGGCTATTCCTGATATTTCGCCCATTTTGACCATGCGGGTGAAAATGGAAGGGTTCATTGTCTCCGAGCATTTGGATATCTGGCCGCAGGCGCTTGGCGAACTCGCCGCCCACATTGGCGCCGGGCGTATCAAATATCGCGAGACCATCGCCCAAGGGCTGGAGGCGGCGCCAGCGGCGTTCTTTGGTATGCTAAAGGGCGAGAATTTTGGCAAGCAATTGGTGAAATTGGTCTAACGCGGGCCTCGCCGCACAATCGCTGCCAGATTGCGATTGACAAAATACCACGAGAGCCCTACCAAGCGCTCTCATCTTGCGCTCCTTCAGGGCGCGTAGATGTTTGACGCTCCCGTGATGGCTTTTGGGCCATCTGTCGGCGCTTCCTTCACGGAGGGGCAGAGGAGGGCGCGTTCCTCACCTTTAATCGCACCATAGAGGAACAGCGATGACGAAACGCGCACAGGCGAAGTATAAAATTGACCGCCGTATGGGTCAGAATATCTGGGGTCGTCCAAAGAGCCCGGTCAACCGTCGTGAATATGGCCCCGGCCAGCACGGCCAGCGCCGCAAGGGCAAACTGTCGGATTACGGCACCCAGCTCAAGGCAAAGCAGAAGCTGAAGGGCTATTACGGCAACATTTCCGAGAAGCAGTTCCGCGGTTATTATCAGGAAGCCATCCGCCTCAAGGGCGATAGCGGTGCCAACCTGGTCGGCCTGCTGGAGCGCCGTCTCGACGCGGTGGTTTACCGTGCTAAATTTGTGGCCACCGTTTTTGCGGCACGCCAGTTTGTCAACCACGGCCACGTCCGCGTGAATGGCCGTCGTGTCAACATCGCCTCTTATCAGGTGAAAGTTGGCGACATGATCGAGGTTAAGGAAGCTTCCCGCGAATTGGCAGTGGTGATGGAAGCGCAAGCTCTTTCCGAGCGTGATGTGCCCGATTATTACGAGCCCGGTTCGGCGAAGATGAGCGTGAAATTGACCCGCGTGCCGGGGCCGACTGAGGTTCCCTATCCGGTGGCGATGGAGCCCAACCTGGTGATCGAATATTATTCACGCTAATTCTGGCAGAACAGTCAGAAGTGAGTGAGATTTTAGCCTCCGGAGCCTGGCTCCGGGGGCTTTTTCGTGGCTTGTTGGCGGTGCCAGCCCTAGCCAAACCGCGCAATCGAATAGGGGGCCGGATTGGTGAACGGGGTTTGGCCGGTCATCATTTCGGTCAGCAGGCGACCGCTGACGGCGCTCAGGGTGAGGCCGTGGTGCTGGTGGCCAAAATCCAGCCAAAGGCCCGGGTGGCGCGGGGCTCTTCCGATTATCGGCAGCATGTCGGGCAGACAGGGGCGACGGCCCATCCATGGCGTGGGGTCGAGGGGCTCGGCCAGCGGAAAAGCGTCGCGCGCAATAGGCGTGACCTCCGCCAACTGAACCGGGGAGGGGGGCGCATCGAAACTGGCAAATTCCGCACCGGTGGTGAGGCGAATACCCTGGTTCATGGGGGCCAGCAAATAGCCCATCTCATTATCAAGCACCGGATGATTGAGCACGGCATTGCCGCGCACACCAAAGTGCATGTGATAGCCGCGCTTGACGCCGAGCGGGATATTGTAGCCAAGCGGTGCCAAAATCTGAGTCGACCATGGGCCGAGGGCGACAACGACTTCGCGCGCCGTGATGTTGCCGCCCTCGGTGGTCAATTGCCAGCCATCGCGGGTCTGACTGAGGCTTCGGGCATCGCCCATGTGCAACGTGCCGCCCAGACTTGTGAAATAATTGGCATAGGCCTGGGAAAGGGCGGCCGGGTCAGGCACAAAGCCAGGATCCTTGTAATGCAGGGCGCCTATGCCGGCATTTAGAAAAGGCTCACGCAGCATGAGTTCGGCGCGGCTTAAAATGTCGATTGTCAGGCCGTAGCCACGCAATTCGTCGACACTGGCCACCGCTTTGGCAAATTCAGTTTCCGAGCGATGGAATTTGATCCAGCCGGTGCGGCGCAGTAAATTTTGGGCACCGGCCTTTTCCATCAGGGCTTCGTGCTCGCTCAAGCTGTGTTCAATCAGCGGGCGTGCGGCGGCGGCTATTTTTGCGGTGTTGGCGGGCATTGAATTGCGGGCATAGCGCAAAATCCAGGGGGCGATGCTGGGCAGGGCGCGCAATTGATAATGCGCCGCCGGGGAGAGATTTAAGGCATATTGCATCAATTTGCCGACTTCCCATGGCAGCATATAGGGCTTTATGGAAGCGCGTTCGATCAGGCCGGCATTGCCATAGGATGTCTCGCGGCCAACATGGTCGTTTTTGTCCACCAATGCGACGCCTTTGCCGCTTTGTTGCAAATGCATTGCGGCACCCAAGCCGACGATTCCGGCACCAAGCACAATCACATCGAATTTGGAGGTCATTTCACAAATTATCCCAGAAGTTAATGAGCTTTACTCCACTTTGTATATGACTTCCGGGTAAATGAAACGATCTTTCTGCCCAAAATTTTGCTTGAATTGCATGGCTATGCTAGGGGTGGGAGTGACATACAGCTTTCACATTTAGTCATTCTATAAAAATTGGAATTTCAATAAGGAGTTTATGAAAATGGCAGACAGTCTCGTTGATATGGTTTTGGGTGCGGTGAACCCGGATGTCGTGACCAAGCTGGCGCAAGGCGTCGGAATCAATCCGGATCAGGCTCAAAGCGTCGTGAATAATGCCGTTCCTGCCATGCTGGGTGGGCTCGCGTCTTCGGCCATGAGTGCGGATGGTGCCAAGAAAATTGCAGATGCGGTTGCCAATCAGGATCCGTCTGTCACGGACAACCCGCTTGCTGCCACCGGCGGCTCGGATCTTTTGGGCTCGTTGCTCGGCAATGACAAGGTTGACCAGATCGCGCAGGCAGTGGCTGGCTCCAGTGGCGCATCAGCCAATGTGGTCAAGTCGATGATGGGGACAATCACGCCGGCGATGATGGGTGTGATGGGCCAGCAGGACCCCTCGACCTGGTCGAGCCCGACCGGCATCATGAACATGCTGGCAGGCCAAAAGGATGCGATTGCGGCGGCATTGCCAGCCGGAATGGGCAATCTTCTGGGCATGGGCGGCGCGGCCATGGGTGCGGCTGGCGGTATCGCCGCAGCGCCGCGCAACGCCATTCCAACCGGGGGCTTTAATGCGCCATCGGGCAATACCGGTTCCGGCAATACGGGTTCGGGCGGTGGCATTCCGTCGTGGGTCTGGGCTGTGCTGGCGCTGATCGTTCTCGGTGGCCTTTATTATTACTTCACCGGCAACAAGCAGGAAGCTGAAATGTCCGCGCCGGCACCGGCCGCGACCGAAACCAGCCAAGCTGCGCCAGCAGCACCGGCTGCGCCTGCGGCCCCTGCGGCCCCTGCGGCACCAGCCGCGCCTGCAGCAACCATGCCTGCCATCACCAAGCCCGCCATGCCGGCTTTGCCGGATGTCGCTGGCCTGACCAAGCAGGCAACCGATGCGCTTGACGGCGTAAAGGCGACGCTGGGTTCGGTGACGGATGCGGCAAGCGCCACGGCGGCCTTGCCCAAGCTTGAAGCTGCCAATGCCGGCCTCGACAAGATTGATGGTCTGGTGACCGCGCTCCCGGCAGCGGTCAAAGGCCCGTTGGTGGCGGCTGTTGCTCCAACCATTACCGAAGTGAACGGCATGATGGACAAAGCGAGCGCCATTCCCGGTGCTGGCGACGTATTGAAGCCAGCGCTTGATACATTGAAAGCCAAGCTCAGCGCGCTTTCTGGCAGCTAAGCGGAACTGAAACAGGAATGGAACGAGAAAGGGGAGCCGGTCTGGCTCCCCTTTTTGTTGGCATAAGCGGCGATGCCGTTACCCGGCGACGCCTTTGGCGATGGGCGCCTGAAACGCCAGCCCAAGATCCCACGGGAAATAAATCCAGGTGTCTTGCGAGACTTCGGTGATGAATGTGTCGACGAGCGGGCGTCCGAGCGGCTTGGCATAAACCGTGGCAAAATGGGCGCGGGGCAACATTTCGCGAACGATTTTCGCGGTTTGCCCGGTATCGACGAGATCATCGATCACCAATACGCCGGAGCCATCGCCCAATTTCAGGACGCTTTCGGAAATGCCTTTGAGCACTTGCAGGCCGGTCTGGTTCTTGTAATCGTGATAGCTGGCGATGCACACGGTTTCTATGACACGAATACCAAGTTCGCGGGCGACAATTGCGGCTGGCACCATGCCGCCCCGAGTGATGCAGACAATGGCCTCAAAAGGCCCGAAGCCGCTCAATCGCCAGGTTAGCGCGCGTGCATCACGATGGAATTGATCCCAGGAAACGGGGAAAGCCTTGTTGCTGGCGGTATCATTCATTTTGGGGTCTCTCGCGTCGTTTTAGCTCGTTCATTAGCCAGGTTTTCGACCATGGCGCGCACTTGCGCGGCGGCTTCGGCAATGGCCTGATGGTCCCGGCCGCGAATCACGATCTGGTTGTGAAATTGGCCATCGACCAGCGACGGATAGGAACCGATCGACAGGCCCTGATGGGCCGTAGCTATGCTGCCAAGCAGCGCGGCATAAGCGCCTTCTGGTGTGCCAATGGCGGAAATGGTCTCGACTTGCATGGCCGGGCCGGATTTCAGGCGCGGCGTCACCGCCTCCAGCATTGCCTGCATGATCGAAGGCACGCCCGCCATGACAATGACATTGCCAATCATGAAGCCGGGGGCTTTGGAAATGCGGTTTTCAATCAATTCACCGCCTGCCGGGATGCGTGCCATACGGCGGCGGGCCGGGTTCAGATCTTCCGGCTTTATGCGCTCCAGCAGCAGCTTTATGGCGCGCGGGTCCTCGTCCAGCGCAACATTGAAGGCGGCGGCTACGGCGTCGGCGGTTATGTCATCATGGGTCGGGCCGATGCCGCCGCTGGTGAACACATAGGTATATTGGGCGCGCAATGCATTGAGCGCATCGACAATGGCCTGGTGATCATCCGCGACGATGCGCGCTTCACACAGGTCAATCCCCAAAGCAAAGAGGTGGTCGGCGATGGTGCCGATGTTCTTTTCCTTGGTGCGACCGGACAGGATTTCATCGCCAATGACGAGAATTGCCGCGGTTATTCGATTTGCATCGTCCATTTATATTCCCGGATTGGCTGGCTGGCGCTCGTAGGCAATGTTGCTGCGGGTGCGCAAGGTTTCTGTATAACCCATTTGGCGGATCAGGCCGTGCAGGTCAATGCTCCAGCCTTGCGAAGAATTTTCCATCAACAAAATGCGGGGCCAAAGCGAGGGGTCCGCGTCCTTGAAGAAATTTTCGAGGATCAGGTCTTCTGCGCCTTCCACATCGAGCTTGATGGCATCGATATGGGTGATGCGCTCCTGCGCCAGCAGGCTTTTCAGGGATAGGCCAGGCACGTTGATGATGGTGCTGTCATGATCGGAGCGCACGCGCCGCATCGAAGTTTCGCATTGATTTTGGCGGTCAACAAACAGGGTGATCTCGCCATCGCGATCCGCCATGGCGCAGTTGATGGCCTTGATGGTGGCGAACGGGTTTTGCTGAATGTTGAATATGAGGCGCTCGAATATGGCCGGTTGCGGCTCAATCGCGAGGATGCGGGCGCGCGGGCCGGCAATTGCACCGACAAAAAGGCTGTAGCCGCCGACATTGGCACCAATGTCGAGAAAGGTGAATTCAGGCGTGATCTGGCGCTGCAGGTATTGACGTTCTTCCTCATCAAAATATTGCGGCGTGAACAATATGCGCTTTTCACAGACATTATTGTAGGGAAACAGGCGCATGCGCGCTCCCATCACCTCGACATCGAGCGGCGCACCGCGCAGGCCATAAATCGCCCAGGAACGCATGAACAGGGCGCTGCGCTTGCCAGCCCAGGATTGCGGCGCGCTGCGCGTGAAGCGCAAAATCCGCTCCATTATGGCGCGCGGCGCGAAGCGTCCGAAAGGGGGCAGATTTTGCGGCGAAGCGGATTGCATCAATTACCTGTGGTCGAGATCGAAGCAGCAATGTCAAGTTTGCTTGGGGCTGCCCTTGTCGGGGCGCGGCCGCCAACCCAGCTTTGGAAAGGCTGCTTTTGTTTGCACTTCAGGACTTATCTTTGCAAGCCTTGAGGCCATGGGCAACGGATAATTGCGGCCAGGGCGGCATGGCCACAGATATCTTCAGCTTTTGGCCTCAACAGGACGCCGCCCGGTATTCGTTCTTGATGCGGGCGGAGATCTGGCTTATTTCTGCACTATCAAGAGGTATTTTTCATGACGTTTGCAGATGAGGCGCTGGCTCCGTTGCGCAAAAATGGACAAATCAAAATTCATGGGGCATCAGCCTTTGCCGCAATGCGCAAGGCCGGGCAGTTGGCGGCGCAAGCGCTCGACCTTGTCGGCGAGTTGGTCAAGCCCGGGGTCACGACGCAGGCGCTCGACGACTTCTGTTTTGATTTCGCCATGGCGCATAATGCCTACCCGGCACCGCTTGACTATCGCGGTTATCGCAAGTCGATCTGCACCTCGATCAACCATGTCGTCTGTCATGGCATTCCCGATGACAAGCCGATGCGTGAAGGCGATATTATCAATATAGATGTGACACTTATCGTTGATGGTTGGCACGGTGATTCAAGCCGGATGTATTTTGTGGGTGAGGTATCGCGGCGGGCTGAGCGGTTGGTTGAGGTGACTTATGAGGCGCTGATGCGCGGCATAGACGTGGTCAAGCCCGGTGCCACAACCGGCGATATTGGCTATGCGATCCAGACTTTTGCGGAAGGCGAACGCTGCTCCGTGGTGCGTGAATTTTGCGGACACGGACTAGGGCGGCTGTTCCATGACGAGCCCAATATATTGCATTATGGCCGTCGCGGCGAAGGGGCCGTGCTCAAGCCCGGGATGCTGTTCACAATTGAACCGATGCTCAACCTCGGCAAGCCGGGGGTGAAGGTTTTGGGTGACGGGTGGACGGCGGTCACGCGCGATCGCTCGCTGTCGGCGCAGTTTGAACATTCGGTCGGCGTTACCGAGACCGGGGTGGAAATTTTCACACTTTCGCCGGGCGGTCTGCATCATCCGCTGTTTGGGGCAACGGACCGGTCTGCCAAACCATGACCAAGGCGGAAGTCGCGCCCGTTCCGCATTATCACGGCCATCGGGAGCGGCTGAGGTTGCGGCTGCGGGAGGCGGGGGAAGCGGCGCTGTCCGATTATGAGATGCTGGAATTGTTGCTGTTTCGCGCCATCCCGCGCCGCGATGTCAAGGAATTGGCCAAGCAATTGCTGGTGCGGTTTGGTAATTTCGCTGAGGTTCTGGCAGCGGCCCCGGAGCGGTTGGCCGAAATCGACGGCCTGGGCGATGCAGCGATCAGCGAATTGAAGATCGTTGAGGCGGCCTCAAGGCGGCTCCTGCAAGTAAAAGCCAAGACACGGCAGGAGCTTAATTCCTTTGCCGAATTGCTGGACTATTGTCGCGCCGCCATGGCTTATGCCGAGCGTGAGGAATTTCGGGTGCTATTCCTCAACAAGCGCAATGTCTTGATTGCGAACGAGGTGCAAGGTCGCGGCACGGTAGACCATACGCCCGTTTATCCGCGAGAGGTGGTGCGCCGCGCGCTGGAACTGGGCGCTTCGGCCATAATACTTGTTCACAATCATCCTTCGGGCGATTGCACGCCATCCACGGCCGATATTCGCATGACCGAAGCGATTGTGGCGACGGCAAAAACCATGGGCATTGTGGTGCATGACCACCTTATTGTCGGGCGTGATGGCCATACAAGCTTCAAGGGTATGAAATTGATCTGATCTTGCCAGAACAAGCATGTTTGTCGCGGTTTATTAACCTCTGCCCCCTATCGTTTGACAATAATGCTTGGGATGCGCCAAATGGGTTTAGGTTTTTCGGATATTGCGATCAGTAATAACGTGATCAGCAAGAGATTGCTGTTGGCCTGTACGGCACTGTTGATTGCCATTGTTGGTACGTCTGTTGAAGTGGGCGTCATCGCCAAAATGGCGGACCAGAAACAGGCCAGGATTGAGACATCTCAATTGCATCAGGCGCTGGCATGGCAGTTGGCGCGCACCCAGCAGGAGCTGCTTGAGACCATTGCAATCGGCAATGATAGCGTCGGTTCCATCCAAAAGGCCGATGCCGCGCCGGTGTCGTCCTCGCATATCATCATGCTGCCCGATACGATCGGGGCAGGGGGGGTGAGCACGCCTCTGGTGCGGACTGGGCTTGCGCCCGTCATGGCGCGCAGTCAGGAGATTCTGGCACCACTACGCCTCCAGAATTGGGATGGCTATGTGGATTCCTCGGCGACCGGCAGTATAACCAGTTCTGGCGGCAAGGCCCGTCAAGAATTTGCCCGCGTGAAGGATGCGCCGTCCGGCTTTATCAACCTTGCCGGCAAAGTGTATGCGGCGGCGGGTGCAACCGGTGCGGACGGGGCGATGCAGGTTGGTCTCAAGCCGGTCAATGCCGCGTTTTTGCAAGCTGTGCAATTGCGGGCCGGGGTCGCGCCGTTGCATCTGATATCGGGCGAAATGCTGGGCCCCAAACAGTCGGCCTCGGCACCGGCGGCGATCATTTCCCTGTCCAGCGATGGCAAAGCCGGGGCTGTGACCTGGGCCGCCAACCGTCCGGGACTCGATCTGTTGATCCGTTATGGCCTGTTGTTGCTCGGTCTGACCATTCTGGTCGCGGCAACCGTGATATTCTATGCCTATATGGCAATCCGCAAATTGCGGGCCAGTGAGGCCGAGACGCGGCGTCTGGCTGGTTTTGACACGCTCACGCAATTGCCCAACCGAAGCCAGTTCGGCCAGTTTCTTGATGCGGAATTCGCGCGCTCGGCCCGTGGTGGCGGGCCATTTGCGCTCCTGTCGCTGGATATTGACCGGTTGAAGGAAATCAACGATTCCTGCGGCCATGAAGCTGGTGACCGGATGATTGTCGGTGTGGTGGCACGCGTGGCACAGACCCTGCGTGCCGGTGACAAGCTGGCGCGCATTGACGGCGATGAATTCGCCGTGCTGCAAACCGAAATTGCCGGCCCCAAGGATTGCGAAGAACTCGCCAACCGCATTCTTGAAGCGCTGCGTGAGCCTATTGATCTTGGCAATCTGCAAATACGTGGACGGTTATCGATCGGTGTTGCCATGCAACCGGTGGATGCCCTGAACCGCGAAGATTTGATGCGTGCGGCCGCGAGCGCCCTGGCTCTGGCCAAAAAAGACGGCCGTGATCGCTACGTGTTTTTTGAGAAGATGCTGGGCGAAGATATGCGGGCGCGGCGTGACCGCGAGGAAGAATTGCGCAAGGCCATCGATTCAGGCAGCCTGCTGGTGCAATATCAACCGATCATGCATGTGGATGGCGAACGGCTGAGCTGCGTCGAAGCTCTGGTGCGCTGGCCGCATCCGCTGCAAGGTCTGGTGCCACCCGATCAGTTTATTTCACTGGCTGAAGATCGCGGTCTGATTATTCCGCTGGGAGAATTCGTGCTGCGTCAGGCCTGCCGCGACGGCAAGCGCTGGCCGGGCATCCGCGTGGCCGTCAATGTCTCGCCCATCCAGTTTCGGCAGAAGGATTTTGCCAAAATGGTGGAGCGCGTGCTCGAGGAGGAGCAGTTTGATCCCTCGCGCCTCGAACTTGAATTGACCGAAGGTGTGGTTATCGCCGACGCCGATGAAGCGGAAAACATCATGTTTGAACTGCGCAGCCACGGCATTCGGCTGGCGCTGGATGACTTTGGCACCGGCTATTCGAGCCTTGTGTATCTGCGGCGGTTTGCCTTTGACAAGATCAAGATCGACAAATCCTTTCTGGAAGCGACCGAGTCCACGGGTGAAAGTGCGATCATTCTGCATTCGCTGATCCATTTGGGGCGCGCGCTGGGGTTGACCGTTACCGCGGAAGGTATCGAGACGCCCGAGCAACACCGCTTCTTGCAAGCAGCCGGCGTGCATGAATTGCAAGGCTATTTGTTCTCGCGACCGGTGCCGCGCGAAAGCATTGACCGGATGCTGGGCCTGCAATACGCGAACAGCGGTGAGGTCAAATCAGTCGCGTGAACGAGTTTGCTAAAATGCAAAAGCGATTTTCGAAATTGCGTTGCTGACAAAATGCGCATAATTTGACATTAAGGATTAGATTTCCAGAAAGGCTGGAGACAAAAGTCAAGGTGTCAAAATGTTTAACGCAACAACCAATAATCTGGCAATTTTAGTTGGCCGTATTCTACTCGTCTTGCAATTTGTACCCGCGGGCTTTGGCAAGATCGAAGGCTATTCGCACACAGCAGGCTATATGGCCAGCAAAGGCGTGCCCACCATTTTGCTGCCGCTCGTCATTCTCGTCGAGCTGGTTGGCGGGCTTTGCATCATATTTGGGTTCCAGACCCGTATTGCTGCCTTCCTGCTCGGTGGCTTCACGCTGCTCGCCGCATGGATCTTCCACAATCCGATGGACCAGACCCAGATGATGGCCTTCATGTCGCATTTGTCGATCATCGGCGGCTTTGGCGTGCTGGTTGGTGCTGGCGCCGGTACCTATTCGGTGGACGGCATGATGGGCAACGCCGGTCGCTCAAACGCGCAGACTGCCTAAATTTCGCTTCTGGCGATGGAACGCGTGATTGGGGTTACCCCCCTTTCACGGGTTCCCCATGATTTGCGGATGCTGGGCTTCGAGGTCGGCCAGCGTGTCGATGTCGGCCAAAATGGCGGTATCCTCCACCTCTACCTCAACAATATCGGCGCGGTGCTGTTGCAGATATTTGCGCGCGCCCTGATCTCCCTGCAAAGCCATGAGACCGGCAAAGGCTCTTTTCAGCAGTAATACCGGGTGGCCCCACTCGCCTTTGCACGTCGGGATGATGGCAAGGGACGCCTGCGGGGCATTGGCTGCCTGCAATATCAACAGATCGAACACAGCCGACGAAATCAGCGGCATATCGCCCAGCAGGATCAGCGCGCCGTCGCTGTCCGCAGGCAGCGCCAAAAGCCCGGCTTGCAACGAGCTTGCCATGCCTTTGGCATATTGGCTGTTGTGGATGGTAGAGATGGCGAGTCCGGCCAATGCGGCCTTTACCTGCGCCGGGTGATGGCCGGTGACAACGATAACCTCCCGCGCCTTTGATGCCAAAGCCTGGCTTGCCACATGGTGGATCATGGGTTGGCCCTGCCAAGGGGCGGTCATCTTATCGAGATTGCCCAAAGGCGCTGCCAATTTCGCGCTGGCGGTAAAGCGCGTGCCCATGCCGGCGGCGAGGATGAGGGCGGAAATTTTATTCGTCACGCTGGGCTGACCTTAGGCCCTGACGTGGCTGCGGCCGCGAGACAATTTCCATCAGCAGCCCTCCCGCGCCCATGCGGCGAATGTCCTGCGCGCTCACCGGCAATTGCGCCAGCAGGCGTTGCAGAATGAAATCAAAGCCATTTTCCTTGGGGCTGCGGGCGCAACCGGGCGCGCCGACCAGCTTTTTCCCATCCGGCATATCGGCCAACAACAATAAATTGCCAGGATCGACCGGCATGCCGAAATGAACGATGGTGCCGCCGGATGCCTGCACGGCTGTCGGGATGACATCGCGTCGGTCCGTAATGGCGGAAGCGCCGAAAATAATGATCATATCCACGCCAAGGCTTATGGCCTGAATGGCTTTTTGTAGGGCATGGGTTTCATGCGGCACTTGCGCCCGCGCCTGGATGATTGAACCCATAGGGGCCAACCGGTCATCAAGGACGCGCAGGGTCTTTTCGACGACGCTGGGCTTGAGGCCAGGAAGCAGCGTTGAGATCACGCCAATCCGCTGCGGATGATAGGGCATTACCTCGAGAACTTGCGAGGAGGCAACCGCAAGGCACGCTTCCAGTATATCGGACGGCACCGCAAAAGGGATAATCTTGATGGTAGCGATCATTTCCCCTTCAATGACAGCCCGCATCGGGGTCAGGGTCGCGAGCGTAATGCGCTCGTCCTGGGCATTGATGGCGTCAATGGCTTGCGCTTGCACCCTGAACAGGCCCGAATGGGTCGCATAAAGATTGCTGCGGCCGGTAAAGGCGCGCTCGACGCGAATCCCTGGCCCTGAAATGGCAGTGGCGAGGCGCGCGGCGGCGACATCTTCGCTGACATCGCCGGGCTCCAACATGGCCACAGTGACATCGTGCACCCCGGCGGCCTGCAACAAGGCCATTTCGGTTTCGCCGATATGCTCGCCTTTTTTCAGTACCAGACCCTCTCTGCGCACCGCATGTGCAATGATGCCACCCAAGGCCTGCGAAAGGGGAACGGTGCCAAATTTCACGCCGCAACCTCGGTGCGAAGCGGTTTTTTGCGGAGTGAAAGGATGATTTCCGCCAAGACCGACGTGGCGATTTCCACCGGGCTGACCGCGCCAATATCCAGACCAATCGGGGCGTGAATGCGGGTCATGTCGGCGGGGGTAAAGCCGGCTGCGGTCATGCGCTCGACACGTGCGCCGTGGGTTTTACGCGAACCCAGTGCCCCAATGTAGAAGCAATCGGCACGCAGAGCCGCGATCAGTGCAGGGTCATCGATCTTGGGGTCGTGGGTGAGCAGGGCGACGCCGGTATAGTGATCCAGATTCTGGATCGGCGGCGCCTCGTCGGGCCATAGCGCGAGCAGTTTGACATCGGGAAAGCGCGCTTTGGAAGCAAAGGCGGTGCGCGGATCAATGATTGTCACATCAAAATCGGCCAGCTTGGCCATGGGGGCCAGGAATTGGCTGATGTGGACCGCCCCAACCAACACGAGGCGCAGGGGCGGGCTGTAAACCGTGACATGAAACGCACGGCCATTATGGGTCAAGGTGCCGCTTTTGCCAGAGCGCATTTGCGCCGCCAGCGCTCCGCCCAGTTCGTCATCGGCGACGGCATTCTCGCCCACCAGACGCTGCGCACCACTGGTGATATCGGTGACCACCGCCGTCAGGCGGCGCGCGGCGCGCTCCGCATTCAGGGTTTGCAGCAGGCTGATTCTCATGGTTCGATTTTCTCCAGATAGACCTTGATGCGTCCACCGCAGGACAAGCCCACGCGCCACGCGGTCTCGTCGGCAACGCCGAATTCGAGGGTGCGGGACCTGCCATCGCCAATCACATCCAATGCCTTGGCAATGACGTCGCCTTCGACGCAGCCGCCGGAAACAGAGCCGACGAAATTTCCGGTTTCGTCAATCACCAAATGGCTGCCAACGGGTCGCGGTGCCGAGCCCCAGGTTTCAACGACGGTGGCCAGCGCCACGCCTTTGCCGCTTTCGCTCCATTTCTGGGCAGTTTCCAAAATGTCCGTCTGTTTCATGTTGACCTCTCCTGGTCTCAAGCGGCGCGATTCAGCCAAAGTTTGGGATCAAAATTGCGATGCTCGTTCGTGCTCAGCGCGTTGCAAAGTTCCGCCATGCTGGCGAGATTATGGATTGGGCGAAATTCATCCACAAAGGGTAAAATAGCACGTATGCCCTGTGCTTTGGCCGAAAAACCATCAAAACGCAGTAGCGGGTTGACCCAAATCAGACGCCGACAGGAATTATGCAGACGCTCAACCTCAAATGCAAGTTCGTCCGCGCCTTCGCGCTCAAGGCCATCGGTAAACAGGATTACGGTGGCGCCGCCACCCAAGACCCGGCGCGACCATTGCCGGTTGAACAGGTGCAGCGATGGCCCTATCCTGGTGCCGCCAGACCAATCCTTGACCCCCTCCGCGCAGGCGGCCAGGGCATCGTCAATATCGCGGTGGCGCAGCGCCCGGGTTACATTGGTCAGGCGGGTGCCGAACAAGAATGTATGGACGCGGTGGCGCTGGGCCGTGAGAACATGCAGAAAATGCAGGAAAAGCCGCGTATAATCGCTCATCGAGCCGGAAATATCGCAAATGGCGACAATCGGCGGCAGTTTGACGGCGGGCGCGCGATAGGCAAGGTCAATCATCGCGCCGCCCCCCTTCATGGAGCGGCGGAATGTCTTGCGCACATCAATCAGGCTGCCGTGCGCATCGGGCCGGAAGCGGCGGGTAGGGCGCGCGTCATTGGGCATTTTCATGCGGGCAATTGCGGCTTTGGCGCGCGCGATCTCGGCCGCAGACATTTGCGCGAAGTCCTTGGATTGCAGGATTTCGGTGGCGGACATGGTGAAACGCGCGTCCAGATCCAGCGATGGGGCGGGCTTTTCGCGCGCCTCCTGCTGCTTGAGCAGCGCGTCAGCGACGCGGGTGGCCCCGGCATCGGCCTTTTGCTTTTTGGCGTTTTTCGGCTCGGCAACAGGGGAGAGCATGGCCATCAGCTTGTCCATAAAGCCGCGCCGCCGCCAAAAAATCTCGAAGGCCTGGTCAAAAATGGGCGTGTGCTCGTGCTTATTGACGAGCAGGGCGTGCAGCATGGCTTTGAAATCTTCGCGCCCGCTGATGCCAACCGCTTCGACTGCGGCAATCGTATCGATGACGCTGGCCGGGCCAACCGGTAGCCCAGCTTCGCGCAAAGCCCTGGCAAAATACAGTATGTTTTCGGGCAGGACACCGGACAAGGTAATTCCTTTAATGCGATTTCATCTGGTTTTTGATGTCATCCAGGATGTTTTGCGCCAGGCCGTCCTGCATTTTGGCAATGTCGTCCTGATATTTCAACAATACACCCAATGTGTCATTGATGATCCCGGGATCAAGAGCCACCGCGTCCAATTCCGTCAATGCGCTGGCCCAATCCAGCGTTTCAGCGACGCCGGGAACCTTGAACAGGTCCTGTTTGCGCAAGGCCTGCACAAAAGCGACGATTTCTTCGGTCAGGCGGCCAGCCGCTTTGGGGGCCTTGGTCGCAATGATACGGCGCTCGCGCGCGGCGTCGGGGTAATCCACCCAATGGTAAAGGCAGCGCCGCTTCAGCGCATCGTGGATTTCACGGGTGCGGTTGGAGGTCAGGATCACGATCGGGGGAGCCTGCGCCTTGACGACACCCAATTCAGGAATGGTTATCTGGAAATCCGACAAGACTTCCAGCAAATAGGCCTCAAAGGCCTCATCGGTGCGGTCGAGTTCGTCAATCAGCAGGATGGGCGGGCCTTCGATATGGGCATCCAGGGCTTGCAGCAGCGGGCGCTTGATCAGGAATTCGTCGGAGAAAATATCGCTGCGGATCTGGTCGCGGTCGACGCTGCCGCTGGCTTCGGCAAGCCGGATGGCCATCATCTGACCGGCATAATTCCACTCATAAACTGCGGAAGATATATCGAGCCCTTCATAGCATTGCAGGCGGATCAACTTGCGATTGAGGCTGGCGGCGAGAACCTTGGCAATCTCGGTTTTGCCAACGCCCGCTTCGCCCTCGAGAAACAGCGGGCGGCCCATTTTGAGGCTGAGATATAATACCGTTGCCAGAGACCGCTCCCCGATGTAGCCGGCCTTTTCCAGCATCTGCATCGTTTCATCGATCGAACCTGGAAGCTGATGGGATGGCTGGGACAATAGTCGCCTCTCGATTAGGGCCGTGCCAGATCAACGAGCTTGGCACAAAAAACGCCGGCATCTGTCATCCTTGGACAAATGCCGGCGGGATGGTTGAATTATTGTGCGGCAGTAACTGCGCGCTTGGCCATGACGGTAATCAGATGCGCGCGATAGGCAGCATCCGCGTGCATGTCGGTGTTCAGATCATCGGCTGAAACGCCTTTGCCATCCAGCGCCTTGGGGCTGAAATCGCCCTTGAGAGCTGCTTCGAGCGCATTGGCACGGAAAACGCCATTGGCACCGGCGCCAGTTACCGCGACGCGCACATCAGCGCCGTGACGGGCGACGAAAACGCCAACCATAGCGTAACGCGAAGCCGGGTTCGGGAATTTGGCATAAGCGCCCTTGATGCCGGTGGGGAAAACGAAATGGGTGATGATTTCGCCTTCCTTCAGGGCGGTTTCGAACATGCCGGTGAAGAAGGCATCGGCCTTGATTTCGCGCTGATTGGTGACAATCGTCGCATTCAGCGCGAGAACGGCGGAGGGGTAGTCGGCCGCCGGATCATTATTGGCAACCGAGCCACCGATGGTGCCGCGGCGGCGCACATGGGGGTCGCCAATGCCAGCAGCCAGCGCTGCGAGGCTGGGCAAATGGCTGTTGACCAAAGCCGATTCGGCGACATGCGAATGGGTGGTCATGGCACCAATCACCAAATGGCCGTCCTTGACATGGATGCCATGCAATTCGCGGATGCTGCGCATGTCGACGATGTGCTTGGGCGCTGCCAGACGCTGCTTCATGGTGGGCAGAAGCGTGTGGCCACCGGCAAGAAGCTTGGCCTCGGGCAGGGTGGAGAGCAATTTGGCAGCATTTTCGACGCTGCCGGGGTGGTGATATTCAAATTCATACATTGCGATCACTCCGAAATATCAAAACAGGTTTCCCCGCCGGCGCACCGGCGGGGCCATGCGGCTTATTCAGCCGCGAGCTTTTTCATGGTTTGCTGGGCAGCGCGCCATACGGCCTGGGGCGTCGCTGGCATGGCGATGTTTTCGTGCCCGAGCGCATCGGTTATGGCGTTGATGACGGCAGGCGGTGCGGCAATGCAGCCCGCTTCGCCGCAACCTTTGATGCCCAGCGGGTTCGAGGGGCAGCGGGTTTCGGTCATGCCGACATTGTAGCTTGGCAGATCATCGGCGCGCGGCATGGCATAGTCCATGAAGCTGGCCGTGAGCAACTGGCCGTCCTTGTCGTAAATCGCGCCTTCCAGCAGCGCCTGGCCAATGCCTTGGGCAATGCCGCCATGCACCTGACCCTCGACGATCATCGGGTTGATGATGACACCAAAATCGTCAACGGCAGTCCAACGCTCAATCTTGGTGACGCCGGTATCGGGATCAATCTCCACCTCGCAGATGTGAACGCCCGCCGGGAAAGTGAAGTTGGTGGGGTCATAAAATGCCCCCTCTTTCAGGCCGGGTTCGAGATCCTGACCGCTGAACTTGTGAGCCACATAGGCTTGCAAGGCCACCGAGCCAAAATCCACCGACTTGTCAGTGCCCTTGACGGTGAATTTGCCGTCCTTGAACTCGATGTCACCTTCGGCGGCTTCAAGCACATAGCCGGCCACTTTCTTGGCTTTGGCTTCAATTTTGTCCAAGGCTTTTGAAATGGCGGACATGCCGACCGCGCCCGAGCGCGAGCCGTAGGTGCCCATGCCCATCTGCACTTTGTCCGTGTCGCCATGTACAATGGAGACATTTTCGATTGGAATGCCGAGACGGCCTGAGACCAATTGCGCGAAGGTGGTTTCATGGCCTTGGCCGTGGCTGTGCGAACCGGTCAGAACCTCGACCGTGCCAACCGGGTTCACCCGCACTTCGGCTGATTCCCAAAGGCCAACGCCTGCACCGAGCGAGCCAACGGCGGCGGAGGGAGCGATGCCGCAAGCTTCGATATAGGAGGAAAAGCCGATGCCGCGCAGTTTGCCCTTGGCGGCAGAAGCCGCCTTGCGGGCGCTGATGCCCTTGTAATCGGCCATCTCCAGTGCCTTGAGCATGGAAGCGTTATAATCGCCGCCATCGTAGCAGAAGATCACCGGGGTCTGATGCGGGAATTGCGTGACATAATTGCCCTGACGGAACACGGCAGGGTCGACACCCAATTCGCGGGCGGCGACTTCCACAAGGCGCTCGATCACGAAAGTGGCTTCGGGCCGACCAGCGCCGCGATAGGCGTCAACCGGGGCCGTATTGGTGTAAACGCCGTCAACCTCGGCATAAATGGCCGGGATATTATATTGCCCGGACAGGAGCGGGGCATAAAGGTAGGTGGGCACCGCCGACGAGAATGTCGACAGATAGGCACCCAGATTGGCGGTGGTGTGCACCCGCAGGCCGATAATTTTGTTGTTGGCATCCATCGCCAGTTCAGCGTGGGTGACATGGTCGCGGCCATGCGCATCGGACAGGAAAGCCTCGGTGCGGTCAGAGGTCCATTTTACCGGACGGCCGACTTTCTTCGAGGCCCAGACGCAGACGGTTTCTTCCGCATAGATGAAGATCTTCGAGCCAAAGCCGCCACCGACGTCGGGGGCAATGACGCGCAGCTTGTGCTCGGGGGCGATGCCGATGAAGGCCGAAAGAACCAAGCGCGCGACATGCGGGTTCTGGCTGGTGGTATGCAGACAGAATGTTTCGGTGCCCTGCTCATATTCGCCAACGGCGGCGCGCGGCTCCATCGGGTTTGGCACCAGACGGTTGTTAACGATATCCAGCTTGGTGATGTGCTTGGCCTTGGCAAAGGCGGCTTCGGTCGCGCCCTTGTCGCCCAGATGCCAGTCATAGACGCGGTTGTCGGAGGCGACATCGTGCAAGGGCGCGGATTTCATCGCGCTGGCAGTGTCGGCATTGGCTGGCAATACGCCATATTTGACGTTGACATGTTCGGCCGCGGTGCGGGCTTGCGCATAGGTATCGGCAATGATGACGGCGACATGGTCGCCGACGTAGCGCACTTTGCCCTGCGCCAGGGCCGGGTGGGCGCCAGCCTTCATGGGGCTTCCATCCTTGGAGGTGATGCTCCAGCCGCAAATCAGGCCGCCGATCTTGTCATCGGCCAGATCCTTGCCGGTGAAAATCGCGACGACGCCGGGCATTTTCAGCGCTTCGGCATAGTCTATGCCATCAATCGTGGCATGGGCGTGCGGGGACCGCAAAAAATAGGCGTGGGTCTGGCCATACCGATTGACGTCATCGGTATAATTGCCTCTGCCCGTAATAAACCGAAAATCTTCCTTGCGCTTGACGGATGCACCAATGCCGGTTGCACTCATGTTCATCTCCCATTGAACTTGTGTTGACTGCTGGCCAGTGCGCCCCTTCGGGTTCGCGGTTTTAATGACTGGCCGATCACGAATAACGCTTGCAAAGCCTGCCTATTCGGCGGCTTTTGCCATACCCTGCATAGCCTTGGCGCCAGCGGCGACGGCTTTGACGATGTTGTGGTAACCGGTGCAACGGCAGATGTTGCCTTCGAGTTCTTCACGGATCGTGTGCTCGGACAATTCATGCCCCTTGCGGTTGACCATATCGACGGCGGACATAATCATCCCCGGCGTGCAATAACCGCACTGCAAGCCATGATGCTCGCGAAAGGCCATTTGCATGGGATGCAGTTCCGTGCCGTTGGCCAGCCCTTCAATGGTGGTGACATGCGCGCCGTCGCAGGCAATCGCCAAAGTGGTGCAGCTCTTGATGGCCTGACCATTGACATGCACAACGCAGGCACCGCACTGGCTGGTGTCGCAGCCGACATGGGTTCCGGTCAGCCGAAGATTTTCGCGCAAAAATGCAACCAGAAGCGTGTTAGGCTCAATATGGCCTGTCACTGCCTTGCCGTTTACAGTCATATGTACTGTCGCCATTATTCCTCTCCTGTTAATTTCCTTGAATAGCTGCAAAGCTTGTTTTTTTATTGCGCGGCGCGAGACTGTTTCAATGGTTTACTCATAACGTCGATTGAAATTTTTCCGAAGCCTCACGCATCGTGATTTCAGTTTGCGGCTTTGCGCTGGATCGGGGATCATAGTGCTTCGGAACAAGGTTGTGGTCAACTAGCATTTCGTCAGTCCGACAAATTCTTGCGCGGCGCAAACTTGTCAAAATCGGTGCGGGCGTGGCATTCTGCATTTGCAGGCTTGGGAGAAATAAATGCCGATTTATGCGCTGGACGGTTTGGCACCACAATTGCCCACTTTTGATCGCCATTGGGTGGCACCGGATGCCAATCTTTTGGGGCATGTCACGCTGGGGGAGGATGCCAATATCTGGTTTGGCGCGACGCTTCGCGGCGATAATGAGCGGGTTGCCATTGGTGCGCGCTCCAATGTGCAGGAAGGTTGCATCCTGCATACCGATATGGGATTTCCGCTGGATGTGGGTGACGATTGCACCATCGGCCACGGTGTCATCCTGCATGGCTGCACGATTGGCGCCGGGTCGCTGGTGGGCATGGGGGCCGTGGTGCTGAACGGGGCCAAAATTGGCCGCGGCTGCCTTGTTGGCGCTCATGCGCTGGTCACGGAGGGCAAGGAATTTCCCGATCACTCGCTCATTGTTGGCTCGCCGGCGCGCGCGGTGCGCACGCTGACGCCCGAACAAATCGCGGGACTTCTGGAGTCTGCGGCCCATTACGTGGAAAATTCGCGGCGGATGCGCGCCGGATTGGTGCGGGTGGGCTAACCTCCCGGCGGGCGCTCCAGCTCAAAGGTGGCGTTGGCGACGGCGTAATCCATATAGCCACAGCGCGCCAGTGGTTGCATGGCGGCGGTCATGACGCGGCCATTCTGGATGAATTGATCCTGAATATGCACGCCCACCACTTCACCCAGCACCAGGAAGCAGTTCACCCGCTCACCGGAAATCGACTTCAGGTCGATGATATCGGTGACTTTGCATTCGAGTGAGGCGGGGCTTTCACCAACGCGCGGCGGGCGAACCCGCATCGAGGGTGCCGCGGTGAGGCCGGCATGATCAAACTCGCTGATGCCGCGCGGCAGGGGCGCCGAGGTGGCATTCATGGCAAGACGCAGGTCAAAGCTCGCCATATTCCAGACGAATTCGCCGGTCTCGCGGGCAAAAGTGGCTGAATCCTTGGCTCCCTCACTCGAAAATCCCAAGATCATCGGTCGCGTCGAAAAAGCATTGAAAAAGGAATAGGGCGCCAGATTGACCTGGCCGCTGGCGCTGATGGTGGAAACCCAGCCCACTGGCCGCGGTGCAATCAGCGCTTTCAAGGGATCGTGTGGCAATAGCTGTGTGTCGCGCCGTTCGGCAGGGTAATACATGGAAGGCTCCGGTTGGGGGAAAGCGGGTAGGGCGGGTTGTTCGTCTGGTCGCGGAAGGGTTAGAAATAGCGGGTGATCTGGTCCATTTCTGGCCGCAGGCGATCCTCAGGCTTTATGCTGGCATGGCCTATATGGATAAATCCGGCAATTTTTTCATGGGGTGCGAGGCCAAAAATATCGAGAATATCGCGGTCATAGGCAATCCAGTCGGTCAGCCAGGTGCTGGCAAAGCCCATGGCGGTGGCGGCCAAGGTCAGGTTCATGCAAACCGCACCTGCCGACATGACTTGCTCCCATTCAGGGATTTTCACATGCGGGCCGGCATTGGAGACCACAGCAATCACCAGCGGCGACTGACTGAAGCGCCGCTTTTCGGCTTCTATGCGCGCGGCGGGTGCATCTGGATTCTTGCGGGCGAAAATGGTGGCGACGAGGTCACCGGCGCGCTCACGTGCCGCTCCGGCAAACACAATGAAACGCCAGGGCGCGAGTTTGCCATGGTCAGGCACGCGCGCCGCAAGTTTCAGCATTTTGGCGATTTCTTCAGGGCCGGGGGCCGGGCCGGTCATGAATTGGGGCGCAAGTGAGCGCCGCCGCCCCATCAAATCGAGGGTTGGGTTGGATATTTCGTGCTCGTGCGCCATGAATTCCGGTTCCTTCGAATATCAAAAATATTCCCGCGTGTCGGCGGGATGGTCATATTTTGCGCTGGTGCCTTAGATAGGCTAAAACGGATGAAATCTTCAATGCGTCATTTTGGATGCAGAATCTATTGGCAGGATCAAAAAATTGACCAATCTGGGTCGAGGCAACCGTGCCCTGCGCGGCGGGCGTCACTGGCTTCAAGCGGTTGGGTTGTCGCTGATGTTGGCGCTGTCGCCAAACTGGGCCATAGCGCAGCAGGGTTTTGACAGCGAAACGGGGGAGGCGGTGAGTTCGCTGGCACTGTCGGCAGCATTTGTTCAGGGCGGTGCTCCGGTCCATGCCAATTTGCACTGGCGGGTTTTCCGCGCCCGCGCCAGGGATGATGGTTCACATCCATTGGTGGCCGAATCAAAGCTTTCGGCCCCGCAGCTCTCGCTGCCACCGGGCAATTATATTGTGCATGTCGCTTACGGGCTCGCGTCCGCCATGGGCAATGTGGAGCTTGGCAGCAGCGCGCAGCAGATGGAGCTCTATTTGAAAGCTGGCGCGCTCGACATAAAATGCGTGGTTGGCGATTCTGAAATTGATGCCAGTCACGTCGATCTTTCGATCTATGCCTCGGAGCCGCGCAATTTGCAGGCCAAGCTGGTAATGGCGCATGCGCGGGCCGGAAGCCTGATCGGCTTGCCGGAGGGCAATTACGACGTGGTCTCCACTTATCTTGACCATTCCGGGCTTGGCGGCGTCAAGGATGCACAGGGCGTGCCTTCCAATTCGGTCGTCTCCGCCAGTCTTTCGGTTCAGGTGGGCAAGATCACCGAGGCGACGCTTCGCCACAGGTTTGCGACGGTTACCATGAAACTGGTCAACAAGCCGGGCGGTGAAGCGCTGGCCAACACGAGCTTTGCCATTCTGACGCCGGGGGGTGACCCGATTCGCGATCTGATCGGCGCGTTTCCTGCCGTAGTGCTGGCAGAGGGCGAATATGATGCGATTGCCCGCAACAATGGCAAAACTTACGAGGGCACGTTCAAGGTTGATTCCAACATCAATCGCGACGTCGAAATTATCGCGAAATAGGGGATGGCGATGCAGACTTTTTTTGTGCAGATCAAATGCGCCTTGGGCAAAACTTACGGCGTTGCCAGCGCTTTGGCGGAGGCTGAAATTGCTTCCGAGATTTACTCCATTGCCGGAGATTACGATATTCTGGCCAAATTCTACGTGTCGAAGGACGTTGATATAGGCCATTTCGTCGGCGAAAAAGTGCACCCGATTGCCGGTATCGTCGACACCAGGACAATTATCACCTTCAAGGCGTTTTGAGGCAGGGGCTGGTGGTCAACCAAAACAAGCGTTTTTCGCCAGGTAGTTAGATGCTGTTTCTGCGATATTGATTCAGGCTGTTGCGGCCTTGATTCAATTTTTTGAATCCGGTTCGCCCTCTTGCCATTCGAGCGTGACAACCTTGCCGCGCTCCACCGTCAACGCGAGGCGGCCATGCTTGAGATCAATGGCCTTATGGCCGAATATCTCATGACGCCAGCCATGCAGGGCTGGGCAATCGGCACGGTCGGTGGCTGCGATCGCTTCCAGGTCATCGACGGTTGCAATCATTTTTGCGGCCACGCCATGCGCCTCGCTCACCTGCCGCAACAGCACTTTCAATAATTCGACCGTCGCGCCGCCATTGCCGGAGCGTCGATCCCGGCTGATGCCGGGCAGTGATTTCGGGTCGCGGGCCAAGCCAGCGGTCACCGCATTCAGGATTCCGGTGCCCGTGGCGGTGCGCTCCATGCCGCGCGGAAATGCCCGTAAATTGGCCAGCGCATCAATGTCCTTGGGGGCGGCCAGGGCGATTTCAATAAGCACGTCATCCTTCAGGATGCGGCCGCGCGGCACGTCCCGCGATTGCGCCTCGCGCTCGCGCCAGGCCGCCAGATCCATCAACACCGCCAGATCACGGGGTTTGCGGGCGCGATTGCGAAAGCGCTCCCAGGCGTCTTCGGGGTGCTGCTCGTAGGTGGCGGGGCTGGTCAGCACATTCATTTCATCGGCGAGCCATGTCATGCGGCCGGATTTTTCAAGCTTGGCGGCCAACGATTGATAGACTTTAATCAGGTGGGTGACATCGGCAATGGCGTAAGCCAGTTGCGCGTCGGAAAGCGGGCGCCGGGCCCAATCGGTAAACCGGGAGGATTTGTCGATGCTGACCTGACAGATGTTTTGCACAAGTTCGCTGTAGGAGACCTGCTCGCCATATCCGCAGACGGCGGCGGCGACCTGGGTATCAAAGAGCGGCTCGGGAATAATTTTGGCAAGATTCCAGATGATTTCCAGATCCTGCCGGGCCGCATGGAACACTTTCACGACGCTCTTGTTGCGCATCAGGTCAAAGAATGGGGCCAAATCCAATCCGCCCGCCAGCGTGTCAACCGCATAAGCCTCGCTGGGGCTGGCAATCTGGATCAGGCAGACCTTGGGCCAGAAGGTGGTTTCGCGATGGAATTCGGTGTCGACCGTTATAAAAGGCTCGTTTGCCAATCTTAGACACAGTTGCGAAAGGTCATGAGTGGCGTTGATAAGTTGCACGAATGGTTTCCTAAAAATGGGATGGTGCCGCCGTGGGCCGGGTGGATCACATGGCCAGAGTTTTGACTTTGGGTGCTGGCGTCGCCTCGGTCTCCGATCCTTGCAAGACCAGTAAAAGCTGGTCAAGCTTTTGGCGGAGTGCATTGATTTCATGAGCGCTCATGCCGATCATCGAGCGCACGCGGTTGCAGGTATCCTCACCTGCGGGGCGCAAATCCCACCCTTTCTGGGTCAAATGCACCACCACCAGACGCTCATCGTGGCGCATGCGGGTCTTGGTGATCAGTTCAGCGGCCTCAAGTCGCTTGAGCAACGGACTGAGCGTGCCCGAATCAAGATAGAGGCTGGCACCGAGCGCAGACACGATCTGCCCATCCTTTTGCCAAAGCGCCAACATGACCAAAAATTGCGGGTAGGTGAGGTCCAATTGCACTAGCAGCGGACGGTAGGCGCGAATCATGGCGTGGGAAGTGGCGTAAAGCCCAAAACACAATTGATTCTCCAACGGCATAATATCGATGCTGCAGGTCTCATCTTTGGTTGTTTTTTTCATCATACGTCTCGCAGAGGGCGATCGGACTCTAGCCATGTCCAAAGTACAGGGTTCAGATCCCTCGAGGGTTACATATCGACAGAGCGGCGCTCCGACGGTCCAGTCTATTCAAATCAATCAACTATGATGGCTTGTCGCTGGCAAGCCCGTAATACATATGATAAGCAAAATATCTGCTTTCTATAGAGTTTTTTTCAAAATATGGAAACTGCCCCGTCAGTCTAATTTTTGAATCAGCTGAAGTCTTTGGTGAGCCAAGGAAATCTGGACGCTGAATTGAGGCGTGATGAATGGTTTTTTTCTGAATGTAGAGCGCTCGGTGAATGGCCAGGCCTGGCGGCCGCGGCTGGATCTGGCGGGTGAGGGCCAGGCACAGGCCATGCATCAGCTCTATGGCATTCCCGATATTGTCGCGCGGCTTCTGGCGGCGCGCGGTGTGTCGGCTGATGGCGCGGCGGCCTATCTGGAGCCCAAACTGCGCGACCTGATGCCGGACCCGCTGCGGTTGCGTGACATGGACCGGGCGGTGGCACGTCTGGCGCAGGCGGTCGTCACCGGGGAGAAAATTGCGATTTTTGGCGATTATGATGTCGATGGGGCGGCATCTTCAGCCTTGTTGGCCGAATATGTCGCCAGCTGCGGTTGCACCCACATCATCCACATCCCCGATCGCATCACCGAAGGATATGGCCCCAACCCCGAGGCCATCGTCAAATTGCAGGCGGAAGGGGCGACGCTGCTGGTGACAGTGGACTGTGGCACCACTTCGATTGACCCGCTGGCGCTGGCCCGCCAAATCGGCATGGACGTGATCGTGCTGGACCATCATCAGGCACCTGAAGTGTTGCCGGATGTCATACTGGTCAATCCCAACCGGCAGGATGATCTGTCGGGGCTTGGCTATTTGTGTGCGGCAGGCGTCGTGCATCTGACGCTGGTGGCGTTGCATCGGCATTTGCGCGATTACGGCTTCTGGAGCGCGCAGAATCCGGGGCCGGATTTGATGCAAGGTCTCGATCTGGTGGCTTTGGCAACGGTGGCTGATGTCGCCGCGCTGGTGGGCCTCAACCGGGCCTATGTGCAGCGCGGGCTGGAAATCATGCGCAAGCGCGAACGGCTTGGCTTGCGGGCTTTGATGGATGTGGCGCGACTGGATGGGCCGGTCAATGCCTATCATCTGGGGTTTTTGCTGGGGCCACGAATCAATGCCGGCGGGCGCATTGGTGATGCGGCGCTGGGTGCGCGCCTGCTGCTGGAAACCGATGAGGACAAAGCATCAGCGTCGGCGCAGCAATTGCACGTGCTGAATGAGGAACGCCGCGTGATCGAGGCGCAAAGCGTCGCCGAAGCGCAGGCGGAGGCCGAAGCCAGCCTTGGCACCAGCGACAATCAGGCTGTCATTGTCACGCAGGGCGCGCAATGGCATCCCGGCATTGTCGGCCTTGTCGCCTCAAGGTTGCGCGAGACCTATAACCGGCCCGCTTTTGCCATCGCTTTCAACGGCAAGACCGGCACGGGTTCCGGCCGTTCGATCCCGGGGGTGGATCTGGGGCGCGCGGTGCGGGCGGCGGTGGAAACGGGGTTGCTGGTCAAAGGCGGGGGCCATGCCATGGCGGCGGGCATAACGCTGGAAATTGGGCAGCTGGGTCCGTTCCGCGCCTGGCTGGAGCACCAATTGGCGCAAGTGGTGGCGCGCGCCCGTGCCAATGAAGCCCTGTATATTGATGCGGCGTTGAACGCGGGCGGGGCAACGCAAGCGCTTTATGAGACGGTGGAGCGGGCCGGGCCTTATGGTGCCGGCAATCCGCAGCCCATTTTCGCGCTGCCTGCGCACCGGATCCTTCAAGCCACCGTATTGAAAGACGCCCATGTCAAAATCACGGCTCAGGCACCGGATCGCAGCACGATAGATGCCATTGCTTTTCGGGTGATGGACAAGCCGTTGGGGCAGGCGCTGCTGGCGGCGCGTGGCGAATGCCTGCATCTGGCTGGCCAACTCAGCGCCAATCACTGGAATGGACGCACGAAGATCCAGTTGATGCTCAAAGATTGCGCCCGTCCGGACTAAATAGTCTCTGGACAAGCCGGTTTTGCGCACTTATAACGCACCAAATCGTCCGCTTCCGAGCGACGGTTTTGCCCAGGTAGCTCAGTTGGTAGAGCATGCGACTGAAAATCGCAGTGTCGGTGGTTCAATCCCGCCCCTGGGCACCATTCATCTTCCCCATTTCATGTGCGTCGCTGAGCCATCTCAAGCTTTATGTTGCTGTTTGCGGGCGGCGGCGAGGGCTTGGCCAAGCACCTGCCGGTCTCCGATGTGATTGGCCAGCAGCAATATCAACCGGGCGTTGAGGGCGTCGCTTTCTGCCTTGCTCAGGCCCTCATGGGCGGCGATGAGTTCGGCATAAAAATCATCCGGTCGCAGGATGTTGGCATCGAGGTTGAGCTTGGTCATGGTTCTCTCCCGATGGCACGGGCCAAAGCCTGCGCGAGTTCGGTGGCGTCGTAATTTTCCCAGCGGGCTGCGATATGTTGGTCCGGGCGTACCAGATAGATCGCGGCTTTGGCCGTGCCCAGATAACGCCCGCGCAAATAATCGCCGCCATCAGCGTCGGTTTGCAGCGCGATATGGTGCAGATCGAGGCCATGCAGGTGAGAGGGAGGCTCCACCTTGCAATTGAAACTGATGAGGTGAAAGCGGGCGTCCAGCGCCTCCAGCAGCCAGCCTTGCGCCAGCGGTGCATCCATCATCGGCGCGCCGGGGCGGGTGTTGGCGGGCAGATTGGCGCTGTCGGGGCCGTTGAGGGGAGAGCCTTCATAGGTCGTAGGCAGCGACAGCCGGCCGGAATTGACCATGGGGCGGGTGGCGGGATAGGGCTCAGCCAGATCCAGCACCGCATCGCGGAAAATGCGGCTGATTTCCGATTTGGGGGTGATGAAGTCGGTCGAGCGTGTCGAGTGCTGAATGTTTTCCTGCGCGGCGGCGACCCGCTCGGCGTTGTAGCTCTCCAGCAGGCTGGCGGGTGCCAGGCCCTTTTGCACCAGCTTCAGCTTCCAGATGAGGTTGTCGACATCAGCAATCCCGGAATTGGCCCCGCGCGCGCCAAAGGGCGAAACCTGATGGGCGCTATCGCCGGCGAAAATCACCCGCCCGTGCAGAAAACGCTCCATGCGCCGGCACTGGAATGTGTATATCGACACCCATTCCAGCTCAAACCTGGCGTCTGGCCCCAAAAAAGCGCGCAGCCGCGGGATGACGTTTTCGGGGCGCGATTGCTCGGCCTTGTCGATATTCCAGCCCAATTGCAGGTCAATCCGCCAAACATTGTCCGGTTGCTTGTGCAGCAGCGCCGATTGGCCGCGATTGAAGGGCGGATCAAACCAGAAGCGCCGTTCCACGGGCATATCCGGTGTTTCCTCCATCACCACATCGGCGATGAGAAAATTGTCCTCAAAAACCCGCCCGACAAAATCCAGCCCAAGTTTCGTGCGGATCGGTGAGGCGGCCCCATCGCAGGCCAGCAGCCAATCGGCGGCCAATTCATAGGGGCCGTCCGGCGTTTCAATGGTCAAAGCCACGCCATCGGCGGCAGGGCTTAAGGCAACAAGCCGGTTGCGCCCACGAATCTCCACCGCGCGGCCCGCTGCCTGTAAAGCTCGCAACCGCTCCAGCAGAAACTGTTCGAGGTAATATTGCTGCAGATTGATGAAAGCCGGGCGATGGTGACCCGCCTCCGGCAGCAGGTTGAATTCGAAGATCTGGCGTTCGTCAAAAAAGACTTTGCCGAGGTTCCAGACCACACCCTTTTCAACCATGGGCGCGCCACAACCCAAACGGTCAAAAATCTCCAACTGGCGCTTGGCAAAGCATATTGCCCGTGAGCCGTGGCTGACCTGGTCATTGTCGTCGATCAGCAGCACAGGAACGTCCTGTATGGCAAGGTCGATGGCGGCGGTCAGCCCCACCGGCCCGGCACCGACGACCACGACCGGATGGCGGGCCGGCGTGGCGCAATCCTGATCCTTCGAGCGGATATAGGGGTAGGCGGGCGCACGGGTCATGGAGGTCAGCCCTGCAGCGCCTGCCACATGTCGAGGTCGCGCTGCGCGGTCCAGATGCGCGGCGTGTCCATGCCAAGGGCTTCATCATAGGCGCGCGCCACATTGAAGGGCAGGCAATGCTCGTAAATGGCATAAGTGCTGAATTTGGGATCACAGCGCGCACGCACCGCCGCAAAAGCCTCTTTCAGCGAGCCGCCGCGCGCGGCAACCCTTGCGGCAGGCGCGTAAGTGCTTGCCACAAAATCCCGGGTATTTTCGATGGCTTCATCGACGATGGCACGTCCGATCAAGGCGTCACCGCGTCCGGGGGCAATGGCATCGAGGTGAAAGCCGTTGATGGCGTCGAGCGTGGCACCCCAATCATTGAAGTGCCCGTCGCCGCAATAACAGGCCGAGTGGTATTCAACGATGTCACCGGTGAACATGGCACCTGCATCGGGGACATAGGTTACAATGTCGCCAGCGGTGTGGGCGCGGCCCAGATGCATGAGATCGACACGCCGCCTGCCCAGATAAAGTGTCATCTTGTCCGTGAAGGTCAGGCTTGGCCACGTCAAGCCGGGAATGCTCTCATGACCCTGAAACAGGCGGGGGAAGCGGGCAAATTCGGAGTCCCAATCCTCTTGGCCGCGCTCGCTGATCATGGCGCGGCATTTTTCCGAGGCGATGATTTCCTGGGCGTGGAAGGCCGATGCGCCCAGCACCCGCACCGCATGGTAATGCGAGAGCACCACATATTTGATCGGTTTGTCGGTCACTTTGCGGATATGCTCGACCACCATTTGCGCCAGCCGGGGGGTGGCTTGCGCATCGACAATCATCACGCTGTCATCGCCAATGATCACGCCGGTATTGGGGTCGCCTTCCGCCGTAAAGGCCCAAAGCCCGTCGCCGATCTGCGTGAATGAAATCTTTTTGTCCGCAAGATCGCCTCTTGAGGCAAATGCTTTTGCCATATCAATTATTTCCTTCCGGTTTTTCAAGGGTCTGCTCGATCGCGCCAAAAATGGAATGGCCGTCTGCATCTTTCATTTCAATCCGCACGCGATCGCCAAAGCGCATGAACGGCGTCGAGGGGTGGCCGGTCTGGATGGTTTCGATGGTGCGCAATTCAGCCAGGCAGGCATAGCCGCGCCCGCCCTGGGAAATCGGTCGGCCGGGGCCATGGTCAGGGTCCTTGTTGGAAACCGTGCCCGAGCCAACAATGGTGCCCGCGCAAAGCGGACGGGTCTTGGCGGCATGGTTGATGAGGCGGGCAAAATCGAATGTCATGTCCTGACCCGCATCCGGTCGCCCGAAAGGCTTGTCATTGAGGTCAACCAGCAGCGGCAGGTGCAATTTATAGTCTCGCCAGGCATCGCCCAATTCATCAGGTGTCACGGCCACCGGGGAAAAGGCCGAGGAAGGTTTGGCTTGAAAGAAACCAAAACCCTTGGCGAGTTCAGCCGGGATGAGATTGCGCAACGACACGTCATTGACCAGCATGAGCAGGCGAATCTCTTCGCCGGCCTGCGCGGCAGATGCACCCATGGGCACATCGCCGGTAATGACCGCGATTTCGCCTTCCATATCCACGCCCCAGGCTTCATCGGCCATTATGATAGGCGCGCGCGGCGGCAGGAAACTGTCCGAGCCGCCTTGATACATCAGGGGTTCGGTCCAAAAGCTTTCCGGCATTTCGGCCTGACGGGCCTTGCGCACCAATTCGACATGGTTGACGTAGGCCGAGCCATCCGCCCATTGGTAGGCGCGCGGCAAGGGGGACAGGGCCTCATGCTCGTGGAAGCGCTCGGACGGGACTGCGCCGCTTTCCAGGCTTTCCGCAAGCTTTTCGAGGTGGGGACGGTATTTCGTCCAATCGTCGAGCGCCGCCTGCAGGGTGGGGGCGAGAAAAGCGGCGTCGGTGCAGCGCGTAATATCGCGCGACACGACGACGAGACGACCATCGCGCGTGCCATTTCTCAAGCTTGCTAATTTCATTCGCGCCAATCTCCTTCGGGAGTGCCATTGAATCTTTTACGTAATCCGGCCCAGCAATCGGCGTAATCAGGCTGGAGTGTTTCCAGTTCCGCCGCATAACGGGTGACGTGTTGCGGGTAACGGGTCTCAAACATGAAGGCCATCGTGTTTTCCAGTTTGACCGGTTTCAGCTCCGCCGTCGAGGCCTTCCAGAAGCCGGATGTGTCGGGTCCATGCGCGATCATCATATTATGCAGGCTCATGCCGCCCGGCACGAAGCCCTCCTCCTTGGCGTCATAGCGGCCATGGATCAGCCCCATGAACTCCGACATGATGTTGCGATGGTACCAGGGCGGGCGGAAGGAATGCTCGGCCACCATCCAGCGCGGCGGAAAAATCACAAAGTCGATGTTGGCAGTGCCTTCTTCGCCCGACGGCGCGGTCAGAACCGTGAAAATCGACGGGTCGGGATGGTCAAACAATATCGCCCCAACCGGCGAGAATGTCCGCAAGTCGTATTTATAGGGCACGTAATTGCCATGCCAGGCCACCACGTCAATGGGCGAATGCGGCAGGGTGGTTTCGTGGAATTTGCCACACCATTTAATCGTGAGCCGGGTGGGCGTGTCTTTTTCCTCGAAAGCGGCGACCGGGGTTTTGAAATCACGCGGGTTGGCGAGACAATTGGCACCGATCGGGCCGCGGCCGGGCAAAGTGAATTTGGCGCCATAGTTCTCGCAGCAATAGCCACGGGCGGTGCCGTCCGGCAACTCGGCGCGAAACAGCATGCCGCGCGGAATGATGCAGATTTCATTGGGCTCGACTTCGATGACCCCCATTTCAGTGACAAGGCGCAAACGGCCCATTTCGGGGACAATCAGCAATTCGCCGTCCGCATTGAAGAAATGCCAGTCGACCATGTCGGCGTTGGCGACATAGGCGTGGCTAGCCATGCCAGTTTGGCCATTGACGTCGCCCGCGGTGGTTATGGTGCGCATGCCTTCAATGAAGGTGGTCGCGGCCTTGGGCAGCGGGATCGGGTTCCAGCGTAATTGCCCGAGGGGCAGGCTATGATCTTCGCTGTGCGGGGCGGATTTCCAAAGGTCGAGCTTGGCGGCTTGAAAACGGCCGGTGTGACGCACCGATGGGCGGATGCGGTAGAGCCAGGAGCGTTCATTGCTGCCACGCGGCGCGGTGAAGGGCGAGCCGGAAAGTTGCTCGGCGTAAAGCCCGTAAGCGCAGCGCTGGGGCGAGTTCTGCCCCTGCGGCAAGGCGCCGGGGAGGGCTTCGGTCTCAAAATCATTGCCGAATCCGGGCATATAGGCAGTTTTCATGGCTGGCTCCCGCTGTTGTCGTGGCATAATGTTGCAGACGTAACTATTCTTTTTGTAACTATCAAGAAATGGCAATGGGCAGCCCCCTTGTCAGGGCAAAACAATTTTGGAGCGGTGTCCATGCGTGAAGGGGCGGAAATCGAGCGCGAGGCGGATGACAGCGAAGCGCTGCATCTGGAAGCGTTTTTGCCCTATCAACTCGTGCGCGCCGCCGAGAAGGTTTCTTTGGGTTTTTCCAGCATTTACAAGCAGCGGGATGGCTTGACCCGGCCTGAATGGCGGGTGTTGGCCTCCCTGGCGCAAATGGGCACGGCAAACGCGACGGAGATTGGCGCGCATGCCTCGCTGCACAAAACCAAAGTCAGCCGCGCTGTGTTTGCGCTGGAGCAGCGCAAATGGATCAAGCGGCGGGAGGATGCGCAGGACAGGCGCGTTGCGCAACTGGAGTTGACGCGCACGGGCAAGGCGCGGTTTGCAGGGCTGGCGCGCATCGGCCGGCAATATGAGGCGGCATTGATTGAACGCCTCGGCCCGCGTGAGGCCGAAGCGCTGAAATCGGCTCTGGAGCAGATTGCAAAAATGCCGCTGCCCGAGCGGTTTTGAGCCTGATCAGTCCTGGCGCAAATCCGGTGCGGTGGCCTCAACAACGAGGCTCGCCAACGCGTCGTCCAGCGCCATTGAGACCTGCGCCTGCGACCCGAGACGGCGGATCGAAACGGTCCGCTCTTCGCCCTCGCGCTTGCCAACTACCAGCAGCGCGGGAATTTTCGCCAAAGAATGCTCGCGCACCTTGTAGCTGATTTTCTCGTTGCGGATGTCGACATCGGCGCGCAGGCCAGCCTTGCGGGCGGCGGCGACGATTTCGAAAGCGTAATCATCGGCTTCCTGCGTGATGGTGCAGACGATAAGTTGCTGCGGCGATAGCCAAAGTGGCAGATGGCCGGCAAAATTCTCGATCAAAATGCCGGTGAAACGCTCCAGCGAGCCGCAAATGGCGCGATGGATCATCACCGGGGCGGTTTTTTCGCTGGTGGGCGAGATATAAAACGCGCCGAAGCGTTCGGGCAGATTGAAATCAACCTGCGTCGTGCCGCATTGCCAGTCGCGGCCAATGGCATCGCGCAGCACATACTCAAACTTCGGCCCATAAAACGCGCCCTCGCCGGGGTTGAGTTCGGTGCTCACGACATCGCCGTGCTGCGCCTTGATCTCCTCCAGCACCTTCGCCATCACCGCTTCGGCATGGTCCCACATCGCGTCGGTGCCGACCCGCTTTTCGGGGCGGGTGGAGAGTTTGACGACGATCTTGCCAAAGCCGAAATCGCGATAGACCGAAAGGATCAGATCATTGATCTTCAGGCATTCGGCGGCCAGTTGATCCTCGGTGCAGAAGATGTGGGCGTCGTCCTGCGTAAAGGCGCGCACACGCATCACACCGTGCATGGCACCGGATGGTTCATAGCGGTGTACGTGGCCAAATTCCGCATATCTTACAGGTAGTTCACGATAAGAGCGCAGACCGTGCTTGAAGATTTGCACATGCCCCGGACAATTCATCGGCTTGAGCGCAAACACGCGTTCGTCACCGGTTTCCTCGCCAGCGGATTTGGCCATGAACATGTTTTCGCGATACCAGCCCCAATGGCCGGAGGTCTCCCACAGGCCCTTGTCCATCACCTGCGGCGCATTGACTTCCTGATAATCGGCGGCGAGGCGGCGGCGCATATAGGCGACAATGGTTTGAAACAGCGTCCAGCCCTTGGGATGCCAGAATATCGCACCCGGTGCCTCCTCCTGAAAATGGAACAGGTCCATTTCCCGGCCGATGCGGCGATGGTCGCGCTTTTCGGCTTCTTCGAGCATTTTCACATAAGCGTCGAGATCCGCCTGGTTGGCAAAGGCGGTGGCGTAAATGCGCGACAGCATCGGCTTGGTGGAATCGCCGCGCCAATAGGCCCCCGCGACCTTCATCAGCTTGAAAGCGCTGCCAATTTTGCCCGTTGACGTCATATGCGGGCCACGGCAGAGGTCGAGCCAGTCGCCCTGCTTGTAAATCTTGAGCGTCTGATCCTCCGGGATCATGTCGACAAGTTCGACCTTGAAAGCCTCGCCCTTGGTTTCAAAGTAGGCCTTGGCCTGATCGCGGCTCCATTCCTCGCGGGTGAAGGGGGCGTCGCGGGCGATGATCTCGCGCATTTTCTTTTCAATGGCGGCGAAATCTTCCGGCGTGAACGGGGCGTTGCGGAAAAAATCGTAGTAGAAGCCGTTTTCGATCACCGGGCCAATGGTGACCTGCGTGCCGGGAAACAGCGCTTGCACCGCTTCGGCCAGCACATGGGCGCAATCGTGGCGGATGAGTTCCAGCGCGCGCGGGTCCTCGCGCGAGATGAATTCCAGCTTGGCATCGGCCTGTATCGGGGCGGAGAGGTCAGCCAGCGCGCCATCCAGGGCGACCGCAACCGTGCGTTTGGCCAATGAGGGCGAAATCGCCTTGGCAATGTCAAGCCCGGAAGTGCCCGCCGCATAGGCACGAACCGCGCCATCGGGGAAAGTGATGTTGATCATGTCAGCTCCTTCAAGCTCACTCGCCGATACCAATCGGCGTAAGCGGGGTGGTAAAGTTAGGCGGTTAGCATGGAGGGGCCGGGGCGACAAGGGTCGGGTGCCGGTTTTGATGAACCCCCCGCCCCGTCATTGTGAGCGCAAGCGAAGCAAGCCAGTGGGGGTTTGTGGGGGGTGCCCTTCCCGCAGGCACTGGGTTGCTTCGGAGCGAGGGCTCCTCGCAATGACGGGGTGGGGTGTCGTCATTGCGAGCGCAAGCGAAGCAAGCCAGTGGGTGTTTGTGGGGCGTGCCTTTCCCGCGGGCACTGGGTTGCTTCGTCGCAAGGGCTCCTCGCAATGACGGGGTGGGGTGTCGTCATTGCGAGCGCAAGCGAAGCAAGCCAGGGGGTGTTTGTGGGGGTGCCCTTCCCGCGGGCACTGGGTTGCTTCGTCGCAAGGGCTCCTCGCAATGACGGGGTGGGGGGTCGTCATTGCGAGCGCAAGCGAAGCAAGCCAGTGGGTGCTTGTGGGGAGTGCCCTTCCCGCAGGCACTGGGTTGCTTCGGCGCTGCGCGCCTCGCAATGACGGGAGGTCAGGCGGCGATGGCTATGTTGGCGGGGGCGGATTCTTTTGCTTGTTCCACGCGCAACTGCGCCATTTGGCTGGTGTGCAGGCGGGCATCTTCGCGGGCGGCTTCGGCTTCAAAGCGGCGCAGCAGCGCGTGCACCTTTTGCAGTTCGCGCCCCTGCAAATCATGGGTGGCGGCCAGAACCGCCTCGATCATGTCGCGGGAGAGGCGCGCGCTGGCGTGCGCGTCATGGGCGGGGCCAAAGGCTTGCAGGGCGGCGAGTGCGGCGCGAAATGCCGTAAGCAGGGCCGGAGGCAATTTGGCGCGGGCATAAAGCGCCGTAAAGCCGGCACCGCGCCAATCACGCAGCAATCCTGCAACCCGCTGCGGGGAAACCCCGGAAAGCTCGATCAACGCCCCCTCAAACAGGCTGATATTGCCACTGAGCAGGGCGCGCAGCACAAGGCCGGCGGTCAATTGGCCGCTTTGGCGCAGATATTGGGCAAAGGCCGCGCTGTCATGGCCGGAATCGGAGGTGGCGATGATGATTTGCGCCTTCTCGCGCGCCTCGCGCATCAATCGTGTGGTGCGTTCGCCGGAGAGCCAGTTGCATTGGGTGACAAAACTGGCGAGGGCCTGGGACGTGGCCAAAACCAGCTCGCTGCGCAAACTGGCAGGCAAGTTCGGGCGCGCCAGCATGAGTTCGCGGATTTCGGCGTCGGCACCAAAGCGCTGGACAATGCGGGTGAGTGAAAAATCGGCAATGCGGGCACCCTCATTGTTGAGGAGCAGCAGCAAGGGTTCGCGTTCGGCGATCTCGGCCATGGCGGCGGCAACGCCCTTGCTGATATTGGCGCGCAGGGCGATGGCCGATTGGGCGTAAGCATCGCCAATGCAGGCGCAGTCGATCAGATCGCCATCCATTAGCACCGGTGAACGCGACAGCACGAGGCTGGAAATGTCGGATTGGTCATTGGCGAGCGCAACCACTATGTGGCGCGGGGCCTCGCTGGCGCTGGCAAAACTCTCGGCCAGGGCGCGACGCACGATCGGGGCGGGGTCATCGAGTTGCGCTGTCAAAGCGACTTCCGCCGCGCGCTTTTGCGCCTCATCCATGCTGGTATAAAGATAGGCTCGCGCCAGAGCGCTGACACCATCGGCGCGCCGCGAGGCCGGAACCGTTTGCGCCCATTCAAGAAACCGTTGCACGATCATCTGTTTTTTCCAGCCGTTGGATACGAAATCCAAAGCCATGCCTCATGCATGTCTGACCTTTGCAGATTGGTGCAATATGGTAAATGAAGCTTTAATGATCCTTAACAGGGGGGTGGATATGGCCAAGACTCACAAACGCGGCGGGATGTATTTTGAGGATTTCATTGCGGGAGAAGTGGTGGAGCACAGGCTGACACGCACCGTCACGCAAATGGATAACATGTTGTTTTCCAATATGACTCTCAATCCGCAGCCGCTGCATATCGATGCGCATTTTTGCGAAACCGAGACGCAATGGGGCAAGCCGTTGATGAACTCGTTGTTTACATTGGGCTTAATGATTGGGATTTCGGTTAACGATCTCACCGTTGGCACGACAATCGCCAATCTGGGTATGCGCGACGTGAAATTCCCCAATCCGCTGTTCGAGGGCGATACGGTGCATTGCTCGACCCTGATTCTGGGCAAGCGCGAATCAAAGTCGCGCAATGATGCCGGAATCGTGGATTTTCTGCACAAGGCGTTCAAGCAGGACGGAACCTTGGTGGCTGAATGCAACCGCCAGGCGTTCATGCTGAAGCGGCCGATAGAATGATGCGCTCGCTGCTGTTCGTGCCCGGTGATTCGCCGCGCAAGCTGGCCAAGGGGCTGGAAGCGGGGGCGGATGCCCTGTTGATCGACCTTGAAGATTCGGTCGCCCTTGCCAACAAGCCTGCGGCGCGGCTTGAAACACGCGCTTTCATTGAAAGGCACGCGGGGCAAACGGGCGTGCCGGCGATATTCGTGAGGGTGAATGCGGTGGGCAGCGGTTTGATCGATGATGATCTTAAAGCGGCGCTGCTGCCGGGCATTTCGGGCATCATGCTGCCCAAATGCTGCGGGGCGCGCGACTTGCAGCAGGTTAGCGCCCAAATCGCGGTGGGCGAGGCCATGGCCGGTTGCGCGCCCAATACGTTCAAGGTTTTGGCCATTGCCACCGAAACCGCGGCAAGCCTGTTTGTAATGGGCAGCTTTGCCGGGGCGAGCCAGCGGCTTGCGGGGTTGGCATGGGGCGCAGAAGACCTGGCAGCCGACATAGGCGCGCTATCGAACCGGGATGAACAGGGCCAATATACGCCAGTGTTCGTGCTGGCGCGAACCCTGACGCTGGCGGCAGCCTCGGCGGCGCAGGTGGCGGCAATCGATACGGTTTACACCCGCATTGGTGATGAAGATGGCTTGCGGGCCGAATGCCTGGCCGCGCGCCGCGATGGCTTCTCCGGCAAGATGGCGATCCATCCGGGCCAGATCGCGACCATCAATGCGGCCTTCACGCCCAGCGAGGCGGAGCGGGCTTGGTCGCAGCAAATTGTGGATACATTCGCCGCCAATCCCGGCGCCGGTGTGTTGGCGATTGATGGCAAAATGATTGATGAACCGCATCTGGTACAGGCGCGGCGGATTTTGGGTTTGCCCGCCCGCGCCCGGTAAAGCGTCCGGGTGCATAAAGTTTTGGAAAATTAAATTTGGGCGAGTGCCGGTAATTTTGGTATCAATGGAGCCGTAATGGCTCTGCGGAGGCGTTTTTGGAAAAATTGCGGTTGATGCTGCTCGGAATTGCCGCGCTGGCGCTGGTGGCGTTGGGGGCGCAGGTTTTCCGTGCGCGCGCGCCGGCGATGGCGGCCACCGTGCCGGCGGCTTCGATGGCGTCAAGTGCGGCGCAACCTCAGGATGCGCGCGCGCAAGTCATTGCCAGTTTTCAGAAACTCGCTTCCTTCCGGCCCTATTATGATAATCTGGCGACCGCACTGCCGGATGAATACGCGCGGGTTGTCAATGCTGTGGCCAAGCAGGAGGACAAAAGCCCGGCCACCTCTGATGATGCCAATATGGCGCTGGCCATGCGCTACGTGCGCGAAAATTACGGAGCCTTGGCCGGCCATGCCCAGGGCGCTGATCTCGACCGTATATTAAAGGCGCAGCAAGCTATTTTGAATGCAAT
This sequence comes from Hyphomicrobiales bacterium, assembly GCA_019075865.1. Classification (GTDB taxonomy): domain Bacteria; phylum Pseudomonadota; class Alphaproteobacteria; order Rhizobiales; family Beijerinckiaceae; genus REEB77. The sequence continues at coordinate 60,255 of JAGXAN010000006.1, read as the reverse complement.
GGGGGACAGCGACCCCGGCTTGTGCGTCAGTTTCTTTTATGGGGGTGGCTCGCCCGGCTTTGCTGATTTTTCAGCCAAGCACCGGGATCTGATTGCTGAATTGGCGCAGGCCAATCTGGCGGCGATCATTGCCGGCAAGGCAAATAAGACAAAAATCGCCGACCCAAGTGATGCTGACGTGCAAATGCTGGATGACGCGTTGGTGGTGGCCAAGGTCAGCCCGGCGGCGATTGATCTGCTGCTCGACAATAAAAGCCCCGATCCGCCCCTTTCGGACGCACAAATGTGCCGGGCTGGGCAGGATTATCTGTCGGCGCTTTTGGGGCTTTCCTCATCGGTGCGCTGGCGGTTGATGTCGCGATCCTTGATATTGGCGGCGCGCTCGTAGGGCGGGGTGGCGGCAACCGCCTCGCATACCGGAATTTGACGCCATGCGCCGTAGGCCCAAGGCAAATACCAATGGGTATGGGCGGGCAGGGTGAGGCAGACCGGATCAAATCCGGAGGTGCCGCCGGGACGGCAGCGGCTGATCCGGGCGAGACCCATCCAACCGCCAGCCCAGAGGCCATGGCGCTGGATCGCCTCATCCGTATAGCTCGAACAACTCGGCAAATGGCGGCAGTGACGCCCCATCAGGCTGGACACGCTCAATTGATAGGCGCGAATGGCCAGATGCGGAACCGGATGGTTGATCGGGAAGGGGCGGGTTTGTGTCAAGTTTTGCGCCTCAAGCCGTGGCCTTACTGGCGGGGCCGGGCGCGGTTTGCGGCGCGGGCGCGGTGCCAGATTGCGCGGCTGCCTCGATCTGCTCGATCGCATCGACCACAGCATCAAAGGTCAACAGGGTCGAGGCGTGGCGGGCTTTATAGTCGCGCACCGGTTCCAGGACCTGAATGTCGCTCCATCGCCCGCCTGGCGTTGGGCCATTGGCTTTGAGCATTTCGTAAACGGCCGTCCGCAAAGCGCGCATTTCCGCGCTGGTGGAACCAATGACATTGCGTGCCATGATCGAGGATGACGCCTGACCTAGCGCGCAAGCCTTCACGTCATGCGCAAAGTCGGTAATCTTGTCATCCTGCATCACCAGATCGACGGTAACTTTCGAGCCGCAAAGTCGGGAGTGGGCAATAGCCGTCGCTTGCGGCCTGGGCAGGCGACCGAGGCGCGGTATATTGGCGGCAAGCTCAATGATCCGCTTGTTATAGACATCATCCAGCATGGCAAACCACAGGGGTTGAGAAACGGCGCATCCGCGCTATTCTTTCTAAATAAGGTAATGGGTGACGAAATTCGAGAGGCAATTTGAGCCGGAACGCCATATTGGCGATTTGGGCAAAGGCTTGCTTTCCGTGCTGAGGCACCTACATCTGATTTTCATCTCAAATAGGAGGCACCACATGGATGCCGTGGTCAAGTCCTCGCCTGCCAAAGAATTGATGAAACCATTCGAGCGGCCCAGCCGCGAGGAAGCGGAAGCCGCGGTGCGGGTTTTGCTGCGCTGGGCGGGGGACAATCCCGACCGGGAAGGGCTGGTGGATACGCCAAGGCGCGTGGTGCGGGCCTATGAAGAAATTTTCTCCGGTTATACCAAGGATGCGGCTCTGGCGCTGCGTCGGGTGTTTCAGGATGTCGACAGCTATGACGATCTCGTGCTGGTGCGCGACATAGCCTTCACCTCGCATTGCGAGCACCATATGGTGCCATTTGTTGGCAAGGCGCATATCGCCTATTTGCCAACCAACGGCGTGGTCGGCCTGTCCAAACTGGCGCGGGTGGTGGATATTTTCGCCAAGCGCCTGCAAACCCAGGAAACCATGACATCGCAAATCGTGCAGGCGATTGAGGATGCGTTGCAACCGCGCGGGGTTGCCCTGTTGGTAGAGGCGGAGCATATGTGCATGTCGATGCGCGGCGTTCAAAAGCAGGGTGCATCAACGGTGACCATGCAGTTTACTGGGGTTTTCCGTGACAATGCGGCAGAGCAGGCGCGCTTTTTGACCTTGGTGCGCAGTCGCGCCTGAAAGAATGAAAAGCAGTTTTGATGGACAAGCATGACATTGAAGAAGGCGCGGTGTTTGCCCCCCGATTTGGGGCGGATGGATTGATAACCTGTGTGACCATTGCGGCCGGCAGCGGCGAAATCCTGATGCTGGCCCACATGAATGCGCAGGCGTTGCAGGTGTCGCTGGAAACCGGCGTGGCGCATTACTGGTCGCGGTCGCGCGGTCAATTGTGGCGCAAGGGTGATACGTCAGGCCAAGTGCAGACAATTGTTGAAATGCGCACCGATTGCGATCAGGACGCGTTGCTGCTCATGGTGAAGGTGGGCGGGGATGGCCATGCCTGCCACACGGGCCGCCACTCGTGCTTTTACCGCAAGGTCGGGGCGGACGGAAAAAGCCTGGAAATGCTGCCAGAAGCCGCCCAACATTCGCATGGCTGATCGCGCGACTTTTTAATCAAATTGTCGAAAGTTTACCGCATTTTGTTGTTTTTCTATGCGCAAGTTGGTTTTTGCGCGATGATGGCGCGTTACATGGTGTGGCCGGACCCCTTCGGTTGCCTGTGATGAAATGTTGTGAGGGCCAATGCAAATTCCGTTCATTGGACGATTTTACGACAATGGAAGTGCCCCGCTCAAATCGGGTGAAGCGGGCCCGACGGATGACAAGCCGGGTGCACCCCAACGTCACCGGCCGCGCATTGGCATTGCCCTTGGTGCGGGCGCGGCGCGCGGATGGTCGCATATTGGGGTTCTGAAGGAATTATGCGCATTGGGCTTGAAGCCGGACATCGTCGCCGGCGCTTCCATAGGTGCGGTGGTGGGCGGGTGTTTTGCGGCTGGCAGGCTGGATGCCCTGGAGCAATTTGCCTGTGATCTTTCGCCCCGGCGGGTCTTTAGTTTGATGGATATAACCTTCAGCGGGGCGGGGCTGTTGGGCGGTGGCCGGTTGAAAGGTCTGCTGGAGAAGGAATTGGGCGATTCCCAAATTGAGGATATGCCCATTGTGTTTGGGGCGGTCGCCACCGCATGTGCCAGCGGGCAGGAAGTGTGGCTCACCCACGGGCGCATGTGCGACGGGGTTCGGGCTTCTTATGCTTTGCCTGGCATTTTTGAGCCGGTGCATATCAATGGTCGCTGGCTGTTTGACGGGGCTTTGGTCAATCCGGTGCCGGTGACTTTGTGCCGGGCGCTGGGGGCGGATATCGTGATCGCGGTCAATTTGATTTCCGACAGTCTGGGGCGCTCGGGTCTGGTTGATGACCAGCTCTTGCGGCCGGGCGTTGTTGAAGCCCGCATTGCTGCTGCGGGTTCCAAGCTAGCCGACAGACCAAAGCGGGGTATGTTTCGCTCGCAATTTTCATCACGCGAAAATGGCGCTCCTTCGATTACAACGGCGATGCTGGACGCCTTCAATATCACGCAGGACCGGATCGCACGGTCGCGTTTGGCCGGCGATCCGCCAGACGTGAGCATCAACTCACGGGTTCAAAATATCGGGTTGTTTGATTTCCATCGCGCGCGTGAATTGATTGAAATCGGCACCGAATCGGTCAAGCGTGCGCAGGACGAAATCGAGTTTCAGATCGGCACGCTGGGCGTCGAGCTTGACCGGGAGAGCGAGACGCTCGGCCCTACAGGCTGACGTCGATGCTGAAGCTGCTCAATGCGAAATGGCGGGTAAACTCGATCGCAATGCCAGTTTCGAATACGCGGACGACCTGACCCGATGTATTGCCAACCTTGACCGGCGTTCCAACGCTGGGCTTGGCATCGCATGTCATGGCGCAGCCGGAAATCGAAATATCGATGAGTTTCACGACATATTCGCGGCCATCGGGCAATTTCAGGGTGGTGCGTGGATTGGCCGGAATGACACGCTCGTGGCGGCGGTCTTCGGGCATGCCAAGCGCGTTGCGATTGGCGAGCCAGGTCAATTGATCGGCGAGCTTCTCCCGCTTGATCAAGGTCATGTTCATTCGCAGGGCAAAGCCATTGTCGAGTTGGCGCACGATCTGGCCTTCAACGCGACCGATCTGGTCGATGTAGGCGATGACGCGCTCGCCATCCTTGCCTTTGACGGGCGCAAACAAGGCCAAACCACCGGGGGACATATCGATGGTCTGGCAGGGAAATTCGCGCCTGTCAGCGAGCATATAGCGCCCAAGCAGAGAGACTTTGACGCGCTGATGGCGCCGGCGCTCTTCTGGACGATCATTTATCTTGCGGATCGGTATCATGAATGCCGTTGACCAAAATATTGCGAAAAATCGATTAACCCAAAATAGGAGCAAGATGTTAATGCGACCTTAGCGCAACCGCCAGCCGGAGATAAAAAAGCGCTCTGCGGTTAAATTACTTCAACTGACAAAATTAAACTGTGAAATAGGCCTATTTGCCACGTCCACCCTCATGCAGCACCAGTTGTGCGCCGCGGTGCGGGGCATGGGGGATGGGAAAGCGCCCGCTTTCGCTGTCACGACGGTTCATCAACCCGGCATTGTGCGCGGCAGGGTCAGCGTCGGGAGTGGAGAGAATGCGCAGTGATTTGAAATGCAGGTTTTCCACCGGCAGCAGGCCCAACCATTCCGGATGATATTCCGATTGCCAGCAACCCAGGATCCGGGAATGGGTGCGGCCATTGTGGCGGAGCGGCAGAAGCAGCATTTCAAGCGCGATGGGCGCGCGGTCGAGCGGGGCGGCGGTCATGCCCGCGACGATCGGCACGCAACCGTCCATGACGCAGGCGCAAAGGGCCGATATCTGGCGGCGCTCGTGCGCGGGCCACAAGTCGATAAAGCTGCGTCCCCGCAGGCTGCCATTGAACAGGGCCTCGCAGCGTGCACCGGCGAGGACGATGGGAAAGCGGCCTTGCGGGTCGGCTTCCAGCATGAAAGTCTCACTGATGACACCCTGAAGCAAAACCGGATCGAGCCCATTACGCTCGGGCGCAGAGCGCTCGCCGCGCAACTGGTTCCAACGCCTGAATAATTCGCGTGTGGCAGGCTGTCTCATTCTGCGACCCTTTTGTTTTTATTGACCCCAATGTGTGCGGATTTGAGGCCTTTCGGGCATTCCAAAGCGAGCACGGGGGATGAGAGGCAGAATTTATGCCAAAACTGATTTGTTCCGGAAAACTGATATTAAGGTTAAACGATGCTAACTATTGCACAAATACGCCTGCAATGTCATGGTGTTCAGGTGAATTCGGAACGGCGTCTTGTCTTAGGTGTTTGCCGAATTGGAAACAATTAGCGTCGTGGCTCCTGACACTGATTGATGATTAGCAGAAGTTGAGACAATACAAAGCAGGCTCCGTCTTTGTATTGTCTCCTTCTCGGGATTGCGGGCTCCATTTCGACCGCAACTATCGCTTCCCAAATTCGATTTTGTTCGCGCTTTTTGGCGCAATTCTGCTAGGGCTGGCGCAACCAACCGGTCGAGGTCCTGCGTGCCATCCCAGCGTCAACCCATATTCAACGTGCCCGCCAGCATTCTGGCGATACTTGGCTTTCTTATAGTCGCGCATTTCATTCGTTTGCAGGTCAGTGAGGCGACGGATGCCGAAATCCTGCGACAATTGTCATTCGTGCCGGCGCGGGTGAGCTGGCTTTGGGATCCGCAGGCGGTGAAAATGCATGTGGCCAATTTGGCCAGCCAGGGCGCAAGCGGGCAGAATGCGGCGCAGGACGCACAATTTTTCATTGGCGATGGCAGTTTGAAGATATGGACGCTGCTCACTTATGCCGCGCTGCACGGCAGCTGGGTGCATCTTGGCTCGAATGGCGTGTGGCTGCTGGCTTTTGGCAGTCCCGTGGCCAAGCGATTTGGAACCTGGCGCTTCATCCTGTTTTTCTGCTTCACCGCCATTGCCGGCGCGGGGGCGCATTTTCTGGCGCATCCCTACGGCGTTGATCCGGTGATCGGTGCATCGGCTGCTGTTTCGGGGGCCATGGGGGCGGCCATGCGCTTTGCCTTCCAGCAAGGCGGCCCGTTGGGGCTGGGGGGCGGCGATGCCTGGGTGCAACCGCTGTCCGTCGCGGGGGTGTTCAAAGACAGGCGGACGCTGACCTTTCTGGTGGTGTGGTTTGTCACCAATTTTCTGTTCGGCGTTGCGGCCGTGCCGATGGGGATTTCCAATGCGCCTATCGCTTGGGAAGCCCATATTGGCGGATTTCTGGCCGGGCTGTTCGGTTTCTTTCTGTTTGACCCACCAGCGGCTTTGATGCGCGAAAAGCTTGCCAGCGAGGCGCAACAGGCGCATTCTGATGACATGGCAGGGGACATGCCTGCTGAATATAAAACGGGAGGACAAGATGACGGTCGCTCGCATTCTGGCGAATAAGGGTCACGAAGTTGTCACGACTCAGCCCCACCGCACGCTCTTGGAAGTGAGCAAAATACTGTGCGAAAAAGGCATTGGTGCCGTTGTGGTGACTGATGCTGCGGGGGCCTTGCTTGGCATTGCCTCGGAGCGGGATATCGTACGGGCCTTGGGCTCAAGCGGCGTCGCCGCGCTGGAAGATCCTGTTTCGCGGCACATGACGGCGCGCGTTGTGACGACGACCCGTGATTCTTCGGTTCATTCGACGATGGAAATGATGACCCATGGCCGGTTCCGCCATGTGCCCGTTGTGCACAATGGCAGGCTGGAAGGGTTGGTTTCGATCGGCGACATGGTCAAATACCGGATTGCGGAAATCGAAAACGAACGCAAGGCATTGCAGGAATATATCGCAACCGCATGATATCCGCGCCCGCTTGCAGCGCTTGAACGTATCGGAGCGCGGCGTTGTCGCAGGTGGGAAATAGTCGGCTAACGAGTGACGCGCCGGGGCAATCCGCCTTGACGTCGCTGTGGAGTATTGCCGGCCTCGCCCTTGCGACAACGGTGGCCTTGGGGTTCGCGCGGTTTGCCTATGGGCTGATATTGCCGGCCATGCGCTCGGATCTGCATCTCACCTACGCCAATGCCGGGGTTTTGAACACGCTTAATTCGGCCGGCTATCTGGCGACGACCTTGGCCGCGCCCTGGCTGGCGCGACGGTTCGGGCACAGGGCGGTTTTCTCGGTTGGCATGTTTGGCACGGCGCTGGCTTTGCTGGCGTGCGGGTTTACCCGGAATTTTGCCCTGTTATCCGTGTTGCGACTGGTGGCAGGCGCTACCGGAGCCTGTGCTTTTGTGCTGGGTGGCGCGCTGGTGGCTGCCGGGCGTTATGGCATCGGTGGCCGGGCCTCGTCCGCCCTGTCCATCTATGTGGGGGGCGGGGGCCTCGGCATAGCCGTTTCCGCGCTGACGGTGCCTTGGGCGCTGGCGCATTCTGGCTGGCAAATGGCCTGGCTGGTGCTTGGCCTGTTTTCATTGCTTGCCAGCGTTTTGAGCGTGATGGCATTGCAGCACATTCCGCTTCCGGCGGTGAAGTCGGCGCAATTGGCCAATTGGTCGGCGCGGCCCATGCTGGCGCTTTTGGCCTCCTACGCGATGTTTGGCGTGGGTTACATCATCTATGTCACCTTTATCATCGTTTACCTGCGCAATATTCGCCATTTCAGCGATGCCGGCATTACCGGGTTCTGGTTGGTGCTGGGGCTGACAGCGATCCTTGCCAGCTTTGTCTGGGGGGCGATCCTGTCGCGGTTACGGGCCGGGTGGGGGGCGGTGGCCACCAATGGCTTGAGCGCGACAGGTGCGGCTTTGCCGCTGCTTTGGTCATCGCCGGTAGCGGCCTATCTTTCAGCGGTTTTGTTTGGCGCGGCCTTTCTGGCGGTGGTCGCTGCGGTGACGACCTTTGCGCGCCGCGCTGCGCCGCCGTTCGCGTGGACGCGGGTCATCAGCCTGCTGACGGTGTGCTTTGGCGTGGGGCAGGTGATTGGTCCCTATCTGGCTGGCAGAATCGCCGATGGGCCGGGGGGCATGAGCGCTGGCATCGGGCTCGCTGCCGGTTTTCTTGCCCTCGGGGCCGGGTTGGCCATGTTTCAACAGCATATTGTGCACAGCCATGAGTGATTGGCGGCTACGGGCTCGCCGGATCTGGTGCAATCCTGCTGGCAGCCCCCTAAAGTCGCGCCTTTACCTTGTGGACAAGTTCGGCCACACTGATACCTGTCTCCGTTCCAGAAATGCCAATGCCTTTTCCCTTGCCCGTTGTTCCCAAAATTGCGTTTCTTGCCTCAACGGCGCCGGAGGCGGAAGCGGCGGCTGCGACCCTGGTTGCGCGTTATGGCAATCACCATCCTGAAAACGCGGATGTGGTGGTGGCGCTGGGCGGCGATGGACTGATGTTGCAGACGCTGCACCGTTTTATGGGGCGCGTCATGCCCATTTACGGCATGAACCGCGGCTCGGTTGGCTTCCTGATGAACGAATTCTCGCTGGATGGCTTGCTGGAGCGGCTGGCGGCGGCGCGACCTTCGATCATTCATCCGCTGCTGACACATGCCCGGCTCGCGGGCGGCAGGGTGGAAATTGCGCGCGCGATCAACGAAGTGTCGCTGTTGCGCCAGTCCTATCAGGCGGCCAAAGTGCGCATATCCATTGACGGGAAAGTGCGGCTGGATGAATTGGTGGCCGATGGTGTGCTGGTTTCCACACCAGCCGGATCGACGGCCTATAATCTCTCGGCCAACGGGCCCATTTTACCTTTGAATGCACCGCTTCTCGCGCTGACGCCGATTTCAGCGTTTCGGCCCCGGCGTTGGCGTGGGGCGCTGTTGGCGGAGGGCGCGCATGTGCGGCTCGAAATTCTGGAGGCCGCGAAACGCCCGGTCGCTGCGGTTGCCGACCATTTCGAGTTCCGAACCGTGGAGCAGGTGGATGTCGAGATGGACAGCGCGACCGACCTCATCCTGTTGCACGATCCAGGACATTCGCTGGACGAGCGCATATTGAACGAGCAATTTGGATATTAAAGCCAGAAGTTGGGAAAATGCTGGCAGGAGAGGCGAGACTCGAACTCGCAACCCCCGGTTTTGGAGACCGGTGCTCTAGCCAATTGAGCTACACTCCTGTGCGATGCCTGCGCATCATCAGCCCTGTCTTCATGCCGCATCCGTCGTCCAGATGCAAGAGGCAGCAAGGTTGCGCCGTGCAGATTATTGCACGACTAGAGCGGTTCGACGTAAACAGCCGAGCCATAGGCCAAAACTTCCGTGATGCCGTCCATGATTTCATTGGCGTCATACCGCATGGCGATCACCGCATTGGCACCGCCTTGCGTGGCATGTTCCACCAGAAGGTCGAAGGCTTCCTGACGGGCGGTTTCGGCCAGATGCACATAGGCACCGAGCTTGCCGCCAAAAACCGATTGTAAGCCGCCGAGCATATTGCCGAGCACGCTGCGCGAGCGAACGGTAATGCCTCGCACCACCCCAAGGTGCCGGGTGACGCGGTATCCAGCGATTTCATTAGCCGTGGTAACAATCATCATTCGCTCCTTTTCCCGTGTTCACCGGACGCCGCACAAGGATGGCATGGCGGGATTTTGGCGGCAAGGGTGGCGGCTTGCTTGTTTGCATGAATAATGGCGTACATGGGGGATGAAATGCTCGAACCGGGTTCGTTTATGTTGACCGACACCGTTCCCAATGTTCTGTCGATTGCCGGTTCTGACCCGAGTGGCGGGGCCGGTGTGCAGGCTGATCTGAAGACTTTTGCCGCGCTCCAATGCCATGGCATGGCGGTGGTTGCCGCTTTGACGGCCCAAAATACGCGCGGCGTTTATGCGGTGCACATACCGCCGGTGACGTTCCTCAAGGCGCAGATCGACGCGATATTTGCCGATATTGCTGTTGCCGGGGTCAAAATCGGCATGCTTGGCAATGCCGATACGGTGGCGACGGTGGCCGATCGCCTTCGCCAATACGCGCCAGCTATTGTCATTCTGGATCCGGTTTTGACCGCTAGCAGCGGCGATGCGCTGAGCACGGACGATGTGCGCGCTGCAATGATGGCGCATTTGCTGCCGCTGGCCAGTCTCGTGACCCCCAATCTGGCGGAAATCGCCCGCCTCACCGAATCGCGCGTGCCCGAAACGGAGGGTGAAATGCTGGAAAGCGGTCGTAAGCTGCTGCAAATGGGCGCGCAGGCGGTGCTTGTCAAAGGCGGGCACTTGCCGGGTGCGCAGGCCATCGACCTTTTGGTGGAACCTGCCGGGGTTCAGCGGTTTTCCGCCGCCAAACTCATGGTGGCGGGCAATCACGGCACCGGATGCACGCTATCGTCGGCCATAGCCGCCTATATGGCGCGTGGCATGGCGCTTGCGCCGGCTGTGGCCGCTGCCAAAGCCTATGTGCGCGGTGCCCTCACCCATAGCGGCCAATTGCATGTGGGGCGTGGTGTCGGGCCATTGCAGCATTTCTTTCAGCTCTGGCCGGGGACGCGCCAATAGCGCCCCGTTTATTGAGTCATAATCATAAGTTGGCAGGCTTTCCTCAGGTGCGGAGCAAGATGGCGTCGACATCCGGGCTGGTATCCAGCGTGCCGGTGCCGATGCCGTGGTGTCCGCCGAGCCTTGAAGCGCAGAAGCCTTTGGCAATGGCGGCAGGCGCGTGGCGCACCAGCAGTGCCGCTTGCAACACGAGGCAGAGACGCTCGGCAATGGCGCGGGCCTGCGCTTCGCGAAGCGGGCCTGCAATGTCGCGCCAAAGGGCGGAGGCTGCGGCATCGAGATCGTCATCCCGGCCCATGGCGGCCTCGACTTCGGCGCGCAGCGCGATCAGGGCACGCGGCTCCTTTTGCAGGGTTCGCAAAATGTCGAGCGCGATGACATTGCCCGAGCCTTCCCAAATGGAATTGAGCGGGGCCTCGCGGTAGAGGCGCGGCATCGGGCCCTCCTCGACATAACCTGCGCCGCCAAGGCATTCGAGACATTCAAACACGAAATGCGGGGCGCGGCGGTTGATCCAGAATTTGGCGCAGGCGACCGCAAGCCGGGCAAAGGCTTTCTCATCACCGTCCGGCGCATCAAAGGCGCGGGCAATGCGGAAGGTAACGGCGACGGCTGCCTCGTATTCCAGCTGCAAATCAGCGATGACGGCGCGCATCACCGGTTGGTCGATCAAGCGGCGCTGAAAGGCGCGCCGGTGCTTGATGTGGTGGTGGGCCTGCGCCAGTGCCATGCGCATAATGCCCAGCGTGCCGGCCAGCGTATCCAGGCGGGTGTGGTGCACCATGTCCAGAATGGTGGAAACGCCGCGTCCTGGCTCGCCAATCAGGGTCGCCAAAGCGCCGTGATATTCAATCTCCGAGGAAGCGTTGGAACGATTGCCGAGCTTGTCCTTGAGCCGCATGATCTGAATCTTGTTGCGCTCACCATTTTCGAGAATGCGGGGCACCAGAAAGCAGGATAGCCCCTGTGCCGTCTGGGCAAGGGTGAGAAAGGCGTCGCTCATCGGCGCGGAACAAAACCACTTGTGCCCCGTCAGGCTATGGGTTTGCCCCATGGCGTGTTGGGTGATTGGCTCAGCATGGGTGGTGTTGGCGCGCACATCCGAACCGCCCTGTTTCTCGGTCATGGCCATGCCGATGGTGACGCCGGCCTTTTGCGATACATGCCGCAGGGGTGCATCATAAACGCCATCCGTGATCTTGGGCAGCCACAGCGCCGCTATCTCGGGATGCTGGCGCAATACCGGCACGCTGGCATAAGTCATGCTGATCGGGCAGGTATGGCCTTGTTCAGCCTCGCCGGCGAGGGCCAGCAGAGCGGCATGGGCGACATGCTGGCCCGCGCGCGGGGCCTGCCAGGCAATGGCGTGAATCTTGAGGCGCATGGCGTGTTCCATCAACGCGTGCCAGGCGGGATGAAACTCGACTTCATCCAGTCTTTCGCCAAAGCGGTTGAAACTGCGCAGCGTTGGCGGGTATCGATTGGCGGCGTCCCCCAGCGCCAGCACAGTTGAGGAGCCGTAAAGTTCGCCCGCCGCTTCCAGGGGCGTGTTAACCCATGTCCCGCCCTCACGCTCGGCCGCCTCGCGGAAAGCCGAATCGCTCAAATACAGGTTTTCGCCCGCCATTTCCGGTGGTTGGTTGGTGACTTCGTGGGTGGCAAGCTGTCGGCGGGGCGCGGCACTGTGCATCTTGTGTCTCCCTTCGGTCCGCTCGCGCGTATGTGGCGGCGGCTGGACCGAAGTTCGAATTTGTCGATTTACCGTTGAATTGGCAAGCCTTGAGGCAAAACTGCGGCCCGTTTGTCAGGGCTTTGGCCGGATCGGAAGTGGGGCACGAGGCTTGCTTCCCAAGTCTTTCGGCTTGCAGGCGATGCAAAAGCCAATAGTATCGGGCGTGCGCCCATGATATTTGCCGATTGGTGGTGTCAGATTGCCCCAGATTAAGTCCCTGAGCGATGACGTGCCCTTCCATTCCGCCGTCCAAACTTCCACACCCATTGCTTATGCAATGCCTTGAAAGCCGACACAGGTTCGAAAGTCCAATCCATGTCCGATGATATTTCACATAATCTCAAATCCGATGCCTTGCATTATCACCTCGCGCCAAGGCCGGGAAAGCTGGAAGTGGTGGCGACCAAGCCGCTGGGAAACCAGCGCGATCTGGCTTTGGCTTATTCGCCCGGTGTGGCTTTTGCCTGCGAGGCGATTGCGGCCAACCCGGACGAAGCGGCACGATTGACGGTGCGGCAAAATCTGGTGGCGGTGCTCACCAATGGCACGGCGGTGCTCGGTTTGGGGGCGATCGGCCCATTGGCGGCCAAGCCGGTGATGGAAGGTAAGGCGGTATTGTTCAAAAAATTCGCCGGAATTGACGTGTTCGATATTGAGGTGGCCGAGACCAATGTCGAAAAGCTGGTCGATATGATCGTGGCGCTGGAGCCGACATTCGGGGGCATCAATCTTGAGGATATCAAAGGCCCGGAATGCTTTGACATCGAGGAAAAGGCCAAGGCCCGGATGAAAATTCCGGTGTTTCATGACGATCAGCACGGCACGGCGATCATTGTTTCGGCGGCGGTGACCAATGCGCTGGAATTGACGAACAAAAAGCTGGAGGCGGTGAAAATTGTGGCCTCGGGTGCGGGTGCCGCTGCGTTGGCCTCGCTCAACCTTTTGGTATTGCTGGGTGCCAAGCGTGAAAATATCTATGTCTGCGATCTGGAAGGCCTGGTTTATGAAGGCCGCGAGAAGCTCATGGATCGCTGGAAGGCCGTTTACGCGCAAGGCAAGGAGGCGCGCAGCCTCGCGGATGTGATTGATGGTGCGGACATCTTTATCGGGCTTTCGGCTGGTGGGGTTCTGAAGCCTGAATTGCTGCGGCGCATGGCGCCCAATCCGCTGATTATGGCGCTGGCCAATCCGACGCCCGAGATCATGCCGGAACTTGCGATCGCCGAGCGCGAAGATGCGATGATCTGCACCGGCCGGTCGGATTATCCGAATCAAGTCAATAACGTATTGTGTTTTCCTTACATATTCCGGGGCGCGCTGGACGTGGGTGCTTCCACAATCAACGAGGAAATGAAAATTGCGGCGGTGCGGGCCATTGCCAGCCTGGCGCGGGAGGCACCTTCGGAAGTCGTGGCGCGCGCCTCAGGCGGGGCGGCAGCGCCGTTTGGCCGGGTGTCGCTCATTCCAAGTCCGTTTGATCCGCGCCTGATCCTGCGCATTGCCCCGGCGGTGGCGAAAGCTGCGATGGATTCAGGGGTAGCCCGCCAACCGATCCGCGATTTCGACGCCTATGCCGACGAGTTGACGCGGTTTGCCTATCGCTCAGGCTTCATCATGAAGCCGCTGTTTGCGCAGGCGCGGGCCACCCCCAAACGCGTGATCTACTCGGAAGGTGAAGATGAGCGGGTATTGCGTGCAACCCGCGTTGTTTTGGAAGAAAAAATCGCGATCCCGATACTGATCGGTCGCCGTGAAGTCGTGAAGGATCGCATTCACCGGTTTGGTTTGGCGATGATTCCGGGGCGGGATTTCGAATTGATCGATCCTGAACATGATCCGCGCTACCGCGAATATGTGGCGAGCTATCTTGAGATTGCCGGTCGCAAGGGCGTAACCCCGGATGCAGCGCGCACGATTGTGCGAACCTCGACCAGCGTGATCGGGGCCTTGGCGGTGCGTCGGGGCGATGCCGATGCGCTGATTTGCGGGCTTGATGGCCGGTTTACGTCGCGCCTGCGCCATATTCGCGATATTATCGGGCTGGCGCCTGGCACCAAGGAATTGTCGGCGCTGTCCCTCGTCATTGCATCCGCGGGAGCAATTTTTCTTGCCGATACGCATGTGCGCTATGATCCAAGTGCCGAGGAAATCGCTGATATGACGATTTCTTGCGCCCAACACGTGCTGCGTTTTGGCGTCACACCGAAAATCGCGCTGATTTCACATTCTGATTTTGGTTCATCGGATAGCCCTTCGGCGCTGAAAATGCGTGAGGCGCTGCGGCTTATACTGGAGCGTGAGCCGGAACTGGAGGTGGATGGCGAAATGCAGGCCGATACCGCGCTTTCGATGATCGCGCGCGAGCGGGTCATGCCCAATTCGCGGCTGAAGGGGGAGGCCAATGTGCTGATTTTCCCCAATCTGGATGCCGGGAATACCGCTTTGCAATTCAGCCGCGTGGTTTCAGGGGCTTTGCCGATTGGCCCTATCCTGATCGGCACCGCCAAACCCGCGCATGTGCTAACCGCGTCGGTCACCGCGCGCGGTATCGTCAATATGACGGCAATTGCGGCGGTGGAGGCGGCGCGCTGAAGTTTGGCAGCGGGCCATGTCATCTGGAGGGCGCCATTGCGTTATGCGATTTACTTTATGCCGGCCGTGGAGGCACCGCTCTGGCAATTTGGCTCCAGTGTGCTGGGCTATGACGCAGCGAGTGGCGAGGATTGCGCCTTTCCGAGCGGCACCGGCATAGCGCCCGACGATTGGCGATCCATGACGCAGGCCCCAAGGCAATATGGCTTTCATGCCACGCTGAAAGCCCCGTTTGAACTGAGGGATGCCAGCGCTCGGGTGCCTTTGCTGGCCTCCATGCAGGCGTTTGCCAATAGCTGGCAATCGTTTGTGCTGGCCGATGTCGAGGTGGTTGCGCTTGGGGCGTTTCTGGCACTAAGCCCGACGCGCCCAAGCGCGCCGCTGCAGGCATTGGCCGATGCATGTGTGCGCGAATTTGATGATTTCCGTGCGCCGCTCGACCCCGTTGATCTGGCCCGGCGGCAGGCCAGCGCGGCCAATGAACGCCAGCGTGAAAATGTGACGGACTGGGGTTATCCCTATGTATTTCGTGATTTCAAATTTCATATGACATTAACAGGCGCGCTTGGCCACGGCCCGCGTCAGGAGATGCTGGAGACTTTGCGGGGTCTCTATGCGCCGATCCAAAAACCCTTGCAAATTGACGGCTTTGCCCTGTTTGCGCAGCCGTCGCGGGCCGAGCGGTTCAAGGTGGTTGAGCGCTTCACTTTTGGCCAATAGCGGCCGTTTGCGACATTGAGAGGCTATTGTCGCCGCTTTTGGGGCGAAGCCGTCACCAAACCGTCAAATCAATTTCATCGCCCCGACACTGAAGCCGGATTTATGCGCCCTGAGTGGATTGCATGACGCTTTCAAGCACAGGAGCCTGAATTGACACATATCGCGCCGGATAAAAAGCAGACCAAGCGCAACCTTGAACGCGCCGTCCATAAAAGCAATGGCTTGAGCGCCCCCGGCATTTGGGAGCGGTTGTTCACCTTTGCGTTTCGCGGACTGGTCTATCCGCAGATTTGGGAAGACCCGCGCATTGATATGGAGGCGATGGCCGTGCAGCCCGGCCAGCATATTGTCGCAATTGCTTCGGGCGGATGCAATGTTTTAAGCTATCTGACCGCTGACCCGGCACGCATCACGGCGCTGGATCTCAACAATGCGCATATCGGGCTGAATCGCCTGAAAATTTGCGCGGCTCAATATATGCCCGATTATGAGACCTTCCGCCGGTTTTTCGCCGATGCCAATTCGCGCCAGAATGTCAAAGCCTATGAAAACCATCTGCGGCTGCATCTGGATGCCGCCTCGCGCCATTATTGGGATGGGCGCAATTGGCTCGGCCGTCGCCGCATCAACCTGTTCGCCCGCAATTTCTATGAGCATGGCCTGTTGGGCCATTTCATTGGGGCGGTGCATTTCATGTCTCGGCTTTACGGGCGCGATCTGGGCGAAATGCTGCATGCGCGTGACCGTCAGGAGCAAAAGCAAATTTATGACCGCGTGGTGGCGCCGATATTCGATGAGCGCTTCGTGCGCTGGCTGGTGCGCCAACCGGCCTCGTTGTTTGGCCTTGGCATTCCACCCGCCCAATATTACGCGCTGGCTGGATCGGGGCCGGATGGGATGCACGCGGTGCTGCGCGAACGGGTGGAACGGCTCGCCTGCGGATTTGACATGAGCGAGAACTATTTTGCCCGTCAGGCGTTTGGCCGTGGTTATGGCAGCCAGCCGAATGCGACGTTGCCGCCTTATCTTGCCAGCGCCAATTTCGATGTGGTGCGGGCCCGCGCCAACCGTATCGACGTGAAGCAGCAGGCTTTCACTGCGTTTCTGGAATCCAGCGCGGACCAGTCGCTGGATCGATACGTGCTTCTGGATGCGCAGGATTGGATGAGCGATGCGGAACTCACGCATTTGTGGCGCGAGATTACGCGCACGGCCCGTCCGGGCGCTCGGGTTATATTCCGCACGGCGGCGGAACCCAGCCTGTTGCCGGGGCGCGTGCCCGATGAAATCCTCGATTTGTGGAGCTATGACGAGGCCGCCTGCGCCGAGATGACCTCGCGTGATCGCTCTGCCATCTACGGTGGCTTTCACCTCTATTGCCTGAAAGAGCGCGCATGAGCGAGCCAGCCGCACGATTGATGGACCGGATGTATCGCTATCAGCGGTATATCTATGATTTTACGCGCAAGCCCTATCTTCTGGGTCGCGACCGGATGCTGGCGGGTCTCAACCCGCCGGTTGGCGGCACCATTCTGGAAATTGGCTGCGGCACCGGGCGCAACCTCATTCGCGCCGCGCAAATCTATCCGCAAACACGGCTTTATGGCTTTGATGTCGCGGCGGTGATGCTGGAAACCGCATCGCAAAATATCGCCCGGCGCGGATTGGCAGGCCGCATACGGCTCGCAAAGGCCGATGCCGTGCAATTTGACCCGCTCAGCCTGTTTGGTGTGCGCCAATTTGACCGTATCTACATTTCCTATGCCTTGTCGAT
This sequence comes from Hyphomicrobiales bacterium, assembly GCA_019075865.1. Classification (GTDB taxonomy): domain Bacteria; phylum Pseudomonadota; class Alphaproteobacteria; order Rhizobiales; family Beijerinckiaceae; genus REEB77. The sequence goes on along the minus strand of JAGXAN010000006.1, from coordinate 43,048 downwards.
GATTCCCGATTGGCAAAATGTGTTGAAACAGGCGCTGCCTTGCCTTGCGCCGGGGGGCAGCCTGCATGTCGTCGATTTTGGCGAGCAGGGGCAGTTGCCGGGTTGGTTTGCGTCGCCGTTGCGCAAATGGCTGGCGATGTTTGATGTCTATCCACGCGCCGAACTGGTGCCGTTTGCCCGCGATCTGGCGCAGGCCCATGCCTGCTCGTTTTTGGTGCAGAATCCCCTGCGCGGCTATGCGGTGCTCGCGCAGCTGAAACGCATGTGAAAGCGGGTGGGCGGTGCCTCACCCGTTGACGAGACGGCGCGCCATCAAATTGTGCCGCTCGATAATGTTGCCCAGATCGAGTGATGCCAGTTGTCCTTCGCGGACGATGATGCGTCCGTTGATGATGCTGTAGGCGACATTCGCAGGCGTGCAGAAGGCGAGCGCGGCGACAAGGTCATGGCCCGCGCCGGCAAAGCCAATGGTTCGGGTGTCTATGGCGATGATATCGGCTGCCATGCCGGGGGCCAGGTGGCCAATGTCATCCCGGCCCAGCACAGCAGCCCCGCCCCGTGTTGCGATTTCGAGGGCTTGGCGGGCGGTCATGGCATCCGGCCCCGAATGCACGCGTTGCAACAGCATGGCCTGGCGCATTTCCGCCAGCAAATGCCCCGAATCGTTGGAGGCCGAGCCATCGACGCCGAGCCCGACATTTACACCGGCATCGCACATGAAGCGGATGGGGGCGATGCCGGAGGCCAGACGCATGTTGGAGCAGGGGCAATGGGCAATGCCCGTGCCCGTGCGAGCGAAGAGGCGAATGCCAGCCTCGTCCAGCTTCACGCAATGCGCGTGCCAGACATCGCGCCCGACAAATTCAAGATCTTCCACGTATTGGGCAGGCGTTTTCCCGAACTTCTCGATGGAATAGGCGATATCTGTTTCGCTTTCGGCCAAATGCGTGTGCAACCCGACCTTGTAGGCCCGCGCCAGCCGCACCGATTCGCGCATCAAATCCTGACTGACTGAAAACGGCGAGCATGGCGCGACAGCAACCCGTGTCATCGCCAGCGGGCGGGGATCATGAAAAGTCTCGATCAGGCGGCGGGTGTCGCGCAGAATGAAGTCCTCGGCCTCGACGACACTGTCGGGGGGCAGGCCGCCCTGGCTCTGGCCAACGCTCATGCTGCCGCGCGTGGCATGGAAGCGTAGCCCGATCTGCGAAGCCGCCTCGATGGTGGCATCCAACCGGCAGCCATTGGGGAAAATATAGAGATGGTCGCTGGAGGTGGTGCAACCGGAGAGGATCAATTCAGCCATGGCCGTTTGGGCGGAGGCGTGGATCATGTCCGGCTGCAATCGTGCCCAGACCGGATAGAGCGCGGTGAGCCAATCGAACAATTCACCGTTTTGTGCGGCTGGCAGAACGCGGGTCAGTGACTGCACCATGTGGTGGTGGGTGTTGACGAGACCCGGCAGGACGACGTGGCCGGAAAGATCCAGAATCTCATCCGCGCTATTGGGTAAATCCCCGGATTTACCGACTTGTTCAATGACATTGTCGCGAATGAAAACGCCGCCGCCGGCGATTTCGCGCCGCCCAGAATCCATGGTGACGAGTAGGGTGGCATTGCGGATCAGCAGGGTTCTGGACATGGGGTCTCGCGGCTCAGGGGCGCTGGCGATGCAGCTTCGGCAGATTGACAGAATGCCCGCCGATTGAACAGTATGGGGCCGCAAATTCTGTCCGGATTGTCCAAAAGGGCAGGATCAAAACATATCCGCGTCACGGCCTCGTCATGAAAAATTGGGAGACATTGGCCATGCAAAATCACACCGGCCCAGATACCCCAAATGGCGAGATTGCCGCGCGTCAGGCGATGATGAAGGTGTTGGCGCTGGCGGCGCGAGCCGATATCGAGGCCGCGTTTGCGACGCTTGGGTCGCTGCCCGAATTTACGCCGATGCGCGCACCCGAAACCGGGCTGGTGATGCTGCGGGCGCAGGCGGGCGGGCAGGGCGCGCCGTTCAATCTGGGCGAAGTCACGGTCAGCCGCGCGGTCACCGAATGCGCCACCGGCCATATAGGGTACAGCTTTTTATTGGGTCGCGACACGCGCAAGGCGCAAACGGCTGCCAAGATTGACGCGCTTTGGCAAAATCCGTCGTTTCGTAACCAGATTGAGGCGAGGATACTTGCGCCATTGCGGGCGAAGCAGCAGGCCGCAGACCAGTTGGCGGCAAGGCAAACCGAGGCGACCAAAGTCGACTTTTTTACACTTGTGCGAGGCGAGGATTGAGCATGTCCCATGGTCCGGGCGCGGGTTTCAAAAATCCGGTTTTTGATAGCCAGAGATTGTTTCGTCAGGCGATGATGGCGCTGGCAACGCCGGGGCAGATTTGCGAAATGGCGATGGACGCCGAACCACCGGCCCCGTTCATGGCGGCAATGGCGGGTCTGGCTCTCTGCCTCGTCGATTTTGAAACGCCATTGTGGCTGGATGCGGCCTTTGACCGCCCGGAAGTGCTGCAATATCTGCGTTTTCACACCGGCGCCCGGTTTGCCCCGAAGCCGGATGCCGCAGCGTTTGCCTTGATTGGTCACGCTTTGGCTATGCCCAATTTAAGCGACTTTTCGCTGGGAACGCTGGAAAATCCGCATCGCTCGACGGACCTGTTCATTCAGGTTGAATATCTGTCGAATGGCGAGGGGCCAACCCTCGCAGGGCCTGGCGTAGCGGTGCCGATTGAATTGCGTGCGGGGCCGCTGCCGCGTGATTTCTGGGCACAGCGGTTGGCGATGCAAAGGCATTTTCCGTGTGGCCTTGATATTTATTTCGTGTGCGGAAATCGGCTGGCCGCGGTGCCGCGCAGCACCCGTTTGATGGGTGATCTGCCATGTATGTAGCGGTAAAGGGTGGCGAGAAGGCCATCAAAAATGCCCATCAACTGCTGGCGGACCGGCGTCGTGGCAAGCGCGATGTGCCAGAGATCAGCGCCGACCAGATCCGCGAGCAACTCAGCCTGGCGGTGGACCGGGTCATGAGCGAGGGTTCGCTGTATGACCGGGACCTTGCCGCACTTGCGATCAAACAGGCGCGGGGCGATTTGATTGAGGCGATATTTCTGATTCGGGCCTATCGCGCCACCTTGCCCCGGTTGGGCTATACGCAGGCGCTTTCCACCGCAACCATGCAGGTTGAGCGGCGGATTTCGGCGATTTTCAAGGATTTGCCGGGCGGACAGGTGCTTGGCCCGACTTTCGATTACACGCATCGGCTGATTGATTTCAAGCTTGCAGCCGAGCAGGAGATCGCAAGCGGCGTCGAGGCGCAGGCGCAGCCCGGCGCACCCATGCCCAAAGTGGCCAGCCTGTTGGGCGAGGAAGGGTTGATCGAGACCGCTTCGGCTGCAGACGGCGAAGGCGACCCCACCGAAATGGCCGATATCACCCGTGAGCCGCTCAGCTTTCCCTGCGGGCGTGATTTGCGCCTGCAAAGTCTGGCGCGCGCCGATGAAGGGTTTTTGCTGGCTCTGGCTTATTCGACGCAGCGCGGTTATGGGCGCACCCATCCCTTTGTCGGGGAAATTCGGGTCGGGGCGGTGGATGTAGAGTTTTTCGTCGAAGAACTGGGTTTTGAAGTGCCGCTTGGCCGATTGCAGGTCACCGAATGTGAAATGGTCAATCAATTCGTCGGCACAGACACGCTGGCCCCGCAATTTTCCACCGGTTACGGGCTGGTATTCGGGCATTGCGAACGTAAAGCCATGTCGGTTGCGCTGGTCGAGCGCGCCTTGCGGGCGGAAGAGTTTGGCGAGACGGTTCAGGCACCGGCGCAAGACGCCGAGTTCGTGTTGTCGCATTGCGACAATGTGCAGGCGATGGGGTTTGTCGAGCATCTCAAATTGCCCCATTACGTTGATTTTCAGTCCGAGTTGCAACTGGTGCGGCAATTGCGCAAGGATTTTGCTGCCAGACCTGCCCAAGGCGCAGAAAAAGCGAGCGTCAAATGATCGAGAGCCCGCATGAAACCGGCTATAATTTTGCCTATCTGGATGAACAAACCAAGCGGATGATCCGGCGGGCCATCATGAAGGCCATCGCCATTCCCGGCTATCAGGTGCCGTTTGCGGCGCGTGAGATGCCTATGCCGCACGGCTGGGGCACCGGCGGGGTGCAATTGACGGCGGCGCTGCTTGGCCCGGAGGATGTGCTGAAAGTCATCGACCAAGGGGCCGATGATACCACCAATGCGGTTTCGATCCGGCAGTTTTTCCAGAAGACGGCGGGCATTGCAACCACGACCCGCACGGATGAGGCCAGCATCATCCAGACCCGCCACCGCATTCCGGAAATGCCGCTGAAAGCAGGGCAAATTCTCGTCTATCAGGTGCCCATTCCCGAACCGCTGCGGTTTCTGGAACCGCGCGAGACCGAGACACGGAAAATGCACGCGCTGGAAGAATATGGGCTGATGCATGTCAAACTCTACGAGGATATTGCCCGCCACGGCTATATTGCCACGACTTATGCTTATCCTGTGCGGGTGGAAGGGCGCTATGTGATGGACCCCTCACCCATTCCAAAATTCGACAATCCCAAAATGCAGATGTCGCCAGCGCTGCAATTGTTTGGGGCCGGACGCGAGAAGCGGATTTACGCGATAGCGCCCCATACGCGGGTCGCATCGCTGGATTTTGACGATCATCCCTTCAAGATCAACCGTTTCGACCGGCCTTGCGCCTTGTGTGGCGGGGAAGGCGTTTACCTCGATGAAGTGCTGATGGATGATCGCGGCCAGCGTATGTTCGTGTGTTCGGACACCTCCTATTGCGAAAGCCGCCGGGCCATGGGGCACGGGCCCGTCGATGCGAGCGCGGAGCCGGCCAGATGAATGCGCCCAACCGGCCCGAACTATCGCAGGATACGGAATTGCCGCTGATGCAAGTGCGCGGGTTGACACGCTATTTTGGCGCGAGGCCGGGCTGTATTGATGTGTCGTTTGATGTTTTTGCTGGCGAAGTTCTGGCGATTGTGGGCGAATCCGGGTCTGGCAAGTCAACGCTGCTGTCCTTGATCAGTGCGCAACTGAAGCCCGATCAGGGTGCTGTGCATTACCAGATGCGCGATGGCGTCAACCGTAATGTGCTCGAACTCAACGAAGCCGAGCAACGCCTGTTGATGCGAACCGACTGGGGTTTTGTGCATCAGGACCCGGCAATGGGCCTGCGCATGGGCATATCAGCCGGGGCCAATATCGGCGAGCGGTTGATGGCTATAGGGGCGCGTCATTACGGCGATATTCGCAGCGCCGCGCAATCCTGGCTGACATGTGTCGAAATTGAACCTGATCGTATCGACGATCTGCCCAAGGCATTTTCGGGTGGTATGCGCCAGCGGCTGCAATTTGCCCGCAATTTGGTGACGCAACCGCGCCTGATCTTCATGGATGAGCCAACCGGGGGCCTTGATGTTTCCGTGCAGGCGCGCCTGCTCGATCTTTTGCGTGAATTAGCGGCCAACCTTGGTTTGGCGGTTATCATTGTCACGCATGACCTTGGGGTGGCGCGTATCCTGTCGCACCGCATATTGGTGATGCGGCGCGGCCGGGTGATCGAGCAGGGTCTCACCGACCAGGTGCTCGATGATCCGCAAGAGCCCTATACCCAGTTGCTGGTTTCCTCGATTTTGCAAGCCTAGGGGGAAAAATGCCGGGCGATTTTGAAAAGGCAATGGTAAGGGTCGAAAACGCCAGCAAGACGTTTGTGATGCATTTGCAAGGCGGCACGCGGCTGCCAGCGGTTGCCCATGCGCGGTTCACCGCGGTGCGCGGCGAATGTCTGGTGCTGGCAGGGCCCTCGGGCATTGGCAAATCGTCGCTGCTGAAAATGATTTATGGAAATTATCGCTGCGATAGCGGCGCGATCCACGTGCATCATCAGGGCCGCTATATCGATGTCGCGCAAGCCTCAGCACGGATGATTTTGCGGTTGCGGCTGGAGACGGTGGGTTATGTCAGCCAGTTTTTGCGGGTTATGCCGCGCGTGTCGGCTTTTGATGTCGTTTGTGCCAGTGCCAAAGCGCAGGGCATGAATGATGCGTTGGCGCGAACCGAAACCGCTGAATTGCTGGATCGCCTGCATTTGCCCAAGCGATTGTGGAATCTGCCGCCCGCGACATTTTCAGGGGGTGAGCAGCAAAGGATCAACATTGCGCGCGGCTTTATCTCCGATCATCCGGTGTTGCTGCTGGACGAGCCTACGGCTTCGCTGGACGCTGCCAATTGTGCGGTCGTGGTGGAATTGATCGCAGAGAAAAAGCGTGCCGGTGTCGCGATGATTGGTGTATTTCATGATCATGAAATGCGGGAAAAAATCGCTGACCGAGTGATTGATGTCAGTCAATTCAGTGCAAGGGAAGAGAATTGCGGATGAATAATCCAGATGAATATGTGCTTGGCAATGCGCGGGTCGTGCTGGCAGATCATGTCATACATGGCTACCTTTGCGTGGCGGGGGGCAAGATTGTCGAGGTTGGTACCGGAAAACCGCCGGGGCCGGTGATCGATCTCGAAAGGGACTATCTGCTTCCCGGCCTTGTGGAGTTGCATACGGATCATCTGGAAGCGCATTTTGTGCCGCGCGCCAAAGTGCGCTGGAGCCCATTGGCTGCGGTGGTGAGTTATGATGCACAAATTGCGGCCTCTGGCATTTCTACGGTTTTTGACTCCCTGCGGGTGGGCAAGGGGGCGGAAACCGATGGCATCGCCGATGAAGTGCATGTGCTGGCCGATGCGATTGCCGAAGCTGGCCGCAAAAACATGCTGCGCAGTGAACATCTGACGCATTTGCGCTGCGAAATTGCAACCGAAGACGTGGTTGATGTAGCGGCCGAATTTATGATGCTGCGCAAGGTTAGCCTGATTTCGCTCATGGACCACACGCCGGGGCAGCGGCAATTTCGCGACATCCAGAAAATGCGCGACTATTATGTGGGGCAAAATCAGGTGCTGGCCTCCGAGTTTGATGAATTTCTGGAAGTGCGCAAGGCTTTGCATGACAAATTTGCCGTCGCCCACCGCGCCCGGCTGGTGGAATTGGCGCATCACAACAATGTGCCAATGGCCAGCCACGATGATGCGACCCTGGAGCATGTGCGCGAGGCGGTGGCTGACCGCGTGAAAGTGGCGGAATTTCCAACCAGCATTGAAGCGGCGGCAGCCTCTCATCAAGCCGGCATCAAAGTGATGATGGGCGCGCCCAATATCGTGCGTGGTGGCTCTCATTCGGGCAATGTCTCAGCCAGCGAATTGGCGCAGCTTGGCTATCTGGATATTCTGTCGTCTGATTATGTGCCCAACAGCCTGCTGCTGGCCGCCTTTGAATTGCCGGAGCGCATCCCCGGCATGGATCTGGCCGCCGCGATTGCCACCGTGACCCGAAATCCGGCTTTGGCCACGGATCTGGTGGATCGCGGCGAATTGAGCGTCGGCAAAAGGGCCGACATGGTGCGCGTTAGCCATCAGGGGTCGATCCCGGTGGTGCGCTGCCTTTGGCGGGAGGGGAAACGTGTTGCTTGACCCGATGCTGGTGTTGGTGGTTGGGCCTTCCTGCTCGGGAAAGGATACGCTGCTTCGCATGGCGGCCACGCATTTTCTTGGCAATGATGATGTTGTCTTTCCGCGCCGCGTGGTGACGCGCCCGCCCGGGCCGTGGGAGGATCACGCATCGCTGGATTTTGATCAATTTGCCGAAGCCAGGCAACGGGGCGAATTTGTGCTGGATTGGGAAGCCCACGAATTGTTTTACGCCATTCCACGGGCAGAAATGGCGGGCAAGATTGCCGTCTGCAATGTATCGCGCACCGTGATTGCCAATGCCCGGCAGATGTTTGCACAAACGCGCGTGGTGCTGGTGACTGCGCCTTTGGAAGTGTTGAATGCAAGGTTGCAGGCGCGCGGGCGCGAGGTCATGGCGGACGGGCGATTGCACCGTCAGATCGAGATTGAGCCGCCCGATCTCACCATCGATAATATCGGCGATCCTGCCGAAGGTGCAGGCTTGTTGATCGGCTATATCGAGGCCTTGTGCGAGGAAGTGCGCAATAAAGGCTAGGGGTCGAGCGCTCCCGTCACCCACTCGTCATTCAAACGTCAATTGCTTGTGGTTTACCCATAGTAAGCCGTGAAGGTGAACTGCCTAGAGCTGTTCATTCAATCAACGGAGAATCTTATGTTTCATCTGTCTAAATGGACAGTGACAGCGGCTTTGTGCCTCTGCACTACCGCATTTGCTGTGCCAGCCTTTGCTGCGGCACCTGATTGTCCAAATGGTGGAACCGTGCGCATGGGCGTCGAGCCCTATGATGCAACGGCCAAGCTCGTGCCGATTTATGGCCATATCGCTGACCTGATTTCCAAGCAGCTCGATTGCAAGGTGGAAGTATTCATTGCCACCAGCTACAACGCCGAAATCGAGGCGATGCGCAATGGCAAGCTCGAAATTGGTGAATTTGGCCCGCTGGGTTACGTGCTCGCCCACAAGGTGGCCAAGGCTGAAGCCGTGGCGACTTTTGCGGACAAGGATGGCAAGCCGGATACTTATACGGCCGGCATCGTGACCTGGCCGGGTTCTGGCATCACCAAGCTGGCGGATGTGGCTGGCAAGAGCTTTGCCTTTGCCGATCCAGCTTCGACGTCCGGGCATTTGATGCCTGCCTATTGGCTCGCGAAAAACAACATTGATCCTGACCACGGCATCAAGGGTTATTATGCCGGGTCGCACGCGGCCAGCTTTGAAGCCTTGCGCAACCACAAGGCGCAGGCTGGCGAGTTGAACAGCGAGCAAATTGCCTCGGCAACGCTTTCGGGCAGCTACAAGCAAGGTGATTTTGTTGAATTGTGGCGCTCGAATCCAATTCCGATTGACCCGATCTGCATCAATTCTTCGTTGCCAGATGCTTTCAAGGCACGCATGACCAAAGTTCTGCAAACCCTTGATCTTTCTACTCTTCCTGAAAACGATCGCAAGATCATCGGGTTCAGTGGTGTGAAGCTGGTGCCGCAGGTTGACGCGTCTTTCGACCCGATCCGTGATCTGGTGAAAGTGCTGCATATCGATCTCAATAAAGTGGGCGGCTAAGATGTCGGGCGCATTGATCAGGGCAGACGACCTGACCATGCGCTATCCCAATGGGACGCTGGCGCTTGAGGGCGCCAGCTTTGAGGTGGCTGCGGGCGAACTTCTGGTCATTCTGGGCCATAATGGTTGTGGCAAATCGACGTTGCTGAGGTGCATCGCGGGGTTGCAGGTGCCAACGCAAGGCCAGGTCAGCGTATCGGGGCAGGTGCTCACCGGTTTGACGGGCCGGGCGTTGTCGACGGCGCGGATGAAGCTTGGCATGGTGTTTCAACAGGCGAGGCTGGTGGGACGGCGCAGCGTGATCGCCAATGTCCTGTGTGGCACGTTGGGGCGACGCCAGACCCTGACCACGATGCTGGGCATGTTTCCGCGCGATGATGCGCCGGTGGCGCTGGAAAGCCTGGATGCCGTGGGGCTCAGCGCGTTTGCGAACCAGCGTGCCAGCACCTTGTCCGGTGGGCAGGCACAGCGGGTTTCGATTGCGCGCGCGCTGGCGCAAAAGCCGGCGGCGCTTCTGGCCGATGAGCCTGTCGCAAGCCTGGATCCCGATGCGGCCAATGAGGTGATGCAATTGCTGCGTCGTATTTCCAGCCGCGATGGTCTGGCGGTGATTTGCGTGCTGCACCAACCGGAATTGGCGCGGCGATACGGGGATCGGGTCATTGGCATGAAAAAGGGGCGGGTTTTGTTTGATGCCGCACCTGAGGCGATTGCCGCACGGGACATGGACGCCCTTTATACGGGCACTGCGGGCGGGAGTTATCATGAGTGATGCAGCAGAATTGCGTGGTTTGCGGCCGCTGCAAAGCGGGCAGGGCCATGAATTTGCCAGTTGGCGGACGGGCGCATTGCGGATAGCTGTTGGTTTGGGGCTGATACTTGTTGTTGCGCAAGCCACCTATGTCGTGCAGGCACGCCCGCAGGACCTGATTACCGGCGCGCATGGCATGGCTGACATACTCTGGCGCGCCTCACCGCCGGATTTCGGGCAATTCCAGCACGAATTGTGGCCGGCCATCGAAACGCTGGATATTGCCATTTTTGGCACATTGTGGGGCGTGATACTGGCGCTGCCGCTGGCGATATTTGCGGCACGCAATACCAGCCCTTCACGCAGCTTGTATTATCTGGCGCGCGGGTTGATAGCGCTCTGCCGCGCGGTGCCAGACCTTGTCTGGGCGCTCTTGTTTGTTACAGCGGTCGGACTTGGGCCGTTTCCGGGCGCACTGGCGATCAGTGTGCATTCGGTGGGGATGCTGGGACGACTGTTTTCCGAAGTGATCGAGGATATGGACAAGGGGCCGGTGGAGGCGCTGATCACCACCGGCGCAACACGGTTGCAGGTGTTCAGCCACGCGATCGTGCCGATTGTCCTGCCATCCCTGCTCGGCATTACACTCTATCGGCTCGATGAAAACATCCGGGGGTCGCTGGTTCTGGGCTTTGTCGGTGCGGGTGGCATCGGGTTTGAGCTTTTGACGGCGATGAACCTGTTTCAATATCAAACCGTGTCGTTGCTGCTGGTGATTACCTTTGTGCTGGTTACCATTACCGAGCGTCTAAGCGCCGCGCTGCGGGCGAAGCTGGCCTGATCTGCCAGAGCTTGGCACTGCATTTCCCCCAGATTATGATGCCTCGCGATCGCAATTGGCGCATCGCAGCTTGGCCATTATCGGGAGAAGCTTTTATGGGCGGCACTGAGACATCGGGCCAAGAATCAGCCTCGCAACGGATTGATGCGCGAATCCGTGAATTGGGCGATTGGCGCGGCACAACGCTAGCCCGCATCCGCGCCCTGATCCACCAAGCGCTTCCTGATGTGGTGGAAGACTGGAAATGGCGCGGTGTGCCAGTGTGGTCGCAGGGCGGCATGATCTGCACCGGCGAAACTTACAAGAGCGTCGTGAAATTGACCTTTGCCAAAGGTGCCGCCCTTGATGATCCGGCCCGGCTGTTCAATGCCAGTCTTGAAGGCAATGTCCGCCGTGCCATTGATATCCGCGAAGCGGAAAGCCTGGACGCGGCGGCCTTTATAGCGCTCGTTCGTGCCGCTGCGGCGAAAAATGCAGCCAGAAAATGAAAACGACTGATGTGCTTTGCTTTAAGATTTTATGAAATATCGCTTGACATGAAGCTAAAAGGTTTCATATAAATCATCATGATAGGAAACCAGATAGTTTCATATTCTGTTCGGGACCAGGACGCCGTTTTCAGGGCTTTGGCGGATGTCAGCCGGCGCGAGCTGCTGGATCGCCTATTTGCAAAAAACGGCCAGAATCTGGGCGAATTATGCGAAGGCCTTGCCATGACGCGACCGGCGGTGGCCAAGCATCTGAAGATTCTGGAAGCTGCCAATCTGGTTGTTGTGCAGTGGCGCGGGCGCGAGAAGTTGCATTTCATCAATTCGGTGCCAATCAACGAAATCACCGACCGCTGGATCCGCAAATTCGAGCCGCCGTATCTTGCTGCCATTTCTGACCTCAAAAGCCAACTTGAAGGAGATAGCCATGACTAATCAAACCGAGAGCCGATTTGTCTATGTTACCTATATCAAAACCACGCCGGAGCGGCTTTGGGCGGCGCTCACCGATCCTGAAATGGCGGCTAAATACTGGATGGGTGCGAGGCCCGAGACGCAATGGAAGCTGGGCAGCGCCTGGAAGCTGGTGTTTCCCGATGGCAAGGTCGCCGATTCAGGCGAGATCACGGCATTTGAACCTTGCAAGCATCTTGCGCTCAGCTGGCGCAATGAATGGTCGCCGGAGTTCCATGCCGAGGGATTGGCCGTCTGCACCATGGATCTGGAAACGGTGGGGGAAGCGGTGAAACTCACGGTGACCCACAGCATAAACCGGCCCAATTCCGGCCTGATTGCTGCCGTTTCGGGTGGATGGCCGCAGATTCTTTCGAACCTGAAATCGCTCATCGAAACCGGTGCCGTGGTGCTTCAGCCGAGGAAGAAATAGGGGCGCACCCGTATCGTCCCTGCTTCAGACCGGATGGAATCCACGATTCCACCCGGTCGTGACGTTTGCGTGGTTGATCATTGGGAACAATGCGGGCCAATATGCGCCTGTGACCGGCTTGTCGGGCATGATCTTGAAGGAGAGCGATGTGTTGACGCAAATGGAGCGGCAGAGCGCGGCGGAGGCCATTTTGCGTGCGGAGACAACGCGCGTTGCAAGCCAGCAATTGAGCCAGATTTATCCGCAAATGACCATCGAGGATGCCTATCGCATTCAGGATTTATGGGCGCAGGCCCGCATCGCCAAGGGGGCCAGCGTCATCGGCCACAAGATCGGACTGACCAGCCGGGCCATGCAAATGGCGTCCAAGATGACCGAACCGGATTACGGGCGCATTCTGGATGATGCCGTGTTTGCCGATGGTGCCACCATCAAGGCGCAACTTTTCCTGAAACCGCGCATAGAGGTGGAGCTTGCGTTCATTATGGGGGAGGATTTGGCCGGGCCAGGCACGCGCATTCATGATGTCATGCGCGCGACGGAATTCGTGACACCCGCGCTGGAAATCATTGATTATCGAACGCAGGTGCCGCGCGCCGTAACCGACACGATTGCCGACAATGCCGCGTTTGGCGCGCTGGTGATGGGCGGTCGCCTCATTCGCCCGTTTGACGTGGATATTCGCTGGATTGGCGCAACGCTCTCCAAAAATGGCATTATCGAAGAATCGGGGGTGTCGGCGGCGGTGATGGGGCATCCGGCGGCGGGGGTGGCATGGCTGGTCAACAAATTGCACGCGGTCGGCGCGGGGTTGAAAAAGGGCCAGGTGGTGCTGGGCGGCTCGTTCACGCGCCCCGTGGATGTCGAGGCCGGCACGGTAATCTGCGCCGATTACGGCCCGCTGGGGTCAATCAGCGTGTCGTTCGTGTGACGCTGGAATTCAATAAAGCGATGGTTTGGCCGCGGATGAAATCTTTACCTCGCCGCCTAGCGCGAGTGAGGCAATTCCGGCTTCGGCCACGAGGCTAGCGGCATACCCGTCCCAGGCGCTGGCCCCGGCGGGGTGACCGGTCTCGATGGATTTGACCCAGGCGCAGTTTTGCAGCCTGTAGGCCTCGGCGAAGCGAGGCCGCCAATCGGCCGGATAGGTGGTTATGGTCTGCAAGTTGACGTGAAGTTCGCTGTTTATGGGCGAACGCAGAAAGACCGAACCCTTCTCGCCCACGAGTTCGCCGCGCACGTCATAGCCATAGGCCGCGTTATTGTTGATCTCAACATTGACCAATTGGCCCGTTCTAGTTTTCAAAACCATGAATACGGGCGCGCCGGTCTTACCCGAGTCACGAAATTCAGGGCAGAATACGGAAATTGACTCATAGTCTGCATCGAGCATGAAGCGCGCGATGTCGAATTCATGTGGGGCGGAATTCGTGATGGACATCTGGCCGGTGAAACTGGCGGGTGCGGATACGTTGCGATGAAAATTGTGCATCATCAGCGCCGGGCCAATCGCTCCCTTGGCCAAAGTCTGTTTCATCTCAACATAGGCCGGGTCAAAGCGGCGCATGAAACCGATTTGCACAAGACGTCTGCCCGATTTGACCTCCGCTGCGATTACGTCGAGGCATTCGGTTGAATCTGGCGAAAGCGGCTTTTCGCACAGCACTGGCTTGCCTTGGGCGATGCAGGCCTTGGTAAGGTCGGCGTGGGTGTGGTCAGGGCTGGCAATCAGCACCGCATCAATGGATTTATCGGCAATCAACGCAAGCGGGTTCGTGCCGACATCGCGTGCGCCGGAAGTCTCCGCGACACTCCTGGCGCGTGCGGCGTCCGCGTCGCAAATTTGTTGCAAGGTGACGCCGGGAATTTCCAGCGACAATATACGCGCGTGATCGGCACCCATGATGCCTGCACCTATCAATCCGATACGAATACTCATTTGTGGGATATCCTGGTTGAAGAGACCCTGAAACACATGGGCAGGCGCGCCCGGCCCGATGCTTTTGCGAGTGATGCGGCAACCGCGACTTTCAAGCGACGGTTGCGGCGGGGGGTGCACTATGAAGTTCGTGCTCCAATGTGCTCAACCCGGTCCCTCCGGCCATATGGAACATCAGATTATCGAGCGTGAGATCGGCGCGTGGCGCATCAAGTTCGACCTCGCCCCGGGATAAAACGATGAAATGGTCACCCACCAGAAAAGCGTGATGTGGGTTATGGGTAATAAAAATCACGCCTATCCCCTGATCGCGGGCGGCCTGGGCCACATATCGCAGCACAAGGCCCGATTGCGCGACGCCGAGCGCTGCGGTTGGTTCATCGAGGATGAGGACGCGTGCACCAAAGTGAATGGCGCGGGCAATCGCCACAACCTGGCGCTGGCCACCCGAAAGTGTCCCCACCGGCTGTTCGAGGTCCTCAAGGTTGATGCCCATGCGTTGGAGTTCGTCCTGGGTCGCATCCCACATCTTGCGCGTGTCCAACTGGCGGAACGGGCCCCAACCGCGCACGATCTCGGAACCGAGGAAGAAGTTGCGCCAAACCGGCAGCAGCGGCACCAGCGCAAGCGTCTGATAAACCGCAGCTATACCCAGATTGAGCGCCTCGCGCGGTGACGAGAAGCGGCGGGCCTTTTCATCAACCAGATACTCGCCCTCGTCATGGGCGAAAAGCCCGGCAATGATCGAGATCAAGGTGGATTTGCCAGCGCCGTTGTCGCCGAGAATGCAGGTCACTTCGCCTTGGCGAACGGTAAGGTTCACGCCGCGCAGGGCATTGACGTTGCCATAATTCTTGCCAACGCCCTTGAGTTGAATGATCGGGGTTTCTGAACGGGCCATATTACTTGCCTTTCATGGCGCGAGCGCGAATCCAAGTGTTTACGACTGTGGCGAGCAGCAGCATGGCGCCCACGAAGAATTGGAACCAGTCGGGGTCCCAATCTGCGTAAATCACGCCTTCTGTCGTCATTCCAAAAATAAAGGCACCGAGTGCGGAGCCTACGGCCGAGCCATAGCCCCCGGTCATGAGGCATCCGCCAACAACCGAGGCCGCGATATAAAGCAGTTCGTTGCCGATGCCGGCCCCTGATTGCACGGTGTTATAAGAAAACAGCAAGTGCATGGAGAGGAACCAGCAACTGAACCCCACCAGCATGAACAGGCCGATTTTGACCTGCTTTACCGGCACGCCAACGGCGCGGGCGCTCTCGCCTTGGCCACCGACGGCGAAAATCCAGTTGCCGACCTTGGTGCGCAGCAAGACCCAAGTTGCGAGCGCAACGAATAGCAGCCAATAGACAATGGCAATGCTGATTTGGGCGTGGCCGACCATGATATTGGAGGCGAAAATGGTCTGAAGCGAGTCAAAGCCGGGCATGCCGCTGATGTCGCGGGTTGCAACATTGCCTGTCACCAATTTGGTGATGGCGATATTGAGCCCTTGCAGCATCAAAAATGTGCCAAGCGTCACGAGGAAACTGTGCAATTTGGTGCGGATCAGCAACCATCCATTGAGTGCGCCAATGGCCAGCGCGAAAATCAGCGCACAGAAGGCACCCACCCAGAGGTTGCCGAACAGTTGCGTGGTGAACATCGACGCTGCCAGCGATGAGGCGGTGACAGCAACGCCAGCCGAGAGATCAAACTCACCCCCGATCATCAACAGCGCAACGGCCACGGCTGGAATGCCGATGGTGGAGGCCTGATAAAGCACGGTCGTGAATGCTGAGAATTGGCGAAATGGGGGTGCCATCAGCCAGAAAAAAACGAACACCAAAATAGCGCCGCCCAGAGCGCCGGCTTCTGGTCGTTTCAGAATTTGCTTCCAATAGGACTGTGGCTGATATTGCTGCCGTAATGGCACCGTGTCGGCTTTCTCGGTCATTGTCACGGCTTTCTCCCTGTTTCTGCCGCCGACCCTGGGCGGGCCCTCTGGTCGGCGGTCAGCTTTTATTGGCGCGAGGCCGGAAATTAGCGCGTGCCGGCCTTGGCGAATTTGGCCACTTCGTCAACATTGGACTTGTTGACGAAAGCCGGGCCGGTCAGCACCGGGCCGCCGCCGCCGACAACGTCACCATTGACTTTGTTGAGCCAGAGGAGATCCACGGCCATATAGCCTTCAACGAATGGCTGCTGGTCGATTGCCCATTGCAACTTGCCACCCTGGATCAACTTGACCGCCTCAGGGGTGAGGTCAAAGGTGCCGAGCTTGGCTTTGCTGCCAACCGCGCCGATTGCGTCGAGAACCGTCGGTGCGAATGGCGCGCCAAGCGTTACAACATAATCAATGCCGGTATCTTGCTGAAGCTTGGCCTGGACCCGGGACTTCACGGTCGGCATGTCATAGCCCGTGGTATAAAGGATCTGGTACTTGCCCTTGAAGGTCTTCTTGATGCCATTGCAGCGTTCTTCCAACTGCACGGCACCCTGTTGCTGGTCCACGCAAAGCACGCTCTTGGCACCTTCACCATTCAACTTCTCGCCCACTGCGGCACCGGCGATGTTCTCGTCCTGGCCGACATAGCCGAGCAGGTCGGCTTTCTTCCAGTCATCGCCGCCGGCGTTAAAGCCTACGATGGGAATATTGGCTGCATGGGCCGCTTTCACCGCTTTTGCCATCGCGTCTGGAAATGCGAGGGTGAGCGCGATACCGTCGACGTGCTGTTGGACGACGTTGTCGATCAACTGGGCTTCTTTGTCGGCGGTTGGATCTGACAGATAGATCAGCTTGATATTGTCCTTTTTGGCAGCCATGTTGGCCCCCTTGCGGATGATATCCCAGAAAGTGTCACCAGCTTGCGCATGGGTAATCATCGCAATAGTCAATTGCTTGTCTTGCGCATGGGCGGCGCTGGAAAGCAGAGCGGCCGAGCAGGCGATCGTGCTTGCCGTTAGGGCGAGCGCAGTAATTTTTTTGGCATTGAACATTCGTTTCCTCCTCCATTTACGCGCCATTTGGCGCTGTTTTGCTTCATTATATGCGCCAATCCGGCGCTATTTTGGTCGCCGTAGCTGAGGTGACCAATTTACTTAGAACGCCCAGCCCAAGAAGGCGGTTCGCGCCCAAACTCAACCCCCCTTTTGGCTGGGGTGGCATTTCGAAACATGGCAAGCCAGGGCAGGTGCACGCCGGGATTTGACGCGATCCAAATCAGTCGTAGCTGGACCTTTCGCCGTGAACAGATGGATGCGCGATACAGGGCCAAGTAAGCCGCCATTTTGCGCAAATGACGCTGTAGGTCTGGTCATGCATTCCTCCTTTCGTGCCGCTCTGTGGCGACTAAAAACGAGTAAATCGCACTTTGCGGAAGCGGGCAAGAAAAAACTGCACGCGCGTGCACAAAACTAATTACTGGCTTCTGCGTGCTGGATTTTACCCATGGTTGTCGGCTAAGATCGGAGCCATGAACGACGATCAGACCATTGACCCCGGGGTGGTGATTGCGGATGACGTGGCCGAAGCTGCGGGCGTTTCGCGCTGGACGGTGGGCCGCGCCTTCCGCAAAGACGCGCCGATTTCTGCCAAAACCCGCAAAAGGGTGTTGGCGGCTGCGGCCCAGCTTGGTTATGTGCCCGATTTGGCGGCGGCGGGTCTCGCCTCCGACCGCTCCGGCCTGATCGCGCTGTTGGTCAATGATTTTGCCAATCCGCATACGCTTGTCGTTTTGGAACGGCTCAGCCTCATTCTGCAAAACGAGGGCTGGGGAAGCTTGCTCGTGCCGATGCGCGATGAATCGGGTGCGCCCGACGCCTTGCTGACTGCGAGCCAGCGACGGGTGGACGCGGCAGTGCTGAACGGAACCTGGTTTGACGACCAGATCATCAAGACCGCCCTGGGCGCGCGGCGTGTCAAAAAGCTGATTGTTTTCGCCCGCACCAGTGAGAACCCCAATACGATCTCGATCAGTTGCGATGATGTAGGTGCGCTTCGCGACATTGTCGCCTTTGCTTTTGAAAAGGGCTACCGACGGCCGTTGTTTGTGGCCGGGCCGGACAGCCATTCGGCGACCGTGCGCCGCAAGGACACTTTCCTTCAGGAATGGCACCGGCGCAGCGGCGCGCACGCGCCGTTCATTCATGTCGAGCAATACAATATCGGTCTCGCCCATGCGCGGGTGTTGGCCGCGCTCACCGGGCCTTATCAGGATCGCCGCCCTGACATACTCATTTGTGAAAATGACGCTCTGGCCATCGGTGCCATAGATGCCATCCGCTACGGCCTCGGCCTGTCGGTTCCAGGTGATATTGGCGTGATCGGTTATGACGACATGCCACTTGCTGCATTGCCTTGCTATAACCTGACCACTTGGCACCAACCCATTACCGACATGGCCAATGCGCTGGTTGAGGTGCTGCGGCAGACTTCCGAACCCAGTCGCGACCAGCTTTTTCCGGGTCGTTTCATTCAACGCGGCAGTGCATGAGCGGGCAGGGGGCAAGTCAACCAGATATTTCATTCGCCTGCCTCCCCGCTCGTGCCGTTCGCATGATCCTTGATTACAATGAAAATTGCTGAATTGCAATAGATGCAATAAAAATTGTTGCAAGAATGGGTGGCTATTGCGATTCAGGGTAGCCGCCGTTTTCGCGAGCAAAGGTCGTTGGCCCGCAACGCGCGGGGGGCGCGTTATCACTTGCGTTCCGGCTTTTGATCATACGCCCCGACTTTACAGCACCAGGCGTCGGTCGGTTGGTGGAGCCATTCGCACCATATCGCTGGTTGGGTGGCGCGGGCGCGGCGGCGAGGAGATTTTTTGCGGCAAACCGGTGAGGCAGGCTTTTTCAATAGCAAGCAGGGCGCGCATGTCTGCCAGCCCTTCCTGCCCATCCGCCTCGGGCAGGGTTCGCGTCGTTATGCAATCGGAAAAATAGGCAACCTGCGCGCCGAAATGGTCAATTTGCGGAAATTGGGTCTCGGTGATTTTTCCGTTCTGGCGAAGTCGCAAACGCGTTGCTGTCTCGAACCGGAAACCGGGATCGAGTTCAAGATCGCCAGTGGTTCCAATGACACGATAATTGTCAACATCCGCTGCGCCGAAACTGGCGACGAATTGCGCGAGGCCGCCAGAGGGAAACCGCAAAGTCGCCACCACCGAGGCGTCAACCTCGCGGAAGCGCGGATCGCTGCCGGGTCGATGCGCCATAGCTATGGCTTCGATTGGTTCTTCGGCAAAAACATGGCGTGCGGCATTCACGCAATAAACGCCGACGTCCTGAAGCGGGCCGCCCCATGCTGAGGCTTTCAAACGATGATTGCCAATGGCCGTCTGGAAACTGAGCACAGATTGAAAGAACAATGGCCGGCCAATGGCATCGGCGCGGATGTGTTCGAGCACGGCAATGGTGCCGGGCTCGTGATGCAATCGGTATGCGGTCATGAGAAACACATTGGCGGCGCGTGCCGCCTCAATCATGGCGAGCGCTTCGGCTTCGGTTTTTGCCAGCGGCTTTTCCACGAGAATGTGTTTGCCGGCCCGCGCGGCGCGAATGGCATAGTCCGCGTGCATATCATTGGGTAAGGCGATGTAAACAGCGTCGATGGCCGGGCTGGCCAGCAACTCGTCATAGGCATCGTAGCCGACCACGGTTTCTATGCCATAGAATTGTGCCAGGCGATCTGATTTGCTTCGGTCGCCAGTCACGATGGCGGCAACACGGGAATTTCCGGATTGCCCAACACCCGGCAGAAACGCTTGTTGCGAGATCCAACCAGCACCAACCACGGCATAATTTATCATGAAGAGTCTCCCATTTTGTGAAATCAAGGCTGGATCAAAGTGCGGCGCGATGGTGCTTTGGTGAAGGCGCCCGCTGAGGCCGGAATTGGCCTCAGTTTGCCAGTTTCATGGGTGCGTCCGGTGCGGGCATGGCACCTGCGACTGCGCCCCATACGGATTGATCGAAATTGACGATGGCGCCGGTCATGAGTCCGGCATCGCCCGACACGAGAAAGTTTATGGCGCGGGCCGCTTCTTCAGGATCGATCAAGCGGCCAAAGGGTTGCTGGCTTTCGACTTTTTCAAGCCAGTCCGGGTCATTGCTTTCGGCGGCCTGCAATTGGCGCTCATTGTCAGACGCCATCCAGCCGATGTTAAGCTGGTTGACGCGAATGCGATTGCGCATCACCGAAAACGCGGTATTGGCGGTAAGCGTCGTCAATGCGCCCTTGGAGGCGCAATAGGGACTGATGAAGGGTTGACCGGCCATCGCCGAGATTGAACCGATGTTGCATATTGCGCCTTCAGTCCCGTCCCGGATCATCAGTTTGATCGCTTCCTGCATCATGAAGAATGGGCCGCGCACATTGATGGCAAACATCCGGTCAAATAATTCGGGGCTGGTGTTCAAGATCGTGCCGCGCTCGGTTGAGGCACCTGCATTCACCAAAACGTCGATGCGGCCAAAGCGCCGGTCGGTTTCCTCGATCGCGCGTTGGCAGTCCGCGACGGATGCCAGATCCGCCCTCACGAACAGCGCTGGAACGCCAAAGGCTTGGGTTATATCTTTGGCAACGGCGTTGCCACGGGCCTCATGGCGGCCGGTTATGACAATTCCCGCTGCACCCGCCGCCGCCAAACGTCGCGCGACAGCCGCGCCAAGCCCTTGCGTGGCACCTGCGATGACGCAAATTTTTTGATCGACGCGGTTCATTTCATCACCTTGTAATTGGATAGCGCCATGACGCGCAAAAGTTCCGCATGTCCCTTTTTTGCCATTTCGAGCGGCGGGTTGAGTTTGGGATCCTGCTCTGCTTCGACCACGAACCAGCCTTCATAGCCATGCGAGGCCAAACGCCCGACAATGGCGGCGAAATCGAGTGAACCGTCACCTGGAACCGTGAAAGCCCCCTTGACGACCGCATCGAGGAAACTTTCCCTGGTTCGATCCAGCCCTGCGATCACGTTGCGGCGGATGTCCTTGGTATGAACATGGCTGATGCGCTTATGGTGTTTGTCAATGGCACGCAGCACGTCACCGCCTGCAAATGCCAGATGGCCGGCATCGAACAAGAGCGGCAAAGCCTCACCTGTATTGGCCATAAAAGCATCCAGTTCCGACTCGGTCTCGATCACGGCGGCCATATGGTGATGGTAGGAAATTGGCATTTTCTGGTCCGCGCACCATTCCGCAAAAGCCGTCATTTTGCGGCCATAGGTCTTCATTTCGTCGGCAGACAGTTTGGGTTTGGTTGCTAGCGGGGCGGAACGATCCCCCTGGATCGAGCGCGCGGTTTCGCCATAGACAATGCAGGGCGCTTTTGCGGCGATGAAAAAATCCATCTGTGCCCGAATGCGCTCTTTCTCACGTTCGATGTCACCATCGAGCAGCAGTCCGGAGAACCAACCGCCGCAGACCGAGATGCCATAACGTGCCAGTATCGGCCCGAGTTCTCGCATGTCCATCGGGAAGCGCCGGCCGGTTTCCATGCCGGTAAACCCGGCAAGGCTGGCCTGCCTTAAACATTCTTCCAGGCTGACGTCATCGGAGAGTTCGGCAAGGTCATCGTTCCACCATGCGATAGGGGCTATTCCAAGTTTGGCTTTCATGATCTTTCACACTCCGATGCGCTGTTTGGCGCGGATTTGAATTTGCATCTTGCGGGCATTTTGAACGGATTCCCGCTCGGAAACTTCGGGAACGCCAACATCCCAGTCAGCGTCGCCGGGCACCCAGGCATGGGCATCCGAGGCGATTGACAACACGGTTGTGCCATCATTGCCGCGCGCCCATTCGAGCGCACGCCTGAAATCGGCGAGACTTTCGCAATGTCTTGCGGCGGCACCCATGGATTGCGCATGTTTGGCGAAATCGACATGCAGCGGCGCGTTGCGATTTTGGACGCGACAATCGACAAGCAGATTGTTGAAGCCAGGGACGCCCTTGGCCTGCTGCAATCGGTTGATGACGGCAAAGCCACCATTGTCGCAGACGATGACAATCATTTTGTGGCCGCTCAGCACGGTTGAATAGATGTCTGAATTCATCATCATGTAAGTGCCATCACCGATCATCACGATAGGTGTGCCGCCAAGACCGCCAGGCCCGGCATTGGCCATCGCATGGCCCCAACCGGCCGCGATCTCGTAGCCCATGCAAGAGAAACCAAATTCGAGATCGAAAGTATTGGGCGTTTTGACCCGCCAGCCTTTGGCGACTTCACCCGGCAGGCCGCCCGCCGCGCAGATGAGGGTGTCATTATCGCCGGCAGCGGCGTTTACGATGTGGACGACCTGCGCATAGGTCGGGGTTGTCGCATTGGTTGGCATTTGATGAGTGTCGAGCAAAGCGTCCCATGCTTTGAACAGGGCTTTTGCATGGGCCATGTGCGCGGGGTCGGCGCTCCAGGCCCCCAATGCTGCGTCGAGTTCATTGATCGTTTCCAGTGCGTCACCTACCACAGCGAGGGCGCGATGCTTCACGGCATCGAAACGCGCCGCATTGATCGAGATGAATTTGGCGTCGGGGCTGAAGGCTGTCCATGACCCGGTGGTGAAATCTTGCAACCTTGTGCCGACGGCCAGAACGATGTCCGCTTCGGCCGCAAGTGTGTTGGCGGAGGTTGAGCCTATGATGCCGATAGGGCCTGCATGGGCAGGGTGATAATGCGTCAATCCGCCCTTGCCGGCGATGGTCTCAACAATCGGTATCCCATGTCTGATGGCAAAATCGGCCACTGCGTTTTCGGCCAGCGCGTAACGAACGCCGCCACCCGCAATCAGAAGCGGCTTTTTCGCGGTTTTGAGAAGCACGGCAGCTTCCGCGAGTGTCCTGCTGTCAGGGCGAGGTCTTGGTACGCTCCATATCCGCTCCTCGAAGAACACCTGCGGGTAATCGAAGGCAATTTCCTGAATGTCCTGAGGCAGGGCGAGGAAGGCCGGGCCGCAATCGGCAGGGTCAAGCATAGCGGACACGGCCTGGGGCAGGGAGGCAAGGATTTGCGCGGGATGAGTGATGCGATCCCAATAGCGGGTTACCGCCTTGAATGCGTCGTTTACGGTAATGGTTGGATCGCCAAAATGTTCGACCTGCTGGAGCACGGGGTCGGGCAATCTGTTGGCGAAAGTGTCGCCAGCGATCAGCAGCACCGGCAGGCGGTTGGCATGAGCGGTTCCGGCTGCCGTCACCATATTCAATGCGCCGGGGCCGATGGAGGAAGTGGCGATCATGATCTGGCGACGGCGCTTGGCCTTGGCAAAGCCAATGGCGGCAAGTGCCATGGATTGCTCGTTCTGGCCGCGCCATGTCGGCAACTGATCCTGCGCCGCTTCGAGAGCCTCGGAAATGCAGGTCACATTGCCATGTCCGAAAATGCCAAAAACACCGGCAAATAATGGCGAGCGGACGCCGTCGATTTCCGTGAATTGGCGGGTCAGCCAACGCACCAGTGCTTGGGCCATTGTCAGTCTGATGGTGGCGCTGGACATGCGTTTCCCCCTTCGTTGGATTGTGTGAAGCAACTTTATTTGCATCGTATATTGACAAAAATGATTTAATGCAACAAAAATTGCAAAATACCAATCGGGAGGCAATTGGATGATCAAAATAGCAGTGCTCGGATGCGGGCGCATCGGGGCCATGCATGCCGCCAATATAGGGGCGCACCGTAATGCCCGGTTGGCTGCGGTGCAAGACATCAATGAGGCCGCAGCGCGAGCGGTTGCGTCTTCCACCGGTGCACGCGTGATGGGAAGCGCCGCCGAAGTATTCTCCTCGCCCGATGTGGATGCGGTGTTGATTGCCACGGCAACCGACACCCATGCCGATCTTTTGGAGCAGGCGGTTGCGGCCGGAAAACCGGTGTTGTGCGAGAAGCCGATCGACCTCAGCCTGGCGCGGGTGAAACGCTGCGCCGAGGTGATCCACGGCACCAGATTGCCCATTCAACTTGGCTTTGTGCGGCGTTTTGATCCTGGCCACAAGGCGGTTCGCGATGCCGTCAAGGCTGGCGATATTGGCGACCTGCATCAGGTTGTGGTCACGTCACGCGATCCGGGCCTTGCACCGGAGGCTTATCTGAAAGTTTCGGGGGGGATTTTCAGGGACATGACCATTCATGATTTCGACATGGCGCGATTCATCCTTGGGGAGGAACCAGAGTGGGTGACTGCCATGGGGTCGCGGTTGGTGGCACCGGCACTCATGGAAAAACTTGGCGATTTTGATACGGTGACAGTGGTGATGCGAACGGCTTCGGGCAAGCAGGCTATTATCACCAATTCGCGCGAATCCCTTTACGGTTATGACCAGAGGGTTGAGGCTTTTGGCTCGAAGGGCATGGCCATTTCCCAAAACCAGAGACCCAATCAAATGCGGCTGTCCGGCAAGGGTTACAGCAATCAGGCCGCACCGTTGCTGCACTTTTTTATCGAACGCTACAAAGAAGCGTTTGATGCGGAGATCGACGCTTTTGTCGAGGCCGTCGAGACGAACCAAACCCCTGTCGTCGGCTTTGAAGATGGACAAAAAGCACTGACTCTGGCGGAGGCCGCGCTCAAATCGATCGCTGAAGGTCGCGCCGTGAAAGTTTCGGAGGTTGCGTGACATGTATCAAAAATTCGGACTTTTCATGGGCGGGGAATGGCGGCAAGCCAAAGCTGGTGCCCATGCGGCGGTGCGCAGCCCAGTCACCGAGGTGTCGCTGGGTGATGTGCCGGTCGCCAGCATCGCCGATACGCAGGAAGCCATCGAATTTGCACAAGTTGGGTTCAAAGCCTGGCGGGCAAAGCCAGCTTTCACCCGGGCCGATGCGCTGCATGCAATCGCCGACGAAATGTTGCGCCGAACCGATGAGGCGGCGCGCATGATTTCGAGCGAGACCGGCAAGCCATTGGCGCAGGCGCAGCGTGAATGGGCGCTGAGTGTTGACCAGTTTCGCTGGGCGGCGGAAGAAGCACGCCGCATTTACGGACGCATTATCGAAAGCCGCGTGCCTGGCGGGCGATTTGAAGTCAGCCACGAACCGGTGGGCGTTGTTGCCGCCTTCACGGCATGGAATTTTCCGGCGGCGCTGATTGCCCGCAAACTGGCACCGGCTTTGGCGGCCGGTTGCTCGGTGATTGTGCGACCCTCCTCGCAAACGCCCGGAACCGCTATGGTAATGGTCGATTGCTGTCGCGCTGGCCAACTGCCCGCGGGTGCCGTCGGTCTGGTGGTTGGCCCGACGAACTCCACCTACGCGCCGATCATGGCGTCGAAAGTGGTGCGCAAGGTATCGCTGACCGGATCGACGCGCGTTGGCCAGCAAATGATCCGTGATGCCGCTGAAACGATGAAAAAAGTGTCGATGGAACTGGGGGGAAATGCGCCCCTGATCATCTATGCCGACGCAGATATTGAGGCGGCATTGGATGCAGCTGTTCCCACCAAATTTGCCAATGCCGGGCAGGTGTGCGTGACGCCCGACCGCTTTTACGTGCATGAGCGACTGCACGACGCCTTTGTCGCCGGGTTTGTGGCTCGCACCAAAGCGATCAAGCTTGGCGATGGTTTGGATCCATCCGTTGGCATGGGGCCATTGATTAACCCCGCCCGACTTGCGGAGATCGAGGGAATTGTTGCGCAGGCGGTGCGCGAAGGTGCGACGCTTGCCACCGGCGGCGGCAGGGCCCGCCAATTCAATTCCGGTCATTTCTTTGAACCGACGGTTCTGACCGAAGTCACCGACACCATGCGGGTTATGGCGGAGGAGAATTTTGGGCCCATCGCCGCGATCACGCGATTTCAGACCGACGATGAAGCGATCGCGCGCGCCAATTCCTGCGACATGGGCCTTTCGGCTTACGCGTTTACCCGCTCGCCGACACTGGCGCGGCGCACCATAGCCGAATTGAAGGCGGGAATGGTGGGTATCAATTCCTTTGCCCTGGCGGCATCTGAAGCGCCCTTCGGTGGCACGAACTTTTCGGGCATGGGCCGGGAAGGCGGCGTTGAGGGCATTCGCGATTATCTTGATGTGAAATTGGCACAGGTGGTATTTTGATATGACCCCAAACAAACTCAATCAGCTCTGGTCGCAGGGCAAGGCCACCATCAACGGCTGGTGCTCCATCGGCAATGCCTTCACGGCTGAAATCATGGCGGCGCAGGGCTATGATTCCGTAACGGTCGATGTTCAGCACGGTGCGCTCGATTATTCGAGCCTGTTGCCCATGTTGCAAGCGATGCGCGCTTCCAGCGTCGTGCCTCTGGTGCGCGTGCCATGGCTGGAGCCTGGCATCATCATGAAAGCGCTCGACGCCGGTGCCTTTGGCATTATCTGTCCGATGATCAACAATGCGCAACAGGCAGCCGAATTTGCAAGTTACATGCGCTACCCGCCGCGTGGCCAGCGCAGCTTTGGCCCGACGCGAGTTTCCGTCGCCGCGGGGGCAGATTATGGCGCCCGCGCCAATGACGAAATACTGGCATTTGCCATGATCGAGACAGCCGATGGCATGGCCAATTTGGCAGAAATCGCTGCAACGCCGGGTCTTGACGGCATTTATGTCGGGCCGGCCGATCTCACGCTCAGCCTCACGCAGGGGCGGCTGCCGCCCGGTTTTGACCGCGAGGAACCGGAGATGATCGCGGCGCTTCGGCAAATTCTTGCGGCGTGTCAATCCAACGGCATTCGTGCCGCCTTGCATTGCGGGTCTCCCGAATATGCGGCGCGCGCGGTCGAATGGGGCTTCAACATGACGACCGTGTCCGGTGATTCCCGGCTTTTGGCGGGCGCTGCGGCTGCCAGCGTCGCGAAGTTCCGTCAATTGACAGGCGGTAGCGGTTCCAAATCCGAAAAGGGAGGCTATTGATGCCCCATCTTCTGATAGCGGGAAAACTGCATCCGGCCGGGCTCGCCTTGCTTGAGGGCCGTGACGGTTTTACCTATGATTATGTGGAAGAGGTCTCGGAGGCCAGCTATGCACCTTTGATAGGCAAAGCCGATGGGCTGGTGATCCGCACCCAACCGCTGTCATCGGCTACCATTGCCGGCGCGTCGCGTTTGAGGATCGTTTCGCGGCATGGGGTGGGGTATGATTCGGTGGATGTGGCCGCGCTGAATAAGCGACAGATTCAGCTTTGCGTTGTCGGCGACGTGAATTCCATGTCGGTGGCCGAGCATGCCATCATGCTGATTCTGGCCAGCGCCAAGCAATTGATCCGTGCGGATCGCTCGGTTCGGGAGGGCCACTGGAATTGGCGTAACCGCCTCGAAGCCTCCGAAATATCTGCCAAAAATCTGCTGATCATCGGATTTGGCCGAATTGGCCAGCATCTGGCGCGGATGGCGCAGGGCTTTGGGATGGCAACGCGGGCGTTCGATCCATTTCTCGCCCAACAAGGTTGGCCCGAAAGCGCCGTCGCACCTGTCGCAACATTGGCTGAGGGATTGGCGTGGGCGGACGTGATTTCCGTGCATTTGCCAAAGGCCGGGCGACCCATTCTTGGGCCCGAAGAATTTGCGCAAATGAAACCCGGGGTGATTATCGTCAATACGGCGCGTGGTGGTATTGTCGATGAATCCGCGCTGGCTTTGGCGCTGGCGGAGGGACGCGTCTCCGCAGCGGGCCTCGATGTTTTTGATGATGAACCACCGGCCAGGGAGCACCGGTTGCTTGGCTTCGATCAGGTTTTGCACACCCCCCATATTGCGGGGCTGACACAACAGGCAGCCGAGCGCATGGCGGTCTCGTCCGTTCAAAACGTCCTTGATTTCTTTGCTGGCAGGCTGGAAGCCAATCTGATTATCAACAAAAACTTCTAAGGCGCGACAAATGGCGCAAAGCAGGCACGGGCTAAAGCAATCGCAGGTTATTGCGCGGTGACTGTTGGAATCCGCGGATTGATCGTGTTTTTCTGAAGCCTTGCGGCCAAAGCCACCGTCAACGCCTGCGCAAGGCACATAGGCGCGGCCAGTGAGCGTGAAAACGAATATTCATGTTCGGGGACGGATAGCAGAACGCTAGCGCCTTTTGCAATGGGCGAGAGGGTGCTGTCCGATATAGCGAGAACCGGCACTTTGCGGCCAGCCACTTCATCCACAATGTTGACGACTTCGGTGGCGTAAAAGCGGAACGAGATTGCGACCAGCAAATCCGACGCGCGGATCGCGCGCGCCATGTGGGTGGCAAGGCCGCCACTGGGATCGAGTAGCACACAACGCTTGCCGAGCATCGTCAAAATATAACGCAGCAATTCGGCGACTGGCGATGAGCGCAATTGACCCAAAAGATAGATCACTTCCGCTTTTTCCAGCAGGGTCACCGCCATTTGCAAATCTGTCTCGGAGATTTCGAGCAACAGGTTTTGCAATGAGGCAATGTCACGAACGACGAGGTCGTGAAGGAAACCGCGCTCGCTGCGATCCGTGCGGGCGCCAAGTTCAATTTCCAATGCTTTAACACGTGCTTCGAAGCCTGGCGCGGCTGTCGAAAGTCGCCTTTGGAACAGGCTTTGCAGAGTCTTGAACCCATCGTAACCAAGGGCCTGCGCAAAGCGGACTACATTGGATGCGTGCACGCCGCACCGCTCTGCTATCGCACCCACCGAAAGCACAGCCACATCATTGGGATTTTGGGTCAGATATACCGCAATGCGTTGATAGGATTTACTCATCGCGCCGTGACGCTCATGAATTACGCGTATCAATGCTTCATAATCAGCCGGTATTGAATTATTGTCCATTATTTCTCTCTCGGCTCGAATTATTGCTTTTGACTTGATGCGGGTCGTAAATGGGATGTCCGGCACGAATCCCGCCGGGTTGGTTTGGATGCCTGAACCCTCAGGCTTGTGGCCTATGTGGGGCCGGGCTGGGCGGTGCAGGGCACGTTGTCTTTTTAATTATGGCGCGGGCAAGTTGCAATTGTCCATTTTTGCAATAATGAGTGCGTCGCGGGCAGGGCGATAAGCCAAGGCCCGCTAATGGTCTATCGCTTTTGGCATATGGCTGCCAATGTTGCTTCGTGCTTTGGACTAGAAAGCCAATCACCACGGGTCACTTTGCCGGGCTTGCCATTCATGCGACATTGAATGCTTGCGCTGCGGCGTCAAAGTCTGGAATCGATGGGCTGGAAACCAAATGAATGCACATTCTGAATTGCTGACGGTCGCGGAAATGGCGAGGGCTGACCATCTTGCGACGACCTTCGGGATTTCGGTTGCGCAATTGATGGAGAATGCTGGAAAGTCTGTTGCACAGGAAATTCAAAAGCGCTGGAAGCCGTGCCCTACGCTGGTGCTGTGCGGGCCGGGCAATAATGGCGGCGATGGGTTTGTTGCCGCGCGGTATCTGGCCAAGGCCGGTTGGCCGGTGCGCATCGCGCTGTTGGGCGCGCGCGAAAGCCTCAAGGGCGAAGCGCGGCAAAATGCGAGGCTCTGGCAAGCGCCGATCGAAGTGCTGTCTGTCGATGTGATCGGAGGGGCTGAACTGATTGTTGATGCGCTATTTGGTGCCGGGTTGAGCCGTCCCCTCGATGATACTTGCCAAAAGACGCTCATAGCTGCATCCGGGGGGCATGTTCCCATTGTGGCGATTGACGTGCCCAGCGGCATTATGGGTGACACGGGTGAAAGCCTTGGCGCGGTGCCATGCGCGCTCACGGTGACTTTTTTTCGCAAAAAGCCGGGGCATTTGCTGCAACCCGCCCGCACGCTGTGCGGCGAGGCCGTTGTGACCGATATTGGAATCCCCGATGCGGTTCTGGCGGATATCCAAGCCAACACTTTTGAGAATTTGCCCAAAGTCTGGGCGCGGCAGCTGCCGCAACCGGGTGTTGGTGGCCATAAATATAATCGCGGCCACGCCCTGATTTCGGGCGGTTATCCGATGACCGGCGCGGCGCGGCTCTGCGCCCTGGCTGCGGCGCGGGCCGGCGCGGGCCTAACCACCATCGCCGTGCCCGAGATTGCTTTTGCGATCTACGCTGGCGCGCTGACCAGCACTATGGTGCATAGGGTGGGGCAGGAGGCGGATTTTCTGACATTGCTGCATGACCGGCGCATAAGCGCGACGCTGATTGGCCCCGGCGCTGGCGCAACACCCGAGACGCGCGCGCGTGTGCTGGCGATATTGGCGACGGGCAAGCCTGCGGTGCTGGATGCGGATGCGATCACCGTGTTTCAGGGCGATGCCGGTGCACTTGGCAGTGCCATTTCCGGGCCGTGCATTCTGACCCCGCATGAAGGCGAATTTCGCCGGTTATTTCAACGTAGTGGCGACAAACTGGCCAGCGCCCGCGCGGCCGCCGGTTCCATTGGGGCCATCATCGTTCTCAAAGGCAGTGACACGGTGATTGCTGCGCCGGACGGGCGCGCCATCGTCAATGCAAACGCGCCGCCAAGTTTGGCGACGGCCGGCTCGGGCGATGTGTTGAGCGGTATTCTGCTCGGCTTGCTCACGCAAGGCATGGAGCCTTTTCTTGCAGCGGCTGCTGCCGTCTGGATGCATGGCGAAGCCGCCAACCTGTTTGGTGCCGGCCTTATCGCCGAGGATATCATCGTGCAATTGCCAAAAGTCATTCAGAATCTGGCTGCTGTTCCGTCGCTGGGCTAAATTGTCCGGCCCTTTAGGCGCCAATTAAATGTCCAATGCCTTTCAAAGGCTCGATCCTGTCCGCAAAAATCTTGAGAATGGCCAACAGGGGCACAGCCAGAAATGCGCCGGGAATGCCCCAGATCGCGTGCCAGAAAAACAGGCTGAGAATGACCAGAACCGGATTGAGGTCAAGGTGGCGCGCCACCAGCAGCGGCGTCACCGTCTCGCCCTCGACCAGATGTATCAGGGTATAGAGCAGCACCGGCATCAACGCGGGAAAGGGCCAGGCCAGCGATACCAACCCAACCACGAAGAATATGGCAATTCCGATGATGGGACCCAAAATAGGGATGAAATTCAGGCAAAAGGCGGCAACTCCCCAAGCTGCCGGGTTGGAAAGCCCGGACACCCACATGGCAAAGCCACTGGCGATGCCGACAGCGGCGTTCATGAGCGTGATCGTCAGCAGATAGCGGGTGATGCCGGACTGGATTTCATTGGATATTTCAACGGCGCGGCGCTTGTTTGAAAAACGCGGCAGAATTTCAATCAATCCCCGCAGCAGGCGATCTCCCGAAACCAGCATGAAAAACAGAATGACGATGGTGGTGAACACCTCCACAAGCGTCGAGGCCGTGCCAAAGAAGATTATGCCGGGCAAGGCGTTGACGGAGCCGATGGCGCTCGTCTTTTCGGGCAAGCTTGTTGCGGCCCCGATGCTGTTGATGCTGTGCAGCATGGATTCAATCAGATTGATCGGCTTGTTGAGAAATGCCAGTCGCTGCTTGATGATTTCGATGGATGTCAAAATTTGCGAAGCCCAGTCGCTCTTTGGAACCGAAATCGCGTAAGCAATGCTGGAAATTGCCGTAAAGACCGCCCAGATCAACCCGATGGCTGCGATGGGCTTTGGCAGATGCAGCGGCCCGTTCAATAGCCGCATCAGCGGCTGCAATAGCAAGTTGAGCACCGCCGCCATTACTACCGGCAGCAGAAAGTCCCTGCCAAAATAGAGGCTATAGACCACGGCCAGAACGGTGAGGATGGTCAGACCGGTCAGCTTGGCTTCGCCTGCACTGAACGATATTGCGCTCGCAACGGTTCCGGGCTTTTCAGTTTCCAAATTGGCTTTTGTTTCACTTTCGTCGACAATTTGGGGAAGGGACATTATCGTGGATCCTGCGGCTCGCGTGAAGGAGACAGCCAGCGGCTATTTGCAAAATGTCGCGGCAATATCCGTAAATGCTTCAGAAGCAGTATTGTTCCATGAGCCGCCCGGCCGGAATTCATTTTCGAGCTTATGGTTGCGGGTGGAACCATTGCCCGTTCGGTGGGTTGAACCATGATTTTGGCTCCATTGCCTTTTCGGGCTAATATCGTCGAATCAGGAGTAGGTATTGCCCGGCCCAACCCACGATTCTCAGAAGAACTTTGATCCAGCCCAAGGCGAGGATTGGCGCAGCGTGGAGCGTCGCGGGCTGCTTCAAACCGATCGTGCGCTTGCTTTGCGTGCGGCAGAGCGAGGCCGGGGCCGCACCGCGCATTCGCCGGCGCAATTCCCGGTCTTGGCTTGGCGGGATATAATTTGGCGCACCATCCGGTCAGTTCCGCAGGATCGCATTTTCGCCACCTCCGGCAGCGTGGCATTTTTTGGATTGCTTGCGATATTTCCAGCAATTGCAACGCTTATTTCGCTTTACGGGCTGATTGCCGATGCCACCACCATTCACAATCATCTTTCGCTGCTGGAAGGCGTGCTTCCCCGTAACGCCATTACGCTGTTTGACCAGCAGATGCTCGATATTGCGGCAAAGCGCAACAACACGCTCGGTATTGCGTCGATTGTGAGCTTTGCGATCGCGCTATGGAGCGCGAATTCCGGGATTGTGGCGCTGCTGGATGCGCTCAATGTCGTTTATAAGGAGCGTGAAAAGCGTAGCTGGCTGCGGCTCTATGCGACGGCGTTTCTATTCACGCTTGGGGCCATTGCCGTGGTTGCCGCCTCTATCGGGTTGCTCGCCATATTCGGGAGTGCGCTTCAGTTTTTGGGCCTTGGTGGGTGGGTCCGGCGTTTGGTCAATGCTTTGCGCTGGCCGCTTCTTCTGGGTTTGGCCTTTGCCGCATTGTCGCTGCTTTACCGTTACGGGCCAAGCCGGGCCGTTGCAAAATGGCGCTGGATCAGTGCAGGCAGCGTGGCCGCGGCCATAGCCTGGATTGGCATGTCGATGCTGTTCAGTTGGTATGTCGGCCAATTCAACAGTTACAACCGCGTGTACGGCTCACTGGGTGCCATCGCTGGTTTGATGACCTGGATCTGGTTCTCAGTCGTCGTGGCCTTGATCGGCGCTGAACTCAATGCGGCGATGGAACTGCAAACAATGGTGGACACGACCGCTGGCACCGCTCGCCCGCTGGGGTTGCGGGGTGCCATGGTGGCCGACCAGATCGGCGAATCCCCGCGTTAAGGGCTGGGCGCTTTTGCCCCGAAGGACGATGCGCGGCTTTTTACGCAAGTTGGCAACGGGCTTTGGTTGTTTGCCCTAAAATGTCAGGGCGATATGCCGACGGCTGCCACGATCCGTGGTTCAATCTTCGTCTCCTTAAAAAATTGATTTCGAAACTATATTGCCTTTGCAGCGTTGAAGACTCAGCCCCTCGCGATATTTCCTTCGCCGGGCACCCTGGTGCCGCAGGTGCCTATTTTTTGGGAAAAATCAATGCACGCTTCAGTAAAGCTGGTTTCCCTCGCAACGGCCGTTCCGCCGCACCTCATTATTCAGCGGGATGTCGCACTTGCCGCTCATGAGGGCTTTGCCGCCCGCTATCCCGATTTTGAACGCCTTGCCAAGGTTTTTGAAAGTTCCGGCATCCGCCAACGATACATGGTGCGCCCGCTGGAATGGTATATGCAGCCGCTCGGCTGGCGTGAGCGCAGCGCCGCCTATCTTGAAGATGGCTGCGCATTATTCATCGCCGCAGCCAGCAAGGCGCTTGATGCGGCGGGACTGACCGCTTCGCAAGTCGATATGATTGTCACGATTTCCTCCACCGGCATTGCCACGCCCAGCCTTGAGGCGCGGGTGGCCGATCGCATGGGTTTTCGCCCCGATGTCGAACGCGTGCCGGTATTTGGCCTTGGCTGCGCGGGTGGGGTGTCGGGCTTGATGATTGGTGCGCGTCTGGCCAAATCCCAGCCCGGCAGTGTGGTGCTGGTGGTTGCGGTTGAGCTTTGCTCGCTGGCGTTTCGCCTCGACAAACTCACCAAGGAAAATATCGTGGCCACCGCGCTGTTTGCCGATGGCGCCGCCGCCTGCGTTTTGCGGGCAGGGGAAGCCGGTTTGGCCGAAATCGAGACGGGCGGCCAACATAATTGGCCCGACACCATCGATATTATGGGCTGGAGCGTTGATCCTGTCGGCTTTGGGGTGATTTTTGATCGCGCCATTCCCCCGTTTGCGCAAGCCCATATGGCGGCGGCCATCTCTGGCATTCTCCAGCGTGGCGGGCTTGAAATGGGCGATATTGACCGCTTCACATGCCATCCTGGCGGTGCCAAAGTCATCAACGCGCTTGAGCGCGCTTTGTCATTGGGGCAGGGGGCCTTGAATTTTGAGCGCGATGTGCTGGCCCAATATGGCAATATGTCCGCGCCAACCGTACTTTTTGTCCTGAACCGGGTGATTGAAGCGGGCTTGCCGGCGCGCACGCTGCTGACGGCCATGGGCCCGGGCTTTACCGCCAGTTGCGTCTCACTGCGGCGGGCGGCATGACCCTCAGCTATTGGCTATTGGCACTCGTTACCGTGGAGCGCATTGGCGAGCTTTTCCTCGCCAAAAGCAATACGCAAAGACTGTTGGCCGAAGGCGCTTTTGAGGCCGCCCCGGAGCATTATAAATTCATCGTGCTGATGCACGCATTGTGGCTCGCGGGACTTTGGTTTTTTGCGCGCGAAATTCAGCCGTTCTGGACGGTTATTTTCCTGCTGTTGCAGGTTTTGCGCTTTTGGGTGTTGGCAACGCTTGGGCGTCGCTGGACCACCAAGATCATCATTTTGCCCAACGCGCCGCTGGTGAGGCGGGGCCCTTACCGTTGGCTCTCGCACCCCAATTACCTCGTGGTTATCGGCGAGATCGCCATTCTGCCGCTCTGCGTGGGTTTGCCAGCCTATGCGCTGGTTTTCTCGGTTGTAAATGCGGTGATGCTGACCATTCGCATTCGGGCGGAAAACGAGGCTTTGGCTGGATTGCGCAATGGCAGACACGCATAATTCACATCAGCCTGTCCCCATAGTAACATGGATCGGCTTTGCCACCATGTGCATCGGCATGTTCATGGCCATTTTGGATGTGCAGGTGGTGGCCACTTCCCTGCCCACCATCCAAAATGCGCTGGCGATAGCCCCCGATCAAATGAGCTGGGTGCAAACCGCCTATTTGATTGCCGAAGTGATTGCTATTCCGCTCACCGGCTTGTTGACCCGCGTCTTGTCCATGCGCTGGCTCTTCGTCGTCGCCATCAGCGTTTTTACCCTGGCATCGCTGGGTTGCGCCACGAGTACCAGTTTTGAAACCCTGATCGCCTGGCGGGTGGTGCAGGGCTTTTCCGGCGGCACGCTGATTCCGGCGGTTTTTTCGGCGGTGTTTCTGCTGTTTCCACCTTCGCGCCAGGGCATTGCCACCACTTTGGCGGGGGTTTTGGCCGTGCTGGCCCCCACCATCGGCCCCATAGTCGGTGGCTGGATCACACAAACCTACTCCTGGCATTTTTTGTTTCTGATCAACATTCTGCCCGGCATCATGTCCGCTGTGCTGGCGGGCTGGCTCTTGCCGCGCGAGAAGCCGCAATTGGGCGCGGTGCGCAGCCTCGATATTGTCTCGCTTGTCGCCATGGTAATCGCGCTTGCAGCGCTTGAAATCGCCCTGAAGGAAGCGCCGCATCGTGGCTGGCTTTCGGGCATTGTGCTTGGCCTGTTGATACTGAGTGCCAGCAGCGCCATCACTTTTGTGCGGCGCACATTATCGGCTGATCCAGCCATTGTTGATTTAACGTCTTTCAACGATCGGCGTTTTACCATTGGTTGCATTTTAAGTTTTGCACTTGGTGTTGGCCTGTTTGGCTCGGTCTATCTCATGCCGGTATTTCTGGCTTTTGTGCGCGGCCACAATGCGCTGGAAATTGGCACGATCATGCTGGTGACGGGCGTCGCGCAATTGCTGGCGGCCCCGGTGGCGGTCGCGCTCGAGACACGCATTGACGCGCGGCTTTTGACCAGCATCGGCTTTACCATTTTCGCCGTCGGCCTTGGCTTGAGCGCGTTCGAGACCCCGCAAACCGATTTTCAGGCGATGTTCTGGCCGCAGGTTTTTCGTGGCTTTGCCATCATGTTCTGCCTGCTGCCGCCAACGCGTCTGGCGTTGGGCCATCTTGATAAATCGCGCGTCGCCGATGCCAGCGGATTGTTCAATCTCATGCGCAATCTGGGCGGCGCGATTGGCCTCGCATTGATTGACACGGTCATTTACAGCCGCGCCCCGGTCCATGCCGCCGCGCTCATGGCCAAAATCCAGCAAGGCGATGCTGCCACCGCCACATTCATCGGGATACCGCTCCAATTATTTCAAAGCCGCCCCGCTGGCCCCCTCGACGCTGGCCTGCAAGCCATGTTGCAACCCATGCTTGAGAAGGCTTCGCTAACAGAGGCCATAAACGACGCCTTCGCGCTCACGGCGCTATTAACGTTGGCGGCCCTGTGCTTCATCCCTTTCGCCCGGTTATCCGCAAAGGGACCGCCGAATGAAATGCCGTCGCCGCCAGTGCCTTCAGACATTGGGATGGGATGATCTTCCCCTGAAATTTTCATTCGCTTGCGCCAAATCAGGGAAATGGTTCTGCTTTGCTGATATCCAGAGCGCCCAAACCTGTTGCGGCATGGAAGAGGCGGCAGCCAACTTAATTCTACCTCAAATCTGTTGAAACAAGCCGGGCCTGCATTTTGGCCGGTTGCAGGTTAATGGTGTAGTGGTTTTGGCGAAATCGGCCCCTGTTTTATTCACTTTACGGTTCCACACAACAGAAAGCGCATCTCATGCCCCCCCTTCACCGAGAGTCCCACCTTATTCAGCGCATTGGCTGGCTTCGTGCCGCGGTGCTAGGCGCCAATGATGGTATTATTTCAACCGCAAGCCTTGTGGTTGGCGTTTCTGCCGCATCCACCAATGTGTCCGAAGTTCTGATTGCTGGCGTTGCGGGGCTGGTTGCGGGGGCTATGTCGATGGCTGCTGGCGAGTATGTTTCCGTCAGTTCGCAGGCCGATACCGAGAACGCCGATCTCGCCCGCGAGACGCGCGAACTTGCCAGCCAACCCGAGGCGGAACTGGAAGAGCTGGCCCAAATCTATGTGACCCGTGGCGTGCAACTCGAGGTTGCCCGCCAGGTGGCAGGGCAGATGATGGCCAAAGACGCCATCGCCGCACACTCACGCGATGAACTGGGCCTCTCCGATCATGTCGTGGCGCGGCCGATCCAGGCGGCCATGACTTCGGCGCTTACGTTTACGGTCGGTGCCGCGGTGCCGCTGGCTATTGCTCTGCTTTCCCCGAAAACATCGCTCGCGATTATTGTGTCCGTCGGCTCTTTGCTTTGCCTTGCTGTGCTGGGTGCCGTTGGTGCCCGAATTGGTGGGGCGAAGATTCTCATCCCAACCATTCGGGTTACTTTCTGGGGTGCCTTCGCCATGGCGGCGACGGCGGCTATTGGTGCCTTGATCGGGCATAGCGTTTGACACGGCCTAACCGCATCAAAATTGCCAGATCTACGGCGCGGGAATAAGGGCAAGTGAAACCAGCTTGGCATGCGCCTTGAAAACCGCATCGGCATCCTGGCGCAGCAAATAGCCCTCGCTTACGAGCTTGTCGGCAGCCGCGCCGACTTTCTGCTGGTAATCGGCACGGCCCTTGTAAAGCTCTGCCAATGAAGTGCGGGTGTCATGGCCCCCTGCCTTGGCTGCGGGGCTGATCGCCAGCGGGATGGCCGAGCCGCTGGCCTCGCAAGCCTCGTTGGCGGCATGGCCCGCGCCGCGCAGGTTCCAGCCCGTATAGGTTGCCAGCGGCACACTGACATCGGGCATACGCACGCCAGCCAGGGCATTGCCATTGGCATCGACCTTGGGCGCCAGCGGCTGGTAGGTTTCCTTGGTGTCAATGACCGGAAGCGCATGGACGTATTTGGTCACGAACAATTGGTTGGGGAGGCCAATGTTCGCCAAATGCAACTTGACCGGTTCGGCTTTCGGGCCGTCGGGGATCATCACATCGCTCAAATCGGGAAATCCAATTCCCGCCATTGTGGCGGGCCCAAGCGTTCCCGATGCGATGGTTGGATATTGCGAGGGTGGCGGGGCTTTGCCCTGGGCAACCCATTGAATGAGCGCTGGAATCAGGGCCCGCTCCACGGGCGTCTCGGCGACAGGTGACTCTGGCAGGACGCAAAGACTTCCCGCCTGCGGCAGAAGATAAGAGCCTGTGGTGACGCCTTCGCCGCCGGCATGCCGGGTTCCCGGCACCAGATAATAACGCACGTCGTCGGGAAGTTTCAGGTCGTGGCCCGCGCCATCGGTTACCACCAGGGCCGCGCGTGCACCCCACCATTCGAATCCGCCATCGATATGCATGATTTTCGGGCAGGTATGGCTGGCAGTGCATAGATCGAGCAGGCCGCCCTTTTGTCCGCTCACCGGGTCTTGCAAACTATTATAGGCGAAGGGAAATTGATCGCCCTGCTGCCAGTGGTCTTCATGCTCTTTCGACCAGCGGCCGGGCTGTGAAAAACGCCCGTTTGTCCAGGTGCGGCGCGAGCCCGAAATAATTGGCATCATGCCATCAAACACCCGGCGACCCTGCGCATCTGCGTTGAAGCCCTGATAGAGAAAATCCTTGATAAAGCGGCCAGATTGCGAAATGCCTTCGCCCAATGCCACGTCGAAATTGCTCGCGGCCTTATCGCAAGTCTGCTTTGCGCAGGCGCCCGCCGCAAGATCCGCGACCGGATTGGCCGCTGACTTTGTATAGCGCAGAAAGGTGACAAGGTCGCGCACGGCAGCAAAGCTGATGCCATTCACGCTCGGGTCCCTGGCGCGGTAAGCGAAGCTGTAGATGGTCCCCGCGTCGGCCGGCACGGGTTTGCCGGCGGGGCCGGGCACGCTGGCAGGCGGCGTGAAACTGACATCCATGCTGCCGTCTGGCTGCTTCACATATTGCCACTGGGTCACGGGTGCCGAGGGCGCATCATAGCTTTCCACGCCGGGGGCCTGCGATCCATAGCCGGTGAGCCATGACTGGCGCGCGGTAAAGGTCACCGATTTCATGTCGGCGCTGTCAGCGGGCGGATAATTTAACGCGATAAGGTTGGCTTTTCCGCCAGCATAATCAGCGATATATTCTTCGCGGCTCATGCCAGTAATGGCCGAGCCATCCTTGTGCTTGGCCACGGGCCATTGCACGCCAAGCGGGGCTTTATCGGCCAGAGTGGGCTTGCCGGTCAAAGGCACGCCGCCTTGCCAACCACTCCAGACCACCGTGACATTCTGGGCGAGCAAACTGGGGAAAGAGGCGGGCGGGGCGACCTTGCCCGTGAGCGGCGCAGAGCCGATGAAAAACGGCAAAGCCAGCTTGTTGCCGCGATTGACGACATCATAAAACAATACCCGGCTGGCATCGCTGGCATGTTGGGGCCGCAGGATCACGACATCGGTGCTGTAGGCGACGAGGCCATCGGCGTTACGGGGCGCATTCTTCAAATCGACAATGGCTGCATTATTCGGGTTCGCCGGGTCCAGCGTGCCATGCGCAATCGCGGTGATGACCTCATAGGGGCCTTTGGCACCGGGCGGCACCATGCCGCCATAGGCTGGTGCGCGCGACAAAATTTCCAAAGAGACATTGTCGCCCTTGGTGGAAACCGTCGTGGGTATCTGTGCCGCAACGGCTGGCAGCGCCGCCAGGGCCGTAAGCGGGATAAGGGCTTTCGCGAGGTTGAACATGCGTATATCTCCCCATTTTGCCGATTCTCCGGCAAGCTCGGCAAAACCTCATGCCTAACCTGACCG
Source organism: Hyphomicrobiales bacterium (assembly GCA_019075865.1). Classification (GTDB taxonomy): domain Bacteria; phylum Pseudomonadota; class Alphaproteobacteria; order Rhizobiales; family Beijerinckiaceae; genus REEB77. The sequence continues at coordinate 3,336 of JAGXAN010000006.1, read as the reverse complement.
AGTGCAATTTGTTGCGTTTTTTTCAATGAAGCAAAATTAAAGGTCGGGGTAAAGCCGTGTTGTGATACCGCTGTCATTTTTTCGCATTCGGTCCGTGGTTTGGCTTGGGTTCAAAACATCCATAGCGCCAATGCTGGAAAGTCTTTTGGGCGGGCTAAAGATGGGACGGGGGAAACAACTGAACATATCTTGGCACTGCCCGTGGCCCGCCGTATCATCGCCATTCACAATTCTTCAAGGGGGGCATAATGGCAGCCAAAAAAATCATCATCTCATGCGCGATCACGGGGGCCATTCACACGCCGAGCATGTCGCCCTATCTGCCGATCACCCCGGCCGAAATCGCGCAATCTGCCATCGAGGCCGCGCAGGCGGGGGCTGCCATTTTGCACTTGCATGCACGTGACCCCAAAACGGGCCGGCCCGCTTCCGATCCGGAAGTCTTCAACCAATTTCTGCCGGTCATTCGCGACAGCACCGATGCGGTCATCAATCTCACCACGGGCGGCGGGTTGACCATGACTGTGGAAGAGCGTCTGGCTGCCCCATTGCGGTTCAAGCCGGAAATGTGCTCGCTGAACATGGGGTCGATGAATTTTGCGATTTTTCCGCTGGCCGAGCGGCCTATCCAGTGGAAGCATGATTGGGAACAACCGTATCTGCGCGGCACCAAGGACTTTATTTTCCGGAACACCTGTGAAGACATCGAACGCATTATCGAACTTCTGGGCAAGGGCCATGGCACGCGCTTTGAACATGAATGTTACGATGTCGGGCACCTTTATAATCTCGCGCATTTTGTGGATCGCAAACTGATCGAGCCACCTTTTCTGGTGCAAACCATCTTTGGAATTATGGGTGGTATCGGCGCGGATTGGGAGAATCTGGCCTTCATGAAGCGCACCGCAGATCGCCTTTTTGGGGATGCTTATGAATGGTCGGTTCTGGCGGCTGGCCGGTATCAGATGCCTTTTTCAACCGAGGCGGCCATGCGCGGCGGGCATGTGCGTGTCGGGCTGGAAGACAGCCTGTATATAGAGCGCGGCAAGCTTTCGATTTCCAACGCCGAGCAGGTCACCAAGATCAAATCAATCATTGAAAGCCTGGGGCATGAAGTGGCCAGCCCGGCGGAGGCGCGCCAGTTGCTGAAGCTGAAAGGCGCCGATCAGATCGGCTTCTAACTGGCCCGGCCACATTCTCGCTCTCACGGGCGGGAAGTGGCCGGTTGGTGAAGCTGAAATTTGATGGATTTGGACCGTTACGCCCGATATGTGGCCTGGCGCTCCAGCATCCAGCCGGGATATTCGGCGGGAAGCTTGGTGACCGCATCCAGCGCCGCCAGATCCTCGGTGCCAAGTTCCACCTTGGTTGCGCCGATATTGTCGGTCAGTTGCTCGACGCGCTTGGCCCCGACGATGACGCTGGTGACCACCGGTTGATGCAGCAGCCAGGCCAGCGCGATTTGCGCCACTGTGGCTTTCTTGGCAGCGGCGATGGTGCGCATGACTTCAATCGCGTCATAGGCCCGGCCCTTGTCCACCGGCGGGAAGTCGAAGGTCGAGCGGCGGCCGTCAGCGCCCTTGCCGTCGCGGTCGTATTTGCCCGACAGGAAACCGCCTGCGAGCGGGCTCCACACCATCAGCCCGATTTTTTCGGACAAGAGCATCGGCACGATCTCACGTTCCAGATCGCGACCGGCGAGCGTGTAATAGGCCTGCAGCGAGAGAATTGGCGCGAGGCGGCGGGCCTCGATGATCCCGACCGCTTTTACCACTTGCCAGGCCGCCCAGTTCGACAGGCCGATATAGCGGACGTAACCTTGCTGGACGAGGGTGGCCAGGGCCTCCATTGTCTCTTCAATCGGCGTTGCCGCATCAAAGCCATGCATCTGGTAAAGGTCGATGTGATCGAGCCCCATCCGGTCAAGGCTTGCCTTGCATTGGCTGATAATGTGCCGGCGCGAGGCACCGCGCGCGTTCTGCCCGCCGCCCATCGGCCCCAGCACTTTGGTGGCAATCACCACGTCATCGCGGGCGATGCCGAGGTTCTTCAGCGATTGGCCCAATATGCGCTCGCTCATGCCGCCGGCATAGACGTTGGCGGTATCAATAAAGTTGATGCCAGCGTCGAGCGCGGTTTTCACCAGCGCATCGGCCTGAGCCTGGTCAAGCTGGCCGATTTGGCCCCATATGCCATCGCTGCCACCAAAGGTCATGGTGCCTAGGCAGAGTTCGGACACAAATAGGCCGCTGGGCCCCAGTTGACGTTGACGCATGAGGGTTTCCTTAAGTGAATGAAGTGGAGCCTTCTCATACAACAAACCCGCCCAACCCGCGACTCCGATTCTCTCAACCTGTTGCCTAATCCTATCAGCCAGATGATTTTTCGCGTGCGTCGCCCCGGGGCCTGCGCTAGATTTGCGGACATGAACACGCATTTTTCCGAACTCGCGCTGCTGGTTGAGCGGCAATGGCAGCGATATGGTCGCATCACGCCATTGCCCGATCTGGTTCTGGCTCGCGCCGAGGCACCGAGCAGACTGATGGCCTCGGTGTATCGCCCCTCCTTCTGTGTCGTCGTGCAAGGTGCCAAAACCAGCACTTTGAACGACCAACCCCTCCGCTATACGGCGGGGCAGGGTCTGCTTGCGGCCATTGACGTGCCGGTGATCGCGCGGATCATTGAGGCTTCGCAGGCAAAGCCCTACCTCGCCTTCCGTCTCGCGATTGATCCGGCCATGGTCGCCGCGCTGTTTGTCGAACAGGCCAAGACGCTGGCCGCGCTGCCGCCATTCGCGCCGCTGGCAACGATGGTGGTAGATGCAGAACTGTGCGATCCTCTCATTCGGCTGCTTGAGGTGCTCGATCGCCCCCGCGATTTGGCGGTGCTTGCGCCGCTCATCCAGCGTGAGATTGTCTGGCGGTTACTGTGCGGGCCGCTGGGCGCAACCCTTCGGCAATTGGGGGCGAGCGACAGCCATGCCGCGCGGATCGGACAGACAACCGCGTGGATTCGCGACCATTATGCAGAGCCTTTGCGCGTCGCCGATCTTGCGTCGCTGGCCCATATGAGCGTGCCCGGCTTTCACCGGCATTTCAAGGCGGTGACGACGATTACCCCGATCCAGTTTCAAAAGCAGGTCCGCCTGCAGGAAGCGCGTCGATTGTTGCTCAACCGGCAGGATGTTGTGTGTTTCGGCATGGAATAAGGACCCCTCTTGAGGGGTTATCGGCATCCAAACGGGACCCCTCTGATGCATGGTTCATATTGGCTTTCATGTTTTGCATGGGAGCCTTGCAGGGATGTTGGTATTGGAAACGATTGCGAAAGTCCGCC